>NZ_BSTX01000002.1:0-591280 GCF_030269765.1 Actinorhabdospora filicis | reverse complement strand
CCCCCCACGGACGTGGGGGTCACCCGTTGTTCCTGGCGCCCGGCCAGCGGCGGCCGAGCCGCTCCCCACGGACGTGGGGGTCACCCGTGGCTCCAGTGTGTGCCATCGCCTGAGGTATCCCGCTCCCCACGGACGTGGGGGTCACCCGCCATCCATGGTTGGATGCGACCTGAGCAGCGACCGCTCCCCACGGACGTGGGGGTCACCCGCGCACGGCGCAACGGCGTCGGGTTGACATGCCCCGCTCCCCACGGACGTGGGGGTCACCCGCGGTCCTCCTCATCGGCGGACATGACCTGCTCCCGCTCCCCACGGACGTGGGGGTCACCCGCATGTCTGGCCACCGCCGCTGAACTCGACAACCCGCTCCCCACGGACGTGGGGGTCACCCGGATCGCGCGCCATTGGTCCCGGTCTTCCTTCGCCGCTCCCCACGGACGTGGGGGTCACCCGGAGAGCACGGATGAGTGACGCTCCTTGGGCCCCCGCTCCCCACGGACGTGGGGGTCACCCGGAACTCGCCTTGTACTGGTACGAGGCTGAGGACCGCTCCCCACGGACGTGGGGGTCACCCGGACTTGGTGAGGTGCGGCCGGACCCAGCGCTCCCGCTCCCCACGGACGTGGGGGTCACCCGGACACGACATGAACCTCCCCCCCACCGCCCGCCCGCTCCCCACGGACGTGGGGGTCACCCGTGGGGGGTGTAGGTGGTCTGTCCGAGGCCGTTCCGCTCCCCACGGACGTGGGGGTCACCCGACCCGCAGACCGTGCGTGACCGCTTCGCCAACCCGCTCCCCACGGACGTGGGGGTCACCCGACCCTAACCGCCGCCGGTTTCGCCTCCGTCTACCGCTCCCCACGGACGTGGGGGTCACCCGCCCACACGGGTGCCAGTTGGGCGCCCGCAGCGCCGCTCCCCACGGACGTGGGGGTCACCCGTTCACGATCGACGGTGTCTCCGGCATGGTGTGCCGCTCCCCACGGACGTGGGGGTCACCCGGGGCAGTTCGGCGAGGCGCTCGATGTCGGAGACCGCTCCCCACGGACGTGGGGGTCACCCGGCGATCGCGGCTGAGCAGGTCGCGGCGAAGAACCGCTCCCCACGGACGTGGGGGTCACCCGATTCTTTGACAGCGCGCCCATCACATACCCGTCCGCTCCCCACGGACGTGGGGGTCACCCGAACGCCGCCTACGTCGAGTTGACCCGCGGCCGCCGCTCCCCACGGACGTGGGGGTCACCCGGCTAGTTACAGAGAGTGAACTTGCCGGGATGGCCGCTCCCCACGGACGTGGGGGTCACCCGCGGGCGGGATGGTGGCTGATCAGGCTCTCGCCCCGCTCCCCACGGACGTGGGGGTCACCCGCTCTACGGCTCGGTGGACTACGTGCTCACCGACCGCTCCCCACGGACGTGGGGGTCACCCGCGCAGGCCGATGAAAGCCGCGCTCATCAACGGCCGCTCCCCACGGACGTGGGGGTCACCCGGACGAGGAGAGCACGCGGACGCCGTGCGGCCGCCGCTCCCCACGGACGTGGGGGTCACCCGGCGCCGACCGGCGCCGGAACCCGCGAGGCCGCCCGCTCCCCACGGACGTGGGGGTCACCCGCGGCCCGGCGGCTTGAGCCCGCGGCCATCCGCCCGCTCCCCACGGACGTGGGGGTCACCCGCCGCGCCGGGCTCGGCACTTGGTCGAGGTGGCCCGCTCCCCACGGACGTGGGGGTCACCCGTTGCCCAGGCTCGCCCCGATCGCCGCGCACGCCCGCTCCCCACGGACGTGGGGGTCACCCGGCTGCGCCTTCCTGCTGGGACCCCCATCGCTGCCGCTCCCCACGGACGTGGGGGTCACCCGCCGACCCCCACGCCCACCCCCACCGACGTCCACCGCTCCCCACGGACGTGGGGGTCACCCGCGCTCCGCGACCTTGAGGGGCTGTCCGGCCGTCCGCTCCCCACGGACGTGGGGGTCACCCGGCCGGGACGGACGCGGTGGAGGCCGGTGGCGGCCGCTCCCCACGGACGTGGGGGTCACCCGGCCGGCGCCATCGTGCAGTTCGACATCGACGCCCGCTCCCCACGGACGTGGGGCTCACCCGTCCCCCGAGTACGCCGCGGCCCTGGCCGCGTCCCGCTCCCCACGGACGTGGGGGTCACCCGGCCACCGTGTGCCGCACACGGACCATCCGGCGCCGCTCCCCACGGACGTGGGGGTCACCCGGGAGTGGCCGGTGCGCTCCCACCCTCCCGGGGCCGCTCCCCACGGACGTGGGGGTCACCCGACAAGGGCTCGACCCGGCCGGGTGCCGTCCGTCCGCTCCCCACGGACGTGGGGGTCACCCGGTATTCGGGGGGTGTGTACCTGGGCATCGCCGCCGCTCCCCACGGACGTCGGGGTCACCCGCGAGCCGGAACTGGGCGAGGCGGTGGCCGCGTCCGCTCCCCACGGACGCGGGGTCACCCGGTACGGAGAGTCGAACTTGGCGGTGTCGATGACCGCTCCCCACGGACGTGGGGGTCACCCGCAGGACCCCGGCCAGGACCAGGCCCAGCTCGACCGCTCCCCACGGACGTGGGGGTCACCCGGCCTTGCGCAGGGCATCGACCCCGGCGGGAACCCGCTCCCCACGGACGTGGGGGTCACCCGCTGAGGGCAGTCCCATCCCCACCAGGCGCCGGCCGCTCCCCACGCACGTGGGGGTCACCCGACGACGGCTACCACCTGGCCGACCCCGGCGACCCGCTCCCCACGGACGTGGGGGTCACCCGGCCGCCACGGTGTCGGAACGGTCCCCGCACAGCCGCTCCCCACGGACGTGGGGGTCACCCGTTCCGCCACTACCGGCGCCTGGCCCAGATGTGCCGCTCTCCACGGACGTGGGGGTCACCCAAAAACCCTCCAGATCCACGGCTACCCCGGTGTGACAGTCCCCGGGGCCGTTCGAGTTGACAGGCGAGGCGAATAAACCAACGCTTACCGAGTTCAACCGCACGCCACCCAACCGGGTTCCGGTATACCGGAGTCACTCACCCAGAAGATCTTCTCGATTTGACACTGTGCACAGCCCCTCTACCCCAGCGACGCCCACGGCCACGGTCGCGGCCCGTGCCTGCCCTGTAGGCACTCCAGCCGCAGCCGCGCTTCGGCGAGTGCCTCCGGACCGCTCGACGCGGCCTGCCACGCGAAGGTGGTCCTCCTCAGTTCGCGGATTCCGGCCAGAACCGGGTAGCCCGGCCAGTCCAGGACGTCGTGCCCGTACGCCTCGCAGAACGCCGTCCACTCGGTGTGTGAGAGGAGTCCGGACGTCGTGTGCGAGACCCCTACGCTCGCCAGGTCCCACTCCGGTGGGCCTACGGTGGTCCGCTCCAGGTCCAGCAGGACCGGACCCTCCGTCGTGACCGCGACGTTGCCGCGCCACGCGTCTCCATGGACCACGCAGGCTGCGAGCCCGTCTGGGAGGGCCTGGTACGCCTCGCGGAGTTCGGCGGCGCGGTCGAGGAGCCACGCCCGGCCGTCCTCAGGTAGGAGCTCGGCGGCTTCGATCCGGTCTAGGAGGCGGGTGAATGGCGCCAGCGGCGGCAGGTCGAGGTCCGCTGGGATCGGGAGGGCGTGGAGTCGGCGCAGTAGGTCGGCGAGGTCGTTGAGGTCGCCGCGGGCGTGCGGGCCGAGGTCTTGCCACCATGTCACGGCGTGCTCGCCGACGATGGAGACGGGCAGATCGGCCGGGCGGACGGCAGGGACGCCGGAGGCGGCCAGCCAGCCGGCGACGGCCACCTCGCGGTGGGCGATGGCGACCTGCCCAGCGCGGGTCACCCGGGCGACGATCCCTCCAGGTAGCCGGTAGATCGTGTTTTCGCCGGCGCGGATGAGCTCGGTGCGAGCTGCCTCGAGACCCACGTCCTGGCACGCGGTGGCGAGCACGTCGTCCGGTGTCACGCGGCCGCCTCGAAGTGCGCGGCCAGGCGCTCACGCAGCGCGGTCACCGCGCGCCCGTCAGGGGCGGCGATCGCCCGGCGCTGGACCCGCTGGAGAAGGTCCCGGGTCCGTGCCGAGCGCAGCTCCGCCGCGCCGGGCAGCGCGATCTCGATTGCCTCGACGGCGGCTTCAGGCTCCCCTGTGGACAGACGCAGGTCGGCGAGCTCGACTTGGCTCATGACCCGGGCGCGTTCCGTTCCCGCCGGGTGGTGTCGCACGGAGTACGCCAGACGCTCTGCGGCGTCGGTGGGGGCGCCGATGCGGGAGAGGTCGGCGAGTGCGTGGCCGGTGTCACCGCGGTGTTGTGCCTCGTCGTAGTAGGCCATCGGTGACGCGTCGCCGGGGGAACGCCGTGCGAAGGCGGTGTCGGCCGCTCCGGTCGCCTCGCGGGCGTCCTCGACGCGCCTGAGGCGGGCGAGGGCTCTGGCGCGCAGCGTGTGCAGGGCGGCTACCTCTGTTGGGGTGATCCGGTCGGATCGTACGAGGCCGAGTTCGACATGGGTCAGGCCGGTGTCGGGGTCGCCGATCCAGATCGCCTGGCGGGCGGCCATTCCGTGCGCGCGGGCGCGTAGGGACCAGTCGCCGACTTCCTCGGCGCACTGCTGGGCGATGGCGAACAACTGGCGGGCTTGCCTGTGGTCGTAGGCGTCGAACCTACTGAATCCCGCGAAGGCGCACAGGTAGCCGACGGCCGAGAAGAGGGGGCCGCGTAGGGGTGTTGGTACGGAGGTGTGGAGGAGTCCGGCGGCCCAGCGCACGTGTGCGTCCATGATCTCGGGTGGCATCCCGCCGCCGCCGTATTCCCGGGACCAGCGCGTGATCAGTGCTGCGGTGTCGGTCACGCGCGCGATCTCCGAGCGTCCGACGCGGCGGGGCGCGGTGGCGAACATGGCGGCCCCGACGCCGATTCTGAAGCCCGCGCCGAGGAGTTCGCGGCGATCCACGAGACCTTCCTCGTCCTCGATGTGCGCCAGGATCCGGGTCAGCTCGGCGTCGTCGACACCGATCTGGTCTCGAAGCGCGGCGCGGTGGTGCGGTTGGGGAGTGACCTCACCGTGTTCCCACCGTACGTAGGTCCGGAGCGCGGTCTTGAGCGCCTTGGCCATGTCCGCCTGGCTGTAGCCCTTGTGTTCGCGGGCCGCGATCAGCAGTGTCCGGCGCATCAGTCCACCTCGGTCTGTCCGGTGATGACTTTTCCATGGTGCCTCAGGTCACACCACCCACTGTGGTCGGTCTGGCACGGGTTTGACATAGGTCTGGCACCGGTTCGCTCCTCCCCAGCCGCCCGCCGTTCGACCAGGATTTACAGAGAGGGCGCGCCCTCAGGGGCCGGTGCCGGACCCAGTCTTGTCGGGTGAGTCGGTGCCGGGCCTTCAACTACGGAGGGCTGCTCGTCTCCTGATGCTCCTGGCGAGCGGGCCCTCGACTCAGGAGGTCGTGATGATGCAGCATCACCTGCCGGTGGACCATTACGAGCGTCGGCGCGGCGAGCTCGTCCGCGTCCGGGTCTGCTCCTGTGGCGGCCCGAGCCCGTGCCTCGATGGGCTGGTCGTGCCCGCCGTCGTCCGGCGCGTCGCGATGACCGGGAGCGCTCGGTGAGCACCCAGGTCCTCGGCCGGTTCTTCTACGGCTGTCTTGCCGCAGCCGAGATCGAGGTCCGTGGTGAGCGTGGCGCCTTCCCGAGGGTCGTCGATCTGTACCTGGTCGACGCAGGTGTCCTCCTCGGGCGGGTCGGGATCTGCGGTGCCCCGATGCCTCGCATCTGGTCGGCGTATCCCGGCCGTTCCTGGTACAACCGCGAAACCCTCGCGATGCTCGCTGAGGCCGTCGCGACGCGCGTTTCCCCGCCCAGTTCCCCGGGGGACTCGGCCGCCGTGGAGACCGCGGGCGAGGGCGGGTCGCGGTTGGCGCCGCGGCTCGCCTCAGGGGAGGTCCCATGTGGGGGTGGCGCATCATGAGCGACCTGGAGAGCGGCGGCATGCTCGATCTGTTCGCGTTGGTGGTAGCGAAGGTCTCCGGCGGCGAGGATCTCGTCGGGCTCCGCCAGCCCGGTGGTGTGCTGTGGGAGGGCTCGGTGCCGCTGGCGGCCGACTGGATCGCGCGCGTCCGTGCCCGCAAGGGGCAGCTCGTTTCCGCCTACGCGGTGCCGGATTCGTCGGCGGTGCAGGCGCCCGTCGCGCTGTCGGAGCGGGTCTGCGAGGCCGCTGACAACGATCAGCTCCTCGGCGGCAGGATCCCCGTCAAGGAGGCGACGTGGGCGACGATCTGAGCATCCGGAGCCTGGCCGACCGGATCCGCGCCGGGCAGAGCATGCTCGGGGAGGCACAAACATACGTCGTCCGTGCCGCCGAGAAACTGCGTGCGGCCCGTGACCAGATGGCCGCGCTGGCCGGGCCACACCCCGGGTTACAAACCGCTGTGGCTGCGGCCGACCACGCACACGGCCTGTCCCGGCCGCCGTTCCTGGCGCTGCGCGGCGCCGTCGACGACCTCGACGTGTACCTCGGGGCGATCGGTGCCGGATCCGACGTCGGCTCCGCGTCACGCACCCACCCCTCCAAACGCCCGATCTCCCGCCCCGAACCGGCCCCGCCGGCACAGGTGCTGGAGGTGGCCGACGCCCAGGACCTCGCCGAAGCGCTCCGCGAACTCGACATCGACGAGCGCCGCCAGTTCTTCGAGGCCGTGCTCACTGACGAACGCGTTCAACGTGACCTCGACGCGATCGGCCCGATGGGGACCGACGGGCGGACCACTGGCGTGTTCCGGGTGGGTAATCGCGCAAAGTTCATCACGTCCGGCCGCCAGCTCGACCGGACAGGGGTCACCGACGACACCGACTGGCTGGCGGCGGTGGAGCTGTGGCGGCAGATCGCCACCCGCTTCGTCGATCCACACCACGCCGCCAGCATGTGGGACCCCGATGATGTGACGCACGTCGAAACCAAGGCCGCCGCCGGGCAGCACACCGGGCGCATCAAGCACAGCAGCCTGATCATCAACAACCCGACGGGACCCTGCGGGGGCAACGTCCTGGGCTGCATCCGCCTGCTGGAGGAATACCTAGGACCAGGGAATACCATGACAATCTACTGGCCGGGCGGTGGGCGCCTCGTGGCCGTCGGGAGGAAACGATGATCGTCATCAAGCGCCCCAGACACACCGAGATCACCGTGACAGACCCCGCCGTCCTCGGGCCGGCGATCCTCGCAGGCGCGGCCGAGATGGAGTGGCCACGCCCGATCGTGAACCTGTGGCGCTACGACGACGCTGGTGAGGCCTGCGGGCTCATGCAACTCGGCCTCGATGTGGCTGGCGACCGCGCCGGGATCAAGTTCCACGCCGACTACGAAACCTGGCTGCCAGTGGAGTTCGAGCCCACCGATGAGCCGTTCTCCGACGGGGACGCGCCTGTGGAGTTCTGGGGCACCATCCCGATGCAGGACGCTCTCGCACTCGCCCGCGACTTCGCCGAGAGCACCGGGGGACTGCCCAGTTCGGTGCCGCTCCAAGAGCAGTGGCGGTACTGGGAAGCACGGGACGAGTGCGTTTAGACCTGTCGAAGGGGTCGCCCCGGCCGGTACTGGCCGGGGCCGTCCGCTCCCCATGAACGTGAGGGTCACCCGGCCGAACGCAGGGCCGAAGAACCCGGCGGGCCCCGCTCCTCACGGACGTGGGGGTCCGGCTCCAGGAGGCATGGCGCTGGTACGACCGGGACTGGGTCGCACAATCGGCCCGGGCTACGGTGCCGCGCTCGCTGACCTTGATGCCCGCCTGCCGAGGCTCACCGAGGGCGAGCGCGTCCTGGTCGAGGACATCCTGACGGCGGCGGAATGGGTCTCGGCGCGGCGGGGCTTGCTCCGCGCTGCTGATAATCCCGGGTTTGTGCGGGCGCGTCCTGCGATGCTCATCGCCTGATTCGGGCACCGCCGCCGCCCTTGGCGCGCAGGTGCCCGTCACCTGAGGGAGGACGGTATGGAGCCAGCAGAACTGCGCCGCGCGGTTGAGGCGGCACGGGCGACGGCATCTGAGTGGGGTCTTCGGGTCGAGGATGTGGTCGTCGTCCACGATTCCGATCGTGTCGCGCTGCGCCTGGTCGGCTGCGAGGTCCTGGCCCGGGTCGCGCCCGTGGCGGATCTGTCCGGTTCGGAGTTCGAGGTGGAGGTCGCGCGGCGTCTCACCGATGTCGGTGCGCCGGTGGGCGAGCTCGATCCGCGGGTGGAGCCGCGGGTCTTTGTGCGTGACGGTTTCGCGATCTCGCTGTGGACCTACTTCGAGCCGCTCGCAAGCCAGGTCGCGCCGAAGGGGTATGCCGAGGTGTTCCTGCGGCACCATGCCGCGCTGCGCAAGGTCGAGCTGGACGCACCGCATTTCACGGACCGCGTCGCGATCGCGCTGGCCGAGGTGACCGACCTGGTGCGGTCGCCGGAGTTGCCTGGGCCTGAGCGTTACTTCCTGTCCGGGGTGTTGCGTGAGCTGAGTGCGGCGATTGTGGCAGGGGCGACGGGTGAGCAGTTGCTGCATGGTGAGCCGCATTCGGGCAATCTGCTGAATACGCGCCGGGGGCCGCTGTTCGTTGATCTGGCCACGTGCTGTCGGGGGCCGGTGGAGTTCGATCTGGCCCATGCGCCCGAGGAGGTGGCTGGGCACTATGCGGGTGGCGACGGTGGCCTGGTTGACCTTTGCCGTGCGCTGAATTGGGCGTTGTTTTCGGCTTGGCGCTGGCGGGTGGGTGACCAGATGCCGGATCGGGGGCGTCAGCGGGTGGTGGGGCTGGGCAATCTTCGTGCGGCGCTGGGTCGCTGTGGGGTGGGCTGACGTCGCGGGTGTGTGCCGGGCCCCGGGCCGTGGGAACGGTCCGGGGCCTTCTGGTGTCGTTGGGGAGCGCGATGTGCGGTGTCAGGCGTTGCGCTGGGCCCAGATGGCGCTCTCGGCGTAGTGGTTGTCGTAGAGGTCCTGGGTGGCGCCGACCTCGTCCCAGGTGGCGTCGCCGACGTGGACCTTGTCGAGGAGGCGGTAGTAGTCGAAGCGGGGCTTGCCGGGGGTGATGACGACGAGGAAGTCGGCGTCGTGGCCGGGGGTGGAGGCGAAGGCGTGGACGGTGCCGGGGGCGACGAAGACGGCGTCGCCGGCGACGAGGGTGTGGATCTCGTCTTCGACGAGCATGTCGAGGGAGCCGTTCAGGACGAAGAAGAGTTCGCCGGAGCCGCTGTGGCGGTGGGGCGGTGCGCCGGCGTTGCCGTCCTTGAGCAGGGTCCGGTTCGACGTCAGGGAGCCTCCGGTGTGCTGGGGGTCGAGCAGCAGGGTGATCACGCTGGTGGGGTCGGCGTCGAGGACTTCGGCGTGGGCTGCGCGGACCAGGGTCATGGTGTGCTCCTTGTTCATCCGGTTACTTCCTAGACATTACATGTCCAGAATCCACTGGGCAAGTGATCATGACGCAGGCCACAAATCCTGGACATCCATCACCCAGAATCCGAAAACGGTGAGGCACACACCCGGCACAGACCCCCGCTCAGGCGTGGACGGGCCCGGCTCGTGTGCCCGGACTGTGCCGCCGCAATGGGGTGATGAGTGCAGCGCCGGCGGGAGCAGCCCGCCCGGCATCGCAGGGCGAGGGGGATCGCCATGTTCACCGATCACGACACCGTCCCGGCCATCGACCGGCTCGTCGAGGTCTACCGACACCTCATCACCGCAGCCGAGGTCGTCATCGCCGCCGGGGACGTGCCCGGCCTGCCCGCACGCGACCACTCGCTCGCCGAGATCGAGGCTCTGCTGCTGGACGCGTCCACGCCGCGCCGCATCGTCGGCGCCCTGTGGGCGCACATGGTGGGACGCGCGCGCAAGGACGCGGTCTGGCAGCTGGTGTGCGCCGGCCTGGCCGCGCCGTCGCTGCGGTCGCTGGCCGCGCGCATCGTGGCCAACACCGGCCTGGACGTCGACGACGTCAACTCCGAGATCATCTGCGGGTTCCTGGAGGGCCTCCAGGGCGTCGACCTCGACGAGCCCGGCCGGGTCTTCGCGCGGCTGCGGGCGGCCGGGAACGCCGCAGGGATGCGGCTGGTGCGCGCCGACCGGATCGCCTCGGCCATCCGCGTCCCGGTCCCCGACTCGGCCCCTCCCCCGCAGCCGTGCCGCCACCCCGACGTCGTGCTGGCCCGGGCGGTGGCGACCGGGGTGATCACCGCCGGTGAGGCCGAGCTGATCGGGCGCACCCGCCTGGAGGGGGTGGCCGTCGAGACCGTCGCCCGGGCCGCCGGGGGCTCGACGCAGGCGGTCTTCCAGCAGCGCTGGCGGGCCGAGCGGCGGCTGGTGGCGTGGCTGACCGACCCGGCGCGCCGCGACGAGCACCCCTGCTGAGCTGGGGTTTCGTTCCCTGTGCCTGGGGTGTGCCCGGCTGTGCCCGGCGATGGGTGTCAAAAATCGGGTGTTTTTTGTGCTTAGGGGTGAGCCGGGCCCGGCGCGGGAAGCGTCGCGGTGATCCGGCTCGGGTGTCCCGGCGGAAGGGATCCGCCCCCGCCACGGTCCGCGACGACCAGTCCATTCCCGACCCTGCGAAAGGGGGTGAGCGGGCCTCGCACCGCGGCGGACTCTCCGCCGGGACGCCCCGAATTCGCCGCCACACCTGAGGTCGTGGCGGCGGGGAAGGGTCCGTGCCGCCATGAGCAGTTCCGCACCCGCGCGCAGGTCGCGTCTCGATCGCGCCGTCACCGTCGTCCTGGTGGTGCTGCTGGCCGTGCCGATGGTCCTCGCCCTCACCGGGCGGGCGGACGCCGCGCTCGCCGATCCGCCGCCGGGCTACGCCGAAAGCGATGAGGCGCAGAAGACGCTGCTGGCCGTCATCGCCAACATCCGCAACGTCATCGTCGGGCTGCTGGCCGCCCTGGCCACGCTGCTGCTGACCATCGCCGGGGTGCGGTACCTGATGGGCGGCGGCGACCCGGGTCAGGCCGAGAAGGCCAAGGCCGGGCTGCGGGCAGCGGCCGTCGGCTACGGGCTGGCGATCCTGGCACCGGCGCTGGCGGCGCTGCTGAGCTACGTGGTGACGTTTCGATGAGCACCCGCGGCAGGCGCATCGTGGTCCGGCTGGTGTGGTGGGGCTGCATCATCGCGCTCGGTATGGCGGTGCCCTGGTGGCTGCCACGGGTCGCACCGGCCATCGAGCCGCACCTGATCCCGGCCGCCCACGTCATGGACGCCGACGACGAATGCGTCGTGGTCGACGAGGAGACCGGGGAGGTCACCTGCGCCGGCGACTTCTTCGGCATCGAGGGCTGGATCGCCACACAGCTGGGACGGGGCATGCGCAGCCTCACCGGCGCGGTCGGCAAACAGACCCTGGAGCTTCGCCCCGAGGCCCTCGACCTGATGGCCCCCGACGACCCCTCGGGATTCCACGGGCTGTCGTTCGGGATCGCGCGTGGCGGCGTCGCGCTGCTGCTGACCGTCGGCGGTCTCTGGCTGATGTCGCACGAGACGCTGCAGAACCGCTTCACGCTCAAAGACCTCGCGCCGCGGGTGGTGCTGGGCGTGATCGGGATGGAGCTGTCGCTTCGG
Organism: Actinorhabdospora filicis; assembly: GCF_030269765.1. GTDB lineage: Bacteria > Actinomycetota > Actinomycetes > Mycobacteriales > Micromonosporaceae > Actinorhabdospora > Actinorhabdospora filicis. The sequence goes on along the minus strand of NZ_BSTX01000002.1, from coordinate 579,743 downwards.
GTCCTGGCCTGGACGATCGCGCACACCAACGCCGTCATCGACGCGATCCTGGACACCGGGCTGGCGGGCGTGGGCGAGGAGGACGTCGGGCGCACGATCATGGGCTCGGTTCGCCCCGGCAGCGTCACGGGCGACTCGTGGCTGACGATCACGCTGCTGCTGGGCATCGTCATCATGCTGACGTTTCTGATCCTGGGTGTGGTCTTCCGGACGCTGGTGCTCACGCTGCTGGCGATCGTGGCCCCGGTCGCGCTCGTCAGTTACGTCCTCCCCTTCACCGCGGGCTTCGCACGGCTGTGGTGGCGGGTGCTGGGCGCGTGTGTCATCTCGGCGATCGCGCAGGCGATGGTGCTGGTCTTGTGGTTCAACCTGTTCTTCAGTGAGAACCGGCGCGGGGATCTCGTGCCGTCCTCGGAGAATCTGGGGCCTTATATCGCGCGCGGGACGATCCTGATTCTGCTGCTGATGATGCACAAGGCGCTGTCGATTCCGATGAAGCGCGCGCTGGCGCCGATCGGCGGGAACCCGCTGGGGCCGGTGGGGCAGTTCGTGCGGGGGCTGCTGGTCGCCAAGACCTTCGGCCTGGCCGGTGGCGGGCTGCGTGCCGCCCGCGCCACCACCGCGACGGCCGCCGCTCCAGTGGCCGGGGCCGAGGCTCCGGCCTCCGACTCGATCGCCGCACCCCAGCAGGAGAGCTCGGAGCCGTCGCATCCGGCGATGCGCTACGTCCCGGTGGAGGACCTGCACGGCGCGGTGACCCCCAGGCGGCGCCTGGGGGCCGATGAGTACCGGCCGCGCAAACCGTTCCTGTCCCCCGCGCCGCCGCTGCCTCCGTCCGCTTCTTCTGGGAGTTCGCGATGAGTCACATCCCCGGCGCGGTGCGGGTGCCGCGCATCGATCTGTCCGACAAGCTGCTGCTCGGGCTCACCGGCAGACAGCTCGCCTACGCCGCCGCAGGGCTCGTCTCGGCCTGGCTCGCCTGGCGCGGCCTCAGCGCGTTCTCGCCCGTGCTGGGGGCCGTGGTGGCGGTGCCGTTGCTGCTGGTAGCGGCCGCGCTGGTCTTCGGGCAGCGCGACGGCGCCGGGCTCGACCGGCTGCTGCTGGCCGCCGTGCGCATGCCCCGCCGCCCCCTGGTGGCCGCCACTGCCGTGACGGCGGCCCCGGCGTGGGTCAACGCCGCCGAGGACGCGCCGGTGCTGCCGCGGCTACTGCGCTCCCCGGCTAGGGGTGTGCGCGCCGATGGGGTCATCGATCTGGGGCCCGACGGGCTGGTCGCGGTCATCGAGGTCGCTGCGCTGGTGAATTTCGCGCTGCGCTCCCCGGGCGAGCAGGACGCGCTGGTCGCCGGACTCGCCCGTGGCCTGCACGCCCTCGGCGGCCCGATCCAGATCCTGTCCACCAGCTTCCCCGCCGACCTGGGCGGGCAGGCGGCGGTGATCGAGGAGGCCGCCGCCACGCTGGCCACGCCCCGGCTGCGGGAGGCCGCGCTGGCGCATGCGGGGTATCTGCGGCGCCTGTCCGACCGTGTCCTGCTGGTGCGCCGCCGCGTCCTGGTCGCCGTGGCGGCCGGGGACACCGCCGGGCTCGATCGCCGCGTCGCCGAGGTCGCCGCGGTCATCGGCGGCTGCGGCCTGCCGACCGCTCGCCTGTCGGCCCTCGACGTCCTGCTGCTGCTGGACGCCCTCACCGATCCCTGCCGTGACCTTCGAATGGAGTAGACCATGAGAATCCCGTTTCGCCGCACCATGAGGCCCGAGATGTGGCCCGGTGCGGTCACCGTGAGCGTCCGGCGCCTGGCCGCCGATGTCTCCCACAGCGCGGTGCTGCTGATCGCCGGGCTGCCGCCCGAGGTCGCACCCGGATGGCTGTCGGCGGTATCGGATGCCCCCGGCCTGGTGTCGACGTCGATGCACATCGTCCCCGTAGAGGCCGCGGCCGCCGCGGCCTCGCTTCGCCGCAAGAGGGCCCGGCTGGAGGCCTCGCGCAGGTACGCGTTCAAACACGCCCAGCTCGACGACCCCGATGTGGAGGCCGCCGCGGCCGATGCCGCCGACCTGGCCGCACGCGTCGCCGCAGGTGACACCCGCCTGTTCACCCTCGCCGTCTACGCCATGGTCTCGGCGAGCACCGAGGCCGAGCTGGACGAGACGATCGCGCACCTGCGGGGACGGGCGGCCGCGATCGGGCTCATGGTCCGCCCGGCCTCGTTTAGGCAACTCCAGGGGCTGCTGTCGGTGCTGCCGTTCGCCGTCGACCGGGTGCGCACCGAGCGGACGGTCGACACCGACACCGTCGCGGCGATGTTCCCCTTCACCACCGCCGACGCCCCCGCCGCCGACGGTGTGCTGCTGGGCCACAACCTCACCTCCGGGGCACCGGTCATCTGGGACCGCTTCGCCCAGCCGAATCACAACCAGACGGTGGTGGCGCGCTCTGGTGCGGGCAAGTCGTTCTTCACCAAGACCGAGATCGCCCGCTGGGTCATGCGCGGCGTCGGCGTCACCGTCATCGACCCCGAGGGCGAGTACCGGTCCCTCGCCGGCGCCCTCGACGGGACGATCATCGGCGTCGGCGAGCAGGACGCGTGCCTCAATCCGCTGGATCTACCCGCCGTGGCGGGGGCGGATGCGTTGACGCGGCGGGTGATGTTCGCCCACACCGTGGTGGCCACCGCGCTGGGTGAGGACCTGGACGGTGATGAGGCCGCGGCGCTGGATGCGGCGGTGCTGGGCGCCTACGCCGATGCCGGGATCGGTCCCGACCGTGCCACGTGGGGGCGTCCTGCGCCGTTGATGGGTGATGTTCATGCGCTGTTGGGGGCCTCGGGTGAGCGTGCGGGGCGGCAGTTGGCCGCACGGCTGGCGCCGTTTGTGACCGGTGGTTTCAGCCGGTTGTTCTCAGGGGCCACGACGCGTGCTCCGGAGGGGCATCTGGTGGTCTTCGATGTGTCGGCGCTGCCCGATGAGCTGTCGGCGGTGGCGACGGTGCTGGTGCTGGACGCCGCGTGGCGGCGGGCGACGGCCGATGCGCGGCGGCATCTGGTGTTCGTCGATGAGGCGTGGCGGTTGCTGACCACGCGCTCGGGTGCGGCTTTTCTGGCGCGGCTGGCGAAGTCGGCGCGCAAGCACGTGGCGGGGCTGACGGTGGTGACGCAGGATGCCGAGGACATGCTTTCTGGTGAGCTGGGGCGGGTGGTGATCGCCAATGCGGCCACGCATGTGCTGTTGCAGCAGGCGCCGCAGACGCTGGGGCTGGTCGCGGGTGCGTTCGCGCTGACCGGTGCCGAGCGGTCGTTTTTGGCCACCGCGCGGCGGGGTGAGGCGCTGTTGCTGGGTGGTGCCACGCATGTGGCGTTCGCGCCGAGTGCCGCGGAGATGGATGCGGGCGTGCTCGCCACGGGTGAGTCGCGATGAGTCCCGATCCGCTGGCCCCGCAGCCTCTGCCCGATCTCTCCCCGCTGCTTCCACCGGTCCTGGCGGCCGTGGTGGTCGTGGTGGTGTTGCTGGTGGCCTGGGGGCTGTGGCGGCGTCACCTGGCCGCACGCCACGCCTTTGGGGGGACGCTGCTGCGTGTGCAGGCCCCGCCGGATGTCGAGCCCGGTAGCGCCGGTGACTTCTTTCGCGTCATGACCTCTCTGGCGCGCCCGTGGTGGCGGCGGCTGCTGTTCGGGCAGCCGCACATCGCCTTCGAGTACGCCTGGGCCGGGCCGGTCCTCGATGTGCGCGTGTGGGTGCCGCGGTCGCTGTCGGCGCGGCTGATCGCCGACGCGATCCGGGGTGCGTGGCCGGCCGCGGCGGTCACCGGTGAGGAGGCGGGGCCGATGTTTCCGGCGCGGGCGGTGGTGCGTTGCGGGGCGGTGCGCATCGATGGGGCCTTCGGTCTCGGGGAGGCCATGAGCGGCGACCCGGTGCGGCCGCTGCTGGCGGTGATGAGCGGGCTGGGACGCGGCGAGCACGCCGTCGTCCAAGTCGTGGCCAGGCCTGCGTCGTTGGCGCGGGTGGCCAGGTTGCGGGCGCGCGCCGAGCGCCCGGGAGGGTCGGTGGGGATCGGGTCGATGCTGGCCGATCTGCTGCTGCCCGGGCCAGCGTCGTCCCGGCGCCCATCACCTGTGCCGCCGTCGGCCGCGGAACGCCGGATGCGGCAGGCCCTCGCCGAGCGCACGACGGGTCCGATGCTGGAGGTCTCGCTGCGCTATGCCGTGGCCTCCACCCGCACCGGGCCTGAGGCCAGGCTCAAGACCCTCGCGCACGCCCTGGGCACCGCCCTCGGCATCCACTCCGGACGCGTACCCATGCAGCGCTCTGGGCGCCACCCGGGGCTGCGGCGGGCGATCACGAGCCGCGTCATGCACACCGGGACCCTGGTCACCACCGGTGAGGCCGCGATCCTGGCGCATCTGCCGCTGGACGCCACCGTCCCGCAACTGGCGCGAGCCGGAGCCAGGATCGTGCCCGCCGGGCCCGGCCTGCCCACCGGCGGCCGCGCCACCAAACCCCTGGGGACCGATGCGGCCACCGGCCGCAAGGTCGCCATCCCCGTGGCCGACACCCGCCACCACCTGCACGTGGTCGGCTCCACCGGCGTCGGCAAATCCACCTTCCTGCTCAACCAGGTGCTGGCCGACATCCACGCTGGGCGCGGGGTGGTGCTCATCGACCCCAAAGGCGACCTGGTCACCGACATCCTCGCCCGCGTCGACCGCGAGGCCCTCGGGGAGCGCCTGGTGGTCATCGACCCCGACGGGCGCGGCGAGCAGCCGGGGATCAATCCGCTCTCCGGTGAGGACCCCGATCTGATCGTCGATCACTTCGTCGGGATCTGCCGCCGCATCTTCGAGCGGCACTGGGGTCCACGCGCCGATGACGTGCTGCGCTCGGCGCTGCTGACGGTCGTCCGCCAGCCGGGGGCGACCCTGGAGGCCCTGCCGATCCTGCTGTCGGACCGGCGCGCCCGCGCCCCCTTCGTCGCCGACCTCGACGACGATCCGGCCGGGCTCGGCGGGTTCTGGTCGTGGTACGACAATCTCGCCCCCGGCCTGCAGTCGCAGGTGGTGGGGCCGGTGACCTCACGGATTCGGGCGATGCTGACGCGCCCGTTCGTGCGGCGCACCATCGCGGTGCGCGAGTCGACGTTCGAGCTGGGCGACATCCTCAACGGCGGTGTCCTGCTCGTGCGGGTCCCCAAAGGACAGCTCGGTGATGACACCGCGCGGCTGCTGGGGTCGGTGATCGTCGCCCGCACCTGGCAGGCGGCCACCGCGCGCACGCGCATCCCCGAGGCGCGCCGCCACGACGCGACGCTCTACATCGACGAGTGCCACAACTTCCTGACCCTGCCCCGCGCCCTCGACGAGATCCTCGCCGAGGCCCGCGGCTACCGGCTCTCCCTCGTGCTGGCCCACCAGCACATGGCGCAGCTGCCCAGGGAGACCCAGTTCGCGATCTCGGCCAATGCCCGCACGAAGGTCTTCTTCACCACCTCACCCGAGGACGCCCATCTGCTGGCCCGCCACACCCTGCCGCACCTGAGCGAGCACGACCTGGCGCATCTGGAGGCCTACACCGCCGCCTGCCGCGTGGTCCTCGGCGGCCGCGAACAGCCAGCGTTCACCTTGTCCACCGCTCCCCCACCGCCACCGCCACCCCGTCGCCCACCCCGTGTCACGCACCCGTGAGTCGCTCCGTGGCCCACCCCGAACGCGTGACACGGCGTGGGCCACGGACCCCGAATCTGCCGTAGCGGCAGGTCAACCCGTATGAAAGGCACACATCATGAACGCCAGACACAGCACTGCTGTCCGGGCGGGAACATCGATCGCCTCGGTGGTCTCCCGCATGACCCCACGCGACCAGCGGATCATCTCCGTCCTGGCCGACCATCACGTCCTGACCACCGAGCAGCTGGCGGCGATGTTCTTCACCTCGCTGTCGCGCGCACATGAGCGGCTGCTGGTCCTGCACCGCCTGGGTGTCCTCGACCGGTTCCGGCGCGTGATGCGCTATGGCTCCAGCCCCTACAAATGGACCCTGGCCCACCTCGGGGCGCGCCTGCACGCCGCCGTCACCGGCGCACCGGCACCGACGGCCGCGACGGTCGCCGACCGGGCGCTGCGGCTGTCGGTGAGCCCGAAGCTGCCGCACCTGCTGGCCGGCAACGACTTCTTCGTGCGCCTGCACACCGTCCTGCGCGCCACACCCGAGGCGGGCGTGGCGGAGTGGTGGAACGAGGAGGACTCCGCGCGTGCCTGCGGGATGCTCGTGCGCCCCGACGGGCGCGCGAGCGTGCGGCACCCGGCCGGGTCGGTGTCGTTTTGGTACGAGCACGACACCGGCAGCGAGCCGCTGACGCAGCTGCGGGCCAAGGTCGAGCGCTACGCGCGGATCATCCACGCCGAGATGCGGCTGCCGGTGCTCATCGAGCTGCCCTCGCAGGTGCGCGAGGACAACCTGCATCAAGTGCTGGGGGCGCGGCCTCCGGTCGCGGTGGCCACCACGTACCGGCAGATCGCCGTTGACCCGATGCGGGTGGTCTGGCGGGTGCCGGGGCGGCTGCATCGGGTGGGGCTGCTGCAGGTGGGCTGAGCCGGTGCGGTCAGGGCACGGTGGGCGGCGACGCGGTCTTGGCGTTGCGGGTGATCGAGGTGCTGGCGCCCAAGGTGGGGACGGCCGGGGGAGCACGATCGGCCTGTGCGGATTGGTGGCGGGCGATAGTCCGGACAGGTTCCGGACGCCGGACCATGGCCTGCGGCGGTCGCCGATGGTGACGATGGGCTCTGACATGTCCCTCGACACCGGGAGCGCAGCACTGTGGACAGTTGGCAGCCGATACAGGTGAAGGCCTCCTCGCCGGGCCGTGTGGTCACCGCGACCTACTCCCCGGATGAGGGGGTCAGGTTCGCGATAGACGATCGCCGCCTGGCGTGTCACGACGACCTGTCACTGTCGGGGGAGATCACCGCGGTGATCGAGGCGGTCCTCATCGGTGCCCGCCGCGCCTGGGAGCTGCGCTACGGACCCTACGATCCCGTCGGCATCGCAGCGGTCCGGGTCCGCGGGGTATCGCCGCGCCGCCTTGTCACCGTGACGCTCACGGGTGAGGGAGACGTCGACGTACGGCTGTCCGCTCACGCGCTGGAGGACACCACCCGGCCCGGTGACCTGGCCGTGGAGATCGGCAACGCGCTGTCCTCGGCGCTCACCGCATACGTTCACCACGCCGCGACCGGTGTCTGAGGGGCTTGCCGTGAAGTACATCGGTCACAAGCTGGAGGCCGACCTTGAGTCGATCTGGAAGGCCGCCCGCGTCCACCTGCCCGCCATGGCCACCTCCTACGCCACGGCCAATCTGGCGGTGAACCGCACGTCCCGGCTCTTCGAGATCAGGCCCAGCGCCTTCTACCCGAAGTGGAGAGAACTGCGCGACGAGTTCCAGCACATCCTCTACCGCTCGGCCGACAACCTGGAGGACACCGCCACCGCCCTGCGCACCGCCGTCACCGCCTACGCCGAAACCGATGCCGAGGCCCGTCAGGCGCTGACCGCCATTCAGGAGCGGCTGGGGACGGGCGAGCCCGACATCCCCGATCCCGCCCTGCCCTACGACGTGAATCACCCCGGCGCGCAGCCCCCGCCGTCGTCCAGCACCGACGGCACCAACTCCTACGGTGGAGCCGCGCCCACCGTTGGTGACCTGCAGGCCAAGGCCGCCGAGGCCGATCAACGCTATTTCGAGGCTCGTGTGCACGAGCTCGGCCTCATCATGGGAGGCATCGCCATGATCTTGGGCCCGGCTCAGGTCCAGGCGATGAGCCCCGGGTATCGCACGTTCGCCTCCATGACCGCCGACATCGCCCACACCGATGTGGCCACCTACCAGCCCGCCATCGACGCCCTCGCGGGGATCGGGACCACCGTCGCCGACGGCAAACCGTTCGACGTTCTGCGCACCGAGACCGAAAACGTCAAGGACGCCCTCGATGAGGACCGCTGGCTGAGTCCGGCCGCGGAGGCCTTCCGGGAGAACTTCCTCAACGCCTATGAGGACTCCGCCGCCGCCCAGGTGGCGGTTCTCGGGATCCTGCGCGGGGCGCTTGAGGGCTACCAGAAGTCTCTTGAGGAGGTGTACGTCAAGACCGCCGAGGCCCTCGATGCCGTGATCGCCGCCTTCAAGGAGATCACGACGTTCGTCCTCGGCTGGAAGAGCGCCAAGGAGGCCGTCGATGTGACGGTCAAGGCGCTGGAGGCCTCGGCGGCCTTCGCCGCCTCGGTGGGCGGTGGCGGTATCTGCAGCATCGTGTTCGCCCTGATCGAGGCCAAGGCCAGCATCGACGGTGACACCTGGGAGGTCGGCGGGAGCGAAGCCGACAAGGCGGCCGAGACCGCCAAGACGGCGCTCGCCGGGCTGGCTGAGAAGCTGTCGAGTTTCGACGCGCTGCTCTCGGGGAAGCTCGCCCAGGACACCGCGACGGTCGTTCGTGAACGGCACCGCTACCCCATCGAGCTGCCGCGCCCGAACTTCGCCGACGCTCCCGGAAGCCTGTAGCACCGGTGACGCCATGTCACGGCCGGGCCGTGGCATGGCGTCGGGATCGCGTGCCCGTGGCGGGTGGGCGATGATCGCACGTGTGCCCCGGTGGCGGCACCGCCCAGGCCGCGCGTGTGCCTGGTCTGTGCCCGCCCAATAGCCCGCCGATCCGCTCCATTGATCGTTTTCGGAGCTAGCGTGGAGTGATCACACCTTCACACATCATCCTCTAGCTCCACCCGCTCCACCCGTCACCGGGTCGCCTCCCTGGCCGGATCGTCCACCTTCGCCTCACGGCTCGTCGACCTCCGCCCCACCGGGACACCTCCCCCGCTGACACCGCGCCTCGCCCTCAGGCGAGCACGCCACCCACACGTTTCTCTCCAGCCTTCGCCTCCGGCGCGGGCCGATTCCGCATGCCCCCATACGGGAGGTCCCCATGCCCCACCGCCGCTTCTACCGTCACTACCTCACCTACGAGCAGGTCGTGCGCATCACGCTCCCGGCCAATCCCGAGACCGCGCGCCTGAGCCTCGCGGGGCGTACCGAGTGGGTGCAGCTGGGACGCCGTCACGCCCGCGTCCTGCTGGACGCCGAGCGCGTCGAGCGCATCCAGCTCTATGCCGCCGGGATTCAGCGCGAGCCCGACAGCGGCCGCTACTACCGCGACATTCCCCTCCCGGCGCTGCCCCGGCTGGGCTCGCTGCGGCTGGGCACGCTGCGTCCCTGGCGTGCCGGGCGCCTCGCCGCCGCTCTGCAAGGTGGTGCCGATACCGAGATCGCCGTCCGGCATCCCGAGGACGGGACGCTGCGGGCCATCTCCGGGTTCCGGCGGCTCGGCCTGATCACCCTCGACATCGGCCCGCTCCACCAGAGCGAGCCCGGCGCCCTCACCCGCCGGTTCACCATCGGCGACCTGCACGTGCTCGCCTCAAGCGTCCATCCGCGGTTTCGGGTGCTCTGCCGGCAGTTCGGCGACGCCGGCCTCGTGCTGCGCCCGGTCATCGGCCTCGGCTTCGAGTCGCCGTCGCTGCGGTCGCTCATTCCCGGTGCCGCGTGCACGCCCGGTGTCCTGGACCGCCTGATCCGTCTCCTCCAAGTCCGATGACCCCACCCCGTCTCACGCGAGGAGTTCTCGATGAGCGATCCCCTGTCCGATCTCACCCTGAACGGTCCCCGCGATCTCGTGGAGGCCATCCCCTACTTCCTGGGCCTCGTGCCACCGCCGGACAGCATCGTCCTGGTCTGCTTCGACGGTGACCGGCTGACCCGCGTCGCCCACATCGAGGTGCCCGACGGGGACGCGGTCTCGCTTCCCCTCGATCCCCTGATCGCCGCGGCCGGGAGTCTGGTGATCGTCGGTTACGGCGGCCGCCGGGACATGTCCGTCCCCCTCGCCGTCCTCTCGGCCTCCCTGCAGGCGGCGGGCGTGCGCGTCGATGACGCCCTGCGCGTGGAGGGCGAGCGGTTCTGGTCGCTGGATGACGGTCTCGGCCAGCGTTTCGACTGGCGCTCCTCGGCCGTCGCTACGGCCCTCCTCGCCCTCGGTGTCGCCCCACCCCGGACCTGACGGTCCCCGCATACCTGTGGCCCGCGCGATCGCGCGGGCCACACCCGTTTCCGTAAGAAAGGGAAGTCTCTGTGAAACGTCTCCCCATCTCGGCGAGTGTGCACGCCTTCACCGGCTACCTCGCCGACATCGACGACCGGCGGCTCGCCCCGGTCACCACCGCGCTGGCCCTGCTGGCCGACATGTGCGACGAGGCGGCGCGGACGCGGCGGCCCGAGAACGTCCGTGCACTGGATCGTCTCCTGGGCGCACGCCACGCCGATCTGGAGCGGTGCCTGTCGGCCGGTCCGGTCGCCGGCCTGCCCGAGGACCCCGCCGCGATGGCCGGGATCATCCTGCTGGTCTCGGCACCCGCGGTCTACACCTCGCTACCCGAGCGCGCCGACGCCTCCCCGCTACGCGACCGGGGCCTGGCGCTGTGGGCGCATCTGCTCAAGCACGCGCGCGGGCCGTGGTGTGTGGGCCCGGCGATGCTCACCGCCTTCGCCGCCTGGCGCGTCCACAACCTGGAGCTGGCCGATGCGGCGATGTCGATCGCCTACGCCACCCGCGTGCACTGCCTCATCGAATTCGACCGCGGCACGTTCATCACCGGCTTCGATGACACGCACGTGACCTACGCCGTCCCCGAGCTTCGGCCCTGACCACCTCATCGACGAGAAAGGCGCACATCATGCGCGAACCCTTCCTTCCCCCCGGTGTCGAGCTCACCGACCTGTCCAGTGTTCTGGAGGCGATCCCGTTCCTCCTGGGCTGCCGGCCCCGCCAGTGCGTCGCCGTGGGCTTCGGCGAGCGGCGTCTGCTCATCGTCGCCCAGCTCGACCTCGACCTCACCGGCATCGGTCCCGGCGAGGGTCCCTTCCCGCCGTTCACCAAGGTCGGTGTGACCCGGACGGTCCTGATCGGATACGGCACGAGCGCCGACGTCGAGGGTCACCTGGGGCGTCTGGCGGAGATGTTCGAGGACGCCGGGCTGCCCGTGGCCACCCTCGCGCGCGTCGACGGCGACCGGTACTGGGACCTCACCGGCGGCGATGCCGGGGCCGGGCGGGTCTTCGACCCCGAGCAGTCCCCGATCGCGCTGGCCTACATCGTCTCCGGCGCCCGTGCGGCGGCCACACCGCAGGAGCACCGGGAGCAGTACGCGCTCAAGGACACCGCGCGGCTGCGGGCCATCACGGCCGCCCTGGTCGACCTGGAGGTGAGCACCGATGCCATCGAGGCCGGCGAGCCGTTGCGGGACATGGCGGAGCGGGCCGAGCCGCTGCTGGCCGGGCTCGACGTCCAGGAGGCCCTGGTGGAGCCGGCGACGGCGGCGCTGCTGGTCTCGGCCCTGCGCGATAGCGCGCTGCGGCGCGAGGCCGTCCGGCTCATCTCCACCTCGGCCGGCTACGCGCGATCCCCGGTCTGGCCGGACCTCTTCGCCAACACCGCCGGTCCCTGGCGGGCGATTCCGGCGCTGCTGCTGGCCTTCGCGGGCTGGCGCCTGGGCCGCTGGGGTGATGCGCTGCGGGCTCTGCGGGTCTACATGGCCACGATCGTCGGGGTCCCGGAGGCGGCGGCGCTGTTCTTGTCCTACAGCCTGCGCTCGGGTCTGGTGCCCGAGCAGGTCCTCGACTTCGACGACGATGGCGAGGGGTGAGCCGGGATGTCGATGTCTCCTGCCGCGTCCCGTGTCCTGCACCGCTTGAGCGCCACCGAGTCCGTCACCGCCAGGGTGATCGCCGCTGATCTCATGCTGGCGCGCTCGACGGTCGCCAAGGCGCTGACGGTACTGGAGTCGGCCGGGCACGCCGTGCGCGTGCGCGCCGGGCACACCACGGGCCCCGACACCTGGCGGCGCACCAACACCCCACCGCCGGTGTCCACCGGCACCGCACCCGCGGTGCCCGATACCGGGTCACGGCAGCGGCTGGGACGCGGTGAACTGCGCGCCATGGTCGCCGCCTGCTTCGCCGAGCACCCCGGGCGGGCCTACACCCCCGGTGACATCGCCCGGATCCTCGACCGCTCGGCCGGGGCGGTGGCCAACGCCATCCAGCGCCTGGTCGCCCAGGAGCTGCTCACTCCGGCGGGCATCCGCCCACGCCGCTACCGGGCCAACCCCGACGCCTAGAACCCGCTGTTCGCCGAGACCGCCGTGGACTCCACGGCGGTCTCCGTCCGGAAAGGACACCGGTGCCACACCGCATCCGTCCGCGCTGCCTGCGCGCCCGCGGCCGCCACGGCCCGCGATCCCACCCACCGGCCGCCCGTTGCCTGACCGACCGGTCCATCGACCATGGTGAGCCTCCTTTGGAGGCCGGAGCCGACGTGTTCGATGAGTACCCCGAGCTGCTGGGCACAGAGATCGACTGCGTCGAGTCGGTCCTGCACGCCGCGGCCGAACTCATCGAGACCACCACACGGCCCGACGACGAGATCGGCGTGGGCCACACGATCGGCGAGCTGTCGCGGGCCGCCTGGCGCCGCTACGACCGCGACGCGCTGCTCGGCGACGTCGTCGCCGCCATCCTCGCCGACCAGGCCCGCTGGCTGGTCGCCTACGCCTGCGGGCGTCCCGGCGCCGACCGGCACGAGCGCGCCATCGCCGCCGCGCTCGGCTGGCTGGACGCCTCACCGCGGCCGCTGCGGGCCCTGCTCATCCGCTCCGCCGCCATCCGATACCTCCGCTGACCCACCCGCACGACACCCGGCCGCGCCCTCGTCCCGCGCGGACGGTGGCGCGGTCCCTCACCGAAGGGACACCGCAGACATGAGCACCCGAACGGGCCGTACGCCTGGGTTCTCGGCGAGAGTCGAGCTACAGACCACCGATGTGATCAGCATCCAGCGACGGGGCCTGCGATGAGTACCGGCCCCAGGCATCCCGGCGACCTGCAGCGCGACATCCTCGCCGCCCTCGCCGACCGTGACGGGCGAGCGGCGACCGTCGCCGAACTCCACACCGACGTCGGTGCCACATCCGCCGGGGCGGTCCTTCAATCGCTCAAGCGCCTGCGCCAGGCCGGACGCGTCGAGACCGTCGCGGGCCGGCGGCCCATCCGCTGGCGCCTGACCGGCGCGCCACCCTCGGCACCGGCCGTCGCGGCACCGATTCTGCGGCCCAATGGGCGGCTCTACCACCCCCGCGCCCTCGCCGACGGCAGCGACGTGGACGTCCTGGCCCGCATGCGCTCCCACGGCGTGCCCGTCCTGCTCTACGGGCCGCCCGGAACCGGCAAGACCGCGCTGGTGGAGGCCGCCTTCCCCGACCTGGTCACCATCGCCGGAGACGGCGACACCGCCGTGGCCGACTTCACCGGCGAGTACACCCAGGAACCCGACGGGACCTACCGCTTCGTCCACGGGCCCCTGGTGACGGCGATGCGCGAGGGACGGGTCCTCTTCATCGACGACGCCACCCTCATCGCCCCCAGTGTGCTGGCCGTGCTCTACCCGGCGATGGACGGGCGCGGCGAGATCACCGTCAAGGCCCACACCGGGGAGACGATCAAGGCCGCCGACGGGTTCTACGTCATCGCGGGCCACAACCCCGGTGTGGCCGGGGCGATCCTCACCGAGGCCCTCAGCTCCCGCTTCGCCGTCCACATCGAGGTCACCAGCGACTGGGACCTCGCCGAGCGGCTCGGCGTTCCGCAGCAGGCGATCACGGTGGCGATGAACCTGGCCGCCAACGCCGCCTCCGGCGCGATCGGCTGGTCACCGCAACTGCGTGAACTGCTGGCCGTCAAGAAGGTCACCGAGACCCTCGGCCTGGACGCCGCCCTGGCCAACCTCGTCGCCGTCGCCCCCGCCATCGACCGGCCGCTGGTCGCCGAGGTCGTATCCCGGGTGACCGGCAGGACGATCCGGCCGCTGGCCCTCGGGCCGCAACTGCCCGCCGCTCCCCCACCTGTGCGGTGATCGCGATGCACATCCAGCACACCGCGAGCCGCACACGCGGCCGCGACCGCCAATGGCTGCGGGTCTCGGCCGAGCTGACCGCCTTCGCGGCCACCGCCACCGGCCGGCGCGGCATCACCGTCGCCGCGGCCCCCGGACTCGCGCACGGGCACCCGGCCTGCTTCATCCCCGCCCGCGCGCTCATCGAAATCGACACCGACGTCTGCTTCCCCGGTATCGACCCTGCGGGCATCAACGCCGCCAATCCCCGCGACCACGGCAACTACGCTCCCGCGATCGGGGTCCTGCACCACGAGCTGGCCCACGCCGAGCACTCCCGCTGGCCACGGCCCGGCACCGCCGTCCCGGGGCTGGTGCATCGCGCGGCGATGCTGCTGGAGGAGATCCGCGCCGAACACCTCCGCCTCAGCGACCGCGGCGTCGACCGTCCGTGGCTGATGGCGGCGGCGGCGACCATCGTGGTGCCGACGCTGATCACCGGATCGGTGACGCGGTATCCGGCGTGGACGGCCGCCAAGGCCGCACTCCTCATCCTCGGCCGCCGCGACGCCGGTGTCCTCGACCCCTGCGACGTCACCGCCATCGGGCGGCAGTTGCGCGCGGCACTCTCGGCGCATCTGCTGCGCAGGCTGCGGCGGGTCTGGCGGCGCGTCCTGCACATCGGCGACACCGATGCCGCGGGCATGTACCGGCTGGCCCGCGAGTGGTGCCGGATCCTGCGCGGCGCCGACCGGGCCGGAACCGTCGACGCCCGCCGCGCCGCCGAAGCGGCCGGTGCGGCGATCCGGGCCGTCCGCGACCTCATCCCGCCCATTCCCGGCCCGCCGCCATGGGAGCCCGAGCGGCCCGACCCCGACCGTGTCTTCGACCGCCGCTGCCCCTTCCCGCAGCGGCCACCCACACCCGGGATCGAGCGCGCCTCCCGCGAGCTCGCCCGCCGCCTGGAGCGCCTGGAGGTCACCCAGCGAGAACCGGTGGCCCGGTCCTCGGCCCTGCCTCCCGGGCGGCTGCGGATGCGCGGAGCGCTGGGGGCATCGGCGCAGAGAGCGGCCGGGGCGAGGGTGACGGCCCAGCCATGGCAGCGCGTCACACGCATCCGGCCACCGGCGCCCCGGCCCCGCATCGGGATCGCCCTGGACGTGTCGGTCTCCATGGGGCACTTCTTCACCCCCGCGGTGGAGGCCGCCTGGATGTGCGCGACAGCGGCCCGCTACGCCCATGGCGAGTCGGCGGCGGTGACATTCGGGGAATTCCTGCAGCCCCTGGTCGCACCCGGCCGGGTCCCCGAAGGGCTCGCGGTCCCGGCGATGGAATACAGCACCCGCTTCCTCGACGTCGCCGCCGAGGCCCTCATCCGGGCGCTGCGGCTATCGGCCCCGGGAGACGGGCGGGTGCTGTTCCTGATCACCGACGGCGACGTCGCCTCGGGTGAGTTCCAGCTGGTGGCCGAGAAAGTAGCGGCGCTGACCCGTGCGGGCTGCGCGGTCGTCCAGATCGCGCCACCGGACAGTCTCTGGATCCCCCGGGCGGCTTCGATCCTGCTGGACGCCCCCGATCGGCTCCCGCAGGAGATCACCCGGGCGGTCATCGCCGCCATGCGCGGCACCACGTCCTAGAACCCCGTGGGCGGGGCCCGGCATCCCCTCGGGGGTGGCGTGCCCCGTCCACCCGCATGAGCGGGCCCTTTTCGCATGCCCTCGATCCACTATGGACGCTCTCCTGGCGGTGCGGACGAGGCTCCCGGCGTGTCCCACACCCTTGAGCGGTCAACCGTTCGCCGCCCTCACCCCCGACGAGCGGCTGGAGCTGCTCGCGGAACCGGCCCGGCTGCGCGGATAACCGCTCGGGACCGGAGCGAGGTCAGTCCGCAGGGGTGGCGAGCGTGGCGTGCCGCTGCCGCAGCAGGCGCCACAGGATCCAGGCGACACAGACCCCGATCGCTCCCCCGGCGCCGTTGATGAACACGTCGCCGGGTGAGCCGCCCCGCGCCGAGACCTCCTGCCACATCTCGATGAGCAGCGAGGATCCGATGCCCACCAGCAGCGACGGCACCGGCCGGCGCGTGGCCATCATGAGGAAGAACCCCAGCGGCACGAAGAGGAGCACATTGGCGATGCCCTCGGGCTGTCCGAGCTGTATCGGCAGATCCGAGTACGTGTAGGGCTCGATGAACGTGCCGAAGAAGCGGCCGAGCTTGGGAATCGCGTCGGCGCGGACACCGATCATCGGCGAGGGCAGGGTGAACATGACGATGGGAGCCGTACTGATGATCAAGCCCATCGCGACCGTCCGCGAGCACCCCAGCCGCCGTGACAGCGGGCCGCCACCGGCTGCGGCGATGAGGATTCCCAGGACCAGGACGCCCCAGCCCCATGGGCTGTTGGCGTAGGCGCGCACGGGTATCCAGATCACGTCCAGCCAGTCGGGCACCCTCGACCTCCCGTCGGCGACACCACGCCCCGTGCCGTTGCTACCGGCATGCGCCGTCCGTCGGGTAGATGATGCCGGTGTCCCAACGACATTACGGAAAAGGGGGATCGCATGGACGCCTCGCCGGCGGTGGACTGGATACACCGGCACGGCCGCGCCATCGACCAGCGCTGCGTATCGGTCGAGCTCGGTACCGCCGACACCGCCGTGGTGGCCGAGGCCCTCGGCGCCTTCCAGAATCCCGACGGCGGCTTCGGTCATGCCCTCGAACCCGACGTGCGTCGCGCGGGATCCTCGGTCCTGGCCACCACGATCGCCCTGCAGCTGCTGGCCCGCTACGGCCTAGGCGGGAACGTGGACCTGCTGGACGGTGCCCGGCGCTTCCTCACCGGCACCTACGAGCCCGGCACCGCGGCATGGCCGATCGTCCCCGCCGAGCCCTTTTCGAAGTACTGACAACCCTGTGACGTCTACAAGGCACAGGAGGCACCGACCGTGCACGGTGCGGGCATCAGGCGATCATGGCCAGTCCTAATTCGCGTCCCAACTCTCCGCTCCATGATGTGCCGCATGGTTCGGGAGTCATCGGTCAAGAGCACGGAGCGGACCTGGCGGCATTCTGGACTCGTACCTGCTGTTATGAGTTTGCCGGACATGGCCTTGGCGAGGCTAAGCCACACACGGCAGTCCGGGTCATTAGCCAGCCGGGCGGCGAAGTCTGCCGAAAAGCAGCTTCGGATCAGAGTCCCAACGCACGGCGGCAAGTGCTCACATCGCGGGCACTGGGTGTGTCGCGCAGTGGCGTAGGTCCGCCGACCATGAGCTCTAAGACAGGAACGCTACCACACCAAGCCATCTCCCGCGACGAACTCAATCGACGTATGTACTCCACACCAGAAGACCACGACTACGTCAATCCCCCCAGAAAGAATCGAGATCGACACTCGTCGCACGCATCGGTTCGCCATCAACCAAGAGAACGACGCGGTAGTCTCCCGCTTCGCAAATGGCCGAATACAGCCACTCCCCAAGACGAAGGTCATCCCTTTTGCCCGCATCCGAGTATATCGTCAAGACATAAGGGTAGGAGCGAAACGGTTCACCGTCCTCCGGATCGTACGCAACTTCGCAGCGACCACCTGGAATAACGAGAGTCCACGAATCCGCACTCCGATGATCAAGTACCTGAAGACCCGGGATCTCCATGCGCACAAAAGGTCCGAATTGCTGCGGTGAACCTGTCGGATCAAGCTGCCCCAGCATCAACGATACAGTCATACACAACTCGACAATCTACAAATCCAGCCAGCCCATCCTACCCTGCTGCTATTTCGTACGCATCTCTTCGTAGATAGACTGCGTCTCCACCTCCCAGAAGTCGCCTTCAGGATCATACCCCAACACTCGGAACTTTTGGAGCTCAGACTCGCGCCCACCGCGGTTTCTAACGAACATCGCACGACCTTTCTCTAGGGCCGTCGTACTGACCTCGTCAACAAGAAATACCACGTTGACAGCGTGCTGTCTGTTAGCGTCACGGAAGTCGGCATTAACTCGATTGCGGGAGTTGCTCGTAAGATACTTAAACTCGGTTCGTTCCCCATCCACCCATGCATCGAACGCCCATCCATCATCCGCGCCGACAACGTTTACTTGTCGATTCTTCGAGACCACACTTTTACCTTCCGCAGCAAGCCAGAACGCAGCCAGAAACTCCTCCTTTTTATCGAACCCAAACTCATCCCCCTTTGCCATACGCGACTCATCGATTCGATCGAGCACGGCCCTCAAGTTGCTCTTCACCTGATAGTCCGCAAATAGGGCCCTCACAAGACAGGACAGCGCCTGCTGTTCATCCCCACCTCCCGCGAGACATCTAGGCCCAATCATTTCAAGCAGCATTTCATCCATTGAATCACTAATGTCATCGAACTCGCCGTTAATGATCTGCTCATATCGCTTATCCCGAAGTTCCTGAGCCAAGCCCGGATTCTTTGTACCATTCCGCTCATCCTCATCAGATGCGTATGGATTGTTGTTGGCAAACGGCGACCCATCGGATTCACCTTGCACAACGAGCCCGCTCGGATCCGACATCAGAATGGGACTGTTGTTGGCATAGGCGTAGCCGTGGAGTTGCTGACTTGAGGAGGTGTCATTGACGGGGTCGTCACTGATGAAGCGACCGAGCACAGAGTCGTATTCACGAGCGCCGATGTGGGTCAAACCCGAGGGATCATTGACGCCGTTCTGGAATCCGCGTTCGCCGGGCCAGGACGTCTTCGGTGCACCACGAGGGTTTCCGTAGGGGTCTTGGTAGCGGGTAGTGACGTTCTGCTGATTGCTGTTGTCGATAGTGGTGCTGGCGGTGCCTTGATGGTCGTTGAACACCCAGACGAGGCCGCCGGTCGTGGTGCGTATACCAAGCGTCGAGCCAGCGTAGGTGTAGTAGCGAGTGCAGGTGGTGTTGTTGGCGGCCTTGTCGTAGCGGACCTCTTGGCCAGGCAGGTAGAGGGTCGCCCCCTTGGCGTCACGGCGGATCAGGCGTGCTCCGTCCGCGCCGTAGATCTGCGTGGCGTCGCCGCTGGCTCCGGTGATCGTCGTCAGGCGCTGTTCGGAGTCCCAGGAGAGGGTCTGCGGCGTTCCTGCGGGTGTGACGCGGGTCTTCGTGTTACCGGCGAGGTCGTAGGTGAAACTCTGGGAGAGAGTGGTTCCGGTTCCCGTGGTGGTGGACGCACCGGTGACCGCGTGGGGGTGGGTGGCGTCGGTCTGTGTGTAGGTCGTGGTGCGGGTGCCACCAGTGGCGGTGTGGTCGGTGAGTTTGGTCCGGTTGCCGGCCAGGTCCTGCTCATAGGACTTCCAGTAGGGCGCGGGACCGCCCAGGGCCGCCGAGGCGGGTGTCGAGCATTCGCCGTTGGCCGGGGTCCATGCCTCGGTGAGGCGCTGGAGGGAGTCGTATGCGAAGCACTGGTTGTCGCCGCGGATGGACTCGGAGATCCCGGTTATGTTCCCGGCGGGGTTGTAGGCGTACTCGGTCTCGCTGACGCCGGTGGGCGCCGTCTCCCGTGAGACCCCGACATGAGTGAGGCGCCCGGTTGCCGGGTCATAGGTGTTTGCCCGCTTGACGTGCAGACCGTCACGCGAGGCCGTGACACTCTTCAGCTGCCCGATGGGGCTGTATACGGTGTCGGTGACATAGGACCCGCTGAGCACGGCCCCGCTGCCGGTATAGGTCTTGGGCAATCCTGTGGTGGCGTCGTAACCGATGGTCAGGCCTTCACCGTCAAGATTCCCTGCCATCGGGATGCCCGTGGTGAGCGGCGCGCCGCTTAGGGTGTAGTTCTGCGTGTAGGTGTAGGTGCCGGCGAGGGCACCCTCGACAGCCGGAATCGTGTACAGGCTGTTGACAACCTGGTAGCCGGCGTTCATCTGCTGGATGTCGAAGCGGTATTCGCCGTCAGGGGTGAAACGGCTCCAGCCTGCGGCCTGGCCCTTCAACGACGCGCCGGTCACCAGGGTGTCGAATCGCCACTCCAGGCGGCGGTTCGCCGGGCTCACCGTGTCGTCGTAGAGGCCGGTTTTGCGGCCGAGGTCGTCGTAGGAGTAGGCGAGCCGCTCACCGCGGGCGTCGACTGTGGCCAGTAGGTCGCCGCCATCCCCGTATTCACTGGTGATGGTGCCGCTGTCGGGGTCGGTGGAGGTGGTCTGGCGTCCGAGTAGGTCGAACCCGAACTTCCACTTGCGTCCGTCGGCGTCGGTGACGTCGGTGAGCTGATCTTTGTCGTTGTACGTGTAGTACAGCGACAGGGTGGCTCCGGTGGCGTCCGGGGTGAGGTGCTGACGCTGCTCGATGGGCTTGCCGTCGATGTTGGTGACCGTGGTCAGCGGGACGCCGCCGACAGGGGGGATGACCGTGGTGGAATCGCCGGCATAGCGGGTGACGGTGCGCCACAGTTCGGTCAGCTTGCGGTAGGCGATCTGGGCGGTGGGCCGGTCGGCGCGGTCGAACTGGGTGATCGAGCGGGCATCGACTTCACCGGCCACGGTTTGATACAGGGTGCCCGAGGGCAAGCCGGTGGAACGGAAGGGGCCTTGGGCGGCGTATGCGCGGCCGTGGTTGTCGTAGAGAGTGTCAGTGATGATCCGGCCGCCGTCTGGTGACGGTGTTTGCGTCTGCCGGTCGCGGAGCAGCCCGTCGTAGAGGGCGTAGGTGCTGGTGTAGTGCGGGTTGCCGGGTCCGGCCGCGGCGTCGAGGGTCTTGGAGACCACGACGTTCTTCCCGTCCTTGGACAGGGTGTATGAAAACTCCTTCATCGGGCTGTTCGGGTTCTGTGCCTTGGTCCGGGCCGTGGTCCAGACCTTGGTGAGCCGTCCGAGGCCGTCGTAGGCGAGTTCGGTCTTCTTATTGTTGGCGTCGATGGTGAGCAGGGCGTCGCCGCGCGCGTTCTTGGTGGTGGTCGTGGTCCAGCCAAGTGGGTTGGTGTTGGTGATCGAGGTGACTGGTCCGCCAGTGGCCGGGGTGTAGGCGGTCTTGGACCACTTGCCGCGCACGTCCTGCGATTCAATCGGTCGGCCGAGGACGTCAAACTTGGTCTGCGCGACGACCACATAGTTGGAGATACCCGTGCCGCCTCCGGTAGGAACGAAGGACTTGATCATTTCGCTTTTGGTAGCCAACCCCCTTGTCGGCGTTGCGTCATAGTCAAGCCCGTCGAAGGAGGTACGAATGTCGGAGACGATACCGTCGTCACCGGATACGACCGGCGCGGAACAAGTAGTGGCATAGCTGTAGACGCGCTTGGCCGGATTGAGCAGGTTGATCGCGGTGTTGCGGTTGTATTCGAACCACGTGCATTTCTCATCGCCCGTGGCGTTGATATCACCTTGGTCGTCGACGTAGTCGACCGATCCATAGATGTCTTCGTACTTCTTCTCAATTTTCGCACTGCGCCAGCCTCGTCCCTGGTCGAGGGCAGTCTGGGCATAGGTGACAGCATCGTAGCGGACGAAGTTCGCGGTCGTGGTGTTCCCGTCAATGGTGCGGGTGGCGGTGGGTGCAGACTTCCAGGGTTCGTAGACCAATCGGGTGACCGGTTTGTCGCTGACGCCGTTGTAGGTGGTGGTCTCGCGGACGATCCCGGAGTAGAGGTTGTCGTCGGTGATGGCCGGTCCGACGGATCCGGTGACGCTGGCGTTGCGGGTGCCGCCTCCGGGGAGTTTGTCGCCCTGCATGCCGCGGAAATACTTGGTCTCGGTGAGGGACTGGTCGCCTTCGAGTCCGACACGGGTGCGAACGGTCTCGTAGCCGCGGAAGTCCGACCAGGTGCGGTACTTGTCGTCCACGAGCGCGTCGCGTTCGGCGAAGCGCCAGGCGGGTGACCCGGCGTACTCATAACTGGTCGTGACGGTGTTGAGGCCCTCGAGCTGGTCGTACTGGCTCACCGAGGACACGAGGTACTTGTGGTACCAGCGGGTGTTCAGTTTGCCTTCGTCGTAAGGGTCCTGGCTGAGGACGGGGTAGCAGCGTTTGGAGTTGTCGCCCGGCGAGGTCGGCATCGCGGAGGGACTGACACAGTCGACCGGCGTGTAGGTCATCGAGATGAGACCACCGGTCTCGGTCCATATCGCCGCCAGACGCATCCAGTTCATCGTCGGCTCGCCATCACCGACGTCGACGCGGTTGTACTTCTGGACCCAGTCGAAGTCGATCGAGGGCGTAGGGCTGTCGGCGCCCACGTGTCCGGTGTGGACGATCGATTTGAGCCAGAGTCCGGCTCGGGTGCCGTCTCCGGGGTTGGGGAAGGTGTGGGTCAACGACCAGGAGTCGACGGGCATGTGTTTGCCCAGGCCGATGTCCCAGACGCTGGTGGTGACCTTTGTGAGCCGCTTGCTGGACCAGAAGGTGGGTGTGCGGCTGTCTGGGCAGCTGGTGGTCGAATCGCAGGACAGGTCCCACGGGGTGTCGGGCCAGTGGGCCTCGTCCTTGGTGGCGCAGCCGGTCAGGCAGCGGTCTTCCAGGGTGAAGTCGACTCTGGCGGGTACCTTGCCGTCGTACTCGGTACCGTCACGGTTGTCGGTGCCGTAGTCGATGCGGGCGAGCTCGCCGGAGCGGGTGTAGGAGACGGGCTTGGAGGCGTCGCTCTCCTTGCCGTAGTTGTTGGAAGCGGTCTCATACCAGTAGGACATCGAGTTGCCGCTGAGGTCGACGACATAGTCGAGGTTCCACTTCCACGCCTGGTCGCAGAAGGAGTTCGTAAAGCTGGTGGCGTGGCAGGGTTCTCCGGAGTTGTTTCCGGCGACCGGGACTGTCCATACCGAGTTCGTCGTGGGCTTCCCGGAGGTCCAGCCGGGAAGCCGGTTGAGGCCGAAGTAGTACTGGATGCCGTCACTGGTGGTGACTCGCCAGTACTCGTTGTCGTCGTCGGTGTTGTCGGTGTCCGTACGTCGCTCGACCACGGTCCCGTCGTCGTTCTTGAGTCGCCATTTGCCGGCGCCCGCGGGGATGAGTTCACCGGCGTGTCCGGCCATGGACAACATCGCGTTGTCCAGCCTCCAGCAGCGGTCGCCGGTCTTGGTGGGGTTGTTAGCGCCACCGTCTCTGTCTTCGGAACATGAAACGTAGCGGCGTTCTATCGAAGCCGGCTCGAGCGAGAAGCCCTCGCCGATCCAGCCCGGCTGGTTGTTGGTCGCCTCGGAGCGACCGTCGACCGAAGCCGAGGAGTAGTTAATCGCGAGGTTCGGGGTGGGGCCGACGCCGTTGGGTGAAGGAACCGCCATTGGGTAGGACCAGTTGAAGCTGCCGCTGTTGCCGCCTTGCGTCCAGGTCGAGGACGGCGATAGCTTCGAAGCCGTGAAGTCTCCCGAGGATCCCTTTTGGTCCGCGGCGAGCAACACAGTGGTCGTAGTGGTTCCCGACAGCGCGATCTCGGCGGTCGCGGATGTCGTGGCCAGGTCATTGTCGGTGCGCAGCCGCTCGGGTGCGCATCCGGCGCAGTCCGGTACCGTCCACAAGCTCAGTCGGTCGCGCCAGTCGGCGCCGTAGGCGTGGGCGAAGCGGGAGTAGTCGACGCGCGCTGAGACTGTTCCCTCGCGGCCGGAGTCGGTGCGGGTCAGCTGAAACAGCAGGCCGTCGGAGCGTCCCCGTGCCTTCGTCTCCTCACGGCCCAGGACGTCGAGGCGGACCGAGCCCACATTCCCGTCACCCGTCGGGGCGATCGACACTGCCGCGGTGTCGTTGGCCGCGACGGGCGTGTTCGCCTTCAGCGCGAGGTTGACGCTGCTGCCCTCGGGCCACAGCGGATGCGGGAGCATCGAGGTCTGCATGCCCGCGATGACCTGGTTGATGTCGTGGTCGGCGAGCGCTGGGTCGACATCGACGCCCTCCACGGGCGGTGCCGACGCCGGATCCGGTGCCAGGCCGACTGCCGGCTCCGGCAGCGAGGAGCGGCCCAGGAGCAAGCCGGTGGTGAGTACCAGCGCCATGGCGCCGGTGAGAGAACGAAAGAGCGCCTTGCGAGTCATGGCACGCGTCCTCATGTCAGGCTCCTACCCGGACCTTGTTGTAAAAGTCATCGGCCTGGGCGCTGGTCATCGCGCCCTGGAAGACGGCGACGTCGTCGACGTATCCGCTGAACGTGTCGGTGACCGTCGACGTGCCGCTCTTGCCACGCCCCACGGCCGTCGGGCCGGTGGAGTTCCACAGCCGCGACGGGACACTGCTCGACGCGACCGGAGTCGCGGCGCCGGTGGAATCGAGTCGCGCGCCGTTGACGTAGAGCCGGATCTCGTTGCGGAAGGCGTCATAGACGCCGATCAGATGCGTGATGTCGGTGGTCGACGCCTCCGGCGCGCAGGCCGTGGTGGCAGCGGAGGTCGCGGTGTCGGCGAGGTTCAGCGAGAAGCACCACTGGCTGGACTCGATGCCGTTGACGGTGATCTTTCGGTTCTGCAACCGGAATGCACTCGTCACGGTGCCGTCCTGGGACACCACGGTCGCGGTGTCCTGGACGCTGTTCAGCTGCGCCCAAGCCGTCACGGTGAACGACTGATCAGTGCGAAGCGTTCCCCCACCGCTGGACTGGGCGTATCCGCTCGGCTCGGTGCCAAGGGCGAAGCTGGAGTTGTAGTCGACCAGGGACGCGGGAGCCGAGATCGACAGGTTGTGCCCCCATCCGGGCACCTGGTTGACCGCGGTACTCCCGAAGTCGGTGTCGAAGTTCCAGCGGGCGACCGCGTTGGAGCCCATGAGCGGCTTCAAGTCCTGGGCGCCTTCGACGATGTCGTCTTGGCCGATCACGCGGTTGAAGATCCGCACTCTGGCGATCTGGCCCTGCCAGTAGTCGGTGACCGCGCCGCGGTGGAATCCTGAGCCCACTCGCAGCTTTCCGGTGGCGTTCCAGTGGCCATCGACGTCGATGGTCCCTTCACGCACGCCGTTGATGAACATGCTCGCCTTTTTGGCACCCGCGTCGTAAGTGGCGGCGACATGCGTCCATACGCCCAGCACTGGTGTACTCGTCGCGATCGCGCTTGCGGTCCACGTGTACGTGGGATCGTCCTTAGTGGTAAATCGCAGCGCCCAGGTGCCGAAGTCGTCGACGTAGCCGAAGTAGATGCCGTTGTTGTAGGCACCGTCCTGGCCGATGATGCTGCCCGAGGTGGCCTTCGAGGTCAGGCGCACCCATGCGGACATCGAGAAGGACGTGCTGGTGTCGACCACCGGCAAGGCGGTCTGTGCCGCACCGCCGGAGAACCCCGCCGTCTTGGCACCGACCAAGCGGGTATCGGCATCCCAGCTGAAGGAACCGGTCGTGGTGAGCGCCTGTCCACCGCTGACCGTGTTGCCCAGGGCCGCCGCAGGGGTACCGCTCGGCGGGTACTGCTCCATGTCCCAACCTGCCACGGGCGGGGCCGCGCGACCGACCTCGAACTCATAGGTCGCGTCCGCGCTCTGATTCCCGGCGGTGTCGACGGTGCGGACGTAGAGGATGTTCCTGCCGTAGCCCGGTGGGGACAGCGAGATGGTCTTCGACGCGCCCACCGTGACCACCAGCGGGGTGTCCGGTTCTCCCGCCCAGCCGTAGAGGTACTTCACGGCGTCATCTGTGGTGGAGAAGGTGAACGCACCGGCCAGACCTGGCAAGGTTGTCTGAGGACAGTCGCTTCCGGGGACGCACTTGGGGTAGTCGGTGGAGGTGATGGTCGGCGCGGCGGGGACCGTGGAGTCGATCTGGAAGTAGCACCATGGTGACCAGGGGCTTTTCGCGTACCCGTCATCGGAGCGCATGCGCCACTGGTAGTGCCCTTCTGCCAGACCGGTCAGTGGGTACGAGGCGACCTTTCCGCCTGTGGCGGTGGTCGTGGCGGCGTTGCTGACCGTCCCGCCGACGGGCCCGTACTCGACGGTTCCGGTGAGGGTCTGTTGCGTGGTGTCGTCGTCGCCGAACACCGACGCGAGGATCTGGTTCCCACCCGACATGACGAGTTCACTCGTGCCGCAAGATGTGGCTCCGACACGCATCGCCGAGGGCGCCTCGGGGTAGGAGTTGTAGACGACCTTCAGAAGGGCGGTGCTCTGGTCGAACTTCTTCCAGCGCCCCTGGGAGGTCTCGTTACTGCCGTTCAGGTCCTTCGCCGACAGCGCGACGGTGTAGTAGTCCCACTTTTCGTTGGCCGCGACCTGCACGTCGTTGGTGAAGGTCTCGCTCTTGAAGTCGAGCTTCGGGTCGGCGGGGTCGTAGCAGACGCCCTTGTTCGCCGCGGCGTCCTTCCAGGCGAGCCACTTGTCGAGCTTCGCGTTCGCCCAGCTGGTGCGCGGGCTGGCAGGCGTCCGCGACCGCCAGATGTTCACCGAGGTCGGCGCGCAGTCGTAGGAGTGGTAGAGCGTGATGGTGAAGTGCGCCTGCAGGATCTGCTTCCCGTCGAGGTTCACTCCGTTGGCATCGGTGGGGAACCGGAACATCGACCGGTAGGTCCAGCCCGAAGAGGGATCCACGCCTACACGTGCGGCGTACTCCGCTGGGCTCGTGCCCCATGTGGTGTCGGAGGAGTTGGCGTAGGCCCAGTTGCGTTCCTCGGTACTGAAGTCGGGATCGATGTACAACGGAAAGACCGTGTCGGCCCCGGTCAACAGCCCAGGATCGGGGACCAGCGTCAGATGCTCATCGCTGACCTCGACATCGACGGGCGCGATCTGCGCGCCGTCCCCGCTCGCCTCGGCGGTCGACGGCTCCGCGAGGTATCCGCGCTGCGCGGTCTCGGTCGTCGTGGTGGCCGAGTCCCACATCGAAGCCGGGGACGCCGACGCCAGAAGCCTGCCATCGGCCGTGACCCTCAGACCCCCCTGCGGGGTCTCCGAGACAACCGCGTCGCCTCCAAGCACGTAGCGGATCCGCACCAGCGCGGGATTCGCGGCGGCCTCCTGCGACTTGACCACCAACGTGTGGGTGAATCCGGTCACGGTCGCCCGAACCTTCAGGTCGACATCGGGGAACACGTTCGGGTAGAGAACGGCGTCCGCCGACACGGTTCCCGCCGGAAGCACCGTCGGCCACGAAAGGCTGAAGGTCTTTCCCTCGGCTGACACGAGCTCGGCCAGGCGCTGGTCCCCACCCGGCGAGAAGCTCACCCGCGCCAGACTGGCCCGCGGGCGCAGTCGCCCGTCAGCACCAGCCACCAGGCTCGGATCCACATCCCGCCACGAACCGTTCTCCCCGGGCACCCAGCGCGGCACTAGGGACGACGCCATCGTCACAGTCCCGTCGGGCGCGGCGATCACCTGCGTGTACGGCGTTCGTACCGCGAGAGCCTCGACGCTCACCCCGCATTCGGCCGCCAAGGATCTCGCGGCCGACTCGCCACCAGCAACGGTGTTCGCGCAATCCGTACCGGGATCGGCGAGGGCGGGAGCATCAGGTGGAACTGTCAGCAGACCTGCAGCCACCAGCGCTGTGAACGCTAGATACGCAGTATGGCGGAATCTCTCGGGCAGCGACCATCGAGTGGACACGGGGGCACCCCACTAAGGCACGGGCAACTTTGGGCGTGATCACACTGCCTATCCACAGTGGAGCATGTCAACACCAGTTATGAGATAGCGATAGGTGAGCCCCTCCGCCCCGCAACTAGCTCACGTCCGAACATCAGAGAGGCGGCGATGATCCCGTCCACTGTCGGCTCCTCGGCCAGGCCCATCCGCGACTCCGGCGCGAACAACCGCGTCCACGCCACCGGCGTGGGGCGGCCCTTGGCGTCCAGGACCGTCACCATCGCCTCCCCGATGCCCAGCCGCGTCAGGTCCTCCTCCAGGTCATAACCCGACTTCGGGAACGTCGTCACCGTCGCCTTCAAAGCCTTCGCGTCCTGCGGGGTGAACGCGCGCAACGCGTGCTGGACACGCGCGCCCAGCTGGGCGAGGACGTCGGCGGGGACGTCCTTCGGCGTCTGCGTCACGAAGAAGATCCCCACACCCTTGGACCGGATCAGCCGCACGGTCTGGGTGATGGCCTGCAGGAAGGCCCTTGGCGAATGCCGAAGTGCGAATGACCTTGAAACGGACGTAGCATGCCTGTCGGCCGGTCGGCCCACCCACCAAGCCGAGCACTGGACGAGCGACGACCTGCACAACTCAGCGAGCCCGACACGCGGCCCACCGGCGCGATACCGGACAGGAGCCCACTCCTCCCCCACCCGCCGCACCGAATGCGAAACTTCTCCCCCATCTACCCTGTCCGATTGATCCCCTTCGGTGGATCATGGAAACCGTACTGCCCTTGACCTGGGGAGATGGTGGCCATGAGCGCCACTGACGGCGGTACGGCCCGGTCCGGACCGCCCACACGTGCCGCCTACACGGCGGCACGGCCGAGCGGTGCCGACGGGGTGGTGGGGGTGTGGTCGGGCGCCCGGAGACCGCCGGACTGGCTGGCCACCCTCAGCATCATCGCCCTCGTCGCTGTCGTGGCCGCCGGCATGGCCGCGACCGTGGGACGCACCATCCTCTTCACCCCCGAGAAGGCGGTGTCGGCCTACTTCTCCGCCCTCGCCGCACACGACGCCACCGGGCTCCCCGAGGCGGGCCGCGCCGACCTGGTCGCGGGCGCCGACTACGTCGCGCCCAGCGGGGCCGAGATCCTCGCCAGCCGCCGTACGGGTGATGCCGCCGACGTGGACGTGTCCTTCGCGCTCGACGGGCAGCGGTGGGCGGCCACCGTCCGCGCACACCGCCTGCAATGGTGGGGGCCGTGGCGCGTCGACGGGCTGATCACCGGCCTCGACGTGCTCTGGCCGGCGGGTGTCGACCTGGCCGCCACGATCGGCGGACGCACCGTCGACGATGGCGCGCGGCTGCATCCCGGCGTCTACACCGTGGCCCTCGCCGAGAACGACACCTACACCGCGCCACCGGCGCGACTGCTCGTCACCGGCACCACCGCGTCGGTACCGGTGGCGATGTTCCTGAGCCCGCGACCTGAGCTGACCCGGCGCCTGCAGACCCTCATCAACGGCTACCTCGCCGACTGCGTGGCCCGGGCACCGACGTCGAGCACCATCGTCGCCGACTGCCCGCTGCGGCTCAGCGGCATCGGCGCGCCCTCACCGGAGAACGTGTCCTGGACGCTGACCGCGCCACCGGTGGTGAGCCTGGTGATCTCCAGTGCCGCACCCCTGGAGGTCCTCACCAGCGCGCCGGGGTCCGCGACGGTGACCTACACGCAGGGCCGGGCCACCAAGGCCGCGACGGTCCCCATCACCATCGGCGGCTGGGCCGAACTCGACGCCGGCCGCCTCATCTGGCATCGCGACAACCTCACCGCGATCGGCGAGTAAGAAGGAGAACGCCATGGGAGTGCTCGGCATCGCACGAGAGCTGCTGGCACCCCAGGCCCCCGGGCGGACCCGGGGTGTGGCGCTGACGATCTGGTGGGGACCCGAGGAGATCATCGCCGTCCGCCCCACCCCAGACGGTGGCGAGCCGGTCGTGTTCGACGGCTGGCCGGCCCTGCCCGTCACCGGCGATGACACGAGCATGTGGCGCACGATCATCGAGGCCGCCGGACTACCGGCCGGTGCCGTGATCGCCGCGGCGACCCCGTGGACGTGGGGCCCGGCCCGCCGCACCGCCTGGCAGCGCGCCGCCGAACCCCACGTCACGGCCCGTACCGTCTCCTCGACCAGCGTCCTGGACGCTCTCATCGGTGACGAGTTCGGGCCGCTCAAGGGCGCCTGGGCGCTCGTCGAGGGCGCCGAGCACCCGTCTGTGGCGATCCTCGCGCTCAACACCGGCACCCCGCCGCAGCTGCTCGGCCAAGCCGCTGCCCCGGCCGCGACACCACGAGACCTCATCGCCGCAGCGGTCACCGCGGCCGACCTGGGACGCCCACCGGACGCCGTCGCGCTCATCGCCAACCCCTCGCGCACCAGCGAGCGCGCGGCCCTGGAGCGCGACTGCGGGGTACCGGTGTGTCTGCTGTCGACGCTCGCCCTCGCCTCCCGCGTCGCGGCCATCGACGCCGAGGAGCACCCGGTGTCGGCGGCCCCGGTGCGCCCGCAGCGGGCGAGCATCGCCGCGACCACCGCGGCCCTCCTGCTCAGCGTCGCCCTGGTGGCATCCGTTGTTGCCGACGCGTCCTCGGCGGGCGGCATCGTCCGCTTCTCCCCCGGGCACCTGGCGGCGGGCACGGCCGCGTTGTCGGTGGCGATCACCGCGATCGGGATGCTCCTCGTCCACGCCCACCTCGCCGACGCCGGTACCTGGGACTGGGCAACGGCCGGGCGATGGCTCTTCGGCGCGGCCTTCACCGGCCTGCTCGCCGCAGGCGCATCCGGGCTCGCCCTGGCCGCGCTCGCCGGGACCCCGGCGGGCCAGCCGCTGGCGTGGAGCGTGCTGCCGGCCGCACCGGCCCTGGCCTGTTATGCCGCCATCGGCTGGGAGCTCAAGACCCGGCCCGATCCGGCGCCCGCGCGCCGCATCTGGCCGCCGATGGCCCCCATCGCACTCGGTGTCCTCGGGATCCTCGGGGTGCGGGCCGTCGAGCCGCTGTTCGCCGGGATGCCGCTGGGACACGCGCTCATCGCCCGCGCCGGGCTGGTCGTGACCGCCGCGGCCACCGCGATGGTCCTGTCCTCGCGTCCGTCCGCGGCGGCCGGGATCGCCTGCGCCCTCGGCCTGGTCTACGCCCTGACCGCCTCGGCGTCGACGGGGACGACCGCGTGCCTGCTGCTCGTCGCGGCCATCACGATCCGTGCCGCCGCGAGCCTCGCCGGGCTGCTGGGCGACCGGAGGCCGTCCAAGATCGCACATCCCGTCACCGGATCCTGAAAGGAGGACACCACCATGCGGACGCTGGCCGCCATCGCGCGCGCCGCCTTCTGGCTCGCCGTGCTCATCGGGCTCCCCCTGCTCCTGCTCCGCTACGGCTCGCCCCTGCCCGCGCATTGGCCGCGTGGCGAGGACTGGCGTGCCCTCGTCGAGATCCCCGACGACCGGCGCCTGGCCGACCTGATCGTCATCCTCGGCTGGCTCGCCTGGGCCACACTCCTTTACCTCGTGGTCCGCCGCGTCGTGCGCGCCTCCAGGACGCAGGCCCCGCCATCGCCGCGCCCGGCGCGCTGGCACGTGCCCGGCCCCGTCCGCGCCATCTCGGCACTGCTGCTGGGGACGGCGACCGCGAGCGTCACCGCGCAGGCCCTGGCCGCCCCGGCGAGCGCCGGGCCCGTCCTCGATGCCCCCGCCGAGGCGTCTCCGGTGAGGGGTGAGTCCGGTGTGCATCTGGTGCGGGCGGGTGAGAGTTTGTGGAGCATCGCCGGTGAGCGGCTGGGGGATCCATGGCGGTGGGGTGAGATCTGGGATCTCAACCGGGATGCGGCACAGGGCGATGGTCGCCGCTTCGATGATCCTGACCTGATTCGCCCCGGCTGGACCCTCCGTCTCCCCGCGTCCACGGCTCCGGTGGAGGAGATTCCGGAGCCGCGTGTCCCGGACCCGGTGACCCCAGCGCCGTCCGAGACGGGTGAGTCCCATTCGGCTCCGGCGGTGGCCATGCCGGAGGACGGCGGGTTCCGTCTGCCCTCGGGTGCCTGGATCGGTGCCGGTCTCGCCACCGCGGTCGCCGCGGCGGTCGTGCTCACCCGCGCTAGGAGGCGCCGGGCTTTGGCGTTGGGGCGTCCGGTGCGTATCGCGCGGGGGCGTCCTGGGACCGCCGGCATCATCGACGCCGCTCAGGAAGCGAAAACCGCCCCACCGCCTCCCGCCGAAACCGACCTGATCGGGCTAGGCGATCTCTCGCCCGGGCGCGTCATCGCCCTCCTCGGGGACGGCGCGCCGGGCGCCGCCCGCCACCTCCTCGCCGAGCAGCTCACGCTCGGCGAGGTCCTCACCGACCAGACGACCTGGACCGCCCTCACCGGTACAGAGCCACCGATGGCCGTTCGGGGCCTGCACGTCGCCGAGGACGCGCCCACACGCCTCCAGCAGCTGATCCTCTCGCGCACCCGCGCTCGCGACGACGGCCAAGACCCCGTCCCGCTCCTGATCGTGCTCCAGCACCCCGTCGAGGCCGACGCCGCGACTCTCACCGAGCTCGCCATCACCGGGATCGCCTTCGAATCCGCGGAGAACACCGAGGCCTTCGACCTAGATGAGGACGGACGCGACCACACCCACAGGGTGCGCTTCCATCACCTGACGGCCGCTGACTTCGACGCGGCCATCACCGCCCTCAGCGACGCCACACCACCCACCCCCGACGACGAGCCCCCAGCAGCGCCGCAAGAAGCCCTCGATGAAGAGCCCGCACCCACCGATGACACTGCCCCAACGACGCCTCAAGTCCTCGCCGACCTGAGGGCCTTCGGTCCACCAGCGGTGCACATCGCAGGCGTACAAGTTCCCGGCCTGCGCAACAAGTCCCTGGAACTGCTGGTGATGCTGGCGGCCAGCCGGGACCACGGCGTCCACAAGGACACCATCATCGAGGCCATCCTGCCCGACACTGCCATGTCCAAGGCCCCCAACCACCTGCGCACCCTCATCGCCAACATCCGCTCGGCCCTCCGCGAGGCATCGGGCAACCGGGAGGGGCGGTTCGTGCTCACCGACGGCGACTTCTACCGCCTCGACACCACCACCCTCACCTCCGACCTCCACCGCTACGAAGAACACCTCCTGCTCGCCCGCACCAGCGACGACGAGAACGAGCAACTTCGGCACCTCACCGCCGCCGCCGGCGAGTTCAGCGACGTCTACGCCGAGGGCCGCGACGCCGAGTGGACCGAGACCGTCCGCGAGCACTACCGCCGCCAGCACACCGGCACCCTCACCCGCCTGGCCGACCTGCACCGCGAGCGCGGCGAGCACGCCAAGGCCATCACCGTCCTCGAAGACGCCTGCCGCCTGGCCCCCTTGGACGAACCGCTGCATCAGCGCGCGATCACCGTCGCCCTCGCCGCCCACCGCAGCGACCGCGCCCTGGTGCTCTTCCGCGCCCTGAAACGGGAGCTCGGACATATCGGTGAGCGCCCCCAGCAGGCGACATACGGGCTGTTCAACGAGCCCCCGGGGTGAGCTGTGCCTGGTCTGTGCCTCACCGGATTGGGCTCAAGCGGGTGTTGAGGAGGTATAAACGAAGACGGTCGTCGCCGATGGCAGGTGCACACAGCCCGCCGGCATCATGTCCGACACACCACTACATCCCTGGGGCGGCAACCTCGACGTCCCCCTCTCGGTCCTACCGACCGGGACCGGGCCAGGCCGCAGCCTCCCCGACGCGCTGCTCGACATCTACGCACCCCGTGCCGGCATCATCATCGACACCACCGCCCTGATGCTGCCCGTGGCGGCCGCACGCGGGCACCGCTGCTTCTGCCTCGTCGCCGACGCCCAGATAGCCGACACCGAGAACACGCTTCTCCGGCTCCCGGCCGATGCCCGCGGCTGGGGCCAGGTCCGCCGCGTCGACACCGAGTACCTCCCCGACGCCATCGCCGCCTTCGTCTGCGACGTCGACCTCCTCACCACCACCGACACCGCCACACTGCAACCGGGCTGGTGGCCCGCCTGCCGCCACGCGCTGGCCCCCACCGGCCACGTGGCGGTCCTATCCGGCACCGGCTCCGACACCCACGCCCTACTAGTCGACAACGCCCGCACGGCCGGATTCGGCTACCAGCAGCACCTCATCGCCGTCCCCGCACCCACCCTCGACATCTCCACCGGCGCCCCCGGCACACCCCGCCATCACCGCATCCACCGCGACATCTTCGTCTTCACCCCACCCCGGACCCGCCCATGACCACCCCCGGCGATCCCTGGTCCGGCTCGGTCTGGACCACCGGCCAAGACAGCCCCCGCACCCAGCGCCGCGACTACCCCACCGCCACCAAAGCCCACCCCGCCAAAATGCTCCCCGCCATCGCCCACCACGCCATCACCGCCTACACACAACCCGGCGACATCGTCCTCGACCCCATGTGCGGCATCGGCACGACTCTCATCGAGGCGCTACGGGCGGGCCGTCACGCCATCGGCGTCGAATACGAACCCCGCTGGGCCACCATCGCCACCGAGGCGATCGCCGAGACCCGTCCCCCGGGCCTCACCGCGTCCATCACCCAAGGCGACGCAAGGAAGCTGGACAAGCTCGTCTCAACCGCCCTCCACGGCCGCGTAGCCCTCGTCCTCACCTCACCCCCGTACGGCCCATCCCTCCACGGCAACGTCAAACCCACCCCCGGCACCGGCATCCACAAAAGCGACGACACCTACGGCACCGACCGCACCAACCTCGCCTACCTACCCCTCCACGCCTACACCGCAGGCCTCACCGAGGTCTTCACCCACTGCCACACGCTGCTCAGGCCCGGCGGCATCCTCGCCATCACCGCCCGCCCCATCCGCCGCAACGGAACCCTCATCGACATCCCCGGCCTCATCACCACCGCCGCCATCGCCGCCGGGTTCCACGCGCACGAGCGC
Organism: Actinorhabdospora filicis; assembly: GCF_030269765.1. Classification (GTDB taxonomy): domain Bacteria; phylum Actinomycetota; class Actinomycetes; order Mycobacteriales; family Micromonosporaceae; genus Actinorhabdospora; species Actinorhabdospora filicis. The sequence goes on along the minus strand of NZ_BSTX01000002.1, from coordinate 545,340 downwards.
AACACCGCCCTGCTCGCCGCCTGGCAGGACGGGCACCTCACCGCCCGCCCCTCCTTCTTCGCCCTCGACAATGCCCGCAAAGCCAATGCCAAGGGCGTTCCCGCAACGCTCATCACCCACGAGGATGTCCTGGTCTACATGGCTGCCAAGGGCAGCCCGTTGCACTTGCGTCCGCCTTCGAATGCATGCCCTCGACACGCACCGGCGCTGGAGGCGCCTCTGCTCCACATGGCGGTCTCTAGGTCGGATACGAACGTCGAGGTCCGGTCGACCTAAGCAGGCAGCCACCAGCTCCGTTGGTTCGCACGAGCGCCATATCCTAATTCGCACACTTTCGCCCATGACGTGCGGCCTTGTTCATCCACTCGATCGGCACCGCCAGCAGGCTCCCACTGGCAGAGGTAGCAGGGAGTACCCGTGGAAGGTGTCGCCGGAAGCCACCGACACGCCAGCACGCGTGTCGATCTTGGACGCCACGTGCGCGATGAGGTCCGCCCTCCACCACGGTCGTGAGTACCTCAGTCAGGAACACCCACAACACACGCTCTATGGCGACCGCCACGGACCGCCGATCGATGCCACTCACCTCAATGGGCATGCGTGACGTCGGTGACGACGACATTGCGGCCTGCGACCCTACGAAGTCCCGGTCAAGACTCCTCACACCTACCAGGACTTACTACGCTCGCTATGCCTGCATCCCGCAGAGTATCAACGAGAAATTTCGCTTCAATGAGCGTGCTTTCATACCCGCCCGACTTCAATTTATTAGACAATTCTTTAGCCTCTTGGATCGAGATATCGAAAGCGTCGCGAAACGCCTTCAAGGCCCCACCTCCACGGTATTCAGCATCCATCAATCTGACACAGTGAAAGCCATGCTGCGCCAAAATCTCACAACGCAGATACTCCGGAGTAGCCCCCCAGCCTCCATCATGCGAGTACGTTCCACATGCTTCACAGGACCATTCAACCTCCCATCGAATCCGTCCTTGCCGTATCAATTGCACTGCCCATCCCGAGCGGGGCCGACCACACTCATCGCATTGACCCGCAAGCCTCGCGGCCTGGTCATTCATTTCCACCTCGCAAAGGGAGCGGTGCCGCCGGGAGAGAAGCTCACGTCGGCTGCAGCCTTCGGGCGCAGCAGCCCGTCGGATCCGGCCACGAGCGTGGTGTCGATGTCGATCCAGCGGTCGTTTCGCTCGACCCGGTGCGGCGCGAGCCATCCCTTGTAGGAGAAGTCCCCACCCGGCCGAGCGGTGATCTTAACGGTCGAAGAGGCCTTCTCCAGTACCTCCACCGCAGCGTCGCACTGCATGGCGAGGCGCTGGGCCTGGTACTCGCTCTCCACGGCGGCGTCGGTGGCGAGTTTCGCGCACGCGTCTGCTGTGTCTGCGGAAGCGGCCGGTGCGCCGACGATCACCGCGATACCGGGGATGGCGATGGCAGACGCCGCCACCAGGGCACGCCAACGGGCACGGAAAGGCACATGGGACACGGGCACAACCTCAGGGCAAGAGGATCAAGAGCGGGCAGACGAGAAGCTAGCGATCTTCGGTTCGTGCCGCAATACCGTCCATCCAAGTGCGCCTGTTGGCGTCCCCCATCGCTTCACAATGGACAATCTGCCAAGCTGCGCTGACGGCGTCGATTCAGAGCCCCCAAGCCTCTGCTGTGAGCTGCGGCACCCACAGCTAGGGAGGTGTCGAGTGGCGAGGTCACAACCCCTGTACGGCGGCAGTTTCAGCCGCGGGGCAGGGGACACGGCCCGTCACGCGGGCAGCCGCCGGTGCAACCGCCGCGCCACCGTCAGCAGTGGCGCCACCGCCTGCCGGTCGTGCCAGAGGAGCGCGACCTGGTGCGGGAGGATCGGGTCGGAGATCGGCACGAACCGCATGCCGGGCTCGGTCGGGTAGGTGGTGCGCACGCAGAGGGCGTAGCCGGCGCCGGAGGCGACGGCGGCGATGGCGAGGTCGATGCCGTGGACTTCGGCGCCGATTCTGGGGCGCAGGCCGCGGTCGGTGAACTCGGTGAGTTCCAGCTCGCGCAGGCAGCCGGGGTTGGCTTCGGTGCCGGGCAGGATCAGGGGTTCGCGGGAGAGTCGCGACAGGCTCACCTGGGGTTGCCCGGCGAGGGGGTGGCGGTCGTAGATCAGGGCGTGCCGGGGGGTGGCGTCGATGACGAGGCGGTGGACGCCGCGCGGGTCGGGGCGGGTCGGGGGGTGGTGGGCGAGGGCGGCGTGGATGTCGCCGGAGAGCAGGGCGGGGGCGTGTTGGGGGCAGCCGAGCTGGCGGTTGCGGACGACCATGGTGGGCTGTTCGGCCAGGAGGGGGCGGGCGAGGTGGCGGACGACGTCGCCGAGGTCGTAGGCGGCGGCCAGGCGCAGCTCGGTGGGGGCGGCGGTGGCGCGGGTGGTGTTGATGAGGCGGTCGAAGGCGGTGACGACGTCGGCGGCCTCGCGCAGGAACTGCTCGCCGGCGGGGGTGGGGCGCATGCCAGTGGAGGTGCGGGTGAAGAGGGTGACGCCCAGGGCGCGTTCCATGCGGGCGAGCTGCTCGGAGAGGCTCTGTGGGGTGAGGTGGAGGGCTACGGCCGCGGCGCGCAGGCTGCCGTGGTTGGCCACGCTCAGCGCGGAGCGGAACTGCTGGATGTCCACGCGATCCTCTTCTTGGTGTCAGGCCGGGCCTGACACCGGGCGCTCATCTCCGGACACGGTAGCCGGTGGATCGGGGTGAGGCTTAGTGCATGACACACACTGTGCACACTCACACCGCCGGCGAGGCCGGTCTGTTCGTCAACGCTTACCTGATCGAGACCGCCGATGGCGTGATCGTGATCGACACCAGCCTGCTCAACACCGAGATCGACCAGCTCGCCGATCGCATCGACGCGCTCGGCAAGCCGGTGCTCGGAATCTTTGTCACCCACGCCCACCCCGACCACTTCAATGGTGTGGACACGCTGGTTCGCCGCAACCCGGGTACGCCGGTGTACGCCACGGAGGGTGTGGCGCGGGTGATCGCCGAGATCGCCGATGCCAAGCGGGCGCAGTGGGGTCCGGTGTACGGCGATGAGTGGCCGGCGGTGACCGCGCTGCCGACGGTCAAGCTGGCCGATGGGGAGAAGGTCCAGTTCCAGGACCTGAGCATCACCGCCCGGGAGCTCGGTGCGGGTGAGAGCCACGCCGACAGCTACCTGCTGCTGACCCCGGATGAGGGTGATGTGGTGGCGTTCATCGGTGACATCGCCTTCCACGGCTGCCACTCCTACACCGCCGATGGGCACACCGGGGCGTGGCTGGAGAACCTGTCGCTGCTGGAGGGTGAGCTGGACGGGGTGAAGGTCCTCTACCCGGGGCACGGCGCGCCGGCCGGTCTGGAGTTGCTGTCGGGGCAGCGTGCGTACCTGGAGTTCTACCGTGCGCAGGTCGCTGAGCTGGCCGTTGACGGGCAGCTGGACGACGCGGGCAAGCAGGAGCTGGAGAACCGGCTCAGCGGTTTCGCGCCGGAGTCGGGGCTGACGTGGATGATCCAGCTGGGTGCGCCGATGGTCGCCGCCGAACTCTCCGCTTAGAGCAAAATGGGCCGGGCCAACGTTGGCCCGGCCCTTTACGTCTCCCCCGCCCGGGGTCGTCTCAGTGCTTGTCGGCGGTGCCTCGCAGGGCGCCCAGGACGCGTCCGAGCCGCAGCCGTGAGGGGCGGCGGTGGCGGCCGCGCCGGGGGCGCTCGGTGGTCTCGGTGGGGCGCTCGATGGTGAGGATCGGGGCGTTCATGGCTGCTCCTGGTGGCTGCGTGGCGGTGCCGGACCCGATCCCGTGGAACGGGGTTACGCGGGTTAAGAGCGGGCCCGGGGTGAGGCAGATACCCCGGGTTTTGGGCCGTTCGGCCGTATCTCGGACGAGCGCCGTCACCCCGGGTCGAGGACGATGTCCTTGAGCCCGGCGAGGGTGTCGATGCGGTGGGCGGCCTGGGAGAAGTCCTGTCCTTCGGTGAAGGCGTTGTGGACGATGACGCAGTCGATCCCGGCCGCCACCGCCGACCGAAGCCCGCGCGATGAGTCCTCCACGACCAGCGTCTGCTCCTTGGTGGCTCCGAGGCGTTTGAGGCCGGTCAGGTACGGCTCCGGGTGCGGCTTGGCGAGCCGGTAGTCCTCGCGGACGAGCACGAAGTCCATGAAGCGCCTGATCTGGCGCTGTTCGTGGATGAGCTCGAAGTCGACGCCCTTGGAGGTCGTCACGATGGCCATGCGGACGTGCTTGGAGAGCTCGGTGAGGACGTCGGCGACGCCGTCGATCTCGATGGCCTCGGTCCTGAGGTACTCCTGGTAGTAGGCGTCGCGGGCCACGCGCACGCGATCGATGGTCGGCTCATCGACGCCCGCGGCCCTCGCCTGGGCCCAGGTGGCCTTTCCCTCGGGCATGTCGCGCAGGTACTGCTCCCGGTCGAGGGTCATGCCGATGTCGGCCAGTGCGCGTTCTCCGGCCCGGAAGTACCAGAGTTCGGTGTCCACCAGCACGCCGTCGTGATCGAAGAGCACGTACTTCTTCACCCTCAGGGTCCTTTCCGTCGACACCACTCGCCGCCGAGTGTGCACGGAAACTCAGGTGCGCGGCCGCCCGATCGATGGTTAGCCTGCGCACATGTTCACGGCCATGTACGGCCAGGGCACCCGGTAGACCGCGCGCAACCGGGGGCGCCGATCCGGCGCACACCATGCCTTGGGGAGCAGGTCCGTCCGATGAGGACGACGCGCCTGCCTCAGCCGTACCCTCCATCCGGAGACCATCATGGCCGCCGCGCACGTCAGTGCACGCGATGCGCGTATCAGCGCGCTTCTGTCCACCCGTAGCACCCCGCCGGGGACCCTGATCGCCGAAGGCGAGTGGGCCCACCGCTGTCTCCTTGACGCCGCCGGGGACATCGAGACCTTCGTGTGGTGTCCCGAGCTGCTCGGCGACGACGGGCGGGCTCTGGCCCGGGCCGCCGCCGGCCGCGCGAGGGCGTCCTTCACCGTCTCGGTCAAGACCTTCGCGCGGGTCAGCCGCCGCAACCGCCCCTCCGGGCTGGCCTCGCTGGTGCGGCTGCCCGACTGGCGCGCCGGGGACGGTGTCATCGGTGGACGGCCCGTCGGGCCCGGCACGGTCGTCCTGGTCGCCGACGGGATCGAGTACGCCTCCAACCTCGGCGCGCTGGTGCGCGTCGTGGACGCCAGTGGCGCCGCCGCGCTGATCGTGACCAGTCGCCGGGCCCGGGTGGAGAGCCCGGAGGTGTTCACCGCCAGCCGGGGCACGGTCTTGACCACACCCGTCATCGACCTCGGCTCCCCCGCCCAGGCCGCTACATGGCTTGAGCGGCACGGCTTCGCCGTCCACCTGGCGCTTCCGGGCGCCGAGGGGCACTTCCGGGACCGGCCGCGCGGTGATCGCCCGACGGCGATCGTCGTCGGCTCCGAGGGCAACGGGGTGGCGCCGGAGTGGCGGGAGGTGCCGCATGAGGCGGTGTCGATTCCGATGCGCGGACGGGCCGACTCCCTCAACGTCGCCGTCGCCGCCGGGGTGCTGCTGTTCGGATAGAGCGCCCGAAAGGGCGGGCGATGCCTTCTTACCCTCATCTGGACCCACTGCAGGAAAGAGGATCCCGCATGCGAAAGTCCACACTGGCCGCATCACTGGCCCTGTCGGCCGCGCTGGTGATCGCCGCGCTGAGCGCCCCGGTCTATGCCGCTCCCGACGGTGATCCAGGCGGTGCCAGCGATCCCGGTGGCGACCCGACGGGCTTCACCCTCCATAACGGCGACCCCCGTGGCGAGAGCCCGCAGGGTGAGGACCCGACCGGGCTGCGCGACGGCGATCCCGGTGGCGCCTCCGGGACCGGCGGCGACCCCACCGGCTGACCTGAGGCCCGGCACCCCGCTCGGGGTGCCGGGCCCGTCGCATCAGAGCGCGTCGGACCATCGCGCGGTCAGATCCGCCATCTGCTCACCGGTGAGGACCAGGTCGGCCGCGCGCCGGTTGTCCTCCAGGTGCGCCACCCGTGAGGTCCCCGGGATCGGCACCACCCACGGCGACAGGTGCAGCAGCCAGGCCAGCGCCAGCTGCGAGGCGCTCGCCCCGTACGTCGCCGCGACCTGCGCGACGGGACCGTCCGGGCGGGCCAGATCGCCCTTGCCCAGCGGGAAGAAGGGGACGAAGGCGATGCCGTGGGCCGAGCAGTGGTCGAGGGTGTCGCGCATCCGCTGCCTGGTGAGGCTGAAGATGTTCTGCACGGCGGCGATCGGGACGCACTCGCGGGCCCGCTCGATGTCGTCGACCTCCACTTCGGACAGTCCGATGTGGCCGATCTTGCCCTCGGTCTGGAGGTCGGCGAGTTCGCCGAGCTGGTCCTCCAGTGGGATGGCGGGGTCGATGCGGTGCAGGTGGTAGAGGTCGATGCGCTCCACGCGCAGCCTGCGCAGGCTCATTTCCACGCATTGGCGCAGGTAGGCGGGGTTCCCGACGGGCTTCCACCGGTCGGGTCCCTGGCGGGTGTAGCCGCCTTTGGTGGAGATGACGAGGTCGGCGGGGTAGGGCCAGAGGGCCTCGGCGATGAGTTCTTCGGCGATGTGGGGGCCGTAGGAGTCGGCGGTGTCGATGAGGTTGATGCCGAGGTCGATCGCGCGGCGCAGGACGCGTACGGCCTCGTCGTGGTCGGCGGGTGGTCCCCAGAAGCCGGGTCCGGTCAGGCGCATGGTGCCGTAGCCGAGGCGGTGGACGCGCAGGTCGCCGCCGATGAGGGCGGTGTTGTCATGGGAATGCAAGAAGGTGTGCCTTTCGCGCTGTGGTGTCACAGGGGTGCGTGCGCACCGGGCGCGAGCGGCCGGGCCGTGCTCGGACGGCGGTCAGCGGCGGGTCGGGGCGCCCGGGCGGGTCATCGCGGTCGTCATGGCATCACCTCGCGCAGATCGGCTGACGGGCGGAAGTATCGCACAAGGCGGTGGTCACCGGCCGCCCGGTGAGGGCGCCTCCCGCTCGGCGAGGTGGGCGTCCATGGTGGCGTTGAGGTCGGTCATGAACGCCTGGAACCGCGCGAGCAGCTCCGGCGGGTAGTGCGCCATCGCCTCCTCCAGGCGCTTTCCGAGGGGTCCGAAGAACTCATCGGCGCGCTGCTGGATGTGCTCGCCGCTGCGCAAGGTCACCACGCGCCGGTCGGTGTGCTCGCGGGTGCGGGTGATGTGCCCGGCGGTCTCCAGGCGGTTGAGCAGCGCGGTGGTGGCGCCCGTCGACAGTGAGATGCGCTCGCTGAGGCGGGCCGGGGAGAGGGGTGTGCCGCGTTCTTCTGCGGCGGCGATTTCGAGGACGGCGGTGGCGTCGGTGGCGTGCAGGCCCAGCCAGGCGGCGAAGCGGCGGCTGAGTTCGGTGTAGTGGCCGCCGTAGACGCGCAGGCTCTCCGTCAGTCCCTCCAGGCGTGCGGCGCCGGCCGGTTCCTCCATCGCGTCCCCTCACCTCGTTACGTCGGCCACCTGCGGCGGGGGCCGACTTGACAACCTACCGCCACCACTTTACCTTCACCATGGAATTACTTCACCATGGAGGTATCTCGCGTGTCCGTCCCCTCCCCCACCACCGCGCCCTACCGATGGCGGTGGCTGATCCTCGTCGTCATGCTCGTCGCCGAGATCATGGACCTCCTCGACGCCTCCATCGTCAACGTCGCCGGACCCGCCCTGGAGGAATCCCTCGACTCCGGGCCCGTCGGCCTGCAATGGGTCATCGGCGGCTACGCCCTCACCCTGGGCGCCGGCCTCGTCCTCGGCGGACGCCTCGGCGACCGCTACGGGCGCCGCAGCGTCTTCCTCATCGGCCTGGCCGCCTTCACCGCCACCTCACTGCTGTGCGCCATCGCCCCGACCATCGCCACCCTGATCGTCTTCCGGCTCCTGCAGGGCGCCGCCGGGGCGATGCTCCTGCCCCAGGGCCTGGGCCTGCTGCGGGAGAACTTCTCCGGCCGCGAGCTCACCAAGGTCTTCGCCATCTTCGGGCCCGTCCTGGGCCTGGGCGGCATCATCGGACCCGTCCTGGGCGGCTTCCTCATCGAAGGCGACTTCTTCGGACTCGGCTGGCGCTCGGTGTTCCTGGTCAACCTGCCCATCGGCATCGCCGCCCTCATCACCGCCGCGATCGTCGTCCCGAAGAAGACCGGCGACCGCACCGTCCGCGTCGACATCACCGGCGCCGCCCTCGTCGCCGCCTCCTGCGCCCTGCTGGTCCTGCCCCTCAACCAGGGACAGGAGGACGGCTGGCCACTGTGGACATGGCTGTCCATGGCCGCCGCCGTCCTCGGATTCGGCCTCTTCGCCCTCCACCAGCGCCGCACCGCCACCACCGGCCGACAGCCCCTGATCACCCCCGGCCTGCTGCGCAAACCCGCCTTCACCGTCGGCCTCGGCGGCATCGCCCTCTTCTTCGCCGGACTCGTCGGCACCCAGCTGGTGCTGACCCTCTACCTCCAGATCGGCCGCCACTTCACCGCCGGCGAGGCCGGACTGGGCAACCTGCCCCTCGCGGTGGGCACCGCCATCGGCGGCGCGGTGAGCGGCGCGTTCCTCGCCGACAAGATCGGCCGCCGCGTCCTCCAGATCGGGCCCCTCGTGCAGCTCGCCGGAGCCGCCCTGCTCTGGTTCCAGCTCGACGGCCTGTCCGCGGAGACCTTTTCGATCTGGGACATCGCCGCCGGGATCACCGTCGCCGGCATCGGCGCCGGGATGGTCATCGCCGCCCTCTTCAGCTTCATCCTCGCCGCCGTCGACGACCACGAGATCGGCTCGGCCTCCGGCGTCCTGTCGGCCGTCCAGTCCATCGGCGGCTCCATCGGCGTGGCCGTCTTCGGCTCGGTCTTCTTCGCCCAGGCCAGGACCGGCGACTTCACCGGCGCCTTCCACCACGCCCTCATCGTCCAGGGCGGCCTGCTCGCCGCCTTCCTCGCCGTCACCTTCCTGCTCCCCCGCCGCGGACGCCCCGACGACGCCCACCACGGCACCGAAGCCCCCGCCCAGCACGCCGCCCGATGAGGAGGACCCCCATGTCCCGCCACGTCCTGATCTCCGGCGCCAGCATCGCCGGACCCGCCCTCGCCCACTGGCTCCACCACCACGGCATGACCGCCACCGTCATCGAACGCGCGCCCCGGTTACGCCTCGGCGGGCAAACCGTAGACCTGCGCGGCGCCGGGCGCACCGTCATCGAACGCATGGGCCTCGAACCGGCCGCCCGCGCCCGCACCACCCACGAGGCCGGACTCCACTTCGTCGACGGCCGCAACCACGTCCGCGCGTCCTTCGGCAGCGAATCCCTCAACGGCGACGGATTCGTCACCGAACTCGAACTCCTGCGCGGCGAGCTTGCCGACCTGCTCTACCAGCACACCCGCGACACGACCGAGTACATCTTCGGCGACGAGATCACCGGGCTCAGCGACAGCGGCGACGGCGTGGACGTGACCTTCCGCCGCGGCGCCGGGCGGCGGTTCGATCTCGTCGTCCTCGCCGAGGGGTTCCGCTCCCGCACCCGCGATCTCGTCTTCGCCGACATCGCCCGCACCCGCTCCTTCGGCCTCTACACCGCCTACTTCACCATCCCCCGCGCCGAGACCGACGGCAACTGGGCGCGCTGGTACAACGCACCGGGGCGACGCGTCGTCCTGCTGCGCCCGGACAACCTGGGCACCACCCGCGCCTCACTGTCCTTCCTGCACCCGCAAGGCGGCCTCGACCGGCAGCCCCTGTCGGCGCAGCACGAGTTCCTGCGCGGCCACTACGCCGACGCCGGCTGGGAGACACCACGCGTCCTGGACGCCATGGGCGACTCCGACGACTTCTACTTCGAGTCCATCGGGCAGATGCGCCTCGACCGGTGGTCACGCGGACGCATCGCCGCCCTCGGCGACGCCGCCTACTGCGCCTCCCCGCTCAGCGGCATGGGCACCAGCCTCGCCCTCGTCGGCGCCTACGTCCTCGCCGGTGAACTCGCCCGCCACCCCGACCACCGCGAGGCCTTCGACGCCTACGAGGCGATCATGCGGCCCTACGTCGAGCAGGCCCAGAACGTCTCCGCGCTGGCGCCCCGCCTGGCCGCGCCGAAGACCCGGACCGGCATCCGGCTCCTCCACACCGCCGCGCGTGTGGCCGCCAACCCCAGGATCGGGCGACTCACCACGCGGTTCACCAACCCACCGGCCGATGCCATCGACCTGCCCAGCTATGGCGTCGATGGCGGCTAGCCGCCATCGACGCGTCGGTGTCAGGTGGCCCAGGGCTGCCAGCGTTTCGTCGAGATCTGTGCCGACGGTCCAGGAGGCTCAGTATGGGTTTCGTACGTGCGCCCCAAGTAAGGCAGTGGACCCCCAATATCGACGTCGGTGGGGAGAGGCAATCGATCACTTGAGGCAAGACAGCGCTCACAACACGGCCGTGGCGACACTAGATCACGATCAATGGCGGGCCTGTCTTTGGACACTTGTGGGGAAGGCTGAAGCGACCAAATGCCGACGTAACCAACCACCGTCTCATGCTGGCGTCGCCTACAGCCTCAACGAACTCATGCAGTCCGTGTCTTTTCTGCGGCCGCCTCCAGAGACGCTTTCGAAAGGGTATGGCAAGGTGGCCATGGTTCACCCAATAAATTGGGTGAACCATGGCCACCTTGGGTAGGAGACGTTCCAGCTAAGGCCAAAACTCCGACGCTCGAAAGCACGTCCATCGGACTGAAATACGCGAAAGTAGCCAATTAACGACAACTCTCAACGTACGCACAACCCGTCAGACTAGTCGTCGTATCGATACCCGATTCCCGCGTAGCTCATCAACACCAGGATGGAAACTACGAGCATCACGAGCGAGAAGATCATCGGTATTGCCACAAGCAACAACTGGCCGAATGACGTCGGATTATTGAGCGCTACGAACAACATAGCTCCGACACCGGGGAGAAGCGCGGCCAACATGAGCGGATAGCGCCACCTCGGAGGCCTACGCCGGAACCACTGCACCATGTCATAGAAGTTTCCTGCGGTTCCGGCTGGCCTCGCCATGATGGGCCCCTCCCTAATTCGGTCGCCACCAGTTCTGCGGGGCGAGTGCCGTGTTCAGCGGCGTATCCGATATGCCACCGGACAACATAGTAGCATCGAAAATATTCCTGGCTGCGAATCTGTTCACTCCGGACGCCGTACTCAGCTGAGCCGCAAGCGGCACAAATTCGTTCGCCACTGAGAAGGTGTGCGCGGCGTTCTTATAGCCCGCCTTCGCGAGCTCACCAGGAAGCATTCGTGCACCTGGGATAGCCATGAGTCCGACATCGATACTCATTGACAGACCCCATGAAGCGAAAGCTCCGGCCGCACTGTAGCCATAGTAGTTGTAGTTATCTAGGGCGTCCATGCCCTTATCGGCTGCTGCTGTTAGAAGACCTGCCCATCCGACTGCCGCACAGCCGACACCTGCCGTGAACAGGCAGGTTCCAGCGCCGATGACCGCCACACCGCCGGAAACCCAAGCCTTGTTTCCGCGCCACCATGCTGTTGGATCGTTCCAGCCGCACTTGAAGTCCCAGAAACCACAGGTTGGCGGTGGCTGTGCGGCCTCCGGGGGAGCGTTCTGAACTGTGGAGCCATCGTCGTTGACGACGAATGACCCACCGTTGCCATCGCTGTAGCAGCCCGGCTGCGGCTTCGGTGTGCTCGGCTCTTTACCCGGAGCGTATGGACCATAAGGTGTGGGTGCAACAAACCTACTGACCTTGTCCGTGGTGGTGAATGTGATGACAGCCGCCGTGCCGTCTTCCTGAACTTGACCCGCACAGACACTACTATCGGCGTTGCACCACCACCATTCCGAGTACCAAATGACGGTGGTAATGCCACCCTCGGTATAGGTAGTTTTTCCACTTACTCCAAGGAACCAGTCCCAGCCATTTCCAGTTGGCGCACCCGGTGGCGGCTTCGGACCATCTCCATTGTATCGAACAAATACCCCTTGGACCTTCCCTACAACGATACCGCCAACTCCATTAGGCGAAAGACCGGTGGGATCGCTCAAGGTAACGGGATTGCCGTTGGCGTACAGGTATCCGTGCAGTTGCTGAGGATCGGCAGGGTCGATCAGCGGGTCGACGGAGATGAAGCTCCCCAGGTTGGGGTCGTACTCGCGTGCCCCGATGTGGGTCAAGCCACTGGAGTCCTGCTCTCCGCCGAGGAAACCGCGCGCGTCAGGCCAGTTCGCCGCGGAGGCGCCTCGGTCCTCGCCATACGGAGTGGTTCGCCGGTAGGTGAAGGAGAGGGTCGCGGCGTCGACCGACAGGCTCGCGGTTCCGTGGTGATCGGAGACCTGCCAGGTGAGTTTGCCGTTCGAAGCCCGGACCGCGACCGTCTGCCCGTTCCAGGAGTAGTAACGGTTGCCCGTCACGACGCTGGCGCCCTTGGAGGAGGTGAGGTCGGTGTCTCCGAGGAACAGCTTCTTCGACCCGTCGGGGTCGGTGCGGACGAGTCGTGCTCCATCGGCGTCGTAGACGAAGGAGGTCGTCTTGGCCGCAACGGTCAGCGTATCGAGACGTCCTTCTGGGTTCCACGTGAGTTTCTGCTGTCCCTGCGCAGAAGCTCGGCTGATGGTGTTGCCGATTTCGTCGTACCCGTACACGTCGGTCTTGCTGCTGCCGCTCGCCATGGTGGTCTTGGCGGTGGCCACCGCATGGGCGCGGGTCTTGTCGGCCCCCTCACGGCTGTAGATGGTCTCCGAGCCGTTGAGGTGGTCGGTTTCGCTCAGTCGGTTGCCCACAGAGTCGAAGGTCCAGGACTGCCAGTACGGTGCCGTTCCGCCCACGTCCTCCTTGGTCGCGCTGTCGCCGCAGGTCTTGGCGTTGCTGGTCCAAGCGGTCTTGAGGCGTCGGTAGCCGTCGTACTTGAAGCACTGCACGTCATCGGCTGCCGAGTTCTCCGCCGGCGTGTCGCCAATGGAGAGGACGTTGCCTGTGGCGTCGTAGGTGTACTTGATCTCTGACAGGACGTTCGGGGTGCCGGTCGAACGAGAGGTCGAGCTGGAGGCCAGCCGGTTCGTTCCGGGCTCGTAGGTGAAGTTGCGGTAGAGCCGCTTCGATCCTTGGGCGTCTTCGGCGAGCGTGAACTGAGTGACGGCCGACAGTGCGTCATAGCGTGTGTCGGTCACGTAGTGGCCGCCGGTCGTTTGGTCGCTTACCAGCTGCTTGGGGAGCCCGTAGTCGTCGTAGACGTACTGGAGGAGCTCCTCAGGAAGGCCTCCCATCGCCGGTAGCGTCGTGGTTTGTGGCGTGCCGTCGGCGAAGTAGGACTGGTAGGTCGTGTAGGTACCCGCGAGGTTGCCTTCGGCAGTGGGGATGGTGACCGAGCTCTGCAGCGGGCGATACGCGTTGTCGTACTTCTGCACGGCTTTCACGTATGCCGCACCGTCGTGGAAGCTGGTGGAGGAGGTCAGCTGTCCTTTGGCGACGGTGTCGTATACCCATTTCGCGAGTTCGGTCCCCGTCGCCGATCCCAGGCGAACACTCGTCTTGCGGTCGAGTGCGTCCCAAGTGGTCGCCAGTGTTGTGCCGCGGTCGTCGGTGGTGGTCAGGAGGCGGCCGGCGTCGTCATAGGTCATGACGGACTTGCCCTTGTCGGGGTCCTCGGTCATCTCCATCCGGCCGCGGAAGTCGTAGGTGTACTTCCACTGGTTCCCGGCAGCATCGGTGACGCTGCGGATCCGGTTTTGCGAGTCGTATCCGTAGCGCGTGGCAATGTAGGAGGCGGTCAGGGACGAGCCGTCGTAGTAGCGGATCTCGGTGGCGCGTCCAAGCGCGTCCTTGATCGTTGTGATGGCAGACCCGCCTGCGGGAGGAACCGAGTCTTCGCTGTCACCGTGATAGATCGTGCTGGCCCGCCAGGCTTCCTTCCCGAAGGGCTGGAAGATGTCGGCGGTGAGGCGGCCTGCACCGTCGTAGCCGGTGGCGTGCTGGTTCGGAACGAGCGTGCCATCCGTCGCGGTGAAGGGTGTCGTGCTGGGCTTGTCACTGTTGTAGTAGGCGCCGTAACGCAGGACCACCTTGCCAGCGGTGTTGTAGAAGACGTCCGTAAGGACGCGCCCACCGGCAGGTGAGGGAGACTGTGTCTGGCGTTCGCGGCCGAGACCGTCATAGATGGTGTACGCGGTCGCGGCCTTGCCGTTCCACAGCAACTTCTTGGTACCGACCGCGGGAGCCGTTCCGGCTTTGAGGATGTAGTCGTGCTCGACATCGGGTGTGTCGGTCTTGGCGCGCCCGGGCGTCCACCCCTTGATGAGTCTCCCGAGCCCGTCGTATGCGTACTGGGTCGTCTTGGAGTTGGCGTCGGTGACCGTCACGGGCAGGCCGAACACGCCATCGGTCACAGTCGTCGTGGGGTGGTTCGCGGCGTTGATCGTCACGATCTTCGTCACGGGTCCACCGCTGGTCGGCGTGTAGACAGTGGTCGTCGGCCTGTTGAGTACATCCCACGACTTGGTCACACGCCCGTGCGTGTCGTACTGGGTCTTTGCCTTCGTTTTGAAGGTCGCACCGCTCGCCGCAGACCAGTCGCTGGCCAGCTGACCTTCGGTGATGAGGCCCTTGGTGGGGGTGGCCCCGTAGGCCAACCCGTCATAGAGGCTGCGTTCCACCGAGATGACGTCATCGCGCTTGGCCGGGTTCGTGCCGCATGGGAGCGCAGTGGTCGTGACCTCCTGCGGCAGGTCACGAATCCAGGCGCTGGTGTTCTCGATGTACGTCGTCGTCGTGCACTTATCGTCGCCGGCGACCGCCAGATCCCCGAGATCATGGATTTGGTAGGGCTGGCCGCGGTCATTGAACTTCATGGTCTTGCCGGTGACACGGGGAGCCCGGCCACCGTCGAGCATCGTACGGATCCAGCTTCCATCGGTGGAGATGTAGCGTGCCGTCACGGTGGTGTCGCCGATTTTGCGTGTCGCCGTTGGCGCGCTTGCCCATGGATCGCTGATGGTGGAGCTGACGACGCTTCCGTCGTCGGTGTTGTAAATGGTCTCCTCGCGGCTCATCCCGGCGAACCAGTTGGAGTCGGTCACCTTCTTGCCCTGGGAGTCGGTGACCTGGACGCTGCGTGTGGAGCCGCCTGGGAGGATGTCGCCGTCCATGCCTCGCATGTAGAGGACTTCGGACTTCATCTCATCGCCGTTCTGGCCGATGATCGTGCGGACTCGTTCGTAGCCGCGCCAGTCGCTGTAGGTGAGCTTGTCCTTCGGGGTGAGGCCGTTCTCCTCGGCGCGCCGCCAGGCGGGGTCACCGAGGTACTCGTATCGGGTCACCATCTGTGAGGTCGCGTTGCCGTACGGGTCGCTGGAGTAGACCGCGTTGACCACGTATTTGTGGAACCAGTCGACCTTGGCGTTGACCTGGCCGGGACGGGTCCAGTAGATGGGGTAGCAGCGCTTGTTGTTCGTCTCCGCCTTGGCCGGCAGAGTCGCAGGGGTGCAATCGCGGTCGGAGTAGTCAACGACGATCTCGCCGCCGGTCTCCAGTCCGATGCGGCGCAGGCGGGGCCAGTTCATCGGCGGGGCGTTGTCCACGCCGTCCACTCGGTTGTTCAGCTGTACGCCCTTGAAGGTCACCTCAGGGACGGTGATGGTCGAGCCGTTGAGGTAGCCGGTTCGGGTGATGCCCTCCAGCCAGAGACCTGCGCGCGTGCCGTCGCCGGGCTCGATGTAGGCGTGCCGTAGTGCGTAAGTGTTCACGACTTGCGTGCCGGTGGTGAGATTCACCTTGGAGGTGATCTTGGCTAGACGCTTCGTCGTGAAGAACGCGGGGCTCGTCTTACCTGCACATGGAGCGGTCTTGCAGTTCAGGTCCCAGGGAGTGTCGGGCCAGTTCGCCCAGTTCTCCTTTTTCGTCGGGTCGCAGGCCTTGCCTTCGAGGCAGCGGTCGGCGACGTCGAAGAACACCTGTGTGGGAGCGGTGCCGTAGCTCGTGGTCGAGCGGGTCCCGTAGTCGATGCGGGTGACGTATCCGCCGCGATCGTAGGTCGAGACGGCGTTGGCGTCGTTGTTGCGCCCGTACCGGTCGATCTCCTTGTCGTACCACAGCGACATGGTGTTGCCGTGCACGTCGACGACGTAGTCGAGGTTCCAGCGCCATCCTTGGTCGCACCACGACGAGCTGAACGCATCGGCATGGCACTGTTCGCCGGTGTGGTTGCCGAAGACGGGGACGGTCCAGGTCGAGTTGGTGACGGCCGCGCCGGTCGTCCATCCCGGGAGCTGGTTGCGGCCGAAGTAGTACTGGGTGCCGTTCGGGGTGGTGACGCGCCAGTACTCGCCATCGTTGTCGCCGTTGGCCCAGTCCTTGTTCGTCAGCTGTTCGATGCGAGATCCGTCTTCGGTACGGGGACGCCAGGTCTTCCCGTCCTTGATCAGCTGTGCGGCCGAGCCGCCAAGCCGAAGTGTGACGATTTCGTCGCCGCTCCAGCAGAGGTCACCGGTCTTGGTGGAGTTGTTCGAGCCTTCGGTGTCGTCGACGCAGCCTTTGTAGGTTCGCTCGATGTAGCCGGTGCTGTAGTCGAAGCCCGATCCGACCCATGACGGCTGGTTGTTCGTCGACGCCGTCTGCCCATCGGCCGCCGCCGAGGAGTACGACAGTTTGATGCCCGGCGTAGGACCGTTGATGCTCGGTGGGAGATCAACGTTGTACGTCCAGCCGAAGTCACCGGTGGCGGTACCCGCACGCCAGGAATCGGAGGGCTTGAGCGATGAGGCGGCGAACGTTCCAGAGTCGCCGGACGTCTCCGCGGTGACCGCCAGGGTCTGGGGCGCGGCAGCCGCGGCGAGAGTCGTGCTCAGAGCGCGTGAGTTCGCGTTGTTTTCTGACGGCAGCACTTCGGAGGTGCACCCGACGACGGCCGACACAGGGCAGCCGGTCAGCCGGACGACGGCCAGCCGCCGCGACCAGTCGCCGCCAACCGCGCCGGAGAAGGCGCGATAGTCCACGGTGACCTCGACATCGCGCTGCGACTGGACGTCCATCAGCAGACCGGTAACGCCGAGGGACTGCGTAGTGCCGTGATCCCGGAGCTCAATCGTCGCGGTGCTCGCAGCACCGTCCTTTGCACGCAAGTAGATCGGTAGGTCTCCTGCGCGTACCCGTGATCCATCTGAGGGCAGATCAACCGTGGCCTTCCCGCCCGCCGGCCAGGCCGCCGGCCCGGCCTCAGTCCGGCGAGACCCGGCCAGCTCATCGGGACCGGTCTCCCCGACTGGAGCGTCCTCGCCGGGCACCGACTCCTGCTCGTTGCCCGGCTTGGGTTCGAAGAGGTCGCCTAGGGCCGAGCCGACGTAAGGGAGCAATCCCACGATGAGCAACAGCGACATCACCGGCAGCGAGATCTTCGGTGCAATGAGGGCACGCACTCTCATGCGCCTCAGGCGTCGGCGGGCGGGTGTGGACAGACGTCGTCGAAGACGCTTTTCGGGCACAGGGGTCCTCCGAAACGAGCTTTGGGCAGGTTGGGCGGTCAGGCGACCGTGAGGCGAGTGATGTCGAGTGGCTTGGTACCGGAGTCGTAGAGCTGGATCCACGACGGGCCGCCGGTGAACTTCGCTCCGCTCGCAGTGAGGTAGAGCAGCTGCGTACCACCGCCGGGCTTGGGCCACAGCATCGCCAGGTCTGCGTCACCGTCGAGGTCGACGTCGAGCAAGAGCTGCTTCCCGGTGCTGAGGTTCATCGCAGCCGAGGCCGGGCTGTCCCACCACTTGACTGGTGCAGCGAGCCCACCCACGATGCCCTCGGGCGTCTGGACGGGAATTCCGTTGAGCACCTCGAACGTGAAGTTGTTGCCACCGAGGTCACGCATGACGACCACATCATCGCGCTTGTCGCCGGTCACATCCGAGACACCGACGAGTCGGGTGGCGCCGAATGTCCAGGACGGCGAGGCCCATAGCGTCACCGGCAGGTCGACGGCGTAGCTGCTGCTTCCACGCCAGGACAGCAGCTCGACTCCGGTAGCCGTGCGGTGGAGCATGATCAGATCGCTGGCACGATCGGCGTCGAGGTCACCGACGGTGGTCTGGACTTCGTTGAAGCACACCGGGGCGACCCGCGGGTCCAACAGCGGTGTGTCGAATCCGGTGCCGTTCGACGGGTACACGCCGACCTCGGTCTGGCAGTTGCCCGCGTCCCGGACCACGAGGAGTTCGGCCGGACCGCTCCCATCGATGTTGGCGGCCACCAGTCGCGTCGTCGCGGGGTTCCACTCGGACTGGATGACGACCGGGGTTCCGGCATCGGTCAGTGGGCCATTGTCACGGGTGAGCAGACGTAGCTCGGTCGTGCCATCGCCGAGAGCCTTGCTGATCGCGGCATCGGCCGTGCCGTCACCGGTGAAGTCCCCGGCAGCAACGATCGTGTTGTCGCTCAGGTAACTGCCGTCGGGCGAGGTCCAGCCGGTGTTGATGTCCCAGGCCGTGCCATTGGTCGGCCGCTGCCCCGTCAGCAGCGACATGCCGCCGCCGTCGGTAGTGTAGCCAAGCGTCAGGTCCCGGCGGACCGTCGGAGTGACATCCCAATCGAGATTGTGCCGTGTGGCCATCATAGTGCTGATCACCGAACTCGTACCCGTCGCGGCCAGCACTCCGGCGTACACATGGACGTCATCGATGGCGCCCACGAACTTCTGGTAGTCGACCTTCTCCAGGAGCGTGGAGGCGCATCCGACCTTCAGAGGACCAGGCGCGTGCCACGGCGCCGTATTGGCGAGTGGCTTTCCATCAACGACGGGGACACCGCTGTCGGCACCGTTCACATACAGCCGCATTTCTCCAGAGCCAGCGTTGAACGTGGCAGTCAGATGCGTCCACGTGTTCAGCTTTGCCGGCTCCTTCGAGTCGATGCTCAGGAAGCTCGTCGCCTGGGTATCGGAGGTCGCCATGGTGAAGCGCCACCGGTCGACGGTCTTGTTGTACTGAATATAGAAACCCGGACGGTTCTGGCCGGTTTGGGTGATCACGTTTCGGTAGTCGCTCTTGTCGGACAGCCGCACCCACGCCGCGACAGAGAAGGACGAGTTTGTCCACAACACCGGGCTGTTAGTGGTGGCGCAGCCGGCACCGGTCGTCTCCAGCGCCTTGTCGGGGATCGACATGCCCGTTCCCAGGGCAAGCGGATCAGCGGCGCTCTTGGCGGTGTTTCTACCGTCCTCATCAAGGCCCCAGCGAGCCTGCTGGGTGGGCTCAAGGGCCTTGGCCTTGATCTGATCCCCACGAAGGGCGCGATCCCAGACCTTGACGGTGTCGATGTCACCGTTCATGTACGACCACGATGTGCCGTCCTTGACGGCATATGCCTGCCCCACGGCCAGCGGGCCGGTCGCGTTGAACGCGGTCGGGCGGCTCGTCGTCATCTGGAGCTCACCGTCGACGTACAGGGAGATCGTCTTGTTTCCAGCGTCGTAGACGCCCGCGAGGTGAGTCCAGGCACCGATGCGCGGTTCCTTCAATGACTTGGTGTCGTACCAGGTCGGCGAGGCGACATCGGATGCCGTGGTGGTGAACCACCACCTGTTGTTCGCCTTGTTGTAGTTCAAGTAGAAGGCCGGTACCGCCTGTCCCGCCTGGCTGAGGATCGTCGCGTTGGTGTTGGGGTTCGCCAGTCGAGCCCAGGCCGAGACCGTGAAGCTCTTGGAGGTGTCGAGCACCGGGGCGGCGGTGCGGTATCCACCATTGCCGTTGAATCCACCGGCGTAGTCGTAGACGAGGCGGCCAGATACCTGGATCGGCGCACCGTTCGGTGTAAGCGGGTGCTTGGGCTCACCGGGCATGCTGTCCGGGATCTCACCGGCCGGACCGCGGGTGTCGAAGTTCCACTCACCGATCGGGTCGGCGCCAACGCCGACCTTGAACGTGTAGGTCAGCGGGTCCGGAATCGGCGTACTGGGGTTGCTGTCGGACAGGTTGCCCGCTCGATCTCGCGCCCAGACCCTGATGACGTTGGCGTCCTCCTGCGTCGGTGTTGCCGCGAAGGGCGTCGCTGCGCTGGTACCGCTGGCGTTGACGACATAGCCCGCGCCGGGGTCGGTCTGGTTGACCGTGACCAGATAGGTCGCCACGTCCTCAGGCCGATCAGTGGGCGCCGCGATGCTGAAGGAGCCGGTGTATCCAACGCCGTAGCGCGGGGTGGTGTCCGCAGGGTAGTCGCTGGAACTCACTCCGCCGGGTGTTCCCGGGGCCGTCACGTCGACACCGAACTTACAACGTGGCGACCAGGCGGACGTGGAGTACTTGTCCTTGGCATTGGCGAGCAGCTCGTAATGGCCGCCGATGTTCCCATCTCCGGCCGTCAGAGGTGTACCACTCGGAACCGTCGCTTCGGCGCTGCGACCCGAGGTCGCTGTGGCCGTCAGGGTCTGCGAGGGGGTGACGGCGCCACCGGGCGTCGTCCACGCGAGTCCGGCGGTCAGCGTGTTGTCATCGGGGTCCGAGACGACTGCGGAGAACGAGGGGGTCCGGGTGTTGACCCACACCTCGGAAGCGGTGCACGGGACCATGTTCCCGGCACCCGCGCGAAGCTGCAGGTTGGTGGGGACCACGGGCGGGGTGTTGTATTCGATGTAGATCTTCGGGTCCAGCTTGAATCGGCGCCATCCATCAGGCGTCGATTCGTCTGTCGCGCGCAGCCCGAGGTTGATGTGGTCCGCGCCGCCGCCGGCGACCGACGCCACCTTCGAGGTCACGTCGAACTCAAGCGGGTCGATTCCGCATTCCTTACCAACGGCGCGAGCCTGCTTGGACGAGCCGAGCTTGCTCAGCCAGCCGTCAGTGTTCGGCGAGTTCCCCCAGACCGACTTTGAGGTGAAGTCGTTGGTCTGCCAGATCTCGATGGGGCTGTTGGAGGAGCACCAGGTCCAGGTCCAGGTGTGGGTGATCGAGAAGATCGCCTTGAGCACCTTCTTGCTGCGAACCGTGGACAGGTTCATGTTGAAGATCTGGCGGACCTTGAATCCTTCGCCCGAATTTCCGACCTTGATCTCGCCCTTGTCCGCGTTGTCGCTCGCCGCCAGGGGCTGGTCATAGAACGGCGCGGACTGATGGGATGCCAGCGTCGTGTAATGCAGTCGGGACGAGGACCAAGGAGGGTCGATCATGACCGGGAAGACGGTGCCGGCACCGGTGAGCACCTTCTGGTCGGGGATGACCGTGACGTTTCCGTCGGCGATCTCCACACCGATCGGCGCGGTCTTCGTGCTGGGCTGTGGTGCAGCCGAGCGGAGGCCGTTGGTGCTCGCCTTGCTCGCCTCACCGGGGACTGCCGAGTCCCACATGTAAGGGACGTGACCGCCGAAGACCGTGGTACCGGAGGAATCAACGGCCCCTACTGCACCAGTCTCGTCGCGGACGACTGCCAGCTCGTGCCCCCGCACCGGGAAGTCAACGCGGGCGAGCGCCGGGTTACGCGCCGCTTCGGGAGTCTTGACCACCAGCAGGTGCTTGAATCCGGCGCTTTCCACGTCGATGCGCAGGTCGACTCCGGGAAGTACCTCCGGGTACGTCAAGGAGGCACCGTCGACGACTGGCGTGGGCAGTGGCGCGGTCCACCCGAGGTCGAGGGACTTGCCACCCTCGTCGATCGATCCGATGACCGTGTTGCCGCCGCCGGAGAAGCGCATCCCGACCGTCGCGGATGCCGGCGAGAAGGAGCCGTCGGCATTCTTCTCGAGGTCGGTGTCAATGGGGGACCATGAACCGTCGGCGTTACGGACCCGTTCTGGCTTGAGCGCCTGCTCGAGCGTCAACGTGCCGGAGGGGTTGGCATAGACAACGGATGTCTCGGTGCGCTGCGAGAGCGCCTCCACCCGCTTCCCGCACTTCACCGCAGCGGCAACGGCATCGCCCTCAGTCCACATTGTTTCAGGACAGGACGCTGCTGCGACAGCAGGTCTCGGTTCGATAACGACTTGGACGAGAGATACGGCCAAGACGACGACGATGCTCAGAATGAGGGCACGACGAATCACGCCACGAGAAGACACTGGTGGGCACCCCAAAGATGCGAACTGAGTTATGGGCTCAGCCACTCTGCGCAACTGACAGGATTCTGTCAAGTTCGATGACGATGGGTCTGTCCCATATTTCTGAACTCCATCGCCGTATATCCTATTAGGAATCGACAGTCAACAATCCACTTACGACTGTCCACGATGCAATAGCATCGAGCCATTCCCCTGCACCCCAACCGTTTCCCCCCGGACGCCCACCTCCGCCAGCCAACCCCCAACTGCGATCAATCGCGAATGTAACGTCGCACACAGCAAACAAGCGGCAACTTGACGCCACGTATCCGCCCGAATTGATTCACCAAGACCGACTTGTGAGAGATGGCACGGGATCGACCTCACAACCCACGCCCAGACCGTCGACGACCCGCTCAACGGGTGCATGCTGCGGGAGTTCGACGAGCGCACCGGGCAGCCGCTGGTGGTCAACACCGCCTTCGGCGGCGGGTCGAGGACCGATGCGATCGAGCACGCCTTGGAGTGCCTCCAGACAGGCCCGATCGACCTGCTCGCCATCGGTCCGTTCACCGTGCACCGCCGGTGATCACGCGAGGCACTCTGACGCACAATCCGGCTCGGCGTCGGAGGGTCCATCGATAGATTGGGTCGGGCACCCGATCTACGTGTGCCGCAGACCGGTCGAATCCATGGGGGCCAGAGATGAATCGCGCACCACTGAAGGAACGGGCACATCGGCTCTTCGTCGATCATGAGCTGGCCGGGGACATCAGCGAGCAGACGCAGGTGCAGTACTTCATCGAGCTCCTCACCTTCAGCGATCCCGATGAGATCTCCGAGATGCTCGACTCGACCCAAGCCGCGGAACTTCTCGCGCTCCCGGTGTGGATCCGCAACCTCGCCTATCGCCTCCTCTGCCTGCAGCGCCCCGACGATCCGGCTGTCCTGAGGAGGGCCGCAGGCGACCTCTACCTCTTCGGTCCAGACTGGGACGCCGAGGCGGCCGACTTGAACGCAAGGGCGGCTCGTCTGGAGCAGGACGCGGACGGCGCGGCCGGCTAAGAGAACACGGCGGCGTGTGTCGGATCGGGCCCGGGCCGTTCGTAGCAGGGGTGAGACGCAAGCCAGGCAGAGGAGCGCATCATGACCGCCACGTACACCTTCGACGTCTTCACCTCACTCGACGGCTTCGGCTCGCACCGGGGCGACTGGGGCGGCTACTGGGGCAAGCAGGGGCCGGAGCTGCTGGAGTACCGGGCGGGGTTGCTCGCGCCGGAGCAGCGGATGGTCTATGGGGCGACGACGTTCCGGGAGAACGTGGAGTTGTTCGCCGAGATCGACGCGGCGGGCATCGAGGTTGATCCGTGGGTGGCGCGGATGCGGGGTCTGCCGGCGACGGTGGTGTCCTCGACGCTGCAGGGGCCGCTCGGGTGGGCGGGGGCGACGGTGGTGGGTGGTGATGGTGTCGATGTGATCGCGCGGCTCAAGGAGGAGTCGGATGTGCCGTTGCGGTCGCAGGCGAGCCTGTCGCTGAACCGGGCGCTGGCCGCCGCGGGGCTGGTCGACCGGGTCGAGGTGACGGTGTTTCCGGTGATCACGGGGCAGACGGGGTTGCGGCCGGTGTTCGAGGGCTGGGCGGACTTCGATCTGGAGCTGCTGGAGAGCCGGACGTTCGATGGGCGTACGCAGGTGCTGGTCTACCGGCCGACGCGGCACGCGTGAGAACCATGGCCGTGGGCGCCCGCCGGGCATGGCGGGCGCCCACGGTGGGGGTTACTTCAGGAGCCAGGCGCGGATCGTGGTCTGGGTGATGGCGGAGCCGAGGTCGTCGGTGGCGCTGGTGCGCACCGACACGTGCTTGGCGCCGGTGGGGTGGTGGACGGTCGCGGTGGCCTTGTCGCCGTTGCGGTTGAGGGCGACGGGGGTCCAGGTGGCGCCGTCGTCGTAGGAGAGTTCCAGGGTGAGGGTCTGGGCGGTGGCGTCGATGCCGCCGCCCTGGGACACGTAGTCCAGGGTGATCTGCTGGTCGGTGGTGGCGTCGGCGGTGAGGCCGCGGACGCCGGTGGCGTCCAGGACGACCGCGGAGAAGGCCAGCGGGACCATCGCCTCGGGGTCGGCAGACGGCGAGGAGTTGAAGCTCCAGTCGAGGTTCATCGCGGTGGCGGCGCCCAGGTAGGACATCGTCGGGTGGCTGTCGATGGTGACCTGGTAGCGGCCGGACGAGCCTTCCTCAAGGCCGGTGTCGACCCAGCGGAGCTCGCCGGTGATGCGGTTGAGCTCGGCGCCGTCCTTGAGGACGAGCATCGTGTTGTTCATCGGCGACTCCCATTCGTTGCCGCCGCTGATGTAGAACGTTCCGGCGTCGGGGGTGTCGAGCTGCTCGAAGCTGAAGTAGAAGAGGTCGTCCTTGCGGTACATGCCCGTGGGGCCGCTGTCGGGGCCGCCGGTGCTGAAGGGCCTCACGCTGTAGCCGACGGGGCCCTCGCACAGGACGAGTGAGTGCGGACCAGGGGTGTACTTCAGCTCCGGGGTGCTGTATTCGAGCCAGGCGGGGCCGTCGCGGAGGTCCAGGCCCCAGCCGTGGATCGTCTCGGGGCTGGTGGACAGGTACTCGGTGCGCTTGGTGGGCAGGTTCACCCGCTCGTTGGTGCAGGTGCCGATATCGAGGGCGCGGATGTAGCGGGAGTAGCAGAGACGCGCGCCGGTGAAGGGCGTGCCGAATCCGGGGTAGTCGACGGTGACGGCGGCCAGATCGGCGTCGCGGACCGGCTGGATCATGCCGAACGGGACCTTCCCGGTGCCGTGGAACTCCAGGCGGTAGAGGTCGGCGCTCCCGTTGACGGCGATCGTCGGCTGGTAAGCCCACAGCAGCGCCGGGTCGGTGACGGGGAGGGCGAAGACGCGGTAGTCGCCGTTCAGGGTCACCTCGTTGGAGAACCTGACGTCGTCGGACGCCCAGCGCAGGGTCATCGACTGCTCGGTGATCGAGCCCGGCCGCTGGGTCACCGCCGCCACGGGCGTGCTCGCCACGACCGACGGGTTGAGCGCCAGCGGGGTGGTGCCGACGGTGACGCGCTTGGACATCGTCACGTACTCGCCCTTGCGGCCGGGCTCGGGCTCGTCGGTGAGGTCGGCGAGCATGACGTAGTCGCCGGGCGGGACCGCGACGACGGCGCTGCCGCGGCTGTCGACGGCGAAGGACTCCCAGACCGAGCCGTCGAGGGCGACGAGCGTGCCGTAGGCGGTGTCGGGAACCTTGCCGTGCCGGTCGCGGATGGTGACGGTGACCTGGGTGCCGTCGCCGTCGTCCTCCGCTACGGCGGCGAGGGCGGACTCAGGGGCGGCGGACGCGTCGGGCTGCCCGGCGCGGGCCAGCGCGCTGACGTTGTAGCGGCGCGGGTCGGCGGTGGCGTCGAGTGGGGTGACGATCAGGTCGCCGCCGGGGCCGCGGACGGCGCGGTGGCCGATGTTCTCGCGGCCGTCGGCGGCGGTGAAGGCGTAGGTGCCGTCGGGTTTGAGGTGGACCCGGTCGCCGCCGGGCAGGGTCACGGTGTCCACTGGGGACGGCGTGGCCGGGTCGGCGGTCGCGGGTGTGGCGGTGAGCAGCAGGGTGACCGCCGCCAGGGCGGGTATCGCTCGGGTGATGCGCAAGGGTGCCTCCGGATCGGATGGGGAACTTGTCGCACCTTCTTTACGCAACGCCCGGCCCGGCAGGTTGGCATCGGCCGCCGATCGGTCAGCCCTTGGCCCATGTGGCCGCCGCGACGATCTCGGCCGGGGTGGGTGTGGGCGTGACCTGGTCGGGGTCGCGCAGCAGGTAGTGGTCGGCGGCGATCTTGCGGGCGAGCGCGCGGGCGGGTTCGGGGAGCTCGGGGTCGTCGGCGAGTTCGACGGCGCGTCGCCACCAGCTCCAGCTGCGGGGGTCGACGTCGTAGTGCCAGAGGGGCTGGGCGGGGTCGGTGGCGGCGATCAGGACGCGTTTGAGGACGTAGTCGCGGACGCCGGGGTGGCCGATGAGTCCGGCGGCGATGTGCCGGGGTGGGGTGTCGTCGAGGTGGGCGCGCAGGAGGACCCAGGTGAGCAGGTGGCCGGTGTCGTGGGCGCCGGAGGTGGCGTGGGTCCAGAGGCGTGTGGCGGCGTCCTCGGTGGGGGTGGCGAGCCAGGTGAGTGGGAGGAGGTCGTCCTTCCATTTGGGTGTGGGACGGGTCCACCACTTGTCGAGTTCGGCGGTGAGGGGGTGGTCGAGGGTGTGGGCGAGGCAGGTGAGGGTGACGATGGGGTGGCGCCACTCGGTGTAGGTGGTGCGGTAGTTCTTGGCGAGTTCGGTCTTCCAGCGGGTGGTGAGGGCGTCGAGGTCGGTGGTGGTGGCCTGGCCGTGGGCGTAGAGCAGTTCGAGGCAGACCGCGAGGCCCTGGCGGGTGGTGGTGGGGTCGGCGATGCGGGCTTTGAGCCAGGTGGTGTCGGTGGGGGTGAGGGTGCGGTAGCGGTGCCAGATGTCGCCGATGGTGCCTTCGTAGGCGGTGAGGTCGGGGTGGGCCTCGGCGGGGTTGGTGGCCCGGTCCAGGGCGTGTAGTGCCTGGTCGTGGCCCTGGAGTTCGGTGGCGATGGCGGCCGCGGCGTCGGTCTCGTCGGGTTCGTGGAGGGCCTGGCGCAGGCGCAGCCATGCGGGGATGGCGCGCAGGTTCCCGTCGTCGAGGACGGTGCTGCGCACAAGGTCGAGGCCGCGTTGGCTGGGGACGGTGGTGAGCACACGGGCGGCGTTCTGCCGGTGCTGCTCGACGAGGTCCCAGGCCTGCGGGTGGTCGGCGCGCAGGAGGGCGCGGACGAGGTTCTGCCAGCCGTACCAGGGGATGGGGGCGGGGTGGGCGCGCCAGGTGGCCAGGAGCCGGTCGAGGTCGTCGCGGGTGAGGTGGCCGTGGTCGTCGAGGACGCCGATGTAGACGTTGGCGGTGGTGGGGGCGGACGGGTCGCGCAGGCGGTCGTGGAGCCAGGCGTGTTCTGGTGCGGTGAGGGGGGTGTCGGGGTGGAGGCGGGCGAGGAGCTGGCGGACGCCGGCGCGGTCGTCGGGGTGCGGGAGGCCGTCGGCGTCGTGGGGGGTGAGCAGGTCGAAGGTGAAGGGGGCGTGGGGGCCGCCGTCGGTGACGGCGTATCCGGCCGGGCCTGGGCCGAGGGCTGCTCGGATGAGGGTGTGGTCGCCGTGCCAGTGGAGGGGCAGGGGGTCGGTGAGGGTTCCTGCGCGGGTGAAGGCGGTGTTGCCGGGGGCGAGCCAGTAGGCGTAGGAGGTGCCCGGCGGGAGGTCGTGGGTTTCGGCTTCGGCTTCGGCCGGGGTTTGGCGGGCGATGCCGGGGGGCGGGAGGGTGGTGAAGCCGGGGGCGGCCAGCGTCGTCCACCAGTCGAGGAGGGCCTGGCGGTCGGTGGGGGTGGGCTTTCGCTTGGCGGCCATGGGGGTCATTGTGGCCGGGCGTCACCCGTGCGTCCCGGTGCGGTGGGGACGTCGTCCCTTTTGTACTGACGGGCTCTTGCGGCCGGGCCTCGCCTGGAAGCATCGGCCGGGCAAGCGAACCTCTCACCCGTCAGAGAAGGGAAGCGCATGAGACGAGCATTTCTCGTCGCGACACTCATGGTCATCGGCATCTTCGCCCCCGTTGCCGCACAGGCCTCGACCGGCGGTGCTCTGGCCGCCACGTGCGGGACGTACTCGGCGTCGATCGGCCCTGGCCCCGCATCGACGCGCATCCACTACTGCTACGAGAAGACCGGCTCCTCCTACAGCGCCAAGGTCGACGAGGGAACGAAGCGGTTCCAGGGCGCCACGACGCGCTCGGCGGCACTGTGGGTGCACGGGGACTACACCGGCGGAGCGGGGTGGACGGAACGGATCGACTGGACCGACAGCCCCACGCCCCTCCCGATCAACACCTGGTCGAAGACCCGGGTCCTGAACGTGTGGTTCGAGATCTGCATTCACCCGAGTGCCGCCCCCTCCTATGAGTCCAGGGAGAGCTGCAAGCGCCTGACCAAGGTGTAGCCCTCCCGCTCGCCGGCCGGGTGCACACTGCCGGCGAGCGCCTTCTCCGGAATCACCATCAATGTTCTAAGGCCACCGCGCGAGCCTGGTTGGTTCGTGTGCGCCGCCGTGCATCCGATTGCAACCCTCCCCCGGCACGGTTGCGCGCATGAAACGACTTTTACTTCCTCTTCTCCTGCTCCTCGGCGGTTTCATCGTCGTGGTGCCGGCCTCTCCGGCCGCCGCCACGCCGTCGACGGGGTGGGCCAACCGGCATCTCGACGAGATCGCGCTGCTGGACACCCATAACGGCTTCGCCAACCCGAGCGACGGGATCGGTGGTGTCGTGCAGAACCAGGTGTGGTCACTGCGAGACCAGATCCGCGGGTACGGGGTCCGCTCCACCGAGATGGACCTGCGCGATTACGAGGGCAGTGTCTGGACCGCGCACGGCGATGGCATCGGGCGCGACTACGGGCGGCCGTTCTTCGAGCTTTTCATGGAGATCGTGTGGTTCCTCGCCGACAACCCGTCGGAGATCTTCGTCCTGCGCCTGGAGGACTACAGCTCCAAGACCGCCTTCTTCGAGCAGGCCAACCGGGTCGGCGGCTGGCGGGAGCTGCTGTTCGACCCGGTCCAGTGGAACGTCGAGGGCAACGGGTGGCCGCGGGTCCAGGACATGATCAACGCCGACAAGCGGCTGCTGATCTTCAGCAGCCAGGGCGACCGCGGTGACCACGGCATCTACCAGGAGAGCCGCTTCGTGGTCCAGAACCACTGGGACAACGGCTACGAGTGCGTCAACCGGGGCGGCTACGACCCGCTGAACCAGCCCGCGCGCGGCAAGTTCCAGAAGCTGCTGATGATCAACCACCACACGAACATCTCCAACGCCAACGACTACGGCACCATCTACGACCGCATCAAGACCCGCTGCGAGCCGGCCACCGTGGGCCGGATGCCGAACATCATCTCCTTCAACTGGCTGGGCACCAGCGGCGGCGATGGGCCGATGCGCTTCATCGACGACCTGAACAAGGGCCTGCGCTGGGAGGTCAACGGCTCCGGGCTCTGCCTCGACGTCAAGGACTACGGCACCGCCAACGGCACCCCGATCCAGATCGCCGGCTGCAGCTGGAACACCGCCCAGGCATGGCGGCGCGTCCCCGTCGGTAACAACCAGTTCGAGCTGCGTGCCCTCGGCAAGTGCGTCGACATCACCGGCGGCAACACCGCGGCCGGAACTCCCATCCAGCTCTACGACTGCAACCAGACGGGCTCACAGCGCTGGATCCACGAGGGCTCGAACGGTAACCGCCTGCGCAACCCGATGTCCGGCCGGTGCCTCGATGTGCCCGGCGGCAACCTGTCCGGCGGGCAGCGCCTGACCATCTCCGACTGCAACGGCACCGTCCAGAGCTGGACCTGGAACCTGGTGTGACCTAGTGCCGGGCCGAGGCTTCATAGCCTCGGCCCGGTGCCGGAAACCCGCAGGGGGTGGGTCAGCCTCGCAGCTCGGCGAAAAAGTCCCGGATGTCACCGATGTTGACATCGGAGGCGGTGTGGGCGGCGTAGTGACCGAAGACCCCCTCATTGACCCGCCAGTGGGTGATGGCCTTGTGGTCGCGCTCGGCGAAGCGGCGAATCGACTTGAAGTCGCCCTCGGCGGCCGCCGACAGCCCCAGCGGGACGGTCGTGGGCTCGGTCGGGCGGTCGGTGTCCAGGGCGTCCTCCCGGTAGAAGCGCAGAGCCGACCCGGCGGTTCCGGTGAACCAGGTGAGGGCGACGTTGGCGATGATGAACTCGTCGTCGAGGTTGTCGTCGAAGAGCTGCAGCTGCCAGCCGAGCAGACCGGCCGGGGAGTCGGACAGCGCGTGGGCGAGGGTCTGCGGCTGCTGGGACTGCACGATGTTGAACGCGCCCTTGTTGTCCCAGAAGTCCTTGAGGACCCCCAGGGCCGCCATGTCCTCACCGGACAGGCCCTCGAACTCGGCCGGGTCGCCGCTGGGGAAGGACCACACCTGCGTGACGTGGGCGCCGATGACGTGATCGGGGTCCAGGCGGGCGATCTCGGGGTTGATCATCGAACCGGCGTCGTTACCGGCGACGCCGTAGCGCTCGCCGTAGCCGAGGCGGCCCATGAGCGTCACCCACGCGGCGGCGGTGCGCCGGGTGCCCCAGCCGGCCGCGGTGGTCGGGCCCGAGAAGCCCATGCCGGGCAGCGACGGGATCACCAGGTGGAAGGCCGTGGCTGGGTCCCCGCCGTGGGCGCGGGGATCGCTCAGGGGGCCGATGACGTCCAGGAACTCCACGATCGATCCGGGCCAGCCGTGCGTCAGCAGCAGCGGCAGCGCGCCCGGCTCGGGTGAGCGCACGTGCAGGAAGTGGATGTTCTGGCCGTCGATGTCGGTGGTGAACTGGGGGTGGGCGTTGATCGCGGCCTCGGTGGCCCGCCAGTCGAAGGCGTCGCGCCAGTGGGCGACCAGACGCTGGAGGCGGTCCAGGCTCACCCCGTACTCGCCCTCGGGCAGGACCGAGGTCCAGCGGACGCGGTCGAGGCGGTAGCCGAGGTCGTCCAGGTCGGCCTGGGGAACGTCGATGGTGAAGGGGCTGATGGCGGTGTTGTCTGTCATGACACAAGCCTCGCCGTAACACCCCATGAGGCGCATCACGAGAACTCGTTATTTCTCGCCTCCACCGGATAATGATCTAGTGAACGCACCGCTCAGCCAGGTTTTCGCCGGCCGCACCGACGAGCTCGCCGCACTGCGGGCGGCCTTCGGTGACACCGCCGGCGGGCCCGCGCTGGCGCTGGTGACCGGTGAGGCCGGTATCGGCAAGACGCGGCTGCTCACCGAGTTCACCGCCGGTCTGCCCGTGGGGACCCGGCTGCTCGCCGGGGAGTGCCTGGAGATCGGCGGCCTGCCCTATGCGCCGTTCGTGACGGTCGTGCGCGCGGCGATCCGTGAGCTCGGCGCGGCCGGGGCCGCCGCGCTGCTGCCGAGCGGGCCGAGTGAGCTCGCGCGGTGGTTCCCGGTCCTGGGTGCCGCCACTCCGGAGGGCGGCGCGGCCGGTCGCGGGCGGCTCTTCGAGGAGATCCTGGGGTTCCTGGAAGGCCTGGCCGCGAGCGCGCCGACGGTGATCGTGCTGGAGGACCTGCACTGGGCCGACTCGGCGACCCGCGAGCTGCTGCACTTCGTGGTCCGCAACCTCACCGCCCCGGGCGTCCTCATCGTGACCACCGTCCGCGCCGAGGAGGCCGGTCACCTGGGCGCGCTGTTGCCGAGCCTGGCCCGGGGACCCGGCGCGCGCCGCGTCGACCTGGCGCGGTTCACCGTCGAGGAGGTCGCCGCTCAGCTCACCGGTATCGACGGCCGCCCGCCCGACCCGGCCGAGACGGTCCGCGTTCACCGCCGCAGCGAGGGCATCCCGCTGTTCGTGGAGAGCCTCGACCGCACCGGGCACGGCATGCCGCCGGGGCTGCGCGAGCAGCTCCTGAGCGGGCTCACCACGCTCCCCGATCGCAGCCGGGCGATCCTGCGCGCGGCCTCCGTCATCGGCGTCCGCGTCCGCCACGACCTGCTGGTGGCGACCACCGGACTCGATGACGCGGTGATCGACGGGCCGCTGCTGCCGCTCATCGAGCGCGCCCTGCTGATACCCGACGAGCACGGCTACCGCTTCCGGCACGCGCTGATCCGCACGGCCGTCCACGACGGGCTCCTGCCCGGCGAGCGCGTCCGCCTCCACACCCGCTGCGCCACCGCTCTCACCGGTCTTCCCGGCGAGCATGCGCCGGCGCTGGCCGAGCATTGGGCGGCCGCCGGTGACTCCGCTCGCGCCCTGGAGTGGGCGTGGCGGGCGGCGGGGGTGGCCGGGGCGTCCTATGCCTACGCCGAGCAGCTGCGGTGGCTGCGGCGCGTCATCGACGCGTGGGCACCCGACAGCGGGGCCATGCTGGGGGTGTCCAGGCAGGCCGTGCTGGAGACGGCCATCGGGGTGTGCTCGCGGGCGGGTGAGTTCCAGACGGGTGTCGACCTGGCGTCCCTGGCGCTGTCGGAGCTGGACCGGGTGAGCGAGCCGGAGCGGGCCGCGGTCTTCCTCGACCACCGCGGGCGGCTGCGCTACCGCATTGACGGGCAGGGCCTGGCCGACCTGCGCGAGGCCCTGGGGCTGCTGCCCGGCGACGCCCGCGGCAACGCGCTGGCCAGTCTCGCCGGGGCCCACCTCTCCGATGGCGACCTTGAGGCCGTCGACGCTCCCGCCGGTGAGGCCCTGCGCATCGGGCGCGCCACCGGCGACCACCTGCTCACCGTTATCGCCCTGGCCACCATCGGCATCCGGCTCGCCCTTGGCGGTGAGACCGGCGCGTGGGAGCCGGTCCTGGCCGAGGCCACCGCGTTGGCCGCCGAGCACGGGGATCCCGATCTGCATGTCGGGCTCCTCTTCTACCTCGCCCGCGCCCGGGCCGAGGCCGGTGACTTTCGTGGTTGCGCCGACAGCGCTGAACGCGGTCTGGCGCTGGCGCGCCGCTACGGTCTGGATCGCAGCCGCGGGCCGATGCTGACGGTGTTCCTGGTCGAGTCCCACATCGCGCTGGGCCGCTGGGACCCGGCGCGCCGTGCCCTGCACGAGGCCTTCGCCGCCGACCCGGCCGCGCTCTACCGGGGCGTCCTGGTGGCCCTTCGCGGCCTGACCGATCTCGCGCGCGGCGATGTCGGGGCCGCGACAGCCGCCCTCGACGAGCTGGCCGCGGCGCCCGGCGGGAGGCCGGAGATCCTGCTGCCGCACCGGATCGTGCTGGCCGCCCGGATCGCCCGCGACGGTGGACGTTCCGCCGCGCCCGTCCTGGCCGAGGCCGGTGAACCGGCGGCGGCCCTGCGTCCGTGGCTGCTGCTTCCGGCGGCGGCGTCGGTGGCCGAGGACGCCGGTTTCTGGCGCGAGCGCGCCACCGTGCTTCCCGCGCACGGTCCGCTGCAGCAGGCGGCTCGGGCGACGACCCTGGCCCGCCTGGACGGGGCGAGCGCCGCCGAATGGGACGCGGTGACCGCGTGCTGGCGGGACCTGGGCGTGACCGGTGAGGTGGCCGAGTCGCTGCTGGCCGCCGCCGAGGCCGCGCGGGGTGAGGGCGACCGGGAGAGCGCGGTGCGCCGGGTCCGCGAGGCCGTCGACGCCGCCCGCGAGCTGGGCGATGCCGGGGTCACCGCCCGCGCGGAGGACCTGGCGCGCCGGATGCGCGTGACGCCGTCGGCCCACGATGGTCCCGGGCGCTTCGCGCTGACCGCCCGTGAGCTCGATGTGCTGGCGCTGGTCGCCGAGGGGCGCGGGAACCGGCAGATCGCGCAGGACCTGTTCATCTCGGTCAACACCGTCGGCGTCCACGTCTCGCGGGTCTTGACGAAGCTGGGTGCGCGCGGCCGGACCGAGGCGGCCGCGATCGCCCGCCGGGAGGGTCTTCTTGGCGGGGAGTGACGGGGTGGCGGGGACATGGGTGCGCCGTCGAGGATGAGTGGATGCGCATCCTCGGAAGGCTGTTGCCGGCGTCCGTGCTCGTCCTCGCCGCGTGCTCCGGGCCTTCGGCCAATGCCCCGATGGGCTCCTCGGGCCGCCCGCCTGACCTGCGCTTCCGGCTCGGCTCGCGTGTGGGGCGATCTTCGGCGCTCCCGCGCCAC
This sequence comes from Actinorhabdospora filicis, assembly GCF_030269765.1. GTDB lineage: Bacteria > Actinomycetota > Actinomycetes > Mycobacteriales > Micromonosporaceae > Actinorhabdospora > Actinorhabdospora filicis. Next base: position 511,630 of record NZ_BSTX01000002.1, on the reverse strand, counting down.
CGGACTGAGGAGAACCGATGCTGGTCGAACGCGCCTACGTCCCCGGCGCGCTGCTGGGCGAGCGCGCCGCGCAGGAGTGGCCGTTCACCGTGCCCTGCGTCCGTGAGCTGACCGAGCGGGGCCTGGAGTTCACCGCGCCGGTCACGTTCCTCGTCGGTGAGAACGGCTCGGGCAAATCGACCATCGTCGAGGCCATCGCCGAGGCGGCGGGCCTGGACGCCCAGGGCGGGCGCGCCGGGCGCAAGTACGGCAACGACCGCGCCAAGACCCCGCTGGGCGAGGTGATGCGCCTGGATTACACCGCCGCCGGAGCGCGGATGCAGGCCGGGCCGCGCGCAAAACGCAAGGGGTTCTTCCTGCGCGCCGAGACCGCCTTCGGGCTCCTCGACTTCCTGTCCGGGATGCCCGGGTACTGGGAGGACGACGTGTCGGTGATGAGCCACGGCGAGGGGTTCCTGACCGTCCTGGACGCGATGTTCCGCCAGCCCGGGCTCTACCTCATGGACGAGCCCGAGGCCGCCCTGTCGTTCTCGTCCTGCCTCCAGCTCGTCGGGCTGATGCACCGGCTCGGGGGGTCGGGGGCGCAGGTCATCTGCGCGACCCACTCCCCCGTCCTGGCGTCGGTGCCCGGCGCGGACATCATCGAGGTCGGCGATCATGGGGCGGGGCGGGTGGCTTGGGGGGACCTGGATCTGGTGGCCAGCTGGCGGGGGTTCCTGGAGCGGCCGGGGGCGTTCTTGCGGCACTTCACCGGGGACGGCGCCTGACCGGGCGCTATGCGCGCGGGTCGGTGGCGGGCCGGGCGTAGGCGGCGATCGCGGCCCGCGAGAGGTCAGCGGACTGGAAGATCAGCTCCCAGGGGCCGACATTGACGTCCATCTCCTTGCCGAAGCCGACCCACTGCCCGGAGATGAGGCGCCCGGTCGGTTCCACCAGCATCTGGATCGCGCCGTGGTAGCGGGCGCCCCGGTAGTAGCCGTCGGTGGCGGTCTGCTCGGTCCAGGTCCCGGTGACCGTCGCGCCGTCCACCGACAGGGACATGCTCAGCGGCGAGCCGGAGGTCCCGGCGATCGAGCGGACGGTCAGCAGCTCCTGCTGCTGGAGGACCACGACGTAGTGGAGGCCGGTGAAGGTCTGGCCGCCGCGCCCGCTGGAGACGTACTCGTAGCGCGAGAGCCAGATGCCGGAGAGGTTCTCGTGGGCGGGCCGCCCGTCGGGGGCGACCTCGGGGTGCAGCAGCGGCGCGAGGTCATCGCCGCCGATGGTCCCGACCGTCGAGCCGAGCGGTGAGAACCCCAGCTGCTGGGCGGGGACCTTGAGGACGTGTTCGAGCGCGCGCAGGTAGTTCGGGCGCGGGTTCTGCGTCTGCCCCGACTCCAGCCGCTGGACGTGGCGTTTGGAGGCGTCGTTGGGGTCGCCGAGCCGGACGCCGGCCTCGCGCAGCCTGGTGGCCAGGTCGTCCTGGGAGAGGTTGAGCGCGATGCGGGCGGCACGAAGGCGGGTGTTCGGCTGGAGCTGTCGGTGGACGGCCATGGTTCCACCATACCGTCCAATGTCGCCGGAGTGTCACCCTGAAATGTCGCCTGACTGTCGTCCATTGTGACGTCGCGGAGAGTTATCACTCCAGGTGAAGGTGGACGGGTAGCGCAGCTGCGAGCGTCCGATGGCCGAGCTTCCCGGGGGCACGATGTCCACCACCGATCACCAACCGACCGCCCATGCGGCTCCGCCGCTGGAGACCTGCCGCGAGTGCAGGCAAGCGTGGCCGTGCGACACAGCCGCGACGTCCTTCTTCCGCTCCTCCCCCACCCAGCGTGCTCTGGGCGCGGTCTACCGGCGCTGCGAGTTCGCCGTCCGCTTCACCGCCGGGCTCGCGGTGGCATGGTTCGTACTCCCCCGGCTGCTGCCGCATCCGGCGTCGCTCGTGACATGGCTGGCCCTGGGGTTTCTGGCGGGCTCATGTGGCGCCGCCAGCGTTGTAGCGCTGCACATGACGCGTCGACTTGTGCCTGCGTGGGCACGGTGGCACCACGTCGCGGTCACCGCCCACCGTCACCGCCGGGTGGCGGCATGAGCGCGGCGGTCTCGCGGCTCGCGGGCGCCTACGTCGCCGCGCAGCTGGCCGAGGGGCTCTACACCGGCAGGACCGTCGGCGAGCTGGCGGTGCTGGCCGCCGAGCTTCATCGGCATCTCATCGGCGCGGGGATCTTCTATGAGCGGCCCGAGGACCGGGTTCCGGTTCCGGCGGTCGTCTCGTGGATGTCGCCGCGGCACGTCCACCTGCTGACGCAGGTGGCGCGGGGTCGCCAGGTCGCGTCCATCGCTCGCGAGCAGGGGCGGTGCAGTCGTTCCATCGAGCGGCAGTTGGCCTCGATCCGCCGGCAGCTCGGTGTGGAGACCACCACGGCGGCCGTTGGCATGGCCGTCCACCTGGGACTCATCCGATACCAGACCCCGGGCACGCCATGACCGGCGACAGGGCCGTCACCGATGCCCTGGAACGGGAGGCGGCCGATCCCTCATGGGAGTCGACGGCGCTCTGAGCCGGTCGTGCGGCAGCGTTTGCCGACGCTCATATGCCCCACCAGCAGCGGAAACATGCCAAGAGTCGCGGCCCTCTGAAAGTTCCTCCGGGATACCCCTTGCGTAATGGTCAAGAATCGTTGACCATTACTCGCGTGTCCACCGATGATCTTCCCGAGACCTTCCACGTCACCACCGACGAGCAGCTCCGCGCCGTCTCCAACCTCACCCGGCACCGCATCATGGCCGTCCTGCGCTTCGAGCCCTCCACGATCACCCAGATCGCCGAGCGCATCGGCCTCGCCAAGGGCAGCTCCAGCTACCACGTGCGGCTGCTGGAGCGCGCCGGGCTGATCAAGGTGGTCCGCACCCGCAAGGTCCGGGGGGTCACCGAGCGGTACTACGCCATGGCCGCGCGGACGCTGCACCTGCCCGATCCAGGTGAGGGCGGCCCGGACGTGGTGATGCGGCACGCGATCGCCGACCTGGAGGCCTCCCCCGCCGACGGTGAGCGGCATGTGCGCCAGGCGCATCTGCGGATCACCGACGAGCAGTTCGCCGAGCTCGGGGAGCGGCTGCACGCCCTGGTCGCCGAGTACCGGGAGCTGTCGGATCCCGCGCTGCCGGACACCACGCTCGCCTTCGCCCTGTTCCACCCCCGCTCGAAGTACAAAGAGGAAACCAAGTGACCACCGAAGTTCGTAAACTGCCGGCCGGGTTCGGGCGGCTCTGGGGTGCCCAGACCATCTCCTCGCTCGGCGACGGGGTCACCCATGCCGCGCTGCCGCTGCTGGCGCTGACGTTGACGCGGGACCCGATGGCGCTGGCCGTCGTCGCGGCGGCCGGGACGATTCCGTGGCTGCTGTTCGGGATTCTCGGCGGCGCGCTGGTCGACCGGTGGGACCGGCGGCGCACGATGTGGGTCACCGATGTCGCGCGGACGGTGCTGATCGCGGTCCCGGCGGTCGCGGCGGCGTTCGACGTCCTGAGCATTCCGCTGCTGGCGGCCGTGGCGTTCCTGCTCGGGCTCGGCGGGCTGTTCTTCGACACCGCCGCCACAGCGTATCTGCCGGAGCTGCTGCGCCGCGACCCGGCGCTGCTGGAGCGGGCGAACTCCCGCCTGCGCGGTACGCAGACCGCCGCCTCCGGCTTCGCCGGTCCGCCACTCGGCAGTGCCCTGCTCGCGCTGGGGCGGTCCATCCCGCTGGTGGCCGACGCGGTGTCCTTCGCGGTCTCGGCACTGCTGGTCCGGTCGCTGCCGGCGATGCCGCGGCCGGTGCCGCAGGCCCGTGAATCGCTGCTGCGGCAGGCGCGGGCCGGTGCCTCCTATGTCTTCCGGGACCAGCTGCTGCTCGGGCTGGCGCTGCGCCCGGCGGTCGGGAACGTCGCGTTCCTGGCGGTGGAAACCGTGCTGGCGCTCTTCGCCCACGAGCGTCTCGGCGTCAGCGACTTCGGTTTCGGTCTGCTGCTGACCGCCGAGGCCACCGGCGGGCTGCTCGGCGCGGGCATCGCCTCCTTCCTCGGCCGCAAGCTCGGCACCGGCACCGCGCTGACCACGACGGCCGCCGTCGAAGGCGTCGCCATCCTCGGGCTGGCCGCCGCTCCCAACGCCTATCTGGCCGGACTGGCGCTGGCCGTCTGCGGAGCGGGCATGGGCGCCACGATGGTGCTCGGGCCGTCCCTGCGGCAGGCGATCGTCCCGGGTCACCTGATGGGCCGGGTCGCCTCGACCTCTCGCATGCTGGCGATGTGCGCGGCCCCGTTCGGCGCGTTCCTCGGCGGCTGGCTGGCCACCGCCTACGACGTGCGCGCCGCGCTGTACGCCGCGGCCGGGCTTCTGCTGTCGATGACGATCGTGACGGCCTCGATGACCAGCAACCGCCGGGTCGAGGCGGCACGACGCGCGGCGGCCGAGCCGGAGCAGGCGGAGCTCGTCCCGGCGGCCTAGCAGGTGGACTCATTCGGTGGACTCCCGGCTCGCGCTGGCTCGCGCGGGCCGGGTTTTTCGTCTGCGGTGATCGACGGCTCGCTGCCGCGGACGGTGCGCGGCCGGCCGCTAGACCGGGGGCAGCCAGTCGGGTGGGCGCAGGAAGACGTGGTCGCCGACGTGTCCGGCGTACAGGAAGCACATCTCGGCGGGCCAGAAGGGGTCCTCGGCGTCGCATTCCTTGGTGTGCGGGAGCAGGATGCGGGTGCCGAAGCCCCAGACCAGCCACCAGGAGGAGCCGGGGACGGCTTGCAGGCTGGTGGCGTGGGCTCCGGGGTGGCCGAGTGCCAGGGAGCAGGAGTCGAAGTAGCCGATGTCGAAGGCGGCGCCGGGGAGGTCGTTGAGGAAGGTGACCTCGTCGTGGCTGAGGCGCACCGGTTCGTCGCAGGTACTGGTCAACTCCATCCCTACCACCGTATTCCGCCATGGACTCCGCCCTCGCCTCCGGGTGGGTGAAGCCGTTTTGAAGCCGGGGCGATCTAACGTCCGGCCCGCCGGTGCGGGCCACGGTGGGCCGTGCCGTGGATGGAGGGAGTGAGGATGTTCGGACGACGGGTGTTGCAGGCGGTCGTCGGTGTCGGTCTGGCCTTGGCGTCGCTGGTGGGGACGGGTACCGCCGCGAGTGCGTCGCCGCCGAGTTTCTCGGTGCGGTTCGTCCATGGTGGGGGGTCAGGGGCGCTCGGCGCGGCGGGGACGGGGAGCATCGCCTGGTTCAACCGCTCGGTGACCGCAACCAATGTGAAGGTCTACGTGCACGCGCTGGAGTGCGGGCAGTTGTTCGCCTACGCCTACGTCGGCAGCACGATTGTCGCCACGGCGATCACCAGGGAGTACTGCGCGCCGGCCGATCGGGGTGAGTGGTACTCATCGCACGATCTGATCCTCGACGCCAGTGACACCGTCGGTGGGATCAGCAGGGTGGACTTCATCATCCGCGATCAGGAGCACGACGGGGAGACCACTGTCTCCTGCTACCGCTCGCGGTCGGTCTGCGGGTAGGGCTCGGGTGCGGCCACGCCCTCGTGCGGGGACCGAGGCCTTCGCGGAGGCCGGGTGGCGAGGGCGTGGCCGGGGCAGCGTTCCCCCGCGAGGGGGAGGCGCTTCACCTTCATGCGGGAGTCGTCCCGCCCGGCCGGGCGGCAAAGGTGAACCAGCGCGGCGGATTCCCGTCGCGCGTCACCGATGAAGAGGCCAATGATGGTGAAGTCCTGGCGGCTCTGGCCGCGTTGGGCCGGCTACGCGGCTGCGGTAGCGGGCCTCGGTTACGGATTACTCGGCGCCTTCTGGGCGGTCGGCGGTGGCGGGTTCCCGTTCGGTGTCGGGGACCCGGATGTCTCACCCGAAGCGATACTCGCCCATGTGACACCGGCCGGTGCCGGATGGTGGATCTTCGGTCTCGGCGCGGGCGGCGCGGTTCTCGGGCTGATGCTGGCGCGAGGCAACCCCGGTCGCGGAGGACGGGGTTTACTCGCCGGGCTCGCCTTCGCGCTGGCCACGGGCCTGATCGTGGTCGCGCCGGACGAGCGGCTCCTCAGCCATGTCGCCTACACCCCGCTGGTCGCGGTGATGACGCCGTTCGGTGGCGTACACGGCCTGACGGTGGCCAGTGCCTGGCCGTGGCCGATGGTGAACATGCTCGTCCTGGGTCTCATCGGGCTGCTGTTCGTCGGGGCGGCGGTCGCCTTCCTGCGGCGGGCGCGCGAGGCTTGCCTCGCCTGTGGGCGGTCGGATCGGCCGGGCCGGGTCTCCGCGGCGCGCGTGGGGCGCTGGGCGAGTTACCTCGCCTTCATCCTGCCGTTCGGTTATGCCGCGTCGCGGTGGTGCTGGGCGCTGGGGATTCCGCTCGGGGTGAGTGACGCATGGCTGGCCGAGATGCGGGCGACCTATCCCGATGTCTTCGCCGCGGGCACCTACCTGGCGACCTTCGCGGCGCTGGGTGGTGTGCTGTGCCTCGGGCTCACCCGGCGGTGGGGTGAGGTGGTTCCGCGCTGGGTGCCGTACCTGCGGGGACGCCGCCTACCGCCCGGGCTGGCGATCATCCCGGCCACCATCGTGTCGCTGGCCTTCCTGTCCGGCGGGTTCGCGATCGTCCGCGATCATCTGGGCAAGGCCCTGTCGGGTGCGGGCTCCGAGCTCGGTGGTGCCGCCGATCTGTTGTGGATAGTGCTTCCGCTGTGGGGAGTCACGCTGTCCACCGCCACGATCGCCTGCCGGCTGCGGCGGCGGACCACCTGCGCCACCTGCGGACGGGGAGCGACGGCCGCCGCCTGACCTCCCGCGGCCACGCCCTGAGGCGTGGCCGCGCCCGCGTCACTTGCGCGGCAGGCCGTCGGAGTCGGGTGCGCGTTCCAGCAGGGGGACGGGGGCGCGCAGGTCGGCGCGGCGGCGGAGGCGGTCGATGAGGGCGAGGCCGGGTGAGGCGCAGAGGGTGGTGACGAGGGCGACGATGACGACCATCGCGAAGAGGGTGGGGGTGACCAGCCCGGCCTGGAGGCCGACGTTGAGGGCGACGAGCTGCATGAGGCCGCGGGTGTTCATCAGCAGGCCGATGCGCAGGGAGTCGGCCCAGCCCTCGTGGAGGAGGCGGGCGGTGAGGGAGCAGGCGACGAGTTTCCCGGCGAAGGCGAGGACGACGAGCGCGGCACCGGCCAGGAGGATCACCGGGGAGTCCAGGACGCGGAAGTCGGTGCGCAGGCCGGAGGACACGAAGAAGAGCGGGACGAGGAGGCCGACGGTCAGGGGGCGGATCAGCTCGGCCAGGCGGGCCGTGCGTTCGTTGCGGGGCATCAGGACGCCCAGGGCGAAGGCGCCGATGACGGCGTGCAGGCCGATCATCGAGGTGAACCAGGCGATCAGCAGCAGGACGATGACGGCCAGCACGAGGTCGTCGGCGGCCTGGACGCGGCGGGACTCCAGGGCGCGGCGCAGGAGGTGGCGGCCGGGGATCGCGGCGGCGATCAGGAGGGCGAGGCCGCCGAGAGTCAGCCAGATCTCGCCGGGGCCGGCGGTTCCGGCCAGGGCGAGGACGAGGGCCATGAGGCTCCAGGCGGCGATGTCGTCGAGGGCTCCGGCGGCCAGGGAGACGGTGCCGTAGCGGGTGCCGCCGATGCCGCGGTCGGTGATGATGCGGGCCATCACCGGGAAGGCGGTGATGGCCAGCAACAGCCCGAGGAAGAGGGCGCCCACGGGGACCGATACGCCGTCGGGGAAGAGGTCGACGGGTCCGGCGAGGAGGAACGCGAAGCCGACGCCGAGGCCGAGGGGGACGGCCATGCCGGTGAGGGAGACGGCGAAGCCGACTTTGACGCCGCTGCGGATCTGGCCGGTGGAGAACTCCAGGCCCACGGTGAACATGAACAGGACCAGCCCGATCTGGCTCATGGTCCCGACGGCGGATTTGACGTCGTCGGTGAAGAGGTGGGCGTGGACGCCGGGGGCGAGGGCGGCGAAGAGTGAAGGGCCGAGCAGGACGCCGGCGGCCATCTCGCCGATGACGGCGGGCTGGCCGATGGCCCGGCAGACGAGGTGCATGATCTTGCAGGCCACCAGGATCACGGCGAGGGCGAGCAGGATGAGCGCCGAATCGTGCGCCATGGGAAGGGTCCTCCTTCGGCCGTGCCGATGCGGGAGTGGGGTTCTCCGGGCGCGACGAAGTGTCCGGAGGGGATCGTGGCGCGACGCGGTGGGCGCGTCACGGTGGACCCGGCGCCGGTGTCCGATGTGGACGCATTGCGGCGCCGGTGGACCTCGGGGAGCGCCCGGTGTGACGTTGGGTGACGCCGGGACGGCGGCAGGGTGAAAGGCCGGGCGACTCGTCCCCATCGGTCCAATGTGCACCGTAAGCCCATCGACGAGGTGGAGAATAGAGTCGGATGAAAACGCCTATTCGCTGAAATTGTCAACCCTTCCCCTCACTCTTCGTGTGTGTTTAGTGTCGGGACGTTCAGCACCCGTCGACCCGGGAGGGCCCCTCCATGCCTGCAGAGCTGTCCGCGACTCAGGAACGCCTGTGGTTCCTCGACCAGTTCGCCGACGCGCCAGTGTCCACAGTGGTGTGGTGGGCGCGGCTCGGTGGCGCGCTCGACGTCGATGCCCTGGCCGGTGCCCTCGGGGCGCTGGTGGAGCGTCATCCGGTGCTGCGCACGGTGGTCGTGGCGCGGGACGGCCGGCCCGTGCCGGTGGTCTCGGCGGCCGAGGCCGGTGCGCTGCCGTTACTGGACCTGAGCGGCTCCAGCGAAGCGGGCGCGGTGGAGCGGGCGCGGCGGGAGTTCGCCGCCGAGCCCTTCGACCTGGCGACCGGGCCGCTGTTGCGGGCGCGGCTGCTGCGGCTGGGTGAGGACGAGCACGAGCTGCTGGTCGGCGCGCATCAGATCGCGCTGGATAGGGCCGGGCTGGCCGGTTTCGGGCTGGCGCTGGCCGAGGCCTTCGCGGGTCTGCCGGGCGGGGACGGTTTCGCCGCCTTCGCCGCCGGGGAGCGTGCGCGGCTGGCCGATCCGGGTCTGGGGGACGTGACAAGGAGCTGGCGGGAGCATCTGGCGGGGATTCCGCCGCTGGAGCTGCCCACCGACCGCAACCGGCCCAGTGGCGCCGGGTACGCCGCGAGCCTGTGGACCACCGCGATCGACCCGGAGCTGGCCGAGGCGGTGGACGCGTTCGCCGCGGCCGAGGGCCGCTCGGCAGGCGAGGTGTGGGCGGGTGCGGTGCAGGCGTTGCTGCACCGCTACACCGGCCAGGAGCTGCTGGCGCTGGGCGAGGCGGCCGGGCCCGATCCACAGTGGAGCCGCACGCTCGGGCCGGTCGGGAACATCACCGTCCGGCGCGGGCTGCTGGGTGAGAACGCCGGGTTCCGGGCGCTGCTGGACGCCGAGGCCGCTCCCCCGCCGCTGCCGTTCCCGACGCTGGTGGAGGCCCTGGACCCGCCGCGCGATCCCTCGCGCAGCCCGATCTTCCAGGTGCTGACCGGTACGCACGTGACCCCGGATTTGTCGTTCGGGGCGGCGCGGGTGACCGCGGCCGGGTACGGCCACAGTGGGGCGAGCCTCTACGACCTGGACTGGTGGCTGGACGGGCTCGGCGACGCGCGGCGGCTGGCGATCGCCTACCGCCGTGACCTCTTCGACGAGGCGACCGTGGAGCGCATGGCGCGGCACTTCCTGATCCTGCTCAAGGCGATGCTGTCGGGGCCCGACCGGGCGATCGCGGAGCTGCCGTTGCTGGACGCGGCCGAGACGCGGCTGGTGATGGAGGACTTCAATGCCACCGACGTCCCGTACCCGGACGAGGTGACCGTCCAGGAGCTCTTCGAGGAGCAGGTGCTGCGCAGCCCTGATGTACGGGCGGTGACCTATGAGGGCGCGCACCTGACCTATGCCGAGCTGAACGCGCGGGCCAACCGGATCGCGCACCGGCTGCGGGCGGCCGGTGTCGGGCGCGGCGACTTCGTCGGGCTGTGCCTGGAGCGCGACCTCGACTTCCTCCCGGCGGTGCTGGGGGTGCTGAAGTCGGGTGGCGCGTACGTGCCGCTGGATCCGGCCTATCCGCCCGAGCGGCTCGACTTCATGGTCGCCGACACCGGGGCCCGCTACCTCATCACGCAGGAGCGGCTGCTGGGGGTGATCCCGTCGCCGCCGCCGGAGATCATCGTCGTCGACCGGGACCGCGCCGAGATCGACGCCTGTCCCGACGCCGATCCGGACAACGTCAATGAGGCCGGTGACCTCACCTACGTCGTCTACACCTCCGGCTCGACCGGGCGGCCCAAGGGCGTGGAGACCATCCACCGCGGCGTGGTCGGGCTGGTCATCAACACCGACATCCTCGCGCTGGACGCCGAGACCTCCTACCTGCAGATCTCGCCACTGTCCTTCGACGCGTCCACATTGGAGATCTTCGGGCCGCTGCTGAACGGCGGACGCGTGGTGCTGCTGCCATCGGGCGTGCCGACTCCGGCGCGGGTGGCGCGGACGGTCGTCGAGCAGGGCGTCAACACGCTGTGGCTGGTGGCGCCGCTGGCGAACCTCACCATCGACACGCATCTGGACCGGCTGCACGGGCTGCGGCAGTTCATGATCGGCGGGGACGCGCTGTCGATCCCGCACGTCCGCAAGGTACGCGCTGCGATGCCGGACGTCCGGCTGGTCAACGGCTACGGTCCCACCGAGGTCACCGCGTTCAGCGTGACCCTCCAGATCGGGCAGATCCCGGCCGACTGGCCCTCGGTGCCCATCGGGCGGCCCATGAACAACACCACCGCCTACATCCTCGACGAGCGCATGGCGCCGCTGCCGGTGGGCATCTGGGGCGAGCTGTACCTGGGCGGTCCGCGCGTCGGGCTGGGCTACCACCACCGGCCCGACCTGAACGCCGTGCACTTCCTGCCCGACCCGTTCCGGCCGGGCCCCGAGTCGCGGATCTACCGGACCGGTGACCGGGTGCGGTGGCTGCCCGACGGGACGATCCAGTTCCACGGGCGGCTGGACACCCAGGTGAAGATCGACGGGCTGCGGGTGGAGCTGGGCGAGATCCAGAGCGTCATCGCCGGGCACGAGTCGGTCGGGGCGGTCGTGGTGACCGCGCCGGCGATCGGCTCGCGGCGGACGCTGGTGGCCTATGTGGTCCCGGCCGGTCCGGGCGCCTTCGACGCCGCCGCGCTGCGCGCGTCACTGTCGCGGCATCTACCCAGCGTGATGGTCCCGGCGCACTACATCCTGCTGGAGACGATCCCGCTGACGCCGAACAACAAAGTGGACTACCGGGCGCTGCCGGAGCCGGAGCTGGGCGGCGAGCGGGAGTTCGTGGCGCCGGAGAGTTTCCCCGAACAGGTTTTGGCCGGCATCTGGCGGGACATCCTGGGTGTGGAGCGCGTCGGCGCCGGGGACAACTTCTTCGCCCTCGGCGGTCACTCGCTGCGGGCGGTGGCCATGCTGGCCGGGCTGGGGCAGGCCTGCGGGGTCGAGCTGTCGGTGCAGGACGTGTTCGAGGCCCCGGTGCTGGCCGACCTGGCCGCGCGGGTCGAGGAGCGGATGATCGCCGCCCTGCCTGACCAGGAGCTGGCGGAATTGCTGACGGAGGTGAGCGGCCGGCCCGAGAACTGACATCGACCATTTTTCCAGAGGTCACCGATATTTAGGGCCCTTGTGCACGGCGGCGGTCCAGCCACCGCCGGGGTAATCGAGTACCCAGCCATTGCGGTCCACGGTGATTTTGTAGGCACCCACCGATCCGGCGAATTTGTAGGTGCGCGCATCCAGGCGGGTGTACGTTTGTTCTGCCGCTCGTGCCACAAATGACGGCACGGGCACCCACAGGACGCGCGCGGTGCCACTTTGACCTTTTTCCAGCGCCAGTCTGCGTATCGCCAGCGTATTCGTCGCGGGCGTGAACGCCAGGTCGACGTCGTCGCACGGGAACGCCAGATCCAGGGGCTTCCCGTCGCGCCACCACGCCCCTTGGCCGTCGCCGCGCAGTTCCAGCCTGGCCGGTCCGGCCGGGTCGTCGAGGTCCAGGTCGACCTCGCGGGCGCGCCAGTTCTCGTCGGTTTCGACGCGATACCGCAGCTCAACCGGGCCGCCGCGGCCCCGGTAGATCGCCGTGCCGCTGAGCCGGTGGTGGTCGCCGACCCGGTCGAGGCGGCCGATCTCCAGGGAGACGCGCCCGGCGCGCTCCCAGATCGCGGTGCTCAGGCGTTGGCCGTCCATCGTGCTCCCGTCCCTCCATTCGGGCCGCCGTTACCGGCCCACTTCCGATAGCGATCCGCACTGTGCGAAATCGCGGCAACGTTCAGTTCATTACATTGTGCGCTTCGGCGGAGTTCATATTTCTCTCCATTGCGCCGTGTTAACGGATGATGCTAACTTCGGTTGTGTGATCGTCGGGGGGCACGCAGCCACGGCCTCGCACGGCCAAATGCGCCTCACCTCAATCACGCCGCGCCATCCGGACCGCAACCACCGTTCGCGACCCTGGCATATTCTAAGGGGAGGACCATGTCGTCACTGGCACCCGGCACGCCGTTATTCACCTCATTCAATGATTCGGCCGCGCTGGACCGGTTGCGCTCACTGCTGACCTCGGCCATCGACACCGTGGCCGCCACCCGGGAGAACCCCGGGCCGGTCACCCCCGGCGGGCCCGACTCGGCCGCCGCACACGCCGCCAAGCTCCTCCCGGAGCTCCTGGACGGGCGCGCGGCCGCCGATCCCGACGAGGCCATGCGCCGCCTCTTCACCGCCTTCGCCACCTGGTCCATCGACGTCACCGACCCGGCGACGGTGGCACGCATGCAGTGCCCGCCGACGCTGTACGCCACCACCGCCGAGCTCGTCGCCGCCGCCCTCAACCAGTCCCTGCACGCCTGGGAGGCCGGGCCCTTCGCCCTGGAGCTGGAGCGGCACGTCGTCGCCCTCATCAACGGGCTGATCGGCTACGGGCCGGGCGCGGGCGGCACCATCACCGCCGGCGGCAGCCTGTCCAACATCATGGCGATGCTGCTGGCCCGCGACGAGATCGTCGACCGCCGCTTCGGGACCGGCGCGGCCAAGGCCGGGCTCTCCGGGCTCGGCGTGCGGCCGGTCGTACTGTGCAGCAGCGCCACCCACTTCTCCATCGGGCGCGGCGCGGCCATCGCCGGGATCGGCGAGGACGCCATCCTGCGCGTGCCCACCGACCGGCGCGGGCAGATCCTCGTCGAGGAGACCGCGCGCTTCATCGCCGACCTTCCCGACACCGACCTGCCGGTCATCCTCGTCGCCTGCGCCGGGTCCACCGACATCGGCTGGTCGGACCCCATCCCGCAGCTGTGCGAACTGGCGCGGCGACACGGGATCTGGCTGCACGCCGACGCCGCCTACGGTGGCGGCGCCCTCTTCTCCCAGCAGCGCCGGCACCTGCTGGACGGCATCGCCGAGGCCGACTCGGTGACCATGGACCTGCACAAGTTCGGCTGGGCGCCCGCGGCCGCGGGGATGTTCCTCGTCCGCGACGAGCAGACCCTGCGGCACCTGTCGGCCCAGGCCACCAGCCTCAACGCCCAAGACGACGTCGACGGCGGCTTCGTGGGCCTCTACGGCACCTCCGTGCAGGCGACCCGGCGCAGCGACGCGCTCAAGATCGCCGCCAACCTCGCCGTCCTCGGCGTCGACGGCATCGGCGACCTCGTCGACCGCTGCTGCGAGCTGGCCCGCCACGCCGCCGCGCGCGTGGAATCCGAGCCGCTGCTGGACCTGGCCGAGCCCCCGGTGCTCTCGACCGTCCTGTTCCGTTACCTGCCACCGGACGGGCGCGACGCCGACGCGTTCAACGCCGAACTCCGCCGCCGCCTGGCCACCCTGGGCCGCGCGCTCATGGCGCGCACGTGGTCCACCGAGGAGGACGGCTCCCGCGTGGTTCGCCTCAAGCTCATGCTCCTCAACCCGGCGACCACCACCGCGCAGCTCGACGAGCTCATCGACACGATCCTGGCCACCGCCGCCGAGATGACCGGTTGAAGAGCCGCCGGCCACAGCGACCCCCACACGATCGACCAGTCTCACAGGGAGGCGTCATGACAGACGGCCTCGTCACCACCAATCCGGCGCTCATCGGCGAGCGCGAGGCCGCGGAAGTCCGCGACGCGATGCCATCGGCGGGACCGGTGCTCGCGCTGCCGCTCACCTATCTCACCGGCAAGCCGTACACCGGGCAGCGCGGGCCGAGGCTGCGGCCGGGCCACCATGTCGTGTTCGGTTTCGTCTCGATGCTCGGCGGGCTGGCCCTGTCGTGCTGGGCCCTGTCGGGTCTGCTGGCCGGGATCTGGTGGTTTTCGCCGGTCCTGGTGGCCGGGTGGGCGGTGTCGCTGCACGGGATGCGGAACCTGCGGATGATGGTCTATCACCAGGCCGCCCACCGGAACCTGTGGGCGCGGCAGTCGGTGGACCGTCCCTTGGGGAGGGTCATCGCCGGGGTGCTGATGGTGCAGGACTTCGAGCGCTACACCGTCGAGCACGTCGCCGATCACCACGCCGTCCATCACATGACGGTGCGCGATCCGACGGTCCAGGCGTTCCTGATCGGGCTGCGGCTGGCGCCGGGGATGTCGCGGCGGCGGATGTGGGCGCGGGTGCTGGTGACGCTGGTGAATCCGGTGTTCCACGCCCGGTTCCTCATCGGCCGGATCCGCTCCTACTTCCAGCCGGCCTCGGCGCGGACCCGCTATGTCACCGCCGGTGTCTACCTGCTGATCGCGGTGGCGCTGGTGTGGACGGGCTGGTGGCCGTTCGCGCTGGTGTGCTGGGTGTGGCCGCTGACGGTGCCCTACCAGGTGAGCAACACGCTGCGGTTGTGCGTCAAGCACACCTTCCCCTCGCCGCTGGCCGCCGAACGCAAGGGCCGCGACTACTTCGGGAGCCTCACCAACGCGATCTTCATCGGTGAGGCCGCGCCGGAGCCGGGCCGCGGAATCGTCCATGTCGGACGGTGGGCGCGGTGGTGGGCGCGGATGCTGCTGCTGCACTTCCCGTCCCGCTATCTGGTGCTCACCGGCGACACCGTCTGCCACGACTTCCACCATCGCCGCCCGATGAGCCGGGAGTGGGCCGGGTACGTCTTCGAGCGTCAGGCCGATGTGGACGGCGGGCACCCCGGCTGGCCGCAGTACCGGGCCGTGTGGGGGCTGGTCCCGGCGATCAGCGTCGTCTTCGACTCCCTCTCGGCCGCCGACCCGCGCGAGTACAGCGTGGACCGGATCGCCGCGATCAGCGGCCGCGACCTGTTCTCCGCCTTCGACGACTGACAGGAGAGGTCCCATGACCACCACGTCCCCACCACCGCGCCAGGTGATCCTCGGCGTGGCCCGCAGCGACGCGCACGCCGTCGCCAACCACCTCATCGCGATGCGGTTGCGCGAGTCGGGGTTCACCGTGACCAACCTCGGGGTCTGCACACCGCTGGAGGAGTTCGCCGAGGCGCACACCGCCCATCCCGACGCCGAGGCGGTGATCATCGGCAGCCTCAACGGACACGCCTATGAGGACCTGCGGGACCTGCCCGCGCTGCGCTCGGCGGGCCTGCTCCAGGTCCCCGTCATCGTCGGCGGCAACCTCTCGGTGGGCAGCAAGAAGAGCGATCGGGACCATGAGCGGCTCTACGAGCTGGGCGTGGACTACATCCTCGGCGACGCCGAGCAGCTGCCGTTGCTGCTGGACCTGCTGCGCGCCGAGGCGCGTCCCCCGCTGTCCCGTGTCTGAGATCCCGGGGCTGCGGATCGAGCGGCGGGTGGCCGCCGCTCTGCCGCCGTGGCCCGACATCGTGGCGTGGCTGCGCCGGACGGACAAGCCGACGGTCGCGGCGGTGCTCGCCGCCGCCGACCGGCGCGGCGTCCCGGTGGTGCAGCCGCGCTGCGGGGTCGGCGATCACGAGCGCATGCGCGAGCTGCTCCAGGCCATCGAGGCCGAGGGGCGCCCGAGCGTGCTGACGCTGACCATCGACTCCTACACCCGGCTCAAGCACTTCCGCAGCGCCGCCGAGGCGCTGCGCCGCGACCCGGCCGGTCTCAACGGGTATCCGCTGGTGGCGCACGGGTGGCGGCGCGGCCGCGACCTGGACGCCTCGGTGCGCGCGCCCTTGCAGGTGCGGCACGGGTCCCCCGACGGGCGTGAGCTGTTCGCCGTCACCCTGGCGGCCGGGATCACCTCCTTCGAGGGCGGCGGGCTGTCCTACAACCTGCCGTACTCCAAGAACGTGCCGCTGGCGGTCTCGCTGGAGGCCTGGCGGCAGATCGACGCCGTCTGCGGGATCCTCGCCGATGAGGGCGTGCCCATCGACCGGGAGATGTTCGGTTCGCTCACCGGGGTCCTGGTGCCGCCGGCGATCTCGCTGGCCGTCTGCCTCCTGGAGGCGTGCTCGGCGGCCGCCGAGGGCGTGCGGTGCGTGTCGATCGCCTATCCGCAGGGCGGTGAGGTGCACCAGGACGTGGCCGCGCTGCGCGCGATCCGGTCGCTGGCGGCGAAGTACCTGCCGGAGCGGGTCGCGGTCTACCCCGTCCTGCACACCTTCATGGGCGTCTTCCCGCGCACCACGGCCACCGCCGACGCGCTGATCCACTACGCGGGGCTGACCGCGCGGCTGGGCGGCGCGGTGAAGGTCATCAACAAGACCAACCAGGAGGCCTACGGCATCCCCGACGCGGCCACCAACGCCCTCGGGGTGCGCACCACCGCGATGGCCTTCACCCCGTTCCTGGACTTCGTGACCGTCGACGAGGTCCGCGTCGAGGAGGAGCGGTACTGGATCGAGCGGGAGGTCGCCGAGCTCGTCGACCCCGTCCTCGACCAGGCCGACGGGCAGCGGATATCGGCGGCGGTGGAGAAGGCCTTCGCCGACGGGCGCCTGGACATCCCCTTCTCGGCGAGCGTGCACGCGCGCGCCGAGGTCATGCCGCGCCGCGACGCCGGTGGCGGCGTCCGCTACCAGAACTACGGGCGGCTCCCCTTCTCGCGGGCCACCCGCCGCCGCAACGAGCAGTGCCTGCGCGGCGCACCGGGCGGCGACCGGCTCATCGAGGCCGTCACCGCCGACATCAACTACTTCCTCGCCTTCGACCGGCACCAGGACGGGGACGATCATGCGAACAGCTGACATCACCGCGGCCGAGCTGCGCCTGCGCCGCGACGCCCTCCGCAAGGCCGACGCCTGCTCCGGCACCCCGTTCTGGGACTACGCCATGCCCGCCCTGCCGGTGCTGCTGACCTCGCTGCACCGCGAGGCGCGGCTGTCGCCCGACGGGCTGCGCGTCGCCGAGAACTCCATCGCCTCGGCCCTGGCCACCCAGCTGCGGGTATCGCGGCTGCTGCGGGAGAAACCCGAGATCGCGCGGGTGGACCTGGGCGGCCCGGTCTTCATCACCGGCCTGTTCCGCACCGGGAGCACCCTCCTGCACCGGCTGCTGGCCCGCCATCCCGGGCTGCGCGTCCCGCTGCTGTGGGAGCTGCTGTCGCCGGGCGACCCCAGGGACCGGCCCGCGCGGATCACCACCGCCCGCGCCTACGTCGAGGAGTACTACCGGGCGGCACCGGCCTTCCGCGCCATCCATCCCCTCTCGGCGACCGAACCCGAGGAGTGCCACCGGCTCACCGGCGCCTCGCTGCACGCCGACATCTACGCGCTGCGCTACCGCGTCCCCCACTATGGACGGTGGCTGGCCCGCCAGGACCTCACCGGCGCCTATCGCGCCCACCGCGATCAGCTGCGCTGCCTGCTGTGGCGGCGGCCCTCCCCGCGCACCGGGCCGGTCGTCCTCAAGTGCCCCTCGCACCTGTGGCACCTGCCGACCCTCGCGAAGGTCTACCCCGACGCCAGGATCGTGCGCCTGCACCGCGACCCGGTGCGCTGCCTGACGTCGCTGTGCAACCTCACCGCCGTGGTGCGCGGCGCGCGCTCCACGAAGGTGTCCCCGGCCGAGATCGGCGACTACTGGAGCGAGCGCGTCACCACCGCCCTCGACGGCGTCGGCCCAGTGGAGAGCCTGCACGGGCTGCCGGTCCTGGACGTGTCCTACGCCGACCTGGTCACCGATCCCGTCGGCACCGCCGGGCGCGTGGGCGAGTTCGCCGGGGCGGCCTTCACCCCGGCGGCGGCCACCGGCATGCGCGCCTACCTCGCCGCCGATCCCGCCCGGCCGGGCCCGCGCGAGTACCACCCGGGCGTGTTCGGCCTCGACGTCCCCGCCCTCGACCGGCGTTTCGCGGCCTACCGCGAGGCCTTCGGTCTGCACCGCACCCCATCCCCCACGAAAGGACCGTCGACATGACGACGCCACTCGAACTGGCCACCGCCGAGCTTGAGGCGGCCAACGCGCCGGCCGGGGAGAACCCGGTCCGCATCGGCATCCTCACCCCGATGACCCCGCCCGGCGACGACATGGCCGGGGTGCTCGTGACGCGAGGGGCGCGGCTGGGCGTGGAGTACCTCGCCGAGCACGGCGGCGTCCTGGGCCGCGGGGTGGAGCTGGTGGCCCGCAATGACATGGCCACCGCCGACGCCGACGGCTTCGGTGCCTCGGCGGCCGGTGAGACGGCGAAGCTGGCGCTGGTCGACGAGGTCGTCGCCGTACTCGGGCAGTGGCACCTGCGCACCGCCGGGTGGGCCGCGGAGGTCTGCGAGCGCTTCGGGCTGCCGATGTTCGTGGAGAACGGGCACAGCACCATCACCCACGGCCGCAAGAGCATCTTCCGCACCTACTTCTCCTGCGCCGACCGGACCCCGCTGATGGTCGACTACATGGCCGCCCAGGGAGCCAAGCGCGTGGCGGTGCTGGCCGCCGACACCGTCTTCGGGCAGGAGATGGCCGACGCGGTCGTCGCCTACGGCACCGAGCACCACGGGATGGAGTTCCTGCGCATCGACTTCGCCCAGCAGGAGGTCCTGGACTGGCGCGCCGACCTGGAGCGCATCGCCGCCTGGCAGCCCGACTTCTTCGTCAACGACGGCGTCAACGTCGCCGCCGACGGCAAGCCGCCGGGCAACGCCTACCGCATCACCCAGCAGGCCACCGAGGTCGGGCTGCTGCCGGCGGTGCCGATGATGGTGACCTTCGGGTTCCCGATGCGCTCGGCCGACTACTGGAACTACGCCGGGGACGCCGGTAACGGCGTGGTGTGGCCGGCCAGCCGGTTCCGCCCGGCGTGGCCGGGGATGACCGGCATCGGGCGCTGGTTCACCGAGCGCTTCACCGAGCGCTTCGGGATGGCCCCGCCCGACACCTCGCTCAGCGCGTTCACCGACGTCACCATCATCGGCGCCGCCCTCAACGCCGCCGCCGAGAAGGGCGAGCTGCCCAGTGAGATCAGCGGCATCCGCAAGGCGCTGATCGAGTCGCTGGAGACGCACGCGTTCGACACCTGGCGCGGCCCGGTCCGCTTCGACCCCGCCGACCACCACAGCTCGCCGGAGCTGGTGCTGATGCAGTACCAGGAGGTCGGGCAGAGCTTCAACGACGCCGCGGTCGTCCACCCCGCCGAGGTGCAGGGGACGTGACCGGATCCCCCGCCGACATCGCCGCACCCGGCACGGTCGCGTCGGTCCTCGTGGGCGCCCTGCGCGCCCACGGGGTCTCCCGCGTCTTCTGCGTGGCCGGTGAGAGCTACCTGCCCGTCCTGGACGCGTTGTACGACGCCGCCGATGTGGACGTGGTGACCTGCCGCCATGAGGGCTCGGCGGGTTTCGCGGCCGTGGCCGACGCGAAGCTGACCGGGGTGCCGGGGGTGTGCCTGGTCAACCGCGGGCCGGGCGCGACGAACGCCGCCATCGCCGTGCACGCCGCGTTGCAGGACGCCGTCCCGCTGCTGCTCATCGTCGGGCAGGTGGAGTCGCGTGAGCTGGGCCGGGAGGTCTTCCAGGAGATCGACTGCGTCACCACCTTCGCCACCCTGGCCAAGGAGGTCGTGCGGCTCTACGACCCGGCCAACACCGCCGAGCTGATCGCCCGCGCGCTGCGCACCGCGGTGGCGGGCACGCCCGGGCCGGTGGTACTGGAGGTCCCCGAGGACGTCTTCGACGCCCCCGCGATGCCTCGTGAGGCCGGGCCGTGGCCGCGTCACCCCGTCCCACCACACGCTGATGCGATGGCCGAGGTGAGCGGGATGCTGGCCGCCGCGCGGCGTCCGTTGCTGCTGGCCGGTGGGCTGCTGGACACCGGGCGCGGGCGGGCGCTGCTGGCCGAGACCGCCGCCGTCCACGGGCTGCCGGTGGTCTGCGGCAACAAGCGCCAGGACCTCTATCCGAACCGGGACGCGCGTTACGCCGGGCACGTGCACAACTCCACCAAGGGCGAGCAGCGGGCGGCGCTGGAGTCGGCCGACCTGGTGCTGGCCGTCGGCAGCCGCCTGGACGACGTGACCACCCTCGGGCACGCCTTCCCCACCCCGGCGCAGAACCTCGTCCACGTCTATCCCGACCCGGTGCGGCTGGGCCGTGTCCACCGGCCCGCGATCGGGCTGGCCTGCGACCCGGCGGAGTTCCTGGCGGCCCTGGCGCAGGCGCCCGCGGCCGTCCCGGAGTCGCGGGTGGCGTGGGTGGAGCGGCTGCACGGCATCGAGGCCGCCAAGGCGGTCTGGACGCCGGTGACGGCCTCCGACGGTGTCGTCTTCGGCGGGGTCGTGGCGGCTCTGGACCGGCTGACCGGCGGCGACGTGGTCGTCACCGTCGACTCCGGCGCCTTCACCAGCTGGGTCTACCGGTACCTGCGGCTGGCGGGCGCGGGGAGGCTGCTGGGGATCTCCAGCAGTGCCATGGGCTTCGGGGTCCCCTCGGCGCTGGCGGCGGCGCTGCGGCTGGGGCGACCGGCGGTCGCCTTCGTCGGCGACGGCGGGTTCGTCATGAACGGCGGCGAGCTGGCCACGGCCGTCGAGCGGCACGCGCCGCTGGTGGTCGTCGTGGCCGACAACGGGTCCTACGGCACCATCCGGCTGCACCAGGAGAACCGGTTCCCCGGGCGCACGGTGGCCACGTCGCTGACCAATCCCGACTTCGCGCGCCTGGCCGAGGCCTACGGCGCCACCGGTTTGAGCGTGGACACCGACGCGGGTATCGCCCCCGCGCTGGCCAAGGCCCTTGAGGACGGCGGGCCGGTCGTCGTCCACGTGCGCACCAGCCTGCGCCACATCTCCGCCCACCGCGTTCTCCCGGAGGCGACGGCATGAGCTGGTACGAGTCGCTGACCGACCTGATCGGGGACACGCCCCTGCTGCGGCTGTCGCGGATCACCGAGGGGATCTCGGCGACCGTGCTGGCCAAGCTGGAGCACCTCAATCCCGGCGGGTCGGTCAAGGACCGCATCGCGCTGCGCATGATCGAGGCCGCCGAACGCGACGGGCGGCTGCTGCCCGGCGGGACGATCGTCGAGCCGACCTCGGGCAACACCGGGGTGGGCCTGGCGATCGTGGCCGCCCTCAGGGGCTACCGGTGCGTCTTCACGTGCCCCGACAAGGTCTCGGTGGAGAAGCGCAATGTGCTGCGCGCACACGGCGCCGAGGTCGTGGTCTGCCCGGCGGCCGTCCCACCCGATCACCCCGACTCCTACCGGACGGTCTCCACGCGCCTGGCGCGGGAGATCCCCGGCGCGGTCAAGCTCGACCAGTACGCCACCCCGGCCAACCGCGAGTCCCACTACCACTCCACGGGCCCGGAGATCTGGGCGCAGACCGAGGGCCGCATCACCCACTTCGTGACCTCGGTGGGCACCGGCGGGACGATCAGCGGCGCCGGGCGCTACCTCAAGGAGGTCTCCGGCGGGCGCGTGCGGATCATCGGCGCCGACCCCGACGGGTCGGTCTACTCCGGCGGGACCGGGCGTCCCTACCTGCTGGAGGGGGTGGGCCAGCCGGGCATCCCCGCGTCCTTCGACCCGGCGGTCCCGGATGAGATCCTCGCCGTCCACGACCGCGACTCCATCGAGACCACCCGGCGGCTGGCCCGCGAGGAGGGCCTGCTCGTCGGCGGTTCCAGCGGCATGGCCGTCGCCGCCGCCCTGTCCGTCGCCAAGAACGCGGGTCCAGCGGACCTGATCGTGGTGCTGCTGCCCGACTCCGGGCGCGGCTACCTGTCCAAGATCTTCGACGACGAGTGGCTCGGCCGCTTCGGGCTCACCCCACCCGAGGCCGGGCGCGCCACCGCCGCCGGGGCCCTGGGCGACCCGGCCTGGATCGCCCTGACACCGACCGACACCGTGGCGCGAGCCGTCGCGCTGCTCGCCGAGACCGGACGAGCCCACCTCCCGGTCACGGCCGCACCCCCACCCGTCCGCCTCGCCGAACTCCAGGGCGTGGTCTCGACCGCGTCCCTGGCCGCCGCGCTGGCCACCGGCCGCGCCGGACCCGGCACCCCGGTGGGCGAGGTGGCCGACCCTCCCCCGCCGACGGTCGGCGCCGGGCAGCCCCTCGATGCCGCGACGGCCGCCATGGCCGACGGCGGCGTCGCGGTGGTCCTCGACGCCGGGGAGGTCCTCGGCCTGCTCACCGGCCACCACGTCAACGCACACCTCGCCGGCGTCGACGCCGCGCGGGCACACCCGCCCGAAGAGGAGACATGAGCCAGATCATCACGTACACCGACCCGCTGGAGGGCTTCCCCGGCTGGCTCGTCTACGACGAGACCACCTGCCGGATCGCCGCAGGCGGCTTCCGGGTCCAGCCCGGACTCACCGAGGGCACCCTGCGCGCCCTCGCCGCGAAGATGACCCTCAAGCAGCGCCTGCTCGGCATCAACGTCGACGGCGCCAAGTGCGGCATCGCCTACGACCCGCGCTCGCGCGGCAAGCCCGAGGCCATCCGCCGTTTCCTGTCCTTCCTGCGGCAGGAGCTCCTGCACCGCATGTCCATGGGCTGCGACATGGGCACCCACTGGGACGAGCTGGAGACCCTGGCGCGCGCCGAGGGCATCCCGGGCATCAAGAGCGCCATCCGCGCCGCCCAGGGCCTCGACGAGGACGCCTTCGCCGCGCGCATGGCCGTCCTGCGCGGCCCGCTGGGCGGCATGGACCTCGCGCAGCGCCGGGCCGGGCACGTCCTGGCCATGATCGCCCTGGCCGCCGCCGAGCGGGCCGGACTCGGCACCGGCCTGACCATCGGCCTCCAGGGCTTCGGCAACCTCGGCCGCGCCGCCGCCTGCTCGCTGCTGGAGTCGGCCGCGACCATCACCGCCGTCGCCGACGAGTACGGGTGCGCCGCCGACCCGGCGGGCCTGGACGTGGCCGACATGCTCGCCTCGTCCTACCAGACCCCTGTACCGGCCATGGGGCACCGGCGCGCCCTGCCCTCGGCGGGGCTGCTCGGGCTGCCCTGCGACCTGCTGGTGCTGGCGGCCGGATCGGAGGCCATCGGCGAGGACCAGGTCGCCGCGGTCCAGGCGCCGGTCGTGGTCGTCGGCGCCAACTGCGGCCTGTCGTCCACGGTGGAGAAGCTGCTCTTCGAGCGCGGCATCCTCGTCATCCCCGACTTCGTCGGCGGCATCGGCGGATCGGCGTCCATGGAGGCCCTCTTCGGGCCCCGCCAGACACCCTCCCCGCGCGAGGTCCTCGACACCCTCGGCGGCATGTCGCGCGCCCTGGTCACCGACCTCGTCGACGGCGCCCGCAGGAACTCCACATCCGTGCGCGACCAGGCGCTGGAGCGCGTCGACACCCGCACCGTCCTCGGCGACGAGCGCCCCTACGGCGACAGCCCCTACCTCCAGGCCGCGCTGGCCGAACGCCCCGGAAGGCGGACCCGATCATGAGCGACTGCGCGCACGAGCGCGGCCACATCACCGACTCGATGTTCTACGGCGACCGCTACGCCACCCCCGCCAGCCGGGAGATCTTCTGCGACGTCTGCCGCCACCAGCGGTGGCTGGACATCGAGGCCGCGCTGGCCACGGCACAGGCCGAGCTGGGCATGATCCCCGAGGCCGCCGCCGAGGGCATCACCGCCTCGGCCCACATCGAGCTGCTCGACCTCGACGCCGTCCGCGACGGCATCAACACCTCCGGGCACTCCCTGGTCGGGCTCCTGCGGGTCTTCCAGGCCGCATGCCCCGACGGGACCGGCGAGTTCGTGCACCTGGGCGCGACCACCCAGGACATCCAGGACACCGGGCAGGCCCTGGAGATCCGCGACGTCCTCGACGAGATGGACGTCCTGGTGCGCCGGGCGATCCTGCGCATCAGCACCCTCGCCGAGGACCACGCCGGGACCATCGCGCTGGGCCGCACCCACGCGCAGCCGGCGCTGCCCATCGGCTTCGGGCTCAAGCCCGCCGGGTGGCTCGACGAGCTGCTGCGCCACACCGAGCGGCTGGCAGAACTGCGGCCCCGGGTCGTGGTGGCGCAGCTGGCCGGAGGTGCGGGGACGATGGCCGGTTTCGGGTCCCAGGGCCTGGAACTGCTCGACCGGTTCTCCCACCGCCTCGGCCTGGGCGTCCCGGCCCTGGGCTGGCACGTGGCCCGCGACCGGGTCGCGGAGTTCACCGCGACCATGGCCATGCTGGCCGGTACCGCCGCGCGCATCGCCGAGGAGGTGCGGGTCCTGTCGCGCCCGGAGTTCGCCGAGGTCTCCGAGGCCTGGTACCACGGGAAGGTCGGGTCCTCGACCATGCCGCACAAGCGCAACCCCGAGCGCTGTGAGCAGGTCGTGGTCATGGCGCGCCTCGCCGCTGCCCAGGCGGGGCTGGCGCTGACCGGGATGGTCGGCGACCATGAGCGCGACTCGCGGTCCCTGCGCATCGAGTGGGCGTGCGTGCCGGACGTGTCGCACTACGCGCTGTCGGCGATGGCGATCATCACCGAGGTCCTCGACGGGCTGACCGTCCACGACGACCGGTGCCGCCAGAACGTGCGCCGGGTCGCCGACCAGGTCGCCTCCGAGCGGCTCATGCTCGCCCTCGGCCGCCATCTGGGCAAGCAGACCGCCCATGAGCGGGTATACGAGCTGTCCCAGGACGCCCAGGACCGTGACGTGTCGCTGCGCGAGCTCCTCGACGCCGACGCCGAGCTGTCGGCGCTGCTGGACAAGGAGGAGACCGAGCTGATCTTCGAGCCCTCCGGGTACCTGGGCGCCTCGGTCGAGCTGACCCACCGCACGGTGCGGACCGCCCGCAAGTGGCTGGCCGAGCGGCCCATCCCGGCGGGTGGCCCGTGACCGGAGCCCGGCTACTTCGTCCCCGGCCACGCGCCGCCGTTGACCCCGATCACCTGACCGGTCAGGAAACCGGCCTCGGCCGAGGCCAGGTGCGCGACCAGCGCGGCGATCTCGGCCGGGGTCCCGCCCCGGCCGGCGGGGACGGCCGCGGCGCGCCCGGCGAAGAACTCCGGGGTGCCGCGCTCGCGGTAGAACTCGGTGTCGGGGACGAATCCGGGGGCGATCACGTTGACCGTGACGCCCTCGGGCGCCAGCCGGTCGGCGAGCTCGATGGACCAGGGGTGCAGCGCGGCCTTGGCCGCGCCGTAGGAGGCCGCGCCCCGAAACGCCGCGATCGACGAGATCGTGATGATGCGCCCGCCGGGCCGCCGGAGCCTCGGCAGCAGCGCCTGGGTGGGCAGCACGACGGGCAGGACGTTGCCGCTGAGGTTGGTCAGCCACTGGTCGCGGGTCTCGGTGAGGCTCGCGGCCGGGGTGGCGGCGAGGTTGCCGCCGGCGTTGTTGACCAGGACGTCGGTGTCGCCGGCGAGTTCGGCGGCCTCGGCGACCTGCTCGGGGTCGGTGAGGTCGGCGGCATGCCAGGTGACGTGGCCCCCGGCGTCGTTGAGGCGTTTCGCGGTGCCCTCCAGGACCTCGGCGCGCCTGCCCAGGATGAGCACCTCGTCACCGGCCTTCGCGAAGACCTCCGCGATCGCCGCGCCGATGCCGGTCCCGCCGCCGGAGACCACCGTCCGCCGTCCCATGTCTTTCCTCTTCCCTGTAGACGATGCCGCCATTGGAGCACTCCGTGACCGATCCGTCCACGCCTCACGGCGTACCCATGTCCGATGTGGACGCCAAGGCCGCCCGCGCCGAGGACCGCGCCCACCTGTTCTACTCCTGGTCGGCGCAGCGCGACCTGGATCCGCCGCTGGTGTCGGGGGCGTCCGGCGTGCACTTCTGGGACGCCGAGGGCAGGCGCTATCTCGACTTCGCCTCCCAGTTCGTGCACGTCAACATCGGCCACCAGCATCCCAAGGTGATCGCGGCGATCCGTGAGCAGGCCGAGCGGCTGTGCACGATCGGGCCGTCCATGGGCGTCGACGTGCGCGCGCGTGCCGCGCGGCTGATCGCCGAGCACGCCCCGGCGGGGATGTCGCGGGTCTTCTTCACCAACGGCGGCACCGAGGCCATCGAGCACGCCACGCGCATGGCGCGGCGGATGACCGGGCGCCCCAAGCTCCTGGCGGCCTACCGCTCCTATCACGGGTCGACGACCACGTCGATGCACCTGTCGGGCGACCCGCGCCGGTGGCCCAGCGACACCGGTGCGGCCGGGGTGGCGCGCTTCTTCGGGCCCTACCTGTACCGGACGGTCTTCCACGCCCGCGACGAGGCCGAGGAGTGCGCCCGCGCGCTGGCCCACCTCGACGAGGTGGTGCGCCTGGAGGGCCCGGAGACCATCGCGGCGATCGTGCTGGAGAGCGTGGTCGGAACCAACGGGATCCTCGTCCCACCGGACGGGTACCTGGCCGGTGTGCGCGCGATCTGCGACCGGTACGGGATCGTCTACATCGCCGACGAGGTCATGTCGGGCTTCGGGCGCACCGGCAAATGGTTCGCCGTCGACCACTGGGACGTCGTCCCGGACCTGATCTGCTTCGCCAAGGGCGTCAACTCCGGCTACGTGCCCCTCGGCGGGATCGTCATCGGACCCAGGGTCGCCGAGTTCTTCCAGGACACCCCCTATCCCGGCGGCCTGACCTACTCCGGCCATCCCCTGGCCTGCGCGGCGGCCGTCGGCGCCATCACCGCCATGGACGACGAGGGCATCGTGGACAACGCGCTGCGGCTGGGCGCCGAGGTCCTCGGCCCCGGGCTGCGCGAGCTGGCCGACAAGCACCCCTGCGTCGGCGATGTGCGCGGCCTGGGCGCCTTCTGGGCCCTGGAACTGGTCGCCGACCGGGCCACCCGCGAGCCGCTGGGCACCGCGGCGATGGCCGCCGTGGCCGCCGCGTGCAAGGAGCGCGGGCTGTGGCCGATGGCCGTGGCCAACCGCATCCACGTCGTGCCGCCCTGCGTCACCGGCGACGCCGACGCGCGCGCCGGGCTGGCCGTCCTCGACGCCGCCCTCACCACCGCCGACTCCCACCCGAGCTCGTGAGCCTGGAGGAATCATGACCGACGACCTCTCCGCGCGCCTGGCCGCCCTCGCGCCCGAGCACCGGGCGGCGCTGCTGCGCCGGGTCGGCGCGCGCCTGGCCGCCCGCCAGTCCGACGGCGCCCAGATCCCCCGCCGCCCCGACCCCACCGCGCCCGTGCCCGCCTCGGCCCTCCAAGGGCAACTGTGGTTCCTGGACAAGCTCGCCCCCGGCCAGACCTCCTATAACGTCCCATCCGTCTTCCGCCTGACCGGTCCCCTGGACGTCGGCGCGCTGCGGCGGGCGCTGACCGCGCTCGCCGGGCGCCACGAGACCCTGCGCACCACCTTCACCGAGCGGGACGGCTCGCCCTACCAGGTGATCGCGGCCGCCGAGGCCTTCCCCGTCCCCCTCTCGGTGACCGATTTGTCCGACATGGACGGTGACCGGGAGGCCGAGGCCCGCAAACTCGTCGACGAGGAGGTCCGGCGGCCCTTCGACCTGGCACAGGGACCGCTGTTCCGGGCGCTGCTGGTGGTCGTCTCCCCCGGCGAGCACCTGCTGGCCATGACCATGCACCACATCGTCTCCGACGGCTGGTCGCAGGCGGTGCTCACCTCCGAGCTCGGCGAGCTCTACAGCGCGCAGCGCGCCGGGCGCGCCCCCGCCCTGCCCGAGCTGGCCGTCCAGTACGCCGACTACGCCCTCTGGCAGCGCGGGCAGTGGCGCGAGGACGTCTTCGAGGAGCAGCTGTCCTACTGGGCGTCGCGCCTCAAGGAGGTCCCGGCCACCGAGCTGCCCGCCGACCGGCCGCGCCCGGCGACGCTGACCTACCGCAGCGACACCGCCGTGCTGAACCTGGACGCGGCACTGCTGGACGGGCTGCGCTCGCTGTCGGCCGACCATGACGCGACCCTGTTCATGACCCTCATGGCCGCCTATCACGTGCTGCTGGCCCGCTACACCGGCGGCGACGAGATCGTCGTGGGCACCACCACCGCCGGGCGCTCCCCGAAGGAGCTGGAGCCGCTCATCGGCTACTTCGTGAACATGGTCGTGCTGCGCACCGACGTCACCGGCGACCCGACCTTCGCCGAGCTGCTGTCCCGGGTGCGCCGCAGCGTCCTGGACGCCTGGAAGCACCAGGACGTGCCCTTCGAGAAGGTCGTCGAGCGCCTCGCGCCTCGCCGCGATCCCGCCCGCAATCCGCTGTTCCAGCTGGGTCTCCAGCTGCTGGGCAGCGCGACCAGCGGCACCGAGCCGGTCATGTCCGGGCTGGTCGCCGAGGCCCTGGACGTCAATGTCGGCGGGCATCCCTTCGACCTGTCCATCACCGGGCACGAGGGGCCGGGGTCGCTGCGGCTCATCGCCGAGTACTCCACCGACCTCTTCGACGCGCCCCGCATGGAGCGGCTGCTGGGGCACCTGGCCGAGATCCTGCGGCAGGTCGCCGCCGACCCCGCTATCCGCCTCTCCGCCCTCGACCTGCTCTCCGATGTGGAGCGCGAGCGGATCCTGGCCGAGTGGCAGGGGCCGCCGGCCGAGCGCGACGGCGAGCCCGTCCACGTCCGCATCGGCCGCATCGGCGTGGAGCAACCGGATCTGGTGGCCTGCCGGGCGATGGTCGACGGCGAGTGGCGCGAGCTGACCTACGGCGAGCTGCACCGGCGCGTGGAGCTACTCGCCCGCCGTCTGCGGTCGCTGGGGGTGGGCCGCGAGGACATCGTGGCGGTGCTGATGGAGCGCGGCTTCGACGTCGCGGTGTCCATGGTGGCCGCCCAGCGCGCGGGCGGCGCCTTCGTCGTCCTCGACCCCGGGCACCCCACGCGGCGCCTGGAGTTCATCCTCGCCGACACCGCCGCCAAGGTCGTGCTGACCCGCTCCACCCTCGCCGACCGGCTGCCCGAGCCCGACGGGTGGACGGCGATCCCGCTGGACACCGGCTGGGCCGAGATCGAGGCGGGCGAGGACCTGTCGGTCCCGCTGCCCGAGCTCGCCGACGGCGACTCCCTCGCCTACGTCCTCTACACCTCCGGCTCGACCGGCAAGCCCAAGGGCGTCATGGTCGAGCACCACGCCCTCAACACCTTCCTGCTGTGGATGGGCGACGCCCTCTACGGTCTGGGACCGGGTGTGCGGGTGCTGCAGCACATGGCGCTGATCTTCGACTTCGCCGAGGGCGAGATGTACGCGACCCTGACCCGGGGCGCCACCCTCGTCTTCGCCCCCGAGGAGGCGCGCACCGACCCCGAGGCGCTCGGTGAGCTGCTGGCCTCCCAGCGCATCAACTACTTCGACGGGCCACCGGCGATCCTGGGCCGCGTCCCGATGGCGGCCTACCCGGACCTGCGCGGCCTGATCGCCGGTGGCGAGGCGGTCACCGGTGAGCTCATCAACCGGTGGAACACCCCCGGACGCCGCTTCATCAACGGCTACGGCCCCACCGAGGCCGCCGTGGGCTGCGTGTTCTACGAGTGCGAGCACCGGCCGTGGACGGGGCAGCCGCCGATCGGGCGGGCCATGCCCGGCCGCGTGGCTTACGTCCTGGACCGCTACGACCGGCCCCTGCCCATCGGCGTGCCCGGCGAGGTCGTCGTCGGCGCCCACGGCCTGGCCCGCGGCTACCTCAACCGCCCGGAGCTGACCGCGGAGAAGTTCATCGACGACCCGCTGCGGCCCGGCGAGAACATGTACCGCACCGGGGACCTGGGCATGTGGACCGAGGAGGGCCAGATCCAGTTCCTCGGGCGCATCGACACCCAGGTCAAACTGCACGGCCTGCGCATCGAGCTGGAGGAGATCGAGTCGGCGCTGGTCGCCCACCCCCGCGTCGCCGAGGCCGCCGTCGCGCTGCGCGAGGACGCCCCCGGCGACAAGCGCCTGGTCGCCTACATCGTCGCCATCGCCGGTGAGACCGCGCCGGACATGGGCGAGCTGCGCCCGCACCTGCTGGCCGAGCTGCCGCCCTACATGGTCCCGGCCGTCGCGGTGCCCATGGACCGCCTGCCGCTGGCGCCCTCGGGGAAGGTCGACCGGGCCGGGCTGCCGTCCCCGGAGGGCTCCGGCATCGTCGCGCCGGAGGCGATCGCGCCGCGCACCCCGCAGGAGGAGCGGGTCGCGGCGATCTTCGCCGAGATCCTCGGCCTGGACGCCGTCGGCGCCGAGGGCTCCTTCTTCGAGCTCGGCGGCAACTCCCTCCAAGCCGCCCGCGTCCTGTCGCGCATCGGCGAGCTGACCGGCGTCACGGTGACCATGCGCGAGTTCTACCTCGCTCCCCTGGTCAGTGAGCTCGCCGCGCGCGTCGCCGCGGCCGAGCCCGCCCCGGCCGCGCCTGTGACCGGTCAGCCGGACCTGCGGGCCGAGATCGCCGCGCTGGAGGCACGGCTGGCCGAGGCCCGCGCGCAACTGGCGGCATCGGCCAGGCCGAGGCTGTCGATGGCCCAGGAGCAGCTCTGGTTCCTCGAACAGCTCGCGCCCGGGCACGCCACGTACAACATCCAGGTGCCGCTGCGGCTGACCGGGCCGCTGAACGTGCCCGCCCTGCACACCGCGCTCACCGCCGTCCTGGACCGCCACGAGGCCCTGCGCACCCGCTTCGAGGCCGAGGACGGGTATCCGTACCCGGTCATCGAGGCGCCCCGGCAGCTGCCGCTGCCCGTCGACGACCTCTCCGGCCTCGACGACCGTGAGGAGGAACTGGCCCGGGCCCTGGCCGCCGAGGCCGCGCTCCCCTTCGACCTGAGCGCCGACCTGATGATCCGCGCCCGCCTGTACCGCCTCGACGAGACCGAGCACGTGCTGAGTGTGAACATGCACCACATCTGCTCCGACGGCTGGTCGACCGGGGTCTTCGCCGCCGACCTGGCCACCGCCTACGACCACGCCCGCCACGGCCGCGAGCCGTCGCTGCCCACGCCACCGGTCACCTACGCCGAGTTCGCCGAGGGACAGCGCCGCCGCTTCGAGGCCGGGGACTTCGCCCCGCACCTGGACTACTGGTCCCGGCAACTCCACGGACTGCCCACGGTGGACCTGCCCGCCGACCGGCCGCGACCGGCCGAGCCCAGCTACCGGGGCGCGCTGCTGGTCCACCGGATGCCCGCGGGCGTCCGCGAAGGGCTGCGCCGCATCGCCCGCGAGGCACAGGCCAGCCCCTATGCCGCTCTACTGGCCGGGTTCGCCGCCCTCCTCGCCCGCCACACCGGCGCCGAGGACCTGCCCATCGGCACCGCCGACGCCGGTCGCGCCCGCAGCGACCTGGAGGGCGTCATCGGGTTCTTCGTCAACATGCTCGTCCTGCGCAACGACCTCACCGGCGACCCGACCTACCGGGAGCTGACCGGACGCACGATGGGCGTACTCCTCGACGCCCTCGACCACCGCGAGGCACCCTTCGAGAAGCTCGTAGAAAGCCTCCAACTGACCCGCGATCCCAGCCGCAACCCGCTGTTCACCGTCTCCATCGACCTGCTCGACGGGTCCCTCATCGACATCCCCATGCCCGGCCTGGCCGCCGAGTTCATCGACGTCGACCCGGGCGTCTCCCGCTTCGACATGGCCATCAACGTCTACGACGCCGAGGACGGCCTGACCTTCCGCGTGGAGTACTCCACCGACCTCTTCGACCACGACCGCGTCGAGCGGATGTTCCGGCAGCTGGAGGTCCTGCTCACCGCCGCCGTCGCCGAACCCGAGCTGCGGCTGTCGCAGCTGCCGCTCATGACCGACTCCGAGCGGGCGGCGCTGGAGGAGGCGGCCACCGGGCCGGTCGTGGACGTCCCGGCACGCACCCTGCCGTCCCTGGTCGACGAGTGGGCCGAGCGCACACCCCACGCCATCGCCGTCATCGACGGCGACACGGCGATCACCTATGCCGACCTGGCCGCCCGCAGCAGGCGAGCGGCCGCGCGACTGCACGCCGAGGGCATCGGCGCCGGCGCGATCGTGGCCACGTGCCTGCCGCGCGGCACCGACCACGTCATCGCCGCCCTGGCGGTGCTGCGCACCGGCGCCGCCAGCGCGCCCCTCGACCCCGCGCACCCGGCCAAACGCCGCGAGTTCCAGCTCGCCGACATGGGCGCCGCCCTGCTCATCGACGCGCCCCTGTCCACCGGGGACGGCCCGGAGTGCACCGACCTGGCGGTACCCGACGCGCCCGCCTTCGTCATCTACACCTCCGGCTCCACCGGCGAGCCCAAGGGCATGACCCTCACCCACCACCAGATCGGCAACATCCTGGCCTGGCTGGCCGACACCACGTCCCCGGAGCCCGGAGACCGGTTCCTGCACTGCTGCAACCCGATCTTCGACGTGTCCCTCGGCGAGATCTTCGGCGCCCTCACCACCGGCGCCACCCTCGTCATCGCCCCACCCGCGGACCTCGGCGAGCTCGGCGCGCTCGTCACGGCCGAGCGCGTCACCCACATCCTGACCACGCCGACGCTGCTGTCGCTGATCCCGCCCGGCGAGCACCCGAGCCTGCGCTACGTCATCACCGCCGGTGAGCCCTGCCGCCCGGAGCAGGTGCGCGACTGGAACATCCGGCCACGGGTCTTCATCAACGCCTACGGTCCGGCCGAGACCACGATCCTGGCCACCTCGTTCACGATCCCCGAGGGCTCACAGGGCCGCCCGCCGATCGGGCGCCCGCTGCCGAACACCACCGCCCACCCGGTCGACCGCTGGGGAGCGCCGACACCGGTCGGGGTGCCCGGCGAGCTGCACCTGGGCGGGCTCGGCGTCACCGGGGGCTACCTCAACCGGCCCGAGCTGAGCGCCGAGCGCTTCACCGACGGCCGCTACCGCACCGGTGACCTGGCGGTCTGGACGACAGACCACCAGCTGGCCTTCCTCGGACGCAACGACGCCCAGGTCAAGATCCGGGGCCTGCGCGTCGAGCCCGGCGAGATCGAGCACGCGCTCATCGCCCACCCCGGGGTGAGCGCGGCGGCGGTCGCGCCGTACGCCGAGGGGACGGCCCTGGCCGGCTACATCGTCGCCACCGACCCGCAGGCGCCACCCGGGGCCGAGGAGCTGCGGGCGCACCTGCTGGAGCGGCTGCCGTCCTACATGGTCCCCGGCACCTGGGTGTACCTGGACGCGCTGCCCCGCTCCGCCAGCGGCAAACTCGCCCGCAAGAGCCTCCCAGCACCCGAGCGGGCGACCGTGTCCGGCCCCGCCCCCGAGGGCGCGCTGGAACGCGAGATCGCCGCGGTCTTCGCCGAACTGCTGGGGACCTCGGCGGTCAGCGCCGAGGGGAACTTCTTCACCCTCGGCGGCACCTCGCTCCAGGCCATCCAGGCCGCCACCCGCCTCACCGCCGCCCTGTCGGTGCCGGTGTCCATCCGCGACGTGTACAACGCCCAGACCGTGGCCGCGCTGGCGGAGGCCCTGTCCGGGCGGCCACGCGGCGCCGCCTTCGACAGCGCCATCGTCGAACTGCGCGGCGGACCCGACGATCTCAGCCCACTGTGGTGCATGCACGCGGTGTCCGGCTCGCCCTACTCCTACCACCCGCTCAGCCGCCTGCTCCCCGAGCGCAGGGTCTACGGAATGGAGGCACCCGGCCTGGAGGGCGACCGGCCACCGGTCTCCGACCTGCGGGAACTGGCCGCCGGATACGCCGCGGCGATCCGCGCCCGCCAGCCCCACGGGCCCTACCTGCTGGCCGGCTGGTCCATGGGCGGCTTCCTCGCCTTCGAGGCGGCCCGGCTGCTGCGGGCCGAGGGCGCGAACGTCGGCCTGGTCGCCATGCTCGACTCGGCCGGTCCCGGGCCCTACCCGCGTCCCGGCGACGACGACGTCCTGTCCACCTTCGCCGAGGACCTCGCCGCGCTGGCCGGGCGGCCCGTCCCCGACCTGTCGGCGGTCCTCACGGTGAGCGGTGAACAGGCGCGGCTCAGCGCCCTGCGCACGGCCATGGTCGAGGCGGGCGTCCTGCCCGCCGACGTCAGCGCCGCCTTCACCGAGGGCCGCTACGGGGTCTTCCGCGCCAACATGCTGGCGATGTACGCCTACCGTCCCGCGCCCTGCGACGCGCCCGTGGTGCACGTCCAGGCCGCCGACGAGGAGCAGCGCCGCGGCTGGGAGCCCTACGCGACCGGCGGACTGCGCAAGATCACCGTCGAGGGCGACCACTACACGATGTGGGCGCCGGAGCACATCGGCGAGCTCGCCGGGCACCTGGCCCGGCTGCTCGCCGAAGCGGACGGTCAGGCCTCCTGAGCCACCCGCGCCGCGCGGGCCGAGACGTACCAGGTCCGCGCGGCGCACCCGGCTCCGGCGAGCAGCAGCACACCGACGAGCCCGAGTGCCGCGCCGACGCCCTGCGCCGAGCGCGACACGTCGTCCTCGGCGAACGCGAGGTAGATGGACCCGGCCCCGGCGACACTGAGGACGGAGAACAGCAGCGTCCCGGTGGACACCAGCGCCGAGATCGCCGAGGCGTGCGTCGGCCCGACGGTTTCGGCCATCTGTGCGACGAGGGTGCTGAACCCGGCGGCCATGCCCGCCCCGGCCAGGGCCAGCAGCAGGATCGCCGGGACGAGCGGCCAGCCCGCCCGCGCGGTCAGCGCCAGTCCCCCGGCGGCACCGGCATAGCAGATCATGCCCACCACCGGCAGGACCCGGTGGAAGCTCTTGGGCAGCTTCGTCCAGGTGAGGCTGACCGAGGCGAACCCGACGGGCATCGGCACGAACATCAGCCCGGCCTGGATCGGCGTGTAGTGCAGCGCGGTCTGCAGGTGCAGGGTCAGCGTGAACAGGATCGCCGCGAAGGCGAAGTTGAGCAGGCAGCACGCGAGCAGCCCCGGCCGCACCCCCGGTGGCCGCACGGCGTCCAAATCGAGCAACGGGCGTCCCTTGCGGGCGATCAACCGCTTCTCGAAGAGCACGAACGCGACGAACCCCGCGAGACTCGTGGCCAGCAGCGCCCACGTCCACGCCGGCCAGCCCGCGCCGCGCCCAAAGACCAGCGGCGTGACCAGCGCGATCATCGTCACCGCCAGCACCACGACACCGACCAGGTCCAGCCGCTGCGGCCCCTTGTTCTCACCCTTCGGCAGGATCGGCCTCGCCGCGAAGAACAGCACGATCCCGATGGGCACGTTGATCAGGAACGCGACGCGCCAGCTCTGCCCGAACAGATCGGCCCCCACGACCAGGCCCCCCAGGATCTGCCCGGCGGCGACCCCCAGCGCCAGCACCATCGAGTAGTACCCGATGGCGCGCGAGCGGGTGTCCCCGGTGAACAGCAACTGGATCGAGGAGAGCACCTGCGGCACCATCATCGCCCCGAAAACACCCTGCAGGAGCCTCGCCGCGATGAGAATCGGTGCCGTTGGCGCGACACCGCACAGGAGTGACGCGATGGTGAACCCGGCCAGGCCGATGAGGAACATCTTCCGCTGCCCGTGATCGTCCCCAAGGCGCGCGCCCGTCACGACCAGTACCGCGAAGGCGAGGGTGTATCCCGAAAGGATCAGCTGAATGGAGGCGCCCGAGGCATTCAGGTCGTCCCGGATGGTCTTGGTGGCGACGGCGACAATGGAGTTGTCCATGACCGCCATCGCCTGCGCCACCAGCAGGATCACCAGCGCCGTCCACGCCCTGCGCACCGGCACCGGCGGCTTCTCGACGCTCACCCCGCCACCATCGCCCGGCTTCGCCGCCTCACCCGTCCCACCGGTCGCTTCGGCCTTATCAGTCACGCCATTCCCCCAGGGATTCGCGATTCGGACCCGTGCGTAGCGCAATCACCGTAGCAGTGGGAAACCGGGCACGGTAGATGGCGTAACAACCGTTTCACCATGTGGTGAAACAGTTCTTTGGGGTGCACAGTGAATGAATAATGATGAGCAGGAGGCACCTTCCATGGCCATCGAGTACGTGCTCGAAACCATCGACGACATCCCGCTGCGGGAAACGCTCCGATACCTCGCGGCCCACATGGGCGCCGACGTCCGCGAGGACGGCTTCGCCACCCGCGAGGGGCTGCACATCATGGCCGCCGTCATGCCCGCCGACGACATCGCGACCACCGAGCTGCTCCTCGGGTACCGCGACGTGGTCTCCACGACGTTCCGGCTCCTCAACAACACACACCCGGCCGTCGAACGGCGAAACCTCACCACCGTCCTGACCGCGGTCGTGAGCTTCCTCGACGAGACACCGGCGATGCGTGGCGTCTTCACACACGAGGGCGAGCGGATCCTCCTCCAGCGCATCACCCCCGAGCCGGTCATCTTCGACCGCGACTGGCGGCGGTACACACTGGACGTAGCGCAGACCGACCTCGACGCGATCGAATCCGGTCACCGATCCGGGAGGCTGCTGCAGCCAGCGCTCTCCGACGCGGATCTACGGGAGCTGAAGGCGCATCGTGGGAACACCTGACCGTCACCGCCTCGGCGATCGGTCTCCGAGGGCCCTCTACCTCCCGAGGCGCTGCGCGTGCAGGAGCAGCAGCCCGGCGACGGCGTTCGCGCTCCTGATCTCGCCATCGGCACACAACTCCGGGACGCGCTCCAGCGGCACCCATTCCCGCCGCGAGGACTCGAAGTCGTCCTCGGGATGCCCGACGTACTCGGCGCCATCGGCCCAGTAGACGACGTGGATCGCGTCGGTGAGGCCGTTGCCGGGCTCCACGGTGATCAAGTGGTGCAGCGGCCCGGGCCGATATCCCGTCTCTTCGAGGCACTCCCGTGCGGCAGCCTCCTCGATCGTCTCGCCCGCGTCGACGATCCCGGCGGCCAGCTCATAGCCCCACGTATCGGTGATGAACCGATGCCGCCACAGCAGCAGGACCTCGCCACGGTCATTGACGGGCACGCACAACGCGACCGGCGGCAGCCGCATCAAGTAGTGGTCGAGGTGGCGCCCATCGGGGAGCTCCACGTCGGCGAGCCGGATCTCGAACCACTTCGTCGTGAACTCCGGCCGCTCGCCGAGGTTCTTCCACACCATGCGCTCGTCGCCGTCCTGCAGCACGCCGCCTCCCGACTCGGGTCGCCGTCCCGGATCCTCCCACGGCACACGAACACGCCGACAACCCCGAACCTGGAAAAGACCGCGGAGGTGTACGAACATCACAAGGACTACCGTCGCGAGGGAGCAGGATGAGCCACGAGGTCCATTTCGACAGCCGCACCTCCGCACGAGCGGTCCAGGAAGTCCTCTGCGCACGCCACGGCATCGATCCCGCCCTCTTCTACGTCGGCGACCTCGCCGACTACACCGGCCCGCGCCTCATCGCCTACACCACCCCGGCACCGGCGGGCGACCCCTACTTCGCGTGCCTCTTGGGCGGCGGACCGGAATTCGCCGCGGCGATCGGTGGCATCACCGAACTCCAGCTCGCCACCCAGGTGTGCGAGGAGCTGGGCACGCGGGCCATCGTCGACGATGGAGGCGAGGCCTACTCCGTCTGGACCCTGGTCACCGCCGATGGCCTGCACGGGCGCGTGGTCGTCGACGTCGACCGCCTCGCCGACGGGGATTTCGCCATCCTCCACGCCTACCAGCCCATCTCCAGCGAACCGGGCATCCCCGTGGTCGAACCGCCCGCGTGGCAGAGCGGCTGGTACCCCAACGGCGACATCCCCACCTGAACAGCGACCCATCGCGAAGCAGCCGCAAGATCCACTGCGCGGTGCCCCTCCGCGCATGGTCTCTAAGATCAACTGATGCCCACGCCCGTTCGCCCGCACCTCGCCGCCGTGCTCGCCCGCACGAGCCACGTCCTCATCGGCTTCGACTCCATCGCCACCGCCGTCCGCACCGAAGGAACCGGCACCCGGCTCTACGACCTCATGTTCGAGCGCGGTGAACGCTTCTCGCCCGTCGCGTGGATGCTCGCCAGCGACGACGACTGGTACGCGATCGCCGTCCAGCGCGACCACGGCCGCGACGCCTTCGCCATGTACGCCGAGGCCGAGCGCGAAGCGACGTCCACGGCCACACCGAAGCCGCACGTCCCGGAGTTCCTGGCCGCCTGCCGCGAGTCGGGACGGGCCGTGCTCGTCGCGGGAAACCACGACCAGCAGGTGGTGCGCGCCTTCCTCAAGCGACACGGCCTCGCCCGCCTCGTCGACCACATCCTGTGCCGCCAGGCCCTGTTGCCGCCCACCGTCACCGACCTCGCCCCCAGCGCCGGATGCCTGCCGGGGAACCTCACGGCCATCGCCGACTCCACCTACTCTCTGTGGCAGGCGGACATGGCCGACATGCAGCGCATCGGCATCGAGGGCGGCATCGACAGCCGCAAGCACCTCGCCGGCATCGGCGAGCTCTATCTGACCAACACCGGCAACACCAGGGGCGACGCGGTCAGCCAGAGATGGCCGGTGGCCCGCCGAGGCCTGGCGTTCGGCCGCCTCGACCGCGACCCCGCCCGCCCGGAGCGGCCCGCGCCGGTCGTCCGCGACCTCGGCCGGCTCGCCGAGGCGATACTCGCCGTCCCGCCGGAGACGCCCGGCCGCCGCAAGCGCTGGTGGCGCTAGCCCTCATCGCTGCGGAGGCTCTGCCGCTGGCTCTCAGTCTTGATCAGCCGCCGGGGTTGGCTGCGGCAAGGCGCAGTGCAGTGGACACCGCCTCTTCGGCGGTCGCGGCCTGTCGTCCGGCGCGTCACGATGACCGGGAGCGCGCGGTGAGCACCGTCCTCGGCACCTTCCTCCACGGGCGGCTCGGCATCGAAATCGAGGTCCGTGGCGAGCCCGGCGCCCATGCCCGTGTCGTCGAGCTGCGCCTGGTCGACACCGGCGCCGTCCTCGGGCGCGTCGGGATCTGCGGCGCACCGATGACCTCGCCGAGGCCGTCGCTACACGCGTTCCTCCACCCAGTTCCCCGGGGAAACCGGACGCCGTGGACACCGCGGCCGAGGAGGCGGGCCGCTGATGGCGCAGCGGCCCGCGCCGCTCCTGGACGGCGACCATGTGCCGGATGAGTCCCGCATCGCACTAGGCTCTCTGGCCAAGATCGACCCTTGTGGATTGGAGCGGGCATGACCAACGCCGGAATCGCCGGGTACCTCCTCGAAGCCGGACTCCTCAAACGCGCACGCCGATCCGGCTGGTTCATCGCCGGCGTCCGCGACCCCGAAACCATCGCCGACCACAGCTGGCGCGCCGCCCTCACCGGCATGATCATCGCCGGCCTCGAAGGCGCCGACCCCGCCCGCACCGCCATGCTCTGCGTCCTGCACGACACCCCCGAGACCCGCATCGGCGACATCCCCAAGGTCGGCCACCACTACCTCAACGCCGCCACCCCCAAGACCGTCGTCGCCGACCAGACCGCCGACATCCCCGACCGCGTCGCAGACACCATCCGCGACGCGATCGATGAGTTCGAGGCGGGCGAGACCCGTGAGGCGATCTGCGCCAAGGACGCCGACAAGCTCGAATGCCTCATCCAAGCCGTCGAGTACCGCCACCAAGGCGTGACCACCATCCAGCGCTGGATCGACAACAGCCTCGCGGTACTGACCACCGACAGCGCACGCGACATCGCCGCGGAGATCCTCAAGGCCAACCCACTCGCCTGGGAACAGACCCGCAGCACGTCCGACGGCGAGTAGCGCGAACCGATCAGCACGACGAGAGCGGCCGAACGCCGTTTTTGCAGCTCAGGGCGAGTTATCGGGCAACCCCGCTGGCCTGATGACCGGCGGGGTTGGTGTCTTGTCTACTTTCAGCCCGGGGAAGCAGGTGGGGTGTCGGCCAAGGTGCGAGG
The DNA here is from genome assembly GCF_030269765.1 of Actinorhabdospora filicis. Lineage (GTDB taxonomy): Bacteria > Actinomycetota > Actinomycetes > Mycobacteriales > Micromonosporaceae > Actinorhabdospora > Actinorhabdospora filicis. The sequence goes on along the minus strand of NZ_BSTX01000002.1, from coordinate 471,626 downwards.
GCATGCGCGCCAAGCTCAAACGCCTCGTCGCCCGCCAGATCCTCGTCGAGACCGAGCCTGGCCTGTTCACGATCAATGCGTCGGCCCCGCATCCGAAGTGGACATCAACCTCACGAACCGCCCCGCGGCCGCCGGCTTCGCGTCACACGACGCAGAACTCGTTGCCCTCCGGATCGGCCATCGTCACGCCATAGTGGCCATCCGTTTCGCCGTCATGCGTGGACAGCACAGTGGCGCCGAGCCGCACCAGCCGCTCCACCTCGGCGTCGACTCGCTGGCGGCGCACCGCCACCTCGACCGACCGGCCACCCCCCACCAGCACATCGAGATGCAGGCGGTTCTTGAGCGTCTTGCGCTCCGGCACGATCTGGAACCAGATGGTCGGCCCGGCACCGGCCGGATCGACGATCCGGTCGGCGCAGTCCCCGTCGCCGAGCTCCTCTGCGGGCACACCGACACTCAGGTAGAAATCCCGCCAGGTGGCATGCCCTTCGGGCGGATCCTGCGCCCGATAGCCCAGCGTGGCCGCCCAGAAGCTGACCAGCCGGTCAGGATCGGCGCAATCGATGGTGAGTTGAAATCCCATGCCGGGGATCCTGCCCCAAGGGTCCGACAGTTTCAGATCAGCGGGCGGAATGGACCTGTCGTGCCAGTAGGCTCACCTTCCGCGACTGCCGAGGTGGGGTCGATGAACGTCGAGACCGGGCCGGGCCTGTTCACACTCGCCCCAGCACAGCCGACCGCAAAGCCCTCCGAGCAGGACCTCAATCCCAGAGCCAAACCCTAAAAGGACATGGCATCACGGACCGCCCTCTCAGGGCTGGCGGGGGCTTTCGTGGTACCTGGCGAGTCCACTTTTAGGCCGACGCAGAGGTCGGAGGCGTAGTGAACGTGGCGTCCTGGTCGTCGTCGGGGGTGACTACGTGGGTGAGGGTGCGTTTCCAGACCAGCGCCTCACGGCCGTCCAGCCATCCGTGTGTCTGTTCGTAGCCGGGCGGGAAATCGAGGGTGAGCCGCCAACCCGGGGAGTCATCCGGCGGGGTGAGGCCGATACGCGCGGCGTAGTCGGCCGCTTCGCTCACGGACGCCTCTTGGAGGTAGTCCACGGCGTCGCGGTACTGGTCCCTAGTCAGACCCATCGGTGAGCCCCTTCCCGTTGCCGATGAAGATGGTAGGCCGACGACGGCTCTCCGTCGTGTAGATCGTGAGGCGGGTGCCCTTCGGCATCCCCTCCTCTGTGCGGTACACGCACCCGTTGGGAACGTAGTCGCACGGGTCGCGGTTGGTGTAGGCGACCACGTCGGTCAGGGAACGATCCTGCCGCATCATCGCCGTGATGTGGCCTTCAACGTGCATGGTCATGGTCTCCATGCGCGCCCATGGTTCGCGCAGCCCCGGGCCGCCCTTCCCGGAGCCTTCCCGCCCCGACCAAATCAGCTCATCACTGATCGGCTGACCGTCTGCCGTGTAGGCCCGTCCCACGGTCTTAGCCCGCTCCGCGTAGGGCTCGATCTCTGAATCCTTGTCCGCGTCCCATGCCGGGGCCGGTGGTCTAGAAGCCTTATCAGAGAAGGGATCGACTGACGGCGTGGCCGCAGCCGGCGGTTCCCCAGTGGACGGAGTATCAGTCCCCCTGGTGAGTGCCCCCTCCGCGCCTATCAGGGTCAGATACTCAGTCAGCCCGTCCCGTCCGGCGCCCCCGTGCGCCAGGGCCTCGGACAGGGCTTGCGCCACCTGGTCAAGACGGCCTAGCGAGCTGTCTATCCGGTCGTTGCCGGTGCCCTCAGTGGCGGAGGTCAGCTCCGTGTGAGCCTGGCCGTTCTTCTCGCTCGCCTGCCGCAGTAACCCGAATGCTTCGGTGAGGGTTTCCAGCCCGCGCCTCGCCTTTCCCATGAACTCCTCAAACGGCCCCACGGGCAGCCACCCTACGGCTCGTGTGCGACATCCTCCGGCCACAACGGGAAATGCTGGGCGGCCTGAGGGCACGGCCAGTGTTTCCAGCACACCACGCAGAACAGCCCCGACCAAGTGGGCCGATGAGGGTCGTCGTCGGGGATGGACTCACGTTCTGAATCACCCTGCCCCATGCCCGCTCTCCGTCGGCAAGACGGCCTCCGACCTCAGCACCGCGTACGGGTCAATCCCCAACCCCCTCAATAGCGCCTCGCTGTCCTCCCGCGAGGAACACGGCCAGCCCTCCCGACAGCCCGGCGTACTGCACACCATGTAGCCCGCAGAGCCCGGTAGCTTCGCGTGATCCAGCCACACCCCGTACAAGAGCGCCGCTTCCCCAAGCTCACCGCTCACGCCGACACCCCCGTAGGCATCACCGGGAGGCGCACGTCGGCCCGCACGTGCGCGCACGGCCACAGCTCACCGTCATTGGCGCACACATGCCGCCAGTGCCCGCCCTCCCCGACGAACCCCACCGGATCGTGCGGCTTGGCCTCTACCGGGCCGTAGGCGTCTCTGGCTGATGAACCTTCCATGGGTCCATCCCTCCGTCGTCGGCGATGGTGGGGCCGCCCCGCCCGTGGCCGGGGGAGGCAAGGACGGACAGGGCAGCCCCGTTCGGGTACCGGCCGGGAGGGAAAGCCCGGGATCACGGAGTGACGATGCCGGTACAACACGGGACGCTACGGACGGCGTCACCTCGGAACAACGGAGCAGTGAGCCCGACACGGTAGGGCAATGGGCTAGGGCTCATTGCCCTGGGAAACCGGGGCGCGAACGTCCCTCTACCTGGGACTCGGCTAGGGCATCATGTGCCGATGGCAGGACCTCTCCTCACCCGCAGGCAACTGGGGAAGCGGCTCCGGAAGCTGCGAGAGCACGCGGACATGAGCACCTACGACGTGGAGCGATCCAAGTGCATCAACTCCCGCCGTACCCTCGCTCGCATCGAGAACGGGCAAGTTACGTCGATGCCGTACACGGTGATCGGTGGCCTCGCCCGGCTGTACGGCGCCGACACGGCTCTAGCGTCCGAGCTTGAGCGCATGTATCGCGCCGCTGACGAACCTGGCTGGTACGAGGAGTACGGCCAGGCCGTTCGTGAAGGGTTCGCCACCTTCGCCGAGGCGGAGCAGACGGCCGACCGGATGTGCCTCTACGACCCCGGCGTGATCACCGGACTCTGCCAGATCGACGCGTACGCATCGGCGTTGTTCCTGCTGCACCCGCTCTACGACAAGACAGGCGTAGAACCCGCTCGCCGATTCAGGAAGCGACGGCAGCGTGACTACTGGGGCCGCGTCGAACGCGAGGGCGGTCCACAGACCACGATCATCTTGAGTGAAACGACCGTGCGTCGCCCTGTCGGCGGAGTGGAAGTACTCGCCGCGCAACTAGGGCGGCTACGAGAGCTTGCCCGGCTTCCCGGGGTGGACTTGCGCATCCTGCCTTTGTCCGTAGAGGACCACCCCGCCCCCGACGCCGGATCGTTCACGATCTTCGACTTCAACGACCCGCTAGACCCCGACATCGTGTACTTCGAGCACCTCGACGGCTGTCGATATGTCGAGACAATCGCCGCCGTTGCGGCGTATCGTGTGGTCTTTGACGCCCTGCACGATCATGCGATAGCCGTAGAGGAGTTTCTAGGTGGGCACTTCCCCGTGGCGCAAATCGAGCCGTAGCGGCGGGCAGAGCGGCCAGTGCGTAGAAGCTCGCACCCACGCGGGCCGCTACGAGGTCCGAGACAGCAAGCTCGCCGAGGGCTCGCCGATCTTGGCCATGTCGGCGGACGACTGGCGCGGCTTCCTGGCAACCGCCACCCGCTGACCCCAGCCCCCAAGCAACCGCCCCCGGCTTCGTGCCGGGGGCGTTTCACGTTTTTGACCGGCAAAAGCCGTCTGGTGGCAGCCCTGCGGGGAAGTCCGACTCCGGGTGGAGCCGCGTTATCCCCTGGTGTCGAGGAGCACACGCCAATGCGGAAGGCCCCGGCGTGCTCCTATGTTGATCGTGATCACCCACCCCGAGGAGAACCGATGATCACCGCGATCGCCAACCTGCAGGCCGCCCCTGGTCAGGAGGACCGTGTCCGCGAGCAGGCCCTGAGCCTGGTCGCGCCGACCCTGGCCGAGCCCGGATGCCTGAGCTACCAGCCCTACCCGCACCCGGAGACGCCGGGCGCTTGGATCGTCGTGGAGTCCTGGGCCGACCGGGCGTCCTTCGACGCTCACCTGACCAGCCCGCACATGACCGCGGCCTTCGAGGCCGGGGCCGAGCTGCTCGCCGGACCGCCGCAGCTCCAGCTGCTGACCGAACTGGTCTGAGCCACGGTCCCCGCCATTGGCCGGTATCGAGCTTCCGAGACGGTCCCAGGCAAACGTGAGCCGAGATGGCTGCTTCCCACGTGTGGGAAGCAGCCCGCCCAGCAGTGACGACGCGGCTGTCGACCCGCGTCGGCCTCGTCCTAGAGTTCTTCCACGAAGGTCAGATCAGTCCTCGCGCTGAACGGCCTACGCCGGAGCCGTGGACCGGACGCGGTCACGCTCACCTGGAAGCGCTCAGCCACTACACCGAGGCCACTGCATGAATCTGTACCTCACCACGATCACCCTCAACCCGGCCGATCAGGACGCCGTCGCCGATCTCGACGACGTCCAGCGGCTCCACCGGCGGCTCATGCTGCTGGCGCCCGACGACCTCGGCGACAACGCCCGCCGCGCGGCCGGTGTCCTCTTCCGCATCGAGCAGGACGCCGACACCACCCAGATCCTCGTGCAGACGCGGACCGAACCGGACGCGAGCCGGTTCCCCGTCGGCTACGGCGACTTCGAATGCCGCGACATCGGCCCGGTGCTCGAACGCCTGGAGCCCGGGACCGAGGTCGCCTACCGGATCACGGTCAACCCGTCCAAGCGCCTCGCCGTCGATGAGGGCCCGGGCAAGCTCCAGGTCTTCAAGGGCGCGGCCGCCGACGAGTGGTGGACCGAGCGGGCCACCACCTGCGGACTTGAGCTCGGTGAGTTCTCCTCCGTCGTGCTGCCCGAGGCCATCGGCAAGAAGGGCCCGGACCCGCGCCGGTGGATTCACCACGTGCTGCGCAGGTTCGACGGGACCGCCACGGTCACCGACCCCGACGCCGTCCGCGAGGCCGTCCAGACCGGCATCGGACGGGCGAAGGCGTTCGGGGCCGGGCTGCTCAGTCTCCGCGTGGCCGAGTGACCTTCTAGGGCTGGTCAGCCTGCACGATGTCGGCCCCGGCGAGACCACCGGGTGAGAACACCGCCGCGGCGACCCGAAGGTGGCCCGGCAGGCAGGACCACAGCTCGTCCAGCAGGCCCCCACGGTCGGCGGCCGCGATGCGGACCTCGGCGAACGCGTCGCCCGTGGCGACCTCGTGCTCGCTCGACCGGTAGGTCGTCATGAGCACTCCCTCACCCGGCGCCAGATCGCCGACCTGCAGGGTCAACCGGTTGGTGGCCGTGCGCTCCCCGCCGCTGTGCCGTGCGGCGCCGAACCAGGCCCGCCGGCCGTCGGCGACGACGGTCAGGCGCGGGGTGAAGATCGGCGGGTCCGGTTCGTAGTCCAGCCCGTCCAGGGCCAGGGCGGGAATCAGTCCCGAGTCGAGCCGGTCGGCGACCGTGGCGACCTGCTCGCCGTTGCCGTAGACCAGCCAGTCGCCGCTCTGGCGGGCGGCGACGTAGTGACGCAGGTGGTCGTGCTCGCTGGACGCTGACGGGGCCACGACCAGCTCGCCCCCTTCCGTGCGGTGCAGGACGCGGGCCCGAGAGGCCTCGCTTCGCCCCGTGAGGAAGTACGCGCCGAGGGTGTCGCCGTCGCCGGTCCGGCACCACAGGACCCCGCGTCCGGGGTAGCGGTTGCCCGCCAGCACCTCGTTCAGCCCGTTCACCGAGATCAGCACCCCTCCGGTTGCGTGGTGTCCCCGCGTCGCGCGAGGCCGTCGAGGACATCCAACCGGATCGGCCGGCCCCGGGTGTGCCCGGGTGATCATGGACGGTCCGAAATCGATTGACGGGCCGATCGAGCAGGCCCTACGGTCGCGCGATGCGTCCTGGAGAGATCGTCGTCACCACCGCGCAGGTACGCGCCCTGATCGACGAGCAGTTCCCCGAGTGGTCGGACCTGCCGATCGTCCCGCAACCGCTGAACGGCACCGACAACGCGCTGTTCCGGCTGGGCGATTCCCTGACGGCACGCCTCCCGCGGGCGCAGTGGGCGGTCGACCAGGTGTCGACCGACGCGACCTGGCTGCCACGGCTGGCACCGCACCTACCCGTGCCGGTGCCCGTGCCGATCACGGTCGGCCAGCCCGGCGGGGACTATCCCTGGCCGTGGACGGTCGTCCCCTGGCTGGACGGGAGCAACCCGGAAGAGGGGCAGGACCTCGTCGACCTCGCCGTCGACCTCGCCGGCTTCGTGCGCGCGATGATCGCGATCGACCCGATGGACGGGCCCGTCAAGCAGGGCATCGAGCGCGGCGTCCCCCTCGCACAGCGAGACGAGCTGATCCGCCGGTCGATCGCCGCCCTGGGCGAGCGCATCGACGGGCGAGCGGTGACCGCGGCGTGGGACGAGGCGATGGAGGCCGACGCGTGGTCCGGGCCGCCGGTATGGCTGCACGGTGACCTCATGGAGGGCAACCTGCTGGTCGAGCGGGGCAGGCTCACCGCGGTGATCGACTTCGGCGGACTCGGCCGCGGCGACCCGGCGGTCGAGGCGTGGCCGGGCTGGAGCCTGTTCGACGCCCGCGCGCGAGCCGCCTACCGGGAGGCGCTCGGGTTCGACGAGGCGACGTGGATACGCGGATGGGCCTGGCCGATGTCGGCCTCGCTCTACTGGCTGGCGGACCTGTGGGACTCGATCGACGAGGAAGACCGCGAGGACACCATCCGCTACATCGACTACATCGTGGGGCACCGTCACGACTGATGGCGTCCTCGCCGCCTCTGTGGTGACAAAGCCGCTCGGGTGGATGATGCTGGGGATGCCCATACGCGAAGGGGGACGGCATGGTGGGGATTGCGGATGTGTCGGCGTCGCGAGTGGTCCTGATCGGAGTCGGTGCCTTCGAGAATCAGGCGTTAGCGGATCTGCCATCGGTTCCCGCCGGAGCGAAAGCCCTACAGGAGGCGCTCACTGATCCCGGCGTGTGGGGAGTCAAGCCCGACTGTTGCGTAATGGTCCCCGGGGACGCAGAGGTACGCCAGGCGCTGGGAGCGGTACGGTCCGCCGCCCAGCAGGCCACCGACCTCCTGCTGATCTACTACTCCGGGCACGGGCTGACCAACACCCGCGGAGACCTGCTCCTGGCTCTGCACGGCACGGTCCCCGATGAACAGGAGACGGCCCTGCCGTATGACTACCTGCGCGAGGTCGTGATCGCCTCGCAGGCGGCGCGCAAGGTCGTGGTCTTGGACTGCTGCTTTTCCGGTCGCGCCCTGGTCGGCTGGATGAGGGGCACCGGCGGTACCGATGGCATTGCCGCCCATGCCGTCATCGACGACAGCACTTATCTCCTGACCTCCTCGGCGGAGACCAAGCTGTCCCTGGCACCGGTGGGCGAGGCCTACACCGCCTTCACCGGCGAGCTCATCGGTGTCCTCACCCGTGGGATCCCCGGTGCCGGAGACCTGCTGACCACCGACGATCTGTACCGCGGCATATACAAGGCCCTGAACGCCAAGTCGCGGCCGACACCCCAGCAGCGCACCCGCAACGATGGTTCTGCCATCACCATCGCCCGCAACAAGGCCGCCACCCGCATCACCCAGCCCAAGCCGGACGACGACCAAACCAAGGTGTGGGCCCAGCGCTCCGCCGAGCTCGGTGACACCACCGCCATGCTCAGCCTCGCCTACTACCTCGCCGGAAGCGGGAACCTGCCTGAGGCCGAGACATGGTGGCGGCGTGCCGCCGACGGCGGCGATGCCCTCGGGATGAACAACTTCGGGTATCTCCTGGAACAGCGTGGCGAACTGGCTGAGGCCGAGGCCTCGTACCGGCGTTCCGCGGACAACGGCAATGCCCTCGGGATGAACAACCTCGGGTACCTCCTGGAACAGCGTGGCGAACTCGTTGAGGCCGAGGCCTGGTACCGGCGAGCCGCAGACAACGGCAGCACCCTCGCCATGAACAACCTCGGTGTTCTCTTCGAGAAGCGCGAGGACTTGCCAGAGGCTGAAATCTGGTGGCGGCGCGCCGCCGACAACGCCAACACACTTGGAATGCACAACCTCGGCCGACTCCTCGCGAGGCGCGGGGACCTCCAGGAGGCCGAGACCTGGTTGCGGCGCGCCGCCGACGGCGGCGAGAGCGCAACTATGTTCATCCTCGGTTCCATCCTCCAGATGCGCGGGGACGTGGCGGAAGCCGAGACCTGGCTCCGGCGCGCCGCAGACAACGGCAGCGCCCTCGGTATGAACAACCTCGGCGTTCTCCTCATGAAACGCGGGGACCTCCCAGAAGCCGAGACCTTGTTCCGACGCGCCGCTGACAACGGCAATGCCCACGGCCTGTTCAATCTCGGCGTGCTCTTCGCGAAGCGAAGGAAACCGAAGCAGGCCGAGGCCTGGTTTCGGCGAGCCGTCGACGCCGGGCACACCGACGCGCTGTTCAACCTCGGTCTTCTCCTCCAACAGCGCCGGAAGCTGGCGGAAGCCGAGGTCTGGTTTCGGCGCGCCGCAGACCAAGGCAACTCGGACGCCATGGACCACCTCGGAGTACTCCTCATGAAGCGCAGGAAACTAGCGGAGTCCGAGACCTGGTTGCGGCGCGCCGCAGACAACGGCAGCACCGACGCCATGACCGTCCTCGCTCGTCACTTTGAGCAGCGCGACGAACAGCACGAGGCTGAGGCCTGACGACCACGGATGTCTGCCTGGGGCTCGGTGTAGTGGCGATCCCGGCCGGAGGTTCGGTGCCTTTTGTGAACCATGTTCCGTCGGCTCCGAACCGCATGGCCACCACTCCGTGTTCCGGGACGACGGCCACCTGCAGCTCGTAGTCCACCCCACCGGCGGGCAGGAGCGGGCGTCCACGGTGGTAGAGCCGTGCGGGGTTCCGTCGGCGTCCGCCAGGAGCGCGCTGAAGGCGACGTTCATCTCCTCCAGGGTCGAGACCTCGCGGGGCCGTCCCACCCCGGGGATGAAGAAGTCGATGTACGTCACGGCGCGAGCCGGACGATGGGTTCCAGTGCCGCGGTCACTTCGCCCGCCTCCCGCATCGCAACCTGCGCGTTGAAGGTATCGGCACCCTTTGACGCGAGGCACCATGAGCATCCAGCCCACGCGCCCGAGTCGTCCCGTTAGGTGACGACGGGGCGCGGCGATTCCCCGGCGTCGCTACGTTGACGGCAGCCATCCGGCCGCCGGGCCGATGGCCAAGGAGGTCCACAATGACCCGTCTCAACAAGGTCGCCGACCGGCTGCTCCGCGTGCTCGTACCCAAGGCCCACGCGAGTGCCGGATGGTGTAGCGGTTTGAATGTCTGCGAGCGCGCCACGCACGAGCTGTACTGCTGCACGTCCCAGGGGTGCTACCGCAACGGCTCGTGCTGACCGTTTCCGAAGGCGCCGGGTTCACCGGGTTCCGTTGCCCGGGCGGGCCCGGCGCTGGGCGTTGCCATCATGACCAGTCGCCCGGAGCCACGTCGGGGCCCGTTCGCTACGGATTCTGTTCCTTACGCGGGTCGAGCTCATAAGGGGCGCTTCCACGCCGGAGACTGCGAGAGTTCACAGGCGAGCGCAGGCTTCTCGCTGCGATTGCCTCATTCGCGTTGGAGAGTCCGCGGAGTTCCCAGCGCCACGGCTTCGGGCCGTCGAGTACCGCGACGCCCAGGCCCTGCCATGTGAGGAGGTCACAGGCGATCTCTCCGCCACGCCTTCTCACTACGAGGGAGGCGATCGAGCCATCGCAAACTACGACGGTGACGAACCGCGCCCTCCGGAGTCTCAGCAGGTGAGCCTCGTCGATACATACGGATGCCATCGCAAGGCGTGCGCCATGCGCGAAGCCGACCTTCAGCCTCTGCGGATTCTTGCCTCCGTCGACCCGGAAGTCGACTCCATCGACGGTCCGCGTGCCCCTGACCTCCAGGCCGGATCCGGACGAGTAGATCAGTTCCGCTGAGGCCGCCCTCCTAGAGGATTCGCCCCAGCGCTACGCCAGCCGGGCACGAGGTGCGGCGGACACAGAACGGCAGTGTGCCCCGGCGATGGACGTCGCCACCGCCATGATCCATTGACGACGGCCTATGCCTTGCGCACGTGCAGGTGGCCGGGGGCGGGCCAGCGTTCGGTGGGTTCGAGCTGGAGGGCGAGGGGGAAGCCGCCGCGTTCGGCGACGCGGCAGGAGGCCGGGTTGTCCACGCTGTGGATGAGTGTGATGCGGGTGAGGTCGAGGGCGTCGAGGGCCCAGCCGGCGAGCGCGTCGAGGGCGGTCGAGGCGACACCGCGGCCGCGTGCAGCGGGCAGGGTCCAGTAGCCGACTTCGGCCTCGCCGTCGGCCAGGCGCAGGCCGACCTGGCCGAGGATCTGGCCTGACTCGGTGTCGGTGACGGCGAAGGACGCGCGTGATCCGTCCGCCCAGCCGTTGACGCGGGCGTGGATCCAGGCCTCGGCGTGGGCGGGGTCGGTGACCGGTTCGGTCGACCAGGCCGCCACGGACGGGTCAGTGTAGGCGGCGAGTACCGCGGGGGCGTCGGACGCCGTCCATGGGCGCAGGGTCAGCGGTCCGGTCACCAGTCGCACGGTCATGGACTTGATCATGCCCGGGCGGTGCAACCCCGCAGGTCACCGGGCGAGGGACAGCGTCGGCGTAGGTGTACGTGTTAGCGTCCGCTGCCCGTGGCCCACCCCACCAAGGAAAGGACGGCCCATGCGTCTCATGGCCCGTGTCACCGACCGGCTCCTCAACAGGCTCGTACCGGCCGCCACCGCGCTGGCGGTGCCGTGCGTCGCGAGCCCGCGGATCTGCAGTGCGTGCAGCGGCGGCTTGATCAAGTGCTGCGTCTACTACGACGGCACCGGCGACTGCCCCCCGCCGAGCTGTTACTACATCCGCTGCAGGTAGACCGGCACGCGCGTCACCTGTCAACGGGGTTCCCCGGGCGCCGAATGGGTGCCCGGGGAGTCCGATCCGGGGGTCGTGAAGCCGTTCGGCCGCGTCCCGCCGGATGGGTCCTAGCGCGGCGACAGGAGGCAGAACTCGTTGCCTTCGGGGTCGGCCATGACCGTCCAGTGGATGGCGTCGCCGAGGTCGATGCGGGTGGCGCCGAGGCCTTCGAGGCGGGCGATCTCGGTGTCGAGGTCGTCGCCTATGTAGGGGGCGACGTCGATGTGGACGCGGTTCCAGACGGTCTTGGGTTCGGAGACGCGGATGAACTGGAGGTAGGGGCCGACGTCTTTCGACGAGCGCAGGACGGCGGTGTCGTCGGTGACCTTGTGGACGGTCCAGTCGGTGGCCTGGCCCCAGAAGTCGGCCATGGCGCGGGGGTCGGCGCAGTCGGCGATGACGGAGGCGATGGGGCCGGTCTGGTCGTAGAGGGAGTCCAGGACGCAGAACTCGTTGCCCTCGGGGTCGGCCATGACGGTCCAGGGGACGTCGCCCTGGCCGATGTCGGTGAGGGTGGCGCCGAGGCCCTGGAGGCGGGCGACGATCTCGGCCTGGTGGGCGGGTGAGGTGGCGGCGAGGTCGATGTGGACGCGGTTCTTGACCGTCTTGGGCTCGGTGGAGACGACGAGGTCGATGCAGACGGCGGTGGGGTCGGGGTAGGTGATGCCCGCGGGTTCGAGGTTGGTCACGCCGGGGGCCTCGTGGGAGAGCTCCCAGCCGAGGACCTGGGCCCAGAAGGCGCCCAGGGCGGAGTCGTCGTGGGCCTTCATGTTGATCTGCACAACCCTGGTCGCCATGTCGGCGATGCTAGCGCGCTCATGATCGACGATGTCGCCGGTTAGGGCTTCAGCCGATTCGCGTATTTATCCACCGATCGGTACCTATGCTCGCCTGGACATTGTGGACACCGGGGGGCCAGATGCGAATGCTGCTCAGACGCTCGGCGCTGGCCGGAGGCGCCGCGATCGTGGCGGTGGCGCTCCTGGTCGCGCCCGCCAGCGCGGAGAAGCGCTCCCCACTGCTGGTGGAGAAGTCCACGGGTGTCCGGACCGTCAAGGACGGCGGGACGATCGCCTACACGATCACCGTCCGCAACACCGGGACCGACGCCCTGCCATCGGTCAGTGTCGCCGAGGACCTCGGTGAGGCCCTCGACGACGCCACGTACAACGGCGACGCCGCCGGACCAGGGGCGCCCGCGGGACTCGGCCCGCCCGGCACGCTCACGTGGACGTTCCCGCTGGCGGCGGGCGCGACCGCGACGCTCACGTACTCGCTGACGACCACGGGCGCGGGCGACCGGCGGGCGGCCAGCGCGCTGCGGGTGAGCGCGCCCGGCTACTCCAGCGCCGGGGTCTGCCGGACGGTGGTGCCGGTGCTGCGGACCGGGCCCGACATCGCCCTCGTGAAGAACGTCAGCCGCAAGGTGGCCATGGCCACGACGACCGTGGTCTACCGCGTCCTCATCGCCAACCGGGGCGACACCGCGGGCACGGTGGACGTCACCGACGACCTCACCGATGTCATCGACGACGCGTCGTTCCAGAAGGCGAGCTCCAGCCAGGGTGCCGCGCCGGTCTACACCGCCCCCAGGCTCACCTGGAGCGGTGAGATCGCCCCGGGTGGCAACGTGACGGTCACCTATGAGGTGCGGGTGGGGACGCGGTGGACCAATGCCGTCCTCAACAACGCGGTGACCGCGCCGGGCACCAACTGCGTCACGGGGCAGGCCGCCGAGTGCCGGACCAGGGTGCCCGTCTCCTCGCTGCGGCTGACCAAGTCCGGGCCTCCACCCAACGGGGGTCCGCCCGGGACCGTGCTCAACTACATCATCGTGGCCAGGAACGACGGTGCCTACGACCTGGTCGGGGACTACCCCGCGCTCGCCTATGACGACATGTCCCAGCTCGTCGACGACGCCGACTACAACAATGACGCCGCCGGCGGTCCCGGCACCGCCACCTGGGCCTCCCCGCGACTGAACGTCCGCGCCGAGCTGAAGGTGGGCGAGTCCACGACGTGGCGCTACTCGGTGACGGCGAAGGCCGGTGGCAACGGCGACTTCGTCAACGCCTTCCGCTCGGCGACCAATATCCCCACCGACGCTCCGCCGGACAAGCCGCTGCCGGCACCCGATCGCGATGACACCGCCGACGGCGACGCCATCGGCCGGTGCCGCCTGGATCCGCCCGCCCCGGTGCCGACGCCTCCGACGCCGAGCCCGAGCACGTCGACGACCAGTCCGCCGCCGCCGGGTCCGACGCCCACCACCCCGCACGGGCTGCCCGAGACCGGCGGCGACGGGAGGGTCCTGCTCGGGCTTCTCGCGGCGGGTGCCGTCGCAGCGCTCACCGGCGTGGTCCTCATGGCCGCGGCCAGGCGCAGGCGCCGCCAGGAGTGACCTCCGTCTGATCGCCGAGCCGCCCGTCCACCGGTCGATGGACGGGCGGCTCCACTTGTCGAGGCTGTCGGCGACACCCCCTGCGCGACCAGCATTAACGCCATGGGAAACATCACCGATCGCATGGCCCGGTGGAGCGCCGGGCACCCCTGGAAGGCCATCGCCGGCTGGTTCGTGTTCGTCGTGCTGTGCCTGGGCGCGTCCATCGTGGTGGGGGGTAATCCGGCCACCTCGGCCGACTACCGCATCGGCGAGGCCGGGCGGGCCGAGGCGATGGCCGCCGAGGGCGGTTTGGAGCAGGCGCCGGTGGAGCGGGTGCTCATCACCGCCCTGGACGGCCCGCTGGACCTCGCCCGGGCCGAGGCGGCCGCCCGTGACGCGGCGGCGCGGATGGACGCGCTGCCCGAGGTCGACTCCGTCGGCGAGCCGGTCCGCTCCGGCGACGGGACGGCCGTGCGCGTCGACATCACGATGGCCGGTCCGGAGCTGGAGGGCAAGAAGCATCTGGATCCGCTGCTGGCGCAGACCGCGGCGGTGCAGGCCGCCTATCCGGACCTGCGGGTGGAGGAGACCGGTGGGCCCTCCATCAGCCGTGGCGTGGAGGCGCTGCGGGGTCAGGACCTGCAGCGCACCGAGCTGATCGCGCTGCCGGTCACGCTGGTGACGCTGCTGATCGTGTTCGCGTCGATCGCGATGGCGCTGGTCCCGCTGCTGCTGGCGCTCACCTCGATCGCCGCCGCCATCGGGCTCTCGGCGCTGGCCTCGCACGTGTTCCCCGACGCCGGTGTCGGCACCAACGTCATCCTGCTGATCGGCCTGGCCGTGGGCGTCGACTACACGCTGTTCTACCTCAAGCGCGAGCGGGAGGAGCGGGCGAAGTCCGGTGGCGCCTTGAGCACCCGGCAGCTGGTGGACATGGCCTCGGCGACCTCGGGTCGCGCGGTGGTGATGTCGGGGATGGCCGTGATCATCTCCAGCGCGACGTTGTACCTGGCCGACGACGTCATCTTCTCCTCCATCGCCACCGGCGCCATCGTGGTCACGCTGGCCGCGGTCCTGAGCTCCCTCACCGTTCTCCCGGCCGTGCTGGTCAAGCTCGGTGAGCGCGCCGAGCGGCGCCGGGCGCGCAAGGCCGCGCGTCCGTCGCATCGCCGCTCGGGCCGCTTCACCGCCGCCGTCCTGCGGCCGGTGGAGAAGCGCCCGGCGCTGATGCTGGCCGTCTCCGTCCTCGGGCTGCTCGCCCTGGCCGCTCCCCTGCTGTCGCTGAACCTGACCGACATGGGCCGCGAGACCCACTCGCGGGAGATCCCGGCGATGGTCGCCTTCGACCGCCTCAATGCCGCCTACCCCGACCTGAAGGCCACCCACCAGGTCGTCGTCCGCGCCGAGGCCGCGAGGGCGGGCGAGGTCGCCGACGCGCTGCACGAGCTCACGATCCTCACCGGCGCCGACCCACACTTCGGCGACACCACGAAACTGCGGACCTCCCCCGACGGGCGGATCACGCTGCTGGAGCTGTCGGTGCCCTTCTACGGCAGCACCGAGGAGGCCATGTCCTCACTGGAGTCACTGCGCGACGACTACGTCCCGGCCACCGTCGGGAAGCTGTCCGGTGTGGACAGTGCCGTCACCGGTGACGTGGCCCGCTACACCGACTACCCCGAGCACCAGAAGCAGAAGCTGCCGATGATCATCGCCGCGCTGCTGCTGGTCACCTTCGCGATGACCGTGTGGGCGTTCCGCTCGGTGGTCCTCGGGCTGGTGGGCATCGTCCTCAACCTGCTGTCGGCCGGTGCCTCCCTGGGCGTGCTGGTCCTGGTCTTCCAGGGCACCTGGGCCGAGGGGCTGCTCGCCTTCGACTCCACCGGGTCCATCGGCTCGCGGGTCCCGCTGTTCCTGTTCGTGATCCTGTTCGGGCTGTCGATGGACTACCAGGTCTTCGTCATCAGCCGCATCCGCGAGGCGAGGCTGGCGGGCGTCCCGACGCGGCAGGCGGTGCTGGACGGGCTGCGCAGCTCGGCGGGCGTGGTCACCAGCGCGGCGGTGGTCATGGTCACCGTCTTCGCCAGCTTCGCCGCCCTGCACCTCATCGAGATCAAGCAGATCGGCTTCAGCCTGGCCGTGGCCGTCCTGCTGGACGCCTTCGTCATCCGCCTGATCGTGCTCCCGGCCCTGATGCTGCTGCTCGGCGAGGCCAACTGGTGGCCCTCACGCCGCGCGAGCGTCCGGGACCGCGTCACGGCGAACGTAGGCTGAAGACCATGATCACCGACCCGCGGCCCGAACCGAGGTCCTGGACGACGACGCTGCACCGCTGGTACACCGTCGCCTGGCTGTGCTTCGGCATCGCCCCCTCGGTCATCGGGCTGCGGGACGAGCCGGGCGCGGCGAAGTACCTCGCCGCCGCGCTCCTCGTCGTGCTCTGCCTGGGTTACTGGGCGGTGCGGGTCCTGCCCGCCAACCCCGTCCTGCGGCCCACCGGGTACCTCGCCGTCCTCGCGCTCATCCTGGGCGCGATGGCGGCGCTCCCCGGCGGTGGAGCGGCGCTGCTGATCGTGTCGCTCCCCCAGTTCTGGATCTTCGGGCCCGGCCGGCGCGTCCCCATCGCGCTGGCCGGGCTGGCCACCGCCGCGACCGCCGCCGGTGCCGTCGTGGCCTCCGAGGACTTCCCCATGGGCCCGATCCTGTTCACCGTCGGCGGCTACATCGCCGCCGTGCTGCTCGGGCTGTTCGTGGGCCGCGTCGTCGAGGACGGCGAGGCCCGCGCCCGGCGCCTGGCCGCCGAGCTCGCCGTCGCCGAGGGCCGCCTCGCCGAGGCCCACCGCAGCCGGGGAGCGGCCGAGGAGCGCGAGCGGCTCGCCCGCGAGATCCACGACACCATCGCCCAGGGCCTGGCCTCGATCGTGGTGCTGGCCGAGGCGGCGCGCGCCGATGGCGAGGGTGGGTCGCGGCAGCTGACGTCCATCGAGCGCACCGCCCGGGAAAACCTCGCCGAGGCACGCGCCCTGGTCTCCGCCGGGCACGACACGGGCCTTCAGGGCGGGTCCTTCGCCGACACCCTCCGCCGCGTCCTGGACCGCTTCGCCGAGGACACCGGCCTGACCGTCGAGGCCGAGCTGCCCGATGTGGACCTCGACCGGCACACCCGCGTCGCGCTCCTGCGCTGCGCCCAGGAGTCGCTGGCCAACGTCCGCAAGCACGCCGAGGCGACCACCGTCAGCGTGCTGGTGGCCGCCCGTCCCGGCGCCATCGAGCTGGAGATCACCGACGACGGCCGCGGCTTCGTCCCCGGCCCCACCACCGGTTTCGGCCTGCGGGGCATGCGCGCCCGCCTGGCCGAGCTCGGTGGCGAACTGACCCTGACCACCTCCCCCGGCGAGGGCACCCGCGTCCTGGCCACCGTCCCCGCCGAGGAGTGACATGACCGCACCCATCCGCGTGGTCGTCGTCGACGACCACGCCGTCATGCGCTCCGGCGTCATCGCCCTGCTGGCCGCCGAGCCCGGCATCGAGGTCG
This sequence comes from Actinorhabdospora filicis, assembly GCF_030269765.1. Classification (GTDB taxonomy): domain Bacteria; phylum Actinomycetota; class Actinomycetes; order Mycobacteriales; family Micromonosporaceae; genus Actinorhabdospora; species Actinorhabdospora filicis. The sequence goes on along the minus strand of NZ_BSTX01000002.1, from coordinate 454,627 downwards.
TCGGTGAGGCCGCCGACGGACGCGAGGGCGTCACCCTCGTGGCGGCCCTGCGGCCCGACGTGGCCCTCTTCGACCTGCGGATGCCCGTCCTGGACGGCGCCTCGGCCACCGCCGAGGTCATCGCCGGTCCGGCCGCGACCCGCGTCCTGATCTTCACCACCTACGAGACCGACGCCGAGATCGAGCGGGCCGTCGAAGCGGGCGCGATCGGCTACATCCTCAAGGACACCGGCCGCGCGCAACTCGTCGACGCCATCCGCGCCGCCGCCCGGGGCGAGACGGTGCTGGCGCCCCGGGTGGCCGCGCGGCTGATGACGCGGATGCGCCAGCCCGTCCAGGTGGCGCTGACCCCGCGCGAGCACGACGTCCTCAGCGGCGTCGCCGATGGACTGTCGAATGTGGACATCGGACGCCGGTTGCTGATCGGCGAGGCGACGGTGAAGACCCACCTGCTGCGGGTCTTCGCCAAGCTCGACGTCAGCGACCGGACGGCGGCGGTCGTGGTGGCGCTGGAGCGGGGGCTGCTCAAGCGGGGTGGCTGATCGGCGTCATTGCATGCTCGTCTGGACCGGATGGTCCCAGGACGTGGTGCAGGACCAGATCCAGAGGGAGTAGCCGCGCCCGATGGTCACATCGATGTCATAGCCATGGATGCACATGAGCAGCTGCACGTCGGAGCCGCAGGCGCAGTGCACCGGGTGAGGATCGCTGAGGGACCAGCCGGCGAAGCCGCCGAGTTTCTCGCCGTCCTCGTACCAGTCGATCTCCTCCTGCCGAATGCCCTCGGGCACACCCCACGCGTCGTATTCGACAACGCGTTCCGGAGACAGCAGGCTGGGGCGGGGCAGGTACGGGCCGGCCATGCCTGGTGGGGTGGGCGGGTGCTCCAGCACCTGGGTGATCTCCGCAGCCCGTCGCCAGCGCACGCTCACCTTCGGGCACCACAGCGCCATGTGGTGGCTGATCGGGCACCACAGGACCTGCATGACATCGGCCTCGTCGGGCCCGGTGAAGCCCGGGACGTCACCGCGGAAGAGCTGGGCGATTGGCAGCAGCGGGATCGGGCCGCGCATCTCATCGAGCGGCAGGCCGTCCGGGTACGGCGAGTTCGCCTCGAACTCCAGCCAGGCCTCGTGGTCCTCCGAGCAGGTCGGCCAGGGCTCGTGGGCGGGCCACAGTAGCGGGCCGCCGATCGAGTTCTCCCGGACGCCGGGCTCGCCCGGGCGGGGCCGCAGCATGGTGGCCACGCCGCGATGCGCGGCGAGGCCGGGGATCTCCTCCTCGGCTCGCGCGAGGCGCTCGGGCACCGTCACCGACGCGTCGATGGTCGGCAGCGCGTGCCGCAGCGCGCGTTCCAGGCGGACGTGCGCCGGGTCGCCCGCGCAGCGCCAGAGCGCGAAGTTGTTGCCCGGCCCGAGCTCGACCCCGGCCGGGTCGGGCTCCTCCGGGACGGCACCGAACCACGCCTCGGGCGTCCCGGGGCCGATCGTGAGGGTCAGCAGCATCGGTGCGTCGCAGCACTCCGGCTCGCTGGTGCGCCACCAGCGCAGGCCGCCGGCCTTCCAGGCCGGGGCGAGCGGGCTCCAGGATCCCAGCGCGGCGGCGATGCCCGGAGCGTCGGGCAGGTACTCCACCGTCCGCACGGGCTCCAGGACGCACGGCCAGGGCACGTACCGGCGGTCGGCCACCGCGAAGGGATTGTCAGCCCTCCCCCACCCGGAGATCTCGGCCGCTTTGCGCCACCGCACGACGGGCGCGGGCCCGCCGCTACCGTGCTCCATGGGGCACCACAGCAGCTGGAACAGGTCGGCGTCGTCCGGCCAGGGCAGGTCGGGGACGTCCTGGCGGCGCAGCTGCGCGACCGGGATCAGCGGGACTGGCCCGGCCTCGCGGACCTCGGCGACCGTGACGTAGCGGCGCAGCTTGTCGAGGATCGCCTCGGAGACGTCGTTCCAGTTGGCGAAGGCGAGCCGGACGGTCCACACGTCGCCGAAGTGGGTCAGCGGGTGGGTGTCGGCCTCGTCCCAGACGCCGAGCCAGTCCTCGTGGGAGTCCTCGCACACCGGCCAGGGCTCGTCTCCCGGCCAGCGCAGTGGGCCGCCGATCGAGCTCTGCCCCTCGTTCGGGTTGCCGCGTCGCGGGTTGAGCAGGGTCGTGACGGCCCGGTGCTCGGCGAGGCCGGGCACGGCGTCCTCGATACCGGTCAGGTGCGCGGGAACCCGCGGCTGATCGTGGGTGGTGGGCATTCGCGCACCCTACCCACCACCCCCGACAGTCATGATCGCCACGGGCCGCCGCGGCTATTCTCGCCCTCATGCCCGCCCTCACCGCACCCTTCGACCGGATCGGCGCTCGGGCCGTGCTGCACGCGGTGGACCTGGGTTCGGGGGCCGGGACCGGGGTGGGCGCCGACGAGCCGGTCATCCTCGCCTCGGTCGTCAAGGTGCTCATCGCGCTGGAGTTCGCGCGGCAGGCCGATGCCGGGCAGCTGGACCCGGCCGACCGGGTGCGGGTCCGGGCGGGCGATCGGCTCGGCGGGACCGGCGTCTCCGGCTTCGACGACGACGTGGAGCTGAGCCTGCGGGACCTGGCGCGGCTGATGATGTCGGTCTCCGACAACACCGCCGCCGACCTGCTCACCGAGCGGGTGGGGACGGCGAATCTGCGGTCGCTGGCCGCCGAGCTCGCCCTGGAGCACACGCGCATCGTCGGCCCGCCGAGGGCGGTGGTGGCGGCGATGTCCGCCGAGCTCGGCGATCTCGGGGACGCCGGGCTGCTGCTGGAGACCGCCGCCTACGATCCGGCGCGCACCAACTCCTCCACGCCCGCCGACTGCACGCGGCTGCTGGCCGCGATCTGGGCCGATCGCGCCGGGTCACCGGCGGCCTGCGGGTACGTGCGGCGGCTGATGGCCGGGCAGGCCGACTGGCACCGGATCGCCTCGGGTTTCGGCGATGACGCCGAGGTGGCGGCGAAATCGGGGACGCTGCCGGGGCTGCGCAATGAGATCGGTGTCGTGGCCCTGCCGGATGGGGGCCGCTACGCCGTGGCGGTCTTCGCGCGGCTGCCCGTCCCGCACGGGCGGCGCCTGGACGCCGACGCCGCGATCGGGCGCGCGGCGCGAGCGGCCGTCGACGCGCTGCGTCACTCGCCGTAGACGGCGTCCCACGGGCGCACCGGCGCCTGCTCCCTGGTGGGTGCGGGCGGGCCGGAGAGCGCCTCGGTCACCGCCGCGGCGAAGTCCACCGAGGCGGGGTGAGCGTGACCCGCGGGTGCCACCACCGCCGAGCGGGCCACCAGAACACCACCGGTGATCGGGCGCCACACCGCGCGGGCCTCCTTGCGGGCCACCTCGCCGGTGTCGAAGCAGACGCCACGTCCCGACAGGACCAGGCCGAGCATGAACTCCGGGTTCTGCGCGTGATGCACGCGCCCGGGGACGAAGCCGTGCTCACGGCAGACGGCCAGGACCTCGTCGTGGAAGCCGGGCGCCGAGGCACGGGGGCGGGCGACCAGGTCCAGGCCGTCCAGATCCGAGAGCGCGAGCTCGGCGCGGGCGGCCAGCGGCGACTCGCGCGGCAGCACGACCCCCAGCGGCTGGACGGGCTCGGCGAGGACGTCGTGCCCGGCGAGGTCGGCGGGCAGCCGCAGCAGTCCGGCGTCCAGCTCACGCTCGGCCAGCAGGCGCAGCTGCTCGCCCGTGCCCAGCTCCTGCAGATCGAGGCCGAGTTCGGGGCGGCGGACGGCGAAGGCGTCCACGATCGCGGCCAGCACGCGGCCGGGCAGATCGGCGGGGACACCGGCGCGCAGGACCCCGATCTCACCGGCGTGGGCACGGCGGGTGCGGTCGACGGCCCGCTCGGCGCGGGCGAGCAGGGCGGTGGCCTCCTCGCGCAGGGCCCGTCCGGCGGCGGTGAGGCGGACGCCGCGCGGGTCGCGGTCGAAGAGGCGGACGCCGAGTTCGTCCTCCAGGCGCTTCACGCGCTGGCTGAGCGGCGGCTGGGCCATGCCGAGGCGCTCGGCGGCACGCCCGAAATGGCGTTCCTCACACACGGCGAGGAAGTACCGCAGGTGCCGCAGGAGATCCACCCGGCGACGATATCAATCCGGTTATCGCGCGATCCGAAAGTCGATCTTGGACGCGTCCGGGGTCACCGTGCTTCGGTACCGGGCATGACAGACACGCATCTGAGCAGGCGCAGGCTGCTGGCAGGCGCGGCCACCGCGACGGTGGCCGCCACCGTCCCGGCCGCGAGCGCGGCGGCGTCCCCCGCCACTCCCCTGGGCACGGAGGTGACCCTGCGCTGGCTGGGCAACAACTCCTGGGAGATCACCGGCGGCGGCACGGTCATCCTCATCGACCCGTGGCTCACCCGCTTCCACACCGGCACCTACACCCCCGAGGGCGCTCCCCCCGACGTCCGCATCGTCTCCGATCCGGCGCGCATCGACCCCTACATCTCCACCGCCAAGCACATCCTGGTCACCCACGGCCACTACGACCATCTGCCCGACGTGCCCCACATCGCCCGCCGCACCGGGGCGACGGTCATGGGCAGCGAGACGCACCTGAACCTGCTGCGCGCCCTGGGCGCCCCCGGCGATCAGATGTCGCTGGTGCGCGGTGGCGAGTACTTCCAGTTCGACGGGTACACCATCCAGGTCTTCCGCTCCACGCACTCCACCCAAGGCGGCAAGCTCGTCTTCCCCGGCACCCGCCCGGCGAGCGTCCCGAAGAAGCCCCGTGTCATCGCCGACCTGGTCGAGGGCGACACGCTCGCCTACCTGATCACCATCGGCGACGTGAAGATCATGAACTTCGGCTCCTCCAACTTCATCTCCCGCGAGATCGAGGGCCTGCGGCCCGACGTCCTGCTCGTCCAGCCCGGCGGCGGCAGCACCCACGACTACGTCCCGCGCATGTTCGCCGCCCTCGGCGAGCCCCGCTACGTCATCCCCACCCACTGGGACGACTTCGACGAGCCGCTGACCGCACCGGCCGTCGACTGGGGCGGGCTGGAGACGCTGCGCGCGTCGGTCGCGAAGGCCTCCCCGCGCAGCAGCTTCGTGGTCGTGGACCATCTGGAGCGGTTCACGCCCCGCTGACCGCCGCGTTCCTGATCCACCGCAGCCGGTGCAGGACGTCGCTGCCGCCGCGCCCGAAGTGGTCGTGCAGCCGCCGGTACTCCGCGTACAGCGCGTCATAGGCGGCCGCGCGGGCCGGGTCGGGCAGGTAGGCGTTCGCGTGGACGCCGCCCATCGCCGCCGAGGCCGCGTGCAGGTCCGGGTAGGCGCCGGCCGCCACGGCGGCGTGGATCGCCGCCCCCAGCGCCGATCCCTGCTCGGAGGCGATCAGCGACAGGGGCCGCCCGGTCACGTCGGCGTAGATGCCCATGAGCAGCGGATTGCGCGCCAGGCCACCGGCGATGACCAGGTCCCGCACCGCCACACCGGCGTCCTCGAAGGCCTCGATGATCGTGCGGGTGCCGAAGGCGGTGGCCTCCAGGAGCGCGCGGTAGACGTCCTCGGGCCGCGTCGCCAGGGTCAGCCCGACGATGATCCCGGACAGCTCGTGGTCGGCGAGCACCGAGCGGTTCCCGTTGTGCCAGTCGAGGGCGAGCAGGCCGTGCTCGCCGACGCGCTGCCCGGCGGCGAGCGCGCTGAGGTGTTCGTGTGATGTGCGGCCGAGGCGGGCGGCGTCCTGGGTGTAGGAGGCGGGCATGGCGGTGTCGGTGAACCAGGCGAAGATGTCGCCGACGGCGCTCTGCCCGGCCTCGTATCCCCAGGCGCCGGGGACGATGCCGCCGTCGACGACGCCGCACATGCCGCGCACGTCGGCGGGCCGCTCGGCGTTCATCAGGTGGCAGGAGGAGGTGCCCATGATGACGGCCATGCGGCCCGGGGTGAGGGCTTGGGCGGCGGGCATGGTGGCGTGGGCGTCGATGCTGCCGACGGCCACCGCGATGCCCGCGGGCAGGCCGGTCCAGGCGGCGGCGCGGGACGATAGGCCGCCCGCGCGGGTGCCCTGCGGCGTGAGCGGGTGGGCGAGTTTGGCGGCGACGTCGGCGAAGCCGGGGTGCAGGGCGGCGAGGAAGTCGGTGCTGGGCCGGGCGCCGTCCTGGTGCGTGCCCTTGTATCCGGCGGCCGACACCCCGCGGCTCTCGCTGCCGGTGAGCTGCCAGACGATCCAGTCACCGGCCTCGATCCAGCGCTCGGCGCGCGCGTAGAGCTCTGGGTCCTCCTCCAGTAGCTGGAGTCCCTTGGCGAGCTGCCAGGCGGGTGAGATCGTGCCGCCGTAGCGGGCGAGCCACGGCTCGCGGCGTTGCTCGGCGAGGGCGTTGATGCGGTCGGCCTGGTGGTGGGCGGCGTGGTGTTTCCACAGTTTGGCGTAGGCGTGCGGGCGGTCGGCGTAGTCGGGCAGCAGCGACAGTGGCGTCCCGTCGGCGAGGGTGGGCAGCACGGTGGAGGCGGTGAAGTCGGTGGCGATGCCGATGACGGCGGCCGGGTCGATACCGGCGTCGGTGATCGCGGCGGGGACACACGTGCGCAGGGCGTCGAGGTAGTCGCGCGGGTCCTGGAGGGCCCAGTCGGGTGGCAGCGCGCGTCCGGTGGCGGGCAGGACGCGGTCGATGACGCCGTGGGCGTAGTCGCTCACGGCCGTGCCCACCTCGGCGCCATCGGCGACCCGCACGACCAGCGCCCGTGCCGACAGGGTGCCGAAGTCGACGCCGACGACGTAGCGGTCGTGTGTCATGCCCGTTTCCTACACCGGCGCCGGTACCGGACGGTGCCCGGCCCCTGAAAAGCCGGGCCTGCCAACGCGAGGCGTTCGGGCACGATCTTGCCGCCCGGGTGGGATGGTGAGCGTGGAGAGAAGGTGAAAGCCGTGACCAAGTCCCTCGGTCGCCTTTCCGCACGCGACGCCGTCACCGCCCTGTGCGCCGCCGTGGCGCTCAACCTCTATGTCGGCCACCTCAACGGCACCGGCCCGCAGCTGACGGACCCGGTGCCCGGCATGGCCGTCGCGGCTCTGATCCTCGCCGTGGCCGGATACTCGGCCGGCGTCGACGAATCGGTCAAGGTGGCGCCCGGCAAGTGGATCGCGACGGTGCTCGGCTCGATCGCGCTCATCGCTTTCGTGGTCACGGTGGTGACCGGTGCCGCGGGCGTACTCGCGGTCTTCATGGCCTCCCTCGGGCTGCTGTGGGCGGCCACCACGGTCCCGCACCTGATCGGCACGCTGATCACCACGGCACGCACCAGGACCGGCCAGCACAAGGGCTGACCCACCCGCGAAACCGGCGGATCTCATGGATCCGCACCCCTCGAATGCGCGCTCCGTAAGGAGGCCCATCATGAACGAACAGGCCCTGGTTCTCTCCGGCCGTACCGGAGAACCGCTCAGCCGCTGGCTGTGGCTGGTCAAATGGCTCCTGCTGATTCCCCACTACATCGTGCTGCTGTTCCTGTGGGCGGCGTTCGTGGTTCTGACGATCGTGGCCTACGTCGCCGTCGTGTTCACCGGCCGCTACCCCCGGGGGATCTTCGACCTCAACGTCGGGATCCTGCGCTGGAACTGGCGTGTCCAGTACTACGGATACTCCGCTCTGGGCACCGACCGGTACCCGCCGTTCACCCTCTCCGACGATCCGTCGTATCCGGCGCGGCTGACCATCGAGTACCCCGAGCGGCTCGCGCGCTGGCGTCCCCTGGTCCACTGGCTGCTGGCCATCCCGCACCTGGTGCTGATCAGCGCGCTGGCGTCGGGACCGACCTGGACGATGCGCGAGGCGAGCGGTGGCGAGCGGACCGCCGAGTCCTTCGGCTTCATCGCCCTCGCGGTGCTCATCCTCGCGCTGGGACTGCTGTTCACCGGACGCCGCGCCCAGGGCCTCTACGACCTGCTCCTGGGCATCGCCCGGTGGGGGTACCGGACCCTGGCCTATGTGGCGTTGCTGACCGACGCGTACCCGCCGTTCCGGCTCGACCAGGGCGATGACGCGCCGCCGCCCAGCGAGGCCCCGATCGACGCCGCCCCGGAGCCTCCCGGGGCCGTCACCTGACCATCGCCCGCTCAAGGTCGGCTCAAGGTTCTCCCGCCGCCATCGCGGCAGACTCCCCGCATCACTCGCGCACGGCACCCATGTGGTGCCGGGACCAAAGGGAGACGGATGATCCGCAAGCGGCTCTTGGCCATCGCGGCGATGGCGGCGATGGCCTTCGGGACGGTCCTCGCCGGCGCCGGACCCGCCCAGGCGGCGGCGACCTGGGAGGAGAACTACGCCGTGCAGGCGAGCACCACGCCGTCCAGCTGCACCTACACGACCTACTACAACGCGTGCGTCCAGCCGACCGGCGAACTCCTGTGGATCAAGGACAAGGTCAAGGACGGTCACCGCGTGAACCTCTCGTGGCGTGACATGGACAGCGAGCGCGGCGGGATCTGCTACAACACCATCGGCGTCGATGGCGGATGGGCCTACTGCAACAAGGAATTCGCCGAGGGCCACCGCATCAACTGGCGCGTGGAGTACCACGACAGCAAGGGGAACAGGCTGTTCTCCGACTGGCGCGTCACCGTCGTCTGACCCGCGCACCACCACGCCCGGGCTCCACATTGGATGCCCGGGCGTTCGCCGTGCCCGCCGAAACGATCATTGCCTTCCCCGAAACCTTCCGCTACCGTCTTTATTAAAGCCGGTTCCATAAAGGATTCGAGGTCGATGAACACAGCGCGCGCAGCCGCCCAGGCCGAGCGAACGGCCAACCAGGTCGCCTGCCTGCGGCTGCTGGCCGAGGCCGGCGAGCCGCGCACCGTCGGCGTCATCAGCGAGGGCACCGGCCTGTCGCGGCCCACCGTCCACGCCGTCCTCGACGACCTCATCGACGCCGGGCTCATCGAGGCCGCCAGCCCCACCACCGCCGGACCCGGCAGGCCCGCCCGCGCCTTCCGCTTCGCCCGCGAGGCCGGACTCGTCGCCGCAGTCGACCTCGGCCCGCGCGGCGCACGCGCCATCATCTGCGACCTGTCCGGCCACCGCGTCGGCTACGCCGAACTGGCCCCCGCACCGCACGCCGATCTCGCGCTCATCCGCCGTGCCCTCGATGAGGCGGCCGGATCCCTGGACTTGGGACGCCTGCGCGCGCTCGGCATCGGCCTGCCCGGCGTCGTCGAGGCCGACGGACGCCTGCGCGCCAGCCTCGCGCTGCCCGACCTGGTGGACCTCCCGATCGCCGAGTCCCTTGCGGGCGATCTCGGCTGCCCCGTCGTGGTGGACAACGACATCAAGCTCGCCGCGCTCGCCGAGCAGCGAGGTGGCGCGGGCCGGGGGTACTCCGACGTCGTCTACCTCCAGATCGGGCACCGGATCTCGGTGTCGATCGTCCTCAACGGCGTCATCCGGCAGGGCCGCCACCGGCTCGCCGGTGAGCTCGGCGCGCAGCGCGGCATGCGCTGGACCCGCAACGCACAGCGCGGGCAGCTGGTGTGGTCGACGCGTCCCACCAGCGCCGAGGTGGTCAGCGCGGCGGCCGCGGGCGACGCCGACGCGCAGGCGGAACTGGCCGACTTCTGCGCCCAGATCGCCGGGCGCATCGCCACCGTCCTGCTGGTCATCGACCCCGAGGTCCTGGTCGTGCGCGGCGGCGCCGCACACGACAGCCACGCTCTCCTGCGGCCCCTGGCGGCCGCGGTCGAGAACGAACTGATCTTCCCCGAGCGTCCCCCCTTCGCCGCCTCGGCGCTGGGACGCGAGGCGGTGGTGCTCGGGGCGGTCGGTAACGCGTTCGACCGGCACGGCACCGGCATCTACGGCGTCCACGACTACCCCAGTCCGTGGCACCACATCACCCACCCTGCTGAGAGGACCCCTTAAGTGAAGCTCGGAGTGAGCACGTACTGCTTCCGCCAGCTCATGGAGAGCGGCGAGATGGACCTGACCGGGATCCTGGACTGGGTCGCGGCCTCACCGGCCGGGCACATCGAGGTCGCCGCGCTGGACGGGGAGTACTACCTGGAGAACGACGGGGTCGTGCGCGACGCGGCCAAGCACGCCGAGGCCATCGGCGTGCCGATCCTGAACTACCTGGTCAGCGGTGACCTGCGGACCGCCGACACCGGCGAGATCGACCGTCTGCGCCGCCAGCTGGACATCGCCCACGGCTTCGGCGCGCGCATCTTCCGTCACGACGTGGCCCCCTGGGCGTGGCGTGAGTCGGACCCGGGCGAGTTCGAGGCGACCTTCGAGAAGGTCGTCGAGGGGTGCCGCGCGGTCGCCGAGCACGCCGCCGGTCTGGGCATCGTGTCGACGGTGGAGAACCACGGTTTCTTCATGAACGGCGGCGAGCGCGTGGCCCGCCTGGTGCACAGCGTGGACCGGGAGAACTTCCGCGTGACCCTCGACCTCGGCAACGGCCTGTGCGTGGGCGAGGTGCCCGGCAAGACCGCCGCCGACCTGATCGACGTGGCCGCCTCCATTGGCGTCAAGGACTTCCATGTGCGCCGCTCGGCAGGTGACGGCTGGCTCAAGACCCTCGCCGGGGACTACCTGCTCGGCACGGTCTCCGGTCACGGCGACCTGGACCTGCCCGGCCTGCTGGCGCTGGCCGCCACCAAGCCCGACGTGCCGGTGAGCCTGGAGTTCGAGGGCATGGAGGCCCCGCTCCCGGCCATCTCGGCCTCCCTGGCGAACATTCTCCGACTGACGGAAGGCGTGGCCTGACATGACGACGCGTATCGCGGTGATCGGGCTCGGCGCCATCGCCGTCGAGCACCTGGGCGCCTATCAGAAGAACGAGAACGCCGAGCTCGTCGCCGTCTGCGACATCGACGTGGAGCGCGCCAAGGCGCGTGCCGAGCAGTTCGGCGTCCCGCGCGCCACCGGTGACGTCGCCGAGATCCTCGCCGACGCCGAGGTCGACGCGGTGAGCATCTGCGTCCCCAACACCCTGCACGCCCCCATCGCCGAGGCCGCCCTGCGCGCGGGCAAGGACGTGCTGGTCGAGAAGCCCATGACGGTCACCGTCGGCGAGGCCGAGCGCCTCGTCGCCGCCGTCGAGGAGACCGGCAAGGCCCTGCAGATCGGTTACGTGCGCCGCTTCGCGCCCAACGCCCAGGTCACCAAGCGCTTCCTGGACGAGGGCGAGTTCGGCGACATCTACGCCGCGCGCGCCACCCTCCTGCGCTCGGCCGGGAACCCCGGCGGCTGGTTCGGCGACGTCGACCTCTCCGGCGGCGGCCCGCTGATCGACCTGGGCGTCCACATCATCGACCTGTGCTGGTACCTGATGGGCATGCCCAAGGCCGTGGCCGTGTCCGGCGCGACCTTCGCGCCCCTCGGCGCCCGCGACAACATCCGGCACCTCACCCGCTACCGCGCGGCCTCCGCGGCCCGCCCCAACACCGTGGAGGACTACGCCACCGCGCAGATCCGCTTCGAGAACGGCGCCGTCCTCAACGTGGACACGTCGTACTCGCTGCACGGCCGCAACGAGATCAGCGTCCGCATCCACGGTGAGAAGGGCGGCGCGGAGATCGAGCCCGAGCTGCTGATGGTCACCGAACGCCACGACACCCTGCTCCACGTCCAGCCGCAGATCGACTCCCTCGGCTTCGACTTCCAGGCCGGGTTCGCCAACCAGATCGATCACTTCCTGCGCATCTGCCGCGGCGAGATCCCCGCCGACGCCACCGCCGAGCAGGGCCTGGAAATGGCGCGCATGCTCTCGGCGATCTACGAGTCGGCCCGCGCCGGCGCCGAGGTCACGATCACCCGCTGACCGCGCGGCCGCCCGGAGCCACCACTCCGGGCGGCCACCGCCGGCGACGAGCGGTCTTTCGAGGGTCGGCCCGGCATGTCCTCACCGGGCATACTCACCAGAACCTTCCCCTCGACAGGCAGGAGCGCCCCGTGTTGGACGCCGTGACCGTGACCGAAGCCGCGCCGGGGCACAGCAATGACGACTACTTGCTAGTCGCCGGCCGGTGGGCCATCGTCCTGGACGGGGTGAGCCGCCATCCGGTCGACGACATCGGCTGCGAGCACGGCGTGGGCTGGTACGTGCCGAGGCTGGGGACGCTGCTGGGCGCGGCGATCGAGGCGGCCGATCCGGGCACACCGATGGAGGTACTCCTCGCCCGCGCGATCGAGCGCACGACGGCCGGGCACAACATCACCTGCGACCTGGACAATCCCTTCACCCCCGCCGCGACGGTCGCCGCCGTCCGCCTGGAGGAGGACCGGCTCGACTGGCTGGTCCTCGGCGACGCGGCGGTGGCCTGGCGGCTGTCGGACGGGACTGCCCACGCCGTCAGCGACGACCGCTTGGAGAAGCTCCCGGTGATGCCCATAGTGGACGGTGAATTCCGGCGCCGCGACCCGCACGCGGTAATCGCCCACCGCAACAAGCCCGGCGGGTACTGGGTGGCCGCCTCCGATCCGGCGGCGGCCAAGGAGTCCCTGACCGGTTCGGTTCCGACCGAGCGGCTCGGCGACATCGCGCTGTTCAGCGACGGCGTCACCCGCCTCGTGGAGCGCTACGACCGCACCTGGCGGGACCTGTTCGAGCTGGCCGCCGCCGAGGGCGTGCGCGCCCTGGTGGAGACGGTGCGCGCGGAGGAGGAGAAGGATCCCGAGCCGGATCGCTGGCTGGGCAAGAAACACGACGACGCCACGGCGGTGATGGCCTCGCTGCGCAGGCGGTGAGATCACGGCCTCCGCACCGGCACGGCGCTCGCCACCGTGTCGGCGAGCCCGGGTGAAGAAAATCTCCATCCGGGCCTCCCGGGCCGTATGATCCACCGCATCAGTCGACATTGGACTCTGTGCGAAGGACGGTCGTGATGCGTTCGAGATTGTCGGTCTTACTCCTATCGGCCCTGGTCGGGCTGACCATGCTCACCACGTCGGCCCCGGCCGCCGCCGATGTCGTCACGCCGTCCACGGCGCCCCCGCTACGGTTCGTCAGCTACAACATGTGCGGCAACGTCTGCTCGGACCCGGCCAAGTACGACCTCACCCGCCGCGTCGACTACATCGTCTCCCAGGCCGGCGGCGGCGGCTGGAACGCCGACCAGATCCACCTCCAGGAGGTCTGCCGCGCCCAGTTCGACACGATCCTGAACCGCCTGCGCGGCAAGGGCTTCAACGGCGTCTTCGAGACCACCGTCGCGGCCAGGCCCGGAATCTGCGGCAACGGCGACTACGGCATCGCCATCCTCGTCAAGAGCACCATCACCGAGACGAAGATCCTCCGGCTCGCCAAGGGCGCCGAATCGGAGGAGATCGACGCGCCGTGCGTCAAGAGCTACCTCCAGAACCGGGTGAACTGGGCCTGCTCGGTCCACCTCTACTGGAACGATGAGCCCCTGCGCGTCGCCGAGGCCGAACTCCTCGCCGCCGAGACCAAGGTGTGGCAGGACGCGGGAATCCCGGTCGTGCTCGGCGGCGACTTCAACGCCTACCCGCACGAACCGCCGATGAACTCCTTCTACCGCGGCGGTCTCCCCGGCGGCACCGGGACCTACCGGGAGGCCGACGAGTCGGATACCGAGTACTTCCCGCAGCGTGGCTGCGATCCCGCGCAGGTCACCGGCTGCCGCAGCGGCGAGTTCACCTTCACCGGCGGCAGCGGCGAGTCCAAAATCGACTACCTCTTCCTCAGCGACCGCCACGTCCACAACGTCATCGGCGATTCCCTGCCCCTCGACACCAGGCTCTCCGACCACCGGCTGCTGCGCGCCGCCGCCACCTGGAGCGACTGCGGCAACCCCGGCACCACCACCGCCGGCGTCATCCGCCGCGACGCCACCGGCGCCCTTTACCGCTACTCAGGACGGCCCGGCGGCACCGTCGCACCCGCCTGCAAGTCGGGGACCGGCTGGAACGGCATGACAACGGCCCTCCGCCACGGCGATTTCGACGGCAACGGCTCCGAGGACATCATCGCCGTGGACACCGACGGGCGCCTGTGGCTGTATCCGGCCGACGCCGCCGGGACTTTCACCGGAAGCACCCGGCGGCAGATCGGGACCGGCTGGCAGGTCTATGACGTGCTGCTGGCTCCGGGCGACTTCAACGGTGACGGCAAGCCCGACCTGCTCGGCCGCGACACGTCCGGAGCCCTGTGGTTCTACGCCGGAAACGGCACCGGCGGATACGCCCCCAGGGCCTCGGTCGGGCCGGGCTGGCAGATCTACGACCTGCTGATCGCCCCGGGCGACTTCAACGGTGACGGGAAAGCCGACCTGATCGGCCGCGACACGTCCGGAACCCTATGGTTCTACGCCGGAAACGGCACCGGCGGGCACGCTCCCCGGGTCCGCATCGGTACCGGCTGGCAGATCTACGACGCGCTGGTCGCCGCGGGCGACGTCGACGGCGACGGCAAGCCCGACCTGATCGGCCGCGACACCACCGGCGGCCTGTGGTTCTACGCCGGCAACGGCGCGGCCGGTTACGCCGCACGCACGCAGATCGGGTACGGCTTCCCGGCGGGCGAGCTGATCTTCTAGGAACCGCGCTGATACGGCTCCCGGGATGCGCCCAGGCGATGTCATCGCCTGGATCCCGGGGGCCGCGAAGAAGTCGGCGACCTCGGCCACGCGGCCGGGAGAAGGCGACGTTGCCCACCGGCTGAAGCGCCTGGCATGATCCGGGCATGATCGAAAGAAACGAGTCCTCCGTCCGCCGGTGAGCACGGCACCCGAGCCCGGGCCACTCGGATCCCGGCCCTCACTCTTCGAGCACGCACTTCGGTTGCATCACGCCAACCCCGACGCGCCCCTCGTCGCCGACGGCACACCGTTTCCCGATGAAGGACGGCATCGAGGCCGGAAGCCTCTTCCCAAACCGCCGACGGATCGGCGCCATGAAGGCGCTGACATCGCCGCGGTCCTGGACGCGTACTTCACCGAGCCATCCGCCGCTCCCAGCGAGCTCGCCGAGGCTTTCCATGACCTCTACGTTCCGATCCAGCCCAATGACCACATAGCCGCCGCGGCAGGACGCGCCGACGCCGAACGCGTCCGGGCGACCGGTCGCTGGCTCGTTCGGCACGCCACCGATCGCTGCGCGGTCACCGTCGGACTGGCAATGCTGGCCACCCTGTGGGATGACGATGATCATGCGCTGATCAAGACGATCGGCCTGTTGTCGCACCACTTCGCTCCATTGGCCGTCCGCGCGCTGGAACGGCGTCTGTGGTGTGGCGGCTCGGAGGCGTTGCTGTGGCTGGCCGAGCGGGTCACCGGCTGGGGCCGGGTGTACGTCGTGGAGTCATTGTGCAAGCACGGCCCCAGCACCGCGCGGTCATGGATGTTGCGGCGCGCCTGCGATGGCGACTACCTCAACCGCTACTTCGCCGGACACGTCGCCACCGCAGCTCACTTGCATGAAGCGATCACCGCGGCGAGTCCCGACAGTGAGCTGGTCGACCACACCGGCCTGCTGCTGACCACCATGGCCGACAGTGCCGGTATGGGGGTCACACTCGACGCCTACCCACCGGCGGCCGCCGTGCTGGAGGCCCACTGCGCACACACCGGCCAGCTGGAGCCGTCCGTGGATCGTTTCGTCACGGCCGCGCAGCTGGCCACGTACCTGCGTCAACCCGCGCAGGGACGCATCCCCTGGCCACAGGACGAACGGGAAGGCCTCCTCGCCGGGTACCTCTCGCTACTGGAACGTGAGGATTGGCGGAACGTCGCCCGCTCCGGACTCAGCGCCGGTGACGAGCGTGTCGCCTGGCTTGCCGGGAGGCTCGGCCTTCGGGCCCTCACGGACGAGATCTAAGAGCCCGAAACCGGCGGGGAACCATCGAGGATCCCCGCCGGCCTCACCTCGAACATTCCTCCCTACCCTGCATAACGCCTTGATTGCAATTAGTTAAGCGCCCTTGTCGTCAGCCCTCCGCCGATGCACGATCACTCCTGCTCGTCACTTGATCTCGCCCGGAGTGCCCACACATGTCCTACATGCCCCATCGACTGCGCGCTGGCCCGTTCTCGTACGGTGATCGCGTTGAGACGCCTCGACTGCGGAGCAGTGGCTCACGAGTGCGGGAGAATGAGGCGAGATGATAGTCATAGTGCTGATATGCGCGGTAATGCTGCCCCTTACGACTTTTCAGGTTCGCCGCGTATGGGCTGGTAGGCAGAAGCTCTTCGCTCCGCCGGGGTTCATCTGGTTCTGGGGCGACGGCAGTGCCGCCACGGCCGCCTACCGACGCTCGGTGCCCGCCCTCGGTGTCGGCTTTGGTTCGGTGTGTATCGCCGCGCTCGGTTCTGGCATCTGGCCCCTCATGGGTGGCGCAGGAAAGCCATTCCTCGCCGTGATCTGCGCGATCTTTCTTCCGGTGTTCTTCGCGGCGGCTGTAATCGGCTTCTGGACCATCCCGCTCTTCAATCGCCCGAAGATGCTCGTCCCACCGATGTACCGGGACGAGGACGGGATCATCGCCGCCCGCCGTAAGGCGAGGTCGGCACCGACAGCGCGGGACCCGAAGCACGAGTGGCGCCATCGATGATCTCCCCGGCTACCCACTTCTTCCACGGATGTGGGCTCCGGACTCAGGCCCGGCGGAGCCGAGACCGTCACCGCTGTTCGCTTGAAAGCTCAGAGGCCGCCACGCCCGTCGTGTCCTTCCGCACCAGCGTGCCGGGACGGCGACCGTTCGATGAGGTTGAAGGTTGCTTCTCACTATCTGCCTGATCTGCTGGGCCATAGTCGTCTCGACACCCTTTGGGATCGCCTACGTATGGCGCGGACGAATGCCCCTGCGGCAACCGCCCCCCACCGTCTGGATCTGGGGCCAGTCCACGGCGTCGAAGGAGGCCTTTCGACGAGCCGCTCCGATGGCGTTGATCGGCTTCGGCACCGCGAGTCTGGGAGTCGCGGTCGTGACGAGCGTCCTGACGCCCGAAGGAAGACCCTCCGAGACTGCATCGCCCTTCCTGGTCGCGTGTCTGGGTGTCTTCATGCTGGCGATGACCCTCGCGTACTGGATCATCCCGCTGTTCAATCGGCCCAAGTTCCTCGTTCCGCCGATGTACCGCGCCGAGGACGGCATTATTACGGCCCGCAGAAGGCGGAAGGCCACGGAGAACGGGTGATAGTGCTCAGCTGAGCCGCTACCCGGGCTTGACCGGGATGCGCTCGGGAGCGGCGATCAGCATCGCCGAGAGCGCCCACGATCGGGCGGTGAGACCGGCCGTGGCGTGGACTCACCGCCGCAGGGCCATGGCCGCCGGCACTGTGCGCACCACTGGTCGATCCGGACGAGCCGGTCCTGCCCGTCGCGTTCGTAGAGCGCCACCACCGTGTGCGCCACGCGCGTCTCCTTCAATGGGGGCCGCTCCGGGCCGGTGAGCAAAAACCGGTGGCCTGGTGGCTGTGCCCGGAGCGGATCCCGGGCCGCCGCTCCCTTCAGCGCTCACGGCGACCCGGGCCGACGACCGGCGGAACCGGCCGTCCTCTGTAGCTTGAGGGACACTGGATGTATCGCGCTGTTGTGCCGTGTTGGGGGTCGAAGACCCAACACCGCACAGGTCAGGAGGGCCCGTGGAGACCTACGGCCAGATGCTCCGGGCCCTGCGCGCCGCCCGGCGGATGTCGCTGCGGGAGCTGGAGGCCGACCCCCGGGTCCACACCACCTACTCGCACATCTCCCACATCGAGCACGGCCGCGAGCGCGGCTCCCGGCTCGTCGCCGAACAGCTCGACACCGTCCTGGGCGCCGACGGTCTCCTGCTCGCCGCCTTCGACCGCGAGAACCCCGTCACCGCACCGCCACCGGCGCCCTCTGATGAGATCGCCGCACTGGAGCTCATCCGCGCGGCCACGGTCTCCTCCGTCGGCGACGCGGTCCTGGACGCCCTGGAGGCGAGCTTCGACCGGGCCGCGACCGTCTACGCCTCCACTCCCCCGCGCGAGCTCCTACAGGAGGTGCGCGGGTACGCCGCCTACGCCGCCGGGCTTCTCGGCCAGCGCATGACCCTCGCCCAGCATCGGCGGCTGCTCGTCATCTCCGGGTGGCTGTCCCTCATGGCCGCCACCCTCCACGTCGACCTCGCCGAGGACCGGGCCGTCGCGGCACGCCTGCACGCCACCGCGACGCTCGCGCGCGAGGCCGGGCATCCCGAGCTCATCGCCTGGTGCCGGGAGACCGAGGCATGGCGGCTCGTCACCCATGGCCACTACTCCGCGGCCGCCGACATGGCACGCGGCGCGCAGGCCATCGCCCCGCACGGCTCGTCGGCACGCATCCAGGCCACCGCGCAGGAGGGGCGTGCGCTCGCCCGGCTCGGCGACACCGCCGCCACACGAGCGATCGTCGAGCGCGTGCAGGCGCTGTCCGCGGCGGCCGGGACTCCCGACCAGCCCGGCCACCACTTCCGCTACGACCCCACCAAGGCCATCGCCTACACCGCGACCACGCTCGCCTGGGCCGGGGCCCCAGCCGCCGAAGCGGTCGCACGGCAGGTCATCACCCACCTCGGGGACGGTGAAGACCCGGCCGTCTGGTCCCGGCGTACTGCCGCCGCCCACCTCGACCTCGCGCTCGCCCTGATCGCCACCGACGGTCTGGACGAGGCCGCCGACGCCGCGACCCGCGCGATCGGGTCCGGCCGCGTCGTCCCGTCCAACCACTGGCGGGCACGGGAGGTCGTCGAGGCGACCGAGGCGCGCGGCGTCCCGGGGGCCGGTGAGCTGCGCGAGGCCTACGAGGACCTCGTCGCGCGCCCGGATCGCTGGCACGGCAGGCGCGAGATCACCCCAGGTTAGGTTCGCGTCTCAACTCCTGCAGCGCAGTACCCAAGGACGGTTTCAGGACCGATCGAGGGCACATCTCCATACCGTCACCGCGTCCGCGCACCAGACGAGAAGGAGATCAGAATGCGCACGATCGCACGGCGCCTCGCCACCGGCGCGCTCGCCATCGGCATCATGGCCGGCATCGGCGTGGCCGCCGCACCACTGGCGGCACAGGCGGAGCCGCCCCGCAAGAGCAACACCAAGGTCATCACCTTCGACAACCTGGTCGACCGGAAGATCACCATCACCCTGTGCATCACGCGCAGCGGCGGAAAGGTGCGCTCCCACGCCGTCGTGAAGTGGGAACCCACCTCATCGATCGGCCTCGACGGGATCTTCGAGAAGTTCGAGTTCAATCTCCGCACCGAACGCGACGACGTCGTGAAGTCACGGCACGCCGTCTTCGCCAGGGGCCCGATCAACGCCGAAAGCTCCGGCGAGAAGACCTACTACGGGGACTGGGTCACGGCCGACTCGGCCACCGTGTGGACTACCGACGCCACCGTCCGCTACAACCGTGACGGGGACGGCCAGGGCGACCTGCTCTGGGATCTCACCGGATCCCCGGCCGTGTAGTGACCCGCCCGGCCGCGCTCAGGGACCGGTGGCGCGGCCGGGCGACCTCGAACCACCCGATAACGGAGGACCGCGTGACCGGGGACCTGACGCCCGAGCGCATCGACCGGATGACCGCGTTCGTGGACATCACCGCCCCGCCTCCGGCGGGCTCGCCGGTGGCGGTGTTCATCTTCGGCACCAACCAGATCGCGCCGATCGAGATCGCCGCCGAGCGGTACGCGGCCGGGCTCGCGCCGCTCATCATCGTCACCGGCGGGATCAACCGCCACGACGGACGCGTCGAAGGCCCGTGGCTGCGCGGCGAACTCGCCGCACGCGGCGTGCCCGCCGACGGCATCCGCGTCGAGAGTACGAGCGCGAACACCGAGCAGAACGTCATCAACGCGCGCCCGTTCATCCTCGAAGCGATCGACGCCGGACTGCCCTTGGTGGCGGTGTCCAAGTGGTACCACCGCCGCGCCATCAACGCCCTCGCCACGCATGCGCCCGAGCTGGGGCGCTGGTACGCCATCGGCTACGAGCCGATCTACGCCGGACGCGCCATCACCCGTGAGAACTGGCCGACGCATCCCGACGGGCTCAAGCGCGTGGTGCGCGAGTCCGGCGAGGTGCCGCGCCGGATCGCCGACGGGACGCTCGCCGACGCCACGATCGAGGACGGTGCCTGGCGCCATGTGTAGCCGCCGCTTCTCCGTATACCACCGGGCAACCCCGCCGATGAGCGGATTTCTTGCCGCGTAAGGGATCAAGGGCGCGTGATCTCCGCTAGCCTCGGCGACCGACATCAACTCGCCCCCGTGCCCGGATGTCGGTGATCGGCACGCATCGAACCTCCCGGGCACCCCCACCCCTGGAGCCGCACATGAGCAACACCATCAGCCGCCGCGCACTCGTCGGCGGCGGGCTCGGCCTCGCCGCGGGCGCGCTCGCGCTGGCCGGACCGGCGCAGGCGTCGCCGTACGCGACGATCCGCGTCGCCAGTTTCAACATCCATCACGGCGCCGGGGGCGACAATGTCGTCGACCTGGAGCGCGTCGCGTCGTTCATCGAGTCCTGGGACGTCGACATCGTCGGTCTTCAGGAGGTCGACCGGCACTGGGGTGAGCGCAGTGGCTGGGCCGACCAGCCGGCGTTGCTGGCGAAGCGGCTGGGGATGCGCGTCGTCTATGGCGCCAACCTGGACCTCGCGCCGCCCGCCGAGGGGCTGCCGCGGCGGCAGTACGGGACGGCGATCCTGTCGCGGTGGCCGATCCTGGACTGGAGCAACACTCTGCTGCCGAAGTTTCCGGCCGGTGAGCAGCGTGGGCTGCTGCGGGCGACGGTGCAGGCGCACGGTGCCCGGGTGACCTTCGCCGGGACGCATCTCCAGCACACGAGTGCCGCCGAGCGGCAGGCGCAAGCCGATGCGATCGTGGCGCTGCTCGGCCAGCGCCGGACGGTGCTGGTCGGCGATTTGAACGCCACGCCGGAGCAGCCGGAGATCGTCACGCTCACCGGTGTGTACGCCGATGCGTGGGCGGCGGTCGGGGATGGTCCGGGGTACACCTATGACGCGCTGAATCCGCATGCGCGCATCGATTTCGTGCTCGCCACGCCGGATGTGCGGGCGGTCGGCGCGCGGGTGGTGACCGAGGCCGCGGCGGCCTCCGATCATCTGCCGGTGGTCGTGGAGTACCGGGTGCGCAAGGGAACTCACTAATCCTCACGGGCGGCCCGGGTGTGCCGGGCCGCCCCTGGCCTTCACGTCTTGAGTCACATCGGCGCCGAAACGATGAGGACCACCGAGGAGAGCCGGGCGCCGCTCCCCTTCGGACACACCCGCCCCAACCGGTCGGGGCTCTCGGACATCCCTCGACTACCGTGTGTCCGCGTAGGATCGGCGCACGACGCGTAGGGGGCGGGTATGTCGGCATCGCAGCCAGAGCGGGGTCGTTCCCATCAGCCCACGATCAAGGAGGTCGCGCGGCTGGCCGGGGTGAGCCCGATGACGGCCTCGCGGACGCTCAATGGCGGGCTGAACGTGCGCCCGGACCTGCAGGAGCGGGTCATGGCCGCCGTCCGGGAGCTGGGCTACCAGCGCAATGAGAACGCGCGCAGTCTGCGCCCGGGGCAGCCCAGTGGGCTGATCGGCATCGCGATCACCAACCTGGCCAACCCCTACTACGGCAGCTTCGCCCTCGGCGTCGAGGAGGTCGCCGCCGAGCACGGCCGCCGCATCATCCTGGGCAACACCGGTGAGGACGCCGGGCGCGAGCGGCAGCTGGTCAGCGACTTCATCGGGCGGCAGGTCGACGGGCTGATCCTGGTCCCGACCAGCGGCGACTCGGCGCATCTGCGCCCGGAGCGGCTGGGGGACATGCCGCTCGTCCTGGCCTCGCGGCGGGTGCCGGGCCTGGAGGCCGACACGGTCCTGCTCGACGACGTCGGCGGCGCGTACCGGGGGACGATCTCGCTGCTGGACGCCGGTCACACCCGCATCGGGTTCCTCGGAAACCGCAGTTCGGTCTTCACCGGCGAGCGCCGCTACCGGGGTTTCGAGCAGGCGATGAGCGAGCGTGGTGTGGCGATCGATCCGGCGATCGTGGCCCGTGACCAGCAGGACGTGGACGCCGCCCGCCGCGCGGCGCGGGCGATGCTCGATCGCCCCGACGCGCCCACGGCCATCTTCAGCGCCAACAACCGCAACACCATCGGCGCGCTGCGCGAGATCGGGCGCCGCATCCACGACGGGCTCCCGGGCCCGCGCCCGTCGATCGTGAGCTTCGACGACTTCGAGCTCTCCGAGCTGATGCCGGTGCCGGTCACCGTCATCGACCACGACGGACGCCGGCTCGGCCGCGAGGCGGCGACGCTGCTGTTCACGCGGCTGACCGGGGACGGGGACATGCCCGCGCGGACGGTCGAGCTGCCGGTGACGGTGGAGTTCCCGCGTCCCGGCGAGCGGGCTTGAAAAACCTCATCCGGTCATGGCCGGGCTCTCCGCTGCCCGCGTCCGGGCGGGCGAACCGTGCGGTGAAGATCCATGCGGCCTGATCAGGAGCCGATCTCGCACGATCCGGAACTATCTCGAACACGCCGCTCCCGGGCGCCGGGCTCTGCCCGGCATCGCCCTCAACGACCGATTCACGTGGCATTTCGGGTGACAACCCGGTGAACGCGAGGCCTTGTCAAGCCCACATGTCCGTTGGTAACGTTACCCGCCTTGGTAACGTTACCAACAGTCGGCGTATCATGATCGACTAACGCGTTCGGCACGAACGAGGAGGTGGACGGCATGGAGCTCGGCATCGACTTCGGCGGAACCGTGGTCAAACTCGGGGTCCTCGACCACGGCGTCCCCGTGCGCACCGCCTCCGTCCCGGCCGGCGACGGCGACCTGGAGCGCGTCGAGGACGCCGGACGCGCGCTGCTCGCCCAAACCCCCGCCACCGCCGTCGGCATCGCCGTCCCCGGCGTCGTCGACCGCGCGGCCGCACGCCTCGTCAAGGCCCACGACAAGCACCCGCGCCTGGCCGATCTCGACCTGCGCGCCTGGGCCGACACCGCCTTCGGCCTCCCGGCGGTCGTCGAAAACGACGCCCGCGCGGCCCTGGTCGGCGAGATCTCCACCGGCTCGGCCGCCGGAGCCCGCGACGCCGTCCTGATGACGCTGGGCACCGGCATCGGCACCGCCGCCGTCATGGACGCCACCGTCCTGCGCGGCGCCCACGACCACGCCGGGATCCTCGGCGGGCACCTCACCGTCGACCTGGACGCGCCACTGTGCAACTGCGGCAACGTCGGCTGCGCCGAATCGATCGCCGGAGCCTGGGCACTGCGCCGCGAGCTCGCGAAACGCGGGGACGCCGTGAGCGACGTGCGCGAGATGATCGCCGCCGCCGCGTCCGGCGACGCACACGCCACCGCCCTCTTCGAGCGCGCGATCCGCGCCTGGGGCGCCACCGCCGTCTCGCTCTGCCACGCCTACGACCCCGAGGTCGTGATCCTCTCCGGCGGCGTCATGCGCGCCGGGACGGCCGTGGCCGCCCCCATCGAGGACTACGTCGCGGCTCACCTGTGGACCAGCTCGCACCGGCCGCGCTTCGTCCTGCCCGAGCGGCCGGAGCTGTCGGTGCTGCGCGGGCTGTCCGTCCTCGCCGCCGGTCACGGAAACACCCCCACCTAGAAGGAGCGCGCGTGCCAACCCCGAGTCCGTCCCCCACCGACCCGATCGGACGCTACGAGAAGCGGCCCACCGTGCCGCTTCCGGACGGCGCGCGCGTGCTCACCGGAGCCGCCGCGTGGGCCGCGG
Organism: Actinorhabdospora filicis; assembly: GCF_030269765.1. Taxonomy (GTDB): domain Bacteria; phylum Actinomycetota; class Actinomycetes; order Mycobacteriales; family Micromonosporaceae; genus Actinorhabdospora; species Actinorhabdospora filicis. The sequence continues at coordinate 430,945 of NZ_BSTX01000002.1, read as the reverse complement.
TCGCCGAGGCGGCCGCCGGCAAGGGCGCGCGGCTGGTCGTCGTCGACGCCTACCCGGGCGCGGACCTGCCGCTGATCGCCAAGGAGATCGCCGAGGCGCTGCCGGAGTGGCGGATCGTCGACGTCGAGGAGGCCGCGGCCCTCCCCATCGCCGAGATCGACGCGTTCATCGAGGCCAACCTCACCGACGACCGCGTCTTCGGCGTGATGTCGCACGCGACCGTCGACGCCTTCTACGACGCCGGGCGCCTGGCGGCCACCGCCGCCTCGGCCGCCGACCGTCCCACCGTCCTGCTCGGCTGGGGCGCCGACCTGGTCGCGCGCCTGACCGAGTCCCCGTACGTGCTGGTGCTGGCCGACATGGCGCGCTGGGAGATCCAGCTGCGCCAGCGCCTCGGCGCCACCAACTGGCGCGCGCGGAACCCCGAGGAGGACCGGCTGCGCAAGTACAAGCGCGGGTTCTTCGTGGAATGGCGCATGGCCGACCGCCACAAGATGACCATGTTCGACCGCCTCGACTTCGTCTACGACGCCAGCGCGCTGGGCGCCGCAGAGGACGCCGGGCGCGCGCCCGGGATGATCACCGGCGAGGCGTTCCGGACCGCGATCGCCGACACCGCGCACCGCCCGTTCCGGGTCGTGCCGTTCTTCGACCCCGGCTCCTGGGGCGGGCAGTGGATGAAGCGCAAGCTGGACCTCGACCCGTCCAAACCGAACTACGCCTGGTGCTTCGACTGCGTCCCGGAGGAGAACTCGCTGCTGCTGGCCGACGCCGACGGCGCGGTCGTGGAGGTCCCGTCGCTGGACCTGGTGCTCACCCAGCCGCGCGCGCTGCTCGGCGAGCGCACCTTCGCCCGCTTCGGCGCGGAGTTCCCGATCCGTTTCGACTTCCTGGACACCATGGAGGGCGGGAACCTCTCGCTGCAGGTGCATCCGCTGACCGATTACATCCAGCGGACCTTCGGGATGCACTACACCCAGGACGAGTCGTATTACATGCTCGACGCCGGTGAGGGCGCGCACGTGTACCTGGGGTTCAAGGACGGCGTCGACCGCGAGGCGATGATGGCCGACCTGCGGGTCGCCGAGACCGGTGGCGCGCCCTTCGAGGCCGAAAAGTACGTGAACACGTTCCCGGCCAAGAAGCACGACCACTTCCTGATCCCGGCCGGGACGATTCACAGCTCGGGCGCCGACTCGATGGTCCTGGAGATCTCGGCGACGCCGTTCATCTTCACCTTCAAGCTGTGGGACTGGGGCCGCCTGGGCCTGGACGGCATCCCGCGCCCGGTGCACCTCGATCACGGCGAGGCGAATCTGGAGTGGTACCGCGACACGGCCTGGACGGAGGCGAATCTCGTCAACCGGGTCGAGCGGCTGTGGGAGGCCGACGGTGTGGTCGAGGAGCGCACGGGCCTGCACGAGCTGGAGTTCATCGAGGTCCGCCGCCACTGGTTCGACGATGAGGCCGCCCATGACACCCAGGGCACGGTGAACGTGCTGAACCTGGTGGAGGGCGATGAGGCCGAAGTCGTCAGCCCGACCGGCGCGTTCGCGCCCTACCGGATCAACTACGCCGAGACGTTCATCGTGCCCGCCGCCGTCGGGCCCTACATCGTCCGGCGGACCGAGCGCTCGCGTGCGACGCGCTTCGGCACCCTCAAGGCCTCGATCCGCGGTACGCGCATCGGCCAGATCGACTGACCCTCCCCGCCCCCGCAGAACAAAGGAGTTCGACATGAGATCGCCGAAGGCACTCCTCGGCGTCACCGCCGTGGTGACGGCCGCCCTGGTGCTGGCCGCGTGTGGCAAGGGTGGTGGCGACGACACCGGCGCCACCACGGGCACGCTGGATTTCTACACCAACAAGGCCGCCTGGGAGCCCGACTTCACCGAGCTGAACGCCGACAGCAAGAGCGGCGCGCAGATCGAGCTGAAGTTCACCGGGTACTCCGACGCCGCCCAGTACGACGCGTTCATCCGGCAGTCGTTCCGCACCGACAAGAGCCCGGGGCTGTTCACGTGGCAGACCGGTCCGCAGCTGGCCGAGGTGGTCAAGGAGGGCCTGGTCGCCGAGACCACCGACATCTGGACGAAGGCGGTCAACGAGGGCTGGGTCTCGCCCGGTTTGCGCGACACCTACACCTATGACGGCAAGCAGTACTGCGTGCCGATGAACATCGCCTACTGGGTCATGTACTACAACAAGAAGGTCTTCGCCGAGCAGAACATCGCGGTGCCGACCACGTGGGCCGAGCTGGACGCGGCGGCGACCAAGCTGAAGGGCGCGGGCGTCACCCCGTACTACCAGACGAGCACGCTGTTCACGTTCCCGTGGTTCCAGCAGCTGGTCGCCGGCACCGACCCGGCCCTCTACAAGGGACTGGCGACGGGTGAGGTCAAGTACACCGACCCGCGCATCGTGGAGATCATGAAGACCTGGCGCGCGCAGGAGGACGCGGGCTGGTTCAGCGACCCGGGCAGCACCGTGGACCCGGCCGTCGGCCTCAAGCAGGGCGACTACGCGATGATCAACTTCGGGTCCTTCTTCAACGGCTCCCTGGACGGCGCCGGGATGAAGTCCGGGGAGGACTACGACATGTTCGTCATCCCCGCGGTCAACCCCGCGCTGACCAACACCCCCGTCGCGGTGGAGTCGGGGCCGCTGTGCGTGGCCGCCAACTCCTCGCAGAAGACCCTGGGCCTGACCTACTCGCAGTGGTGGATGTCGCCGGAGGCGCAGACCGCGTGGAGCAAGGCGCGCGGTGACGTGGCCTTCAACCCCAAGGCGACCGTGGCCGATCCGATGCTGCAGAAGCTGGGCACGACCGTCGCCGGTGGCGGCCACGAGACCTTCGACCGCTACTACGAGGCGACGCCGACGCCGATCCTGACCGTCGCGCTGGAGCAGTTCGGCGCGTTCATCGCCAACCCCGGTGACCCCCTCCCGTTCCTGGAGGCCATCCAGGCCGAGGCGGACAAGTACTGGGCGGAGAAGAAGTAGACCCATGGCCTCAGCCGACGAGCCCGTGAGGGCCAGGAGCCGTAGAGGGGCCGACCGGTACCGCTGGTCGGCCCGGGGGTTCGTCGCGCCGGGAGTGTTCCTGGTGGCGGTACTCCTCTACCTGCCACTGCTGTGGACGACGTTCCTCAGCCTCACCGACTACAACGGGCTGCGCGACCCGGAGTGGACCGGCATCGACAACTACACCGAGATGTTCTCCGACCCGCAGTTCGTGGGCTCCATGCTCAATACGCTGCTGTGGGTCGCCGGGACGCTCATCGTCCCGGTCGGCATCGGCCTCGGCGTCGCGCTGCTGACGTGGAACCTCAAGGGCGGGACGTGGCTGCGGCTGCCGTTCCTGATCCCGTATGCGCTGTCGGGGATCGGTGTCGGCGTCATCTGGTCGTTCATCCTGGGCAGCAACGGCGCCCTCGACCAGGCCCTGGCCGCCTTCGGGATCGCCGACACCCCCCGCTGGCTGCTCGACTCGCCGCTGAACACGATCGTGATGATCGGCGCGACGGCCTGGCAGGGCGTCGGGGTCAACGCGCTGCTGTTCACCATCGGGCTCCAGTCGATCCCCAAGGAGCCCCTGGAGGCCGCGCGCCTGGACGGCGCGACCGGGTTCCGGCTCTTCCGCAGCATCCTGTGGCCGATGCTGCGGCCGCTGACCGCGGTGGTGGTCGGGCTGTCGATCGTGGCCAGCCTCAAGACCTTCGACATCGTGCAGGGCATGACCAAGGGCGGGCCCGGCCAGTCCTCGGAGACCCTCGCCTTGACGATGTACAAGAAGACCTTCGTCAACAGCGACTACGGCCTGGGCTCGGCGATCGCGGTGTTCCTGACGGTCGTGACGCTGATCGCCTCGATCCTCTACCTGCGCCAGCAGCTGTCCAGCAAGCACGAGGGCTGAGCCATGTCCCGAGTCATTCGCACCACCGTCCTGGCCGTCCTCGGCCTGATCTGGCTGCTGCCGGTCTACCTGCTGGTCATCAACGCCGCCAAGGCGCCGGCGACGTTCACCACGACCCAGTCGTGGAAACCGACCGACTTCTCGCTGCTGGACAACTTCGGCGAGGCCGTCCGCCTGTCCGGGCTCTCCGAGAGCATCGTGGCGACCCTGATCTACGCACTCGTCGCACCGGCCATCGCCGTCGTCGTCGGCGCGGCGGCCGGATTCGCCATCGTCGCCCTGAAACTCAAGCGCGGCTTCCTGTGGTTCGTGGTCATCTTCGGCGGGACCGTCTTCCCCATCCAGATGATCCTGCTGCCGCTCTTCGACGCCTACTCGCGCATGAGCCTCTTCGACACCAAACTCGGCATGATCATCGTCTACGCCGCCGTCTCCATCCCGTTCTCGGCGTTCGTGATGCGCAACTTCTTCACCGGCATCGCCCACAACGTCTTCGAGGCCGCCGTCATCGACGGCGCCTCCACCTGGCGCATCTTCGCCCGCGTCTACCTGCCGATGGCCTCCAGCGCGCTGGTGGCGATCTTCATCCTCCAGGCCACCTTCATCTGGAACGACTTCCTGCTCGGCCTGGTGCTCAGCCAGTCCGGCGACGTCCGCCCCATCGTGACCAGCCTCGCCGGGATGCAGAGCACCTACGGCGGCGCGCAGATGTCGGTCGTGCTCGCCGGCGGCCTGCTGGTCTCGCTGCCGACGGTCGTGCTGTTCCTGTTCACGCAGAAGTTCTTCGCCCGCGGCCTCGCCCTCGGGCAGTACTAGGAGCCCTCATGCGCCTCGTCCCCACCGTCGACGACCTCGCCGCCGACCCCGTCGCGCATCACTACGACGACATGATCGCGCCCAGCGGGCTGACCAACTTCCTGGGCACCACCCGCGTCGAGCACGACCTGACCGCCATCAGCGCCGTCACGTTCCCGCCGGTCTCGCAAGGGCTGACGCGGACGGCGGTGTGCTTCGTCGACGGGCGTCTCGTGGAGTCCTACGGGGCTGCGATCACTCACGAGTGGCGCCCGGACCGGGTCCTGCGCGGCGTCTCGCTGCCGGGCCTGGAGCTGACCACCGTCACCGTCTGCGTCCCGGGTGAGACGGCCGTGGCCATCGACGTCCGCGTCACCAACACCGGCGAGACGCACCGGACCGTGCCCGTCTCGCTGACCCTGGCCGCCGGTGTCACCCGCAGCGGTCAGGCGTGGCTGGACGCGGTCTCGCCCGAGGCCCGCAACCGCGCCTCGGCCGGGTCCTCGCGTCTGGCCTTCAGCGACGGGACCGCCTGGAGCGTGCAGGGCGTGGACACCGAGGCCGTCGTCCGCCTCTCCGGCATCGCACCGGCCTCGGCCGAGCACGAGGTCGGCATCGGCGGCATCGAGCGCGGCGGCGAGGTCACCGTCGCCCTCGACATCGCACCCGGCGCCACCGCGCGCTTCGGGTACGTCCACGCCGTGGCGGCCACCGAGGCCGAGGCGCACGCGGTGTTCGAACGCGCCACCACCGACGTGGCCGCGACCGTCGCGGCCACCGAGGACTACTGGAACGGGCAGCTGTCGGCCGCCTTCGAGCCGGGCAACACCGAGTTCTCCGGGCACCTGCCGGTCCTGGAGACCTCCTCGGCGGCGCTGCGGCGGCTGTACTGGTGGGGCGTCCTGGGCGTCATCTGGTTCCGCCGCGACTACACAGGCAACGTCCTGGGCCGCAGCTACGACACCCTCATGCCCAACTACTGGGCGACCACCACGTTCATCTGGGACTACAGCCTCAGCTCCATCACCCACGCCCTGCTCGACCCGGCGCCCATGCGCCGCCAGCTGGAGCACTGGATCGCCTCCGACATCCACACCCACTTCGGGACCTCGTCACTGACCGGCGGGCCCGTCGGGCGCTGGTACTCCGTCAACGACTACGCCATGACCCGCCTGGTCCACGACTACCTCCGCTTCACCGGCGACACGAGCCTGCTGGACGAAACCCCCGGCGGACGCGCGGTCAGCGAGCACCTGCGCGACTGGGCCCTGGCCTGGCAGGGCCTGCGCGGCGCCTCACCCCTGGCCGACTACGGCGAGATCGACAACCTGCTGGAGTGCGTCAGCTCCTACACCCACGAGGTCGCCAGCCTCAACGCGGCCAACGTGTGGAACATGCGCACCGCCGCCCGCATCCTGTCCGCCCACGGCGAGGACACCGCCGCGCTGGACAAGGAGGCCGACGCGCTGGTCCCGGCCGTCCTCGACCTCTACGTGCCCGGCACCGGCCACTTCGCCGCCCGCCAGCCCGACGGCACCCGCGTGCCCGTCCGCCACGTCTACGACTTCAGCATCGTCGGCACCACGATCCCCGGCGACCTCGACCCCGCCACGCGAGCCGAGATGGTGGACTTCTTCACCCGCGAGCTGCGCACCGAGACCTGGGTGCGCTCACTGTCGCCATGGGACCCCGACGCCAGCTTCAGCGTCCGCCCCGACCACCAGTGGAACGGCGCCTACCCCGCCTGGCCCGCCGACGCCGTCCGAGCCCTGGTCGCCCTCGGCGAGCCCGCCGCGGCCGCCTCGTGGCTGCCGGGACTGGCCCGCTCGGCCAACCAGGGTCCGCCCGGGCAGGCGCACTTCACCGAGGAGGCCATGCCCACCGTCGCCGGTGGCGCGCGCAAGGCTCCCCCGCAGCTGCCGTACATCATCGACTGGTCGTGCTCCTCGGCCGGCGCCTACGTCGCGCTGGTCATCGAGTCGTTCTTCGGCGTCGACCCCACCGTGGACGGTCCCCTTACCTCTGCCGAGGGTTGCGTGACCGAGCTCGACCCGGACGCGGTCCTGCGCGGGCTGCGCGTCGGCGAGCGGATCGTCGACGTCCACGCCGACGGCCGCGTGGTGGACGCCTGATGCGTCCCGTCGCCCTGTCGGCGTCCATGATCCGGGGCGCGGTGGAGATCGAGGAAACCCCGCGCGGACTGCTCCCCCACCGGCTGCCCGCCCGGGCCAGGCGGCAGATCCCCGACACCTTCATGGTCCAGACCAGCGCCGAGAGCGCCGGAGTCCGCCTCGCCTTCCGCACCGCCGCGAGCGTCCTCGAACTGGACGTGCAGGCGCGGCGGCTGGCCTCCGACGCCACCACTCCCCTGCCGCCGAGCGTCTACGAGCTGACCTCCGGTGGCGCCGTGGTGGCCTCGGCGTCGGTACCGGCCGGGTCGCGCTACCTGTTCACCTTCGACGACCCCGGCGGCGAGGTCGTCGCCGGGCCCGACGCCACCGTCCGCTTCACCGGACTCGGCACCGGCGGCGAGCGCGACCTGGAGCTGTGGCTGCCCTACTACGACCGGGTGGAGCTGCTCGGGCTGCGCGCCGACGCACCCGTGACCGCTGTGGAGCCGTCCGGGCCGCGCTGGGTGCACCACGGCAGCTCCATCAGCCACGGCTACCGCGCCGAGACCACCACCGGCACCTGGCCGGTGGTGGCCGCGCTGCGGACCGGGACCGCGCTGACCAACCTCTCCTTCAGCGGCAACGCGATGCTCGACCCGTTCACCGCCCGCACCATCCGCGACACCCCCGCCGACCTCATCACCCTCAAGACCGGCATCAACCTCATCAGCGGCGACGTGATGCGCATGCGCGCCTTCCGCCCCGCCCTCGACGGGTTCCTCGACACCATCCGCGACGGCCACCCGGACACCCCCATCGTGGTCGTCTCCCCCATCTGGTGCGAGCCGGTGGAGTCCGTGGCCGGGCCGACCACACAGGACCCGTCACGCACCGAGGAATGGTCGATCGCCGTCGGCACCGCCGACGACGTGGAGGCGGGCAAGCTCTCGCTGCGGTCGATCCGCGAGGCCACCGCGTCCATCGTGGACCGGCGCGGGGACGCCCATCTGCGCTACCTCGACGGGCTCACCCTCTACGGCCCGGCCGACGCCGCGGCCATGCCCCTGCCGGACAACCTCCACCCCGGCCCCGACGTCCAGCGCCTGATCGGCGAGCGCTTCGCCGACCTGGTCCTGCGCTAACAAAGGAGCAGACCACAATGTCCCTCCGCACCCTCTCCACCGGTACCGCCCTGGTCACCGGCCTCATCGCCCTGGCCGTCCCCGCCGCCGCGCAAGCCGCGCCCAACTGCGACCCGCGCGTCTCGTCCTCGGTCAACGAGGAGCTCACCGAGCGCTTCGGCACCTACGGCGACACCGCCGGACGCTGGACCGGCGCCGACTCCGCCTACAGCGTCCCGCTGCCCGACGGGTCGATCGCCTGGATCTACTCCGACACCTTCCTCGGCGAAGTCGACGCCAACCACGGCAGGCCGCAGGACTCGCCCTTCGTGCACAACTCGATCGTCGTGGACGACGACGGCGAGCTGACCACCTACACTGGCGGCACGGCGTCCGCGCCGGAGTCGCTGGTGAAGGTCGCCGGCGCCGATGAGACCCAGCGCTGGTACTGGTTCGGCGACGCCACTGTCGAGGGCGATTCCCTGCGGGTGATGCTGCTGGAGTTCGTCAAGACCGGCACCGGCGTCTTCGACTTCGCCTTCGCCGGCAACGCCGTGGCCACCTTCGACACCGGCGACATGAGCCTGACCGGCGTCACCGAGCTGCCCGAGTCCACCATCAACTGGGGCTCGGCGTTCTACGAGGACCCCTCCGACGGCTACACCTACGTCTTCGGCGTCGAGGACCTCCAGGCGCACAAGTACGCCCACCTCGCCCGCGTCCCCAGCGGCGAGCTCACCACCTCCGCCTGGGAGTACTTCAACGCCGGGGTCTGGGGGACGACGTCCGGGCGGATCCTGGAGGGGGTGTCCAACGAGTTCAGCGTGACGCGCTACCAGGGACGCTTCACCCTCGTCACCGGCGACGCCACCGAGCCGCTCTCCGCGAAGATCGTGGCCTACCGGGCGTCCAGCATCGAAGGGCCCTACACCGGCAAGACCGTGCTGTACACGACCCCGGAGACCGGCGGCAACGTCTTCACCTACAACGCCAAGGCCCACCCCGAGCTCGGCAACGGGCACCGGCTGCTGATCACCTACAACGTCAACAGCTTCAACACCGGCGACCTGTACACCGAGGTCGACAACTACCGTCCGCGCTATGTGGACGTGTCGGTGAAGTTCCCGCACGCGCGGCCCTGCCGCTGACGGTGCGAAAGCCACGGCCGGTGCCCCCAATGACGCGGGCACCGGCCGTCTCGTGTCTTTGAGAACCGGCGTGCCCCCTGCGGCGGCGTGTGTCTGCGTAGAGTCGGGCCCGGATCCCCGCGACCCCCGGGGCTGAAGGGACGGCCGGACCGATGCGCCCCAGCGACCTGCCCACCACCGTCACCGACCTGGCTGCAGGGCCGATCGAGTACCGATTCGACCGCCATGGCGACGAGACCGTGGTGATCTTCTACGGCGGGCACATGCGCGCCGGGCTCGCCCTGGGCGAGGCCGACTTCACCGGCGCCGGCTACAGCGTCCTGGTGCCCTCCCGGCCCGGATACGGCCGCACCCCACTGACCACCGGCACCACACCCGCCGGTTTCGCCGACGTCACCGCCGAGCTGTGCGCCCACGTGGGCGTCGGCCGTCTCGCGGCCGTGGTGGGCGTGTCCGCCGGTGGCCGCACCGCCGTCGCCATGGCCGCACGCCACCCGCGCCTGGTGGAGCGCCTGTTACTGGAAAGCGCGGTGAGCTTCCAACCCTGGCCGGGCCGGTTCACCCGGCTGGGCGCGCGGGTGGTCTTCCACCCGGCCGCCGAGCGGGCCACCTGGGCGATGATGCGGGCCCTCCTACGCACGGCCCCCACGCTGGGGCTCCGCTCGCTCATGGGCAGCCTCTCGGCCAAGCCCGTCGGGGACGTCCTGGCGGCGCTGACACCCGCCGAGCGCGAGACGGCCATCGGCCTGTTCGCCCGCATGCGCTCGGGCGCCGGATTCTGCAACGACCTCATCGCGTGCCCCGACCTCACCGCCGAGGTCGTCCAGCCGGCACTGGTCATCGCCACCCGCACCGACGCCGCGGTGCCCTTCGCGCACGCCGAGGCGCTCACCGCGGGCATCCCCCACGCCCGGCTCCTGGAGTCCACTGCCGACGGTCATCTCATCTGGCTCTCCCCCGATCACCGGGCCGTCACCGAGCAGATCCGCCACTTCCTCAGCACCCCGCTAACCGACTAAACACTTAGCCGGTTGCGCCGGTTGATCATGCCGTGCCACACTCCTCACCGTCAAACACGTTAGATGGTGAGGAACCGTGAACGGAACAAGGCTGGTCATAGCGGCGATCGTCGCGCAGGCCGTGACCAACGGACTGCTCTCCGACCGCCTCGACGGCGACGAGAGCCTGCTGCTGTCCCTCATCGCTTTCGGCGCCTCCGCCCTCGCCGCGGGCATCATCCAAAGACGCCGACACGGCGTGAGACCCCGCGAGCCGCTGCGAGGAGAGCGCCTGCGCGTGATGGCGCTCCTCAACGGCGCCACCGCGGTCACCTTCCTCGGCTTCTACACCGCCCTGACCCTCGCCCCCGCCGCCCTGGCCGCCGCGATCGAGACGGGGATCGGGCCGCTGGCACTCGCACTCGGCGCGCTACGACGGCCCAACACCAGGGACCTGCGCGCCGTCCTCCTCGGCGCCGCGGCCCTCGCCCTCGCACTCGGAGCCGCCCTGCGCGCCTCCACCGGCGAAACGACGCACTCCGCCATCGAGCTCAGCGGCGGCCTCGCCCTCGCCGCCATCGCCGGTATCACGGCCGCCGGCATCGCGACCCTCTCGCACCGGCTCGGCAGGCTCGACGTGTCACCGGTGACCGTGACGGCGCACCGCTTCCACCTCACCTACCTGCTCGCCCTCGGCCTCCTGCTGCTCCACCCCGGCGACGCCATCGGCTCCCTCACGAGCGCGACCGGCGCGCTCATCGTGCCGCTCGCGCTGCTCGGCGTCGCGCTGCCCCTGTTCGTCCTCCAGTTCGGCATGCAGCGCACCCCGCCCATCGTGGTCACCCTGCTCGCCTCGGGCGTCCCGGGCATGACCTACCTGGTGGCCGTCGTCGCGGGCAGCCAGGACTTCGACGCGCTCACCTTCGTCCTGATCAACGGAAGCCTGGTCCTGGCCTTCCTCGGTCCCAGGCTCATCCGGCCGAAGCGCCGCCCTCCCGGTCCGGGAGGTGCGTCCACAGTGGATGCGGCCGCCCCCCACCGAACGGCCACGAGTGGAACACTGCATGAACGGCCCGCCCTAGTGCGGCGGGCACGAACACGGGGAGTATTCATGGAGTCATTCGAACGTTCAACGAGCCCCACGGCCCGGCCGGGCCGGTCCCGCCGCATCCTCATCGCCGCCGCGATCGCCGCCCTCGCGGTCGCCGGAATCATCTGGGGCGCACCCTCGGCCGGCGACGGGCCGACCGCGCCCACGACGGTCGCCGGAAGCGGCTGGGGCGCACCCTCCGCCGGCGACGGGCCGACCGCGCCCACGACGGTCGCCATCAAGGGGATGTTCGCGCAGTAGCCGCCGACCGGCCCCCAAGCCACGGCCGGTGCCCGCAACCATGCGGGCACCGGCCGTCCTCTGTGTATCGTCCCCGCATGACGCACACACGCACCTGGATCAAGCCCGAGGGCGCGGAGTACGCCAGCATCGACCTCGCCGCCGACCACCTGATCGCCACCGGCACCGCCGTCGGCGGCGACCCCATGCCCTACCGCCTCACCTACCGGCTGACCACCACACACGGCTGGGTCACCTCGCGGCTGCTGGTCGAGACCGAGGGCGGCTCCTGGCGCCGCCGCCTCGACCTGCGCCACCACGACGGCACGTGGACCATCGACACCGAGGCCGATGGGAGCCCCGACCTCCCGCCACCCGGCGGAGACCCGGCGGCACTGACCGGCGCCCTCGACTGCGACCTCGGCCTGTCGCCACTGACGAACACCATGCCCGTCCTGCGGGCGGGCCTCCTGCACGGCGGCGGGCCGGTCGACTTCCTCATGGCCTGGGTATCGGTCCCCGACCTCGCCGTGGTCCCCTCCACGCAGACCTACACCTTCGTCCGCCGCCTGGACGACGGGGCGTCCGTGCGCTTCGCCAGCCCCGGCTTCACCCGCGAGGTGGAGTTCGACGCGTCCGGCCTGGTCCGCGACTACCCGTCGATCGGCCGGGCGGTTTAGGCAGCAGCTTCAGCCCCGCCACCGCGCCCACGATCCCGGCGATGAACACCAGCTTCCACACCGAGACCGCCTCGGCACCGGTGACCATCGCGAACCCGACGGTCAGCGCGGCACCGATACCGGTCCAGACGGCATAGGCCGTGGCGATCGGAATGTGCTTCACCGCCCACGCCAGGCCCAGCATGCTGATCACCAGCGTCACGACGAAAACAGCGGTCGGCACCGGCCGCGACAACCCGTCCGAGCGCCCCAAAGCCGTCGCCCAAACGGCCTCGAAGACCGCACTGGCCAGCAGAATCAGCCACGGCATCTCAGCTCACCGCCTTGAGCCCGGCCACCGAACCGACGAGCAGCAGCAAAAGCAGCACCCTCGCCGTCGTCGCCTCCTCCTGCCCCCGCGCGATCCCCCACACCACCGTGAGAGTCGCGCCGACACCGACCCACACGGCGTAAGCGGTGCCCGCAGGCAGGTCGTCCATCGCATAGGCCAGCCCCGCCATGGAGGCGACGAGCGCGACGACGAAAAGGAGAGCCGGGCGCCATCGGCGCAGCCCGTGCGAGGCGGAGAGCGCGGCGGCCCACACCGCCTCCAGCACACCGGAGAGGATGAGAACGAGCCAGGACATGACGGACCCCTCTGAGTCAGTCTTGTCCGTGCGGGTACTGCTCCCTCGTCCGCAGCCCATGCCCAGGGCTCGTGATCAGCCTAGCCCGCGGGAGGTGCGGTGGCAGGGGTGGGCGTGGCGGCGTTCGCCACACGGCAGCCCGCGCCAGAGCCGCTGGCGATCCGCAACGGATCAACATGAGGGTACAAACCGAGTCGGCTGTCGCCGCAGCGCCAGTCGAGGGTCCTCACTCGGCTAGGGCGGCATCGGGCTCGGGCAGGGCGTCACTCTGGTCGCGTCTCCAGACGACCTGAATCTCCATGCCTCCGTGCCATGAGAACTCCGGCACCCACTCATTCCCAACTGGTGCATCGGCCCGGGTCCGCACCGTTGCAGACGCAAACCGCAAAGCCTCTTCGAAGGTTGGTCCGTCGCCCCCAGCCGCTGCGGTTGCAGCGGCGACCTGCTTCACCAGGGTGGGATCGACAAGCGGAGCAGCAGGGATCTCCTCAACGAGGCGGACACTCCCGACCTTCGTTGCCGCCCTATTCGCCAGATGAAAGGCAAGTGCCCGCTCAAGCCGCTCAGCGGGCCGAAACTCGGCCTCCGAGCCGGAGATCCCGGCCACGAACCAGGCCAGACACACTGCTCTGGTCCCCGTCATGGCGTACTCCTCGACCGCTTCCGCAGCGAACTTGGGAGTCACCCGGCACAACCGGCCAGGCACCACTGTGTTGGGTTCACCAGGCTGGACATGCACAGTCAAGTCTCGATGGTGCGATGCCGCGCCCGGCTCACACCCAACCTCCCCGCTTGGGAGCCATACGACATGTGCTCGACCCTCTTCAGCATCAATGTCGACCTGGAGCTCGGCACCGTCCACGCCCGCTTCTGACGGACCGCACAAGACACGCACGCCTCGGACACCAGAGGTGTACCAGCGGGTGGTGATCTCTTCGAACAGGTCACCAACGGCCTCGGGGCCTGCCAGCTCCAGGTCGTCCAGCCCCCACCAGGCGGTCCGTGTCGTCATTTCACCCCCTTCCCGGTGCCCCAATAGCTCCTGAAGTATCGCAGTTCAAGGCTCCTGCCGTTCTCGTCTACGCCACCAACGAACACGTGTATGGCCTTCCCCACGGGGATGATGTCTCGCAGCAGCTCCTCGCAGCCCTGCAACGACTCCGGTTCACTGCACGGTTCCCGACTCACCACAAGGGTGATCTCCCGTGGACCGTCCTCCAGCCGCAGTAACGCCGCGAAGTGCCCTTCCACGTGGGAGCGCACAACATCGAGATGCGCCCACTTCGGGTTGCGTCTGCCTGGGAAGACTCGCTCGTCGCGAACGGTTGCACGATTATCGGTCAGCTGCTCCTGGGAGCCGTTGCACACCGGTTCGGTGTTGATCGGCACCCCGTTCTCATCGAAGCCCGCACCCGCGACCTTTTGCCCTGGGTGGGGCGCACGATTCTCACGGCGTCGAGTACGGCCCTGGTGATCGGCCGCGGTGGCGTGTCTTCGTACGCGTTGGAGATGACCGGTTCGGTCGCGGCAGCTCCGATGGCCGCCTGGTAGTCCCCTAGCAGAGTCGCCGCGTCAACGCCTTCTGCATACCCACGGGTCAGCTGCTCATTGGCTTGCTGGACGCTCTGCGCCGCGTTCGTGGTGCGCTCGTCACCTGCCCCCTGAGTCGCCATCCGCTAACTGCCCAGCGGCCGTGCGGAACGCCTGACGTGCCTGCTGAAGGAGGCGTTGCCCCTCGGCGACCAGCTCTACGCCACGGCGAAGACCGGCTGCCACGCGTTCGAAGGGGCTCACTCAGTCAGGCTACGCACCGCCGCCGACTACCTCACCGACCGCGCCGACCAGCCCGGCAGCCCGCTCCACGACCAGCCCGTCCCCGACACCACCTGGACCATCCTCCAAACCCACGCCACACCCGAGCAGGCCGGCGTGATCGCCCAAGCCGCCTACCTCCGCCACCACCGCCCCGACATCGCCCTCTCCGCCATCACCCGCGCAGCCCAGACACCCGACGCTGCCCCCGGCGCGATGTACAACCTCGCGCTCCTGCTCACCGAGCGCGGAGACCTCGACGAGGCCGAGACCTGGTACCGCCGCGCCGCTGACACCGGAAACACCGACGCTATGAACAACCTCGGGCTACTCCTCAAGCAGCGCGGCGACCTTGATGAGGCTGGTGTGTGGTTCGAGAGGGCCCGTGAGGCCGGCGGTTCCTGACGGGTCGCCGCTGACATCGGGATGGCAGATCTCACGGAGGACAGCTCCGGCGCCACCAAGACCCGTCTCCTGCAACGAATCCGCACCGAACGGCCCGACCTGACCGAAGTCGATCCTTGCAACCCTCAGGTCAGTCGGAGCGACTGCTGCAATGATCACTGCATTCTCACACCTGCCGACTGGCCGGTGCGGTGGCCTCCACTCTCGAAGCGCTTGAACGCATCCCAGACGGTGCCTCCGGTGTCGATGTGGCGGCCCTGCACCACCCCGCAAGCGATCGGCGGTCTCGATCCACCGGGATACCTCACCGAGCACTTCACGGCCTTGCGGGACTTCCACACTGATGCCACGCGGCCCGGACTATTCATCCTGGCCCGGTGGGACTGAGGCCCCGCCACGCCCCACCCGGCCAAGACTCACCGGTGGACTCTCCGCGGCCTGGGCGTCCCGCCGCCCCGGCGCCATCCCTGGAGTCGGCTCGGTACCCTCCCCGCTGTGGCAAACTACCGGCTCGCCGTGGACTACGGCACTTCCAACACCGTGGCGATGCTGCGTTTCCCGGACGGGCGGGTTCGGCCGTTGCTATTCGACGGCTCGCCGCTGCTGCCCTCGGCGGTCTACGCGCAGCCCGACGGCGCCGTCCTGACCGGACGCGACGCCCAGCACAGCGCGCGGCTGGAACCCTCCCGGTACGAGCCGAACCCCAAGCGCCGCATCGACGACGTGGAGATCCTGCTCGGCGACCGTTCCTGGCCGGTTGCCGACCTCGCCGCGCACACCCTCGCGCGGGTCGCAGTGGAGGCGGCGCGCACGGCCGGTGGCCCGGTGACCGATCTGGTCATGACCTGTCCCGTCGAGTGGGGTCCGGTGCGGCGGCGGATGCTGTCGACGGCCGCCGAACGGGCGCGACTGCCGCGTCCGACGCTGGTCGCCGAACCGGTGGCGGCCGCCGCGTACTTCACCGCGAACCTCCACCACGAGGTGCCAGTCGGGCGCAGTGTGATCGTGTACGACCTCGGCGGCGGCACCTTCGACGTGTGCGTGGTGCGACGCGAGGCCACCGGCTTCGAGCCCTTGGCGTACCGGGGCGTCGACGACTTCGGCGGCGTCGATCTCGACGCCCTGGTCGTCGCCCAGATCGCCGCGGCCGTCCAGCCCTCGGCACCGGTGGAGTGGCAGCGGTTGAGCGAGCCGCGCGATCCCGCCGACCGCCGGCACTTCCGGACCCTGTGGGACGACGCCCGCAACGCCAAGGAATCCCTGTCCCGGCAGGCGAACGCGCACGTCCTCGTACCGGTCGTCGAACGCGACGTGCACGTGTCGCGCGAAGCCTTCGAGCACGCCGCCAAGGCCGCGCTGCAACGCACCGTCGACGTCACGATGGCCACGATCCGCGAGGCCCAGGTACGGCCGCCGGACGTGGCCGGGCTGTTCCTCGTCGGCGGGTCGACGCGGGTGCCGATGGTGGCGACCCTGCTGCACCAGACGACGGGGATGGCGCCGACCCTTCTCGAACAACCCGAGACGGTCGTCGCCGAAGGCGCCCTGCGGGCGGTGGCGCCGTCCACGCCCACCACCGCACCGGTACCCGCACCGCCGCCACAGCAACAGGTGCGGCCTCAGCCGCCGTACCAGGCGGCGCCGGTACCGCCGCCCAGGCGGCAGCCGTCGCCGTCCTACCCGCCGGCCCCGAACTTCCCGCCCGCGCCGAAGTCTCCCTCCATCGCGATCCCGGTGATCGCCGGTGCGCTCATGGTCCTCGGCGCGCTGATCCTGATCCTGACGCCGCTGGTCGTCACGGTGTACCCGGAGCTGATCCTCGCCGGTTGTGCCGTGGGTTCCCCGATCTTCTGCTTCGGCTCGGTTCTGCTCTGGCGGTACCCGAAGCTGCCGCTCTTCGCCCGCTACTCCGGCGCGTCGGCGCACCTGCTGATCACGATGTACTGGTTCACGATGGCCGAGAACGTGGGCGACAGGATGCACCCCAACGTGCAGGCCTCCGCACTGATACTCAGCGGTGTCACCTTCGTGATGCTCCTGCTGACAACGGCGGGCGTACGGATGACGCAGCGGAAGCGCAAGGGCGCCTGACCCCGCCCGGGGACGAGGCAACCCCTGCGGCCCCGGCGCTAGGGCGCGACCGGCGACCCGTGCGCGGCGGCGATCACCCAGCCGTCCGCCGACGGGACCCAGGTCCGCGTGTACGCCATGGTCGCCTCGATCTTGTCGCCGGCAAAGGTACCCACGAGGTGCAGGGTCGCCCGGGTGACACCGACTCCGTCGATGACCTGGACCTCACGGCTGACCTCGCCGACCTCGCTGAGCACGAGCGTCCGCCCCCGGTGCGCGGCCAGGTCGGCGGCCTTGTCGATCGTGGAACCGTCGGGGCCGGTGAAGCGGACATCTTCGTGCAGGAACGCGTCGAGCGCGGGCACATCGCTGTCCAGCAGCGCGGCCTGGAAGCGGCTCTCGGCCTCGTTCAGCGTGGTGGTGTCGAACCGATCGGTGTCCATGCCCAGAAACCACCCTTAGAGCCACTGGGCCCGAGCCCACAGCTGACCGACCGCCCGTCGTTGCTCGGCGGGTGTCAGCGCCGGCCATGCCTCGTGCAGGTTCCGGCCGCGAACCTCCGCGGTCACGATCCAGCCGTGACCCTCGACGGTGCCCTCCCCGAGGATTTCCGGGTGCCCGACCTCTGGCGGCAGAGCGCGCACGAGCGCGACCTCGCGCGCCATGTCGACGGGGGTGTGCGCGATCCGCACGGCGATGCCGTCACCGACCCACGTCGCGTTCGAGTACCCGTTCGCTCGCCGCATCCGCGTGAGGTCACCGCCGTGGTGGGCCGCCACTTCGGCGGCCAGGCCCTGGACGACGGCTACTCGGGACGGGTCGCGATGCCGGTCGAGTGGATGGGTATCCGCGCTGGGCTCTGCCACCATTCGGGAATCTTGGCACAGGCCGTGCGGGTGCTGATCTAGTGACTGAGCCCCTGCGCCCGATCGCGGACGGTGGCCAGACGGAGCAGCGGCTTCGGGGAGTCGTGCTCCATCGCCCGGCCGATCTCGCCGAACCCCCCGAAGTCGCGCCGGCTTCTCTAGGCGTCGGGGTCCCAGACGGCGAGCTGATCCATCGGCTCGGTGTCGCCGCTGATCTCCAGCCCGTTGTACGAGATGCGGTCGTAGAAGTAGAGGACCATGTCGCTGGCCGAACCACGCATCACCATGTCGCCGGGTTCGGCGTCGGCGGCGAGGTCGTCGCAGCGGACGCCGTCGGCGTTGAGGCTCACCCGCCAGGAGCCGCCCTCGGTGATGTGCAGGTCGATGGTCGCGGGCTTGAACGGCCACGGGACGGTCGTCGCCGAGACCATCGTGAGGAACTGGGGGACGCCGTAGACGGCGACCTCGGTCGGCAGCGGCTGCGGGGAGCCCAGGGTGACCTGGACGTCGTAGGTGTGGACGGCGAACTCCTGGACCTGGTGCCGGGCGATCGCGCCGCTGGTCTGCGGGGCCTGCGAGGTGCCCCACCAGGTCCAGCAACCCCGGTCCGGGCCCGCCTCGCGCATCGCGGCCAGCATCGACTGCGTCGCCTCATCCAGCCAGGCGTCCAGGGCTTCCCGGTCGCGCGGCGCGGTCGGAGCGCCCGTCGGGGACGTCTTCGCCGGAGGTTCCGCACCTGGTCCCGCCGCGACGATCGCGGCCTGTCGGCGACGGCCGTCACCGAGGTGCTGCGCCAGCTCACGCAGCGTCCAGTCCGGACAGGTCGGGACCTGGACGTCAAGGTCGGGCACGGAGGCGATCGCGGCGCGGAACCTCGCGGAACCGGCCTCGATCAGCCGCAGGGCCTCGGGAAACTCCAAGATGATTGGCACCGCGGATGTGTACCACGCCACTCCGGCCGCCGGATAGCGAATATACGAGGCGAGCGCGCCGGCGGCCGGGGGGAGCCGTCAGTCCTCGTAGTACTCCATCCCCAGGTGGGTGATCTGCTCCTCGCCCATCAGCCAGCGCAGCGTGTTCTTCAGCTTGGTCTGCTGGATGAACAGGTCGTGCTCGGGATAGACGCTGGGCGCGTGCTGGGGGCTCTTGAAGTAGAGCGAGAGCCACTCCTGGATGCCCTTGAGCCCGGCGCGCTGGGCGAGGTCGGTGAAGAGCACGAGGTCCAAGACGAGAGGTGCGGCCAGGATCGAGTCGCGGCAGAGGAAGTTCACCTTGATCTGCATCGGGTAGCCCAGCCACCCGGAGATGTCGATGTTGTCCCAGCCCTCTTTGTTGTCACCGCGGGGCGGGTAGTAGTTGATGCGGACCTTGTGGTGGAAGTCGCCGTAGAGCTCGGGGTAGAGATCGGGCTGGAGGATGTGCTCCAGGACGCCGAGCTTGGTCTTCTCCTTGGTGCGGAAGCTGTCGGGGTCCTCCAGCACCTCACCGTCGCGGTTGCCGAGGATGTTGGTGGAGTACCAGCCCTGCAGCCCCAGCATGCGGGTCTTGAGCATCGGCGCCAGCACGGTCTTGAGGAGGGTCTGCCCGGACTTGAAGTCCTTGCCGCCGATGGCGACACCGGTGTTGTGGGCGAGTTCGACCATGGCCGGGACGTCGGTGGTGAGGTTGGGTGCTCCGTTGATGAACGGCACGCCCTCCATGAGGGAGGCATAGGCGTAGAGCATCGACGGCGGGACGCTGGCGTCGTCGGCGTCGATCGCGGCCTCCAGCGAGCTCAGGTCCTCATGGGCCGGGCCGGGCTCGATGAACGTCTCGGTGGAGGCGCACCAGATCACCACCAGCCGGTCACAGGAGTGGGCCGTCTTGAAGGCGCGGATGTCGTCGCGCAGGGCCTCGGCCTGCGCGCGTTTACCGGTCGCGGTCTTGACGTTGGCGCCCTCAATGCGGCGCACGTAGTTCTGGTCGAAGACGGCCGGCATCGGCTCGATCGCCTTGAGCTCACCGGCGATCGGTTCGATGTGGGTGAGCCGGTCGAGGACGCCGCACTTCAGCGCGGCCTCGTAGGCGTTGTCGGCGACGGGGTCCCAGGCGCCGAAGACCAGCTGGTCGAGTCCGGCGAGCGGCACGAAGTCGCGGATGTGCGGGACGCGTCCCTCGGTGCGTTTGCCGAGGCGGATGGTGCCCATTTGGGTGAGTGATCCGACGGGCTCGGCGAGTCCGCGTCTGATCAGCTCGACACCGGCGATGAAGGTCGACGCGACGGCGCCGAGTCCGACGATGAGGACGCCCAGCCGTCCGGCGGCGGGTTCGATGTCGCGCTTGGTGGTTTCCATGGGGTCTCCAGTCCGAAGTGGTGGGTCAGTTCGCCTTGCGGCCCGGTGCCCGCGGGTACGACTCGCGCGGGAGGATGTCGGCGCCGAGCGCGGCGAGTCTTTGCAGCGTGTAGGCGGCGGCGTCGAAGGCGGTGCAGCCGTGGTAGATGCGGCCGTGGTCGTCGAAGAGCTCGCCGAGGAACTCGTGGCCGCCGACCTCGTCCTCGGTCCACTGGTCCCACAGGACGTGCCGGACGGCCTCGACGACGTCGGCTCCGGCATCCTGGAAGACGATCTCGCAGCCGCCGTCGTGGAGGGCCTCGATGAGGTGCTCGGCGGCCTTGGTCTGCATGCCCTCGGCGAGGCGCCCGTTTTCGTAGACGACGCCCGGGAAGTCGATCGGCGCCGAGGAGAAGTCGTCGGGACGCATGAACCGGAAGATGAAGGTCCGGCGCAGCGTCTCCTGGACGTGGTCGGCCATCATCGCCCGCCGCCCCTGCCCGGGACGGCGGCTCTCCCAGGCGCGGATCTCGGCGGCCCGCTCGGGGTCCCAGCCCGCGGTGTTGCCGATGACGACGTCGGGCTCGGGGAATCCCGGGTACCGCAGCCGCCACATGCTGACCGTCTTGGGCTCGACCTCGAACATCGCGGCGATGTCGGCCACGCCGAGCAGTTCCTTGACCACTTGCCCTCCACCCACAGGTTTGTAGAACAGCATCTACAAACTAGCGGAGGAACCGAGTTTGTCAACCATGGTCTACAAACTTCTGGGACCGCTCGCCACCGGCCCGGTTGCACCCCGTTGCTACAAGTGGCGGGTGACGAAGGAATACGCGGCACTCCTCGCCCAGGTCATCCCGGTCATCGCGCTGGCCGCCGCGATCGAGTTGAGATCCCTGGTACGGCGGTACGAACGGCTGCGCAAGGAGGCGATGTCCACGCAGGCTCCGGAGGGCGAACCGGGCGACCGTGCGGTCCGGCAGGTCGTCACCGGGGTCCTGGCATGGGCTCTGTGCGCGGTGTTGCCGGTGCTGGCGGTGAGCGAGGTTCGGGTGATCTCGGTGGTGGCCGGCCACAACGTCGCGTCGTCGGTAGGACCCGTGTCCGAGCAGGTGCTCACCAACGCGATCGCCGCGGTCTTCATGCTGCCGGCCATCGGGGCGGGCATCAGGCTGTGGCTGGCCACGACGAGGAAGAGGAGGAGCGTCAAGGTCAAGCTGGTGATCTCGCTGCTCATCGCGGCCTTGTTCCTGCTGCTGTCGTCCTTCCTGCGGTGGGTGTTCTAGCGGGTTCGCGCGACGACACCGTCCTGACCCGCGTCATCCGCGTCGAGCGGTACGGCTCGTAGTCGGCATCGTGGTCATCCGGATCACCGGTTGATCCGCGCCATTCCTTACGGGCTCGGCCGCGAAACCTGGCCCGGGTCACGTTCGACGGACGAGAGTTCCGTCGACGTAGAGATCGTCAAGTCGACCGTCTGCGATCGCGGTATCCACTCGCTCGATGAACGCCTCATCCCGGGCGAGATCATCTTCGGTGGCCAGCAGGGTGTGGTACCAGGCACTGGTCAGGCTCCATAGGCCATTCCAATCCCGTGCCCCGACCGCATCGCGGCACTCGGCCCCCCATGCGGCCTCGAACTCCCAGCGCTGCTCGTCGGGCAGTACGCCGGCGATCTCTGTGGCGGTCCGTCCACATGGCGGGGCACCCGACAGGCCGTTCACCGCACGTGGCAGACGCATCAGGTCGAACTCCGCACGCGTTGCCTGTGCTCGCGTTCCTCCACCTCCTGCGGCGATCCACCAGCGGCACACCATCAGCACCAGCGGCTCCAGATCCAGGTCAACGGCCGCAACGTGTAGTACTTGGGCCCACTCGCCATCGAAGGCCTCCCGACCCGTCGCATCGAGCCGTTGGTAGGTCTCCGCGCCGGTGAGGATTTCAGTCTCGTCCACCCAGCCAGTCTTGCGGCGAACACCGCGTTCAGGGTGCATTTCGCCTGTGTCGCCTATCGACAGCTGGGACCTCGTCAACCACGCCAGGGGCCCGGCCGGCCGAGCCATGAGCAACGACTTCTACACAGACCTCCAGGCCTCCGGCTCGCCACCGGGGGGGGCGCAGCCCACGGCAGGTTTCCAGGTCTCCAGCTCATCAAGGTGTCTGCCGGCGGCCAGCCGGTGGGTATAGGCGAGCGAGGGCCAGTGGGCTACAGGTCTGTGGGCTCAATAACGCTGTAGAGGGTGCGAGTCCAGACCAAGCGCTCTTGCTCATCGTGGCCGGGCGGGTAGTCGAGGATCAGCCGCCAGCCGGGCTCATCATCGGGCGGAGTCAGGCCGAGGCCGGCGGCGTAGTCGGCCACTTCCGATACCGAGGCGCCTTGCAGGAACTCAACCGCTTCGGCATACGCGCGCCTAGACAGGCTCATCGTTGCTGACCGCTCTCCCATTGGCCTCGCAGATCGTCGGGCGCTGCTCGTGAACATGGACCCCATGGCTCGCGATGTAGAGGGCCACGTTACGGCCATCATGCGGCGGGGCCGGACCTACCATCGCCCCGCGCCTCGCCGCCGACCATCCTTGCTCAGCGGCCGAGCGCGCCACCCTTGAGCAGGGCGATGAAGCCGGTCCAGTTGACGCGATCGGCCAACAGCACGGGGTAGCCCGATGCGGCGCAGTCCTTGGAGTCGCGGACGACGACGGCACCGTCCACCAGTGCGGTCTCGACACAGTTGGAGTTGCCGCCGCCACCGTTGCTGCGAGTGGAGCGGCGCCAGCGGGCGTGGGTGAGGTCGGGCTGGGCCATTATCGGCTCCCTGTTCGGTTGTAACTGCCGCCTCAATTGTCCCGCGCCAGAGCCTCCAGTAGGGCGGCGGAGTCTTTCTTGCCGAGCGCCTCGGCCCTGAGGTGGTCGAAATCCTGGTCATAGGCCCGGATCTCCTCGTCCTCCTCCAGGTACATACCCCCGGTCCGGGAGTCGAGGAAAACGACCTGCCCGGCGGGGTCGGGGAAGTCGATGATCGTGAAGGCACCGTCCATTGCCGGGTGCGGGCCGACGGACAGCGGCAGCACCTGGATCGTGACGCTCGGCAGCTTCGCCGCCTCGACCAGGTGGAGGAACTGCTCGTTGGCGACCGCCGCCGGGAGGGCCTTGGTGCGCAGAAGGGCCGCCTCGTCGATGATCGCCCAGAGGTGCACCGGGAATTCGCGGGTCAGTACCTGCTGCCGGGCGAGGCGAACGTCGACTCGCCGTTGCCGGACCTCCGCTGTTGCCTCCGGTGAGGTCACCTTCATGATCGCGTCGGCGTAGTCGGCGGTCTGGAGCAGGCCGGGGATGAACGCGGTCTCATAGTTGCGCAGGCCCTCGGCCTCGTCTTCGAGCCGGACGTAGACCCATCGGCGCTCGGGAACGATGTCCCGGTAGGCGTTCCACCAGCTCTTCTGCCTGCGGCGCGGCTTCACGAGTTCGATGAACTCAGCGCGCTTGTCCGCCGTCACGTCGTAGGCGTCGAGTAGGAACTTCAAGTCGTTCGGCGTCACGGAGTTCCGTGCCGTCTCGATCCGGCTGACCTTGGCTTCGGAGAAGTTGACGCGTTCGCTGACCTCCTTGCAGGTCAGGCCCGCCGCCTCTCGCAACATTCGCAACTCGGCGCCGATGATGCGCTGGCTGACGGTCGGGCCGAGCGGTCGCTTCGTCATTCGTCGGTCTCCCTCCTCCGTACGCCGGATCAGTGTGGCCGACGCCCCGCCCCCAGACGGGCATCGCACGCGTGTCGCGGCGCGGTGCACACAAAAGGTACACGCACAAACTACAGTCTGTCGCTATCTGTCCTTGCATCTAGTAGCGTCATGTGCCATGGTCGCTATGCAGCACCCGATCTACCAGGGAGTTTGCGATGGAACCAGCTGCACCGAATCCACAGCATCCGGTCCTCATCGATAAAGCGAAGCACATCCTGCGCGCCAAGCACGAACGGCCCGAGTGGCTCACCTGGGCGGCGGAACTCGCCGGCCACCTCTACCTCGCCGAGACCGAAGAGCAGCACGCCGAACACGGCGTCCCACCCGTCACCTCCGGCCTGAAGCGCTCCGACTGGTGCAGGCGCTGCAATGTGCGGCGACCATGCGGGCCCATCGCCCGGGCACGGGAGCTCGCGCGGATCGGCGGGCACGGCCACCACTCACATACGGCGGAAGGTGCGCGATGACCGACCTGCTCGCGGCCCTGCGCCGGGCCGACCACGACTCGCTGGCCACCGCGGAGGCCGAGCACGCCGCCTGCGGCGCCACCGGCGACTGCCTGCGCTGCTTCACGTCCGCACCCTGCGACTTGCTGCGCGCCATCCGGCTGGTCAACGGCCGCGACCCCGAGACGGGGTCCGCCGCGAAGACGAGCCCCTAGACCAGTGGCGGGCGCGATGCTCCCCGGCCCGCCCGCCACGCCCAGGGGGCCCGGACGAAGTGGGCACAGGTCCGGGCCCCCGCCCCCATCACCACGACTCTTCGCTCAGGAGAACGCCATGGACGTCACCGTCCACAAGCGGCCGAACCGCACCCGGGCCGAGCGCCTGCGTCCCCCGCGTCCCCGGGCCCGGTTCGCCGCCTTCGCAACCGCTCCCGCCCCGGACACCACCGAGATCACCTCACCGCCAGTGGCCGTCGCACGCGCGAAGAACGGCAGCAGCGAGGCATTCAGCGAGATCTACGCGCAGAACGTCGACCAGGTCCGCCGCGTCCTGCGCAACCGGATGTCCGGTCCGGCGCTCAAGGACCTCGATGATCTCGTCCAGGAGGTGTTCACCCGCGCATGGAAGGCGATCTCCGGGTTCGAGTGGCAGGGCAAGGACATCGGCGCCTGGCTGACGGTGATCGCCTGCAACCTGGTCCGGGATCATCACAAGAGCGCCTTCTCCCGGCACGTGACCTTGTCTCACGAGCCGGTATCACCGCAGCGCCCATGCCAAGAACCATCCCCCCACGAACGCTTCGTGCAGTCCACCGATCGCGCGGCCCTGTCCGCCGCCTTCGCCGAACTCACGGCCAGGCAGCGTGAGTGCCTCTTCCTGCGGTTCTACGCCGACATGAGCGTCGGTGAGACCGGCGAGGTCATGGGACTCACCAATGGCGCCGTCAAGGCCTTGCACTACCGCGCGATCCAGGCCCTCGCCCGGCTCATCCCGGCCGATCACGCCCCGGACGAGTCATGAGCACCATGGCCGGGAGGTCGCGCGTCGCACGAGTCGCGCTGTATCGCGAGGTCGACGTTTCCCGAGTCAGCGGCTGTGGCGTGATCGCCGATGGCGCCGTGTGGGACGACGGGAGCGCCGTCATCTACTGGCGCGGAACCACCAGCGGCATCCGGCAGCACGAGTCGTTTCGGCACTGGAGCGAGATCGAGGCCATCCACGGCCACGGCGGGCGAACGCGGTTGGTGTGGATCGACCCGCCACCGGCATGAGCCGCCGGTAATGATCATTCCTCCGTGGAACCCACATGCCAGGATCGCTCATGGACATCACCCACGAGCCGCCCGGATACCAGTGCCCGTTCTGCGTGCTGATCGCCGGTGGCGACACCGGGCTGACCGGGCAGGCCGACGTCCTGCGGCGCACGGAGGGGGCGACGGCGATCATGTCGCCACACTGGTGGCCGCGCAATCCCGGGCACGCACTGGTCGTCCCCAATGAGCATCACGAGAACCTGTACGCGCTTC
Organism: Actinorhabdospora filicis; assembly: GCF_030269765.1. Classification (GTDB taxonomy): domain Bacteria; phylum Actinomycetota; class Actinomycetes; order Mycobacteriales; family Micromonosporaceae; genus Actinorhabdospora; species Actinorhabdospora filicis. The sequence goes on along the minus strand of NZ_BSTX01000002.1, from coordinate 405,046 downwards.
CGGCCGAGGCCGGGTACGCGGTGATGAACCTCGTGCGCGAGGTCGCGGTGGCGATGCGGGAGGTCCTGGACGGCTGCCAGGGGGTCACCACGCGGCAGAACAATGAGCCTGCGGGCAATCAGGACGTGTGGCACCTGCACACCCACGTGGTGCCGCGCTATCCCGGGGATCGGCTGTACCGGGAGGGGCGGATCGCCCTGGTGGCGACCGAGGCGCGGCTGGCTTACGCGCGAAGGCTGCGGGCGGCGCTGAAGGGCTGATGCCCTGACCGGACCGCGCCGCTCAAACGTCCCATCCTTCGCGCCGGGCCTCCCACATGTGGTCGCGAGGCGGCTGGCTGGCGGCGTAAGCGCGGGCTCGCCGCGGGGCGTCCGCTGCGGCATCGGCGATCTTGACGAGGATCGCGCCGATGGCCAGGCCGACGATGGCGGCGCTCGCCGAGAGCAGGACGTCCTCGTCGGCGGCGTTGATGGGCGGGTTGCCCGCCAGGGCCGTCAGGAGCGTTCCCGTGCCCACCACCATGCTCATCATGATGACGGGCATCCCCAGGCACACCAGTGCGCCCAGTGTTCCCGCGATCCCGGAGGCCCAGGTGGTGACGCGCCGGTTGCCGGTCGCGTGGACGCCGAGTGCGGCCACGAGCAACGCCACCAGGGCGAGACCGAGCAGCAGCGCCGTGGGTTCTGTTGAGGTGAGGCGGATTCCGGCGACGATCGCCAGCGCCACCGCGCCCACTCCGAAGAGGACGCCACGGCCTGAGGGTGCCAGGGCCAAGGCGCAGCCGAGGACGACGACCGTCCCCAGGACGCCGATGAGCGCACCGGCGACGGTCAAGCTCGGCTCGGTGTCGGTCGGGGACTCGATCGCGGCCCCGATGCCCGTGGTCACCGCCGCGACCGCACCGGCCAGGATCAGTGCGGTTCGGTTCGCGTGCGTCCCCTGTGGCCTGGCCGCCAGCCACGCGGCCACCATCGCCGCCACCGCGATCGTCGCGGTGATGACGGCGGCCCGGGTACCGGAGAGCTCGGCGCGGTCCAGGGCCACGTCGACGCCGACCCACGCCAGCGCACCGGCGGCCCCCGCCGCGACCCGACGCCAGTCGCCTTTGACCGCCCAGACGAAGGCGGCCAGGGTAAGCGCGATGAGCATCAGCCGTGCGTCACGCGCCCAGTAGGTGTTGGTCGAGCCGAACTGTTCTGGTTGCGTCGCGGGTTGCACGATCGCGATGCCGATCGCCCAGCCGATCGCTGCGACGATCGCCACCGTCAGGGAGACCAGGCGAGAGATCATCCTGTGACGGTAGCCTACATAGCCCTCGGGTGGAACTCCCGAGATCGACGAACCTCTCCTTTGGACACTCCACTGTCCGGGGCGTGCCCGCCGGGTGGGGTTCCACCCGGCGGGCACGATGTCAGGCGACCAGGCAGAACGTGGTCTCGCCCAGGCCCCACTTCTTGGCGTGTCCGCAGACGAGCCGTCCCTTGGCGACCCAGACGCCGACGTCGCGGCCGGTCTCGTGCTCGTCCATGGCGTGCCGCTCGAAGTCCTCGGTCGGCCCCCATATGTCGAGGTCGCCCTTCGCCAGCCAGATGCTGTTGATCGAGGCGTGCTCGTCGCGGATGTAGACCTGGTTGCCGGAGGTGTACTTGTACATCGCCAGGCAGAGCGCGCCGTCGCAGCGGGCGTCCATGACCCAGCCGTCGGCCGCCTGGGCGGGCGCGGCCGACACGACGCACAGGGTGAGAGCGGCGGCCAGGGCGGCGGCCACTCCGGTGATCTTTCGCTTCAGGTTCATCGGATCCCCTCCATCGGATGATTGCGAGAGGAGTCTGGGGCGGGGACCGCTGTCCCGGCGATGCATTTGACGGTGAACGAAAGGTCTACTTCGGTGTCCCCAACCCGAGCCACCAGCGGCCGTCTTCCAGGAACACCAGCAGCGCATCGCTGTAGGAGGGGCCGCCACCGCCCGTGGTGGCGGTGAAGCGCATGGTCCAGTAGTTCGTGGTGTCACCGCCCACGAACTCAAGGGACGAGAAGTAGAGCCGTTGGCCGCCTCGCGACGCCAGGATCTGCGCCACGGCGGTCTCCGCCTCGTAGCTCGCCGGCACCAGGTCCTCGATCGCGGCGGGGCTGGATTCCCCGATCCCGGCGAGGAGGGCCATGGCCACCTCGTACGGGCTGTTCCCCGCCGGTCGGGGGCCGGAGTCACCCGTCGCGCCGAGGAAGTAGCCGCCGAACACACCGGCCGCCACCAGCACCGTGACACCGATCGAGGCGAGGAGAGGCAGTGGCTTAGCCGTCGGACGCATGAATCGATGCTCCCATTCGGGCACGGTTAGTGCGGTGACCGGGAAGGTTTACCGACTGGCTGGATGGGTGGTGTCCACCGTGGAGCAGCTCCGAGGTGGTCCTGGCTGTGTCGGTACGCCCCAGGCGTTGGTCGCTGGTCAAGGGGCAGTGGTTGCAGCAGGTTCTGCACTCAGACAGCCTTCGTACTGCTCGTCGATGGCGCCTGCGGTTTCGATGATGCGGGGGTCGAGCAGGACCAGCGACTCAGGGACGCCGGGGGCGTAGGCGATACGGCGCAGTCGATGCCGATCTGTGGAGCGGCCATTCCCATGCCCTTGCCGAAGTTGTGCGTCTGGGCGACGCGATCACAGCAGGCGATGAGGTCGTCAAGACGCGGCGGGCATCATCGGCTTTGTCGGGGAGCCGGAACGTGTCAGGAGTGGTATAGCAGAACCACCCACAGCTTCACGAGTTGGCCTTAGTTTGGCTTCAGTGCGTCGATAAACCAAGCCGCCACACGTTCTGCCGCACCCTTCAAGGCCAGAGCCTTCGATTCAGTAACACCTTCGTTCAAGCCATGAGCGATCTTGTTTCTTCTATCCACCAGGAACGCTAGTTCGCGCGACAGTTCCTCATCGTTACTATCTAGCAAACGAGAAAGATCTTCCCAAAGATCCACCCCGAATCGGCGCACCAGATCGAGAAGATTGGCCTTTGACGGATTCCTCGTCTTTTCAAGCCACGTTAGAGAGAAATCCTGTATGCGTCCACCGGACTTCTGACGAACATGTTCGCGCGTTACCTCGTAAACTACTTGCTCGAGATACCCACATATTCTGACCACAAAGAATCGCGTAAGCCAGACCTGCTCCCCCAACGGCCGCTTGCTGGGCCGTTGACCTATCGCGTCAGCAAGCTCGTCCAATTGGAGCTTAAGACCATAAAGCGATTGAGGTGGCCAACTCTTCCCAGCCATAGCTATAATGACTCGTTCATGAACTGATCCGACGCCAGCGCCACTCGCGTTCGAACATACTCCTCAGTCGCAGTACTTCCCGATATCACACGTGATAGGCGATCATTCTTGGCCAGCGCGTCGATTCCGGTCTTCACTTGCGAAGCGATTATCTCCGATATGCTTAGACGGCGCATCAAGCCCACAAACAGGGCTTCAGTAAGCGCGGTGTTCACCTGAGTACTCTGGTATCGAATCGCCGCAGGACCCGCAGCCGCAAGCAAGAGACTTGCAGCATCCGAGAACCGAGCACGCAGCTCCTCCACATTAATGTCTTCAAGGAATCTGTGAGCACCGAGGAAGTCGTTTAGGAACTTCTTCAACGGTACTTCGTAGCCATCCAGATTGAGATAGAGAGCGATGATGCGAAGAATAAGCTCTTGATCCCGAACTCGCGGAGACCTCTTGCCATAGAGCGCCCGCCAATTGGGCAGACCATTTAGCTCCGTTAGCAAATCAACAAACGGACCAGGATACAAAGCAATTCTAATCTCATGGGGAGTGAGCTGAGTGCCACCAGCGTTCAAGCGTTCAAAAACCTGATAGATGGCTTCGAGTGATTCAGTCGTGCCGTCCGTCTTGACGATCGTAGCCTGAATGAAGGTGTTGTCGAGCTGGCGCCGGAGCTCAGTGGGCAAGCTTCGGTAGGTAAGGCCCTTAAAATCGGACGCAACATTCTGAAGTGCAAACTCTTTCCCGGCATGCACTCCAGAATAGAACGAGCTGAGCGTACGCAGTCGCTGCTGACCGTCAAGAACAAGATAACGCTTGTCAACCTGCTCAACTAGCATAATTCCCGGAATTGGGTATCCAAGCAGCAAGGATTCAATAAAGCGATCCATTTGTGGTCGGCGCCACACAAAAGCTCGCTGAAACCCGGCAACCTCAAGAGTTGGATCACCGTGCCCGAATGTAGGAATAACGATATCCCCACGATCAAGTCGACGTACTAGCCCTTCCACATCAAAGTCAGCCCCGGAGTACGAAACAGGGCGGGCTTCAAGTTCAGCCTCCGCAAGCTCCGCCACCTCCTCTGGAGTCAGGTCGGGACCCTCTGAACTAGCTTGACCTTGAACACCCTGGGGCTGATCCATGAACACATGCTACGCACCTCATCGCTCGTGGACGAGACGGATGGTCTGATCATCTAGGGGCTCATCCAAGGCGCCGCGGCCTCCCCACGGGCGATCATCCTGCGAATACACCACCCCGCCACCTTCGACGCTCGCACGCGAGCTAGGCCCGTCAACTCAGGCGATGAAGTCATCAGCATCGTCGCTAGCGCGCCGCACTCTAGAGGCGATGCTACTCAAAACCCGCGGCAAGCTCGGCTTCACCTACAACATGTCCCGAGACGGACGACAGTTCACGATCATGCTCGTCCAATAGACCTCCGCCAGCGATGGCGTCGGGCACTGTCCGCTGATAGTTGACCGGCGGACGGGCAGCACGTGGCCGACATGCCAGCTCAACAACTACATGCGGAGCCGTCCGTAAACTCGCGCTCGTGTCCGTGCTCCCATACGTCTACCGCGTCACGAAATACGATCCCGCCGATCGCGACGAGCACGGCGTCTACATCGGCTCCGCCGAGCCGGTCGGCGACCAGGGACCTGTCGAGTCGGCCTACCTGCAGGCGGTGGCCGCCTTCGCCGAGGCCATCGGCGTCGACCACCTCGTCGTCCGCGAGCCGCAGATCGCGGCCGGTCTCGGCTTCGGAGTGGAACCGGCCGTGGAGGGCCACGGACTGGCCGGGCTCTTCCCGCCCGACCTCACCGGTTTCCACGACGGCGCGGAGGTCTCGCTGGCCCTGGGCCTGGAACTGGTCCGGGCGATGCTGCGCGACAGTGGCACGTGGTGCCGTCTCGAAGTGGAGGGCGTGTTCGCCGTCCATGTCGGGTGGGACCAGTACGTCTACATCGGCGGCGACCGGCCCTGCGAGGACGCGCTGGCCCGCGTCGCTGAACTCGGCCTGTTCGCCGAGCGCGTGGAGGCCTCTCCTTACGCGGCCGACCATGACGAGCCGGGTGAGCAGCGTCCCGCCGACGACGACTTCTGGGCGCGGCTGCACTGGCTGGTGATCGGCTTCCGGGCGGCGATCCTGGAGGAGACCTATGTGGACCATGCCACGCGCTGGCATCGGCTCGATGGCGGGTCCCTCGATGAGGTTCGTGCCCGCTTGAGGCCCCGTGCGCGGCTGGCCGTCTGGCCGGACCTGTCCGCCGACGTCGGCGCCGTCCTGGCCGGTCTCTCCGAGGAGGGCATGATCGAGCTGGTCTGGGAGGACGAGGACGGCGTGATCACCAGCGCCATCGCCGACGAGACCCGCCTCCCCGAACTCACCGCCCGGGTCACCGGTGCCCGCGCGGCGGCCGCCCTGTCGGTGTACTCCGATGAGCGCCGCCCTCTGCTCACCGCCGTCCTGCCCGACGCTGACGGTGTCCTGCGCGCCCGATGGCGGACCGAGCCGACCGCGAGCGACCGCGACTGGGCCGTCCTGAAGACCCTGCGGCCGGGTCAGATCGTCACCGGGACGGTGACCGAGATCGCGCCGTTCCTGGTCACGTTCGTCGACATCGGCGGCTTCACCGCGATGATCAACATTCCCGAACTGTCCTGGCGGATCGTCAGGAATCCCTCCGAGGTGGTCGGTGTCGGCCAGGAGATCACCGCCGTGATCCTCGGCGTGGACATGGCGCGCGAGAGCGCTTGGCTGTCGCTGAAGGCGCTGCTGCCCGATCCGATGGCGGACCTCGTGCGGCGGGTCGGCGAGATCGTCACCGGGCCCGTCACGAAACTGCTTCCCTTCGGCGCCCTCGTCCGCATCGAGGACGCCGAGAACGGCTTCGAGGGGCTGGTACCCAACGGCGAGCTGGCCGAGGAGCACGTCGAGCGACCCGAGGACGTCGTCCAGGTCGGCGACATGCTCACCGTGCGGATCATCAAGGTCGACCTCACCCTGCGCCGGATCACGCTGTCGCGCAAGCAGACACACGCCGCCGCCCACCCGGACGGGCACCCTCCTTCCTAACGGGTGAGCACGCGGAACCGCACCCTCCCGGCTAGCTCAGGAACTCCGCCACCCGCTCGGCGAACTCGTCCTCGGTCAGCACCGTGACGCCCAGCTCCTGCGCCTTGGGCACCTTCGATCCGGCGTTCTCACCGACCACGAGGATCGTGGTCTTCTTCGACACGCTGCCCGACGATGTCCCGCCGGCGTCTTCGATGAGGGTGCGCATGTCGGTGCGGTTGCGTCCGGCAAGGGGGCCGTTCATGCCGCCGGTGACCACGACGACCTCGCCGTCGAGGGGGCCGCCGCTGGAGTCGGTGACGGGTTCGGTCATGTTCACACCGGCCGCGGTGAGCTTGTCGATGACGGCGCCGACGGCGGCGATATGCTCGGCGATCTTGGGCGCGTTGGCGCCGGGGAGCTTCGGGACGCGGGCGAGCGCGTCGGCGTCGGCGGCGCGGATGGCGTCCATGGTGCCGAAGTAGCGGGCGATCTCGCGGGAGAGGGTGCGGCCGGTGCGGACGATGCCGAGGGCGCAGAAGACCTTGTTCAGCGGCTTGGCCTTGGCGGCCTCGATCTGCGCGAGGAGGGTGTCGGCGCGCTTCTCGCTGCGGGCGGCGATGGTGAGCTGCTCGCGGGTGAGGGTGAACAGGTCGCCGATGTCGGCGACGTCGCCGGCCTCGACGAGGGCCTCCAGGAAGGTCTGGCCGAGGCCGTCGATGTCGAGCTGGTCGCGGCCGACGGCGTAGGAGAGGGCGGCGAGCAGGCCGCAGCCGCCGCTGGCGCCTCCGGCGCATTCCCAGCGTTCGCCGGAGGTGTCGATGGGTCCGCCGCATTTGGGGCACTGGGTGGGCAGTTCGATGGCGATGACGTCGTCGCCGCGCAGGGCCAGGACGGGTGCTTCGATGCGGGGGATGACGTCACCGGCTTTGTAGACGGTGACGGTGTCGTTGATCATCAGGTCGTTCTTGGTGATGAAGGCGGGGTTGTGGAGGGTGGCGTAGGTGACGGTGCTGCCGTCGACCTCGACGGGTTCCAGGACCGCGCGGGGTGCGATGACGCCGGTGCGGCCGACGTTCCATTCCACGGCCAGAAGCTTGGTCTGGCGCTCGACCGGCGGGAGCTTGTAGGCGATGCCCCAGTGGGGGTGGCGGGTGGCCAGTCCGGCGGTCTTCTGCTCGCCGAGGTCGTCGGCTTTGATGACGACGCCGTCGATGCCGAAGGGGAGGGTGCCGCGCAGGGCGGTGATCGCCTCGACGCGGGCCTGGACCTCCTCGATGGTGGCCGATACGGTCAGGCCCGCCTCGGCGATGCCGGCGGTGGTCTGGACGCCGAGTTCGGCGATCTCGGCCATGACGGCCGAGTGGGAGCCGCCGGTCAGGACCGTCTCGCCGTCGAGGGCGACGGCGCCGTAGGCGTAGAAGGTGGTCGGGATCGCATACGTCCGTGACTTCATGCCGCGCAGGGATCCGGCGGTGCCGTTGCGGGGGTTGGAGAAGGCCTTGGACTTGTTGGCCACGCGCAGCTCGTTGGCGGCCTCGAACTGCTCGTGGGTCAGCAGGACCTCGCCGCGGACCTCGACGGTCACCGGCCGCGCGAGTTTCTCCGGCAGGCCGACGATGGTGCCGATGGCGGCCGAGAGGTCCTCCCCCACGCGGCCGTCGCCGCGTCCGACGAGCTGGGCGAGGACGCCGTCGCGGTAGCGGGCGGCGATGGCCATGCCGTCCAGCTTCGGTTCGACGGCGTAGCCGCCGGCGACGGGTGCGTCCAGGCGGCGCTCCAGCGAGGCGCCCCATTTGATGAGCTCTTCGGCGCTGAAGACGTTGTCGAGGGAGAGCATCGGGACGGTGTGCGGCACGTCCCCGACGGGCGCGGCCCCGCCGCCGACCTTCCCGACGGGCGAGTCGGCCCGGACGTGGTCGGCGTGGGTCTTCTCGTAGTCGACGAGCCCGCGCATGAGGGCATCGAATCCGGCGTCATCGAGGGTGCTGTCGCCGTCGCCGTAGTAGGCGGCCGAGGCGGCCAGGGCGGTGTCGACCGCGGCCTCGTAGTCGGCGCGAGACGTCAGGGAGGTGACGGAGGGGATGCTCATAGGAACATGATCCCGCATGGGTACGACAGTCCGGGACGGTGTGAGTGCGCTGCTCGGCCGGGGTTCCACGTGGCGTCGGGGACCGGTCCCGGGCGTGCGGTGCTGAACTAGGGTGAAAGCGCAAAACCGGATATCGCAGTGGAGATGATGCGCGTGGAACCGTTACAGGGCAAGGGCAATGGGCCGGTCCGCCTGGCGGGGACCCCGGCCGAGGAGGTCTTCCGGAACGCGCCGGTCACCGTCGCACAGCTGCACCTGCGGCTGGCGCGAGAGAAGGGTGACGTCGTCGGGGAGGTGAAGGCCCTGGCGTTCCTGTCGCGTTCCCTGCTCAAGATCGGTCAGCCCGGCGAGGCGCTCACCAGCGCGCAGCAGGCGTCCGCGCTGGCTCCCAGGGCCGGGGACCAGGCGGCGCAGGCCGAGGCGCTGAACGCGCTGGGGACGGCGCTGGCCGCGCACCGGCGCGGTGATGAGGCCATCGCGGTGCTCGGGCAGGCCATCGAGCTGTTCCGCCGGGTCGGCGACGGCAAGCAGGAGGCCATGGCGCTCAGTGACCTGTGCGTGCAGCTCCTGGCCGCCAATCGCCACCCGGAGGCGGTGAACGTCGCCCAGGCGGCGATGCCGCTGGTGGAGCACGATCCCGATCAGCGGGCGGTGGCGCTGTTCAATCTGGGCACCGCGCTCTACGGCGGGCGCCGCTACGGCGAGGCGGTCCCGGTGCTGCAGCGGGCCGCGCAGGACTGGCGGGCGCTGCTGGCGGCCCACCCCGATGGCGACCGCGACTTCTTCGTCTCCGGCGAGGCGCGGATGCTGGCCCGGCTGGGTGCGTGCCTGAGCGGGCTCGGGCGTGTCGAGGAGGCCGTCGCCGCGCATCGTCGTGCCGCGTCCCTCTTCGACGAGTGCGGTGTGTACGACGAGAAGGCGCGGTCGATGCTGGAGATCGGTGTGGCGTTGCTGGGCCGCGACGACGTCGACCCCGCGATCGCCGCCCTCCAGGAGGCGAGCGCCGATTACGCCGACCTCGGCGACGCGCGCTCGGAGCTGTACGCGCGGCTCAATCTCGCCAGTGCGCTCTCCCTCGTCAAGCGGCATCAGGAGGCCGTCGACGCCGGTACGCGGGCGCTGGAGCTGGCCCGGTCCACCGATGAACGCTCACTGATGGCGACGGCGCTGTTCGACCTGGCCAAGAGCCAGATGATGGTGCCCGGCCGGATGCCCGACGCGGTGGTGTGCCTGGAGCAGGCGCTGCCGATCTACCAGTCGCTCGGGGACCGGGAGAAGGAGGTTTTCACCATCTATCTGCTCGGTGCGGTGCTGACCGATCTCGATCGCGCCGAGGAGGGTGTGCGCCACTCACAGCGCGCCGCCGAGCTCTTCGCCGCGATGGGCAACGCCGGTGGCGAGGCCGGTGCGCGCCGGAATCTCCAGATCGGTCTCGGGAAGCTCAATCGCCGCTGACGCCATGACGTGCGAGGAAGCGCTTTTCGAAGTCGGCGGTGTAGACCGTCGGGGCGACGGCGGAGGTGGCGTGCTCCAGTTCTCCGTCGTCGCCGACGTAGAAGATCGCCCGGTCGACGGCGAGCTCGCCGGGCCGCGTGGGCACGTACACCATCCAGCCGACGCTGAAGCGGTCGGCGCGCAGGCGCGAGAGCGGGTACCCGGTGGTGTCGTAGCCCTGGCGCATGATGTGGCGGCGGACCATGGTGATCGCCTCCTGCTCGGGCATGCGGGCGAGGCCCTGGGGGTCGTTCATCGTGGTGTCCTTCGCGGTGGGGTGGTCGCGTGAGCGCCAACAGTCTCGGCGACCGCTTCGGGGACCGGTCCCGGTGGCGCGTCGGGGACGTCCTGGACCGCCGCTATCACGTTACCGGCGTGCTCGGCAGCGGCGGGATGGGCGAGGTGTACCTGGTGCGGCACCTGGACTGGGACGTCGACCTGGCGGTGAAGTCGCCGCACGCCCACCTGTTTCGCGAGGACCTGCACCGTGAGCTGTTCGTCGCCGAGGCCGAGACGTGGGTGTCGCTGGGCCTGCATCCCAATGTGTGCGGCTGCCACTACGTCCAGGTCATCGGCGAGGTGCCCAGGGTCTTCGCCGAGTACGTCCCGGGTGGCTCGCTGCACGAGCTGATCCAGAGTGGACGGTTGTACCGCGGTTCGGGAGACGCCGTCCTGCGGGTCCTGGACCTGGCGATCCAGGCCGCGCGGGGTCTGGCCCACGCCCATCGCCGGGGCGTGGCGCACCTCGATGTCAAGCCGGCCAACATCCTCCTCGACGCCGTGGGCACCGCCAAGATCACCGACTTCGGGCTGGCGCGGGCCGCCCGCAGCGCGAGCGAGGCCACGCAGTTCACCAACGTGGGCATGATGACCCGCGCTTACGCCTCACCGGAGCAGGCGGGCGGGCGTCCCGTGGGCCGCCGCAGCGACGTCTACAGCTTCGCGGTGACCGTCCTGGAGATGCTGCTGCGGGAGCGGACCTGGATGCTCGGCGAGATCGCCGCCGAGGTCCTGGACGAGGAGCGCGGGCGGATGCCGGACGCGGTGGCCGAGGTGCTCCGGCGCTGCCTGGCCCACGATCCGGCGGCCCGGCCGTCCATGGACGTGGTGGCCGCAGACCTGGCCACCGTCTACACCGGACTCGCCGGTGTCCCCTATCCGCGCACCGAACCGGTCCCGGCGAGCCTGCTCGCCGACGAGCTCAATAACCGCGGGCTGTCGCTGCTCGACCTGGGCCGCCACGTCGAGGCCGACGAGGCGTTCACGCGGGCGCTCGACGTCGACCCGCGGCATCTGGAGTCGACGTTCAACCGGAGCCTGCTGCGCTGGCGTCGCGGCGAGCTCACCGATCTGGCCGTGCTGGCCGCGGTCACCGCCGCCTGCCCCGACACCGCCTCCGGTGGCGCGACCCTGGATGAGCTGCTCGCCCGGGTCCATCGCGAGCGCGGCGACACCACACCCACCCGGCTTGAGAAGGCACCGGACACCGGGACGCCGCGCAGCCCGCTCCCGGCGCGGCTCACCGCCGACGGGGCCCGGTTGCTGACCGGTGGCGCCGATGGCGGGATGCGCCTGTGGGACCTGCCCGGGGGCCGCATGCTGGCCCGGCTGACGGCGCCCGGTGCCGCACCCGTCCACAGCCTCGATCTGAGCGCCGACGCGCGTTTCGCGCTCAGCGCGCACGAGGACAACTCTCTCGGCCACTGGGATCTGACCCGGCGCCGCCGCATGCACACCATCGAGGCGCAGGCCGCCGAGCCGCGCCTGACGCCCGACGGCGCGGTCGCGGTCTGGACCCGCCCCGAGGGCACGATTCGCATGTGGGACACCGAGAGCGGGACGCTCACCGATTCGGCCGAGGGCCACGCCGAGGGCGCCGACCGGCTGGAGCCGAGCCCGCTCGGCCGCTCCGCCCTCAGCAGTGGCTGGGAGCGGACGGGGACGGCGGTGCGGCTGTGGGATCTGCGCACCCTCGACTGCCTCGGCGTCTTCGCCGAGCACCGGCTGTCGGTGACCGCGATGGCCTTCGCCCCCGATGGGCGGACGGCGGCGATCGCGCGCACCGACGGGACCGTCGAGCTCTGGGATCCCTGGCGGCGCACGCTGATCCGGGTCCTGCGCGAGGCGGCCCTGCCGCACCTGGCCTTCGATCCCACCGGGGGCCACCTGCTGACCGGGAGCGAGGCCGGGACCGTCCAGCTGTGGCACCTGCACACCGGGCGGCTGCTGCGCACGTTCACCGGCGTCGCCGAGCAGGTGGGCGGCCTGCATGTGAGCGCCGGGGCCCGCGCGGTCTACGCGGTCTCGGCCAGGCACGGCAAGGACGTGGAGGTGCGCGTCCTGGAGCCGGGGCTGGGGTATCGCAGCCGTCCGGTCCTGAGCCGCCCGCGCGGGCACGTCGAGCTGGCCGCGCTCGACGCCCGCACCCGCGACCTGGTCGCCGACGCCCGTGACGCCATGGCCACCGGCGGCCACGGCGAGGCTCTGGCGCTGCTGCGGCGAGCCCGCGCGATCCCCGGCCACAGCCGCGACCCGCTGGTCCTGGACGCCTGGCGCGACCTCGGGCGCCGGATCACGCGCACCGGGCTGCGCGGCGGCTGGCGCGCCCGATCGCTGACCGGGCCGCGATCGGCGGTCTCGGCGCTCGACGTGTCGCCCGACGGGCGGATCGTGGCCGCCGGTGACCACGACGGTGTCGTCCACGTCTGGAATTGTGTTGATGGCAGCCTCGCGCATCGATGGGAGGCCCACGGGCCGCACCTGGTCGCCGCGGTGCGCGTGAGCCCCGACGGCACCAGGGTCCTGACCGCCGCACGCGGCGCGGTGCGCGTGTGGTGCGCTGAGACCGGCGAGTGCCTGCGGGTGCTGCCCGCCTTCGCCCTGCACGATCTCATCCCCCTCGCGGTCACCGCCGACGGCACTCGCGCCCTCGTCGGCGGCGGTGACGGCCGCATCCACATGTGGGACATGGACTCCCCCACCGGCCCCCGCATCCTGGCCGGGCATGACGGCCCGGTCCGGGACCTCACCGTCGGCGCGGCCGGGCGGCTGGCGGTCTCGGCCGGCGCCGACCGGACCGTGCGGGTCTGGGACCTGGGGAGCGGCGAGTGTGTGAGCGTCCTGGAGGGACACCGCGACGAGGTCCACTCGGTCGGCCTGAGCCCCGACGCCCGCAGTGTGCTCAGCTATGCCGGGCGCTTCGGCGACGAGATCCGCGCCTGGGACCTCGCCTCGAACGGCTTCACCGAGTACGCCACGCCACCCAGGCGCACCCTCGGCGTCCGGCTGGTCGACGCGGGCCGATTCGCCCTCTCCGTCGACCGGCTGTCCACACTGTCCATATGGGACACCGCGAGCCGCGCGATCACCGGCACGGTCACCACCGGGCCCTCCACCGCCTTCGCCACCGACGCCGAAGGCGACATCGCCGTCACCGGCGACACCGACGGCACCGTCCGCATCTGGCACCTCGACTGGGAACTGGGCGATCTGCGGCCCGGGTGATCAGAGCTCGCCGTCACCGCCGTCCAGGACGTGCAGATCCGCAGGCGTGAGCGTGGCGGCCCGCAGCAGCGCCTGGATCAGGTTGTGGTTGAGGGTATTGCCCACCGGCTCCCCCACCCCGTCCTCACGCAGAATGCCCGGGACCGGGTGGGCGCCCTGCGCCAGCCGCTCCCGGACCGTCGCGACCCGATGCGCCACACCACTCGCCGTCCACGACCGCTCCGGAAACGCCCGGCACAGGTCGTCGGCCACCTGATTCCACGACACCGGCTGCGGATAGCGCTCCCCGCGCAGATACCGCTGGGCCAGCGCCGTCAGCACCAGACGCTCCACCGGATTGAGGTCATAGACCTCCGGGGCCTTCGTCTGCGAATGCACGCCGACGGCCGCACCCGAGGCGCCCACACCGACGACGTAGAGCTCGATCAGGTGCGACTTGTTCCGCGAGGAGCCCAGGAACACCGGCGTGTAACCCGGGTCCAGCGGAATCGAGTAGCCCGAGAGCAGCATCGCCTCGCCGGGCAGCTGGATGGGCAGCCGGCCGTCATTGCGCAGCCACCACTCGTGGCCGCCGCAGATGAGCTTGCCGTGCTGGCGGCTGATGTAGGGATCGTTCACGCCCACCGGGACGTGCACGTCCTCGCGCTCGCGTCCGAAGTGGATGGTGAACCTGCGCGGCGGCGAGGTGAATCCCCCACCGGCGGCCAGCGCGAAGATCGTGCCCGGCGGGGCGGGCGGCACCTCATCGGCCAGGCTCCGCATCGTCGACGGCAGGAACCCTTGCCGATAGTCCTCAATCGACATCCGGCGTTCCCTTCCTCGGCCTCGGTTCCCGCCACGCTACGCGGCAGGTGCCGGGACCCGTCCCGGCCGCGTCGTGGTCTCGTGGCGCCACACTGACGACGGGAAGGTCCACATGCCGATCACCGATCACACCTGCGCTCGGGTGGGATGAGTCGTGGCCCGTTTCGCCGACAGCGTCGAGCTGGTCCTGGGCATCGCCCGGCTGGAGGCCCTGGCCGGGCGGACCGGTGAGATCGGGACCGGTCACCTGCTGCTGGGCGTGAGCAAGCTGTGCCGGCCGGACCTCGACGAGCGGCTCCACCAGGTCCTGGAACCCGGAGCGCGCGAGACCGTGAGCGCCGATGCGGCCGCGATCAGGCGGCTCTTCGCCCGCGCCGGAGTCGACCCGGTCGCCTTCCGCCGCAGCCTGCGCGGCGTCCTGACCGGCGACGGCCCGGTGGGCGACGGGCCACCGCACCGAGGCCACGCGGCACGAGAGGCGTTGGCTCGGGCCGCCGCCGTGGCGTCCGGCGAGCCCGTCGGGCCCGGCGACCTGCTGCGGGCGATCCTGGAGTCCCTCACCCCTGAGTGCCGGGCGGTCTTCGCCGACATGGGCGTGCACGACCCGCTCGGCGCGTTCTTCCCCGCCGAGCCGAAGATCGGGCTGGACCAGTGCCTGCGCTACGGCCGCGACCTGACCGCCCTGGCCGAGGCGGGACGCCTGCCCGCGCTCATCGGACGAGCCGAGGAACTGCGCCACCTGGCCCGCACACTGGTCAAGCAGCGCAAGGCCAACGCCGTCCTGGTCGGTCACGCCGGGGTCGGCAAGACCTGCATCGTGGAGGGGCTCGCCGCGCTGCTGGCCACACCGGAGGCGCCCGCGGCCCTGGCCGGAACCCGCGTCATCGAGCTGTCGATGACCGCGCTGCTGGCCGGAACCAAGTACCGCGGCGAGTTCGAGGAACGCGTCAACGCCGTCCTGGCCGAAGCGCGCGCCCATCCCGAGCTGGTGGTGTTCATCGACGAGCTGCACACCGTGCTCGGCGCCACCGCCGACATCCTCAAACCCGCCCTGGCCCGCGGCGAACTGCGCTGCATCGGAGCGACGACACCGGGCGAGTACCGCCGCCACATCGAGGAGGATCCGGCGCTGCGACGCCGCTTCGAGGCGATCTGGATCGAGGAATCGAGCCCGGCCGAGACGGTGACGATCCTGCGGAGACTGTGCCCGGAATTCGAGGCGCACCACGGGGTGCGGATCGGGGCGGACGTGCCGGAGGTCGCCGTCGACCTCGCCGTTCGGTACCTGCCCGACCTGCTGCTGCCCGACAAGGCCATCGACCTGCTCGACCAGGCCTGCGCCGCCGCCCGCGTCCCGGCACTCGACCCGGACCCGGCCGCGAGCGTCCACATCGGATGCGACGAGCTCGCCGCCGCGGTGGCCCGCCGCGTCCGGCTGCCCATCGAGCGCGTCCAGTCCGGCCACGCGGGGCCGCTGCTGGACCTGGCGTCCGGCCTGCGCCGCCGCGTCTTCGGCCAGGACCACGCCATCACCGCGGTCACCGACAAGCTCCATGCTGCGGCTGCGGGCCTGGGCCACCCGAGCCGGCCGCTCGGCGCGTTCCTGCTCGCCGGGCCGCCCGGGACGGGAAAGACCGAGCTCGCCAAGGCCCTCGCCGAGTGCCTCTTCGGCGACGAGCGGCGGCTCATCCGCATCGACATGTCCGAGTACCAGGAACGCCACTCGGTGTCCCGGCTGCTCGGCGCGCCACCCGGATACCTCGGGCACGACCGCGAAGGCCAGCTCAGCGGCCCCCTGCGCGACCACCCGCACAGCGTCGTCCTCTTCGACGAGATCGAGAAGGCCCACCCGGAGGTCCTCGACCTGTTCATGCAGATCCTCGACGAGGGACGGCTGACCGACGCCCGCGGGCACCGCGTCCCCTTCACCGGCGCCATCGTCGTCCTCACCTCCAACCTCGGCTCGCAGACCGCCGGAAAGGCACCGCTCGGCTTCACCACCGCGACCGAGGCGTCCGGGGCGTCACCGGTCCTGGCCGCGCTCCGCGAACACCTGCGGCCGGAACTATTGAGCCGCATCGGATCGCCCGTCGTCTTCTCACCTCTGACCGGTGGTGCGCGCCGCCGGGTGCTCGGCAAGCTCATCGACGAGCTCCGCGAGCGCCTCGCCGACCGGCGGATCACCCTCACCGTCACCGATGACGCCCGCGAGCTGCTGCTCCGCCACGGCGAGGCCACCCCACCCGACGCCCGCGCGCTGGAACGCGCCGTCGACCGGCTCCTCGTCGCGCCACTGAGCCGCGCGCTGCTCACCGGCCGCTTCCCCGACGGCACGCCGATACTGGTCGAGACGTCCGGGGCCACACTGGCCTTGCGCGTCTGCGAGAGTCCCGGCGACGGATAGGACACCGACCCGATGGCCGCCAAGGCAACCGTCACGCTCACCCTCCTCAAAGGACACGGCGTGGGCTCGGTACGCACCTTCGACGAGCGGACCACCTGCGTCCTGGGCCGCTCCAGCGACTGCGACCCCCGCCTGCCCGACGACGACGCCCACCGCACGGTCTCCCGCCACCACTGCCTCATCGACATCAACCCGCCCGAGGCGCGCATCCGCGACTTCGGCAGCCTCAACGGCACCTACGTCAACGGCGTCAAAGTCGGCCAGCGCCAGGCCCACCAGACCCCGCAGGAGGCGGCGGCCCTGTCCTATCCCGAGCACGACCTGTCCGACGGCGACGAGATCCGCGTCGGCGACACCGTCTTCCGCGTCGGCGTCCACGTCCCGCACCCTTTGGGGACCCTGTCGCTGTCGCGATGCGTCCGATGCGACCGCGAGGTCGGCAGCCGACTCGGCGCCGAACCCGCCGACTACATCTGCGCCGCCTGCCAGGACGAGCCGGCCGCCGTCCTCGGCCTCATGCTCGACCTCGCCCAATCCGGACGGCACGACCTGGCACCCATCGCCGGATACACGATGCTGCGCGAACTCGGCCGCGGCGGCATGGGCGCGGTGTATCTGGCCCGCCATGAGGAGAGCGGTCGCGAGGTCGCGCTGAAGCTGATGCTGCCCCGGGTCGCCGCCAGCCGGGAGGCCCGCGCCCGCTTCCTGCGCGAGGCCGAGCTCACCCGCACTCTGCGGCACCCCAACATCGTCGCCCTCCACGAGACCGGAACGGCCGAGGGCGCGTTCTTCTTCACCTCCGAGTACTGCCCCGGCGGCAGCCTCGACCGGCTGCTGGACCGCGCGGGCGGCAGGCTTCCGGTCGATGAGGCCGTCCGTCTGGCCCGCCAGGCCCTCGACGGGCTGGCCCACGCCCACGAGCGCGGCATCGTCCACCGCGATCTGAGCCCCCACAACATCCTGCTCGACCACGCGTCGGACGGAACGACGGTCGCCAAGATCGCCGACTTCGGGCTCGCCAAGGCCTTCGACCAAGCCGGGCTCAGTGGGCTGACCCGGACGGGCACGGCGGCCGGAAAGCCCTGGTACATGCCGCGCCAGCAGGTCCTGAACTTCCGCAACGCCTCACCGGCGGTGGACGTGTGGGCTCTGGCCGCCTGTCTCTACCAGGCGATTTCGGGTGCGCTGCCGCGCGATTTCGCCCGTGGCAGGGATCCTTGGCAGACGGTTCTGCAGTCCAAGCCGGTGCCGATCCGGGATCGTGAGCCGAGCGTGCCGCCCGCGCTGGCCGAGGTCATCGACGAGGCACTGCGGGAGCACTCGGGCAACGTGTACGGAGATGCCGCCGCGATGGGGCGGGCCTTGGCGGCGGTGAGCTAGCGGACGCAGAAACCCCCGGCCGTGACACTGGCCGGGGGCGGGGTGCTCTAGTGCTTGGCGATGGCTAGGAAGCCCTGCCAGTCAGCCTTGCTGACGGTCAGGATCGGGCTCTCGCTCAGCTTCGAGTCGCGGAGCTGGAACCGTCCCTCGTCCGTCCGTGCCTCGACGCACTGGCCCTGGTTGGCGCTGCGAGTGCTCTTCTTCCACGGGGACGTGCCCACCTTCTACCACTCCTCTATCGGTCTCGCCTCTTCGAAAGACGACCGGAACACCCGATCATAGGCTTCGATCGTCGCAGGTTTCACGTCGTATCGACTGCCCTCCAGGCCCTCGGTGTAGACGCAGTCCGGGTCTTCGGGGTCAGCGAACCGAAGGATGGTGAAGGGTCCCCGCAGGGACGGATACGGTCCCTGGTCGTGCGGCAGCACCCGGATGGCGAACGTGGGATGTGCCGCCAGCTCCTTCAGCCGGTCGCGCTGCCCCTGGTCGCAGGCACCCATGAGCGCGGCCTCTCCCATGAGGAGCTTGAACTCCGGTCGCGGGTCGCGGCCGAGGAAGACGTCTTGTCGCTTCATCCTGACGGCGAGCGAGCGGAGGATGACCTCCTCTCCCAGCGAGGGGTCGCGCTCGTGGGCGGCGCGGGCGTACTGCTCGGTTTGAGCCAGCCCTGTGATCAGGTTCGGTTCGTAGATGTGCAGGGAGGAGGCGTACGCCTCCATGTCGATCAGGCCGTGAAAATCACGGATCACCGCGCCGACGAAGTCCTCGCCCCAGGACCTGTCCGCGTTCTTGTACTTCTCGACCATGATCGCGGTCAGCTCAGGCGGTGCCCCGTACAGCTCACACAGCTCTCGAATGGCCGGATAGGTGAGCGACACCCGTGTCCCGGCTTCGAGCCGTTCGAGGGTCTTCGTCGAGCCGAGGATCTTGGTCGCCACGACCTTCCGCAGGCTCATTCCGGCCTGCTGTCTGAGTGAGAAGAGCCTGCGTCCCACCTGGCGCAGAGTCAGGTTCGGTTCGGTCATCCGTCCACTGTGCCCGTGTCACTGCGACACGTCAAACTGACACACGCCGTAATGGTGTGGCGAATCTTGTCTTGCCGCACTACGCCTCGTAGCGTCCGATGTGTACCGGCGCTCCTGGTGGGAGCAGCGGGGGTAGCAGACCGTAGCTAGTGACACCCCCTGCTGTGAGGCACCCGAGGGTGGGGCTCGGGCCGGTGCACAGGGATCTCGGCCCTCGCTGGATGCCACCGCGTTTCAGCCTGGCGGGGGTCGAGCCCTCCAATCGGAATTGGTGGGGAACATGCGCACGGGACTCCTTCTCCGAGCCGCCTTCGTCGGCACCCTCCTTGGCGGCCTCGTCTTCACTGGCTGGATCTACGCCGGGGACGGCCATGGCGTCCTGTGGCTCGGCTGCGGCGCGCTGCTGTCGGCGACGGCCGCCGCCCTGGCCGGCGGCATCGTGCTCGTGTTCCACACCCCCAGCGACAGGAGCGAGCCGTGACGAGTGGCGGGCCATCGACGCACTACGAGATCTCCCGGGCACTGCTGGCACACCGCCCACAACCATCGGGCGAAAAATGCAAGACCTGCGCCAAGACCTGGCCGTGCCAGGACTACCTGTACAGCGACGCCGCACTGAGGCGGCTGGGCCAATGACATCGGTCCACACCCGGGAGCGGACGCCCTACGACGGCATCCACGCCCCCGACGGCCACACGCACGAATGCTGCGTCGCCTGCACCATCAAGAACTCCACGAACCGCTCCAACAACACCGTCTTGTGGCCCTGCCCGGAAGTGAAGGCACTGCGCCGGAAAGCGGGGCTGCGAGAGTGAACGAGCATGTCGACATCAACACGCCCGGCGCGATCGGCTGCTGGCTGATCTGCGAGCGCGTCAAGGACGGACCGCCGAAGGCGGTCGGGCACCGGGGCGACACCACCGGATACGGGGACTGGTGCGTCTCGTGGACCTACACCGGACTGCGGCCGGACAACCGCGCCGAAGCCGAGACGATGGTGCGTGAGCTGGGCGTGCTCTTGCCGTATCTGGAGCACGTGCTGCGGCCGATGGCGCTGACCCTCACCGTGGAGCGCCTGTTCCCCCACATTGACCTGCGGCATCGCGAACTCATGCACCTGGAGGAGCGGCCGAGCATCGGACGCACGCTCACCTCCTTCCTCGTCGCCGAGGATCCCGGCGAGAACGAGAGGCTGCTCCGGCAGTTCACGCGCGCCGAGGACGTGCAGCGCTTCCTGCTCGACCTTGAGGACCGCGGCATCGTCCCGCCTCTGTCGAAGGGCTTGCAGTGGACGGTTGGGCCGCGCCGGGAGCAGGGCGCCGACTTCGACTGGCTGGTGTGGGTTCCCGACCGGGTGGTCCCTCCGAATCCGCTGGAGGTGAAGTCCGATGCCGAGAAGCGCGGTGGAGGCCATTGGCCGGGTCGAAGCCGCCTGCACTAGCGATGCGCTGCGCGACGGTGAGGTGTGGCTCCAGGCCGCGCTCGCACAGTCCCGGCCCGGCCCGGCCACTCTCCGGACCATCCCCGAGCGCGTCACGGATGGTCCGCCGCCGCGGGGATTGGCGTCCCGGCGGCACCCCTGCCGGGGTCCGGTGAGAGGCCCCGGCAGGGCCAACGCTTCGCAGTGACGGCGTCGCTCATGTGGGGTCTTCGGAGTGGGTGAGGCCGGTGAAAGGGATGGGGCAGCGGGGATCGGCCGCACATGCCGCCAGGTCCTCGCACCCGGAGGCGATGGCGGTGCGCAAGGTGGCGGCGATGGTCTCCAGGTCGCTGATGCGGCTCTCGACCTCGGCGAGCTTGAGTTCGGCGCGGGCCTTGAGGCCCGGCGCGTGCGCGTGGCGTCTGCGCCCGAGGTCCAGCAGGTCGGCGACCTCGTCGAGGGTGAATCCCAAGCCTTGCGCGGTCTTGATGATCCGCAGTGTGGCCACGGTGCCAGGTGGGTAGAGGCGGTGCCCGCCGAGGCTGCGGCCGGGTTCTTCGAGCAGCCCGCGGCGTTCGTAGTAGCGCAGGGTCTGCGGGTTCACCCCCGCCGCCTCGGCGACCTCCCCGCTGCGCAGGCCCTCGCTCACGCCGATGCCTTGACGGCTTCAGCCCGCCGCACCAACGCGGCCAGGACGCTCGCGTGCGCGGCTGGGACCTCGATCCCGAGCTCGGCGCCGACCTCGGTGGCGGTGGTGGTGAAGGCGAAGAACGAACAGCACGACGACTCCCGCTCCGCCAGATCGGCCACCCGCTCGGCGAGTCCGGGGCCGCCGGTCAGGACCAGGCGGGCCCGGGTCGGGGCGTCCAGGGCCGCGGTGGCGAGGTGGGCGGCGAAGAGGGCGTCGAACTCCGCCAGCCGCAACGGCTGCTCGGCGGTGGGCAGCGTGCAGGCCCGCGGGACCCAGTCCAGCTCAGGACGGTCATCGATGCTCATGGAAGTGACGGTAACCCCGTACCCGGGTACAGGATGCAACGTCGATCCGATGCCGGATTTACGGCCGCACCGTAACTTTCGCCCCCACCGCTTCCGTACTACTCCCCATAGGCGCGCTCCGGCGCCGCGATCGAGGAAGGGGAACGCGTGACGGCATCGACCACGGTGGACGATCCTTTGCTGTCCTATGAGGAGTTCATGGAGAAGTTGCGCCGCCTGACCATCACGGCCAAGTCGCCCGACCACTCGGTGACGGTGAACTACGGGTACACCGGAACGCGGGTCGAGCTGGGTTCGCGGGGGACCCAAGGGCACACCGAGGAGTCGCTGGCCGGGCAGATCAGCGCGGCCTTGGAGGCCAGCCAGCACGGCTACCAGCGGGCCATCGCGCTGCTGATCGAGCAGGCCCGGGGTGCGAAGGCGCCGGACGAGGAGCCCGAGGCCGGCTCGGTCGGCTCGCGGTACCGGACGTCGGTCGGCGAGATCACCGTCGAGACGGTCTCCCCGCGTGGCCTGGTGAAGGTCGGGCGGCGGGGTGCCACCGCCATCAAGCTGATCATCCGCCCGCGCACGCTGGCGCTGGGGACGGTGTCCGACGAGGAGCTGATGGACGAGGTGAACGCCGCGGTGCGCGGCGGGGAGCAGGAGTACTCGCGCAAGTTCGAGAGCGCGATGGTGAACTCACTGGGAGACGAGGTCCGATGAGCGGAGAACTGGTCGCGCCGACCGAACAGCTGCGAGAAGTCGGTTACCGCCTGCTGCCGGAGGCCGCCGGTGAGGCGGCGAAACTCACCGGCTTCTTCGCGGGCGCGCCCGCGAACGGGCCGGCGAAGGTGGCCGCCGAGCTGGCCGACTTCGCCTACCGGGTCTACGCGGAGAGCGCCGACCGCATCGGCGACGCCGCCATCGCCGTCTGCAAGATCGCCAATGGCTACCAGCTCACCGACGAGTTGAACGCCGGCCAGATGCCGAAGCTTCCGGACGTGGCCTCGCAGCCGACGCCGAACCCCCGCGCGGATCGGACCTGAGGGCGGACATGCACACCTACTCCGATGTCACAGCGGAGATCGGCAAGACCAAGACCGCACTGTACAAGTGCTGGCTGGAGCTGACCAGCACCATCAACGGTCAGCAGAACGCGGCGCCGTCCTGGATGATCGGGCACTTCATCGAGACCGAGTACAACAAGATCGACCTGGCCTTCGGGTGGGTCTTCGAAGTGCCCGAACCGGGCTTCTTCACCGACATGCACAACCGGGCGCATCAGGCCGTCAACTTCGTCCAGAGATCCACCTACGCCTCGGCGGCCGGGATGATCGGCGACAAGGTCGGTCACTGGAAGGGTGCGGCCGCCGCGAACTTCCACGGCCAGTTCATCAAATCGATGGAGAACTCGGTGGATCGGCAGAAGGCGCTGACGGCGGCGGTGGCCAACGCCTACGGCTGCGTCCAGGGCGTCTGCCAGCTGGGCCTGGAATCGGCGATCAACACCGCCAAGGTGGCTCAGCAGGCCTATCAGGCCGCATCGCGCCAGGGCGGCGGGATGAGCTCCGACGGCATCAAGATGTTCTGGAACGTCACCGCCGTCGCCACGGGCATCGCCGCCGCCGCGGTGACCGGAGGCGGGACGCTGGGGATGTGGCTGGAGGGAGCGACGGCCGTCTCGGGCTTCTTCGCCAACCTGGTCGAGGACTCCGCGCCCGAGAAGAAGCTCGCTATCCAAGGGGGAGACCCCATCGCCGTCACCGACAGCTTCGTGACGGCGATGGGGAAGGCCCGCACCAACTACCTGCAAGCCGTGCAGAAGTGGGAGGAGGAGGCGCGGAAGGACATGGCGAAGGCGACCGAGCAGTATCAGGAGCGGCTCCTGCCGCTCCGGCCGACCATCGCCCCGGCCTGACTCCCGTCTGCCGGAACCCCGGCCGGGAGGAGCACGGCTCCTCCCGGCCCAGCCCCACCGGGGCGCTTCTCGTCGATCATCTGCGCACCCCACGGGCCGCCCCCGGGTGCTGCGGGCGAAGCATGGTCGGGCGTGGGCGGTTACACCTGCTGCGGCGCGCGGAGTGCCTCGCCGTCGAGGCCGACCGCCGGGGACGCGGCGCGGCGCGGCCACGTCCAGGCGGAGCGCAGGATGAAGACGTGGATCAGCAGCTCAAGCCCGATGGAGAGAGCGTAGAAGTAGGCGTACTTCCATGGCTCCCCCGCCATGTTGAACACCGTGACGGGGATGTAGAGCGCCGCCACGACGAGGTTGACGACGCGGTTGACACGGGCGGGCAGCGTCATGGAGAGCAGGATCATGAGAGTCGGGACGCTCATGAGCGTGAGCGACGCGGCGACAAAGGTCGGTCCGGCGTCGAACTCGTGGACGGTGCCGCCCCGGAGGGTGTCGATGAACCCGGGCTTGTACAGGGCGAGGTAGTCGACGTAGATGTAGAGGAACATGAGGCTGGCCCATGCCGCCGCGAGCTTGGCCTTCACCGGCATGCGCGGATCCTCCAGCGTGCTCCGGGACGACGGATTCTCCCGCGCGGTCCGGGATCGAGGCGTACTCATCACAGTGCTCCTTGGCTTGATTCGTGGCTGCCTCCACCATCACGGATTCCGGCGGCGGGCACATTGGCCCGCAGAACCTGATCCGGCCTGGCCGATGGCACAGCCGAACTCTTGTACTTTCGGCGAATACGCCGGGCACGCGGGCTGCCTAGGCTGATCAAATGGCCACCAACGCACTCCGCTCGCTATGGGCCGAACCCCGGCCGGCGAATGCCCCGGGCCGGAGCCTGCGCGACTGGGCCCTGGTCGCGGTTCTCATCTGCGGAACCGTGCTGGAGACGGTGTTCCGCGAGGACATGGCGCCGCTGCCGCTGACGCTCATCGCCGCGCTCGCGGTCATCGCCGCCCTTCTGTGGCGACGGACGCACCCGCTCCTGGCGACCATGGCGGCCTTCGGCACGGTGACGGTGGTGGACACGATCCGGGTTCTCACCGGATCGCACGGCACCCTGCCCACGAGCGTCTCGGCCACCCTGGTCATCGCCTACGCCCTGTTCCGGTGGGGCTCGGGCAGGGAGGCCGCAGGAGGCCTCGGCGTCATCCTGGTCTGGCTGGCCGTCATCTGCACCGCCGAACGGAGCAGCGCGGCCGAGACCGTCGCCGGCTACGCGTTCTTCCTGTTCGCCGCCACGCTCGGCGCCGCGATCCGCTATCGCGCGAAGGTCCGCGTCCGCGACATCGACCAGGCCAGGGCCCGCGAGCGCGAGCTGCTCGCCCGTGAACTCCACGACATCGTCGCCCACCACGTCTCGGGCATCGCCATCCAGGCCCAGGCGGGACGTGCCATCGCCGCCTCCCACCCCGAGCGTGTCGTCGAGGCCCTGGCCATCATCGAGGACGCGGCGAGCCGCACCCTCACCGAGCTGCGCGCCATCGTCGGCGTCCTCCGCGCGCCCCAGAACACCGGGCTGGCGCCGCAGCCCGGCGTGGCCGAGGTCGAACGGCTGGCCACCGACGGCCGGACGCGTCCCCGCGTTGGGGTGACGCTGTCCGGCGAGCTCGACGATCTCAGCCCGGCGGTCGGGGCCGCGATCTACCGCCTCGCCCAGGAGTCGGTCACCAACGCCCGGCGCCACGCCCGCCACGCCACCCAGGTCACCGTCGCCGTCACCGGCGACGCCGACCGGGTCCGGCTGACCATCGACGACGACGGCTCCGCCACCGGCGGCCGCGCCCCGGCCGGCTACGGCCTGGTGGGCATGCGGGAACGCGCCTCGCTGCTCGGTGGCACCTTCCACGCGGGCCCCGCCGCCGAGCGCGGCTGGCGGGTGGAGGCGGTCCTCCCCCGCACCGGGACGCCGCGATGAGCATCAGGGTCCTCATCGCCGACGATCAGCCCATCGTGCGCACCGGGCTGACGATGCTGCTCGACGCCCAGCCCGGCATCGAGGTGGTCGGCGCGGCCGCCGACGGGCGCGAGGCGGTCCGCCTGGCGCTCCAGCTGCGCCCCGACGTCGGCCTCTTCGACGTCCGCATGCCGCTGATGGACGGCATCGAGGCCACCCGGCGCCTCGCCGGTCCCGACGTCGCCGATCCCCTGCCGATCGTGGTCATCACGACCTTCGACCTGGACGAGTACGTCCACGGGGCGCTCAAAGCAGGCGCCCGCGGGTTCCTGCTCAAGGACGCCGGACCGGCCCTGCTGACCCAGGCCATCCACGCCGCCGACGACGGAAACGCCCTGATCGCCCCCAGCGTCACCGTCCGTCTGCTCGCTGCCTTCGCCAACACGCAGACCGCACCACCGAGGCAGCCGATAGAGCGGCTCACCGCCCGCGAGGAGGAAGTCCTCGTGCCGGTGGCCCAGGGCCGCACCAACAACGAGATCGCCGGCGAGCTCTACATCACCCCGAGCACCGTCAAGGCCCACGTCGCCAGCCTTATGCGAAAGCTCGGTGCCCGCAACCGCGTCGAGATCGCCATGTGGGCCCACGAGACCGGTCGCGTCTGACGTCGCGAGTCGTCGGTGATGGGCTGGGTGCGCGTGACGCCTCGGCGGGCCGGAGCGCGGTGATGGCGGAGAAGGGAATCCGTCGTGCCATGTCGGCGTGTGCGACTTGACGCTCCGTCGAAGTCGAGCGTCCATGGACCCCCGCAACGCAGCCGCCCCGATAGGTCCTGACAAACCCGGGACGGCTGCAGACAAGAAAGTGGGTCCTTTCGTGTCTCTTCCGATGCTAGCCGTCTCCGCCCTGGCTGGCCTGGCCGTGCTCACCCTGATCGGCCTGGGTGCTGTGGCCGTGTCCGCCATCCACTCCCGCGACCTCACCGTCGCGCAGTTCTGCTCCTGCTGGACCTGCCTGCTGGCCGAGCGACTCGACCTTCACCACGGCCGCCACCGACTCGAAGACCTCCCCTACGACGTCTTCGGGCCACTGTCATGACCACCGAGAACCAGGCCACCACCCGAGAGGCACTACGGCACGCGGGAAGCCTGGCCACCGCACTCCTCCACGCCGTCTCCCGGCACCGGATGCAAGCCGCCACCGGATACCTCGACGCGTTCCTCATGGTCCTGAAGAGCCTCGACGTCCGCCCCACGACCGCGAAGGTGTCGGTGAGCGCGGGTGACTCGGGCCTGTCGGAGCGGGAACTGGAGGTCCTGGCCGGGTTGAGCCAAGGCCACAGCAACGCCCAGATCGCCGCACGCCTGTTCATCTCCGAGGACACCGTCAAAACCCACACCCGACGCCTCTACCGCAAACTCGGCGCCAGCGACCGCGCACACGCGGTCGCGACGGCCTTCCGGGCGGGCCTGCTGACCTGACCGGGATGGGCGGGGCGGTCGTTCTGTTCACTATTTGAGGATGGAATGTGACAAGTCGGTCACGTCGGCTCGTACTCTGGGGTCGTCCACAAGGGACCAACTCATTGGAGGATCTCGTGAGGATCGTCAACGCTTTGGCCGACCGTCTACTCGGTCGGGTCGTCCCACTCGCCACCGCCAGGGCCGACAACTGCTCTTGCTACTGCAACTCCGAGAAGTGCCGCTGGTGCTGTGAACGTCCCAACGGCGACACCACCTGCTACTACAACGGCTGCTAGCGAGTGCCGTTCCGGTAGAGGGCGAGGCATGTGAAACCCGGTACGTCTCGCCCGGCGCCCTCCGCGTTCACGCGGAGGGCGCGTCCGTCGGCAGGGGCGCGGTCAGGTATCGCTGGACCGTCGGCCCGACCATCGCCGCGTTCTCACACCCAGCGCCGTCAGTACAACCGCCGCAACCTCGGCCACAGCGTCGACCACGGCTCCACCGGCCCCGAGCACAGCTCGATCGTGGCGTGCTGTTCCTCGTTGTCCACGTCCTGCCCGTTCTCCACGGTCGCCACGACGCGGCAGTCGGTGAAGTACCCGGTGGTGGGGCGCGAGTCGCGTTGCCGGACGAGCAGGACCGGGCCGGTCGCGGTGTCCGGCGGCGGTCCCCAGTCGGCGTAGCTCATGTGGCCTGAGTACGCGCCGGGCAGGCCGTGGTCGGGGCCGTACTGGTCGATGGCACCAGCCTGGCCGTAGTTCTGGGTGAAGATCACCGCCGTCGGGCGCTGCGCGGGTGGGATCTTCTCCCAGCCCTGCGCTGCGGCCGAGGCCAGTTGCGGCCAGCCGACCTGTTCGCCGAGCTCGGGGTTGACGCCGTTGACGGCGTTGAGGGCCGTGGGCGGCAGGACGGGCAGGGTGGTCAGTGCCGAGGACGCCGCGACGAGCACCGTCGCGAGCACCGGAACCCAGCGGGGACGGCGGCGCAGCCACGCCAGCGTCGGGGTGGCTCCAGCGGCGGTCAGGGCCAGCAGGATCGGCAGGACGTAGTAGCTCTTGCCGCCGCCGATCAGCACCGCCAGGCACATCACCGGGTAGGCCAGCGCCACCGACCGTCCCCAGCGCAGGGCCGGGTCGCGCCAGAGGCGCAGGCCGCCGACGATCCACACCGGCACCAGAAGCGGTGACAGGTACATCAGCTGGAGGGGGATGAACATGACGCGGTTCTCGACGCCGTCGTCGGCGCTGATGCCGCCCGCCACCGCCAGCTGCGGCCAGCCGTGCGCGGCCTGCCACAACAGGTTCGGGGCGGCGATCACCAGGGCCACCGCCGCTGCGGCCAGCAGCCACCAGGTGCGCAGGCGGGCGCGCGGGCCGACGGCCAGGACCGCGGCCAGCAGCACCACCACGAGCAGGCCGATGAGGTACTTGTTCTGGACGCCGATGCCGATGAGGACGCCGGCGGGCAGCAGCCGGCGCGAGTCGCCGGTGCGCAGGACCCGCAGCACGACCCAGATCAGCGACAGCCACAGCAGCAGGTCGAAGGTGCTGGTGCCGACCATGTGCCCGACGGCCAGGACGAACCCCGACAGGCCCGCGGCGATCGCGGCCAGGACCTGGGCTCCCTTGGCGGCACCGAACTCGCGGGCGATGAGCGCGACCACCACGACCGTGAGCACACAGGCCACAGTGGACACCACGCGCAGCCCCATCGGGGTCTCGCCGAACACGAAGACCGAGGCGCGGGCCAGCAGCGGGGTCAGCGGCGGCTGGTCGATGTAGCCCCAGTCGGGGTGCTTCCCGGCGGCCAGGAAGTACAGCTCGTCGCGGTGGAAGCCGTAGCGGCCCGATAAAGCGGTGAGGACGGTGGCGAGCACGGCGGACACGGCCGCGACCGGTCCGGCGGGGAAGGCGGCGAGCGGTGCGGGTGGTGCAGTGGTACCGGCCATCCCGGTCCTTCCCCGTGAGAGCCCTCAATGGACCCCGGACCGGCTCACCCTAACCGGATCCGGCCATCTCGTGGGGGCGGCCGCGGGCTCACCTCCAGCGCCAGCAGACGGTGTAGGAGTACTCGCCGCGCCTGCCGTGCCGCCAGGTGAACCAGCCGTGGCCGTCGCAGAAGGCGGTGTCGTTGTAACGGCCGGTGCGGCCGGTGACGTAGGCGTTGCCGTGGTCGCAGTCGGCGAGCTCGCCCTCGACGGCGGTGCCCGAGCCGGTGACGTAGAGGCAGTTGTTCCGGCGGACGTGGAGGAGCTCGCCGGGTGACTTCATCGACAGGCAGAGGCGCACGTTGAGGTAGTCGGCGCCGGTGACGCGGAAGTACATCGACTCGTCCAGCAGGGCGGGGTATCTGGTGCAGTCGTCGTGGGTGCTGGGGCCGGTGAGGCGTTCCAGGACGGAGAGGGTGCCGATGTCGCAGTCGTAGGCCGACCAGGTGGATCCGGCCTCGGCGTCGCCGTAGACGCAGCCGCCGGGGTCGGTGTTGTAGGCGGTTCCGCCGTAGGTGTGCTGGTAGCGCAGGCAGAGGACGAGGTCGTAGGCGCGGTAGGTGAGGCGCCAGGCGGGTGTGGCGCAGCCGTCGGGGTCGGTGGTGCCGTGGAGGACGTCGGCGACCTTGAAGGTGCCGTTGCCGCAGGTGGTGCGGACGAGCTTGAAGGCGTCCTCGGTGCCGTCGTTGTCGAAGCAGTCGCCGGTTTCGGCCTCCTCGATGTCGTTTCTGGTGGGGGTCGGGCGGGTGGTGGTCCTGGGCGGGTCCTGGGTGTAGGTGTGCTCGGGGGGCGCGACCTGCTCGGTCGGGGTGCGGGTCGGGTCTGCGGTGTGGTCGTCGTCGCCGCCGCTGCCGTCGGCGAGGGAGGGGACGACACCGGCGATGAGCACGGCGAGGACGACGAGCCCCGCGATCAGGGCACCGAAGTACCGCTGCCACCAGGGAGTCCCACCGGTGGTGGTGACCGTCGAGAGTGGAGGGATGCCGGTGTTGACCGTGGCGCGCGGCGGATCGGCGGGCACGGCTCTAGAGGACGGCACGGTCTTCAGCGGTGGGGTGACCGTCGAAGGTGGAGTGGTCTTCGGTGGCCGGGTGACCTTCGGCGGCGGTGTGGATCGCCGAGGTCCCAGGACGACCGTCGGCCCGCTGGGCCAGACCCTCGTGTCGCCCTTGAGGTACCCGCCGATCTCGACGCGCAGGCGCTCGGTCATCGCGGTGACGGCCGGAGGCCAGGACGTCTCCGGGTGATGCCCGATGGTGGCCAGCAGCCCGCCGGGCGTCGGGCGCGCCCTGGGGTTGTGCGCCAGGCAGGCGGCGGCGATCGCGCGCAGGCGCGGCGGCAGCCCGGACAGGTCCGGTGTGGTGTGCACGATGTTGTAGAGGGTCTGCGGGACGCCGCGCCCCTCGAAGGGGTTCACGCCGGTGTAGGCCGTGGTCAGGACGGTGCCCAGCGAGAACACGTCGCTCGACGGCGCGACGTCACCGCTCTCGGCCTGCTCGGGCGACATGTAGCCGGGCGCGCCGATGAGCATCCCGGAGTGGGTGAGCGCCGTCCCGTGGTCCTCCAGGGCTTTCGCGATGCCGAAGTCGACGACCTTGGGGCCGTCGGCGGCCAGGATGATGTTGGCCGGTTTGAGGTCGCGGTGCACCAGGCGGGCCCGGTGGACGGCCTGCAGCGCGCGGGCGAGCCCGGCGGCCAGGCGCAGGACCGCGTGCTCGGGGAGGGGCCCGGCGGCGATGACCTCGTGCAGGGGCGGGCCGAGGACGAACTCGGTGGCCAGCCAGGGATCAGCGGCATCGGGGTCGGCGTCGATGACGGCGGCCACATGCGGTCCCGACACCTCGCGGGCGGCGGCGACCTCCTTGCCGAAGCGCTCACGGAATCCCTCGGCGCGCAGCAGGTGCGGGTGCACCAGCTTGACCGCGACGAGCCCGGACGGTCCGGTCGCCAGGTAGACGCGTCCCATGCCGCCCTCGGCGACGCGGGCGAGCAGGCGGTGCTTCCCGGCGGTGCGCGTCTCGCCGTCGAGAGGGTCCATCCCGTCTCCCCTCGTGGTGGCGCCGGATCAGGTGCCGCCACGGTAGAAGGCCGCGATGGAATTTCGATGGAACGCTACGGCTCACACCGGTCGAGACCGTCGCGGGCGGCCGCGCGGCGCTCGGGGAAGGACCCGTCGACGGTCAGGTCGAGGATCCGCGCGTACTCCGCCCGCGCCTGATCAATGCGTCCCATGGTGTGCAGGGCCGCGCCGAGCCGCTCGCGGATCTCGATCTCGGTCTCCACACTGGACTGTTCGGTGACCAGGCCCAGGGCCCGACGGTGGGCGTCGATCGCCTCATCGAGGCGGCCTAGGCCCTGCTCGGCCGAGCCCAGGCGGGTCAGCGCGAAGGCGAGCAGCGCCTGGTCCCCGGCGCGCTCGGCCAGCCCGGCCGCCCGGCGCGACTGCGCGGCGGCCTCGGCGTGGTGGCCGAGTTCGAGGTGCAGTCCGGCGGTGTAGCAGAGGGACTTGCCGATGACGCGGGGCGCGCCGACGCGCTCGGCGAGGGCGACGGCGTCGTTGAAGCAATCGAGGGCCGCCTGCGTGGCGCCGCGCCCTTGATGGACGGCGCCGAGGTTGCACAGGGCCATGCCGCGCAGCCAGTCGTCGTCGAGGCGCCCGGCCAGGTCGAGGACCTCGGTGAGGTGGGTGACGGCCTCCTCATCGCGCCCCAGCGAGCGGGTGACGGTGCCGAGCGCACCCAACGCGCGGGCCTGCTCGCGCGGCTCACCCGTACTCCTCGCGAGGACCAGGCCGCGGCGCAGCCAGTCTTCGGACTCGCCGTAGCGGCCCTGCATGCCCAGCGCGATGCCCATGCGAATCGGCAGCGCCGGGACCATCCGCGCGTCGGTGGCGCGGCCGACGACGGCCAGCGCGGTCGACAGCACGGTCCGGGCCTCGTGGAACGCGCCGCTCCTGGTGAAGTGGTCGAGGAGGGCCTCGGCGATCCAGCAGACGTGGTCGGGATGGGCGGCCAGCGCCGGATGAGCGATGGCCTCGACGATGACACCGGACATGGTGGACAGCCACGCGTCGGCGGCGTCGATGTCGGCGAAGGCGTCCGGGAGCCCCTCGGGTCCGGTCGGGAAGGCCGCCGGTCCCTCGTCGCTGGCACGGCGGGCGGCGGACAGGTACAGCGACAGCGCCCGGGCCCGCGCGGCCTCGACGCCGGCGGGCTCGGGAAGCCGCCCGGCGTAGGCGGCGACGAGGTCGTGCATGCGGTAGCGCCCACTGGCCGGCTGCCGCAGCAGGTTGGCGTCGACGAGGTTCTCCAGCACGCGCTCGGTCTCCCGTGCCGGGCGCCCGAGCAGGGCCGCGGCGACTAACACATCGAGTTCGGCGGCCGGGAACCAGCCGAAGGCCCCGAACGCGGTCCGCTCCTCTACCGGCAGCTGCCGGTAGGACAGGCCGAGGGCGGCGGCCACGCTGCGGTTCCCGGCACGCAGCTCACCCAGCCGGGAGCGGTCGTCGGCGAGCCGCTCAACGAACTCCGCCACCGTCCACATCGGACGACTCTGGAGCCGGGCGGCGGCCAGCCGCACCGCCAGCGGCAGATGGTCGCACAGCGCCGCCAGGCGGGCCACCGCCTCAGGCTCACTCCCCGAGCGGGCCTCACCGATCACGGCGGTGAGCAACGCGGCGGCATCCCCTGGCGCGAGCGGCTCCAGGCTCACCCGCACCGGCACGTCCAGGCCGAGCAGGCGAGCGCGGCCGCTGACCAGCACGTGACTACCAGGCCCCGAGGGCAGCAGTGGCCGCACCTGCTCGGCGTCGGCGGCGTTGTCCAGCACGAGGACGATGCGCCGCGCGCCACCGGCACTGCGCCACGTGGCGGCCAGTTCGTCGATGTCATCGGGGATCCCGGCGTCATCGGCGCCGATCGCGCGCAGCAGCCTGCGCAGCACCGTCCTCGCATCGGCCGGATCGCGTCCCTCGGTATAGCCGTGCAGGTCGACGAACAGACAGTGGTCGGGCCCGATCGCCTCCCGCAGGGATCGCGCCGCCTGCACCACCAGGGCGGTCTTACCGACACCGGCCACACCGTCCACGGCCCGCACCGTCACCACATCGGGACGCCCCGGCGCGGCCAGCACGGCCAGCTCCCGCTCGCGCCCGACGAGGTCGCCGTGGTCGGCGGGCAGCTCATCGCGCGGCGGCGCCTGCCGCTCCACGGCCGTCAGCAGCTCCCGGTAGGCGCGCTGCGCCTCCCCACCCGGCTCGACACCCAGCTCCTCCGACAGCCGCTGGCGCAGGCGGGTGAAGACGGCCATGGCCTCGGCGCGTCCACCACCGGCGTGCAGAGCCCGCATCAGCAGGACGGCGAGCACCTCGCTGAAGGGCTGCTCCTCGACGAGCTCGGCCAGCTCCTCGGCGGCCTCCACGTGGCGGCCGAGCCCCAGCTGGCACTCCAGCTTCTCCCGCCGCGCCCGCAGCCGCACGTCAGTGAGCCGCGCACGCTGCGCCTCGGCGAACGGGCCGGGCACCCCCGCCAGCGGCTCACCGGCGAACAGCCCGATCGCCTCGCCGTACGCACCAACGGCCGCCTCAAGGTCCCCGGCATCACGCGACGCCCTCGCCTCGGCCAGCCGATGGCGAAACCACGCGGCGTCCACGCGCACCCGATCGGCCAGGAACCGGTACCCGCCGGATTCGGTGACCAGCACCGGCATCGGCACCCGCTGCCGCAACCGGTACACATAGGACGCCAGGTTGCCCAGCCCGGAGGCGGGCGGCTCATCACCCCACACGTCATCGAGAAGCCTGCGCGCGTCGACGATGGTGTCCGGACGCAACACCAGCGCCGCCAGCACCGCCTGCTGCCGCACCGGCCCCAGATCGAGGAGCTCACCGCGAAACCGCGCGCGCAACGGTCCCAGCAGTGACAGTTCCAGCCGCTCGCCCACAGGTCGCCCGCCCATCGCCGTAGGTCCTGCGACCATGCTGCCATCACAGGGGCGATGCGTACAGAACGCTCCTATCGGCAGTCCCTCAAGGCGGCCAGGAACAGGCAGATCAGCACGACCACACCCACGATGGTCAGGAAACCGGGTCCCTCGCGGCGAGCACGGCCCGTCCGGAACTCCACGACCCCGCCGGGGAACACGTCCGGGTGCGCGCGACTGTAGTGCTCCAGCATCGCGTCGGTGCTCGCCGATTCCGCGCCCCAGTCGGTGGCGTAGGAGCATTCACCGCAGCGGTTGCGGAAACTGGCCATGTCGGCCCTCCGTGGTGTCGATGGGGCTACGCCGGCAGTTTCGCCAGGACCGAGCGGGCGAAGTCGGCGGTCAGGTCGCATAGGACGCCGGTAGGCTCGGCCACGCGGCCGTAGACGGCGACCTGCCCGCGCCGGGTCAGCCAGGCGACGACGCAGGCGGTCTCGTCCTTGGTCTGCCGCACGACGGTGTCGGCGGGCAGCCCGGCCAGGTCGGCCGAGGTGGTCTCGGGACCGTCGATGAGCTCGATGACGGCCGAGGCGTAGATGAGCGTGAAGGACAGGCGGGCGTCGGCGCTGAACAACTCCGACTTCCACGTGCAGGTCCGCACGGTGGCCTTGTCATCGGAGTAGCCGTCGGGCGTGCCGGTGGTGGTGAGCCGGTTGGCGCGCCGGACCTGCTCATCGGTCACATCGCAGGGATCCCGGCTCAGGGGAGCCGACGTCGTCGGCGTGATCCCGGGGCCCCCGGCCGCCCCGGGATCTCCCCCGCCGTTGATCAGGCTCACGAGCAGGATCGCCACGAGCACCGCGGCCAGGCCGAGGCCACCGAACAGGCCGCGCCGCCGTGGCGCGGCCGCCGCCTCCGGCACCAGGGTCTCGGCCCCGCCCGTCTCCGACAGCAGCCGGGCCGGCCCGCGCTCGGCGATCATCGCGGTGACACCCTCGGGCAGCGCGAGTGTCGCCTGTGGAGGGACCGACAGTCCCCGCAGGATCTCACCGACGGTGGGCCGGGCCGCCGGATCCTTGGCCAGGCAGGCCGTGACCAGCGGCGCGAGCCGCGGCGGCAGACCCCACAGGTGCGGCTCCCCGTGCACGACCCGGTAGACGATCGCCTCGGTCGGGCCCTCACCGTAGGGGCCGTGCCCGGTGGCGGCGAAAACCAGCAGGCAGCCGAGGGAGAACACGTCGGCGGCCGTCCCGGCGGGCGCACCGGTCACCTGCTCGGGCGCCATGTAGCCGGGCGTGCCGATGACGGTGGTCGACAGGTGCGCGGCGTCCAGCGCGCGAGCGATGCCGAAATCGATGACGCGCGGCCCGTCCTCGGCCAGGATCACGTTGCCGGGCTTGAGATCGCGATGCACCAGTTCCCGCGCGTGAATCGCCGCCAGCCCCTCGGCCAGTCCCGCGCCCAGCACCTCCACCGCCTCCCCCGACAGCGGACCGTACACGTCGACGGCCTCCTGCAGGGACGGCCCGGCGCAGTAGGCGGTGGCCAGCCACGGCGGGTCGGCCTCGGTCGCGGCATCGACGACCTGGGCGGTGTAGAAACCGCCGACCTTGCGGGCGGCGGCGATCTCGGCCGCGAAACGGCGACGGAAGCTCCGATCACCAGCGAGCGCGCCGGAGATGACCTTGACGGCGAGGAGGCGTCCGCCCAGGGAGCGGGCGAGGTAGACCCGGCCCATGCCGCCCTGGCCGAGCAGGCCGATGAGCCGGTAGGGGCCGATGCGCGCCGGGTCGTGCGCGCTGAGGGGCTTCACCATCGCCGTCCCTTACCTCGAATGGTGCGCCCCGGCCCGGCAGCCGGGACGCGATGTGGTCGACGCTAGGGACGGGCGATGGAATCGCGATGGTGCCCGGATGGACGGTCCCTGAGGCGCAGATCACCGCCCAAGCCGGGTGCCAGCGAGCCCGCCGCGACGTAGTGTCCCTCGGCGATGAACCCCTCACCTTTGCGTGCCGGCGGCGCCGCCACCACGATGACCATCGCGTGTGTCATCCCGGTGTTCCTCGTCGGCGGCCTGTCGGTGCAGATCACCGGCGACCTCGGCTTCGGGTCCAGCGGGGTGGGCCTGGCCGTGGCCACATACTTCGGGACCTCCGCGCTGGCCTCGATCCCGGCCGGACGCCTCGTCGAGCGCTACGGCGCGGTCGCGTGCGGGCGCGCCGCCATCGCGCTATCGGCGTCCTCGATGCTGACCATCGCCGCCTTCGCCCGCGGCCTCGCCGCGCTCGTGATCATCCTGGCCGCCGGGGCCGCGGCCAACTCACTGGGACAACTGGCGTCCAACCTCCTGGTCGCCCGCCACGTCCCCGACGGCCGCCAAGGACTGCTGTTCGGACTCAAACAGGCCGCGATCCCCGCCTCCACGCTCATCGCCGGAGCCTGCGTCCCGATCATCGCGCTGACCGTCGGCTGGCGATGGGCGTTCGTCATGGCCGGGATCCTGGCACTGACCACGATGATCCCCCTACGCGGCCTGCCCGCCGCCACACCCGGCCCCAAGCGCCAGGACGCCAAGCGCATGCGCCCCTCGGCTGGCCTGCTCATCACCGGCGCGGCCGCCTTCTGCGCCGCGAGCGCCGCCAGCAACATCACCCCGTTCCTGGTCGCCACCGCCGTCGACCACGGCCTCTCCCCCGCCGCCGCGGGCCTGACCCTGACCATGGGCAGCTTCGTCGGGCTGATCGCCCGCATCGCCGTCGGCTGGTTCACCGACCGGCGACGCGCCGACGGGCTCCTACTGGTCACCGTCATGCTCGCCCTGGGCTCCGGCGGCCTCGCGCTGATCTCGGCGACTCCCCTGTGGACACTGCCCATCGGGGTGATCATCGGCTACGTCTTCGGCTGGTCCTGGGCCGGCGTGCTCACCTACGCGGTGACCACCACCAACCCCGAGGCGCCTGCGGCCGCGTCCGGTGTCATGCAGACCGGCGTCTACCTCGGCGGCATGGCCGGTCCCTTCACCTTCGGCATCATCGCCGAGCACCACGGGTACGCACCGGCCTGGATCGCCTCGGGCGCGATCATGCTGTGCGCGGCGGCGCTGACCGCGGTCGCGCGGGGGCTGCTGGCCCCGGGACGCGACCGCGCCCGCCTGCACACAGGCTGAAGGGCGGCCCGATCCCGGACCGCCCTCCCACACCCGCTACCTCAGCCCATAAGACCCGATCATGGTCTGCTTCGAGGTGCCCCCATCGGAGTCCACAGTGGTCATCCGCGTCGACACCGAACTCGCCCCGGCCGGGTGCACCAGCACCGCCAGGGCCGACTCGCCGTAGCGCGCCAGCGGCACGCTCCGCCAGGTCTTGCCCTCGTCGTAGGACACCTCGAAGGTGAGGGTCTTCGTCGGACCGGCGACCTGGTGCTCCACCATCAGCGACACCAGCTGCGGCAGGGCCGCCGCCGCGTAGCCATCGCGGACGCCGGTGGCGTTGAGGCGGACGAGGCTGATGTCGGCGTCACGCCAGTCCTGCGGGATCGAGTTCTCCCGCCAGTGCAGCTCGACCGACGACGTCGACACCCGCGAGCTCCACGGCACCTGGCGCTTGGTCCAGGCGTTCAGCACGAAGTCACCGGTGGTGTTGGTGCCGCCCGGCAGGGGGTAGTAGTGCCGGCCCGTCGGGTCGAAGACGTCGTCGAAGGCGCGTTCGCCGTTGACGTCGAGGGTCGCGCCGTTGCCGGTCGTGGTGTACGTCAGGTTCCGCATGGCCGCGTCGGGGCCGCCGAAGAGGTTGAGCGCGAGGTACATCCGGCCGTCGGTGCGGGCGACGCCACCGCCGCTGGGGTTGATGGTGGCGCTGAATGGCGCGGCGAACCAGCGGACCGTCTGTCGTTGCCCAGTGGTCGTGGTGATGTCGCGCGCGGCGAGCTCACCGGGACCGAAGGCCTCCCAGACGGTGACCTCGGTGGCCCAGACGCCCGGCGAGTGGTAAGTGACCAGGGGCGCGCCGAGGGTGACGGTCGGGCCGTCGGAGGCCGACCAGCCGAGTTCGGGGTTGACCCGGTGGGCGCTCATCGACAGGTTCCCGGTGCCGGGCAGGGCGGCGTCGGCGACGTGCTCGACGCGGGCCAGGCTCGAAAGCGGGTAGGTGATCTGCCTGGCGCCCGGCAGGCCGTCGGTGGACTGCGTCGCGGTGTAGTAGTAGGCCTGCGGGGTGGTGAACAGCTCTTCGAGGTACCAGTGGACGGGCAGGCCGGAGCCGCCCGGGAGGGTCCGCAGCGTCGACCAGTAGTCGGTGCCGAGCGCCGCGCCGGAGTAGGGCGTGCCGTCACCGCCGAGGACGATGCTCGACTGGACGAGCTGGCGCTGCTCCCCGTCGAGTCCGGTGATGTCGCTGGTGACGGTGCCCGCGCCGCGCAGGTCGATGGGCAGGGTGGCCGGGGCGCGGACGTCGAGACCGAGGTCGGTGAAGGTGACCGCGCCGTTCTCGGTGCCGTCATCGGTGCGGACGCTGACCGCGAACGCGTAGTGGCCGGGCGTCAGAAGCAGATAGCGGCTGCCGTCCTCGCGGGTGATCGACCCGTAGCCGTTCACGCCGGTGTCGCGGTTGATGTACTGGATCTGGAGGCCCAGGACGGTCTCGTTCCCGGACGTGGTGATCGGCAGCTCGACGGCGTACTCCTCGCGGCCCAGTTCCGCTCCGGCGACGGTGCGCAAGCTGCGGGTGGCGTCGGTGGCGGTGACCTCGGCTGTGTAGGCGCCGGGGGTGCGGCCGGGGCCGGGGTCGAAGGACAGCGCGGCGGTGGCGGTGCCGTGCGCGGGCACGGTGAGCGTCGGCGCGGCGAGCGTGAACGCGTCCACACTGGACTTGTCGGGGCCGGACCCGTTCACCGCCAGTGAAAGCGTGACCGGGGTGTCGCCGTCGTTGGTGTAGGTGATCTCGCGGACGGCGGTGTCCTGGTCCTGGGGGTAGCCGAAGAATCCGAAGCTCACCGGGCCGTCGGCGCGCACGTCCTGGGTCAGCGCGCGGGCCACGTCGAGGCGGCCGGAGCCGACCTCGAAGGCGTCGAGGTCGCCGAGGTCCTTGGCCGAGCCGGTCAGCGCGCGCTTGAGGTCGGCGGCCTTCCACTCGGGGTGCCTCTGCTTGAGGATCGCCACCGCGCCGGTCACGTGCGGGGTGGCCATCGACGTCCCGCTCATCGTCAGGTACGGGCCCTCGCCGGGGGCGGCCGAGGCGCGGGCGGCGGTGATGTCGCTGCCGGGGGCGGCCAGGTCGGGCTTGACGGTGTGGGTGATGGCCGGTCCGCGGCTGGAGAACCCCGACAGCTGATCGGTCTTGGTCACGCTGCCCACGGTCAGCGCCGAGGGCGCGATGCCGGGCGTCTCGACGCTGCCGGCCTCGGGACCGGAGTTCCCGGCGGCGACGACGAAGAGAGTGCCGGTCTCGGCGGTGAGCCGCTCCAGGGCCTCCACCACCGGGTCGGGGCCGTCGGTGGCGCCACCGCCGATGCTCATGTTGACCGCGGCCGCGCCGGAGGCCGCCGCCCACTCCATCCCGGCGATCATGTCCGAGTCCATGCAGTAGTCGACGCAGACCTTGCCGATGAGCAGGCTCGCGCCCGGCGCCACGCCTTTGTAGCGGCCGTTGGACGCGGCGCCGGTTCCGGCCACTGTGGACGCCACGTGCGTGCCGTGCCCGTGCAGGTCGGGGGCACCGGGGGTGGTGCCGGTGAAGTCGCGGGCCTCCTTGACGCGCCCGGCCAGGTCGGGGTGGGCGGCGTCGTAGCCGCTGTCGAGGACGGCGACGGTCACGCCCGTCCCGTCGTATCCGGCGGCCCAGGCCGCGGGTGCCCCGACCTGCGGGACGCTCTGGTCCAGCAGCGGCTTCGCCGAGCGACCGTCGAGCCAGACCCGGCTCTTGGTACCCGATCGCAGGCCGCTGGAGGTCAGCCGCGACCAGAAACCGGGCAGGTCATCGGCGTCCACTGTGGATGCCGTGGCGTCG
Source organism: Actinorhabdospora filicis (assembly GCF_030269765.1). Classification (GTDB taxonomy): domain Bacteria; phylum Actinomycetota; class Actinomycetes; order Mycobacteriales; family Micromonosporaceae; genus Actinorhabdospora; species Actinorhabdospora filicis. The sequence goes on along the minus strand of NZ_BSTX01000002.1, from coordinate 365,399 downwards.
AGGCTGTCCAGGCGGATCCCTGTGGATGCCAGAGATCGCGCGGCGGACTCCCCCGACACGATCAGCGGCAGCGAGCCGGTGTCGGCGTAGGCCAGCAGGGCCTCCACGTCGAACAGCCGCCGGTCCAGGCGGCCGTCGGCCAGCAGCGCCTCGGCGTCCGATGGGATCACGTATCGGCGGCCGCCCTCGGTGGTGACGGCGTGGGAGACGCGCTGGCGCCCGGCACCCCGGACGATGTCGAGGCGCCCTTGGGCGTCGACGCGCACCCGGTCGCCGGTGATGAGGGTGATCTCCCGGCGCGGGCCGCTCACGTCCGCCCCCGCGGCGGCAGCCGGGACGGCCGGGCCGGCCATGGCGGTGGTGGCGGGCAGGCCACTGAGGATCAGCGCGGCGGCGGCGAGCCCGGAGAGGGCCGCTCGTCTGCGTGAATGTCTCAAGGTCGGTCAGCTCCCGAGGGTCGAGTTTCCGCTCCCTCCACAAGGGAGCGGTCCTCTGGAAACTGTCCGAGCGGATGAATGGGTTCCGTTCCCCACCGAACTTTTCGCGGTAAAGCACAAGCCCCCTGTGGACGGACGCGTCCACAGGGGGCTCATACGCCTCAGGGCCGGGGCAGGTGCTCCAGCAGGGCCTCCCGGAAGCGTTCGGGCTGGTCGAGGTGCGGTCCGTGCCCGGCGTCGTCGATGGCGACCTCGCGATAGGCGCCGCCGGCCTTGGCGTAGCCGTCCAGGACCGCGCGGGTCTGGGCGACCATCGGCTGGGGCGGGAACACGTCCTCACCCGGCCAGCCCGGGATCGCGCCGATCTGCCCCAGGTACCCGAAGTCGTAGAGGGAGGTGTCGGAGACGATCACGTCGTCGCTGCCGCGAATCCACAGCACCGGCGGCTTGGGGTCCACATCGGACAGGTCGGCGATGCGGAAATGCGTGGGCGCCATGGTGTTCAGCACGCCCCGCTCGCCCGGTCCCACGCCCGGCCAGGCCTCGACCGTCGCGGCGGTGCCCGGGTAGTGGTCGTCGCCCACGCGGGTCGACAGCATCGATGCGACGTAGACGTCGAGCTCATCGGGGGTGAAGGGCGGCTTGACGTAGTGGGCCAGCAGGACCTGGCGTGGTGACAGCGGTGAGTCCTCGCCACGGTCGCCGTCGCCGAGGCGGGCGACGAAGTCGGGGTTGGCCGTCCCGCCGCCCGAGCCCGCACCCGAGGGGTCGCAGAGTTCGCCGTCGAGGCCGCGGGTGCCGCCGAATCCGAACGGGGACACCGGGTTGACCAGCGTCAGCGAGGCCACGGTGTGGGGTGCGTCCACGAGGTGCTGGAGGCACACGCCGCCGCCCATGCTCCAGCCGACCAGGTGGACCGGAGGCAGGCCGAGGGTCTCGATGAGCGCGGCGAGGTCGTCGGAGTAGTCCGACAGGCCGCGCGTGGCGTCCACCGGCTCCGGGTCGCTGTCACCGAAGCCGCGCAGATCGAGGGCGATGGGCCGATACGCGGCGGGGAGGGCGAGCATCGTCGGCTGCCAGAACAGTGATGACGACACGTTGCCGTGCACGAACAGCACGACCGGTCCGCTATCGCGGCCGTCGACTTCGAGCAGGTTGACCGCCAGGCGGCCGGTGGTGACCTTTCGCGCGGTCACGCCGGGAAGCAGGGTTTCCATGTGTTCTCCTCGCTATCCCAGCCAGGCCGCGACCTGGGCCTCGACACTTGAGTGCCAGCCGAGCTGCAGGTGGTTGGCCGTGGCCACGGTCGCCGTGCCGCTCACCGTCGCGACACCCACTGTGGACAGCGCGCTGGAGATGAACACCACGCCGTCGCTGGGGCCGCGGTTCTCGTTGAAGATGCCCACGACGGTGGGCGCGCCACCGGCGAGCAGGTAGGTCTGCACCGTGGCCGGGACGCCGGCCTGCTGGATGCGCGCGATGAGCGATCCGGCGTCGATGGCGGCCTGGATGCCCGGTCCCTTGGTGTAGAAGCCCTGGCCGCCGTAGTAGGTGGTGTACCAGTCCTGCTGGGTCTGGTCGATGCCGTAGGCGCCGTCGAAGCGGGCGAGCATCTGGCGCTGGCCGGGGTAGTTGTCGAAGCCGCCGGTGGGCACGAAGGAGAATTCCGGGTGGTAGGTGTACTGCCCGTAGCAGGTCATGTAGGTGTGCGGGGCCGGTGAGTTGACCGCGCCGCCGCACTCCGGCCAGATCGACAGGTCGTGGGCGTAGCCGTGGGCGAAGGGGTAGTCGTAGCCGCCGTTGGGGCCGCCGAGGGTGATGAGCTTGCGGACGTCCCCGGCATATGAGCGGCCCCACGTGGGCTTGACCGAGGAGGCGTACATGCGCGCCGACATCATGCCCTTGCTCCAGCCCACCACGTCCACACTGGACACACCGAGGCGGGCCTTGATGATGGCGATGGCGTCGCCGACCTCCTGGGCCTGCATCAGGTTGTCGCCCTCCTTGTGGGCGAAACCGATGGCGAAGACGCGGCGGCCGCTGCCCGACAGGTACTGCATCATCCCGGTGTTCGGGCACGACATCGCGCCGCAGCCGAAGCCGCCGCCCTCACCGGGGTTGGCCCAGGCGCGGTCGGGATTGTCGTTGGCGCCGTGGACGAGCAGGACCGGGACGGTCTTGGGATTGGTGTTCCAGCCGGGCGCGTAGTACATCAGGAACCGCCCGGAGTGCGGCTTGGCGACACCGCCGAAGAAGGTCTTGCGCTGCCCGTCCTGGTCACCGCGACCATCAGGCGGATAGCTCTCCTGGACGAAACCCGGTGTGGTGTCGAGGAAGCGCTCCACGCGCTCCCAGCCGTTGGCGACGCTCGTGTAGGTCGCCTCCTGGGTGAGGTAGGACGGGACGGCCGCCGAGGCGGCGGTGGGGACGGCGAGCAGCCCGGTCACGGCAATGGCTGCCGCCGCGAGTGCGGTGAGGAGTCGTCGGCGAGGGGACGGGGTCATGGCGAGGGGCCCTTCTCAGTCGGCGGCGAGCTCGGCGGCGACCGCTGGGGCGCCGGTCTCGCCGAGCAGGATCGTGTAGTGGTTGGTGCCGGGCAGCGTGCGGACCGGCATGCGCGCCGCGATGGGCGCGGGGTCGGGGTAGAGCGCGGGCGGGGCGCCGAGCATGCCGGCCTCGGCGCGCAGGAAGACCGCGTCGTGGCGCAGCCGCTCCCAGGCGCCGGAGAGCGCGTCCCCGTCGTACATGTCGATGGAGTCGCCGCGGACGGCTTCGGCCGAGACCTTGCTGCGCAGCTGTGGGGCCTCACCGGTGAGGTCGTAGTCCACATAGGCCTCGACGTCGGGTCCCCACTCGGCCAGCGCCGGGTGCTTCCGCCAGAAGTCGCGATAGGCCTCTGTGGACTCAAAGCGCATCGACAGGCGCGTCACGGCGGGCCCGATCACCGCCGCCAGGCGCTCCTCAGGGGTGCCGGGCGGTGCCGGGAGCGGCGGCCCGCCGTCGACGAGGACGAGACGGCTGACGCGTTCGGGGTGCCGGTCGGCCAGGACGAGGGAGACGAAGCCGCCCATGGAGTGCCCGGCCACCGTGACGCGGTCGTGGCCGAGGGCGTCGAGGACGGCCGCCAGGTCGTCGCCGTGGCGGGCCATCCCGTACGGGCCGGGCAGGCGCCCGCTGTCACCGCGTCCACGCAGGTCGGGGGCGATGAGGGTGCCGGTGAAGTGCCCGGCGACGCTCGCCCAGGACAGGTGGGAGGCGGTGACGCCGTGGACGGCCAGGACCACCGGTCCCGGCCCGTTGCTCCATACGCCGACGGCGAGGTCGCCGCCGGGGACGGTCACGTTCACGCGCTGATAGCTCATCGGGCCGTCCATCCGCCGTCGAGGGTCAGGGAGGTGCCGTTGATGAAGGACGCCTGCGGTGAGCAGAGGTAGCCGACGGCGGCGGCCACCTCCGACGGTTCGATCAGGCGCTTGATGGCCGGTTCGGTGAGCATGATCCGCTCGATGACCTCGCTCTCGGGAATCTGGTGCACGCGCGCCTGATCGGCGATCTGGCGCTCCACCAGGGGCGTGCGCACATAGGCCGGGCAGACGGTGTTGGAGGTGACCCCACGCGGCCCGCCCTCCAGTCCGAGCACTTTGGACAGTCCCTCGACGGCGTGCTTGGCGGTGACATAGGCGCTCTTGAACGCCGAGGCCCGCTGTCCGTGCACCGAGGAGATGTGCACGATCCGCCCGAATCCGCGCTCGTACATCCCCGGCAGCAGGCCCCGGATGAGCAGGAACGGCGACTCCACCATCAGCGTCATCATCAGCCGGAACATCTCCGGCGGAAAGTCCTCCACCGGCGCCACATGCTGGATCCCGGCGTTGTTGACGAACACATCGGCGTCCAGCGCCAGTGCCGAGACCGCATCGGTATCGCTCAGGTCGACGACATGCGCGTCCCCACCGAGCTCGTGCGCGATCTTCTCCACCGCCGCGTCACGGTCGAGCAGGACGACACGCGCACCCGCCTCGGCCAAATGCGCCGCACATGCCGCACCGATGCCCGACGCGGCACCGGTGACCACGGCGGTCCGTCCATTGAGGTCGAAGCTCACTGCTCCACTCCCAGGATCCGGGCGACCACCGTCGCCGTCTCGGCCAGCACCCGGTCGGGCACCGGCTTCCCCTCGTTCCACAGCACCCACCGCATCCCCGTCATCTCGCCGAGCCCCATCAGCGCCCACGCCATCGCCTCCGGCTCCCCCGGCGGCAACTGCCCCGCCTCCATCGCCGCCCGCAACCGGACCGTGTAACCCGACACGATCCGGTCGTAGTGCCGCCGAAGGCGGTCCGGCGCCACGATCTCGGCCTGCCGCATGATCCGGTACAGCCCCGGATGCTCCACGACGAAGGCGAAGTAGGCGCCGAAGCCGAGCAGCTCGGCGTCCAGATGACTCACACCTCGCCCGGCCGCCTCGCTCATCGTGCGCCGCACCTGGTGATTGAGGTCGTCGACGAGCTCGTCGAAGAGCTCCTTCTTGCCGGGGAAGTAGATGTAGAACGTGCCCTGCGCGACCCCGGCCTCCTCGGTGATCCGCACGATCGAGGCCTCGTGATAGCCCTGCTCGGCGAAGACCCGCTCGGCGGCGGCCAGAATCCGCCCACGCGTCGCCGCACCCTTCGCCCCCAGCGGGCGACGCCCGTCCGCGGTCGTCTCGGCGCTCATGATCGCCCCTCCGTCAGCTCACGCAGCGCCTCGCGCCACACCTTGCCCGCGCCGGTGCGCGGCAACCGATCCAGCACACGCACACGCGCCGGGACCTTGAACGTCGCCAGCCGCTCACGGCAGTACGCCCGCAGCTCAACCGGGTCCGGCGTGGCGTTTGGAGCCGCCTCCACGAAAGCGATCCCGGCCCGCCCCCACCGCTCATCGGGCACATCGATGATGGCCGCGGCGGCCACGTCCGGATGCGCGGTCAGCACCCGCACCACCTCGGCCGGCGCGACGTTCTCACCACCGGAGACGTACACGTCGTCCAGGCGGCCGAGGATCCGGTACCAGCCGCGCTCATCGCGCTCGGCCAGATCACCCGTCCGCAGCGGACCCGTGCGGGCCGGGCGGCCCCAGTACCCGGCGGACACGCCGTCACCGGTGACGACCAGCTCGCCGCGCCCGGGTCCGGTCACCGGCTCGCCGTCGTCTTCGAGACTCGCCTGGACGCCCGGGTAGGGCAGGCCGCACCAGCCCGCCGATTCGTCCACATCGGACGGCGGCACGCACAGCACGTTCGGCCCGGCCTCGGTCAGCCCGTACCCCTGACACAGCGGCACTCCCCGCGCCAGCCACGCGTCCAGCACCCGCGGCGGCAGCTCCTCACCACCCGAGATCGCCAGCCGCAGCGACCCCAGGTCCGCACCGGCGAACCCGTCCGCGTCGGCCATCGCGCGGTACTGCGTGGGGACGCCCATGACGACGGTGACGCCGTGCTCGGCGATCGCATCGAGGGCGTCCTGCGGGCCGAAGTCGGGCAGCACGACCAGGCTGGCGCCGCGCTCCAGCGCCAGCAGCGGCAGCACCGTCCATCCGGCGACATGGAACTGCGGGAGAAGCTGCAGGACGACGTCGCGCGTGGTGATCGCCGCGATGCCGTCCAGCGCCTTGTTGGTGGCCGCGCAGTTGCGCGCCGAGAGCGCCACCCCGCGCGGATGCCCGGTGGACCCGGACGTGTAGGTCAGCAGCACCGGCCGGTCGGCATCGGTGGCCGCCTCGGGCTCCGCGGCCGCCGGACCCGGCGTCATCGCCCGGCGCTCCGGCCGGTGCGTGGAGTGGAGCGCCGCCGCATCGGCGAGCGCGGCGTGCTCGGGATCGGCCAGCAGGACGGCCGGGCGGGCGTCGTCCAGCTGGCCTGCGAGCTCACGCGCACGCAGCCGATGCGACAGCGGGGTGAGGACCAGCCCGGAGCGCGCGCAGGCGTGGAACAGCGCGATCTGCTCGGCGCCCGTGCGGCACAACGTCGCCACCCGCGCACCGGCCGGCAAGCCGGCGAGGCTGCGCGACCACTCCGCCGCGCGGGCGTCGAGCTCGGCGCGGCTCCACCGGATCGGGCCGCAGACGACGGCCGCGCGTCCTGCCTCCGGTGTGCTCATCGGGCGTCCTCGTACTCGGCGGATATGAGAAGTGAATCAGGTGTCATATTGCTCGCCGGAGGGGCGGTGGTCAAGAGGTCGAGGTCGATCGGGCGCGCCGCCCACCGGGTCGGCACCGCCCCTCCCGCGTGACCATCGCGCCGACCGAGGCATCCCGGTGAGGCGGCTACCCGCGGAGAAGCTTGGCGTCGAAACCGGCCTCAACAAGCACGTCGAAGGCAGCCTGAACGTCCTGCGGGACGGCTTGCGCCACGGCGAACCCCGCGTCCGGGTACCGCAGGATCCGCTCGAAATCGCCGACCATCGACTCGATGACCTCACGCGGCCCTACATCGCCACGAGCCCGCATGACCTCGATGTAATCGCCCAACCCGCACTCGGCCGAGGCGCACCACGCGGTGACCTGCGGCCACTGGGCGGCACACGTCGCCCAGGCCCGCCGCTCCATATAGGGCATGCAGATCAAGGTCACCTCGGCGGGCACGATCCCCCGAACCGCCAGCAGCTCACGCGAGAAGACGATGTTCTGGCCCGTATTGGTCGCCCGGTCCTCGATCAGAATCGGCTCAGCCGGCACACCGAGCTCGACCAGACGCGCGGCGAACGCCTCGGCCTCTCCACGCGGAAACAACTCCCTCGTCCCGGGACTGGTCGCACCGGTCACCACCAACGCCGAGACCCTGCCCGCGTGATACAGCGAGGCGGCGGTGTCGGCAACGCCGATATCGTGGCAGCCGAGCACGATCCCCACTTCGGTCACCTTCACCGGATGCCGAAGCCGGTGGTAGTCCCACACGATCACGGCCGCGTCGTACACACCCCCGGCCAGGCCGAATCGGCTCATCAACCCCCCACAGTGCCTTAGCCGACGTACGGCGCGCCACCGGCGAGACCATGCGCGATCCGCACTCTCGCCGCTTCATGGACGTCGAGGCCGTCGAGCTCGGCGGGCGTGAACCACGCCGCCTCGGTGGCATCGTCGTCCGGTGCGAGCTCGCCGCCCACCGCGACGGCACGGCCGACGATCACGAACTCCTGGCGCACCTCACCGTCCCGGAAGGCGACAACGTGCCCCGGGTCGGAGTACACACCGACCAGTCCCGTCACCTCGACGTCGAGGCCGGTCTCCTCCCGAGCCTCGCGCACCATGGCGCCCCGAATCGACTCGCCGAGTTCCTGGCCGCCACCGGGCAGGCTCCAGCGTCCATTGTCGGACCGGCGAATCAGCAGGACGCGGTCGCGCTCGTCCCGGACGAACACGGCGACCGCCGGAACGAGGCTATTCGCCGCCGGAGCGTTCGGGTCGTTGTGGAAGTCGCGGCGTCGCGGAGTCGTCACCCGCCCACATTATCGGCCGGTTCCGGCTACATGCGTCCTCACATCCGGCCCGCGTAGGAGCCGTCCATCCCGCGGGCCCTATCGTGGCCATCTACGGCGCTGCGAATCAGTGTGCGAGCGCCCGCCGCAGTCCACGCCGGAACCGCCGTGATGCCCCGGCCAGACCGCCCAGCACGGACACTTCTCCCGCCGGGAGTTCGATCCGGCGGGCCAGTGCCAGCGCGACCGCGTAAGGACGCTCACCTCGGCCAAGCAGGTCGGCGGTCGCGGCCAGCACGATGAGCAGCGCCTCGCGGTCCGCGTTCGGATGCCGGGCGATCAGCCCCAGCAGACAGGCACCGTTCCATCCGGCGGCAGGCCGCCGGGCCAGCGAGCGCAGCAGCTCAGTGGAAAGGTCTGGTCGCTCAGCCAGGGCCCGCCAGACGAACGGGAAGTCGGCGGCGGCGAGGCGGGCCAGTTCCTCCGGTGGGGTGCCGGGAGCACGGGCCAGCTCAAGGTAGTCCTTCGGGCCGTGCAGAGTGCGCATGGAAGTGATCATCCCGCAGCCATCACGTCCAGCTTCGAAGCGGTGCGACCCTGGCGTCGCATGTCTCTGGGACAGACGGTGGACTGGAGCGCGCCACCAGCGCGGGGGGCGTCGTCTGGCCCCGACGCCCCGCTGGACCATCTTGGACGGTCCAGGTGATCGTGTGCGGCCTAGTCGAGGCCGGTGAGGTCGGTGCCGGAGTCGATGAGCTTGGGCTTGAGCGGCATGAAGATGCTGGACATGCCGCTCTTCTTGGCCTCACCGCGTACCAGGGTCACATTCTGGTAGGCCCTGTTCAGGCACTCGATGAACCGGTCCTCCACGCGCTCCAGGCCGGACGAGAGCTTCACCAGGGCCTCGGACATGTTCTTCACCACGCCGCCGGTGGTGTCGGCTCCCAGGGGGATGTCTCCGTCCTCGGGGGTGAACTTGTCGCCGACGGCGAAACCGCCTTTGACCACCTCGATTCCGGTGTTGATCACGGCTCCGGCGACCAAGGACATGCCGCCGGTGACGGGAGTGAGCGCGACCCCGGCCACCGAGATGACGGCACCCGTGATGGCCAGAGCCAGGCCGATGTCGGAGCCCTTGCAGTCTCCGCAGGCCTCCAGCGCGGTGATCGTCTGTTTGGCGAGTTTGTAGGCGTCGCTGCGGGCCGCGCCGTAGAGCTCGTGGATGTTCTCCATGTTCTTGACCAGCGCCTCGGCCAGCGACAGCTGATTCGCCGGGATGGAGCGTTCACCCGTCATGGGAGTGAGGAAGTTGTTGACGAAGTTGGTGGCGAGCGCGCCGTCCCAGCCGCCGTCGCCGAGCTGCTCCTTGGCCGTGTCGAGCATGCCCGTTCCGCCCGAGTGGAGTGCCTGCCACGACTTTCTCATCGACTCGGTCAGTGTCTCCAGCTGATCGAGATCGGGCTTGGTGAACGGCTCGAAAGCGGCCGGGATCCAGTCGTAGATGTGCGAGGCCTCGACCGAGTACCTCCACCCGTGCAGCAGGCGAGGGTCATACTTCTTCGTGTTCGGATGCCGCTCGTGCATCTCCTCCTCCCAGGACTCGCTCTCCTCGATCATCTTCTTCTTGGCGAGCGGGGGGATCTTTCTCGCTTCGGCCATGATCTGGTCGGCCGTGGGGTAGTCCGACATCGCGGTCACTTCCCTTCGACGGGCGAGACGTAGCCGCCGGGCCGCAGCGGGCTTCCCGGCGCGTAGTCACCGGTGGGCGGGTTCTGGCTGGGGTCGCTGGTGTCACGCTTGTCGGGGTTGTTCAGGTAGTTGTTCCGGAAGTCGGCCGCGGCGGCCGCGTCCTGCTTCCCGTACTCCGCGATCGCCTTGTTCAGCGCGGTCTGCGCGTCGAGGAGGTATTGCGCCGTGTCGGCGATGATCCATTGGAACTCGTTGCGGAGCGGCCCGAAGGCCGCCAGGACCCTGCCGCCGTCGAGGTGGCCCGAGGCGTTCTCACCTCGGCCGAAGGCGCCGATCTCGCCGTTGGACGTGCCGGCCACGCCCGCGTTCACGTCGGTGTACACCTTCGCCGCTCGCGGCAGGTACACGTTCGCCACCTGCCACAGCTTGAAGAGGTCACCACCGGTCACCTGTTCTCCCACTGAGTGCTCCTTCCATTTTGGATCCGGCGATCATAGGATGATCCTGTCATGGGATGACTGTCGCCGATAGAGTCCTCCAAAGTAGACGGTCATGTCCAGCCCGAGGGGCCTTGCGGCCTCACACGAAAACGGGGAAGAAGATGACCACCCTCAGCGAACGCCTGGAGAGCCTGGCGATACGGGTGACCTCACCCGACAACCGCATCCGCGCCACACTGCGGGCGGGACGCTCCATCGAGTGCGAGTTCCGTCCCGGCGCCTACGACGAGTACCGCCAGGGCGATCTCGAACATCAGCTCGGCCGCCTGGCGACCTTGGCTTGGACCGGCTATCAGCGCGGATACCAGCTGGCGGTGGCCGAGGCCACTGGCACCCGGCCCTCCGGCGAGCAGCAGAGCTGGGACCCCAACCGGCGCCGCTACCGCGAGGCCCTCGACGCCTCACAGCACGAGGGCATCTCCCCCGAGCGCTGGATCCGCGTCCGCTGCACCGGCATGAGCCACTGGACGGTCGACCTGCGCACCGGCTACCACGCGGCCCTCCCCGAGCCCCGCTTCCTCACCGAGCTCTCCAGCGCCGCCGGCGAGATCATCCGCGACAGGCGTCTACGCGCCGCGCGGCTCAAGGACGAGCACTACGGCCTCGACATCCCCGCCGAGCTGCGGGCACGGTTCGCGCGGGCCCGCTAAGGCACCGCCGGTGAGAGAACCCGGCTCCCTCACCGGCGGAACCCCCTGGGCGCAGGCAGGGGCCGAGATTTCGCCCTCGATCACCCATGGCGATACCCTGTCCGCTCCCGCCCAAGGAGCACGTTTTGCGCATCCGGCTCATCGGCCCCGTCGAGATCCACGCCGAGGACCGCGTCATCGCCGTCGCCGCGCCCAAGCGGGCCTGCGTCCTGGCCGCGCTGGCCGAGCGGCCCGGCGAGCCCGTCGCACAGACCGACCTGCTCACCCGGGTGTGGGGCGACGGGCTCCCGGATTCCGCCTTGGGGACGCTGTACAGCTACATCACCCGCCTGCGCGCCGATCTGGCCGCAGCCGGGCTGGGCATCGCCCGCGCCGGAGTGCACGGGTACGTCCTGGAGGCCGCGCCCGAGGACGTCGACCTGCACGCCGTGCGTGCGCTGGCCGCCCGCGCGACCGGGCTGGACGCCGTCCGCGCGCTGCCGCTGTGGCGGGAGGCCTGCGAGCGGGCCGAGGGTGAGCTCATCGCGGGTGTGCCCGGGGAGTGGGCCGATCGGCTCCGGACCGCCTTTCGCGGTGAGCGGCTGAATCTGCGCTGCGAGCGATACGCCTCCGAGCTCGCTGCCGGCAACCACGCGCTGGTGCTGCCCGAACTGGAGGCACTCGCCGCCGAGGAGCCGTTCGCCGAGGTGGTGGCCGAGCTGCTGATGCTGGCGCTGTACCGATGCGGGCGCGCCGCCGACGCGCTGCGGGTCTTCGAGGCCACGCGGGTGCGGCTGCGGGACGCGCTCGGCGCCGATCCCTCGCCGGGGCTGCGCGAGGCGCACCGGCGCGTCCTCGGCCAGGATCCCGTGCTGGACGCGTCGGGGCAGCGCGCGCCGAACACCCTCCCGGCGGCGGTGCGCGGCTTCACCGGCCGCGATGCCGAACTGTCCGCTCTGGACAGTGTGGACAGCGGTCTCGTGGTGGTGTCGGGAACGGCGGGCAGCGGCAAGACCGCCCTCGCGGTCCACTGGGGACACTCGCGTGTGGACTTCCCCGGCGGACGCCACTACGTCAACCTTCTCGGGTACGGGGTCGGCGAGCCGGTCTCCCCTGGTGAGGCGCTCCAGCGGCTGCTGACGGCCATGGGCCGCGACGCGTCCCGGATACCGGCCGACACCGAGGCCGCCACATCCCTGTTCCGCGAGCTCACCTCCCGCGAGCGGACCCTGGTCGTGCTGGACAACGCGCGCCACGCCGCGCAGGTGCGCCCGCTCCTGCCCGGCGACGGGAGCCTGGCGGTGGTCACCAGCCGCGACCGGCTGCCCGGGCTGGTCGCCCTCGACGGCGCCGTCCCGGTCACCGTCGGCACCCTCAGCCCCCGGGAATCGCGACGGTTGCTGCGTAGCGTCCTCGGCTGCGATGACGTCCCGGAACTGGCGCGGCTGGCCGAGCTGTGCGGGCACCTGCCGCTGGCCCTGCGGATCGCCGCGGCCAACGTCCTGACCGGCGAGCTCGGGCTCGCCGCATACGTGGCCGAGCTGGAATCCGGCGACCGTCTCGACGGCCTGGCCGTCGAGGAGGATCCGGCCGCGGCGGTCGCCACCGCGCTCGGGCACTCCGTGACCGCCCTGGACACCGGCGCACGTGAGCTCTACCTGCGGCTGGGCGTCCTGCCCGGCGAGGACTTCGGGCGTGGTCTGCTGGAGGACGTCGGTGGCAAGGCCGCCATCGAGCGCCTCGTCGCCGCGCACCTGCTGGAGGAGTACCAGGAGAACCGCTACCGGATGCACGACCTGGTGCGCCTCTACGCCCGGCGCGCCTCGGCGGCGATGAGCGCCCACGACCGCTTCGGTGCCGTGGAGTCCTTCGTGGACTGGCATCACCGCCACGTCCACGTCTCCGACTCCCTCGACGAGGTCAATGTCATCGCCGCCGCGAGCGACATCGGCGACCACCCTTTCCCGTGGCGGATGCTGACTCGCCTCGGGCACGCCTTCAACCACTACCGCCACATCGACGCCGGCCGCGAGGCCGTGGCCGCCGCCCGCCGCCGCGCCGTCGCCGAAAACGACGACGCCGGCTCGTTCCTCATGCTGAACCTGCTCGGCCTCGCCGCCCGCACCGAAGGCGATACCGAGGCGCTGCTGGCGATCCGGCAGAAGCTCTACTCCAACCGTGCCGGGCGCAGGCCGCAGATCATCGCCATGGTCACCGGCAACCTCGGCATGGCCTACCACGACGCCGACTTCCGCCGGGCGGCCGAACTCCTCGCCGAGGCCACCGGCATCGCCCTGACCGAGCGCAACGCCGTCCAGGCGGTCAACTTCGGCTCCTCGGCCTCGGTGACCCTCATCCGCCTCGGCCGCTTCACCGAGGGCGAACACTGGCTGGACACAGTGGAGGCTGAACTGGACGGCGACCTCAATGCCGACCAGCGCGCCGAGCTGCGCATGTTCCGCGCCACCGGACTGCGCTACCGGCGCCGCCACGCCGACGCGCTACGGGCCGTCGAGGACGGCCTGGCGATCGCCGCCGGAACCGAGGTCAGCCAGCGGATGCAGGTGCACCTGCGCGCCAACCGCGCGGCGGCCTTGTCGGGCCTCGGCCGCTTCGATGACGCGCTCGCGGCCGCCGAGGAGGCCATCGCGCTCGCCGAGGACCACGGGATGCGCCTCCAGGACCTCCACCGGCACCGCGCCGCCGCCCACGCCGGACTCGGCGACCATCACGCCGCGCTGCGGGCCCTCGCCCTGGCAGACGAGCACGGCACGCACAGCCGCTACCCCACCAACATGGCCGCGCTCGGGCTGCTGGAGGCGTCCATTCGAGGCGCGATGGGCGACCACGCCGCCGCGCTGCCGCTGGCGGCCAGGGCCGCCGAGGTCTACGGCTCTGTCCACTGCCCATTGTGGCGGGCCGATGCGTTGCAGGTGCTCGCGGCGGCCCAGCGTGGTGCCGGGGACGCCGAGGCGTCCGGGCGCTCGGAGCGCGAGGCGGCGGCACTGGTCGCCGGGTTCGACGACCCGGGATATCTGCTGCTGCCGCGTGGGTGGGTCGTCAACTAGGTCCGGTCGCGCGGCGCTCTCGGCGGATGCCTACGCCTCCGCGCACAGTTCTCTCCCCAGCGCCTGGAGGACCCAGCGCGCCCAACTGTCGGGCGGCCACCCGCGGTCCACGGTGAAGACCAGGAACAGCTCGGGACTGAGCAGACCGTAGAGAATGTCGGCGGCCTCCTCGGCGATCAGGCCCCGGCGCGCGTCGGGCTTGGTGACCAGGCTTTCGGCGATGGCGAGTTGGACCGTGTAGCGAGGATCGGTGCCCTGTGGCCACATCGTCGCGATCTCGGGGTCCGTCGCCGCCGCGGCGGCCAGGACCTTGGTGATCGGCGCGACGCGTTCGAGGATGTCCCGGCTCGCTCCGACGTGGACGGCCAGTTGCTCCGCGGCGGTCGGCGCGGCCAGCGCGTCGTGGAACCAGGGGCGTTCCATGGTGGCGAGGGGCTCGTCGTCACCGGCGATGGAGACGTCGACGACCTCTTTGAGCAGCGCGCGCTTGTTGCCGAAGGTGAAGTAGATCGTCTGGACCGCCACTCCGGCCCGGTCGGCGACGTCTTGTAGTGCGGTCGCGCCGTACCCGTTCTCCTGGAACAGCTCCCGCGCGGCCCGGAGCATCCTGCCGCGGGTCAGCCGCGCCTTCTCCGCTCGTTTTCCCGTGCCCTTGCCGATCGTCATCGTTGTAGCGTACAACTAGAGCTCATCACTAGTGACCAACTCTAGAGAAGAGCTACAGCGTGATTTCGCACCCTTCGAGGAGAGATCCGGCATGAACACCCCGGCCATCGACATCACCAACCTCTCCAAGACATACGGACCGACCGGCGCCCCCGCCGTCGACGACGTCTCCCTGGCCATCCAGCCCGGCACCGTATTCGGGTTCCTGGGCCCCAACGGCGCGGGAAAGACCACGACCATCAAGATCGCCGCCGGACTGCTCACCGCCACGAGCGGCGGCGTCCGCCTCAACGGCTTCGACGTGCGCACGCGGCGGGCGGCGGCGATGTCGCAGCTCGGCGCGGTCCTGGAGGGCTCCCGGAACGTGTACTGGACCCTCTCGGCCTGGCAGAACCTCGTCTACTTCGGACGGCTGAAGGGGATGCGCAAGGCCGCGGCCCGATCCAGGGCCGCCGACCTGCTCACCGAACTGGACCTGTGGGACCGCCGCCACGAAAAGGTCGGGGGCTTCTCCCGGGGCATGCAGCAGAAGGTCGCCATCGCGGCGGCCCTCGTCGCCGATCCGCCGGTCGTCCTGCTGGACGAGCCCACGCTCGGCCTCGACGTCGCGGCCACTCGAACCGTGAAGAACTGGATCGCCACGCTCTCCGCCGATCAGGGCAAGACCATCCTGCTCACCACCCACCAGCTCGACATGGTCGAAGAACTCTGCGACCGCGTCGCCGTCATCCGCGACGGACGCGTGATCGCCGACCAGCCCACCACGGAACTGCTCTCCCGGTTCCGGCGACGCGACACCTACGAGATCCGTGTGGAAGGCGGCCCGGACCAGCTGCCGCTCCTTCCCGGCGGCTTCACCGCCGTCCGCGATGGCGACGGCACCACCATCACCGGTGACGTCGCCGATCCGCAGCAGGTGTACGCGCTGGTGGACCGGCTACGCGAGCGGCGAGTCGTCCTTCGTTCCCTCACCCAGGTGCAGCCCGGTCTCGAAGACGTCTTCATGACCCTCATGAAGGAGCCCCGGCATGTCTGACATCGCCGCCGCGTCCTGGCGGGAAGCCCTTCCCGGCAAAACCCCGGCCATCCTCGCCGCCGAGATCCGCAAGGGCCTCGCCACCCAGCTCGCCCATCCCCTCGGACACGTCATCAGCCTGGTGGTCGGCATGACGATGTACCTCGGACTGCAATTCGTGCTGGGCCAGGGCGAACTGCGCGCGGACCTGCTTCCCCCAACGCTGGTGGCCATCGGGGCCTACTGGTTCCTCCAGTACTCGGCGCTGGTCATGGTCTCCGACCTGGTCGAGGAGAAGCGCAGCGGGACCTTCGCCCAGTCGCTGATGTCGCCCGCCCCGCCGTGGACCTTGATGACCGGACGCCTGCTCACCGCGTCGATCTTCGGCCTGACGGTCGCGGCCGCCGCCTCGGTGGTGCCCGCCGTCGTGGCCGGCGTGTCGATCCCATGGGAGCCCGCCGCGATCGTGCCGTACCTCCTGCTGCTGGCCAACGTCCTGGCGTTCACCTACGCACTCGCGGCCATCGCCATCCGCTCCGCCATGGTCGGCGCCCTGCAATCCCTCTTCACCGCGCTGATCCTGCTGCTCAACGGCGCCTTCCTGCCACTGTCGCTCTACCCCGGCTGGCTGGCGACCGTCGCCCGGTTCCTGCCGACCACCCTGGGCATCGAGGCCGTCAACAAGGCCCTGTTCGGCAAGCTCACCCTCGCGCAGCTCTGGACGACCGGCGCCCTGCCATGGCTGATCGCGCACACCGCCGCCCTCACCGTCCTCGGCGGCGTCCTCTTCGTCCGCAACCATCGCCGGGCCGTCCGCGACGGTCACCTCGGCCAGTACCAGTAGGAGAGGCGATGTCCACCATCACGCCGCGCGCCGGCTCCGTCGCCAACGAGATCGGCAAGGGCCTGCTCGACCTGGTCACCGGCTGGCGGGAAATGGTGATCCAGATGATCACGTTCCCGGTGTTCTACCTGCTCATCGTGCTGTTCATCGGACGAGGGCAACTCCGCGCCGACCTGCTGGCGCCCGTCCTCATCGGCATGGTCGCCCTGACCTTCATCCACGAACAGGTCAACCGCGTCTTCTGGAGCTACCAGGGCGACATCCAGTCGGGCGTACTGGAGCAGACCTACCTGACGCCCCTGCCATCGGCGCTGCGGATCCTCGGGCGTCAGGTCTCCGCCGCAGTCGCGGCACTGCCGACCGCACTGAGCGTCCTGGCGACCGGGTACGTCGCGATCGCGCTCAACGGCGGTCGGCTCGCCTTCGACGTCCGCATCCTCGTACCCGTCACGGCGATCGCCGTCGGCACCGGCGGCCTGGCACTCATCCTCTGTGGACTCACCCTCGTCTACAAGCGCATCGCGATCATCACGCAGGTATCGGTCGCCGTCTACGCCATCGCGGGCGGAACACTCGTGCCGCTGACGAGCATGCCCGGCTGGACGGCGACCCTGTCGCGCCTGTTCGTCCCCATCGCCCCGGGCATCGAGGCCATGCGCAACATCCTGCTGACCGGCCCGCACTCCGGCTGGGGCCCGGCCTGGCTGCTACTCCAACCGGTCCTGCTCCTCGGCATCGGCGTCGCCGTGTTCACCGCGCTGGAACGCCTCGCCCGCAAACGCGGCACCCTCGGCCGCTACTGACCCTTTCACACATCGACCACCGAACCACGAAAGAGAGCCACCCCTGATGAACACCCTCCTCTGGTCCGTCCAGGCGATCCTCGCGGCACTGTTCGCCCTCGCCGGAACCATCACCGCCGTACTCACCAAACCGCGACTGACCTCGATGCTGCCCTGGGTGGACGACTTCTCCCCCGCCACCGTGCGATTGATCGGCATCGCCGAACTCCTCGGCGCCCTCGGGCTGATCCTGCCCGCGATCACCGGCATCGCCACACCACTGGTCCCACTCGCGGCACTGGGACTGGCCGCGCTGATGGTGGCGGCGGCCGTCGTCCACGCGCGCAGGCGCGAGCCGTCCGCCATCGTCGTCAACGCGGTGCTGTTCGCCGCCGCCGTCCTGATCGCCTGGGGCCGCTTCGGTCCCTACGCGCTCTGATCGCAGCGACCGTCCACTGAGGGTGTGGGATCCGGAGCGGATCCCACACCCCACCGGGTCGCCGGCTCCCGAGCGGACTATTCGGCGCTGCTCGAAAGGATCGCGACGCAGCGAGAGCGTGGTTGATCATGGCTTGGTGCTCGTGCGTCCGCCCGCCGCCCAGGGGCGAACGAGCACCGACTTGCCCATATCGCTCCAGGCCACGATCCGAGGTCATTGCCCGGAGTGGCTTCGAAAGGATCCTCACGCTGTGAGATACACGTTCGCCAGACTGGCCGGCGTCGCGGCCATCCTGCTGGCCACGATCGTCTTCGCCACACCCGCCCAGGCGGGAGTGGCGGTCGGGCAATACGGCGGTGGCTGCCTCAACGCTCGCACCGACAGCCCCAAGACCTACACCGAATGGCTCTCGCCGAACTGGTGCCTGTACGAGGGCGACAAGATCGAGGCGAACAAGCCGACGACCAACTGCCCCACGGCCTACTGTGTCTACTGGCTGGTCTACCAGTCCGACGGCAACCTGGTGGAGTACGTGATGCACAGCGACCGCTGGAAGGAAGTATCCGGCGGATACGGCATCGTGGACGTGAAGTGGGCGTCCAACACCGGCTACCACGGTGCCGGGTTCACCCGCATGCAGGGCGACGGAAACCTCGTCATCTACGGCAATGACGGGCAGGCGAAGTGGTCTTCTGACACCGGGTGTCATGGCACCTCCGCCCTCAAAATGCAGACCGACGGCAATCTGGTGATCTATCGCGTGAGCGATTGGGCACCCACATGGGAACACGGTCTGAGCCTGTCGCCGTGGTGCAATCCCGACATCTACTAGGACGCCATCGGCGGATCATCGTGCGGCCCGGGGGAAGAGGCCGCTTGAGGGGATCACACGGTTAAATGGTCGCGGTCTCGTCGTAGTGACGGCGAGGCCGCGCCATGGTTCCGGCACGGCATCACGCCAGGCGCAACTTGGTAGTCAGCCCGCCGCGTGAACGTCTCAGGCCGTGGTCGTCGGGCTCGGTGCCGACGCCGCTCGGAGACTCCTTCTGCTCTGCCCCTTTTTGCGCGCCCCGGCGGCGTGCTGGTGAGCCCGGGCGATCCGGCGCGTCGCACGCGGGAGGTACGGTCGGCCGCAAATCCCTTTGAGCAGAAGGAACGCGGCATGGGTTACGGCGTGATGGCATACTCCGTCGACATCGACGGGCTGGTGGCGCTCTGCAGCAGCGGTGACGACCGGATGCGGCGGGTGATCAGCGGGAAGGCCCGGGAGTCCATCTACCGGACCAACGACGAGCTGGGCTGGTCCAATGAGCGCGGCGAGCCTTCGGTCTTCATGGCGATCAACCATCTCGTCCTCGGTCAGGAAATGACGCTTCCGGGCGTGATGTACGGATACGCCTTCAAGTACATCGTCGAGTTCTCGGGCCGCTTCCTCGACAATGGCCTGTTCTACCCGTGCTCCTCGGAGTACATGACGGACACCGTTGATGTGGAGTTGGCCGAGCTCGGCGCCACCGTCAGGATGAACGACCTGATCTACGGCGGAGCCCCGGTGTCGTTCCCCACTCCCGAAGACTTCCCGCTGATCGGCTACTGGTCGGCGCAGCAGGTCGCCGAGAGCGTCGAGCCGGTGCGGGCGGGTACCGGCGAGCACACGAAGGCCATCGGCACGTGGCTCGACCAGTCGGCCGCGCAGGGCCGGGGGATCGTCGGCTTCTATCACTGAGGCCGGGGAGGTGGGGAGCCCGTGCAAGGGAAGCGTTTCGTCTGGTGGACGGTGACCGTGGCGGCCACGGCGCTTGATCATCCACGACCTTGATCGACTTTCGCAACAGGCCCTAGCGCCGCTCCGGGTCCCCCTCCGGCAGGAACGTCGACGCCGTCTCGGCCAACCGAGGCGCCCCGATCGCGTCGGCCCAGCGCGCCACCTCGCGCGCCAGCGCCCGGGAGCCGGGTTCGTCGCCCATGTCACGGGCCAGCAGCACCAGCAGGATCAGGTTCGACAGGGTTCCGGCCACCGCTCCCCCACGTGCGCCGACGCTGACCGCGCGGCGCCAGTGGGTCAGGGCCAGGTCGTGGTCGCCGGTGGTGTGGGCGTGGTCGCCGAGGTGGCGGAGGGCTTCGCGGGTGAGGAGGTCGTCGTGGCCGTCGCCGGCTTCGAGGGCGGCGGTGAATGCGGGGAAGGCGGCTTCGGGTTCGCCGAAGAGGTTGTCGGCGATGAGGCCCAGGTAGTGGTGGACCCAGCCGCGGCGGACGCCGTCGGGCGCGGTGTCGCGCAGGTCGCTCGCGCGGTGGCGGAGTTCGGTGAGGGCCGCGGGGTCCTTGCCTTCGGGGCCGGGGGTGAAGTGGCCGCCGGGGAGGATGAGGGTGGCGTAGTCGTGGCGCAGGCGGAGGAAGGCGAGGTCCCAGGTGGCGTCGGGGTCGAGGGCGGCGGCCATGGCCTCGGCGCGGGCGAGGCGGGCGGGGACGCCGGTGAAGTCGGTGAACCAGGCGCGCTGCATTTCGACGTCGGCGGCGGCGAGGGCGATGTGGGCGCGGTCGGCCGGGTCGGTGGCCCGCACGCCGTCGAGTAGGGCGAGGGCCGTGGTGGCGCGTCCGGCCTGGGAGAGTTCGCGGGCGGCGGTGACGAGTTCGTGCGTGGGGACGGTGATCGACGTGCCGCTGCGGTCCAGAATCTCGGTCATGCGGCGAAGGTAGTCTGGCCAAAAACTATCCACAAGGAAACTACTTCGGAGGTCGCGGTGGCCGATTCCGTCGATGAGCACGTCGCCGTCTGGTCGCGCGAGCTCGACTGGCTGGACCCGGTCAAGGAGGCGATCTTCCTGCGGATATCCATCCTCGCCCGGTACAACACGCAGTCGCGCCGGTCCACGTTGGATGATGGCGGGCTGGCCAACCGGCAGTTCAAGATCCTGCTGCGGCTGCGCGGGCTGGGTGCCCCGTACACCACCAGTCCCTCGCATCTCGCCGAGCTCGTCGGGCTGACGCGGGGTGCGCTGTCGGCGCGGCTGGCGCCGCTGGAGGAGGGCGGGCTCATCGAGCGCACGATGGACGCCGGGGACCGGCGGCGGGTACACGTGCGGCTCACCGACGCCGGGCACGCGGCCTTCGAGAAGCAGGTCGGGGCCGAGGAGAACGATGAGGCGCTGCTGCTGTCGGGGCTGAGCGAGGGCGAGCGGCGGACGCTGGCCGACCTGCTGCGCAAGATGGTCGAGGTCGCCGAGGCGCGCGGGCCGCTGGACGACACCAGCTGCCTGTAGCCGGGCCAATCCGGCGCCCGCCCGGGTCCGAATCCCCGTTGTGAGCAGGCCCGAGACGGTCCGCCCTCAGCCGTCGCTACGAAATCGCCCACTCGAATAGTTTCAGCGTTTTTCTTCGCGAAACGGACTCATTCCGCGCCTCCCGCGCCGATCATGAAGGTGACTCAAGGGGGGAGGTGGGCGACATGTGCTGGTGGCATGACGGCCTGAACGTCTGGATCCACATCACGGCCTGGCTGGGCATCTGGTGAGCGCACGCGGCGGCGCCGGACGGCGAGTCCGGCGCCCCGCCCGCACACGTCCCGGGCTCGTCCGGCATCCTTCGGTACCGCGTTTTCCGTTATCCCGCCGACGGTCGTGGGTCTCCGGATGGTGAGCGGAGCTTCGAGGACTGGACAGGGCATGAGACACCGCGAGGACCCCCTCGCCGACGCGGCGACCGTGATGGCGGCGCGCACCGGCGATCGGCGTGCGCGGGAGCGGCTCGTGGCGGCCTATCTGCCGCTGGTCTATAACGTCGTCGGGCGGGCGGTCAACGGGCATCCCGACGCCGACGACATCGTCCAGGAGACCATGCTCAAGGCCCTCGACGGGCTGCCCGGGTTGCGTGATCCGGAGCGGTTTCGCTCCTGGCTGCTGGCGATCGCGCTCAATGAGGTGCGGCGGCGGTGGGCACGGCGCGGGCCCGATCCCGATGACCTGACCGCCGTCCCGGACCCGGGCGGCGATTTCGTCTCCCTCGCCATCCTTCGGCTGGGGCTGTCGGGGCAGCGACGGGAGACCGCCGAGGCCACGCGCTGGCTCGATGAGGACGACCGGGAGCTGCTGGCGCTGTGGTGGCAGGAGAGCGCCGGGCGCATCACTCGCGCCGAGCTGGCCGCCGTCCTGGAGGTGCCCGAGGCGCACGCGGCGGTGCGGGTGCAGCGGATGAAGGAGCGGCTGGACCTCTCCCGCCACATCGTCCGCGCCCTGGCCGCCGGGCGCTGCCCCGGCCTGTCGGACGTCACCGCGGGCTGGGACGGACGCCCCTCGCCCCTGTGGCGCAAGCGCATCGGCCGCCACCTGCGCGACTGCGCGCGCTGCCAGCGGGCCCGCGACGGCCTGGCACCGGCCGAAGGGCTCCTGGTGGGCATGGCGATGATCGCGCCACCGCCCATCGACACCACGCTCACGGGCGCGACTCCCCTCCCCCGGCCCTGGCTGAAGCCCGCGATCGCCGGTGGCGCGGCGATCGGGGTCGCCGCGCTCGCGCTGCTGCTGTGGCCCGGGGGTGATGCGGATCCGCAGTCGCCGCCGGTGGCCGCCGCCTCGTCCTCGTCCGCTTCCGCAGCGCCCGAGCCCTCGCGATCGACGGTCAACGAGGGCGGACGCCCATCACCCGCGGAGGTCTCACCCGGGGCGGCGCTGGTCGAGGCGGTCAACGCCGAGCGGCGGCGGGCGGGCTGCGATGACCTGGCCTTCGATGAGCGGCTGGCGTCGGCTGCGCTCAAGCACGCGCAGGACATGGCCGACCACGGGTTCTTCGACCACACCGGCAGCGACGGCTCCAGCACCGGCGACCGCATCACCGCCACAGGCTACTCGTGGCGGTCATGGGCGGAGAACATCTACCGCGGCTCGGACGATCCGGGCAAGGTCACCGGCGCGTGGATGAACAGCGACGGGCACCGCAAGAACATGCTCGCCTGCGGCAGCACGGAGGCGGGCGCAGCGGCCGTCGACGCTCCACAGGGGACGCTATGGGTGCTGGTGCTGGCCACCCCGGCATAGGCGCGCCCTGCGATCCCGCCGAAGACGGGCCACGATCACGAGGCCACTCCCGATAATGGGCGTACCGCCGCGGCCGGCGTCGGGGACCCGTCGACAGGTGAGGTGACATGGCGATGCCGGAATCGGAGAAGGCCCGCCGGGCGTGGGTGGACGGCGTCTACTGGACGCTGATGGTCCTGGAGGACTCCGAGCTGCCCGCCGGTGGGCCCAAGCTCGACTACTCCGCCGAATCACTCAAGGCCGTCGAGGCGCTGCTGCTCGACCGGGTGGACACGCCCACCGCGCTGCTCGCACCGGGAAACCAGGCGCTCATCCGCGGAGTCACCGCCTACCTCGGAGAAACGCTCATGCGGCTCGCTGGAGGCCGCTGGGAATGGGACGGGGAGGAAGCCCTCGTCGGCGCCGACCCCGCGACCGGCCTCGAACCCGTATCACCGGAGGACGTCGTCCTAGAGGCCGTCCGGGTGCGCGACGGACGGCGTCTCGCCGCGGTTCACTCCGCCTGGGCCGACGCGGTCGCCGACACCTCAAGGACCGATCCGCGGTGGAAACCGGTCAAGGAACCGACCGGCGCCGACAGCCCCGATCCCGGCTCGACCGCCCTCACCCGCTGGCTCGCCCGCCAGGAGGCCGGCTTCCCGCACTGGGCACGGACCTACGCCCCCGATGATCTCTGGGACTGGTCCCGGGACTCCCTGCCGAGACTGGAGGAAGTCGCTCGCCGGATCGCGGCGAGCGCCGGCGAACTGAACGCCCCCGGCAACCGGGAGTTCCGTGATGGTGCCGCCTGGTACCTCGGGGAGGTCCTGCGCCGGGGCGCCGGCGGTCGATGGAACTTCAATGACCGGCGGCGTTCGGCGAACAACCACCCGTACCTGGAACACCTCGGCCCGAACGACCACAAGTCCTGGCCCGTCGTCGCCCTCGGCCTCTGCCTGGAGGACCCTGGGTACCTGCTCGACCACTACGACACCGTCGTGTGAGCGGCACACACCCGGCGCGGCCATGGACGGACCGTCCATCATCGACAGGGTGTGATCGAGTTGCTCAGCACACTACGCAGAACCTCGGCGGCGGGCCTGGCCCTGGCACTGCTGCTCACCTTCCTCGGCTTCGCCGGACCACCGGCCCACGCCGACCCCGCGATCCCGGACGTCCCCTACGAGATCGGCACCGGCAAGGCCCCGGTCGCCAAGCCTCCCGTGCCGCTGCCCTTCGATTCGGTCGAGTACCTGCTCACCGAACTCGGCTGGGAGCGCGGCGCCGAGCCCGGCGACGACGTGGTCACCTGGGGAGACCGGCGCTTCACCGAGCAGGACCTCATGGTGCTCGCCCAGAACGAGTCGAACAAGACCAAGTCGCCCGAGCTCAAGAACGACCGGGGGAAGTACAAGGTCGGCACGGTAGAGCACGCCGTCACCCGCTGGTTCGAGTACTACACCCAGAATGAGGACTTCTCGCCGACCTGGGACGGCCTCGACGCCGGTGAGCGGGCCGCGGCCTTCCGCGAATGGCTCGAAGACTACGTCCGGATGCAGGACAACCACACGATCGGCGGAGTCGGCGAGGCGCTCGTCGACGATCGCAGGCAGCTCTCGGCGAAGGGCTATCGCCACGACGCCCGCTTCAACGCCGACAGCAAGCAGCGCTTCGACTTCTACCTCCCCGAAGGCGATGAGCGGTTCCCGGACGTCGTCAAGGTCATCGAGGAGGTCAAGAAGGGCCGCTACTCGCTCAAACAGTTCCGCGCGTACCTGGAATGGGCCATCGAACTCGGCGCCGACGAGGTCAATGTGACCTTCCTGTACGAGCTGACGAAGGGGAAGATCAAGAACCTGCAGAACCTGAACGCCGAGTACGCGCCGAGAACCGCGGCCAACATCGCCAGGGCCGCCGCCGGGCAGCCGATCCAGCCGCTCCTGCGCCTCTTCTCCTACCCGATCACACCCGACCCGCGCCGCCACAGCGCCGCGCCTCCCCCACCGGGCGGCCCGGCACCGGGCACCGGAACCACGGCACCGCCACCGCCGCCGGGATCCCTGACCGGCCCCGGGCAGGTACCCGCCGGCGACCCCGGCACCGAAACGCTCACCGCCTCACCCGACTCCCCCGAGGACGCCGCGCGTGAGGAGAGCATCGCCGACCAGCTCGCCCGGACCGAGGACCTCCCCGACGGCGAGTCCGCCGAGATGACCGGCGACCGGCTCGGCGGCGTCGACTTCTCCACCCTGGAACTGCGCTACGTGGCCGATACCTACGACGACGGCTACGGAACCGGTGTCGATTACGCCTATCAGGTCGATCCCGCACCCGGTGAGGAGGTCTCCTTCGGGGGCGCCGACGCGGCGAAACTCGCCGCCGACGCCTTCTTCACCTGGCTCGTGCTGCCACCGGCGAGCTTCACCGTGAACCTCAATCCCGACGAACCCGACCGGATCGTCGAGGAGAGGCTCGGTCGAACCGACGCCGGTCGCGTCCTGCTGGAGGCCGACCTGCAGATGAAGAAGTCCGTCGCGACGCTGATCCACCCCGATGGCCGGCTCGGCGGCGAGTTCTGGGACTCCCTGCACGGCGAGACCAAATGCATCTCCATGCGGCAGTGGATCGTGCCGAAACCGGCCGTGGTCAAGGAGAAGGGGAACGCGCTGTTCATCCTGGACGCGCCCCTGGAGGTGAAGATGGAGACCGAGTACCTCAAGACCAAAGGCGTCGGCGGAAGCGCCGGATGCGAGGGGCAGTCGACGTCCGACACCGAGTACAACGAGGGCGTCTACCGGCGCCTGATCCTGCCCGAGCTGGAGAAGACGGTCAACGACGGTGAGGCCTACGCCGACCTGCGCCGCGTCTACGCCAGCCGGGTGGCCGCCGAGTGGTACCGCGACCGCAGCCGCACCAAGACCACCGCCTACAGCGGCATCATCGACTCCGGGGACGCGAGCGCGTGGCCGCTTCGGGTGAAGTGGTCGCCGCGGGACACCTTCGACCGCTACGTCGACTCCTACAAGAACGGTGAGTTCCGCGTGGAGCGCACCACGCGTCAAGGCCGCTACCTGGTCACCAACGTCTACGTGTACGGCGGGGTGAACTTCGCCGACGTCCCGAGCACCTCGCTCAGCGACGCCGAGTTCGCCGCCGAGCACCCGGACCTGGACGCGGCGGTCGTGGACGCGCGGCTCGGCGTCAGCGCCGAGGAGGGCACCGGCGTGATGTTCCTCGGCGGGCGCTCGACCGCGCGGCCGCTGTGGGATCCGCTCCCGCCACCACCGTCCCCATTGGACAACCCCATGTTCTACATCCTGACCGCACTGCCCGTGGTCGCCTGGCTCGTGCTCGGCGCATTCCTGTGGCGGCGGCGCCCACGCCCGCCCGCGGTCGCGCAGGGCCCGATCTCGGCCGGGAGGGTCACGCCATGACCACTCCGCTCCCCGCGGCCTGGGCCGGGTTGATGCCCCGGCCTCCGATGACGGTGGCGCTGGCCTCGTGGCTCTGCTCCGGTACCGCCGCGCTGTGGCTGGCCGCGCTCGTCGCGACCGTGTTCGCCGCCCCCGAGTACACCCGCGCGGTGAGCGCCGCCGAGCAGAATCCCGACGCCGGGGCTGCGGTCACGCTCCTCGTCATGGTCTTCGCCGTCATGGCCGTCCCGGCGATGGCCGCCTCGGTCCTGCTGGCGGTCCTCACCGCACGCGGCCACGCGACCGCCCGTGTCCTCACCTGGGTTCAGGGCGCCGCGGCGGCCTGCGTCGCCGGACTCGTGCCGCTGACCGGGATCTTCACCGCGATCGGGTGGCACCGGTGGCTCATGGACGCCGTGGCGGTACTGACGCTCGGCCTGGTCGCCGCGACGCTGATCCTGCTGTCGCTTCAGCGGTCGAGTGCGTACTTCCGCCGGGCCCGCGCCGCCCGCCAGGCCCTGGCCCGGGTCGCCTACCTGGCGCGATACGCGGTCCCGTACCGGGCCCCGGTGGCACATCACCCGATCCCGCCCGGACCCCATCCGCCGCCGCGAAGGAACGGCTAGACCCTTTCGGGGCCCGGCGCGTGCGCCGGGCCCTATCGCGGTACCGCCGCGTACACCGCCCTGGCGAAATCGGCGGCCAGGTCACAGTTGTAGTCCTTGTCGGCCGACCCCTCCGCGAGCACCACGGCCTGCCCGTAGGAGGTGGGCCATGAAATCGCGCAGGTGGTGCCCTTGGTGTCATGGGTGACGACGGCCGTGGGGAGCCCGGACAGGTCCGCCGAACCCTCCGCGCCGCCGGGGATCATCGCGACATCGGGCGTGGCGTAGGCGAGAGTGTAGAAGTAGTCCGCACCGTATCCCGTCTGCCACTTGCACGTCCGCACCCTGGTGGCGCCGCTCTGATATCCACCGGGGACCCCGGTGTCCACCAACTGGCCGGCGCGGACGAGTTCGTTGCTGATCACGTCGCAGGGGTCGGCCGCGAAGGCCGTGGAGCCGGTGCTCGGACCGGAGGCCGATGGGACGCCCGGCGGCGTGAAGTGGGCGGCCTCGCCGCCGTTCAGCGCGGCCAGGGCGATTCCGGCCGTGATGGCGGCGGTGATCGCCGTCAGGCTCACGGCCCTCAACAGCGTCCGGCGCCGGCGGCGTGCCTCCGGGTCCTCGGCGATGGGATCACCGGCACTGTCGTGCAGCTCCTGGGCCGCCTTTTTACGCTCGCCGACCATCGCGGCGATGTCGGGTGGGAGCCATGCGGCGACCGCGGAGGAGGACTCCAGTTGCCGGAGGACGTCGGCGACGGCGGGCCGGTCGGCGGGCTTCTTGGCCAGGCAGGCCTCGATCACGGGTGTGAGCGCGGGCGGCAGGCCGGTGAGGTCGGGTTCTTTGTGGATGGCCCGGAAGAGGATCGCCTGGGACACGCCCTCGCCGTGCGGGCTGCGTCCGGTGGCGGCGAAGGCGACCACGCAGCCGAGCGAGTAGACGTCCGACGCGGGGCCGGTATGGCGGCCGCGGGCCTGTTCGGGGGACACGAAACCGGGTGTGCCGACGGCCGTGGCCGTGTTGTCAACGGCGTCGAGGGCCCGGGCGATTCCGAAGTCGATCAGCCGCGCGCCGTCCTCGGCGAGGATCACGTTGCCGGGCTGAAGGTCGTGGTGGACCAGCCGGCAGGCGTGGATGGCGGCCAGGCCCTCGGCGAGGCAGGCGCCGAGACGGCGGGTGGTCTCGAATGGCAGTGCACCGTGGACCGACACCGCCTCCCAGAGCGATGGCCCGGGGATATAGGCGGTGACCAGCCATGGCCGCTCGGCGTCGAGGTCGGCGTCGACGACCTGCGCGGTGTAGAAGCCGCCCACCCGCCGGGCGGCCTCGACCTCGGCCTCGAAGCGGCGGCGGAACCGTACATCGCCCGCCAGGGCCGCGCCGACGACCTTCACCGCCACCGGCCGCCCGCCACGGGAGCGGCCGAGGAAGACCTCTCCCATCCCGCCGCGCCCGAGGCGGCCGACGAGCCGGTACGGGCCGACCTGCCGCGGGTCCTGCCGCTCCAGGGGCGCCGTCACGCGATCGTCCACAGCTGGACGACGGGGAACAGCTTCGCGGAGTCGGTGGCGCAGGCGAGGGTCTTGCCGTCCGGGCTGAACGCCAGCGCGCCCTCGACGCTGCGGCCCATCTCCATGACGGCGATCTCCTTGGCGGTGGCGGTGCTCCACACGGTGACGACACCACCGGTGTCCTCGCCGATCGTGCTGGCGGCGAGCAGGGTCCCGTCGGGGCTGAGGGCGATCGACTGGTACCCGGATTCGGCGTCGCCTACGAAGGTGGTGATGATCTCGTGAGAGGTGAGGTCCCACAACGCGACTCCGCCGTAGCAGGCGAAGAGAGCCTTCCCATCAGGGCTGAACACCAGGCCGCTGACCCCGAACGCGTCGGTGCTCTCGATCTTCAGCCGCGTGATCGGTGTGCGGGAGGCGGCGTCCCACAGCGCGATCCCGCCTTCGAGTTCGACACCGTAGCCCGCGGCGAGGATCGCCCCATCGGGGCTGCACGCCACCGAGCGCACGGCGCTGGTGTCGACGCCCTCACCCTCTCCGACCGTCAGGAGGTCGATCATCTTCTTGTCGGCGATGTTCCACAGTGGAACCTTGCCGATGCAGTCCTTGCCGTCCCGGGCACCGGCCACCATGGTCCCGTCGGGGCTGAAGGCCACCGCCTCCATCGAGAAGAGCCCGACCTTGCCCTCGGTCTCGGTGCTCAGCGTGGCGTACTCCCGGCGCGTGGCCACGTCCCACATCGTGATCGTCCCGATGTCCCACTCCAGGGCCTCGAAGGCGCGGCCCATGTCCGGATAACCGGCTCCGAGCAGGCCATTGGGGCCGAAGGCGATCCGCCGGATGATGTCGGTGCCGGAGATGTCCAGGGTCGTGAGCCTCTTCCGGGTGGCCGCGTCCCACAGCTGAACCCCGCCCTCGACCGTGGCGGCCAGAATCGCGCCATCGGGGCTGAACGCGATCGAGCTGAGCGCCTCGGTCGTGTCCAGTTCGATGGTCTGCGGCGGCGTGAATCTGATGGTGTCGGCGGCAGCGTCGTCCGGGGGCACGAACCGGGCGCTCGGGCGGGTCGCGAGCGCGATGGTCACCGGGATGGCGATGGCGGCGAGGACTCCGGTGCCGGCCGCGGCCAGGAGGGTGCGGCGCCCTGGGTTGTCCGGTCCGGTCCGGGCGGCGGTCTGGTGGGCGCCGACCATGGACGCCACCGGCGGGGGCAGCCATTCGAGGGTTCCCGGAGCCGGTCCGGCCAGGCGCTGGAGGATCTCGGCGAGCGCGGGCCGGGCGGCGGGATTCTTCGCCAGGCAGTCGCCGAGCAGTTCCTTCAGCGGGCCGGGGACGGCGGACAGGTCGGGCTCGGCGCCCACGACGCGGCCCAGGACGTCCACCGCCGGGCCGTGGCCGTAGGGGCCGCGCCCGGTGGCGGCGAAGGCCAGGACGCAGGCGAGGGAGAACACGTCGGAGGCGGGCCCGGTCGGGTAGCCCAGAGCCTGCTCGGGAGGCATGAATCCCGCCGACTCCGGCGCCCTGGTGGAGCGGTGGACGCCGTCCAGGGCGCGGGCGAGGGCGAAGTCGGTCAGGCGCGGCCCGTCCTCGGCCAGGATCACGTTGCCCGGATGGAGATCGCGGTGCGGCAGCCCACGGTCGTGGATCGCGGCGAGCCCCTCGGCCAGCCCCAGGCCCATGGCCTGCACCGCCTCGTAGGGCAGCCTCCCGCACGCCGCCACCGCTTCCTGGAGCGATGGGCCGGGGACGTAGTCGGCGGCCAGCCACGGCGGGTTCGCGCCCAGGTCGGCGTCGATGAGCCGTGCGGTGTAGAAGCCGTCGACCCGGCGGGCGGCGGCCACCTCCAGCGCGAGGCGGTGCCGGAACGCGGCGTCGGCGGCGAGCCCGGCGTCCAGGATCTTGACCGCCGCGAGACGGCCGCGCCGCGCCCGGCCCAGGTACACCCGCCCCATCTCGCCCCGCCCGAGCGGGCGCACCAGCCGGTACGGCCCGATGCGGCGCGGGTGCCCCGCCTCCCCCAGTTCCACCATTCGCCCTTTCCGATGCTTCGGTACCCGATGTCCTCCGCTGCCCTTTTACCAGAACCGGCGGCCCGGCTCCACCCCGAGAACCCGGTGCGGCGGCGGCCGGGATCTCAGATGCCGCAACCAATCCGGGTCCGCTGCGGGACCGGTCCCATACCCCCGGGCCTACCGTCGAGACAGCGACGGAACGGGTGAACACCGTCGCGGGGACGCGATCACGATCCGTGGTCGCAGGAGGGACGAGCCCATGCCCGATGTTCGAGGGATCCTGCTGCCGGCCTATGTCGTGGCCGACGAGTCCGGTTCCATGAGCGCCTGCTACCAGGAGCTGACCGACGGACTGACCTCGCTGTTCGAGACCCTTCGGGGCGAGCCGATGATCGCGGCCAAGCTGCGGCTGGCCGTTCTCGGGTTCTCCGATGACGTCGAAGTGCGGCTGCCGCTGTCGGACGTGCGCTATGAGGAGCGCCCGCCGACCCTGTCCATCCGGGGGGCGACCAGCTACGCGGCCGCGTTCAGCGACCTGCTCGGGCGCATCCCCGTCGACGTGGCGATGCTCAAGGCCGACGGGTACAAGGTGCACCGGCCGGTGGTGTTCTTCCTCAGCGACGGGCAGCCCACCGACCGCCGTGACCGCGACTGGCAGGACCCGCGGTCCCGGCTGGTGGACCGGGACCACACCCCGGCCGCGCCGAACATCGTCGCCATCGGCGCGGGCGGCGCCGATGCCCAGACCATCCTGGCCGTGGCGACCAGGCCGGAGTTCGGGTTCGTCGCCGTACCCGGCGCCGACCTGGGGCGGGCCATCTCGGAGTTCTTCCAGATGCTCACCGCGAGCCTGGTCGCCACCGGACAGGCGATGGCCTCGGGCAACCCCGAGATCGTCGTGCGCAAACCCGACCCCGAGCACTTCCGCCTCGCGATCGACGTGGTGTGAGCATGTGGAATCCGCTCCCACCGTGGCTCGGCGGCCGGAAGGGAACGCATCCGGTCGCCCCCGCCGATCCCGCCTGCCCCCAGCTCGATGAAGCCGACATCGCGCTCACATTGCAGCCGTGGTCGACGGTCGTCATCGACCGGCCCAGCCCCGAGGTCGAGCCCTCGCCGCCCGCCCCGGAGGGCGCCTACCACTCCGACGTCGAGTGTGGTGGCTGGTCGACTCCGTACGTCACACTGCGCGTGGCCTCGGTACGCGGCCTGAGCCACCGCTACTACGGCAAGCCCCGCCAGGACGCCGCCCAGGCGATGGCCGGCGACGCCGTCGTCCTCGCCGTGGCCGACGGGGTCTCGGGCGCCGAGTCCTCCGCGTGGGGCGCCCGCCGCGTCTGCGAGGCCGCCATCGGCGACGCGCTCCGCCAGCTGAGGGCGGGCGAGGCCGCGGTGGACTGGCCGACCGCCACCTCGGCCGCGGCCGCGATCCTCCACCAGGACGCCGCCATGTGGCTCGGGACCGGTGAGGCCGACCAGGCCCAGACCGAGCGGCTGTTCGCCACCACACTGGTCGCCGGAACAGTACGGCACACCGGCGAGGGCATCTCGGTCTCGCTGTGCCGCGTCGGCGACTCCGGCGCCTGGATCCTCACCCCCGCCACCGGCCACTTCCAGCCGGTCTTCGGACCCAAAAGCGACCCCGGCAACGCCCTGGTCGACGGCACGGTCCGCGCTCTCCCCCGGCTCCCGCAGACCCTTGAGCAGGCCGCCTTCAGTCTCGGCCCCGGTGAGGTCCTCCTCCTGGGCACCGACGGCTTCGGCGACCCCCTCGGCGAAGGCGACGGCCCCGTCGGCGCCCTGTTCGCCAAACAGCTGGCCACACCTCCCACCCCACTGTGGCTGGCACACCTGCTCGACTTCTCCCGCGAGACCTTCGACGACGATCGCACCCTGCTGGCGGTCTGGCCCCGGGCCGCCGCCGTCGGCACCGAAGAAGGAGTGCACAGTGGACGCTAAACCGTTCGCGCCCCGGGTACTGCCCGCCTCCACGCCCGGCCTCGCCACCGGCGCGCCCCTGGCCGCCCCGCCCGGCACCATCTTCGTCATGAGCGCCCGGGGCGGATACGCCGTCCCGCCCCGCCCCTTCACCCTCCACTTCGGACGCGGCGACGGGGACGTGCACATCGTCATCGGCGCCGACGATCCCTACGTCAGCCGGCAGCACGGCGTCCTGATCTGCGACGGCCGGGACTGGTGGATCCAGAACAAGGGCAGGCTCCCCATCCAGGTCCCCAACGGGCCGCTCCTGCTGTCCGGCCACGACACGCTGATCGCCCCCGGGTACACGCCCATGACCATCAACTCGGTGCGCAACCGGTCGCACGTCCTGGAGGTCCGCGTCAACGCCTTCGACCCGGCCGTGCGCGCCGTTCGGCCCACCTCGAAGACCAAGCCCCTCGACGTGCATGAACTCTCCAGGACCGAGCACTTGGTCCTCACCGTGCTCGCCCAGCGCTATCTGCTCGCCGAGCGCTACCCGCAGCCGCTGAGCTGGAAGCAGGCCGCCCTCACCCTCGGCCAGGTCCCCGGGCAGCGGGAATGGACGCCCAAGGCCGTCGAGCACGTCGTCAGCGCCGTGCGCAAACGACTCGCCGCCGGTGAGGCGCCGGTCCCCGGGATCCTTCGTGACCGCGAGATGGCCGAACCGGTCGGCAACACCCTCAACCACAACCTGATCATGGCTCTGCTCAAGAGCAGCACTCTCATGCCGGAGGACCTCGGCTTGCTCGGCGAGCCACGATGAAGAAGACCATCGACCACGACTCGCTGAACCTCGGCGAACGCGTCGGCCAGGGTGGGCAGGGCACCGTCTACCGTGTGCCCGACCTGCGGATCAACACCAAGTGGACGGTGGTCTACAAGGAGTATCACGACGGGGCCGGCGGGCCCGACGTTCTGTCCACCGTCGACGTCGGGGCCCTGACGGCGATGGTGGAGCTCATCGAGCAGCTACCGCTGGAGACCGGGAAGTGGCTGTGGACCAGGACCTCATGGCCGGCCCACATCGTCCACCGGCGGGGACGGCCGTCGGGGTTCTTGATGCGGACCGTGCCCGGCCGTTTCCACTTCCGCCTGAAGTCCCGCTCCGACCCGCGCGGCACCCGGCGCCTGGCCAATGCCGAGTTCCTGCTCAATGAGGACTCGTACACGACCAGCATCGGCCTCCGGGCAGGCGACCGGGACCGGCTGCTCCTGCTGGCGGACCTGGCCAGGACGCTGTCGCGGCTGCACTCGCTGAACATCGCCGTCGGGGACCTCTCCCCCAAGAACCTGCTGTTCTGCCTCGCGCCACGGCACGAGTGCTTCCTCATCGACTGCGACGCGATGAGCCTGCGCGGGCGCACCGTCCTGCCGCAGGCCGAGACCCCGGACTGGCAGGTACCGGCGGGTGAGGAGAAGGGCACCAGGCGCTCCGACGCGTACAAGTTCGCGCTACTGGCGATCAGGTTGCTGGCACGCGACCAGACGACGACCGATCCGGCGCGGCTGGCCGGGATCGACGCGAAGCTGGGGAGCCTGGCCAGGGCCGGCCTGGCCGCCCACCCGGGCACGCGCCCGGCGCTGGAGTCGTGGATCCGGCCGCTGGAGCTGGCGGCGCTGGCGGCACCGGTGTCGCCGCCCACCCGGGCCGCTCCGCCACCGGCGAAGACCGCCACCGTCTCGTCCACCGCGCCGAGCGTCCCCACCTCCACGACATCGCCGTCGCCGTCGCCATCCATCAACTGGGACCAGGTCTGGGGCTGGGTCGCCGCGATCGTGGCGGTGATCGCGGTGGTGTACTGGATCAACAAGAGCAACGATCATGCGCCCTCCACCCCGAAGGCACCACCGGTCGCCGAACGGCCCGCGGCCGCCCCGCCCAAGGACGACCCCTACGTTCCTCCCGCCGACGACAACGCCGGCTGCGCCGAGGCGACCGCCTCCATCAACCGCTACTTCGACGCCGCAGAGGACGACTTGGACAACGGCGATCTGGCCGCGACCGCGACCGACTTCCGCAACCTGGCCTCGGCCCTTACCCGCAACTCGGTCCTGGCGACCGACTCGTCGGTTTACAGCGCGATCCTGGCCCTGTCCAGCGACTCCACCTATATCGCGAGCATCGTCGAGTGGGGCGACTCCGGCTCGGTCAGCGCCGCCTTCGGGTACTTCGAGAGCGATCTGGCCGCCCTCAGGGACGCGTGTTCCTGACACGGCCGCCCGCGCCCACCGCGCCGCAAGGACCTCGGGCGGTGTGGCCTGAGGGGCGGCCCGTGCGGGCCGCCCCTGTCATCGCCGTCTAGAACCAGTTCTGGTCGGAGGTGTCGGCGCAGTCGCGCTGGAGCACTCTGGCTCCGGCCTCCATGACGCCGAACTCGGTGCCCAGGCACTTGCCGCTCGCGGTGTTCTTCACCTCGAAGGCGGTGTACGGGCCCCAGGTGGCGAAGCGGTTGGCGGTGGTCTGCCAGCGCTGCCCGGGAGCCCCTGTGCAGGCCTCCTGGGTCACCGCCACACCGTCGGCGCCGCCGGTGAGGCAGAGCGCGGTGGTGCGGTTGCGGAACTCGTAGACCCCGCTGGACACCCGCACGGGGTTCCATTGCTGGTCGGCGTTCTTGTTGCACGCCCACGTCGAGGCACGATCACCGGGTGCGGTGCCGCCCTGCGCGATCCCGAGGCACTGGAGGCTTCCGGGGGCGTGGATGCGCAGCTCGGGGCCGGGCAGTGCGAGGCCCGGCTTGGCGCCGCGGTTCCCGCTGGCGTCGACGAAGAAGGGGTCGCCGTCGAGGATGCGCTGCTCACCGTAGAAGACGGGGAGTGCGCGGCCCACACCGCCGTTCTGGGACTTGGGCATGCTGGCACGCCCGCAGGGCGCCTCCGGACCGGGGCCGGGACGCGGCCACGGGTCGGCGTAGGAGTCCCAATCGAGGCCGAGGCTCCACTTACCGGGGAACCGGACGGCGGCGTAGGCGTGGAACTGGTCGCATTCGAGGCCGGTGGCGGCCTTCTTGCCGTTGATGCCGGTGCCGCTCTCCTCGGTGCCGGCGAAGGGGTACTCGTCGCATTCGACCTTGTCCGTCGGGTCCTGGGCGAGGGTGGCCGCCAGGGTGTCCTCGCTGGTACGGAAGCCGGCGGAGGCGTTCTGGCAGATCTTGCGCCGGTTGGCGTCCTGCGTGCTCTCATCGGCCTCCCGGTGCAGCGGATGCGGCAGGCCGTCCCGGCCGCTTCGGGTGCCCTGGCCTCCCATCGCCATCTGTGCCGCGTCGATGAAGTAGGCGCCCGCCGGGTAGGCGTTGGCGTCGACGGTGAAGGTCGGGGTGTACTTGTGGAAGACGCAGCCCTCGGTCCTGGAGTACTGGCGGTCGCAGCGCACCTGGGTCATCGCGTCGTCGTAATCGGCCTCGGTCGAGACGGTGCCGGCGATGGAGGACACGAAGCTCATCTTCTGCGTCAGGTTCAGCAGGTCCCGCGCCCCGTCCACGTTGCGGCCGGTCCAGTTCCAGCTCTGGATCATCTCGGCGGGATGGAAGTCGCCGCTGGTCCAGGTGAACGAGCCCCACTGCTGCGGCACGGCCGCGGTGCAGGCGCCGGTGCACTTCGGCGCGAAGTTCAGCGTGATCTCCCCGACGGAGGAGTCGATCTGCACCGGGACCACCCGCAGCGACTGGGTCACGTACCCGTCGAGCCGGTAGGTCCGGATGCGCTGCTCGAAGGCCCAGGACGCGGTCCCGACCTGCTGTCCGGAGGGAATCCGGACCACGATCGCCCGGAACGGGGTCGAGTACTTCAGGCAGCTCTCGTAACGGCTGTAGCCGCTGAAGATGCGGCCGTCACACCAGGGCATGTTCAGGTGCACCGGGTTGGGGACCGGCGTCGCGACGACCGGGGCGGCCGCCGGCACCACCTCGGGCACCTCGGCCGGGGCCTCGGTGGCCTCGACGACGGAGGCGCCGTCCACGGCGGGAAGGCCGCCGTCAAAACACACCGCGTACTCACCGGTGGCATCGGTGGGCGTGCAGTCCTTAGTGGTCACCTTCGGCGGGGCGACGCCCTCGGCCCGCCCAGTCGGCGCCTGGGCGACGGTCGTGGGTGTCACCACCGTCGGCGCCGCCTCGGCAGGCGCCGCCTGGAAAACCATCAGCCCCACCGCCGCCACGACGGACATCGCGGCGGCGAGCAGTCTGGGTCTTGATCGCATACGGGAGAACCATCCTCGCTTCATAGATCGACAGGTGTCGATACGCGAAGCTAGGCGGGCTCCCGGGGACGGTCAAGATCGTTCCGTGGCGGCCACAAGGGACGGATCCGGCCCGTTCGGGCGCTGACCAGGCACAGTAACTTGCCGATGGCTAGATTCTAGACAGTGACAAGTGATTATGGACACTTGTTCGACCGTCCCTCGCGGCCTCTCTTCGCCTACGCCGGGGTCCCGAACACCTGCACCCAGAACGGCCCGTTGTCCGAGAGCGTCACACCCACCCCGATCTCCTTGAAATCGCAGTTGAGGATGTTGGCGCGGTGGCCGGGGCTGTCCATCCAGCCGCGCACGGCGTCCTCGGCGGTGCGCGGGCCCTTGAAGATGTTCTCGCCCCAGCCGCGCCAGGCGTAACCGGCGGCGTCCAGGCGGTCGCCGGCGCTGCGGCCCTCGGGGCTGTCGTGGGCGAAGTAGTCGCGCTCGGCCATGTCGTTGGCGTGGTACTGGGCGGCCTTGGTCGCCTTGGCGTTGACGCGCAGGGGATCGCAGCCGTTCTTGGCGCGCTCGGCGTTGGTCAGCTCGGCGACCTTGGCGGCGAGCTCGGCCGCCTTGCCCTGGGCGGGATCGCCGGTGCCGGGACCGGGCTCGTTCTTCGGCGGTTCGCTGCTGGGCTTGGGTTTCGGCTTGATGGTCTCGCCCTCGGTCTTGGCCGAGGGCGGCGCCGATTCCGGGACCTGGGACGACGAGGTGGAGCCGGTCGGTTCGCCCGCGGCCGGGCGCGCCCCGTCCTCGCCGTCGCCGCCGAGGCCGATGATCGCGGTGACGGCGAGCCCGGCCGTGACGGCGAGGGCCGCCGCGGCGATGAGCACTCGCCCGCGCGGGGAGCGGCGGGCGTGGCGTCCTCGGGAGGGGCGGTCGTCGTCGCTGGGGTGTGGCACGTGGGGGCTCCGCTCTGCGTAGGGGTACGCAGTGGAGAGCCCGGGGCGGGCGGGGGATAACGGTTTTCGTCACACCGGCGCGGGGAGAGGCGCCCGTCCTCGCCGAATGTCGTACCCGGGGCATAGGTTCCTGGCGACCTTGATCAACAGGATGGAGATCTCTTCTCATGGCTACCTACGTGCTCGTTCCCGGTGCTTGGCTCGGAGCTTGGGCCTGGCGGGATGTGACCGAGGACCTGCGGACCCGCGGGCATGATGTGTACGCGCTGTCCCTGACGGGGCTGGGCGAGCGGGCACACCTGGCCGGAGCGGAGGTCGGCCTGGAAACCCATGTTCGCGACATCATCGGGCTGATCGAGGCCGAGGATCTCCACGACGTCGTGCTCGTCGGCCACAGCTATGCCGGGGCCAGTCCGGTGCCGATGGCCGCGCACCGCATCGGTGACCGGCTCTCGCACGTGGTCTACGTCGACTGCGCGCCCATCGATCACGGGTGGGGGATGATCGACGAGTTCGCTCCCGCCACGGCCGAGCGCATGCGGGCCGAGGTGGCGGCCGACGGCGATGGCTGGCGGCTGGCGTTCCCGTCCGTCGCCGATCTCGGCTCGGAGGCCCTGCGGGAGGGCCTCGGCGCCGAAACGCTGGAGCGCATGAGGCGCAAGGCCACCCCGCATCCTTTCGCCTCCTTCACCGACAAGGTGGACCGGCCGGGAGAGGCGGTGGGCGATCCGATTCCGGTGTCGATCGTCTGCGCCGACATCCTCGCGATGATCGAGTCGCAGAACTCGTGGATGCTCGGGCTGCTGGCGCGCCCGGAATGGCAGCGCTACGACATCGCGACCGGGCACTGGCCGATGCTGTCGGCGCCCAAGGAGCTGGCGGACGCACTCGATGGACTGACGCGGTAGGGCGAGCGGACTCCGCCGCTCTCACGCCGATCGCGGCCGGTGCACGACGAGCTACTTTGGACGGTCGCGGCCGTCCACGGGGGACGCCGCGCGGCGAGGAGGACTGATGAGCGAGCGCGATGTGGCGACCGTGCGCACCTACCTGCGGCTCCTGGAGGAGAAGGACATCGACTCCTGGATCGAGCTGTGGGCCGAGGACGCCGACCACTACTACCCCTACGGCACCGAGATGTTCCCGCCGCACATGAAGGGCCGCGAGGCCATCTATCGGGCGTGGAAGGGCGTCCCGGATCTCTTCGACAGCCTGCGGTTCCCGATCCACGAGATCTGGACGGACGCGGCCACCGGGACGGTCATCGCCCGCTTCGACTCCGACAACGTGATGAAGGGCGGCGAGGGGGTGTACCAGAACACCTACATCTGCGTCTTCAAGTTCGATGAGGACGGTCTGATCCGGGAGTACCGCGAGTACTTCGACCCGATCGTCACCGCGGTCGCCTACGGGCTGGCCGACATCGCCTACCGGCGCTGACGCGGCGGGGCCGTGGGCGAGGGCGTCCACGGTCCCGTTTCAGCCCTTGAGACAGTGGCTCTACATCTGTAGCATTCCGTCATGCCCAACCCGCCCGCACAGCCCGAGATCTCCCTGGCCGGCTCCCGCCTCGCCGCCTCCTTCGATGGCCGCCGCCTGCTTTTACGCGCCGGTCGCACCACGTGGACGGTGCCCGTCAACGCCATCGCCGAGGCGATCCAGAGCGAGGGCACCTACGTCCTGCTGCGCCTGACCGGTCCCGCCCACGGCCTGGACGCCGAGTTCAGCCTCACCGCCCCGAACAAGAACTCCGCCGAGACCTTCGTGCGCAGCGTGGAACGGGCTCGCCGCAAGGCCGGAACCGACCCCGAGGCGCACGCCCGGATCGAGCGCGTCGACGCACCCGGCTGGACGGCCACTCCGGCGGGCCGGAAGGTCACCCGCTGGGTGCTGCCCGCCGGATGCCTCCTCGCCGTCCTCGTCCTGCTGCTGATCGTCAGCCCTCTGCCGGGCTGGATCGCCGCGATGTCCCTGTTCTTCGCCATGGCCGCCGCCGGCGGAGGCGGCTTCCTCACCTGGCGCGTCCTGCGCCGCGTGCGGTCCCTGTGGATCCTCAAGCAGCGGGGCATCGGCGTCGTCGGCCGCAAGACCAGGGACCACTACGTCGGCAGCCGCGGATCCATGTGGATCTTCCCCGTGATGGAGTTCCGCACCGCCGAGGGCAAGACCTACCGCGAGGTCATCTCGGTGGCCACGTCCTTCTCCTTCTCCCCGGCCGAGATGTCGGGCAAGCCCATCACCCTCGACCTGATCTACGACCCGCAGGACCCCCGCCGCGCGACCAGGACGTACGGGATCGGGTTCCTCCTGCGCACGGCGCTGCTGGCCGTCCCCGCACTGGGGTTGTCGGCGACCGCGCTGAGCACGGTCCTGGTGAACCTGCCGATCTGATCCGCCGTCACCCCAGCAGCCATCCCCTGCCCGAGCGGCGGGCCACGCCGACGACCAGCACCACCGCCATCACCGCCAGAACCGCGGCCACCGCGATCCGCAAAGGACCATGGGCGACGGCCGCAATCCACACCAGCGCCCACGCGCTGGCCAGCGCGAAACCGAGGACGCCGCGTCCGAAGACCAGCCCGAGCGCGATGAACCCGACCGCCACCACCCACGCCGCCCACGAAGGCCACGTCAGCGACGCCGACGGGGAGGCCGACACCAGCGTGGTCAGCGCGCCGACGAGGGCGGCGAGCGCGACCCAGCCGGTGTAGGCCGAGACGGTCAGGTGCAGCAGCAGCCGGTCGGACCAGGAGCGCGCCGGGGTGGCGGCCAGTGCGCGCCAGGCGATGGCGAGGGTGACCAGCAGGCAGACGATCACCACCTCCGACAGCGCGATCCACCCTTGGGTGAACACCGCGATCCAGGCGGCGTTCAGGACGCCGGCGGCCGCCAGCCACCAGCCGGTGCGGCGGTGGACGTCGCGGTCGCGCTGCGCGGGGAACATCTGCCGCACGGCCGATGCCAGGCACAGCAGGTAGATGACGTTCCAGATCAGGAACGCGGTGCCGCCCGGCAGCAGCGGGTGCGGGTGGGCGTTGGCCACGTCCCCCACCCGCTCACCGATGGCGCCGGTGGCGCCCAGGGCTCCGAAGAGCGCCTGTAGCACCGCCGCCGCCAGCACGCAGGTCGCGCGCGTCAGGTCCGTTCGCCGTCCGGCCATGGGGTCCCCTTCCGCCGTGTCACACGGCGATACCCGGTACGGGGACGGGCCATGCGGTCGGGACCGGCCGTGGAAGGCGGTGGGTGACCACATGGACGCACGCCATCACCCTGATCAGCCGCAGAGCTCCGCACCGATGGCCAGGACCTCGGCGACGAGCGTGCGGATGTCGGCCTCGCTCGTGCGGTAGTTGCAGATGGACGCCCGCAGCGCCAGCTCACCGTCGATGTCGACGGTCGCCAGAAACGCCCGGCCGCGATCCCGCAGGCGGTCGGCGATGGCGGTGGTGATCGCGTCGCCGCGGCCGGGCGTGCGGTAGCGGAAGCACGTGATGGACCAGGGTCCGTCGGCGACCAGTTCCAGGTCCGGGTGCGCCTCGATCAGCTCGCGCAGCAGCGCGGTGTGGCGCAGGTACCCGTCGAGCAGCGCGGTGACGCCCTCGCGGCCGAGCTGGTGCAGGACGGCCCACACGGTGAACGCGCGCCCGGCCGGGCGGGTCAGCTCGATGGTGTAGTCCGACAGCCACGGCCACGCGTCGTTGCCGTCGAGATAGGACGCCCGCAGCGAGAACGCGCCGCGCAGCCGCTCGGGGTCGGTGACCAGCGCCGCCCCGCAGCCGATGGGCACATTGAGGGTCTTGTGCGGGTCGACGGTCAGCGAGTCGACGTCGGCGATGCCCGCGTAGTGCGGGGCCAGCGCCGGATGGGCCGCGCCGAGACCGCCGAAGGCGCCGTCGACGTGGTGCCATAGCCCGTAGTCACGGCAGACGGCGGTGATCTCGGCGATCGGGTCGATGGCGCCGGTGGCGGTCGACCCGGTCGTGGAGACCACGCAGAACGGCAGGAGCCCGGCGGCCAGGTCGCGCTCGACGGCCGTGCGCAGCGCGCCCGCGTCGAGGCGGCGGTCGTCGGTCAGCGGGATCGACCGCAGGCGGGAGGCGGGCAGGCCGATGGTGCGGGCGGACTTGCCGACGCTCATGTGCGTGTCGGCCGACTGGTAACAGACCAGCAGGGCGTGGGCGGCGTCGTAGCGCTCGCCGTCCTCGGCGTCGATGGACGCCAGGTACCAGCTGCGGGCGGCGGCCAGGCACAGCAGGTTGGCGGTGGAGCCGCCGCTGGTGAGCACTCCCCCGGCGCCGTGCGGGAGCCCGGCGAGCTCGGCGAGCGCGCGCACCGCGCCGCGTTCGAGGTCCATGGAGGCGTGCTCGCCCATGCCGCAACTGGCGTTGATGGTCACCGACAGGAGTTCGGCGATGATCGCGGTGGGCGCGGGCGGGCTGTTGATCCAGCCGAAGAAGGCGGGGTGCCCGTTGCCGCAGGGAAAGGGCGCGACCTCGCGGTCGATGAAGTCGGTGAACTCGGTGTGCGGGCGGCCCTCGTCGCGCAGGGGCGAGGACGCCAGCCAGCGCCGCTCGTCGAGGGCACGCGGGCGGGTGACGGGTCCGGCCGGGACGGCCTGGAGGTAGTCGGCGACCCAGTTGGCGGCGCGGATGAGCTCGGTGCGCAGTTCTTCTGGGGCGATGTCGAGCCCGGTGATGGGCAGGGTCGGCAGCATGGGTGCTCCTGGTGCGGGTGCCAGACCGGCCGGACTCGGGATCCGTCAGTTGTTGATCGAAGACGACGGGAGCCTACCGCATCGACTACTCACTGTAGATGGTGCGGTACGTGGTGTGATCGACGGCGGCGGGGACGCGGTGATGACGAAACGGTGTCGTGGTGGGTGAGGCTGTGGCGGCGGGCGCTTCGGCGTCCGTCCCTTCCCATTGAGAGCGCCGGTCGGCGGGACGTAGGCACATGGGGCGGCCGTGTCCGGCGGCGTCCCGCGCGTGAGCGCACGTCCCGCCGGCCGGCACCGCCGTGTCCGAGGAGACGCCATGACCCCGCACGAGGCCTTCACCGAGCATCCCCGGCGGTACCTGGCCGAGCGGGGGCTGGCCGCCCACTCCGCGGCCTTCGAGCCGCTGACGGCGGCGATCATCGCCTTGACCGCCGACCACGCCTGGGTCACCGCCTGCGCCGGGACCTGGCGGACGGTCGCCGCCTCCCTGTCCGACGACCGGGACGCGATGCTCGCCTCGATCGAATGCGATCTGCCGACGGCGAGCGGCGGGTACCGGCGCCGGTTCATGGACGTCGCCGAGACGGTCGGGCGGATGTCCTCGCGGGCGCTGGACCTGGTGGTGGCCGCCGAGGGCGTCACCGCGGCCGTCGAGCGGGCGCGGGGACTGGTGGTCGGGGAGTTCCTGGCGGCGGTGGCGGCCATGCACCGCCCGGACCGCCCCGAGGACGTCACGGAGGTGCTGGCCGGGCACGTGGAGCGGGTGGCGGCCGTCCGCGCCGGCCTGGACGTCGAGCTGGCGGGGATGCGGGCGGTGCTGGTGGCGCTGACCGAGCGTATGGCGGGTGAGGCCGGGCGACTGGAGACGGTGACGGAGTGATGACGGGACGGTGACCGGCTCACCGAGGCTGTGAGGCGGCGGCCGGGTTCCCGTGCCGCGTTTCGTCACATGGAGAGGGCATCGCTTATGCGTGCCGTACTACGTGCCTTGATGGGCTTGCTGCTCGTGGCCGGGCTGCTGGCCGCCGCCGCGCCCGCCGGGGCGTCACCGCAGACGCCGAATGAACCGCTGGCGGCCGGGGCGTTCTCGCTCTACACCGAAGAGACGTACGGAGGGAAGCCCCAATGCACGGACAGGGGCCAGAACTACGTCAGGTACGGCTGGCGCAACCGCGCCGTCACCGGCTATCAGTGCGAGCTGGCGGGCCAGAATACGATCATGTACTGGCGGTTGCACGTGCTGATCGAGGGAACCACCGTCAGCCCGGCGATCCTGCCGACCGGCGCGATCTACGGGCAGGCCGAGGAGGACATTAGCTTCGAGCCGTGCCTGGGCCTGGCCAACGCATCGCCGCCGATGGTGATCATCGACGTCTGCAATGGAGCGTCTCCGGGGCAGCGCTGGACCTGGATGCCCAACCACACCGTGCGCAACCAGAATGGCCAGTGCCTCGATGTCCAGTACGGGAACACGGGCAATGGGAGCCGTCTGGTGACCT
Source organism: Actinorhabdospora filicis (assembly GCF_030269765.1). Lineage (GTDB taxonomy): Bacteria > Actinomycetota > Actinomycetes > Mycobacteriales > Micromonosporaceae > Actinorhabdospora > Actinorhabdospora filicis. The sequence continues at coordinate 321,997 of NZ_BSTX01000002.1, read as the reverse complement.
GGGCCTGCGACGCGGCCAAGCCCAATCAGATCTGGGATTACGACGACAGTGGACGGCTGGTCAATCCCGCCACGGGCAAGTGCGTCGACGACCCCAGCCACTTCACCTCACCCAACCGTCAGGCGGAGTTGTGGGCCTGCATCGACGCGGACTGGCAGAGGTGGGACCCACCCCGCCGGGGCGAGCTGGAGTCGGCCATGCCGGGTAACTGGTGCGTCCAGGTGACGGGTGATCACGAGGCCACGCTCGGCAAATGCGCCTACGGCGCGGCTAATCAGACCTGGCAGCTCTTCGCCAACGGCGATGTGATCGACACCGAGGGACGCTGCCTCGACGTCTATAAGGCCGGAACGGCGAACGGCACGAAGGTCCTCACCTGGCCGTGCAAGGACCAGCCGAATCAGAAGTGGGAGCTGACGCCCACCGGGCTGCGCAACCCCGCATCCGGCCGCTGCCTCGACATCTACAAGAGCATCCTGCGGCCGGATGTCGGGCTGGAGATCTGGGACTGCCATGGCACCCAGAACCAGCGCTGGACCTACCTCTAAGCCAGCGAGATCCGCTCCCGCAGGATGACCGCCCGCGGGTCGTCCAGGGCGGTGTAAGCCGAAAGCGCCGCCGCGCGCAGCCCGGCCGCCCGGCCGGTCTCGACGGTCTCGGCCAGTTCCTCCATCGCGCGTGCCTCCACCCAGGGGTGACGCAGGGCCCGGGCGTCCTCCAGTGCGCGCTCCAGGTGCGTCCGGGCCTCGGCGGTCTCACCGGCCTGGCGTAGCGCCTGGCCGAGGAGGGTACGGGTATAGCAGCCGTGCCAGGGGTCGTCGAGGACGTCGTGCGCCTCGACGGCCGCGGCGAGATGGCGGACGGCGGCGGTGATGTCGCCGTGTGCGAGGTGGGCTTCTCCCAGGCCCGCCTCGCACACGCTCATCGCCCAGGTGTCGGGGGCATCGCCGCCGGCGAGCATGGCCCGCGCGCGGGTGAGCAGCCCGATGGACAGCTCGTGCTGCCCGGTGCGCATCGCGAGGTCGGCAAGGTTGCCGAGGGCGTAGGCCTCGCCGTCGCGGGCGCCGACGGCCCGGAACAGCGCGCGTGCCCGGGTCAGTTCGCGCATGGCGAGGTCGTGGCGGCCGTCCTCGGCGTAGGCGCCGCCGAGGCTCATCAGGACGCGGCCCTCGGCCTCGCGGTCGCCGAGGCGGCGGGTGGCCAGGACGGCGTAGTGGGCCAGGCGGTGCCAGTCGCGGCGGTGGGGTCCCAGGGAACAGAAGGCCCATAGGGCGACCGGCAGGCGCCAGGCGGTCTCGTCGTCGCCGGACTCATAAGCGTCGACGACGACGGCGGCCAGGTCGGCGAATTCGGTCTCGCACCAGCGCAGGGCGCTGTCGCGGGTCTGGAACGGCGTGGGTGTGGCGGTGGCGCCGGGGATGGGGCAGGGCACGAGACGGTGGGAGGCGGCCTCGGTCTGCCGGGTGTACCAGCGATAAAGGCGGAGGGCGGACGCGGGTTCCGGTGTCTCTCCGGCGAGGCGGGCGGCGTGGGCGCCGAGAAGTTCGTGCAGGCGGTGGCGGCCGGGCGCGGTCTCGGTCACCAGGTGCGCCGAGGCGAGTTCCTTGATGGCGTCGCTGGCGGCGGTGACGGGGAGTCCGGCCAGGTGGGCGAGGGCGGGGAGGGTGAATCCCTTCACCGGCACGGTCGCCATCAGCCGGTACAGGCGTGCCGCCGACGATGTCAGCGCGCGGTAGGAGCGGTCGAACAGCGGCGTCAGGTCCGCCGGGGCCACCGGTTCGCCGCGGTCGGTGTCGGCGGCGGACGCCGCGTCGCGCTCGTCGTCGCCGCGCAGGATCCGGTCGTGCAGGGCCCGCAGGTCCGGGCTGGGGTCGAGGCCGAGGTCGGTGGCCAGGCGGCGGCGGTAGCCGACGAAGACGCCGGAGGCCTCCGAGGTGCGGTTGGAGGCGTCCAGCGCGCGCATCAGCAGCTCCACGAAGCGTTCCCGCAGTGGACGGTCCTCGACGAGGGCGGCCAGTTCGGCGACGGCCTCGCGGTGGTTGCCCGCGCGCAGGTCGAGCTCGACGCGGTCCTCCAGGGCGGTCAGCCATCGCTCGGTGAGCGCGGCGGCCGCGCCGTCCAGCAGCGGCCCGCCGATGCCGCCGAAGACCGGGCCGCGCCACAGCGACAGGGCCTCGGTGAGGCGCTTGTGGGCGTCCTCGGGCCGTGTGGCGGTGCGAGCGGCGGCCAGGTGGGCGTCGAAGTCGGCGATGTCGCTGCCCACCGAGGCGAGCAGGCGGTACCCGGTCCCGAGGGTTTCTACGAAGGGGACATCGGCGTCCAGGCCGCAGCGCAGGCCGGAGACGAGGTTGCGGACCTGCCGGACGGCCGTCGCCGGTGGCCGCCCGTCCCACACGATCTCGGCGAGCCGCGCGACGGGCACGACCACACCCCGGTTGACCAGCAGCGCGGCCAGCACGCGTTGCACGCGAGCGCCATTGAGGACCACCGCCCGGCCCGCGACGTGCAACTCCAGCGGTCCCAGCCCGGCCACGGTCACCGTCGATGCGTCCACACCTCATCCTGGCCGCCGATGGGTCCACAGGGGACCCCGCGGGGACGAAACGTTACAGCTATGAACCTTTTCTGTGACCGGGCGCTCAGGCACCGCCGGCCAGTCTCGCCCGCGTGGCCTGCAGCCGCGACAGCAGGACCCCGAAGAGCGCCTTGGTGACCGCGTAGCCGAGGCCGGGATCGGTGGCCGCGAAGTTCTTCAGCCGATCGGTGTCCAGCAGCACCGCGGTGACGTCGGTGCGGGCCTTGGCGGTGTGGTGCCAGTGGTGGGGCGCGACGAGCCAGGACCAGCCGAGCACGTCGCCGGGCCCGAGGGTGTCGATGACCAGGCGCCCGCCACCGGGCGCACCGGTCTCCAGCTCCACCTCCCCGGAGGTGATCAGCCAACAGCCCCACGCGGGGGCGCCCTCGGTGAAGAGGAGCTCGCCGGCGCGGTGACGCACGTCGCGGGCGGTGGCGTCCAGGAGCATCAGCTGCTCACGGGTCAAGTCGCCGAAGACCGGGAAGTCGGTGAGCGTGGTGAGGGTCGGCATGGCGGTCTCCTCATGAGTCGGGCCTTCTCCATCGAGACTCGTCCTCCGGCGTCATTCGCTCCAGAGTCGACCGACGCCATGCCGGTGGGGTCTTTGGTCCCTGCGCATCGACGTGGTTCGGCTCTGCCGCGTGAGCCCGGCGACGACGACGCTGATGGCATGAACGCAGCCAGCAGCACCTCGGCCACCGAGGTCACCACGCCGATCGTGATCGGCGTCGACGATGAACCGCAGAGCCTGCTCGCCCTGCGCTGGGCCGCCCTGGAGGCCGCCTCCACCGGACGGCCGCTGCGGCTCGTCCACGCCATCGACCGCCTGGGACGCATGAGCCTCGCCGACGAGATGCGGCTCCCCAACGCCGCCGACGAGATCGAGCGCGACATCGAGGCCCACGCCCACGACATCGCCGCGGCCGCCGAGGGCCTGGTCCGCGAGGCCGCACCCGGCGTCAGCGTCCTGACCCGCGTCGAGGACGGCACACCCTACGAGGTGCTCAACCGCGCGGCCAAGGGCGCGGCGATGCTCGTCCTCGGCAGCCACGGACGCGGCCTGCTCGGCCGGATGCTGCTGGGCTCGGTCAGCACCGCCATCGGCGCCGAGCCGCCCTGCCCCGTCGCCGTCATCCGCGCCCACGCCCCCGCCGCCGCCGACCCCGACGCCCCCGTGGTCGTCGGCGTGGACGGCACACCCTCATCGCTGGCCGCACTGCGGCTCGCCGCCGACCACGCCCTGCGGCACGGCGTGTGGCTGGTCGCCCTGCACTGCCACCGCGAGGTGCGCCACCCCGCCGCCGGGACCCTCGACCAGCAGCTCCACAAGCGCGCCGCCTGGCTGCAGGGCCTGGTCACCACCACCGAGAAGCGGTACCCGGGCCTCCAGATCACCTGCGCGGTCAGCGCCGACAAGCCCGCCCAGGCGCTCGTGGAGCGCTCGGCCGGCGCCCGCCTGGTCGTGGTCGGCACCGACGGCCGCCCCGCCCGCTCCGGTTCGGTCGGGCAGGCGCTGCTGCACCACTCCTGGTCGCCCGTCCTCATCGTCCCCGAGTCCTGAGCCCCCCAAGGAGCCCGCCATGTCCGTCAAAGACCGCACCCGGCCCACCCACCTCGACCAGACCCGCTCCACCCTCACCGACCGTTCCCTGGCGGTACTGCGCCTGGCCACCGGCTTCATCTTCCTGTGGGCCTTCGCCGACAAGCTCCTCGGCCTGGGCTACGCCACCCCCTCCGAGCGCGCCTGGACCTCGGGCGGCTCACCGACCAAGGGCTTCCTCGGCCACGTCGACGCCGGCCCCTTCCAGTCGATGTTCCGCGACTGGGCCGGCGCGCCCTGGGCCGACTGGCTGTTCATGCTCGGCCTGGCCGCCATCGGCATCGCCGTCATGCTCGGCGTCGGCCTGCGCGTCTCGGCGGTCGCCGGTTCGCTGATGATGCTGCTGATGTGGGTCGCGGAATGGCCCCTGGCGCAGACCACCTCGGCCGGTGCCCCGAGCGGCTCGACCAACCCGATCGTCGATTACCACGTCATCTACGCGATCGCACTGGTCGTGGTGGCCGCCGCTCACGCCGGGCACACCTGGGGCCTGGGACGCCTGTGGGCCGCGCTCCCCTTCGTGCGCGCCAACCCCTGGCTCATCTGATCCCCGCCCCGACCGCCGCCGGTACCACGCACCGGCGGCGGTCGCATCGCGTATTGAACCGGTGCCGGAGCGCATGGGAAGCTGGACGCCTCTCCCCATCGATGGCAGGACGGACGCATGCCGGACGAAAACGTCCCCACCGGCCACGCCGTGGTCGGCGCCGAACTCGGCGGACTGCGCCTGGGCGCGCTACTCGGCGAGCTCCAGGAGCGCCTCGCCGAGATCGTCCACACCCGCGACCGCCTCGAAGGGCTCCTCGACGCCGTCCTGGCCATCGCCTCGGGCATCGAACTGGACTCCACACTCCAGCGCATCGTCCAGGCCGCCGTCGACCTCGTCGACGCCCGCTACGGCGCCCTGGGCGTCCTGGACGCCCAGGGCAGCGGCCTCAGCGAGTTCGTGCACGTCGGCATCAACACCGAAGAACGCGCCCACATGGGCCACCTGCCCGAAGGACGCGGACTACTCGGCCTGCTCATCGAGCACCCCCAGGTCATCCGCCTCCCCGACCTCGCGGCCCACCCCGCCTCGGTCGGCTTCCCCGCCAACCACCCGCCGATGCACACCTTCATCGGCGCGCCCGTCCTCGTGCGGGGAGAGGCCTTCGGGAACCTCTACCTGACCGAAAAGCGCGGCGGCGGCGAGTTCACCGCCGACGACGAGGTCGTCCTGCGGGCCCTGGCCGCCGCGGCGGGCGTGGCGGTGGAGAACGCGCGCCTCTTCGAGCAGGCCAAGCTACGGCAGGGCTGGCTGGCGGCGTCCTCGGAGATCCGCTCGGAACTGCTGTCGGGGGCCTCCGCCGAGGACGCCCTCGACCTGGTCGCCTCCCACGCCAGGCGCCTCACCGGCGCCGACTGCGTGCTCATCCTGTTCGCCCGGCCCGAGGCACCCGAGGTCCTGACGGTCCGCACCGGCGCCGGGGACGCCAGCCGCCCGCTCGTCGACGGCAACACGGTGACCGAGGCCGAGGTCATCCGCCAGGTGGCGGCCTCCGGTGAACCACGTGCCATCCCCGACCTGGCCACGGCCGTCCCCGAGCACGGCGGGGAGTTCGGCCCGGCCGTCGCCGTCCCCCTGCGGTCCTCACGCGGCGTCGGCGGCGTCCTGCTGGCCATCCGCGCCAAGGGCGCCGCGGACTTCACCACCGACCTCATGCCCGTCCTGGCGTCCTTCGCCGACCAGGCCGCACTCGCCCTGGAGGCCGCCGACCGGCAGCAGGCGCAGCGGCTCCTGGACGTCCTCGCCGACCGCGACCGCATCGCCGCCGATCTCCACGACCGCGTCATCCAGCGCCTCTACGCCTCGGGCATGAGCCTGCAGGGGCTGCTGCGGCGGATCGAGAACAGTGAGGTGCGCGCCCGCGTCGGCGGCGTGGTGGAGCAGCTCGACCAGACCGTCCGCGACATCCGCGGCTCCATCTTCGACCTGCGCGCCTCGGCCGACCAGGACGACAGCCTGCGCCGCAGGCTCCTCGACATCGCCACCGAGGGCGGGGAACCGCCCGCGTCGGTGCGGGTATCGGGCGCCGTGGACACGCTGGTGACGCCGGCGCTGTCCGGTCATGCCGAGGCGGTGGTCCGCGAACTGGTCAGCAACGCCCGCCGCCACGCCCACGCGACATCCCTGACGGTCACCGTGGACGTCGCCGACGCCCTGACCATCGAGGTCGCCGACAACGGGCGCGGCATGCCACCGGCGATCGCGCGCAGCGGCCTGGCGAACCTCGCCGCGCGGGCCGAGGCCTGCGGCGGGCGCATGCTCATCGACTCCGGTGAGCACGGAACCAAGGTCGTATGGTCGGCGCCGCTGCCGTGACCGTCAGGGAGCCGGACGCTCGCCGCGCAGCTGCGTGACCATGACCGCGGCCTGCGTGCGGCGCTGCATGCCCAGCTTGGCCAGCAGGTGCGAGACGTAGTTCTTGACCGTCTTCTCGGCCAGGAACATGCGCTCGGCGATCTCCTTGTTGCTCAGGCCCTCACCGATGTGGCCGAGCACGACCCGCTCCTGCTCGGTGAGCACCCGCAGCGGGTCGGCCTTCTCCTGGTCGCGGCGCAGGCGCGCCATGAGCGCGGCGGTGGCGCGCGGGTCCAGCAGCGACTCGCCGCGGGCCACCGCGCGCACCGCCGACAGCAGATCGGTGCCCAGGACCTGCTTGAGGACGAACCCGGCGGCCCCGGCCATGATCGCGTTGAAGAGGGCCTCGTCGTCGTCGAAGGAGGTGAGCATGAGGCAGGTCAGCTCAGGCATCGCCGAGGTCAGGTCGCGGCAGAGCTCCACGCCGTCGCCGTCACCGATGCGCACGTCGAGGATCGCCACGTCGGGCTTCACGCCGGGGATGCGCGCCATGGCCTCACCCACCGAGGCGGCCTCGCCGACGACCTCCAGGTCCTCCTCGGCCTCGAACAGGTCGGCCAGGCCGCGGCGGACGAGTTCGTGGTCGTCGACGAGGAAGACTCGGGTGATCATGACGGTACCCTCCGGTGGTGCGCGCGCTGTGTCTTTCTGAACGGTACCCATTCAAATGGCGGTCTGCGCGCGTCCAGATACTCGATCATCACGGGACCTTGGGCCCTGTTCTGACAGGCGCATGAGGCTCTCGCCGATACCGGCCGCCCACGCCTCGATGTCGTCGGTGTCGCGGTAGTCGCCGTCGGCGGCGGGGATCAGCCGCGCCACGGCGCGCTCCACCGGCCCCAGCGAGCGCCGGTCCAGGCGACCACCGAAAAGGCGGTGCCCGCGTGCGCCGGTCAGCCGCAGCAGGCCCGGAACGCCGGACGGGCCGTCGGACGGGAACAGCGGGTCACCGACGGGGCCATTGGAGAACAGCCAGACCGGCATCGTCCGCAGCCCGGCGGCGTGGCGTCCGGCGAAATCACGGGCGGCCGGCAGCCAGGACCCGTAGTAGACGGCGCTGCCGAGCACGACCGCGTCATAGCCGCGCAGGTCGTCGACCGTCCCGGGATTGCGGACCTCGGCGTGGAAGCCGCGCTCGCGCAGGACGCGGGCGATCAGGTCGAGGATCTCGGCGGTGGCGCCATGGCGCCCGGCGGCGGTGAGCAGGATTCTCATCGGTCTTCTCCGTTCGTGCGGGGCACGGCCGGGACGATGAGGACGTCGCGGCGCGTGTGGTGAAGGACGTATTGGCTGAAGGAGCCGAGCAGCAGGCCGGTGAGCGCACCGTGTCCCCGGCTGCCGACGACAACGATGCGGGCGCCGGTGGTGTGCCGGACGAACGCGGCCGCCGAATCCCCGACCAGCACCTCCTCGACCACGGGCAGCGAATGGCCGCGCATGAGGGCGGCCATGTCCGGGACGTTCACAAGGTCGTCGAGACCGGCGACGTGGGCGAGCACCAGGGGCGCCTTGCGCAGCTCGGCGGTGACCAAGGCCGCCGCCAGCGCCGCCTCCGAGGCCGCCGACCCGTCGATGCCGACGACCACGGGGCCCGACGCCCGGCGCGGGCCTTTGACGACCATGACGGGGCAGGCCGCCCGATGGGCGACCGCGACGGCGACGGAGCCCACGAGCAGGCCGCTGATCGCGCCGAGACCACGGTCGCCGACCACGACGAGCTGGGCCTCGGCGGCCTCCTCGACCAGCACGGCCGCCGCGGCGCCGGTGATCAGCCGGGTCTCGACCGGGATCTCCGGCGCGGTGTAGCGGGCGGTGTCGGCGGCGTCGGACAGCCAGCGCTCGGATTGGTGGCGCAGCCCGCCGCCCTGCGGGCCGAGCGGGGCGGGGCGGGTGTCGATGTGCATGAGCGGCCAGATGAAGGCGTGCACGATCCGCAGATCCGCGCCTCGCTCGGCGGCCTCGGCGGCGGCGGTGCGAACGGCTTCCAGGGCCGAGTCCGAGCCGTCGATGCCCACTACGATCCTCATCGTTGTCTCACTTTCCGGTAGATCAGGACGGCCAGGGCGGGACCTGCGGCCAGCGCCGCGCACACCGCCAGGCGTCCTGCGGTCAGGGGTTCGGCGCCCATGAGCGTCCGCAGAGGACCCCAGGTGACGGCGGCGATCTGGGCGCCCGCCGAGAGCACGACGGCCAGCAGGAGTCCCGGGTTGCGGCGGCCCGCGCCGCGCGGGCGCAGGGCCAGGGCGATGCCGAGCTGGGCGAGCCCGAGGGTGGTGAACAGCGCGCTGCGCCAGGCGTCCCCGGCCGCCAGCGCCGAGCCGAGTGTGGCGATGGTCAGTAGCACGCCGATGGCGAGGACGCCCCGCCACAGTCCGGCACCGAGGATCTGCTCGCCCGGCGCGCGCGGCGGGCGGCGCAGGACGCCGGGCTCGGCCGGTTCGGCGCCGAGGGCGACACCGGGCAGTCCGTGGGTGAGCAGGTTGATCCAGAGGATCTGCGCCGGGAGAAGCGGCACCGCCAGCCCGAAAAGGGGCCCGGCGAGCATCACCAGGATCTCGGCGGTACCGCCGGCCAGGCCGTAGAGCAGGAAGCGGCGAATGTTGTCGTAGACGCGCCTGCCCTCACCGACGGCGGTGACCACGGTGCCCAGGGAGTCGTCGGCGAGGACGAGGTCGGCGGCGCGGCGGGCGACCTCGGTGCCGCCGCCCATGGCCACACCGATGTCGGCGCGGCGCAGCGCGGGGGCGTCGTTGACACCGTCGCCGGTCATCGCCACGATGTGCCCGGACTCCTGGAGCGCGGCGATGATGTCGAGTTTGCCTTCGGGGCGGATGCGGGCGTGCACGCGATCGTCCCCGGCGATGCCGAGCTCGGCGGCGATGGCGGCGGCGGTGGCCGGGTGGTCGCCGGTGATCAGGTCGAGCCGGATCCCGGCCCGCCCGATCGCCTCGGCGACCTGAGCGGCGTCGCCACGTAGAGGATCGCCGATGCCGATGACGCCCAGGACGCCCAGCCCGGCGGCCTCCGTCCCGGGCCCGGCGGCGACGGCGATGACGCGCAGGCCTCGCGCGGCCAGGCGCTCGGCCTCGGCCAGCGCGGCGGCCACGTCCGGGTCGCCCGGGTCGGTGACGGGCGCGGCCAGGACCGTCTCGGGTGCGCCCTTGCACACCGTCAGCGGACCCGACGGGGTGTCGTGGACGGTGACCATGCGCCGGGTCGCCTGATCGAAGGGGACCTCGGCGAGGCGCGGCGCGCCCGACCGGACGGTCTCGGCGTCGAGCCCGAGGCCGGCGAGGTGGGTGAGGAGGGCGGCCTCCATGGCGTCGCCGGTGGCGCGCCCGTCCTCATCCAGCGTCGCGTCGGAGCACAGGACGGCCGCGCGGGCGAGCCCCGCCGGACCGCCGCGCACCGGGACGGCCGCGCGAACGCTCATCCGCCCCTGGGTGAGGGTGCCGGTCTTGTCGGAGGCGATCACGGTGACCGACCCGAGGGTCTCCACCGCGTGCAGGCTGCGGGGAATGGCGTTGTGGCGGGCCATCCGGCGGGCGCCGAGGGCCAGCGCGAGGGTCACCACCGCCGGGAGCGACTCCGGGACGGCGGCCACCGCGAGGCTGACCGCGATGAGCGCCATCGTCAGCCACGGCGTCCCGGAGGCCACGCCGAGAGCGAAGACGATCGCGCACAGCAGGACCACCGCCGCGCTGAGGATCCGCCCCAGCCGCGCGATGCGCCGCTGCAATGGGGTGGCACGGCCCGAGGCGGCCGCGACGAGCCCGGCCACACGGCCCATCGCGCTTCCCGCGCCGGTGCGGGTGACCACGCCCTCGGCGCGTCCGGCGACCACGACGGTGCCCGCCTCGACTGCCTCCCCGCTGACGCGTTCGGCCGGGAGGGACTCACCGGTCAGCGCCGACTCGTCCAGCTGGCAGCGGTGGGCCGCGGTGAGGGTGAGGTCGGCCGGTACGACGTCACCGGCGGCCAGGCGCACCAGGTCACCGGGCACGAGGTCGGCGGCCGGGACGCTGGTGTCGCGGCCGTCGCGGACCACGTGCGCGATGGGCGCGGTGAGGTCGCCGAGGGCGGCGACGGCCTTGTCCGCGCGGGTCTGCTGCGCCACGCCGATGGCGGTGTTGAGGGTGATGACCAGGGCGATCACCAGCGCGTCGGTCCAGTCGCCGAGCAGGGAGGTGACCAGCGCGGCGGCCAGCAGGAGTGTGACGAGCGGGTCGATCAGCTGCGCGGCGACACGGGCGGCGAGGCGGGGCGGGCGCGGGGCGGGGATGGTGTTGGGGCCCGTCGCGGCCAGGAGCCGGGCGGCCTCACCGGTGGTGAGGCCGCGACGGGTGGTGGTCACGGTGTCCATCGCCAGTCCTTGATCTCGGGGGCGTCCTCGCCGTGTTCGCGGGTGTAGGCGCGGGCGCGCTGGCGGGCGTCGTACATGCGTTGCCGTAGCGCGGCTTCCCTGACGGCCAGGCCCGGTACGCGGTCGATGACGTCCATGACCAGGTGGAAGCGGTCGAGGTCATTGAGCATGACCATGTCGAAGGGCGTGGTCGTGGTGCCTTCTTCCTTGTAACCGCGCACGTGGATGTTGTCGTGGTTGGTGCGGCGGTAGGTCAGCCGGTGGATCAGCCACGGGTAGCCGTGGTAGGCGAAGACCACCGGCTTGTCGGTGGTGAACAGCGCGTCGAACTGCGCATCCGGCATCCCATGCGGATGCTCGGAGTCGGGTTCGAGCCGCATCAGGTCGACCACGTTGACCACCCGCACGCGCAGGCCCGGCACGTGGGCGCGGAGGATGCCGACGGCGGCGAGGGTCTCCAGGGTCGGGACGTCCCCGGCGCAGGCCATCACGACGTCGGGCTCGCCCTCGTCATTGCTCGCCCACTCCCAGATCCCCACACCGCGCCGGCAGTGGTCGCGGGCGTCCTCAAGCGACAACCAGGCCGGTTGCGGCTGCTTGCCCGCCACGATCACGTTGACGTAGTGGCGTGAGGCCAGGCAGTGGTCCATGGTCGACAGGAGGGTGTTGGCGTCCGGTGGCAGGTAGACGCGGATGACCTCGGCCTTCTTGTTGACCACGTGGTCGATGAAGCCGGGGTCTTGATGGGAGAAGCCATTGTGGTCCTGGCGCCACACGTGCGATGACAGGAGGTAGTTCAGCGACGCGATCGGGCGCCGCCACGGGATGTCCAGGGTCGACTTGAGCCACTTGGCGTGCTGGTTGAACATCGAGTCCACGATGTGGATGAACGCCTCGTAGCTGGTGAACAGCCCGTGCCGGCCGGTCAGAAGATAACCCTCCAGCCAGCCCTGACACAGATGCTCACTCAACACCTCCATCACCCGCCCATCGGGCGCCAGATGGTCGTCTCCGGGGACGATGGCCGCGTTGAAGCGCCGGTCGGTGACCTCGAAGACCGCCCCCAAACGGTTGGAGGCGACCTCATCGGGACCGAAGAGGCGGAAGTTCTCCGGGTTGGCCGCGATCACGTCGCGCAGCCACTCCCCCGCCGGGCGCGTGCCCTCGACGTCGGACGCGCCGGGCTCCTCGACGGCCACCGCGTACGGCTCCAGCGGCGGCAGCGCCAGCGGGCGCAGCAGCGCACCACCGTTGGCGCGGGGGTTGGCGCTCATCGGCCGCGCGGGGATCAGACGACCGTGGTGGGCGTCGGGCCCGAAGAGCTCCTCGGGACCATAGGAGCGCAGCCACGCCTCCAGCTGCGCCAGGTGCGCCGGATTCTCCCGCACCCCCGGGAGCGGAACCTGGTGGGCACGGAAGGTGTTCTCCACCGGCACGCCGTCCACTTCGACCGGACCTGTCCAGCCCTTCGGCGTACGCAGCACGATCATCGGCGGGCGCGGCCGGTGCCCGCTCGCACCCGCCCACCAGCGGATCTCGGAGAGCCGGTCGAAGGCGCGGTCGAGCGCGGCGGCCAGCTCCCGGTGCACGTCCTGCGGGGTGCAGCCCTCGACCTCGATGGGGTCGAAGCCGTGCCCGCGCATCAGCGACAGCAGGTCCTCGTCGGGGATCCGCGCCAGCACCGCCGGATTGGCGATCTTGTAGCCGTTGAGGTGCAGGATCGGCAGGACCGCACCGTCGGTGCGAGGGTCGAGGAACCGCTGGGAGAGCCAGGACGCGGCCAGCGGCCCGGTCTCGGCCTCACCGTCACCGATCACGCACGCCACCGTCAGGCCAGGGTTGTCGAAGGCCGCACCGTAGGCGTGGGCGAGGGAGTAGCCCAGCTCGCCGCCCTCATGGATCGAGCCGGGCGTCTCGGGCGCGACATGGCTGGGCACCCCGCCGGGAAACGAGAAGCGCCGAAACAACCGGCCCATACCGGCCTCGTCGCGTCCGACCTCGGGATACACCTGACTGTAGGTGCCCTCCAGCCACGTGTTGGCCAGGATCGCCGGGCCGCCGTGCCCGGGACCGGTGACGAACAGGACGTCGAGGTCGCGGGCGATGATGACGCGGTTGAGGTGCGCCCACAGCAGGTTCAGGCCCGGGCTGGTACCCCAGTGGCCGAGCAGGCGCGGCTTGATGTGCTCCGGCCGCAGCGGCTCGCGCAGCATCGGATTGCCCATGAGGTAGATCTGGCCGGCGGTGAGATAGTTCGCCGCGCGCCACCACGCGTCGATCGCGGCGAGGTCGGCGTCGGACAGGCGGGCCGTGGTCGGTGTCACCTCTGCTGTCATTCCCTGATCGTCGCGTCCGGGACGGTCCCGGTCACAGAGCGCGACGGCTTCACCCGGCAGGGACATAAGACCCTGCCCCGGCACCGACGAAAGGGGCGGCCGAAGCCGCCCCTCGTCCCGTATCCGGCCCTCAGCTCGTGAGCGCCACCTTGAGCGCGCCGGTGCGCCCGGCGTCGGCGAACACCGCATAGGCCTCCTCCATGTCGTGCAGGGAGAAGCGGTGACTGACCAGGTGCGCGATGTCGAGCCGCCCGGCGGCCAGCATGCGCAGCAGCCGCGCCGTGGTGTGCCCGTCGACCAGGCCGGTGGTGATGGTGACGTCCTTGGTCCACAGCCGCTCCAAGTGCAGCGGCGCCGCCGAGCCGTGCACGCCGATGTTGGCGACCCTCCCGCCGGGCCGCACCAGCGTCGTGCACAACTCGAAGGCCTCCGGCGTCCCCACCGCCTCGATGACCACGTCGGCCCCGTCATCGGTGACCGCGGCGACCATCTCCATGACCTCCACCGGGCGCGCGGCGGTGATGTCGGCGCCCATGAGCTTGGCGGTGTCCCGGCGGGCGCCCACCGGGTCGACGGCGATGATGTGGCCCGGGGAGAACAGCCGCGCGGTGGCCACCGCGGCCAGGCCCACCGGCCCGGCCCCCACGATCACCACGGTGTCACCGGGCCGGATCCGCCCATTGAGGACACCGACCTCGTAGGCGGTCGGGAAGATGTCGGCGAGCAGCACGGCGTCCTCGACATCGACGCGCTCGGGAAGCACGAAGGTCGAGGTGTCGGCGAACGGGATCCGCGCGTACTCCGCCTGCACCCCGTCGATGCGGTGCCCCAGCAGCCATCCGCCCCCGCCACGGCACTGGCCGTAGCGCCCGTCGCGGCAGTACCCGCACGTCCCGCACGAGGTGATGCAGGAGGCCAGGACACGGTCACCCGGACGCAGGGTCCGCACCGCCAGGCCGACGTCGACGACCGTCCCGACGGCCTCATGCCCCAGGACCAGCCCGGCGGGGACCTCGGGGACGTCACCGCGCAGGATGTGCAGGTCGGTGCCGCAGATCGTGGTGGCCTCGACCCGGATGACGGCGTCGGTGCGATCACGGACCAACGCGTCGGGCACGTCGGTCCACTTCACCACGCCCTGCTTCTCGTACACCGCGGCTTTCACGACGTCTTCCTCTCATGAACGACGGCCACCGGGCCGTGCGCGTGGTGCAGCAGCCCCTGGCTCACCGAGCCCAGCAGCAGACCGGTGAAGCCACCGTGCCCGCGGGAGCCGACGACGGTGAGCCCAGCGTCGCGCGAGAGCTCGGCGAGCCCGTAGGCGGCGTTCTCACCGACGAGGGCCAGCGCCTCAACCTCCAGGCCGGGGTGCTCGCTCGCCAGGCGGGTCTTCACCGCGGCCATCGCCTCCTGGGCGCGCTCGGCGGCATTGTCGAAGGCGGAGTCGTAGAAGCGCGCGACGATCAGCCGGACCCCGCGCGCCACGGCCTCACCGACGGCGAAGCGCAGGGCGAGCGCCGAGGCGTCCGATCCGTCGTAGCCGACCACGACCGGCGAGCGGTCGCGCTCGCCGTCGCCCTCGTGGACGACTTCCACGACGCCGTGCGCGTGCCCGGCGACCTGTGTCGAGACCGCGCCGAGCAGGAGCTGCGCGAAGCCTCCGGCGCCGCGTGCTCCGACGACGGTGAGCACCGCCGTGCGCGAGGCGTCCACCAGGGACAGTGCCGCCCCGCCCTGCACCAGCGTCACCCGGACCTCGGGCACGTCCGGGAACTCCTTGCTCACCCGCTCGGCCTCGGCGGTGAGGAACTCGGCGGCCGCGCGCCGCCACTCCTCCGACTCCGACACCGGGTAGACCGCGCCCAGCATCGAGTAGTACCCGTAGGGGTGCTGGTAGGCGTGCAGGATCTCCAGCGTCGCGTGGTCGCGCGCGGCGATCCGCGCGGCGTGGTCGACGGCCGTCTTACCCGCCGTCGACCCGTCCGAGCCGACCAGGATCACCTGAGCATCACCGGACATGACATGCCTCCTTCGAGCCGTCCGCCAGCCGGTTCGGCTGGACAAGGCCATCGTCGGCCCGCCCGCGCTCGCGCGGCAGTGCCCGAGGGCGCCTCTCGGCAGATCCGAAAGACCCCGGGACCTACGCCTCCGCCGACGCGGGCACTCGGCCCGTCGCCCCACCCGTGCCGCTCGCCTTACGTTGCGGATGAAAGGAGGTGGACCTCATGGGCATGATGTGGGGCTGGCACAGCGCCTTCTCGCCGATGATGGCTCCGTGGACGTGGTTCGGGTGGATGGCCGGCCTGGCCGTCTGGACCGGCGCGGTGGTCCTGGTGACCTGGGCGCTGACCCGGCATCCGGATTCGCGCGGCCGGCACGACGAGCGGCCACCGTCCACACCGCACGAACCACGGCGTCCCGACGACCGGTAGGACCGCGCCTCACACCAGCGGCGGCGGCTCCCCGGCCAGCTCGGCGGCGATCAGCGGCGTCTCCTCCAGGCGCAGCAGCACCTCGCGGGCCTGCGCGGCCACCGCCGCGGCCTCCTCGCCGCGTCCGGCGAGGGTGTGGACGCCGGTGAGCGCGCGCAGGGTCTGGGCCTGGCGCACCCGGTCGCCGAGCTCGCCGAAGATCCCGGCGGCCGTGGCCAGGTGATCGGCGGCCTCGTCGTGGTGGCCGAGGGCGGAGATCGCCACGCCGAGGGCCTGCGCGGCCGCGGCGGTGCCCCAGGCGTCGTCGTGCTCGGCGAACAGGCGCGCGGCCCGGCGGGCGTGCTCGACGGCTTCGCCCGCGCGTCCGGTCGCGGCGTGCACGACCGAGAGCCGGTAGTGGGCCATGGCGAGGGGACGGGTGGCGCCGATCGCGTGCCAGACCTCGCGGGCCTCGTGGAGTGCGGCGAGGGCGGCGTCGTGGTCGCCGGTGCAGGTGAGGGTGGCGCCGAGGCGGTTGAGGGCGGCGGCGATGGTGGTCGGATCGCGGTGGCCGCGGGCGAGGTCGAGGGCGGTGGTGTGGTGTTCGGCGGCGGCGGTGAAGTCGCCGAGGTCGCGGAGGTTGTTGCCGAGGTAGCCGAGGCTTTCGACGGCGTCGGCGACGGCTCCCCGCGACATCGCCAGCCGGTGGGCGACGCGGTGGTGCTCGGCGGCGCGCTGGAGCTGCTGGGTCTCGCCCGCGGCCAGGCCGAGGGTGCCGTGGCAGGCCATGCGCAGCCGGTCGTCGTCGGCGCGCTCGGCGACGGCCGTCAGCGCGGTGGCCAGGGTGCCCGCCTCGTGCCAGCGGCAGCGCAGGTCCAGGTACCAGTTGACGGCGTCGAGGAGGTCGCGGGCGGTCCCGGGCTCGACGGGGGTGGTGGTGACCAGGGCGAGGACGTGGTCGAAGTGGACGTCGAGCCAGGAGCGGGCGGCGGCCTGGTGGGCGTCGGCGGCCGCGCCGAGGGCGAGGAGACGCCCGTGGCGCGTGGCGGTGTCCAGGAGCCGGTCGCGGTAGGCGTCGCCCGCCTCCCGCCGCTCCTGCGCGGTTTCTTCGAGGCGGAGGCGGTGGGCGGCGTAGTCGGCGACGATGTCGTGGGCCTGGTACATCCCGACCGTCGCGGTGGGCGTGATGAGGCTGGCGGCGGCGAGCTCGGCCAGCGCGCGGGCTGCGTCCGGACCGCCGGTGAGCATCGCGGCGATGGAGGCGGTCACGCCGGGCCCCGGAGCGAGGTTCCAGCGGCGCAGGAGCAGCCGCGCGGCGGGTGAGAGCGCCTCGTAGGCGATGTCGTGCCCGGCGAGCAGCCCGAGATCGCCGCTGTCCAGGGAATGGAGCCGGGTGTCTGCGTCGCCGAGCAGGTCGGCCAGGTGCGACAGCGGCCAGTCGGGATGGAACTCACCGCACCGGAAGGCCGCCCCGCGCAGGGCCATGGGGATGCCGCCGCAGGAGTCGATGACGCGCTCGGCGGCCTCCGGCTCGGCCTCGCAGCGCCGCTCGCCGATCAGGCGGCGCAGCAGGATCCCGGAGGCGTCGCGGTCGAAGGGGTCGAGGCGGACGGCCTCGCTCACCGCGACACCCGCCAGCCTCCGTCTACTGGTGACCAGCACCAGCGCGGGTCCCTTGTGGGGAAGCAGCGGCTGGACCTGCGCGGCATCGCCCGCGTCGTCGAGGATCAGGATCGCCGGGCCGCGATGGGCCAGGAGCGTGCGCAGCAGCGCCGAGCGGCGCGCGGGCTCCTCGGGGATGTCGGCGTCGAGGACGCCGAGGGTGGCCAGCAGCCGGTGGGCGACGCGCTCGGCGGCCAGCGGCCGCCCGTTCTGGGAGAGCTCGGCGCGCAGGACGAGCCGGTAGCCGCTCAGCCGGTGCCCCAGCTCGACGGCCAAACTGGACTTGCCGACCGCCGGTGGCCCGTGCAGCAGCGCGATCACCGGGTCCGCTGCGGTCAGCGCCGACGCGGCAAGGGCGCGCAGGCGGGCGCGTTCGGGCTCACGGTCGGTGAAGTCGCTCATCGGCGGCGGGAGCGTGGCCACCGTCCCCACGCCCTGGACGCGCGCCGCGCGCAGGGCGTTGGCGCGGTCGCGCAGGCCGGTCAGCAGGCCCGGCGGGGCCGCGAAAAGCCGCTCGCACTCGGCCAGAACGGCCGCCGAGGGGCGCACCTTGGCGTTCTCGTAGTCGCTGAGGGTCTGCTTGGAGTAGTGAAGGTGCGCGTGCAGGCCCTGGAGACTCAGCCCCGCCCGGACGCGCCACTCGCGCATGGTCTCGCCCAGCAGCCGCCAGGCCGCCGACTCCGAGTCGGCCGAGATCGGCCCATCGACGCCGTCCGTCACAGATCCACGCCCCCATCGCCAGCGCCGGACCGGACTGTATCGCGACCGCCCCCACGGCGCATCCTCCGTCCACTCCGGACGTTTTCCGGACGCCCGACACGAGCACCGGCGGCGGTGCCGTCCCTACCGTGAGAGCGATCCTCCACTCCACATCGGACGCCGCCACCGTCCGATGTGGACCCACGCCGTCCCCGATTGGATCCCCATGTACCCGCCCCCTCCCCCACCTCTGCCGCGCACCCGCCCACCGGCACTGATCCTGGCCGTCACCATCGCCTACGGCATGTGCGCCGCGGCCCTGCTGGCCAACATCTGGACCATCGCCGCCACCGGCGCACCCGGCCGGCCCGGCGCCGACGCGCTCTACGACATGGGCGCCGATGCCGACGTCATCGACTCCTACCAGTCGGGGGCCGCCGTGGGCATGCTGCTGGCCCTCATCATCATCGCCGCCTACATCCTCCTGGCCTCATTCGTGCTCGCCGGACGCAACGGCGCCCGCGTCGGCATGTGGATCCTGGCCGGACTCGACCTGCTCTGCTCGGTCATCACGCTCATGCTCCGCGCGCCCGGCGGACAGGCCGGCCAGTACATCGACACCAACGCCGTCCTGGACGCCGAGGCCGCCGCCCGCCCCTTCCCCCTGCGCGTCTTCGACGACACCTGGATCCTGCTGGAGCCCGCCCTCGTCATCGTCATCGTGGTCCTGCTCGCCCTGCCCTCGGTCGGCGAGCACCTGCGCCGACGGACGTACACCCCGCCCCCGATCACCTGGCAGCGTCCACACTGACCGGTCCCGCGAATATGGGCCTAAGTGCATCAATCCCCGCATAGTGTCCAGGCATGGGCGAAACGATCGGCGAACTCCTGCCACTCGCCATCGGCGTGGCCATCAGCCCGGTACCGATCATCGCCGTCATCCTCATGCTCTTCGCACCACGCGCGACCGGAACCAGCCTGGGGTTCCTCCTCGGCTGGATCGCCGGGATCATCGCGGCCACCGCGCTGTTCGTGTGGCTGGCCGGGATCACCGACCTCGGCTCCGGCACGGGACCCTCGGCGGCGGTCTCCTGGATCAAACTCGCCCTGGGCGCCCTGCTACTGCTGCTGGCCCTGCGGCGATGGCGCGCCAGACCCGCGCCCGGCACCGAGGCCGCGCTCCCGACATGGATGGCCGCCATCGACGAGTTCACTCCCGCCAAGGCACTCGGGCTCGGCTTCGCCCTGTCGGCGATCAACCCCAAGAACCTCGCGATGTGCGCCGCCGCCGGCGTCACCATCGGCGGCGCGGCCCTGCCCGGCGGGCAACAGGTCACCACGGCCGCGATCTTCACGATCCTCGCCGCCTGCACCGTGGCCGTCCCGGTCATCGCCTACGCGCTCGCCTCGTCCGCGATGCGCGCACCGCTCGACCGGCTCAAGGCGTGGCTGCAGGGCAACAACGCCACCGTCATGGCCACGCTCCTGCTCGTCCTGGGCGTCGTCCTGGTCGGCAAGGGCCTGGGCGGGCTCCTGTGAGCCGGCCTCACACCTCCCGGAGCGGGACGCGCCCGCCGAGCAGCTGCTCGTTGTCGGCGGACTTGCGCACGCGCTCGGCCAGCGAGCCGTAGGCGTCCAGGTGCCCGCTGTCGGGCACCGCGTAGCAGGCGGCCAGGCGGCCTTTCGTCCCATGACCTGATCGACCCAGCCCGCCGGAAGGGGCACCCGCCCCGCCCAGATCACCCCACCGGGACGCCGGAGGGCGACCAGCACGTCCCCGCTCGCGCGCCGCTCGACGATGAGGCCCCACGCGAAAAGGTCCAGGATCCCGCCGCTGGCCGGATCGATCATGACCCGCCACCCCCACAGGCGAAAGAACTCCCAGGCGAAGAGCACCCGCGCGTCCCCCGGCCAGACCCGCACCGAGTACGGATCCAGGCGCAGCAGCACCGCCGGGCGGATGTCATCACCGCGGCCGAGGACGTAGACCGGCTCCGGGGCGGCGGTCAGCATCGGCGCCCCGGCCCGAGCCCGCCGAGGAGTCGCGTCATCTGGCGCTGCCCGTCATCGCCACCCGCCGGATCACCCTGGGCTCGGGCCGCGCGTCCGGGCACGGCCAGGGGCCGGTGCAGGCGCACATGCCGGTGAGGACCTTCTCGCCTTCGCGTTCGACGTATCGGTAGACGGGCAGGTGATGCTGCTTCATCACGCCTCCTCGGTACGGCCACTCGCGTGTGGGCTGTCGCGAGGGGCCCGCCCGTATGGGTCAGCGGACGAACGGGCCCGCAGCCGGGGTGCCCGACGCCCGCGGGCGTCAAGCGGGGGCCGCGGGCCGGGAGCGGGGCGTCACCGTGAATGCGGAGGTGGTCACGCAGAGTCCGATGCGGCGGCGTTCCTACTGGCAGCGACCCTCGGAGCATGGGGGCCGGGTGGCGGCGGTAGGGCCATCGGTCGGCCGGCATTCAGCGTCTGAGCGCTTCGTGCCGTCTTCACCGAAAGGCCCCGCCGGCGGGCGGGCCTTACTCGCGGCGGGGTGGTCAGCGCCGGGTCAGCTTCCCCCGCTTCAAATGCAGCACCTCATCGGAGGCGGCCGCGACCTGCGGTGAGTGCGTCACGATCACCACGCACTTGCCCTCCTCGTGGGCCAGGCGCCGAAAGACCTCGATGATCTCGGCGGCGGTGTCCTGGTCGAGGCTGCCGGTCGGTTCGTCGGCGAACAGGACGTCGACGTCGCAGGCGAGGGCGCGCGCGATCGCCACGCGCTGCTGCTGCCCGCCGGATAGGCGGGCGGGGCGCCTGCGGCGGTCGGTGTCGTCGATGCCGAGCAGGTCGAGGAGCTCATGGGCGCGTTTGCGGCGGGAGACGCCGCGGACGCCGGTGATCTCCATGGCGGCGGTGATGTTCTGCACGGCGGTGAGGTAGCCGAGCAGGTTCAGCTGCTGGAAGACCGTGGCGACGTGCTTGTTGCGGTAGGCGCCCAGGCCGATCTCGGCGACGTCGCGGCCGCGGAAGGACACCGTCCCCGAGGTCGGCGCGTCCAGGCCCCCGGCGAGGGCCAGCAGCGTGGTCTTGCCGCTGCCGGAGGGCCCCACCACCGAGTACACGCGGCCCTCCTCGAAGTCGCAGGTGACTCCCTTGAGGACGGTGCGGCGCTTGTTGCCGCCGGGAAAGGTCCGGACCAGGTCGGTGAGCCGCAGGACGGGTGTGGTCATGGTCAGTCGCCTTTCGTGAGGATCTCGCGGGGGCGCAGCCGCAGGACGCCGATGCCGGGGACGACGGTGGCCAGCAGCGCGATGCCGAGCCCGGCGGCGCCGACCTTGACGAGGTCGCCCGAGGCGAGGCGGATGTCGAGGCGGTCGACGGGATGGACGGCCGGTGCGTCCTTCTTTCCACCGCCGATGTCGCTGAGGTCGGGCGCGTCGGCGTCCTCGGCGGCCTGCGCGGCGGCTCCGGCGACCTCATTGGACAGCAGCGCGTCGCCGACGGTCTTGGACAGCAGCGGGCCCGCGCCGGCGGCGATGCCGATGGCCAGCAGCGCGCACGCGGTGATCTCGACGACGTGCTGGCCGAGGATGCGGGCCTTGCTCTCCCCCAGCGACATCAGCACGCCCAGCTCGCCGCGCCGCTCGCGCAGGGAGGAGGCGGCGATGAGGCCGACGATGACGAGCCCGGCGACCGAGACCAGCCAGACGGTGACGGTGGCGAAGTCGGCGGTCTCGCCGATGGGGCCGACGAGCGTCCGGTACTGCTTGTCGTTGACGCTCAAGGGGAAGACGGTGAGGTCCGCTCCGGCGGCGAGCGCGTCGGCCTTGAGGCGGTCGAGGTCGTCGGGGTCGCCGAGGGTGAAGGTGGCGCGGCGGACGACGCCGCCGCCGGTGGCCGGGTCCTTGCCCTGCAGGCGGGAGGCGCCGTCGATGGTGCTGTAGATCTGGTTGCCGGGCTCGGATCCCGGCGGGGTGTAGCGCTGGGAGTCCGACTTCTTCTCGTCGCGGTAGATCCCGGCGACGGTGTACTCGACCATCACATCGGTCGCCTCGGGGTTCCACTTACCGCTGGAGAGGGTGAACACGTCGCCGACGGCGAGGCCGTTGGCCTGGGCGAAGCGCTCCTCGATGAGCGCGCGGTTGCCGGTGTCGCCGGGCTTGACGCCCGTCCCGGACAGCAGCGTGCGGCTCCCGTTGCGGAACCCGGCCTCCTGCTCGGAGTCGCGCACGCCCAGGACGGGGAAGAACTCGGCGATGGAGTCCAGGTTCAGCTCCGGCGGTGGCGGGACGGCCCGGTAGAACCGTGCCGAGTCGGTCGGGGCGCCCGCGCCCTCGGAGACGTAGTTGTAGCCGGTGACCACGGGTGAGGAGCCGATCTTGTCGGCGAGGTCGCGGTGCAGGTCGCCGCCTGCGCCGATGAGCGAGGCTCCCGGGCCTCCCCCGCCGTCGCGGCCCTCCTTGGCCAGCAGCGCGTTCAGGTCGAGTTCCATGGTCACCACCGCGCCGACGCTGCGCTTGGCGTCCTCGGCGGCCCGCGCCGCGGCCGACTGGATGAGGAATCCCGAGAGCGACAGCGTGCAGATGACCAGGAAGAGCCCGGTGAGCAGCAGCGTCCGGCCGATGCGCACGCGCAGGTGCCACCAGGCCCGTTTGAACAGGTTCATCGTCTCCACTTCCGCAGGTGATCGGACGCAGACGTTAGGCGCGCGGGCGTATCGCGCGCGTTCGCCGGAGAGTGCGTCCGCGTGGGCTCTCATACACCGCTCACATACCCGCAGGCAGCCGCGCACACAGGCTCTGACCAGGCACTTCGGTTACCATGGCGGCCGAAACCGAGGAGGGCTCATGCGCGTACTGGTCGTGGAGGACGAGGAGATCATGTCCCGCGTCCTGGTCATGGGACTGCGCCGGGAGGCCTTCGCCGTCGACGCCGTCGCCGACGGCGAGGCCGCGCTGCGCCACCTCGCCTTCCACGACTACGACGCCATGGTCCTCGACCGCGACCTGCCGCTCCTCCACGGCGACGAGGTGTGCCGGCGGGCCGCCGAGCTGCACCCGTCCTGCCGGATCCTCATGCTCACCGCCGCCGGGCGCCTCGGCGACAAGGTCTCCGGGCTGGGCCTGGGCGCCGACGACTACCTGGCCAAGCCCTTCGACTTCCCCGAGCTCGTCGCCCGCCTGCGCGCCCTGCACCGCCGCGCCCCCGTCGCGCACGCCCCCGTCCTCACCTTCGCCGACCTCGCCTTCGACACCCACCGCCGCCGCGTCACCCGCGCCGGACGCGAGGTGCGCCTGACCCCGAAGGAGCTGGCCGTCCTGGAGCTGCTCATGCGCGCCGACGGCGGCGTGGTCGGCACCGAGTACCTGCTGGAGAAGGCCTGGGACGAGCACGCCGACCCCTTCACCAACGCCGTGCGCCTGGTCATCCACACCCTGCGCCGCAAACTCGGCTCCCCGCGCCTGGTGCACACCGCCGTCGGCGCCGGATACCGCCTCGGGACCGACGCGTGAAGCGCCGCCTGAGCATCCACGCGCGCCTGTTCCTCGGCTTCGGGATCACCCTCACGATCGCCGGGATCCTCATGGTCGCCATCATCTATGTGGCGATCCGCTTCATCCCCTCCTACCAGCTCGGCGAGAGCACCCCCATGTCGCCCGGGACGCCCGTCGCCACCGGCGAGGTCGACCCGGCTTATGCCCGCTACGCCCACACCGTCGAGATCCGCAGCAAGGAGGACGTGTGGGCGACCGTGCTGACCAGCTCCGTGGGTGCACTGGCCGTCATCGTCTCGGCCGGGCTGGCCGCCGGGTGGATCGTCTCCCGCCGGTCCCTCTCGCCCCTGCGCGCGGTCGGACGCGCCACCGCGCGCGCCGCCGGCGGCGACCTCGGCCACCGCATCAACGCCATCGGACCCGGCGACGAGCTCAAGCACCTCGCCGACGACTTCGACGCCATGCTCGCCCGCCTCCAGCGCTCCTTCGACGCCCACCGCCGCTTCGCCGCCAACGCCTCCCACGAGCTCATGACGCCCCTGGCGGCCAACCGCGCGATCCTCCAGGTCGCCACCCCGGAGTCCTTCGCCGAGCTGATCCCCATGCTCACCGAGACCAACGAACGCAACATCGCCGTGGTCACCGCCCTCCTCGACCTCGCCGCCGCAGAGCACGCCCAGCCCGGCGCCGAGCCGGTGGACCTCGCCGCGCTCGCGGCCGAGACGGCGGCGTCCCTGGCGGGCGAGGCCTCCGGTGTCGCCATCGAGGTCGAGGCCGAGGACGGCGTCACCGTGGGCGGGGACGCCGCGCTGCTGCGCACGCTGCTGGCCAACCTCGTCCGCAACGCCGTGGCCTACAACCGTCCCGGCGGGCTGGTCTCGGTGGCGGTCATGTCCGACGGCGATGAGGTGGTGCTGGAGGTGGACAACACCGGACCGCTCGTCGACCCGGCCACCGTCGAGCGGCTCTTCGAGCCCTTCTACCGTCCACAAGGACGCGTCACCGGACACGCGCGCGGACTGGGCCTGGCCATCGTCCGCGCGATCGCCGCCGCCCACCGTGCGAGCCTTATCGCCGAGGCCAACCCGGACGGTGGCCTGCTCGTCCGGCTCCACCTGCCGAGACCATGAGCCCGCCCGCCGCAACGTGTCCGGCGGCGAACAATCCCGTCCCGGCGCATTGTGCACCGAAACGATTGGCGCGAATCCCCGGCGGGACCTTGTACCCATTGCATCGCCGTGTTAACGAACCGTAGCGTGAGCTTTACCGAACAGGGACGGCGACAATCGAATAAAGCTTCGACAATGCCGAATGCGCGACCCCAGCACGCGCTCATTCGCACCTCCGCGCGGCGCCTCCACCACGCCGCACGGAAAGGAAAAACGCGCACCACTGGTCGCGATTTCGGCCGCCCTCGCCCCTGTGTCACCGCAGCCCAGTGACACCACCCTCTCCACGGAAAGGGGCCAGAATGCCATTATCAGCAGCCGACCTCGCCACGATCGGCGACATTCCCATCACCATTCGATCCACCGCGTTCACCAATGTCTACCTGCGCCTGGACGGTACTGGAGTCACCGCGTTCAGCGGCTCCGGCGCGGGAAAGGTGAACTGCCAGTTCAGCGCCGGATCACCCGGCCCGTATGAGAAGTTCCGGCTCCGCAAGCAGGCCGACGGAAGCTACGCGCTCGAATCGGTGGCCTTCCCGAACGTGTACCTGCGCCTGGACGGGACCGGAGTCGTCTCGCAGACCACCGGCGGCGGCGGAACGGTCAACTGCCAGTTCGGCGCCGGATCATCCGAGCGGTTCAACCTCACCGCGCAGGCCGACGGGTCCTTCTCCATCGAATCGACGGCCTTCACCAACGTCCAGCTGCGCATGGACGGCACCGGCGTCACCACGACCACCGACGCCGGAGGCGGGCGGGTCACCGCCCAGTTCGGCGCCAGCGGCGGCATCCACGAGAAGTTCTACCTCGCCCTGTCCGACCAGCGCCTGGACTTCGCCGAGCAGCACCAGCAGCAGACCCAGTGGTGCTGGGCGGCGACATCGGTCAGCATCACCGCGTTCTACGAGCCGGCCACCACCTGGACCCAGTGCAAGCTCGTCAACGCCGAGTACGGCCGCGACGACTGCTGCGGCGCCGCGGGCTCCGGAGTCAACTGCAACAAGCCCTGGTACCCCGACCTCGCGCTGCGCCGCATGAACCACCTCAACCAGTACATCAAACGCGCCCTCACCCTCGGCGAGATCGGCGTCGAGCTGGCCAAGTCCGCGCCCTTCTGCGTGGCCACCTACTGGCAGGGCGGCGGCGGGCACGCCGTGGTCATCCGGGGCCGGTTCGTGTCCAACGGCGTGGAGTACCTGACGGTCTCCGACCCGTGGGACGGCGAATCCGACGTCACCTACGACAACTTCCGCAACAAGTACAAGGACAGCGGGACCTGGGGCAACACATACACCACGAAGGCCTGAGGAGCGCGCATGCCGTTACATCTGCCCGAACCGCCGCAGGTCGTGCCCGACCGGATCCGCACGAAACTGCATGAGTTCGCCGACGGGAAGAAGTTCTCCACCAAGGCGCTGCGCGGCGCCCGCAAGGAACAACTCGACATGTCCACCCCGCATCGCGTCTACACGATGAGCCTCGACGACGTCGCCTCCGGCGGCGGCCTCGACCGCGCCCGCGCGGGCGGCTGGCGCTACCTCATCGAGGACGGCGGCCAGCTCATCGCCAGCGCCGAGGCGACCCAGACCGCCGACGGCGAATTCGAGCTGTCCCAGTTCACCGAGGGACCGTTCGTCGCCGCCACCGACAAGGCAGTCAAGGCCGTCCGGAAGCTGCCCGCCCTGGTCGCGGACGGATTCGAGCTGCGCCTCCTGCGCGTCCCCGCGCTGTACATGATGGCGCTGTGGCTGCACTCGGCCGCCGCCGACCTGATGGTGCCCCTCGCGCCGTCACCGATCGGCAAGGACGGCAAGGCCATGCCCGCCGCGGAGTTCTTCGGCGATCTCGCCGGAGAGGTCCGCCCGGCGGCACAGCCCGGACCGCCGGAGGCACAGGGGCCCCGGATTCCCTAGTGGACGATGCGAGGGGACGGCGGACGGGCCGTCCCCTCGCCTCTGCCCGGCTGGCGGGTGCGGCGCCGGTAGGACCAGGTGACCAGGCCCAGCAGCGGCCCCCACAGCACCAGCGGCGCGTAACAGGCGTACATCACCGCCAGGTGGATCCCCGTCAGCCCACCGTCACCTTCAACGAAGAAGGCCAGAAGCGCCTGGCTGCCCCACAGCAGCGTCATGACCACCGCGCCGATCACCGCCGGGACGATCGCGGCCATCGGCCGCACCGGCCTCCCGCCAATGAACGGAATCCATTGCGGCACCACCAGGCCCCAGTCGCGCACCAGTCCGAGGGTCATGAACGCGGCCAGCTCACCGAGCAGGCTCAGCCCGATCATGTACGCCGTCCCCCAGCCGGGCGAGTGGTAGTCGGCGCGCAGGGTCTCGGCGCTGAATCCGACGGGGATCCCGATCGCCATCGCGATCCGCCACAGACTCGCCGGTAGTACACACAGGACGGTCAGGTGCGCGGCACGGACGGCCCAGCGCGGGGCGGGCGGGATCGGCGTGACGGGCGGGATGAGCGTGGCGGTCATGGATCCAGCCTCGCCGGACGGGCCCGCCCGTCCCTCCCGCGCGATGGTGGAGCACGTCCCCCGGGCGGGGGAACCGCCTACTCGACCGCCACACCCTCGGCGTAGGCGGCGGCGTACTCACCACTGGGCGCGATGTTGGTGATCACGTCGATGAGGACGCCGTCGGGCGCGGCGACGATGAAGTGGCGCTGCCCGAAGTCCTCACTGCGCAACGGCAGCTCGACGGTGAGCCCGGCCCCGTCCACCAGCCGCGCGTACTCGGCGTCCACATCGGCCACCTCGAAGTTCAGCACCAACCCACCCCGCAACGGCCGCCGGTAACCCTCCGGGACCGTCGGGTGCGACGGGTCGAGCAGCGCCAGCTCGAAGGCGGGCGCGTCCGGGCGGCGCAGGCTCACGTACCAGTCGGCCTCGAAGGTGATCGCGAAACCGAAGTGGCCGACGTAGAAGTCGCGGGCGGCGGCGACGTCGGAGCTGGCGAGGACGGGGTAGAAGCCCTGGAGAGCGGTCATGGCGAACTCCTCAATTTGACATACCCAAGGTATGTGAACTCCGCCGAGACTAACTGGCATACTCTCGGTATGTCAATCCGGGCCCAGCAACGCGAGCAGACCCGCACCGCCCTCCTCACCGAGGCCCGCCGCCGCTTCGCCGCCGACGGCTACCACGCCGTCGTACTGGAGGACGTCGCCAAAGCCATCGGCGCCACCAAAGGCGCCGCCTACCACCACTTCGGCAGCAAACAAGGCCTCTTCACCGCAGTCGTCCGCGCAGCCCAGACCGAACTCGGCGAACGCGTCGCCCACGCCGCCGACGCCATGGCCGACCCCTGGGACTCCCTCCTCGCCGGCTGCCGCGCCTTCATGGCCGCCGGATCCGACCCCGGCATCCGCCGCGTCGTCCTGGAGGACGCACCCGCCGTCCTCGGCTGGAACGAATGGCGCGCGATGGACGAGTCGGCCTCCGTCACCCACCTCACCGAAGCACTCGCCGAGCTCATGGACGCCGGCCTGCTGCGCCGCGTCCCACTGCCCGCACTGTCGCGCCTGCTGTCGGGGGCGATGAACGAGGCCGCCCTGTGGCTGGCGCAGGAGCCATCGCCCGACGGGCTCGACGAGTGTGTGGCGGTGCTCGAAGGGCTGCTGGCCGGACTGCGGACGGGGTGAGCGGGGACGTCCAGGCCGCGATCACACCCACGTCCGGTCACATGAGGCGTAGATGCTCGACCAGTTCAGGCAGGTGACGCTGGCCGCAGGCGGCGTTCTGGTCGCGTTCCCGACAGAGCGGCGGGATTCGCGACTCCTGTGCTGCGAGACTGCCCAGTATGGACATGCTGTACGGCCCCGAGACCTTCGAGCGGCTGGAGTGGGAGCAGCGGCCCGTCTTCGATGGGGAGTGGCAGGCGGCGCTTGATGTCGCCGCGAGGGATCTGGATCTTTCGCCTCTGGTGTTGCTGGTGTGCCGGTGGTGGTGTGCGACGGGAGGCGACGCGGCTCGCGCAGGGCGTACCCGAACCGAGTTCGCACGGTGGTCGCAGCGACGCAAACTCCAGGGCAACGCCGTCTCCGGGCCAGCAGTATGCGAGTGCAGCGGGCCTGCGATCTATGACGTGCTAACCGTCGATGAGCGCGCGGCGCTCTTGGCGTCGTGGGAGTCGGCGATCGGTGAAGCCGGTGTCCGGCGTGACTGGGGTGGGCTGTGGGGGGTGATTCGGGCGGCCTACGTCCAGACACAGACCACCGATGCCGACCGGGCGGTGCTGGCCACCGAGATGGCGCGTGTGGAGGAGGCGGCCCGCACCGGCGACTACGAGGCGGCCGGTCTTGTGGAGTGGGTGCCGACCGAGTAGACCGGCACCAGTGCGGCATCCGGTGCTCAGAACCGGATCGCGATGATGTTGGCGGTGGTGTCCTTGGTGATCAGCACGTAGGACACGGTGATCAGGTTGGCGGTGATGGTCCACTGCTCGCCGACCTGTGTGCCGCTCTTGGGGTCGGCGGCGATGCCGTTGGCAATCGCGTCGACCAGGTTCCGGGTTCCGCCGGGGAGCTTGCGGTAGACCCGCTCGGCCTCGACACCTCGCGTGATCTTCCACTTCTTGTTTCCCATGACGCCCTCCTGCTGTCGGGGTTGTGACTGCGGAATCCGTTCCGCTCCGTCCACGATCGGCCCTACCTCGTCGTGAGCGTCAGGGGTGAGCTGTGGGCGCCTTGCTGCGTCCACAGTGTCCACACGGTCGGGAGGGCACAGTGACGGCCGAATCCACCTATGGGCAGGCACTTCGCGCCCGCCGGGAGCGGCGCGGGATCTCACTGCGCCAGGCGGCCAGGGCATGGAACATCGATCCGTCGTACCTCTCGCAGATCGAGCGCGGCCTACGGCCGGGACCACCGGGAATCGCCCGCGCAGCCGATGAGGCACTGGACGCGCACGGCGCCCTGGAGGCGCTGTTCGCCGAGGCCGCCCGGCCGCGGCTGCGTCAGTCGATTCCGCGCGTCGTTCCCGTCGTGGCCGCCGTCCCACTACCGTGGGGGCAATGTGGTCCGGCTTGCCGAGGATGTGAGGTCATGACCGAACTCGCCGCGCTCGTGGAATCGGTGCGGATATCCCTGGCCGCCGGGGGGACGGCCGCGACGGAGGCGGCCGAGGCCGCCGTGGAGACCTTCGCCCTGGACTACTCCCGTCACGCCCCGGCACACGTGTTCGCCGCGGTGGCCGGCTACCGCACCGCCATCGGCGGCGCCCTGGAGCGGACACAGCGCGCGACCGTGGCCCGGTCCCTGGAGGACTGCGCCGGCTGGGCCTCACTGCTCCTGGGAAACCTCGCCGAGCACCTGGGCCGCGACCCAAGAGTCCACCTGACCGCCGCGCACTCCATCGCCACCGGCGTCGGTGATGCCCGCCTGGCCTGCCATGCCCGCAACCTCCAGGCACTTCACTCCCGCCTCGCCGGGGACCTGCGCGCGTCGCTGGCCTACGCCACCGACGGGCTCGAACACGCTCCCGACCGGACCGAACGCGCCCGCCTGGCCGCCGCCGGACAGCTCCCCACCCTGGCGGCCATGCACGATGCGACCGGAGCGGCCACCGCACGCGGCATCGCCGAGGCCGACTTCACCACCGACACCCCTGGCCGGTTCGGGTTCGACGCCGCCGAGCTGCACCTGTACTTCGCCGAAGCCGCTCTGGCCCTGGATCGGCCCGACGACGCCCTGGGTGATGCCGGAAACTCCGCCGCGGGGCTCGACACCTCACGGCCCGCCTGGGTCGCGGCCAGGCTGACCGGCGCCCTGGCTCACGCAGCAGCCGGGCGCTTCGATGCCGCCGACGAAGTCGCGCACGGCGTCCTCGACATCACCCCGCCCGAGCGGCTGCGCGCCACATCCCGGGCACGCCTGGCCCGCCTGGCGTCGGCTCCGGAGCTGGGCGACATCCGCGACCGCGTCGCCGCGCTGCCCGCCCTGGCGGCCTGACCCGCATCGCACGGCGTGTCCGGCGACCACGGTATTGCCCGGTGGCAGACTCCACGGCATGGAGATGCTGACCGGGCAGGAGACCTACACGCTCCTCAACGCCGGCGACCGCGAGCTCTTCGACACCGAGTGGCGCCAGGCGCTCGCGCTCGCCGCGAAGGACTTCGACCTGGAAGCGTTGATGCTCATGGTCTGCCGCTGGTGGATCACCGCAGGCGGAGACCCGGCCCGCGCCGAGTCCACCCGGACCGACTACGCCCGCATGTCCGCCCCGCAACGACTCACCGGACTGTCCGGCCCCGTCATCGCCTGCACCCCAAAAGCGGTGCGCGAAGCACTCACCGACGAGCAAGCCTGGGAGTTCGAAGCGAGCTGGGAGGCGACCTGCCGCGGTGAAACCCTCGACACCCACGACTGGAACCCCCTGAACCAGCTGACGGCCGCCTGGTACCGCTGGACGCAGACCACACCTGAGGATCTCGCCCGCGAACAGGAACTGACCACCACCGTCGAGAACGCCATCGCCGAAGGACGTCTCGGGGACCTCTACGCCCAAGGCGTTCTGATCGACGGAAAGCACACCGGCCCGGAGTGAACACCCCGGGCCGATGCTTGGCGGCTACGCCGCGACGTCGGTGATCATGATGTGCTGATCGTGGTGGCGACCGATCAGCTTGTAGTCCACCCGCGCCGGCCCTAGCCGGCAGGTGCGGGTGTCGCTGGCCTTCAGCAAGTCCCCGATGGCCGGGTTCAGCTGAATGGCTTTGATCATGTTGTTGAGCGTCGCTTTCCCGGCGGCGTTGTAGCCGTTGTACCGCTGCTTGGCATAGAGGGTGAAGGCGTAACTGGCGAGCATGACGGCCTCCTGTCGACCACGTGAGGCCGGGCACCGCACTGCCACCACCATCAGCCCAGAGCGCAGGCGTGGAACAGGAGTGAGCTGTGGGCAGACCAGCTTGTCCACAGCACGCCTCGCTGTGAACACAGGATGTTCTCGTGGCTCCAATGGCAAGTCCGGCTACGGCAAGGACGACGACAGCCGCGGTCGGCCCGATGACAAGGGCGGGAAGCACGACAAGTGACGATCACTCCCGAAGGGCACGCCACGCAGGTGGCGTTGCTCGATCAGCTCGAAGCCGCCGGGGACCTCCGTGGCCTCTGGCGGCCCGCCTTCGCCGCCGTGGACCGGTCGGTGTTCATCCCGCCCGACGTCTGGGTGTGGGACGAACACACCGGCGACCACCGCTTGATCCGCCGCGCCCGCGGCTTTGCCTCGCTCCAGATGACGAAGGAGTGCCACCAGCTGCTGGCCCGCGCCGAAGCCGCCCTTGGTGCCATTCCGAACGAGGCGCCGTCGCCCTGGGTCAGTCGCTTCGATGAGGGATCGCTCGCCAACTCGCTCGCGCACTGCATGCGGCAGCTGGGAGACCTCAGTGAAGTCCACGCCAGGCGCAGCGGATCGTCGCGCTGCGGCCCAGTTCATCTCAGCGAAGTCGAGCCTTCGGCCAACTGCTCCTGGTCGGCACCCTCATCCGCCAAGGCAAGCCAGACGAGGCCTGCATGATCGCTCAGGAGGTACTGGACTCGACGCAGTCCTTGGGGTCGTACCTCGTGATCCAACAGCTCACCGACCTGAAGCGCATGCTCGCCGGCCAGCGGACGAACACGGTCGTCACGAGCTTCCTGGAGTACCTGGACAAAGCGCTCAAAGCTAGGCTGCGGATGTACCAGTGGCTTAGCAAGGGCGATCGCCAGCACTAGGAGCACACGTGGCGGCGGACGTGCCGTTGTACGAGTCCGACCCCGAGGCGTACCAGGCCTACCTCGCCGAAGGCAACGCCAAGCAGCCCCGCAAGCGGGTCGCCGCGGACGTCCTGATCCGCGACAAGGCTGGACGCGTGCTGCTGGTCGATCCCAAGTACAAGCCGGACTGGGACTTGCCCGGCGGGATGTGCGAGGCCAACGAGGCTCCCCACGACGCTGCTCAGCGCGAACTCCGTGAAGAACTTGGGCTCGACGTCCGGGTCGGCGCACTGCTCTGCGTGCACTGGATGCCGCCGCATGGGCCATGGGATGACTCGCTGGTCTTCGTCTTCGACGGCGGTGTCTTGAGCAACGAACAGACCGCCGGGCTGACGTTCGCTAACGACGAGCTTGGCGGCTTCCGGTTCGCCAGCCCCGAAGAGGCGAAGCGCCTCCTACGGCCGTATGTGCATGGGCGGCTCGCGGATGCACTTGAAGCCCTGACGACAGGCGTCGCTGAGTACTCCGCTTAGGCTCTCACCCCGTTGCGCGCCTTGCCTGAGAGGTTCGACCGGAGCCAAGACATGATCGAAAGCGTTACGCTGGGAGTGGTCTGACGCACATCACGGCCGGAAGATGCTTTGCGGACGCTCAGCTAAACGTAGCGCTGCACTCTCGGTCACGGTGGGTAGATCGGGGGATGCTATTTGCGAGCTTTCGATACAAGTATTTCACCCAAACGGGCGACTCTTAGTTGATCACTGTCCGAGATCGGGTAATCACCAAAACTGCCGAGCTTCTATCCAAAACGGACTCGGCAAGCGATTGCCGGATTGATCTAGCGGGCTTGATCAATTTGGGGTTCGAGTTAACCCGAGTGTAACGTCGCGACCTGGTGGTATCGCACAACGACGCCCCGGGGCAGCGCGCCAAACAGGCCGCTTTCAAGAAACATACTTTTGTTCTAAACTATCAGCAGCAGCTAGGCTCGGCAATGGGTGGGCTGTGCCCGCATTGCCGCCGGCGAATCCTGCTGTCATTCCTCGGCTGCTTCGCGCGCCTCCACCCTTGAGCGGCGGCATGCGTCCGCGCCAGGCTGTCAATCCTTATACAGAAAGCGTGAAACCTATGAGAATTAGAAAAGTCACTATACGTAACTTCCGAGGCATCAAAGAAGCCGACTGGATCTTGCCGGACAACCGCTTTGTATGCCTCGTAGGTTCAGGGGACAGCACAAAGACGACGCTCCTGGATGCTATCGCTTTTACTCTCAGCTCTCGTTGGAACATCCCCTTCACAGACGCCGACTTCTATAATTGCAACGTCGATTCACCGATTGTGATCACGGTTGTCATTGCAGACCTTCCGTCCGCGCTGCAACGCGACTCAGCTCTGGGCATGCACCTATCTGGAATAACGGATGATAATGAGATTCTGCACGACCCCGAGGATGGTTCCGAGCCGTGCGTCATTGTGCGGCTGGAAGTCACTTCGTCACTTGAACCGCAGTGGACGGTCATCCGACTCGGAGAGGAGGACACTCCGCACATCGTCAACGGGGGCCTACGAGAGAAGTTTGGGCTGTTTCGTGTCGACGATCGAATTGATACCCACATGCGATGGGGGCGTGGGTCAGCCCTGACTAGGCTCACAAACGAGCGTGCCGGTGTCAACGAGGCTGTAACCGCCGCGCATCGAAGCGCCAGGAATGCCTTCTTCACAGCTCCACCAAAGGAGTTGGAGCAAGCAACACAGGACGTCGTCGCGGCCGCACACAAAATCGGGAGCAAGTCGTTCGGGAATCTACGACCAGGGCTTGATCCCACCGGTAATGCTGCTAGCAGCAACCTTCTGTTGCACGACGATACTGTTCCCCTGACGTCGCATGGCCTGGGCACGCGGAGATTGACTAGCCTTGCTATCCAAGAGAAAGCCCTCGCTGAGACGTCTGTGGTTTTGATCGACGAGGTTGAGCATGGACTTGAGCCGCACCGTCTGAATCATCTGCTGCAGCACCTTAAATCAAGAACCGTCTCCGGCAGGGGCCAGGTGCTGATGACAACTCACTCCCCGATCGCGGTGCAGTATCTTTCCGCAGGAGACATATCTGTGGTTCGATCTGCCCAGGGTGCCACGTCTGTTCTCTCGGTTCCCGCTGACCTGGATGAGCACCAAGGAACCTTGCGTGCTGGCCCTGCCGCTGTGCTGGCTAAGCGCATCATCGTGTGTGAAGGTAAGACAGAGAGTGGGATCTGCCGGGTGCTGCTCCGGTGCTGGGATGAAAAGAGAGAAACTGAGGGTGCAGCGTCACACACCGCTCTGGGGGTCACGCACATTAACGGCGGCGGTCACACAGCACCAAAGCGCGCACGCTCGCTGATGGAGCTTGGCTACCCGACGCTGCTAATGGTAGACAATGATGACCGCGGAGTCGACGCTCTCGTACAGACAGCCGAAGAGGCCGGCGTCAAAATGGTGCGATGGAGCGTGGGTAAAGCGATCGAACATGAAATAATCGACGCATTCGAGGGCGATGCTCTCAAGGAGCTGGTAGAGCTCGCCGCTGAGATCAAAGGGCGAGAGTCCGTACTCTCATCAATCAACGCGAGACTGACGGGAACATCTCCCATCACAACCATCGACCCCGACGAATGGCTCGACGGTACGCGAACGCTCGAAGATGTCAAGGCTGCACTTCGTCAAGCTGCATGTCCCAAGAAAGAAAAGGACAAAGACGACAAGTCATGGTTTAAGCGCGAAGATCATGGCGAAGCTCTCGGTGAACTTCTGATCACTCACAAGGGGCAACTCTCTGATGTCCTCAAGAAAGGGTTCACACGCTTGAGGAAATTCGTGTACGACGAGCCTCAAGATGCCGAGCAGGGGGACGACTGAGCCAATGAGTCAAGCGTTGAAGAGTACCGCTGAGGGCATCCGCGACTCCCTACCTTGTTCAATCGAGCTTCCAGCTGGCACAGGCAAGACTGAGCTCGTTGCTGCCCTAGTAAGCGCTGCTCAGGAAAGAGGAGAAAGAGTCCTCATCCTGACTCATACAAACGCTGGTGTCGATGCGCTGCGTAGACGCCTGAGGCGGTTCGGTGTCAGTAGGGAAACCTCCCGCGTCGACACTCTGGCTGGGTGGTCTTTTAAGTTGGCATTGAGCTACCCAGAGCTTTCTGACCTCCAAGTCGGACACCTGCCTGATTGGAAAGACTCAAACCTGTATTACATTGCGGCTGCGCGAGCTGTGCGTTCGAGCGCGATTCAGCACATGCTACAGGAAAGCTACTCCTTTGTGGTCATAGATGAGTACCAGGACTGTGTTGTCCAGCAGCACGCCTTGGTCGTGCAGATTGCGGATGTTCTACCGATTTGCGTTCTCGGAGATCGCCTCCAGAATATTTTTAGCTTCGGAGACAACGTCACGATTCGATGGAGTGAGCACGTTGTTCCTCGATGGCAGGAATTTTCGACCCCGAACTTCCCTTGGCGCTGGCATGGCCACAACATTGAATTGGGAATGTGGCTCATTGAGATTCGGAGCAATCTCTTGAACGGAGAAGCAATAGACCTCCAAAATGCGCCGTTGGTGTGGGTAAGCGACGTTCATGGAGGGGCGGTCAACGCCTGTCACTCGCGGGCGAAATCCCCCGGCTCGACAGTTGCTATCGGTACGTTTCCCTCGGATTGCACTCAAATCGCATCAAAGCTGAATGGTTCATACGGCATGATGGAGGAACTACAAGGGAAAGTCATGGAGAAGTTCGCCGTGATAGTTGATCAAGGATCGACAAAGAACTTGGCCTTCGAAACGCTCGAATTTGCCAAGCGTTGTTCGGTTGGCATTCCTGCCCTACTCGATTCTGCGATTGCAAACAAGCTCAAGACAGGAAAGCCGGTTAGCCATCTTAAACGTCGAGGGGCCGAACCGCAGCTGGCTGCACTCGACCATCTGCTAAGTCACACGTCTCCACAGGACGTATACGATGCCCTGATTCTGCTTCGCGACCTTAAAGGCGTGCGAACGTACCGCCGCGAAGCATGGCGAGATATGCTTCGCGCCTTGCGGCTTGCGTCGAGTGATAGTGGGTTGACTGTCCGGGATGCGGTAGTCAGCATCCGCTACCAAACTCGGTCGGCTGGCCGCCCCCAGGAACAGCGCCTGGTGTCAAGGCCACTGCTTGTCAAGGGGCTCGAATATGACCATGCGATTGTGCTGAATGCAGCCGACCATGACGCTCGCAGCCTGTACGTTGCTCTGACCCGGGGTCGGGAGACTCTGACCGTGGTGAGCAAAGATCGGTACCTTATGAAGGATCCAGCCGTGGTCTGACCTACGGGCGAACGACGCCTACGAGAGTCTGCGACCTTGCGGTGTTATGACGCTCCGCCCATGCGATCTAGCAACCGCCTTGCCTCCCAGTCCGGCCTAGAAAGACCCCCGATAAGGTGCACCCAACCTGGCGACGAGACCGGCATCCCCACCTCATCGTCATCCGAGCCCGGGGTCATGGCCGTCATGCTCGGGCATCTCGACATCACCGAGGAGCCGGTGCTGGAGGCGGGCACCGGCACCGGCTACAACGCCGCGATCCTGTCCGCCCACTTCGGCGCCGACCGGGTGGTGAGCGTCGAGACCGACGCCGAGGTGGCCGCCCGCGCTGCCGCCGCACTCGACTCCACAGGCGTCACCCCCCGCCTGGTCATCGGCGACGCCTCCGCCGGTCACACACCGGGCGGACCCTACGGCGGCGTCATCGCCACCTACAGCGTCACCCGCATCCCGTACGCCTGGGTGGAACAGACCCGCCCCGGCGGCATCCTGGTCGTTCCCCTCGACACCGGCCTGCGCCGCCAGTTCCTCACGAAACTCACCGTCGCAGCCGACGGCACCGCGACCGGCCGAGTCGTCGGCGGCGTGGCGTTCATGCGCGACCGCGGCCAGCGCGTCACCTCCGACGACGTCCCCGAGATTGACGGCATCGAGACCACCACCGACCTCGACCCGCGCGACGCGCTCTACGACCACGACGCCAACATGTTCGTGGCCGCCCACGTCCGCGACGTTCTTACCTGGACCGGCGACAACGACATCATGGGCGCCCACATCGGCCTGGAGGATCCCACGAGCGGGTCGTGGGCGCACATTGGACTCACCGCTCCGCCACGCCGCGTCCGGCAGGGTGGTCCCCGGCGCCTGTGGGACGAGATCGCCGACGCCGTCCTCCAGTGGCGCGACATCGGCGCGCCCGCCGCGACGACGGCGACCATCACCGTGACCGCGAACGGCCAGACCATCGGCTACTAGCCCGGCCGCCCATCCGCAAGGGCCCCACAGAATCGCCCACGCCCCTATGCTCCGCCACGTGACCCCACACGACCGCGTCGCCGTCGTCGTCCCGCGCGTCGACTCCGGCCCGCACATGCCGCTACTCCTCTACCCCGCGCTCGCCGCACAAGCGCGGGGCGCACGAATACACCGGCTCGACTGGGACGCGCCACCCGAACTCCAGACCCGGCCCGAGCTGAAGGGACCGTGGGTGACCGGGCAGGTCGCGCCCGTCCTCGACGAGATCGGGCCGCACACGACCCCGCTGCTCATCGGCAGCTCGCTGGGCAGCCGCGCCGCGGCACTCGCCGCCGAGCGCGGGCTCCCGGCGGTGTGGATCACCCCGACGCTCACCACCGACGACTGGGTCCCGGACGCGCTCGCCAAGGCGACAAAGCCGTTCCTGCTCGTCGGCGGGACGGCCGATCCGTTCTGGGACGCCCGGCTCGCCCGCGAGCTGAGCCCGCACGTCATCGAGGTCGACGGTGCCGATCACGCGATGATGCTGCCCGGTCCGCTCAAGGCGTCGGCCGACGTCCTCGCCCAGGTCGTGACGTGTGTCGAGGCGTTCCTCGACGAGGTCGTGTGGCCCTAAGGACCGCCGTCGCCGCCACAGCACGACCCCGCCGACCCCGACCGCTCCGGCGAGGACGCCCGCACCGGCGATCAAGAGTGGCGACGGGCCGGGCTTCTCGGCGGTGAGCGCGTCGGCGTCGGTCGCGCACGCCGAGAGCGGCTCGCCCGGTTCGGCACGCACACAGGCGGTCGTGGACACCTTCCCGGCGGCGGCCTCGGTGACCGTGCCGGTCATCGTCACCGTCACCGTGCCGTGCGCGGGGAGCGTGACGTGCCAGGTGACCTCGTTGACGGCGACGTCGGCGGCGGGCCCGGATTCCTTGTGGCCGAGCCCGGCGGGCAGCAGCTGGGAGATCACGGCGCCGGGGTACTCCTCCTCACCGTCGTTGCGGACCTCGATGGTGTAGGTCGGCTCCATTCCGGCGGCCACGTGCTCTTCGCTGTCGCTGACCATGATGGTCACCGGCGGTGGGGACATGGCGAGCATCAGCGGTTCTCCTTGTCGCGGCGGGAGCGGGTGTAGAGGGCGAAGAAGGCGCCGATGAGCAGGAGCCCCAGGCCCCAGCCGGCGATGGGCCACAGGCGCGAGCCGGTCACCGGGATCGGGTCGGCGGTCGGGGACGGCGGCGGCGGTGTCGGACGGCGGTCGCCGGTACGCACGACCCAGGTCGTGGAGTTGTTCTCCAGCACCGGGTCGCCGGACCTGGTGTGCACGGCGGTGCCGCCGGGCAGGATCGCGTTGGCGGGCGCCGAGGAGGCCACCGTGATCGGGATCGTGAACGCGGTCGCCGCCTCGATGCGGGCCGACTCGGGCGCGAGCCCGTCGCCGACGCGGCAGCGCACCACTCGTCCTCGGTCGGACGCGGTGCACGTGGCGGGCAGGCCCGATCCGGCGGTGACGTTGGCGGGCATCACGATCTCCACGGGGATCTCACCGCGGACGGTGGACGGCCCGAGGTTGCGCAGGGTCACCAGCAGCTTGTCGGCGGCGCCGGGGATGACGCGCCCGGCGGGTTCGACGACCGAGATGGCCACGTCGGCGCTGGCGGGCAGGATCTGGTCGTCGGGCAGACCGTCCACGGTGGACTGGTTGTTGGAGTCGTCGGGGTCGACGTTGTCGGCGGTGACCTTGGCGGTGTTCTTGATGTCGGAGCCGTTACCGGTGTAGGCCGGGTCGAGGCGGACGGTCAGGGTGTAGGTGATCTTCTCGCCGGGGGCGACCTTGGCCACCTTCGGACACGTCACCAGGCGGCCCTTGGCCGTACAGCCCGCAGGCGACGAGGACACGAAGCTGAGCATCGCCGGAAGCGGGTCGGAGATCACGACGTTGACCGCCGAGGTCGCCGAGCCGTTGTTGGTGGCGGTGATCTGGTAGTCGAAGGTCTCGCCGGGCGCGATGGGCTTGGTCGAGCCGATGGTCTTCACCACCGACATGTCGGTCTTGGGGATCGGGATGCTCCCGTCCTGGATCATGTGCGAGGCCGAGTTGTTGGACGTGTCGGGGTCGGCGGTGTCGGCCGAGACCGTCGCGGTGTTCCGCAGGCCGCCGCTACCGGTGTAGGCCGGGTCGAGGCGGACGCGGATGGTGCGCACGGCCGTCTCACCGGCGGCCATGGTCCCGATCGCGCAGGTGACCGCCTGGCCGTTCGCGGTGCACCCGTCGGGCGAGGACACGAAGGTCCACACCTGCTGGAGCGTGTCGGTGATCTTCACACCGGCCGCGTTGGACGGTCCATTGTTGACCACCTCCAGGCGGTAGACGGTCTCCTCACCGGGCCGGGGCACGGGTGCGCCCAGGCTCTTGGTGATCCACAGGTCGGCCTTCGCCGGTGCCGGTCCCCCGTCGGGCAGGGTGCCGGTGTCGGCGCCGGAGGTGTTGTTGGACGTGTCGGGGTCGGCCGAGTCGGCGGCGACCGTGGCGACGTTGCGGATGTCGGAGCCGTCACCGGCGTAACCGGCGTCCAGGCGCACGGTCAGCTTGTAGACCTGGACGCCCTTGGCCGCCAGGACCGCGATCTTCGGGCAGGTCACCTTCTGGTTCACGGCCGTGCAGCCGGCCGGGTTGGACGACACGTACTTCAGCGCGTCCGGCAGCGTGTCGCTCACCTGCACGCCCGCGGCGTCGGAGGGCCCGTTGTTGGTGACGGTGACCTCGTACTCGAAGGTCTCCCCCGGCGCGACGCGGGTCTTGCCCACCGGCGCCTTGGTGATCGCCAGGTCGGCCGAGCGCGTGCCGGTCGGGATCGTGAAGGTCGCGGTGTTGTTGGCCGGAACCCCGTCCAGGGGCTCCTTCACCTCGTCCTTGCCGCCGGACAGTGTGGAGTTCTCCGGGGCGTCGGCGGCCACGATCAGCGGGATCACGTACTCCTTCGTCCCGCCCGGGGCCAGACTGGCCGGGACCGTGCACGTCACCGGGCCGGTGCCGGTGCAGCCCGCCGGGAGCGGCGCGCCCACCGAGGTCTTCTCCGGCAGCGTGATCACGTGGACGGCCGTGGCGCCGGTGTTCGACGGGCCGTTGTTGGTGATGGTCACCGTGACGGTCGTCGACGTGCCCGGGGTGACGCCCGTGGTCGGGGCGGTCACCGCGGTGGCCAGGTCGATCTTCTTGGGCGCCGGGCCGCCGTCGGGCAGGGTGCCGGTGTCGGGGTTGGAGGTGTTGTTGGACGTGTCGGGGTCGGTGGTGTCGGACGCGGCCGCCGCGACGTTGCGGATGTCGGAGCCGTCACCGGTGTAGGCGGCGTCCAGGCGGACCCGGACGGTGAACTTCTTCGAGTCCCCGGCGGCGAGGGTCGCCACCGTCGGGCACGTGACGTCCTGACCGGTGGCGGCGCAGCCCGAGACCCAGGCGAGGGCGGCCGGGAGCCGGTCGGTGACCTTAACGTTGACCGCGTCCGAGAGGCCCTTGTTGGTCACGGTGATCTCGTAGTCGAACTCCTCACCGGGCGCGACGCGGGTCTTGCCCACGGGCGTCTTGGTGACCGCCACGTCGGCGCTGGCCCCGGCCACCGGCACCGTGAACGGCGCGGAGTCGTTGCTCGCGTCGGTGTCGCCGGTGATGGCGACATCGGCCTTGCCGCCGGTGATGGTGGTGTTCGGGGTGGCGTCGGCGGCCACGATGATCGGCAGCTCGATGACCTTGGTCGTGCCCGCGACGAACCCGGCCGGGATCGTGCAGGTGACCGGGCCGGTGCCGGCGCACCCGGCGGGCAGGGTGCCCGGGGTGACCTTGGCCGGGAGCGTGATCGTCA
Source organism: Actinorhabdospora filicis (assembly GCF_030269765.1). Lineage (GTDB taxonomy): Bacteria > Actinomycetota > Actinomycetes > Mycobacteriales > Micromonosporaceae > Actinorhabdospora > Actinorhabdospora filicis. Next base: position 280,447 of record NZ_BSTX01000002.1, on the reverse strand, counting down.
CCGTGGTCGCGGTGTCGGTGTCGGAGGGTCCATTGTGGGTGACGGTGACCTTGACCGTCCCGTTCCCGCCGGGCGTGACCGGCGTGGCCGGGCCCTCGGCGGCGATGCCGAGGTCCCATTCGCGCTTGGCCGGTCCACCGCCGGGCAGCTTGGCCGTGGCGGTGTTGTTGGACGCCTGCGGGTCGGCCGTGGTGGCCGAGACGGTCGCGGAGTTGGTCACGTCAGTGCCGGTGCCGTCACCGGCGTAGCCCGAGGCGAGCCGGACGCGGATCGTGTAGGTCTTGGTCGCGCCGACGGCCAGCGCGTCCTCCTTGGCGCAGGTGACCGTCTTGCCGCTGGCCGCACAGCCCGACACCCACGTGAGGGCACTGGGGAGGGTGTCGACGAGCTGGGCGCCGCGGGCGACGGAGGGCCCGTCGTTGGTCATGGTGAGCGTGTAGTCGAACTCCTTGCCCGGCACGACCTTGGTGTTGTCCGCGGTGGCCTTGGTGACCTTGAGGTCGGCCTTGGCGGCGGCGGTGTTGCCGCCGGGCAGCCCGGCGGTGGCGGTGTTGTTGGCGGTGACCGGGTCACTCGTGGACGCGGTCACCTTGCCGGTGTTCACGATCTCCGAGCCGTCACCAGTGTAGGCGGAGTCCAGGCGCACGGTCAGCGTGTACGTGACCGTCCCCAGTGGACCGAGAGTGGCCGTCTTCGGGCACGTCACCGTCCGGTCGGACACGGTGCATCCGCCCGGGCTGGAGGACACGAAGGCGAGTTCGGCCGGGAGTTCGTCGGTGACGACGACGTCCTTGGCGACCGAGGGCCCCTTGTTGGTAACGGTCAGGACGTAGTCGAAGGTCTCACCGGGGGCGACCTTGGTGTCGTTCGCGGTGGCCTTGGTGATGGCCAGGTCGGCCTTGGGCGTCGCCGGGCCGCCGTCGGGCAGGGTGCCGGTGTCGGGGCTGGACGTGTTGTTGTCCGGCTTCGGGTCGGGGCTGTCGGCGGCGACCTTGGCGACATTGCGGACGTCGGAGCCGTCACCGGTGTAGGCGGGATCCAGGCGCACGGTCAGCTTGTAGACCTTGACGCCCTTGGCCGCCAGGGTGGCGATCTTCGGGCATGTCACGTCCTGTCCGGCGGCGGTGCAGCCCGCCGGGGTCGAGGACACGAAGGTCAATGCGGCCGGGAGCTTGTCGGTGACCTGCACGCCGACGGCGTCGGAGGGCCCGTTGTTGGTGACGGTGACCTCGTAGTCGAAGGTGTCGCCGGGTGCGACCTTGGTGTTTCCGGCCGGGGCCTTGGTGATGGCCACGTCGGCCGAGCGCGGGCCGACCGGGATGTCGTAGGTGGCGCGGTTGTTGGTGTCGACGCCGTCGTCGGGGTTGGCCACGACGGCCTCCCCGCCGGTGAGCGTGGTGTCCGGCTCGGTGTCGGCCGCGACGGTGACGGGGATGACGAAGGTCTTGTCGGTGCCGACGGTCCAGCCGGCCGGGATGGTGCAGACGACCGGTCCGGTGCCGGTGCAGCCGGCGGGCAGCGTGCCCACGGTCGCCCCGTCCGGGATCGTCACGGTGATGGTCGAGGGCTTCGAGGTGTCGGACGGGCCGTTGTTGCGGCCGGTGACGGTGACCTGCCCGGAGCCGCCGGGCGGGAGCGTGCCGGGCCCGGTGACGGTGACGCTCAGGTCATTGGACGCCTTCGCGGTCGTCGACATCGTGAAGGTCTTCTCGTTGTTGTCGTCGATGCTGTCGTCGGCGCCGGTCACGACCGCCTTGCCACCGGCGAGGGTGGACGACAGGGGCGCGTTCGAGGCGATCTGGACGGGGATCGCGAAGGACTTGTCCTCGTCCACGGCCCAGCCCGCCGGAATCTTGCAGGTCACCGGCCCGGTGCCGGTGCAGCCCGCCGGGAGTGGGCCGGTCGCGGTCACGTACTGCGGCAGCGTGATCGTGATCGTGGACTCCGAGCGCGAGTCGGACGGGCCGACGTTGGTCGCCTCCACGGTCACCGTCGCCGTCGAGCCCGGCGGCAGGGCGCCGGACGGGCTCACCGTCGCGGCGGTGACGGCCAGGTCGGTGGACGCCGCCCCGGTGGTCTTCATCGTGAAGGTCTTCTCGTTGTTGCCCGCGACGGTGTCGTCGGCGCCGGACACAGTGGCCTTGCCACCGGTGAGGGTGGTGGCCAGCGGCGCCTCGGAGGAGATCTGCACGGGGATCGCGAAGGTCTTCTCCGCGCCCGCGACCCATCCGGCCGGGACCTTGCAGGTGACCGGTCCGGTGCCGGTGCAACCGTCGGGCAGGTCGCCCTCGACGGTGACGTCCTGCGGGAGCGTGATGGTCACCGTGGACTCCGAGCGGGTGCCGGAAGGACCGAGGTTCTTGGCGGTGACGTTGACGGTGGCCGTGGCGCCCGGCGGCAGTGCTCCGGCGGGGTTGACGGTGGCGGCGGTGACCGTCAGGTCGGTGGAGGCCTTCGCGGTGGTGGACATCGTGAAGGTCTTCTCGTTGTTGCCCGCGACGGTGTCATCGGCGCCGGACACAGTGGCCTTGCCACCGGTGAGAGTGGTGGCCAGGGGCGCGTCGGAGGCGATCTTCACCGGGATCGCGAAGGTCTTGTCGGTGCCGACGGCCCAGCCGGCCGGGATCTTGCAGGTGACGGGACCGGTGCCGGTGCAGCCGCTCGGGAGCGGGCCGGTGGCGGTCACGCGCTGTGGCAGCGTGATCGTGACGGTCGATTCCGAGCGGGAGTCGGACGGGCCGACGTTGCTCGCGGTCACGTTCACCGTGGCCGTCGCACCGGGCGGCAGCGCACCGGACGGGTCGACGGTCGCGGCCGTGACGGCCAGATCGGTCGAGGCCGCTCCGGTCGTCTCCATGGTGAACGGCTTCTCGTTATTGGTGTCCACGGTGTCATCGGCACCGGACACGACGGCCTTGCCACCGGCGAGGGTGGTGTTCAGCGGCGCGGCCGAGGCGATCTTGACGGGGATCGCGAAGGACTTGTCCTCGCCCGCGACCCATCCGGCCGGGACCTTGCACGTGACAGGGCCGGTGCCGGTGCAGCCGGCGGGCAGCGTGCCCGCCACCGAGACGTGCTCGGGCAGGGTGATCGTGATCGTCGATTCCGAGCGGGAGTCGGACGGGCCGACGTTGTTCGCCGTGACGTTGACCGTGGCGGTCGAGCCGGGCGCCAGGGCGCCGGACGGGTCCACGGTGGCGGCCGTGACGGCCAGGTCGGTGGAAGCCTTCGCGGTGGTGGACATCGTGAAGGTCTTCTCGTTATTGGTGTCCACGGTGTCGTCCGAGCCCGACACGACCGCCTTGCCACCGTTCAGCGTGGTGGCCAGGGGCGCACCTGAGGCGATCTTCACGGGGATCACGAAGGGCTTGAAGGAGCCCACGACCCACCCGGAGGGAACCTTGCAGGTCACCGGGCCTGTGCCCGTGCAGCCCGCCGGGAGCGGACCGGTCGCCGTGACGTGCTCGGGCAGCGTGATGGTCACCGTGGACTCCGACCGCGAGTCGGACGGGCCGACGTTGGTCGCGGTGACCGTCACCGTCGCCGCCGAGCCCGGGGCGAGCGGCCCGGCGGGGTCGACGGCCACGGCGGTGACCGCCAGGTCCGTCGACGCCTTGGCCGTGGTGGACATGGTGAACGGCTTCTCGTTATTGGTGTCCACCGTGTCATCGGCGCCGGACACGACGGCCTTGCCGCCGGTCAGTGTCGTGTCGAGTGGCGCGTCGGAGGCGATCTTGACGGGGATCACGAAGGTCTTCTCTCCGTCGGCGGCCCATCCGGCCGGGACCTTGCAGGTCACCGGTCCGGTGCCGGTGCATCCACTGGGGAGCGGGCCGGTCGCCGTGACGTGCTGCGGCAGGGTGATGGTCACGGTCGATTCCGAGCGCGAGTCGGACGGGCCGACGTTCTTGGCGGTGACGTTGACCGTGGCGGTCGAGCCGGGCGCCTGGGCGGCGGCGGGGTCGACCGTGGCGGCCGTGACCGCCAGGTCCGTGGACGCCTTCGCCGTGGTCGACATCGTGAACGGCTTCTCGTTATTGGTGTCCACGGTGTCATCGGCACCGGACACGACGGCCTTGCCGCCGTTCAGCGTGGTGTCGAGCGGCGCGTCCGAAGCAATACGAACCGGGATCGCGAAGGACTTGTCCTCCCCCGCGCCCCACCCGGCCGGAACCTTGCACGTGACGGGACCGGTGCCGGTGCAGCCTGCCGGGAGCGGGCCGGTCGCCGTGACGTGCTCGGGCAGCGTGATCGTGACCGTGGACTCAGACCGCGAGTCGGACGGGCCGACGTTGCGCGCGGTCACGTTCACCGTGGCCGTCGAGCCGGGCGCCAGCGCGCCGGACGGGCTCACCGTCGCGGCCGTGACCGCCAGGTCCGTCGACGCCTTGGCCGTGGTCGACATCGTGAACGGCTTCTCGTTATTGGTGTCCACCGTGTCATCGGCGCCCGCGACGACGCCCTTGCCGCCGTTCAGCGTGGTGTCCAGCGGCGCACCCGAGGCGATCTTCACCGGGATCACGAAGGGCTTGAAGGAGCCCACGGCCCAGCCCGCCGCCACCGTGCAGGTCACCGGACCGGTGCCGGTGCATCCGGCGGGCAGCGCGCCCGCCACCGAGACGTGCTCGGGGAGCGTGATGGTCACCGTCGCCGCCGAGCGCGAGGTGGACGGGCCGACGTTGTTCGCCGTGACCGTGACCTCGGCGGTCGAGCCGGGCGCGAGCGGACCGGCGGGATTGACGACCGCGGCCGTCACCGCCAGGTCCGTGGACGCCGTGGCCGTCGTCTTCATCGTGAACGGCTTCTCGTTGTTGGTGTCCACGGTGTCGTCCGAGCCCGCCACGACGGCCTTGCCGCCATTCAGGGTGGTGTCCAGTGGCGCGTCGGAGGCGATGACCACCGGGATCGCGAAGGACTTCTGCGCGTCCACGGCCCATCCGGCCGGGACCTTGCACACGACCGGCCCCGTGCCGGAGCAGCCCGAGGGCAGCGGACCGGTCGCCGTCACGTGCTCCGGAAGCGTGATCGTGACGGTGGATTCCGAACGCGAGTCGGACGGGCCGACGTTCTTCGCCGTGACGTTCACCGTCGCGGGCGAACCCGGCGCCAGAGCGCCGGACGGATCCACGGTCGCGGCCGTGACGGCCAGGTCCGTGGACGCCTTCGCGGTCGTCGACATCGTGAACGGCTTCTCGTTGTTGCCCGCGACGGTGTCGTCGGCACCGGCCACGACGGCCTTGCCCCCGTTCAGGGTGGTGTCGAGTGGGGCGTCGGCGGCGATGCGAACCGGGATCGCGAAGGTCTTCTCCGCGTCGGCGACCCACCCGGCCGCGACCGTGCAGGTCACCGGACCGGCGCCGGTGCACCCGGCGGGGAGTGTGCCCGCGACCGAGACGTGCTCGGGAAGCGTGATCGTGATCGTGGACTCAGATCGCGAGTCGGACGGGCCGACGTTCTTCGCCGTGACGTTCACCGTCGCCGTCGAGCCCGGAGCCAGGGCACCGGACGGGTCCACGGTGGCAGAGGTGACGGCCAGGTCGGTGGACGCCCTCGCCGTGGTCGACATGGTGAACGGCTTCTCGTTGTTGGCCGCGACGGTGTCGTCGGCGCCGGAGGCCACGGCCTTGCCACCGGTGAGGGTGGTGTCCAGCGCTGCGCCGGAGGCGATCTTGACCGGGATCGTGAAGGACTTCTCCGCGCCCACGGCCCAGCCCGCAGGAACCTTGCACGTCACCGGACCGGTGCCGGTGCAGCCCGCCGGGAGCGGGCCGGTCGCGGTCACGTCCTGCGGCAGGGTGATGGTCACGGTGGACTCCGAGCGGGAGTCGGACGGGCCGACGTTGCTCGCGGTGACCGTCACCGTCGCGGTCGAACCCGGTGGCAGAGCACCGGCGGGCTCGACCGTGGCGGCGGTGACCGCCAGGTCCGTGGACCCCTTCGCCGTCGTGGACATCGTGAAGTCGCGCGAGTTGTTGCCCGCGACCGTGTCGTCATCGCCCTTCACGACCGCCTTGCCACCGTTCAGGGTGGTGTCGAGCGGCGCGTCCGGGGCGATCTTGACGGGGATCGCGAAGGTCCGGTCGGTCCCGGCGGTCCAGCCGGCGGGAACCTTGCACACGACCGGGCCGGTGCCGGTGCAGCCGACGGGCAGCGCACCGGAGACCGTCACGTGCTGCGGCAGCGTGATCGTCACCGTGGAGGCCGAGCGGGAGTCGGACGGGCCGACGTTGTTGGCGGTGATGGTGACCGTGGCCGTCGAGCCCGGAGCCGAGGGACCGGCCGGGTCGACGGTGGCGGTGGTGACGGCCAGGTCGGTCGAGGCCGCCCCGGTCGTCTTCATCGTGAACGGCTTCTCGTTATTGGTGTCCACGGTGTCGTCGGCACCCGCGACGGCCGCCTTGCCACCGGCGAGGGTGGAGTCGAGCGGCGCATCCGAGGCGATCGTCACCGGGATCGCGAAGGTCTTCTCCGCCCCGGCGACCCACCCGGCCGCGACCGTGCAGACCACCGGGCCCGTGCCGGTACAACCGGCGGGGAGCGGGCCGGTCGCGGTCACGTGCTCCGGGAGCGTGATGGTCACCGTGGACTCCGAGCGGGAATCCGACGGTCCGACGTTCTTGGCCGTGACATCGACGGTCGCCGTCGAGCCGGGAGCCAGCGCACCCGTCGGGCTCACCGCGGCGGCCGTGACCGCCAGGTCCGTGGACGCCTTCGCCGTCGTCGACATGGTGAAGTCACGCGAGTTGTTGTCCGCGACGGTGTCATCCGAGCCCGCCACCACGGCCTTACCGCCGTTCAGCGTGGTGTCCAGCGGCGCGTCGGATGCGATGCGAACCGGGATCACGAAGGGCTTGTACGTGCCCACCGTCCAGCCCGCCGCCACCGTGCAGGTGATCGGGCCCGTGCCGGTGCACCCGGCGGGCAGGTCACCGGCGAGGGAGACCTTCTCCGGGAGCGTGATCGTCACCGTCGCCGCCGAGCGCGAGACCGAGGGGCCGACGTTGGTGGCCGTCACGGTCACCTCGGCCGTCGAGCCCGGGGCGAGCGGCCCGGCGGGGCTGACGGCCGTGGCCGTCACCGCCAGGTCGGTCGACGCCGTCCCGGTGGTCGACATGGTGAAGGTCTTCTCGTTGTTGCCCGCCACGGTGTCATCGGCACCGGAGACGACGGCCTTACCGCCGTTCAGGGTGGTGTTCAGCGGCGCGTCGGGAGCGATGGCGACCGGGATCGCGAAGGTCTTGTCCCCTCCGGCGGTCCAGCCCGCCGGGACCTTGCATACGACCGGGCCGGTACCCGTGCAGCCGCTCGGGAGCGGACCGGTCGCCGTGACGTGCTCGGGCAGCGTGATGGTGATCGTGGATTCCGAGCGCGAGTCGGACGGGCCGACGTTGCTCGCCGTGACGGTCACCGTCGCCGTCGAGCCTGGCGCCTGGGCGCCGGGCGGAGCCACGGTCGCGGCGGTGACCGCGAGGTCGGTGGCGGCTTTGGCCGTGGTGGACATCGTGAAGGTCTTCTCGTTGTTGCCCGCCACCGTGTCATCGGCACCCGCGACGACGGCCTTGCCACCGTTCAGCGTGGTGTCCAGGGGCGCGTCCGAGGCGATCTTGACCGGGATCGCGAAGGACTTGTCCGTGCCGACAGCCCAGCCGGCCGCGACGGTGCAGGTGATGGGTCCGGTGCCGGTGCACCCGGCGGGCAGCGCACCCGCCACCGACACGTGCTCGGGGAGGGTGACGGTCACCGTCGCGTCCGAGCGGGACGTGGACGGGCCGACGTTGCTCGCCGTGACGTTCACCGTCGCGGGCGAGCCGGGCGCCAGGGCACCGGACGGGGTCACGGTCGCCGCGGTGACCGCGAGGTCCGTGGCGGCGGTGCCCGTGGTGGACATCGTGAAGGTCTTCTCGTTATTGCCCGCCACCGTGTCATCGGCACCCGCGACCACGGCCTTGCCACCGTTCAATGTGGTGTTAAGCGGCGCATCCGAGGCGATCTTCACCGGAATGGCGAAGGCCTTCTCGGCGTCGGCGACCCACCCGGCCGGAACCTTGCATGTCACCGGACCGGTACCGGTGCAACCGGCCGGCAGCGCACCCGCCACCGAGACGTGCTCGGGCAGCGTGATGGTCACCGTGGATTCCGAGCGCGAGTCGGAGGGACCGACGTTCTTCGCCGTCACGTTCACCGTCGCCGTCGAGCCTGGCGCCGAGGGCCCGGCCGGGTCCACAGTGGCGGCTGTGACCGCCAGGTCCGTGGACGCCTTGGACGTCGTGGACATCGTGAAGGTCTTCTCGTTGTTCGCCCCGACGGTGTCGTCATCGCCCGCCACCACGGCCTTGCCGCCGGTGAGAGTGGTGTCCAGTGGAGCGCTGGAGGCGATCTTCACCGGGATCGCGAAGGACTTGTCCGTCCCGGCCGCCCACGGCGACGCCACCGTGCAGGTGATCGGACCCGTACCGGTGCATCCGGTGGGCAGCGCACCGCTCACCGACACGTTCGCCGGGAGCGTGATGGTCACCGTGGACGCCGAGTGCGTGTCGGAGGGCCCGAGGTTGCGCGCGGTGACGTTGACCGTGGCCGTCGAGCCGGGCGCGAGCGGACCGGCCGGGTCGGCGGCGGCCGCCGTGACGGCCAGGTCCGTGGACGCCTTGGCCGTGGTCGACATCGTGAACGGCTTCTCGTTGTTGGTGTCCACGGTGTCGTCGGCACCCGAGACCACGGCCTTGCCACCGGTCAGGGTGGTGTCCAGCGGCGCGTCGGCGGCGATCTTGACCGGGATCGCGAAGGTCTTGTCCGCGCCCGGGACCCACCCGGCCGGAACCTTGCAGGCCACCGGACCGGTGCCGGTGCAACCGGCGGGCAACGCGCCCGCCACCGACACGTGCTCGGGCAGGGTGATCGTGATCGTGGACTCCGAGCGCGTGTCGGACGGACCGAGGTTCTTCCCCGTCACGGTCACCGTCGCCGTCGAACCCGGTGCCAGGGCACCCGACGGGCTCACCGTCGCCGCCGTCACCGACAGGTCCGTGGCGGCCTTCGCCGTCGTCGACATCGTGAACGGCTTCTCGTTGTTGGTGTCCACGGTGTCGTCGGCACCCGAGACCACGGCCTTGCCACCGCTCAGGGTGGCGTTCAGCGGCGCGTCGGAATCGACCTTCACCGGGATCACGAACGACTTCTCCGCACCCGAGACCCAGCCGGACGCGACCGTGCAGGTCACCGGACCGGTCCCGGTGCAGCCCGCGGGCAGGGCACCGTTGACCGACACGTGCTCGGGCAGCGTGATCGTCACCGTCGACGCCGAGCGCGAGTCCGACGGGCCGAGGTTCTTCGCCGTCACGGTCACCGAAGCCGGCGAGCCCGGGGTCAGCGGCGTGGCCGGGTCGGCCGTGGCGGCGGTGACCGCCAGGTCCGTGGCCGCCTTCGCCGTGGTCGACATGGTGAAGTCACGGGAGTTATTGCCCGCCACGGTGTCACCGGTCAGCGCGATGACGGCCTTGCCGCCGGTCAGGGTCGCGTTCAGCGGCGCGTTGGAGGCGATGACCACCGGGATCGCGAAGGTCTTGTCGCTCCCCGCGGCCCAGCCCGAGGCCACCGTGCAGGTGACCGTCCCGTCGCCGTTCAGCACACACCCGGCCGGAAGCGCGCCGGACTGGGTGACGTTCTGCGGCAGCGTAATGGTGACGGTCGCGGCCCCGGCGGTGTTCGAGGGGCCGTTGTTGGTCGCCGTCACCGTCACCGTGGTGGCCGAGCCGGGCGCGAGCGGCCCGGGCGCCGAGGCGGACTTGACCGCCACGTCCACGGTGGACGCCCCGGTGTTGACGGTGATCGGCGCGGTGTTGTTGGCCGGGTTGGTGTCGCGCGGACTGGACACCACCGCCGAGCCGCCCGGCAGTGGCGTGCTGTTCGGCGGCGCGTCGGAGTTGACCGTGATCGGGATCGCCAGGTTCTTGGTGGCGCCCTTGGCCAGGTCGGCCGCCGGGATCGTGCAGGTCACCGTCCCGTCGGAGTTCTTCACGCAACCCGATGGGGGCGTGCCGAAGGTGGTGCCGGTCGGCGGGGTGAGCGTGACGGTCGCCGGGATGTCGCTGGCGTCGGGGCCGTCGTTGGTGACGCGCACCGGCAGGACGCCGGACGCGCCGGGCGCCAGCGTCAGCGGGTCGGTGGCGATCTTCAGGTCGATGCGCGGGTGGCTCGTCACCGTCACCGGATAGTCCTCGACCTCACCGAAACCGGCCACACCCGACGGCGACGGGTCGGTCCGGGCGTCATCGAACAGCCGCAGCCGCAGGTAGGTCGTGCCCGACGGGCGCAGCGTGGACACCGTCCAGGTCAGCGTGACGGTCTGCTCGCCGGCCGCCGAGGGCACCGAGAGCAGGACGCGCTCACCGGGCTGGAACTTGCCGTCGAGGTTCGCGTCGAACCACCCAGCCAGGGTCACCGCCTTACCGGTGGTGTTGGTGACCTTCACCGACGCGGTGTAGCTCGTGTCGTCCTTGCCGAGCGCGGCAACGGTGGCGATCGCGTCATCGTAGTTGTCGCCGAGTCCGTTGAGGGGACCGGCGACACCGTCGGTGATCGGCCGCCGGGCGTCGGGTTCGGCGTCGCTCTTCGCACCGAGCCGCAGCCCGGCGCTCAGGTCGTGTGCGGGACCATCGGACGCGATGGAGGTCAGGTAGGAGTCGGGGGCGTCGCCGAAGTCGCCCACGGAGAGGCAGCCTCCTGCGTCCGAGACCGCCTGGGTGGTCGAGATCGCGCTGCTCTGAGCGAACGACACTCCGTCGAGACTGATCAGCTTGTCGGCTTTCGAGGCGGACAGATCGATCTGGAAGACCTTCCCGGGCGAGCTGTTGTCGAGGACGTACAGATCGCCTTCGGTGTCGAAGAAGGCGCCCTGGTACTGGGCCTTCGGCAGCAGCGCCGACCTGGCCTTGGTGACCGTCCCGTCGGCCGGATCGATACGCATCAGGTAGCCCGAGGAGTCCACGGCGTAGAGATATCCGTCCACCGGGTGGAAGGCCCAGTCGTACAGACCGCTGACCTTGACGGTGAACTGATCGAGGCGGGTGCCGATCCGCCCGGCGGCGGGGTCCAGGTTGACGATGAAGCTCGGCACCGAACTGTTGGAGTGGACATAGAGCTTCGTGCCATCCGGGGATATCGCGCCCACGTCGTAGTTGCTCGTGCTGTTACTGGTCAGCGCCGGGCTGATCGGGAACTCCGTCACGCCACCGGCCGGGTTCACCTCCACGATCTTGGTGTACCTGTCCGCGCCCCGGGTCGTGCCGTAGATCCTGCCGTTGATCCCGCTGACGCCGATCGCGTCGTAGCCGTTGGTGTAGGACGTGTCGTCCAGGGCGGTCACGGTGCCCGTCATCGGATCGAACCGGGACAGGCTGGTCGGCCCCGTCCCGACGGCCACATACGGCGTCGGGGTGCAGCGCGCGCCCAGCGGTACCCGGATGCCCACGGGGTAGTCCTCGACCTCACCATTGCCGGAGAGTCCGCCACCGGGCGCCGGATCGGCGACCGCCGTGTCGTACAGGCGAAGCCGGGCGAAACTCGCCCCCGAGACCAGCCCGCTCAGCCCGGTCCAGCTCAGCTTCGCCGTGCTCGCGTTGACCGCCACCGTCGCCGTAGCGCGCTCACCGGTCCCGAAAGTGCCGTCGCCATTGAAGTCCAGCCATCCGGCCAGCGTCACCGACTTCCCGGTGGTGTTGGTGACGGCCACGTCCACCGTGTACGTGGTCGCGTCGGTGTACAACGCCGGCCAGCTGGACACACCGTCGTCGAAGTTGTCGCCGCGGCCGTCGAGCTCACCGGTGACCCCGCCGCTGGTCGACGGGCGGGCATTGGGCTCCTGGTCGATGCCGGCACCGAGCTTCAGTCCCGTCACGCTGTTGTGCTCGGGGCCGGTCGGGGCGGAGGTGCCGTAGGTGTCCGGCGCGTCACCGTAGTCGTCCATCTGCAGGCAACCGCCGCCGTCGGCGACGCTCGTGCCCGGTTTGATCGTGCCGCTCTGGGTGGCCAGCGGCGCCTTGCTGATGTCGATCGGCGAGGCGGCCGTGGACGACGAGAGGTCCAGCTGGTACACCTTCTGCGGGCTCTCGCTGTTCACCGCGAACATGTAGCCGTCGGAGCTGAACACCAGCGCCTGGAAACTTGAGTTCGATGGGGACACGACGGTGCGGCCGGTCGTGGACTTCCCCGTCGCCGGGTCGATCCGATAGAGCACGCCACTGCTGCTGAGGGTGTAGATGAAGCCGTCGTTGGGGTGGTAGGCGAGGTCGTACGTGCCACTACCCTCGACCTTGCGCAGGACCAGCCCGACCGCTCCCCGGGACGGATCCAGGTTGATGACGAAGGCACCGCCACTGGAGGTGCGGGTGATGTAGTACTCGCGGCCGTCCGGTGAGACGTCACCCTGGTCGTAGGAGGAGTCGGAGACGGCGATGGTGCCCGAGTACGGGATCTTCTTCACCGTCCCGGCCTCGGGGTCGATCTCGACGAAGTTCTTGGACTTGTCCCCACCGACCTGCGCGCCGTAGACCCTGCCGGTCGCCCGGCTGTAGCCGATCGCGTCGTAGCCGTCCTTCCAGGTGGTACCCGCGATCTTGGTCATGGTGCCCAGGACCGGGTCGAAGCGGTAGAGGTCGCTCGGCCCGGTGCCGACCGAGGTGTACGCGAAGGGGCCGCAGCCTCCCGCCTCCGGCAGGCGAACCGGCGCAGCGGACGGGGCGGGCTCGGCGGGAGTGGCCACCGCCGACGGCGAGGGGCTCGGCGAAGGCGGCACCGGCGACTCGGAAGGCGTGACCTTCGCCGACGGCGAGGCGCTCCCCGAGGGCTCCGGACGCGGCGAGGCGGAGCCCGACGGGTCCGCGGCGGCGGGGACGGGCGCGCCCGCGACCACCAGACCGACCACGCACACGAACGCCAGCGTGGCGTGGAGACGCCGCGACCCGCCGCGTACCGACATCAGGCCCCCAATGTGCTCGATACAGGGCTGACGTGGGTACGTCAGCGCGACTCGCGGGTGGCGAGGTCACTGAAACGGATCATAGGGGTATTCGCGACTATTGACAGAGTATGCCCGAAATGATAGGAGATCACCTTTCGCGTTACGCCTGAGTCACGCCTGCCCGCGGATCGCCACAAAGGACACCCGACCGCTCCACCACCCCTGGCAAGCGTTTTCCCAGCTCAGCCACCTCACCCGGCCCACGACCGCCGGACGCCCGAATCGCCCCGACCGTCCACATCAGCCCCTCGGCCTGCGCTGTGACCGCGTGTCGATCCGGGCGCGACCGGCGCCGGGCCTGATGGGGAGATGATCAAACGACCACGACAGCGGGAGCGAACGGCGGCGATGCTCGTCATCGCCCTGTTCGCCACCCTCCTGACCACCGGATTCCCGCTGCCGGCCGCCGCCGCGGACGACAAGCTCCCCGCGATCGTGTCCCTCGGCGACAGCTTCATCTCCGGTGAGGGCGGACGCTGGCAGGGCAACGGCTACGGCGGGGCGGCGGGCCGCCTCAGCTCCGCCTACGGCACCGACCGCGCCGCCTACAACTGCAACCCGGAGATCTGGTGCAGCTTCGACCCGGCGGGCCGGGTGTACGGGAACACCTACGTCAACGGGCCGGACGGGCCCGGCAAGGGCTGCCATCGCTCCAACGTGGCCGAGATCCTCGGCACCGAGTGGGCCGGTGTGCCGCCCGATCGGCGGTTCAACCTCGCCTGCTCGGGCGCGGTGACCGCCGATGTGACCTCGCGCGTCTACAGCGGCGAGGCCCCGCAGACGCTGCGACTCCGGGCGCTGGCCGAGACCTACCACCTCAAGGCGATCGTGCTGTCCATCGGCGGCAACGACCTGAACTTCTCCCCGATCATCAGTCAGTGCGCCCAGGCCTTCTTCTTCGGGTACGCGTTTCCCTCGCGGTGCGAGGCGGCCAACCGCGGCACGATGCCCGAGCGGCTGGCGACGGTACGGGAGCGGATCACCGCCACCGTCAACGAGATCCGCAGGGTGATGACCGCGGCCGGGCAGGAGCCCGGCACCTACAAGCTCATCGTCCAGTCCTACCCCGGCCCCATCGCCGACGGCGACAGCAACCCCTACGACGAGACCATGACCCGGTACAACACCGGCGGCTGCCCGTTCTACAACAGCGACTCCACCTGGGCCAGGCGCACACTGGTCCCGCAGATCAGCGACATGATCCAGCGGGCGGTGGCCGACGCGCGCGCTCCCGGTGAGGGCTTCAACCCCATCTTCCTGGACCTCCAGGACGCCTTCAGAGGGCACGAGCTGTGCTCTCGGGACGCCAGGCAGGCCGACTCGGGCAACTCGCTGCAGAATCCGGTCAATCCGGCGTACGCCGAGTGGATACGCTGGGTCAGCAAGACCCAGGGCGACCTGCAGGAGAGCATCCACCCGAACGCCTACGGCCAGCAGGTCCTCTCCCGCTGCCTGACCATCCTCCAGAACGATCCGACGGGCGGGGTGGACTTCGCCTGCTACGGCACACCGGGGCGGTTCATCGACGGGGTCTCCGTGAACGCCGTCCCGGCGGCCACACCGCTGGACGACGGCGAGGCCCTCATCCAGAACGGCACCGACGGCAACCTCCTGGACAACTTCACCGGCGCCGACGGCAACGGCGTCATCACCGACCTGCCCGCCTCGGCCCCCGGCCAGGAGTGGACCCTCAGCCACGGCGTCGACGGGAAGTTCAGCCTGCGCTCGGTGGCCGACGGCCGCTACCTCTACGCGAACTCCTCGACGTGGCTGGCCGAACTGTCCGAACGCAACGTCCTCGATTGGTACGCCGAGCAGCTCCCCAACGGCGTCCTGATCCGCACCGACACCCAGATGGTGCCCGACTCCGGCCCGCTACAGGGCGGGATGTGCCTGACCCACGACCCGGTCTTCGACCACGGCCCCGGCGACATCCTCGGCCGCCCGCGCGTCGGGCTGGAGAAGTGCGATGCCGCCGACCCGCGCATGCGCTGGATCGTCAACCAGGACGACGACTCCGGTCCCGCACCGCAGCCGCCGATGGTGCGCCCGCGCGCCGACATCGAACCCAACCGGCCCGGGCCCTTCACCACCGACCCCGCCTCACAGCCGGGCTGCCGTCCCGACGGGATGACGCCCACCCCGGGCGTGAACACCCCCTACTGCCTCGCCTACGACGGTGACGGACGCGAGCTGCTCGGGTCCACATTCGACCGTCGCGTGGTCGGCTACTTCACCGGCTGGCGCGACGGCTCCGACGGCGGCCACGCCTACCGTCCCGGCGACATCCCCTGGGGCCAGGTCACCCACGTCAACTACGCCTTCGCCACCGTCGGCGGCGACAACCGCATCAGCCTCGGCGATTCCGGCCCCGGCAACCCCCACACCGGCAAGACCTGGCCGGGCGTACCGGGCGCCGAAATGGACCCGTCCCTGCCCTACCAGGGGAACCTGAACCTGCTGACCCGCTACAAGAAGGAGCATCCGCGGGTCAAGACGCTCATCTCGGTGGGTGGCTGGGCCGACTCCGGCGGCTTCTACGGCCTCACCGTCAATCCCGACGGGAGCGTCAACCAGGCCGCCATCGACGGCTTCGCCGACTCCACGGTGGACTTCCTGCGCCAGTACGGATTCGACGGCGCCGACATCGACTACGAGTACCCCACCGCGCTGCCCGACACCGGCAACCCCGCCGACTGGGGCACCGCCAACCCGCGCCGGGCCGGGCTCACCGCCGGGTACAACGCGCTGATGAAGACCCTGCGGGAGAAGCTGGACGCCGCGGCGGCAGCCGACGGCCACTACTACCTCCTCACCGCCGCCGGATCCGGCTCGGGCTACCTGGTGCGGGGCATGGCCGACTTCTCCGCCCTGCAGTACCTGGACTTCGTCAATGACATGTCCTATGACCTGCACGGCTCCTGGAACGGCTTCGTCGGCCCCAACGCGCCCCTCTACGACGACGGACGCGACGCCGAACTGATCTCCGCCGGCGTCTACGACGAGGCCGAGTACGGCAAGACCGGCTACTTCAACGCCGACTGGTCCTACCACTACTACCGCGGCGCGCTCCAGTCCGGGCGCATCAACCTCGGACTCCCCTATTACACGCGCGGCTGGAAGAACGTCACCGGCGGCGTCGGCAACGGCCTGTGGGGCTCGGCCGAGCTGCCCGACCAGGCCGCCTGCCAGCCCGGCACCGGCGACAACGGCGGCCGCGTCCCTTGTGGATCGGGCGCGACGGGCGTGGACAACATCTGGCACGACAAGGCCGCCGACGGCTCCGAGATCGGTGCCGGGTCCAATCCGATGTGGCACGCCAAGAACCTCGAACGCGGCATCACGCCCAGGTACCTCGGTGCCTACGGCCTCAACCCCGATGAGAATCAGGTCTCGGGCTACACCCGCCACTGGGACGACACCCTCAAGGCGTCCTGGCTGTGGAACGAATCCAGCCGGACGTTCCTGTCCACTGAGGACGAACAGGCCATCGCCGCCAAGGCCGACTACGTCCGCGACAAGAGCATCGGCGGCGTGATGATCTGGGAACTCGCCGGTGATTACGAGTGTCCCGATGAAGGCGAGTGCGCGCCCGGCTACACCATGACCAACCTGCTGGACGACAAGTTGCGCCCGGCCGGGGTCTATGACGCCGTGCGCACCGAGCGCGGTCTGCCGAGCGAGGTCCTGGACGTCGGCGTCGAGCTCGTGGACTATCCGACGGCGATGGCCGACATGTGGCCGATGAAGCCGAAGCTGCGGATCACCAACAACACCACCAAGACCCTCGCCAAGGGCACGACGGTGTCGTTTGATGTGCCGACCTCGACTCCGGCGCTGATCAAGGACGGCGGTGGGGCCGAGTTGCCCGGCATCGAGCCGGGTCACACCGGCCCGAACGCCGGTGGTCTGCGCGGTGACTTCCACCGGGTGACGATCACGCTCGGGTACTGCGAGGACATCTGGCCGGGTGCCGTGCGCGACATCGCCTTGCAGTATTACCTGCCGATCACCGGGCCGGCGAACATCGTCTTCGGGATCAACGGGAGCAGCTTCGGCAGCACCTCCGATCACCGGAAGGATGTCACGGTGGTGGACCCGCCGGAGGCGTCAAGTGCCTGTCAGGCGCCGGAGTGGGATTCCTCGCGTGATTACGAGCCCGGCGGGAGCGTCAAGTGGACGCTGTGGGACAAGGGCGATGGGAACTGGCAGGTGGAGTACAAGGGCGGCATCGTCATGGACCACCACCCCGGTGAGCATCGCGCGCACCTCGTCGGAGCCGAGGACGGGAACGGCAACCAGCTCTGGAGGATCAGTGACGTCGGTGACGGCTGGTACGGGATCACCAACAACGGGCTGTGCCTGACCGCCGGGACGCACGGTGGTGATTTGACGCTGGAGCAGTGCGGTTTCGCCGATACGCAGCGCTGGAGGCTGGAGCCGGTCACCGGGGACAACGCCTCGCCGGTCCACGGTGGACGGTATCGCTTCGTGGCCGAGTCCGGGGCCGCCGCCGAGGCCGCGGGTGGTTCGGCCGTGCCGGGGACGCCTGTGCTGGCCGGGGATCCCAGTGGTGAGGCGGGGACGACCGTGTGGTGGAACGGGCGCTTCTGGCGGGCGCTGTGGTGGACGCAGCCGGGCGAGGAGCCCGGTGTGAGTCCGGCGTGGAAGCCGCTGACCTAGCCGAGATGGAGTGAGCGAAGGGCCGCCGGGATCGATCCCGGCGGCCCTTTCCGTACCCCGGCCCGTGACAGTGGCCGGGTATGCGGACTAGCGCTTGGCGATCGCCAGGAAACCGGCCCAGTCGGCGGCTTCCAGCGTGAGTACGGGGCTGTCCGGACCGAGCTTGCTGTCCCGGACCTGGAAGCGACCTTCGGTCGTTCGCGCCTCAACGCACTGATTCTGGCCGCCGGAACGGCTGGACTTCTTCCACGGGGACGTGCCCACCTCAGAACTCCTCTATTCGACGTGCCTTGCCGAACATCCGGTCAAAGACCCGATGGTAGAGCGCGGTCGTCTCATGATCCTCCTCGTAACGACTGCCTTCAAGCCCTTCGGTGTACAGGCAATCGGGCTCGTCCTCACTGCCGGAGAAGGTGAGCAGCGTGAAGGGGCCGCGAAGGAACGGGTACGGGCCGTCGGCGATGGGCAGCACGCGCACCTCGGCTCCGGCCGAGCGCAGCCGGGCGGTCTGCTCCTCGCTGACCCGCCCGCGAAGCGCCCACTCCCCCATGAGCACCTTGATCCCGGGCGCGGGATCCCTTTCCCAGACCGCCGCCCATCGCCGTTCCAGCACGGTCATCCAGTCGCGCAATTGCTCGTCGTCGGCGTCATGCTGCCGACTCAGAGCCTCGGCGTAGTCCCGGGTCTGGAGTAGTCCGATGACCAGATCCGGCGCGTAGATCTTCATCGATTCGGCTTGGGCCTCCATCTCCAGAAACCACGAGAAGCCCTTGATGATGTTGCCGGTGAAGTCGTCACTCCACGGCTTGTCCCGCTGCGCCGCCTTGAACATTTCCTCCAGCTCGACGCACAGCTCAGGCGGTGCGCCATAAAGGCGGGCGAGCGCCCCGATGGTGGGAAACGTCATCCGCGTCCGCTCGCCCTCTTCGAGGCGCAGGAGAGTCGAGGGTCCGGTGACGATGCTGGTGGCCGCGACGTCGCGAAGGCTGAGGTGGGCCGCCTTGCGCAGCCTCCGCAGTCGCCGCCCGAGGGCGTGTCCGGTGCGTGTGATCGGCATCGCCACATTGTTCCAGTTATTGGAGCGTTCGATAGACAACCGGGTAGCTTCGGCGTGTTTGGTATTGAGTCGATCCGGTGTCGCCAATAGCGTCTGATGTGTACCGGCGCTCCCTCGGTGGGAGGGGCAGGAATGGCCTTCGGGCCACGTGACAGTCCTGCTCACGCGGAGTCCCAAGGGTGGGGCTTGGGGCCGGTATAGGGATCCCGGTCTCCGTCGGCTGCCCCGGCCCGGCGGAGGCCGGGCCCTCCAAACGCGAATTGGTGGGGGCCATGCGCGACAGAAGCACCGAACCGGTCATACGACCCGAACGGCGTCACCATCCGGCGCCTCACCCGTATTACCAACAGGCCCGGCGATTGCTGGCACATCGCCCGAGCCCCGGCGCCCACACCTGCCAGAAATGCCACCGCGAGTGGCCCTGCCGGGACTACCGGGAGGCGAATGTCGCCCTGAGAGGAATCGGGAAATGAGCACAGTGGACACCCGGGAGCGAACACCTCACGACGGCACCCACTTCCCCGACGGCAACGGCGGCGTCTGCTGCGCCACCTGCACACGCGCCGCCAACCGCGACAACAGATCCGGCCCCTCGGTCCCCTGGCCATGCGAGCCGGTCAAACGACTCCGCCGGGCGGCGGGCCTGGCCTGACCGCCCTTTCCCCGGACCGCCCGGGTTGCGCGACGCTGGCCGGTCCGCCGTCCTCGGATTGGCGTCCTGAGGACACCCTGCCGGGGCCCGGTGAGAGCCCCGGCAGGGTCTTACGTCTTCCCGTTCGGGTCAGTGGGCGATGGGGCCGCGCGCGGGCTGCGGGACATTGGGTCCACCCGCGTGCGGCACCTGCACATAACCCTTCGCCGGCTGGGGCAGCGACTCCACGCACGCCGTCGAGCACGCGTTGACCAGCAGCGGCAGGACGTCGGCGCCCGAGGTCCGCAGCGAGATCCACACCTGCCGCAACGTCGCCGCCTCAACCGGCCCGTCGCAGACACTGCACGCGCTGATCGACGTCGTACCCCACACGCCCGGGTCGAGATCGCCGAGGTCGGTGTGCTCGTCGGCGACGCCCGTCAGCGGCGGGAAGTGCGGCCGGTACTTGTAGTTGCCGTAGACCGCGCGCGTGCTGACCGTGCTGCCCCGCAGGTTCGGCAGGCGGCTCAGCTCGTAGGGGAACCAGTGGAGCCGGTACGACGTGTACGGGGTGAACTCGACCAGGCTCTTCATCCCGCCGATCTCCGGCGGGATCCGCACCAGGTTGCTGCCGTACAGCACGAGATGCTTCACCGCGGTCAGCTTGCCGATCGTCGCCGGCAGCGTCACGACCTGGCTGCGCTGCTCGGGCGTCAGGTCCGCGAACGGCTTGAAGATGTCCCGCCCGTCGGCGGCGGCCTCCTCGATCAGGTCGAGCAGGCGCAGCCACCCCTGCGCCGAGGTGTCCTGCAGGTCACCGTGAAACCGCGTGGGCCGCCTCGGCCGCGAATGCGACTGCTCAATGCACTCGCAGGACTCGCGGGACCGGCCGTTCTCGCTCGACCTCACCCCGCCAGTCTGGCGATTGGTGTAGACCTGCCGGTACCGTTCTCCATCCATCATCAAATGCTATAGACCCCTCGGATACCGCCTTCGACTCACCGCGACCGATCGCGTCCCGAGGCCCCCGGACGGCGCGACGGACCGGGACGATGAGGGACTTAACGGGTGATGACGGCCAGGAAAACGGCCCAATCGGCGGATGAGACGGTGAGCACAGGACCGTCGAGCTGCTTACTGTCGCGGGCCTGGACACGGCCCCCAGTGATCCGCGCCTCCACGCACTGGCCCTGGTTTTGACTGCGGCTGGACTTCTTCCACGGGGATGTCGAAACCATCTCAGGACTCCTCAATTGGGACGCGACACACCGAGCATCCCAGTTCCGCGTGCACCAGGCAACGCCCCCGGTCAGCACCGGTCTAGCCGGGTGCCCCGAAGCGCGCGACGTAGTGCCAGACCTTCTTGAGCGCCTGCGGGTCATGACGGCCACTCCGGGCGGCCTCGCCCAGCACGCGCGGGTCGAGCAGGCTGTCGACGGCGAGCCGCGCACCGAGCTCCACATGCTCGGGCCCGCGATAGTCCGGGTGGCGGCGCAGCTCCTCCACCGTCAGCCGGAAGCCCGCGTGCCACTCCACCGGGCAGGGCAGCAGCCGGGCCGCCTCCTCCACCTCCGTGCCCCGATGGCTCGGGTCGAGGACGACGGCCTCAACGTGCCCGGCGAGCAGCACGGGCCCGTGGACCTGGGCCTCGACGTAGTCGTCGAGCACGTCCTGATCATCGGCGGCGGCCAGTTTGATCAGCGACATGCGCTCGGCGGTGCCGAAGGCGGAGGGCTCGAAGAAGCTGTCGGGGTAGCAGAAGGTGGTCCGGGCGAGGACCGTGGCGGCCAGGCGCAGGTGGGCCGAGCCGAAGCGGGGTGCCGCACCGGTGGTCCGGTGGCGGAAGTTCAGGGCGCCGTAGACGGGCCGCTCATGCGGCGGCGCCTCGTCGTAGGCGCCGCCGAAGATCCGGCTCTCCCAGCGCCAGCGGTCGCCGCCGGGGAACGCGGTCAGGCCGCCGTTGCCCGTGCCGGTGACGAACTGGGAGAGGTACACGCCGTCCCCGGCCATCGCCGCGAGGACGATCCGCCCGGCGAGCAGACGGTCGGGGTGGAAGTTCAGGGTCACCCGCAGCGAGGGGTCCAGCGGCGTGCCCTCCGAGAGGGAGGCGACGTGCCGCAGGGCCCGCTCGCGGGGTGAGGCGTGGTCGTCCGGGTTCATGCGGGCAGTGTGGCCCACTCCGGGCCGCTCGGCCCAGGGGTTTGACTCAGGCGTCGACGGTGGCCCGCTCGCGGCGGCGGGAGATCAGCGCGACGGCCAGTCCGGTGGCGGTGAGGGCGGCGGCGACGGGGTAGATCGCGCGCACGCCCGGACCGTCGATGACCACGCCGCCGAGCCACGCGGCCGCGGCCGCCGCCAGCTGAAAGCCGGAGGCGTTGACCGCGAGCGCGAGCGCCGGCGCCCGCCCGGCGGCGGTCATCACGCGCGTCTGCATGCCCGGGACGATCGCGAAGGCGAGGACACCGGTGGCGAAGGTCAAAACCAGCGCGGCGATCTGGTGTCCGGCGAGCGCCCAGAACAGCGTCAGCGTCGCCATCAGCGCGGTGAGCAGCCAGGTCAGGGACGGCAGGAGCGCGCGGTCGGCGAGGCGTCCGCCCAGGTGGTTGCCGACGACGGCGCCGGCGCCGTAGACGAGCAGCAGGACCGGGACGGTCCCGGCGGCGAAGCCGCTGACCTCGGTGAGCAGCGGGGTGATGAAGGTGAAGACGGTGACCACGCCGATGTTGCCGAGCACGGTCAGCGCGATGGCCAGACGCACGTCGCGGCGGGTAAGCACGCGCAGCTCGCCGAGGACGGGGCCGGTGGCGATGGGCGGTCCGGCGGGCACCGACCAGGCGACGAGCGCCCAGGCGGCGGAGGTGAGGACGGCGACGGCGGCGAAGGTGGCGCGCCAGCCGAGGTGCTGGCCGATGAGGGTCCCGGCGGGGGTGCCCAGGATGATGCCGAGGTTGAGGCCGAGGGCGATTTTGGCGACGGTGGACGCCTGGCGTCCGGGCGGCGCGGTCGACACCGCCGTCGCGATGGCCACCGCGAAGAACGTGGCGACGACGAACCCGGCGGCGAAGCGCGTGGCGAGCAGGACGCCGTAGCCGGGCGCGACGGCCGAGGCGGCGTTGGCGGCGACGGAGACGGCGATGAGCCCGGAGATGAGCGGGCGGCGCGGGATCCGCGCGGTGGCGACGGTGACCAGCGGCCCACCGAGGATCATGCCGACGGCGTAGGCGGTGACCAGCAGCCCGGCCGCTGGGATCGAGACGGTGAGGTCGGCGGCGACCTCGGGGAGGATCCCGGCGATGACGAATTCGCCGGTGGTGAGGCCGAAGACGACGAGCATGAGGGACAGCACGGGGAGGGGCATGAGACTCCGATAGTTCGAACTCAAATGATGTGAACTAGAACTATCATGGTTCGAAGCATTCGCGCTAGAGTGGGGTCATGGCGAGCGAGGACGAGATGGAGCGCGACGTGTGCAAGCTCGTGCACCGCTTCGCCCAGCGGCTCGACGTCCACGTCCGCCGCGTCGCCGAGAAACTCGGCGTCACCGCCTCCCAGGTGGTCGCCCTGCGCGAGCTCTCCGAGCCCATCACCGCCCGCGAGCTGGCCGTGCGCATGTCCTGCGAGCCCTCCAACGCGACCTTCGTCCTGGACCGCCTCGAACAGCAGGACCTCATCGAGCGCAAGCCCCACCCCAGCGACCGCCGCGCCAAACTGATCGTGCTCACCCCCGCCGGCGAGGCCTTCCGCACCACCGTCATCGAGCACCTCGACGAGCGCTCACCCCTGAGCGCACTGGACGGCGAGGAGCAGGAGCGACTGCGGGAGCTGCTGCGCGCGCTGGTCGACTAGCCGCGCCGGCGGTATAGCCGGGCAGGGTCCGTCCGGCCACGATCAGCGGGTGGGCGCCGACCGCCACATCGCCGGTTTCGGCGGGTGGTGCAGCCTGCACTACCCACATTGGGTAGTGCGCGGCAATGCCCGTCCCTTGTGGAATCTATGGCTTCGGTCTCTCTGATCAACTGATGGGGAGTCCATCTCGCACAACAAGATCCGCCGGGGTGAACTCGGCCTATGGCCGGCGTTGCCCTTCGGCGGCGCCTGCCTGACCGCGGTACCACTGTGGACGGGTGATGTGGCCGTAGGCGGGCCCGCGTTCCTGTTCGTCAGCCTGTCGACCATGTTCGTACCGGCCCTCGCCACCGCGATCACCCTCAAGGTGTTCCCGCCCGCCGAAGGGGTCGTATCCGCCACCAGCCTGCGGCTGCCGCGGCGGGGCCGCCGCCTGGCCTTCGGCCTGGCCGGATTCTCCTACCCGGTACTGGCGGCACTGATCGCGCTGCCACTGGGCATGACGCTCGGCGTGGCCGATCTGGACATACCGGGCCTGTCCGGGGTGCGGCATTTCCTGTCCGGCCAGCTCGGCATGCCCGGCGCCGCCGAGTCGTCCACCGCGACGGTGTCGCTGAGCGGGCTGGCCGCCATGACGGTGTTCTTCATCGCCGGGCTGCTGCCGTGCTTCGGCGAGGAATGGGGATGGCGGGGCTACCTGATGCCCAAACTGCTCCCCTGGGGATTGTGGCCGGCACTGCTGTTCAACGGGCTGCTGTGGGCCCTGTGGCACGTACCGCTACTGCTGAGGGGATTCAACTTCGACGACGCCGGCGTGCTGGGCATCGTGGAGATGTCGGTCTCGTGCATGCTGTCGGCCATCATCCTGGGCTGGCTGGATCTGAAGTCGGGCTCGGTGTGGCCGGCCGTCATCGCCCACAGCGCCAACAACAGCTTCGCCATGTTCATCACCACCGGCATCGCCGCCGACACCTCCGCCACGGTCGACCCGCTGCTCACCGACATCCCGGTATGGATCACCACCGCCGGACTCGCAGCGGCCCTGGCCGCCACCGGCCGCTCAACCACACCCGCCCCCGGCAGGCCGCACCCGCCTGAGGTTGCCACCGCCCACACCGTGCGGCAAGAAGGATGAGGCTGCGCACGAACCGCTCTACCGGCCAGGGGTGACAAGGCCGCCGGCGCCGAGGAAGATGACCGGCATGACCGAAGCCTTCGGACCGGCCGGTGAACCACCTGCGCCCCGCAATCCGGCGGCCGACGCGGTCTTCCAGAACCCCTATGACGCCCCACCGGGATGCCGGGGTGCAGGCCGTGACGCCCCGGCCTGCACGGCACCGGTCGCCGCCGTCGTCCAGCCACGCCGCTATCCGGAGTTCCAGACCCGCATGTGCGCCGTCCACGCCGCGCAGGCGCTTGAGGATCCCGACATCCTCATCGTCGTCTACGGCGAGGAGAGCTTCGCCGACGCCAAGAAGAAGCTACGAAACTGGATGAACTAGGACACGCCCGAATCGGGCTCAATGCCGTGAAGAGACCCAATCGCGCGATCGGGCTTGACCCTCACGCCGCGTGAGGGCCGATGGTGGTCGGCATGAGCGATTTCTTCAACGCGTTCGAGATGGGCCCGACCGCCGAGCGGGGCGTCAAGGCCGTCGCGCCGGAGATCTTCCGCGGCATCTACGCGATGCCGGCGTTCGTGACGGTCCCCACGCGCGACCTGGCGGCCTCGGCCGAGTTCTGGACGCGCGGCTTCGGCTTCGTCGAGCTCTTCGGCGTCCCGGGACAGGTGATCCACCTGCGCCGATGGGCCTTCCAGGACGTCCTGCTCGTCCCGGCCGCCACCGACGCCGAGCCCGTCGTGGCGGCGATGAGCGTGAGCTTCATGTGCGTGCTGAGCCAGGTCGAGGCCATCGCCGAGACGTGCGCGGCCCTCGCGCCGGACGCCGTGAGCGGACCGCGCGACACACCCTGGCGCACCCGCGACGTCACGGTGATCACGCCTGAGGGCGCCCGGGTCGTGTTCACCGCCGCACTCGACTTCGACCCGCACAGCCGGGAAGCGCGCGACCTCGCCGCCGTCGGCATCCACGCCCCGGCGCAGGTGGAGGAGGGTGACAATGACGTACGTGACCGAACGTGAGCGCGACGCCGTCACGGTGGGCGAGGCCGCCGAGCTGGCCGGGGTCACCGTCCGCGCGCTGCACCACTGGGACGAGATCGGCCTGGCCTCCCCGTCGCTGCGCACCGCCGCCGGATACCGCCGCTACACCGAGGCCGATGTGCAGCGGCTGGACCGCGTCGTCGCCTACCGCGAGGCCGGACTCGGGCTCGACGCCATCCGCGCCGTCCTGGACGACGCGGCCGCCGAGATCGGCGCCACCCTGCGCGAGCAGCGCGCCAAACTGGCCGAGCGCATCGGCGAGCTCCAGCGCCTCGACGAGCGCCTGGCGCGGCTGACCGAGGCCCACGAGCGCGGCGTCCTCCTCGGTGATGAGGAGCAGACCGAGATCTTCGGGACCGGCTGGGACCCCGCCGCCTCGCTCCAGGCGCGCGCGGCATGGGGCGACTCGCCGCAGTGGGCGCAGTTCGCCGAGCGCTCGGCGTCGCGCACGCCGGGCGAGTGGCGGTCGCTGTCGGCAGCGATGTCGGCGCTGCAGGACGACCTCGGCCACGCCGTCGCACGCGACGTCACACCCGGCAGCCCGGAGGCGAACGCGCTGGTCGAACGCCACCGCGAGGTCTTCTCCAACTTCTTCCCGCTCACCCGGCGGATGCAGGTGTGCCTGGGGCGGATGTTCGAGGCCGACCCGGGCTTCGCCGCCCACTACGACGGCATCCGGGCCGGGCTGGCCGCGTGGTTCCGGCGCAGCATCGACGACTCGGCCCGCGCCCACGGCATCGACCCGGAGACGGCGACGTGGGAGTGAGACGCCCTATCCCTCGCGGAGGCTGCGGGCGATCTGCGTGAGCAGCGGCGTCCGGTGCGTCGGCGGCAGGAGGTCGACGAGACGCTCGGCGCGATCGGGGTCGACGGCGGCGATCGCGCGGGCGGTCTCGGCCGTGACGATCGTGTGCCGCGCGTCGGCGAAGACCGTCTCGGCCATCGCCTCGATCTCCCCGGCCAGCGCCAGGCAGTACGCGGGATCGCCCGCGGCCGTCGCCCGCGCCACGATGGTCAGCGCCGCCGTCTTGTGGAATCCGTCGGGGCGGCGGCGGACGATGCGCTCGGCGCACGCGGGGTCCACTGAGGACACCGCCCGGATCATGCCGAAGAGGTATCCGTTGGTGAAGGGGCCGTGACGGCTCGTCCGGCCCATCAGGCGCTCGGCGCGGAGCACCAGCTCCTCGGCTCCCGGGCCGTCCACCTCGGCGAGGACGGCGGCCAGCTCGGCGAGTTGCGTCGCGCGCCAGTCCTCCTGGTCGTAGTCCTCCCGCTGGAGGAGCGTCTGCGCCCGGTGGCCGAGGCTGCGGGCGCGATCGGGATCCATGGGCGCCAGCGCTCGGGCGATGTGGGCGAGCACCATCGGGGGCGTGTCGTGAGAGCCGAAGGACCGGTCGCTCAGGCGGGCTTCTGCCTGGGCGACAAGGCGTCCGGCGTACGCGGAATCGCCCGGTGCCAGCGCGACCGCCATCATGGCGAGGGTCTCAGGCGATGGCTGTTGCGTGCCGCCGTGCCGCAAGCGTCCGGCCTCGGCCACCAGCGCCCTGGCCCGCTCGGGGTGCCGTGCGGCCAGCACCCGCGCCATCCGAAGGAGGGAGTCGGAGTTGACGCGGTCGTAGGTCATCGTCATGGCACGGGCGAAGGCGGGAACGCGCGCGGGCTCGGCGTGGGCGACGTTCTCGGCGGCGTCGACGAGGGCCTGATGGTGGTAGGGCACGACGTCGACGTCGGAGGCCGCGTACGCCTGGTACTCGGGCAGCAGCCGGGTCGCCTCGTCCAGAAGCCGCGCGACACGGGTGTCGACGCCGGAGTGCGTCCGCCGCTCGGCCATGCCGGTCACATCGATCGAGGAGAAGTCGACGCACTCGGCACCCATGTGCTCATCGGAGGCCGCGCGCAGGACACCGAGGACCACGCCGGTGTTGCGGTCCCAGACCGGTCCGCCGCTGAAGCCGGGTTCGGCGCGGTAGGGCTCGCCGTTCTCCTGGTTGATCTGCCAGCGATGGGCGGCGACGCTGCCGACGAGGTGCCCGCGGACGTGCCGCATCCCCGACGTGGCCGCCGATCCGACGAGCTGCACGGGGATGTCGGCGTGGCGCACGTAGGGGGCGAGCATCAGCTCGGGCACGTCGCCGGGTATCGGCTCATCGAGCGCCAGGACCGCCAGATCCCGGCCCGCATCCCATTCCGGCCCCTCCGGCCAGTGGAGGACGCGGGCGCTGCGGGGCGCGTCGTCGGCCGACAGCGGGAACAGCAGGGCCACCCGCAGGTCGGGCTCGTCCGGTGCGCGGCGGGGCCGTCCCAGCGCAGTGTTGACCACGTGCGCGCAGGTCATCACCCGTCCACCGGCCGCCGCGAAGGCCAGGCCGACCGGCCGTGCGCCGGGACCGAGGACGTGCGCCACGGCGTGCTCCGGGCCGATTCCGTCCCGCATGGCTCCCCCTCCGTCGTGACACTCCAGAATGGACCACCGGAGCAAGCGGACCAGAATCGGCGGTCCGAAGTGGACCAGGGCAACCGCCGGGAACCCGCCTACGGTTTCACCTCATGGAATACACCAACCTGGGCCGCACCGGCCTGCGCGTGAGCCGCCTGTGCCTGGGCACCATGAACTTCGGCCGGGTGGCCACCGAGGCCGACAGTCACGCCATGATGGACACCGCGCTGGACGCCGGGATCAACTTCTTCGACACCTCCAACTCCTACGGCGCCGTCCTCGGCGACGGGCTCTCGGAGTCCTTCATCGGACGCTGGTTCGCTCACGGCGAGGGCCGCCGTGACAAGGTCGTGTTGGCCACGAAGGTGTACACGCCGATGGACTCCTGGCCCAATAACGGCGGCCTGTCGGCGCGCAACATCATCGCCGGATGCGAGGCCTCGCTGCGGCGTTTGGGCACCGACTGGATCGACCTGTTCCAGATGCATCACGTGGACCGATCGGTGCCCTGGGAGGAGATCTGGCAGGCGATGGAGACGCTGGTGACGGCGGGCAAGGTCCGCTACGTCGGCTCCTCCAACTTCGCCGGATGGCACCTGGTGGCCGCCCAAGCAGCCGCCGACCGGCGCAACTTCCTGGGCCTGGTCTCCGAGCAGTGCCTGTACAACCTGGCCACCCGGCACGTCGAGCTGGAGCTGCTGCCCGCCGCGCGCGAGCACGGCATCGGCGTGCTGCCGTGGTCGCCGCTGCACGGCGGGATGCTCAGTGGCGTCCTGCGCAAACTCCGCGACGGGACCGCCACGCGCAGCGCCGACAACCGCTCCTCGCACGACCTGGAGCGGTGGCGCTCCAGTGTGGAGGGTTACGAGAACCTCGCCGTCGAGCTCGCCACCGACCCCGCCGACCTCGGCCTGGCGTGGCTGCTCGCCCAGCCCGCCGTCACCGCCCCGATCATCGGGCCCCGCACGGTCGAACAGGTCAGCGGAGCCCTCGGCGCGCTGAAGCTGGACCTCACCCCTGAGATCCTCGACCGCCTCGACGAGCTGTTCCCGCCACTCGGGCGCGACGGCCTGCCCGGCCCCGAGGGCTGGGCCTGGTAGAAGTCAGCCGCCGACGGCGTGCTCGGTGAAGCGGCCGCAGGGGCGAAAGCCCAGGCGGCGGTAGACCGGCTCGCCGTCCGCCGAGGCCTGCAGGACCGCGACACCCTGGTCGCGGGCCGCATCCAGTGCCGCGAGCGTCATCGCGCCGCCGTGGCCGCGGCGACGGTGGGCGGCCAGGGTCGCGATGTTGTAAACCCCGGCGACACCGGCGTGGGCGAAGACCTCGGCCGTGCAGACCGGGCGGCCCTCGACGTAGCCGACCAGGTACCGGGCCGCACATCCCGCGTCCAGCGCCCGCGGGGCGGCCCGGGCGAAGAAGCGTCGGACGGTCGCGGCGGGCGGGTCCCAGTTCGCGGCCAGGACCATCGCGTAATCGGCGAGCTGCGCGGGTGTGGTCACACGCTGGACGTCCAGCCCCCCGGCGACCGGCAGCGGGACGTCGCCGAGGTCGGCCCACATCGCCGTCTCGCTCTCCGAGGCGGGCAGCCCGGCGTCCGCCAGGCGCGCGGAGAGGTCCGGCGGGGTCGAGGCGGGCCCCACCCACCAGGAGAAACGGCGGCCGGTGCACGCCAGCTTCGCCACGGTCTCGGCGATGCGCGCTGCGGCGTCGGCGGCGCTGAAGCGGGCGGCGGCGACGATGTTGAAGGGTGTCGTCGTCGAGGCCGCTGTCGGCGACCAGGACGTCCCCGGTCTCACTGACGCTCGCCCCGGGCATGCCCCGGTGCAGGTGGCAGGCGTGCTCGGCGAGGTTGCTTTCCATCCGGTCGAGCAGGTCACGGTTCATGGTGATCGATCCCAGCATGACCAGATGACACGGTTTACGCCGGGTGTGTGACGCGTGCCGCGCGCGGCCATCGGCCACTCGTGCCGGGCGGGTCGTCCGTCCGGGCGGACTGGGACCGGCGCGCGGCCCGTTCCAGTGACGGATGCGACCCGATCGTCCGGTTTCGCGCCGAATATCACGGGTGTTCTCGCTAGGTTTCCTCACGTTATGCCTGGATACCCCAAGCGCACGGCCGCTCATCTGAGCCGCCTGACGCCTCTCCTCCGCAAGCACCTCGCCGGCCTCCGCGACCTCACCGGGCGGGCCCTCCGCGAGACGGTCCCGGCCGCCTCGCGCCGCCTCCCCTCCTTCCGCGGCGCCCTCGACGTGGCCATGCCCCGCGTCGGCCTCGCCGCCGTCCTGGTCGCCGGGATCCTCGCCATGGTCTTCCTGGCCAACTTCGCCGGCACCATCACCGGCGCCACCCCCTCCAACGCCGCCGCCGCGATCGGCCAGCGCGAGACCCAGGACCAGGCCACCCGGGGCCAGGAGCGCCAGGCGCCCGTGGAGAAGAAGCGCCCCGAGAAGCCCGTCCCCGCCAAGAGCGGCTGGGCCGCGCCCTCCACCGCCGACATCAGCGACACCTACGGCCCCCGCGGCTGGCGCGACGGCGAGATGCACTGGGGCATGGACTTCGCCGCCAACATGGGCGACAAGATCTACGCCGCCCACGACGGCACCGTCGTCATGGCCCAGCGCTACGGCGGCTACGGCAACTGCGTGGTCATCAAGCACGCCGACGGCGTCCAGACCCTCTACGGGCACTTCTCCGCCCTCGACGTCGAAGCCGGCGACGAGGTCAAGGTCGGCGACCTGATCGGCCGCGCCGGATCGACCGGCGACAGCACCGGCCCGCACCTGCACTTCGAGGTGACCATCGACGGCGGCTACCTCGACCCGCAGAAGTTCCTGGAGGACGAGGGCGTCGAGTTCTGAGCCTTGATCACCTCCGCTGAATCGGGGAGACTCGTCCCCTGATCCGGACGGGGGTGCTCACGGTGAACCGACCACGCAGGCCATCCGCGCTACGGGGCTCGCCCGCCTTCAGGCGGCTGTGGGGCGCCCACCTCATCTCATCCCTCGGCTCGGGCATCACCGGCCTGGCCATCCCACTCCTGGCCGCCGTCACCCTGCACGCCTCCCCCGCCGCGATCGGTGCCCTGACCGCCGTCAGCGCGCTGCCGCACGTCCTACTCAGCCTGCCCGCCGGGGTCCTCGTCGACCGGGCGCCGCAGCGGGCCGTGCTGATCCTGACCGACTTCGGCCGGGCGCTCTGCCTGGGCCTCGTGCCCATCCTCGGGCTGCTCGGCCTGCTGTCGATGCCGGTCCTGTACGGCGTGGTCTTCCTCGTGCAGGCGCAGACGGTGGTCTACGACCTCGCCTCGGCCTCGACCGTCCCGAAGGTCCTGCCGCCGCGCCTGCTCGCCGCGGGCAACAGCGCGATCGCGGTCAACGGCTCGGCCGCCGCCATCGCCGGAAGCGGCCTGGGCGGCGGACTCGTCCAGCTCATCGGAGCGGCCTTCGCGGTCGCCGTCGATGCCGTCTCCTATCTCCTCTCCGGCCTCCTGCTGCTCTTCCTGCGCTCCCCGGAACTCGCCGCCGCGAGAATCACCGGACGGCGGGGAGTCCTCGGCGACATCAGAAGCGGCCTCGCCCACGTCCTCAAGGACCGCGTGCTCGTCGCCCTGTGCCTGTCCTCGGGCCTCGGGGCCTTCGCGGTGGCGATGCGCGACGCGTCGCTGGTGCTCGCGCTCGTCCGCGAGCTGCACTTCACCGCCGCGACGGTCGGGCTCCTGGCCGTGACCGCCGGTGTCGGCGGGATCCTCGGTGGCCTGCTCGCCGACCGGGTGGCGCGGCGCTTCGGGTTCGGACGCTCGGTGATCACCGCCGTCCTCACCGGCGCGGCGGCGATCGGGCTGCTGGCCGCGCCATTCGGGACGGCACCGGCCGTGGTGGTCGGGGTGGGGCAGTTCGTCGGTGGACTCTCCGGCGCGGTCTATACCATCGGCCAGCTGACCATGCGTCAGCTGGCGACGCCTCCCGGCCTGCTCGGCCGCGTCAACGCCGCGCGGCGGTTCCTCGTCTACGCGTCGCTGCCACTGGGGGCCATGGCCGGTGGGCTCGGTGGTGCCGCGCTGGGCAGTCGGTCCATGTTGCTGATCGCCGCCGTCGTCATGCTCATCGCGGTGATCCCGTTGCTGGCGGCCGGGATCGGCCGCGACGTCGTCGAGCCGGGAGCGGTAGCTTTCACCTAGCCGATGGGGAGGAGGCGTGATGGGCCCGATCACGGTGCGCGCGGCGGATCCAGACGACGGCATGGCCATCGCGGCGGTGCAGAAGACCACCTGGCAGGCCACCTACGGGGAGTGGATCCCCGACGTCGTGGCGGGCCTGGACCTGGCGCGCACGGCGCTCAACTGGTCGCGCGCGGCCGCCGACGCCCGGCAGCGGGTCGCCGTCGCCGAGGGCGAGACCGGGGTCCTGGGCTTCGCGTGGAGCGGACCGCCCGAGGAGAACGAGCCGGAGGGCACCGGTGTGCTGCTGGCCCTCTACGTGCACCCCGAGGCACAGGGACGCGGTGCCGGGCGCCTCCTGCTCGACGACGCCGTGACATGGCTGCGCGCGCAGGGCTACACCGGCTGCGTGGTCTGGGCGCTGGAGCGGTACGCACCGGCGCGGCGCTTCTACGAGCGCTCCGGCTTCGCCGTCGAGGACGCGACCCGGCCCTGGCGCGGGCTGGCCGAGGTCCGGCACCGGCGCGACCTGCGGTGACGGCTCGGGCCGGGTGAGACTCCCTCGCCGCCCCCGCCGCGGCCGCCCTATGCTCTGCGGATGCCCGACAGGAGAGCCGAGGCGGCAGCCACGGGACTCCGTCCTGTTCGCGCCGACTCGCAGGTGTTCATAGTCGACGGTGCGGCCCGCAGTGGATCCGTCATCGCCTACTTCGTCTCTTGGCGTGAGGGCGTGATGCCCGATGTACAGCAGAGCCTCTTCAACCCGCCGGACACGCTCTGGCCGGATTGGCCGGCGACTCCGCTCCGGTACGCCAGTAGCGGCCTGGAGCTGGCCTCCGGCGCCGACGTCATCGCGGCCCTGCGCTCGCCCGACCCACGCCCTTCCGGTCCGACCAGATACGGCCGGTCGGTGTTCGTGCTGATGACCAACGCCTACCAGAATCCGGCCCGTAAACGACTGGAGGTCCGCGCGGCCGGGGTCTTCATCAACCGGTCCGACGCCGAGGACGCCCGTGCCCTGATGGCCGAACACGTCGAGGAGTGCTGGATCGAGGCCGTGCCGATCGGCATATGACAAGTCGATCATGGCCGGGTAGCGTTCGTGCGCATGAGCGACGACTGGCGAGCCGACCGGATCGGCAGCACCCTACGCGGGGAAAACCCCACCGTGCTCCGGCGCCTGGACGCGGGCTTCGCGGTGATCGGCGACGTCCAGTTCCTGCCCGGCTACTGCGTCCTGCTCACCGACGACGCCCACGCGCAGCGCCTCACCGACCTGCCCCGGCCTGAGCGGATGGCGTTCCTGTCCGACATGGACCGGCTCGGCGAGGCCGTCGAGCGCGCCTGCAAACGGCTCGACCCCGCCTTCCGGCGGGTGAACCTGGAGATCCTGGGCAACACCGACCCGTTCCTGCACGCCCACATCTGGCCGCGCTACGACTGGGAACCGCCCGAGCTGGTCGGCAAGCCCGTCTGGCTGTACCCGCCCGAGCGGTGGCGCGATGAGGAGTTCGCGCTCGCCGCGCGCCACGACGTCCTGCGCGAGGCCATCGGCGCCGAACTCGACCGGCTCTAGGACGGTCCCCGGGCCCGCAGCAGCCCACGCTCGTAGGCCTCGGCGACGGCCGCCGCCCGGTCGTTGACGCCGAGCTTGGCGTACACATTGAGCAGATGCGACTTCACCGTCGCCTCGGTCAGGAACAGCCGCGACGCCGCCTCGCGGTTGCTCGCCCCGTCGGCGACCAGCCTCAGCACCTCCAGCTCGCGCGCGCTCAGCGGCCCGGGCGCGGGCTTGCGGACGCGGTCCATCAGCAGCGCCGCCACCGAGGGCGCCAGCACCGCCTCGCCCCGGGCGGCGGCGCGGACGCCGCGCAGCAGCTCCTCGCGCGGGGCGTCCTTGAGCAGGTAGCCGACCGCCCCGGCCTCGATCGCGGGCAGCACGTGCGCGTCGGTGTCGTACGTGGACAGCACCAGCACACGGGCGGTGCCGCCGCGCGCGGCCAGCTCGCGGATGGCGCCCGCGCCGTCCAGGCCGGGCATGCGCAGGTCCATCAGCACCACATCGGGACGCAGGTCGAGGGCGAGGCGGACGGCCTCGGCGCCGTCGGCGGCCTCCCCGAGCACCGCGAAGGCGGGGTCGCGGGCGAACATCGCCGACAGCCCGTCGCGGACGACCGGGTGGTCATCGGCGATCACCAGCGTGATGGCCTTCATGCGCAAGCCTCCAGGGGAACGCGGGCGGAGATCCCGGTGCCGTGCCCAAGCTCGGACTCCACGTCGAGGCTCCCCGAGAGGGCCTCGGCGCGCTGCCGCATCGCGATCAGCCCGAAACCACCGTGCGAGGCGGCCGGATCGAAGCCCTCGCCGTCGTCGCGGACGTCCACGGCCACCTCCCGCTCCAAATAGGACAGCGTCACGCCCACCATCCTCGCCCGCGCGTGCCGGGCGACGTTGGCCAGCGCCTCCTGCGCGATCCGCAGCAACGCCGCCTCGGCCTCGGGCCCGATCGGGCGCACCGTGCCGGTGGTGGCGGCGCGCACCGGGACGCCGTGACGGGCCGACCAGCGCTCGGCGAGCGCGGCGAGGGCCTCTCCCAGCCGCGCCGTGTCCAGCGGTTCGGGGCGCAGCGCGTGCACCGAGCGGCGCGCCTCGGTCAGGCTCTCGCGGGCGAGCGCGGTGGCGGTGGCGACGTGGGCGCGCCAGGCGTCCCCGGCGGTCTCGGCGGCGCGGAGCTGGCTGACGATGCCGGTGAGTCCCTGGGCGAGGGTGTCGTGGATTTCGCGGGCCATGCGCTGCCGCTCCTCGCGGACGGCCACGTCACGCGCCTGCGCCAGCAGCCGCTCGTGCAGGGCGGCGTTCTCCCGGTTGGCCTGGCGGGCCTGCTCCAGCGCGCGGTCGCGTTCCTCGCCGCGCAGCTCGCCGCGATGGGCGACGACGGCGAAGGCGCACATGGGGGCGACGTTGGCGGCGATGACGATCGCGAGGGTGACGGGGTCGAGGTCGTGGCCCTGGGCGATCCCGGCCGAGACGGCCACCAGGGCGACGCCGTAGACCCGCCAGGGCCAGTCCGGGACACGGAAGGCGTAGACGTAGGCGGCGGGGGTGAGGAACCCGAACCAGGGGTGGCGCAGCACGAGCACGCCGGTGACGGTGACGAGGACGGCCATCAGCGCGATCGCCGTCGCCTGCCGCGTGCGCCAGGCCGGGCGCAGCGCCAGCGCGGCGAAGCAGGCCGCGGCCAGGGCGCAGAGGCCGAGGTCGACGGCCAGCGCGGCGCCGGCCGGTCCGGCGGCGGCGGTGAACCCGGCGAGCAGGAGGAGGAGCAGGTGCGGGCCGACGGTGACCGGCAGCGGCCAGCGTCCCTCGTCCCGGCGCATCCGCTCCTCCGACCGTTGCCGACGTCAGCGGACATTGTCGCAGCGACGGGTTAGAGCTCGACGAGAGCCGGGATGTGCTTCCGGATCTTCTTCAGGGCTGCCCCTGTGCGGGCGGAGTCGATGCCGCGAGCCGGTGGTAGCGCTCGCCGACATCCTGGGCGGTACCCGCCGCGCGCAGGTGCGACACGACCTCGATCGGGCATTCCGGGCCCGCGACCGGCGGCTACGGTGTGTAGCGACGATGTGCGACCCGAAGAAGGGTGGGAGAAGTAGGTGTTCGTCGCCCGCGCGTACGTGCCGGATTTCCGCCGACCTGACCAGCGAGCCCGCGGCGAATGGCCGTACACGATCCCGGCCGTCGCCCGGCTTCTCGACGAAGGCCTGGAGTTCACCCGCCCGGTGACGATCCTCGTCGGCGACAACGGCTCGGGCAAGTCCACCATCGTGGAGGCCATCGCCGAAGGCTTCCGCCTCGACTCCCACGGTGGCCGCGCCTCGGCCCTGCGCGGGCGACCCGACCGCACCAAGACCCCGCTGGGCGAGGTCATGCTCCTGGACACCACCGCGGCCGGCGCGAGGATGCTGGCCGGGCCACGCCTGAAGAAGCGCGGCTTCTTCCTGCGCGCCGAGACCGCCTTCTCCATGACCGAGAACCTCGGCGGCACCCTCGGCTACTGGGACGCCGACACCGCCGCCATGAGCCACGGCGAGGGCTACCTCGAAGTCTTCAACCACATCTTCGCCGCCCCCGGCTTCTACGTCCTGGACGAACCCGAGGCCCCATTGTCGTTCACCGCATCCCTGCGACTGGTCGCACTCATGCACGAGCTGGCCCAGACGGGCGCGCAGGTCGTGTGCGCCACGCACTCTCCCATCCTGGCCTCCCTGCCCGGCGCCGACGTCATCCAGCTCGACGAGGACGGTTTCCACCGCACCACCTGGGACGAGCTCACCCTCGTCGACCACTGGCGCCGCTGCCTCAACAACCCCGACACCTACCTGCGCCACCTCACCGCCGAAGACGACCCGGCATGAGCGGCCCCGACGTGGGTCGCCGTCGATGAGCACCACCCCAAACCCCGTGCCCTGGACACCACCTAGTGGACAGAGCACGACTCGGGTATGAAGATCAGCATCCGCCGATGGGGCGCTAGCCTGCGGCCATGACCCTCTTCCGCGAGGCCGGCCCCGGCGACTTCGAGCACGTCCTGCGCCTCTACCGGCAGCTGCACCCCCACGACCCCGTCCTGCCCGACGAGTCCTACGCAGAGGTGTTCGCGCAGATCCTGGCCTCCCCCGGTCTGCGCCTGTTCGTCCTCGAAGCCGACGGGGCCGTGGTCGCCACGACCTACCTCAACGTGATCCCGAACCTCACGCGATCGGCCTCGCCGTACGCCGTCATCGAGAACGTCGTGGTGGAGAAAACCCTGCGCGGCACCGGCCTGGGCAGGCGGATCATGGCCGCCACGCTCCAGGCCGCGTGGGACGCCGGCTGCTACAAGGCGATGCTGCAGACGGGCTCGCGCACGCCCGCCACACACGCCTTCTACCGCGCGTGCGGCTTCTCACCCGACGCCAAGACCGCCTACCTGGCGCGCCCGTCCTAAACCGCCTCGATCGATAGCGCGTGCCGGAAGAGGCCGCGCGGGTCCCACCTGGCCTTGATCCGCCGCAGGCGCGGGTAGTTGTCGCCGTAGTACAGCTCCTGCGCCGAGACGCCCGAGGTGTTCCACGCGGGGTCGGCCAGGTCGGCGTCGGCGTAATTGATGTAGGAACCGTCCTCCACGGGCACGCCACCGGTCTCGGCGTAGACGTCGCGGTACAACCGCCGCACCCAGTCGAGGTTGACGGCGTCCTCGCGCTCATCGGCCCACACCGACTGGTAGAC
Source organism: Actinorhabdospora filicis (assembly GCF_030269765.1). GTDB lineage: Bacteria > Actinomycetota > Actinomycetes > Mycobacteriales > Micromonosporaceae > Actinorhabdospora > Actinorhabdospora filicis. The sequence continues at coordinate 243,192 of NZ_BSTX01000002.1, read as the reverse complement.
GGCCTTCATCACCGCCTGGCGCTGGGCGATCGCGGTGGCCTCGGGGGCGACGTCGCCGACGCGGCCTCCGTAGCCGATGAGCAGGACGCCGCCGCCCGAGCGGCCCGACTCGTCGCAGAGGTACCGGTGGACGGTGGCGAGCTGGGCGTCGGTGAGGGAGCGGCGCAGGTAGGCCGCCTTGAGCTTGTAGCGGCGGGTCAGGACGTCGCCGGGCTCGCCGCTGCCGGGCCAGGTCATGCGGTGCAGCCACGGCATCGTGGCGGGGATGTCGGCCACGGGCGCGGGCATCCCGGCGGTGACCTCGGTCAGGAAGTCCTCGACCATGTCGTGGGCGCCGGGGACGTCGGCGTCGATCTGGGCGACGAGCATGATCGTGCCGCCCGAGCGGTATGAGGCCTCCAGGATCCCGTAGAGGGCGGTCGCGGGGTCGTCCGGTGCGCTGTGGCGCTCGTGCCAGGTCCCGAAGGCGCGCATGAGCCCGGTGAGCGCGGCCTCGGTCATGGCCTCCCAGGTCCAGATCAGCACGCGCTGCGACATCCGCGCCGGGGACGCCGGGAGCAGCGTGGACGGGTCGGCCCCGGTCGCGCCGGGTGAGCGCAGCCAGTAGCGGGTGACCACGCCGAAGTTGCCGCCACCGCCGCCGGTGTGGGCCCACCACAGGTCGCGGTTGGGGTCGCCGGGCTCGCGGGTGGCGACCACTGTCCGGGCGCGGCCGTCGCGTCCGGCGACGACGACCTCGACGCCGTAGAGGTGGTCGACGACCGAGCCGTGGCGGCGGGAGAGCGCGCCATAGCCGCCGCCGGCGAAGTGGCCGCCCGCGCCGACCTCCGGGCAGCCCCCGGCGGGGATCGTCACGCCCCAGCCGGTGAACAGCGCGCGGTACACCTCGCCGAGGGTGGCGCCGGGTTCGACGAAGAACGCCCGCCGGTCGCGGTCGTAGCCCACGGCGTCCATCGGGGACACATCCAGCAGGATGCGCACGTCGGGGTTCGCGGTGAGGTTCTCGAAGCAGTGGCCGCCGCTGCGGACGGCGATGCGCCGCCCGCTCCGCGCCGCCTCGCCCACCGCCGCCGCGACCTGCGCGGTGGTGGCCGCGACGCGGATCTCATCGGGCCGCCCGGCGAAGCGGAAGTTGTTGCCGCGCACGAGCCCGTCGTAGCGCATGTCATCGGGCCGCACGATCACCGCATCAGTCGTCATGGTGGCCAGTCTCGCCACGCGCCCATCCCTCCCGCATCGACCGGAGTGCGCAAAGCGGGGCTGAAGAATCCGTTCCACCGATCGGTGGAGCGCCCTCCACCGTGGACATATCGCCGGTATATCGAAATGCCCATACGCGGCGGCAACACCCGGGCATCTTGACTGGGCCCCATGACCTTGAGCCGCACACGATCACACCCGCCACCCGCGGCCGCCACGACCGTGGGCGTCACCGTCTACGGCTGCGGGCACGACGAGGCCGCCCTGTTCCGGGAGCTGGCCCCGGACTTCGGGGTGACGCCGAGGATCACCGACGCGGCCATATCGGCAGCCACGATCGCGCTGGCGCATGGGAACCGCTGCGTCAGCGTCGGCCACAAGACCCCCGTCGGCCACGACACGCTGCTCGCGCTGGCGAACTCCGGCGTGGAGTACCTCTCGACGCGCAGCACCGGCTGCGACCACATCGACGTGAAGTACGCCGCGAGTGTCGGGATCACCGTGGAGACCATCGCCTACTCCCCCGACAGCGTCGCCGACTACACGCTGATGCTGATGCTCATGGCCGTGCGCGGCACCAAGTCGGTGCTGCGCCGCGCCGACGCCGGCGACTACCGCCTCAACGCCGTGCGCGGACGCGAGCTGCGCGACCTGACCGTCGGCGTGGTCGGCACCGGACGCATCGGCATCGCCGTCATGGACCGGCTGCGCGGATTCCGCTGCCGGATCCTCGCCTACGGCAACCGGCCCACCGAGGACCCCCGCCAGCTCGACGAACTGCTGGAGACCAGCGACATCGTCACCCTGCACACGCCCCTCACCGACGCCACCCGCCACCTGCTCGACCAGCGGCGCATCGCGCGGATGAAGCACGGCGCCTACGTCATCAACACCGGACGCGGCGCGCTACTGGACACCGCCGCGCTCATCCTCGCCCTGGAAACCGGGCGGCTGGGCGGCGCCGCGCTCGACGTCGTCGAGGGCGAGGAGGGGATCTTCTACGCCGACCACCGCGACACGCCCCTCACCGAGGGGCACCTGCCGCGACTCCAGCGCATGCCGAACGTGGTCATCAGCCCGCACACCGCCTACTACACCGACCACGCGCTGCGCGACACCGTCCACAACAGCCTCCTCAACTGCGCGGCATTCGCCGGAAGGACACAGCATGGATAAGTTGAAGCTCGGCATCATCTTCGGCGGCCCCGGCGAGGAGCACCCGGTCTCGGTCAAGTCCGCCCGCCGCGTCGCCGACAACCTCGACCTCGCCCGCTACGAGCCCCACTGGATCGGCGTCACCGAGAACGGGTCGTGGCGGCTGTGCGAGGGACCGGGCGATGGCTGGGACCGCGAGGGACGCCCGGTCGTCCTCGCGCCCGACCGGGGCGTCCACGGGCTCCTCGACGGCGACCGGGCGATCAGGCTCGACGTCGTCCTGCCCGTCATGCACGGCCGCTTCGGCGAGGACGGCGCCCTCCAGGGCCTGCTGGAGCTGTCCGGCATCCCCTACGTCGGCTGCGACGTGCAGGCCTCGGCGGTGTGCATGGACAAGTCCCTCACCTACATCGTCGCCCGCGCCGCCGGGATCACCACACCCGACTTCCGGATCCTGGCCGCCGATGAGAAACCCGAGCCCGGCGAGCTCACCTACCCCGTCTTCGTCAAGCCCGCCCGCTCCGGCTCCTCCTTCGGCGTCACCAAGGTCACCGGACCCGACGACCTGGCCGCGGCGATCGAGACCGCCCGCGAGTACGACACCAAGGTCCTCATCGAGCAGGGGATCACCGGCAGCGAGGTCGGCTGCGCCGTCCTCGGCGACGGGCCGCACCTGTTCGCCAGCGAGCCCGACCGCATCGCGCTGTCCCACGGCATCTTCCGCATCCACCAGGAGACCGACCCCGAGAGCGGCTCGGAGAACTCCACCCCGATCGTCCCCGCCGACATCACCCCCGAGGCCCGCGCCCTGGTCCAGGAGACCGCCAAGGCCGTCTATCGCGCCCTGGGCTGCCGGGGACTGTCCCGGGTGGACCTGTTCCTGACCGCCGGCGGCGACGTCGTCCTCAACGAGGTCAACACGCTGCCCGGCCTGACCCCCTACAGCCGCTACCCGCGCATGATGGAGGCCTCCGGCGTGCCGCTGTCCGGCGTCATCGACCGGCTGGTGTCGCTGGCCATGACGGGAGGAACGCGGTGAGGGACGGATTCGCCTACATCGACGAGGCCGTCCCCGGGATCCGCTGGGACGCCAAGTACGCCACCTGGGACAACTTCACCGCCCGGCCAGTCGACGGCTACCACGCCAACCGCGTGGTGGGCACCATCGCCCTCTGCGAGGCCCTGGCCCGGGCGCGGGAGAAGGCCGCGCCCCTCGGCTTCGGGCTGCTCATCTGGGACGCCTACCGCCCGCAGCGCGCCGTCGACCACTTCATGCGCTGGTCGGCAGAACCCGAGGACGGGCGCACCAAGCAGCGCCACTACCCCAACATCGAGCGGAGCGAGATGTTCGCCCGCGGCTACGTCGCCGCCCGCTCCGGGCACAGCCGCGGCAGCACCGTCGACCTGACCCTCTGCCACCTCGACGGCAGCGGCCTGGCCGCCATGGGCGGCGACCACGACCTCATGGACCCCGTCTCACACCACGACGCCGAGGGCGTCACCCCCATGGCGGCGGCCAACCGGCGGCACCTGCGCTCGGTCATGGAGGCCTGCGGCTTCCGCCACTACGACAACGAGTGGTGGCACTACACGCTGACCGACGAGCCGCACCCCGACACCTACTTCGACTTCCCCATCACCAGCGGCGGCACTAACGACTGAGCCTTGCGCAGGCGCACCGTCACCCGAAGGCCCCCGCCCTCGCGGGGAGCCAGGGTGACGGTGCCGTCATGGGCGCGGGTGATGCTCTCCACGATCGCCAGACCCAGGCCGACACCGGCGTGGCTGTTGCGGATGCGCTCACTGCCGCGCTGAAACGGCTCGGTGAGCGTGGAGACCAGCCCGGGGGTGAGCTTGGCGCCGGTGTTCTCCACGGTCAGCACCACGAAGCCGGAGACCACGGCGGTATGGGCGCTCACCTCACCACCGTCGGGGAGATTGTGCACGATCGCGTTGTGGATCAAATTCGTCGTCAGCTGCAACAGCAGCGTCGGCGAGCCCGTGGCGGTGGCGATGTCCCCGGAGGCCTCGATGCTCACCCCGCGCTCCTCGGCCAGCGGCAGCAGCGTCTCGGCGGCCTCCTCCACCAGCAGCGACATGTCCACGTGCTCCAGGCTGAACGAGCGCTGATCGGCGCGGCTGAGCACCAGCAGCGCCTCGGTCAGCTCGATCGCGCGGGTATTGACGAAGTAGAGCCGCTCGACCAGCTCCGGCGAGCCCGGCTCCGGATCGTTGCGGGCGACGTCGAGGAGCGTGCGCGTGATCGCCAGCGGCGTCCGCAGCTCATGGGAGGCGTTGGCGGCGAACCGGCGCTGCTCGGCCACCCGCGCCTCCAGCCGCGCCAGCATCGTGTCGAAGGCGTCGGCGAGCTCCCGGAACTCATCCCGCTTGCCCTCCAGGTGGACGCGATGGGAGAGCGAGCCGTCCCCGGCCAGGCGCGTGGCGTGGGTGATGCGCCGCAGCGGCGAGAGCATCGCCCCGGCCAGGAACCAGCCGCCGATGAGCCCGAAGACCAGCAGGAACAGCATCACCACCGCCGCCCTGGGGATGAAGGCGACCTCCAGGTCGTAGCGGCTGGGCCCGACGGGGAAGGTGCCCGGAGGCTGCGGCCCGTTGGGGATGTAGCGCAGCAGGAACATCCACACCACGACCAGCAGCAGGACACCGGCGAGCATGATGGCGGCCGCGTAGCTGATGGTGAGCTTGAGGCGGACGCTGGGGCCCGGTTCCCTAGTCACGCCCGGTTCCCTCCGCGCCGGTGTCGATGCGGTACCCGACACCGGGCACGGTGGCGATGAGCCAGGGCTCGCCGAGCCGTTTGCGCAGCGCCGAGACGGTGATGCGCACCGCGTTGGTGAACGGGTCGGCGTTCTCATCCCACGCCCGCTCCAGCAGCTCCTCGGCGCTGATCACCCCGCCCTCGGCGGCCACCAGGACCTCCAGGACCGCGAACTGCTTGCGCGTGAGCGCCACGTAGCGCCCGTCGCGGTAGACCTCCCGGCGAAACGGGTCGAGCCGCAGCCCGGCGATCTCGCGGACCGGCGGCCGGCTGTGGGCGCGCCTGCGGTCCAGCGCCCGCAACCGCAGCACCAGCTCGCGCAGCTCGAACGGTTTGGTGAGGTAGTCGTCGGCGCCGATCCCGAAACCCGAGGCCTTGTCATCGAGCCGGTCGGCCGCGGTCAGCATCAGAATCGGCATGCCGCTGCCCGAGGCGACGATGCTGGCGGCGACCTCGTCCCCCGACGGCCCCGGAATGTCGCGGTCGAGAACGGCGATGTCGTAGCCGTTGACGCCGAGCAGCTCCAGCGCGGTGTCACCGTCCCCGGCGATGTCGGCGGCGATCGCCTCCAGGCGCAGACCGTCCCGGATCGCCTCGGCCAGGAAGGGCTCGTCCTCGACTAGCAGCACACGCATGATCCCGATGCTACGAGCCCGGACATATCGTGGGCGTACCGAGAACCGAATACGCCCCGGTAACAACGCACCGGCTCCACTGGACGGCATGATCGGAACGACTGCCGCCCGGACGGTGACCCGCAGGATTCGCCGCACCGCGCAGACGGCCCTCCTCGACGTCCTGTCCACCGTCGCCAAGCCCCTCGGCCACCGGCTGATCCGCGACCGCGAGGGACTCGGCCTCGCCGACGGCGCCATCCCCCACCGCACCACCGTCTTCGACGACGTCCCCGGCGTCACCGGCCTCGACCCCGGCCTCCTGGCCGCCCTGCGCCACGCGGCCCGCGCCGCCGCCCGCGACGGCATCCGCTTCCGCGTCAACAGCGGCCGCCGCTCCCGCGCCTACCAGGAGCGCCTCATCGCCGAGACCGTCGAGCGCCTGGGCTCGGCGGAGCAAGCCGCCCGCTGGGTCACCGCGCCCGAGCGCTCCGCCCACGTGTCGGGCCACGCCATCGACCTCGGCCCCGCCGAGGCCACCGCGTGGCTGTCGAGGCACGGCGCCGCCTTCGGGCTGTGCCAGATCTACGCCAACGAGCCCTGGCACTACGAGCTGCGACCCGAGGCGATCACGAAAGGCTGCCCGGCGATGTACCCCGACCCCTCGCACGACCCGCGGAACAAGGGGTGACGGGCTACAGGGCCACGTCGGCCGGCCGCAGCCGAAGGCCCGAATGCTAGACCCGGGGCACGGGCTCGCGCACGACCAGCACGGCGGCCATGTCATCGCAGCGGCCACCGCCGGTGTGGGCCCGCAGCTCCCGCCGCAGGCCCGGCAGCAGGTCACCGGCGGGCTCGGCGTGCAGGGCGCGCAGGCGCTCTTCGAGGGGATAGAACGTCCCGGCGCGGTCGCGGGCCTCGGTGAGGCCGTCGGTGAAGAGCAGCAGCCGGTCCCCGGGACCGAAGGCGGCCTCCTCGACCCGTGGCTCACACGTGCAGAGACCGGCGAGATTCAGCGGCGGCGAGTGCCGGGCGAAGGCCACCGGGACGGTGTCCGGCCCGCGCTGGATCAGCGGCGGCGGATGCCCCAGGCTCACCAGCCTGACCACCGGCTCGCGATCGGGGATCTCGGCGAGCAGGACGGTGGCGAAGCGGTCGGCTGCCTCGGCGTCGGCCGCGCGGGCGACGTAGCGGTCGACGCTGACCTCCAGGCGCTCGGCGAGCTCGCGCAGGCAGGCGGCGGTGTAGGCGTGCTCTCGGAAGGCGCCGACGAGGATCCCGGCCATCTCGACGCTGGGCAGGCCGTGGCCCTGGACGTCGCCGATCATGACGCGGACGCCGCCGCCGACGCGGAGGGCCTCGTAGAAGTCGCCGCCGACGTGGGCGTGGGCGGTGGCCGCGTCGCAGAGCAGGTGCAGGTCGACCGCGCCGAGGTGGCCGGGAAGGGGCTGGAGGACGATGTGCTGGACGGTCTCGGCGACCGCGCGGACCTGGCGCAGGTCCTGCTCGCGGGTCTCGCGCAGGCGCGCGGCCCAGGTGGCGACGGCGGTGACGGTGGCCAGGGCGATCTCGTTGACGAGGGTGACGCTGAGGAAGTCCTCCTCGCGGCGGGCGGCCAGGACCGCCGAGGCGGCCATCGCGGCCACACCGAAGAGGGTCGTGGCCGTGGCGCGCCAGGTGACGGCGGCCAGGGCGGGGACGGCGAAGAGGAACCGGTCGTAGCGGTCCATGGAGACCAGGTAGGCCGCGATCGACCCGGCGAACAGCAGCGCGGGCAGCGCGCGGGCGCCCGCGAGCCGGATGCCCGGCCGATCGAGGATGTGGACTGCCACCACGCCGGGGATCCCCTTTCCGACCGCACGTCGTTGCCGGACGAGCGCGATGATGGCCGGGGCGGGGTCCGTGAAGTGTACCCGAAAACCTCCCATTCGCCACTTATGCGACATTCCATATGTGTCGACGCGCCCGCCGCCCCCTGCCGAGGGGACGACGGGCGCGCGCGGGGATCAGTTGTAGGTGCTGCCCTGGTCCTGGCCGAAGGTCGTCGGGCGGTTGTCGTGGGTGAAGACCGGCGGGATGGGCGGCGCGGGCGCCGTCCAGTCGGCCCAGCTCACCCGCTGCCCGTCGGCGCGGATCTGCTGGAAGCCGGCGAACCACCAGTCACCGGTGTAGTGGTTGGTGCGGAACACGATGCCCTGCTGGAAGGTGATCCGCCACGGGATCGTGTAGCCGGGGAACTCATCGAAGTTGCCCCAGTTGGAGAACACACCGTTGAGACCGCAGTAGCGCGCGCCGACGCATCCGGCGCCAACGGCGGCCTTGTCGATGGTGAAGGTGTTGTTCTCGACCACGATGTTCTCCGTCGACCAGCGGCAGCGGTACTTGTCGATGGTGTCGGGGATGTCGTTCTCCACGGCCGTCTCACACTGCGCGTCGTCGTAGAGATTGGTCTTGATCGTGCAGAACGGCGGGTGGGTGTGGGCCTCCGAGGAGCAGTAGCGGTCGGGGTTCTCCCAGAGGATCACCCCGCCCCAGTTGTCGACCATGACGTTGTCGCTGATGACCATCGGCGAGCTGGGCAGCCCGTAGCCGGACGGGGCGCCGCTCTCCGAGACGTAGATCGCGCCGATGGGGAAGGTGTCGCCCCGGTCGGCCTTCTTCTTGCCGCCGACGATGGCGTTGCGGCGGATGGTGTTGAAGCGGACGCGCGCGTCGTAGCCGGCCTCGATGAACAGGGCCTGGTCGTCGTTGTCCTCGATGAGGTTCTGCTCGATGACGAAGCCGCGGTTGTTGTTGTCGAGCCAGAGCCCGACACCGCGGTTGCCGTGCACCCAGTTGTTGGTGACGGTGACGTTGCGGTTGATCCAGAACTTCACGCCGCCGCTGCAGCCGCAGCCGGGGTTCGTGGTCTCCCAGTCGTCGGTGTTGTTGCCGACGATCTCGTTGCGGTCGAGCACGAGCCCGGCGATGTCATCGGCCTCGGAGTGCCCGCCGCAGCAGACGTTGATGCCGTACTGCCCGTTGTCCTTGACGCAGTTGTCGCGGTAGACGTTGTCGCGCCCGGCCATCAGGCCCGCGCCGGAGTTCTGGGTGATGGTGTTGTTGCGGATCGTCCAGCCGCGCGCGGCGTCCTTGTTGACCACACCCTGATCCTGCGGGGCGACGAACCCGGTGATCGTCAGGTGCGCGATGGTGACATTGGGCGCGAGCTGCGTGAACGCCGCCCGGTTGATGCCCTGGCCATCGAAGATCGCACCCGGCGCGCCGATGAAGGTCGTCCCGGCGCCGGGCTCGATCTGCCCGTAGGGGTCGGCGGCCATGGTGTGGACGCCGGGCGCGAACCAGAAGGTCCGGTTCGGCATGCGGAAGTCGAAGAACAGCTTGTTGTTGTTCTCCGCCGCGACCACCGTCGCGCCCTCGGGAGGCGTGGCGGGCCCGTCCAAAATGGACGCATTGCCGCAGATGGGCGCCGGGGACACCGTCGGCGCGGCGGGTGCGGCGGCCGGGCCGGACGGCCGCGCGGCGGCGGGCACCACCGCGAAACCACCGGCCGCCAGCACGACACCGAGGACCAGGACGAGGGCACGCGACATGACGGAAGTCCACGCGCGGAAGCTGCCGGTTCGCGAGATTTTCAGGGACTGCGTCCCCAATGGACCGTAGATCATGAGGCACCTTAACCACCCGGTATTGCCCCGATGAAGACCCTTTCGGAGGTGTCCGATCCGGCCCGATCACGGTAGTGGGTCCCCTTCGGACACACACTCCGGCGGCGCAAGATTGGCTCAAGGTATCCCCGCCGCACAGGTGCGATCATCACCGTTCACCCCGATACATGGAGGACGACATGCGCCTGCTCAACCGCGCCGCCGACGCCCTGCTGGCCCGCCTCATCCCCTCCGACGCGGCCAAGGCCGCCGCCTGCGTCGGCTGCACCGGCGTCGGCGGATGCAACGTCACCGTCCAGTACAGGACCGACGCGGCCACCTGCAAGACCTACGCCCGCTGCCGCTACTCCGGCGGCACCTGCCCCGACGGCGGCTGGACCACCCCGTGGAAGTTCTGCGGCAACTACTGCTGACCCGCACCGCCCCGCCGGGGTCTCTTGTAGACCCCGGCGGTACGAAATCCACGCGACACCACCACCGTCGCCTGCGAGGATCACCGGCGTGGATGAGATCGAGGTCGTCGTGGCCCACAAGGAGCGCACGACACTGCGGGTCGGCGACGTGTTCCTCAAGATCGACGCGGTCCCCGGCCGCCTCGACGCCGAAGTCGAGGCCATGGCCCTCGCCCCGGTCCCCACCGCCCCGGTCCTCTGGCACAAGCCACAAGTCCTGGCCATCGGCGCCCTCCCCGGCAAGGCTCTCGGACGCCTCGGCGAGCCCTCACCAGCCTCCAAGGCCGCATGGGCCGCCACCGGCGCCGCCGTCCGCCGCCTCCACGAGGCACCACTGCCGCCACGCCCCGGCCGCGACGTCAGCGACCTCCCCCGCCAGATCGACGAGGAATGCGCCTGGCTCGCCTCCAGCGGCCTCGTATCCCCCGACGTCGTCGCCCGCAACCGCGAGATCGCCCAGGCCGTCCTGCGCCCCTGGAAGCCCGTCTTCGTCCACGGCGACCTCCAGATCACCCACGTCTTCACCGACAACGACGAGGTCACCGGCATCCTCGACTGGTCCGAGGGCGCACAGGGCGACGCCCACCACGACCTGGCCATCCTCACCCTCGGCCACCCCGAGCGCCTCGACGACCTCCTCGCCGGCTACGGCACCGACGTCGACCGCGAGGTCATCCACGCCTGGTGGTCCACGCGCAGCCTGCTGGCCACCCGCTGGCTCGCCGAGCACGGCTTCGACCCGGCCGCGCCCGGCTGCGAGATCGACGTCCTCAAGGCCGCGATGTAGCCCGCGCCGACATCGACAGGCTGCTCACACCCAGCCCGGCCAGGACGACGGCCGGGCCCGGGCCGCGCTACTGCGCACGGCCGCCCTCGCCTAGGGCGTCGTCGCCGCGGGACCGCGTTCGGACGCGCGCAGCCCCGTGGACAGGTCGAGGTTCCACGTGACGGGCGCGGCGGTGTACTCCGGCTCGGTCCACCCGAAGAGCTTCGCCGTTCCCTTGAGGTGACGGTTGAAGGAGTTCGCCACCCACAGCGAGAGTTCCCGGTCGGCGCCCAGCACGCGGACGCCGTCCGGCCGGCCGAGCACGATCACGTGGCCGGTCCCGCCCTGCTCCGACCAGTCGACGCGCCACACCGACGCGTAGGCGGTGGGGGCTCCATCGTCGTAGAGGGTGACGCACGGGTTGGCGCCGAGGAGACGAAGGGTCATGGCGCGATCCTAGGCGGGCCCGCGAGCACCGCCCGAAACGTTCTCAGGCACCACGGCACATCCGGTTGAGAGACCGGACGCGGTTCATGTCGCAGCGATGCGTCGCGTCAGTTCGCCGGCGTGCGGGCATATCCGTGGTCCGCGCATTCCGTCATCGGCAGCCACGCCGTCTACGTGTCCCAGCCCGAGGCCGTCGCCGAGGTCATCCGCCAGGCCGCCAACGGGTAGACCCGAGCGGGACCCGGCCTACCTCCGCCGCAGCGCCGCCTCCAGCAGCGACGGCGGAGCGTCGTGCTTCTCCCCGGGCGCCAAATCGGTGCCCGGGGCGACGATCGCGTCGACGGCGTCCAGGACGTCGCCGCTCAGCACCGTTTCGGCCGCCGCCAGCTGGGACGCCAGGTGCTCGGCCGTGCGGGGGCCGATGATGGCGCCGGTGACGGCCGGGTGGGCGGTGGCGAAGCCGAGGGCTAGCTGGATGAGGCTGAGCCCGGCGTCCTCGGCCAGGCGCGCGAGCTTCTCCACGGCGTCCATGCGGGCGCGGTTGGCCGGGATCGCAGTGTCGAAGCGGCCGGGCATGAAGGTCGAGCGGTGCGTGGCGACTGCCCGTCCTTCACGGATCGCACCCGACAGCCAGCCCGAGGCAAGGGGACTCCAGACGAGGACGCCCATGCCGTACTCCTGCGTCACCGGCAGCACGTGGGTCTCGGCGCCGCGCTGGAGGATCGAGTAGCTCGGCTGCTCGGTGACGAAGCGGCCGAGGCCGCGCTCGCGGGCGGTCCACTGGGCCTGGACGATGCGGTGGGCGGGGTAGGTGGAGGTGCCGAAGTGGCCGATCTTGCCCGCGCGCTGGAGGTCGGTGAGGGCCGAGAGGGTCTCCTCGTCGCCGGTTTCGGGGTCCCAGCGGTGGACCTGGTAGAGGTCGACGTGGTCGACGCCGAGGCGGCGGAGGCTGGCGTCGAGGGCGGTGGTCAGCCAGCGGCGGGAGGCGCCGCGGTGGTTCGGGTCGTCGCTCATCGGCATCCCGGCCTTGGTGGCCAGGACGACCTCGTCGCGGCGGCCGGCGATGGCCTTGCCGACGAGGGTCTCCGACTCGCCTTTGGCGTAGACGTCGGCGGTGTCGATGAGGTTGATGCCGGCGTCGAGTGCGGTGTGGACGATGGCGGCGGTCTGCTCGGGGGTGGTGCGGCCGATGGCGCCGAAGTTCATCGCGCCGAGCGCAAGGGCGCTGACGCGCAGGCCGGTGCGGCCCAGGGTGCGGTACTGCACGGGGTCCTCCGTAGGATGAAAGTGGGACGGTGTCCCGATTAAACATACGGGACGCTGTCCCGTTTAGCGAACGGCGAGGTGGGGGACATGACCGAGCGACCGAAACGGGCCGACGCCCGGCGCAACGCGGAGAACCTCCTGGCCGCCGCCGCGCGGGTCTTCGTCCGCTCCGGCGTCGACGCCCCCATCCGCGACATCGCGGGAGAGGCCGTCGTCGGCACGGCCACCATCTACCGCCACTACCCCACCCGCGCCGACCTCGTCATCGCCGTCTACCGGCACCAGGTCGAGGCCTGCGCCGAGGCCGGACCGGCGCTGCTGGCCGCGGAGTCCTCACCGCACACCGCGCTGGCGCGCTGGATGGAGCTGTTCGCCGACTTCCTGGTCACCAAGCACGGCCTGGCCGCAGCCCTCGGCTCCGAGGACCCGCAGTTCGCCGCCCTGCACGCCTACTTCGTCGAACGGCTGGTGCCGGTGTGCGCCGACCTGCTGGCGGCCGCGGTCGCGGCGGGCGAGATCGGCTCCGGCGTGGGCGCCTATGAGCTGATGCGCGGCGCGGGGAACCTGTGCATCGGCGCCGGGGACGACCCGCGCTACGACGCCAGGCGCCTCGTCGGCATCCTCGTCGCGGGCTTGCGGACCGCCTGAACGCCGTCCGGCCCCGCTCCTCATCGAAGCGGGGCCGGACGACATGACCGGTGTCAGGCGGCGGTGGCCGCCGCCAGCTCGGCGACCGGCACCTTCACCGTCCGCCCGCTCACCCGGTTCGTGTACTCCACCAGGCCCTCGGCGGCGGTGCGGGCACCGATCACGACCCGGTGCGGCAGGCCGATGAGGTCGGCGTCGGCCAGCTTCGCCCCGGCCCGCACCGCACGGTCGTCCAGCAGCACGCTGTGCCCGGCCGCCGCCAGCGCCTGAGCGGCCGACTCGGCGAGTTCGAGCCGTCCGGCGTCCATCGGGACCACGTGGCAGTGGTAGGGCGCGACGTTCTCCGGCCAGACCATGGCGTCGTCGGTGGACAGGATCTCGGCGATCGCGCCGACCAGGCGGGTGGTGCCGATGCCGTAGCAGCCCATGTGGATGCTCTGCGGGACACCGGAGGCGTCGGGCAGGCGGAAGCCGAAGGCGTCGGCGAAGCGGGTGCCGAGCTTGAAGATGTTGCCGACCTCGATCGCGGTCACCTGCTCCATCGCGGCGATCTCATCGGCCGGGTAGCGGTCGATGATCTCCTTGTTCAGCGCGATGCCCTTGCCGTGGTCGAGGTAGATGGTGTCCTCGCCGTAGGGGGTGACGGCCTGGAACTCGTGGGAGAACTCGCTGAAGGCACCGCCCGAGGCGTACGTGTAGTGCGTGACCGCGCCCAGGCCGCAGCGCTCGAAGACGCACCGGTAGGCTTCGGCGACGCGCTCGTAGTACTCCTCCAGGTCGGCCTCGGACAGGTGGAAGGAGTACATGTCCTTCATCCCGAACTCCCGGCCGCGCAGGAGCCCCGACTTCGGCCGGGCCTCGTTGCGGAACTTGTTCTGGATCTGGAACACCGAGGCGGGCAGGTCCTTGTAGGAGGCGACCTGCGTGGCCAGCAGCGGCGTCACGACCTCCTCATGCGTGGGGCCGAGGACGGCGTCGGCCGAGCCGGACTTGGTGCGGAACAGGATGTCCATGTCCTGCCGCCCGGTGGTCTCCCAGTTCGCCAGCGGGTGCAGCGCGGGCATGAGGACCTCCTGCCCGCCGACGGAGTTCATCTCCTCGCGGATGATCCCCTCGACGTTGCGCAGGACCCGCAGGCCCAGCGGCAGGTAGGAGTAGACGCCGGCCATCAGCTTGCCGACGTATCCGGCGCGTTCCAGCAGCCGCGCGTTGCGGCTCGGCTCACCCGCCGGCGGCTCCCGGCGCGTGCGATGAGCGAGCGTGCTTTGCCGGGTGACGTCGGGCAGATGCGCCATCAGAGGAGTCCTCTTCGCGTGGTGAGGGCGGACGGTATCGACCACCGTGATCATCGAGTCTGTCAGGATCCCCGGGCCGCCCGCGACGGGTTTCCCCACGAGCGGCCGACTGTCGCACAGCCCACACCCAGCGATCATGGCGGCGAGTGACGAGACGGGCACCGCATAATCGTGCTGCCCAGACCCCGCCCGAAGGTGCCCGCACATGAAGCGCTTCCGCACGCCCCTGCTCGTCCTCGCCCTGCTCACCGCGCTGACCGCGTGCGAGACGGGCGCCGCTCCCGGACCCGCGACGTCGTCGTCGGCACCGGCCGTCGCCGACGCGCCCGCGGCCGGGCGGCTGCTGGCGGCCACCACCGGGCGGATGACGGCCGTCTACCGCGACGCCGAGGGCGAGCTGCTGCGGGTCAGCGGCGCCTTCGACACCGGCGCGAAGGTGTGGCGGGCGACGGCGGGGCCGGTGAACGCCAAGCGGATCACGATTCTGACCATCGGCGAGAAGCAGTGGAGTCAGGGCATGACGGACATGTGGATGGCGTCGTCCGTGCCGTTCCTGCCGCGCATGGCACCGTGGTCGGTGGCCGAGGACCTGACCGCCGCCACCGCGACGATCGACGTCTCGCTGGAGGAGTCCGCCCGGCTGTTCGAGACGACGGTCTCCGAGCCCTTCTTCGGCGTCGACGCCGACTTCGCCGCCGTTCCCTACACACTGACCCTGGACGGCCAGGGACGCCCGGCGACCCTGGAGTACGCCGTCGCCGGGATCGCCGTGACGATCACCTTCGCCGACTACGGGCTGGCCGTGGCCGAGAAGGCACCCGAGAACGCGCTGCCGCCCTTCGAGCCGGGCGACGGAACGACCTTCACGCACAAGTGCGTACTCAAGGCCGAAGGACTCGACTGCGACCTGCCGAAGTGACCACCACCAACTGAGCACCCATCCCCTGTAAGGTCACTTTCGGCCATTACATCCGTATTGGCCGAATCTCACGGGGGAAGGAAGCCTTGTGACCAGCACCCTGCTGAACCGCAAGCTCGGACGGCACTTCGACCTCATCGACACCAACGGCGACGGCAAGATCGACCAGGCCGACTTCGACCTGATCGTCACCCGCCTGTCCCAGGAGTTCGGGCAGGCGCCGGGCACGCCGAAGCACCGCGCGCTCACCGACGCCTACGCGGCGCTGTGGTCGGGCATGCAGCAGAGCATGGACCTCGACTCCGACGGGGCGGTGAGCCGCGAGGAGTACGTGCGCGGCCTGGAGTCGAACGCGGCCGCCGCCTACCAGGAGTACCTGGCGCCGGTGGCGCGGGCGATCCTGGACTTCTGCGACGTCGACGGCGACGGGCGGATCAGCGGCGCGGAGCTGGCCGGCGTCCACCGTGGACTCGGCATGGCCCAGCACGCCCACGACGCGGCGATGCGGACCCTCGACCTCGACGGTTCCGGTTACGTCGACGAGGCCGAGCTGACGCAGGCCATCAAGGAGTTCTTCTCCAGCAACGACCCGCAGTCCCGCGGCAACGACCTCTTCGGCGAGCTCTGAGCCACGCGCGTAGGGCGGTCACCCCTCGGGGTGGCCGCCTTCGTCATTCCCCCAGAAGCGTGCGGGCCAGGTCGCGCTGCCATTTCCCGCTGGTGGTCGTGGGCAGGCGGCCGGGCTTGACGGCGTGGACGCGGACGGCGGCCAGCCCGAGCCGGTCGGCGACGCGCGCCCGCAGCTCGCTGGTGACGGCGGCGTGGTCGGCGGCGGCGGGCAGTTCGGCGACGACCACGATGTGCTCGGTGGCGGGGTCGGCGAAGGCGACGCAGCGGCCGCGGTGGACGCCGGGCGCCTCGCGCACGAGGTCCTCGACGTCCTGCGGGAAGTGGTTCTGGCCGCGGACGATGATCATCTCCTTGCGGCGCCCGGCGATGAACAGGTCGCCGTCGAGTTCGACGCCGAGGTCGCCGGTGCGCAGCCAGGGCCCGTCGAAGGCGGCGGCGGTCGCGGCCGGGTCGTGCAGGTAGCCGGAGGTCACGGCGGGCCCGGCGATCTGGATCTCACCGAGACGCCCGGGCGCGCACTCTTCACCGTTCTCGTCGAGGATGCGCAGGTTCATGCCGGTCACCGGGCGCCCGACGGCGACGAGCGCCTTGGCGTCGGCGTGTCCTTCCGCGACGGCGACGGCCAGGTGATCGTCGGCGAGGCGGGCGCGGTCGACGTGGACGACGCGCGGCTCGGTGCCCGGCGCGGGGAACGTGACGGCCAGGGTCGCCTCGGCCATCCCGTACACCGGGTACATCACCGAGGAGGCGACTCCGGCCGGGGCGAGGCCCTTCTGGAAGCCGTCGACGGTGTCGGCGCGGACCGGTTCGGCGCCGTTGAAGGCCAGCCGCCAGCGCGACAGGTCCAGTCCATCCAGTGTGGACGGCGTGAGCGCGGCGGCGATCTTGCGGTAGGCGAAGTCGGGCCCGGTCATGATGGTCCCGCCGGTCTCGGCGAGCAGCCGCAGCGTCCCTGCCGGCCTGCGCATGAACGCCAGGGGCGAGAGCATGTGGACGCCACCTCCGGCGAGCAGCACCGACAGCACGCCGAAGAGGCCGAGGTCGTGGAAGTGCGGCGCCCAGTTGACCATCACGTCCCGCTCGCTGAACGCGGCGGTGGTGGCAATGGCGCGCAGGCCGGCCAGGATCGCCGCGTGGGAGAGCATCACGCCTTTGGGGTGCCCGGTGCTGCCGGAGGTGAACTGGACGACGGCGAGGTCGCCAGCGTCGACAGTGGGCAGCGCACCCGCTCCGGGTGTCTCCAGTCCGGGTTCCAGCACGGTCAGCGACGGGCAGTGGGCGAGCAGCGCGTGCGCGACGGCGGCGAAGTCGGGGTGGGCGATGAGATGGCGCATCCGCGCCCGGCGCACCGCCGGTGCCAGGCGCTCGGCGGCCACGCCCGGGTCGGCCGAGTGCGGGGCGAGCATCGCGGCGGCGGCCCCGGCCCGGACCACCCCGAAGAGCCCGAGCAGCACGTCGGGGCCGGTGGGCAGCAGCAGGCCGACGACCTCGCCGGGCCGCACGCCCGCCGCCAGCAGGGCGTGCGCGCGACGGGCCGAGGCGGCGTCCAGCTCTTTCGGGGTGAGCAGGTCGCCGGTGCCGGGGTAGGCGAGCGTCGCGTGTGGACCGAGCGCGGCCGGGACCTCGGCCAGCGTCGGGCGGTCGAGCGCCGTCACGGCAGCGGGTGGCATCGGGCCAGCAGCGGGGCTGCCGGGGTGACGGTGGAGCCGTTCGCCGATACGTCGCCGATGTGGGCGCCGGGCGGGGCGGTCAGCCGGAAGCGGCGCAGGATCCCCGTCGTGATCGTCTCGGCCTCCATGGTGCCGACGTGGATTCCGGCGCAGACCCGCCGTCCGGCGCTGAAGGGGACCTGCGCGAACTTCCCCTGCGGTGGGGCGGCGTGGCGTTCGGGACGGAACTCGTCCGGCGCCTCGAAGA
Organism: Actinorhabdospora filicis; assembly: GCF_030269765.1. Taxonomy (GTDB): domain Bacteria; phylum Actinomycetota; class Actinomycetes; order Mycobacteriales; family Micromonosporaceae; genus Actinorhabdospora; species Actinorhabdospora filicis. Next base: position 225,436 of record NZ_BSTX01000002.1, on the reverse strand, counting down.
CCTCCGGGTCGCGGTGGGTGGCGGCGATGTCGAAGTACACGCCGCTCCCGGCGGGGATCGCGGTGTCCGCAATGGACAGATCGGTCGCGGCGGTGCGCGGCAGCCAGGCCAGCGGCGGGTGCAGGCGGGTGGTCTCGGCGAAGACCGCGGCGAAGGCCGAGCCGTCGGCGCGCAGCGCGTCCTGGTGGCCGGGATGGCGGGCGAGCAGCCAGAGCATCCGGGCGGTGACGTAGCTGGTGGTCTCGAAGCCCGCCAGGATCAGGATCGCCAGGTTCTGCGCGATCTCCTCGTCACCCGGCGGATCGGGCAGTTCCCGCAGCCGCCGCACCGGTCCGTCCACATCGGTCATAGCGGCGACCGCCTCGCCCAGGGCGGCGCGCAGCCGCCGCCGGGCGCCGACGACCTGGCGCGCGACGCGGCGTCCGTCGGCGGTGCCGAGGGCGTCACCCGGGTCCTGCAGGGCGGTGTAGGCGCCGAGGAGTTCCATGGCCGCCTCGCCGGTGATTCCGGCGAACAGGGTCGCCGAGACCTCGAAGACGATCGGTTTGACCAGGGCGTGCAGGTCGACGGGCGCGTCGGCGGCGACGCCGGTCAACGCGCGGTCGAGGACCTCGCGGGCCACGGGCTCGTATCCGGACGCCGCGCGCCTGGTCAGCAGCGGCAGCAGCGCCTTGCGGTAGTCGCGGTGGCGGGGACCGTCCAGATTGAGCACACCGCGCCCGAAACGGTCGCCGAAGACCAGGTCCCAGCCCCCGGCGTGGGACAGGCGCTCGTCACCGGCGCGGAAGAAGTGGGCGGCCATGGTTCGTCCACTCAGGACGATCGCGCCGGGCGGATGGACCGTCGGGATCACCGCAGCGCCGCCTCGGCGGCCATGATCTGCTCGGTGAGGTCGTTGACGCTGGCCGGGGTCATGAAGACGCGGGGATCGACCTCGTCCTCGATGCCGAAGGCCTCCTCGACGGCGATGAGCAGCTCCATGCGATCCACCGAGTCGAGTCCCCAGTCGGCGGTGATGTGCTCGGCGCCGCTGATGCCGCCGTATCCCAGTTCGGGCTTGATCCTGATCGCCGCGGCGATCAGGACGGCGCGGACGCGCTCACCGCTCATGCCGACATCGCCCACCCGCAACACAGCCCCTCCCCGCGATCCGCCGATCAGGCTCCACAATACTGACAGCAATCGACCCATCACCGAACGCAGGGATGCATGAAACCACTGACGGGGAAGACGGCGCTGGTCACGGGCGGCTCGCGCGGCATCGGCCGCGCGATCACCGAGCGGCTCACCGCCGACGGCGCACGGGTCGTCTTCGGCTACCACCAGAGCAAGGACGAGGCCCAGGCCGTCGCCGAAGCGACCGGCGCACTGCCCGTCCGCGCCGACCTGGCCGTCCACGGCGACGTCGTGGACCTGGTCACGCAGGCCGGCGAGGCCCTCGGCGGACTCGACGCGCTGGTCAACAACGCCGGGATCTGGCTGCCACACGGGCGATTCGACGACGCCGACGAGGCCTCCTACGACCGGGTCATGGCCGTCAACGCCAAGGCCACCTACTTCGCCATCCACCACGCCGCGCCCCGCCTGCGCGACGGCGGACGCGTGGTCAACCTGTCCTCGATCGCCACCGGCCGCCCCACCCCCGGCAACGCCGTCTACGCCGCCAGCAAGGCCGCCGTGGAGCAGTTCACCGCCATCGCCGCCCAGGAACTCGGCCCGCGCCGCATCACCGTCAACTGCGTGGCCCCCGGCGCCGTGGACACCGAGCTGCTGCGGGGATCACTGCCCCCGCAGCTGCTGGCCCGCACCGCGCGCAACACGCCCTTCGCCCGCCTGGGCACCGGCGACGACATCGCCGGGATCGTCGCGTTCCTGCTCGGCCCCGACGCCGCCTGGATCACCGGGCAGACCATCACCGCCGCGGGAGGACTCCTGTAGTCAGCCGGTCTTTCCGAGAACCCGCGTCTTCTCGCTCGCGAACTCCTCATCGGTGAGCTTGCCCCGGTCGTGCAGATCGGCCAGCACCCGCAACTGCTCGGCACTGTTGTCCGGGGCATAGCGCGCGACGAACTCGCGGCTGCCGGCGTCGATCGCCTGCCGCTCGGCCGGCGTCGCGCCCGCCGGGCGCATGATCAGGTAGATCAGCGTCCCGAAGAACGGCAGCAGGATGATCACGACCACCCACAGGGCCTTCATCCAGCCCTTGAGGTCATCGCGGCGGAAGATGTCGATGAGCGCGAAACCCCACAGCAGCAGCATCGGCAGCCAGATGAGCAGCAGCCAGAAGTAGTCCCAGAACGACATCGCGACCTCCGGCGGCTCGTCCGACATATTGCGTTCTGTCCATATATAACACTTGTTCGGATCGCCGGTACGAGAACGCGTCGAGCCGGATCAGGACGGGCGCAGCAACACGTAGGCCCCGTAGGCCGCCAGACCGAGCACGGTGAGCGGGAGCAGCAGGATCAGGACGCAACCGATCCGCCCGAGCACCCGGCCCAGGACGCCACCGGCGGCCGGCTCCTCCGGCGCCCACTCCACCGGGCCCTCGTCGGCCACGGCGAGCGCGCAGATCGAGATCATCCGGGTACGTCTGGGTCAGCGCGGTCAACCACTGCCCCGCCGCGAAGGTATGCCCCCTCCCCAGATCCTCGGCCACCCCGGCCAGCACATACTCCCGCTACATCACGCCCATTGCGCCAGGGCGGCGACCCCCGCACACCTCGATTCCCAGAACGGCGCGGCGAACCGCTCCGGGCACTCTGTTCGGATCATCGGCCCAGGAACTCCTCGATCAGCGCGACCAGCTCCGCCGGGCGCTCCACCCGCACCACATGCCCGGAGTCCAGCTCGGCGTAGTCACCACCCGGGATCGCGGCGTGGATGCGGCGGGAGTTGGCCACGGGGATCAGCGCGTCCTCGGCGCAGCCGATCACCAGCGTCGGCGCGGTGACGCGCGCGAGCATGCCGTCCATCGACAGCCGCCGCACCAGCTCCAGCTGCCGCACCCGGCCCGGGGACGGCGTGAAGCCGCGGGCCAGCTCATCGGCCGCCGCCGGTCCGATCGCGGCGATGTGACGGCGGCTGAAGCCGGTGAGCATCGCGTGCCGCGCGAAGGCCTCCGGCCGGTCGGCCAGCGCCAGGTACTGCTCGATGACGTGGGCGACATAGGCGTCCTCGCCACCGGTCCAGCCCGCCACCGGGATCAGCCGCCGGACCAGGTCCGGGCGCGTCGCGGCCAGCGCCAGCGCCACCGACGCGCCCAGCGAGTGGCCCACGACGTCGGCCGGGCCCGTCCCGGCGTCCTCGATGACCGCCGCGACTTGCGCGGCCAGGCCCTCGATGGTCAGCGGTGAGCCGTCGTCGACGGCCCGGTCGCTGCCGGAGAGGTCGGGCAGGACGACGGTGTGACGGCCGGTGAGCCGCTCCAGCAGGGCGTCCCAGGTGACCGAGCCGCGCCCGGTGCCGTGCACCAGGACCAGCGCCGGTCCGCTCCCGCACAGGCGATAGGGGACGGTGGCGGCGGCGACGGATACCGAACGGGTGATCATGTGTGCGCTCATGCCGATCACCCTGCGCCCTCCCGGCCGCGATGAAAATCGGAGCGCGCTGGCTAGGATCGACCGTCCTACCGCACCAAGGGGGGCACCCGACCGTGGACCGCCGCGAACTCGCCGACTTCCTGCGCCGCGCGCGCGAACGGCTCACCCCAGCCGAGGCCGGATTCGACGGCGGCCCCCGCCGCCGCACGCCCGGCCTGCGCCGCCAGGAGGTCGCGGTGCTCGCCGGCATGTCCGCCGACTACCTGATGCGCCTGGAACAGGCCCGCAGCCCACAGCCCTCCGCGCAGATCCTGGACGCCCTCGCGCGCGCCCTGCGCCTGAGCGCCGACGAGCGCGGCCACCTCTACGTGCTCGCCGGGCACCGTCCGCCCGCCGCCGAGCCCGCCGGGCAGCACGTCGGGCCGGTACTGCGGCACGTGCTCGACGAACTCACCGGGATCCCCGCGCAGGTCCTGACCGACCTGGGCGACGTGCTGGCCCAGAACGCGCTCGCCGAGGCCGTCCTGGGCTGCGTGTGCAGCACCGGTGAGGGACTCGACCGCAACGTGGTCTGGCGCTGGTTCACCGACCCGTTCGTCCGCGCGGCCTGCCCGCCCGCCGAGCACGAGGCGCAGGGCCGCGAGCTGGTCGCCGACCTGCGCGCGGCGATCGCCCGGCGCGGGAGCGATCCGGCGGCGGCGGACCTGCTGGCGCGGCTGCGCGCGGCCAGCGCGGAGTTCACCGCGCTCTGGGAGCGCCACGAGGTCGCCGTGCGGCGGCGCGGCCGCCTCCGGCTGATCCACCCCGAGGCCGGGGCGATGGACTTCGACGTCGAGGCGCTGTTGACGCCCACCGAGGACCAGCGGATGCGCGTCTTCACCCCGCGCCCGGACTCAGGGACGGCCGAGGCCCTGGCGCTGCTCAAGGAGATCGGGCCCGACACCGCCCACCGCCGCCACCGGTGACCTGGCCCACACCCGATTGACCGCGATCCCGTCCTCGGACTAACGTTCCCCTCGAACTAAGTCAGTCAACTAACTCAGCCCCGAGGGACACGACATGCCCACCACCCCCGTCCTCGACTCCTTCATCCACCACCGCGAAACCGGCACCGGCGCACCGCTCGTCCTCCTCCACGGCAACCCCACCTCCTCCCACCTGTGGCGCGACGTCATCCCCGCCCTCGACTGGCCCGGACGCATCCTCGCCCCCGACCTCATCGGCATGGGCGACTCCGGCAAGCCCGGCATCGACTACACCTTCGACGACCAGTCCCGCTACCTCGACGCCTGGTTCGACGCCCTCGGCCTCGACGAGGTCGTCCTGGTAGGACACGACTGGGGCGGCGCGCTCGCCTTCGACTGGGCCGCGCGGCATCCGGGGCGGGTCAAGGGGATCGCGTTCACCGAAACCATCGTCAAGCCGATGGCCTGGGAGGAGTTCCCGCCCGCCGGGGCCGAGCTGTTCGCCGCGATCAAGACGCCCGGCGTCGGGGAGTCGATGCTGCTGGAGCAGAACCTGTTCCTGGACCTGTCCGGCACCGTCTCCGAGCCGCTCTCGGACGCCGACGCCGAGATCTACCGCGCGCCGTTCCCGACCCCCGACAGCCGCCGCCCGGTCCTGCAGTGGGCGCGCTCGATGCCCCTGGGCGGTGAGCCGGCGGACGTCGTCGCCCGCGTCGAGGCCTACGGCAAGTGGCTGGCCACCACACCGGAGGTCCCCAAGCTGCTCATCACCTTCGAGCCCAGCTACAGCACCATGATGAGCCCGGCCATGTACGAGTGGTGCGCGCAGAACATGGCCGCCCTCCAGATCGACCACCACGACCTCGTCGCCGGACACCACACCCCCGAGGACCGCCCCGCCGAGATCGCCGCGTCCATCTCCAACTGGGCCGCCGAGCACCGACTGCGCGGCTGAGCACACCACGAAGGGGCGGGCGCACGAGCGCCCGTCCCCTTACGCCATCGGCGAACACGTTTCCGAACCCGCCGTGGACGCCGGTATAGCTGGACGAGAGCAGCCGCGCCACACCCGAGGAGCGATGACATGGCGGATCCGGTCGAGCCCACCGACGTGCGACGGTCGCGGCTGCTGCGCACCCTCATCGGCGGCGTCCTGCGCCGCTACCGCCTCCAGCAGGGACGCACCCTCGCCGACGTGGCCCGCATGGCCCGGGTGTCCATGCAGTACCTCTCGGAGCTGGAGCGCGGACGCAAGGAGGCCTCCTCGGAGGTCCTGGCCGCCATCTGCGAGGCCCTGCGCATCGACCTGGCCGAGGTGCTCACCGAGGTCGCCGCCACGCTCATCGCCGACCGCGCCCGCCGCGTCCCGGTCGTCCACCTGGACGCCGTCCCGGCCCGCGCGCGGACGCACGGGGCCGGGAACGCCTACTGCCTCGCGGCCTGATCAGCGCGCCGTTGCCGGTGCCTTGGCCGCCTTGCGGCTGCTGATCACCCTGTCGGCCAGCCCGTAGGCGACGGCCTCGGCGGCGGTGAAGGTCTTGTTGCGGTCGGTGTCCTCACGGATCTTGTCGACCGGGTGCCCGGTGTGCAGCGAGAGGATCTCGTCCATCTCGGCCCGCACCCGCGCGACCTCCTTGGCCTGCACCGCCAGGTCCGGGAGCGTGCCCCGGGCCTGACTCGACGGCTGATGCAGCATCACCTTCGCGCGCGGCAGCACCAGGCGCCGCCCGGGCGCACCGGCCGCCAGCAGCACCGCCGCCGCCGAGCTGGCCTGCCCCATGCAGTAGGTGGCGATGCTGGGCCGGATGAACTGCATCGTGTCGTAGATGGCGTTCAGCGCGCTGAAGGAACCACCGGGTGAGTTGATGTAGAGCCCGATCTCCATGTCGGGGTTCTCCGACTCCAGGTGCAGCAGCTGCGCCATCACGACATTGGCCACACCGTCGTCGATCTCGGTGCCCAGGAAGATGATCCGCTCCTTGAGCAGCCGCGAGTAGATGTCGAAGGCCCGCTCACCGTTCGGGGTCTTCTCGATGACCGTCGGAATCGTGTACTGCGACATGATCACACCCCCACCCGGCGCTGCGCGACGGTCGGGCGCACATCCGAGACGCGCTCGACGATGTGGTCGATCATCCCGTAGTCACGGGCCTCCTCGGCGCTGAACCAGCGGTCCCGCAACCCGTCCTTCTCGATCGTCTCCGCCGTCTGACCGGTGTGCTCGGCCGTCAGCCGGTTCATCAGGTTCCCGATCCGCTCCAGCTGACCGGCGTAGATCTCCACATCGGCGGCCGTGCCACCGAAACCGGCCGAGCCCTGGTGCATCAGCACCTGCGAGTGCGGGAGGCTGTAGCGCTTGCCGGGCGTCCCCGCGCACAGCAGGAACTGGCCCATGCTCGCCGCCAGGCCCATCACCAGCGTGCTGACGTCATTGGGGATCAGGCGCATCGTGTCGTAGATGGCCAGCCCGGCGCTGACCGAGCCGCCGGGTGAGTTGATGTACAGGCTGATGTCGCCCTTGGGGTCCTCCGCCGACAACAGCAGCAACTGCGCGCACAAACGGTTGGCGACCTGGTCGTCGACCTCGGTGCCGAGCACGATGATCCGCTGCTGGAGCAGTCGCGCGGCCAGCTGGTCGTCCAGCGAGCCGCTGATGGTGGTCTGCATCGGCCTCTCCTTCAATCGACATTGCTTGCCAGACCAACGATGTGCCGCCCGCACCGCCGCTGACAAGGCGATCTGCTGTCAGCAGAGAATCCGGCGTTCACCCACGGCGGCTACCGTGTCGGCATGCATCCGGTCCCGGCCGCCGAGGCGGTGTGGTCACGGCACGGCGGACGCCGCCACGCGCTGCGCCTGCTGCTCGGCGTCGCGCTCTTCGCCGTCCTCACCCTGCTGCTGGTCAACGCCTTCCGCACCGGCGACTTCGAGCAGACCGCCGAGAAGGTCATCGGCGGCGTCATGACCTGCGGGTGCGCGCTGCTGTGCCTGGGCTGCGCCTACGCCGCGGCGACCCTGCCCCGCCGCGCCCACCTGCTGCCCGGCGTGGCCGTCGACGCCACCGGCGTGTGGTGGCTGCGCGAGGGACGCCTCCAGGTCACCCTCTGGGACGAGATCGGCGGCGTCGGCGTGGGCTACCTGCGCGCGCCCCGCCTCAGCGACTCCCTGCGCATCAAGGAGAACTACGCGCTGGAGGTGTACCTGCGCCACGAGCGTCCCGACCTCGCCGCATGGCACGTCGACGAGCCGCCGCAGGGCCCGCGCCTGCGCTACGTCCTGCTCGCCGGCGGCGACCGGCGCGCACTGGAGACCGCCGTCGGCCGCTTCGCGCCCGGACGCTGGATCGGCGAGTACGAGCGCCGCTGGACGCGCCTGGGCCCGCTCGGGAAGTGAGCCCTGCTCCCCCAGGCAGGCCATATATGCCCTTCGTCCCTGGATGATCGCGGCGAATCCCCCATAACGTCGAAGCCACCCGTACCCGAAAGGCGGTGGCCTCATGGCCATGGGCTTCGAGCTCGAAATGCACCGCAGGATCACCGACTCCAACGCCGACAACCTCCCCGGCGACACCCGCCTGGTGGAGCACCCCTGGTTCCGGCTGGTCAGCGACAAGGTCACCATCGGCGGGCAGCAGATCTCCAACCTGGAGTTCGTCACCGAGCACTTCGACCAGTACACGGTGTCGGCCGTGGCCGCCCAGAACGCCCTCGACGACCGGATCCGCGCCCTGCGCTCCACCCGCGACCTGCTCTACGGCGCCACCGGCCGACTCGACGCCCTGCTGGCCAACCACGCGCCGGAGAACATGGCGATCCAGTTCGTCAAGAACGGAGGCACCGCCATCGCCGGGCCCTGCCCCGGCGTCGACGACAACAGGCTCCTCGTCCACTACTCCGTCGGCTTCCCGCCCTCGCAGTGGCGGCAGATGCTCGGCGGCATCCACACCGTGATCCGCGACGACTCCGCCCGCAACCGCGCCAAGACCCACCTGACGAACGCCCTCGCCGCCGCCGACACCCTCGTCCACGCCAACGCGGCCACCATCAACAACGCCGCAGCGGGCACCGAGCTGCGCGGGCACATCGCCCTGCTGTACATGCACGCCGCCGTCTGGGTCGACCGCACCCTCAACCTGGCGCTGCGGGACGTGCGCAAGGAGCGCCCCATCAACCAGAACAAGATCGACAACGTCGACAACCAGCAGCCCTACGGCACCAAGGTCCCCAAGAACAAGATCGCCGCGTTGCCCAGGGCGATGCTCTGCGAGCTGCACGAGCTGCTCTCCGACCCCGCCAAGCAGTTCCTGGCCGATGAGAAGGAGGCCGTCCTCAACGCCATCGCCACCAAGCTGGAGCAGCAGCACGGCCTCGACCTGCCCGAGGGCTACGTCCTCGAAAGCGACGAGCACGGCGAGGCCAGCCTCGGCGACTTCCTCGGCGCCGGATTCGGCAGCAACAACGAGTACTCCCAGCAGATCCTGTTCGGCGGCATGAAGGAGGTCGGCATCGACCGCGCCCAGATGGCCCGCCCGGTGATCCCCTTCGAGATCCGCCAGATCTACGCCAGCCGCGTCACCTGGGACGAGTTCTCCCAGCAGGCCGCGCGGGTGCTCGCGTGGTCGCGCAACCCGGGCGCCAACGCGCTCTAGCCGTCCAGCAGGCCCGCGTCGTGGACGAGGAGGGCGATCTGCACCCGGTTGTTCATGCCCAGTTTGGCCAGGACCGCCGACACGTGCGTCTTGACCGTGGGCACGCTCAGGTGCAGCGCCCGCCCGATCTCGGCGTTGGAGCGGCCGTGCCCGACTTGCGCGGCCACGTCCCGCTCCCGCTCGTTCAGGCCCGCCAGCCGCCGGATCGCCGCCGCCCGCCGCTCGTCGCCGCCCTCTTCGGCGACGCGGGCCATCAGGCGGCGCGTCACCGACGGCGACAGCACCGGCCGCCCACCGGCCACCTGCCGCACGGCCTCGACGATCTCGGCCGGCGGGGTGTCCTTGAGCAGGAACCCCGCCGCCCCGGCGCGCAGCGCCCGCAGCACGTGCTCGTCGGCGTCGAAGGTGGTCAGCACGATCACCTCCGGCGCCCCGGGCCGCGCCCGCAGCGCCTCGGTGGCGGCCAGACCGTCCACACCGGGCATCCGCACGTCCATCAGCACCACCCGCGGCGACAGCGACGCCACCAGCGCCGGGACCTCACCGCCGTCCCCGGCCTCACCGACCACCCGCAGGTCACCGGCCCCGCCGAGCATCATCGACAGGCCCGCCCGCACCAGCGGGTCGTCGTCGACGATGAGGACGTCGATCACGGTGGTCATGACGGCCAGGGTAGCCGGGCCGCGACCCGCCACCGCCCGCCTTCGGCACCGTGTGTGAGCTCGCCCCCGGCGAGCGCGACGCGCTCGGCCAGCCCGATCAGGCCCGCCCCGCCGCCCTCGCCGCCGGGACCGCCGGTGAGCGGATTGGACACCTCCACGCCCAGCCCCTCCCCCACCGCGCCATCGACCACGACCTCGACGGGCGCTCCGGGGGCGTGCTTGCGGGCATTGGTCAGCGCCTCCTGGACCACGCGGTAGACCGTGCGCCCGGTGGTGTCGGGGAGACCCTCGGCGGCCACGCGCAGGTCGACGGGCGTCCCGGCGTCGACGGTCTCGGCCGCCAGCCGCGCCAGGTCACCGATGCCGGGGGTGGGCAGCTCACCGACGGGCGCGCGCAGCACGCCGATGACCTCGCGCAGGTCCTGGAGGGCGAGGTGGGCGTTCTCCCGGATCACCCCGGCCGCGCGCGAGACGTCGGCGGCGGGCGCGTCCGGGCGGAACTCCAGGGCACCGGCGTGCAGGCTCAGCAGCGACAGCCGGTGCCCGAGGACGTCGTGGATCTCGCGGGCGATGGCGTCGCGGGTGTCGCGGCGGGCGCGCTCGGCGCGCATCCCCGCCTCCTCCTCGGCGCGGCGGGCGCGCTCGCGCAGGGATTCCAGGAGCCGCCGCCGGTGGTGCACGAACAGCCCCCACCCGACCGCGGCGAGGGCGAGGGAGGCGCCGAGCATGATCCCGGTCGCCGCCTGCGGCTCCGGGCGCAGGAACGCGTAGACGCCACCGGCGGCCACACCGGCGGCGAAGGCCGCGATGGTGGTGCGCAGCCGCTCGTGGACGGCCACGGTGAACAGCGCGACCAGCAGCGCGCCGGAGACCAGCTCCGAGAACGCCGAGAGCACGATCAGGCCGAACGCGAGCCCGACGGGCCATCGCCGCCGCAGCCACAGGGCCGCGCAGCCGAGGACCCCGGCGATCTGGTCGAGGGTGAACAGCCACGACGGGTCGGGCAGCGCGCCCTCGTCGACGCGCGTCCCGGCCAAAAACAGCCCGAAGAGCGCGGCCAGCACGAAGGCGGTCAGGTCCACCGCCCAGTCGCGTGCGTTCCGCCGTCGCCTCATGCGCCCGAACCTACCGGCCCGGATGATCATCACCGGCCGTGCGATACCTAAGTCGCCGGAGTCCATACTCTCGTCGCGCGCGGGCGCCCGAACGCGATGCCTCGGTCGCCCCGGCGCGAGGCTCTCGCCCGATCCGCGCGGCCGGGTGGCGTCCCTAGCGTCGGCGGCATGAAGAAGATCGTCGAGACGGCCGGGTTCCTGCTGGCCGTGATGGGCGTCAGCGGCGCCATCGATCACCTGTGGACGCAGCCGATCATGGGCGGGTTCCTCAACGCCTTCAACCGCTACGTGATCCCGCACGTGGGGTTCGTGACCGGCCATGAGCTCTACGCCAATCTCAGCGTGGCGGTCCTCGGGGTGGCCGTGATGCTGCTCGGCGCGAAGGTGGCGGAGGGATGAGGGCCCGCTGGGGTCTGGCCGCGATGCTGCTGGTGCTCGCGCCGGTGTGCGCCGAGTACCTGTCCGGCTATGACGACAGCACCGGGAGTCCGGCGACGCTGCTGGGCAACCTGGTCATCTTCGTGCCGCTCTACGGGGCTCCGGCGCTGCTGATCCGTGAGCTCGCGCGCCGCTACGGGGTCGGCTGGCCGGGGATCATCGCGCTGGCGGCGGCCGCCGGTGTCGTGCAGGCAGGAGTGATCGACCAGTCGATGTTCAGCCAGAGCTACCGGGGCATCGACTACTGGACGGCGCTGACCGAGGGCACCTTCATCGCCCCACTCGGCTTGAGCGCCACCACCGCGATCGCCTTCACCACCGGGCACGCGCTGTGGAGCTTCGGCGCGCCCATCGCGCTGACCGAGGCCGCCGGACGCTCCCGCGAGCCGTGGCTGAAGCTGCCGGGACTGCTGCTGGCCGCCGTCCTGTACCTGGGCGCGGCCTTCGTCGTCCTGCGCTTCCACCTGGAGACCGAGACCGACCACGCCACACCCGCACAGATCACCGGAGCGGCCGCTGTCGCGCTCGCCCTGGTCGTCTTCGCCTTCACGAGGGGGACGCGGCGAGCGCCCGCGCGTGAGCGGCGCGTCCCGGCGCCGGTCCCGGCCGGGCTGATCGCCTTCGTGCTGGCCGGTGCCTTCCAGTTCATGCCCGAGACGTGGCTCGGCGCGACCGGAGCCGTGCTGCTGCTCGCGCTGGCCGCCGTGCTGATCTCGTGGATGGCGCGCTCGTCGCGCTGGACCATGGCCCATCAGGCGGCCATGGCGGCGGGCGGGCTGGCCACGAGCGCGGCGGCCGGGTTCTTCAGCGACCCGATCGGCGACGTCGATCCCGTGGCGCGGTACATCCACAACACGGCGGCGGTGCTGCTGGTGCTCGCCCTGGGCGCGGTCGGGATGCGGCGGCGCGCCGAGCGGACTCCCGCGAGCCCGGCACCGGCGCACCGGTGACGGTCATCGCGTCGCCGGCCCGCGCTCAGACCGCGGCGACCTGCTCCCGCAGCACCCTCATGTGGGTCGGCAGGGCGTCCTCGTAACGCTTGCGCCCGGACTCGCTCAGTTCCACGAAGAGGGCCCGCCGGTCGAGCTCGCAGGCGGCCCTGGTCAGGAGCCCCGCGTCGTGGAGGCGGGCGACGGTCCGGGAGAGCGCACTCTGGCTCAAATACATCTTGGCCTCCAGGTCCTTCAGCCTCATCTTCGCCCGTCCCGGCTCGACGCCGGCGAGGACGAGGAGGACCTGGAACTCACTGAGGCCCAGGCCGTGCTCGGCCTCCAGGGCGTGCTCCAGCGCGGCAGAGGTGACGTGGACCGCTCGAAGTGTCGCGCACCACTGGTCGCACACCTCTACGTCGGTGGGTTCTCCCATGACCGGAAGATTAACATGCGACTGCATTACATGTCACCGCGTTTAATGCATTGACATCCAATGCAAGGGCATGTAGTTTTCCGGACGTGACCCTGACTGACACGCGACACCAGCCCACGACCGACCCCTCTACCCCTGCCGCCTCCCACAAGTGGGGCACCAAACTGTGGGCCATCCTGTTCGTCGCCGGACTGGCGATGTTCCTGGACGCGCTCGACGTGTCGATGGTCGGCGTGGCCCTGCCGTCCATCGGAACCGAACTCGGCATGCAGACCGAGAGCCTCCAGTGGATCGTGAACGGCTACATCCTCGGCTACGGCGGCCTGCTGCTGCTCGGCGGCCGCGCCTCCGACCTGCTCGGCAGGCGCAAGGTCTTCCTGGTGGCCCTAGCGGTGTTCGGCATCGCCTCACTGGTCGGCGGACTGGTCGACTCCGGCGGCCTGCTGATCGCCAGCCGCATCGTCAAGGGACTGGCCGCGGCCTTCACCGCACCCGCCGCGCTGTCGATCATCACCACGACCTTCAAGGAAGGCCACGACCGCAACCGGGCCCTGTCGCTGTTCACCATCTTCGGCGCCACCGGTTACGCCTCCGGCCTCATCGTCTCCGGCTTCCTGACCGGCATCGACTGGCGCCTGACCTTCTTCGCCCCGGTCGCCGCCGTCGCCGTCGTCCTCATCGCCGCGTTCATCGTCGTCCCCAAGACCGAGAACACCGAGCGCGGACGCATCGACTTCGCCGGAGCCGCCACCCTCACCGGCGGCATGCTCGCCGCGGTCTACACCATCGTCACCGTCCCCGAGACCGGCTTCACGCCCCTCGTGACCGCCACGACCGTGGCCGCCGTGGCACTGCTGGCCGCGTTCTTCCTCATCCAGAAGAAGGTCCGCGAGCCCCTGGTCCGCCTGGGAATCTTCAAGGCCGCCTCGATCGTGCGCGCCAACCTGGCCGCCCTGGCGATCTTCGGCTCCTACATCAGCTTCCAGACCATCGTGTCCCTCTACCTGCAGAACACCCTCAAGTGGGAGCCGCTGAACATGGCCCTCGCGCTCGCCCCGGCCGGAATCATCGTGGCCTTCCTGTCACCGCTGGCGGGCAAGCTCATCGACCGCTTCGGCACCCGGCCGATGATCATCGCCTCGATGGCCTCCTTCGTCCTGGGCTACGCCTGGTTCATCGTCCGCGGCGGCGACGCCGAACCGGCCTACTTCATCGACTACCTCCCCTCCTTCCTGCTCCTCGGCATCGGATTCGCCCTCGGCTTCTCCGCGGTCATGGTCCAGGCCACCGAGGGCATCGACGACAGCGAGCAGGGACTGGCCTCCGGCCTCGTCCAGACCTCCGGCCAGATCGGCGGAGCCGTCGTCCTCGCGGTCGTCACCGGCCTCATCAGCGGAGGCGTCGCGACGAGCCTCGCGCAGTACCGGCCGGGCCTCTACTTCGTGATCGCCGTGGCCGTCGTCGGCCTGCTCGCCGCCGCGAGCGCGCTGCTCGGCTCCCGCAAGTCGGCCGCCCAGGCGGCCTGAGGCCGACCGAGCGGTCACATCCCGCGCACAGCACGATGGCCACGGCGACCACGCCGTGGCCATCGGCCTGCCGGGCGGGCCGACAGGTTTCCGTCAGCCCTCTCCCGCATCGTTCCCTCCACAAGGAACCGCGAGAGATTCGGAAGAGAACCATGCGCGCACTTCTCAACGGCCCCCAGGGCCTGCGCCTCGGCGAGACCGCCGAGCCCACCCCGCGCCCCAACCAGGCGCTGATCGCCGTCAAGGCCGTCTCCCTCAACTTCGGCGAGGTCGCCTACCGCTCCCCCCGCCCTGACTTCGTGTCCGGCTGGGACGCCGCCGGGATCGTCCTGCGCGCCGCCGCAGACGGCAGCGGACCCGCCGAGGGCGCCCGCGTGGTCACCTTCGGCTGGTCGGGCGCCTGGGCGCAGCGCCGCGCGGTCGACACCGGCGAGCTGGCCATCGTCCCCGACGACGTCGACCTCGGCGTCGCCGCCGCCCTCCCCGTCGCCGGGGTGACCGCGCTACAGGCCGTGCGACGACTGGGATCCATCCTCGGCCGCCGCGTCCTGGTCACCGGCGCCTCCGGCGGCGTCGGCCGCTACGCCGTCCGCCTGGCCGCACTCGCCGGCGCCCACGTCATCGCCTCGGTCGGTGATCCCGCCAAGGCCGCCAGGCTCGGCGCCGACGAGATCGTGCCCGGCCCGGAAGCCCTCGACCGGCCGGTTTACGGCGTCCTGGACACCGTCGGCGGCGCACAGCTCGCCGAGGCGTTCTACCGCCTGGAGCCCGACGGGGTGGTGCAGGCCGTCGGCCGCGCCGCCCGCCAGACCACCACCATCGACTTCGAGGAGGCCGGGACCCGCTCGGCGCGCGGCCGGATCGAGAACTTCAACATCACCGCGCCCCTCGGCGACGACCTGGCCTACCTGCTCGACCTCGTCCGCACCGGCCGCCTGACGCCCGAGATCGGCTGGCGCGGCCCCTGGGAGCGCGCCGAGGAGGCCGCCGCGGCCCTCCTGGACCGGCGTGTCAAGGGCAAGGCGGTACTGGACCTGGCGTGACTTGTCGTCCACGACACCGTCGTTGTGTGTGAACACCTGCCTCGCGGCCCAGAACCGCAAGAGCCTCTGCCCCGTTCGTACCCGCTGGGACCGACGCTGCTCACCGCCTATCGGCTCGGCCCGTCTCACCAACGGTGCGCGGCACTCGACGAGCCCGGACCACGCGCACGGTCCGGGCTCGTCGAGTGCTGGTGGCGCTAGTCGATGTCGGTCATGTTGGCCCAGCCGCGGCCGATCTGGGCGCCGCGGGTGTAGGGGGTTCCGGTTCCGGTGTGGGAGTAGAGGATCAGCGCGCCGCCGTCGCGGGTGACGATGTCGGGTCTGCCGTCGCCGTTGAAGTCTCCGAAGAGGACGGCGGTCATGCCCGACCAGCTGGTGCCGATGAGGCGGCCGTTACCGGTGTAGGGGTTGGCGTTGTTCCCGTTGTGGGAGTAGAGGTACGCGTCGCCGGTCTGGGTCATGCCGATCAGGTCGGCACGGCCGTCCCGGTCGACGTCGGCGACGTTGATCTCCTTCATCGCACCCCAGTAGGTGCCGATGGTGTAGGCGTCCCCGAAGTGGTTGGCGTTGTTTCCAGGGTAGGCCCGCAGGTTCCCGTTGGTGTCGCGGCCGATGAGGTCGAGTTTCCCGTCGAGGTTGACGTCCCCGACGTTGACCGCGGTCATCGTGTCCCAGTCGGAGCCGACCACGATGCTGGAGCCGTACGGGCTTCCGGGATTGCCGCTGTGGTTGTAGATCCGTAGATCGCCGCCGTCGGCGGCAGTGGTGATGAGGTCGGGTTTCCCGTCGCCGTTGGTGTCGCCGACGCTGATGCTGCTCGCGCCGTTGAAGCCGTGGCCGACCTTGTAGGAGGCGGCGAATCCGTTCGATCCGTTGCCGGGGTAGAGCCACAGCTCACCGTTGGCGAAGCGGGTCAGGATGTCGTTCTTCCCGTCGAGGTTGACGTCGGCGATGGTCCCGGTCGGGATCGAGCTCATCGTCACGTGCCGCTTGAGCTGGAACTGGAGGTTGATCATCCGGTTGGCGCCGTCGACCTCCACGCACGGGTCGGTGATGCCGAAGCCGAAGGCGACGATGTCGGAGCTCGCCCAGGGGAAGAACCGGTTGATCCCGTTCTCATTGGGCTTGTGCGGCGACCATTCCTCCCACTCGTTGTCGGTGTCGAAGGAGCGGTAGCTCTCCTCCACCCACGGATCGCCGCTCCCCCAGATGCGGTAGCGGCCGACGCCGAGGGTCGGGGTGCCCTTGTACTCGTTCCACATCTTGATCGTGACCTTGCGGACGTAGACGCCGTCGAGACGGATGTCGGCGTCCCACTCGATCCGGAAGGTCTCGCGGTAGGTGTAACCCTTGCAGTCCTGCAGGACGTCACCGCTGTAGGTGAACCACTGGGTGTTCCAGCTCGACCCGACTTCGACGTCGGTCTGAACGGCGGTCTCGGTGATGATGTCGGCCTGGGCGGGCGCGGGATCGGCGAGCACCGCCGCGGGTCCGGCGAAAATCGCGAGCGCCAGGGCGGCGCCCGCGAGGATCCTATGTCTGATCGATTGCATGATCGCTCCGTCTTTCGGCGCCGGGGGGCAAACCCGGCACATGGGCATGTCCGGTCCGGCCGTGCGGTCCCCCGTCGTGCGACCGCATGGACGGTCGGCGGACGTGGGCCACGTCCGTCTTCCAGCACATCGAATGCTCGGGGGACGCGGTCAATCGCGAGGCAATCACGATGGGTGGCCAGATCTTGACAGCCGGGGCCACCATGATCACGATCGGTCCGGAGAGGGAGGGCATGGAGTTTCGGCTTTTCGGGGAGCTGCGCGTCAGCGACGGCGGCGCACCGGTCTACATCGGCGCCGCCCACAAGCAGCGCTTGACGCTGGCGTTGCTGCTGCACCTGCCGGGCCGCACCGTGGACGTCGACCGGCTCGCCGAGGCGCTGTGGCCCGACGGCCTGCCCAGCGCGCCGCGCCGCAACGTCAAGGAGTACGCGCACCGCCTGCGCCGGGTCCTGGGCGCCGGGCGCATCGCCCACGGCCCCGGCGGCTACCGCTTCACGCTCCAGCCCGGCGACACCGTGGACGTGGAGAGCTTCCGCGGCCTGGCCGCGACCGGCGACGCCGGGAACATCGAGGACGCCCTCGCGCTATGGGACGGCGCACCCTACCGCGAGTTCGCCGGTTGCGAGCCACTGGACGCCGACGCGCGGCACCTGACCGAACTGCGCCTGGACGCCCACGCGCGGTGGGCGCGAGCGCGGCTGGAGCAGGCCCGGCCCGACGAGGTCGCCAAGGTCCTGGGACCGGTGGCCGCCGAGGAGCCCTACCGCGAGGACCTGCACGCGCTGCTGATGCTGGCCCTGCACGCCTCGGGCCGCCGCGCCGAGGCCCTGGACGCCTACCGCACCGTCCACGCCGCCCTCACCGGCGATCTCGGCGTCGAGCCGGGACGGCGGCTTCAGCAGGCGCACCGCGACGTCCTGCGCGGCGAGGCGGACGCGCCGTCGGCGTTGTGGCACCTGCCCGCACCCCTGGCCGACTTCACCGGCCGCACGCGCGAGCTCGCCGAGGCCGAGAATCACCTGCTCGACGCCCTGGGCACCGGCCGGGCGGCGATCGTCGCCCTCAGCGGGCTGCCCGGCGTCGGCAAGAGCGCCACCGCACTCGTCCTGGCCCACCGGGTCGCCGCGCGGGCACCGGCGGGCCAGCTGCACATCGACCTGCACGGCCACGCCGACCCGCGTGATCCGCTGCACGCGCTGCGGTACTTCCTGCGCCGCCTGGCCATGGAGGGCGCCGGGATACCGCACGATCTGGACGAGGCCGCCGCGCTGTACCGGGAACTGCTGTCGGCGGCTCCCCGCACGATCGTCCTGGACAACGCCGCCGGCGCCGGGCAGCTCGCGCCGCTCCTGCCGCCGCCGGGCTGTCCGGTGATCGTGACCTCACGGCGGCTGCTGGCCGACCTGGACGGCGCGCTGCGCCTGGCCCTGGATCCCCTGCCATCCGAGGACGCCGTGGCGCTGCTGCGTGCCGTCCTCGGCCCCGCCCGCATCGAAGCGGAAGCGGCTGCCGCCGCCGAGATCATCGGGTTCTGCGACCGGCTCCCGCTGGCGCTGCGGATCGCCGCCGGGCACGGCCTGCACCGGCGTCCCCTCCACGAGATCGCCGCCGCCCTGCGCGAGGCCGAGGACCGGCTGGGCCACCTCGTCGGCGACGAACGCAGCGTCGGCGCGGCCCTGGCCTCCGGCTACGCCACGCTCGGACGCTCCGAGCGCGCGCTGCTCGCCGGGCTCGCCGCCACCACGTGGGGCGAGTTCCCGGCGTGGCCGGCGGGCGTCGTCCTCGGTGTCTCCCCGCGTGCGGGCGCGCGGGTCCTGGGCTCACTGGTGGCCAGTTCCTTCGTGGAACCGGCGGGCGCCGACGAGCTGGGGCAGCCGCGTTTCCGGCTGCACGACCTGGTGCGCGCCTTCGCGCGTCCCCTGGCCGGGCCGGGCGTCCTGGACCGGGTGGGCGAGGCGTGGCTGGCGCTGTGCACGGAGGCCGACGCGGCCATCGAGTCCAATGCGTACACCGCCCGGCGGGCCTCGGGCGTCACCGTCCCGGCCGGGCTGAGCGTCCACCGGGAGAGCCCGCAGCGCTGGTTCGCCGTGGAGTCCCAGGAGATCCTCGGGCTGCTGCGCGAGGCCGCCGCCAGTGGCCGCGACGAGCGCTGCTGGCGGCTGGCCTGGACCTTCGAGACCTTCCTGCGCTTCAACGCCGACCTCACCGAGCTGAGCGAGGTCGCCGCGCTCGGCCACGCGGCGGCCGAGCGTTCCGGCGTCCCCGAGGGCATCGCCCAGCTCGGCCTGATCCGCCTGTTCGAGAGCTCCATGCGCGACAACACCATCGCCGGGCTCGAAGACCTCGGCGAGCGCGCCCTGTCCGCCGCCCGCGCCCACGGCGACCCGTGGCTGCTGGCCGAGCTGCTGTCCGTGCTCGCCGAGGCCCACCGCGACCGGGGCGAACGCGCCGAGGCCGAGGACCACCTGCGGGAGGCGCACGCGCTGTTCGTGGCCGCCGGGGACGCCACGTCGGCGGGCAGCAAACTGACCATGCTCGGCGAGCTGGCCGCCGCGCGTGGCGCCGACGATGAGGCGGACGTGTACTTCGAGCGCGGTGTGGCGCACCTGCGCGAGGGCGGTGCTCCGCGCAGGCTGGCGATGGGGTTGCGCCGCTTCGGCGTCCGGCTGCGCGACAACGGCCACCGTGAGCGCGCCCGTGCCGCGCTCACCGAGTGCCTGGACCTGGTGGGCGGCATCGACGAGCCGGTCGGGGAGCTGGCCGTGCGCGTGGACCTGGCCGTCACGCTCGTCCAGCTCGGCCGGGCCGGAGAAGCCGCCGAGGTCATCGCGCCCGCGCATGAGCTGGCCGAGCGGGTGACGATTCCGCACTTCCGGCACTGGCTGACCTTCGGCGATGCCCTCGTGGCCGGGGACGCCGACCGGGCCGCGGCCGCCGTCGCGGGCCTGCGCTCGGTGCCGCCACTGGCCGCGGTGGCGCTCACCGAGATCGCCCTGCTGCGCGGTGGGGAGCCCGGCGCGGTCGCCGCCGCACGGGAGGCGATCGAGCGGGCCGCACTGCCGGGACTCGCCGCCCGGCTGGGCTGAACCTCAGCCGGGGCCGGACCCGCCGGCGTCCTGCGGGCAGCGGCGGGCCGTCGGAGGTCCCCGGGGCGATGATCATGGTTCCGTCATCGAACGAGATCACGTATGCCGTCATCGAGTGGCTTCTTCGAGCCGCTTGAGACGTGTACCACCCCAGCCCCACAGGCCGGGTACGACATCGCCCCGGCCCGCGCACATCCCAGCGCACATACGCCCGCATCCCCATGATCATCTCCCGTGACCGTCCACAGTGCACGACGGTAGCGTGGTGCCGAGGGAGGCGCGATGAGCTGGGACGCGGGGACCGGGCCGACGGTGGCGCTACTGGGGCCCTTCGCACTGCACGTCGGGGGACGCGAGACGCCGCTGACCACCGGGCGGCTGCGCACCGTCCTGGCCGTGCTGGCCGCCACGGCCGGGCGGCCGGTTCCGGTGTGGCGGCTGGCCGAGGCCGTCTGGGACGACCACCCGCCCGCCAGCCCCAAGGGCAGCCTCCAGACCTACATCGGGCGCCTGCGCCGCGTCCTCGGCCACGACCGCATCGCCACCACACCCGAGGGCTTCACCCTCACACTGCCGCCCGACGCCGTCGACGCCCTGCGCTTCACCCGCCTCCTCGACCGCGCGGCCCAGGCCGCGGACCCCGGCACCGAGCGGGCACTGCTGACCGAGGCCCTGGGACTGTGGCGCGGCGAGCCCTTCGAGGGCGTACGGGTGCCCGAGGCCCTCGGCGCCGAGCTCACCGAGCGGCGGCTGGCCGCCGTCGAGCGCCGCGTGGACCTCGACCTGCCGATCGGGCGCGCCGGCGACCACGTGGCCGAGCTGCGCGAGCTGACCTCGCGCCACCCGTTACGGGAGACACTGTGGACACGCCTGCTGCTGGCGCTGCGGCACCTCGGACGGCAGGCCGAGGCCCTGGAGGAGTACGAGGGCATCCGCTCGCGCCTGGCCGAGGAACTCGGCAGCGAGCCCGGCGCCGAACTTCGCGCCGTCTACGCCGGGCTCCTCACCGGAGAGGCCCCCACCACGGCGGTGACGGACGTACCCCGCCAGCTGCCACCGGACGTCGACGGCTTCGCCGGGCGCGAGCAGGCCCTGCGACTGCTGGACACCCTGGCCGCCGACCGCCTCGCCGGGCACGGACCGTCCACCGTGGCCATCAGCGGCATGGCCGGGGTCGGCAAGACCTCCCTCGCCCTGCACTGGGCACACCACACCGCCCGCCACTTCCCCGACGGGCAGCTCTACGTCAACCTGCGCGGCTTCGCCCCCGGCGACAGAACCGTCACCCCGAAAGAGGCGCTCTCGGGTTTCCTGGACGCACTCGGCGTGCCACGCGAGCGCATCCCGTCCGATGTGGACACCATGGCCGGGCTCTACCGCAGCCTGCTGGCCGCCCGCCGCGTCCTGGTCGTCCTCGACAACGCCCGCGACGCCGCCCAGGCCAGGCCGCTGCTGCCCGGCGGAGGCGGCTGCCTGACCGTGGTCACCAGCCGCGACAACCTCGCCGGACTCGTCGCCGCCTCGGCCGTACCCGTCCCACTGGGACTGCTCACCGACACCGAGGCTCGCGCCCTGCTGCGCCCGCGACTGCGCCGCACACCGTCCACACAGGACGAACCCGCGCCGGCCGCGCTCATCGCACGCGGCGCCGGACTCCCGCTCGCCCTGGCCATCCTGGCCGCCCGCGCCGCCCTCAGCCCCGGCATACCACTGGCCGCCATCGTCTCCGGCGGCCTCGACGCCCTCGACCACGGCGACGAGGAGACCAGCCTCCGCGCCGTCTTCCACTGGTCCTACCGCGCCCTCACCGCACCGGCCGCACGCATGTACCGGCTCCTGGGCCTGCACCCCGGCGCCGAGATCACCGTCCCGGCCGCCGCCAGCCTCACCGGCACACCACCCCGCGACGCCGAGCGCGCCCTGACCGAACTCACCGCCGCCCACCTGGTCACCGAGACCACCCCCGGGCGCTACACCCGCCACGACCTCATCCGCGCCCACGCCCACGAGCTCACCACCGCCCACGACCCCGAACCCGAGCGGCTACAGGCCATCGAGCGGCTCCTCGACCACTACGTCCACACCGCCTACGCCGCCATGCGCCTCCTCCAGCCGCAACGCCGGGGCATCGAGCCCTCCCCCGCCGCCGAAGGCGTCCGCCTCGCCGAACTCGGCGACCTCATCACCGCCCTCACCTGGTTCACCACCGAGCACTCCAGCCTGCTGGCCATGGTCCGCCTCGGCTTCGAGCACGGCCTGGACGCCCACACCGTCCGCCTCGCCTGGGCCCTGCGCAACTACCTCGACTGGCAGGGCCACTGGGACGACTGGGCCGAGGTCCTGACCATCGCCCTCAAGGCCGCCGAATGCTCCGGGCTCACCCTCGCCCAGATCAGCGCCCACCGCGGCCTGGCCCGCGTACTGTCCATGCGCGCCGAGCACACCGCCGCACGCGACCACCTGGAGGCCGCCACACGCCTGGCCGCCGGCCTCGACGACCCCACCGAACTCGCCCACACCCACCAGAGCCTCGCCGTCCACTTCGACGGACGCGGCATGTACGCCCAGGAGATCGAGCACGGCCGCTGCGCCCTGGAACTCTTCCGCGCCACCGGACACCGCCGCGGCGAGGCCGTCGCCCTCAACGCCATCGGCTGAGCACAGGCCCACCTCGGCGAGTACCGCCCCGCCATCGACCACTGTGGACGCGCCCTCGCCCTGCACACCGAACTGGGCTCCCGGCACGGCCAGGCCGGAGCCCACGACAGCCTCGGCTTCGCCCACCTCGGCCTCGGCGAGCCCGCCAAGGCGGCCGAACACCTCCGGACCGCCATCGAGCTGTTCACCGAGGTCGGCGACCGCAACGGCGAATCGATCGCCCTGCGCCACCTCGCGCAGGCCCACCTCGCCCTCGGCGACACCACCTCGGCCCGCCGCCGCTACGCCGCCGCCCTGTCCATCGTGGACGAACTCGGCCTCACCGGCGCCGGGGAGATCCGCGCCGCCCTGCGCGACCTCGGCCACCTGCCATGACCCTCGAATGACGGCGAAGTGACAGCGGCTCCTAACGTCGGCCCCGGCTCGCCCCCACGCGAGCCGTCACACGATCGCAGGAGGTATTGCCATGCCGACCACGAAGATCGCCGTCCCCCGCGAACTGCTCGCCAAGGAGACGCGCCTGGCGTCCCCGGCCGTCGCCGGCGAGTCCCCCGCCGAGCGCGGCTGGGCCCCCTCCAACAGCGGGCCGCGCGCCTGACACCCCCGGGTACGCCGTTGACGGCGGCGTACCCGCCCCACCCGACCGGAGGTGAATCCGTGGCATCCGACATCGTGGCCCACGCCGGGCGCCTGCTCGGCGAGCACACCGAGTTCGGCGACTCCGCCGCCATCGAGGAACGCGCCCTCGCCCGGCTGCGCGTCGGCCTGGCCGCCCTGGCCCGCCGCCATCCCGCCCTCGCCGAGCGGGCCGGACGCTGGAGCCTCGCCGACACCGCGTCCCTGCGCGCGCTCCTGCGCGATCCGGCCCTGCGCAACGCCTTCGAGGTCGACGTGACCGTCATGCGCGACGGCGCGCCCGCCGCGTCCATGCTGGACGGTCTGCTGCCCGCCACCCCCGGCGGCGGCCTGTCCTCGGCACTGGCCGAGCCCGCCCGCCTCGCCTGGCCCTCGGTCGGCTCGGCCTGGGTGTGGACCCGCCTCGACGAGCGGCCCGAGGAGCCGCTGTCACTGCGCATGTGGGAGGGCCTGCGCTCGGTGTTCCCCAACCCGTCGGCCGAGGCACCGGTGGCGCCCACACCCGAGACACTGGAGGGAATCGAGCGCGGGGCCCGGCTGCTCGCGACTCTGCTCCCCGAGGTCGGGCCGGGCGTCCTGCGCCACGTCGGCATGATCGGGCTGGCCCGCGACGGCGACGAGGACGGCACGATCCTGTCCCTGTCCGGCGGCGACGGCCTGCCCGGCACCATCTTCGTCGCCCCCGAGCTGGTCGCCAATCCCTGGGACGCGGCGGGCATGATCCTGCACGAGGCCCTGCACCTCCAGCTCTTCGAGATCCTGCGCTGCGGCGAGCTCACCGCGATCGGCCCGGCCGCCACGACTCCGGCGATCCCGATCCCGTGGCGGCGCATGGAGTGGTCGGTGATGCGGGTGCTGTTCGCCCTGCACGTCTACGTCCACATGACACTGTTCGAGCGGGCCGCCGCCCAGGCGCCACCGGAGGTCCTGGCCGAGTTCGGGCCACCGCTCAAGGGCGCGGCGATGACCCCGCCGACACCGGGCAGCGCCCGCACCCACGCCACCCCGCTGGAGCGGGCGTCCTACCTCGGCGAGCAGTTGGAGCGGGTGGTACCGGAGAAGCTGAGCGCGTACGGGCTGCGGTTCGCCAGCTGGCTGGTGGACGTGCTGGAGGAGCTGGCGCCGGGGATCCGGGCGGGCTGGACCGCACCGATCCCGGCCGCGCAGGTGTCCACTGTGGAGGCCGCCGGGCCCGGTCCGGTAAGGCTGCGCGCCAGCGAGCCCGCCGACGCCGTCCCGGTGCCCGGCCAGGGCCGCCTCGTGGTCGCCCCGGCGGCCACCGGCCGCCTGCACTGGCTGAACCTGGCGTCCTGGACGGTCTACGCGCTCTGCGACGGCCGCGATCCGGCCGCCATCGAAGCCGATTACGCCGAGGCCGTGGGCGGTCCCCGCGAGCCGGCGATCCGGGACTGCCGCAGCGGTATCGCCGGGCTCTTGCGCGAGGGCCTCATCGAGGCGGTTCCGGCGTGAGCGCCCCGCTGCGGCGCCGGGGCAGCGGTCCGGGGCCCATCACCCCGGACGGCTGCGCCGTGGCCGTCTACACCGCCCTGCCCTCGACGGGGGAGCCCGAGATCGTGCACGCGGCCGTCCCGGCGGGCGCGTCCATATTGGAGCTCGGTTCGGGGGCGGGGCGGCTGACCCGCGACCTGGTCGCCCTGGGGCATCCGGTGACCGCCGTGGACGAGTCACCCGAGATGCTGGCGCACGTCCGCGACGCCGAGACGCACCTGGGCGACATCGCCGTCCTGCGCCTGGGCCGCACCTTCGACGTGGTGCTGCTGGCGTCGTTCCTGGTCAACACCTACCGCGAGGACCTGCGCGCGGCGATGCTGGCCACCTGCCGCGCGCACGTCGCCCCGGGCGGGTGCGTGCTGATCCAGCGGCACCTGCCGAGCTACTTCGCGGTGTCCACATCGGAGCGTTACGGCGTGCGCATCTCCACCCTGGCCGTCGACCATCCCGAGCCGGGCGTGGTCGCGGCGACCCTGGAGTACCGCATCGGCGAGAAGGTGTGGACGCACTCCTTCCAGGAGCGGCTGCTGTCGGAGGTGGAGCTGGAGGAGTGCCTGGCCGAGGCGGGCCTGGCGGTGGACGCCTACCTCGACCGCGACCGGACCTGGTTGCGGGCGCGGGCGGTATGAGGGAGGGCCGGGAGTGATCCCGGCCCTCTCCGTCATCCCGTCAGAACCAGTTCTGGTCGGGTGTGTCGGCGCAGTCGCGCTGGACCACGCGCGCACCGATCCCCACGGCTCCATCGGAGGTGCCCAGGCACTTGCCGGTGGAGGTGTTGCGGACCTCGAACTGGCTATAGGAGTACCGGCTCATGTGGTTGAAGGTGGTGGCCCACAGCTGGTCGGCGGTTCCGGCGCAGGCCGCCAGGCCCATCGCCGACCCGTCGGCCCCGGCGGTCAGGCACAGCCCTTCGGCCCGGTTCTTGATCTCGTAGACGCCGGAGGTCACCCGCCGGACGTCCCACTGCTGGGTCGCCTGCCCGGCGCAGCCCCACAGGTTCATCCCGATGCCCGGGCTGACGGGGCCGTCCAGAGGTGAGAGGCACATCGAGTATCCGGTGCCGGGCTGCTCGGCGCGCAGCTCACCGCTCTGCAGTGCAGCGGAGGGAAGCCGGAACGGGAAGCCGCCACTGTCCACAAAGTAGGGATCATTGTCGAGGACCCGCTGCCTGCCGTGGAAGGTCTTCAGGTCATTGCCCACGCCGCCGTTCTGATTGCCGGGCATGCTGGCCCGGCCGCATGGCGCGTACTTCCCGGTCGGACGCGGCTGCGGGTAGCCCATGCGCCAGTCGAGACCGAAACTCCACTTGCCGGGGAACCGGATCGCGGCGTAGGCGTAGAACTGGTCGCAGCCGTCTCCGTCGGGTGTCTTGTTGCCGAAGATGTCGGTGCCGCTCTCCTTGCTCGCCGCGAAGGGGAACTCGTCGCACTCGGCCTGGTCGCCGGGATCGGCGGCGAGCGTGGCGGCGATGGTGTCCTCGTTCTTCACCCATCCCGAGGGGCAGATCTTGCGCCGGTTCGCCTCGGCGGCGGTCTTATCGGCCTCCCGGTGCATCGGATGCTCCTTGCCGTCGGCACCACGCGGCCTGCCCATGCCGCCCATCTTGTCCTGCGTCCAGCCGATGAAGTAGTAGGCGGCCGGGTGGGCGGCCTTGTCCACGGTGAACGTCGGCCGCTGCTTGTAGAGCACGCAGCCCTCGGTGTTGGCGTACTGCCGGTCGCAGCGCACGGTCGTCTCCGAGTCGGCGTAGTTGGCCGCGGTGGACACACCGAGCCCGCGCGGGGAGGTGGAGCTGATGGACTGCGTCAGGTCCAGGGTGTCCTGGGCTCCGTCCTGGCCCGTGCGGCTCCAGTACCACCCGTTGGAGACCTCGGCGACGTGGAGATCACCCGCCGTCCACGACATCGAGCCCCATTGCAGGGGCCGCTCCTTTGTGCAGGCGCCCACGCAGTTCGCGGTGTAGTTGAGGGTGACCCGCTCGATCGAGGCGTCGACGCGGACGGGCACGAACCGCGCCGTGACGACGATGCCGGAATCGAGCTGGTGGGTGCGGATCCGCTGCTCGAAGGCGAACTCGGCGGTGCCCACCAGCTGCATGGACGGCAGCGCGAACACCTCCACGAGCAGCATCTGGTACTTCAGGCAGGCCTCGTAACGGTTGTAGCCGGTGGTGATCCGCGTGTCGCACCACGGCATCTTCGTGTGCACCGGGACGGTGGACGGGTACGGCTCAGGGTCGGCGCTGGTGAACGCCCGCGCCGCGGCCGGGGCGTCGCCGCCGGTGCTCAGGCACATCGCGATTCGCTTGGATCCGTCGGCGGGCTTGCAGGTCTTGTCGGTGGTGACCACCGGTGGCGCGTCGCCGGGCCGTGCCGTGATCGGCTGCTCGAACGATTGCGGTGCTTCCACCGGTGCCACCGGATCGGCGGCCTGCGCGGGTGCGCGCTGGGCCGCCAGGATGCCCACCGCCGCCAGGGCGGCGAGGGATGTGGCGAGAAGCCTTCTTCTCATGGCCATGTGAGAGGTCCGTCCATTCCATAACGATCGATTTGCCAATGCGGAAGGCTAGGACGGCGCAAGGCGGGAAACAATGATCAACTGAGCTGGCAAAACACTCGTTATGTAATGCTTGAGCTGCGGAAACGACCTGGCCGATGAGGACGTGATCAGTGGCCGCAAGTGGGCATGGACACTCGCGTGAACGATCCGCCGACGCCAACGCGTCGGCCGCCGGGATCACCCTTCACACCGACGGCACGACGACGATGATCGCGACGTCCACAAGAGACGGTGTGCGCTTGACGCGGAGGAGCGCCGACCCCCGAGAGTCGGCGCTCCGTGTAGCGGCAGTGCGTCAGTGCTGCGCGACGGCCAGCTCCGGCGCGGCCTCGGCGGCCGCGCCCTCACCGGCGGCCGGGGTGTCCTTCTTCGCCTGGCGGGGCAGGACGATCAGGGACAGGATCGCGGCGGCCACCACACCGGCGGCGGCGATGATGAACGTCGTCGACATCGAGCCGGTGAAGGCCTCCCGGGCGGTGGCGGCCAGGCCGCTGTCGCCCAGGGCGAGGGCGTCGGCGATGGAGCGGCGCGCCGCCTCCGGGGCCGAGGCCATCTCGTCGGTGTAGCCGCTGGCCAGGATGGAGCCCAGGACGGCGACGCCGAGGGCGGCTCCGGCCTGCTGGATGGTGTCGTTCAGCGCCGAGCCGACACCGGCCTGCTCCTGCGGGATGGCGCCCATCAGCGAGCCGATCGCGGCGGGCATCGCCAGGCCGGAACCGGCGCCGATGAGGGCCAGCGCGCCACCGGTGAGCAGGAAGCCGTCACTGGGGTCCAGCGTCGACATCAGCACGAACGCCCCGGCGCACAGCAGCAGACCGGCGACGATCATCGCGCGGTTGCCGAGCTTGGCGCCCAGACCGGCGCCGATGCCGTTGAAGATCAGCGAGGCGATGGCCAGCGGGATGAAGACCAGTCCGGCCTCGGTGGGGGTGTAGCCGAGCACGAACTGCAGGTACTGGGTCAGCACCAGCATCAGGCCGCCGCTGCCGATCTGGACGAGGGTCAGCGAGACGCTGCCGCCGCTGAAGGCACGGTTGCCGAACAGCTTGAGCGGCACCATCGGGTGCTCGGTGCGCAGCTCCCAGACGATGAAGGCGGCGATACCGACGACGGTGACGGCCAGCGAGGCCCAGTTGATCCCGTGCGGGAGCTCGATGATCGTCCACACCAGGGCCGTCATGCCGATCACCGACAGGACCGCGCCCAGCGGGTCGGGCTTGCGCTGCGGGCCCTTGGACTCCGGCATCAGGATCAGCGCGGCGACGATGGCGATCGCGGCGACGGGCACGTTGATCAGGAAGACGGTGCCCCACTCGAAGGCGGCGATGAGCGTGCCGCCCAGGATCGGGCCGCCGACCAGGCCGAGCATGGCCACCGCGCCCCAGGCCGACATCGCCTTGCGGCGCTCGTCCTCGTCGAAGACGGTGATCAGGATGGAGAGAGTGGACGGCATGATCAGCGCGCCACCGATGCCCATCAGGGCGCGGGCCGCGATCAGCTGGACCGGGCTGGCCGAGTAGGCGGCGAACAGCGAGGCCGCGCCGAAGAGCACGAGCCCGATGATCATCACCTTCCGCCTGCCGTAACGGTCGGACAGGCTTCCGGCGGTCAGCAGCAGACCGGCGAAGACGAGGATGTAGGAGTCGATGATCCACTGGATGTCCTGGGCGCTGGCGCCCAGGTCGGCCGTCAGCGGCGGGATCGCCACCGTCAGCGCCATGTTGTCGATGACCAGGACGAGGGTCGCCAGGCACAGCACGATCAGGATGAGCCAGCGGCGTGGATTGCGGTCTTGCATGGGATGCGACCTCTTTGACGGTTTGCGGGCACGGCGAAGGCACCCGTGAGGGGGTATGGGGTGAGGGGGCTTGAAGCGGGAGGGTGTGCGGCGGCCGAGCGGGGCCGGGGGACCTGGGGACGTCCCCCGGCCTCAGCGCGTCAGGCGGCCAGCGCCTCGGTGATCTTGCGGTTCATCTCACGGACGGCCGGGCCCGGCTCGTCCTTGCCGATCGCCGCCTCCAGCGCCAGCAGCACGGTGTCGCGGAAGTTGGCCGCCTCGGCGGTGTCCTGCCCACCCAGCAGCGCCATCGACTCGGCCAGGGCGGGCAGCACCTGGTCGGCGAGGGCCGCCACCGACTTCGTCGACAGCTTCACCGAACCCGACTTCTCGGCGAGCACGTGCCCGACCGGGCCGGTCGCCGCGTACAGCGCCAGCGAGCCGTCGGTGGCGATGCGGTGGGGAGAGCCGCCTGCGGCCGCCGCGGCCGACAGCAGCGAGACGGCGCCATAGGCGGCGACGCGCAGGGTGGTCTTGTCCTGGTCGCTCAGGTTGAGGGACATGTCGTGTACTCCTTCATTGGTGGGGGTGGAGAGAAAAGGCTTAAGATCCGCGGCCCGAGGAAGTGCCCGCCGGTGGCCTCCAGCAGCTCGCCGGTGACCCAGCGGGCGTCATCGGAGGCCAGGAACGCGACCGCCGCGGCGATGTCGTCGGGTGTGCCGACCCTGGCCAGCGCGTTGGCCGCGCCGAGACGGGCCTCCACGGACGGCGTGGACGTCATCCAGCCGCTCGACTCGGTCACCGTCGGTCCCGGCGCCACGGCGTTGACCGTGATCCCCCGGGCGCCGACCTCGTGGGCGAGGCTGCGGCTGAGCGCGGCGATCGCGCCCTTGGACATCACGAAGGCCAGCTCGGGCCCGGCGACCCGGGTGGCCGCCGAGGCGATGTTGATGACGCGCCCGCCGTCGGCCATCATCGGCAGCGCCCGCTGGATGATGAAGAACGGCGCCTTGAGGTTGACCGCGACGAGCCGGTCGAAGGCCTCGACGGTGGTCTCGGCGAGCGATCCGGCCGACCCGACGGCGGCGTTGTTGACGAGGACGTCGAGCGGCCGTCCGTCCAGACCGGACCGCAGCCCGGTAAAGAGGGCGTCGATGTCACCGGGGA
This sequence comes from Actinorhabdospora filicis, assembly GCF_030269765.1. GTDB lineage: Bacteria > Actinomycetota > Actinomycetes > Mycobacteriales > Micromonosporaceae > Actinorhabdospora > Actinorhabdospora filicis. Next base: position 195,181 of record NZ_BSTX01000002.1, on the reverse strand, counting down.
CGCCGAACTCGGCGCGGACGGTGAAGGCCCGGCCTCCCGCCGCCTCGATGCCGGCGACCGTCTTGCCCGCCGCCGCCTCGCCGACCGCGTAGTGCACCGCGACGAGCGCGCCCTCGGCGGCCAGTCGCAGCGCGATCGCCCGGCCGATGCCCCGCGAGGCACCGGTGACCAGGGCGGTCTTGCCGTTCAGTGCGGTCATGTTCGTAACTCCTGTGCCGAGATCAACTGAGGAGAACGCTAAAGCCGATCAAGGCGTGAGTAATGAGTAAGGTGACTCATGTTTTTGACCTAGGTAAGCGAGATGACCGTCCGTAACGAGAGGGACACACATGTTGCAGGGGCGCGAAGAGGAGGTCCGGGCCGTCGAGGCGCTCCTGGCCGACGCGGCCACCGGCGCCGGCGGCGTCCTGGTCATCAGGGGCGAGCCCGGCATGGGCAAGTCCGCCCTCCTCGACCACGCCGAGACGGCCGCGGCCGGTGCCACCGTCCTGCGCGGCGCCGGCGTCGAAACCGAGGTCGAGCTGCCCTTCGCCGCCCTGCACCTGCTGCTCCACCCCGCCCTCGACCGCCTCGACGCGCTCCCCGAGCCGCAGGCCGCGGCCCTGCGCGGCGCCTTCGGCCTGGCCCCCATGGGCCGCATCGACCGCTTCCTGGTCGGCCTGGCCACCCTCAGCCTCCTGTCGGAACTGGCCGAACAGGGACCCCTGCTGGCCATCATCGACGACGCCCAGTGGCTCGACGAGGCCTCGGCCGCCGCCGTCCTGTTCGCCGCCCGCCGACTGCGCTCCGAGGGCGTCGCCGTCCTCATCGCCGCCCGCGACGAGCCCGACGCCTTCCCCACCACCGGCCTGCCCGAACTGCGCCTGGACGGCCTCGCCGGAGCCGACGCCGTCCGCCTCCTCGGCGACGGACTCCCCCCGCACCTGCGCGACCAGGTCCTCACCGAGTCCGCCGGAAACCCCCTCGCCCTCATCGAGCTGTCCAAGGCCGCCCGCGCCGGACGCCTCGAACTCAGCGGCCCCCTCCCCCTCACCCAGCGGCTCCTGGACGCCTTCGCCGGGCAGATCAACCGCCTTGAGGAGCCCACCCGCAAAATGCTCGCGGTCATCGCCGCAGAAGACACCGGCTCCGTCGGCGTCGCCCTCGCCGCCGCCGGAGCCCTCGGCGTCCACCCCGACGCCCTGGAGCCCGCCGAGCTCGCCGGACTCGTCGACGTCACCGGCGGCGACGTCCGCTTCCGCCACCCCCTCCTGCGCTCGGCCGCCTACCAGGGCGTCACCTCCTCCCAGCGCCGCGCCATCCACAAGGCACTCGCCGGAGCCGTCAGCGGCGACCGCCGCGCCTGGCACCTCGGCCTGGCCGCCACCGGCCCCGACGAGGAGATCGCCGGAGCCCTGGAGGAATCGGCCGAACGCGCCGGGGCCCGCCTCGGCTTCGCCTCCATGGCCACCGCCTACGAGCGCTCGGCGCAGCTGAGCGCCGACCAGGGCGACATGGCCCGCCGCTTCGCCGCCGGCGCCATGGCCGCCAAGGAGGCCGGACAGCCCGCCCGCGCGGCCTCGATGAGCGAGCGGGCGTCCCAGCTGGCCACCGACCCGATGACCCTGGCCCGCCTCGACGAGTTCCGCGCCTCGGTCGCCTTCGAGGAGGGCTCACCCCGCCGCGCCGCGCGCCTCCTCGTCGACGGCGCCACCGCCATCGCCGAGGCCGACCCCCGCTCGGCCGCCCGCATGCTCATGGCCGCCGCCCACAGCATCTGGACCTCCGGCGACCCCGGCCTGGCCGCCGAGGCCTCCACCCTCCTCGACGGCCTCGACCTGCCCGCCGACGACGGCATGGTCCGCCTCACCCGCGGCCTCGGCCTGGTCTACCGCGGCGAACTGGAGAGCGGATACCCGCTGGTCAGCGACTTCCTCGCCGGCCTGTCCCCCAATGACGGCCCCGGCGAGTCCATGGCCGTCCACCTCTCCTTCGTCACCGGACGCCTCGGCCGCGCCGTGGACCTCTCGGCCTCCCTCGCCGCCCGCTGCCGCGCCGAGGGCCGCATCCGGCAACTCCCCTTCGCCCTCAACACCCTCGCCTACACCCAGGCCGTCACCGGACGCCACCGCGACGCCCGCGCCAACGCCACCGAGGGCCTCCAGATCGCCGTCGACACCGGCCAGCACCACCCCGCCGCCGCCCTGCGCAGCCAGCTCGCCTGGCTCACCGCCGTCGACGGCGACGAGCAGAACGGCCGCGCCCTCGCCGAAGAGGTCATCGAGTTCTCCGCCCGCCACAACGTCCCCGCCATCGGCGTCCTGGCCACCTGGGGACTGGCCATGCTCGACCTCACCCACGGCCGCGACCAGGCCGCCCTCGACCGCCTCCAGGCCCGCCCCGACGGCTCCTCCCACTTCCGCACCCGCGTCGTGGCCGACGAGGTCGAGGCCGCCGTCCGCCTCGGCGCCCCCGAGCTCGTCGAGGACTCCCTCGCCCTCGCCGAACGCTGGACCACCCTGTCCGGCGAGACCTGGGCGCAGGCCCTCATCGCCCGCTGCCGCGGCCTCGTCGACGACACCGAGGACCACTTCACCCGCGCCCTCGACCTCCACAAGCTCTCCCCCCAGCCCTACGAGCTGGCCCGCACCCGCCTCTCCTACGGCGAATGGCTGCGACGCCGCCGCCGCAAGGCCGAGGCCCGCCCCCACCTGCGCCAGGCCCACGAGGGCTTCGAGAGCCTCGGCGCCCGCGCCTGGGCCGAACGCGCCGCCGCCGAGCTGCGCGCCTCCGGCGAGGCCACCGTCGCCAGCCGCAACACCGCCCCCGGCATCGCCCTCACCGCACAGGAACTCCAGGTGGTGCGGCTGGCCGCGACCGGCGCGACCAACCGCGACATCGCCGCCCACCTGCTGCTGAGCCCGCGGACCATCGGCCAGCACCTGTACAAGGCGTTCCCGAAGCTGGGGATCTCCTCGCGGACGGAGCTGGCGAGGCTGGATCTGGACAACCTGTAGGCGTCAGCCCGCCGCCGCGACGATGACGTCGGCGATCGTCTCCGGGTCACCCAGCATCGCCGCGTGCCCGGTGTGGACCTCGGTCACCGTCGCCCCGGCGCGCTCGGCCATCACGCGCTGCCCGGCGGCGGGGATCATCCGGTCCCCGGTCGCCAGCACGTAGTGCGACGCCCGGGTGCGCCAGGCCGGCGGGCCCGAGGGCTCCAGCAGCGCCCGCAGCGCGATCGGCCGCTGCGCCGCCGCGAGCGCCGCGGCGATCTCGGCGTCCACATCGGGGGCGAACATCTCGCCGAAGACCGCCGGATCGACGGTGAGCTCGATGTTGGGCGGGCCGTCGGACTCCGGGCCGGGCAGCGGGCGCCCGACGGTGATGCGGGTGGCGGGGCCCTCGAAGCGGGCGTCGAGGTCACCGGCCGTCTCGCCCTCGTCGGGCGCGAAGGCCGCGACGTAGACCAGCGCGGTGACGGCGTCGGTGGCGGCGTTGGTGATCACCGCGCCGCCGTAGGAGTGGCCGGCGAGGACCACGGGACCGGGCACGGCGGCCAGCACCGCGCGGACGTGGCCGGCGTCGTGGGTGAGGCCGCGCAGCGGGTTGGCGGCGGCGATGACGGAGAAACCGCGCCGCTGGAGGATCCGGGTCACCGGGTCCCAGCTGGAGGCGTCGGCGAAGGCGCCGTGCACGAGGACGATCGTCGGACGGGTCATGTCTGTTCCCTTCTGGGCGCGAGGGGGCCGAAGCCCCCTCGCGCCAGTGTGACTAGTGGCGGATGTGGCGGGCGGCGTCCTCGATGACCGCGGCGACGACGCCGGGCCGCGAGACGCTGATCGCGTGGCTGCCGGAGCGCTCGACGACGGTGGCGTTCATGCGCCGCGCCATCTCACGCTGCCCCGGGGCGGGGATCATCCGGTCGTCGGCGGCGACGAGGTACCAGCCGGGCACCTCACGCCAGGCGGGCGTGCCACTGGGCTCACCGAAGGCCGCCACCGAGATCGGCCGCTGCCCGGCCGCCATGATCGCCGCCTCGGACGCGTCGACGTCCTGGGCGAAGTTGCGGCGGAACTCCTCGCTCTTGATGGTCAGCTCCACGCCGTAGTCGGTGCCGGGAGCGGTACCGGCGGGCAGCGGGTACTGGTGCGGGATCGTGATCTTGGTGGCCGGACCGCCGTACTTCTTGTCCAGGCCACCGACCGTCTCATCCTTGTCGGGCGCGAAGGCCGCGACGTAGACGAGGGCGGCGACATTGGGCTCACCGGCGGCGGCGTTGGTGATGACCGCGCCACCGTAGGAGTGGCCGACGACGATCGTCTTCGCGGGCATCTCCTTGATCACGCCCTTGATGTAGGCGGTGTCGTAGGCCAGGCCCCGCAAGGGGACGGCGGCGATGGTCACCGGGTACCCGTCGCGCCTGAGGCGCTCGGCCACGCCCGTCCAGCTGGAGGCGTCGGCGAAGGCGCCGTGCACCAGCAGGACGGCGGGCTTGTCGCGGTTCCCGCCCGCGCTCGCGGTAGTGCCCACCATCGCCACGACCGCCAGCAGCGCGGCGGTCAGCAGCGCCAGGATCGTCCGGCGCGGGCCCCGGCGGCGGCCGGTATCGGCCTTCTCGTACATCTGCGGTTCTCGTTTCTCTGGTTCCTGCGGTGGTCGCGTGACCACGAGCCCGAAGCCTGATCGCCCGCTGCAACGCCCGCGCAAAGCGCAGTAAACTCGCAGGTCGGCCGGGCTCCGGCGGGCCGGAACACGACGGGCGCCGCCCGCGACGAACAGGGGGATCCGGGTGACCGTGCGCTTGACGCTGCTGGACGGCGTCACCGCCACGCGCGGCGGCCGGCCTGTCGACCTGGGCCCACCCCAGCGCCGGGCCGTGCTGTGCGCGCTGGCCCTGCGCCGCCGCCGCTGGGTACCGGTGGCCGCCCTCATCGACGCCCTCTACGACGGCGACGGGCCCGCCCGCGCCGCCAAGGTCGTCCAAACCCACGTCTCGGCGCTGCGGAGCGTCCTCGAACCACCGCGCGCACCCGGCACGCCACCCGAGGTCCTCCTGTTCGGACACGGCGGCTACCAGCTGCGCCTCGCCGACGACGACCTCGACCTGGGCCGCTTCGAGCGCCTGGTCGCCGAGGCCGAACGCGCCCGCGCCCGCCGCCGCTGGAGCGAGGCCGACGCCGCCTACACCGAGGCCCTCGCGCTGTTCCCCGGCGAGCCCCTCGCCGGCGTCCCCGGTCCCTACGCCGAGCGGCAGCGCACCGAGCTGACCGGCCGCCGCCAGGCCGTCACCGAGGACGGGCTGGAGGCCATGGTCAACGCCGGACGCGCCCTCCAGGCCGTCGACGCCCTGCGCGAGCTGACCGCCGCCGACCCGCTGCGGGAACGCCCGCCCGCACTGCTCATGCGCGCCCTCTACGCCGGTGGCCGCCGCTGGGAGGCCCTGGAGATCTACACCCGCACCCGCCGGACCCTCGTCGACCGCCTCGCCGTCGAGCCCGGCCCCGAGCTGCGCGCCCTCCACACACTCGTCCTCGCCGGAGACCCCCTGCCCGGCACCACTCCCCCGGCCCCGCCACGCCCGGCCGCACCGACGACCGGCATCGCCGGACGCGCCGCCGAGCTGCGCCGCGTCACCGCCATCATCGAGCGCGCCTCCACCGGCGGCGGGATCATCGTCGTCTCCGGCGGCCCCGGCAGCGGCAAATCCCACCTGCTGCGCGAGATCGCCGCCCGCAACCCCGGCGCCCGGCGCCTGCGGCTCGCCGACGGACTCGCCACCACCCTCGGCCTGCCCGGCGATCCCTCCACCATGGACGGCCCCGGCCTGGCCGCCCGCGCCCTCGACGCGCTCACCCGGCCCGCCGTGCTGATCGCCGACGACGCCGCCGAGGCCGACCGGGCCTCCCGCGACGCCCTGCTCATCCTCGCCCGCCGCCTGCGCGAGCGGCCCGTCGTCCTCATCCTCGCCGCCTCCGACCCCGCACCCGACGACGCCACCGCCGAGTGGTGCGGCGCCCTGGAGGCCGAGGCGCTCGCCGTGCTGCCGCTCGGCGCGCTGACCCCGTCCGCGATCGCCGACCTCGTCACCGACCGCCTCGACACCCCCGCCCCGATGGAGCTGGCCGCCTCCGTCCACGACGTCACCGGCGGACTGCCCGTGCTGGTCACCGCGCTCATCGCCGATCTGGCCACCGCGCCGGGCGCGCGGGCGGTCCCACCACAGCTCGTCCCCGACCACCTCACCCGCGCCCTGGCGCGCCTGCTCGGCGCCGAGCTCGGCCCCTTCGCGCGCGCCCTGGCCGTCCTGGACCCCCACGACCCGGCGATCGCGACGATGGCCGCCGTCACCGCCCGCCCGGCCAGCGAGGCACGGCGCCTGGCCGTCCACCTGCTCGGCCTGGGGCTGCTCGCCTCGGCCGACCCGCCGCGCCTGCGCCACCCCGTCCTGGTCACCGCCCTGCGCGACGCCTGCACCCCCGCCGAGACCACCCGCGTCCTGGTCGCCGCCGCCACCGACGCCCGCGACCGGCAGCGCACCGCCCGCCAGATCGCCGACCACCTCCTCGACCTGTCCGGGCCACAGTGGACGCAATGGACGCCCGTCCTCCTCGACGCCGCCACCGAGGCCGTCGCCGCCTCCGACGGACCGGCCACCGTGGCCTACCTGACCACCGCCGCCCGCATCGACCGCACCGCCCGCGTCCTGCTGCGCCTCGGGCAGGCCGAGCTCCAGGTCAACCCCCGCGCCGGACGCGCCCACCTGCGCGAGGCCCTCGACGTGCAACTCGCGCGCGGCGAGACGCCGTCCGCCGTGGTCCCCCTCGCCTGGGCGATGGCCGTCCAGGGCGAGCCGGCCGCCGCGATGGACCTCATGGACCGCGTCGCCCGCAAGGCCGGGCCACGCGCCGGGCGCGGCATCCGCGCCTCCGGGTGGCTCATCGCGTCCATCACCCCCGGCACCTGGGAGGACCTGGTGCGCGAGCTGCGCACCGACTCCACCGACGAGGACCCCGCTCTTGAGGACCCCGCCGCCGAGGCCGTGCTCATCTGGGACGACGTCGCCCGCGTGCGCTACTCCGCCGCCGAGGCCACCGCCCGCCTCTCCGAGCGCGCCCCGACCGCCCTGCGCGCCGGAATCGCCCTGTGGGCCGACGACCTGCCCCTCCTGCGCCGCCTCACCGCACAGCCCGGCGAGGACGACGCCGCCCTCGACCTGCTGCGCGTCATGCTCCGCGCCGAGGCCGCCCTCCGCCTCGGCGAACCCGAAACCGCCCTCGCCGAAGCCGGACTCGTCGCCGGAGTCCCGCCCGCTCACAGCGCCCGCCGCCCCGCCGGGCTCGTCGCGATCTACGCCCGCGCCCTCATCGCCCTCGGCCGCCTCGACGAGGCCGCCGCCTGGCTGGACGGCGTCACCGGCCACGCCAGCCCCGACGCCTGGGACTGGACCTCCGTCCTCTACGCCCGCGCCATGCTCCTGTCACACCAAGGCGACCCGGGCGAGGCCGCCGAGACCTTCCTCGACTCCGGCCACCGCCTGGCCCGCTGGGGATTCGACAACCCCGGCGCCCAGGCCTGGCGCGGCGCCGCCGCCCTGGAACTGGTCAAGGCCGGGGAACACGAGCGCGCACGCCCCCTCGCCCTCGCCGAGCTCGACCTCGCCCACCGCTGGGGCGTCCCCCGCTTCACCGGCCTCGCCTGGCGCGCCCTCGCCGCCGCGTCCCCTCTGGATGAACGCGCCGCCGCACTGGAGCGGGCCGCCGGCCTGCTCACCGGGCCCGACCTCGCCGCCGCCTTGAGCGACCTCGCCGACGCCGAGCCGGGCCGCGCGCGCGTCCTGCTGGAACGGGCCCGCTCGCTGGCCGGGACCGGGCCGCTCGGCGAGCACGTGGCGGGACGGCTGCGGGTGCTGGACGGCGGCGAGCCGGGTCCGGGGGTGGACGTGGTGGCGCCGAGGGCATGGTGAATCAGTCCCCGAGGCGTTTGAGCGCCTTACGCGCCGCCGCGCGCAGGTTCACGTCCGGACTGTCCACCAGTGCCTCGATCACCGGCTTCGCCGCCTCATGCCGCAACCGGGCGAGCGCCCGAACGGCGTAGGCGCCGACCGCCGGATCGTCCAGCAGCCCGAGGAGCACGTCCGGCACCCGCGGATCCTTCGTCTTCGGCAGGCTCGCGACGATCTCGGTCCGCGCCACCCCGTACTCACGCTCCAAGGCCAGCGCGATCAGCTCGTCGGCGATCGCCGGGGTGGCGTGGCCGCCGAGGGCGAGTCCGATCACCCACCGCAGGTGCTCACGCGGCGCGCTCGGCGAGTCCGGCGGCCGCGTCGGGTCCGAGACCGGCGGCGGATCGCGGAACCACGCCAGCAGCGGCGGCGTCGCCGGGATCCGCGCGAAGCGCACCATGAGGGCACGGACGATGTCCTCGGCCAGCGGCAGGTAGCCCGCCCTGGGCAGCCAGGCGATCAGGATCGGCACCGCCGGGGCGTAGGCCATCCGCTCCCGGTACAGCTCCCCGGCGCTGCCGACGGGGAATCCGGCCTCGGCGAGCTCGGCGAGCATCCCCGCGGCCGCCTCGGCGTAGAGCGCCTCGGCCCGGGCGGTGCGCGGGTCGGCCCGTGCCTGCGGATCGTGGTAGAGCACGTCGTGGATCTCGCGCCGACTGAGCCGCCGGAACTCACCGTTCATGGCCTCGACCCTCCCACGATGATCGTCCCCGGGCCCGCGGTTCGGCCAACCGCCCGAACGGTGGCGGTATCTTCGACTCCGCGCCACGCGGCGCGCCGAAGGGAGCGGCATGACCGGGTTCGCGGCGACCGGCCCGCACGTGCTGCGGCGGATGAACGCCGCCGCCGTGCTCGGCGCGCTGCGAGAGGCACCCGGCGGCACCGGCCGCGTCGCCGACCTGATGGGCGCCACCGGACTGTCGCGACCGGCGGTGACGCGGGCCCTGAACCTGCTCGCCGAGGCCGCGATCGTCGACTTCACCGAGGACACCGCCGCGCGCGTCGGGCGACCGGCGGTGCGGGCGCGGTTCCGCGCCGAGCGCGGCCACGTCGCCGGCATCGACGTCGGCCCGCACAAGGTCCTCGTCATGCTCGCCGACCTGGCCGGGACGGTCCGCGCGCAACGCCGGGTGAGCGTCCCCCGCGGCCTCGACGGCGGCTCGCTGGCGGACCTGCTGCGGACCGCGCTGATCGAGGCCGCCGGCGCCGCCGGTGTGGTCCCGGAGGAGCTGTGGGCGGTCGGCGTGGGCACCCCCGGCGTCGTGGACCGCGAGCGCGGCGAGGTCGTCCTCGCCCCGAGCATCCCCGGCTGGGCGGGCACGTCGCTGCTGGCCGAGCTGCGCGCCTGGCTGGGCTGTCCCGTCCACATCGACAATGACGTGAATCTGGCGGTGGTCGCCGAGCGCTGGCGCGGCGAGACGAGCGAGAACCTGCTGTTCGTGCAGTGGGGCGAGCGCATCGGCTCCGGCATCGTCATCGACGGCAAGCCCTACCGCGGCGCGCATTCGGCCTCCGGCGAGCTGGGGTTCCTGGACCTGGTGACGCCCATCGACGCCGAGGCCCCGCACGTCGCCGACGGGCTGGGGTCCTTCGAGCGCCTGGTCGGCGCGGGGGCGATCCTGCGGCTGGCGGTGGAGCGCTGCGGCGAGGAGCTGCGCCGGGCGCTGACCGCGGGCGGGGACCTCGCGCCGCTGTTCGCCGCCGCCGAGGCCGGGGACGCCGCCGCGTCCGGCGTGGTCGAGACGATCGCGGCGCGCTTCGCGCGGGGGCTGGCGGCGCAACTGCTCGTCCTGGACCCCGGCCTGGTCGTGGTCGGCGGCGGCGTCTCCCGCGCTGGCGAGCCGCTGTTCGAGGCGGTGCGCGGGCACCTGCGGCGGATGCTGCTGGTGCCCGTCGAGCTGCGCGTGTCGGCGCTGCGCGAGGAGGGCGTCGCGCTCGGCGCGGTCCGGATGGCCCTGGACGGCGCCGAGCGGCGGCTGTCGGCGTCCCTACTGTCCTGAGTGGAGCCTGGCCGCCCGCTCGATCCTCGCCCAATGCGCCTCACGGGCCGCAGCGTCGGCCTGCTCCTCGTATCCGGCCGCCACACCGGTCCGGCCGTCGAGCTGCTCGCGCAGGATGTCGGCGTGCCCGGCGTGGCGGGTGGTGTCATTGAGGACGTGGACGATGACGCCGAACAGCTTCACGTCCGGTCGCGGCCACCACGGCACATGCCCGGGGGCGTCGAGGGGCAGCGCCTCGATGGTGGCGTCGGCGTGCTCCCACGCGCGCCGGTAGAAGCCGAGGATCTGCTCGCGGCTCTCGTCCTCGGTCACCCACAGGTCGCTGCCATCGGCGTCCTGCCAGCGCGGCAGCGCCTCGGGGAATGGACGGCCGAAGATCTCGCCGAGGTACCGGGCCTCCGAGGTCGCCCTGTGCTTGACCAGGCCGAGGAGGTTGGTCCCGGTCGCGGTGAGGGGCCGCCGGACGTCGTACTCACCGAGCCCGTCGAGCTTCCAGACCAGCGCGCGGCGGGTGAAGCGGAGTTGGTCGTGCAGGTATTCCTTGGCGAAGTCGTCGATCATGGGGCGAGTCTGCCAGGGCGAGTGCGGAGTTCAAGGGTGCGCGGGTTCGCTACCGTGCTCCTCAGGGAACGCAGGGGGTGAGGCGGTGGAGCGACGCAAGAAGGCCTACTTCGGCCTGCTGACCCTGCTCGCCGTGTCGGTGCTGCTGGTCACCGCCACCGGCGTGTACCTGCTGATGACGGACGCCTCCGACGAGTCCCACCCGCCCGCCGACGCCCCGTCCGACCTGTGCGCGATCGTCGGCGACGACCTCGCGGCGAGCCTGGTCCCACGAGCGAGCCGCAGCACCGGGTCCGTGTACTCACAGGGCCCCGACGCCGCTTGCCAGTGGGACTCCGCCGAGCCCGGGTCCGGCGACTACGGCTCCCTGTGGGTGCGGATCCTGCGGTACGGGCAGGTCTCGGGTGAGGACGGCTCGTCCTATGCCGACGGTGTCTTCGGCGACGACTGCGACGCCATCGTCTCCAACTACCAGGCGACCACGACCGGCGGACTCGGCGACGAGGCGTGCGTGGCCACCGAGACGTCCGGCACCGGCGGCACGGCCTTCGCCGACCTCGTCGTCCGCCACGGCGCCGACATCGTGTGGGTGCGCTACTACGTCAACCCCGGCGCGGGAGTCGACGTCCGGCAGCGCGTCGTCGACGTGGCCGCGAGGGTCCTGGCGGGCGTCTAGGGCTTGCGGACCCGGAACCGCAGCGTCGTCACACCGCCCGAAAACCCGCTGCCGACCGGTTCCAGATCGATCCGCCCCAGGCCGGACGGCGCGAAGCGGACACCGTCGCCCAGCAGCACCGCCAGCACGTACACCAGGATCTCGTCGACCAGCCCGGCCCGCAGGCACTGACCGGCCAGGTCGGCGCCGAGGATCTCCAGATCGCCCTCCCCGGCGGCGCGACGGGCCGTCTCGACCGCCTCCTCCAGTCCACAGGTGAGGAACGTGACGGCCGGATCGGGCTCGGCCGGCGGCCGGTGGGTGAGGACGAACTTGGCCCCGCCGTCATAGTCGGGGTTGTCGTCGCCGGCCATGCGCTTGCCGACCTCGTAGGTGCCGCGGCCGATGAGCATGGCCCCGGTGGCCGCCATGACCTCATTGACGGTGTCGGTCTCGGCGGTGAGGTGCTCGAAGATCCAGTCCATCGCGTGGTCCGGCCCGGCGATGAAACCGTCGAGCGACATCGAGCGGTTCACGACGACCTTGTTAGCACTCATGTCCGAATCCTAGTCGCATACCGGGCGGCGGGACGGCCGGTGTTCAGCGCCGCGGGGTGGTCTGCGCCAGGTTCACCCGCCACTCGCCGTCCTCTTTGACCAGCAGCAGCGTGAGCGATCCGGTGCTGGTGGGCAGCGCCTCGTTCTCCCCGTCCCGCTCGTCGTGGACGTTCTTGATCGCGCTCACGAGCGCGACATCGGGGCGCGGGAAGCGAATGTCCTCGATGTCGAGGGTGGTGCGCACCTGGGCGAGCGGGCTGGCCAGCGCCGCCGTCATCGCCTCGGCCAGGCTGTCCTTGCCCAGCACCCGGCGGCCGAAGAAGTTGACCACGATCGTCGCGTCGGCGTGCATGGCCAGGAAGCGCTCGGGGTCGTTCTGGTGAAGCTGGTACTCGGCGACGGTGCGCTCGATGGCCTCGATCTCGGTGTTCATGGCGGATCCCATCCTCTTGAAGTCTGCGGAGCATTTCGCTCCGTTAGAAATCTACAGCGGAGCGAAACGCTCCGCAAGCTCGGCTACTATGACCCGCATGACAGCCGACGGCCGCAAAACCGCCCGCAGGGCCGAAGCCGAGCGCAACGACCACGCCCTGCTCGCGGCGGCCCGCGCCGTCCTGGCGACCGACGGCGCCCACGCCTCGGTCGCCGCCATCGCCAAACACGCCGGAGTCGGCATCGGCAGCCTCTACCGGCGCTACCCCACCAAGGAGGCCCTCTTCCAGCGGCTGCTGGACATCGTCCTCGACGACTACCTCACCGCCGCCGAAACCGCCCTGGCCGACCCCGACCCCTGGAACGGCCTGTCTGGCTACGTCACCACGGTCATCGCCTTCGCCGGCTCCCTCGGCCCCATCGCCGGAACCCTCCCCCTGACCCCCGCCATCCTGGACAAGAATCGCCGCGCCGACGAAGCCGTCGCCGCCGTCATCGACCGCGCCCACGCCGCCGGAGTCCTGCGCGCCGACGCGTCCGTCATCGACGTCGAGCTCCTCATCGAGCAGCTCGGCAAGTCCCCGCTGATCGAACAACTCGCCAAACAAGGCCGCACCGACCTCAGCGAGGCCGCCCAGAACGCACACACCCGCATCACCGCCATCGCCCTCGACGGCCTGCGCGCCACCGGACACCCACCCCTCCCCGGCGAGCCACCCGGCCCCGAGCTGTTCACCGAGCGCTGGGAAGTACCGGGATCGAGCGAAGGCACCGCCCCCGCCGGGCACTGACCTGATCGGACACCGGCGGCAGGTCGATCGCCCCTATGATCCGATCCCGTGGCCGACGAACGAGCACCCGAGCGGATCACCGTCGTGCGCGGCGACCTGCCGTCCCCGGGCATCCGGATCGGCCGAGTCGCCGCCTACGAGTTCGACATCCCCGAAGGAAAGTACATCCGGCCCGGCGCGGGACGCCGACAGCGCGTCTTCCTACTGCTCGACGAGTCGGCCCAGCTCCATCAGCCGGTGGTGTTCAGGCCCGAACGGGCCGGCTGGTGGTACGTCGACCTGGTGGACATCCGCGAAGAGGGTGACACCGTCCACGTCGCCGACCGCTACGTCGACTTCATCGTCGGTCCACCCGGTGTCCCCTACCGGATCCTGGACCTGCATGAACTCGGGGAAGCACTGGCCACCGGCAGGCTGACACCCCTTCAGGCCGGGCAGGTCCTGGCGGCCACCCAATCGTTCGCCGACCGGCATTTGCAGGGCAGAGACCATCACGGACCCGCATGGCCGGACTTCCCCCCGGCGGCGCTCGAACCTCTGCGGAACATCTCGATACCCGGCCCTTGACCACAAGCCCCCGCCGATGGTCGCGAGCGGCCACCACACCACTGGGAGGTCGCCGACCTCGGTGGTGTGTCGAGCCGCAGCCCGCCAAGCAGGTCCGGACGGTCCGCCAACTCGGCGGTTTCCTGCTGGATGACCGCCCGCCCGTCAGGCACGCAGCAGATCCACGACCCCGGTCGTCGATTCCCGCCCGCCGCCCTCGGCGACCCGCCGCTCCATGAGCGCCATGAACGGCGCGAGCAGCTCGATGCTGACGCCCTGCTCGGCGGCGGTCCGGCGCAGCGTGTCGTTGGTCGTGGACATCATCGTCAGGTTCGACTCGACTCCCTCGGCGTAGTCGCCGGACGCGAGCTGCGAGGCCGTGCCGTACGCGTATCCGGCCATCGCCCGCTGGTAGCCGACGATCAGCGGCGCGAACTCCACCGGCGAGATGTCCTCACGGCCGATGAGCGCGAAGGCGTGCGCGGCCCCGGCGAACATGCCCCACATCGCGCTCAGCAGCGCCATGTCGTACAGGGCCGCGTACCCCGGATCCTCCCCGACGTAGGTCACCTCCGCGGGCGCTGCGAGCACTTCGGCATGCGCGTCATGGGCCGCCCGCGAACCGCTGTAGAACACGTACGCGCCCGACTCCGGCGTCCCGATCATCGACGGCACGGCCATGATCCCGCCGTCGAGGAAGCGGCCGCCGCGCTCGCCGATCCACCCGGCCAGCGCGCGGGCCTCCGCCGGTGTGCTTGAGGTGAGGTTGACGACGTCATGGCCGGTCAGGTCGATGTCGGCGAGGGTCTCGCGCACCGAGGCGTCGTCGAGGAGGCAGATGACGACCAGGGTGTTCGCCGCGACGGCCTGCGCGGCCGTCGCGGCCGGTTCGGCACCGTCCGGGACGGGCCGGGGACGGCGGTTCCAGACGGTGACGGGATGCCCGGCGGCCAGCCATGAGCGGGTTAGCGCCGAGCCCATGTCGCCGAGGCCGAGAACGGTGAGAGCTTGCTTCTGGGGTGCGGACATGGTGGTTAGTCTTGGCGCGGCCTCGGGGGCGGGCAAGTACGCACAAACAGGTGCGCACGCACACCCGGGTAAGCGAACAGGTGGACGAGGGGACGTGTCATGCCGATCACACGCAGGCCGGGACGCTACAGCTGCGGGCTCGACGCGACCATGTCGGTGCTCACCGGAAAATGGAAGATGCTGATCCTGTGGCCACTGAGCGAGCGGCCCCACCGCTTCGGCGAACTGCGACGCGCCGTCGAGGGCGTCAGCGAGAAGGTCCTGGCGGCTCAGCTTCGGGAGCTGGAAGCCGACGGGATCGTGCACCGGGAGGACCACGACGAGGTGCCGCCACGGGTCGAGTACTCGCTGACGGAGCTGGGGATGGAGCTCAATGAGGCGCTGCTGCCGCTTGAGGACTTCGGGCGGCGGAGGTTGATGGACATCGACTCCAAGCCCTCCGAGCCGACGATGAGCCAGTCCGCAAGGTAGACGCGGACTCTCGTCGGCGATGTGGGCGCGGATTCCGCGAGCTCCACGCGGAACGGACGACACCTGTCAGGTCCGGCTGAAGTTGTCGGATCGCCTGGGCTCTGACCTGGGCTCCGACATGTAGGCGTGGACGATGTCGTGGTGAAGTGTCCCGGAACTATTTGTCGGCTATCCGGTGGAGTAGCCGAACCGGCCGTGCGCAGTGCTCGTGGCCTGGCCGGGCGGTAGATTGTGGCCTCGTGATCGCATGCCGTCTCACCGGTGACGACGAAGACGAGGACTGGGGCATCGCCCGCGAGATCCATGGACTGTTCGCCGAAGCTCCTGACGGGCTCCGCCGGGTCGAGTTCGAGGGGTGCGACCCCCGAGGCGGGCTACAGCGCGCCGTGGACCGGATCGGCACACGCCGCGCCATGGCGGGCAACGCCTACATCGGGCTGCTCGACGCCACGGGCACGGAAATGGGTCGCTATTTCGCCAATGCACTGACGGTCGCATCGGTCCGCCCCGCCGCCGGAGGTCTGGTCGACCTCACCGTGGACCTGACGTGCGACGCCCTACCGGAGGCTGAGCCGGTGTGGCGGCTTGCCGCGTCGGGAGCGCTCGACCGTACTGGCATGTGGCACAAGCTCGGCCCGGACGGGCGCCGAGCCTGGCTGTCGGTCGCCCTGGCGCGGCACGGTTTCCCGTCACTGCCAACCCGGCCGGCCGGAACCGCCTACGAGCTCGACGGGCGCTTCGTCACCGACATCGAGGGCTTCTACTGCGCCATCGGCGAGGCGGTCAACGGACCCGGTGGGTACTTCGGCTGGAACCTCGACGCCCTCGACGACTGCCTGTCCGGTCGCTGGGGGGCCGAGACGCCGTTCTCGCTGGTCTGGCGCTTCTCGTCGGTAGCGCGGGAGGCCCTCGAACCAGGATTGTTCGAGGTCGTCCTGGACATCTTCCATGAGCGGGGCATCGACGTCGCCCACTCTCCGGACTTGAACTCCACATAGGACGCTTCACCACACGAGAGGCACCACGTACAGGGGACAAAACTCTGTGCCTGCCGAGCCAATGGCCCTGCGCCCCAGACGAGACGCGCCTAGCCGCGCGGAACCGACAACCCCACCCGTTGACGCGATGATCGCCGATCTCTAACTTAGTAACGATTGGTTCGTAACAATGATGTGAGGTGGACCCGTGCGCTTCTCCTTACGCGCCAGCGTTTCCGTAGTCGCCGCGATCGTCACCGCGGCGACCGCCCTGGCCGCGCCCGCCGCGGCCGACCCGCCCCGGCACGACGCCTGGGACACCCGGGCCGTCCACAAGGTCCTCGAACGGCTCCTCGGCGATCACCGCGCCGACCGCATCGACCTGCGCGCCCTGGCCCCCGACGGCACCGAGCGGTTCGTCGTCGGCGCTGCGCGTGGGCGGGTGCAGGTCTCGGCGACCACGTCCAGCGCGCTGCTGGCGGGGGTGAACGCCTATCTGGACCGCGTCGCGCGTGTCGACGTCTCCTGGAACGGCGACTCCCTCGACCGGCTGCCGCGGCGGCTTCCGTTGCCGGACAACGAGATCCGGCAGGACGCCAGTGTCGCCGCGCGCTTCGCGCTCAATGACACCGACGACGGGTACACCGGCGCCTACCGCGACTGGAAGGCCTGGGAGCACGAGATCGACGTGCTCGCACTGCACGGCGTCAACCAGGTCTTCGTGCCCGTCGGCGCCGAGGCCGTCTACCTCGACGCGTTCCGGCAGTTCGGTTACAGCGACGAGGAGCTGCTGCGCTGGATCCCGCAGCCCACGCATCAGCCGTGGTGGCTGCTGCAGAACATGTCCGGCTTCCCCTCGGCCGTCTCCGCCGACCTCGTGGCCGAGCGGGCCGAGCTGGGCGCACGCATCGTCAAGCGGCTGCGCGAGCTGGGCATCACGCCGGTCCTGCCCGGCTACTTCGGGACCGTGCCACCGGGTTTCGCCGTCAAGGTCCCCGACGCGCGGACGGTGCCGCAAGGCCGCTGGGTCGGCTTCGACCGTCCCGACTGGCTGGACCCCACGAGTCCGGCCTTCGCGCGGGTCGCCGCGGCCTTCTACGACAGCTCGCAGCGGCGTTTCGGCGCGAGCACGCACTACAAGATGGACCTGCTGCACGAGGGCGGGACGCCCGGCCCGGTACCGGTCGGCCCGGCCAGCAAGGCCGTCCAGGACGCCCTTGAGGCCGCGCACCCGGGCGCGATCTGGGTGTTCCTCGGCTGGCAGAACAACCCGCGCCCGGACACCCTCGCGGCCATCGACCGCTCGCGGGTGTTCATCGTCGACGGCCTCTCCGACCGCTACGCCGGGACCGACCGCAACCGCGACTGGCCCGACACGTCCTGGGCCTTCGGGTCGATCTGGAACTACGGCGGCCACACCTCCATGGGCGCCAACACCGGCGTGTGGGAGGACCGCTTCTGGCGCTGGCGCGCCCAGCCCGGCGCGACCCTCGACGGCATCGCCGTCCTGCCCGAGGCCAGCGACCAGAACCCGGCCGCCTTCGACTACCTGACCGGCCTGGCCTGGCGGGACGGACCCGTCCAGCCCGGCGACTGGTACGCCGACTGGGCCGCCCGCCGCTACGGCGGCGACGATGACGCGGCCGTCACCGCGTGGCGCGCGATGGGCGCCACCGCCTACGCGATGGCCCCCGACGGGTTCACCCAGCCGCAGAGCGGCCTGTTCACCGCCCAGCCCTCGCTGACCACCGACACCCCGTCGATCTGGTCGCCGCGCAAGATGCGCTACGACGCCACCGCCTTCGCCGCGGCACTGCCGGCGATGCTGGACGTGGACCGGCGGCTGCGCGGCACCTCCGCCTACCGCTACGACCTCGCCGACGTCGCCCGCCAGGTCCTGTCCAACCGGAGCCGCACACTCCTCCCCCAGCTCAAGGCCGCCTACGACGCCAAGGACGCCACCGAGTTCGACCGGCTGTCCGGCCTGTGGCTGGACTACATGGGACTCCTCGACGAGCTGGCCGCCACCAACCGCCAGACCATGCTCGGCCCCTGGCTCGCCGACGCCCGCGAGTGGCCGGGCGACGCCGAGGCCCTGGAGACCAGCGCGCGACTGCTGCTGACGGTGTGGGGCACCCGCGACGGGTTCAACGCCGGGCTCGCCGACTACGCCAACCGCGAGTGGGCGGGACTCATCAGCGGGTACTACCTGCCACGCTGGCGAAGCTACCTCGGCGAGCTCTCGGCGTCCCTGACCGAGAACCGCCCTCCGGCCACAGTGGACTGGTACACGGTGGGCACCGACTGGGCGGCCTCACGCGAGCGGCTGCCGATGCGCCCGCGCGGGGACGTCCACGCCATCGCCTCCCGGATCCTCGACGCCCTGCGCGCCGATCCCGAGCCGGTCACCTCGACGGCGACGGTGACGCCGAAGCAGCTGCCCGACGGCGGGACGGCCACCGTCACCGCGACGCTGCGCAACAGCGACCCGTACGCCGCCGCCACCGGCGTCACGGCGACCCTGACGGTGCCCGACGACTCGGGCCTGACGATCCGGCAGCCGACGGTCACCGCGCCCGACCTGCCCTCCGGTAAGAGCACGACGGTCACCTTCACCGTGGACGCCACCGGCGGCGCGGCCACGCTGCTGGCCCGCCTGACCGTCACCGCGAGCGCCTCGACGGGGACGTCGGTGAGCTCCGTCCGGCTGCTGCGCGGCGGTCCCGTCCAGGGCCCGAACGTCACCCGGACGACGAACTCCTCGGTCTTCGGGCAGTCTGGCGACCGCTTCTTCATCGAGGGCGGCGGCAACGACCTGTGGGGCACCACCAAGCAGTTCGGCGCGATCTACCGCGACGGCGTGCTGACCGACGGCGTCACGCTCACCACGCGGGTCGTCAGCCAGGACCGCACCGGGCCGTGGGCACGCGCCGGGCTGATCATCGGCACCGACCTGTCGGGCTCCAACAGTCGCGGCTTCGCCAACATCGGGCTCACCCCCGACAACGGGTGCGTGTTCAGCCACGACTCCAACAACGACGGGACCACCGACCGCAACCTGAAGGTCCCGGGATTGAGCGCCCCGCTGTGGGTGCGGCTGAGCCGGACGGGCGACACCGTCACCGGCTCGTGCAGCGCCGACGGTCTCACGTGGACGGTCGCGGGCTCGTTCACGGTGCCCGCCGGGGTGCCGCTGGACGCCGGGTTGTTCATGACCGCGGCCAACGGCGGGAACGGGGCACGGGGAGTGGTGGAGTTCGCCGGATTCGCGGTGAGCTGAGCACGTGATGTGAGCGCGCCGGACGCGGGTCCGGCGCGCTCGTGCTCACCACCGCCGTGGCGCGCGGTATCGCCCTCCACTCCCGACGCCGGTGTGCAGGAAGACGGCCAGGCTGATCAGCCCCACCACCCCGATTCCCGCCATCACCATGCCGAAGACCATGGTCATACGGCCGTCGTTACGGCCGGGATCGGTCACGGCGAGGCGGCCGCGCTCATCGACGAAGCGGTAGGGATCGTCCGGGTCCACCCAGATCCGCACGGTGTCATCGACGGCGGGGCAGGGATCCGGTTCGCAGTTCACCCACGCGCCGCGACCGCCGCTCTGCTCGTATCGCAGCTTGAATCTCTTCGTACCGCCGGAGCGACCGGAGGAGATCTCCACTTTGGTGACGGTCGCCGTCACCGGTGTGCCGGAGTTGCGCAGCTCGCGGACCGTGTCGGCGTGCTCGGAATGGAACCGGGCGCCGATGACCACGGAGAGCGCTCCCACCATCAGGAGCACGCCGAAGAGGAGGTAACCGAGCCTCCAGCGGGACCCGGTGACCGGGGGTGTCGGGATCGGGGGTGCCGGGATCGGGGCCGTCACGGCCGGCTCCGGTGAGGCATGGGCGAAGTTGCGCGTGCGGGCGACACGGCGGTCCTTTCAGGGCAAGGGCTTCCTCCACGGTAGGCCGTTCCCACCCACTCGTCTCGCCCGTTCGCGCACAGCTCGCACCCGCCTCAGGCGGCCATCGCGAGCCCGGCTTCGCGCGCGGCCCGCACCCGCCATGCCCACGCGGCCCCGCCGATCGCGGCCAGCACCTGCAGGACGCCGGTGGCGACCATGACCGGCCCCGGCCCCGCCCAGCCGATCAGCGCACCCCCGACGAGCAGCCCGAGGGACGCTCCGCCGGAGTGCAGGACCGTCTCGACCGTGAACGCGGTCCGGCGGGCCGCTCCGGTCGTCTGCTCACTGATCAGGGCGTTCAGCGCCGCGATCCCCCAAGGCGCCATCGCACCACCCAGCGCCGCGACGGCGGCGACGCCGAGCGGGTTCGGCGCGACCACCGGCAGCAGCACGAAGGCGACACCGAGGCCGATCCAGCACGCGACCTGCATCGCCATGCGCGGCAGGCGATCGATGACCAGCGGCACCAGCAGCGAGGCGATCACCGACGCGGTGCCGTAGCCGCTCATCCCGGCGGCGATAAGCGCGCCGGGCCGGTCGTGCTCCACGCCGAGGACCGCGAGGCCGAGGGTGAACCCGAACCAGCAGACACCACCGATCCCGCCCATCACGACCCCGGCGGCGACCTGCGGGCGGGAACGCAGCACGGTCCGGACCGGGACCCTCTCGGCCCTGCCGGGCACCGGCCCGGACCGCCGCGCGGCGGCGGGCACGGCGAGCATCACCACGGCGGCGACGGCGATGGCGGCGGTCTCGCACCACAGGAGCGGGCCCGTGCCGACCGCGACGACGAGCCACGCGCCCAGCGGCGGGGCGAAGATCATCGAGACGCGATGGGCGAGGTCCTGCCAGGCCAGCCACCTCGCCGGACCCGACCGGCCGCCACCGGCGGCGTACCCGTCGGCGAAGTCGGCGACCAGCGCCCGCTGCGCCGGGCCCAGCAGCGCGCCCGCCGAGCCGGTGACCAGGCCGGACAGGCACAGCGCGACCGCGTCGACGCGCCCGGCCAGCGCCGCGACCGGGACGACGGCCAGGCCGACGGCGTTCACCGCCGTCACGACCGCCAGAGCCCGGCCGGACGTCAGCCGGTCGCGCAGCCCGCGGCCCCACCAGGCGACGGTCAGCAGCGGCAGCCCGGCGAAACCGCCCACCAGGCCGGTCGTCCACGCCTCACCGGTCTCCGCCAGCGCGACCAGCGGCAGGGCGACCGCGGTCATGCGCGAGCCGATCCAGGTGACGAAGGTGATCACGGTCAACAGCATCAGAGATCTCTTCACGCCGTCGATCATGCGGACGCGGCGGCACCGCCGGTAGAGAGCGATCTACCGGCCCGGCTCATACACTGGAGGCATGAGCTCCCGTCTCAGCGTGGAGGACCTGGCACTCGCCGAGGCCATCGCCAGGCACGGCTCGATCGGCGCCGCCGCCAAGGAACTGCTGACCACGCAGCCCTCGGCGTCCCGCCGCCTCGCGGCCCTCGAACGCCGCCTCGGCGCCCGCCTCTTCGAACGCGACACCACCGGCGCGCGGCCGACCGCGGCGGGCCGGGAGTTCACCCGCCACGCCGTCCGCCTGCTGTCGGAGATCGACGAGCTGCCCGACCGCATCCTCACCGCCGACGAGGCTCCGGCGCTCACCATCGGCACGATCCAGGCCCTGTCCTCGATCGTCTTCACGGCCCTCGACGCCGCACTCCCCGACGTCACCGTGCATCCCGAGATCGAGCACGGCCCGGCGCTCATCCAGCGCGTCCACAATGGGCTCCTCGACGCGGCCGTGGTCACCATCGCCGAGCAGACGACCGTGCCCCGCGAGCTCCGCCACATCCGGCTCGGCGTCTCGCCCCTGGTCCTGGTGCTCCCCGAGGGAACCGAGCCCGTCGGGCGGGGAAGGCGGCCCCTGGCGGGGCGCACGGTGATCTACTCCACGATCGACCGGACCGGCGAGACCCTCCACAATCGACTGTCCGCCCTGGGCGCCGCTCCCCGGCGCGGCACCACGATCGAGGCGACCCTGCGGATCGCCCGCCACCGCAAGGTTCCGGCCCTCCTGTCGCTCCTGGCGGCGCGCTGGTGGGCCGCGCCGGGCGACCGGATCACGCCGTCGCCGATCCCCGGCAGGCTCACGATCTCGCTGGTCGCCCGGCCCCCGCTCCCGGAGTTTCTCGACCGGGCCCTGCCGGGCATCACCGGCTGGATCTTCGGGAGCGAGGCCGAGCGCTGAAGCGGGGTTCTCACTCCCCTCCGCGCATCTCGCGCACCTCCGGCACGGCCAGGACCACCGCCGTCGCGGCGGCGATCGCCCCGGCCGACAGCCACAGCGTGCGGCCGAGGCCCAGGCGGTCGGACGCCGGTCCGGCCAGCGCGGCACCCAGCGGGGTGAGCCCGAAGGACCCGAGCGCCTCGTAGGCGACCACGCGGGAGAACTTCTCGTGCGGGATCTCCCGCCGCAGCACCGTCATCCAGTTGACCGCGAAGACCTCGACCCCGATCCCGGCGAGGAGGGCGGCCGCGCAGACCACCGCGAGCGGCGTCCCGGCGGCCAGCGCGGCGGGCGGGGCGGCGAGGAGGGCCCCGGCGGCGACGGCCGTCGCGAGTGGACGCGGGGTGCGCAGGCGGGTCATGAGCAGGCCGCCGAGGATCATCCCGGCCGCGTCGCAGGACAGCACGAGACCCCAGTCGCGTGCTCCGCCGAGGGTGTGGTCGGCGGCGAGGGCGCCGAGGACGGCGAAGGCGCCCACGCCGAGGGCGTTGACCACGGCGAACTGGGCCACGACGGTCCACAGCCAGCGGCGGCGGGCGAATTCCGTCCAGCCCTCGCGCAGCTCGGTGAGCAGCCCGGTACGGCGGCGCAGGCGTCCCTCGGCGGGCATGCGGGTGGCGAGGACGGCGGCGTAGACGAAGGTGGCCGCGTCGAGGGCGAGCACCCAGCCCGGTCCCAGGCCCGCGGCCAGGAGGCCGCCGCAGGCGGCGCCGGCGACCTGGGCGGCGTTGAGGCCGGTGCGGAAGATCGCGAAGGCGCGGGCGGCGTGCTCGCGGTCGACCGAGCGCATGAGCAGGCCCTCGGTGGCCGGCATCCGGAAGGCGATGGCGAGCCCGTTGCCGGCGGCGAAGGCGACGAGCCAGCCGATGTGGACGGTGTGGGTGAGCACGGTCAGCGCGAAGAGGGCCTGGGCGAGGGCGCTGACGAGGTTGGCGGCGACGATGACGTGGTGGCGCTGGAGGCGGTCGGCGATGACGCCGCCGAGCAGGAAGAAGAGCACGGCGGGAACGGTTCCGGCGGCCGAGACCAGGCCGATCGCGGTGCCCGAGCCGTCGGCGTCGAGGATCGCGAAGGCCGAGGCGACGGGCGCGGCGGCGGTGCCGAAGACGGAGATGACGGCGCCGGACAGCTGCAGCCGGTAGGTACGGCTGCGCCAGGGACTCGCGCCGATGGTGGGCGCGGTCGGGTCGTTCATACACGCTCCTGTGACAGTCACACTTGAGATAGTGTCAATTACGCCTATCACCTTTGCCGCTACCCTGGTCCTGTGTCAAGGGAGAAGCCCCCGTCGGGAGCGGAGCTGGCCGAGGCGTTCATGCGCACCACGCACGCGCTGCGGCGCTTCGCCGGGCAGCCCTACACCCGGCGCGGCTGGTCGCCCTCGCGGGTGCTGCTGATGCTGGCCGTACAGGAGGCCGGCACCCCGCGCATGGGCGAGCTCAAGGCCAAACTGGGCGTCACCGGCCGCTCCATCACGTCCCTCGTGGACGGCCTGGAGGACGAGGGCCTGCTGCGCCGCCGCGACGACGCCGAGGACCGCCGCTCGATCCGGCTGGAGATCACCCCCAAGGGCGAGGAGCACCTCGGCGAGATCAAGGCCCTCCACGACGCGCACGCCGAGGCCACCTTCGACGTCCTGAGCGACGCGGAGAAGACCGCGCTGCTGGACGTCCTGGACCGCCTGCGCGACCGCGTCGGCGAGTGAGCGCGAAGGGACGAGACGTCCCTCCGCGCCCGTGCGATCAGTCCTTCAGCACGCCCTCAGCGCGCAGCCACGTCTCACACGCGGCCGTCCACGTCGCGGTGTGCTCCTCGCGGGCGATGAACACGTGCCCCTGCCCGCCGTACTCCACGCCGTCGGCGAGGCCGATGCCGTGCGTGCCGCGCGGGTAGACGTGCAGCTCGACGGGGACGCCCGCCGCCGCCAGCGCCCGCGTCCACTCCAGCGAGTTGGGCAGGCCCGGCGGGTCCTGGGCCGCCGCCCACACGAACGCCGGGCACACCGAGGCGTCGACGTGCTTGGCGGGCGAGAGTTCGTCCTTGAGGTGGATCAGGTCCCCCAGCAGACCCTCGACCGCCGCCGGTGGCAGCAGGTCGAAGTCGGCCAGGGCGTAGGCCAGCACCGCGAAGTCCGGGCGCGGCGGATCGGCCACACCGTCCTCGATGGACAAGACCGTGCCGGTCATGAGCAGACCCGCCAAGTGCCCGCCCGCGCTGGAGCCGATGACGCCGACGGGACCGACGTCGAGCCCGTGCGAGCCGTACCGGATGTGGCCGAGGGCGGCCCGGGCGTCCTCAAGGGGCGCCGGGAACGTCTCGGGCAGCAGCCGGTAGTCCAGCACGAAGGCGTGCAGCCCGATGCCCGACAGCCAGCGGGCGTAGCCTTCGCCCTCGTGCGGGGGGAGTTCCCGGTAACGGCCACCGGGCAGGACCAGGATCGACGGCCGGGGACCGGTGAAACGGTCGTGGGCCGGGTAAACGGTGATGTGCTCTGAGATGGATGCCTGAGTTGGCAAGATGGCGATGCCACCTTTCAGTACCGCGCCTCCATGCCTGACGATCCGTCCGCCACCGGCACGCGACGCTCCGGGAATGCTAACCGCCGCCGCCACACCGGTCGAGTGGTATATCCGAATGCGCATCCGCCGCGACCGGGGTAGAACGGCGATATGGACGAAGAGGCCCTCGCGGGCGGCAGAATCTCCGGCGTGGTGCGCATCGGCGACGCCGTCCACCGGCCCGCGCGGCCCTGGACGCCGACGGTGCACGCGCTGCTGACCCACCTGCGCGACACCGGCTTCGAGGGCGTACCCGAGCCGCTCGGCTACGACGAGCACGGCCGCGAGATGCTCGCCTACCTGCCCGGCGAGACCGCCGGGGAACCGCCGTGGCCGGACTGGGTCTTCGCCGATGACACCCTCGTCCAGATGGGACGCTGGCTGCGCGGCCTGCACGACGCCACCGCCGCCTACCGCCCGGCCGGGGACGCGGTGTGGTTCGCCGGGCAGAGCTGGCGTCCGGGCCTCATCATCGGCCACCACGACGCCGGTCCCCACAACGCCGTCTGGCGCGAGGGCCGGCTGGCCGGATTCGTCGACTGGGACACCGCCGGTCCCTCCAGCCGCGAACTCGACCTGGCCTTCACCGCCCTGACCTGGGTGCCGCTGCACGCCCGGGACCTGGCCACCCTGACCGGGTTCACCGCCTTCGACGAGCGCGCCGGGCGGCTGCGGACCCTCCTGGACGCCTACGGCTACGACGGCGACCGCGCCGGTTTCGGCACCGCCGTGGCCGCCCGCGCCCGGATCAACGCCGCCGGGATCCGCCGGCTGGCCGCCTCCGGCGACCCCGCGTACGCGAACCTGCTGCCGCTCGCCGAGGACTACGAGCGCTCAGCGCGGGAGATCGAGGAGCTGCCGGGGTCGTTCTGGGCGTGAGGCACGTGCGAGGATCGCGCCGTGACGACGAACGATCTTGGCCCGCTGCGGGCGGCGACCACTCGTGACCGCGACGCGGTCCTGCACCTCTGGTCCCTGCTGTTCGACGAGGACGAGGCGGGCGGGCCGTGGCGGACGCACGCGGCCGAGTGGTTCACCCGCTCCGTCGGCGATCCGGGCAACGTGCGCCTGCCGCTCATCGAGGCCGGCGGCGAGATCGTGGCCACCGCGATCGGCACCCTCGAACTCGGCGTGCCCAACCCGCAGAGCCCCAGGGGACGCGCGGTGCGGCTGGCCAACGTCATCACCCTGCCCGAGCACCGCGGCAAAGGACACGGGCGCGCACTCGTCCTCGACGTGATCGAGTGGGCGCGGTCCATCGACGCCGACCGCCTCGACCTGAGCGCCACACCCGAAGGGCAGCGCCTCTACGACCGGCTCGGCTTCACCCTGACCTCGGCCCCGCGGATGAAGCTCGTCCTGTGAGCCGGTGTCCGCGCGCGGACACCGGCCCGGCGTGCGGCCTAGAGGGCGTCGCGGCGCATGTCGCGGATCTCCGGGCGCGCCTCGAAACCACCCGACTGATACGCGGCCACCGCACCCACGTTGGAGCTCTGGGCGCCCACGAGCGCGCTGGACGCGCCCATCTCCCGCAGCGCGGCGGCCGCGGCGCGGGTGATCGCGCGGGCGTGACCGCGTCCACGGTGGTCGGCGTGGACGCCCATCGGCTCCAGCAGGCCGGGCTTGCCCGGACCCGCCGACCACACCGTCACCATCGCCACCGCGTCATCGCCGTCGTAGGCGATAAGGCAGCGCGCGTCGGCGTAGGCCTTCGAGGCGGCCATGGTGTGCCACAGCTCGGCGGTCATCATCGTGCTGCCGAAGGCCGAGCGCTGCACGGCCGCGCGCACCTCCGCCAGCTCGGGGCCGACGACCTCGATGCGCAGGCCGGGGTCCTCGACCGGGTCGGTGAGGTCGCGGCGCAGCGGCGTCCACTTCTCGTCCTCGTGCCAGCCGGCCTCGGCGAGCCGGGTCTGGAGCAGCGCGTCGATCGGGGCCTCCACCCAGACCTCTTCGGCGGGCAGGACCCCCCGCTCGGGGTCGCCGAAGTCGGCGACGAGCCGCGCGGCGAGCTCTTCGTCCTGACGGACGTCGGGGGCCATCGTCATGCGCAGGAGGACGGGCATGTCGAGCAGGGCGAGGGCGATGATGCGGCCGTCGCGGCTCCAGGTCCTCACCGCCGCGGCCGTCACCTCCGCACCGGTCTTCCCGAACCAGCCGAGGTCACCGGGGTGCAGCTGCATCGGCGCCCCCTCGTACTGCCACTCGCGCAAGGCCGCGACGGCGGCGTCGAGCTCGGTGACGGTGGGGGTGCTCAGAACAATCGACATGGGCGCGATCTCACACCATCCCGCGATCATCCGCATCCGGTTTATGCGCGATCGACGGTTCGTGTCGTACCCGCGTTCTACGGTGTCGGGAGGTCTCGTCACGGGAGGTTGGGCCGATGAGAGCACTGCTGACGTCGTCGGGGATCACCGGCGACGCCATCGAGGGCGCGCTGGTGGAGCTGCTGGGCAAACCGATCGGGGAATCGAGCGCGCTCATCGTCCCCACCGCCCTCCTGCCCTTCACCGGTGGGCCCGGCATGGCCTGGCGGGCGATAGCCGGCCGCGACCGCTCACGCCTGGGCGCGCTCGGCTGGCGGTCCCTGGGCGTCCTGGACCTGACCGCGCTGCCGAGCATCGATGAGGCGACGTGGACGGCGGCGGTCCGCGAGGCCGACGCGCTGCTGTTCTGCGGCGGCGACCCGATGTTCCTCGCCGGGTGGATGCGCCGCTCCGGCCTGGCCGCCCTGCTGCCCGACCTGCGTCCCGAGGCCGTCTACGTCGGCGTGAGCGCCGGAAGCATCGCCGCCGCGGCCACCTTCGCCGAGACCTACCGCGAGCCGCCCCACGGCGCCGACGAGCCGCTGTCCTCGCAGGACATCGTCTTCTCCACACCCGACGGCGACGTCGACCGCATCCTGGTCACCGCACACGGCGCGGGCCTGACCGACTTCGCGGTGATCCCGCACTTCGAAAACCCCGGCCACCCCGACGCCTCCCGCGTCAACGCCGAGCGGTGGGCGGCCCACATCCCGGCGCCGACGTACGCCATCGACGATGACACCGCGATCACGGTCGTCGACGGCGTCGTCGAGATCGTCGGCAAGGGACGGTGGGAGCTGTTCCCACCCCGCGACTAGTCCTCGCCGAGCGTGCCCAGCACGCCCGTTAGCCAGCCGATCCAGAACTCCTCCATGCCGATCCCGGCGGCCAGGATCGCGTGCTGGAGCCGCACGCCCTCGGGCGCGCCCGCCGGGTCGGGGAAGTCGCGCGCCTCGATGTCGCGGTAGGCGGCCAGGCGCTCGGCGTGCAGCTGACGGTGCCGCCGCAGCTCCTCGGCGAGACCCTCGGAGCCGACGACGGCCGCCGCGCGCAGCCGCAGCATCAGCGGCTCCCGCACCGGCCGGGGGTCCTCACTGGCCGCGACCCAGTCGCGCAGGGCCGCGCGACCGGCGTCCAGGACCTCGTACTCCCGGCGGCGGCCGCGCGCGGGCGGCCCCGGCAGGGCGCGAATGAGCGCGGCCTCCTCCAGGCGGCCCAGCTCCCGGTAGATCTGCTGGTGGGTCGCCGGCCAGAAGAACCCGATCGACTTGTCGAAGCGGCGCGTCAGCTCCAGCCCCGAGGACGGCTTCTCCAGCAGGGCGGTGAGGATGGCGTGCGGCAGCGACATGGCCCCTATATTGCAGCAGCCAGGCGCGTGCCCTGGTCGATGGCGCGCTTCGCGTCGAGTTCGGCGGCCACGTCGGCGCCGCCGATCAGGTGCGGACGCAGTCCCGCCGCCACGAGCTCGTCGTGGAGGTCCCGGCGCGGCTCCTGCCCCGCGCACACCACCACCGTGTCCACGGGCAGAACCTGCGCCCGCCCGTCGACGGTGACGTGCAGGCCCTCGTCGTCGACGCGCTCGTAGGTGACGCCGGAGACCATCACCACGCCACGGTGGCGCAACTCGGCCCGGTGGATCCACCCGGTCGTCTTGCCCAGCCCGGCGCCGACCTTGCTGTCCTTGCGCTGCAGCAGGTGGACGGTGCGCGGCGAGGACGGGCGGACCGGCGCGGCCAGCCCGCCCGGTCCGCGATGCTCGCCGTCCACGCCCCACCCGGCGAAGAACAGCTCACGGTCGAGCGAGGCGTCCTTCTCGGGCGCGGTGAGGAACTCGGCGACGTCGAAGCCGATGCCACCGGCGCCCAGGACCGCCACCCGCTCCCCCGCGACGACCTCGCCGCGCAGCACGTCCAGGTACCCCACCACGCTCGGGTGATCGATGCCGGGCAGGTCCGGGACGCGCGGGCGCACACCGGTGGCCAGCACGACCTCGTCGAAGCCGCTCAGGTCGGCGGCGGTGACGGTGGTGTTGAGACGCACCTCCACACCGAGCGCGTCGAGGCGGTGCCGGTAGTAGCGCAGGGTCTCCTCGAACTCGCTCTTGCCCGGCACGCGCCGCGCCACATCGAGCTGCCCGCCGATCACCGGCGCGGCGTCATGGAGGGTGACGGCGTGCCCCCGCTCGGCCGCGGCGACCGCGAAGGCGAGCCCCGCCGGTCCAGCGCCGACGACCGCGACACGCTTGCGCGACCTCGTCGGCGACAGCACCAGCTCGGTCTCATGACAGGCGCGCGGATTGACCAGACACGAGGTGATCTTCCCGCTGAACGTGTGGTCCAGGCACGCCTGATTGCACGCGATGCACGTGTTGATCGCCTCGGGCGTCCCCGCGGCGGCCTTGGCCACGAAGTCCGGATCGGCCAGGAACGGCCGCGCCAGCGACACCAGGTCCCCATGCCCCTCGGCCAGCACCCGCTCGGCCAGCTCAGGCGTGTTGAGGCGATTGCCGGTGACCAGCGGAACCGAAACGGCACCCATCAGCCGCTTCGTGACATGCGTGAACGCCCCGCGCGGAACCTTCGCCGCGATAGTCGGAATGCGCGCCTCATGCCAGCCGATGCCGGTGGAGATGATGCCGGCCCCCGCCGCCTCGATCTCCTTGGCGAGCGCGACGACCTCGTCGAGAGTCGAGCCGCCGGGTACCAGGTCGAGCATCGACAGCCGGTACATGACGATGAAGTCGGAGCCGAGCCGCTCACGCACCCGCCGGACGATCTCGACGGGGAAGCGGACGCGGTCGGCGTACGCGCCGCCCCACTCGTCCTCGCGCTTGTTGGTGGCCGCCGAGATGAACTCGTTGATCAGGTAGCCCTCGGACCCCATGATCTCCACCCCGTCGTACCCGGCCTCACGCGCGAGCGCGGCACACCGCGTGAAGTCGGCGACGGTCTGCTCGACCTCGGCGGTGGTCAGCTCACGCGGCGTGAAAGGGCTGATCGGCGCCTGAATCGCACTCGGCGCCACGAGTGCCGGATGGTAGGCGTAGCGCCCGAAATGCAGGATCTGCATGACGATGCGGCCACCCTCGGCGTGCACGGCCTCGGTGACGACGCGGTGCCGCGCGGCCTCCGCCGCCGTGGTCAGCATCGCGCCACCCGGATAGGGCCGCCCGGCCTCGTTGGGGGCGATCCCGCCGGTGACGATCAGCCCCGCGCCACCCCGCGCCCGCTCGGCGTAGAAGGCCGCCATCCGCTCGAACCCACCCGGCGCCTCTTCGAGCCCCACGTGCATCGAGCCCATGATCACCCGGTTGGGCAGGGTGGTGAAGCCCAGGTCGAGCGGCTGGAGCAGGTGCGGGTAGGTGGGCATGCGGGCCTCCTCGGTCGGAGGTCCTTTTTAACGCACCCGGGGCACCTTTTGCAACTGAGTGCAAAACCGAGGTGGCGCAGATGGATATCGCGCCAGCTGCGAGCTTTACATCCCGACCCCACACTCAGGGAGATAGACGATCCTGCATGCCCATAGCGATGGTCGTCACGACTACGAAAGGTGTCCACCCCATTGACCAGCCCAACGATGCTCATACCTCCGCCAGCCACGGCCCGCCGACGCCACCCTGCCCAATGACCACCCGATGCCCTGCAAGACCTTCGAGCCCGGCCTGACTAGATCCGCCGCTATCAAGTCGCTACACGACGTCGACCTCATGGTCGTCACGCCTGGCCACAACACAGCCGTCATGGGCGGTCAAGGACCAGCCTGAAAGGCCCTGGCAATCTCGCCGGAACGCCAGGCCAATCTCAAAGGGCACTTCCGATGGCTGGCGGCTTCAAACTCCCTCCGACACCCTCGCAGACAGAAAGCATCGCTTCCGAGTGCAGAGGCGACCTCTGTTGTTCGGAAGCCACGCGAGAGCCAGTCAAGAGCAGGTTCCAGCTCGGCACAAGCCAGTCGCAGTGAGGAGAGCGGCCCCTCCTAGTTGAGTCACGGTCGACATCCAGCAATGAGGTGTCGGACCACACAGCTAGGGTTGCAGAAGGTAGCTCCGCCCGGACCAGGTAGGCCCGCAAGGCGCGGATGAGCGTGCACCAGCTCTCGTTTGGGGGACCTCGTGACCGAGCCAAACCTCGCACTCTGGTCGGACGATCCGGCGCGGGTCGACCTGTTGTCATTCGACGCTGTTGCAAAGACAGTCGCCGACGCCCTACTTGACGAGGCACTTGACCCTGTCGCTCTTGGCTTGTCCGGGAGCTGGGGAAGCGGCAAGACGACCGTGCTTGGCCTGGTTGCCGAGGAACTTGAGCAGCGTGGCACGCCGAGCAGCAAAGTTCTGATCATCCAGACTGACCCCTGGCGCTATGACCCCGCCACGGGCGCCAAGGAGAGCCTCATCGCGGAGGTCCTTGGGGCACTCGCTGATGAAGTTGACCGGTCGGAGACCAAGACCGACAAAGCGAAGAAGCTGCTGGGTCGCCTGGTAAAACGCATCGACTGGGCGAAAGCCATCAAACTGGCAGCCACTTCCTCGCTCACACTGCAGATCCCCTCCTTCGACAAGCTTGTCGAGCTCGTCAAGCCGAAGGCAGGCGATGAGGACTCAGTCCGTGGCCTTGATGCCTTCCGTGACGAGTTCGCCGAACTCATGCAATCCGATGATCTGAAGCATGTCCAGGCTGTGGTCGTCCTCGTTGATGACCTTGATCGGTGTTTGCCGGCGACTGTGGTCGAGAGCCTCGAAGCGATGCGG
This sequence comes from Actinorhabdospora filicis, assembly GCF_030269765.1. Taxonomy (GTDB): domain Bacteria; phylum Actinomycetota; class Actinomycetes; order Mycobacteriales; family Micromonosporaceae; genus Actinorhabdospora; species Actinorhabdospora filicis. The sequence goes on along the minus strand of NZ_BSTX01000002.1, from coordinate 163,353 downwards.
TTGTTCCTCGCTGTCCCGAAGATGTCGTTCGTCATCGCCGCCGACGAGGAACGGGTCGCCGACGCCATCCGAACTCGGTTCGCAACAACCAGGAGGTCCGACGAGAGCGACCTTGACCAGCACGACCCAGCAACGCTCTACCTGCATAAGATCGTCCAGACGACCATCCCGCTGCCTGCCCTCAGTCACTTCGACACACAGGCCTATCTCTTGCTGTTGCAGCTTCAGGCAACTGCCGCGGCGGAGCACCTCTCCGCGCTCATCGACCGGTGCGTCCAGATCCGCCGAGATGGTGGGACTGTTGACGACATCGGCGCGATCGACGGTCTCGCCATGGAGGACGAGCTAGCCTTCGCTTCCCGATTGACACCGCTGCTGTACGAGAAGCTGAGCGGCAACCCGCGTTACATCAAACGGTTCCTTAATGATCTACGCGTTCGTCAGTCCGTGGCATCACGCCGTGGCATCACGCTCGATCCGAGTGTCGTAGCGAAGCTAATGACCCTCGAGGCCCTGATGAAGCCGGAGTTCAAACTCCTGCTCGGCTGGTTCGCCAAGGGCGAGATGCGGAATCAGCTGGATCGCCTTGAAGATGAGGCAGGGCGACCTGCCCCCACGGACACAGCGCCCGACGCTGATCCACCCACGAATTCTGACGATACTGATAACGGTGACTCCACTGCCCGACCTCGACGAGGTGGACGACGCACACTTGAGCCCCCCACAGCGGCAACAACGTCAGGACAGTTCACGCAAGCCATGGTGCGCTGGGCCAAACTGGTACCACCGCTGCGAGGGCTAGACCTCTCCCCGTACTTGACGCTCGCTGCCGGCTTCGCTGGCGTGACACTGATCGATGAGAGTCTGCCCGAACGACTTCGCGACATCGCCGCCAACCTGCTGTCTGACTCCAAGCGCGAAAGTGCTTCGGTGACTGACGGGGAGCTAGAGAAACTAGGAGCAGGCGACACTGCCGACTTGTTGCGTCACATTGGACGAACACTGCGCGACCAGCCCTCCAAACAGAAGGCAGGCGTGAATGCGATCTTCCGCATCCTCCACTGCCAACCCGAAGCAGATTCCGACGCACGAGATGCCCTGCTAATGCTTCCCCCAAGCGAGATCACGATTGCCACACCAATGCAGTTCAAGTCCGACGAGCCCGCGAAGATCTGGAGCGTTCTTACGACCTGGAAGGAGAAGGTTCGGGAGGGGGCGGTCAAGCGTGCCATCGAGAGTAAGATCAAGCAACGAGGAGGCTCCTGATGGGAACCAGTGGAGCCTACTCGGGTAGCGGCGGCAAGGACGGCAAGGCGATCCGAGACGCCATCGGCGACTACCTGAGCGACCTGGCCGGAGATCACGACGACAGGAAGTCCAGTGGCGAGCGGTCACCGCTCGATCCCAACGATCTGCGACGAATCATTAACCTGATTCGCCCCCACCCGGCGTCAGGCGGCGGTAGCGATGGCCCTAGCGGCGGAAGTGGATCCGCCTCACGTGACAGAGGCACAGGGGAGAGGGGCGGCGGTGGGCCGCAGCGGTCGGCTGCTGCCTCGGCTCGCACCGCAGGGCGGGCGGCAGCAGCTGCCTATGCCTACCGCGCGGGTGACGCCGCAACCCTCCAACGTCTTGGGCTGGACTACAACGAACTCTGCGGGCTTGGTGATGAGTTCGAGGTACTTCGCCGTATCGTCGACATGGCATGTTCGGTACCGGACAGCACGATTGAGGATCACGAGCAGCGCCGGGTCGCCGCCGAGGTGGCGGAGTGGGTGATGGAGCAGGAGCGCGATGGCATCCCACCCTCCCCTGTGGAGATCGTGCGACAGACGATCGCGACCATCATCGCTGAAGCTCTACTCGTCGAGTCCGGTGACCAGGTGAACAGCTCTAGTCATGCCTACATCACCGAGAGTGATATTCGTGACGCGGCCGAAGCAATCGCCGCTCAGGCAACCTTGTCAGTCGATGGCACTTCCGAGGATGAGCTCGGCAACGCCATCGAGGCAGGTATCGAGACGCTTCGCCACATTGTCGGAGGTACTGGCTGATGCCACGGTTCACGCTTCGCCTGGCCGCTCCGGACGATGCCTCGCACGAGGAGGCAACCGAGTCCTTTTACTGGCTGACTGACCAGCGATCATCCTTTACACCGGGTATCGGACCGAGCCTTGGCGCCCTCGGCGATGTGGCACCACTCAACGTTGACTTCACCCGGATCGCGTTGACGGTGTTCGCAGCCGATCGGTCCGTCATGCGCGAAGGCGGTGGGTCGAACTGGAATCAGCGCGCGTTTGAGTTGATGATCCCCGTCTCAGAGCCCTCAACCTGGCAAGCGGTCGCTGGGCAGCTGGAGCTTGCTATCGGCTTCCTTAGCGGCGACCGCTGGACACTCACATTCACCAAGACCAAGGCCCCCACCGAAGCTGTACGACTGCCAGACCCGACCACCTCACCGAAGCGCGTTGTGCTGCTCAGCGGTGGTGCGGACTCCGCAGTGGGCGGTTTGCACTCTCGATCGCAACTCGCGAGGAACGAACAACACATCCTGCTCTCGCACTTCAGCAACACCCTGCTGGCACCGATCCAGCAGCACGTCGCCGCTGAGATTGAGCGGCTAGTCCCAGGCCCAGGCCAGCAGCATGTCGTCGTTCATCTCGGGCGCCGTGAGAAGCGCATCGATGAGAGTACATATCCAACAGAGCCCACCAGCCGCTCTCGGTCACTTGTGTTCATAGCACTCGGGCTGGCCGTGGCCTCGATCTACGGCGTGCCCCTCTGGATTCCAGAGAACGGCTTCGCATCGATCAACCCTCCGCTCGGCCCAGAGCGCCTCGGCAGCCTGTCGACCCGCACCACACACCCGGCCTTCCTCGATAGCCTCTCTGAAGTACTGACGGCGGTGGGCGCGCATTCAACAATCGAGAACCCATTCAAGACAACCACGAAGGGCGAGATGTACCAAAAGGTCGTCGACCTTGTGGGTGCAAAGCAAGCCTCGGCATTCCTCAGCGCGACTCATTCTTGCGGCTTGACCGGCCAGCGGACCCACCACATCTCTACAATGACTCCGTGCGGCGTCTGCTTCGGCTGCGTTCTCCGACGGGCGTCGTTCACTGCCTCGGGCGTTACAGATGCCACAAACTACATCGCACCGAGCACCGACGCGGCGGTCCAGAAGTGGCTCGAGAGTAAGTCGGTCGAGCAACAGGTACGCAACTTCATGCGTCGCGGAGTGAAGACGCGAGACCTCGCGGCTCTCAGCCTGCCGCAAAGCCTTCGGCTTCGGGACGCGCTCGACCTGTGCCAGCGCGGGATCAACGAACTTCGGAGCCTCTACCCATGAGTCGTCTTCCTCAGATCGATATGCATGCCCACATCGAGGCCGATATCCCGGCCAGTGACCTGACAAACCTAGGAGCGTTGGTCTTCGCCGCCACACGTTCACTTGACGAGGCGGAAGGTGCCCTACGGCGCCGCGATGCGTGGACAGTGTGGGGCGTCGGGTGTCATCCCGGCCTCGTTGGTGCCCAGAAGGCCTTCGAGACCGACCGCTTCGCCTCCCTCAGCACCAGCACGCCATATGTCAGCGAGGTAGGGCTGGACGGCAAGTCACGCGTCCCTATGGAGATGCAACGAGCAACGTTTGCCGCAGTTTTGAGTGTGTTGCAAGCGAGCCCACGGATAACAAGCATCCACAGTTACGCAGCAATCGATGACGTGCTCGATTGTCTCGACGAGTGGCCAATCCATGGCGCCGTGTTGCACTGGTGGCTGGGTAGCCCCGCGCAGACCCGACGGGCAGTTGATCGTGACTGCTTCTTCTCGGTCAATGCCGCCATGCTACGACAACATAATCTGGTTTCACGGATACCACTTGATCGGGTCTTGCCAGAGACGGACCATCCCTTCGGAGATCGATCTGGCGGCGATGGCCGACGGCCAGGAAGAGTAGGTGATGTCGAACTGGCTCTGGCGCAGATTCATCAGCTGACCCCAGAGAAGATTCGACAGACCACCTGGCGGAATCTCGGCGAACTCATCCGTAACACTCGGTGCGGCATGTTGCTGCCACGACAAGCACGGGTGACACTGGCGGCCTCATGAGCCGCAGCCATAGACCCTCCGGCCGGACAGCCTTCGCCAGTTCGCCGGTGCTGCGCTCGCAGCGCAGGGACTTGGTAGCCGACCTGCTGGAGCGGGGCGGGCACCCCCGGATCGAACGTCGGAGTCGAGCAGCTTGCCTACGCGGTCACGCAGCCGGCGATGTCGTGGTTTCCCGAGGAGTTCGAAGAGGCCCTGAGGGCGGGCGCGTTCACCCCGCGCACCTGGGGCATTTGCTACAACGGCGGCCTCGACGACGATCAGGCCGACATCGTCGACATGGATCTGCGCGACTTCTGGCTGGCGATCCATCCCGACAGGCCCTACCCGCTCGACGAGCAGTAGGCGCCCGTCTAGAGCTGGAGCGCGGCGAGACTCTCGACGCGGCGGTCCGCTTAGGCCGCGAGCGGCCCGAAGATCTGCGTCCCCGGCGCATCCGCGTCGTCACCCGCCCAGAACTCGAACCACAGGTCGGCGAACTCCGCGCGCGACAGGCTCCCGTCGCCGTCGGTGTCCAGCCGCGCGAAGACCTCCGGTCCGGGGGCCTTGCCGCTCCACGCCTCGATCATGCGGCCGTACTCGCCGGGTGAGACCAGGTCGTCGGCGTTCTCGTCGACGGCTTCGAACATCGCGTCGGCGGTGGCGGTGACGGCCTCGCGCATGCCGGGCAGGCGGTCGACCACGGTCAGGACCTCGTCGACGGTGACCTTGCCGTCGCGGTTGACGTCGGAGGCGGCCAGGAGGGTCGCCCACCAGCCGAGCATGATCGCGGCGAGGCGTTCGGGGTCACCGGCGACGCGGACGGCCGACCAGCGGGCGGCCAGGGCCCGGAAGTCGCTCTCCTCCAGGAAGCCGTCGCCGTCGGCGTCCATGCCGGTGAAGACCACGCCGATCTTGCGTCGCTGCAGCTCGCTCGCCATGGCCCGATGCTAGGGGCCGGGCCATGGCGTGCACGTCGTACATCGGGTCAGGCACTGGGGTTGACACCGGCCATTTTGGCCGTCATGCCCCGCGAGACGCGCGTGACGAACCGGCGGGGACGGCGCGGGGTGAGGTGGGCCATCGCGAAGTTCGAGGAGCCCTTGGCGACCACGTATCCGGAGTTGCGGTCATAGGCGCCGAGGGCGAGGGTGGCGATCTCCTCGGGCGTGCCGACCTTGCCGCCGATGCTGGACGCGCTGGCGCTCATGCCGTCGAAGAAGGCGGTCTCGGTGGGGCCGGGGCAGACGGCGAGGACGCGGACGCCGCGCTTCTCGTACTCCGCCCACAGCGCGAGGCTGAAGTTGAGCACGAAGGTCTTGGTGGCGGCGTAGGACGCGAAGTAGGGCGAGGGCTGGAATCCGGCGGTGGAGGCGATGTTGATGACGCCGCCGTGGCCGCGTTCGAGCATGCCGGGCAGCAGCGCGTGGGTGAGGTCGACGAGGGCGACGACGTTGACCATGAGCATGCGGTGCTCGGCGTCGGCGTCGATGTCCTCGAAGCGGCCGGAGGTGCCGAATCCGGCGTTGTTGACCAGGAGGTCGACGGGACGGGTGAGCCGCTCGGTGATCGCGGCGGCCGCGCCGGGGAGGGAGAGGTCCTGCGGAATGACGTCGACGGCGATGCCGTGGGCGGCGCGCAGGCGGGCGGCGATGGCGTCCAGGCGGTCCTTGGTGCGGGCGACGAGAACGAGGTCGTGGCCTTCGGCGGCGAGGCGCTCGGCGAAAGCGGTGCCGATGCCCGAGGACGCGCCGGTGATGAGTGCGGTGCTCATGTGATGACTCCTTCGAGAGGTAACTGCGACATCAATGTAGCAGTTTTCTCCGAACATGCAACATCGTTGTTTCAGTTGATGCGGTAACCAGGACAGCCATGTAGCCTTTCGCGCATGAGATCCGATGCGGCACGCAGCACCCGCGCCATCATTGAGGCCGCCGAACGCGTCCTGAGCGCCAATCCGGCCGCCAGCCTGGAGCAGATCGCCGAGGCCGCGGGCGTCGCGCGCACCACCGTCCACCGCCGCTTCGCCGGACGCGAGGCGCTCCTGCGCACCATGGGCGCCCAGGCCTGGGCGCAGATCCGCGACGCCGTCGCCGAGATCGTCCAGGACGCCGCGCCGCCCATGGTCGCCTGGCACCGCGCCACCACCGCCGTGCTCGCCGTCAAACACGGCTGGACCTTCGCGCTGACCCACATCGACGAGGCCGACGCCGAGACACTCGCCGTCATCGGCGAGGTCACCGCCATCACCGACACGTTCCTCCTGCGCGCCCGCGACGCCGGGCTCCTGCGCCCCGAGGCCGACCTGGAATGGGTCCGCCGCGTCTACATGGCGCTCATCAGCGAGAGCGTCCACGGGCAGGCCGAGCACGGCGACGCCGACGCGACCCGCGTCCTGGACACGCTGCTGCGCGGATTCGGGGCCTGAGCATTCGCACGGACCAAGTGGACGGTGGCGATGTCGGCGTGCTGATCTCGTGCTCATATCGCGTTCATCTTGACGACGTCTAGTTAAACCACTGTGGACGATCAAGCCGCTTAGAAAGATCACGGAAGCGTTCCCCACCCCGATAGGAATCTCCGTGAAGAGAAGCACGCGGATCGCCGTCGCCCTCGCGACGGCGGCCACGCTGGCCGGATTGCTGCCGGTGAGCCCGGCGCAGGCGGCCGGGACCACGTACACCGACGCCGAGATCGCCGCGATGACGCCGGCGGCCCAAGACCGGCTGCTCGGTCCACTGAGGAGGGTCGCCAACGCGGTGGACGCCTTCGGGCGCGAGGGAGGCGCGGCGTACTACTCCGGCCTCGCCCTCGACGGCAACCACGGCTCGGTCACCGTCTACCTCACCGACACCGGGCGCAAGGACGCCGTTCTGGCCGCCGCGCGGCGCAGCGACAAGGGCGCCGACGTGAGCCTGCTGCGGTTCGCCCGCGGCGCGTACAGCCGCAAGGAGCTGCAGGCCGCGCGCGAGCAGGTCCTGGACCGGCCGTCGCTGGTCGCCACGAGCATCGAGTCGGTCTCCGTGCCGCCCACCGGCGAGGGCCTGAAGGTCCGCGTCGCCCAGGGCACCGCGCTGACGGCCGCGAAGGCACCGGCGCAGCTGTTCGGTGTCCCGGTGACCGTGGAGACGGTGCAGGGCTCCGGCGAGGACAAGTCGCGGCGGCGCGACGAGCGTCCGTGGATCGGCGGGGCGGCGCTGACCGCCAGCTACCAGAACGACGCCTGGACGTGCACGTCGGGCATCCCCGCCCGCCGCAACTACGACAACCGCTGGTTCCTGATCACCGCCGCCCACTGCTACAACGAGGGCGACGAGATCTACACCGGCCCCGAGGGCGGCGGCCGCAACCACGTGGGCCGGCTCGCCTATGAGCACCAGCTCTACGACGCGGCCGCCATCGACACCAGCAACACCGGCCCGACCCTGTCCTGGGTCTGGGAGGGCGGCCAGGACAACGCCACCGACGCACCCATCGACGGCTACAAGTACTCCTACTACGGCGACTGGGTCTGCCAGTCCGGGTTCACCTCCGGGCAGGTGTGCGGCATCCACGTCCTCGGGCCCGACGTCAAGTGGACCGGCAGCAACGGCCAGAAGCACCGCGGCGTCGAGGGCGTCAAGGACGACGGCATCCCCTCGCGCGGCGGCGACTCCGGCGGCCTGGTGTGGACCTACACGAGCAACGGACGACAGGCGCGCGGCCTGGTCAGCTGGGGCGACCCGTGGGGCACCATGCGCTGGACCGAGGCGACCGACATCCTCGGCGCGTGGGGCATGAGCCTGGCGTAGCCGGACGGGTGCCGCCCCGGATGGGGCGGCACCCGCCGAAGTGGTCGTTCTAGAAATCGTCCGGGTCGTCCTGCCATTCGATCACGGTCGGGCGTTCGGCGGTCTCGGTGAACTCCTCCACGGCCTTCCAGACCTCGGCCAGCGGTAGCTCGCCGTCGCCGGGGTAGCTGTAGAGGACCCCGACCGCATCGACGTCGGCGGGTGGGGGCGTGCCGAGGCTGAACCACACGCCATCGGCCATGTACCGCAACGCACCCACGCCGCGGTCCCCGTCGACGACCACCTGCAGCTCGTGATCGGGGAAGCCACTGGGGAGCCTGGGGCGGCGCAGGTGGTAGACGCGCATCGGGGTTCCGTGAACCGCCTTGGGGAGATAGGCGGCGAGCCCTTCTCGAAGCGCGGCGACGTCGTGAACCGCGACGATGAGAGGCTCATCGGTGGCGGGAAGGTAGATCTCCACCGCGTCGGTCGCATCAGTCATGGTCGGGCCTTCCCACGTAGGTCTTACTGCGCATCGCGCCGTCGGCGTCGCGCCAGTGGACCGTCAGGCGCGAGTCTTCCCTGAGCCATATTGGTAGCAACTGGTCGCAGGACAGGGCGCCGCGACACGGCCCGTCCGGGTGGTTGATCGTGACCTGTGAGTCGGTGATGCCGTCGCGGCGCATCTGCAATGCCCACTTGAGTTCCACGTCGGACGCCACATTGGGCTTGCCCTTCGCCGGCACAAGGCCGAGGCGCCGGGCGAGCTTGACTCCGTCGACATAGCGCCAGTCGTGCGTCTGGCCGTCGGGGGTCTTCTCACCGCTGACGACCGGCACCGTCTCGCCGTCCTTGCCCGTCGCGCTTCCGTGCGTGTGGCGGGGCGGCTTGGGCGGAAACGCGGGCAGACCCCGCCATGTCCCCTCGGCGTCGTATGCACCTCCGGGCGCCTCCGACGCCGAGCCACCGGACGCCGCCGACGCCGAACTACCCCCGCCCGGCCCGTTGCCCTTGACGACCTCGACGTACTCGCCGAGGGTCATAAGAGCCGCTGCCGCATGGGCGTCGGCCTCGGCGAGGCTGTCCGCCGCCGCCGTCATCCCCGCCAGTGACGCCGTCGCGGCGGAGTTGCCGGACCCGTCGAAGGCCGTCGACAGGTGCTCGTACGACTCGCCGAACTTCTCCGCTCCGGCCCGCGCGTGTTCGCGCGCCGCACCGATTGCCGCGCGTACCGCCTCCAGGGCGGCGATTACGTCCGCTAACGCCCCCACCTCGCGCCCTCCTCCGTCGAGGGAGTGACGCTATCGCCGCCCTCGGACGAAACGCCGTCACGCGCGTTCGGGCGACCGCCCGTGACGGCCTCGACCTTCGCGGACGCGAGTGTCCACATTGTGGCGTCCGGGCACAACCCGGGGCAACCTCACCGCGACAGGCGCGCCTCCGCGGTGAACGTCGCCGCCAGGATCACCGGCAGCGCCGCCAGTTGTGCCAGGGACGACACGTACAGCCCGAGCGGGATCGCCGCCAGGGCGGCGGCCGCGGCCAGCAGGCGCCAGCGGGTGCGGCCGATGTGGAGGATGCGGCGGAACCACGACTCGCCGAGGAGGAAGACCGCCACGCCGCCGGAGAGGGCGAGTGCGGCGGGCAGGTGGGCGTGGGCGGTGGGGGCGTGCATGGCGTTCTTGACTCCGGCGGCCAGGGCGACGACGCCGAGGAGCATGGGGTAGTGGGCGTAGCCGTAGCCGTGGAGGGCGACGCGGGAGCGGTGGCGGGGGTCGGTCATGGCGGTCATGGCGTGCTCGGCGGCGGTGTCGTCGCCGCCGAAGTAGCACCACCAGAGGTGGTAGGCGAGGATCAGGCCGAGGACGGCGGCGGCGATGAGCGGGACGCCGAGGTCGAGCCCGGCGGCGCCGACGCCGATGGCGACGACGGACTCGCCGAGGGCGATGATCATGACGAGCCCGTGGCGTTCCACGAAGTGCTCGGGGCGGACGGCGAGGGCGATGCGTCCGGGGCGCAGGTACGGGGTCAGGACCTGGAGGACGAAGGCGGCGCTCCAGGCGATGTAGCGCCAGGGGCTCACGGGGAGGAGGCCGCCGGTGAGGACGAGGAGCGCCGAGGCGAGGTTGAGCGGGCCGAGGCGGGCGATCGCGGCGCGGGTGCCGGGTCCCTCGCCCTTGGCGAGCAGGAACGTGTGGACGAGGGTGACCACGAGGTAGCCCAGCCCGAAGACGAGCCCGTCGTCGCCGAAGGCGCCGGGGACGGCCAGGGCGATGATCTGGAACCCGCACATGGCGGTGATCAGCAGGCCCCGGCGCAGCTGGTTGTGCAGGGTGACGGTGTTGGTGACCCAGGCGTAGCCGCCGTACATCCACCAGATCACGCCCAGCATCAGCAGAACCTGGACGAGGGCGCGGGCGTCGAGGCCGACGGCCAGGAGGGTGGTGAGCTGGGTGATGGTGAAGACGAAGACGAGGTCGAAGAACAGTTCCAGGGTGGACACGCGCTGGTTCACCCACACAGTGTCGGCATGACAGGGGCGTTCCGGAGCCGGTTCGCGTCAAAGACACCGCACGGGCCATCGGAGCACGACCGGACCGCGGGTGGGCACCGCCGTGGCATGGGCAATGGGCAACCGCGGCGGGATCGGCGCGGCCCGGCCGGCTCCGTGCACCGATCTTGCGGTGGGCCGCTATACCGGCGCTATAGTGCGTGCGGTGACGGGCCGGGCACGGTGTTCGCGAGGGGGGTGGCGTGTTCTTCGAGGCTCTGGGCGCTTTACGGGTCACCCGGGCCGGCGCCGAGCTGTTCCACGTCTCGGCCCGCAAACCCCGCCTGACACTGGCGGTGCTGCTCGCCGAGCACGACCGCGTCGTGGGTTTCGACCGGCTCACCGACGCGCTGTGGGACGCCCGCCCGCCGCGCTCGGCGCGGGTCAACCTCCAGCAGTACGTGCACGTCATCCGCGCCGCCATCGGCGCCGAGCGGGTGCTGACCAGGCCGCACGGGTACCTGCTGGTGACCGATGGCGCCGTCGACACCGCGGAGTTCACGCGCCTGGCCGAGGCCGGGCGCGCCGCGCTGGACGCCGGTGAGGCCCGCGAGGCCGTCCGGCTGCTCGACGAGGCGCTGGGACTGTGGCGCGGACCGGCCTTCGAGGGCTTCACCGACGCCGCCTCCATCGCCGGGCACGCCGCGCGCCTGGAGGACCGGTGCCACGACGCCCGGCGCGCACGCGCCGAGGCCGCGATGCTGCTCGGCGAGGACGCCGGGGCGATCCCCGCGCTGACCGCGCTCATCGAGACGCGCCCGTGGGACGAGGAGGCCTGCGGTCTGCTCATGACCGCCCTGCACCGGCGGGGGCACCAGGCCGAGGCCCTGCGGGTCTTCCGGGACCTGCGCGCGACGCTCGCCGAGGAGCTGGGCGCCGACCCGCGCCTGGAGCTGCGGGAGCTGCACGGGCGGATCCTGCGCGACCACACCGGACCACCGCCTCCCGCACCGCCGACGCCCGGCGGCGGGTTCATGGGCCGCGCCGGATGCGTGGCGGCCGTGGAGGGCATCGCCAGGGGCATCGGCGCACGGCACGAGACGATCGTGCTGATCATGGGCATGGGCGGCATCGGCAAGACCGCGCTGGCCGTCCACGCCATGCGCCGGATGCCCGGGCTGTTCCCGGGCGGGCGGATCATGGTCAACCTGCGCGGATTCGACCCCCGCACCCCACCGCTGACGGCCACCGAGGCGCTCGGGGAACTGCTGACCGCCCTGCGCGTCCCCGCCGAGGAGATGCCCGCCGACCTCACCGGCCGCCGGGACGTCTACCGCGAGCTCACCGGACGGCGGCGGCTGCTGATCGTGCTGGACAACGCCGCCGACGCCGAGCAGGTCCGCGCGCTGGTGCCCTCCGGCGCCGGGTGCCTCACCCTGGTCACCAGCCGCCGCAGGCTCACCGGCCTGGTCGCCGTGGAGGGCGCGCACCCGCTGACCCTGCCGGCGCTGGACGCCGGTGAGGCCCGCGCGCTGCTGGCCTCCCGCGTCGGCGAGGAGCGGCTGGCCGCCGAACCGGCCGCAGCGCGGGAGATCACCGCGATCTGCGGCGGGCTGCCCCTGGCCCTCGTCATCATCGGCGCCCGCGCCGCCCTGGAGCCCGGGCTGCCGCTGGCCGCGATCGCCGCCGAACTGCGGTCCGGGCTGGCGCCGTTCACCGACGAGGACCCGATGGCCGACCTGCGCGCGGTCTTCGGCTGGTCACGGCGGGCCCTGAGCGAGACCGCCGCGGACACGCTCGCGCTGCTCGGCGCCGCCTTCGGGCCCGACATCTCCCCCGCGGCCGCCGCGAGCCTGACCGGCCTCGGCGAGCCCGAGGCGCGCGCCGCGCTGACCGAGCTCACCGACGCCCACCTGCTCAGCGAGGAGAGCGGACGCTACGCCATGCACGACCTGGTCCGCGCCTACGCCGCCGAACTCGCCGGAGCGCTCGGCGGCGACGTGCGCGAGCGGGCCGTCCGGCGGCTCCTCGACCACTGCCTGCACGGCTCACACGCGGCGGCCCTGGCCTTCGTCCCACACCGGATGCCGATCCCACTGCCACCGGCCGCCGAAGGCGCCGCCCCCGTCGCGCACACCGGCCGGGACGCGGCGGTGGCCTGGTGGCACGCCGAGCGCGCCGTCCTCCTCGCCGCCGTCGAGCACGCCGCCGGAGCCGGGCTGCACGACCACGCCGCCGGACTGTCCTGGAGCCTGTGGGACCACCTGCGCTCGCAGAACCTCATCCGGGAGTGGGCCGGCGTCCTGCGCGCCGCCCTGCCCTCGGCGGCCCGCTGCGCCGATCCGGGCGCCGAGGCCGACCATCACCGCGCCCTCGGCATGGCCCACCGTCGCCTGGGCCGCTTCACCGACGCCGCCGCGCACTTCGAGACCGCGCTGCGGGGATTCGCCGAGGCCGGCGAGACGATCCGGCTCGGCCACACCCACCTCGGGCTGGCCAGCCTGATGGAACACCTCGGCCGCTGGGACGACGCCGTCCACCACGGCGAGCGGGCGCTGGCCGAATACGACGAGGCCGGGCACGCCACCGGGCGGGGCAGCGCGATGAACTCCCTGGCCTTCTTCCACACCCACCGCGGCGAGCACACCCGCGCCCTGGAATACGCCGGTCACGCGCTGGCGCTGCAACGCGAGCTCGGCGAGAAACGCGCCGAGGCGCTCACCCTCGACACCATCGCCACCATCCACATGCGTCTCGGCGACCCCGCCGCGGCCCTGGCGCCCTTCGCCGCGGCCGCCGAGCTGTTCGCCGAGCTCGCCGAGACGCACGACCTCGCCGAGACGCTGGAGCAGGCCGGGGACGCCTGCGAGGCCCTGGGCGACGCCGAGGGCGCCGCGGCACAGTGGACGAAGGCCATGGCCGTCCACGGGGACGGGAGCGCCGACGCCGCGCGGCTCAAGGCCAAGCTCGGCGACCTCCACCGGCGGTGGCGCCCGGAATGTCGGTGCCCGGGGCTAACCTGCGGCCATGACCGACTTCCATGACGCCGACCTGCGCGGCGCCACATTCGACACCGTCGACCTCACCGACGCCAGGTTCACCGCCGCGTGGTTCCACCGGGTGGTGATGAGGGGCGTCGAGCTCGATGACGTCGACATCCGCGGTGAGCTGCGCGACGTCCGCGTCAACGGCGTCGACATCGGGCCCCTCGTGGAGGCCGAACTCGACCGGCGGTACCCCGAGCGCGCCAAGATGCGCCCGGTGGACCCGGCCGGTTTCGCCGAGGCCTGGGACGTCCTCGAACGGCTGTGGGGCGAGACCGAGGCCAGGGCGCGTGCGCTGCCACCGGAACTGCTGCACGCCTCGGTGGACGGCGAGTGGTCCTTCATCGAGACGCTGCGGCACCTCGCGTTCGCCACCGACTGCTGGGTGCGGCGGGCGATCCTGGGCGATCCGGCGCCCTGGCATCCCCTGTCGCTGCCCTGGGACCAGATGCCCGACACCCCGGGCGTACCCCGCGACCGGGAGGCGCGGCCCGGCCTCGACGAGGCGCTCGCGCTGCGCCGGGACCGCGCGGCGACCGTCCGCGCCTACATCGACGCTCTCACACCGGAGATCCTGGACTCGGAGACGACGCCCGTGGAGGGGCCCGGCTGGCCCGAGCCACGCGCCCGCCCGGTGCGCAAGTGCCTGCTGGTGGTGCTGAACGAGGAGTGGGAGCACCGGATGTTCGCCGAGCGGGACCTGGCGGTGCTCATCGCGCGCTGAAACCGATCACATGTGGAGGCGGTGGGACGGGCTGTTTATTCTCGACGCTCGCCCTCCGACACGATGGGATCCACATGCTTCGTCGCGCCGTCCTCCTCGCGGCCGCCGCCCTCGCCCTGACCGCCTGCGACGTCAACCCGCCCGACCCCTACGGCGAGGGCACCCTGGCCGAGGGCGTTCTGGTGTCGCGGACCGGGTCGCCCGGCGACATGGCCTACGACGCCCCGATCACCAGCTACGACAACACCGATCTGCGCACCCCGCACGCCGACGTCCAGCTGATCTGGTCGATGACCGCACCCGGGCTCACCGACCGCGACGCGGGCCTCGCCGACGGCCCGCCCGGACGCGCCCCGGCCGGGCACGAGGTCATCGCGGTGTACCTGCGGCCGGTCATGGAGCGCACCGACGTCGAGCAGTTCTTCGGCGGCGAGCGGCCCGTCGCGCACCTGGTGATCGGCGACAAGGCCACCCCCGTCGACAAGCTCCCCTACGTCCACGAGCCGACCTACACGCCCTACCTCCAGGACCCCTACCTCATCGTGGCGACCGCCCCCAAGGACGCGCGGGTGACGCTGCGCATCACCGACGGCGACCTCGTCGTGAGCCTCGACCTGAGGACAGGCAAGCCGGTCCCGGCGTCGTAGTCCTCAGAAGTCCACGGGGTCGCGGACCAGCGGGCACGTCATGCAGTGCCCGCCGCCGCGGCCCCGCCCCAGTTCGGCGCCGACGATGGTGATGACCTCGATCCCGGCCTCGCGCAGCAGCGAGTTGGTGAGCGTGTTGCGGTCGTAGGTGAAGACCACGCCCGGCTCGACCGCCACGGCGTTGTTGCCGCTGTCCCACTGCTGGCGCTCGCTGGCGTACTCGTCGCCGCCGGTCTCGATGACGCGCAGCCCCGGCAGCCCCAGCGCCGAGGCGACGACCTCGGGGAACGGCCGGTCCTTCTCGTCGACCACCTCGAAGCCCGGTGGGGCATCGGATGGCCGCAGCGAGAAGGAGTGGATGCGGTCCACGATGGCCGGATACAGGGTCACCACGTCGCGGTCGGCGAAGGTGAAGACGGTGTCGAGGTGCATCGCCGAGCGCAGCCGCGGCATCCCGGCGACCACCACGTGCTCGGCGGCGCCCTCGGCGAACAGCGTCGCGGCGACCTGGGTGATGGCCTGCCGCGAGGTCCGCTCGCTCATGCCCATCAGGACCACGCCGTTGCCGACGGGCATGATGTCGCCGCCCTCGAAGGTCGCCTGCCGCAGGTCCCGCTCGGGATCACCCCACCACACCTTCGCGCCGGTGTAGCCGGGGTGGAAGGAGTAGATCGCCTTCATCAGCAGCGTCTCGCCGTGCCGCGCCGGCCAGTAGAGCGGATTGAGGGTGACCCCGCCGTAGAGCCAGCAGGTGGTGTCGCGGGTGTAGAGCGTGTTCGGCAGCGGCGGCATCAGGTACTCGCGGATGCCGCGGCTCTCCCGGGCCAGCGCGATCGCCGGTGGCCGGTGCTCCTCGGGCAGGTCCACCGTGGACAGCCCGCCGATGAGGTACGCGGCCAGCGAGCGCGAGTCGAGGCCCTGCAGGAACTCGCGGGTGGAGTCGACGAGCCCGGCGCCGACCTCACCGGGGGTGATCTTGCGGTCCAGCAGCCAGTCGCGGGCACCGGGGACGTCCATGGTCTCGGCGAGCAAGTCGTGCAGCTCGACGACCTCGACGCCGCGTGCGCGCAGCTCGGCCACGAAGTCGGCGTGGTCGCGCTGGGCGTGATCGACCCACATGACGTCGTCGAAGAGCAGGTCCCCGGCGTTGGTGGGCGTCAGGCGGCGGTGCGCGAGCCCGGGCGCGCAGACCAGGACCTTGCGCAGGCGGCCCACCTCGGAGTGGACGCCGTGCCCGGCGGCGGTCATGTACCGGCCCCTCTCGTCGCGTCCGGGGGCTCGGGGCCCGAACACGTGAAGCCTATTACGGGCTTTTCGGGCGCACGGTGGTTTCGCGGGACCGGTGCTCAGCCGGTGAGCGGCGCGATGGCCTCCCGCAGGCGCGTCCGCAGCCAGCGTGATGCGGGGTCGTCGTCGACGCGGCGGTGCCAGCGCAGCTCGACGTCGGCGGTGGGCAGGCCGAAGGGCACCTCGTGGCGGCGCAGGGGGACGCCGCGCTCGATGAGGTGCGCGGCCATCACGTGCGGCACGAGGCAGATCACCTCGCGCTCCAGCGCCATCAGCGCGCCCACCGCGTAGGACGGGACGACCGCGGCGACGTGGCGGGAGCGCCCGGCGCGCTCCAGGGCGTCGTCGAGCGGTCCCCGCGCCAGGCCGCGCCGCGAGGCCGAGACGTGCGGATGACGGCACAGGTCGTCCACGGTGAGCGCGGGCGCGCGGCCCAGCGCCGAATCGGCGGCGACGACGGCGACGAAGCGGTCGGTGAACAGCGTCGAGGCGTGCACGTCGGGCGGCGGCGGGCCGCCGACGGCGATGTCGAGGTCGAGGGAGCCGTCGCGCAGCGGCTCCGGCGACTCCGACTCCTGGCCGGTGAAGCGCAGCAGGACGCCGGGCGCCTCCGCGGCGATCAGGCGCGTGAGGCGCGGGGCGATGACCGGCACGAGGGCGTCGTTGAGGCGGATGGAGAACGCGCGCCGCCAGGACGCCGGGTCGCTGCCGGCGGGATCGGTGCGCAGCCGGTCGGCGGTGTCCAGCAGCGCCTTGACCGTCCCGGCCGTGCGCAGCGCGAAGGGCGTGGGCACCAGGCCGCGACCGGCGCGCACCAGGATAGGGTCGCGCATCGCCCGGCGCAGGCGGCTGAGCGCGCGGCTGGTCGCCGGTGCCGACAGGTGCAGGCGCACCGCGGCCCGGGCGACGCTCCCGGTGTCCATCAGCGCGTCGAAGACCCGCAGCAGGTTGAGATCGAGCTCCTCGGCCACCCCGGCCCCTATTCGTGCGTCTGACGCAATGACTCCCTGCCAACAGTGCACTGGAGATTATGCCCGGGTGGCTCGATACTGGGATCCGTGCCCACCGAGAGGCACGCCAATCAGCGTCATTACAGGAGTTCCTCCATGTCCCGAATCGTGCGCCCCACCGCCTACGGCAGCCCCGGCGTGCTCGCCGTGACCGAGGTGCCGATCCCCCGCGCCGCCCCCGGCGGCGTCGTCGTCGAGGTCCGCGCCGCCGGGGTCAACCCCATCGACTGGAAGCTCTACAGCGGGGCCTTCCACGACGTCGGCGACGACCACACCGACGCCGCCGGACTCGCCGCCGCGATGCCCTCCCTCGGCCTGGAATGCGCCGGGATCGTCACCGAGACCGGCGCCGGGGTCACCGGCGTGCGCGCAGGCGACGAGGTCATCGTCTACCCCGTGACCGGCGCCTACGCCGAGCACGTCACCGCCCCGGCCACCTCGATCCTGGCCAAGCCCGCCGGACTCGGCTGGGCCGAGGCCGGATCGCTCGTCCTCGCCAGCGCCACCGCCGTCCACGCACTCCACGCCGCCGGAGTGGGCAAGGGCGACACCCTCCTCGTCCACGGTGGATCCGGCGGCGTCGGCCTCATCGCCGTCCAGCTCGCCGTCGCAGCCGAGGCCACCGTCATCGCCACCGCCTCCACGCGCAACCACGCACTACTGCGCGAGCTCGGCGCCGTCCCCGTCGCCTACGGACCCGGGCTCGCCGAGCGGGTGCGCGACGCCGCGCCACAGGGCGTCACCGCCGCCGTCGACCTCGCCGGAACCGGCGAGGCCCTCGACGTCTCACTCGAACTGGTCGCCGACCGCGCCCGGATCGCCTCGGTCACCGGCGGACCGCGCCGCGCCGGAACCGGCATCAAGCTCCTCGGCTACGGCCCCGGCGAGGACGCCGGAGCCGAGCTGCGCGACGCCGCCCGCGCCGGGCTCATCGCCCGCGCCGCATCAGGTGACCTGCGCGTCATCGTCGCCGCCACCTTCCCCCTGGCCGATGCCGCCAAGGCCCACGAGGCCGGAATCGCCGGGCACGCCCCCGGCAAGCTCGTGCTCATCCCCTGACCTACCCGCGCGGGACCACCAGCCCCGCCTCATAGGCCGCCGCCACCGCCTGCGCCCGGTCGCGCAGGCCCAGCTTCTGCAGCACCCGGCTCACATGCGTCTTCACCGTCTCCTCACCCACGACGAGACTCGCGGCGATCTCGGGGTTCGACAGGCCACCGGCGATCAGCGTCAGCACCTCCCGCTCACGCGGGGTGAGCCCGTCCAGGCGCGGCGAGGACGGGCGCGGACGCTGCCGCGCGAACTCCCCGATCAGCCGCCGGGTCACGCTGGGCGCCAGCAGCGCGTCCCCGGCGGCCACCACCCGCACGGCGTCGAAGAGCCGCTCGGCGGTGACGTCCTTGAGCAGGAAACCACTCGCCCCGGCCACCAGCGCGTCATAGACGTGCTCGTCCAGATCGAAAGTGGTCAGGATCAGCACCTTCGCCGCCAGCCCGGCCGCGGTGATCGCCCGGGTGGCCTCGATCCCGTCCATCACCGGCATCCGCACGTCCATCAGCACCACGTCGGGCCGCTGCTCACGGCACGACCGGACCGCCTCACGCCCGTCGGCGGCGGTGGCCACCACGCTCAAATCGGGCTGCGTATCGATCAGCGCGGCGAAACCGGCCCGGACGATCTCCTGGTCATCGGCGACCACCACCCGCACCGTCACGCCCGCTCCCCCGGGATCGACGCCTCCACCACGAAACCACCCATCGGGGACGGCCCGGTGCGCAGGCTCCCGCCGACGGCCGCGACGCGCTCGCGCATCCCCAGCAACCCCAGACCCGGCGCGCCACCACCGGGACCGGGCCCGTTGTCGCGGACGCGCAGGCGCAGCCCCTCACCGGTGCGCACGATCTCGACGTCGACCGCCGCGCCCGGCGCGTACTTGCGGGCATTGGTCAGCGACTCCTGCACCACCCGGTAGGCGGCCAGCTCGGCACCCGCGCTCAACACCGTCGGCGGCCCCGACACGATCAGCCGCGTCCGCCCGCCACCCGCCGCCCGGTCGTCGTCGACGAGATCGAGGAGCTGATCGAGACCCGGCTGCGGCGCGCGATCGGGCACCACCTCACCCTCCTCCCGCAGCACCCCCAGCAGCCGCCGCATCTCCGTCAGCGCCGTCCGCGCCGTCTCCCCGATCGCCAGAAGCCGCCGCGCCCCCTCATCCGGCATCCCCGGCGTGGTCAGCCGCGCCGTCTCGGCCTGCACCGAGATCATCGAAATGTGATGGGCGACCACGTCGTGCAGCTCCCGCGCGATGCGGGCACGCTCGCCCAGGGCGGTGTACTGCACCAGCGAGCGCTCCATCTCCCGGCGGGCCGCCTCACGCGCCACGGTCGCCTTCCGCGCCGACCGCCACCGTCCGAACGCGACGAGCGCCCAGGCCACCAGCGACGCCACCACTCCCCCGAGCACCGGCCGCTCCAGCAGCCACACGCTCAGCCCGGTCCCGGCGGTGGCCACGATCGCGGCGATCACCGGCCGCCGCGACACCGCCAGCGGCACCGTCGCGCACACCGCGACCAGCAGCCCCAGCGCCAGCAGCGATCCCCGCAACGGCAGGACCTCCACGACGGCGAGCACGGCCAGGACCACCGCCGCCACCGGCCGTCCCGCACGCCTCAACGCCTTCTGCACACGATCATTCTTCACGTCGGCCGCGCCGGTGTCGTCCTCCCACCGCCGTCCCCCACGCGAGGGACCCCACCCCCGCGCCTCACCCCTGGGGCCCGCCCGAAGACGGCTCCGCGGCGGGACGACGGATCCCCCGGCCGCCCATAGCGTTGTCGCACATGGAAGCCACCATCGAAGCCCGCGGACTGCGCAAGCGCTACGGCCCGAAAGTCGCCGTGGACGGCCTGTCCTTCACCGTCCCGCCCGGCCGCGTCACCGGATTCGTCGGCCCCAACGGGGCCGGCAAGTCCACCACCATGCGCATGATCCTCGGCCTCGACCGCGCCGACGGAGGCGAGGCCCTCATCGGCGGCCACCGCTACCGCGACCTGCGCACACCGCTGCGGGAGATCGGCGCGATGCTGGACGCCTCGGCCGTCCACCCCGCCCGCAAGGCCCGCGCGCACCTGCTGTGGATGGCCCACGCCAACGGCATCCCCGCCGCCCGCGTCGACACCGTCCTGGACCTCGTCGGCCTCACCGAGGTCGCCGGGCGCCCCGCCGGCGGCTACTCCCTCGGCATGCTCCAGCGCCTCGGCATCGCCGCCGCGCTCCTGGGCGACCCGCCGGTGCTCATGCTCGACGAACCGGTCAACGGCCTCGACCCCGAGGGCGTGCGCTGGATCCGGGTGTTCCTGCGCTCCCTGGCCGCCGAGGGACGCGCGGTCCTGGTCTCCAGCCACCTCATGAGCGAGCTGGAGGACACCGCCGACCACCTCCTGGTCATCGGGCGCGGCCGGCTGGTCGCCGACACCGGCGTCCGCGAACTGCTCGCCGAGGCCAGCGGCGGGCGCGTGGAACTGCGCACCCCGCAACGCAAGGAGGCCATGGCCGCCCTCACCGGCTCCGGCGCGACCGTGGCCGTCACCGGCGAGGAGACCCTCGTCATCACCGGCATCGACGCCGCCGGGGTCATCGCGCTGCTCACCGCCGAGGGCGTGACCTTCACCGGCGTCGCCGAGCACCGGGCGTCGCTGGAGGAGGCCTACATGGACCTCACCCGCGACGCCGTGGAGTACCACGCCCTCGCCGGGGAGGCGTCATGACCATCACCCCCTACCGCAGCGCGACCACCGGCAAGGCCCGCGCGACCGGGCTGCTGCGCGCGGAGTGGACCAAGCTGTTCTCCGTGCCGCGCTGGACGGCCGCGCTGGCCGCCGCCGTCCTGCTCACCGGGCTCGTGTCGCTGCTGTCGGCGCTGGGCAGCGGCGACGAGCAGGGCGCCACGCCGTCCCTCAACCCCTTCCAGGACGGCGGCCACTACGCCTACACCACCCTGGGCGGCAACGCCGAACTGATCACCCAGGTCACCTCCTCCTCCGGCAATGGCGTCAAGGCCGGGCTGATGATCCGCGAGTCGGACAAGCCCGGCGCGGCCTTCGCCGCCGTCCTCACCGACGCCGCCTCGGGCGTCCACCTCCTGTCGAGTGTGGACGGAGACCTGCCCGGCACCGCCGCCAAGGCGCCGGTGTGGCTGAAGCTGAGCCTGTCCGGCGGCACCGTCACCGCCTACTCATCGGCCGACGGGACCGCCTGGCAGCGGGTCGGCACCACCTCCTACAAGCCCACGACCGCCCTCGGCGGGCCCTTCGTCGCCGCGCCCGACACCACCGTCGTCACCCGCCAGTTCGGCTCCGAGAGCATCACCGGCGAAGTCGGCCGCGGCAGCGCGCAATTCGAGCACCTCAGCATCGGCGGCACCGACCCCGGCTCCTGGACCGAACGCGAGCCCATGGAGGGACCCGCCGCCGACCCCAACGGACCCTCCTTCACCCAGACCGGACCCGGCGCCTACTCCATGACCGGCCTGGGCAACCTCGGCCTCGACCCCTTCGCCTCCGACCCCGTCAAGGAGGCCCTCGGCGGAGTCCTCATCGCCGCCGTCACCATCGCCGCCATCGCCGTCGTCGCCGTCACCGCCGAGTACCGGCGCGGCATGATCCGCACCAGCTTCGCCGTCACCCCCCGCCGCGCCCGCACCCTCCTGGCCAAGGCCGCCGTCCTCGGCGGCGTCGCCTTCGCCATCGGGCTCCTGGCCGCACTCGCCTCCTACGGCGGCAGCGGACTGCGCGCCCGCGGCGTCCCCGACATCACCGAGTGGCCCGTCCCCCGCGCCATCATCGGCTCCGGGCTGCTCACCGCGCTCGTCGCCGTCTACGCCCTCGGGCTCGGCGTCCTCCTCAAACGCGCCGCCACGGCCATCGCCATCGCCCTGGTCACCCTCACCGTCCCCATGATCGTCACCGGCGGGCTCCCCCTGTCGGCCGCCACATGGCTGGAACGCCTCACCCCCACCGCCGGATTCGCCATCCAGCAGGCCGTCCACCGCTACGACACCGCCATCGCCCCCTGGGCCGGACTCGCCGTCCTCGCCGGATACGCCGCCATCGTGTTCGGGCTGGCCCTGTGGCGGCAGAGCCGGAGGGACGCGTGATGCGCGCGGCCCACGCCGAATGGACCAAACTGCGGACCCTGTCCAGCACCGCCTGGATCCTCGCCACGACCGTCCTGGGCACCATCGCCGTCAGCGCCGCCACCGTCCTGGCCACCGACACCGGCCACTGCGCCGCGGCCTGCTACGAGGACACCGTCAAGCTCAGCCTCGGCGGCGTCCGCGCCGGACAGGCCGTCATCGTCGTCCTCGCCGTCCTGACCATCAGCGGCGAGTACGCCACCGGCACCATCGGCCCCACCCTCGCCGCGACACCCCGCCGCCTGCCCGTCCTGGCCGCCAAAGCGGCCGTCATCGCCGCCACCGTCGCCGTCGCCGGGCTCCTCGCCGTGGCCGGATCACTGCTCGCCGGACGCCTGATCCTGCCCGGCAACGGCTTCGTCCCGCCCTCCCTCACCGACCCGCTCACCCTCCGCGCGGGCCTCGGGAGCGTGGCCTACCTCGTCCTCATCGCGCTCCTCGCCCTCGGCGTCGCCCTCGTCCTGCGCGACACCGCCGCCTCCGTCACCACCGTCTACACCCTGCTGTTCCTGGCACCCGCGCTCACCGCCGTCGTCAGCGACCCCAGGTGGCACGCGCGCCTGGAGAAGTACGCGCCGATGACCGCCGGACTCGCCGTCCAGAACACCCTCGTCGTACCGAAACCGCTGATCGGGCCCTGGCACGGGCTGGGCGTGCTGGCGGCGTACAGCGCGGTGGCGCTGGTGGCGGGCGGGGTGGTGTTCGCGCGGCGGAGCAGGGGGTAGCGGCACGAAGTCCATAGTGGACATACGGCCCGGTGACCTATGGCCACCGGGCCCGTGCCCGTTTCGAAAGGCACACCCGTGAAGCCCCGTGTCACGCCGGCACCCGGCGCGTAGTACGAGATCGCCATGGTGGTGCAGACGGAGGGGATGTCGGCCAAGGCGGCGAACGCCGAGATCGACCAGGTCAAGGAGCGGGCGACCACGCTGCTCGCGCGCGCACTGCTGGTCGGTAGCAGCCGGGCGGGGGAGGTTTTTAATGCCTATGTGGACGCGCTCGTCGCGTGGGAGGACGCCAAGGCGCAGGACCGGCCGGTCAGGGTGGAGAGGCTGCGCCGCGCGTACGAGCTGTTCGGTTAGGTGGTGCGCGCGGAGGTGGAGAGGCTCGGTGGGCGCGGCTGGTAGCGCCCGGCGGAGTCCATCGTGGACTCCGCCGGGCCGCTAGCCCTCGCCTTCGCGCCGCTCGAAGCGCGGCGGCGCGAAGTACTGGTTCTCCCGGGTCGTGGTCACCACCGACACCTCGCCGCCGCGCTCCACCAGCCACGCGACCACCTCCTCCACCAGATCCTCCGGGGCGGACGCTCCGGCGGTGACGCCGACGGTGTCGACGCCGTCCAGCCAGCCTTCGCGCAGGTGCGCGACGCCGTCGATGAGGTAGGCGGCGCCGGCTCCGGAGGCGCGGGCGACCTCGACGAGGCGCAGGGAGTTGGAGGAGTTGGGTGAGCCGACGACGAGGACGAGGCCGGACTCGGGCGCGATGCGCTTGACGGCGTCCTGCCGGTTCTGGGTGGCGTAGCAGATGTCCTCGCCGGGCGGGCCGGTCAGGGCGGGGAACCGCTCGCCGAGGGCGTCGACGGTGCGGGCGGCCTCGTCCACCGAGAGCGTCGTCTGGGACAGCCAGACCACGCGGTTCTCGTCGCGGACCTTCACGTTCGGCACGTCTTCGGGGCCGCCGACGAGCTGGATGCGGTCGGGGGCCTCACCGATGGTGCCGGTGACCTCTTCGTGTCCTTTGTGGCCGATGAGGACGATGTCGTAGTCCTCGTCGGCGAAGCGGCGGGCCTCGCGGTGGACCTTGGCGACCAGGGGGCAGGTCGCGTCGACCACGGTCAGGGAGCGGGCGGCGGCCTCGTCGTGGACGGTGGGCGCGACGCCGTGGGCGGAGAAGACGACCACCGCGCCGAGGGGGACCTCCTCGGTGGTCTCCACGAAGATCGCGCCCTTGCGTTCCAGGGCGGCCACGACGTGGCGGTTGTGCACGATCTGGTGGCGGACGTAGACGGGCGGGCCGTAGAGCTCCAGGGCGCGCTCGACGGCGAGGACCGCGCGCTCGACTCCGGCGCAGAAGCCGCGCGGGTCGGCCAGGAGAACCTTCATGACGCCTCCTTCGCGTCCGCCGCCCGGGAAGGGACCGGGCGGCGGCGACATCGACGGTCAGACCCGGTCGGCGACGATCATCAGGTACTGGAAGCTGCCGCCCTTGTAGGCCTCCAGGAAGACCTCCTCGATCCCGGTGGCCACCGCCGAGGTGGCGCGCAGTTCCCAGTAGGGGATGGTCGCCGCGGTCAGGTCGACCACGGTGGTGGGGACGAGGCGGTTGGCGGCCAGCTGGGCGAAGTAGGTGCTGCGGGGATGGATGTCGCAGATGTAGTGGGCGTTGATCTGGCTGACCGCGCGGGAGGGGAGCCCGTAGACGTCGTTGTAGCAGCCGGTGATGCACACGTAGCGGCCGCCGATCTGGAGCATGCGCGCGTACTCGGCGAACAGGACCGACAGGTCGACGTACATCGTGGACTCGTTGTTCCAGATCGCCTTGAAGGTGCCGTCGGGGAAACCGCTGCGCAGCATGTTCTTCAGGTGGAAGCGGACCTTGGAGTCCACGCCGCGGTCGGCGGCCTGCCCGTTGGCGAAGTCGACCTGCTTCTGGGAGATGGAGATCCCGTCGACCTGGCAGCCGAAGCGCGCGTTGGCGAGGATGCTGCTGCCACCCCGGCCGGAACCGGAGTCGAGCAGCCGGTCGGCGGGGCCGATGTCGCCGAGGTGGTCCAGCAGGAACTGCGCCTGATCGCCCTCCAGACGGTGGAGCTCGCGGATGAGGCGCTCCTCGCGGGTCTCCTCCGGCCCGGCGAGGGCGGCGTGATCGACGGGGCCGATGCCGTAGTGGTGGTGGAAGATGTTGTCCACCTCGCCCAGGCGCAGGTTGACCGGGTTCGCCTCGGCGTTCCAGTAGTCGGCGACCGAGGTCTGGTACGGGCTCAGGGTCACGGATGCGGTCATGGATGGTTCCTTTCGCAATGGGTTCAGCCGGCCTCGGACGCGTGGTAGCGGCGGGACGTGGCGTGCCACTCCTTGCCGCCGCCCATCCAGTTCCACACCCCGAGCAGGAAGCGGGCGAGCATCGGGGTGCCGCGCGCGCTCAGCGCGGCCGATTCGGACTCGAAGAAGCGAACGAGTTCGTCGTGCAGGGCGGCGGTCCGGTCGACCGCCTCTTGCAGGTCGCAGCCGTGCTCGGCCATCAGGACGCCGGGCAGGCTGTAGTCGAAGCCGTTGGTGGCGGCCTCCTTCTCAATGGAGAACAGGTCGTTGACCAGGACGCTGGCCACGCCGGCGGCGGTGAACGCGCGGCGCACGCGCGGCTGCGCGTACTCCTGGAAGGGCACCTGGTAGCGGCCGACCACGTCGGTGGCGACCATGCACGGGCAGAACGCGTTCTCCCACCGGTGCAGCAGGAACTCCCAGGTCGGCGGCACCCGCTGGGAGATGTGCCACTGGGCCTCCTGGTTGTAGGCGACGAACATGACGCACAGCTCGTGCCGCAGCCGGAACATCTGCACGTCGTCGGCGTAGCGGGCCATGTTGGTCCAGCTGGAGCGGATCAGCCGCAGGCAGGTGTCCTCGCGCACGCGCTCCTCGAAGGGCTCGTCATAGGGCGGCAGCGGGACGCGCGCGGGCGCCATCGCCGCGTACGCCAGCGCCAGGCGCGGCCCGAGCCGCTCCGGCTCGGATTCGGCGGAGTCCCCGTCGAGGTACAGGTCGTCGACGGCCCACTCGGCCACCGCGCACTTCCCGGCCGCCAGCAGCAGCTCGGGGTCCTCGCAGTCGGGATGGGCCAGCATCATCAGCCGCCCGAAGGCGCAGGCCCGCAGGTAGTCGACGTGCTCGGGCGGCACCCCGATCTCGTCGCGGACCCAGGACGCCAGGCCCTCGTCGACGAGGTCGCCGAGGGCGCGGTCGTCGCGCAGCGCCGGCGGGCAATACAGCTCGGGGACGATCACCCCGGCCGACTCGCGCGGGCCCGAGGACGCCGTGGCGGTGGCCGCGCGGGTCTGGAAGGCGTGCGGTAGGCGCGCGGTCTGCGTCCCGATGCCGTTGGGCCCGGTCAGGGACCTGATGACCTCGCGCAGCCCGGCGGCCTCGGGTGGGAACAGCTCGGCGAGCCCGCCGGGCGATGGTGGATCCGGTCGCATGTGGATGCTCCTCGGTGGTGGGCGGTGCTAGGACCTCGCGGCGGCGATGTCGACGTTCTCCAGGACGCCCACGGCGTCGGGGACGAGGATCGCCTGGGAGTAGTAGGCGCTGACCAGGTAGGAGATGACGGCCTTGTCGTTGATGCCCATGAAGCGGACGTTGAGGCCGGGCTCGTACTCATCCGGGATACCGGTCTGGTGCAGGCCGATGACGCCCTGGTCGTCCTCGCCGGTGCGCAGCGCGATGATGGAGCTGGTCTGGCCGCCGGTGACCGGGATCTTCCCGCACGGGTAGATCGGGACGCCGCGCCAGCCCGGGACCGAGTGGCCGCCGTCGTCCACATTGGACGGGTAGAGCCCGCGCTTGTTGCACTCCCGGAAGAACGCCGCGATCGCCTTGGGGTGGGCCAGGAACAGCCGCGTCTTGCGGCGCATCGACAGCAGCTCGTCGAGGTCGTCGGGCGTCGGCGGCCCGGAGTGGGTGCTGATGCGCTGCTCGTAGTCGGCGTTGTGGAGGAGCCCGAAGTCGCGGTTGTTGACCATCTCCCATTCCTGCCGCTCGCGCAGCTCCTCGACGGTGAGGCGGAGCTGTTCGCCGAACTGGCTCATGGGCTTGTTGTAGAGGTCGGCGACGCGGGTGTGGACGCGCAGAACGGTCTGGGCGACGCTCAGCTCGTACTCGCGCGGCGCGAGCTCGTAGTCCACGAAGGTCCCGGCCAGGGCCTGCTCGCCCTCGTGCCCGGCGGCGACCTCGACGGTGGCCTCACCCTCGCGGCTGGCCGATCGCTGCATCCGGGTGAGGTAGCCGTCCAGGTGGCTCGCCAGGTGCGGGGCGCGGGCGAGGATCTCCTGGAAGCCCGCCCAGGGCAGGACCATGGCGGTGCCGTGCGTGGTGGCCCGCACCGTCTGCGTCCACAGTGGATCGCTCTGGCCGAGGGCCTCGTCGCCGAGCTGGTCGCCGTCGGCGATGACCCCCAGCAGGTTCTCCCCGCCGTACTTTCCGGTGGTGTACCTGTTGAGGCGGCCGTGGGCGATGATGTAGGCCTCGCCGATGGGCGTGCCCTCCTCGATGAGGACGTCGCCGGGGGCGAAGGACCGGGGCCGGAACCGCGAGGCGAGCTCGGTCAGCAGCTCCTCGTCGTCGAAGCCGCGCAGCGAGGGCAGTTCGGTGAGGGTGACGGGCACGATGCGGACGTCGTCGGCGCCGTTCTGGATGAAGCGGACGCGGCCGCGCCCGACGGTGATCTGCAGCCGCCGGTTGACCCGGTACGTGCCGCCCTGGGCCTCCACCCAGGGCAGTTTGCGCAGCAGCCAGCGCGAGGTGATGCCCTGCATCTGCGGGGCGGACTTGGTGGTGGTGGCCAGGTTGCGGGCCGCGCGGGTACTGAGGCTGGTCTGCGCGTTCTCGGTGTCGGTGATCGGCTCGCTGATGGTCATGTGGTGCCCTCCAGGTGGGTGTCGGGTCTTCTAGAGCTCTTCGGGATCGACGCCGGTGAGCCGCATCGCCTCCTCCAGCAGCGTTTCCACGATCAGCTCCTCGGGGACGGTCTTGACGACCTCGCCGCGGACGAAGATCTGGCCCTTGCCGTTGCCCGAGGACACCCCCAGGTCGGCCTCCCTGGCCTCGCCGGGCCCGTTGACCACGCAGCCCATGACCGCCACGCGCAGCGGTTCCGGGAATCCGTCGAAGGCGGCCTCGACCTGCGCGGCCAGCCGGTGGATGTCGACCTGAAGGCGCCCGCAACCGGGGCACGAGACGATCTCCAGCCTCCTGGGCCGCAGCCCCAGCGACGCCAGGATCTGGATCCCGGCCTTGACCTGCTCGACGGGATCGGCCGACAGCGAGACCCGGATGGTGTCGCCGATGCCCTCCCCCAGCAGGATCCCCATCGCCACCGCCGACTTGATGGAGCCCTGGAAGGCGGGCCCGGCCTCGGTGACGCCGAGGTGCAGCGGGTAGTCGCACAGCTCGGCCAGCAGCCGGTTGGCCGCGATGACCACGAGCGGGTCGTGATGCTTGACGGCGATCTTGAGATCGCCGTAACCGTGCTCCTCGAACAGCGAGCACTCCCACAGCGCCGACTCCACCAGGGCCTCCGGCGTCACCCCGCCGTGCTTGGCCAGCAGCCGCGGATCGAGGGACCCGGCGTTGACGCCGATGCGAATCGGGACGCGCGCGTCGGCCGCGGCCCGGGCGATCTCACCGATCTTGTCGTCGAAGCGCTTAATGTTGCCCGGATTGACCCGCACCGCCGCGCATCCGGCGTCGATGGCGGCGAAGACGTAGCGGGGCTGGAAGTGGATGTCGGCGACCACCGGCAGGTTCGAGCGCGCGGTGATGCGCGGCAGCGCGTCGGCGTCGTCCTGCGACGGCACCGCCACCCGGACGATGTCGCAGCCGGCGGCGGTCAGCTCGGCGATCTGCCGCAGCGTGGCGTCGACGTCGGCTGTCGGCGTCGTCGTCATCGACTGCACCGAGACCGGCGCGTCACCTCCCACGGCGACGTCACCGACCATCAGACGGCGGCTGCGGCGACGCGGGCGCAGCGCACCCCGCGCCGGTACCGGAATCGGGTTCACGCCGACACCCCGTCCCCGGCCCGCACCGGCTCGATCCCGGTGTCGAGGTCGGCGAGCACCCGCGAGGCGATCGCCTCCGCCGACAGCCCGGCCCCGGCCAGCAGCTCCGGACGCGGCCCGTGCTCGATGAAGGCGCCCGGCAGCCCGAGCTCACGGACGGGCGTGCGCACCGCCGCGTCCGCACAAGCCCGCGCCAGCGCGCCACCCGGTCCCCCGGCGCGGCTGGCGTCGGTGACGGTCACGGCGTAGCGGTGGCGGGCGGCGAGACCGGCGAGACCCGGGTCGACGGGCAGCGACCAGCGGGGATCGACGACGGTGACGCCGATGCCGCGCGCCTCCAGGATCGCCGCGGCGGCCAGGCAGACCGGCGCGAGCGCACCGTAGGAGACGATGAGCACGTCCAGGGGCATCCGCCGTCCCCTGTGAAGCACGTCGAGCTCGCCAATGCGCGCCACGGCGGGCACGTCGGCCCCGGCGGCGGCCTTGGGGAAGCGCAGGGCGGTGGGCCCGTCGCCGATCGCGGCGGCCTCGCGCAGCAGCTCACGCAGGCGGGTGGCGTCACGGGGCGCGGCCAGGCGCAGGCCCGGGACGCAGGCCAGCAGCGCCGGGTCCCACATGCCGTGGTGGCTGGGCCCGTCGGGCCCGGTGATCCCGGCCCGGTCGAGGACGAAGGTGACCGGCAGGCGGTGCAGGGCGACGTCCATGAGCACCTGGTCGAAGGCGCGGCTGAGGAAGGTCGAGTAGATCGCCACCACCGGGTGCAGCCCGGCCATGGCCAGCCCGGCCGCCGACGTCACCGCGTGCTGCTCGGCGATGCCGACGTCGAAGAAGCGCCCGGGGAAGCGCGCGCCGAAGAGCGCGGTCCCGGTCGGGCCGGGCATCGCCGCGGTGATCGCCACGATGTCCTCCCGCGCCTCACCGAGCGCGACCAGCTCCTCGGCGAACACGTCGGTCCAGGTGGGCGCGGCGGGCAGACCCGTGCCGGTGGCGGGATCGAGGACGCCGACGGCGTGCATCAGCTCGGCGTCGTCACCGCGGGCGGGGGCGTAGCCGCGTCCCTTCTCGGTGCGGCAGTGGACGACGACGGGCCGGGCCAGGTCGCGCGCGGCGCGCAGGGCGTCCTCGCAGGCGGCGATGTCGTGGCCGTCGACGGGTCCGAGATAGGCCAGGCCGAGGTCGGCGAAGACGTTCCCGGACGCGCCCTCGCCCAGGGCCGCCAGATGCTCGGCGAGACCACCCACGGTGGGGGCGTAGGAGCGCCCATTGTCATTGAGGACCACGATCACCGGCCGCGAAGGCGCGGCGGCGATGTTGTTCAGCGCCTCCCAGGCCATGCCGCCGGTGAGGGCGCCATCGCCGATGACGGCGACGACCGCGCGCCCGGACTCACCCCGCAGGTGGCGGCCCTTGGCGATACCGTCGGCATAGGACAGGGCGGTCGAGGCGTGCGAGTTCTCGATGTGGTCGTGCGGCGACTCCCGCCGCGACGGATAGCCCGACAGGCCACCGGTCTGCCGCAGCCGGGCGAAACCGGCGGCCCGGCCGGTGAGGATCTTGTGGACGTAGGCCTGATGCCCGGTGTCGAAGAGCAGCGTGTCGGCCGGTGAGTCGAAGACCCGGTGGAGCGCGATGGTCAGCTCGACCACCCCGAGGTTGGGACCGAGGTGCCCGCCGGTGGCGCACACCCCGTCGATGAGGAACTCGCGCAGGCGCCCGGCGAACCGGTGGGCCTCCTCTGTGCTCATGTCGCGCAACCGGGTCGCATCACCGGGCACATCCATCGATTCATCACTCCACATCGGCTCGGGCGATCCGGAAGTCGTTCCGGAATCAGGAAAGCCGGGTGAATTCCGGCCCGGCACCCGCATCCGGGGCCGTGTTGTTGCGTTGAGCAAGTGTGTTGCGCGCTTCAGAACGGATGGGAGTCGCCCGATGACGAGTCGTATGCCGAACCCCCGCCTGCGCGCGCTGCTCCATGAGGCGCGCTGGACCGGCTCCGCCTTCGCCCGCGCCCTCAGCGACTGCGCCGCCGAGAACGGCCTGCCCACCCGCTTCGACCGCACCTCGGTCTCCCACTGGCTGGCCGGACGCCGCCCCAGCCCACCCGCCCCACGGCTGATGGCCGAGATCCTCGCCCGCCGCCTCCACCGCGCGATCACCGCCGCCGACCTCGGCCTGGCCGAACCCGAGGACGCCACGCCACCGTGGTGGGAGGCGGGCGTGCTCGGCCAGCTCGACCACGTCCACGACCTGGGCGGCCGCGGACCCGGCTCCGACGTGTACAGCGTGGCCGTGGCCGCCGCCGTGGCCACCACCCGCCGCGCGCCCCTACCGTCCCCAGTGGACGACGGTCCGCGCCTGGACGCCTGCCGCATCCGCGCCGCCGAGCACATGCTCACCGTGCTCTCCGAGGCCGACGTCGCCCGCGGCGGCGGCCACATCCGCCAGGCCGCCACCGGCTACCTCGCCACCCACGTCAAACCGATGCTCACCGCGCCTGGCAGCGCCAAGAGACGCGCAAGCGCCCAGCTGATCGCCGGGCGCATCGCCTACCTGTGCGGCTTCGCCTCCTTCGACGTCCGCCGCCACGCCGAGGCCCAGCGCTACTACCTCATCGCCCGCGGCCTGGCCGCCGACGCCGGCGACGTCCGCCTGCACGCCTTCAGCCTCCGGCAGATGTCGGTCCAGGCCCACGACCTGGGACACCACGCGCTCGCCCACGACCTGGCCGAGTCGGCCGTGGCGCTGGCAGGGCCGGGCGTGGACGGCACCGACCGGGCGTTCTTGATGGCGCAACTGGCCGTCACCGCCGCCGGGGTCGCCGGGCCGCGCGCCGCGATGGCGGCGCTACGGGCCTGCGAGCGGGCCCTCGACGGCCGCCCCGACGCCCGCCGCGCCATCGGCAACTACCACCGGGCCGCCCTGGCCCACACCGAGGCGCTCGTGCGCGGCCACCTCGGCGAGCCCCGCGCGGCCACCACCGCGCTGCGCGCCTCCATCCTGCGGCGCCCGCCCATCGAGCGACGCGCACGCGTGCTCAGCCTGGCCCGCCTCGGCGGCCTGCACCTGTCGCAGGGGCACCTGGGCAGCGCCGTGGAGGCCTGGAACACGTTCATGGAGGAGGCCCCCCACATCGACTCCCGCCGCGTGGACGCCGCCCTCGCCCAGGTCCGCGCGAGCCTGCGCAGCCATCCCAACGACCCGGGCGCGCGGGCGCTGCTGCGCCGGATGGCCGGCGAGCGACGGCGCTAGATCTGTGTGGTGTCAGTAGGCGCCGTTGGCGATGGCCTTCTGCACGTTCTCCTGGTGCTCGGCCTCGGTCACCGCGAAGGCGGAGTTGCCCTCCTTGTCGATCTTCACGAAGTACAGCCACTTGCCGTCCACGGGCGCGAAGGCGGCGTCGAGGGCGGCCTTGCCGGGGTTCCCGATCGGGCCTGGCGGCAGGCCCCTGTTGCCGTAGGTCTGGTACGGGTTGTCGGGGTCGTGGTTCTCGGCGTCGGTGAGGGCGTCCTTGCGCTCCTCGCCGTTGAGTTCGCGCCAGTAGTTGGTGGTGGAGTCCATGTTCAGCAGCGGCGGGTCCCACTGGTCGGGGTCGAGGCGGTTCCACACGACCCTGGAGATCTTCCCGAAGTCCTTCTCGATGCCCTCGCCCTGGATGATCGAGGCGATGATCAGGGCCTCGTAGGGGGTCACGTGGTGCTCGTCGGCGAGCGCGCGCAGCTTGTCGGTCTCGGCGACGGCCATGAACTTGGCGACCATGGTCTTGAGGATCTCGGTGGCGTTCATGCTGGCGTCGATCTCGTAGGTCGCCGGGAACAGGAAGCCCTCCAGGCCCTTGGCGGGTTCCTCGCCGTCGTCGCGCTTGTACCAGGACGCGTCGATCCCGAGGGCCTTGGTGTCCTTCGCCGCTTCCTCGAAGTCCTTGACGGGGATCTTGAAGGCCTTGTTGAGTTCGGCGTAAATGCGGAAGGTCTGCCAGCCCTCCTTGACGGTGAAGCCGTCGACCACGCGGGTGGCGGGGTCGAGCATGAGGGTGAGGGCGGCCTTGGCCGACATGCCCTTGCGCATCTTGTAGACGCCGGGGCCGATGGAGGCCGCGCGCGGCTCGTTCATGGTGGCCGCCACGAAGGCCTCGGTGCTGGCGACGACCCCGGCGGTGTGCAGGGCCTTGCCGATGGCGCTGAGCAGGGATCCCTCTTCGACGGTGACCAGGACGTCGCCGGAGCCCTCGCCCTCGAAGTCCTCCGGGCCGCTGAAGCGCGTGTAGCCGGCCCAGGCCGCGACCAGCGCCAGCACGCTCACCACGCCCAGGACGGCGATGAGGCGGCCCTTGCGGGTCTTGCGGCGGTGGCTGCGCGGGCGGCGCTGGCCCGGCTGGCGTGCGGATCTGTCGGACACGAGGGGATCCTGATTCGAGCTCGGCGGCGGCGGACACCCTTATGGACGAGGTGACCGCCGCCGCGCGTTGCCCCTTGCCGGGCGCGGATTCGGCTAGCGGTGCCCGAACAAGCGTCCGGCGGCCTCGGCCAGGCCCTCGCCGCCCGCCCAGGCCACGTAGCCGTCGGGGCGAATCAGCAGGGCGTCGGCGGGCGGGTTCTCGCAGTCGGCGCGCACCACCGCGACGGTGTCGCTGGAGAACCCGGCGGCGCCGCCGAAGTCGAGCACCAGCGGGCGCGCCTCGGACAGCAGCCCGGCGGTGCCCTTGCGCCCGTCGGCCGTGGTGATCGGCAGGTCCGGAAGGGGCAGCCCGGCCAGCGGATGCGGTGACCACGTGTCGTAGCGGACGTCGCCGCCGTGCAGGGTCGCCGCCATGTGGCGGGCGGTGTCGGCGTGGGCGAAGAGCTCGGCCAGCATCCCGCGCAGGGCCTCCCCTTCGGCCCCCTCGGCGCGTTCGAGGGCGGCCTGGGCGCGGGTCTGGGCCAGGGCCCGCGCGGCGACGGCGCGCCGCTCGGTGCCGTAGGTGTCCAGCAGGTCGGGTCCGCCGCGCAGGGCGGCGGCGAGCTTCCAGCCGAGGTTGACCGCGTCGCCCATGCCGACATTGAGCGCCGAGCCGCCGGCCGGGAAGAGGTGCGCGGCGTCCCCGGCGAGGAAGACGCGCCCGGCGCGGTAGCGCTCGGCCAGCCGCGCCTGGGAGACCGTCGCCGAGAGCCAGATCGGCTCGCCCAGCGGCAGGTCGCGTCCCAGCACCCGGTCCAGGGCCGCCCGGAAGTCGGTTTCGGTCACCGGGCCGGTGGGCCGCTCGCCCTTCTCCCGGACGCCGACGACGAGCACGCCGGGCTTGAGGGAGGTGGCCAGGACGCGCCCGGCCGGGGTCCGGTTCCAGCCCGGCGCCAGGTCCGGGCCGTCGGCGAAGATCCCGGTGTCGGGGGCCGCGAAGTGGCCGAGCCACACGACCTCGTCGTCGGTGGTGCCGGGGAAGCCGATCCCGGCCATGGCGCGCACGCGGCCGCTCCCGCCGTCGCAGCCGACGGCGTGGCGAGCGCGCAGGCCGAAGCCGTCCCCGGTGACGGTGACGCCCTCGGCATCCTGGCCGACGCCGGTCACGTGCTGGCCCCAGCGGACCTCGACGCCCAGCTCGGCGGCCCGCTCCCGCAGCCGCTCCTCCAACAGCGGCTGCTGGATCAGCAGCATCCGCAGCGGGATCCCGTCCAGCCCGGCGAAGCGCAGGGGGACCGAGCCGAACGGGAAGCCCACCGGGACGCCGAGGAAGGCGCTGCCCTCGCCGAGCCGGTCGAGCAGGCCGCGCAGTTCCAGCAGATCGATGATGTGCCCGCCGATGCCGTTGGCCTTCGGCGTATCGCCCGGCTCGGTCCGCCGGTCGAGCACGATCGGGACGACTCCGGCCGCCCCCAGTTCACAGGCGAGCATGAGCCCGACGGGCCCCGCTCCGATGATCACCACGTCTTCCATGTTTGTCAGGCTAGATTGACAGCCGCGAGTTTGTCAATCTAGACTGACACGGCGGGGCTAGACTGGCCCCGTGGAGATGAACGACCTCGCCGAACGGATCCGCTCGGCCGACCCCGCCCTCGGGCTCCGCGCCGTCGGCGCCCTGCACCGCCTCGCCGAGCAGGTCGAGGCCGCCTCGGTGGCCGCCGCCCGCGAGAGGGGGTGGACCTGGGAGCAGATCGGCGACGCGCTGGGCATGTCCCGCCAGTCGGTGCACGCCAAGTACGGCAAATAGCACAGCCGGAAAGTGACGCAGTTGGAAAGTGAGGACGTCCATGTTCGGTACGGAGAAGAACCCGTTCGCGGTGATCGTGAAGGCCTCGGCCGAGGAGTCCCGGCGCCGCGGCGACCGGCGCATCGGCACCGAGCACCTGCTGCTCGGCATCCTCGCCGCCGCCGACCGTCCCACCCGCCCGGCCGTCACCGGCCTGCTGCCCGGGATCGACCTGGCCGCGGCCCGCGCGGCACTGTCCGACATGGACGCCGCCGCCCTGCGCGCCATCGGCCTCGACATCGACCCCGCGCCGGTCGCCGCCCGCCCGCGCCGCCACCCGGCCGTCCCCGGCACCGCCCTGACCACCAGCGCACGCGCGGCCGTCAAGACCGCCGTGCGCTCCACCACGCTCAAGGACCGCAAGGAGCGCATCGCCGCCAGCCTCCTGGTGGCGCTCCTGGAGCAGCCGCACCCCGACCCCGTCGCCGACCTCTTCGAGCGCCTCGGCGTCGACCGCGAGGAGACCCTCGCCCGCCTGACCCGCTGAGGCCAAGATCACCTGACCGTCCCTTTTGGTGCACCGTGAGGTAGAACTGAGCGTCTGTACCGTTCACCGACGGAAAGGACGAGCATGACTCTCTCCCGGCGCGCGATCCTTGGAGCGGCCCTCCTGCCACTGGCGGCCTGCGGCACGACCGAGGAACCCGCCGCGGCCGGGCCCTCACCGTCCGCCTCGGCACCCGCGCCCGACGAGGGCCTCACCGCGCTGGAACAGCGCTTCGGCGCCCGCCTCGGCGTCTACGCCGTCAACACCGGCACCGGCGCCACCATCGCCCACCGCGCCGACGAGCGCTTCGCCTTCTGCTCCACCTTCAAGGCCCTCGCCGCCGCGGCCGTCCTCACCCGCAATCCCATGTCCCATCTGGACACCCTGGTCACCTACACCCGGGCCGACCTGATGAAGAACTCGCCGATCACCTCCAAGAACGTGGCGACCGGCATGACCATCCGCGACCTGTGCGACGCCGCCATCCGCTACAGCGACGGGACGGCCGGCAACCTCCTCATCCGCGACCTCGGCGGCCCCGGCGAGCTCACCGCCTACGCCCGGAGCCTCGGCGACGACGTCACCCGCATGGACCGCGTCGAGCCCGACATCACCGAGGCCACCCCCGGCGACCCGCGCGACACCACGTCCCCCAGGGCCTATGGCGGCGACTTCCAGAGGATCGTGCTCGGCGAGGCCCTCCCGGCCGAGAAGCGCGACTTCCTCGTCGACCTGCTCAAACGCAACCTGACCGGAGACGCCCGCATCCGCGCGGGCCTGCCGAAGGACTGGGTCGTCGCCGACAAGACCGGCACCGGCGACTACGGCACCCTCAACGACTTCGCCGTCGCCTGGCCGCCCTCCGGCGCGCCACTGC
The DNA here is from genome assembly GCF_030269765.1 of Actinorhabdospora filicis. Lineage (GTDB taxonomy): Bacteria > Actinomycetota > Actinomycetes > Mycobacteriales > Micromonosporaceae > Actinorhabdospora > Actinorhabdospora filicis. The sequence continues at coordinate 126,744 of NZ_BSTX01000002.1, read as the reverse complement.
TCATCGGGATCATGTCCAGCAAGGACACCCAGGACGCCCCCTACGACCAGGCCCTGCTGGCCGAGGCCGCCCGGTACGCAGCCGAGCGCCTCACCGGCGGCTGAGACGCCGGAACCGGTGCGGTCCCGGGTGGGGCCGCACCGGCCTCGTGGACGCCGGCCGGGGGACTCAGTCCGCTCCCCCGAGCGCGCGCAGCAGCTCGGCCTTGGACATCGTCGAGCGGCCCTTGATCCCACGCTGCCTCGCCTCGTTGTACAACTGCTCCTTCGTGCGCCCGCCCGGCCCGGAGTGCGAGCGCAGTCCACCGCGCCGTGATGAGGAGATGTCACCGGTCGAGGAACGACTCGCGGTCCTCGTCCGGCCCGCCCGGGCCCGGTCCTTGTTGACCGTGCGGGCGGCGATCTCCTCCGCGCGGCCCTCGGAACGGCCCGCCTCCAGCTCGCTGTCGCGGATGTGCCCGTATTTGCGTTCGTCCTTCTTCGTCCACTCCTTCGGCATGACGACTTCCTTCCTCGCAGTGGGCGCCATAGACGGGGCGCACGGGTGGCATACCCGAACCGAGGTCGATGAAACGCCCCGAAAGTCTGGTTTTTTCGCACATGCCCGGGGTATCCGGTAACCGCACACGTTGCGAGACCCTTGGAGGCACGAACATGCAGAAGACCTATCAGAAGTCCGTCGACGTCGAGGTCCCCGTTCCCACCGCCTACGCGCAGTGGACGCAGTTCGAGTCCTTCCCGGAGTTCATGGAGGGCGTCGACGAGGTCCGCCGCACCGGCGACCGGCTCACCCACTGGCGCACCAGTATCGGCGGCGTGACCCGCGAGTTCGACGCCGAGATCGCCGAGCAGCGCCCCGACGAGCGCATCGCCTGGCACGCCATAGACGGCGTCCGGCAGGCCGGCGTGGTCACCTTCCAGCGCCTCGACGAGACCCGCACTCGCGTCCACCTCCAGCTGGAACTGGAGACCGAGGGCCCGGCCGAGACACTCGCGGCCGCCTCGGGCATCATCGGCGCCCGCATCCACGGCGACCTCAAGCGCTTCAAGGAGTTCATCGAGACGCACGGGCCCGCCACCGGCGAGCGGCGCAGCAGGATCGATCCGCCCACCCAGTCCGCTCCGCCCGTCCTCTAGACACTTCCGACGACCCCCGGAGCGGCCGCGACACGCCCTCCGGGGCCCCTTGCCGTCCCACCCGGAAAAGAGAAACCCATGAACGCCGTCACCGCCATCACCGCCGACCACCGCGTCCTGGAGGCCCTCTTCGGCCGCCTCCAGAAGGGCGAGGGCGAGCCCGCCGAGGTCCTCGCCGAGATCAAGGCCCGCCTCCTCGCCCACAGCGTCGCCGAGGAAGAACACGTCTACCCGCTACTGGTGCGCGAGGAGCCCGGTGAGAAACCCGCCGTCCACCACGGCGTCGCCGAGCACCGCGAGGCCGAGGAGAAACTGGCCGCCGCCGAAAAGGCCCTCGGCACCAACGGCTTCGACCGCGCCTGCCAGGACCTCGTCGACGCGGTGAGCCACCACGTCCGCGAGGAGGAGGACGGCATCCTGCGCGCCCTCGCCGAGGCCACCCCCGCCGCGCTCCTCGACGCCGCCGGGGACGCCTTCGAGCAGCGCCGGGCCACAGAACTGGCCGGGCACGGCTACACCGCCTGAGCCGAAACGGGCTCACCCGCCCGCGAGCCGACGCCCGCCGGTCCGGCCGCGACGGCACGGTGACGGAACTCGATGCGCCCCGGTCCGCCACCGGAATCGCTAGAGTGACCGTCATGACCCGCTTTCGCTTGCGCCTCAACGAATACGAGGTCCGTCCCGTGCCCGGCGGGATCGAGCTCTACCGGATCGGCTCACTGGGCTACCCGCTGAAGCTGGCCGTGGTCACCGGCTGCGAGTCCTCGTCCCCGGAGTGGACGTGGACGCCCGGCAACCGCGCGGCGATGCCCGAGGAGCCCGGCGATGTCCTCGCCGCAGCGCTGGCCGCGATCAAGGAGTAGACCTCCTCGTCACCGCCGTGGCGGCGCGTGGCATCGTGTCGCCCGTGACAGAACGCGGACGTGATGTGTCGGTCGTGGTCGAGGACGGTGTCGGGCTGCTGGAGATGCAGCGCCCACCGGCCAACCACTTCGACGAGCAGCTCATCGGGGAGATCGTCGACGCCGCCTTCGAGCTGGACGCCGACCCCCGCTGCCGGGCGCTGGTGCTGGCCTCGCAGGGCAAGCACTTCTGCGCCGGGGCCGACTTCGGCGACGGCGGCGCCTTCGCCGGGGACCGCGTCGCGGTCGCCGACCGCCTCTACCGGCGCGCGGTGCAGCTCTTCGAGGTCAAGACGCCGATCATCGCCGCCGTGCAGGGCTCGGCCGTCGGCGGCGGACTCGGGCTGGCCTGCGCGGCCGACTTCCGCGTCGCCGACGCCGCCACCCGGTTCGTGGCCAACTTCGCGCGCCTGGGCTTCCACCAGGGCTTCGCGCTGAGCGTGACACTGCCCGACATCGTCGGACGGCAGGTCGCCGCCGACATGCTGCTGACCGGACGCCGCGTCACCGGCGAGGAGGCCCACCGCATCGGGCTCGCCGACCGGCTCACCGAGCCCGGCGGGCAGCGCGAGGCCGCGCTGGCCTGGGCGCGCTCGATCGCGGCGGCGGCGCCGCTGGCGGTGCGCTCGATCCGGGCGACGCTGCGCGCCGACCTCGCCGAGCGGGTCCGGGCCGCCCTCGACCACGAGCTGGCCGAGCAGAAGTGGCTGTGGGCGACCCGGGACGCTCAGGAGGGCATCACGGCGAGCCTGGAGCGGCGGAACCCGGTGTTCTCCGGCGAGTGAGCCACCGCGGCGCGACGAGCAGGGCGAGCGCGAGGGCCGCGCTCGTCCAGCCGAACCAGTCGCCGAGCCGGGTGTAGGGGGTGGCGCCGGGCCCGTCGGGGAGCACGGCCGAGACGATGGTGAAGCCGGTGCCGTCGGTGGGGCCCTCGGCGAGGATCCGCCCGTGGGCGTCGGCGAGCAGGACCACGCCCTGATCGGCCGACCAGGCCACCGACATGCCGTGCTCGACGCCGCGGATGACGGCGGCGATGGCGTGCTGGCGTCCGTTGGAGTCGCCGTCGCGGCCGGGCAGGACGATGCTCTTGGCCCCGGCGTCGGCGTACGCGCCGGCGGGGTCGGGGAAGTTCACGTCGCGGCACATGCCGAGCGCGACGTCGCCGGTGCCGGGGAGCATGACCAGGTCGGTGCCGGCGGTGAGTCCGCCGCTGGGGTTGGCGTGCCACATGCGGTACATCGCGGGTGGGCCGCCGTCGGCGGGGACGGCCAGGGTCGTGTTGTATTTGCGGTCGTTCTCGTAGTAGATGACGCCGATGGCGACGTCGACGCCGGTGGCGCGCAGGGGTTCGGTGAGCGCGGGCAGGTCCGGGGCGTGGACGGTGAAGGCGCCCTCGGGAACCACGGCGAGGTCGACGTCGTCGGGTAGCGCGGCGATGCGCTCGGTGTAGGCGGCGAGTATCTCGCGTCCCTCGGGTGTGGTGACGTCGGGCGCCCACGGCGAGTGGTCGCGGGCGACGAGCGCGACGGTGCGTCCGGGGCCCGCACCGGCGAGGGGCCGGGCGAGGCCGTAGCCGAGGGCGGCGGCGAGCACGGCGGCGGTGACGATGGCGGTGAGCGCGCGTCCCTTGCGGACGGTGAGCGCGGCGGCCAGTCCGCAGGGGATGAACAGCACGAGGAACTCGATGCCGGTGCCGCCGGTCAGGGACGCCAGGCGCAGCACGACGGGGATGTCGGCCTGCGAGGTGGCCAGCGGGCCGATGACGCCGACGGGGCTGGCCATGCCGATGAGGAAGATCGCGCCCGCCCACAGCGCGGGCGGGGCCAGCGCGGCGGGCAGCGGCCGTCCGGCGGTCAGCAGCGCCCGGTAGAGCGCGACGCCTCCGGCGAACAGGACCGCCTGGCCGACGACGATGGGGATCGCGATCGGGAGGGGCACGTCGAAGGAGTCGAGGTAGTAGCCCCAGGAGTTGGCCGAGCCGAGGAACCAGGCGGCGAAGGCGATCGCGGTGGCGGTGAGCCCGCGCACCCTGGGGGCGACCAGCAGCACCGGCAGTGGCGCCAGCCAGGCCAGGAGGCCGATCGGGGTGAAGCCGGTGCCGAGGTAGAACAGGGCGGCCGAGACGGCGAGCGCGGTTAACGGCGGGACGATCCGGCGCGGTTCAGGCTTCCAGGCCATGAAGGATCCTCCAGGTGGTTCGGCGGCACAGGCCGCGGAAGTCGGGCTCGGACAGGCCGATGCGGCCGCCGAGGTAGAGCTGGACGAGGCCCTGCGAGGCCGAGGTGAAGGCCAGTGAGACCTCCAGGGGGTCGTCGCGGCGCAGGAATCCGGCGTCCATCGCCTCCTCGGCCAGGTCGAGGACGTGCCGGTAGAGCGGTGAGCGCCGTTCGGCGAAGTCCTCGGGGAAGCGGCGGACCGGTTCGCGGCGGTCGGTGATGAGGAAGGTGTAGAGGTGCGGGCTGCCGAGGGCGAAGTCGAGGAAGTCGTCCAGGAGCCCCTCGAAGCGGCCGGGGAAGTCCTCGCCGCGCCGCCCCCAGGTCGCGCCGATCTCGGCGAAGGCGCTGTCGGCGACGGTGCGCAGCAGCGCCAGGCGGTCCGGGAAGTGCTTGTAGATCGCCATGGGGGTGATCCCGGCGGCGGTGGCGACCCGGCGCATGGAGACCGCGTCGGAGCCCTCGTCGGTGAGGATCGCGAGCGCCGCCGCGGTGATGCGGGCGGCGGTGGGGGTGGTCATGGTCTACACCGTACACCAGAGCGGTATACGGTGTAGACCGGCACGGCATTCAGGCCTTGCGCGCCACGATCACCCCGTTGGCACCAGGGGCGTCCAGCGGCACGACGTGGGCGCCGGTGAAGCCGGTCGCGATCAGCCACGCGATGTACTCGGCGGCGGTGTAGTTGCGGCCGCCGGTCTCCACCAGCATGTTCAGGCTCATCAGCGCCGCCGGGGCCGGGCCGGTCTTGTCGTCGTCGACGAGCAGCTCGCAGATCAGCAGCCGCCCGCCGGAGGCGAGCGCGTCGTGGCAGGCGCGCAGGATCCGGCGGCAGGTCGGCTCGTCCCAGTCGTGCAGGATCATCGACAGCAGGACGGTGTCGTGCCCGCCGGGCAGCGGCGGCCGCGGCGCGAGGAAGTCGCCGGGCACGGTGGTGATCCGGTCGATCCCGGCGGCGTTCTCCGCGGCGATGGCGCACACCTCGGGCAGGTCGTAGACCGTGGCCCGCAGCTCCGGGAAGCGGCGGCACAGCTCGATCGCGTAGGCGCCCGAGCCGCCGCCGACGTCGAGCAGCCGGACGGGCGGGTCGGCCGCGAGCACGTCGGCCAGGGTCCGGGCGGTGACGGACGACAGCGAGTGCATGCCCGCCCAGAACGTCTCCAGCATCAGCGGATCGAGGCCGTCGAAGAGATGCCGCTGCCGGGACGGCTCCCAGCTCGTCGGCGCGTTGGTGCGGATGGCGCGCGTCAGCTCACCCCAGGCCGGATAGAGGCGGCGGTCGAACATCTCCACGACGCCGCCGAAGTAGTACGGGCGACCCCGCACCAGGTACTCGGCGGCCAGCGGGGAGTTCACATAGCGGCCGTCGTGGAGTTCCAGCAGCCCGAGCGAGGCGCAGCCGGTGAGCAGCATCTCGGCGGGCCGCTCGGCGATGCCCAGCCCGGCGGCGAGCTCACCGGCGGTGCAGCCGCCGTCGGTGAAGCGGGTGAAGAGATCGAGCTCATGGGCGGCGGCGAGGGTCTTGAAGGACCAGAAGCCGGTGGCGAGGGCCATGAGCGGGAGCGCGGACGCGGTGGCGCTGGACATGCGGGGGCCCCTTCGGGTGAGCGGCGGGTTCGGATGGACATACCCGGGGGGCGGCGATGTCCACTGTGTCGTCACTCTAAGCGATCGCATGATTACCCTGAGTACATGACACTCGCGGATGACCCGCCGCGCCGCCTCAACGCGGCCGAACGCGCGGTTCTGGCGCACGTCATCGCCGGGCCGCGGCCCGGGGCCGGTGACCGCCGGGCCTTCACTCCTTTACACAGTTTTGCCACACCCCCGCGCTCCCCCGCTTGAAAGCACCTTCCTCGCCGCGCGGGAGCGCTCCTATCGTGGCCGCACCCCTCAAGACCCCCCTTTTTTCAGGAGGACCAGGTGCGTTCATCCTTACTCAGACGCGGGCTGCTCACCGGGCTGCTCGCCGCGGTCACCGCGATCACGGCCTCGGGAACCGCGGGCGCGGCGGCTCCCGAGGGCGACGTGATCCACGCGGCCTCACGGCCCATCGCGGGCCACTACGTCGTCTTCTTCGACGAGTCGCGCGCGTCCCTCTCGTCAACCGCGATCGCCGCGGCCTCGGCGTCCCTTGTGGACCGCTACGGCGGGAGCCTGCGGTCGGTGTGGGACACCGCCGTCCACGGCTTCTCCGTCACCGGCATGGACGAGACACAGGCACGGCGGCTGGCCGCCGACCCGTCGGTGCGGCAGGTGCGGCAGTCGGGCACGGCCGTCGCCTTCGACGAGCAGGCCAATCCCCCCAGCTACGGCCTGGACCGCGTGGACCAGCGCAAGCTGCCCCTCGACAGCAAGTACATCTACAACAACACCTCCGCCGGGGTGAACGTCTACGTCACCGACACCGGCATCAAGTACACCCACCAGGAGTTCGAGGGACGCGCCAAGCTCGGCGCCGACTTCATCAACGACGGCCGCAACGGCGAGGACTGCTTCGGGCACGGCACACACGTCTCGGGCACCATCGCCGGCAAGACCGTCGGGCTGGCCAAGAAGGCCAACCTGTTCTCGGTGCGGATGCTCGGCCAGAACTGCGGCAACACCGGACCCGACTCCGCCGGCATCGACGCGCTCAACTGGATCGCCAAGAACGCCGTCAAGCCCGCCGTGGTGAACATGAGCTGGGGCTTCGACGACGCCCACATCGGCGACGCGGCCCTCAAGGCCGTCAACGACGCCGGGATCCCGATGGTCGCCGCGGCCGGGAACAACGGCGGCGACGGCTGCTCCTTCGGACCCGGCGGCGTCTACGCGCCCATCATCAACGTCGGCAACTCCAACAAGACCGATAACAAGAGCGGCACCTCCAACTACGGCAGCTGCCTGGACCTGTGGGCACCCGGCGAGAACATCTACTCCGCCTACTACAGCTCCAACACCGCCTACTCCAACATGACCGGCACGTCCATGGCGTCCCCCCATGTGGCCGGCGCGGTCGCGCTCTACCTCCAGGGCCACCCCTCGGCCACCCCGGCACAGGTACAGGACTTCATCGTCACCGGCTCCACCCCCGACGTCCTCCAGGGCAACATCGGCTCCGGCTCACCCAACAAACTGCTCTACTCGCGCGGCGACTCCGGCCCGCCGCCCGGCAACGACTTCTCCATCGGCGTCTCCCCGTCCCAGGTCAGCGTCGCGCCCGGATCGGCCGTCTCGGCCTCGGTGGCCACCACCCTGGTCAGCGGCACGGCCGAATCGGTCGCGCTCTCGGCGAGCGGACTGCCCTCAGGCGTCACCGCCACGTTCCAGCCGGAGTCGGTGACCGCCGGTGAGTCGGCGAAACTGAGCCTGGCGGCGTCGGCGGGCGCGCAGCCGGGCACCTATCCGCTCACGGTGACCGGACGGGCGGCCTCGGCCACCCACGACGCGCCCTTGAGCCTGGTCGTCACCGGCGGACCCGGCGGCGGCAACGACTTCTCACTCTCGCTGTCGCCCACCTCCGGCACCGTCCAGGCGGGACAGTCGACGACCTCCACCGTGTCGACCACGGTCGTGACCGGCACCGCCGAGACCGTGCGGCTGACCGCCAGTGGCCTGCCCACAGGGGTCACCGCGACCTTCGACCCGTCCTCGGTCACCGCCGGCGGCACGTCCCGGCTGACGGTGGCCACCGCGTCCAGCACTGCCGCGGGCACCTACTCGGTGAAGGTCACCGGATCGGCCGACTCCGCCACCCACGACGCGACCTTCACCCTGACCGTCACCCGAGTCCAGCCCGGCAACGGCATCCAGAACGGCGGCTTCGAGACCGGCACGCTCACCGGCTGGACGCCCACCGGCACCACCGGCGTCACCGGCCCCGGCCGCACCGGCTCCTACGCGGCCAAACTCGGCGGCGCGAGCGGGACCTCGTCGATCTCGCAGACCTTCACCGTCCCCACCGGCAAGAGCACCCTGTCGCTCTACTACCGCCAGAGCAACTGCGCCACGTTCAACGACCAGACCGTCGTGGAACTGACCGACACCGCCACCGGCCAGAAGCAGACCCTGGCCACCGGCTACTGCTTCAACGGCACCTTCTGGTGGCCGGCGCAGGGCACGGTCACCACCGGGCACAGCTACACCATCACCGTCCGCCACACCACCACCGGGCAGTCCTCGGCCGCCATCGACGACGTCGTCCTGTCCTGACCACCCCCACCGGGGGCGGGCTCCCCTCCCGCCCCCGGACCCAGCACAAAGGACCGTCCACATGAGACGCGCACTCGTCGCCGCCGGTGCACTGCTGGCCGCGCTCGTCCCCGCCGGGACCGCGCTGGCCGACGGCACCGCGGTCACCCCCGAATCGCAGTACACCAGCCCGGCCCAGTCCCCCGGCATCATCGGCGGCAAACCCGCCACCGTCGCCGCCCACCCCTACGTCATCGTCGGCACCCGCGAGGGCGGACCCCGCCCCCAGGGCGCCTCCTGCACCGGCAGCGTCGCCGCCCCCCGCAAGATCGTCATCGCCGCGCACTGCGCCGACGCCGAGGGCAAGAAGCGCTTCCTGTACGGCCTCGACAACTTCGGCGACGCCACCGGCGGCACCTGGCTGGAGGTCGTGGAGTACAAGAAGCACCCCAACTACACCAGCTTCCAGAACGGCTGGGACGTCGCCGTGGTCACCGTCGACCGCGACATCCCCGTCCCCGCCGGATACCGGTACCCGCGCATCGCCGGATCGGCCGACACCGGCCTGGTCACCGTCGGCACCACGACCCACTTCGCCGGATACGGACGCGTCGCCCTCGACGAGAACTACTCCAGCGAACTCAAACAGGCCGACTTCCCCATCGTCGACCCCTCCGGCTGCCGCGGCTTCCTGCCGTCCTTCGACGAGCGGTACCACCTGTGCACCGGCTACTCCGACGGCCACGACGGCATCTGCCAGGGCGACAGCGGCGGCGGACTGCTGGTCAACGGCGTCATCGTCGGCGTCGCCTCCTTCGTGCGCACCGGCTGCAACTCCTACGGCGGCTTCGGCAAACTCGCCGGGCCCATGGGCGACTGGGCGATCAACGAGGTCGGCCAGACGCCCACACCCACCTGCTCACCGGTCACCTCCGGCACCGACGTGGCCATCCCCGACAAGGGCGAGGCCGTCAACGGCGAGCTGACCGTCTCCGGCTGCGCCGGATCGGCCACCGCCACCGCCAAGGTCGAGGTCCACATCGTCCACACCTGGCGCGGAGACCTCGTCATCGACCTCCTCGCCCCCGACGGCACCGCCTACCCGCTCAAGGGCTCCTCGCCCGGCGACGGCGCGGCCAACGTGGACACCACCTACACCGTCAACCTGTCCGCCGAGACCGCCAACGGCACCTGGCGGCTGCGGATCCGCGACGTCTACTCCTTCGACACCGGGCGGCTGGACGCCTGGACGCTCACCCCGTAAATCACCAGTCCCAGCGGATGCCCACCAGACTCGGCGCGGTGTCCAGGAAGACCAGTTGCGCGGCGCCGGACCGGCTCGGCCACAGCTCCTCGGCCCACCGGTCCGGCCCGTCGACCGACAGGCGCTGATAGCCCACGCACCGCGAGGGCAGCCGCGCCTGATCGAAGACCACGGTCAGCGCGTACTCGCGCACCGGACGCACGAACCGCCGGGAGAAGTCGTCGACCGGGTCCTTCTGCGCGGGCAGTCGCAGGGAGTAGCCGATCACGGCCGTCTCGCCACGCGCCAGTACCCGGTCGAGGACGAGCTCGACCACCGTGAAGCCCTCGGCGTCGCGGACCCGCCCCGGGCGGCAGTGACGCGTCCCGGTCACCTCCGGCGCCATCCCCTCCCGGTCCTCGGCCCAGTAGGCGATGAGGCAGCGCGCGACCCGGTCGTCCTCGGCCCGAACGCACAACCGGCACGACAGGGTCTCGGCGCGGCCGTCGGCGTCCACCGTGTACTCGTCTTCGATGCTGACCCGCTCCAGCCGGTCATCGGGCAGCCCGCAGTAGATCTCGGCCAGCGTCTGCGGATCCCGCCACAGCTTGGCCAGCGGCACCGCCCCCGCCGGACGGTCCAGCCACCGCCCCCGCGCCCGGCGCGGCCCCAGCAGCCCCGCCAGCGAATCGCGCGGCAGGCCCAGGATCTCCTCCAGCGCCGTCACCGCCTTCAGCGACGTGTCACGCTCGGGACGGCTGCGGCCCCGCCGCCAGTAGCTCAGGGTGCTCAGGCTGACCGCGACGCCGCGCTCGAACAGGCGCGCCTGTAAGGCCTCCAGGCTCATGTCGCGCGCCTCGATGGCCAGGTGCAGCGCCGCCGGGAACGGGCCGTGCCGCAGGGCCCGCTGGAGATCGGTCTCGGGGATCGCGGACACGGTCGCCTCCACGATTCTGCTCGGGGATCTTCGAGTATCGCCCTCCCGTGATCTCTCCGAAAGGCGCCCAATCACCGAATTGGGGCCGATGTCAGAGCCATGTCAGGCTCGTGACAGTTCATCCGGCGAGCCTTGGGCCGTCAACCGCGCCATGAAAGGAACTCGCGATGAGCGACATGGTCCTGCACGGTCTCCCACTGAAGCGCGACGCCGGTCCCTTCGACCCGCCCACCGAGATCACCCGGGCCCGCCAGAACCGGCCGGTGTGTCCCATGGTCTTCCACGACGGGCACGCGGGCTGGCTGGTCACCGGATACGAAGAGGTCCGGCAGCTCATGGCCGACAACCGCTTCAGCAGCCGCCAGGACCTCGGCGTCCTGCACGTGCCCAACGAAATCCCCGGCATGCCCACCCCGACCGAGCCCTCACCGCAGGTGCCGGGCCTGTTCATCGCCATGGACCCGCCCGACCACACCCGGCTGCGCCGCAAGCTCACCGGCGCCTTCACCGTCCGGCGCATGAAGGAGCTGGAGGAGCACATCGCCGAGATCACCGAGCGGCAGCTGGACGCCATGGCGCGGCTGACCCCACCGGTCGACCTGGTCGCCGAGTTCGCGCTGCCGGTCCCGTCCCTGGTGATCTGCGAACTCCTCGGCGTCCCCTACGACGACCGCGAGACCTTCCAGGCCAACTCCGCGAAGTTCATGCTGCGCGAGATCGGCCTGGAGGACAAGATGGCCGCCTACACCGCCATCACCGGCTACCTCGCCGAACTCGTCGTCGGCAAGCGCGCGAAGCCCGGCGAGGACATCCTCTCCGACCTGGCCCGCGACGAGGACCTGAGCATCGAGGAACTGGTCGGCATCGCCTTCCTGCTCCTGCTCGCCGGGCACGAGACCACCGCCAACATGATCGGCCTGGGTACCTTCGCGCTCCTGGAGCACCCCGCGCAGCTCGCCGAGCTGCGGGAGAACCCCGACCTGACCGCAGGTGCCGTGGAGGAGCTGATGCGCTACCTCTCGGTCGCCGACATCTTCTACCGCTACGCCGCCGAGGACCTCGAACTGGGCGGCGAGCAGATCCCCGCGGGCTCCACCGTGATCGTGTCGCTGCTGGCCGCCAACCGCGACCCGCGCCGCTTCGACGACCCCGACGCCCTCGACATCCGCCGCAACGCGCGCGGGCACACCGGCTTCGGGCACGGCGTCCACCAGTGCCTGGGGCAGCAGCTGGCCCGCATCGAGAGGCGCGCCGGGTTCGAGGGACTGCTGCGGCGGTTCCCGACGCTGGCCCTGGCCGTCCCCGCCGAAGAGATCCGGGTCCGCAGCGACATGAACATCTACGGCGTGCACGAGCTGCCGGTCACCTGGACCACCTAGGACTCCGGGTCGCGCCCTCGCGCACGCCCGAGGGCGCGACCGGCCCGCATCCGGCTTGACATCGTCTAGTTGACTGTGACCATGATCGATTTCAGTAACGCCGTGAATCCCACCCGCGAATGGCTGGACGCACAGGTGACCCAGGTCTGGCGTCCCAAGGCCCTGCCGGAGGGCCTCAAGCACGCCGAGAGCCGCCGTTTCCTCACCGAGGTCGGTTTCCCGCTCGTCGACGAGACCTGGTTCGACTCGGTGCGGCTGGCCGAGAAGGGCCTGTGGGAGGAGGACCCGGACGAGATCTTCGGGCGCCGCGAGCCCGATGACGAGACCCCGCCGGCGAAGTTCGCCTACGGGCTGGGCGAGTACGCCGGCGACTACAACCTGATGGTCGACGGCGAGACCGGCCTGGTGGAGATCTACATGATGAGCGGCTGGGACCACGGCGAGGGCCACCAGGGCGTCGCCTTCGACTCTCTCGCCGAGGCCGCCGGAAGCGTGGCGCTCATGGCCACGCTGTCCGAGCGTCTGGAGGGCGAGGACGCCGCCGCGGTGGCCGGGGAGATCCTGGCGGCCCTGGAGGGGCACCCGTGGGCGGAGTCGGGCTACTGGGCATGGGTGCGGGAGAACCTGGAGGCCGACTACCTCGACTGAGCCGGTCGTCCCCCGCCCTCGCCGCCGCGCCCGTCGCGGCGGCGGGGGCATTTCCATGCCTTGCGCCCGGAGTACTCGTCACCGTATACTCGTCCACGAGTATCCGTAGACGAGCATCGAGGCGAGGTGGATCGGCGTGCCACAGCGACGCAAGGTCGGCAACCTGATCGCGCTCGGCGTCCTCGCGCTCCTGGTGCCCGGTGAGCCGCTGCACCCCTACCGGATCGCCACGCTACTCAAGCGCACGGGCAAAGAGCACGACATGCGCATCAAATGGGGATCCTTCTACACGGTCGTGGCCAACCTGGAGAAGCACGGCTTCATCGAGGCCGTCGAGGCCGGGCGCGAGGGACGCCGTCCCGAGCGCACCGCCTACACCATCACCGCCGCCGGGCGCGCCGAACTGCGCGACTGGCTCGCCGAGCTGGTCCGCACACCGCGCCCGGACGCCGGGCCCTTCGAGTCGGCGCTCTCGGTGCTCGGCGTCCTGCCGCCCGACGAGGTGGTCGCGCTGCTGGAGGAACGCCTGGCGAACCTGGACGCCGAGATCACCGCGACGCGGCTGACGCTCGGGGCCGGTGAGGACGTGCCGAGGGTCTTCCTGATCGAGGTCGAGTACGCCCTGGCCATGCGCGAGGCCGAGGCCGCGTGGGTGCGGCACCTGCTCGGCGAGCTCGGCGAGGGCACCATGTCGGGCCTGGCCGAGTGGCGGGAGTGGCACGAGCACGGCGGGCGCCCGGCCTCATGGGACGCGCTGCTCGACGCGGAGAAGGAGGAGGCCGCGGACGAAGGCTGACGCCCCCAGGCGGGGCGGCCCCGGCACGGTGCGGGAACACCGGCCGGGACCAGATATCCCGAAACCGATCCCATGACGCGGGACCTGGCTCAGAGATGGCACTCGCAAGACTATCCAGGCTCTCCGGCGTCGTGGGCGTGACCTCGCATACCCATGATCGAGGAGCCACCATGTCCAGCACGACCACCCACATCGAGGCCCACGGGCTCGTCAAGACCTATCCACCCGACACCCGCGCGCTCGACGGGCTGTCCATCGCCATCGCCCCCGGCGAGGTGTTCGGGCTGCTCGGCCCCAACGGCGCCGGGAAGTCCACCGCGATCAACATCCTCACCACCCTCGCCCGGCCCGACTCCGGGACGGCCACCATCGCCGGGCACGACGTCCTGCGCAGGCCGCAGCGCGTGCGGCGCGCCATCGGCGTCGTGGCGCAGAACTCCGGCGCCGACCCGCTGGCCACCGGACGCGACAACCTCATGCTCCAGGGACGCCTCTACGGCCTGGGCGGGACACCGCTCAAGCAGCGCGTCGCCGAGCTGTTCGAACGCTTCGGGCTGACCGGTGCCGCCGACCGGGCGGTGCGCACCTACTCCGGCGGGATGCGCCGCCGCCTGGACGTGGCCCTCGGCCTCGTCCACCGGCCCTCGGCGCTGTTCCTCGACGAGCCGACCACCGGCCTCGACCCCGAGGCGCGGGCCGCGCTGTGGGCCGAGATCGCCCGGCTGTCGGCCGAGGACGGGCTGACCATCCTGCTGACCACCCACTACCTGGAGGAGGCCGACCGGCTCACCGACCGGCTGGCCATCGTGGACAAGGGCCGGGTCGTGGTCACCGGCACCGCCGACGCGCTCAAGGGCGAGCTCAAGGGCGACGCCGTCCGCATCGAACTGCGCGACGAGCCCGCCGCCGGCCTCGGCGACCTGGCCGCCGAGGGCCTGCGGGAGGTGTCGCTGGCCGGGCGGCTGCTGTCGGCCCGCGCCGATGACGGGGCGGCGGCCGTGCCGGGCGTCCTGGCCGCCCTCGACCGCGCCGGCGCGCCCGCCGCGTCGGTGACGGTGGCGCGTCCCTCGCTCGACGACGTGTACCTGCGCCACGTCGGGCACCGCTTCGACGAGACGAACGGGAGCCTCTCGTGATCGCCCACACCTGGTGGATGACCCACCGCCAGCTCAAGGCCCTGCTGCGCCAGCCGGGCGTCCTCGTCATCACCCTCATACAGCCGATGGTGTGGCTGTTCCTGTTCGGCAACCTCTTCCAGCGCGTGGTGGAACTGCCCGGCTTCGGGGCCGGGTCCTATCTGGACTACCTGGTGCCCGGCGTGGTCGTGATGAACGCCGTCTCGTCCAACATGTGGTCGGGCATGTCCGCCATCGACGAGATCGAGCGCGGCACCCTCAACCGGTTCCTGACCACGCCGGTCAGCCGCGCGGCCCTGATGAACGCCAATGTCATCGTCGCCGCGCTGACCACCGCGTTGCAGTCGGCGGTCATCGTGCTGCTCGGCTGGGCGGCCGGGGCCCGCTACCCGGGCGGCGTCCTGGGACCGGTGGCGCTGGTGGTCCTGTCGGTGCTGCTGGGCACCACGTTCAGCGCGCTGTCGCACGCGCTGGGCATGACGCTGCGGCAGCGCGAGAGCGTCATCGGGCTCAGCGTGTTCCTGCTGCTGCCGCTGACGTTCCTGTCCACCGCGTTCATGGCGAAGTCGCTGATGCCCGGCTGGATGCAGGGCATCGCGGCGGGCAACCCCGTGGACTGGGCGCTGGTCGCCGCGCGCGGGACGCTGGCCGCCGACGTCGACTGGGGCGCCGCCCTCGGGCGCGGCGGGCTGCTGCTGGGCCTGGCCGCCGTCCTGGTGCTGCTGTCCACCGGAACGTTCCGGGGCTACCAGAAGAAGGTCTGATTCGTGGGCCCCGGGCGCGTGCCCGGGGCCCACTTCCGTGCCGCCGCCCGCGCCTGGAGCTCGGCCATGACCTCCAGCCACTTGCGGGGGATGCCCAGGTCGAAGTACTTCGACTTGAGCACGATGATCTTGTTCCGCCGGTCGGCGAGCAGCGCCACGATCGCGCCGTGCAGCTCGGCGAGGAAGGCCTCCTCGCCCTTGGCGACGCTGCCGGGCAGGACGTCCACCGTCCACTCCATGAGGCCCCTGGCGCGGATGCGGACCGCACGGCCGGGCGAGACGCCCAGGCCCTCGATCGCGTTGAGTTCGCGCTCATAGGCCCGCCGCTTGGGATCGGTGGTGGGCCGCTCGGCCTCGGCGAGCTCGGCGTCGGTGAGCCCCTTGGACTTCTGGTAGGCCTGGCTGCGGCCGCGATGGTAGGCGACCCAGGTGGTCAGGCCCAGGCGGGCGAGCTGCCGGGCGAGGCGGGCCTCGTCGTACCCGGCGAAGGTGCCGGGACGGAAGGTGACGTCGACCTTGGTGTAGTCGTGGACCGCGGGGCGCGCACCACCATCACCCCGATTCCCGGCGCGCCCTCGCACGTCGCACCCAACGTCACACAGGACACCGACGGGTTCCGCGACGACAAGCCCTCCTATCCCGGCGCCACGGCGATGAGCGGCTCCGTCGGGGCGGCCTGGGCGCAGCTGCGCGACGAGCTGTCCAAGTACATGGCAGACCCCAACAACCACAACCCGAACGCCCCCAAGTCGAACCCGCCGGCACCGGGTTCCGACGAGGACCCCGGCAAGCCCGTCCTGCCCGCCTAGCCCCGCGAGAGGAGACACCGTGGCAGACCAGGTGATCACACCACCGGAGCTGACCGGCGGCACGTACGAGGCGACCGTGAGCAACAAGGCCGCCCAGCTCAAGGCCGAGCTCATCAAGCAGACCCTCGACGACATCGAGTCGTGGCGGCTGGCCGTGGACGTCCAGTACCAGAACGCCCATCCCGAGGCGCCCAAGAACATGTCACCGATTCCGGTGGCGGAGATCCAGCGGTACCAGAACACCGTCCGCAACGAGTACTACGAGTGGGTCGTGCCCGCCTTCGAGCGGTACCTCCAGCCCGACCCGGACGCCACCAACGAGATGATCGCCGGGCTGCGCACCATCGAGAGCATGTTCCAGGGCAGCCAGGACAACGCCGGTCACTTCACCGCGGCCAGCCCGGCACTGGCGCGGATCAACGACGTGCGCACCGACATGTCCGGCTGGCAGGGCGACATGCAACGGCCGCGACCCCAAGTCGCACACGTGGGGGACCCTGATCGGCATCTCCATCGGCACCGCGCTGACACTGGCCGGCGGCGGCGTCGCCGCGGCCGGGGCCGTGCTCATCATCGGCAGCACCATCGCCCAGGGACTCACCCCCGATCCGCCCAAGACCAACGAGCTCAGCGCGCCGACGGCGCAGGAGGTCGCGGTCAAGATCACCGAGGCCATGACCAAGATGGACTCCGACATGCTCGTCGAGGAGGACAAGGTCGAGAACGCCTTCCGCAACATCTACACCGCGGTGTCCGGCTGCCGGCAGTCCTCGATCTCGGCCAACACCTCCGGCGACCTCGCGGTGGCCGTCCCGAGAGTGTCGACGGCCCAGCCCGGCGACATCACCGACGGCTCACTGCGGCCGAACTGACCGAGTGGGGCGGCGGACCGCCGCCCCACTCCCCCGGTCAGGGCTGAAGGTCGGTCACGCCCTTGCCGGTGGCGATGTCGAAGGGCACCGAGGCCTGGTCGTGGACGATGGTCCATCCGCTACCGACCCGGCGCAGGCACAGCGTCACCCGCACCCACATGCCCTTCGTCGCCGTCCCGTCGGCCAGGGTGCCGCTGAGGCGGCCGAAGGCGTGCCCGAAGGCGATGTCACCGCCGACGCTCACCTCCAGGTCGCGAACCTCGTAGTCCAGCTCCCCGAAGAACGCGAAGGCGCGCGCCCAGTTGGCCATCTTCGCCTCGACGCCCACATGTTGTAGCGGCGGCTCCACGTCGAAGGACACCACGTCGGCTGCGTAGAGCCGCCGCAGGGCGTCCAGGTCCTTGGCGCGGATGCCCTCGGCGATCCGGGCGACGTGGGCGCGGATGGCGGTCTCGTCCCGCTCGGTCATGGCTTCTCCCTCATCGGCGCGAGGGCGGATCCGCCCTCACCCCCCTGAGACGAAACGTCGCGGGCGAATGTGACACCGGCGCCTAACGCGTCCAGTCCCAGCCCGCGATGAGCGTCCACATCAGACGCGCGGCCGCGCCGTGGCGCGCCTCGGCGTCGCGGTGCATCGTCACCGCCCGGCGGCAGTCGGGACTGTCCACGGGCACCCAGACCGCCGGGACGTCCACCGCCTGGCGCCGGGCGAACGCCGGCACGAGACCCACCCCGAGTCCCGCGGCGATCAGCGCGGCGATCGAGCTCGGCTCGTCGCTCTCGCAGACGATCCGGGGCGTGAGGCCACGGGCGGCGAACAGCCGGTCCAGCAGTCCCCGCGCCCAGTGCCCCTCGCGGGCGGTGATCAGCGGCTCCCCGGCCAGCTCGTCGACGGTCACCGAGTCCCGCCCGGCGAGCGGATGGCCCGCCGGGACGGCCACGCCGACGGCGTCCTCGAACAACCGCACCGACTCCAGGCCCTCAGCGTGCACCGGCTGCGAGGCCACGCACAGGTCGACGTCGCGGGCGCGCAGCAGCCGCGCCATGTCCGCCGCCGCCGACCAGCGCAGCTCGATCTCCACGGCCGGATGGCCGCGCTTGTAGGCGGCGAGGGGACCGGTGAGGGTCAGGAACGTCTCCGAGGCCAGCCGCACCTCCCCCACGCCCGGACCGGCGGCCTCGGCGACGGCGCGGCGCCCGGCGTCCAGCTCGCCGAGGGCGCGCTCGACGTGCTCGCGGAACAGCCGCCCGGTGTCGTTGAGGCGCAGGCGCCCGCCCCGGTCGAAGAGCGGCGCGCCCAGCTCGGCCTCCAGGCGCGCGATGGTGCGGCTGAGCGAGGGCTGGGCGACGCGCAGCTCGTCGGCGGCGCGGCTGAGGTGCTCCAGCCGGGCCACGGCGAGGAACTGGCGCAGCGAGTTCAGGTCCACCATGCCTCCGCGGTCATAACTCCATAGCGATATAGATCTTAGACACGATAGCCCTGTGGTCATAGCGTGGCGGAGTCATGGGAACGAGAGAAACTGAGGAGGAACCCCGTGCTCGCCAATGAGCTGGAGGCCCCCGCCGTGGGCCGGACGCGCCCGGTCGGCTGGGTGTACCGGGGCGTGGTCACCGCGCACGTGGCGTCGATCGTGGGCCAGCCGGTGTTCGCCGGGCTGTACCTGACGGGGGACTACGAGGGCCTCGGGTGGCACGCCACCGGGGCCAACGTCGTCACATCGATCGGCTACGCGCAGGTGATCGTGGCGATCGTGCTGTGGGCCCGGCTGCGGCGGATGTGGCCGTTCGCGGCGACCATGGGCATCGTGGCGGCCGAGACCGTCCAGTACTTCGCCGGACTCGGCGGCGCACTGTGGCTGCACGTCCCGCTCGGGGTGATGACGATCGCCGCGCTGGTCGTCCAGTTCGTCGACGTGTGGCGCGGCCCCATCACCCGGCGGGAGGCGCGCGATGCGTGAGCCCGCGATGAGCCGCCGCCGGATGCTCGGGATCGGCGGCGCCCTGGGAATCATGGCGGTGACCGGGCTGTCGGTCGCCGCCGCGACGGCCCGCCGCCCGGCCACCACCGGCGCCGAGCTGAGCAGCGCGCTCCCGCTGCCGCCGCCCTTCCAGGTGCCGCTGCCGATCCCGGCGGTACTACAGCCCGTCGCCGACGGAAGGTACGAGATCACCCAGCGCGAGACCACCACCGAAATCCTGCCCGGCGTCTGGACTCCCGTGTGGACCTACGACGGGACCTTCCCCGGGCCGACGATCGAGTCGCGGCGGGGCCGCCCGGTCACCGTCACCCACCGCAACGACCTCCAGGTGCCCACCGTCGTCCACCTCCACGGCGGACGCACCCCCGCCGAGTCCGACGGCTACCCCACCGACCTCGTGCTGCCCGAGGGCTGGCCCGTCGACCAGCAACCCGTCCACAGCGGACACGCCAGGCAGATGAGCGACCCGCGCGCGGTCCGCACCTCCCGCACCAGGGACTACACCTTCCCGCTCGACCAGCGGCCCACCATGCTCTGGTACCACGACCACCGCATGGACTTCACCGCCCCGGCGATCTGGCGCGGCCTGGCCGGGCTGCACTTCGTCCGCGACGACGCCGAGGAGGCCCTCGGCCTGCCCTCGGGACCCCGCGAGCTGCCGCTCATGATCACCGACCGCGCCTTCAACGACGACGGCACCTTCCACTACCCCTCCCTCGACCCGAGCCTGCGCTCCACACCCGGCGTCGAGGAGCCGTACCTGGCCGGGGTCCTCGGCGACGTCATCCTCGTCAACGGCGCGCCCTGGCCCGTCCACGAGGCCGAAGCCGCGCGCTACCGGCTGCGCCTGCTCAACGCGTCCAACGCCCGCCACTACGAGCTGGAGGCCGTCACCGAGGACGGGCGCCGCCTCGACCTCGTCCAGGTCGGCGCCGACCAGGGCCTGCTCGCCGCGCCCGTCACCCACACCTCACTGCCCATCGGGCCCGCCGAGCGCTACGACGTCGTCATCGACTTCGCCGGTGTGCCCGTGGGCGGCCTGGTCCGCGTCCTCAACCGGCTCGGCTCCGGCCGCGCCGCCGAGGTGATGGCCTTCCGCATCGCGCGCGCCGCCTCCGACGACAGCCGCGTCCCGGCCGTGCTGTCCACCGACCTGCCCGCCTGGCGGCGCGAGGACGCCGTGAGCGTCCGCGAGTTCGGCTTCCGCGCCGGGCGCATGGGCGACGGGCACGGCTGGCTCATCGACGGCCGCCCCTTCGACCCCGCCCGCACCGACGTCACCGTCGGCCTCGGCGACGTGGAGGTCTGGCGGCTGATCGCCGACGTGCACCACCCCATCCACCTGCACCTCACCGGCTTCCGGATCCTCTCCCGCGGCGGCCGCGAGCCGCTCCCCCACGACGCCGGGCTCAAGGACACCGTGTCGCTGCGGCCGGGCGAGTCGGCCGAGATCGTCACCCGCTTCGAGGGATACCGCGGGCGGTACCTGTTCCACTGCCACAACGCCGAGCACGAGGACATGGGGATGATGGCGAACCTGGAGGTGGTCTAGTCACCGTCCACATTGGTGTGATCACGATCGGGGCGTCGCCGCAGGCCGGGCGGCGTCCCGACCCGTCACCCGAAAAGTTCTCCCGCCCGGCGCAACCATCTTGATCTTCCAGCTCGTTCTCAGCTCCGTGGATCTTTCACTCCACAAGCGACGAATGGGAGTACCTGTGAGACTTCATTCCTCATTGCTATCGGCGGGAGCGGCGGCGCTGCTCATCGCCGGGCTTCCCGGGGTGGCGGCGGCCGACCCGCCCGGCGCCCCGGGAACCGGGGCGTCCGCGGCGGGATCGAAACTGGTGGAGGTCGACCTCGTCACCGGTGACACCGTCATGATCACCCCGGACGGGCAGGTCGGGTTCCGGCCCGGCGAGGGCCGTTCGGGCACCCGCTACCTCACCTACTTCAAGGGCGAGGGCGCTGACCGGGACCGGTACCTCGTTCCGGCCGACGCGCTCGAACCGCTGCGGGCGGGCGTCCTCGACGAGCGCCTTTTCGACATCACCGACCTGGTCGCCGACGGTTACGCCGGGCAGCCCCTGCCGCTGATCGTGCGGGACGCGCCCGGCAAGTTCGCCGCCGCCGCGGCCGACGAGGGCCTGTGGGACAAGGTCAAGCGCAGCCGGGTCGAGCGGGTGTGGCTGGACGGCAAGTCCCGCGTCACGCTCGCCGAGTCGGTGCCGCAGATCGGCGCCCCGGCGGCCTGGCAGTCGGGTTACACCGGCAAGGGCGTGACGGTGGCCGTCCTGGACAGCGGCTACGACCCGACGCACCCGGACCTGGCCGGGCACGTCACCGCGGCCAAGGACTTCACCGGCACCTCCCCCGAGGCCATCGACGGGCACGGGCACGGGACGCATGTGGCGTCCACCGTGGCCGGTTCCGGCGCGGCCTCCGGCGGCAAGTACAAGGGCGTCGCCCCGGACGCCAAGCTGCTCATCGCCAAGGTGTGCAGCAACGCCGGTGAGTGCGCCGACAGCGACATCATCGCCGGTCTCCAGTGGGCGGCCGAAAATGGCGCGTCCGTGGTCAACCTGTCCCTGGGCGGCAACCCCACCGACGGCACCGACCCGCTGTCGACGGCGGTCAACGAGATCACCGAGCGCACCGGGATGCTGGTCGTGGTCGCCTCGGGCAACTTCGGGTGCCGCGAGTGCGTGGGCAACCCGGGCTCGGCCGACAAGGCGCTCACCGTGGGCAGCGTGACCAAGCAGGACACCCTGTCCGACTTCTCCAGCCAGGGCCCGCGCGTCGGCGACGGCGCGCTCAAGCCCGACCTGGCCGCCCCCGGCACCGCGATCACCGCCGCCCGCGCCAAGGGCACCGCCATGGGCACGCCGGTCGGTGACGGCTACACCACCGCCGACGGCACCTCGATGGCCTCGCCGCACGTCGCGGGCGCGGCCGCGCTGCTCAAGCAGGTCCACCCCGACTGGACCGCGGCCCGCCTCAAGGCGGCGCTGATGAGCTCCGCCAAGGGCCTGACCGACCTGGACGTGTTCCAGCAGGGCGCCGGGCGCGTCGACGTGGCCACCGCCGTGTCGGCGACGATCACCCCCGACACCGGCAGCCTCAGCTACGGCAAGTTCTCCGCGCCCTACACCGAGAACCCGGGCGCCAAGAACGTCACCTACACCAACGACACCGGCAAGGACGTCACGCTGAACCTCGCCGTCACCGGTGACGCGATGTTCGCCGTGGACCGCGCCACCGTCACCGTGCCCGCGCACGGCAGCGCCTCGGTCGCCCTCTCGGCGACCGTCATCGGCGGGACGATCGGCGTCCACGGCGCGGTCCTGACCGCCACCGCCGACGGGGTCTCGGTGCGCACGCCCATGGGCGCGGTGCTGGAACCCGAGACGCACGAGCTGAAGATCGAGATCAAGTCCCGCAACGGCGGGCCGATCACCGGCTCCGGCCCGATGGGCGCCTTCGGGATGGTCTACGGCATCGACGGTCCCCGCTTCGCCGAGTGGGTGAGCTTCGACAGCGAGGGACGCGGCAGCATCCGCGTGCCCCCGGGCCGCTACCAGGTCGCGGCCTCGGTCGCCGAGGGCGGCGACAAGCCCGCCGTGACGACCTTCGCCGACGACCTGTCCGTCACCGCCGACACGACCATGCCGGTGGACCTCACCAAGGGCGAGCTCGTCGACGTCGCCGTCGACGCCAAGGACGCGCAGCTGTACCAGACCATGGACGCCGTCAACGGGGTCGGCGCCGACGGTCAGGTCCGGTACGCGTTCAACATCTTCGCCTACAACGGCACGCCGACCTACCTCGTGCCCAACGCCGAGCCCGGCCTCGGGTTCACCTTCATCCACGCCACCACCCTCGGCAGCCCCAAGGGCGCGGCCAACCCGTACGCGTACTCGCTGTTCCACACCCTGACCGGCAACACGGTCCCGGGGCGCACGACGTTCACCAAGCACGACAATGAGCTGGCCCGCGAGGACGCCGTCTACGACAGCCAGGGCGTGGTCACCACGGGCAAGCGCGTCGACTGGAACCTCGACAACGGGTTCTTCTCCATCGACGAGCCCGGCGTGGCCGCCCCCGGGCGGCGCACCGAGTACTTCACCCCGGGCACCTGGATCGGCACCTACCAGCTGGGCACGACCACGGTCGGCGGGTACGAGTACGCCCAGCGCGACCCGGTCCGCAAGGCCGGGACGACCACCGCGGTGGTCTGGGGCCGGGCGCCGCTCGGCGTCGGCCAGGTGTCCAACTTCCGCGACGGCGGCTACGTCGCCTTCATCCCGGCGATGTACGACGACGCCAACCCGGAGGTGTGGCTCGCCGACGGCAAGTCCTCCACCAGCACCGGGTCGGCGAAGCTGACCATCGACGGCAAGGAGGTCCCCCTCGACGGGTTCGGTGCGTGCGTGCGCCAGGCGCAGCTGCCCGAAGGCACCGCCGGTGCCTTCGAGTTCACCTGCGACTCCCACCGGGTCAACGAGTTCTCCAAGATCGGCACCGCCTCCAGCGCGACGTGGAAGTTCCACAGCGCGCCGACCACCGCGATGACCGAGATGCCGATGCTCGGCGTCCGGCTGTCCTCGCCGACGGTGGTCAACGGCTTCGCGCCCGCCCGCCAGGTCCAGAAGCTCGACCTGGACGTCTTCCGCACCGGGGCCACCGGCGCGATCGGCACCAGGCAGCTGACCTTCGAGGTGTCCTACGACGACGGCAAGACGTGGAAGCCGGTCCCGGTCGGCCGCTTCGGCGACCACGCCTTCACGCTGCTGGCGCACCCCAAGGGCGCGCAGTTCGTCTCGACGCGCATCACCGCCGCCGACGGTGACGGCAACTCCGTCACGCAGACGACGATCCGCTCCTACGGTCTCTCGTAGGGATCGCTCAGACGGGCGGGGCCTCCGGCGACGGGGGTCCCGCCCTTTTCACGGCCCGCACCTTCTCGACGGCACCCCGTTTCGAGCGCCATTCCTCGGCCACGGTCAGGCCCACCGCCTCCACGTGCTCACGCGGGCGGCGGCCGAAGTGCTCACCGGCGATCGGCACGGTGAGGCGGTCGAGCGTCCATTGCAGCGCCCGCAGCCACCACGCGGTGGCCGCGACGTGGTCGAGGAGCAGCAGCGTCCCACCAGGTCTGAGGACGCGCGCCATCTCGGCCAGCGCGCCGGGCACGCCGGGGAACCCGCAGAGCCCGTAGGTGCACACGACGGTGTCGAATTCCCCGTCGCCGTACGGGAGCGCCATGGCGTCGCCCTCGCGGAGGTCGGCGTCGATCCCCAGCTCACGGGCGCGCGCACGCGCCCGGGCCAGCATCCCGGGACTGAGGTCGACGCCGGACAGGCG
Organism: Actinorhabdospora filicis; assembly: GCF_030269765.1. Taxonomy (GTDB): domain Bacteria; phylum Actinomycetota; class Actinomycetes; order Mycobacteriales; family Micromonosporaceae; genus Actinorhabdospora; species Actinorhabdospora filicis. The sequence continues at coordinate 102,393 of NZ_BSTX01000002.1, read as the reverse complement.
CACGCCCGGGGCGTAGCCGGGCAGGTTCAGGCCGGTGCCGACGGCGACCTCCAGCACCCGCCCGCTCGCCCGGGACACCCAGTCGCGATGGTCGCCGAAGAGGCGGCGCTCGGTCCAGCCCATCTGCGCGTCGTAGCCGCCGGCCTGGCGGTCCCAGAGCCGGCGGACGCGGTCACCGGACGGCATGGCGCCTCCTCGTCGCGGGAGCGGTTCCCGCCCACATCGTCCTCCTCTTGCGGCCTTCGGTGACCGGAAACCTTCTTTGACGTACAGTGGCGATCTTTGGGAGGACCGGATGCGGCAGCGCCTCAACATGATCCTGCTCGGCGTGCGCGACGTGGCCACCACGGTCGCGTTCTACCAGGCCCTGGGGTGGCGGCGGTCCGCCAGGGGATCCGAGGAGTTCGCGCTCTTCGAGCTCGGCGGCGTCGCCGTGGCCTTCCAGTCCCGCGCGGCCTTCGCCGCCGACGCCCGCCTGCCCGAGCGCGAGCCCGGCGGCTTCGCCGGTTTCGCCCTCGCCTACGTGGCCCGCAGCGCCGACGAGGTGTACACCGTCATGGCCCGCGCCGCCGAGCTCGGCGCGACCGTCACCCGTCCCGCCGGCCCCAACCCGTGGGGACACAGCGGGTACTTCACCGACCCCGACGGGCACCTGTTCGAGGTGCTCTACGAGGACGGCTGGATCTTCGACGAGCACGACGACCTGGTGCTGTGAGACACCGGTGATGTGAGCGGGGTCTAAGCCGGGGAGGGCCCACATCGGACGGACGCGCGGGAGGGCGATGATGCCCCCGCCCGTAGTCGCATGCCGCCCGTCCCCGCCCCGGGAGTGCCCATGACCGTGCCGACCGCGCCCCCGCCCGCCAAGACCGACGGGCCGCCCGACAACTGGCGGAGCGTCCTGCCCGTCATCGGTGTGGTGGCGCTCGTCTTCGTGGTGTGCTCGGTCTGTGGCATGTGCTTCGGCGGACGGCACTGATCAGACCCGCCGCGAGATCACCATGACGTACTCGCACGGGGCGTCGGTGCGGTTGGCGAAGCCGTGGTCGGCATCGGCCTCGAAGAACATCGAGTCGCCCGCCTCCAGGGTCTCGCCGAGCTCGCCGATGAGCACCGTGACGGTGCCCGCGAGCACCACGACCTGCTTCTCCGTGCCCGGCGGGTAGGCGGGCAGCAGCCCGGTGGAGACGCGCGCGGGCAGGTAGTGGGCGACCATCTCGGAGCGCCCGGCGCCCGGGGCCGCCGACACGATGTGCCGCTCGAAGCCGGTCTCGGGGTCGCGGAAGACGGGCCGTTCGCTCCGGCGCATGACGACGGCCGTGCCGGAAGCGGCGGCCGGGGCGCCGATCAGGTCCGACAGGGACGCGTCGAGCGCGTGGGCGATCCTGGACGCCACGCCGATCGTCGGGCTCTTCTCGCCGCGCTCCACTTTGGACAGCATCGCGCGGCTGACGCTGGAGCGCGCCGACAGCTGCTCCAGCGTCAGGCCCGCCTCCTCACGGCGTCGCCGCACGTTGCCGCCGAACGCGCCGGACAGGCCGTCGCGCGCCTCGGCCGCGTCTCCGTCTTCGGCCACCGTGCTCCTCGATCGATGGGTGCTCACCGCCCACAGTGTAGGCTTCTACTAAAGAAGATGAGTTCTACTAACGAAGACTGGACTACGGAGCGAATTCATGCGCTTGATCTCCACCGGCCGCCTCCACGCCGCCTTCGCCTTCGGCGACCTGCGGGTGGTCTCCCTGCGCGACGGCTACATCGACATGCCGCCGACGCGGCTCCGCGACGAGCAGGGCCGCCCGCTGCCCGAGCTGCCGGACGGCGTCCCGCTCGCCGGGGGCAACCTGCGCCTGGCGGTGAACGCCTTCTACGTCACCGACGGCACGCGCTCGCTGCTCATCGACACCGGCGCCTCCGACAACTGGCACGACCCCACCATGGGCCTGATCTACGACGCGCTCGACGAGGCGGGCGTCGACCGCGCGCACATCACCGACGTGGCCATCACCCACGACCACGAGGACCACGTGAGCGGCCTGATCATGCCCGGCGGTGGCGAGGCGTTCCCGAAGCTGGAGCGCGTGTGGATCGGCGCGGGCGACACCGCGGTGTTCACCGGGCGGCTGGAGCCGATCCGCGAGCGCGTGGTGCCGATCTCGGAGCGGGTCGCGATCAACGAGTGGGCCACCGCGCTCCCGACGCCGGGTCACACGCCCGGTCACACCGTTTACGAGATCGCGGGCGGCACCGGCCGCCTGCTCGTCTGGGGCGACACCGTGCACGTGCCCACTCTGCAGTTCACGCGGCCGTGGGTGTCGTGGGAGTTCGACGGGGACCAGGCGCGGGCCCGCGCCGCGCGGGCGGGCCTGCTGGAGCGGCTGGCCGGTCCGGAGCACTTCGTGGCGGGCGCGCATCTGGACTCGCCCGGCATCGCGCGGGTGAGGCCGTCCGGCGAGGGTTACGCGCTGGAGTACCTCGCTCCGGCGATCGGGTGACTCCGGGCCGGAAACCCCGCGGCGCGGCGGGAGATTCCGGCCCGGACCGGACGGCTACTGGGCGCCGGCCGCGATCAGGCCGGCCATGTCCCACTCGACCCAGACGTGGGTGACCTTTCCGTCGTCGACCTGGTAGATCGCCACGATGTCGATGTCGGCCGCGCTGCCGATGGCGTTGACGTGCAGGAACGGCGCCACCTGGCGCAGGTGGACGTTGAGGTAGCAGGCGACGTACTGGCCGTCGGCGCTGGGGAAGATCGGGCCGAAGGTGTTGATCGACCGGTCGGTGAACGCGCCGGTGAACGCGTTGGTCAAGTCGGGAATCTCATCGGAGTCGACCAGATCGGCCAGCACCCGCCGGTCGCCGCCGATCAGCGCCTCACGAACGTACCGTTCCACCACGCCGACGATGTCCATGTTCATCCTGCCAATCCGTACGAGAGGGATCACCGTGCTCTGGACCCACGCGGTCGAGGCACCCGGGCACCTTAGTTGATCATGCTGAACATGAGCGACCCGAGCGTGTCCGGGACCGAGCCCGCCACCCCACCTTCTTTATTCAGCTAAAGCTGCTTTATGATCATCAGGTGTCCCTGACTGAACGCGAGCGCGAGATCGTCGCCCTCCTGCGCCGCGACCCGATGATCGGGTCGGCGGCGATCGCCGAGGCGCTCGGCACGACCCGCGCCGCGGTCAACGTGCACCTGTCGAACCTCGGCCGCAAGGGCGTGATCCTGGGCCGGGGCTACGTCCTGGCGACGACGCCGGGCGTGGTGGTGATCGGCGGCTCCAACATGGACGTCAAGGCGCGCAGCGAGCGGCGGGTCGTGCCCGCGTCCAGCAATCCGGGGACGGCGGCGATCACGCCGGGCGGGGTGGGCCGCAATGTGGCCGAGAATCTCGCCCGGCTGGGCACGCGGACGCATCTGATCTCGGTGGTCGGCGGTGACGCGCTCGGCGATCAGGTGCTGGCGGCGACGTCGGCGGCGGGGGTGCACGTCGAGCACGTGCGGCGGGGCTCGCGGCCGACGGGGACCTATACGGCCGTGCTGGACGCCGACGGCGAGCTGATGGTGGCCGTCTCCGACATGAGCGCCGCCGAGGAGATCGACGCCGCGCTGGTGGCCGGCGCGCGGGACCTCATCGCCAACGCCGGGCTGCTCGTCCTGGACGGGAACCTGCCGGAGGCGACCATCGCCTACGCGCTGGAGCTGGCGGCCTCCGCCGGGGTGCGGACGGTGCTGGAGCCGGTGAGCGTGCCGAAGGCCGCCGCCCGGGCGCACCTGGTCTCGGCCGAGCTGCCGCTGTTCGCCGTCACCCCCAACCGCGATGAGCTGACCGCGCTGACCGGGCTGCCCTCGGGCACCGACCGCGAGGTGCGGGAGGCGGCCGCGGCGCTGCACGAGCGCGGCGTCCGGTACGTGTGGACGCACCTCGGCGAGCGCGGCTCGCTGTTGAGCGGCCCCGAGGGGGCCGTGCCCGTGGCGGCGGTGCCCGCCGAGGTCGTGGACGTGACCGGGGCCGGGGACGCGGCCCTGGCGGCCTTCGCGCACGCGCTGCTCGCGGGTGAGGACGTGGCGGCCGCGGCCGCCTACGGTCACGCGGCGGCCGCGCTGACCATCGCCGGTACGCACACCGTCCGGCCCGATCTGACCGACTGGCTTGTGAGGAGCACCCTGTGACGACGCCACACCCGATGCTGCGGCTGACCGACGAGGTCGCCCAGGCGCTGCGCGACCGGACCCCGGTGGTCGCGCTGGAGAGCACGATCATCAGCCACGGGATGCCGTATCCGCAGAACGTGGCGATGGCGACCGAGGTGGAGGGGATCATCCGCGAGCACGGGGCGGTGCCCGCCACGATCGCGGTGCTGGACGGGGTCCCGCGCATCGGTTTGGACGCCGAGGGCCTGGAGCTGCTGGCCGGCGACGGCAACGTCACCAAGGTGAGCGTCCGCGACCTGCCGTTCGTGGTGGCGCGGCGCATGCACGGGGCGACCACGGTGGCGGCGACGATGCGGCTGGCCGCGCTGGCCGGGATCCGGGTCTTCGTGACCGGTGGGCTGGGCGGCGTGCACCGCGGCGCCGAGCGGACCTTCGACGTGAGCGCCGACCTGACCGAGCTGGCCACGACGGACGTGGCGGTGGTCAGCGCGGGCGTGAAGAGCATCCTCGACATCGGGCTGACGCTGGAGAAGCTGGAGACGCTCGGGGTGCCGGTGCTGGTCAATGGCAGCGACGAGTTCCCGTCGTTCTACTCGCGCGGCAGCGGGCACGGCGCGCCGATGCGGGTGGACTCCGCCGCCGAGGTCGCCGCGGTGATGGCGGCCAAGTGGGGCCTGGGGCTGTCCGGCGGGCTGGTCGTGGCCAACCCGATCCCGGAGGCCGACGAGATCCCCGCCGAGCGCATCGGCGTCATCATCGCCCGGGCGCTGGACGACATGGCGGCGCTGGGGATCCAGGGCAAGGACATCACGCCCTACCTGCTCGGCCGCATCGTGGAGCTGACCGAGGGCGCGAGCCTGACGGCCAACATCGCGCTGGTGCGCGCCAACGCGCGGCTCGGCGCGGCGATCGCCAAGGAGTACGCGGCGCGGGGGTGAAGGCGGCGCCGCCGGATGCGCGTCCGGCGGCGTTCCCCCCACTGACTCCACAGTGGACCGAGCGGGGGTACCGGCCGTACCCTGTGACGATCCGCAATCCGACCACGGGGAGTCGTCGATGGAGACAGCCGAGGAAGCACCGGCCGCGCGCAAGCCGTTCCCGCCGATCAGGGTCCGTTCCCGGAAGGTGGCCTGGGCGGCGGCGTTCCTGGCCTTAATCGTCGTCATCGCCGGGGTGTTCGCGATGCGCACGGCCACCCGCGAGACCCCCGGGTCGGTGGTGCGCGGCTTCTTCGACGCCGTGCTGGCCGGGGACGTCGACACCGCCCGCGCGATGGTCCCCGAGGGCGTCGAGGACGGGTACGCCACCGACTTCCTCGTGCCGCGCGCGATCCGCCACGACTGGCGGGTCACCGAAATCCGGGTCACCGAGGGCGATGACACCGCCGTGGCGATCGTGACCGTCACCGGCCCGCCCGGCACGCACAACGCGACGGTCTCGCTGACCCTCGCCGGCAACGAGTGGCGGCTGAACAACCCCTACGGCGTGGTCACCTTCGCCATGTCCAGCCTCGCCTACGGCGAGGCCAACGGCATCATGCTCGACCTGGCCGACCAGCGCGCGAAGTTCCTGGTCTTCCCCGGCGTCTACGACTTCTACACCGACCGCACCGGCGTCCTCGACGTCGCCGGGCGCCCCAAGACGGTCATGGTGCTGCCCGAGCAGGCCGAGCCGACCATGGCGATGCCCGACGGGACGGTGTCCTTCGGCCCGAAGACGACCGAGTCGGCGAAGGCCGCCACGAGGACCGCCATCGACGCCTGCACCGCGATCACCGACCGCGTCGACCCCGCCGCCTGCCACTTCGACGCCGCCGAGCTGGGCCTGGACGCCCCGCACGGCATCACCTGGAAGGTCGAGGAGTACCCCGAGGTGGAGGTCGCGATCCTGTGGCCGCCGGTGGAGTACGGCGACCGGTGGGCGATCCAGACCACCAGGCCGGGGCGGATCACGCTGACCGGCGAGCACGCCGGGAGCGAGAAGTTCGGGCTGGACTGCACGCTGACCGGCGAGCTGTACTTCGTCACCGTCGGCCTGGGCGGCGTCGGCCCGCTGATGACGGCCGAACGCTCCTGGAACGGGCTCGAACCGATCCACTGCGCGAAACTCTAGGACGCCAGGGCCGCCGCCCGCAGCGCGGCGGCCACCCGGTTCACCGCCTCGTCGGGCGGGCCCGGGACGCGCGCGACGACCAGCCGCCGCAGCTCCAGCGGCCCGCCCCGTACCGGCAGGATCCGCACGCCCGGCGGGGCGATCCCGGCCAGCGAGGCCGGGGCGGTGGTGACGCCCAGCCCGGCGGCGACCAGGTGGAGCTTGGCGAGCCAGTCGCGGGCGGTGTGGGCGATCTCGGGCCGCTCGCCCAGGCCCGGCCAGACGCCCATGACCCGGTCGCCGTCGGCGGGGGAACCGGCGATCCAGCGCTGCCCGCGCAGGTCCTCCACGTCGGCGAAGTCGGCGCGGGCCAGCGGATGCCCCTCGGGCACCGCCAGGCATAGTGGCCGCTCGGTGAGGGTGCGCACGGCCAGCGGGGGCGACTCGTCGTCCGGCGGGCGAAACGGCGGCGCCGAGGCCAGCAGCGCCAGGTCCACCGCGCCCGCGCGCAGGGCCCGGGCCAGGGCGGGGGTGTTGCCCTCGCGGGTGCGCACCTCGATGCCCGGGTCGCTGTGGCGCAGCGCCGCCAGGGCCTTCGGGACGACCGTCGCGCCCGCCGTGGGCACCCAGCCCAGGCGCACGGTCACCGCACCGCCGGGCAGGCCGCTCAGCTCGCGCGCGGCGGCGTCGATCTCGTCGAGGACGACCACCGCCCGGCGCATCACCACCCGCCCGGCCGGGGTCAGGCGGACCCCGTCACGGCGGCGCTCCAGCAGCGACGCACCGGCGGCGCGCTCGATGGCGGCGATCTGCCGGGAGACCGCCGACTGCGTGTAGCCCAGCGAGACCGCGGCGGCGGTGAAGGTGCCCTGGTCGGCGACCGCCCGGAAGACCCGCAGCGCGGTGAGGGAGACATCGGTGAAGTCCATGACGTTTACGCATACTACTAGTTCCATAGTCTCGTTGGACGCATGATCATCGGTGGCCTACCGTCAAGGCATGACATCACCCCGCACCGCACTCGTCACCGGCGCCAACCAGGGCCTCGGCCTCGCCCTCGCCGAGGGCCTGGCCACCCGGCTGTCCGACGTGGACACCGTCCTGCTCACCGGACGCGACCCGCGCAAGGTCGCCGAGGCCGCCGCCGCGCTGCCCGCCAACGTCGAGGGCCGCGTCCTCGACGTCACCGACACCGAGGCCATCGCCCGCCTGGCCGCCGAGCTCGGCGGCGTCGACATCGTCATCTCCAACGCCGTGGCCCGCGTGGGACCCACCGACTCCCAGTCGGCGCGCGCCGACGAGTTCATCGACGTGTCCAACACCGCCACCCACGCCGTCCTGCGCTCCTTCGCGCCGATCCTGCGGCCCGGCGGGCGCCTCCTGGTCGTGGCCAGCGCCCTGGGCACCCTCGGCCACCTCGACCCGCGCCTCCACCACCTCTTCGACGGCGCCACCCTCGACCAGGTCGAGTACGCCGTGGAATCCTGGCGCGCCGCCGTCCACAACGGCACCGCCCAGGAGGCCGGGTGGCCACTGTGGCTCAATGTGCCCTCCAAGGTCGCCCAGGTAGCCGCCGTGCGCGCGCTCGCCGCGAACCGCCGCGAGCGCGACCTCGCCGAGGACACGCTGATCGCCTCGGTGTGCCCCGGCATGGTCGACACGGCCACGTCCCGGCCCTGGTTCGGCGACTACCCCGCCGTGCAGTCGCCCAAGGAGGCCGCGCGGGCGATCCTGGACCTGGTCTTCACCCCCGCCGACGCCCGCCAGTACGGCGAACTGGTGCAGTTCGGCGAGGTCCTCGACTGGCGCTCCGGGACTCCGCCGCTGGCGCAGGACGCGCTGCTGACGCCGTGAGAGACCGGCCCGAACGGCCGTGAAGGCCGTTCGGGCCGGCCCGTCCGGCGCTACTCGGCGGTGAACACCTCCACCGAGGTGCCCTCCAGCGCCAGCGCCGTCATGCCGGTCTCGCTGCCGGAGGTGTGCTCCTCGCCCGGCTCCCACTCGACGCCCGTCCCGGCCGCGACCGGGACGCGCTCGCCGTCGGGTCCGGCGACCCAGCCCTCACCGGCGATGACGAGGAAGATCTGCCGCACCGGGGCCGGATGCTCGCCGATGGTCCCACCGGCGGCGATGGTCAGGCACGTGAGCTGGAGGCGGCCCTCGCCCTTGGCGACCCGGGTGGCGGTGGCGCCGATGCTGCCGAAGCGGTCGATGAGGTTCTCGGCGCGGTCGAACTGGAACAGCTGCACGGGGGCTCCTGCCTTGAGGGGCGTTCGAGTCTACGGGCCGCGCTCAGGCGGGCGCGCCGAACCAGGTCCGCAGCGCCTCGCGCAGGCTCGCCTGGTCGTCGCCGACCCAGGCGACGTGGCCGTCGGGGCGCAGCAGGACGGCGGGCGCGTCCAGCTCCTCGGCCACGTCGGCGTGGTGGTTCACGCGATCGGACCAGCCCTCGGCCGACAGCTCGCCGGTCTGGTCGAGCAGGAGCCCGCGGCCGTCGTGGGTCAGGTCGAAGAGGCGGCCGCCTTTGAGGCGGACGTCGCGCAGGCGGCGGCCCAGCAGGTCGGGGCCCTCGCCGAAGTCGTAGCGGATGCCGATCGCGATGATGTTCTCCAGCAGGTACCGGGTCACCTCCTCGAAGTCCATGAGGTTCTCGATGAGCCGGCGGACGGCCTGGGCGCCGGGATCGAGGGTCATCAGGTGCATCTGGGCGGCGGTGTTGTCCAGGACCGCCGCGGCCACGGGGTGGCGCTCGCTCTCGTAGGTGTCGAGCAGGTTGTCCGGCGCCGTGCCGGTCACGGCGGCGGCGAGCTTCCAGCCGAGGTTGACCGCGTCCTGGACGCCCAGGTTCAGCCCCTGGCCACCGGTCGGGGGATGGATGTGGGCGGCGTCGCCGGCGAGGAAGACGCGCCCGACACGGTAGCGCTCGGCCTGGCGGGTGGCGTCACCGAAGCGCGACAGCCAGCGCGGGGAGTGGACGCCCCAGTCGGTGCCGCCGATGGCGGTGAGCTGGCGCTTGAACTCGTCGAGCTCCGGGGGGACCGAGCGGTCCTCGGCGACGCTCTCGGCGGGGACGACGACGCGGTAGACCCCCTCGCCCAGGGGCATCGCGCCGAACCGCAGCTGGGTCTTGCGGACCTCGGTCATCACCGACATCAGCTCCTCCTGCGAGGCGGTCAGCTCCATCTCGCCCAGCAGCGTGTCGTTGCGGCTGGGCTGGCCGGGGAACGCCACGCCGAGGAGCTTGCGGACGGTGCTGCGCCCGCCGTCGCAGCCGACGAGGTAGCGGCAGCGCTCGCGGGACCCGTCGGAGAGCTCGATGGTGACGCCCTCGCCGTCCTGGGCGAGGCCGGTGACGGCGACGCCGCGCCGGATCACCGCGCCCAGCTCGGCGGCGCGCTCGGCGAGGAGCCGGTCGGTGATGGTCTGCGGGAGGCTCAGGACGTAGGGGTGGGTGGTGTCCAGGCGCACCGGCCCGGTCTTGCGGATCCCGGCGAAGAAGCCGTGAAGGGGATGGGTGGTGCCCAGTGCGGTGAAGCGGTCGAGGATGCCGCGCTGCTCCAGCAGTTCCATGGTGCGCGCGTGCATGCCCAGCGCGCGGACGACCTTGGTCGGCTCGGCGTCCTTCTCCAGCACGAGCACCTCGATGCCGTGCAGCCTCAGCTCGGCGGCGAGCATGAGACCGGCCGGCCCGGCTCCGGCGACGATGACGTCGGTCATGAGTTCTTTCCGCCCCGTTCCATGTGGTCCGCGGGCCGCTCGCGCGACCCGCCGCGCGGACTTTTCATCCCGAACCGCCAGGGTTCGGGAATGCCCGTCTTGGGCGGGCTGAGCGCGCGGTCCGTAGATCATGCGCCATGACCCGGGTCTTGCCGCAAGCCCCCATGTGCGGTATATGTTAGATATGGCGGGAGGTTCTCCCGCCCTTTTTCATGCCCGCTGGAGCGCCGCCTTGACCGAGGTCTCGCCCGCCGCCAGCAGCGGCAGCCGCACGTCGGCGGTGGGGATCTGGCCGCGCGCGTGCAGGACGCCCTTGACCACCGTCGGGTTCGGTTCGGCGAACAGCGCCGCCGACAGCGGCGACAGCCGGTGGCCGAGGGCGCGGGCGGTCGCGGCGTCCCCGGCGCGCCAGGCGGCGATCAGCTCGGCGAAGTCGGCGGTGGCCACGTGCGCCGAGGACAACACGCCGCCGTGCGCGCCCAGGGCCAGCAGCGGCGAGATGAACAGGTCGTCGCCGCCGAGGATCGCGAAACCGGCGGGCGGATCGGCCAGCAGGTCGATGGTGTCGGCGTTGACGCCGCCACCGGCGTACTTCACGCCCACCACGCCCGGGATCGCCGCGACCCGGCGCAGCGCGCCGGCGGTGAGGTACTGGCCGGTCCGGTAGGGGATGTCGTAGGCGACGACCGGGACGGGCGAGTCGGCCGCGAGCCGGGCGAAGTGGGCGACGACGCCGTCCTCGCCCGGGCGCACGAACGACGGGACGACGGCGAGCGCGGCGGTGATCTCGGGGCGCGCCAGCGCCTCCGGCGGTGTGGCGCCGACCAGTAGCGGTGCCCGGCGCTCGCGCGCGACGCGGGCGGCGACGTCGAGGACGGCGCGCTTCTCGTCCTCGGTGAGCGAGCCCGGCTCGCCGGTGGTGCCCAGGGCGACGAGGCCGTCGGCGCCGTCGTCGAGGACGGTGTGGGCGAGCGCTTCGAGCGCGGCGAGGTCGACTTCGCCGGTGGTGGCGAACGGGGTGATGAGGGGGATGAACAGGCCTTCGATGGTCATGATCCTCATCCTGCGCGGGACGACCCGAAAGCACCAGCGCCGATTCGCGAGGGGTTTCGTAAGCTGAGCTTATGCTCGATGTCCGGCGCCTGCGCCTGCTCCGCGATCTGGCCCGCCTGAAGACCATCGCCGCCGTCGCCCGGGCGCACTCCTACTCGGCCTCGGCGGTCTCCCAGCAGCTGACGCTCCTGCAGCGCGAGGCCGGGGTGGAGCTGCTGGCCCGCGACGGGCGCGGCGTGCGGCTCACCCCGGCGGGCGCCGCGCTCGTCGCGCACGCCGAGACCGTGCTGGCCGCGCTGGAGGCCGCCGACGCCACCCTCGCCGCCGCGCGCGGCGGGCTGCGCGGCATGGTCCGCATCGGCGCGTTCCCCACGGCGGTGCGGACGCTGCTGCCGGCCGCGCTGGCCTCGCTCGCCCGCGACCATCCCGGGCTCGACCTGATGGTCAGCGAGCTGGATCCGGTGGCGATGCCGGACGCGCTGCGCGAGCGGGTCCTGGACGTCGCCCTCGTCCACGACTACGACCTGGTGCCCGCCGCGCCCGACCCCACATTGGACGCCACGCCGCTGCTGGAGGAGACGGTCTACCTGGCCGTCCCGGCGCACGCGGGCGAACTCGGGCTGCCCGGCGCGCGTGAGGCCGACTGGATCCTGGGCACGCCCGGGACGCTCTGCCACACCGTGGCGCTGCGGGCGTGCGAGGCGGCGGGCTACACCCCGCGCGTCCGCCATCACGTCGACGACTTCACCGCGGTGCTGGCGCTGGTCGCCGCCGGGCTGGGGGTGGCGCTGGTCCCGCAGCTGGGCGTGGCGGAGGTCTCGGCGGCGGTGCGGCTGCTGCCGCTGCCGATCCGGCGGCGCACGAGCACCGCGCACCGGCGCGGCGCGGGCGGGCATCCGGCGGTGGCGGCGTGCGCGGAGGCGGTGCGGGCGGCGACGGAGGGGTACCTGCGGGGCCTGACCTGACGGCCGGGGCGGACCGGATGTCCGGGTGATTTCGCCGCCGCCGGGCGACTCCACAATGGGGGGACGGTCCGGGGGACCGCATCTCGATGTTCCACGGGGCGGAGCGAAGGTGGGGGCGCGTGAGCCTGGAGACCGTCCGGGGGCGGGGCGGCGCGGATCCGCTCGTGTCGGTGGTGGTGCCCGCGTACAACGCGATGCCCTACCTGCGGGAGTGTTTAGACAGCGTCCGCGCGCAGAGCGTCGGCACCGGTCAACTGGAGTTGATCGCCGTCGATGACGGCTCGACCGATGGGACGGGCGCGTTCCTCGACGCCTACGCCGCCGAGCACCCGTGGGTGCGGGTGGTGCACCTGGCCGGCTGCGGCGGCCCGGCCGCGCCCCGCAACCTCGGGGTGGAGCTGGCGCGGGGCCGGTACGTGTTCTTCGCCGACGCCGACGACTACCTCGGGCCGGAGGCGCTCGAACGCATGGCCGCGATGGCCGAGGCCAACGGCTCCGACATCGTCTACGGCAAGCAGGTCGGCGTCAACGGGCGCCTGGTCGCCGCCTCGGTGTACCGCTTCAGCATCCCCCGCGCCGACGTCTACGACTCCCGGGTCTACTGGTCGCTGCTGTCCCAGCGGCTGTTCCGGCGCGCGTTCCTCATCGAGCACCGCCTGCGGTACCCGCTCGGGATCCCGGTGGCCTCCGACATGCCGTTCATGGCCCGCGCGCTGGTCGCCGCCTCGGTGGTCTCGGTGGTCGCCGACTACGACTGCTACTTCCTGACCAGCCGCGAGGACGCCGACCACATCACCAGCACCCCCGGCGTGGGACCGCGACTGCCGCACATGCGCGACATCTTCGAGGACTTCCTGCCCACCGTCGAGGCCGGTCCCAAACGCGATGCCCTGCTGCGCCGCCACCTCACCGTCGAGCAGAGCACCTTCGTCCACCACCTGCGACGCGAGACCGACCGGGAGGCCCGGGAGCTCTACGTCAAGGAGTTCGGCGGCTACATCGCCCCCTACCTCGACGCCGGGCTGCTGGCGTCGCTGCCCGCCTTCGAGCGCGTCAAGCTGCGTTTGATCGCCGACGGAGACCTCGACGCGCTCCTCGACGTCGCGGCCACCAAGGGCGAGCCCGGCCGGATCGTCGTGGAGGGCGATCGCGCCTTCGCCGCCTACGCCACCTTCCGCACGACCCCGGGACTGTCCGATGCCGACCACGAGGTCACCCGCGAGCTGCGGATCCGCTACGAGCTGACCCGCGCCGAGTGGACCGGGGCAGGGTACGCCCTCGCCGGGCACGTCCGCGTCGACGGCTTCGCGCTCACCGGCGCCGAGCTGATCCTGCGCCGCCGCGACGGCGCCGACGAGAAGCGGCTGCCCCTCGTCCTCGCCGAGACCGGGGCCCCGGTCCTGGAGGACGCGACCGGCGAGGCCCGGCGCTGGGCCATCACGCTGGAGGACCTGTCCGGGCTCGGCGAGGGCCTGTGGGACGTCCACATCGAGGCCGCCGCCGGGCTCCTGCGCCGCGGCGCCCGGGTGGGCTCGCTGCGCACGTCCGATGTCGGCACCGCCGAGACCGTCGCGCTGGCCGGCGGGCGGCTGATCGGCACCTACTACACCCACCCCTACGGCAATCTGAGCTTCGATTCCGGGCTCACCCGCGCCGCCGCGCGGGCCGTGCTCGCCATGGACGCCCGGATGAGGGACGGCGCGCTCACCGTCACCGGACGGCTGCCCGAGCGCGCCGGAAGCGCGCCGGTGCTGCGGCTCAGCGGCCCCGGCGGCGCCGTGGAGGTGGCGGGCACGGCCGGGGACGGGCGCTTCGGCGTCACCGTCACGGCGGCGGTGCTGCGCGGGCTCGCGGTGGGCGTCTGGCGGGCGAGCCTGGCCTGGGGCACGGCGGGCGTCCCGGTCACGCCGGTGGCGAAACCCTTGCCCCGCCACGGTTTCCGGGAGGTCGCGGTGGACGCCAGGGGCGCGCTGGTGATCCGGGTCGGCGCGGGCGCGTGGGTGCGGCGGGCGCTGAAGCGCTCGGGGCTGGTCCGGCGGGTGATCGGCCGTCTGCGATAGTGAATCAAAACACTCGTTGTGCAAAAAGGACCGATTGAGGACGGAACCTGTCCGCAAGGGCACGTAGATTGATGGCATGACCGAGAACAAGAGCGCCGCCGTCACCCCCTTCACCGTCGCGATCGAGCAGGCCGAGCTGGACTACCTCAACCGCCGCCTGCGCGACACCCGCTTCGCCCAGGAGGTCGACGGCGCCGGTGACGACTACGGCGTGTCCACCTCGCGGGTGCGGCACCTGGTCGAGTACGCGTTGGACGGCTTCGACTGGCGGGCGCTGGAGGCGCGGCTGAACGCGTACCCGCAGTTCACCACCGAGATCGACGGGCAGAACATCCACTTCCTGCACGTCGTGTCCCCCGAGCCCGACGCCATCCCGCTGCTGCTGACCCACGGCTGGCCCGGCTCGGTGCTGGAGTTCCTGGACATCGCCGACGCCCTCGCCGATCCCAAGGCACATGGTTCAGACGGTCCCGCCTTCCACCTGGTCATCCCCTCGCTGCCCGGCTTCGGCTTCTCCGGGCCGACCACCGAGCGCGGCTGGGGCACCCGCCGGACCGCGCTCGCCTGGCTGGAGCTGATGAGCCGCCTGGGTTACGAGCGTTTCGGCCTGCACGGCAACGACGGCGGCTCGATGGTCTCCCCCGAGGTCGCGCGTGTGGCCGCCGAGCGCGTCATCGGCGTCCACGTCAACCAGGCCTTCTCGTTCCCCAGCGGCGCGCCCGGCGAGATGGACGACCTGACCGAGGAGGAGGGCGCGGCCCTGGGCATCCTCCAGTGGTTCTGGGAGGCCAAGGGCGCCTTCAACGTGCTGCACAGCCAGCAGCCGGGGACGCTCGCGCACGCCCTGGCCGACTCCCCCACCGGCCTGCTGGCCTGGATGGACCAGCTGATGGGCACCGAGGTCGACGACGAGTTCGTGATCGGGAACGCCTTCGTCTACTGGCTGACCGGGACCGGCGCCTCCTCGATCCGCTACTACTACGAGGACAAGCACAACCCGGCCGGGACCGAGCCGACGACGGTGCCGTTCGGGGTGGCCGTCCACGGTGGTGACTTCGCCTCGATCCGGCGCTTCGCCGAGCGCGACCACCGCGACATCGTGCAGTGGCGCACCCACGAGCGCGGCGGGCACTACGCCGACCATCTGGAGCCGGCCGGCAGCCTGGCCGACCTGCGCGACTTCTTCACCACGGCGACCGCGAAGTAGCGGCGGCGATGTACGGCCCCGGCTTCGGCCGGGGCCTTCTTTTTGCCCCGAACGGCGGGCGCGGCCGGTGCCGGTCGCGCAGAGTGGAGGCGCCCGGGAAGAACCTTATAGCAGTCGGGACTTATATAAGTGGCGAGTGATATGGTAGCCGTGTGCACGCCTTCGACGTACTCGGCGATCCCGTCCGCCGCCGGATCCTGGAGCTGCTCGCCGAGGGCGAGCTCACCTCCGGCGCGGTGTGCGAGGTGATCCGGGCGGAGTTCGGGATCTCGCAACCGGCCGTGTCGCAGCACCTGCGGGTGCTGCGGGACAACGGGTTCGCGGTCGCGCGGGCGCAGGGGACGCGGCGGCTGTACGCCGTGCGTCCCGACGCCCTGCGCGACGTGGACGTATGGCTGGACCGGTTCCGCCGGTTCTGGGCGCCGCCGCTGGCCGCGCTCGCCACCGAGATCGCCCGGGGCAAACGGCAGCGGCGCCTTTCGGGCGGCGAGGACCAGGGAGAGGAAGTGAGGACGACGTGATGAACGTCGACGTCGACGGTCAGATCAGCGCGGTGAGCCGCGAGCTGGGCGACCGCGTCCACGAGGCCGGTGAGCTGCTGGAGATGCGGATCAGCCAGGTCTATCCCACCACCGCCGAGGACCTGTGGGAGGCGGTCACCGACGCCGGGCGCATCCGCCGGTGGTTCCTGCCGGTGAGCGGCGAGCTCAAGGTCGGCGGGAAGTACCAGCTGGAGGGCAACGCCTCGGGGACGGTGGAGAGCTGCGACCCGCCGCGCGCGTTCACCGCGACGTGGGAGTTCGGCGGCGGCGTCAGCTGGATCGAGGTCGGGGTGGCGCCCGAGGGCGACGGCGCCCGCTTCACCCTCGTCCACCTCGCGCGCGTCGAGGAGCAGATGTGGGAGACCTACGGGCCCGGCGCGGTCGGGGTCGGCTGGGACGGGGCCTTCATGGGGCTGGGGCGCTACCTGGCGTCGGGCGAACCCAACGACGCCGCCGAGGCCGAGGCGTGGGCGGGGACCGAGCAGGGCAAGCTGTTCACACGATTGAGCAGCGACGCGTGGTGCGCGGCGAGCGTCGCCTACGGCACCGATCCGGAGAAGGCGCGGGCGGCGGCCGAGCAGACCCGCCGGTTCTACACGCCCTGAGTGGACGGTCCCGGCACCTCGCGTGCCGGGGCTCTCTCCCCGCCCTTCTCAATGTATAACCCAGGGCCCACTCACACCGGTACACCGGGTCCCCTTGAGCGCGAAGGGCGTCGTGCAGAATCGGCGGTCCGACCACGGGCGGATCATGCGCCCGGGCGCCGTGAACCGATGGGAGCCGACGAAGTGTCACGGGAAAAGAGTGTCTTCGACCTGCCCGATCGCCTCTCCGCGAAGGCCGACCCCGCGCTCATCACCGACGACGAGCGCCACCTGAAGGCCATCGGCGACCGGCTCGCCGAGACCATCGCCGAGGTCTCCGCGCGCCTCGACGAGCAGCGCCGGGCGCCCGGCGGCGCCGGACAGCAGGCCCTGGACCGCGACCAGGAGATCTACCGCCTCACCGCGCGGCTGCGCGCGCTGCGCCGCTTCGGCCTCGACCTGTGCCTGGGGCAGATGGTCACCGAGGAGGGCGCCGAGCCGGTCTACATCGGGCGCATCGGCCTCACCGACGCCTCCGGGAAGCAGCTGCTGGTGGACTGGCGCTCACCGGCCGCCGAGCCGTTCTTCGGCGCCACCCACGCCAACCCGATGGGCCTGGCCGGGCGCCGCCGCTACCGGTGGACGGCCGGGGCCATCACCGACTACTGGGACGAGGTCTTCACCGCCGAGGGCTTCGAGGGGCACAAGGCGGCCCTGGACGACCAGTCGGCGTTCATCGCCAGCCTCGGCGCCAACCGCTCCGAGCGCATGCGCGACGTCCTGGGCACCATCCAGGCCGACCAGGACGCCATCATCCGCGCCGGGTCCAAGGGCGCGCTGGTCGTCGACGGCGGGCCCGGCACCGGCAAGACCGTGGTCGCGCTGCACCGCTCGGCCTATCTCATCTACTCCGACCCGCGCCTGGGGCACGGGCGCGGCGGCGTGCTGTTCGTCGGCCCGCACCAGCCCTATCTGGCCTACGTCGCCGACGTCCTGCCCAGCCTGGGCGAGGAGGGCGTCACCACCTGCACGCTGCGGCACCTGCTGCCCGAGGGCGCCGGGGCGGTCGAGGAGAGCGACGCCGAGGTCGCGCGCCTGAAGTCGGCCTCGGCCATGGTCGACGCCATCGACGCCGCCGTGCGCTTCTACGAAGAGCCGCCCGCCAAGGGCATGACCGTGTCCACCGACTGGTCGGACCTGCGGCTGACCGCCCGCGACTGGGTGACCGCCTTCGAGGCCGTCGAGCCCGGCGTCCCCCACAACGAGGCCCGCGACCAGATCATGGACGAGCTGGTGGCGATCCTGGTGGACAAGGGCTCCGAGGCCCCCGAGGACCAGCTGGAGGCCGAGATCCGCCGCAACCGGGAGCTGGTCACCGCCCTCAACCGCGCCTGGCCGATGCTCGACCCCGACGACATCGTCGCCGACCTGTGGACGGTGCCGGCCTACCTGCGCAAGTGCGCGCCGTGGCTGACGCCCGAGGAGGTCCGCCTGCTCAAGCGCGAGGACGCCCGGGCCTGGACGGTGGCCGACCTGCCGCTGCTGGACGCCGCCCGCCGCCGCCTCGGCGACGCCACCGTCTCGGCCCGCAAGCGCCGCCACGAGGCCGCCGTCGCCGAGTCGCGCGCCGAGATGGCCCGCGTCGTCGACGACCTGATCGCCGCCGACGCCGACGGCGAGGGCCTGGTGACGATGCTGCGCGGCGAGGACGCCCAGAGCGTCATCATCGACGAGGACGCGCTGACCAGCGCCGACCGCGACGCCCTCGCCGGGCCGTTCGCGCACATCGTCGTCGACGAGGCACAGGAGCTCACCGACGCCGAGTGGCGGATGCTGCTATCGCGCTGCCCCTCGCGCAGCTTCACCATCGTCGGCGACCGCGCCCAGGCCCGCCACGGCTTCACCGAGTCCTGGCGCGAGCGCCTGGCCCGCGTCGGCCTCGACCACGTCGAGATGGCCTCCCTCACCGTCAACTACCGCACGCCCGAGGAGGTCATGGAGGAGGCCGCCCCGGTCATCCGCGCGGCCATCCCCGACGCCAACGTGCCGACCTCGATCCGCCGCAGCGGCATCCCCGTCGTCCACGGCGCCATCGGCGAGCGCGACGCGATCCTGGCGGCCTGGCTGGCGGAGAACGCCGACGGCGTGGCCTGCGTGATCGGTGACGGGACCTTCGCCGAGACCGCGCGGGTGCGCTCGCTGACGCCGACGCTGTCGAAGGGCCTGGAGTTCGACCTGGTGGTCCTGGTCGACCCGGAGAACTTCGGCGAGGGCGTGGAGGGCGCGGTGGACCGGTACGTGGCGATGACGCGCGCGACGCGGCAGCTGGTGGTGCTGCGCAGCAGCTGACCGGTGCTGACGAACGCCCCCGCCATGGTTGGCGGGGGCGTTCGCGCGTCCACCTGCGGTGACACTCCGGGCGCGGTGGTGGTCCATAAGGGACGCGCAGGTCGGGCGGGGGAGGCCGGTGGATCTCCCGTCCGTCTTTCGCTAAGGTAAGGCTGCCCTCATTCAGGTGAGGCTCCCCTTAGTCACCGACCCGGTCGCTCTCGAACCAGTGGAGACACACCCCCATGCGCCGCCGTACCCTCCTCAGCTCGCTCACCGCGCTCACCGCCGCCGCGCTCGTCCTCACCGGCTGCGGCGCGAAGGCCAAGGACGACCCGTCCCCGGCCGGCGGCGCCTGGTCCTACACCGCCGGTGACGGCAAGACCTACACCGCCGACAAGACCCCCAAGCGCATCATCGCCCACGCCTACGCCGCCAAGGCGCTGATGGAGTTCGGCATCAAGCCCGTCGGCATCTACGCCGACGGCAAGGTCGGCGCCGACGTCGGCCTCAAGGGCGTCGACTTCACCGGCGTCACGATCCTCGGCGAGGAGTGGGGCAAGATCGACGCCGAGAAGGCCGTCACCCTCGCCCCCGACCTGATCGTGGCCGACTGGTGGCCGGTGGAGAAGGTCTACTCCGGGCAGGAGGAGGGCGTCGAGGACTCCGCCAAGAAGCTCGCCGAGCTCGCCGACGTCGTCGGCCCCGCGCAGGGCGACTCCATCGTCGGCGTCATCGAGGGCTACGCCAAGCTGGCCGAGTCGCTGGGCGCCGACCCGTCGGTCATCGCCGCCGCCCGCGGCAAGTTCGAGGAGGCGAAGACCCGCTTCCAGGCCGCCACCGCCGCCAAGCCGAACCTGACCGCGCTGGCCATCGGCCCCTACGACAACACCTACGCCATCGCCGTCCCGAAGTACGCGCCGGAGCTGCTCGACTTCCAGAAGTGGGGCCTGAAGGTCATCGACCCGCAGAAGCCCGACCCGGAGTTCCCGTACTGGGAGTCCCTCAGCTTCGAAAACGCCGACAAGTACCAGCCCGACGTGCTGCTCTTCGACGACCGCAACCACCCCGGCAACCAGGAGAAGCTCGCCGCGCAGCCCATCGCCAAGTCCATCAAGGCCTACGCGGCCGGCGCGATGACCACCTGGCCCGCCTACTGGCTGCACACCTACAGCGACTACACCGCGCAGCTGGACCGGCTGACCGCGTTCATCCAGGGCGCCGACGAGAACATCGGCGACTAGTGGTCGCCACCGCCGAGAAGGCCCCGCCGGGCACGACCGCCGTCAAGCGGATCGGGCTCGGCGGCGGTCTGCTCATCGCCCTCGGCGCGGTGGCCGTCCTGGCGTTCCTCAGCATCGCCCTCGGCTCGCGCTCGGTCACCCTCCAGACCGTCCTCGACGCCTTCTTCGACCCCACCGCCACGTCCCCCGACCTCACCGTCATCCGCGACATGCGCGTGCCCCGCACGCTGCTGGCCATCGTCGTCGGGACCGCCCTCGGGCTCGGCGGGACGCTCCTGCAGGGCGTGGCCCGCAACCCGCTGGCCGACCCCGGCATCATGGGCATCAACTCCGGCGCTGCGCTGGCCATCGTCGGCGGCATCATGCTCATCGGCGTCCAGAGCGCCGCCGGGTACGTCTGGTTCGCCTTCGCCGGCGCCGGGATCGCCACCGTCCTGGTCTACGGACTGGCCGCCACCGGACGCGACGGCGCCACCCCCGTCAAACTCGCCCTCGCCGGGGCCGCGGTGACCGCGGTGTTCGGCTCGGTCACCTCCGCCATCGTGCTGTCCAACGTCGACGCGCTCAACGAGATGCGCTTCTGGCAGGTCGGCGCGCTGTCCGGGCGGTTCATGCCGGTCTTCTGGCAGCTCGCGCCGTTCCTGGTCATCGCCTCGCTCATCGCGCTGTTCGCCGGGCGCCCGCTGAACACCCTCGCGCTGGGCGACGACGTCGCCCGCGCCCTCGGCCAGCCCGTCGCGCTGACCCGGACCGTCCTGTTCGCCCTCATCGCCGTCCTGTGCGGCGCGGCGACCGCCGCCGCCGGGCCGATCGCGTTCCTGGGCCTGATGGTCCCGCACCTGGCGCGCTTCATCTGCGGGCCCGACTACCGCTGGATCCTGCCCTACTCGGCGCTGCTGGGCCCGGTCCTGCTGCTGGCCTGCGACATCGCCGGACGCGTCGTCGTCGCCCCCGGCGAGCTCCAGGTCGGCGTCGTCATCGGCGTCGTCGGCGCGCCGGTGTTCATCGCCCTGGCGCGCTTCCGGAGGCTGGTGCAGCTGTGACGGCCAAGACCCTCGCTCCCCCGCGCTCCTTCCGCGCCCACCGCCGCCGCCGCGCCCGATGGGGCCTGGCCCTCTCGGCGGGACTGACCGCCTCGGTCGCCGTGGTCTTCGTGTTCTCCCTGAGCTTCGGCAGCGTCACCGTCGCCCCCACCGACGTGATCCTGGCCCTGATCGGCGCGCCCGCCGAGAAGTGGCACACCTTCATCGTCCAGGACCTGCGGCTGCCGCGCGCGATCACCGCCCCGCTGGTCGGGGCCGCGCTCGGCGCCTCCGGCGCGATCTTCCAGCGGCTCCTGCGCAACCCGCTGGCCTCACCGGACTTCCTCGGGGTCTCCTCGGGCGCCAACGTGGCGGTCGTCGCCGGTTTCGCGCTGTGGAACCTCACCGGCTACCAGCTGTCGCTGGCCGCGATCCTCGGCGGCTTCGCCACCGCCGCCGGGATCCACCTGCTGGCCGGGCGCGGCGGCCTCAGCGGCCACCGGTTCATCCTCGTCGGCATCGGCGTCTCGGCGCTGATGGCCTCGGCGACCTCCTACCTGCTGGCCCGCTCCACCGTCTCCGACGCCAAGGCCGCCATGTCCTGGCTCATCGGCTCGGTCGGCATGGCCAAGCAGGCCGACATCATCGTGCTCGCCGTCGCCCTCGCCGTCCTGCTGCCCGCCTCGGCGCTGCTCGGGCGGCGCCTGCGCGTACTCGAACTGGGCGACGGGACGGCCACCGCGCTGGGCGCGAGCGTCCGCCGCGACCGGGCGATCCTCATCCTGGCCGCGGTGATCCTGGTGGCCCTGGCCACCGCGGCGGCCGGGCCGATCGCGTTCGTGGCGCTCATGGCCGGGCCGATCTCCGCGCGGCTGTCCGGCGGCGCCGGGGAGAGCGTGTTCCGCGCGGCCTGCGCGGGGGCGTTCCTCGTCCAGCTGTCGGACCTGGCCGCCCAGCACCTCCTCGCCACCCCGATCTCCACGGGCGTCGTCACCGGCTTCGTCGGCGCGCCCTACATCGCGTGGATCATCGTTCGCGCCAACAGAAGCGGAGCAGCGTGATGACCGACCGGCACACCCTCGCCGTCGACGGGCTCGTCCTCGGCTACGACGCAAAGACCATCGTCGACGGCGTCACCACCGACATCCCCACCGGCCGGGTCACCGCGATCATCGGCGCCAACGCCTCGGGCAAGTCGACGCTGCTGCGCGGGGTCGCGCGGCTGCTCCAGCCGCGCGGCGGGGCCGTCGTCCTGGACGGGCGGCCCGTCCACGACATGCGCAGCATCGACGTGGCGAAGGTGATCGGGCTGCTCCCCCAGTCCCCCGTCGCCCCGGAGTCCATCACCGTCGGCGACCTCGTCAGCCGCGGCCGCTACCCCCACCAGGGCTGGTTCGCGCGCTGGACCCGCGAGGACGACGACGCCGTCGCCGCCGCGCTGGAGGCCACCGGCACCGCCGAGCTCGTCGACCGCAAGCTGTCCCAGCTCTCCGGCGGCCAGCGGCAGCGCGTGTGGATCGCCATGGCCCTGGCTCAGGGCACCGACATCCTGCTGCTCGACGAGCCCACGACCTACCTCGACGTGAACTACCAGATCGAGGTCCTGGACCTGCTCACCGACCTCAACCACCGCACCGGCACCACCATCGTGATGGTCCTGCACGAGCTGAGCCTGGCCTGCCGCTACGCCGACCACCTCATCGCCATGAAGCAGGGCCGCGTGGTGACCGAGGGCGCGCCCGCCGACGTGGTCACCGCCGAGATGGTCGAGGAGGTCTTCGGGCTGCGCTGCGACGTCATGCCCTGCCCCCGCAGCGGAACCCCGCTGGTCATCCCGCTCGGGCGGCACAAGCTTCAGCCGACGCGCGTGTAACGGTCGTCGTCATTGAGGGCGGGCTCCAGGACGAGCTCGGCGCCCTCGATCCGCCACGCGCCCGCCCACTCGCCCGCCATGGGCTCGTCGTCCTCGATGACGTCACCGACGGAGTAGGTGAAGCGGTGGAACACCAGGCGCAGCCGGTCGCCCTCGGCGCGCCAGGTGAAGTGCTCGCGCTCCTCGACCATCGGGCGAGCGTGCTCGGCGAAGCCGGTGCCGTCGGCGGCGAAGACGACGGCGGCGTCCTCCATCGCGCCGTAGTACTTGGCGCGCCACTGGCCGATCAGGGCTTCCTCCACGACGCCGCTCCTCTCCGAGCCGGATTCTGCCGCACCGCTCAGGCGACCAGCACCCGCCCCGGCTGCCCGTCGGGCGCAGCGGCCCGCCACGCGCCGGGAAGGTCGTGGGCGAAGACCAGCCGGACGCGGGCGTCCAGCGTGAGCGCGGCGAAGGTGGCGCCGGGGAACTCGGCGGGGCCGGTGAAGACCGCGCCGGTGAAGTCGGCCTCGCCGAGGGAGGCCGTGCCGAACACCGCCCGGCCGCCGAAGACCGCCCGCCGGAATCCGGCCTCCCCGGCGATGTGGGCGCCGCTGAACCAGGCGGTGCCGAAGGCGGCCTCGGCGAAGTCGGCCGCCTCGGCGAAACGCGCCCAGGGGAACCAGGCGATGGTGGCGAACCGCGCCCGGCCGAAGAAGGCGGGGCCACCGAAGGCCGCGCGGTCGAAGCGGGCCATGAACTCGAAGGCGGCCCCGGTGAAGTCGGCGGTCCGCAGGAAGGCCGCGCGCTCGAAGTGGGTGATCCCGGTGAAGACCGCACCGGTGAAGTCGGCGGTCCCGAAGCGGCAGTCGGCGAAGTCGGCCCCGTGCAGGTGCGCGCCGCGCAGATCGACGTCCATCGGGCCCCAGTAGGCCGCCGAGCCGGGACGCAGGTGCCCGGCGATCAGGCGCAGCGCCAGCGCGCGGCCCTCGTCGGGCTCGGGCGCGCGCAGGTGGGCGCACCACACGTCCAGCACCCGGGGGCGCCAGTCGGCGTGCTCGACCGCCAGGGAGTCCAGGACATGCAGGGCCCCGGCACGGACGCCGGGCTCGGCATCGGCCAGGTGGGCCAGGGCCCGGAGAAAGTGCTCGCGCACGTCGGCGGTGTTCAGCGGGCCTCCTTGAGCGGCGGCGTCCATTGTGACCGGTGGACACGCCGGGCCACCACTTGCCTCGCCTATCGTTTTTCGATAGATTCTCATCGAGAGTCGATAGAAGGAGCCCTCCATGGGAAAACTCGCCGTCCAAGCACTGCGCGTCGTGCTCGTCCTGCTCTTCGGCGGATCGCTGTTCGTGCAGACCGTCATGCTCCCGCTCATCGCGGTCAACGACTCCGACACCCGGCCCCAGGCGGCGGGCATGACCTGGGCGCTCACCGTCATCCTGATCCTGTGGATCATCACCGCGCAGGTCATCCTGGTGTGCGTGTGGAACCTGCTCACCATGGTCGGGCGCGGGACCGTCTTCTCCCCCGGCGCGTTCCGGTGGGTCCACCTGATCATCGGCGCCCTCATCGCCGCCGCGGTCCTGACCGCCTCCCTCGCCGGGATGATCGCGCCGGGTGACGACGTGCCGCCGGGCATGGTCCTGCTGCTCGGCGGGGCCGTGATCGGGCAGCTCGGGGTCGCGCTGATCGTGCTGGTCCTGCGGATGCTGCTCGTCCAGGCCGCCGGGATGCGCGCCGAACTGGACGAGGTGATCTGATGCCGATCATCGTGGACATCGACGTCATGCTCGCCAAGCGCAAGATGTCGGTCGGCGAGCTCGCCGAGCGGGTCGGCATCACCCCGGCGAACCTGGCGGTGCTCAAGAACGGGCGCGCCAAGGCCGTCCGCTTCACCACCCTGGAGGCGCTCTGCGAGGTCCTCGACTGCCAGCCGGGCGACCTGCTCAGGTGGGAGGCGCCGTAGCCGCCAGCCAGTCGGGGACCGGCCCGAAGGACACCATGCCGCTGCCCGCGCCCGCCAGTTCCCCCTCCGCGGGGAGCAGCAGGCCGTGGGCGCGGCCCATCGCGTCGCGGTCGCCGAGGGCGATGGCGGCCGCGGCGGTCAGGCAGGCGCGGGCCTCCAGGAGCAGATCACGTGGGGACGCCGGGGTCGCGGCGAGCGCCCGCGCGGCCGCCGCCCGGTCGGGCAGCAGCCGCAGGGGACGCGCCCACGGCTCGTAGGGCCCCATCGGCGGCAGGTCGCCCATCGCCGGGACCGCGCCCGGCCGCAGCCGCAGCGACAGCAGCGCCAGGGGCAGCAGCCCGCCGGCGACGCCGGGCATCCCGGCGGTGTCCAGGCGCGCGGCGGCGCGGCGGTAGGCGGCCTCGGTGGGGTTCTTCAAGGCCGCGTACCAGTCGGTGAAGACGGCCACCAGGGGCACCTCGTACCGCTCGGCGAGTGCCGTGACCGCCGACGCGTGGGCGTCGCCGGTGGCGTGGTCCCCCGTGGCGGCGGCCGACTGGATCGCGATCAGGTGCCCGAGGACGGCGAAGGACACCAGGTCGTGGGCCTGGGCGAGGGCGATGATCTCGGCGGCGATGGCGGCGCGCTCGCCGGAGAGCCCGGCGCGGTGGAAGGCGTGCATGAAGCGCGCGTTCAGCGTGAAGGCCAGTAGCGCGGGGTCGCCGATGGCGCGGGCGAGGTCCTCGGCCTCGGCCGCCGCGCGGCGGCCCCGGCCGTCGCGGGCCCCGCGCGTCTCCATCGCGATCGTCGCCAGCAGGCGCGCGCGGACGGCCACTGGCGCATCCGGGAGCGCCTCCTCGGCGGCCGCGACCACCAGCGCCGAGAGCTCCTCGTCGTCGTTGACCGGCCAGATCGCCGGCACGTCATAGGACGTGACGGTCGCGGCCAGCACGTCACGGTCGCCGAGGGCGCGGGCGGTGGCGATCGCCTCGGCGCGGTGGCGGCGGGCGGCGGCCAGGTCGCCGGTGACGGCGAGGGCGGCGACGAGGCCCATGGTGACCTCGACGCGCTCGCGCGGGCCGGCGTCGAAGTGCCGCTGGGCGGCGTGGGCGCGGGACCAGAGGCGGGCGGCGTCGTGGAAGCGGTGCCCGGCGGCGAGCGCGGCGGCGCGGGCGGTGGCCGCGGCGCGCGGGAAGTCCCCGGCGGCGAAGTAGTGGTGGGAGCGGGCGTCGTCATCGTCGACGGCCTCGGCGGCCAGGGCGTGCCGGCGGGCGCGGCGGGGCGCGGCGATGTCGGCGTAGAGGGTGTCGCGCACGAGGGCGTGGCCGAAGCGCATGCGGTGGGCGTCGGCGGTGGCGAAGCCGTGGGCGAGCGCGGCGTCCACGGCGTCGAGGACCACCTCGGCGTCGCCGGCCATGCGGGTCAGCACGTCGAGGGGCACGTCCACGCCGAGCACCGACGCCGTGGCCAGCACCGCGTGGGCGGGCGCGGGCAGCCGCGCCAGGCGGTGGCGGACGACGTCGCGGACGCCCGCGGGCACCGCCGTCAGCGCGGCGGGTCCCTCCTCGGCGAGGAGGCGGGCGAGTTCGCGGGCGTAGAAGGGGTTGCCGCCGCTGCGGGCGTGGATCGCGGCGGCCACGTCCGGTGCGACGGCCGTGCCGGTGGTCTCGGCGATGAGCGCGGCGGTCGCGGCCGGTTCGAGGGGCGCGAGGTGGACGCGGACGGGGTCCAGCCGTGCCGCGCGGGACAGCGCGGCGGTGAGCGCCGCCGAGGGTGCGGTGTCGCGGTGGGCGGCCAGGAGCAGCACGGGCGCGGCGGGCGGCGCGGTGAGCAGGGCGGTGACGTAGTCGAGGACGGCGGGGTCGGCGCGGTCGAGGTCGTCGACGGCGAGCAGGACGGGGGCGAGCCCGGCGAGGTGGCCGGTGACGGCGCGGTGGAGGCGGGCGCGGACGGCGGCGGGGTCGCCGGGCCCCGGCTCGGGCGGGGTGAAGCCGGGCAGCGCGTCCACGAACTCCGGCCACGTGCCGCGCGACCAGACGACCGGGCCGCCCGGCCACGACTCGGCCAGTTCCTCGGCGAGGGCGGTCTTGCCCGCGCCGGGCTCGCCGGACAGCAGCGCGGGGACCAGCCGCCCGGTGGCCGCGGCGCGGTCGGCGGCGGCGCGCAGGCGGGCGAGTTCGGCGTCGCGGCCGGTGAGGCGCGCGCGTCCGGGTGGGCGCAGGAGCGGCGCGTGCCGCAGCACGTCGCGTTCCAGGTCGCGCAGGGCCGGGTCGGGCAGGAGGCCCTCGTCGTCGAGGACGGCGCGGGCGCGGCGCAGCGCGGCCAGCGCGTCGCCCTGGCGTCCGGCGCGGTAGAGGGCCAGCGCGAGCAGCCGCCAGGCGTCGCCGCGCCGGGGGTGGGCGGCGACGTGTGCCGCGAGGTCGGCGGCGGTCTCGGCGGCGCGGCCGAGGGAGAGGGCGGCCTCGGCGCGGCGTTCGGCGGCCAGCAGGCGCAGGTCCTCCAGGCGGGCGGCGGCCGCGAAGGCCCAGGGCTCCCCGGCGAACTCGGCGTAGGCGGGCCCGCGCCACCACGACAGGGCGGTGTCGAGCAGGTCGTGCGCCTCGCGGGCGCGCCCGGCGGTCAGCAGCCGCCCCGATTCGGCGACGGCGGCCTCGAAGCGGCGGGCGTCGACGGCGGCGTCGGGCACGCGCAGGGCGTAGCCGGGCGCCTCGGTGACCAGGACCGTCGCGGGCGCGCGCGGCGGGCGGCCGGGTTCCAGGGCGCGGCGCAGGGCGGCGATGAAGGTCTGGAGCGCGCCGGTGGCCCCGGCCGGGGGCTCGGGCCACAGGTCGCCGATGAGGACGCCGACGGGCACGACGCGGCCCTCGGCGACGAGGAGCCGGGCGAGGACCTCGCGGTGGCGCGGGCCCTTCACGTCGACCGGGCCGGCGGCGTCCTCGACGGTCAGCGGCCCCAGGACGCCGAGGCGCAGGTCGTCGGCGGTCGGCACGCACCGAATGTACCGGTGTGCTGAGTGGTTGCTGATTCGCCGCGCGCAGGCTCGGCCCGTACCCCCCTTTCCAGAGGAGCTCCCATGACCGTCATCCCCGGCTTCGGCCGCCAGCGCGTCCACGTCGGCGGCGGCGTCCACCTCAACACCGCCGTGGGCGGTGACGGACCGGCGGTGGTGCTGCTGCACGGCTTCCCGCAGACGCACCTGATGTGGCGGCACGTGGCCGCCGATCTCGCCGCCGACCACACGGTGATCGTCCCGGACCTGCGCGGCTACGGCGACAGCGACAAGCCCGAGGCCGGTCCGGACACCTACTCCAAGCGGACGATGGCCGCCGACACCGTCGCGCTGGCCGCCGCCTTCGGCTTCGAGCGCTTCGCCCTGGCCGGGCACGACCGGGGGGCGCTGGCCGCCTTCCGCACCGCGATGGACCACCCCGGGCACGTCACGCACCTGGCGTCGCTGGACGTGGTCCCCACCGCCGACATGTGGGAGGTGCTGGCTGGGGCGGGCGCGGCGGTGGCCTTCCACCTGTACCTGATGGCGCAGCCGCCCGGCCTGCCCGAGACGCTGATCGCGGCGGCGCCCGACGCGTTCTTCGCGCACTTCCTGAGCGCGTGGAACAACGGCGCCGAGCCCTTCGGCGCCGGGATCCGCGAGGCGTACCTGGCGGCCTCGCGCGACGCCGTGGCC
This sequence comes from Actinorhabdospora filicis, assembly GCF_030269765.1. Classification (GTDB taxonomy): domain Bacteria; phylum Actinomycetota; class Actinomycetes; order Mycobacteriales; family Micromonosporaceae; genus Actinorhabdospora; species Actinorhabdospora filicis. The sequence continues at coordinate 73,939 of NZ_BSTX01000002.1, read as the reverse complement.
TCCATCGTCGCCGACTTCCGCGCCTCGGCCGGGATCGACCACGAGCACGACCTGGCCGACCGGGCCGCCGGGCGCGTCCTGGCGATGCCGGTGACGGTGCTCCAGCAGGACTGGGGCGCCGCCCTCGGCTACGACGCGGCGGCGGTGTGGCGGGCCTGGGCGCCCGACCTCGACCACCGGACCGTCCCCTACGGGCACTTCATGGCCGAGGAGGCGCCCGGCGCGGTCGCGGGCGCGATCCGGGAGCTGCTGCTCAGGTGACCTTGTCGCCGGGCCGCAGGTAGCGCGGCGGCTGGTAGCCGTACCCGTCCTTGGGGTCGCTCTCGTTGCACCCGGCCGGACCGGCGTACATCTGGTCGGGCACCAGCACCACGCGGTAGGCGGTGGGGACGCCGATCCAGTCGTCGCCCTCGCCGGCGCTCGCGTCCTGCGGGAACAGGCCGATCTCGGTGCAGCCCAGGACGATCGAGCCCGCGTCGACCGCGCAGGCCTGGAGGCTCAGGTGATCGGGCGGGAACTTCGCCGGATCGGCGGTCACCCGGTAGCGGAAGTGCACCTTGTCGCCCTCGCCGGGCACCTGCGGGTGCGGCTCGGCCTTCCAGTCCAGCACCGCCACGGTCACGCCGAGCTCGTCGTGCCCCTGCTTGGCCGCCACCGAGGTCGCGGCGGGCCCGGGCTCGCCGGGCGTGCAGTCCGGCCCGGCCGAGCAGGCGGTCAGGGTGGCGGCGAGGGTGGCCGCGATCGCGATCGGGGTGAGGAACCGCATCAAGATCCTTTCGCCGGAACCGAAAGGGTACCGGGTGGGCGGTCCCCGTCCGGCCCGGCGGGGACCACCCGGCTCACTCCCCCACCGGCGCCAGTGACGCCGCCCAGAACGCGGCGTAACGCCCGCCGCGCGCCAGCAGCTCCGCGTGGCCGCCCTGCTCCACGATCCGGCCGCCGTCGAGGAACACCACCCGGTCGGCGCGGCGCACCGTCGCCATCCGGTGGGCGACCATGACCACCGTCCGGCCCGCCATCAGCCGCTCCACCCCCTCGTGGACGGCGGCCTCGTTGACCGGGTCCAGCGCCGAGGTCACCTCGTCGAGCAGCACGATCGGGGCGTCCTTGAGCAGCGCGCGGGCGATCGAGACCCGCTGCCGCTCACCGCCCGACAGCAGCGCGCCGCCCTCACCGACGCGCGCCGCCCAGCCCCCGGGCAGCCGCCCGACGACCTCGTCCAGGCGCGCGGCGGCCGCCGCGGCGCGGACCTCGGCGCCGGTGGCCTCCGGGCGGCCCAGGCGCACGTTCTCCTCGATGGTGGCGTCGAAGAGGTACACGTCCTGGAACACGATTGCCACCCGCGACATCAGCTCGGCGGAGTCCACCGCCCGCACGTCCACACCGCCGACGCGCACGGCCCCGGCGTCGATGTCGTAGAAGCGCGGCACCAGTTGCAGCAGCGAGCTCTTGCCCGCCCCCGAAGGCCCGACCACCGCCACCCGCTCGCCCTCGGCGACGGTGAGGCTCAGCCCGTCCAGGACCCTCCGGTCGCCGCGCGTGAAGGTGACCTCCTCCAGCTCCAGGTCGTGGCGGTCGGGCCGGACCGGCGCGGGCGGCTCCGGGAGCGGCTCGGTGTCCAGGACCGCCTCCAGCCGCGCCAGCACCGACTTCGCCCCGCGCATCTTCCCCGCCGCCTCCCCCAGCGCCAGCACCGGCTCGGCGCAGCGCGCGGCCAGCACCAGCAGTGCCAGCAGCTCCGGGCCGCCCAGAGACCCGCCGACGGCCAGGTAGGCGCCCAGGGCGAGCAGACCGGTGAACACCGCCTGCACGGTGAAGGTGAGCCCGAGCGCGCCGGGCAGCGCCGAGCGGGTGGCGCGGCGGGTGGCGCGGCTCAGCTCGCGCAGCGAGGCGTCCAGCAGCTCGAAGCGCTCACCGGCGCGGCCACCGGCGCGCAGCACCGGCTGCGCCTGCACGTACTCGATGACGCGGCCGGTGGCCTCGTGATCGCGTTCGGCGCGATCGGCGTCGGTGGCCGTCATCGCCCGCCCCGACCACACCTGCACACCGGCGACCACGGGCGCGGCGGCGAGCGCGGCCAGGCCCATGCGCCAGTCGAAGGCGGTCATCACCGCCGCGATCGTCAGCGGCGTGACGGTCGCCGAGACCAGCGGGGACAGCAGGTGCGCGATGGCGCTCATGGCCTGCAGGACCCCCCGGCTGGCCAGCACCGACAGCTCGCCGACGCGCCCGGCGGTGTACCAGCCGAGCGGGAGACGGCCGAGGTGCCCGCCGAGGCGGCGGTAGAGCCCGCGCATCATGGTGGTGCCGACGCGGAACCCGAAGCGGTCGGCGACGTAGCGCAGCAGAGCGTAGGCGGCCACCGCCCCGCCGAAGGCGGCGAGCCAGGGCCGCGCGGAGCCGGGATCGGGCCCCAAGAGCGCGCGCAGCACCGGGATCAGCAGCGCGTAGGAGAGGCCCTCGGCGATCGCGGTGACGGTCATGAGCGCCACGGCGCGGCGCACCGGGCGGGCGTACTCGGGTCCGAGGACGCGCAGGAGAGAGCCGATCACGAGGTCACCTTCCCGGTGTGGGCGAACGCGGAGGAGCCCTCGGTGAGCACACCGCCGTCGAGGACCACGACGGTGTCGGCCCCGGCGACGGTCTCGGGCCGGTGGGCGATGACGAGGAGCGTCCGGTCGGCGCGCCCGGCGGCCAGGGCGCGGCGGACGGCCAGCTCGGTCTCCGGGTCGGCGAAGGCGGTGGCCTCGTCGAGGACCAGGACGGGGGTGTCGGCCAGCAGCACGCGGGCCAGCGCGACGCGCTGGGTCTCACCGCCCGAGAGCACCGCCTCATCGCCGAGGACGGTGTCGTAGCCGCGCGGCAGCTCCAGGATCCGCTGGTGGACGCAGGCGCGCCGGGCGGCCTCCTCGACGCGCTCACGCGAGGCGCCCGGCACCGCCAGGGCGATGTTGTCGGCGACCGGGGCGCGCAGCAGCCGCACGTCCTGGAACACGAACGACACCGTCTTGTACAGGTCGGCGGCGGCGATCTCGCGCAGGTCGACCCCGCCGAGCAGCACCTCGCCCCGGGTGGGGTCGAAGAAGCGCGGCAGCAGCCGCACCAGCGTCGACTTGCCGCTCCCGGAGGGCCCGACCAGGGCGGTGGTCGTACCGGGTTCCAGCACGAGGTCGACGCCGCGCAGGACCTCGTGCTCGCCGTAGCCGAAGTGGACGCCGCGCAGCTCGATCCGGTGCCCCTCGGGCGCCGTGGGCCGCGCGGGTACCGGCAGCGGCGCCTCGGCGAGGGTCCCGCGGATCCGGCCGATGGCCCGCCGGGCGGCCTGGAGATCGTCCAGGCCGTGCCCGAGGGCGGCCAGCGGAGCGGTCAGCCCCAGCCCGAGCAGCAGGAACGGCGGGACGTCGGCGGCGGCCATGCCCCCGCCGCCGACCAGCGCGCTCGCCCCGATGAGGACGGTCAGCAGCACGAACGGCGGCGACAGCACCACCTGCATCGCCGCGGCCACACCCGACAGCCCGCGCGCCCAGCGGCCGAAGGCGGTGACGAAGACATCGACGGCGTCCAGGAACCGCCGGTGGGCGCGCTCGCCGCCGCCGAAGGCCTTGACCACGGCGATGCCCTGCACGAACTCCACCACCGAGGCGGCGATGTCGGCCATGCCGGAGTCGAAGCCCTTCTGCTCGCGCTGCCGCGCCGGGAGCATCAGCAGCGGGACCAGGGCCACCGCGAGCGCCACCGGAATCAGCGTGATCAGCGTCAGCCGCCAGTCCAGGGTGAACAGGTAGACCAGCGAGACCAGCGGCACGACGAAGGCCGAGACCAGCTCGCCGGGGGTGTGGGCGATGACGGGGTGGATGGCCGCGACGTCCTCACCGGCGAGTTTGGCCAGCTCGCCGGTGCGGCGCCGTGAGAGCCGCCCGAGCGGGACGAGCGCCAGGTGCGCGGCCAGGCGGCGGCGCAGGGAGAGCTGGACGCGGTCGTCGAGCAGGTGCCCGGTGGCCGAGGACGCCACGGTGAAGGCCAGCCGGACGAGCAGCCCGGCCGCGCCCGCCAGGACGACCGTCCGCACGTGCCCGGGATCGGCCGGGCCGGACGCCAGGAACGTCCGGCCCAGCTCGATCACGGCCAGCAGCGGCGCCAGGCCCGCCAGCGCGCCCACCACCTGGAAGGCGACCACGGCCGTGAAGCCCCACCGGAAGGGCTTCAGCACGCTCATGCCAGGGCCCGGCGCAGGACGGCGCCCAGCTCGGCGAGCTGCCGCCGGGAGACCTCGGCGGAGGTGATGGCCTGCGAGCCGTGGAAGGTCCCCGGCCACTGGTGCAGCTCGACGGGGACCCCGGCCTGGAGCAGCCGCAGCGCGTAGAGGATGTCCTCGTCGCGGTTGGGGCAGAACTCCGCCGAGGCGATGTAGGCCGCCGGGAGCCCCGAGAGGTCCTCGGCCCGTGCCGGGGCCGCGTACTCGTCGGCGGCCCGCCCGGCGAGGTAGTGGCCCCAGGCCGAGGCGAGCTTGCCGCGCGTCAGCCACGGGGTGTCGGTGAAATGGCGCGCCGACCAGGTCTCCAGGCGGTCGTCGAGGCCGGGCTGGTTGAGCAGCTGGAAGTGGACGCGGGGGCCGCCCTCGTCGCGGGTGCGCAGGCAGAGCGCGGCGGCGATGGTGGCGCCCGCGCTGTGCCCGGCGACGGCGAGGCGGCCGGCGTCGAAACCGAGCCGCCCGGCGTTCTCCGCCGCCCAGGTCAGGACGGCGTAGGCGTCGTCGATCGCCGCCGGGTAGGGGTTCTCGGGGGCGAGCCGGTAGTCCACCGAGACGACCACGGCGCCCGAGGCCTCGGCGACGCGTGCCGCCCACGGGTGCTCGGAGTCCAGGCCGCCCATCACGAAGCCGCCGCCGTGGAACCACAGGATCGCGCCACGGGCCTCACGGGGCCGGTAGACGCGCACCGGAACGTCGGCCTCGCCGCTCACCACGTGGTCCTCGACGTCCATGCCGGACAGGTCGGGGACGGGCGCCGAGGCCGTGAGCTTCGCGTGCAGCTCGCGCGCGGCGGGCACGTCGGTGAGGTCGGCCGGGGGGAACAGGGGGATGAAGGCTGCGAGTTCGGGGTCCATGGCCACGAGGCTATGGACGAAGGCCCTCCGCGTCGTCCGGCGAGCGTCGTACGCCCCGGCGTACTCCCAGCGCACTCCGCGCCGTCACCGGGCACCCCCGCCACCACCGGTTCCGGCGACGTGGCCGGGGCGGCGGCCGCGTCGCGGCGTACCACGGCGGGCGTAGGCGTCTCCCCGAATCGTGCCGCGCGAGGCGTCCCGGCGCGCGTTCCGGCGTCCCGGCGGACAGACTCGAACTCACCCGGCCCCCGACACCGAGCAGGACGACGTGAGCTACCCACACCAGCAGCGCCCCCAGTACCCGCAGCAGTACGGCCCGCCCCCACCGCCGCCCGGCTACGGCTACGCCCCGCCGGTGCCGCGACGGCGCGGACCGCGCTGGGGACTGCGCATCACCTTCGTGCTGCTGCTCGTCGGCGCGCTGTTCGGCTACTTCTTCTTCGTCCACGGCGGCAACCCCCAGCGCGGCGACTGCCTGAAGAACCTCGATGAGACCTTCACCGGGTGGAGCACCGTGGAGTGCACCGACCCGGCCGCCGCGTGGAAGGTCGTGGAGACGGCCACCTCCGGCGGATACGACTCCGACCTGGGCACCTGCGACAACCACCCCGACGGGCAGCAGGTGAACAAGCGGAACGGCAAGCGCGGCAAGCGCTGGGAGATGTGCGTCGTCCCGGTGACCGGCGCCGCGAAGTAGTCCGGCGGCCAGGGGTGCGCGCCCCTGGCCGTACGGTTTCCTAGTCCCTCAGCAGCGGGAGCAGCCGCTCGCCCTGGCGCTCGATCTCGGGCAGGTACGGGGTGTCGGACAGCACGAAGTGCGTCACGCCGAGATCGCGGTACTTGCGCAGCGAGGACGCCACGTCCTCGGCCGAGCCGACCAGCCACGTCGTGCCCGCGCCGCCACCGCCGTAGCGCCCCGGGGCGGTGTACAGGTTGTCGTCGAGGACGTCGCCGCGCTCGGCCAGGTCCAGCAGCCGCCGCTGCCCGACCGCCTCGCGCCACAGCCGGTTCGGGGTCTCGGCCATGCGCGCCACCTTCGCCTCCGCGTCGGCCCAGGCCTCCTCGGTGGTGTCGCGCACCAGGGTCGTCACGCGCAGGCCGAACTCCAGGGGCGCGTGCTCGCGGCCGAGCTTGGCCGACAGCTCCCGCAGCCGCTCGATGCGCTCGCGCACCCCCGCCAGGGGCTCGCCCCAGAACAGCTGCACGTCGGCCTCCAGCGCCGCCACCTCCTGGGCCGCCTCGGACGCCCCACCGAAGTACAGGCGCGGACCCCTGCCCACCGGGCGCGGGACGACCGTGGCGCCGGTGACCGAGAAGTGCTCGCCCTGGAAGGTCACGTTCTCCTCGGTCCACAGCCGCCGCACGATGCGCATGAACTCACCCGTGCGGGCGTAGCGGTCGGCCTGGACGCTCTCGTGGTCGCCGTAGGCGGCCAGGTCGTCCTTGCCGGAGACGATGTTGACCAGCAGCCGCCCGCCGCTGAGGTGGTCGAGGGTGGCGGCGGCCGAGGCGAAGTTGGCCGGGCGCCAGTAGCCCGGGCGGATGGCCACCAGGGGCCGGAAGGTGGTCGTGCGCGCGGCCAGCGCGGTGGCCACGGTGAAGGTGTCGGGCCGTCCCCAGCCGGTGCCGATGAGCGCGCCGGACCAGCCGTGCCGCTCCAGCGCCTCGGCGTGGCCGGTGAGGGTCGCCAGGCTGTTGTGGCCGTCGGTGGCGTCGTCGCCCCGGTGCCCGGGTTCGGCCTGGTTGGGGATGTACCAGAGGTATTCGGCGGCGGGCATGGCGGCTCCTCGTGACGCTTACCTAGTTTTCCTATCGACTTAGTAGAGAATAGCGCGTGGGAGAGGCCGCCGATCATGGCCGCAGGCGTGCGAAAGCGGGCCGCGCGGCGACTGCGCGGCCCGCTCGTCCGATGGCGGCCTAGCTCCCCTTCATCCGCGTGTGCACGATCTTCCCGTCGCGCATCGAGAAGGTCATGTCCGCCTTCGCCGCCACACCACGGTCGTGCGTCACCACCACCACGGTGGTGCCCCTGGCGACCACGAGGTCCCGCAGCAGCGTCACGATGCGCTTGCCGTTGCGGCTGTCGAGGTTGCCGGTCGGCTCATCGGCCAGGATCAGCTCCGGCTCATTGGCCAGCGAGCGCGCGATCGACACCCGCTGCTGCTCACCGCCGGAGAGCTTGCCCGGCAGGCGGTCGAGCTTCTGGCCGGACAGCCCGACCATCTTCAGCAGCTCCGTCGCCCGGCCGCGGCGCTCACCGGCCTTGACCCCGGCGAACTCCAGGGGCAGCATCACGTTCTCCACCGCCGTCAGGTTCGGCACCAGGTTGTACTGCTGGAACACGAACCCGATCCGCGCACGCCGGTAGGCGACCTGCTCACGCGGCCGCAGCGCGGTGATCTCGGTCCCGGCCAGGTGGATGCTGCCGCTGGTCGGCGCGTCCAGGGCGCCCATCAGCGACAGCAGAGTGCTCTTGCCGCTGCCGCTGGAGCCGACGATGGACGCGAAGGTCGCCGCGGGGACCTCGAAGGTCACCCCATCGACGGCATTGACATCCTCGCCACCGGAGCGGAAGCGCTTGACGACGTCTTTCACCTGCAGCACGGCTACTCCCCTCGCAGGACTTCGGCGGGACGGACGCGGGCGATCAGCCACGCGGGCGCGGCGGCCCCCAGGACGGCGATGACCAGCGCGGTGGCCGCGCCCAGGCCGAGGGTGTCCCAGCCGAGCCCGGCGGTCACCTCGCCGATGAGGTCGGCGGCGCTCTCGGGCTCACCGCCGCCGGGACCGGCGATGCGCACGGCCTTCGCGCCCGCCGGCATCCCCGGCATCTTGCCGCCGGCCTCGTTCGCCGGCGTGTTCGTGGAGACCAGCACGTCGGCGATGACGTTGCTGGTCAGCGCCGCCACCCCGAGCCCGAGAATGGTCGCGGCCAGCACCAGCGTGACGGCCTCGACGCCGAACTGGCCGACGATGCCGCGCGTGGTCGCTCCGATGGCCTTGAGGACGCCGACCTCCTTGCGGCGCTCGCGGACGGTCAGCGCCAGGGTGAAGAACACGATCACCGCCGCGCAGAACAGGCAGATGAGGAACCCGAGGCGGGTGATGCGCTCGACGGTCTCCAGCCCCTGCGTGGCCTGGAGCGCCGTCTCGGTCTCGGCGTGGACCTCCACGGCGCCGCCGAGCAGCTCGCCGATCTTCGTCTTGACCGCCTCCAGGTTGGCCACGTCATCGGCCTTGGCGACGATGGAGGTGTAGCCGCTCTGGTCACCGAGGTCCATGAGGGTCTCGGCGGTCATGACCACGCCGACGTCGTCGAAGGTGCCGCCGGAGGCGGCGATGCCGACCACGGTGAAGGTCTGGTCGAAGGCGGTGAAGGTGCCGCCGACCGACAGGCCGTTCTTCTTCGCCAGCTGGTCGCTGATGACCGCCCCGCGCGTGTCCGACGCCTGGAGCGCGCGCCCGTCGGTGATGTCGAGGGCCTGGCCGCGCGCGTTGACCGTGCCGTCGGTGCCGCCGACCATGATCGGGAACTTCACCCCGGCCGGGGCGCCCATGGCCGCGGCGTCCACGCCCGACTCCAGATTCGTGGTTCCCTTGGCCCCCGACGGCCCGGCGATGGACACCCTCGGCCCGCCGGACTTGTCGTCCTCGCCGTCGGAGGGCGCCTCCAGCATCCCCTGCACGATGCCCGTGGCCGAGGCCACGTGATCCAGCCCGCGGATCGCGGTGAGCTGGTCGGCGGTGAGCGGCTGCGTGTCCTCGCCCTTGGGCGCGAAGGCCGGGGCCGCGGTGACCGTCGTGTCGAGCTTCGAGCGCACCGACTCCAGCCGCGCGGCCACGGCCTCGTTGGCCACCAGCATCGACAGGGTCAGCCCGATGACGATGGCCAGCACCAGGACGACCGCGCCGCCCCTGATCTTGTTCCGGAAGGTGTTCCTGATGCCGCGTACGGCCACACTCATGCGTCGTCCTCGTGGTTCGGGGTTCCGGACGGCCCACGCCGCCCGCCGGGGCAACGAAAGCAGCCGCCCCACCCCGCCGGGAAGGCTCCGGGCCCGGTTCTCAACCAACTCCCAAACAGCCCACAGCCACGCCCAATGATCGGCGGCGAGACTCTCCGCATGCCCCTCATGACGCCTTCCGCCGCGCGCCGCGCCGACGGCGGCCCGGCGTGCCTGCTGCTGGTGGAGGACGAGCGGATGCTCGCCGACATGCTGCTGGACGCGCTGGCCTTCGCCGGATACGACGTCCATCACGCCGACACCGGCGACCGGGCCCTGTCGCTGACCGCGCGGCTGCGCCCGGACCTGCTGCTGCTCGACGTGAACCTGCCGGGCCTGGACGGCTTCGGCGTCGCCGCCAGGCTGCGCGAGTCCGGCGACGGCGTCCCGGTCATCTTCCTGACCGCCCGCGACACCGCCGCCGACCTGCGCGACGGGTTCCTGGCCGGCGGCGACGACTACCTCACCAAGCCGTTCCGGCTGGAGGAGCTGCGGCTGCGCGTGGAGGCCGTCCTGCGCCGCACCATGCCCCGCGAGCCCTCCGGGGACCGCCTCGCCGTCGCCGACCTGGTCATGGACGTCGTCGCGCACCGGGTCTGGCGCGGCACGCGCGAGGTCACCCTCTCCCGCACCGAGTTCGGGCTACTGCGCTACCTCATGGCCCACGCCGGGCGGGTCCACTCCCGCGCCGAACTCCTGCGCGGCGTGTGGGGCCAGGGCTTCGACAGCGACACCTCACTGGTGGAGACCTACATCTCCTACCTGCGGCGCAAGGTCGACGACGGCCCGGCCCGGCTCATCCACACCGTCCGCGGCGTCGGCTACGCCCTGCGCGCCCCGGGAGGCGAGGCTCCGTGACCATCAAGACCCGCCTGGTCGTGGCCACCGGCGCGCTGCTGTGCCTGGCGACGGCCGTCATCGGCGTCGTGGCCATCGGCGCGGTCACCTCCACGATGCTCGCCCGCGTCGACGACCAGCTGCGCGAACTGGGCAAGCAGCCCACATTCGGCCCGACGAAGGGCCAGGCGATGCCCGCCGCGGCATCCCCCGCGCGCCCGGCGTACCAGTCGGTGGCGGTGCTCATCCTGTCCGACGCGGGCGAGGTGGTCTCGGCGGAGAAGGCCGGGTACTACTCCGAGCCGCTGGCGCTGCCCGTACTGCCCGCCACCCTGCCCGAGATCGGCACGCCCGCCTCGGCCGCCAGCGCCGACGGCGAGATCGGCTACCGGATCATGCGCCTGAACCAGCGGGCCGTGTTCATCCGCGACGGCGCGGAGGTGATCGAGGGAACCGTCCTGCTGGCCGTCCCGACCACCGACGTCGACGCCGTCCGCGACACGCTCACCACCACCCTCGGCCTCACCATCGGCGCGGTCGTCGTGGTGGGCGTGCTGGCCGCCCTGATGATCACCCGCAACGGCCTGCGCCCGGTGGACCGGATGATCGACACCGCCGCCGCCATCGCCGACGGCGACCTCGGCCGCCGCGTCGGGCCCTCCGGCGACCGCGGCGAGCTCGCCCGGCTCGGGGCCGCGCTGGACGCGATGGTCTCGCGGCTGGTCGGCGCCATCACCGACCGCGACGCCCAGCAGGAGCGGCTGCGCCGCTTCGTCGCCGACGCCTCCCACGAGCTGCGCACCCCGCTGGCCACCATCGGCGGCTACGCCGAGCTGTACGAGGCCGGCGGGGTCAGCGAGAAACCCGCGCTGGACCGGGCGATGAGCCGGGTGCGCGCCGAGAGCCTGCGGATGGCCTCCCTCGTCGACGACATGCTCCTGCTGGCCCGCCTCGACCAGGAGTCGGGCCTGGAGCGCGGACCCTGCGACCTGACCGCCGTGGTCGCCGACTCCGTCGACGACGCCCGCGCCGTGGACGCCGAGCGGGTGATCACCTCGGTCCTCGCCCCCGGCGTCACGGTCGCCGGGGACGACGCGCGGCTGCGCCAGGTCGCCGCCAACCTCCTGGCCAACGCGCGACAACACACCCCGCCGGGCACCGCGGTGAGCGTGACGGTGTCCACCGAGGACGGCATGGGCGTCCTCATCGTCGCCGACGACGGCCCCGGAATGAGCCGGGAGCACCGGGCGCGCGCCTTCGACCGGCTCTACCGCGCCGATCCCTCGCGCTCGCGGGCCACCGGCGGCTCGGGACTGGGCCTGGCGATCGTGGCGTCCATCGTGGCCGCGCACCGGGGAACGGTGTCGATCGAGGGCGCGCCGGGGGTGGGCACCACCGTGCGGGTGGCGCTGCCGCTGGTCAGCCGATCACGGGAGTGACCCACTGCGCCAGGATCGCCTGGACCTTCTCCTTGGGCAGCGTGGCCATGAACGAGGGGCCGTTGCCCTGGACGTAGACGACGGAGGTGGGGCACGTGAACTCGTCGGTGAAGGCCTCGTCGGAGCCCAGTTGCGCGCCGGTGCGGGCGGTGAAGATCCTGAACAGGTAGTCCACGGCGAAGACCTTCGCCTCGATCTTCTCGCCGCCGTTTCCGGTGAAGCGGCAGACCTTGATCTGCTCGTGCAGGCGGTAGCCGACGCAGACGATGAGCTGGGCGTCGGCGGCGGTGGCCGCGTGCCAGCCCTCGCCCAGGTCGCTGAGTTCCTTGGCGGCGGTGGGATACCCGCTGTCGAAGATCGCGATCGGGTGCGGGCCGTTCCCGAGGTAGTCGGCCGCGCCGGGCCACGCCCTGGGCTGCTCCAGGCAGGTCGCGCCGAGATCGCCGAGGGTCGGCGGCTCGGGTGTGCGCACCGCGACCGGCGGCGGCGCGGCCTCCTCGCCCTTGGTGTTCAGCTTGACCGCGCCGATCACGACCAGGACGACCGCCGCGAGGAGCAACGCGACCATGACGTAGTCGGTGGGCGAGCGGGTGGGGCGGCTGGGCTCTTGGTCCACGGCGGCCTCCGATCACGATCCGCCCAGAGTATGCCGATCGCGCACGAAAGACGAAGCCCGGCCGTGGCGGACCCGGATCCCGGCCGCGATGAGGACGGCGGCGGCCAGCGCGTAGGCGATGGTCGCCGCGTGCGGGAGCGCCGGGTAGGCTGCCGCGGCGGCCAGGCCGAGGACCAGCCACACCGGGCGGGCGGCGAGCGCGGCCAGGCCGATGAGCAGCAGCGCGTACCAGGCGTAGCCGGGGGTGGTGAGCAGCAGCAGCGCTCCGACGAGGGCGGCCGCGCCGTCCCAGGGCCTCGCGGGGTCGCCGCGGGCGATGATCGCGGCGGTGACGAGGGCGAGGACGGCGAGGGTGAGGCCGAGCAGGACGCCCGGCCGCTCCCACGCGGCGGGCAGGGCCAGGCGCAGGAGCGCGAAGCGATCGGAGCCGGAGGCGTCGCCGTAGCCCTCCTCGCCGACGTATCCGCCGAGGTAGCCCAGGACCGAGCCGCGCGACCACAGGACATAGGGGATGTAGGTCGCGGCGGCCACCGCCAGGGCGATCGCGGGCGGGACGACGGCGCGGGGCTTGCGCGCGCCGGCCAGCAGCGCGGGGACGGTGACGGCGGGCAGGAGTTTCGCGGCGATCCCGGCGCCGAGGAGCGCGCCACCGGCGCGGGGCCGCCGGGCGGCCGCGGCGAAGGCGGCCACGGTGAGCAGGGCGGCCAGGACGTCGGCGTGCGCGTTGTTGACCGCCTCCAGCGCGATCGCCGGGCACCAGGCCCACAGCGCGGCCGGTCCGGGTCCGCGTGCGCGCAGGACGACGAGGGCGGTGCCGAGGGCGGCGAGGAGCCCGGCGGCCTGGAGGGCGGTGATCCCGTCGAGCCCGGTGGCCCCGGCGGCGAGGTGGACGGCGAGGAAGTAGGCCTCGGCGACCGGCGGGTAGATGGTGGGCACCGTGGGGCGGTTGATGCGGGTGCAGAAGCCCCCGGCGTCCCACATGCCCGCGCAGTCCGGTGCGGACGGGAACAGGCTCTCGTCGCGCAGCCCGCGCAGGGCCGGGTCGGCGGGCACGTGGTCGTAGGGCGAGATCCCGGCGGCCTGGACCCGGCCGTCCCACACGTAGCGGTAGGCGTCATCGCTGGTGCGGGGCGCGGCGAGCAGGCCGGTGCCGCCGATGAGGGCTCCCCCGGCCAGGACCAGGACGGCCGCGTGGCGCGGCGGGACGCGCCGCAGCGCCCACGCGGCGGCGGTGAACAGCGCCCAGGCCGCCAGGTACCACGCGAACAGCGGGCCCATCGAGGTCGTGCCGCCGATGGCGATCCCGGCGGCGACGGCGGTCGCGGCGGCCAGGCCGCCGGCCAGGACCGTCCAGAGCCTCACCGCACGGGCCGCAGGGCGGTGAAGGCGCGCTCGGCGCACGTCCACTCCTCGGCGACGCGCCAGCCCGCCGGACCGGCCGCCCGGCGCAGCGCCGAGGGGCCCAGCCGCGCCCACGGGAAGAGCCGCCCGCGCCCGCCGCGTCCATTGTCGACGTGGACGGCGAGGCGCTCGTCGACGTCGACGGGCGCGGTCTCCACCATCAGCAGCGCGCCCGGGCGGGCCAGGCCGCGCAGGCGGCGCAGCAGCGCCAGCGGGTCGCCGCCGATGCCGATGTTGCCGTCCATGAGCAGCAGCGTCCGCCACGCGCCCTCGCCGGGCAGCGGCTCGAAGACCGAGCGGCACTCGGCGGCTCCCCCGGCCGCGATCGCGCGCGCCACCGCCGAGGGACACGTGTCGACGCCGAGGGCGGGCACGCCGAGGCGGGCGAGGGCGGCGGCGAAGCGGCCGGGGCCGCAGCCGACGTCCAGGACCGGACCGGCGCAGCGGGCCAGCACGAGCCGGTCGGTGGCGTCGACGTGCCCGCACCAGCGCTCCACGTCCAGCGGCAGCAGCCACCCGTCGGGGCGGCGCAGGTAGAGCGGCCCGCGTCCGGTGCGCATCGCGTCGGCGTAGACGTCCTGGTCCCAGGTCGTGACGGTCACCCGCGCTCCCCCAGTTCCCGGGCGAGGGCGGCGAAGCGGCCGCCGGGGGCGAGCGCGGCGACCGGGCCGACGTCGGCGGCGGTGTCGACGTCGCGCAGCTCGGGCAGGTCGCCCACCGACAGGCCGTGTCGCAGGAGGCGGGCGCGCTGCTCGCGTCCGGTGGTGGCCGTCGACATCGGGACGCCGAGCAGCAGCGCGGGCGTGGCCCGGGCCAGCGCGAGGGCCCAGAAGCCGCCGTCGGCGGCGGGGCCGAGGTAGGCGTCGTGGCGGGTCCACGCGCCGGGCGCGAAGACCCCGGCGAGGTGGGCGTGGGCGAGCTGCGGGGTGTCCATGCCGATGAGCAGGGACGGGCCGGGGCAGTGGGCGAAGGCGGCGGCGATGCGCTCGTCGAGTCCGCCGCCGCGCTGGGCGGTGACCTCGAAGCCCCCGGGCAGCCACGGCCCGGGTTCGCCGTCGAGGACGAGGATCCGGCGCGCGGCGGGCAGCGCGGCGACGGTGGCGAGGGTGTCGGCGAGCGCGGCCTCGGCCAGGGCGGCGGCCTCGGCGGGGGTGTAGGGGCCGTGCAGGCGGGTCTTGGCGCGCCCGGCGACGGGGGCCTTGGCGATGACGAGGACGGCGGTCACCGCAGGACCGCCCGCATGTCGCGGACGGCGTGCCAGGTCCCGGTCCAGGTGCCGGTGACCTTGGAGCGGCCGGTGCGGGGCAGGTAGGGCACGTCGGTCTCGGCGACGCGCCATCCGGCGTCGGCGGCCTTGACGACCATCTCCAGTGGATAGCCCGAGCGGCGGTCGGTGAGGCCGAGGGCGAGCAGGTCCTCGCGGCGGGCGGCGCGCATGGGGCCCAGGTCGTGGAGGCGCAGCCCGGTGCGGCGGCGGATCATCCGCGAGAGGGCGAGGTTCCCGGCGCGGGCGTGCAGCGGCCAGGCGCCGGCGGTGGTGGGGCGCCGGCGCCCGAGGACGAGGTCGGCGGCGCCGTCCAGGACCGGCCCGGCGACGGTGGGCAGGAGTTCGAGGTTGAGGGAGGCGTCACAGTCGCAGAAGCAGACCACCGGCGCGGTGGCGGCGGTGAGCCCGGCGTGGCAGGCCGAGCCGAAGCCGCGCCGGGGCTCGGCGACGACGGTGGCGCCCAGGTCGGCGGCGATCTGAGCGGAGCCGTCGCTGGAGCCGTTGTCCACGACGATGGCCCGGTAGCCCTCGGGGAGGCGGGCGAGGACCCACGGGATGGCCGCGGCCTCGTCCAGGCACGGCAGGATCACGTCCACGGCGGTCACGCGCGTGCCTCCTTCGCGATCCCGGCGACGCCGTCGGCGAAGGCGACCGCGGGCGCCCAGCCGAGTTCGGCGCGGATGCGGGCGGTGGAGGCGGTCACGTGCCGCACGTCGCCGAGGCGGTACTCGCCGGTGACGACCGGGTCGGGGCCGCCGTGCGCGGCGGCGAGCGCGGCGGCCAGGTCCCCGACGGTGCGGGGTTCGCCGCTGGCGGTGTTGTAGGCGCGGAAGCCGCCGGGATCGACGGTGGCGATGCCGGTGAGCGCGGCGAGGTTGGCGGCGGCGACGTCGCCGACGTGCACGAAGTCGCGCCGCTGCCGCCCGTCCTCGAAGACCCGGGGTGGTTCGCCGCGGGCCAGGGCGGACAGAAAGAAGGACGCGACCCCGGCGTAGGGGGTGTCGCGGGGCATCCCGGGGCCGTAGACGTTGTGGTAGCGCAGGGATATGGCGCGGCCGCCGGTCATCCGGGCCCACGCGGCGGCCAGGTGCTCCTGGGCGACCTTGGTGGCGGCGTAGACGTTCCTGGGGTCGGCGGGGGCGTCCTCGGTGACCAGTCCGGGCGCGAGCGGCGCGCCGCAGCGGGGGCAGGGTGGTTCGAAGCGTCCGGCGTCGAGGTCGCTCGCGGCGCGGGGTCCGGGACGGGTGGGGCCGTGCTCGGGGCAGGTGTAGGCGCCCTCGCCGTAGGCGACCATCGAGCCGGCCAGGACGAGCGCGCCCACGCCCGCCTCGGCCATCGCGGCCAGCAGGACGGCGGTGCCGTGGTCGTTGTGGGAGACGTAGTCGGCGGCGTCGGAGAAGTCGCGGCCGAGGCCGACCATGGCCGCCTGGTGGCAGACGGCGTCGGCGCCGCGCAGGGCCCGGGCGACGGCGACGGGATCGCGGACGTCGCGGGCTTCGGGGGTGGAGCGCGCGTCGAAGACGTCGGCGTGGTGCCCGACGTCTTCGAGCGCGGTGACGATCTGGGAGCCGATGAATCCGGCGCCGCCGGTGACGAGTACCCGCATGCGTTCCGACGCTAGTGAGGACGGCGTCTCCCGGCGGCCTCTTCGGGCGTGGCGTCAGGGATTCGTAAGGTTCAGCGGCGCTTGGGGAACAGGGCCCGCACCCGGGACCGGTTCAGCGCGACCGCCGCGACCAGCACGATCGCGCCGACCACGCCCTGCTCCACCTTCATCCACAGTGGATAGCCGTCGTTGGGGACGGCGACGATGATGACGACGCCGATCGGGACGGCGGTGGAGATCCAGCGCAGCCGCACGAAGGCCGCGCGGCTGCCGCGCGCGGCGGCGCGGGCGACCAGGACCAGCACGGGCGCGGCGATGGCCACGGCGCCGCCGCGGATCCACACCACGGCGTTGACCAGGTCCGGGCGGTCGCGCAGGAGGAAGGCCAGGACGAGGGCGGCCACCGAGACGGCGAAGACCGCGAGGTAGACGTGCCGCACGAGCCGGAAGGCGGGGCGGGCGGCGGCGAGGTCGGGGGTGGTCATGAGCTGCTCCGTTCGGTGGCGGCGCGGTAGATGGCGAGGAGTTCGTCGATGTGGTGGGCCAGGTCCAGGCCTGGCCGCGCGGCCAGGCGCAGCGCCACGGCGTCGATGGAGGCGCGGATGGCCACGGCCATGACGACGGGGTCGAAGTCGCCGAACTCGCGCGTGGTCTGGCCCACGCGCAGCAGCCCGGCCAGCTGCTCGACGGCGATGTCGGCGTCGCCGCCGGGCTCCGATCGCCAGGCGCGCAGGTTGTGGATGATCTCGGCGAGCGCGGGGGCGTAGACCGGGTCGCCGCCGAGGAATTCGAGGTTGGCGCGGATGTAGGCGGCCAGCCGCCCGGCCATCGTGTGCTCGATGGCCATGGCGGCGCGCATGGCCTCGGCGCCGCGCTCGGCGACGGTCCGCAGGACGGCCAGGAGCAGTTCCTCCTTGCCGTCGAAGTGGTAGGAGATCAGGCGCGTGCTGCTGAGACCGGCCTCGTCGACGATGCGCTTGAAGGAGGTCCCGGCGTAGCCGTCGCGGGCGAGGACGGTGAGGGTGGCGGCGATGATCTCGTCGCGGCGGGCCTTGGCGGCGGCTGTTACTTGCACGAGTAAAAAGTTACTCGCTTGAGTAAGACCTGTCCAGTCGGGTCCACGTCATGCCCGATATCGCTTGATAAGACGGCCTTGCCCGGTGGGCGATACGCCACGAGACTGTGTGAACGGCCCGATTCGGCCGAGTTTCCGCAACCGTTTCCCACCAGGAGGTCCGACATGAACCCGATCGGCAAGGCGGCGGACTGGATGCTGCGCCTGGTCGCCCCGAAGGCCACCGCGAACGCCTTCGGCGTCGAGTTCGCCGGCTGCTGCGACTTCAAGATCTGCCGCTTCTGCAACTCGGGCACCCCCGACTGCTGGTGCGCCGGATGCTCCGGACCGCGCTGCGCCTGAACCCGGGGCGGGCCCGGCCGCCGACGCGGCCGGGCCCGCCGCGTCACGCCCCGATGTGGACGCGCGAGGCCCACGGCGGCGCCATGCCCGGCGGCTAGCGCTCCAGCGCGCTGCGTTCCACCCCCGGCGGCAGCGAGGCCTCGGCGACGTGGTCCAGCAGCGTCGCGCGCATCGCCGCCGCCGCGTGCGTCGGCGGGGTCTCGCGGCGGTGGGCCAGGGCCACCGTGCGGCGGATGCCGGGCGGCGCCAGCGGGGTGGCGTGGAGTCCGGGCCGCCCGACGACGACCATGCCGGGGACGAGGGCCACGCCCAGCCCGGCCTCCACGAAACCGAGGACGGTGTCCATCTCCCCGCCCTCCACCACGAAGCTGGGCTCGACGCCCTCGCGGCGGAACGCCGCCAGCGTCGCGTCGCGCAGGTCGTAGCCGGTGCGGAACATCAGCAGCGGCCGGTCGCGCAGGTCGGTGATGCGGACCGGGCCGGGCATCTCCTCCCGGGCCGAGGCCAGCACCAGGCTCTCCCGCAGGATCGGCTCGGCCAGCAGCGCCGGGTCGGTGCCCTGGTCGGGCAGGATGATCAGGGCCAGGTCGAGCTCGCCGCCGACGAGATGGCGGACGAGGTCCTGCGAGCCGCTCTGCTCCACGTGCAGCTCGATGCCGGGGTGGGCGCCGTGGAAGCGGCGCAGAACCGGCGGGACCAGCGCGGCGGCCAGGCTCGGCGTCGCCCCCAAGCGGACGCGGCCGCGCCGCAGCCCGACCAGCTCGGCGACCTCGCGGCGGGCGGTGTCGGCGTCGGCGAGGATCCGGCGCGCCACCGGCAGCAGAACCTCCCCGGCGGGGGTGAGGACGACGCCGCCGCGCTCGCGGCGGAACAGGGGCGCGCCGAGATCATCTTCGAGACTGTGAATCTGCTTACTGAGAGTTGGCTGAGAGACCTTCAAACTCGCCGCCGCGCGGGTGAAATGTCCCGCTCTGGCCACCGCCACGAAGTATCGGAGGTGCTGAATCTGCATCGTAATAGCCTACGTCTATCAGATCATTGATCACGATGCATTGGACGAATGATCGACGCGGACCTACGCTCCGCCCTATGGACCTGGCTACCCGGCGCGTCGTCAACACGACGGTCGGCAAGAAAGCCGTCATGGCCGTCACGGGCGTCATTTTGGTGCTCTTCCTGATCGCGCACATGACCGGCAACCTCAAGATCTTCCTGAGCACCGAGTCGTTCGACCACTACGCCCACTGGCTGCGCACCATCGGCGAGCCGCTGCTGCCGTACAGCTGGTTCCTGTGGATCCAGCGGATCGTGCTGCTGGCCGCGGTGATCGGGCACATCTGGTCGGCGACGTCGCTGGCGCTGAAGGCCAAGGCCGCGCGGCCGGTCAAGTACGCCCACCGGCGCCCGGTCAAGGGCAGCTACGCGGCCCGGACGATGCGCTGGGGCGGCGTGATCATCGTCCTGTTCGTGGTCTACCACATCCTCGACCTCACCACCGGGCACCTGAACCCGGTCGGCGACAGCTCGCGGCCGGCCGGCAACCTCATCGCCGACTTCGCCCCCGGGCGCTGGTACGTGACCCTGTTCTACGTGGTGGCCGTGCTCACACTGGCCTTCCACCTGCGTCACGGCGTTTTCTCCGCGCTGCGGACCCTGGGCCAGCAGACTCAGACGGGTGAGCGCCGCGCCAAGGCCGTCGCGCTCGTGGTCGCCGTGGTCATCGCCGTCGGCTTCCTGGCCGTTCCGCTGTCGATCACGACGGGACTGATCAAGTGAACCTTTACACCGAGGGCGACCCGATCGCCGATACCAAGGCTCCCGAAGGCCCGATCGAGACCCGCTGGGACACCCGCCGCTTCGAGGCCAAGCTGGTCAACCCGGCCAACCGCCGCAAGCGCACCGTCATCGTGGTCGGCACCGGCCTGGCCGGCGGCTCGGCCGCCGCTACGCTGGGCGAGGCCGGATACCACGTCAAGTCCTACTGCTACCAGGACAGCCCGCGCCGGGCGCACTCCATCGCCGCGCAGGGCGGCATCAACGCCGCCAAGAACTACCGCAACGACGGCGACTCGGTGCACCGCCTGTTCTACGACACCGTCAAGGGCGGCGACTTCCGCTCCCGCGAGTCGAACGTGCACCGCCTGGCGCAGGTCTCGGTGGAGATCATCGACCAGTGCGTCGCGCAGGGCGTGCCCTTCGCCCGCGAGTACGGCGGCCTGCTGGACAACCGCTCCTTCGGCGGCGCGCAGGTCTCCCGCACGTTCTACGCGCGCGGCCAGACCGGCCAGCAGCTGCTCCTGGGCGCCTACCAGGCGCTGGAGCGGCAGGTGGCGGCCGGGACGGTGGAGATGCACGCCCGCCACGAGATGCTCGACCTGATCGTGGTCGACGGCAAGGCGCGCGGCATCGTCGTCCGCGACCTGGTCACCGGCGAGATCACCACCGACTTCGCCGACGCGGTCGTGCTGGCCTCCGGCGGGTACGGGAACGTGTTCTTCCTGTCCACCAACGCCAAGGGCTGCAACGTCACCGCGACGTGGCGCGCGCACCGCAAGGGTGCGCTGTTCGCCAACCCGTGCTTCACGCAGATCCACCCGACCTGCATCCCGCAGTCCGGTGAGCACCAGTCCAAGCTCACCCTGATGTCGGAGTCCCTGCGCAACGACGGCCGCGTGTGGGTGCCTAAGGAGAAGGGCGACCCGCGTCCGGCCAACGAGATCCCCGAGGACGAGCGCGACTACTACCTGGAGCGCATCTACCCGTCCTTCGGCAACCTCGTGCCCCGCGACATCGCCTCCCGCGCGGCGAAGAACGTCTGCGACGAGGGACGCGGCGTCGGCCCCGGCGGCCTGGGCGTCTACCTCGATTTCGCCGACGCCATCGCCCGCCTCGGCCAGGACGCCGTCGAGGCCAAGTACGGCAACCTCTTCGAGATGTACGAGCGCATCACCGGCGAGGACCCCAACAAGGTCCCGATGCGCATCTACCCGGCCGTGCACTACACGATGGGCGGGCTGTGGGTCGACTACGACCTCCAGTCCACCATCCCCGGCCTGTTCGTGGTGGGCGAGGCGAACTTCTCCGACCACGGCGCCAACCGCCTGGGCGCCTCGGCGCTCATGCAGGGCCTGGCCGACGGGTACTTCGTGCTGCCCAACACCATCAACGACTACCTCGCCACCGGCGACTTCACCCCGGTCACCGAGGAGCACCCGGCGGCCGTCGAGGCCCGCTCGGCCGTCGAGGAGCGCATCAACCGGTTCCTGTCCATCGACGGCGACCGCACCGTCGACTCCTTCCACCGCGAGCTCGGCCGCATCATGTGGGACTACTGCGGCATGGAGCGCACCGACGAGGGCCTGCGCAAGGCCATCGAGCTCATCCGCGGCCTGCGCGAGGAGTTCTGGCGCCGGGTGAAGGTCCCCGGCTCCGGCGACGACCTCAACCAGGCCCTGGAGAAGGCCGGCCGGGTCGCCGACTTCTTCGAGCTGGCCGAACTGATGTGCATCGACGCGCTGCACCGCACCGAGTCCTGCGGCGGCCACTTCCGGGGCGAGAGCCAGACCCCGGACGGCGAGGCGCTGCGCGACGACGAGAACTTCAGCTACGTCGCGGCATGGGAGTGGGGCGGCGACCAGCCACCCGTGCTCCACAAGGAAGACCTCACCTTCGAGTACGTCCACCTCGTCCAGCGGAGCTACAAGTGAACCTGACCCTGCGCATCTGGCGCCAGCACGGGCCCGAGGAAAAAGGGCGCATGGTGAAGTACCGGGTCGAGGACGTGTCCCCGGACATGTCCTTCCTGGAGATGCTCGACATGCTGAACGAGGAGCTCACCCTCGCCGGTGACGAGCCCGTCGCCTTCGACCACGACTGCCGCGAGGGCATCTGCGGCATGTGCAGCCTCATGATCAACGGCTCGGCGCACGGCCCCGAGCGGGCCACCACGACCTGCCAGCTGCACATGCGGCACTTCAACGACGGCGACACCATCGACATCGAGCCGTGGCGGGCCCGGGCCTTCCCGGTCGTCAAGGACCTCGTCGTCGACCGCTCGTCCTTCGACCGCATCATCCAGGCCGGCGGCTACATCAGCGCCCCCACCGGCTCGGCGCCCGACGCGCACGCCACCCCCGTGCCCAAGGCCGACGCCGACGCCGCCTTCGAGGCGGCCACCTGCATCGGCTGCGGCGCGTGCGTGGCGGCCTGCCCCAACGGGTCGGGCATGCTGTTCACCGCCGCGAAGGTCACCCACCTGGGTCTCCTCCCGCAGGGCCAGCCCGAGCGCGACGAGCGCGTCCTGAACATGATCCACGCGCACGACGACGCCGGTTTCGGCGGCTGCACCAACACCGGCGAGTGCCACGAGGTCTGCCCCAAGGGCATCCCGCTGGCCTCGATCGGGCGCCTCAACCGCGACTTCCTGAAGGCCTCGCGGTCGATCTCGCGTTAGTTCCCGGACGAACGGCCCGGTCCCCGCTCGGGGGCCGGGCCGTTCGCCGTTCACGGCACCTCGCCCCCGATGAGCGCGCGGGCGAAATCGGGGGTCCCGAAGACCGGGTCCAGCAGGCGGGCGGGCAGCCCGAAGGCCGCGGTGAGCTCCGGGACGCGATCGGCCAGCCCGTCGCAGAGGGCGTCGAGGGCCACCCGGGAGCGCCCGATCGCCGACGGGCTCAGCACCGCGGTCTCCAGCAGGTCACCCGAGCGGCGCAGCGTCAGCGCGTGCCCGCGCAGCGCCGCCAGGCGGGTGAGCAGGTCGCGCGCGCCGGGCTCGGCCACCGCCGCGGCGCGCTCGGCGAAGGCGTCCTGCAGGACGCGGTCGGCGTGGGCCAGGGCGGCGCGCTCGGCCAGGTGGACGTGGGCGTTCCAGTCACCGTCACGGGCGATGGCCACCGCCAGCTCCTCCCGCGCCCGGGCCTCCAGCGCAGAAGCGCCCGGCGGCGGGGCGTCCAGCAGCGCGCGGGCGGTGTCCAGCCAGATCAGCAGGTTGTCGCCCCCGGCCGAGGTGTAGGCGTCCAGCAGCGCCCGGTAACCGGTGTAGCGGCCGGTGGCGGCGTTGGCGGGGGCACCGCAGCGGGCGCGGCAGACGTCCACCGCCGCCGCGGCCGTCGACACCGCCACGGCCTTCAGCGCGGGCAGGCGCGCGTCGATGAGCGCCCACGGCGTCAGCGCACCGGTCACCGCCGCCCCGTCGCCCTCCGCGAAACTACCGGCCAGCGCGGTGAGGGCGTAGGCGTCGGCGAGGGCGGCCAGCAGGTCGCGGCGCTGACGGCGGAAGTCCATCAGCGGTGTGCCACCGGCAGTGCGGCGGTGCCGGGTGTGCGCCAGGGCCATCGTGACCGCCGCCCGGGTGACGGCCGCGCACGCCGAGACGATGCCGCGCCACACCGGCCTGGCCATCGCCAGCGACCGCGCCAGCCGCGCCGGGCGCGAGCCGAGCGGGTCGTGGAACCCGCCGCCGTCGAGGCGGGCCGAGCCGCGCAGCCAGGCACCGTAGGGCACCGGGACGTCGTCGAAGGTGACGGCGGCGTAGTCGGCCGGCAGCCCGGCGGCCTCGGCGGCGGGCGTGACACCCACACCGGGGGTCACCCGCCCATCGGCGCCGCGAACGGTCACCGCGAAGGGGAACACGCCCCGGTCGGCCCCGGCCACGATGACGCGGGCGTAGACGGCGGCGATCCTGGCCACGCCCGGCGCGCCGGTCGCGGTGGGGAACTTCGCGGCCTCCGGACGCGGCGTGCGCAGCACGAAACCACCCGTCGCCGGGTCGTGCACGGCCTCGGTGCCCGGATCGAGATGGCTGCCGGAGACCCCGGCCTCGGTCAGCAGCAGGACCCCGGCCGCCTCCAGCTTCTCCAGCGCCGCCACCGCCCCGGCGACCTCGGGCGTCCCGGGGTCCAGATCGAGCAGGACCCCCAGGCACAGCGGATAGTGCAGCACCATCGCGTGGAACAGCGCCGGATCGGCCACCGCCGCCCACCCGAAGGCGGCGTCCAGGCGCACCCGGTCGCCCAGCAGCGCGCTCCCGGGACCGAGGGCGGTGTTGACGTGCCGCAGCCGCCGGTGGGTCAGCGCGTGCCGCCCGGCGGCGGTCAGGTCCGGCCGCGGATCCAGGACCTCGTCGTCGAAGG
The DNA here is from genome assembly GCF_030269765.1 of Actinorhabdospora filicis. GTDB lineage: Bacteria > Actinomycetota > Actinomycetes > Mycobacteriales > Micromonosporaceae > Actinorhabdospora > Actinorhabdospora filicis. The sequence goes on along the minus strand of NZ_BSTX01000002.1, from coordinate 50,115 downwards.
TCCGCCGCAGCAGCGCCTGCGACTCGGCGTCGAGGGGGCCGCGCACGAAATCGGCGAGGGCGTCGGCGGTCATCGGGCTCCTCCGGTGGTCCAGGTCAGCAGGGCGCTCGCCCAGGTCATGCCCGCGCCGATGGCCAGCATCAGCACCCGCGAGCCGTCCTTGAGGCGCCCGTCGTCGCGGGCGGCGGTCAGCGCGGCGGGGATGGACGCCGCGCCGATGTTCCCGGCGGTGGCGCCGATGACCACCAGCCGCGCCGGGTCGAGCCCGAGGCCTTCCCCGAAGCGCTCCAGCGCGCGCGGATTGGGCTGGTGCGGGACGACGAGGTCGAGGTCGCCGAGACCGATGCCGTGGCGGGCGAGGGCGGTGGCGGCCAGCTCGGGGAAGCGGTGGTCCATGACCTCGCGCACCGCCCGGCCGTTCATGGCGATGCGGTGCTCCCCGGCGGCGAGGGTCTCACCGCTGGCGGGGCGGCGGCTGCCCCCGGCGGGGATCAGCACGTGCGGGGCGAGGCGCCCGTCGGCGCCCAGCCGGATCGAGGCGATGCCGCGCCCCTCGGGGACCGCCTCGACCACGCTGGCCCCCGCCCCGTCGCCGAACAGCACGGCGGTGGCGCGGTCGCCGGGGTCGAGGAAGCGCGAGTAGACCTCCACGCCGATGACCAGCGCGCAGCCGGTGCCGGGCTCGGCGGCCAGGTGGTCGCGGGCGACGCGCAGCCCGTAGAGGTAGCCCGCGCAGGCCGCGCCGACGTCCATCACGGCGATGTCGCCCGCGCCCAGCAGGGCCTGCACGCGGCAGGCCGTGGAGGGTCCCAGCTCGTCGGGGGTGGAGGTGCCCACCACGATGAGGCCGACCTCGCCGATGTCGCGCCCGGCGTCGGCCAGCGCGCGGCGGGCGGCCTCGGCGGCCAGGTCGGAGGCGGCCTCGTGCGCGGCGGCGCGGCGGCGTTCGCGGACGCCGGTGTAGCGCTCGATCCAGGCGGGCTCGATGTCGAGCCCGGCGGCGACCTCGGCGTTGGTGACCACCCGCTCGGGCAGGTGGGCGCCGGTCCCGGTGATGCCCAGGCCGCTCATCGCGGGCACCGCAGGACCACGGCGGTGGCCAGCCCGTGGCGGTCGATGGAGGTGGTGACCGCCGCCCGCCCGGCGGCGGCCGGATCGGTGGCGGCCAGTTCGAGCAGGGCCAGGACCTGGAAGCCGACGCTGGCGGCGGAGGTGTCGCCGACGGCGGTGTGGGCCTCCACGCGGCGCGGGCCGGTGCCCAGGACGGCGCGATGGGCGCGGCTCTCACCGTCGTGGCAGCCGTCGAGGGCGCCGTTGCCCGCCGCGGCCCACACCTCGCCGGGCTCCACACCCGCCCGGCGCAGCGCGGTGGTGAGGCATTCGGCGAGGCGCCCGCCGGTGGCGGTGGCCACCGCCAGCACCGCCGCGCGGCCCGGGCGCGCGGCGGTCAGGTGGAACATCACGCAGCCCTCGGCGACCGGGGCGTGCACCGCGCCGGGCGGCCGCGCCCTCCACTCCAGCCAGGCCCGGCGCGAGGTGTACTCCTCGGTCGCCCCGCACAGGACGTCATCGGCGCGCCCGGCGCGGATGAGGCGGGCGGCGTAGATGAAGGCCAGCGCGACGGCGTTGCGGCCCCCGGCCAGGGTGATGTTGGGCCCGGTGACGCCGTGGCGGATCGCGCACTGCCCGGCGGCGTAGTTCATCACCGTCACCGGGAACCGGGCCGGGTTGACCAGGTACGGCTTGGGCGCGGTGTAGGTGGTCTCGGTGAAGTCGAGGATGGTGCCCAGGCTGCCGTTGGTGGTGCCGATGATGACGGCCGAGCGGTCGCGCGGCACGTCCCCGCCGGAGGCGGCCAGCAGCCGCGCGGTGGCGCAGACGGCCAGGCCGGTGGCGCGGTCCATCGAGCGGGTGCCCTTGGTCCCCAGCTCGGCGGCCAGATCGAAGCCGTGGGCGTCCAGGACGCCCGGCGGCGGCGTGGACGGCGGGTCGTGGCGCGCCGCCGGTGGCGTCCCGGCGGTGAGGGCGCGCGCCACGGCGCCGGGCCCGGGTCCCTGCGCCGACCAGGCGGCGGTGGCCGCGATGCTCAGTTCCATGACGCCTCCTCGGGGCGGCGCAGCAGCAGGACGGCGTTGTTGCCGCCGAAGGCCAGCCCGTTGTTCTGGACCACGCCGATGCGCGCGGGCCGCCCGGTGTTGGGCACGCAGTCGATGGCGCAGGCGGGGTCGGTGGCGATGTGGTTGATGGTCGGCGGGATGAACTGGGCGCCGATGCTGTCCACCGCGGCGATCGCGGCGATGGCGCTGGCGGCGCCCATCGCGTGCCCGATCATCGACTTGATGGAGATGACCGGCGGCGGGGACGCCCCGAACACCCGCCGGATCGCGGCGACCTCGGTGACGTCGTTGACCGGGGTCCCGGTCCCGTGCGCCGAGATCAGGTCGACCTGCCCGGGGCCGATCCCGGCGTCGGCGTGCGCGAGGCGGATGCAGGCGGCCAGGCCGTCGCTGTCGGGGGCGACCGGATGCCGCGCGTCGCAGTTGGCGCCGAAACCGATGACCTCGGCATGGATGGGCGCGCCCCGCGCCAGGGCGTGCCCGAGGCTCTCCAGCACCAGCATCCCGGCGCCCTCGCCGGTGAGGATCCCGCTGCGCCCGGCGTCGAAGGGACGGCACGCGTCGGAGGCGATGGTGCCCACCCGGTAGAAACCGCTGAACATGCGCCGGGAGACCGCCTCGGCCCCACCGCACAGGGCGACCTCGGCGTCCCCGGCGCGCACGGCGTCGAAGGCGTAACCGATGGCGTAGTTCCCGGCCGCGCAGGCCGTCCCGATGGTGACCGGCTCGGCCTCGCGCAGCCCAAGGGCGGCGGCCACCGTCAACGGCAGCCGGATCGGCGCGTACCGGCGCGCCGCGGCCGTCCCGACCGCCTCACCCGCCGCCGAGGCCGCCGCCAGCGCGTCCAGCTCGGCCGCCTCCCCGTCGCAGGTGCCCACCACGACGGGGACGTGCGCGCGGGCCAGCGCGGCGGGATCCAGGCGCGCGTCGGCCAGCGCCAGCCGGGCCGCGGCGACCGCGAAGGCCGCCGCGCGCCCGGGCGTCTCCCCACCGCACCAGGCGGCGGGGTCGAAACCGCTCAGCTCACAGGCGTCGGCGTGGGCGAAACCGGTGGTGTCGAAGGACGTCACCGGCCGCTGCCCACTGGTCCCGGCCAGCACGTTGCGGGCGAAGTCGGCGCGGCCCACGCCGATGCAGGTGACCGGGCCCGCGCCGGTCACCACGACGCGCCGCGCGCCACTCACGCCGGGCCCGCGCCGACGATGGCGAGCACCTGCCCGAGATTGACCGGCGGGTCGGTGGCGTCGACGGCGACGCCGTAATCGGATTCCAGCGCGGCGGCCAGCTCGGCCAGCTGGAGGGAATCGGCGTCCAGGTCCTGCTGGAAGTCGACCCCGTCGGTGATCTCACTCGTGTCCACTTCCAGGATCGCGGCGATCAGCCCCACCACCGCCGCCGCCCGCTCATCCGTCATGGTCATCGGTCATCCTCCTGTCATCGCACGGCCGTGCGGCCGAGTGGGAGCAGTCCGGTCAGGGCGGCGCCGCCCGGCTGGGCGAGCAGACCGCCGTCGAGGGTCAGGCAGGCGCCGGTGATGAAGGACGCGGCCTCGCCCGCCAGGAACACCGCCGCGTGCGCGACCTCCTCCACACCGCCCCAGCGGTGCTGCGGGACGTCGCCGGTCAGCGCCGCCGACAGCCCCGGGTCGCCGGAGAACGCGCCGGTCAGGTCGGTGGTGACCCACCCCGGCGCGAGGGCGTTGACGCGGACACCGTGCGGCGCCCACTCCACCGCCAGCGTGCGGGTCAGCGAGATCAGCGCCGCCTTCGTCGCGCCGTAATGCGACAGCATCGGCACCCCCGCCAGGCCCGCCACCGAGGACATGTTCACCACCGCGCCACCGCCCCGGGCCACCAGGTGCGGCCCGAGATGCCGCAGCACCCGCACCGCCGAGGTCACGTTGCCCGACCAGATCCCGGCCCAGTCGTCCTCGGTGGACGCCAGGAACGGGCCCACATGCGACATCCCACCGGCGTTGTTGACCACGATCGACAGATCCGGGAACTCCACCAGCACCAGCGCCATCGCCTCGGCCACCGCCCCCGGCGACTCCAGATCGCAGGGCACCGCCAGAGCCCGCCCGCCCACCGCGGCGATCTCAGCGCGGACCTCACCCAGGCGCCCGGCATCCCTGGCCAGCAACGCCACCGACGCCCCGGCCCGCGCCAGCGCCACCGCCACCGCGCGCCCGATGCCGCGCGAGGCACCGGTGACCAGCGCGCTCGCCCCCTCCAGCCGGTAGGGGCTCTCCACGTCACCCACGCTCACCGCCTCCCCGCGAGCACCGAGGCGGTGACGTCCATGAGGGACGTCAGCTGACGCCGCTCGGCCTCCCGGATCAGCGCCGGCTCGAAGGCCCGCGAGCGGAAGTCCATGGTCATCACCACCCGCTCGCCCTGCTCGATCGACGCCGCCAGCACCAGGTCGCGGAACCCGCGCCCGGCCGGGCGGTCGTCCTCGACCACCAGGCGCAGCTCGGCCGGCAGCGGGAACAGGAACGCCGGGAACGCGATGGAGGTGCGGCCGGTGACGAAGGCCCAGGCCTCGCCCAGGCGCAGCGCGGTGACGGCCATGGCCAGCTGGAGGCACGCCTCGACCTCCAGCATCCCCGGCAGGTGCCGGGCGCCGTTGTCGCGGTCGGCGAGCATCCCGCAGCCGGGATCCACGTGCAGCCCGGCGGCGAACTCGCCGGGCTCGATCTCGCGCAGACCGTCCACGAGGAGGTTGGCGGGATCGGTCTTGTGGACGCCCAGGGCGACCGGGCGGCGGTAGGGCCACGGCTCGACCCGCACGCCGGGAAGCCCCGCGGCGGCCGATTCCAGCCGCGCCCAGTCGCGCGCCGACAGTCCCTGCCCGGCGCGGGCTTCGCATTCCGGCGGTGGCGAACCGCATTCGAGGAGGGTCAGGAAAGTGTCGAGAGTGTGAATGCGCGCACCATCGGCGAATGGCGTGAATGGCGCGCCCACCAGATGAATTGTCCGGCAGGTCATGTGCGCCACACTACGAACGGCCACGCCCGCCGCGGAACCTCTCCGGGCCGAATGTTCCGTTACGCGGAACGCGTTTCGGCGCGGTGCAGGACCTCGGCGACCGCCGGGGCCATGGCCCGCGCGACCCCGCGCAGCGCGCGCTCACCGGCCGCGCCGGGCGCGCGTCCCGAGGCCGCCAGGCTCAGCGCGCCCAGCACGCGGCCACGCCCGTCCAGGACCGGCACGGCGGTGGTCCAGATGCCCAGGAGGTGCTCCTGGCGGTCGTGGGCGACGCCGTCGCGGCGGACGGCCAGCAGCTCACCGTCCAGGCGGCGCGGGTCGGTGAGGGTGAAGCGCGTCATCGGCGCCAGCGCCGGGCGCGCCAGGAACCGGTCGCGCAGGTCCGGGTCATGGGCCAGCAGCACCTTCCCGCTGGCCGTGCAGTGCGGCGGGACGAGGGTGGCGGTGCGCATGACGCTGCGGGTGAAGGCGTGCGGGTACACGCTGGCCGGGAACAGCACGCCGCCCTGGGCGGGCACCGCGTAGGAGGCGGCCAGCCCGGTCAGGTCGTAGAGCTCCAGCAGGTAGGGGCTGACGGTGCGCACCAGCAGGACCCGCTGGTGGCGCCCGGCGCGCTCCCACACCGAGTCGGCCTGCAGGGCGTAGCGCGGCCCCAGCCGCCGCACCGCCCCGGCGCGCTCCAATGTGGCCAGCAGCCGGTGGACGGTGGACTTCGGCAGCGCCACCGCCCGGGCGAGTTCGGAGACCCCGACGGCACGCTCGGCGCGGCCCATTTCGTGGAGGAGAATGATCAGCTTCTCGGCGGCGCCCGGACCGTCGGCCTTCATTCGTCGCCTTTCTCGCGCGTTTCGACCTCACGGATGAACGTGGTCGGCGGCGTGGCCGGAGGTGAACTATTCCGCAGCCCGGGGCAATGCGCTGTCAATTCCGCGACTGGCCTTTTCACGTACCGGGGAGAAAACCACATCGTGGAATAGTGGAGTGGCGACCGCCACGAACGGTCTTCGGCGGGCGGCGCGAATGTTAAATTGGGGTTGCCGGACGCCGGGTCCGGTCTCCGTGAGCCTCGGAAGGACGTGAGTTGATGCCCGTCGCGCATGCCGTCGCCGCGCGCGGCGACGCACCGGCAGTCCTCATCGTCCCGGCTCCGGTCACGCCCGCCTTCTCGTAGCGGGCCCGGGGCCTCGTTCCCGAAAGCTCACCACCATGTCTTCAAGCGACAACCGTCCCGTGTGGACCACCCGGCCCGAGACCACCGGCGACGTGCGGGCCGTGCGCGCGGTCAACGCCGCCGCCTTCCCCACCACCGCCGAGGCCGATCTCGTCGACGCGCTGCGCGCCGACCCCGCCGCGTGGATCGACGGGCTGTCGATCGTCACCGTCGAGACCGGCGGCACCGTCGTCGGGCACACCCTGCTCACCCGCTGCCACGTCGGCGGGGCACCGGCGCTCGCGCTGGCGCCCTGCGCCGTCCTGCCCTCCCACCAGGGCACCGGAGCGGGCTCGGCGGCGATCCGCGCCGGGCTCGACGCGGCCCGCGCGATGGGCGAGAACCTCGTGGTGGTGCTCGGTCACCCCGGCTACTACCCCCGGTTCGGGTTCACCCCGGCCTCCGGGTTCGGCGTGACCGCGCCCTTCGAGGTGCCCGATGAGGCGTTCCTGGCGCTGGCGCTGGACGCCGCGCGCCCGGCCCCCTCGGGCCCGATCGCCTACGCGAAGGCCTTCGGCGTCTGACACCGCACGCCGCGCCCGCCACCCGGCGGGCGCGGTCCTAGGCCGTGCGCCAGATCCGGGCGTGCGTGCTGGGCAGCCGCTCGGCGAACGGCCCCGGGCCCAGCAGCGCCCGCAGGTCGGCCTCGAAGGCGTCCAGGCGCTCGGCGAACAGGTGCGGCGCCGAGGACGAGGTGGAGAACACCCACGCGATGACGTCATCCGTGCCGCGCTCGACCGGCGCTCCCCCGGGGACGATCACGTCCTCGGGGCCGGTGAGCCCGGCCCGGGCGAAGACCTCCGCCTCACCGCCGGGCGTGCCATGCGGAAGGAATCCCCGCCCGGCCCGGCGCACCGGGCCCAAGTGCTCGCGCACCAGGTCCTGGATCGCCTCGTAGGGCACCGGCGGATGCGGCAGGCCCTCGGTGGAGCGAACCTCGTCCTTGAGGTCGGCGATGTGGACGATCGCGCCGCCCGGCGCCAGCATCTTCGCGGCGGTGGCCGCCACGAGGTCCTGGTCCATCCAGTGGAAGGACTGCGCGAAGGTCACCGTGGTGAACTCGCCCAGCCCGGCGGGGAGGACCTCGGCCAGGGCCTTCACCCAGCGCGACTTGCCGTCCAGCCCGGCCTCGGCCGCCGCGGCGCCCGCCTCGGCGAGCATGTCGGCGTCGGGGTCGAGGCCGACGATCCCGGCGTAGTGGCCGGCGAGCAGCAGGGCGACCGTGCCCGGCCCGCAGCCGACGTCCAGGAGGCGCCCGGTGCCGTCCAGCCCGAGGGCGGCGGCCAGCGCGGCGGCCAGCCCGGGGGCGTAGGGCAGGCGCCCGCGCTCGTAATGCGCCGCGGCGCCCGCGAAAAGGGTCTCGTCCCAGCTCCAGCTCATCGGCTTCTCCCATCACGAAGACCGGCCATCGTCGCATGAGGACGGTGGCCGGCCGGGTGAGGGGTGACCTCGCCCGGGGCGGCCCGCACAGACCACCCCGGGTGAGGAGCGCGTCAGACGTCGAAGCGGTCGAGCTCCATGACCTTGGTCCAGGCGGCCACGAAGTCGCTCACGAACTTGTCCTTGGCGTCGTCGGCGGCGTAGACCTCCGCCACGGCGCGCAGCTCGGAGTTGGAGCCGAAGACCAGGTCGGCGCGCGTGCCCGTCCAGCGCACCGCGCCGGAGCCGTCGCGGGCCTCGAAGGTCTCGGCGTCGCCGCCCACCGACGTCCACGTCGTGCCCATGTCGAGCAGGTTGACGAAGAAGTCGTTGGTCAGGGTGCCCGGTGCGTCGGTGAGGACGCCGTGCTTGGAGCCGCCGTGGTTGGCGCCCAGCACGCGCAGGCCGCCGACGAGGACGGTCAGCTCCGGCGCGCTGAGGGTCAGCAGGTTCGCCCTGTCCACCAGCAGGAACTCCGCCGGGAGGCGCTGGCCCTTGCCGAGGTAGTTGCGGAACCCGTCGGCGACCGGCTCCAGGGCCTCGAAGGACTCCACGTCGGTCTCGTCCTGGGCGGCGTCGACGCGGCCCGGGGTGAACGGCACGTCCACCTCGGTACCGGCGGCCTTGGCGGCCTTCTTCACGCCGACGTTGCCGCCGAGCACGATCAGGTCGGCCAGGGACACCTTCTTACCGCCGGTCTGGGCGGCGTCGAAGGCCTCCTTGACGCCCTCCAGGGCGCGCAGGACGGTGGCCAGCTCGCCGGGCTCGTTGATCTCCCAGTTCTTCTGCGGCTCCAGGCGCACCCGGGCGCCGTTGGCGCCGCCGCGCTTGTCGCTGCCGCGGAACGTGGACGCCGAGGCCCACGCCGCCGACACCAGCTGCGCCACGCTGAGGCCGGTGGCCTCGATGCGCGCCTCCAGGTCGGCCACGTCGGCGGCCTCGATGGTGGCGTAGTCGGCGGCCGGGAGCGGGTCCTGCCACAGCAGCACCTCGGAGGGGACCTCCGGGCCCAGGTAACGCACGATCGGGCCCATGTCGCGGTGGGTCAGCTTGAACCACGCGCGGGCGAAGGCGTCGGCGAACTGGTCGGGGTTCTCCAGGAAGCGCCGCGAGATGGGCTCGTAGATCGGGTCCACGCGCAGCGACAGGTCGGTGGTCAGCATCGTCGGGGCGAGCTTCTTGGACGCGTCGTAGGCGTCGGGGACGGTGCCCGCGCCCGCGCCGTCCTTCGGCCGCCACTGGTGCGCGCCGGCGGGGCTCTTGAACAGCTCCCACTCGTACTTGAAGAGGATCTCGAAGAAGTCGTTGGACCACTGCGTCGGCTTGGTCGTCCAGACGCCCTCAAGTCCACTGGTGATGGTGTCGGGGCCCTTGCCGATGCCGAAGGAGTTGCGCCAGCCCAGGCCCTGCTCCTCCAGCGCGGCGCCCTCGGGCTCGGCGCCGACGTTCTCGGCCGGTCCCGCGCCGTGGGTCTTGCCGAAGGTGTGGCCACCGGCGATCAGCGCCACGGTCTCCTCGTCGTTCATCGCCATGCGGCGGAACGTCTCGCGGATGTCGCGCGCGGCGGCCAGCGGGTCGGGGTTGCCGCCCGGGCCCTCGGGGTTGACGTAGATCAGGCCCATCTGGACCGCCGCCAGCGGCGACTCCAGGTCGCGGTCGCCGGAGTAGCGGGCGTCGCCGAGCCAGGTGGTCTCCGGGCCCCAGTAGACGTCCTCGTCGGGCTCCCACACGTCCTCGCGGCCACCGGCGTAGCCGAAGGTCTCGAAGCCCATCGACTCCAGGGCCACGTTTCCGGTGAGGATCAGCAGGTCGGCCCAGGACAGGGCGCGGCCGTAACGCTGCTTGACCGGCCACAGCAGGCGGCGGGCCTTGTCGAGGTTGCCGTTGTCCGGCCAGCTGTTGAGGGGGGCGAACCGCTGCTGCCCGGCCCCGGCGCCGCCGCGTCCGTCGCTGATGCGGTAGGTGCCCGCGCTGTGCCAGGCCATCCGGATCATGAACGGGCCGTAGTGGCCGAAGTCGGCCGGCCACCAGTCCTGGGAGGTGGTCAGGACCTCGGCGATGTCGCGCTTGACCTGGGCCAGGTCGAGGCCCTGGAAGGCCTCGGCGTAGTCGAAGTCCGCGCCGAAGGGGTTGGCCACGTCGGGGTTCTTGGCCAGGATCTTCACGTTCAGCCGGTTGGGCCACCAGCCGCGGTTGCCGCCGCCCTGGGTGGGGTGCGCGGCCCGTCCGTGCGGGACGGGGCAACGCGATTCGGCGCCCGCTTCCGCGTCGTGGACGATGGCGTCGTGGTTCTCGGACATCGGATTCCTTTGCGTTTCAGGGGTGGGAGCGGTTCAAGGGGTGGCGCTAGGGGTGTTTCCGGCGGAGCAGTCGGCGCACCTGCCCCAGTGCACGACCTCGGCCTCGTCGATGAGGAAGCCGTGGTCTCCACTGGCGACCAGGCACGGCGCGGCGCCGACGGCGCAGTCGATGTCGGCTATCCGGCCGCAGGACCGGCACACGGCGTGGTGGTGGTTGTCGCCGACCCGCGACTCGTAACGCGCCACGAAACCCGACGGCTGGATGCTGCGCAGCAGGCCCACGGCGGTGAGCGCGTGCAACGAGTCGTACACCGCCTGATGGGACACCGTCGGCAGCGATTCGCGCACGGCCCGGATGATCGACTCGGTGTCGGAGTGCGGCATCCGGTGCACCGCGGTCAGCACGGCCACCCTGGGTCGGGTGACTCTTAAAGCCGCCTCCCGCAGCATCGCCTCGAAGTCGTAGGTCTCGGCCACCCCGGAAGTCTCACGCATTTTCTTGAATGAGTCAAGACTAGCCGTCGTGGTGAGACTCTCACCCGTCCGTGTTACCCGGATAACACCGAAAAATCCCGGTTCCCGCCTGGGGAACCGGGATCCGGCCGCGCTCACGACTCAGGCCTTGACCTCCCGGAGGCGGCCGGTCTCGACCTCGTAGACGAAGCCGCGCACCTGGTCGGTGTGCGGGATGAACGGATCGGCCTTGATCCGCGCCACCGACTGGCGCACGTCCTCGTCGAGGTCGGCGAAGGCCTCGGCGGCCCACTCGGGCTTGAGGCCGGTCTCGCGCAGGATCGCGTCCTTGAACCCGTCGTCGGTGAAGGTGAGCATGCCGCAGTCGGTGTGGTGGATCAGGATGATCTCGCGCGTGCCGAGCAGCCGCTGGCTGATCGCCAGGCTCCGCCGCTCGTCGGCGGTGACGACGCCGCCGGCGTTGCGGATGACGTGGGCGTCACCCTCGGCCAGCCCGAGCAGGCCGTAGGGGTTGAGGCGGGCGTCCATGCAGGCCAGGACCGCCACGCCCTTGGCGGGCGGCAGCGGCAGCGCGCCCTTGTCGAACGCGGCGGCGTAGCGCTCGGCGTTGGCGAGGAGTTCGTCGGTGACGCTCATGCTGGGGCTCCTTCGTCGGGGTTTCCAGTATTTCCGACTAAACCGATAGGTTCAATAGGCTAAGTGCGTCTAGACTTCGCCGGATGTGCGTCGCCGCCGGTCCCGCCGAACTCACCGACACCATCGTCTACGTGGGCCGCGCCGCGCACCCCGAACACGGCTCCGTCGAAGTCCTCGGCTACCAGAACACCGCCGCCAGCCGCGCCGACGGCCCCAACGCCATGCTGCTGCACCTGCCCGCGGCCGCGCCCATGAGCGGTGCGAACTTCCTCCACGTGGGCCGCCACACCGACCTGCTCACCCGCATGGCCGACGCCATCCCCGCCCCCGTCGCCGCCGGCGGCATGGACTGGATGGACGGCGAAGCGGCCGTCACCGTCTTCGAGCACGACGTCTACACCGTCGTCCTCGCCGCCGACGCCACCGCGATCCCCGCCGCGCTCGGCGGCGTCCCCGAACACCGCCGGCCCACGGTGTCCCCCGAGCTCATCGCCTTCTACGCCACGACCTTCCCCCGGCACACCATCGCCCTGTGCTGCTTCGACAACGCCGACGCCGAACGGGCCCGCCCACTGCTGCTCTGGTACGAGCCGCTGGACCCCGCCGTCCTCACCGTGCCCGCCCTCGACTCCCACACCGGCGGCGTCCCCGAGCCCGGCGCGCCCGTCGAGCGCGGCCACACCCTCGTGTTCGGCGCCGACGACGTCCCCGGCTCCATCCACATCGGACACCCGCCCGGCCTGGACCGCGCGCTGCGCCCGTTCCTGCCCGAGAGCGTCACCGGCCTGGGCGTCATCGGCGAGGGCCCCAACGGCGACTTCGCGCTGCCGTTGACCGACCTGCGGGCCGGGCGGCTGGAGGGATTGCGGGTGGTCTGAGGCGGTGGCGGACGTGTGCTTCCATGTCCGGCATGCCCCGTGCCCGCGAAGCAGAAGACCTCGCCGCCCGTGCCCTCGACTGGCTCCTGCGCCACGCGCGTGAGACCGAAACCGGCCCGCAGTGGCCGCACGTGCCCTCCGGCGAGGAGACCTACCGCTACCTGTACCACGGCAGCCTCGGCGTGATCGCCGCCCTCGTGGAGGGCCACCGTCACTTCGGGGACGACCGTTACGCCGAGGCCGCCCTGCGCGGCACCCGCGCCACGATCGCCCTGTACGAAGGCGCCGACGACTGCACCCTCCAGAACGGCCTGTCCGGCTTCGCCTACGTGATGCGCGGCGTCGGGCGCCACCTCGGCGACGCCGAGGCCGCCGCCGCCTCCAAACGCGCTCTGGAGAGCATCCGCGAGCGGTTCGACGGCACCGGCTGGTTGTGGGCCGGGCGCCGGTTCTTCGAGCTGTTCTACGGCAACGCCGGGACCGCCCTGGCGGCCCTGGCCTGCGAGGACGTCGACCTGGCGGTGACCGCCGTGGAGCCCTTCCTCGCCTACGACCTGGCCGAGGAACCCGATCCCGAGCCGACCCTGCGCTACATGCACCAGGCGACCGGGAAGCCGCACCACATCGGGCACGGCACCCTCGGCGCCGCCTACGCCCTCATCGCCACCGGCCACGCCTCCGGCCGCACCGACCTCGTCGACCACGGCCTCACCGGCGTCCACGACGTCATCGGGCGCAACGAGGGCGGCGAGGACGACTTCCTCGTCACCTTCATGACCCCGCCCAACGATCCCAAGCCGCCGTTCCGCTACGGCTGGTGCAACGGCGTGGCCGGGGACGCGCAGGTCTTCCGCCTGCTGGCCGGGCTCACCGGCGACCCCACCTGGTCGTCCTATGTGGACCGCTGCTGGCACTCCATCACCACGTCGGGCCTACCGGCGCGGCTCCACCCCGGGTTCTGGGACAACAGCGGCCGCTGCTGCGGCACCGCCGGGGTCCTCGCCCTGGCCTGCGACCGGATGGCCGAGACCGGCGAGGGCGGCGACTTCGCCGAGGTCCTGCTGGCCGACATGGCCGCGCGCGCCACCGTCGACGACGAGGGCGCGCGCTGGTCCCATCACGATCACACCGACGGCACCGACCTGGAGCCGCAGCTGGGCTGGGCGCACGGCAACGCCGGGATCGTCCCCGAACTGCTCCGCTACGCCCGGCTGGCCACCGGACGCGAGGGCGACTACGCCATTCGCGTCCCGCACCAGCCCGCGGCTCAGGCCTCCGGCCAGGCCACGTCGGTCTCGACCGGCAGCGCGTAGTCCACGCCGTCGACGGCGAAGCCGTAGAGGCGGTGCACCTGGTCCAGGAACCACGCGGCCTCGGCGGCGGGCACCTCGCCCGCCGTCACGGCGCCGTCCCAGGCGGCGCGGACGGCGTCCTGCACACCGGGGGCGAACTCCCAGTCGTCCACGCGGATCCGGCCCAGCTCGTCGGTGGCCAGCTCGGCGCCGCCCAGCAGGTGCGCCCACATGCGCGAGGCCTGGCGGGCCGGTGACTGCATGCCCTCGCCGAGGACGCCGCGCAGCAGCGACACGTACAGCCCGATCCCCGGGATCGCCGTGGACGCCTGGGTGACGGCGGCGCCGTTCACCGAGACCACGGCCCGGCCGCCGACACCGGCCAGCGCCGAGGCCGTGAGCCGGGCCGCGGTGGCCTCCAGGTCGTCCTTGGCGGCGCCGATGGTGCCGTGGCGGTAGATGGGCGCGGTCAGCTCCGAGCCCAGGTAGGACAGCGCGACGGTGCTCGCGCCCTCGGCCAGCAGCCCGCGCGAGGCGGCCTCGGCCACCCACAGCGCCCAGTCCTCGCCGCCCATGACCTTGGTGGTCGCGGCGATCTCGTCGCCGGTGGCGGGGGCGATCTCCACGCGCCGCAGCGCGGGGCGCTCGGCGTCGAAGTCCATCAGGTAGGTGCCGTGCGCCTCGCCGCGCGGCTTGATGACCGAGGCGAAGGTCGCCCCGTCGTGGTCGGTGCGGCGGGGCGCGGCCACACTGTACACCAGGTGGTCGATCTGCCCGAAGCGCTCGGCGAAGCGGTCGAGGACGGCGGCCTTGGTCCCGGCGGAGAAGCAGTCGCCGTTGACGAACTCGAAGGCGGTCCCGCGCTCGCGCGCCAGGTCGGCGGTGGCGGCCACCCGGTACCAGCCGGGCGAGGCGGTGCGGCGGGCGTTCCCGGGCCGCTCCAGCGCCAGGCCCATGCCGGTGACGCCGGGCCCGGCGATCCCGGCGGCGGTCAGCGCCGAGCCGTACCCGGCGCTGCACCCGATGATGAGGACGCGCGGAGCGCGGCCGGGCGTGGGCCCGTCCCAGGTCTCGGCGGCGGCCTCTTCGACCGTCCGGCGGCACCCCCCGGGATGGGAGTCCAGGAGGAGTGCGCCCTTGCCCCGGGCGGTCACGACGGTCGCGGCCACGGTGTTCTCCGATCGATCGGCGGTGCGAGCCGCGATCGTAACCCCGGGCGTGAGGAGGGCCGCGCGCCCCGTGGAGCGCGCGGCCCGGTGTCGCGGCCTACTGGAAGACGTGCGCCAGCGGGGTCGCCGGGCCGTTCCCGTTGTCCTTGACGATGTGCACGACGCCGTGGTCGGCGGCGCCGGTGTGCGTGCTGTCCTGGGTCCAGACGTTCCACGTCTGACCCGCCTGAACGACGTGCGCGCCGGCCCCCGGCAGCGTCACGAGCTCCTGCGTCGACTCGTACCAGACCTGCGCGTCGACGTAGATGGTGGCGGTCCCGTCGCAGACGACGGTCCAGCCCGCCGACCGCGAGGGAAGGTCGAGCTGCGCGTACGTGGCGTTGCAGGTGACCGCGGCCTGAGCGGCGACGGGTGCGGACAGAAGGGCGGTCGTCGCGATGGCCGTCGCCCCGAAGGCCGCGGCGATACGACCGGCGGACAGAAGCGCCATGTTTTTCTCCCCTGCTCGTTTCCGAATGACTGCTCGATCTGACGCGCGCGCTTTGTCCAAAGTAGATCGTCACGCCGAGTTATTGAACAATCCTCAATGAAATTCGCTGTGAGCCGGGACACGTGTGTTTTCGCAGGTTGCGGGCGGGTTAAAAGCGGTGAACGGGGCATGGCGAGATGATGAAATCACCCCCGGCGGTCACGACACCGGCGCCCTCATCCCCCGTACAGCACCCGGAAACGGCTCGGGTCGACCGGATCCCGCTCGGCGACCTGGATCGGCGGCCACGCCCACTGCCACACCCCGACGCCCGGCACCCGCGCGAACCGGATCCGCCCGCGCGTGCCCGCCACGTCCACGCTCCCCCACCCCCGCGACAACCCGCCGGCGAGCGCCAGGACCGTGTCGTAGCCCTCGAAGGCCACGAAGGACGGCGCCTCGCCCAACTCCGCGCGAAGATCCCGCCCGACGCGCTCACCGAGGGCGGTGGGGCGTTCGGGCAGGTAGCGCAGGAACGGTATTCCCGCGCCGCCGGATCCCAGCCGCGCGAGCCAGCCGGCGAACTCCGGCTGCCCCGCCGGGGCGCCGATGAGCACACCGGACAGCCGCGCGTCGTCCCGGACCGCCTCCACGATCGACGCGGCCGTTTCCGGTGTGCCGATGAGCAGCAGGAGCGCCGTCGCGCCGTGCCGGAGGATCTCCTCGCCCACGGCTTGGGCGTCCACGGTGTCCAGTGCGATGAGGTCACCGCCGCGCGCGGCCAGCCGCTCCCGCAGAATCCGCGTCCCGGCCGCCCAGTACACGCTCTCCTGCGCCGCCACCGCGACCCGGCGGTGACCGGCGTCCAGCAGGAAGTCGGCATTGAGGCTCCACCCGCGCGACTGGGCCGGGGCCAGCCGCGCGACATGCTCCGCCGGGCCCTCGGTGAGCGCGTCCAGCACCGCCGAGGAGCACAGGAACGGCATCCCGAGCGCCTCGGCCCGCGCGGCGACGGCGCGGGCGACGACGCTGTGGTACTCCCCCACCAGCGCCGCGACCCCCAGTCCGGCCAGCTCATCGACCGCCGCCACGGCCCTCGCCGGATCGGCGGCGGTGTCGCGGACGGCGAGCTCGATCGCACGACCCTCCCGGCTCGCGTCACGGACGCCCAGTTCGAGCCCGGCGAGAAGATGGCGGCCCGCCTCGACCCAGCCGGGCGGGGAGAGCGGGACGAGCGCGCCGACGCGGAGCACGGCACCAGGCCGCGCGGGTGATGGCGAGGGGTTCATGCGGCTGACGCCTCCCGGGTGCGGATGCGGACCACGCGATCATGCCGGACGCCGGGCGGGGTGGGATCGGCCGTGCGGGAGGGAAATGCGCGGCCGGAGGGGTGGGGTGGCCTGCGCGAGCCATCTGGTGCATGCCGTGCCGCCGTGGCGGGTGGTCACGCGGGATCCCCGCCGCTACGACGCCGATGTACGCCCCGCGAGCCCATGGATCCGCGCCACGCCACCGGCGATCACGGCGGCTCCCCGCCGAGGCGCGGGCCACGCGTGGGGACGCACCCTCGGCCGTCACCCGCTCGTTCCGCCGCCACCGGACGGGCCCGGCCCGCCGAGGCCGAAAGGTGACCACGACGCCGCCGCGAAGGCGGCGAGGCCCGCCAGAGCGCTCCCAGCCGCCGGTACGGGCGGACCTGCGGCACGAGCCCATGGATCCGCGCCATGCCACCGCCGAGTGGTCACGCGGGTCCCCGCCGAGACGCGAACCGCGCGTGGGCGGCGCCCTTCGGCCCTCAGCCGCTCGTCCCGCCGCCACCGGCCGCCGGTACCCGGCCCCCGGAAATCGAGCGCTGACGCAAGCGGCGAAGCCCGCCCGAGGCGGCGTCCACCGCTCCCGGCCATCCCCTCGCCCACACAGGGGTACCCGGCCGGCGGAGGCCGAAGCGGAGAGCCGGTGGCGGTGGCTTCCTCATCGTGCTCATCCTCATCGGCGGCGGCGGTGCCGTGGCGATACGGGTGGCCGCCCGGTGGTCCTCCGGCCCTGGCACCGGCACTGTCGCCGTGTTCTATCCCGGTGCCTCACCACCACCCGCGCCGCGACTCTACATAACTCTCCATTATCGACGTTGATGCCAACCGAGCCGCCATCCCCACCACCCACTCACCCGGCGCATCCCCGCCGCGCGCCTACCCCCGTCCCAGCACGTGCCCCAGCGCTCCCGCGAGCCTCGGCCACCGGAACCGGTGCCCCACCTCCCGCAGCCTCCCCGGCACCACCCGCTGCCCGGCCATGGCGAACTCGCGCGCGCCCTCCTCCCCCAGCAGCAACGCGGGCGCGAAGCCGGGGACGGGCAGCCGCGCCCGGCGGCCGAGCACCGCCGCCAGCACGCACGAGTACTCCGCGTTGCGCAGGGCATCGGTGACGCCGTTGACCGGCCCGCTGAGCCGCTCGTCGACGAGGGCGCGCAGGTACACGTCGGCGATGTCGTCGATGCCGATCCACGACGTCCACTGCCGCCCGTCGCCGATGCGCCCGCCGAGCCCGGCGGCGAACAGCGGCCACAGCAGCCGCAGCGCGCCGCCGCGGGGGCTCTGGGCGATGCCGGTCCGGATGCACACGACGCGCGTCCCGGCCTCGGCGGCGGGCGCGGTGGCGTCCTCCCACTCCCCCACCAGGCCGGCGAGGAAGCCCTCGCCGCGCGGGCTCGACTCGTCCAGGATCTCGTCGCCCCGGTCGGGCCCGTAGAAGCCGACGGCCGAGGCCGAGACGAACACCGGCACGCCCGCGTGCCCGGCGAGCGCGGCGAGCCGCCGGGTGGGTTCGACGCGGCTGTCGCGGACGGCGTTCTTGTGGGCCGCGGTGAAGCGCCCGGCGATGGGTGCTCCGGCGAGGTGGGCGACGGCGTCGACGCCGTCGAGGAGGTCGGCCGCGGGCGCGTCGGGGTCCCAGTGGCGTTCGCCGTGGCGGGGGCGTCCGCGCACGAGGCGGACGACGTGGTGCCCGCCGGTGGTGAGCAGCGCGGTGAGGGCGGTGCCGATGAGCCCGGAGGCGCCGGTCACGGCGATGGTGCGGGGTTCGGCGGCGAGGTGTGCGTGGGTGGCGAGGTCGTCGGCGAGCTGGCGGTGCCGGTAGCGGAACATCGGGCGCAGCACCCAGGCGGGGACGGGGGTGTCGACGGTGTCGGTCATGAGGGTGCGGCCGTCGCCGGTGTCGGCGAAGTCGTGGGTGTGCCGCCAGGGCAGGGGCGCGGCGAGTTCGTCGGTGAAGCGGGTGGGCGGGGTGTGGCCGGTGGGCACGTGGCGCGCGGTGACGCGGAATCCGGGCGGTACGCGCATCTGGGCGACGCCGTCGCGCAGGGACGCCGCCTCGCGCAGCACGGTGAGCGGCTGCCACGGCGGGGTGAGCCGGACGACCGCGCCGGGGCGGGTGTGCCAGGCGTAGACCTCGGCGATGGGTGCGTCGACGGTGGTGGTGTAGCGGATGCCCATCGCCCGAACCTATCGGCGCGGGCTATTCGCTGGACGCGATTCCGGGCGGCCGGCAGCGTGCTGCGCGTGTCATCTCCCGAGTCCGACAGAGCCGTGCCACCGCCCGCCGGTGGCTCGCCGTCGTTCTCGTCTGGAGTTCTGCTTCCCTGAGCCTCCCGGGCGGCGCCTTCGCGCCCTCCGCGCATTCCCGCGCGCGGGGTTTCCCGCCGGTCCCGGAGTCCTTCTGTGCCGTTCGCCGTTTTCCTGCTCGCCCTCGCCGTCTTCGCGCAGGGCACCTCTGAGTTCATGCTGTCCGGGCTGCTGCCCGAGCTGGCCGCCGATCTGGGGATACCGGTCCCCGCGGCGGGTGATCTGACCTCGGCCTTCGCGCTGGGGATGATCGCGGGCGCGCCGCTGATGGCGGTCCTGGCGCTGCGGATCTCGCGCCGGTTCGCCCTCACGCTGTTCCTGGCGGTCTTCGCCGCCGCGCACGTCGTGGGGGCGGTGACGGCGTCGTATCCGCTGCTGCTGGTCACGCGGGTGGTCGCGGCGGTCGCCGACGCGGGTTTCCTGGCGGTCGCGCTGGCCACCGCCGGTGCCCTGGTCGCCCCGGACGCCCGGGGCCGCGCCACGTCGGTACTGCTGGGCGGGGTGACGCTGGCGTGCGTGGCGGGCGTCCCGCTGGGCGCGGTCCTGGGCTCTCACCTGGGGTGGCGGTCGGTGTTCTGGGCGGTGGCGCTGCTGTGCCTGCCGCCCCTGGCCGCGATCCCGCTGACCGTCCCGGGTGGACGCTCCAGCGGTGCGGCGCCGTGGCGGCAGTTCACGGTGCTGGGGCGGGTCCGGCTGCTGCACGCGCTGCTGCTGGGCGCGCTGGTGAACGGGGCGACGTTCTGCGCCTTCACCTACCTGGCGGTGTTCGCCGAGGGCACCGGGGTCTGGGTCCCGGCGCTGCTGGCGCTGTTCGGGCTGGGCTCCTTCGCCGGAGTCGCTCTCAGCGCGCGCCTGTCGCGGCTGTGGCCGCTGCTGCCGGTCGGCTGGACGCTGCTGGCGCTCCTGGGCGGCGAGCCCGTCGCGCTGATCGCGCTGGTGCCGGTGACGGCCGCGCTGTCCTTCGGCGTCGGCGCCTCGCTGATCGCGCGCGTGATGTCGCTGACCGGGGACGCCCCGCTGCTCGGCGGGGCCCTGGCCACCGCCGCGCTGAACGTGGGCGCGGCCGCCGGGCCGTGGCTCGGCGGCCTCGCCCTCGGCGCGGGCGGCGGGCCGGTGTGGGTCAGCGCGGGGCTCGCCGCGGGCGCGGTGGTCGTGTGGGTCACGTATGGAACGCGCCGGGGTCGGCCATCTCGTTCCGGCGGTTCAGCAGGGGGACCAGGGCGAACCCCTTCGCGTCGGTGAGCCCGTGCTCCAGGGTGGGGAGGATGTTCCGCAGGCCCTTGCCGAGGCGTTCCTCCTCCGCCTGGATGCAGTCCAGCAGGGTCTGCGCCGAGTCGTTCATGGTGCCCAGGATCTCGGTGACGTTGTCGCCGCCGACCGTGGAGCCGCCGAACTCCGAGCCGGCGGTGGTGCCGACGCTGAACAGGCTGCCGAGGACGGTCAGGGCGAGCGCGGCCCCACCGCCGCTCCCGGCGATGGCGAGCACGGCGCCGACGACGGTGAAGCCGGTGGCGGCTCCCTTGCCGAAGAGCGGCTGCTCGCCCTCACCGAGGGCCTTGATGGCGTCGAGGGTCTGGGTGCCGAGGGTGAGGATGTCGTTGCGGGTGCGGGTGATGATCTCGCGGACCCCGCGCAGGGCGAGGATCATCACCTGGATCACCTGGAGCTGGTTGTCCCTGATGACGTCGAAGGGCGCGAGGAAGTTGTCCTTGAAGGCGTCGGCTCCGGCGCCCCGCCAGTCCTTGAGGTCGACTTCGAGGGCGTCGACCTTGCCCATCAGGCCGGAGCTGAGCTGGAAGTTGAGGCGCTGGAGCCCATCGATGAGCGGGTCGACGTCCTCGGGTCTGCGGTCGATGAAGTAGCCGAACATGGTGGGGATCTTGCGGAAGTACGCCTCCCAGAAGGGGTCCTGGAAGTCGGCGGAGAAGGCCCAGGCGCCGGTCTCGACCTTCAGCCGGAAGCGGGCCGCCTCGACGATCGCGTACGCGACATCCATCACCTCGCCGTTAGTTGGCATGGCCGTTGCCTTTCGTCACTGGTCTTTGGGCGGGTAGGGCTTGTCGGGTCCGGAGATCGGCACCTGTGGCCAGGCCGGGTAGGTGAAGTCCGGGTCGCTGATCTGCTCGACGATGTAGGCGTCGAGTTCGCGGGCGGCGTTGGCGTCGGTCGCCTTGTAATGCTCGGTGAGGCCGCGCAGGATGGCCGCGGCGTCGTAGAGGTTCTGCGCGGTCCCGGCGATGGCCTGGTGGAGGACGCGCCGGACGTCCTCGAAGGGCTGGTAGACCCGCTGGAGGGTCTTGGCGTCGGCGACCCGCCGGGAGATCGCGAAGTGGCTCTGCTCGGGTGTGCCGCCGGGCACCGAGGTGTCCGACATCCGGGAGGTGATGGCGTCCTGGCCTTCGCGGCCGACCTCCCACAGGGTTCCGGTTGCCCCGGCGTAGGCGTCGGCCACCAGGGGCAGGGACACCGTTCCGGCCCGCCACAGGTATTGCAGGTCGGCGGCGAAGGCCTTCTCGTCGCTCACATTTCCCTCCAGTACTTCGGGATGTACACCGCCGCGTGCGCCCGCACCACTTCCTCCGAGAACCGCGCCAGCGCGGCGTTGACCGCTCCGGCGATCTCCCCGGCAAGTTCGGGCCGCGCGCGGCGCAGCAGCGCGCCGGGACGGATGCCGACCTGGACGCGGTCCGGGCCGCCCCAGCCGACCTTGACCTCGCCGCCCGGCGATGCCACGGTGAAGGCGAGGGCCTCGACGCGGGATTCGAACTCGGCCTTCATCCGCGTCCTCGGCGTCTCCGGTCCGGTGCCCGGCTCTTCGGAGATGCCCAGGCGGGCGCGGCGGGTCTTGTGGAACGCCCGGACCGCCGCCGACAGTGCCGCGCGGGTCTGCTCGGCGAGGGCGGTCTCGGTGTGGGTGCGGGTGATGGGCCCGTGCAGTTCCACCTCGGCGGGGCCGCCCAGGGCGAGGCGGACGCGGACGGAACCGTCCGGCGATTGGGAGGCGACGGTGAACCCATCGCCGTCTGATGTGGACATACCGCGACTCTCACGGTCTGGCCGTGTTCGCACCTTGCCGCTACCTTGTTCACCTGCACTCGACGAGGAAGGCGGCGGCCATGGCGCGTTTCTCCCTGCTGGGACCGGTGGAGGCCGTCCATGATGGACAGTCGCGGCCGATCAGGTCGGTACCCCGGCGGGCGCTGCTGGCGATCCTGCTGCTGGCCGAGCGGCGTCCGGTGCCCGCCGACCGCCTGATCGACCGGCTGTGGGGCGCCGAGCCGCCGCGCCGGGCGCGCGACGACCTGTACGGGTACCTCTCGCGGCTGCGGGCCGAGCTGGCCGGGATCGCCGACCTGCGCAGGGAACCGGCCGGGTACCTGCTGGACGCCGAACCGTCCACGGTGGACGTGCACGCGTTCCGCGCGGGCGTCGCCGCCGCGCGCGACGCCGAGGGGGACGAGGCCGCCGACGCGCTGTTCGGCCGGGCCCTGGGACTCTGGCGCGGGGAGGCGTTCGCGGGCCTGCGATCGGCGTGGCTGGACGGGATCCGCACCCGCCTGGCCGGTGAGCGCGAGGCCGCCGAGCTCGACCATCACGACGTCCGGCTGCGCCTGGGACGCCACGGCGAGCTGGTGCCGGGCCTGTCGGCGCTGGCGCGCGAGCGGCCCCTGGACGAGCGGGTCGCCGGGCAGCTGGTGCTGGCGCTGCACCGCTCCGGGCGCTCGGCCGACGCCCTCGACCACTATGGACGGTTGCGGCGGCGGCTGAACGCCGAGTTCGGCAACGAGCCCGGACCCGCCTTGCAGGAGCTGCACCGGCTGATCCTGGCCGCCACCGGCGAGGCGCGGGTCGCGGTGGCCGGGCCCGCCACGGCGACGGCCATCCGGCAGCTCCCGGCGGCCCCGAGGCTGTTCCGGGGCCGCGTGGACACCCTGCGCGACCTGGACGCCGCCGCGCGCGGCGGGCTGGCCGTGGTCTGCGGGCCGGGCGGCATCGGCAAGACGTGGCTGGCCCTGCGCTGGGCGCACGAGCACGCCGGGCGCTTCGGCGACGGGCAGCTGCACGTCGACCTGCGCGGCTTCGACCCCGTGGAGGAACCCGTCCCGCCCGCCGACGCGCTGCACCTGCTGCTGACCTCCCTGGGCACGGCACCGGCGGCGATCCCGGCGGGCGTGGACGCGCGCTCGGCGCTGCTGCGCGACCGCCTCGCCGGGCGCTCGTTCCTGCTGCTGCTGGACAACGCCCGCGACAGCGGCCAGGTCACCCCGCTGCTGCCCGGCTCGGGTCCCTCTGCGGTCGTGGTCACCTCACGCGGCGAACTGCCGAGCCTGGCGGTCTCGCACGGGGCGGTCGCGGTGCCGCTGGCGCCCATGGACCGCCGCGACGCCCGCGAGATCCTGCTCGCCCACATCGGCCCCGGCCGCGCCGACGCCGAACCGGAGGCCCTCGCCGAGATCCTCGACCACTGCGCCGGACTGCCCCTCGCGCTGGGCATCCTCGCCGCCCGCGCGGCGGCCGGCCCCCGCGCGCCGCTATCGGCCTACGCCGCCGAGATCGCCGCCGACTCCCTCGGCGCCCTCGACGCCGGCGAGACCGGCGCGAACCTGCGCGCGGTGCTCGCCACGTCCCTGCGCCGCCTCGACCCCGGCCCCGCCGAGGCCTTCGTCCACTTCGGGCTCGCGCCCGGCCCCGACCTCGGCCTCCCCGCCGCCGCCTCGCTCCTGGGCGTCCCGCTCGCCGAGGCCCGCGGACGCATGGCCGCCCTCGTCCGCACCGGCCTGCTGCGCGAATCGGCGCCCGGACGCCACGCCGCCCACGACCTCACCCGCGCCCACGCCGCCGAACTCGCCGCCCGGCTCGACCCCGCCGCCCGGCTCGCGGCCGTCCGCAGGCTCGCCGAGTACGCGCTGCACGGCGCGATCGCCGCCGAGCGCCTGCTGTCCCCGGGACGCGCACCGATCACCGTCGACCCGCCCGGCGAGGGCGTGCTCACCGCGCCGGTCACCGACGCGATGGCCTGGCTGGGCACCGAACGCGAGACCATCACCGGGCTCATCACCCTCACCGCCGCCTCCGGCATGGACGGCCTGGCCTGGCGGCTCACCTGGGGCCTGGCCACCTTCTTCGCCCGCGCCGGGGTCCGCGAGGCTGAACTAGCCGTCATCGCCACCGGCGTGGCCGCCGCCGAGCGCAGCGGCGAGACCGCCGGGCTGCTGCGCCTGCTGCACGGCCTGGGGCTGCTGCACCGCGAGGCCCGCCGCTTCGACGCGGCCGAGGCCGTGCTGTCCCGGGGCCTGGAACTGGCCGGGGACACCGGCGACGACCTCGGCGTGGCCTACTTCCACCTCGCCCTGTGCGCCTGCCACGGCGACCGCGAGGCGCCGCTCCCGGCGATCGCGCACGCCACCGAGGCCGCCGCCATCTTCGCCCGCGCCGGCAACGGCACCGGGCACGGCGCCGCCCTCAACCTCATCGCCTGGCACGAGATCCTCGCCGGACGGGCCGCCACCGCCGCCGGGCACGCCCGCGAGGCCGTGGACGTGTGCCGCGCGGCCGGGGCGCGCCGCAACGAGGGCAGCGCGCTGGACACCCTCGGCCGCGCCCTCCACGTCCTCGGCCGCCACACCGAGGCCGCCGCCACTCTCACCGAGGCGTGCGCGATCCTGCGCGACGTGGGCGTCCAGAGCAGCCTCGGCCTGGCCCTGGACCACCTCAGCGACGCCCACCTCGCCCTCGGCCGGCGCGGACCCGCCCGCGCCGCCCTCACCGAGGCGCTGGAGCGCTACACCGAGCAGGGCATGGCCGAGGCCGAGGGGGCGCGCCGCCGCCTGGCGCTCATGACCTGAACAGCAGCTCCGCCAGCACCGCGTACCCCTCGCCGCCGTGCCCGGCGGCGACCGCGCGATCGGCCAGATCCTTGATGTGCCGCGGGATCCCGGCGTCCAGCCCGAGCGCGCCGGTCTCGTGGACCAGGTGGTCCATGGCCGCCAGGTGGGTGTTGAGGGACGCGTCGTCGTCGGGGTAGCTGCGCTCGTCGACCTGCCCGGCGTACCCGGCGAACCAGCTCGCCACCGTCCCCACGCCGCGCTCGGCGATCGCGGCGAAGTCGGCGGCGGGCACGCCCGCCGCCCGCGCCAGGGCCGCGCCGTGCAGGAACCCGTTCAGCATGCTCCACATGAGACCCAGCAGGGCCACGTCGTGGACCGAGGCCAGGCCGTGGTCGGCACCGAGGTGGACGGGCGTCCCGAGGGCCCCGAAGACCGCCTCGTGGGCGGCGTAGGCCTCCGCCGGGCCGCTGAACAGGATCTGCGCCGAGGGATCGCCGATGGCGGCCGGGACGGTCAGGATCGCGCCGTCCAGGTAGACCGCGCCGAGCTCCCCGGCCCACACGGCCGCCTCGCGCGCGCCCTCGGAGGTGCCCGAGCTGAGGTTGACCAGCACGCGGCCGTCCACATCGGCGCCCGCCAGGGCCGCCCGGACGGCGTCGTAGTCGCTGAGACAGACGATGACCAGCGGGCTCGCGGCGACGGCCCGCGCGGCGGTGGACGCCACCGTCGCGCCATCGGCGGCGAGCGCGGCGGCCTTGCCCGGCGTGCGGTTCCACACCGTCGTGGGATGCCCGGCGCGGACCAGGGCGGCGGCCAGCGCGGCGCCCATGCGCCCGAGGCCCAGCACGGTCACCGGGGTGGTCGTGGGAGTGCTCATGATCGGCTCCTTCTGCCCGAGGGGAATACCTCGCCGATCATGGGCCTTCACACCGGTATGAAGGTCAAGCCGGAGAACCGCGCGTGCTGATCGGGGAACTGAGCCGACGCACCGGGGTCAACCCCCACCAGTTGCGCTATTACGAGGCCCAGGGCCTGCTCACGCCCGTGCGCGGCGCCAACGGCTACCGCGAGTACGGCGAGGACACCGTGACGGTCGTCTCCCAGATCCGCAGCCTGCTGGCCGCCGGTCTGTCGACCGAGGACATCGAGTACCTGCTGCCGTGCGCCAGCGGCACCGGCCCGGACCTGGAGCCCTGCGACGACCTCATCGACGCGCTGCGCACGCGCATGCGCGTCCTGGACGAGCGCCTGGAGTCGCTGAACCGCTCCCGCGAGGCCCTCGGCGGCTACCTCAGCGAGACCGAGAAACGCGCCGAGGTGCGCGGCCCGTACCGCTAGACCGCACCGGCCGCGCGAGCGCGCGACCGGTCCGCGGGTCGGTGAGACCGGGCCGTTTCGCTCCTGGTGAGGGCCACCGCGGCGCCGCCGCGGCGGCCCTCGTATCCCGCCAGGAGCGGTGATTCGGCCGTTTCACCCGGGGGATGGTGACGGACTGTACTACCCCGGCGCACTTCGCGCCATAGAGGCGGTCTTGCACCCCTTGTCACCGGGCTAGAAGACCACGCGCGCCACCACCGGCAGGTGATCACTGCCGGTGGCCGGCAGCGCGCGGATCGCCGGGACCTTCCCGCCCCGGGCCAGGACCTGGTCGATGCGCGCCACCGGCGAGGAGGCCGGCCAGCTGAAGGTGAAGTCCTCCGGCGGCGCGTTCAGCTGCCGGGTCACCGGGCGCAGGCCCCGGTCGGCGGTGGTCGCGTTCAGGTCGCCCAGCAGGATCAGCCGGTGGACGGGCTCGGCGGTGAGCAGCGGCCCCAGCTTGGCCGCGCCCTCGTCCCGCGGGCCCGAGCCGAAGCCGGTGAGCCCGAGCCGCAGCGACGGCAGGTGCGCGACGTACACCGCGACCGGCCCGAGGCCGGGCACCGCGGCGGTGGCGCGCAGGGCGCGCTGCCAGCCGTCGCCGATCGCCTCGGGCTTGATGTCGAGGGGACGGACGTCGGTCAGCGGGTACCGCGACCACAGCGCCACCGTGCCCGAGACCGCGCGGTAGGGCAGTTCCGGGTCCAGGACTCCGGAGTAGGCCGGCAGCGCCTCGGGCAGGACCTCCTCCAGCGCCACCAGGTCCGGCCCGGCGGCCAGCAGCGCCCGCGCCGTCCCTTGTGGATCGGGGTTCTCGTCGCTCGCGTTGTGCTGGACGGCGACGATGCCGCCGGTGCCGTCGCCGGGCTTGAAGGCGGCGGCGAAGACCACCGACCACACCCCGGCGAGCGCGACGACGGCCAGCAGCGCAGTGGTCGAGCGGCGCAGTAGCGCGGCCAGGAGCAGGACGGGGACGGCGAGCCCGAGCCAGGGGCGGAAGGTCTCGACGAGGCTGCCGAGGTGCGGTCCGGCGTTGGGGACGATGCCGGGGATCGCGATCATCAGGGCGAAGAGTTCGGCGAGACCGGCGAGGAGGAGCCCGCGGGTCCACCGGGACCGTCCACGTCGGTCGATCCCCCACCGAGCTGCGGGCCGCGCATCCGTCATCGCTCGGTTCTACCTTCCGGTAACCGGATCCGGCGATGTGATCCACCTCACTGAGGACTGTGACCTGTGTGGACGCCCGTTTCCGGGCGCGCTCAACCGGTTCACCGGTGATCGTTTCTGCGGCACACTGAGCCGGTGCCCCTCGAAGCCCTCGGACTCACCCCGGACGAGGCGCGGATGTACGCGGCCGCCGCGCCGCGTCGCGCCGTCACCGTGGCCGATCTCGCCCAGCTGACCGGTCTCGGCCCGCAGCGCGCCCGCGAGGTCGCCGACGCCCTCACCGAGCGGGGGCTGTTCTCGCCCGGCGGGGATGACATCGTTGTCGCGGCTCCCCCCGACATCGCCGGTGAGGCGTTGCTGCTGCGCCGGTACGAGGAGCTGAACCGGGCGCGGGCCGAGCTGGCCGCGCTCACCGAGGCGTTCCGGGAGCGTCCGGGGGCCTCGGTCGGGGAATTCATGGAGCTGATGCCGGGCCCGGCGGTCGGGCGGCGGTGGGCGCAGATCCAGAGCTCGGCGCGGGCGGAGGTGGTGATCGTGGACGCGCCCCCGTACGCCGGTGAGGCGCCGCCGTACACCGGTGGCCCGCCGCCGAATCCGACGCAGATCGAGCGGCTGTCCTCGCGGGTGGCCTACCGGACGGTGTACTGCCGCCGGGGGCTGGAGATGTACGGCGGTTTCGAGCGGGCGCGGGCGTACGTTGCCGCCGGTGAGCAGGCGCGGGTCCTGGACCACGTGGGCCCGAAGTTCGCCATCGTGGACGGCCGGTACGGGATGGTGCCGCTGTACCACGAGCTGCCCGCCCGCAACGGCGGCGCGCTGCTGATCCACCGCTCGCCGCTGCTGGAGGCGCTCTCGGCGCATTTCGAGATGCTGTGGATGTGCGCGCTGCCGCTGGACACCGAGCGGGAGAGCGCGCTGTCCATCGAGGACCGCGGGCTGCTGACGCTGCTGCTGTCGGGGCTCACCGATGACGCGATCTGCCGTCAGCTCGGCGTGGCGCGGCGGACGGTGGTGCGGCGGGTGCGCGCGCTGATGGACCTGGCGGGCGCGGCGACGCGGATGCAGCTGGGCTGGCAGGCGGCCCAGCTGGGCTGGGTGACGGCACCGTGGCGGGCCGACGGGATGCGCCGCACCGACATCCCGGCGCGCGCCAAGGGCGAGTGACCCACATGCGCCAGTGGCGCATGTGGGCCAGCGCAAGTCATTGATCACCGCCGGGGGTCTCGGGAGGATCTGCGCTACATCCCCTGAGCACGAAGGGACACGCTCATGCGTTCCGTACCGAAAGGGCGCGCGCGGCTGACCGCCGGCGCGGTGGCGGCCGCCACCGCGTTCGCCTTACTCGCGTCCGCGCCACCGGCCTCGGCCGACCCGGCGTCCCCCGTCCCGGCCACCGTCCCCACTCCACTGGCCACGACCGTCACGCTCATCACCGGCGACACCGTGACGGTGTCCACTCTCGACGGCCGCACCTCCGTCTCGGCGGCGGCCCGCTCGGGTTCCGGTTCCTTCCAGACCCGCACGGCCCCCGACGGCGACGTCTACGTGTACCCCGCGGCCGCGCTGCCCGCCGTGGCGTCGGGGCTGCTCGACAGAGAACTGTTCAACGTGACCGTGCTGGCCGCCTCCGGCTACGACGACGCCTCGCGGTCCACGCTGCCGGTCATCGTGGAGTACGCCGGTGGCGCCGCCACCCTGGCGGCGGAGCCCGCGCTGCCCGCCACGGCCTCGGCGGCGGCGATCCCGGCGCTGCACGCCACCGGGGTCGGCGTCGACAAGAACGCCGCCGCCGACTTCTTCGCCGCCCTCGGCGGTGGCGGAGCGCAGAGGACCCTCGCGGCCAACCGGATCGAAAAGGTCTGGCTGGACGCGCGCGTCCGGATCGCCCTTGAGGACAGCGTCCCGCAGATCGGCGCGCCCGGGGCGTGGGCCGCCGGTCACGACGGGACGGGCGTCAAGGTCGCCGTGCTGGACACCGGCGCCGACCTCGGCCACCCCGACCTGGCCGGCCGCGTGGCCGACTCGCGCAGCTTCGTGCCGGGCGAGGAGGTCCGCGACGGGCACGGGCACGGCACCCACGTGGCCGCCACGATCGCCGGATCCGGCGCTGGCTCGCAGGGCAGGCGCAAGGGCGTCGCGCCCGGCGCGTCCCTGATGGTCGGCAAGGTCCTCGACAACGGCGGCTCCGGGCAGGCGTCGTGGATCCTGAACGGCATGGCCTGGGCGGCCCAGTCGGGCGCGTCGGTGGTGTCGATGAGCCTCGGCGGCGACACCGACACCCCCGACGACATCCTGTCCGACGCGGTCGACGAGCTGAGCGCCCAGTACGGCTCGCTGTTCGTGATCGCGGCCGGGAACTCCGGCCCGGCCAGTCCCACGATCGGCTCGCCCGGCACCGCCGACAGCGCGCTGACCGTCGGCGCGGTCAGCAAGACCGACACCCTGGCGAACTTCTCCGGGCGCGGTCCCCGCGTCGGCGACAACGGACTGAAGCCGGAGATCACCGCGCCGGGCGTCGGCATCATCGCCGCCCGCGCCACCGGGACGACGATGGGCACGCCCGTCGACGACCTGTACACCTCCGCCAACGGCACCTCCATGGCCACCCCGCACGTGGCCGGCGCGGCGGTGATCATGAAGCAGATCCACCCCGACTTCACCCCAGCGCAGCTGAAGGACGCCCTGGTCAGCACCGCGAAGAACCTGCCCGGCTACACCGCCTACCAGCAGGGTTCGGGCCGGGTGGACCTGGCCAACGGCGGCACCGCGACCGTCTTCGCCTCCGCCAAGGCCGACTTCGGCACCGTCAGCCCCGTCGAGGGCGGCGCGCCCAAGCAGACCCGCGAGGTCGCCTACACCAACCTCGGCGCCTCCGACGTGACGCTGTCGCTGGCGATGGACCTCGGCCGCGGCACCGCGCCCGCCGACGGCGAGGCCGCGCTCTCGGCGTCCACGCTCACCGTCCCCGCCAAGGGTTCGGCGTCGGTCACGGTGACCGTCGACCCGATGCTCGGCGAGTTCGGCGAGCACTCCGGCTACCTGAGCGCCACCGCGTCCGGCGTCGCCCTGACCACGGCGGTCGGTTACGTCCGCAAGCTGCCGGAGGTCCCCGTCGCGATCAAGGGCGTGGACCGGCTGGGCGCCTCCCCGTTCAACATGACCGTGCAGCTGTTCAACGTGGACTCCGGCGAGTGGGTCTACCGCAGCGGCATGGCCGGTGTGGGCACCGGCAGCGACACCTACACCACGACCGTCCCCAAGGGCCGGTACACGGTGCAGGCGGTGCTGAACACCACCGACTGGGCGGCCGGTTCCGATGTGGCCGCCGACTTCTACTCGGCGGCCGAGATCACCGTCGGCGGGCCGCTGTCGCTGACCGTGGACGCCCGCGCGGCCGTGCCGCTCAAGGCCGGTGTCTCGGGCACCGGGCGCGACCTGGTGCGCACGTGGGTGTCGACGTCGCTGACGCGCGTCCGCGGCGACGGCGCCCAGGTCGCGGTGGGCACGATGGGGCCGGTCGGTGACACCGAGGCCGCGCAGGGCGTCCTGCGCGGGCCGGGCACCGCCGCCGACGGCGCCGTCCAGCTCAGCCACGACGCGGGTTACGCCGACCCGGTGCTGACCGCATCCGTCGGCGGCGAGCGCCTCGACGTGCTGGTCCCGTCCCTCGGGCCGCGCCGCGACGCGAAGCTGTCGCTGCGGGCGGTGGACACCGGCGCCGGTGAGGACGCCGACTTCGCCAAGGTGGACGTGAAGGGCAAGCTCGCGATCATCCGCAGCGACGCCGGTTTCGTCGGCGCGTACGCGCGCCGCGCGGCGGCGGCGGGCGCGGCGGCGGTCCTGTTCACCCGCGCCACTCCCGGCAAGACCTACATCTACACCGGTGGCGACCTGCCCGCCATGGCCGTCCCGTTCGAGCAGGGGCAGCGGCTGCTGGCGCGTGTCGCCTCGCGCAAGACCACCGTGGACGTGTCGATGCGCAAGGAGAGCCGCTACACCTACCTGGTCCCGGCCGGGTGGCGCGGCAAGGCCATGCCGTCGGATCCCACATTCACCGCCCCGGCGCGCAAGTTCGCCGAGGTCCGCGCCGCCTACCACGCCGACGGCGCCTACCGCCTGGACAGCGAGACGATGTACTCGTGGCAGGCGTGGCAGACCACGGCCTACCGTTCGCTGCCCTACGTCCTGTCGCCGTCGGTGCGTTCGGAGTACGTGTACGCGCCCGGCATGAAGTACCGGCACGAGGTCCGCGCGGGTGAGCCGTGGCTGCGGATGACCGGCGCGCTCAAGACCTACCGCGAGCGCGAACGCGACGACGAGTCGTGGTTCGGCGCGCCGCTGCACCCGGGCGCGGTGGACGTGCCGTGCGGGTTCTGCCGCACCGACAAGGCGTGGGCCTTCGGGATCACCCCCTACGGCGACTCCGATCCCGGCCACGCCGGTGACTACGGGGTGTCGGCGGCCTCGGCGAAGCTGTTCCGCGACGGCGTCCAGGTCGGCACGGGCGACTTCCTCGTCCCCGGCACCGCCGACTACCGCGTGGAGTACACCACCGACCGGGCCACCAGCCCCGGCGCGACCTACGGCACGAAGGTGAGCACCGCCTGGTCGTTCCGCTCGACGGCGCCCACCGGCGTGGAGGGCGAGGAGTGCGGGAAGTTCGCGCCGGAGCAGAAGTGCGGCGTCCTGCCGGTCATCCTGACCGGCTACGACCTGCCGCTGAACCTGCTCAACCAGGCCCGCGCGGGCCGCGGCATGGAGTTCGATCTGCGCACGTTCCGTCCCGCCGGCTACACCGGGTCCTCGCGCATCACCGGGGCGAAGGTGTCGGTGTCCTACGACGACGGCGCGACCTGGCGCGCGGCCGACGTGGACCGCGGGCGCGACGGCGTCCACGAGGTGGAGTACGAGCACCCGCGCCTGTCGGCGACCAACGGGTACGTGTCCCTGCGGGTGGAGGTCTGGGACGGGTCGGGTAACCGGACCGTGCAGACGATCATCCGGGCCTACGCGCTGGTGTAGGCGGAGGTGAGAGGGGCGGTCCGGTGACGGGCCGCCCCTTTTCGCGCTGGGCGGGGTCGGCGCGGCCCGGGTGGTCTCACGCGGTCCCGGGGACGGTGGGAGCGAATCCCCCGATCTCCCGCGCCAGGGGAGCCGAGAGGCGCAGCAGGTCCCGGACGAACGCGGCGCGGCCGACGCCGAGGGCGCGCAGGGCGGGGCCGTGGTCGAAGGCCACGACCAGCGCCGCTCCCGCGAGGAGCCCGCGCCAGCCGGATGTCACCGCGCGGCGGGCCACAGGGGACAGCCCGGCGAAGCCTTCGCGCAGGCGGCGGCAGTGGAAGGGGACGTGGCGTTCCTCATCCGCCAGGATGCGCCCGGCCACCTCCGAGGCCAGCGTGTCGCCACAGCCGTCGCGCAGGGCCCGGTAGTAGCGCAGGGCCACCACCTCGGCGACCATCAGGACGAGGAGTTCCAGGCGGAGCCCGAGAAACCGGCGCAGCCGCACGAACACCGCGTCGCTCCAGTGCCCGGTGATCGTGCCGGTCCCGGCCGCCGCGAGCAGCAGGGCCAGCATCCGGGCGTGGTTCTGCTCCTCGGCGACGAAGAGCCCGACCGCCTCGGCGTAGCCGGGATCCCCGGCGCGCCGGGCCTTGGCCTTGAGTTGGGCGCCGTCGCCGCTTTCACCGACCTGGAAGCGCTGGATGCTGCGGATCAGGGCCCCGGGCAGCCGGGCGCCCCGGGTCCAGTCGGGATCGCCGCGGGCGGCACGGCGCTCCCGCGCGGTGGTGAAGTCGGCGATCCAGTCCGCGTACCCGCTCGCGTTCTCGGCCATGGCCACGACGCTAGGCCGGGCATGTACGGACGGGGTGAGGACGACGTGAGGGTTGTGTCAAGACTCCCCCCGCTTGCGCTCCCCCGGTCCCTCCTCTAAGTTATGCGCCGTAACTAAGGAGAGGCTTACCTATGAAGTCCGGCGGTCGCGCCCCCAGCTTCACCCTCGCCGACGTCATCGCCGCCGGTGTCGGCATGGGACTGTCCGATCTCACCGTCCAGGCCGTCGCCGACGCGCTCGGGGTGACCACCGCCGCGATCTACCGGCACGTCACCGGGCGCGCCGAGCTGGAGACGCTCGTCGGGGAGGCCGTCTTCGCCGACCTGGACCTGCCCGACGCGGCCGGGGACGACGCCGCCGCGCAGCTGGTCGCCTTCGGTGTGAGCCTGCGCGAGTTCACCCTCGCGCGACCGGGTTCGGCCGCCTACTTGCAGCGCCTGTTCCCGCGCGGCCCGTCGGGCGTGCGGTTGCTGGAGGCGCAGATCCGCGCGCTGGGACGGCGGGGGTACTCGCCCGCCGCGGCGACCGCGCTGAGCTCGGGGGTCGCCACGGTCGCGCTCGGCGCGGTCATCGCCGAGGAGGAACGCTCCCGTGTGGACGCCGACGCCGCCCGGGCCGCGTTCGAGGCGATGGCCGCCTCGCCGCTGGTGCGCGAGGCCGTCGCGGGCCTGCCGGAGCACACCCCCGGCGACTACTTCCTGCTGCTGATCACCGCGACGGCCACCGGCCTGGTCGCGCTCCTGCCGCCCGGCGCGGCGATCACTCCACCAACGACGACCGGCATCGAGAGGAGCGCCTGATGGCGCGGGGATACGCGGGCGCCATGGCCAGGGTGTACGGAGCCGTGGAGCACACCGTCACCGTCGCGGCCGTCGAGGACCTCACGCCGCACTACCGGCGCATCACCTTCGACGCGCCCGAGCTGTTCACCGGCGAGCCCTTCGAGCCCGCCGCGTGGGTGCGGCTGTGAGCGCCGGACCCGGACCGGCCCGGCCGGGAGCACATGCGCGGCTACACCATTGTGGACGCCGACGCCGAACGCGGCACGGTGGCCATGGAGTTCCTGCTGCACGAGCCCTCCGGCCCCGCCTCGGCCTGGGCGCGGCACGCCGCACCGGGGCAGCGGCTGGCGGTGACGCGGTGGGCGTCGACGCACTTCACCGTCCCCGAGCCCGCCCCGGCCGGCTACCTGCTCATCGGCGACGCCGCCTCGCTGCCCGGCATCAACGCGATCCTGGCGAGGATCCCCGAGACCGCCACCGCCGAGGTCATCCTCGAAATCGGCGACGAACGCGACCGCGACATCCCCGTCACCGCGCACCCCGGCGCGAGCGTGCGCTGGGTGAGCCGCGCCGAGACGGCCGTCGGGGACGCCGACCGCTCCGACTGGTACGCGTGGGTCACCGGCGAGGCCGCGATGTGCAAGGGCGTCCGCGCCCGCCTGCGCGACCTCGGCTTCCCCAAGGGCGCGGTGCACGGGCGCGCGTACTGGACGCGCGGGAAGGCCATGGGCACCGACCGCGAGACCGAGGCGCCGCCACCGGCCGCCACGAAGGGCAGCTGGCGCAGCGGCGCCGGAGCGCGCCTGCTCGCCCCGCTCAAGCCCGCCTTCATCTTCGCCGGGCTCCTCCAGGTCGTGGTCACCCTCCTCGAACTGTCCCCGTACCTGCTGCTGGCCGAACTCGGCCGGCGCCTCCTCGACGGCGGCACCGGCCTGGCCGGGCTCGGCGTCCTCGCGCTGGTCCTCATGGGATCCGGCGCGCTGCTGTCCGGACTGCTGGTCCTGGGCATGCACGCCGTCGACGCCGCCTTCGGCCACCGGGTGCGCCGCGACGTCATCGGCAAACTCTCCCGCCTGCCCCTGGGCTGGTTCACCGGCAAGGGCGCCGGGCGCGTCAAGAAGGCCGTCGAGGACGACGCGCAGGGCCTCCACTACCTGGTCACCCACGCCGTCCTGGACGTGGTCGCCGCGCTCGTGGCGCCGCTGGTGGTGCTCGGCTACCTCTTCACCGTCCACGCCGGGCTCGCCGCGGTCATGCTGATCCCGCTGCTGCTGTTCGCGATCCTCACCGCCCGCATGGTCGCCGCCTCCACCGGCGCGCTGTCGCGCTTCACGACCTGGGAGGAACGCGTCGCAGGGGAGGCCGTGTCGCACCTGGAGGGCCTGGCCGTGGCCCGCGCCTACGACGCCGGGCCCGGCCGCGGATTCGGCGCCACCCTCGCCGAACGCGCCCGCTTCCTGGACGGCTGGCAGCGCCCGCTGTCCGGCCGCAAGGCCGTGGTGGACCTGGTGACCCGGCCGATGACCTCGCTGCTGCTGATCCTGGCCGCCGGTGGCGCCCTGGTCTCCGCCGGGCTCATGGACGCCCCCGCACTCTTGCCGTTCCTGCTGCTCGGCGTGACCTTCGGCGGGCGCCTCCTGGCCGCCGGGTACGGACTCGGCGCCCTCCGCGAGGCCCGCGACGCCGCCCGCCGCATCGGGCTGCTGCTCACCGAACCCGAGATCGCCGAACCCGAAACGCCCCGCGCACTCACCGGCGAGCGCCACACCGTCCGCTTCGAGGACGTGTCCTTCGGCTACGACGGGCGCGGCGACGTGGTCTCCGGCGTCGACCTGGAGCTGGCGCCGGGCACGGTGACAGCGCTGGTCGGGCCCTCCGGGGCGGGCAAGTCCACGCTGGCCTCGCTGCTGGCGCGCTTCCACGACCCGCGCGCCGGGCGCGTCACCGTCGGCGGTGTCGACCTGCGCGAGCTGAGCGCCGCCGGGCTGTACCGCACGGTCGGCTTCGTGTTCCAGGACGTCGCGCTCATCGAGGGCACCATCGCCGAGAACATCGCCCTGGCCCGCCCGGACGCCACGCGCGCCCAGATCGAGGAGGCCGCGCGGGCCGCCGGGATCCACGAGCGCGTCGTGAGCCTGCCCGGCGGCTACGACTCCCCCGCGCGCCTGTCGGGCGGTGAGGCGCAGCGCGTCACCATCGCCCGCGCGCTGCTGGCCGACCCGGCCGTGCTGATCCTCGACGAGGCCACCGCGCACGCCGATCCGGAGTCCGAGCACGAGGTGCAGCGGGCGCTGGCGCGGCTGGTGGCCGGGCGCACCGTCCTCGTCATCGCCCACCGCCTGCACACCGTGACCGGCGCCGACGCGATCGTCGTCATGGACGGCGGGCGCGTCGCGCAGCGCGGGACGCACACCGAACTGCTGGCCGCACCCGGCCTGTACCGCGAGCTGTGGCACGCGGCCCGACCCGAGGGAGCCCACGCGTGATCGACCGCCGTCTGCTCGTCCGCTACCTGGTCCCGGCGGTGCTGGGCGCGATGCTGCGCGCCACCGCCGTCCTGACGCTGGTGCCGCTGCTGACCGCGCTGTTCGACGGGACCGGCGCGTGGGGCTGGACCGCGCTGTTCGCCGCGGCCGTCGTGTGCGGCTGGGCCGTCGAATACGCCGTGGCCCACACCGGTTTCGCCATCGGCTTCGGCCTCCTCAACGGGCTGGAGACGCGCCTGCTGGACCGCCTCCAGCGCGTCCCCCTGGGCTGGTTCACCACCGAACGCAAGGCCGAGGGGCAGCGCGCGCTGACCTCCTCGGGACGCGAGCTGTGCCAGTCGATCACGCACCTGGTCACGCCCGCGGTCAACGCGCTGGCCATGCCGCTGCTGATCGGCCTGGGACTGCTGGCCTTCTCGCCCGCCCTCGGGCTCGTCGCGCTCGCGGCGGTGCCGGTGCTGCTGGGCGCGCTGTGGGCGAGCATGCGCTGCGTCCGCGCCGCCGACGACGCCTATGCCGCCGCCTCGGGCGAGGCCGGGACGCGCATCGTCGAGCTGGCCCGCGCGCAGGCGGCGCTGCGCGCGGCCGGGCGCGCCGGGACCGACGGTACGGCCGTCGGGCGGGCCCTGGACCGGCAGCGGCGGGCCGTGCTGCGGCTGGTCGGGTTCGGGCTGCCGGGGCACCTGCTGTTCGGGCTGGCCGCGCAGGGAGTGCTCATCGCGCTGGCGGTGACGGCGGTGGCCTCGGCCGGGTCGGCGGCGACGGTGGTGGCGCTGCTGATCGTCGGCGTCCGCTTCATCGAGCCCTTCACCACCCTCGCCGACCTCTCGCCCGCCCTCCAGGCCCTGCGCGGCACCCTCGCGCGGGTGCGGGAGCTGCTGAACGCGCCGGTGCTCACCGGCGACGACCGCGAGCCCCTGACCGGCGCCCCGGCGGTGGAGCTGCGCGACGTCCACTTCGCACACGAGCCCGGCCGCCCGGTGCTGTCGGGGGTGTCGCTGACCGTCGAGCGCGGCACGACCACCGCGATCGTCGGGCCCTCCGGCGCGGGCAAGACGACGCTGCTGTCGCTGATCGCGCGCTTCCACGAGGCCTCGGCGGGCACCGTCCTGGTCGGCGGGCACGACGTCACCGCACTCGACCCGGCCGTCCACATGGGACGCCTGGGGATCGTGTTCCAGGACGTGTACCTGTTCGACGCGACCCTGCGCGCCAACATCGCCCTCGGCCGTCCCGGCGCCACCGACGGCGAGATCGCCGCCGCGGCGTCCACCGCCCGTCTCGACGAGCTCGTCGAGCGCCTCCCCGGCGGCTGGGAGACCCGCGTCGGCGACCGGGGCGCGGCCCTGTCGGGTGGCGAGCGCCAGCGCGTCAGCATCGCCCGCGCGCTGCTCAAGGACGCGCCGCTGCTGCTGCTCGACGAGGCCACGGCCGCCCTGGACAACGCCAACGAGGCCGCGATCATCGGCGCGCTCGACGCCCGCCGCGACGGCCGGGCGACGGTGATCGTGGCGCACCGGCTGAGCACCATCGCGCGCGCCGACCGGATCGTGTTCCTGGAGGAGGGCCGCGTGGTGGAGTCGGGGTCGCTGGCGGAGCTGCTGGCGTCCGGCGGGCGGTTCGCCGGCTACTGGGCGCGCCGGGAGGCGGCGGCGGGGTGGACGGTGGTGTGAGGCTCAGGCGTCCAGCAGCACCCGGTGCCGCTCCGACCACACCGCCCGCTGCTCCAGTTCGGCGAGGTAGCCCTCCTCGACCCAGTCGCGCTGGGGGCGCAGCCCGCGGCGGGCGAGCTGGCGGACGTGGGTGATGGTCAGCCGCTGGCGGGCGATCACCGCGTCGACGAGCCCGGCGGTGGAGGCCATGCCGTAGGCCTCGGCGAAGAGCTCGATGCGGCGGGGCCGGTCGGGTGGGACGGGGTGGCGCAGGTGGGTCATGGCCTCGTCGTCGGAGCGGAAGGGCGCGGTGAACTCCAGGGCGTAGGCGATGTCGAGGAGGCGGTCGCCGGGTCCGGCGAAGTCGAAGTCGACGAGGCCGACGGGTTCGTCGCCGTGCCATACGGCGTTCCACGGGCCGAAGTCGCCGTGGCAGATGACGTCGCCGGGTCCGTAGTCGAGGGCCCACGCGGCGCCGGGGGGCGGGCGGTAGCCGCGCGCGGCCTCGTGGAAGTCGCGCAGGAGCGCGGCGAAGGCGCGCAGGCCGTCGTCGGAGATCACCCGGCCCCAGCCCTCGGCGCCGGAGTCGCCGGGGATGAGCGCGAGGGTCTCCCAGCCGTCCGCTAAGTCGAGGGGGCGGGGGACGCGGTCGAAGCCGACGTCGTGGAGGTGGCGCAGGAAGTCGTGGACGGTGGGGGTCCACCAGCCGGCGGGCCGCCGCACGCGGTCGCCGTCGATGAGCACGCGGTCGCCGGTCATGCGCCGACAGTAGCGCGAAGGGGCGGTGGCGGGCCGGGGACGAAAGTCCGCGGCCCGCGGCGGTTCAGCGCGCGCGGCGGCGGTTGCGGCGGTCGAGCCACAGCTGCGCGAGCGCGAGGTGGAGGGTGAAGCCCACCCACACGCCGATCGCGGTGAAGGTCTGGACGCGCACGTCACTCAGGGACGCGGTGGCCAGGTCCTCGTCTCCCGAGTACAGGGCGATCGCGGCGACCACGCCGAGGAAGCGGGTGGTGATGATGGCGAAGGTGAGCGCGAAGCCGCGGATCATCCAGCGCCGGTGGTCGCCGAGGCGGCGGGCGCGGGCGGCGCGGAATCCGGCGATGGTGACGGCGAGCCAGATCAGGCCCATGAGGACGTTGGCCACCCGCACGACCGGCCCGAAGGGGCTGACGGCGCCGACGGTGACGGCGAGCAGCGCGCCGGGCACGACGCCGGCCAGGACGTAGAGGCGGCCCATGATCCGGTGCGCCCTGGGGTACCGGTTGCGGAATGCCGGCCAGATCTGGAAGCAGGCGGTGGTCATGGCGACCGTGCCGAACACGACGTGGGCGGACAGCAGCCAGTAGTGCTGCGGGAAGCCCTCGGGCGCCGGGACGTTGGTGCGCGCGGGGTCCAGGGTCAGGTACCGCGGCACCGAGTAGGCCATGAAGGCCGCGGCGATGAGCATCAGCGGCCCGATCCAGGGCCTTCGCAGGAGCGGCGTGCGGGTCTTGTTACCGGCTTCGGGCCGGGTGTCGACGCTGGTCATGGGGTGGTGGCCTCCGAAAGAGAAAACTCTGTATGAGGTACATCAATAAATGTACGCCATACAGAGTTCTACGATGAAGTCCCCCGCCCGCAGAGATTGGTGATCCATGCCCGACGACAGCGAAGCCCCAGGCAAGAGCGACCTCGCCCGGACCGTCGATCTCCTGTGGGGGATCGAGGCGCCCCGCGGCACCCGCGGTCCCCGGCCCGGCCTGAGCGTCGAGGCGATCACCCGCGCCGCCCTGGAGATCGCCGACGCCGAGGGCATCGCCGCCCTGTCCATGCAGAAGGTCGCCAAGCTCCTCGGCTACACGACCATGTCCATCTACAACTACGTGCCCGGCAAGGAGCAGCTCATCGAGCTGATGCTGGACGCGGCCACTCCCCCGCCGCCGGTGCCCGCGGAGGGCGAGGACTGGCGGGTCTCCCTGGAGCGCTGGGCGGCCGCCACGTGGGAGCTGTACCGGCTGCACCCGTGGTCACTGAAGGTCCCCACCGCCAACCCGCCACTGGGCCCCAACCAGCTCGCCTGGTTCGAGGCGGCCCTGGCCGCCATCGCCCGCAGCGGCCTGTCCGGCGGCGACGTGATGGCGCTGGGCCTCTACGTCCTGGCCTCGGTGCGCGGGCAGGCCGGGCTCGTGCTCGACCTCACCGGCACCCGCGACGCCACCGCCCCGGAGTTCGCCGAGCAGATGCGCCGGATCGTGGACTCGGCGCGCTTCCCCGTCCTGCACGGCATCACCATGGCCGCCCCGGAGCAGGCGTACGGCACCGCCGCGATCCAGATGGACCTCGACTTCGGGCTGCGGCGCCTGATGGACGGCGTGGAGCGCTACGTGGAGCGGCGCGTGGGCTGAGCGCCGGTCCCGTCGTCCTCCCCCGCGCCCAGGAACTCCTCCACCATCGGCGCCAGCCACGCCGCCCGCGACGGCACGCCGACGTGCGTGGTGCCCGGCAGGATCGCCAGGCGGCTGGCGGGCAGCCCCTCGATGTCGCCGGGCACGCCGCCACCGACCAGCCGGAACATCTCCACGATGTGCTCGGGACGCACGATGTCGGCGTCGCCGAGGACCAGCAGGACCGGCGCGGCCAGCGCCCGCACGCTCTCCCGCGTCCACTCCGGCAGATCGGCGTCGAGGACCTTCATCTTCTCCACCAGCCGCGCGAAGCCGCCCGGGTCGGGAGCCGTGCGCAGGTACTCCTCGTGGAACTCCGAGCCGTGCAAATGCTCCGGCCGCAGATCCTGGATGCCCTCCAGCAGCCCCGGATACGCGCCGCTCGGCTCGAAGCCGGCCGAGGCGAGCACGAGCCGCCCGACGCGCCCGGCGTGATCGGTGCCCAGCCGCAGGCCCACCGAGGCGCCCATGCTCCAGCCGAGCACGTCGGCGCGTTCGACGCCGAGGCGGTCCAGCAGCTCCACGACGTCGGCGGCGAAGTGCTCGATGGTGAAGGGACGGTCGATGTCGGGGGTGCGGCCGTGGCCCTGGAACTCCACGGCGATGACGTGGCGGCGGGCGGCCAGCAGCGGCAGGAGCTCGCCGAACGAGGTGGCGACGCCGGAGAGGGCGCCGGGCAGGAGGACGAGCGGGCGGCCGGTCCGGGGTCCGTGTTCTTCGAAGTAGATCTCCATGCCCCCACCGTGCGCCCGGCCGCTTACGGTCGGCTTCAGGCCCGCTTACTAGTATCGGCCCGTGCGCTTCGGGATCCTCGGCCCGCTCGCCGTCACCACCGACGACGGCGAGCCCGTCACGGTGCCCGGGACGAAGGTCCGCCTACTGCTGTCGATCCTGCTGGCGAGCCGCAACCGGGTCGTGTCGGCCGACCGGCTGGTGGAGGACCTGTGGGGCGCCGACGCCCCGGCGAACCCGCTCGGCGCGCTCCAGGTGCGCGTCTCGCAGCTGCGCAAGGCCCTCAATGACGCCGAGCCCGGCGCGCGCGACCTCGTCGAGTCCCGCCCGCCCGGGTACGTCCTGCGCGCCGGGGACGTCGACGCCGACCGCTTCGGCGTGCTGGCCGGCTCCACTGACGCCGGGCGCCTCGCCGAGGCCCTGTCGCTGTGGCGCGGCGAGGCCTACGCCGACGTCGCCGACGAGGACTTCGCGCGCGCCGAGACGATGCGGCTGGCCGAGCAGCGGCTCGTGGTCCACGAGCGGCTGGCCGAGGCGCGGCTGGCGCGCGGCGAGCACGACCTGGTCGCCGCCGAACTCGCCGGGCTCGTCGAGCGGCATCCGCTGCGGGAGGGGCTGCGCGCGCTGCACCTGCGGGCGCTGTACGCCTCCGGGCGGCAGACCGAGGCCCTGGACAGCTACGCCGATCTGCGCGAGCGCCTCGCCGAGGAGCTGGGCCTGGACCCGGGCCCGGAGCTGGCCGCGCTGTACAAGCGGATCCTCGACCAGGACGCCGGGCTGTCGGCGCCGCCGAAGGCCGCGCTGATCCGCAACTCCCTCCCGGCGCGCATGGACGACCTCGTCGGCCGCGCCGAGGCGCTCACCGAGCTGCGCGGGCTGCTGCCGAAAGCGCGCCTGGTGACGCTGGTCGGTCCCGGCGGGGTCGGCAAGACGCGCCTGGCCACCGAGACCGCCCACGAGCAGGACTTCCCCGACGGCGCGCACCTGGTGGAGCTGGCGCCGCTGCCGGCCGGTTCGGGCGAGATCGCCGAGCGGGTCCTGGCCGCGCTGGACGCCCGCGAGGTCACCGGCGCGAGCGTGGCCGCCGCCGACCGGCTCACCGCCGTCCTGCGGCACCGCGAGGCGCTGCTGGTGCTGGACAACTGCGAGCACGTCATCGACGCCGCCGCAGCGCTGGTGGCGCGGCTGCTGCGGGAGGCCCCCGGCCTGACGGTGCTGGCCACCAGCCGCGAGCCGCTCGGGGTGACCGGCGAGATGGTGTGGGAGGTCCCGCCGCTGGCCCTGCCCGCCCTCGACGACGCCGACGCGGTGCACCGCTCCCCCGCCGCGCGGCTGTTCGCCGTGCGCGCCGCCGCCCGCCAGCGCGGGTTCCTGCTGGACGCGTCCACCGCCCCGCTGGTGGCGCGGCTCGTCCGCCGCCTCGACGGGCTGCCGCTGGCGCTGGAGCTGGCCGCCACACGCGTCCGGGCACTGGGGCTCAAGGGCGTCGTGGACCGCCTCGACGACCGCTTCACGCTGCTCACCACCCGCCAGCGCGACCTGCCCGACCGGCAGCGCACCCTCGCCGAGCTGATCGGCTGGAGCTGGGACCTCCTCGACGAGGAGGAGCGGCGGGTCCTGGCCACCCTCTCGGTCTTCGGCGGCGGCTGCGACCTCGACGCCGCCGAGGAGATCTGCGCGAGCGGCCTCGACGTCCTCGACCGGCTCGTCGACCGGTCCCTGGTCGTGCTCGACGAGACCCCCGCCGGGCCCCGCTACCGCCTGCTGGAGTCGGTGGCCGCCTTCGGCGCCGAACGCCTCACCGACGCCACCGCCGCCGCGCGGCACGCCGCCTACTACAGCGCCCTCGCCGAGCGCGCCGACGCCGGGCTGCGCGGCCCGGAGCAGCGCGCGTGGCTGGCGCGGCTGGACGCCGAGGCGGAGAACCTGCGCGCCGCCCTCGACCGCGAGGGACTGCGCCCGGCGCTGGCGCTGTCCTGGTACTGGTTCCTGCGCGGCCGCCTCAGCGAGGCCCGCCGCCGCCTCGCGGTGACCGGCTCACCGCGCGACGAGGAGCTCGCGGCGCCCTGGCGGCTGGGTTTCGCGCTGCTCCAGGGCGAGCCGCTGGACGCCGGTGCCGCCCGCGCGGCCGTGGCGGGCGCGCCGAACGGGCGCGCGGCCTGGTTCGCCGCCCGCGCGGTCCTCGACGCCGGGAACGTCGCCCTGGCCACCGAGCTGCTGCCCGCCGAGCCCGACGGGGACTGGACCGAGGCGGCGGTGCTGAGCACGCGCGCGATGCTCGCCCACGCCGAGGGGAACCTGCCCGAGATGGAGGCGGTGGCCACGCGCGCCGAGCGGCTGTTCACCGCCGAGGGCGACGCCTGGGGACGCCTCCAGGCGGGCGAGTGGCTGGCCGCGCTGGCCGACCTGGGCGGCGACTATCCGCGCGCGATCGCCGTCCACGAGGAGGGCCTGCGGCTGGCCGAGGAGCTGTCGCTGTGGCCGGACGTGGGCGGGAAGCTGTCGTGGCTGGCGTGGCTGGCCACCCAGAGCGGCGACCAGGACCGGGCCCGCGAGCTCGGCGGGCGGGCGCTGGCGATGGCCCGCGAGCACGGTTCGCCGGCGGCGGCGGTGTTCGCCGAGCTGTCCCTGGGCTTCGCCGAGCGGCGCGGCGGGGACCTCGACGCCGCCGAGGCGCGGCTGGGGCGGCTGGCCGAGGGCGGGCGCGTCGACGGCGTCCCGTCCCTGTACCTGCCGATGGTGCTGGTGGAGCTCGGGTACGCCGCGGGTGAGCGCGGCGACCGGGCGGGCGCGCTGGCGCTGCACCGGGACGCCTTCGACGCCGCGCTGGAGATCGGCGCCGGGCAGGACACGATGGGCGCGCTGGAGGGCCTGGCCTCGCTGGTGGACTCACCCGAGCTCGCCGCGCGGC
This sequence comes from Actinorhabdospora filicis, assembly GCF_030269765.1. Lineage (GTDB taxonomy): Bacteria > Actinomycetota > Actinomycetes > Mycobacteriales > Micromonosporaceae > Actinorhabdospora > Actinorhabdospora filicis. The sequence continues at coordinate 6,371 of NZ_BSTX01000002.1, read as the reverse complement.
TGCTCGGCGCGGCGGCGGCCGGGCGGGCCGCCTCGGGCGTGGTGGCGTCCCCGGCGGAGCGGCCCGGGATCGAGCTGGCCACCGCGCGGGTGACCGGCGCGCTGGGCGCCGAGCGGGTCGGCGAGCTGCTGGCCGAGGGCGCGACGATGGGCCCGGAACGGGTCCGGGCCCTCATCTGACGTTGGCTCAGGCGGCCTTGGGGCGGTAGTCGGCGATGATGACGCCGTTGCCGAAGACCTTCGTGTCGATCAGGTCGAAGCCGCCCTTGACGTCCTTCAGCGCGGGGCTGAAGTTGCCGGTGCCCTCGATGACCGGGTGGATCCAGAAGCGCACCACGTCGACCAGGCCGGCGGCGATGAGCTGCTGGGTGACCGAGCCGAAGCCGTACTGGATGATGTCGCCGCCCTCGGCGGCCTTCAGCTTCGCCACCGCCTCGGTCAGCTCGCCCTGGAGGACCTCGGTGTTGTTCCAGGACGGGTCGGTGAGGGTGGTGGAGGCGACGTACTTCTTCACGTTGTTGAAGTAGGCGGCGCCGGTGGTGGGGTCGCTCTCGTCCATGGCGGGCCAGGCGACGGACATGCCGTCGTAGGTGGCCCGGCCCATCAGCATCGCGTCGGCGGTCTCGGTCTGCGCGGCGGCGAGCGCGGCGGCCTCGGCGTCGAAGTAGGGGGCGGTCCACATGGGGTTCTCGATGACGCCGTCGAGGGTGATGTAGGTGGAGTTGATGAGCTTGCGCATGTCGGTGTCTCCCGTTTTTCGTTTCCGTCTCGCTGACAGGGAGAACTCTGCCGGGTGCCGCTTACGGTTCGCTTCAGGTCGCCTTACCGGGTCTTACGGCGGTTGCCCGCGGCCGTCGCGGCGGGGATGCTGGAGTGATCATCCGCCCACGCCCCGTCACCCGCTACCTGTCACCGAGGAGGCCTCATGCCCGCCCCGCCGGTTCCCCTCGACTCCACCGGGACCCGCCTGTTCGCGCAGATCGCCGCGTTACGCCGCCAGGACGCCGCGCGCGTGGCGTTGCGCGACGGCGTCACCGCCTGGGCGGTGACCGACGGCGCGCTGGTGCGCGCGCTGACCGCCGATCCGCGCGTGAGCCGTGATCCGCGCCGCCACCTGCCGGGTTTCGACGCCGCCGCCCAGCCGGCCTGGATGTACCCGTGGACGGCGCCGTCGATGTTCAACTCCTACGGCGCGACCACACGCGGCTGCGCAAGCTGGTGGCGCGCGTCTTCACCGTCCGGGGCATCGAGGCCCTGCGCCCGGCGGTGCCGTCCATCGTGGACGCGCTGCTGGACGAGCTGGAGGCCGAGCCGCCCGGCGCGGTGGTCGACCTGCGGGCCCGCTTCGGCTACCGCATCCCCAGTTACGTCATCTGCGACCTGATGGGCGTCCCGGCCGAGCGCCGGGCGGTCATCGCGGAGGTGATGGAGGCGGTCATGGACACGTCCCTGGCGCCCGGGGAGGCCGCCGCCAACACCGAGGCGATGGTGGGCGCGATGGCCGAGCCGGCCGCCCACAAGCGCGAGAACCCCGGCGAGGACCTCACCACGCGGCTCCTGGCGATCCACGACGAGGACGGCGCGCGGCTCGCCGAGCACGAGCTGGTGGCGAGGTTGCTGCTGCTCGTGGGCGCGGGGAGCGAGACGGCGGTGTCGCTGATCGACTGCCTCACCGTCAACCTGCTGACCCACCCGGAGGCGCTGGCGAAGGTGCCGGCCTATCCGGCGCGCTGGGCCGACGCGGTGGAGGAGACCCTGCGGCACGATCCGCCGATCGTGTTCCTGCCGATGCGCTACGCCGTGGAGGACATCGCCCTCCCCGGCGGCGGGGTGATCGCCGCCGGAGAGTCCATCGTCCTGGGCTTCGGGGCGCACGGCCGCGACCCCGCCGTCCACGCCGCCCCGGACGTGTGGGACCTGGACCGCGCCGACAAGGACCATCTGGCGTTCGGCCACGGCGTCCACTACTGCGTCGGGTCGCCGCTGGCGCGCCTGGAGGCGGAGGTGGCGCTGACCGGCCTGTTCGCGCGGTTCCCGGACCTGATGCCGGCCGTGGAGCCCGGTGAGCTGGTCCACCAGCCGTCCTTCATCGGCTACGACTACGCGTCGGTGCCGGTGCTGCCGCGCCCGTAGCCCGCCACGGCGTGGAAGGCCGCCTTCGGCCGCCACGTGCGCCCGTCCTCGTCCACGGCGACGATGCCGTAGCTCCCGAGGTCGAGGTCGGGCCGCCCGTCGGTGCGGTGCGGCAGGTGCCAGCAGGCGAAGACGCACACGAACACGATGTCGGCACCGGCCTCGTCGAAGAGTTCCAGCAGCTCCCGGACGCAGGCGGCCTGCTCCTCCTCGTCGCGTTCGGCCGGGCGGTGGAGGCCGGTGGCGCGCCCGCCGGTGTACTCCACGATCATCCCGGCCTGCGCGCCGTCGCCGGAGGCGCCCTTGTAGGTGGCGCAGCCGGTCTCGGTCACCGCCAGCGGCACGCCCCCGGCGGCGATGGCGCGCACGTCGCCGGGGAACCGCTCGGCGATCGCGGTCATCCGGTACAGGTCGTAACCGGCGTAGTCGAAGAGCGCCCAGTCGACGCGCTCGAAGGGGATGGCCGCGTAGGAGACCGGGCCGCCGAAGCGCTCCCGGACGGCGGCCACGGCACGGGCCAGGAACGCGTTCAGCGGCCCGGCGATGAGCCCGATCAGGCCGGGCAGCCGGCCCGGCTCGAACATGGTGGCCAGCCGGTCCTCCAGGGTCTCCCCGGCGATGTAGCCCTTGCCGACCAGGGCCAGCTCGGCGCCGGTGGTGAAGACGACGGTGGCGCCCTCGCGGCGGACCCGTTCGGCGCGCTCGGCGCAGTCCAGCAGCACCTCCAGCGTGGCGTCCTCGTCCAGGTCGCAGGGGAACGGCGAGAACCACACCTCCAGGCCGTGCGCCGCCGCGATGCGCGCGGCCGTTTCGAGGCGGGCGGGGTCGCCGCCGGTGACGCGGACGGCGGCGCAGCCCAGCTCACCGGCGATGGCGGCCATGTCGCGTTCGACGTCGGCGGGCTCGAAGTGCTCGCGGGTGGTGGTGCCCAGGTTCAGGAATCCGGTGTCGTAGGTGACGCCTTTGCGCATGGGAACGCTCCTCTCGATTTACGGTACGGACCGTACCCTAAGAAGCCGGTGACCGCCAGAGGGGCCACATCGGGTAAGGTACGAGCGGTACCGGAGGGGGACGGACGTGGCGGACACCCGCAGGCGCGGCGCGGAACTGGAGGAGGCGATCCTGTCCGCCGCCGCCGACGAACTGCGCGAGGCGGGCTACCCCGGCCTCACCATGGACCGCGTGGCCCGCCGCGCGGGCACCAACAAGAACGCCATCTACCGGCGCTGGCCCAACCGGGCCGCGCTCGGCCTGGCCGCCTACCGGCGGCTCGCCTCCGCCGTCCGCCCGCCCGACACCGGAGCCCTGGCCACCGACGCCCTGGAGCTGCTGCGCGCGGCCAACCGGCACTGGTCCTCACCGCTCGGCGAGATCCTGCGCGCGCTGCTGGCCGACGCGCCCGAGCTGATGGCCGAGCTGCGCGGCCCCGGCAACGACGACGGCAGCGACCTGTGGCTGGCGATGCTGGCCCGCGCGGTGGCGCGCGGCGAGGCCAGGCCCGAGGCCCTGCACCCGCGCGTGGCCACCGTCCCCGTCGCGCTGCTCCGCAACGAGTACATCGCCAGGGGCGCCCCCCACGTCCCCGACGAGGTCCTCACCGAGATCATCGACCTCGTCTACCTGCCCCTGGTGCGCAGGTAGGGGCCGGTGCGGCTGCCCGGGGACGCGGCGATCTCCCCCGGCGTCCCCTCGGCCACCAGGCGCCCGCCCTCGTCGCCCCCGCCGGGACCGAGGTCGATGACGTGGTCGCAGGCGGCCACGAACGCCGGATCGTGCTCGGCGGCCACGACCGAGCCACCGGCGTCCACAAGGGATTCCAGCTGCCGCGCCAGCACCTCCGCGTCGGCCGGGTGCAGGCCCGTGGTGGGCTCGTCCAGCAGGTACAGCGCGCCCTTGGCGGCCCGCTGCAACTCCGCGGCCAGCTTCACCCGCTGCGCCTCCCCGCCCGACAGCTCCGTGGCGGGCTGCCCGAGACGCAGGTAGCCCAGGCCCACGTCACCCAGCGTCCGCAGTGGACGCAGCGCGGCCGGGACGCCGTCCAGGAACTCCGTGGCCGCCTCCACCGTCAGGCCCAGGACCTCGGCGATCGAGGCGTCCCGGTAGCGCACCGCCAGCGTCGCGTCGTTGTAGCGGCGGCCACCGCAGTCCGGGCACGGGGTGTAGGCGGTCGGCAGGAACAGCAGCTCCACCTCCAGGTAGCCCTCGCCCTTGCACGTCTCGCACCGCCCGCCGGGCACGTTGAAGGAGAACCGGCTCGCGGTGAACCCGGCCGCCTTCGCGTCCGGCGTCCCCGCGAACAGGCTCCGCACGGTGTCGAACAGGCCCGTGTAGGTCGCCAGGTTCGAGCGCGGCGTGCGCCCCAGCGGCCGCTGGTCGACCCGCACGACCCGCGCCATGTCCGCCGCCGCCTCGGCGATCTCCTCCAGCAGGCTCGTCTTGCCCGCCCCCGACACCCCGGTGACCGCGCACAGCACGCCGAGCGGGACGTCGACGTCCAGCCCGCGCAGGTTGTTGCGGCGCAGGCCGCGCAACTCCAGGGTCCCCACGGGCTTGCGCGGCTCGCGGTCGGGGACGACCGGCGGGGACGCCAGGAACCGCCCGGTGACCGACTCGGCCACCTCGCTCAGGCCCGCCACCGGCCCGCCGTACAGGACCCGGCCACCCCGCTCGCCCGCGCCGGGCCCGATGTCGACGACCCAGTCGGCCGCGCGCACCACGTCCAGGTCGTGCTCGACGACGTAGACGGTGTTACCGGAGTCCTTCAGCCGCCGCAGGACCCCGATCAGCGCCTCCGCGTCGGCCGGGTGCATCCCCGCCGAGGGCTCGTCCAGGACGTACACCACCCCGAACAGGCCCGCCCGCAACTGCGCGGCCAGCCGCAGTCGCTGAAGCTCACCGCCCGACAGCGTCGGCGCCGCCCGCCCCGCCGAGAGGTAGCCCAGCCCCAGCCCTTCGAGGACCGCCACGCGCTCCAGGATGTCGGCGATGAGGACGCCCGCCGCGCCCTCCCGGGGCGTCATCACCCGCTTCAGCTCGGTGAGCGGCAGCGCGGCCAGCTCGGCGATGTCGCGGCCCGCGAAGGTCACCGCCAGGGCCTCCGGGCGCAGGCGCTTGCCGCCGCAGAGCGGGCAGGCGCCCACGGTCAGGAACGCCGCCAGGCGGTCCTTGCGCGCCTGGTTCTTCGCCTCCGCGAAGGACTTCAGCAGCAGGTTCCGCGCGCTGGTGTAGGTGCCCTGGTAGGGGCGCTGGATGCGGTGTGCCTCGCGCTCGGGCTGGACGGTGACGACGGGTTTGTCGTCGGTGAACAGGATCCACTCGCGCTCCGCCTCCGGCAGCTCCCGCCAGGGCTTGCCGACGTCGTGGCCGAGCGTGCGCAGGATGTCACGGAGGTTCTTGCCCTGCCACGCGCCCGGCCAGGAGGCGACCGCGCCGTCCTCGATGCTCAAGCCCGGGTCCGGGACCATCGAGTCCTCGGTGGCCGCGTAGACCACGCCCTGCCCCTCACAGCGCGGGCAGGCGCCCTCGGGGGTGTTGGGTGAGAAGGCGTCGGAGTCGAGCCCGTGGACGTTCCCCTCCCCCGCGCGCGACATGAGCATCCGCAGCGTGTTCGACAACGCGGTGACCGTACCGACGGTGGAACGCGACGAAGGCGCCGACCGCTGCTGCTTCAGCGCCACGGCAGGCGGGACACCCGTGACCGCCTCGACGTTCGGGTCCTCCATCTGATGCAGCAGACGGCGGACGTACGGGGCCAGGGATTCGAGGTACCGGCGCTGCGCCTCGGCGTAGATCGTGCCGAACGCCAGCGAGGACTTCCCCGAGCCGGAAATGCCGGTGAAGGCCACGATCCGGTCCCTGGGCACATCGAGGGTGACCGAACGCAGATTGTGCAGGCGCGCGCCCCGGACGTGGATGTGGCCCTCGGTCACGGCAGGCGGCCGCCGATCTTCACGGTGAGGTCATCGCCCTCGCTCGCGGAGTCCTTCAGCCACCACATCGAGGGCTCCAGCACCGCGCCCGCCTCGGTGGTGTGGCCGTGGACGTGGAGGAGCCAGGTCTCGGTCTCAGGGGACTCGGTGAGCTCGGCGGCGGTTATGACGCCGTCGGCGAAGAGGATGGTGAGGGTGGTGGGGGTGAGGGCGGGGAGGCCGGGGAGGCGGAGTTCGGCGCCGCGGAAGAGGTGGGTGTGGGTGGCGCGGGCTTGGAGGGTCATGGGTGGAGGGTAGTTGGGGGTGGGTG
>NZ_BSTX01000001.1:1975570-2704088 GCF_030269765.1 Actinorhabdospora filicis | reverse complement strand
CCTTGACCCACTTCAGCTTCCCCGTGAACCCCGAATACCTCTTGTCCTTGTAGGCGTCCATCCGCCGCTTGTGCTCGGCGGTGAACCCCTCACGCGCGACCTTCTCACCCTCAGAGAACTTCGCATCTACTTTCCCGTCCAGGTCGGACAGGATCTTCTCGACGTCCGTTTTCGTCGCGTCGAAGACCTTCTGAAGCTTCCCCGTGACCTCGGTCCGCTTCTTTTCGTCTTCCGACTGTGTCTTCCCCTTGCCGCCGTCGACGTCCTTCCCGGTGCTCGTCCGCACCGAGGACATGCCCTTCAAAGCCGTCGTGGCGTCCTGTTTGGCGTCGGTCTTGGCCGAGTTGAGGGTCTCGTTCTCCTTCGCCCGCACCTCAGCCGGTGCCGTGCGCGCGTGTTCCTCCCCGGCCTTCTTCTCCTTCAAAGCCGTATCGAAGGCGGGCTCATTACCCTTCTTCAGCTGCTCCTCGGTGACCTCATTCGAGGCCATCTCCGCATTGACGTCCTTCGGCCCCTGCGAGAAATCGGTCGCCGCCGGAGGCGCCTTGTCGGGCACCGCGAGGTTCGGGTCGGGCGCGGCGGGTGTTCCGGGGGGCTTGTCGGCGGCCAAGGGGGTGACGGGCTTGTCCTTGGCCGCGCCCACGTCCGGGGGCGCTTTCGTCGTCGTCTCGATGGCCGAGGAGGACTGCTTCTTGCCGTCGCCGACCTTGTTCGACACGTCCTGCTTGACGCCATCGGCCTTGCCGGAGTCGCCGAACTTGTCGGCCTCATCGAGGTTCTTGGGCGCCTTGGCCGCGATGGCGTCGTTCACCGCTTTGATGAAGGCCGCTTTGTTGAATTCGCCGGGCTTGGCCGCGTTCATCTTCTCGGCGTTGGCGGCCTTGCCCTGCGCCTCCTTATCGTCAGCCGGAGGCTTGGCGGCCTTCGCCGAGGCGTCGGCTTCCTTGGACGCCGGCGGGTGCGAGGTCGCGAGGTTCTTCGCCTTCGCCGTCACGTCCTTCTTGACCGACGTGAACTTCGGCGACTGGGCCGCGGTGGGCCGGGTGGTGAGGCGCTGGACTACCGCGCGGTTGCCGGCCGCGCGCTGTAACGCGAGGGCGTTGCGGGGGTCCAAATGGGTGGGGGCGGCCGCCGGGGTGTCGGGGGCTCGGCGGTCGGTGGCCTTCTGGTCGGCGGCCGGTGGGGCCGATTCCTGTTTCGGGGCACGGTTCTGTTCCACATCGACCTCCGGGTAGGTCGTGGGGGGCACCCGTTCACCGTGTAACGGACACAGTGGACATCGACAGGAGACCGGCCAAGCGTCCGGGCAGGCGATCCTGCCCGGACGGGCAACGCGGTGGGTCAGGCCCAGGTCTCGCCGGTGATGCGTTCGTAGGCGGTGATGTAGAGCTCGCGGGTCTTCTCGACGACCTCGGCGGGGATTTCGGGCGCGGGGTCGGCGGGGTCCCAGCCGGAGGCGACGCCCCAGTCGCGGAGGTACTGCTTGTCGTAGGACGGCTGGCGGGCGCCGGGTTTCCAGGACTCCAGGGGCCAGAAGCGGGAGGAGTCGGGGGTGAGGGCCTCGTCGCCGAGGGTGAGGGTGCCGGAGGCGTCGAGGCCGAACTCGAACTTGGTGTCGGCGAGGATGATCCCGGCCTCCTCGCAGTGCTCCTGGCCGAGCTCGTAGGCGCGGAGGGTCAGGTCCTCCAGCTCGGCGGCGCGGTCCTCGCCGAGGAGGGCCTCGACCTGCTCGTAGGTGATCGGCTCGTCGTGTTCGCCGACGGCGGCCTTGGCGGAGGGCGTGAAGATGGGCGTGGGCAGCGCCGAGCCGTCCACCAGGCCGGGGGGCAGCTCGACGCCGGACACGGCGCCGCTCTTCTCGTACTCCTTCAGCCCGTTGCCGGTGAGGTAGCCGCGGGCGACGCACTCGACGGGGATGATCTCCAGGCGCTTGCAGCGGATGGCGCGGCCGGCGAACTCCTCGGGCACGTCGGTGGCGGAGATGACGTGGTTGGGGACGAGATCGCGCAACTGGTCGAACCACCAGAGCGAGAGCGCGGTGAGGATCGCGCCCTTGTCCGGGATCGGTGTCGGCATGATGACGTCGTAGATACTGACTCGGTCGGAGGCCACGAGGATGATGTCGCCGCGGTCCTCGTAGAGGTCACGGACCTTCCCGGAGTGCACCAGTCGCATGCCCCGCACGATAACCCACCGTTACAGGTAGGCCCCGGTCGGCAGCTCCTCGTATCCGGCCGACGGCACTTCGCCGGACCGCAGGGCGCACAGCTCGGCGAGGGTCGCGCCACCGGAGGCGATGCCGTCGGGGCGGCCGAGCCAGCTCACGGCCTCGTCGTAGGGGAAGCGGCCGACCTCGATCTGCGCCAGGCAGCGGCCCGGGCGGATCACCGCCGGGTGCAGGCGGGTGAGGTCCTCGTTGGTGGTGAGCCCGATGAGCAGGTTGCGGCCCTGGCCGAGGAGCCCGTCGGTGAGGTTGAGCAGGCGGGACAGGGCCTGGCCCGTCGACTGCTTCGCCTCGCCGCGGATCAGCTCGTCGCAGTCCTCGATGAGCAGCAGCTGCCAGCGCGGATGGCCGTCCTCGTCGTTGTCGTCGTCGCCGAGGGCCACCTGGAGCAGGTAGCCGGGGTCGCCGAAGAAGACCTCGGGGTCCAGGACGCAGTCCATGCGGCACCAGGAGCGCCACTCGTTGGCCAGCGCGCGCAGGGCGGTGGTCTTACCGGTCCCGGGCGGGCCGTGCAGGAGCAGCAGGCGGCCGGAGATGTTGTCCGGCCGGGTCGCCATGAGCGAGTCGAGCTGCCCCACGACGCCCGAGGCGTAGTTGCGGCGGATGTCGGCCCACTTGGGGATGTCGATGGTGCGCACCAGACGGTTGGGGCGCGGCATCGACATGTGCCAGAAGCCGATGTCGATGACGGTGTCGTCGTCCTCGGGCTCGGGCTCCTCGGCGTTGTCGGTGGCGGCCTTGAGGATCGTCTCGGCCAGCTCGGCGGTGCGCGCGGACACGCGGACGCGCCCGTTGCCGCTGTTCCAGCGGATCGCCTGGAGCATCCAGTGCTCACCGGCGGCGAGCAGCGCCGACTGGCCGCCCTGCTCGGCGGTGCGCAGGATGCGCGCGTCGGCGGGGACGAGCGAGGCGTCCTTGCGGACCTTGTTGATCCACTTCATCCGGGCGTGCTGGTGGTCCCCGCGGACGTACGGGCCCAGGGCGAGGGCGTCGATGACGTCGAAGGCGTCCATGTCGTCGTCGTAGTTCATGAGGAACGGCATCAGATCCGCCGTCCCGTCGACGGCGGCCTCGTGGGTGCCGTTCTTCTTGGTGTTCTCCCCCACCTTGGCCGCGTGCGCCACGGGGAGCTTCTGCGGCGTTTGCATCTCGCCAATGATCCCCGAGGGGTGCGACAGGGTCCAACCCCATTTCGTGCCAGCGTGAATTCAGCCGCTCACCAGTCGGAACCCGCCTTGCGGATCGCGCCCAGCGACAGTCCCGTCTCGTCGAACAGGTAGGAGCGCATCAGCTCCAGGCGCGGCGCGTAAACGTGCACCGAGACCGCCGGGCGGTCCGAGGCGTTGCGAACGGCGTGGACCGTGCGCGGCGAGACCGCGCTGGAGTCGCCGGAGGTCAGGCGCCGCTGCTCCAGTGACGGGAAATAGCCCGGGACGACGGTGTATTCGCGCAGCTCACCGTCCAGGACCGTGAAACCGGCCTCGGACGGCGTGCGCTCACCGCCGTGGTCGTGCAGTTCGGTCGACTGGCCCGGCAGCCACGCCATCAGCCACGCCTCGTGGTCCTCGGCGACGGCGATGCGGCGGGCGGTCCGGGAACGCCGGGAGAAACGCGGCGCGGGCGCCGAAGCGGCGTAGTAGGCCGAAAGCGCGGTGAGAACGGTGGCGGTGGCCGTTTTCATGAGAAGTCAGAACTTTCGTGGACGCGCGCACGGCGCAATGGACTGTCGGCTGAGTTAGCGGCGACAGTCGCGACAGCGACCCGACGTGGCGGCGGTCACTTCAATGGCGTCCACAGTCCGACATCTTAACGCACAATCTGTCCGACCGGTCCTCACCCTGTGCTGATTTCTTAGGTGATGGGCGAAAAACTGCCGTCGCGGCCTTCAGATACTTCCCGAACGTGCAGTACTCTCGCCTACGGTTCGCAGGCTGAAGAAGGAGCGCCCCAGTTGCTCGGCAAAGCAGCGCGCGGCAGAGCGCGGTTCCGCATTCTCGGTGCCATGACGCTCGCCGCGGTCGGTCTCGTCCTTGCCCCCTCCACCGCGCACGCCGACCCCGTCGACGACAAAGAAGCGCAGATGGAGGCGAAGTACCACGATCTCGAAGGACTCATCGAGGACTACAACAAGGTCAACATCGAGTTCACCGAGACCAAGGAGAAGATCGCCGACCTGGAGGAGAAGCTCAAGCCCTTCCAGGAGAAGCTCGACGTCCTCTACGAGGAGGTCGGTGAGATCGCCCGCAACACCTACATGGGCGGCGCGATGTCCGGCATGACGGCGGTCCTGACCACCGGCTCCGCCGACACCCTCGCCGACCGGATGACCCTCCTCGACCAGATCACCGTCGACGACCACGACGCCATCGCCGCCCTCAACGACGCGAAGTCGGACCTGGACGAGCAGAAGCGCGTCCTCGACGGCCTCTACGCGACCCAGTCGAAGCAGGACGAGGAACTGCGCGGCAAGAAGGAGACCATCGAGACCGATCTCGAACGGCTCTCCGGCGAGCGCGACAAGGCCTACCGCGACTCCCGCGGCCTCGGCCCCGGCGACTTCACCCCGCCTTACGTCCCCGGCAAGCGCGGCGAGGTGGTCCGCTTCGCACTGAAGCAGACCGGCAAGCCCTACGTCTTCGCCGCGGCCGGCCCCGGCGGCTGGGACTGCTCCGGCCTCACCCTCGGCGCCTGGAGCCAGGTCGGCGTGAACCTCCCCCACAACGCCGAGGCGCAGTGGAACATGGTCCAGCACATCTCCCGGGACCAGCTGAAGCCCGGCGACCTCGTCTTCTACAACGGACTGAGCCACGTCGCCCTGTACATCGGCGACGGGCACATCGTCCACGCGGCGACGAACAACAACAACGTGCAGGTCACCACGATCGAGAAGGCCGCGACGGATTACTACGGCGCGGGACGCATTCCCGGCTGGTAGCCGGCCCGATCAGACCTCACGCACCCGAAGACCACACCCGGCAACACGATGACATCACGAAAACCATGACCTAACCCGGCAACACCCAGACGCCCCGCATCGCTCGCCCCCGGACGATGCGGGGCGTCGCCGTGTCCGGGCGCGGCGGGTGTCCTAAATGGAGTGACGGGTGGTGCCGGGCGTCCTAGCCTGCGGGCATGCCGCCGACTCGCCGCGCCATCGTCCTGCCGTTCGCGGCCGCCTACGCGTCCCGGCCCGGGGCCGCCGCCGTCCTGCTCACCGGATCCGCCGGGCGGGGCCACGACGACCGCTGGTCCGACGCCGAGCTGGCGGTCCTGTGGGCCGAGCCGCCGTCCACCGCCGACCGGGAGCTCGTGGCGAGCGCTGCCGACACCCACCGGCTCTATCCCTTCGACTCCGCCGACGGGGCCTCCTACGACGACCTGTGGCGGTCGGGGCTGCTCATCGAGGTCGTCCACACGACCCTCGCCAGTGCGCACGCGAAGCTGGACGCCCTGCTGGAGCGGCACGAGCCCGACCCGGGCCTGCTGGCCCTCGCCTCCGCGCTCGCGCACGGGAAGACGCTCGCGGGCGACGCCTCGGAGCTCACCGGCCGGGTGCGGGACTATCCGCGTCCGCTGGCCGCGGCGGTCGCCCGCCGGCTCGGCCAGATCGACCACTTCTGGCGCTGGCGCATGTACGTCGAGCGGCGCTGCCCCCACGGGCTGCGCGAGCACTGGTCCGGCGTGGTCACCGCCCTCACCCACGCCCTCCTCGCGGTCAACCGGGTGTGGTGGAGCGGCCCGAAGTGGGCCCACCGCGTCCACGCCGCCCTGGAGATCGCGCCCGCCTCGTTCGCCGAGCGCGTCCTCGCCGTCGACGCGATGTCCCCGCCCGAGGCCGCCGGTGAGCTGGCGCGGCTGGTGGGCGAGGTGCACGGGCTGCTCGAACGCCACCTGCCCGAGGCGGACCCGGGCAGGCTCGCCGAGATCTTCGCCTTCGGCCGCGAGCCCTGGCCCGACTCCCTCATTCGCTGACTGCGGCCCGGCCCGGCCCCGACACCCCGTCCCGCGCCGCGATGTTCCCGAGGGCATCCCGTGACCTGCCGGAACACCGCCCAGGCCGGGCATATCGGCCCGGGTTGCCGTCGATCGTCCTTCCTGGACGTACCGCCGCCGGTCTCGTCCGAACGGAGGATGCACCCAATCGGCCGCGACCTCACGAGCTATGCTCGCCAACGGTCCGCAAGCTGATAAGGAGCAGTCTCTTGCTCGCGAACACAGCGCGAAGGATGGGTTTCCTCGCCGTAGCGACCGCCTTCGTCATAGGCGTAGCCGCGCCCGCCGTCCACGCCGATCCGGTGGACGAGAAGGAAAAGCAGATCGAGGAGCAGTTCCACACCCTCGAAGGCGTGATCGAGGACTACAACCGCGTCAACGAGGAGTTCAAGGAGACCGCGGCGAAGGTCGAGGCCCTCGAAAAGGAGCTCAAGCCCTTCGAGGACCAGCTCGCCGTCCTCTACGAGGAAGTCGGCGCGATCGCCCGCAACATCTACATGGGCGGGCAGATGACCGGGACGATGACCGCGCTCACCACCGGCTCGCCCGACACCCTCGCCGAGCGGATGACGCTGCTCGACCAGGTGACCGCCGACTCCAGCGACGCCATCGACCGCCTCAACGACGCCAAGGCGTCCCTCGACGAGCGCAAGGGCGTCCTGGACGGGCTGTACGAGACGCAGTCGCAGCAGGAGTCGGAGATGAAGGCGAAGAAGGAGACCATCACCGCCGACATCGAGCGCCTCTCCGGTGAGCGCGACAAGGCCTACCGCGACTCGCGCGGGCTGTCCGACGACTCCTTCATCCCCCCGTTCGTCCCCGGCAAGCGCGGCGAGGTCGTGCGCTTCGCGCTGAAGCAGGTCGGCGACGACTACGGCTGGGCCGCCGAGGGTCCGGACGTCTGGGACTGCTCCGGGCTCATGCTGGGCGCGTGGAAGCAGGTCGGCGTGCACCTCCCGCACAACGCGGCGATGGAGTGGAACCAGTTGCAGCACATCTCGCGCGACGAGCTCCAGCCGGGCGACCTGGTCTTTTACAACGGGCTGAATCACGTGGCGATGTACATCGGCGGCGACCATGTGGTCCACGCGTCGGACTACGGGATCGGCGTGATCATCTCGACCGTGGACAAGGGCGGGAGCCCGTACTACGGGTCGGCGCGGGTACCGGGGTTCTGACGCCCTGACACCCTGGCGCCGGGAACGACTTGCGGCCGCCGCCCCTTCGGGGGTGGCGGCCTTATTCATGGGACGGGGCCGGTGTGTCAACCCCGTGTGCCCCCGGCGTCGTAGACCAGGTGACCCTTCTTGAAAGGAGCACCATGAGAAGACGCAGTCTCCTGGCCGCCGCGGGGGCGGCCGGCGCAGCGGCTTTCATCCCCTCCACCGCATGGGCCGGTGGCGGCTGGATCGAGACGACGGTGCCCGATCCCGGGCACAAGTACACCGTCGCCGACATCCTGGCCTTCTCCGCCCGCGACGCCCACGCCGTCGGTGGCGGGCAGGGCCGGGCGGCGGCCTGGCACTGGGACGGGCGCGCGTGGTCGGCGGTGCCGACCGCGGAGGACCTGCACCTGACCGCCCTCGCCGCCGGGGCGCGGGGCGAGGTGTGGGGCGCGGGCTGGCGGACGGTGCCCGGCACGCGGGACAGCACCGCCCACGTCGCGCGGTGGGACGGTTCGGCCTGGCTGGGGATCGCGGTGCCCGCGCCGGAGTCCGACGCGAACTACCTGTCGGGCCTGGACGTCACGTCGCGCGGGGTGTGGGCGGCCGGGTACTTCGAGCGGGCCGACGCCGAGGGCCGGTCGCGGTCCACCGCCTTCATCGCGCGCTTCGACGGGCGGACGTGGACCTCGGAGGAACCGCCCGCGCCCCCGGAGGCCAAGGAGACCGAGGCGGAGCACATCGTCGTCGCCCCGGGCGGCGACGTCTACGCGAGTGGGTGGGCGCGGGTGCCCAGTGACGAACCGGGCGCCGACTCGCCGGTTCCGCTGCTGTGGCGCCATTCCGGCGGCCGGTGGCGGCCGGTGGATCTGTCCGGGCTGGCCTCGCGGTTCGGGTACGTCACCGGGCTCGCCGTCTACCGGGGGCACGCGCACGTCGCCGGTCACGTGTGGATGCGAACGCCGGAGGGCGCCAGTTACGCCAAGCCGTACCTGGCCGAGGTGCGCGGCCCGAACCTGCGGGAGCTGCCGCTCCCGGACCGGGCCGACATGATCACCGACCTCGCCGCCGACGACGCCGGTGGCATCGTGCTGATGGTCGGCACCGACCCCTTCGACGAGCGGACCGACGTCGTCTACCACCTGCGCGACGGGCGCACGACGGTCACCGAGACGCCGCCGAGCACACCGGAGACCAGGGTCGGGTACGCGCAGGTCAGCCTCGTGCCCGGCACCAGCACGGTCTGGATCTCCGGCGGAGCCCGGCCCGAGGGCGGGCAGTCCGGGACCGGCATCGCCGCCTACCGCAAGCTGTGAGAGGAGCGTGCCGCCGGGCCTCACGACCCCGGCGGCCTCACGACCCCGGCGGCACCACCGAATCCCGCACCACCACGTGCGTCCCCAGCATCACGTGCTCGTTGCCCGTCGAGCCGGGGCGCAGGGCCAGGCGGGCGGCGGTGCGGCCGAGTTCGCCGACGGGGATGTGGACGGTGGTGAGCGCGGGGTACAGGTCCTGGGCGATCAGGTCGTCGTTGTAGCCCATGATCGACACGTCTTCGGGGACGCGGAGACCGGCGTCGCGGCAGGCGCGCATCGCCGAGGCGGCCAGTATGTCGTCGAGGGCGAAGATGGCGGTGAAGTCGGGCGGGCCGGACGCCAGGCGCGCGCGGACGGCCTCGTAGGCGAACAGCCGCTCGAAACGGCCCGGCATGAGCAGCGACTCGTCCGAGGCGATCCCGTTGTCGGACAGGGCGCGCAGGTGACCGGCGATGCGGCCGTCGCCGGTGGTCTGGCCGACGATGCCGCCCAGCAGCAGGATGCGGCGGTGGCCGCGGGAGATGAGGTGGCAGGTGCCGGCGTGGGCGCCCCGCTCGTTCTCGTACTCCACGACGATCGCGGGGACGTCCGGGCCGAGCCCGGGGCGGCCGACCAGGACGAGCTTGCCGCCGACGTCGCGGAGCCCGGCGGCGTAGCGGGCCATGCGCTCGCGGTACTCGCCGGTCATGGCGACGCCGCCGACGAGGATGACGGCCTCGGCGCGCTGCTCGCGCATCAGGCCCAGGACCTCCAGTTCGCGGGCGGTGTCGCCGTCGGTGGAGACGTACATGAACAGGCGGCCCTCGGCGGAGCTGTAGGACTCCACTCCGGCGGCGATGTCGGCGTAGAAGGGCGCGGTCATCGAGGTGGTGACCACCGCGACGAGCTTGGAGGTGGACCCGGACAGGGCGCGCGCGTGCGCGTTCGCCACGAAGTCCAGGTCCTCGATCGCGCGGAGGACCTTGGCCCGGGTACGGGCGGCAACGGGATAGTTGCCGCCCAGTACCCGCGACACGGTGGCGACGGAGACGCCCGCCTGGGCGGCGACGTCCCTAATGGTGGATCGGGCCATGGACTAGAAGTTACTTGGCCGCCGCGTACTCGGCCGCGAACTCGTCGGCGGACTGGGATCCGCCGTCGCTCTTCCACTTGGCCACCGCGCCGTCGAAGGTGGAGACGTCCTCGCCGCGGAAGACCACGCCCAGGATCGCGTCGTTGATCGCCTTGGTCAGCGCCGAGCCGTTCTCCGTCCACTTCGCCGAGCGCAGGCCGTTCGACGGGTCGGGGATCGTGATCGGGGCGACCTTCTTCTCCCACTGGTAGACGCGCTCGACGGCCTCCGGGTAGCCCGCGTAGAACAGGGCCTGCGGGGCGGCGGCGATGTACTTGACGGGGAGGGTGGTGCCGTTCTCGCCCTTCGTCCACAGCTCGGTGGGGACGGGGGTGCCGTCGGCGCCGCGCGTGAAGTGGGTGCCCTCGACGCCGTAGTTGAACAGTTCGTACTGCTTGGTGCCGAAGGGCGCGGCGAGGTAGTTGCAGACGGCCAGCAGCATCTTGATGCGCGAGGCGTCGGCCTTCTTGAAGGCCACGAAACCGAAGCGGCCGGTGCCGCCCCAGGGCGTGGACGCCGCGCCGCCGAACGGGAGGCCGAAGTCCTGCGTGAAGCCCTTGGCCAGGGCCAGCGACGAGGTGCCCATGGCGCCCCAGCCGTCCCGGTAGGTGGCCACGGTCTGGTTGGCGAAGAGGGTCTTCATGTCCACCGCCGACGTGCTGCCGCCGTCGGGGTAGGCCGAGCCCTCCTTGAACAGCTGCGCCGACATCGCCAGGGCCTCCTTGAACTGCGGAGACTCGTAGGTGGTGGTGAACTTCCCGTCGGCGGAGACCGCCCAGGTGTTCGGGGCGCCGAGGGAACCGGCGAGGTAGTCGATGTTGAGCTCCATGGGGAAGCCCATGCCGTACTTCTTGTCGCCGGTGGCGGCCTTGAGCGAGGACAGGAAGCCCGCCTTGTCCCACTCGTAGACCGCGCCCGCCTTCTCCAGCGCGGTCCGGTTCACCAGCAGCGAACCGCCGTAGACGGGACGCTCGGTGGGCACGCCGTAGAAGCGGCCGCCGATGCGGCCCAGGCCCTGCCAGGTGTAGGACGGGATGTTGGCCAGCGCCGGGAACTGCTTGACGTTGTCCCCGGAGACGTACTCGGAGATGTCGGCGCACACCTGCTGGATGAACTGCTCCTGGCGCGGCAGCACGTAACCGGCGCCGAAGAACATGATGTCGGGAAGGTCGTTGCCGGCCATCTTCGTGCTCATCACCTCGACGAAGTTGGCCGCCGGGATGATCTCGATCTTCAGGTTCACCCCGAGCGCGGCGTTGACCGCCTGCCAGTACTTGTTCACCGACACGTCGGTGGGCGGGGTGCCGTAGGAGATGACGCTGACCGTCACGTCCGACTTGTCGCCGGGGGTGGCGAAACCGGCGTCGGTGAGGTTCGAGGGGTACTTCGTGTAGGCCGCCTGGAGGCCCTTCTCGCCGCCGGGCAGGTCCGGGGTGGGACCGGTCAGCGGGACGTAGGCCGGCCACGGCGCGAGTTCCTTGCCGTCGTTGCCGACGTCGGAGCCGCCACCGCCGTCGCCGCAGCCGACGAGCAGGGGGCCCGCGCCGAGCGCGACGGCACCGGCGCCGAAGAGTTTCAGGGTGTCACGACGGTTGATGGCCACGACGGGGTCCTTTCGAGAGGGGCGGGAGGAGTTCACGACTTGATGGCGCCGGACAGGACGCCCTTGGCGAAGAAGCGCTGGATGAAGGGGTAGACGATGACGATCGGGAGGGTCGCCATGATCACGACGGCCATCTTCACCGCCTGCGGGGAGTTGGCCACGCCCGTCTCGGAGGCGGCGTTCTCGGTGAGGCTCGCGCCCTGCGTGACGTAGAGGCGCATCAGCGTCTGCACCGGCCACATGTCCTGGCGGGTGTAGATCATCGCGTTGAAGAAGGCGTTCCAGTAGGAGACGGCGTAGAACAGGCCGACGACCGCCACGATCGACTTGGACAGCGGCAGCACGATGCGGGTCAGGATGCGCAGCTCACCGGCGCCGTCGAGCTTGGCGGCCTCGATCAGCTCGGTCGGCACGGCCTGGAAGAAGCCGCGCATGATGACCAGGTTGAACACGTTGACCAGGACCGGCAGCACCAGCGCCGGGTAGCTGTCGAGCAGCCCGAGCTCCTTGACCACCAGGTACGACGGGATCATCGCCGGTGGGAACAGGAACGTGAACAGGACCATGATCAGCACCGGCTTGCCGCCGAAGACGCCCGGCCGGGCCAGCGCGTAGGCCAGCGTGATCGTGGCGAACAGGCTGGTGGCGGTGCCCAGGATCGTGATGCCCAGGCTGACGGTGAGGGCGTGGGTGATCACACCGCCCTCGAAGATGTCGGTGTAGGCGCGGAAGCTGAAGCTCTGCGGCCACACCACCCAGCCGCCGTTGGCCACGACCTCCTCGGGCGCGGTTATCGAGGTGGCCAGGATGGTCCAGAACGGGAAGAGGACCAGCAGGACGATCAGCGACAGGGCCAGCGCCTTGGCGGCCCGGGTGATCGGCTTCGGCCGTCCCATCCACAGTGGACGACCCGGTTTCTGGGACAGAGTCACTTGTACACCCCCTGCTCACCGAGCCGGTGCGCGATCTTGTTCGCGGTGAAGATCATGACCAGCCCCACCAGGCCCTTGAAGAGACCGGCGGCGGTGGCGATGGAGAAATGGCCGTCCTTGATGCCGGTGATGTAGATGAAGGTGTCCAGCACCTCCCCGGCGTCGGGACCGACGGTGTCGCGCTGGAGGAAGAACTGCTCGAAGCCCAGCGTGAGGATGTCGCCCAGGCGCAGGATCAGCAGCAGGACGATGACCGGCCGGATCGCCGGGAGCGTCACGTGCCACAGGCGCCGCCACCACCCGGCGCCGTCGATGGACGCCGCCTCGTAGAGCTGCTCGTCCACATTGGCCAGCGCGGCCAGGAAGATGATGGTCCCCCAGCCGGTCTCCTTCCAGACGACCTGCGCGATGACCAGCGGCTTGTAGGCGTCGGGATTGCCGATGATGTCGACGGTGTGCAGCCCGGCGTCGCCGAGGACCCCGTTCAGCACGCCCACGTCACCCAGGACCTGCTGGAACAGCGCCACCACGATCACCCACGAGATGAAGTGCGGCAGGTAGACCACGCTCTGCACGAACTTGCGGACCTTGTCGCCCACCAGGCTGTGCAGCAGCAGCGCCAGGGCCAGCGGGGCCGGGAAGTAGAAGACCAGCTGGAGCACCGAGATGCTCACGGTGTTCCAGGTGGCGTGCCAGAAGTCGGCATCGCCGAACAGGGTGACGAAGTTGGCGAAGCCCGCCCACGGCGAGTGCCACACGCCGATGAAGGGCACGTAGTCCTGGAAGGCGATCGCGTTGCCGAACAGCGCGCCGTAGTGGAAGACCAGGAAGTACGCGACTCCCGGGACCATCAGCGCGACCAGCACCAGGTCCCGGCGGAACCGGCCCTTCCTGCGCTTCGGCTTGCGAGGAGACGTCTCGTCCCCGCCGCTTGCGGCGGGATGGCGCTCCGGTGGCGCCGCGGTGGCAGTCAACGGTGACCTCCTCGCTCTCGGGTGTGGCCGAAGATAGACGGTTTCTGTGAGCTGAGACAAGCCCCGCACATGTTTCAACTCGGTAACGTGCCTGGTAGTTGAGATATCCGCAGCTCACCCGCATGTTGACCAACGATCCGGGTGCGCTTATCGTGCTGTTCGAAAGAAACCGATTACTAGACCGGGGTCACACCCGGCGAGGAGGGGACCGTGACCGAGGGGATGGCGGACGCGCGACCGTACGGCGTGCTGGCGATGGCGGAGTACGCCCGCTCCAGCGCGGTGACCGACGAGGTCCTGACCGCGCTGGGGGGATTCGCCGAGGTCGACCCCGGCCTGCTCGTCGCCGACTTCGCCGACCCCGCGCACGCCGGCGCGCTCGCCCGGGCCGAGTTCCTGGTCAGCGGATGGGGCTGCCCGCCGCTGACCGCCGAGGCCCTGGACCGGATGCCGAAGCTGCGGGTGAACGTGCACGCGGCCGGATCGGTCAAGCACCACACGACCGAGGAGGTCTGGCGGCGCGGCATCGCGGTCTCCTCGGCCGCCGACGCCAACGCGGTGCCGGTCGCCGAGTACACCCGGGCGGTCATCATCCTGGCGCTCAAGCGCGCCTTCGCGCTGTCGGCCGGGCTGTCCACGGAGGGCTGGCCCTCGCCGGACAACCGCGTCCCGGCCGGGGTGGTGAGCCGGACGGTGGGCCTGGTGGGCGCCTCGCGCATCGGGCGCCTGGTCATCGAGCGGCTGCGCGACCTGGGCGTCCGGCTGGTCCTGTCCGACCCGTACCTGACGGCGGCGGAGGCGGCCGAACTCGGCTGCGAGCTCGTCGACCTCGATGAGCTGGTGTCCACATCGGACGTGGTGAGCCTGCACGCGCCGGAGCTGCCCGAGACGCGGCACCTGATGGACGGGCGGCGGCTGGCGATGATGCGCGACCACGCCGTCCTGGTCAACACCGCCCGTGGGTCCCTTGTGGACACTGAGGCGCTGGCGAAGGAGTGCGCCTCGGGCCGGCTGGACGCCGTCCTGGACGTCACCGACCCCGAGCCGATCCCGCGCGAGCACGTCCTGCTGACGCTGCCGAACGTGTTCGTGACCCCGCACCTGGCGGGCGCGCAGGGCACCGAGATCGCCCTTCTGGGCTCCTACGCGGTGGCGGATCTGCGCAGGTTCCTGGCGGGTGAGGCCATGCTCGGCGCCGTTGACATCGCCGACCTGCCGAGGCTAGCGTGACCGCTCATGACCTCTTGGAAAGCGCTTTCACTGCCGCCGTCGGACCATGAGCTCTCGCCCTACACCGGATACACGCGCGCGCACTGGGAGGCGGTGGCCGACCACTGGGTGAACGTCGCCCTGTCCTATGCCTCGCCGCGCTTCTCGCTGTTCCGGATCCCCGGGCGGCACGCCTGGTCCGGGCCGGAGTCGGACGCGCTGGAGGGCTTCGCGCGCTCCTTCCTGATCGCCGCGCCGCGCATCGCCGGGGGCGGCGACCCGCACGGCTTCGCCGAGAAGTACGCCTCCGGGCTGGTGGCCGGCACCGAGCGCGGCGGGTCCGAGGGCTGGCTGTGGGCCGTGG
Organism: Actinorhabdospora filicis; assembly: GCF_030269765.1. Taxonomy (GTDB): domain Bacteria; phylum Actinomycetota; class Actinomycetes; order Mycobacteriales; family Micromonosporaceae; genus Actinorhabdospora; species Actinorhabdospora filicis. The sequence continues at coordinate 2,689,199 of NZ_BSTX01000001.1, read as the reverse complement.
ACTGCGTGGAGCCGCTGACCGGCAAGACGCAGCCGATCGTGGAGGCCGCCGGGATCGCCTACGCGCTGCACATCTCGCGCGCCCAGATCTGGGACCGGCTGAAGCCCGCCGAGCGCGACCAGATCGCCGACTGGCTGTCCCATCACGCGCGCCGGATCGCCTGGGCGAACAACTGGCTGCTGTTCACCGCCGTCATCGAGGCGTTTTTGGCCTCGGCCGGTTACGACACCTCCGCCTACGACGGCCGCGCGAACGTGCGCCGGGTGGAGTCCTGGTACACCGGCCAGGGCTGGTACACCGACGGGTCGCGCCGCAACTTCGACTACTACAACGCGTGGGTCATCCACCCCCTGCTGTGGGCGATCCACGACATGCTGCCCGCGCGCGACCCGGACGCCGCCTGGCTGTGGGAGAACAGGCTCGGGCGCTACCTGGAGTCCTACGGGCACCTCTTCGGCGGCAACGGATCGCCGCTGATCCAGGGCCGCTCGATCATCTACCGCACGGCCACCCTCGCGCCCATCTGGCTGGGCCAGCTCACCGGGCGCACGCCGCTGTCCCCGGGGGCCAGCCGGCGCCTGGCCTCCGGGACGCTCAAGCACTTCGTGGACCACGGCGTCGGCGTGGACGGGCCGCTGTCCCTGGGCTGGCACGCTGACCAGTACCTGGACGTCACGCAGCCCTACTCCGGTCCCGGATCGCCCTACTGGGCCGGGATCGGCTTCCACGGGCTGGCCCTGCCCGCCGACCATCCGGTGTGGACGGCGGTGGAGGAGCCGCAGCCCGCCGAGACCGGCGACCACGTGGTGGACCTGGACGCCACCGGCTGGCTGATCTCCTCGACCTCCGGCGACGAGATCACCCGGGTCTACAACCACGGCGCAGACCACAACACGGCCGGCACGCCCGACGACGACCCGCTCTACGTGAAGTACGCCTACTCCACGCACACCGCGCCCGGCACCGGCCCGGCCTTCGCGGCGAACGTGGACGGGGCCTTCGTGCTGCTGGACGGCGAGCCCTCGCGGCGCGGGCCGATCGTGCGCCACCGCGTCCGCGGCCCGGTGGCCGGTTCGACGTGCGTGCCGCGCGAGGGCGCGAGCCTGACGAGCGTGTCGATCGTCCAGGGGCCCTTCGAGGTGCGCTGCCACCTGCTGGCCACCGACGCCGCGACGGGCGTCCGCGAGGGCTCGTGGGCGGTCGCGGGCGAGGACGCCGTCCCGTACGGCCTCACCGGCGGCGTGGCCTGGGCGCGGCGGGCCGACGGGCTCACCGCCGCGCTGCTGCCCGTGCACGGTTACGAGCGGGCCGAGACGATCGCGCGGGCCGACGGGAACGTCCTGGGCGCGCACATGTCGACCCCGGCGGCCTTCGGGCAGGCCGAAGGTGTTTCCGCACACGTCGCCCTGCATTTCTTGGGCCGTAGCGATGATGTGACCGTTCTGGCGTCAACCATGTCGACGGCCGCGCGCATCTCTGTGGATGGCACGGCCGTACGGGTGGAGTGGCGAGACGGACAGACGGTGACGGTGGACCTCGATACGTTCATCGGCTGACCCTTCGAACTAATCCGCACCGGCGATGTGGCCAGCCACATCGACCGGTGCGGATCCGTTTCACGATGGCGTACGCCCGGTACGGTGACCGGTAACCGTTTGGGAGGGCGTAGTGCGATTCACGACGAAAATGAAGGTGGTGTGGCTTGGCACCGTTGCGTTCGTGGTGTTGATGACGGTCGGGATCACTTACGGCATGCAGGATCCCGCCATGCATCCGCCCGCCGCCGCCTCGTCGGACCGCTCCTCGGACGCGCCGCCGCCCCCGCCCACCAGCGCGCCCGCCTCGCCGTCCCCCTCGCCCTCGGCGTCCTCTCCCGACGACGGCAAGCACCAGGACGACCCGTCCAAGATCAAGTCGGACAACCCGCTGGACCGGGTGATCTACACCACCGGCTCCAACGCCGTCGCCCTCACCTTCGATGACGGGCCCGACCCCAACTGGACCCCGAAGGTCCTGGGCAAGCTGCGCGAGTACGGCGTCAAGGCCACCTTCTGCCTGGTCGGCAAGAACGCCGACGCCTACCCCGAGCTGGTGCAGGAGATCGTCCGCGACGGCCACACCCTCTGCAACCACTCCTGGAGCCACGATCTCGAACTCGGCAAGAAGAGCCGCGAGGAGATCCGCAAGGACATGCAGAAGACCAATGACGCGATCCACCGCGCGGTCCCCGGCGAGGACATCGCCTACTTCCGCCACCCCGGCGGCAACTGGACGAACAACGCCATCGACATCGCCTCCGAGCTGGGCATGAAGAGCCTCAACTGGAACGTCGACCCCAAGGACTGGGAGAAGCCCTCGGCGAAGAAGATCGCCGACCGGGTCATCACCAACACCAAGGTCGGCTCGATCGTCCTCCTCCACGACGCCGGCGGCGACCGGACGAATTCCTACAACGCCCTCGACCGCATCCTCAAGGAACTCGGCGACCGCTTCAAGCTCATCCCGCTCCGCCATTGACCCGCTGACCTGCGAAAACGCGGGACCGACCCCCTGGATTTCCCACCCGGACGGCCGTGTCGTATGCTTTCGGAGCCTCCGGCGAGACCGGATGTAGGCACCGGCCCGAACGGAAACCGGATGACGCGAGTCGCCCGGGATGCCACGATGGTCGGGACGCCCTCATCGTCTAGTGGCCTAGGACGCCGCCCTTTCAAGGCGGTAGCACGGGTTCGAATCCCGTTGGGGGCACGACTTCGGTCGTGGGTAGTATGACTACCTGCAATACGAGGTCCCGTGGAGCAGTTGGAGTGCTCGCCGCCCTGTCAAGGCGGAGGTCGCGGGTTCAAGTCCCGTCGGGACCGCGGTAAAGCCGGGCCCCTCTCGAAAGAGAGGGGCCCGGCTCTTTTGTATGCCCGCACAACGCTTTGTTTCCCCGCCCGTTGATCTTGTGGCATGCCGTGGCTACTCTGACGCCCTTACGCATTCCCTTGCCCGGCAAAGGAAACGGAGGGGCGATGGACAATCCGCTGATGGACGTCGAGGGCGCGCGGGAGCGCCTGGTGGCGTGGCGGGACGATGCCTCGCGGCGGGCCGCGGCGACGCAGGCCGCCGGTGAGGGCCTGCGCGCGCTGCGGATCACGGCACCCGACGACTACGAGACGGTGGAGATCACCGTCGACTCCTCCGGCTTCATGGTCGACGTGCGGCTGTCGCACCGGGTGCAGCGGATGACGCCCGAGCAGACGCGATACGCGATCCTGGGCGCCTACCGCAACGCGCGGGCGAAGCTCGCCGAGGCCGCCGCCGAGGTCGTGAAGGAGACGCTGGGGACGGAGTCGGCGACCGGGCGGGCGCTGCTGGCCGGGTACCGCACCGAGGACGCCGACGCGGGCGACGCGGGGTGGCGCTGACATGGCCGGTGGATTCCAGGTCGACGTCGAGGCCCTGCGCGCGCACGCCTCGGCGCTGACGGCCATTCACGAGCGGTTCGCCGCCATCAAGACCGCGAGCTCGTCGATCTTCCAGGCCGATGACGCCTACGGGCAGCTCTGCGCGTTCCTGCCGCCGATCCTCGAAGGCCGCCACGAGGCGCAGGACGAGGGGGTGGCGCTGCTCGCGGAGAACATCGAGCTGCTCGCGGCGGGCATCAAGCGGACCGCCGAGCGCTACGAGCAGGCCGAGCATTCGACCACCGGTGGCTTCAAGTCCATGCAGCCCGGCGTCTGAGCCCCGGAGACCGACAATGAGCCGATCCCTCATCACCACCGAAGATCCGTCCAGCCGCGACGGCTGGACCGGGCTTCCCCTCGCCGACGACTACAAGGGCATCAAGGACGCCATCGACTCCGGTAGCTGGATCGACGGCTCCATCGCGGGACTGGGCGCCGCGCTCGACGTGGCGTCGATCGCCATCGACCCCTTCAGCACGCTGCTGTCGATGGGCATCGAATGGGCCATCGAGCAGGTCGGGCCGCTGAAGGAGGCCCTCGACTGGCTGGCCGGCGACCCGGAGACCGTCATGGCGCACGCGATGACGTGGGACAACATGGCCGAGGAGCTCTTCTCCATCGCCGAGGCCCTCAAGACCCGGCTCAGCATGGATCTCGCCGAGTGGCACGGCGAGGCCGCCGACGCCTACCGCAACGTCCTGGCCATCAACATCGACGTCGCCGGGATCTTCGCCGGGACCGCCGCGGGCATGGGCGCGGCGACCCGGGGCGCGGCGACGCTGGTGCAGATGGTCCGGGAGTTCGTGCGCGGCTTCATCGCCGACTGCATCGCCAAGGTCGTGGTGTGGCTGGCGGAGGTGGTCTTCTCGCTGGGCGTGGCCACGCCGCTGGTGGCGTCCCAGCTGGCGGTGGCCGTGGTCCGCTGGACCGGCCGGATCTTCGGCTGGCTGATGGGCCTGGTCACCAGCATCACCTCCCTCCGCGCCCTCCTCGACGTCTAGGCGGCCCTTGATGAAGCAACTGATGGCGGCCCTGCGGACCACGGCCGTCCTGGTGGTGCTGTTCGCGGTGTCCGGGCTGTACAACAAGCACCCGGGCGGCGGGGACGGCGAGGCGCCCAAGCGTCCCAAGTTCAGCCCCGGCATGATGCCCAAGAAGGTCGGCGCGGCCCAGCAGCAGGGCATCAAGAAGGCCCAGGAGGGGCGGCCGAAGGGCGCCGAGACCGGCGAGGACGCCACCCCGGCCAAGCCCAAGAACCAGTGGGAGGACCCCGACTTCGCCGACGCGATGTACGACATGCACCGCTTCGGCCAGATGGGCGACGGGACGATGGACAAGACCTGGGACGGCGACGGCCTGGGCAACGGGGCGCACAAGCCCGACTCCACCGTCCCCGGCAAGACGAAGTTCCCGCCCGGCACCACCAAGGCCGAGGTCGAGGGCTGGTTCAAGGACATCGCCGCCAACCCCGACTCCCGGCCCCAGCCGCGACCGCACGGCGACGGGTGGGTGCTCACCGGCACCCGTAACGGCATCACCATGGTCGTTACCCTGGACAAGGACGGCAGCATCTCCGGCGGCCACCCGGTCAGCGGCCCGGGCGTGGAGACCAACCCGAGGGCGAACTGACGGAGGCGACATGGAGATCAACGAGTACTTGCGGCTGTGCGCACGCACGGTCGAGGACCTGGCGCCGGTGATCGGCCCGGCCTACCGGGGCATGATCATGACCCACGACCGCGCGGGCGCCTGGGACCAGGCGATCCCGATGCTGGTCGGCGCGATCTCGGAAGAGGGCGTGGCGATCCCGTCGGCGCAGAAGGAGAACCTGCGGCGGCTGCTGGTCCACATGCGGGCCCCGCTGACGTACCTGGAACAGATCCGCACCACCGACTGACGCGAGCCGGGCCCCTCTCCACCGAGAGGGGCCCGTCGCTTTCGTGCCGCTAGCCGCCGATGGTCAGCGCCGCCCACTGGTGGCCGTCGAGGTCGGCGAAGCCGCGCTGGTACATGCCGCCGTCGTCGCGCGCGGGCCCCAGCGGGGTGGCCCCGGCGTCCACGGCCTTCGCCACGAGCGCGTCGACCGCGTCGCGGTCGGGCAGCCCGAGGACCAGGATCGCCTCGGTGCCCTCGGAAGGCGGGCGGTGGGCGTAGCCGGCGAAGGTCGGCTCGGCCAGCAGCATCACCTGGGTGTGTTCGCTGATGATGACCGAGGCCATGTCCTCGGTGGCGCCGAAGAAGTCGAGGCCCAGGGCGGTGAAGAAGGCCCGCGAGCGGGTGAGGTCGCCGACGGGGAGGTTCACGAAGAGCTTGGTGGCCATGACCGGTATCTCCTGTTTCGCAAGGCTTGTCGTGCTGACACCGAAAGCATCCCGCGAATCGGTACCGCTGCTAAGGTCCGAAGACATGGCCGAAAACAGGACCGATTCCTTAGTCGCCGACCTGCCCATCGAGCTGCGCCGCGACGTCCCGGTGCCGCTGTACCGGCAGATCGCCGCCGCCGTGCGCGGCCACATCCGCGGCGGGACCCTGCCACCCGGCACCGCCCTCCCGCCCACCCGCGTCATCGCCGCCGACCTCGGCGTCTCCCGGGGCGTGGTGGTGGAGGCCTACGCGCAACTGACCGCCGAGGGCTACCTCGCCGCCCGCTCCGGCGGGTACACGCGCGTGGCCATGGGCGCCCACATCCCCGTGGCCGCACCGGAAACCGAGCCGCCGCCGGCGCACCGCATCGACTTCACCTACGGACGCGCCGACCTCACCCTGTTCCCGCGCCAGCCCTGGCTGCGCTCACTGCGGCGGGTGCTGACCGAGGCCCCGGCCCGGTCCTTCGCCCCGCCCGACGGCCGGGGCGCGCCGGTGCTGCGGGCCGCGCTCGCCGAGTACCTCAACCGGGTCCGGGGCACCGCCGCCGATCCGCGCGACATCGTGATCACCAGCGGCTTCGCGCAGGGCGTCCGGCTGCTGGTGCAGGTCCTCGCCGAGGCCGGGGCCACGCGCGTGGCGATGGAGGACCCCTCGCCCGACGACGACGCCCGGCCCGCCGCGCGCCGGGCCGGGCTGAGGCCGGTGGGTGTCCCCGTCGACGAGCACGGGCTCGTGGTGAGCGGGCTGGCCGGGCTGCGCGCCGACGCGCTGGTGCTCACGCCGTCCCACCAGTGGCCCCTCGGCGGCGTCCTGCCGCCCGAGCGGCGCGCGGCGGTCCTGCGCTGGGCCGGGGAGACCGGCGCGCTGATCGTCGAGGACGACTACGACGCCGAGTACCGCTTCGACCGCGAGCCCGTCGGCGCGCTCCAGGGGCTCGCCCCGGACCGGGTCGTGTACGCCGGGACGCTCAGCAAGACCCTCGCGCCCGGCGTCCGCATCGGCTGGCTCGTGCTGCCCGCCCACCTCACCGCGGCGGTCGCGGCGGCCAAGGCCACCGCCGACCGCGGATCGGCCACATTGGAGCAACTCGCCTTCGCCGACTTCCTGCGGCGCGGAGAGTTCGACCGGCACATCCGCCGGATGCGCCGGGTCCACATGGGACGCCGCCGCGCGCTGCTGGACGCGCTGGAGCGCCACCTGCCCGGCGCGCGCCCGTCCGGTGCCGCCGCCGGACTCCACCTGCTGGTGTGGCTCCCGCCCGGCGTGGACGAGGACGCGGCCGTGGCGGCCGCCGCCGAGGCGGGCGTCGGCGTCCAGGCCCTGGCGCCCTACCGGTTCGGCGCGGGACCGGCCGGGCTGATCCTGGGCTACTCGGCCCTGAACGAGCGCGCGATCACCGAGGGGATCGCGCTGCTGGGACGGGCGGTGGCCCGGCTCAGACGACCGGCACCCGCGGCAGCGCGAGCGCCAGGTCCTTCAGCCGCTCGCCGCTGAGGCGCGACTGCCCTTCGGAGAGATCGGCGCGCCCGTCGTCGGCGGCCAGCCGCGACTCCAGCACGATCGCGTTGCCGTCGGCGCGGTAGACGATGACGACGGTGGCCTGCTCGCCGAGGCGGCCGTCGGCGAACACGCGGCTCCGGCGCACCTGAAGGCCTTCCAGGCCATCGATCGTGCTGAAGGGCGCGCACTCGTAGCGGGTGCGCAGCTCGGGTCCCTCCGGCTCGGACCAGTTGGCCAGCGTGTAGTCGGCGCAGCCGTCCACGAGGCGCGGGGCGAAACCGCCGTTGGAGGAGCCGATGCGGGCGATGTCCCCGGCGCCCTTCTCGTAGGCGCCCTTCGGGACCAGGTCGACGGTGAGGGTGTCGTGGAAGCCGTCGCGGCCGTCCACGTTCAGGCGCGCGTGGTAATGCGGGCGGCCGCGGCCGATGGCCGGCCAGACGCCGATGGTGCCGTTGGGGCCGTTCGGCACGGAGAACAGGAACCGCTCCTGCCGGACGGTGATCGGCCCGCCCGCCGGAACCGGCTCACCGTCGCGCATCGGGACCGCGGTGGACAGCTCCGGCACGGCGCGCAGGGCCTCGTCCAGACGGCGGGTGGCGTCGGTGGACTCGCCCTCCTCGGAGCCGAAGATCCGGGTGTTCCAGGTGTAGTTGACCGCCGGGTCCAGCTCGGGCAGGGCGAAGGCGGGCTGCCGAGGCACCGGGCCGATCAGCGTCCCTCCATTGGGGACGGTCGCGGTCGAGACGATCGCGGCCACCACGAGCGCCGCGGCCAGTACGTACCAGCGGATCCGGGACGGCCGCCGCCCGGGCGCGGGGGCGGCGCCTTCGACGTGGACGGTCAGCTCCTGCGTCATGCCGGTCATCCCATCACGAACGCGGCTCGGGCGTGGTCCCCCGCTCCTCACCTGCCATGACGCGGTTGTGTCGCCGTCTTGCAGCCGCTCTCGCGAAGGATCGGGCCAGAAACCGAAGGGAGCACCATGCGTCACATGCACGCCATCGCCGACCGCCTCCTCGCCGCCCTCGTCCCCGGTGGGCGCGCCGAAGCCGCCTGCGTTCCGCAGACCTGGACCGAGCAGAAGTACGTCGCCTGCCCGGGCGGGCTGCGGGTCTGCCACCGCACCTGCTCGAAGCTGAGCAACTGCAGCAGTGGCTGCACGCCGTGGAGCTGCGGCGGCTGCAACCAGGCCTAGGCCGTGGGACCCGGGGGCCGCGGCCCCCGGGTCAGTCCAGGTCCTTCAGCGCGATCTCCAGGTCGCGGGCCTCGGAACGGCCGAGGGCGGCGAAGATCGCCAGGGCCTCCCGCCAGGCGGTGCGGGCCGGTCCAATGTGGCCGAGGGCGAGGTGGACCTCGCCGAGATCGCGCAGGCTCACCGCGAGGGAGTAGCCGACGTCCAGGGACCGGTACCGCCCGGCCGCCCCGGCGTAGTGGCGGGCCGCTTCGGCGAGGTCGCCGCGTTTGCGGTGCACCAGCCCCAGACTGTGCAATGTGGACGCCTCGCCGAGCCGGTTGCCGAGCGCGCGATTGGCCGCCAGGGCCGCGTCGCAGCTGTGCGCGGCGGCGTCCAGATCGCCGAGGAGGGCGTGGAACCAGCCGACCTGGTTCAGCGCCCGCGTTTCGAGGTGCGGGCGGCCGCGCACGCGCGCCAGGCCGAGTTCGGCGTGGCGCAGGGCGGCGGTGTAGTCGCCGAGCAGGTCGTGGACCTGGGCGGCGTGCTGGTCGATCGCGCCGCGTGTCTCATCATCGGACATGTCCAGCGCGGTGGCGATCGCGCGGCGGGCGGCGGTGGGGTGCTCCAGCATCGCGTGCAGGCGGGCGAGCCGGGCGTGGATGAGCGCGTCCCGCGCGGTGCCGTCGCCGAGGGCGGCCAGGTGCGCCGCGACCGCGTCGTCCCAGCGGCCGCGCAGGGACTGGTAGGGCAGCAGCGACCAGGCCAGATCCCGGGCGTGGGAGGGGAATCCGGCGTCCCGCGCGCGCAGGACGGCGGCCTGGAGGTTGTCGTGCTCGGCGGCGAAGTGGGCGATGGCGGCCTGGCGGCCGGGCATCGCGGGGGCGCCGGTGAGCGGCTCGCGGTTGGCGTCCAGGGCCCGCGCGGCCGCGTCGGCCTCCTCGCGGTAGTGGTCGAGGAGACGCCCGAGCGCCTCGCGCCGCCCGGTCGCGGTGTCCTCGGCGTGGGAGCGTTCGGCGGCGTAGGCGCGCAGCAGGTCGTGGTGGCGGTGCCGGTCGCCGTCCCCGGCGAGCAGGGCGGCGGCGGTCAGCTCGCGCAGCAGCGGTACGGCCTCGCCCTCCAGGACGCCCGCCAGGCGCGCGGCCGCGGCGGTGCTCAGGTCGGGGCCGGGCAGCGACCCCAGCAGCCGGAACAGCCGCGCGGTGGCCGGTCGCAGCGGGCGGTACGACCAGGAGAACACCGAGCGCACGTCGCCGAGCGGGTCGTCGTCGGCGAAGCGGTCGAGGCCGGGCGCGAGCTGCCGCGCGATCGCCTCCATCGGCAGCTCCGGGCTCAGCAGGGCCCGCGCCGCCGCGACCGCCAGGGCCAGCGGCAGGCTCGCGCAGTGGGCGATGACGCGGTCGGTGGCCTCCGGGTCGGCGCGCACGCGGGCGGCGCCGAGTCGCGCTTCGAGCAGCTCGCGGGCCTCGCCGGGGGCGAGCACGTCGAGGACGACCGGGCGCGCGCCGTCCACCGCGATCAGGCCGGTGAGCCGGTCGCGGCCGGTGATCACCGTCAGGCAGCGCGCCGAACCGGGCAGCAGCGGCCGGACCTGCTCGGGCCCGCGCGCGTTGTCCAGGACGATCAGGACGCCGCGATCGGCGAGCAGGCTGCGGTAGAGGGCGAAGCGGGCGTCCTCGGCGACGGGTGCGTCTTGCGGCCGGACGCCGAGGGCTTCGAGGAAGCCGCCGACCACCTCGGCGGGTCGGCGCGGCTCGCCGGAGGGCGCGTGGCCGCGCAGGTCGGCGTACAGCTGCCCGTCGGGGAACCGGGCGGCGACGCGGTGTCCCCAGTGGACGGCGAGGGTGGTCTTGCCGACGCCCGCCGGGCCGGTGATGACCAGCAGTGGCATCCCCGAGGCGGTGACCGCGTGCCGGTCGAGGGCGTCCAGGGCGGGGCCGCGTCCGGTGAACCCGGCCAGATCGGCGGGCAGCTGGCGCGGAACGATCCCCTGCGGGGCGGGCGTTTCCGGGCCGCGCCCGGCCAGCAGCGCGGCGTGGATGGCGCGCAGCTCGCCGCCCGGGTCGGCGCCCAGCTCCTCGGCGAGGTGCCGCCGCAGCAGCTCATAGCGCTCCAGGGCCTCGGCGCGGCGGCCGCAGCGGCGCAGGACGTCCAGCAGCCGCGCCCACAGCGGCTCCCGCAGCGGGTACAGCGCGGTCAGCTCCAGCAGCTCCGGGACGCACGCGGCCGGGTCGCCGTCGGCGATCTCCAGGTCCACGCGCCGCTCGACGGCCGTCAGCCGCCGCTCGGTGAGGGCCTCGCCGTAGGTCTCCCACAGCCGCGCGGAGGGCAGGCCCTCGAAGGGCGCGCCCCGCCACAGCCCGGCGGCCTCGGCGAGCCTCGCGCGGTCGGGATCGGCGGCCAGCGCGGTGAAGCGGAGCGCGTCGACCTCGGCCTCGGCGGTCAGGACGTAGCCTGCGGGCCGGGTGCCGATCGCCGACTCGCCCAGGGCCCGGCGCAGGCGCGCGATGTAGGTCTGCACCGTCCGCCGTGGCCGCGCGCCGGGATCGCCGCCGTCCCAAAGGGTCTCGATGAGCCGCTCGACACCGACCGGCCGGCCCGCCTCCATCGCCAGCGTGGCCAGGGCGACGCGCAGCCGGTTCGGCAGCGGCACCGTCCGGCCGCCGACGCGCACGTCCCAGGGCCCCAGCACCCGGATCTCGATCGACACGACACCTCCACCAGGCACCCGCGCGATGACGCGATCGGGCGGGACCGCACCACAGTGGACGCGCCAAGGTTAGCGCTCGCCCGCCCGGGGGCCAGTGGTGTCCGGCGAGTCACCTAACGTGACGGCCGATCGGACGCTTTTCGCTCGTGTGGGCACTGATCGGCCGATACTCCACCCGATTGGGTAATAGCGGCGCACTTGCCGCGATCGCCGTCGCTTGATGTAGTGGAGATCCGACTCACCGTAGAGAAAGGTTCCCCTTTTGTCCTCCGCTCTCAAGACCCTGGCCGCACTGCTGGTCTTCGCGGTCGCGATCATCGTCGCGCCGCCCGCCTTCGCCACCACCTCCGACGAAGCCGGATACCGAGCGCAGACCGTGACCCTCGACCGCACCGGCGGCTACGCCGGACTCCACCTCAGGTACACGGTGGACAGTCGCGCGGGCGAACCGCTCGCCGCCGCCGTGACCACCACCGAGTTCCGCGCCCTGGCCGACCACTACCCGACGCCGTGCTGCGACCAGTTCACCTACACCCTCACCGTCCGCTACACCAACGGATCGGTGAAGTCCATCGAAGCCGGCGGCGACCTGCCGGACCTGCTGGCCGACGCCATCGACCGCGCGGTCGCCGTGGGCACCCAGCGACAGATCACCTCCGAACGCGCGAGCCTCCTGGTGGTCCTCACCGGGTCGGGCGCGCCCACCTGGTGGACGGTCGACTGCCCGTCGGCGTCCTGCGCCGCGCTCACACCCGCCGTCCGCGCGACCTTCCCGCCGGTGCCCGCCGAGGCGCCGTGCACCCGCATCTACGGCGGGCCCCAGCGCGCCCACGTCCTGGGCTACTGGTCCGGTGAACGGATCGATGCCACGTTCAACCGTCTCGGCGGCTGCGAGATCGCCCGCTGGGACGCCGCTTCGGGCCTGCTGACGCCACCGGCGGCCTGATCCCGTGCCGATGGGCGGCCCGGTGTGTGCGGGCCGCCCATCGGCGTGCGCGCCGGACGAGGTCCTGGTGCGGGCGATCGTGGCGGCCACATAGGACGGACGACCGGCTGCGAGCCGGGCCGCGCGCACGAGAAGGGTGTACCGGTCCACTGCTCCGAACCGCCAGCCGAGCGTGTTCACCCGCGGCCGTCCTGCATCCGGCGGCTGCGCTCGCAGGCGAGGGATTGAGTTCCCCCGGCGCCGATCCGGTGGCAGGGTGGACCCCGATCCCCACCGGACAGGAGCCGTCCATGCGCGCCTTAGCCCTCGCCCTCCTCACCGCGGCCGTGCTGGCCTCGGCCGCCGCCTGCTCGAAGGCCCCGCCGCCGGACGCGGCCGCGCAGCCGTCGGCGTCGGCCCCGACCTCCGGCACGGTGAGCGGCACGCCGCCGCTGCCGTCTTCGACGGCGACCCGGGACGAGGCCCCGGGGGCGAGCCTGTCGGCCGCGCTGTCGCTGACCGCCTCCGGCGGCCTCGCCGGGGGCGAGGACACCATCACCGTCGCGGTGGACGGCGCGTGGAGCCGTGACCGGAGCGGCAAGGTCGGCGAGGGCCGCCTCAACGAGCGGATGATCACGCGCCTGAACGTGCTGATCGCCGATCCGGGACTGGCCGAGGGCGGTGCGGCGAAGCCGGGCGCGCAGTGCCCGGACATGATCCGCTACACCCTCACCGTCGGGGAGCACACCTACCGCTCGGGTTGCGACGGGATGCCCAATGACGTCTTCGCCGCGATCGTGGACAACCTGCGGGAGGCCGCGTCCTGACGCGGCCTCCCGTGGGGCGCTACTCCTTGACCGGGTCGGTCTCGCCGCTGCGCTTGACCAGCCGGTCGCCCGGTTCGACGCTGCGCCAGAACGCGCCGCGCACGCGGACGTCCTTGTGCTCGCCGTCGGGCAGCTCGACGGTCACGCGGTGGTACATGTTCTGGCCGTCGGGGGAGCTGCGCTTCTTCTCGGTGACCACGCCTTCCCAGGCTTCGGCTTTTCCGCGTCCGAACATCGTCGCCTCCTTGTGATCATCGTGCCTCGCGGACGTGGTGGGGGTGGGCGGTTCGGCGGGCCAGCAGGGCCAGCCCGGCGGTCATGGCCGCGCCGAGGGCGATGAGCCCGAGGCGTTCGGCGGTGGTGTCGGGGATCCTGATGGCGCCGAAGGCGGTGTGGGCGATGAGGGCGCCGGAGACCAGGGCGAGGACGTGGCGCTCGCCCCAGCGGGACACCAGCCGCGCGGTCCCGGCGAGCAGGACGAGGGCCGCGCCCATCGGCAGCCAGGTCCAGGCGCCGTGGGTGAAGGCGGGCCGGGTGGCGCCGCCGAAGGGGTAGAGGAGCGCGAGGAACCCGAAGGTCGCCGCCGCGCCGAAGGCCAGCTGCGCCCAGGGGCCCGGGGACGGCCGCGCGGCGGCAGGCGCCCGGGGCAGCCGGAAGGCCAGGAGTCCCAGCAGGACCACCGCCACCACGCAGCCCACCAGTACCGCCACCGGCATGACGTACCCCGGGTCCTCCGTCGGCGGGACCGCCAGCCGCAGCAGCGCGACGCCCAGGACGGCCACCACGCCGGTCGCGGCGAACCCACCCCGGCGCAGGTAGGGCGCCGTCCGGGAGGCCGGGAACAGCAGTTCGGTGAGCACGATCGGGATCGCCACGCTGAAGACGGCGTGGTAGGGGAGCATGACCTCGGTGTAGGCGGTGTTGATCCCGAGCAGCCGGGGCGCCCAGTCGCCCGCGCCGTACAGGGTGGGGCTGGACAGAGCCTGGAGCGCGATGCCCTCCTCGACCACGCCGTAGGCGAGCCCGAGCAGCAGGACGGCGGGCCACCGCAGCCCGTGGCGGCGGGCGAGCTCGCGGATGAACAGCACGCCCGCCCCGTAGATCGGCAGCCACAGCAGCACCAGCCAGATCATCCGCAGCGGCGTCGAGCCGAGGGTCACCTCCGCCGACACCGGTGCCAGTACGACCAGGACCAGCGCGGCCCACCGGTCGCCGCCGGGCGTCCGGGGCGGCTTCGGGAAATGCGCGCGGACCCGGAACGTCAGCACCGCCAGGGTGATCAGCGCGGCCAGCTGGAGGCCCTGCACGGCCCGCAGCCAGGGCGGGTACTGCCCCGACACCAGCAGGTAGCCGACACCGATGACGCCGATGACGGCCAGCGCACGGATCCGCAGGTAGGCGCGCCGGCTGCCCTGTGACAGGCGCCGGGCGAGCCAGGCGTAGAGGAGGGCGCCGAGACCGACCATGCCCGCGCGGATCCACACGGCGGCCTCGGTCCCGCCCTGGTGGGCGGCCACCTGGGCGCGGAACACCACCGTCGCGGCGGCGAACACGACGCTCAGGCCCACGGCGGTGAACAGGGCGGCCACCACGCCGCCCACGGGAGGCTTCGGGGTACTCATGCCTTGAGTCTCGAAGCGCGGGGGCGTGCGCGCGTCGGCCGGAAGCAGCCGCCCCGATCTCCTAGGTCGCCCCTCTTCGTCGACTTTGGTAGGGGGTGCCCCGGGTTATGGTCCGGGCATGAGCGCGCATCCCTGGCTCGTCCCGCCGCTGGCCGACGGGCGGCGCACCTCCCGCGACTGGGCCGTCGACGTCGGCTGCGTGCTCGCCGCGGCGATGGTCGCGGTGTTCACCGTGGCCGGGGACCTGATGTCGGCCCCCGGCGGCTGGACGGCGGTGGACGTGGCCGGCGCCGCGCTCGCCTGCGCGGCCCTGTGGTTCCGCCGCCGGTGGCCGGTGCCCGTGGCGGCGGGGATCCTCGCGGTCTCCGCGGTCGCCCCCGCGGCGGCCGGGGCGGCGGGCGTGGCCATGTACACCGTCGCGGTCTACCGGCGCTTCCCCGCCGCGGCGGCCGTGTGCGCCTCGGCCGTCCCGGTGGCCGCGCTGCGGTACCTGCTGCGGCCGGTGACGGGCCTGCCGTGGAGCGTGTGGCTGCTGGTCAACGCGCTGGCGGCGATGTCGGTGCTGGCGTGGGGCATGTTCGCCCGCGCCCGCCGCGGCCTCATGCTGGAACTGGCCGAACGCGCCCGCCGCGCCGAGGCCGAGCAGCGGGAGCGCGCCGAGGCCGTCCGCCGCGCCGAACGCGGCCGCATCGCCCGCGAGATGCACGACGCGCTCGCCCACCGGCTGTCGCTGCTGAGCCTCCAGGCGGGCGCGCTGGAGTACGCCTCACCCGAGGCGGCCGAGGCGGCGGGGGTGATCCGGGCGAGCGCCCACCAGGCCCTGGAGGACCTGCGGGACGTCATCGTCGTCCTGCGCGAGGACGGCCCGGTCGCCCACGCGGGCCTCTCGGAGCTGCCCGCGCTGGCCGCCGAGACGCGCGCGGCGGGTACGCCGGTGGACCTCGACGACCGGGTCGGGGACGCGGTGGGGCTGCCGGAGCGGGCGGGGCGGGCGGTGCACCACATCGTCCGGGAGGCGCTGACCAACGCGCGCAAGCACGCGCCGGGCGAGCCGGTGAACGTGCTGGTGTACGGCGCGGAGGGCGAGGGGATCACCGTGGTGGTGCGGCAGCCGCTGCCCGCGCCGGGTGCGTCGCCGTCGGCGATCCCGGGGACGGGGACGGGCCTGATCGGCCTCGCCGAGCGCGCGGCCCTTGCGGGCGGGCGCCTGTCACACGGTCCCGAAGAGGGCGACTTCGCCGTCCGCGCGTGGCTACCGTGGCCGTCATGACACGGGTTCTCATCGTCGACGACGATCCCCTGGTGCGCGGCGCCCTGACGCTGATGCTCTCGGCCGCCGAGGGCCTGGAGGTGGTGGGCGAGGCGGGCGACGGGACGCACGTCGAGCGGGCGGTGGCCGAGCTGTCCCCCGACGTGGTGCTCATGGACATCCGGATGCCGCGCCTGGACGGGCTGGCGGCCACCGAGCGGCTGCGCGCGCGTCCCCGGGCGCCGGAGGTGCTGGTGCTGACCACCTTCGACGCCGACGAGCACGTGCTGCGGGCCCTGCGGGCCGGGGCGGCGGGCTTCCTGCTGAAGGACACGCCGCCCGCGCGGATCGTGGAGGCCGTCCGCCGGGTCGCCGCCGGTGAGCCCGCGCTGTCGCCGGAGGTCACCCGGCGGCTCATCGACCGCCTCGACCACGACACCGGCGACGTGCGCCGGGCCCGGGCGCGCCGGACGCTGCGGTCGCTCACCGAGCGGGAACGCGAGGTGGCCGATGCGGTCGGGCGCGGCGAGTCGAACGCCGAGATCGCCCGCGGCCTGCACATGAGCGTGGCCACGGTCAAGGCGCACGTCTCGCGGGCGCTGGCCAAGCTGGGCCTGAACAACCGGGTCCAGCTGGCGCTACTCGTGCACGACGCCGGTTAGGCCGGGGCGGACGGGAGGCCCAGCCAGGGCGCCGGGTCGACGGCGTTGCCGCCGACGCGGACCTCGAAGTGCAGGTGCGGGCCGGTGGACGCGCCGGTCGTGCCGACCTCGCCGATGGCCTGGCCGGAGGTGACCTCGTCGCCGGCCGCGACGCCGATCTTCGACTGGTGGGCGTAGCAGGTCCACAGTGACTGGTCCCGGAAGCGCCCGTGGTCGAGGCACGTGAGCAGCCCGTAGCCGCCGCTGCGGGCGGCGAACACGACTCGCCCGGGCGCGGCGGCGTGGATCTCGGTGCCCGGCCCGGCGGCCAGGTCGAGGCCCTCGTGCGGCTGGCGGCGGTGGTAATACGGGTCGAGGCGCGCGCCGAAGCCGCTGCTGACCGGCGCCGAGACCGGCAGGGTCAGCAGCCGCCGGTTCGCGCCGTGGGCGAGGGCGTAGGACAGCCCGGAGATCTCGGCGTCCACCTCCCCCTGCTCGTCGCGGGCGGCGGTGAGCACGTGCGACAGGGCCGTCCAGCGCGGATCGCCGCCCTTGGCGAGGTCCCCGTCGGGTGTCGTGGGCAGCGCGGACGCTGCGGTGGCCAGGTCGCCGGCGGCGCGGTCGGCGACCTCGGCGAGGTACTCGGCGCGCGAGCGGCGGTCGGTGAGCCGGGCGGCCAGGCCGCCGAAGGGCGACAGGATCGGCTCGGACTTCGCCGCCGTCCAGGGCGCCGGCTTCTCCCCGGGCTCACCGGAGGGCGAGGGCTTCGGCGAGGGCCTGGCGCTCGCCTTCGGGCTCGACGACGGCGAAGGCGACGGCGAAGGGGACACCGACGGCGCCGCCGAAGGTGACGGGGAGGCCGACGGGCTCGCGGACGGCGAGGCCGACGGGGAGGGCGACTCCTCTCCCGAAGGCGACGGGGACGGCTTCGGCTTCTTCTTCGCCGCCACCGACGCCGTCACATCGCCGGGCGCGGCCGCCTCGGCCGCCACCGCCGTGCCCGTGATCAGCGCGGCCACCACCACCGCGACCAGTGCCCTACGCACCCAGCCGCTCCCGTCGCCGCGCGCGCCAGTAGACCGCCACCAGTACCCCCGTGAGAAGCAATGTCAGCCCCTGCTCCCACGGCGGCGTCACCGCATGGGAAACGGCCGCCGTCGCGGCGGTGCGCACCGTGGGCGGCGCAGAGGCGGTTTCGACCAGATACCCGTTGAACGAGTCGGACCCGCCCGAGGTCGCGGTGTTGCGCACGAACCCGTCGGCGGGAGCGGCGACCACGCCCGAGATCGTGACCTCGACCGTCCCGCCGCCGGGGACCACACCGACCTCGCAGCGGAAACCGCCCGGGATCGCCGCGCAGCCCGGCGAGGCCACCGCGTCGGTCAGCGGCGCGGTGACCTCCACCGGGGACGCCGTGGCGTCCACCAGACCGGAGTTGCGGATCCGCACGACGTGCTCCACGCGCGTCCCGGGAGCCGCGCCATAGGGTTCGCTCGACAGCTCGACGGACAGGCCGCCGGACGCGGTCAGAGGCAAAGGCATGCGCCGAGTCTGGCCGACATCGTCCCGATTCGCAGGGATTTCGGGCCGGTCACCGCTTCCGGCGTCGCCGGACCGATGAGATCGCGCTGCGGAACTTCTCGATCTCGCGGACCGTCGGGTGCTTCGGCCCGAGCCCGCGCCGGGCGTCCCGCAGCAGCGCCATGATCAGCACCCGAGCCCGGACCGGGTTGCGCAGCGAGGTCAGCGCCACGTGATTGCCGCGGCTGTCGAGGGTGTCGGTGTGCATCGGGCCCAGGACGCGCGTCTGGTCGGCGATCAGCTCCTCGAACAGCGCCAGCGCCTCATCGTGCCGCCCGAGCTCCCCGAAGAGGGTGGCGATGTTGTAGCGGGACCCCATGGTGTCGGGATGATCGGGCCCCAGCGCGCGCGAGCGGTCGGCGAAGACCTCGCGGTGCCGCGCCAGGCCGGTGACGGGATCACCGTTCAGCGAGGTGCAGGTGGCGATGTTGTTGCGGGTGCTCAGGGTCTCGGGATGATCGGGCCCCAGGACCCGCAGCCGGTCGGCGTAGATCGTGGTGTGCAGCCGCAGCGCCTCGGCGTGGTCCTTCAGATCGGAGATCGAGGCGGCGATGTTGCTGCGCGTGCTCAGCGTGTCGGGATGATCGGGACCCAGGACGCGCTCGCGGTCGGTGAGGATCGTCCGGTGCAGCCGCAGGGCCTCGGCGAACTGGCCGCTCTTGGCCGTCGAGGTGGCGATGTTGTTGCGGATGGCCAGGGTGTCGGGGTGGTCGGGGCCGTGCACGCGCTCGCAGTCGGCGAGGAGCCTGCGGTAGAGCCGCAGCGCGTCCAGATAGGACCCGGAGTCCTCGGCGGCCGAGGCGATCTCGTTGCGGCAGATGAGCGCCTCGGGATGGTCGCCGCCGTAGACGAGTTCCTGGCGGGCCAGCAGGTCCAGGGCCCGCTTCCGGGTGTTCTGGTCGCCGTACTTGCGGTCGACGCGGATGCGCCGGTTCTCCACCGCCAGCGTCGCCGGATGGTCGGCGGGCAGCCCGGCGGTGAACGTGTCGGCCAGGTCCAGGACCTCCGAGGACGTGCCGTACTGCCCGGCCTCGTAGTAGTACTGCAGGATGTTGCCCGCGGCGAAGGCCAGCGACTCGCGCACGTCCTCCCCGGCGGACGCCCCCAGCACGGCCAGGTGCGCCGGCAGCAGCCGCCACGCGCCCCACGTGTGCGACGCGCTGGCGTCCAGGACGCGGGGGCTGCGGTACTGGTCGGTGGCCATCCGCAGGCACGCCGCCGCCGTCGCGCGGTGGTCGGGCGGGTGCGTCCGGCACGTCTCGCGCACCAAGGGGTGCATGGACACCAGCTGATCGCCCACTCCCCGGCCCTCGCCGATGACGCGGGTGATGAGGCCGTGCCGGTGCAGGCCGCCCAGCAGCGCGTCCAGCCGCTTGCCGGTCAGCTCGGCGAAGAGCCCGGCCTCCACCAGCAGCTGCGGCCGCAGCAGCGCGGTGTACGGGACCGGCGCGTCGGCGAAGGCCGCGACCAGGTGCAGCAGGTCCGTCACGGCGGTCCCGTGGTGGCGGGCGAGGATGCGCAGGGACCGCTCGATGAGCGGGGTGTAGATGCGGGTGATGACGTCCTCGTCGCCGCCCTCGCCCAGCACGGCCAGCAGCTCGCCGACGGGATCGCCCTCGGCGGGCCCGTCCCAGCTCGACGCGTCGGGGTCCCGGCGCAGCTGCGAACCGGCCAGGTCGAGGGCCAGCGGCAGCAGCGCCAGCCGCTCGGCGAGGACGCGCAGGCCGGGCGTGGCGTCCCGCTCGGCCCGGTCGGTCAGCACGGTGACGGCGTCCTCGACGCTCAGGTCGGCCACGTCGTGGACGGTCGCCGAGGAACCCCACACGCGCTTGTCGCCGATGCGGGAGGTCACCACGACGACCCCGTGCCCGGGCGGGCGCCGGTACCAGCCGGTGCCCAGCGCGGGCGCCTCGCCCGCGACGCCGGACAGCACCTCCGGATCGTCGGCGTTGTCCAGGATCAGCAGCCACGGCTTCTCATGGCGCGACAGCAGGTCCCACACCAGGTCCTTGCCGCCGCCGATCTCCCAGGTCTGCCGGGCGCGCTCGGCCGAGGACAGCAGCGTGGCCAGCGCGCGCATGTGCCCGTCGAGGCTGTCGGCGTCACCGGCGTGCATGTGCCACACCGTGCGGTCACGGGCACGGGCGGCCAGTTCGAGGGCCAGGGTGGTCTTGCCGCGCCCGCCGGGCGCGGCGATCACCTCGATCCGGCCACCGGCCTGGGCGGCGCCCCACAGGTGCGCGCGCAGGGATTCGTTGCCCCGGACGGGATGCTCCAGCCGTCGCGCGGCCAGCGGAAGGACGGGCGCGGCTGGCATGAGCACGGCGTCCATCGGGCCTCCCCCTGGGTTGCCACCACTGTAGACAGCGGTCGCATGGTCAAACCAGTGCCGACAGCAGCGCCGCCGCCTCGTCCAGGAGTTCACCGCCCGGGGTGAGATCGGCCGGGTCCAGCAGGATCCGGGACGCCGCGCCCAGCAGCAGCATCTGCGCCATCGCCCCCGCCGAGTCCGGCAGGCCCAGCAGCGCCGCCAGCGCCGAACGCGCGCCCTGGTTGGCCCCGGCCAGCGAGGCCGCGCGCTCGGGATCGCGGGAGGCCTCGGCCAGCAGCTCGAACTGCACCGCCCACATCGCCGGGGACGCCGCGATCGAGGCGATCACCCGGTCCCACACCGAGGCGAAGCGCTCGCGGGGGGCGGCGGGGTGGCCGGCGGCGGCGATGGCCTCCAGCTCGTCGCCCCAGTCCTTGAGGGCGCCGATGAGCGCCTCCTCCAGCAGGGCCTCCTTGCTGCCGAAGTGGTAGCCGATCGCGGCGAGGCTGACCCCGGCGGCGGTGGCGATGTCGCGGGCGGTGGTGCGCACGAAGCCCTTGTCCAGCAGGCAGGCGCGGGCGCCTTCGAGGAGGTTCTCACGGTTTCCCATGGCCGTGAGCATAGCAAGACAATCGTCTGACACGAAGGTCTTGCACAACTGTCTAAGACATGTGTACAGTCATGGCACACCACCCCGAAGGCTTAGGAGCCCGCGATGAACACCACCCCCCGCACCGTCCTGATCTCCGGCGCCGGCGTCGCCGGGCTCGCCCTCGCCCACTGGCTCGCCCGCCACGGCTTCACCCCCACCGTCGTCGAATACGCCGAGGGGCTGCGATCCGGCGGCTACAAGGTCGACGTCCGCGGCGCCGCCCTGACCGTCCTGGACCGCATGGGCCTGCTGGACGCCGCCCGCGCCCTGCGCACCGAGGTCCGCACCGGCACGATCGTCGACGGCCGCGGCAAGCGCGCCGCCAGCATGGACGCCGACACCTTCGGCGGCCGCGTCCACGAGGACGCCGAACTCCTGCGCGGCGACCTGCACCGGCTGCTCCACGACAGCGCCCGCGACGGCGTCGAGTACCTCTTCGGCGACTCCATCGCCGCCCTCACCGACACCGGCGAGCACGTCGAGGTCGCCTTCGCCTCCGGCCGCACCGGCCGCTACGACCTCGTCGTCGGCGCCGACGGGCTGCGCTCGGCGACCCGCAACCTCGTCTTCGGGCCCGACGACCGCCACCTCACCGACCTCGGCCACTACATCGCCGTGGCCACCGTCCCCAACCGCCTCGGCCTGGACCGCGAGGAGATGACCTACATCGGTGCGGGCCGCACCGCGCTGGTCTACTCCACCGCCCGCGAGGAGGGCGCCCGGGCGATGTTCCTGTGGCGCTCACCGGCCCTGGACTACCGCGGGCTCGACCGCGCCGGGCGCGAGCGGCTGCTCGCCGAGGCCTACGCGGGCGAGGGCTGGGAGGTCCCGTCCCTGCTGGCCGACACCGCGTCCTCGCCCGATTTCCTGTTCGACTCGCTCAGCCAGGTGAAGATGGACCGCTGGTCGCGCGGCCGGGTCGTGCTGCTCGGCGACGCCGCGCACTGCGCCTCGGCGGCCTCCGGGCAGGGCACCAGCCTCGCGCTGGTCGGCGCTTACATCCTCGCCGGTGAACTGGCCGCCCACGCCGGTGACCACGCGGCGGCCTTCGGCGCCTACGAGCGGCGGATGCGGCCCTTCGCCGAGACCAACCAGGCGCTCGGCCCGGCCAACGTCAAGCGCATGGTCATGAAGACCAAGGGGCAGGTCCGCTTCTCGCTGGCGATGCTGAAGCTGCTGAACAAGATGCCCGGCAAGGAGCGGATGCTGGCCAAGGTCGTGGAGCCCATCCACCGCGCGGCCAACGCGATCGACCTCCCCGAGTACCGGATCGCCGAGGGTGATCTCCGCCTGCGGAAGTAGTCCCCGGGGGTCGCCGCCAGGGGACGGCGTCCTACCGCCGTGTCACGTAGCCTGCCGTCGAGTGACCTGGGAGGCACCATGACAGCGGCCCTGCGACTGACCGGACTGACGAAGCGATTCGGCGACAAGACCGCCGTGGACGGGCTCGACCTGACCGTCCCCGCCGGGTCCTTCTACGGGCTCGTCGGGCTCAACGGCGCCGGCAAGACCACCACCCTCTCCATGGCCGTCGGGCTCCTGCGTCCCGACGCGGGCACCTCGAACGTCTTCGGCGTCGACGTGTGGAGCGACCCGACCACCGCCAAGGCCCTCCTGGGCGTCCTGCCCGACTCGCTCGGCCTGCCCGAGCGGCTCACCGGCCGCGAGGTCCTCACCTATCTCGGGCTCCTGCGGGGCCTGGACAAGTCCACAGTGGAAGAACGCGCGGCGGAGCTGCTGGCCGTCCTGGAACTCGACGGGGCCGAGAAGACCCTGGTCTCGGAGTACTCCACCGGAATGCGCAAGAAGATCGGCCTGGCCGTCGCGCTGCTGCACGCGCCGAAGCTGCTCGTCCTGGACGAGCCCTTCGAGGCGGTCGACCCGGTCTCGGCGCTCACCGTGCGGCGGATCCTGCGCCGCTTCACCGACGGCGGCGGCTCGGTGGTCATGTCCAGCCACGTGATGGCGCTGGTCGAACAGCTCTGCGACCACGTCGCCGTGGTCGACAAGGGACGGGTGCCGCTGTCGGGGACCGTCGCCGAGGTCAAGGCCGGTCGCGGGCTGGAGGACGTGTTCGTCGACCTCGTCGGCGGCGGTGTGGACGGGGCGGAGGGCCTGGCGTGGCTGGCGTCCTGATCGCGATGCGCGTCGCCGTCCTGCGGCACTCCCTGCGCGGAGCGCGGGCGGCCTGGACGTCCACCGGCGCGCTGGTCGGCCTCGGGCTGGCGGTGGCCACCATCGTCAGTGGACGGACCGACGGCACGCTCCTGGCGAGCCTGTGGGGCACGTGGGCCATCGGCTGGGCCGTCGCGCCGCTGGTCAGCGGCGGTGGCGAGGTGCTCAAGCCGGAGAACTTCGCGATGCTGCCGATGTCGCCGCGCAGGCTGGCGAGCGGGCTGCTGGCCTCGTCCTTCGTCGGCTTCGGGCCCGCGGTGACGCTGGTCGCCTTCGCCTCCCTGCTGCCCTACGCAGTCCACAAGGGACCGGTCGCGCTGGTGGTCGCGGTTCCGGCGCTGCTGCTGGAACTGGTCTTCGTGGTCCTGCTGGCGCGCTTCGTCAACGCCGTCGCCGGGATGCTGCTGCGGACCCGCGTGGGCGCCTTCATCGTCGCCCTCGTCTGGGCGGGCTCGATGGCGCTGATCGCGCAGGGCTGGGCACTGGTCGCCGCGCTGACCCAGCGCTGGGGCGACGAGGGTCCCGCGTACCTGCGCGACGTCGTCGGCTGGCTGCCCTCGGGCTGGCCGATCCGGGCCGTGGACGCCGCCGCGCGCGGCGACTGGGGCGTGGCGCTGGGCGTGCTGGCCGCGCTGGCCGTCCTGCCGGTCCTGATGCTGCTCGGCTGGTCGCGGCTGCTCCAGCGGCGGCTCACCGAGAAGCCCGCGCGCCCGAGCGAGCGCCGGGCGTCCTCGTCCCGGCTGGGCCGGATCGCTTACACCGGAAGGGTCGGGGCGGTCGCGGCCAAGGAGCTGCGCAGCTGGTCCCGCGATCTCCTGCGCACCAACCACCTGTGGTTCGCGGTGATCTACGCGGTGGGCTTCTGTCTCCTGCCGGTACTGGTCGGCTGGTGGGGCATGGCGCCCTACACCGGCCTGGCCATGCTGCTCATGGGATCCGGCCTCGCCGCCAACATCTACGGCCTCGACGGCACCGCGCTCTGGCTCACCCTGCTCACCCCCGGCGCCGCCCGCGCCGACGTCCGCGGCCGCCAGCTTGCCTGGGTGACGGTCATGGCGCCGATGGCGATCGGGCTCAGCGTCGCGTTCACCGTCCTCAGTGGAGACTCCTACGCCTGGCCCATCGTGGTCTCGCTGCTGCCCGCCGTTCTCGGCGGCGCGGCCGGGCTGATCGCCCTGGTGTCGACGCACATGCTCGTGCCGATGACCGACCCGCACAAGCGCGGCTCCAACCCCCTCGGCATCAGCGACAACGACGGCTCGTCGACCGGGCTCGCCTACCTCATGCTCGGCGGCGTCCCCGTCACCGCCCTGCCCGCCGGAGCCGTCGCGGCCGCCGGCGTGCTGACCGACCGCCCCTGGCTCGCCTGGCTCGGCCTCCCGACGGGTCTGGTCACCGGCGCCTTCTTCGCCTGGCTCGGTGGCCGTCTCGCCCACCGCCGCCTCGACGCCCACGGACCCGAGCTGCTGGAGGCGATGCGCACCGGCGTCGCGCCCGCGACCCGCAAGGTCACCGGCAAGGACGGCGTCGAGCGCCTCATGGCCGCCAAGGGCCTGGACGACCTGCCGAAGCGCCTGCGCGTGATCGTCGGCGTGTGCTGGTCGGTGTGCTGGCTGCCGATCTTCCCGCAAGGGCTGGTGGCGCTCGGGTTCGTGCTGTTCGGGCAGGAGCGGCACTCGTGGTTCCTGGCGACGTACGTCGGGGGCTGGGGGGTGCCGCTGGCGTGCGGGATGGTCGTGTTCGGGCTGGCGGTGCTGGGGACGGGGATCTACCTGCCGGGGTGGTACCGGAAGCGCGAGGCGGTGGACGCGGTGTAGCGCGGTTGGTAGCGTCGGGCCGACCTGTTCGGCCCGGCGCGCGGCCCGCCCATGCCGCGCCCGGGCGCCGGTGCCCGGAGGTGACGTGGTCCGTCTGCTGTTCGCACGGTTACGCCGAAAGCCTTCGCGTCCGCTGACCATGTGGCTCGGCGTCCTGGTCACCACGAGCGCCTTCGCCGTCCTCACCGGCGGCGCCGAGACCTCCCGGCTCGACGTGACCGGGACCGTGGACCGGAACTTCCGCGCCGAGTACGACATCCTCGTCCGCCCGGCCGGGTCGCGGGACGGCACCGAGCTCGACCGGGGCCTGGTCCGGCAGGACTTCCTTTCCCAGCGCTACGGCGGTCTCGGCCTCGACGAGGTCGCCCGGATCGCGGCGATCGAGGGCGTGGACGTGGCCGCGCCGATCGGGATGGCCGGGTTCGTCATGGTCCCTGAGGAGACCCGGCTGGACCTGACCGCCTCGCTCGACGCGGCGAAGGAGCGGCAGCTCCTGGCCGTCCGGCACACCTGGCGCGCCGATGGCGGCAGGACCTCGGTCGAGGATCCGGGGACGTCCTATGTGTACGTCACCGGGAACCGGGTTCTCTGGCCGGTAGCGGTATCGGCCGGCGGCACCTTCACCTACGAGTACCCGGACGCCGGTGGCGCGAGGCTCGACCCGGCCGCGTGCGGCTCGATCGGCCGCAGCGCGCCCGCTCCCGCGTTCGAGGAGACCGCGCCGGGCACCTTCACCCCGATCTGCCCGCTCAACTGGAGCACCTCGGACTCCGCGCCGCCCTTCGACGGGCGCGAGCGCAGTTCGTTGCTGGTGGCGCGCTGGTCGCCCGAGGGGTTCACCACCCGCCACGGGCAGGCGCCCGAGCCGGAACTCGCGCTGCCGGTGCGCTGGACGCGCGCCGCCCTGATCGGCGCGATCGACCCGGCGGCCGAGGCGAAGCTGCTCGGGCTGGACGCGGCGGTCACCGGCGGGCGCTACCTCGTCCCCGGCGAGGCGAGCCTGGGCCGCGGTGACGGGCTGAAGGGCGTCGCCGCGCACGAGACGATTCCGCTGCTGAACAGCGCCGACCCGGGCATCGACCAGCGGGTCGAGAGCAGCGTGTCGGCGCCGGTGGACGCGGGTTCGCTCGCGCTGGACGACGACGCGCTCTACGCGATGCTCAAGGGAACGCCCTGGCGGGCGGCGACATCCGTTGCCACTGACGGGAAGTCGGCGCGACTCGGCGATGAGCCCATCGACCTGAGCCGCATCTACCGGCCCGGGCCGGTCGCCACCGACGCCGGGCCGGACGGCGTGCTCACGCCCCGGCCCGGGGGCACCGACGGGCTGGACTGGTACCGGCCGGTCTTCGGCTACGCCGACGACTCCTCGATGCTGTTCACCGACGGCCCTTTCCGTTCCGTCGAGCAGGTCCCGGCCGATCCGGCGCGGGCCGAGGCGATCGGGAAGGTCATCGGCGAGTTCGATCCCGCGAAGGCCGTCGCCGACGGCTCTCCCGCCTCGGCGCGCACTTTCGCGGCCGCGTCGGCGCTGCTTCCCGACGGCTCGTCCCTCTTTCCCTCGGGCGATCCGGCCGGGTACCTTCCGCTCCCGCCGCAGCTGCTCACCACCTTCGATGCGCTCAAGCTCCTCACCCCCGGCAGGGAACGCCAGTGGGACGCGCCCGTCTCGGCGATCCGCGTGCGCGTCTCCGGCGTCACCGGTTTCGACGAGCTCTCCCAGGAGCGCGTCCGGCTGGCCGCCGAACTGATCCAGCGCACGGGCGATGTCGACGTCGACATCGTGATCGGCTCGTCCCCGTCGGCGCAGACGGTGACGCTGCCCGCCGGGCGCAACGGGCGTCCGGAGCTGCGGCTGAGCGAGTACTGGACGAGGAAGGGCGTCGCGGTGTCGCTTGTGGACGCCGTGGACCGCAAGAGTCTCATCCTGTTCTGCCTGGTGCTGGCGGTGTGCGCGCTGTTCCTGGTCAACGCGGTGACCGCGTCGGTGCGGACGCGGCGGCACGAGCTGGCGGTGCTGGCCGCCCTCGGCTGGCCGGACGGGCGGCTGACGCGGCTGGTGCTCTACGAGGTCGGCCTGATCGGCGTGACCGCCGGGATCGCCGCGGCCGTGGTCGCGGTGCCCGTCGGCGCGCTGCTCGGCGCGGACGTGACGTGGGCGCGCGCCGTCCTGGCCGTACCGGCCGCGACGGTGCTGTGCCTGCTCGCGGGTTTCCTCGCCACCCGCCAGGTGCGGCGGCTGGACCCGGTGGAGGCACTGCGCCCGCCGGTGGTGGCGGCCCGGCGCGGGTTCGGTGCCGGGCTGACGCGGATGTCGCTGGCCGGGGTCCTGCGCGTCCCGGGCCGCAGCGTGCTCGGCGCGCTCGGCCTGGCGATCGGCGTCGCGGCGGTGACGGTCCTGACGGCGGTCAGCGCGGGCTTCCAGGGCGTGGCGCAGGGATCGGTGCTCGGCGAGGTGGTCTCGCTCCAGGTCCGCCGGGTGGACCTGGCCGCGGCGGTCATCACCGTGCTGCTGGGCGTCTTCGCGGTCGCCGACCTGGTCTACCTGAGCGCGAAGGAACGCGCGGGCGAGCTGGCCGTGCTGCGCGCCTCGGGCTGGCGCGAGGTCCACATCGGACGCCTGCTCGTCGGCGAGGGCGCGGTCCTGGGAACGGCCGGCGCGCTGACCGGCGCGGGCGCCGGGCTGGCGATCGTGGCGTCCCTGACCGGCGGAGCGGCACCCGGCACGACGGCCCTGGTGGTACTGGGATCAGTGGCCGCGACGACGCTCGCGTGCGCGCTGGCCGCGCGAACGGCCCGCACACGCGACCTGGCGGCGGTTCTGGCGGTGGACGAGTGACGGGCGGGGCGATGATCACGGTGACGGGCCTGCGCAAGACGTATCCGGGCGCGATCGCGGCCTGCGACGGCGTGGACCTGACGGTCGCGCGCGGCGAGGTCGTGGCGCTCACTGGCCCGTCCGGCAGCGGCAAGTCCACATTGCTGCATCTGATCGGCGCGCTCGACACCCCCGACGAGGGCGTGATCGAGGTCGGCGACGTGACCGTGACGTCCTTGCGGCGCAAGGATCTGGCGGGCTACCGGCGCTCGGTCGGGTTCGTGTTCCAGCGCTTCCACCTGCTCCCGGCGCTGACCGCGCTGGAGAACGTCCTGGCGCCGCTGGTCCCGTACGACGTGAAACGGCCCGATCGCGAGCGCGCGCGCTGTCTGCTGGACGCCGTGGGCCTCAAGGACCGCGCGGACGCCCTGCCGTCCAAGCTCTCCGGCGGCCAGCAGCAGCGGGTGGCGGTCGCCCGCGCGCTGGTCGGCGAACCCGGGCTGCTGCTGGCCGACGAGCCGACCGGCAACCTGGACAGCGCCACCGGCGAGGAGATAGCCGAGCTGCTGCTGGGCCTGCGCGAGGAACGCGGGACGACGCTGGTCATCGCCACCCATGACGAGGGTTTCGCGGGGCGCTGCGACCGGGTGGTGCGGGTCCGCGACGGGCGCCTCGGCTAGAGCGTCTTCGCGAGGGTATCCCGCACCATTGGTTCGGTGGGGATCCTCGTCATGGTCGCCGCGGTCGTGGCGATCGAGGACGTCCCCGCCGCGTCATCGAGGTCAACGGCCGCCTCGGCGGCTTCCTGAACGAGCTGTCGATCCGCGCGCAGGGCGTGGA
Source organism: Actinorhabdospora filicis (assembly GCF_030269765.1). Taxonomy (GTDB): domain Bacteria; phylum Actinomycetota; class Actinomycetes; order Mycobacteriales; family Micromonosporaceae; genus Actinorhabdospora; species Actinorhabdospora filicis. Next base: position 2,660,544 of record NZ_BSTX01000001.1, on the reverse strand, counting down.
CCTCGTCCGCCTCGCCGGACGCGCCGCCTCGGCGAGGAGCTCGCGGTGTCAACCGACGCGCCGGACCGACCACATCTTCGGCGACGCGCCCGGCCACGACGCGATGCCAGCGACCTTGGGGATACCGCTGGGGGAGCTGGCGTACTGGTACGAAGTGGACGGTGTGCTGGTGGAGGTGTGAGGGGACGCAGAGTGGGGTGGGGAGAGGTGACCAGGTTCGGGCGAATCACCGGACACGGACGGATCATCGCCCTGAACCCAGATCAGGTCAGATGCGCGAAGCCGATCGGCTACTCGTTCGGATTGCGCGCTTCGGCGGGCTGTTCCAGGTTCTGCTGGCGCTTCTTCTGCTCGGACTTGAGGCGATGAACCTCGGCGACGAACTCCTCCAGCCGCTCGTCCTCGGTCTTGATGTGCTTGTACCGGCCGACCCCGACCTCGACGGCCTCCCACTCTTGCTCGATCGCGTCGGCGGTCTGCTGGAGATAGAAGCTGCGTTCTTTGTACTTGAAGTACCCCATGAAACCGCTGGAGATACCCACTACGAACGTGACGCCCAGGATCACCCAGCGCATGGCGCCCATCTCGGTGGCGACGCCTGACGCGCCGGTGGCCGCCAGCGATCCGATGATGAGGACGCCTTGGAGGGCATTGTGCGTCCGGCGGTACCGGTTGCTCTCAGCCCGAAGACCGTCGATGTCGGCGTACGCATCCTCCTTGTAGGTGATGCGCCGGATCTTGGTATCGAGGTTCTGATTGGCGATTAGATTGCGGCGGGCGTCGCGCTTCTCCGCCAGCGCGAGTTCCAGGTCTCGCTCGCGTGTTCTGACCTTCCAGTCTTTGACCTTGAAGTAGGTGCCATCTTCTTTCTGCTTCGCCGGTCCACCCGGATTGCGCTTGAGCATGTAGCTGGCGACCACGAGCCAGACGGCCAGGATCACGATCGGCGCGGCAACGATCAGCTTGATGTTTCGTGGGCTGCCTGGCAGCCACCACCACGCGTACAGGAGGACCAGCAGTGGCGCCCAGAGGCCGAAGGCCCAGTTCGCCTGCCTCGATCGGCGACGAGCGACCGTGAGGTCGTGTTCGAGTATGCGAATCTGATGATTCAGGGCGAGTAGCACTTGTTGCTCGTTGCTCGGGGGCGCGGACAAAGGCCATCCCTTCGCTTTCGTATTGATTGCCGACGATGGCAAGTCACCGTCGGGAGCCGGTCATGGTGAGTCGGCAGTGGGGCCCGGGGTTAGCAGGAGAACGGAGTCCGAGACTCTGAAGATCCATCCCGAGACTCCCGAGATGAGCCCACTGCAGAAGTCGACGAGACGAATCACGTCCCGTTCGTCCATGTGTGATAGGTCCAGCGACACCACGCGGCCATTGCGAATGTGATGCGAGATCTCGGCGATCGGTGATCTGTGGTCTCGTGGGGCGATGGTGACCACGGCGCCCAGGCGCACCAAGGGATCCGATCGCAGGCTTGAGGTGTACCTGTTGATCGAGGTCGCCTCATCAAGGGCGGCGTCCAGTTCGTTCGTCCGGTACCTGGGGGCGATCGAGAAGGCACTTCGCGGTGGCCTGTGACGTGTGCGTGGCCACGATGTTCTGCTGTGGATGAACCATATGAGAGCCAGCGGCACGAGCACTGCTCCGAGTACGGCGATCCAGACTTCCACCTGTTCCAGCCAGATCACTGCCTCCACTGATGTGATCGACCTGCATTGGGCCATCCGTGAATCGGTGCCGTGTTCCTGCGGTCGGGGATTGGTGCGGGGCGTCCGATTCGGGGTGTTTTACTGTGAGAGTCGCCGGCCCGATGGCAGATACCTTGATGTCATGTGAGGCCGGTCACATCCACTCCATTGGCCGATCACGACCGTGGTCACCTGGAGGTGACCACACTCTCTGCGGAGACTCGCGCCATGACCGGTCGCAGGGATAGCGTCTACTCAGCCGAAGCCGACGATCGGAGCACCAATGGCCCTGAACTCCCTGATGGTCCCCCTCGGCACGCCCGCCCCGGCGTTCTCCCTGCCGGACCTGGACGGCAAGACGCGCTCCCTCGACGACTACCGCGGCGGCCCCGGCCTGCTCGTCGTGTTCGCCTGCAACCACTGCCCTTACGTCAAGCACGTCGAGGCGGAGCTGGGGCGGGTGTTCGCCGAGTACGCCGACGTTCCGGCGGTGGTGATCTGCTCCAATGACGCCGTCGCGTATCCCGATGACGCGCCGGAGCGGCTGCGGGAGCAGGCCGGGCGGGCCGGATGGGCGCCGCCGTACCTGATCGACGAGTCGCAGGACGTGGCGCGCGCGTACAACGCGGCGTGCACGCCCGACTTCTTCCTCTACGACGCCGAACTGAAGCTGGCCTACCGGGGCGCGCTGGACGATTCCTCGCCGAAGAACGGCAAGCCGCTCGACGGGGTGCACCTGCGGCGGGCGCTGGACGCGGTCCGGGCGGGCGAGGCGGTCCCGGAGCCGCACTATCCGAGCATGGGTTGCGGTATCAAGTGGCGGGAGTAGCGGGGGCCCTCACGCCCCGTCCGGGTTCTTCCCGTCGGCGACCTTCGTGACGCGCTCGACGGCCACCTTCGCCAGTGCGGCCAGGTCGGTGCCCGGCGGGAGGTAGCCCTGCAGCCAGATCACCACCGCGCCCGCGCGCATGATCACGTTGGTCTCGCCGCCGGTCTCGAAGGCCTCGGTGGTGTCGGATCCGGCGTCGACGGTGAGCTTCCGCTCCGGGTCGCCGGAGTCGGCGTGCCGGTCGGCGGCGATGGCCTTGATGACGACGTCGGCGTTGCCGGGGGTGTCGAAGGCCATGAGGGTGTAGACCACTGTGGACTGGGGGTCGTCGGCGCGCTGGAAGTGGGCCGCGCCGAGGGCGGAGAGCCCGGTGCAGGACGTGTCGAGGTTCTTCCGGCAGGTCCCGGCGGCTTCCTCGCCTTCGGCGGTGCGGGGTTTGCCCGACTGCGAGTCGCGCTCCCAGCCCGCGGGCAGTGACGTCACGGTGGGCAGGGCCTGGCCGATGGCGGACGCGCCCGTCAGGGCGACGTCCTCAGTGGACGGAGTGGACGAGCCGCAGCCGGTGAGGGCGAGGGCGAAGGAGAGGGCCAGGAGGGCGGTCGCACGGCGGCGCATCACTTGTACTTCCCGTAGGTGAGCCGGCTGACGTGGTTGTAGGTAGTGCCGTCGCCGTCCTTGTCGTAGTCGGCGTCGCCGAGGGCGAAGCCGTCGAGGACGGTGCCGTCGGTGAGCTGGACGGTGAAGTCGAACTCGAACCCGTCATCGCCCTCGTCGGGATCATCGGGGTCCTCGCGGACGCGGGTCACCCGCAGGGAACCGGGGACGACGGTCCCGTCGCGGGTGAGGCACTTGAGGAACTTCGCCTCGTCGTCGGGGGCATTCGACGGGAAGCCGACCTCGTAGCCGACCGCGCCGTCCTTGTCACGGCGCTCATAGCCGGGATCGCCGGGACCCATTGGCGTGTAGGTGAAGGAGTACCAGACCTCGGGGTTGCCGGGGACCTGCTTCCGCCACTCGCCGGTCTCGGGGTGGGCGGCGTTGTTCAGCAGGGCGAGCACGGTCCGGTACCAGATCCGCTCGGCGTAGGGCACGGCCGGAGACTCCGTCACCGTCCCCTCTGGACCGTCGGCGCTGCCGCATCCGGTGAGCAGCAACGGGACGGTGAGCACGGCCGCGGCGATCGCGGACTTGCGCATGGTGCCTCCTGGTTCGGCGGGTCTTCGCCGGGGAGGCTAGGCGGGGCGTCCCAAGGTCCGTCCTCGATCGGTCCTCAGCCGGCCAGCGCGGCCAGCAGGTCCCGGATGCCGGTGCCGGACGGGAAGTCGCTCACCTGCCCGTCGCCGACCTCGATGACGCGCCATTCGCCGTCGGCGCGGCGGGCGAGGTCGGTGGTGACGAAGCGCGCGGGGAGGGCGGCGACGGCGGACGCCACGGCGTCCAGCGGCGGCCGGGCGTGCGAGCCGGGCGTGTCGGGGTGTGCGGTGACGGCGATGGGACGCCCGTCCAGCCACCAGACGCGTGTCTCGGGCCCGGTGAGGTCCTCGAAGTCGCGGACGACGAGGCCGCCCGCGAGGTCCTCGCCCTGGCGGGCCAGGAACGTGGCGGCCACGGCGGGCAGTTCGGCGCGGCGGGCGGCGAAGAAGGCCTCGGGTTCGTGTTTGCGGGACTTCACGTGGTCCTTGACGATGTAGCGGCCCTCGGGCACGTCGAGGTTGAAGCGCGTGGTGGGTGTGAGCTCGGCGAAGGTGGCGTACCAGCCGGGCAGTTCGTGGGCGGTGGCGTAGGCGTCCGGCGTGGTGTTCAGGACGCAGCCGCGCGCGGCGAGCGCTTCGGCGAGCGCGCGGTACTGGGCGACGGTGACCATCCAGCCGCGGTACCAGGCCGTGCCCTCGGGGACGCGGCGGACGGCGGCCTCGGCGTCACCGGCGCACAGGGCGTCGTGGTCGATGAGGGCGTAGGGGACGCCCAGGTCGCGCAGGGCGGCGGCGGTGGGCGCGAAGTGGGGGTCGACGCGGGGACCGAGGGGGTCGCGGCAGAGCAGGAACATGGCGGGAGGTTAGCGGTGCAGGCCGGGTGGGCGCGCCGGAATTCGGACGGCGCGGGCCGGGGCGTAGCGTCGGGCGCCATGACGGGAGTCCTGGAACACGTCCACCACTTCTTCATCGAGTTCGACTTCGCGCCCTTCCAGCGGGTCGACGTCCACCGGTTCGCCTTCGAGGGCGAGCCCGGTGGGGAGGGCCTGCTGGCGGCGCTCATCGCGCACGAGGTCTACGGCGACGACTTCGGCAGCGGCATGGGCGACGACCCGGGCCTGCACGGGCCCTATGTGCGGGAGCGGATCCGGCCGGATTCCTACCGGGCGGTGGACGCCGAGGTCGCCGAGGCGAACCTGCGGGGCTGGGCGAACCAGTACAAGGAGCTCCCGAAGTACCTGGAGGGCCGGATGCGCGGCGGGATCTACCAGGCCCTGCGGGATGCCGACGAGGTGTACCTGCTGCCGAAGCTGGGGGTGGACGCCGAGCATGAGTGGGGCGACGACGGTGGTTTCTGCGAGGTGGTCTTCGTCGGGCGCGAGGCGCGGACGGTGACGATGGTGGCGGCGCTGGCGGGGTGAGCGCATGGAAAAGGGCCTCCCACGGGGGAGGCCCTTTTCCTACGAGCTAGCCGAAGAGGCGCGGCAGCGTCCCCTCGGACGCCTCCCGCAGCTCGCCGGTCGGGATCTGGAAGTGGTCCACGATCTCCAGTCCGCCGACTGTGGAGTCCACGATGCCGAGCGGGGTCCACGGCACGCCGTGCTCGTCGCACAGGGCGCCGAAGGCGACCTCGTGCCCGCGCGGCAGGCAGACCACCGCGCGCGCGGTCGACTCGGCGAACAGCCACACGAACGGGTCGGCGTGGTCGGGCAGCTTCACGCGGGCGCCGACGCCGTGCTTGAGCACGGATTCGACGAGCGCCTGGGCGAGTCCGCCGTCGGACAGGTCGTGCGCGGCCGAGACGTGCTCGACCTCGGCGGCGCGCTTCATGACGGCCGCCAGGGCCATCTCGCCGGCCAGGTCGACCGCCGGCGGGATGCCGCCGAGGTGACCGTGCTGGGACCAGGCCCACTCCGAACCGGAGAGTTCGGCGAAGGTCTCACCGAGCAGGATGATCACGTCGCCGTCGTTGGCGAAGCCCATCGGCACGCGGCGGCGGACGTCGTCCAGCACGCCGAGGACCGCCACGACCGGCGTGGGGTGGATCGCGGTCATGCCCGTCTGGTTGTAGAACGAGACGTTGCCGCCGGTGATCGGGACGCCCAGCTGCGCGCACGCGTCGGCGAGGCCCTCGACGGCCTGCGCGAACTGCCACATGACGTGCGGGTCCTCCGGCGAACCGAAGTTCAGGCAGTCGGAGGCCGCGATCGGCGTGGCGCCGGTGACGGCGACGTTGCGGTAGGCCTCGGCGATCGCCAGCTGCGCCCCGGTGTAGGGGTCGAGGCGGGCGAAGCGGCCGTTGCCGTCGGTGGACAGCGCGATGCCGAGGGGCCCGATGTTCGGGTCCACGGCGCCGGTGCCGTCCAGGCGCAGGACACCGGCGTCGTCGGGCATGGACAGCGCGGTGTTGCCGCCGACCATGTCGTCGTACTGCTCGGTGATCCAGGTCTTGTCGGCGAGGTTGGGCGTGGCGGCCATCTTCAGGACCGTCTCGCGCAGCTCGGCGTCGGTGGACGGGCGCGGCAGCGTCTCGGCGCGGTCGGCGGCGATCAGGGCCCGGTCATTGGGTTCCTTGATCGGCCGGTGGTAGACCGGGCCGTCGTCGGCGAGGGAACCGGGCGGGCAGTCCACCACGGTCTGGCCGTGCCAGTTGATGATCAGGCGCCCGCCGCCTCCCTCAGGAGACGCGGCGGTGACCGTGCCGATGGCGGTGGCGAGGACGCCCCACTTCTCGGCGACGGCCAGGACGTCCTCGACCTTCGACGGGTTGACGATGAGGAGCATGCGCTCCTGCGACTCCGAGGCGAGGACCTCGTGCGGCTCCATTGTCGCGTCCCGCAGCGGCACGCGCTCCAGGTCGACGTACATGCCGAGCTCGGCCGCGGCGGCCGTCTCCGACAGCGCGCACGTCAGTCCGGCGCCGCCGAGGTCCTGGATGCCGACGACGAGACCGGCGTCGTACATCTCCAGGCAGGACTCGATGAGCAGCTTCTCCACGAACGGGTCGCCGACCTGCACCGACGGGCGGTTGTCGGTGGCGTCGTCCTCGAAGGTCGCCGAGGCCAGCACCGACACGCCGCCGATGCCGTCCTTGCCGGTCTTCTGGCCGAGCAGGACGACGACGTTGCCGACGCCCGAGGCGGCCTTGTTCTGGAGGCGCGAGGCGGGCAGGACGCCCACGCTCAGCGCGTTCACCAGCGGGTTGCCCTGGTAGGAGGCGTCGAAGACGACCTCGCCGCCGATGTTGGGCAGGCCCAGGCAGTTGCCGTAGAAGGAGATCCCGGAGACCACGCCCGGCAGGACGCGCTTGGTGTCGGGGTGCTCGGCGTCGCCGAAGCGCAGGGTGTCCATCACCGCGATCGGGCGGGCGCCCATCGCGAGGATGTCGCGGACGATGCCGCCCACGCCGGTCGCCGCGCCCTGGTGGGGCTCGATGTAGCTCGGGTGGTTGTGGCTTTCGACCTTGAAGGTCACCGCGAGCTCGTCGGTGATGGCGACGACGCCGGCGTTCTCGCCGATCCCGGCCAGCATCCGCGTGTTCGTCGGGTTCTTCTCACCGAATTTACGCAGGTGCACCTTGCTCGACTTGTACGAGCAGTGCTCCGACCACATGATCGAGTACATCGCCAGCTCGGAGCCGGTCGGGCGGCGCCCGAGGATCTCGCGGATCTTGGCGTACTCGTCGTCGCGCAGTCCCAGCTCGGCGTAGGGCTGGACCTCGTCGGGCGTCTTCGCGGCGATCTCGACGGTGTCCAGGTTCAGCTCCTGGTCAACCTGCTCGACGTCGGCCGCTTCGTGCTTGCCGGTCATGGTGTTGGTCAACTCCCCGCGGCTGCGGTCTGTCCGAGATGGGCGATCACGGAGGTGAACATGCCGAGGCCGTCCAGGGACGCCCCGGTGAGCGCCTCGACGGCGTGCTCGGGGTGCGGCATGAGGCCGACGACGTTCCCGGCGGCGTTGGTCACGCCCGCGATGTCGCGCAGGGCGCCGGACGGGTTGCCGTCCAGGTAGCGGAACACGACGCGGCCTTCGCCTTCGAGCTCGTCGAGCGTGTGCTCGTCGGCCACGTACCGTCCCTCACCGTTCTTGACGGGGATGACGATCTCCTGGCCTGGGTCGAAGTGCGAGGTGAACGCCGTCGCGCTGTTCTCCACGCGCAGGCGCTGCGAGCGGCGGCGGAAGCGCATGTGCGCGTTCCGGGTCAGCACGCCCGGCAGCAGGTGCGATTCGCACAGGATCTGGAAGCCGTTGCAGATGCCCAGGACGGGCAGCCCGCCCTTGGCGGCGTCGATCAGCGTCTCCATGACCGGCGCGAACCGGGCGATGGCGCCACCGCGCAGGTAGTCGCCGTAGGAGAAGCCACCCGGCAGGATCACCGCGTCGACGCCCCGCAGGGCCGTCTCCCCGTGCCACAGGGGCACCGGCGTCGCCCCGGCGAGCCGGACCGCGCGCTGCGCGTCCCGGTCGTCGAGGGAGCCGGGGAAGGTCACGACTCCGATGCGGGCCGTCACGATCCTTCGTCCACTCGCAGTGTGAAGGTCTCGATGACCGGGTTGGCCAGTAGAGCGTCGGCGACGGCGCGGGCCTGCTCCAGGTCCGCCTCGCCCTCGAAGTCGAGTTCGATGCGCTTGCCGATGCGCACTGAGGTGATGCCGTTGACGCCGAGGCGCGGCAGCGCGTTGGCCACCGCCTCACCCTGCGGGTCGAGGATCTCCGGCTTGAGCATGACGTCGACGAGGACGCGCGCCACGGAAGTGCTCCTGTCGGTAAAGGTTTGATGGGCCCCGCCCAAGAGAATATGCGGCCCGAGTTGATCGTCCACGTGCAGACCCCCGTCCGTGGAACCGCGTTCGGTGAATGTCACCTGAGACATAGTGTGAGGTCCGGGGCTTGACGAGGGGGGATCGCGGGCATGACGCTGACACGTTCGGGGCCGGTCACCGTCGGGATCGACGGATCGGGCGACGCGCTCGAAGCGGTCGAATTCGCCGCTCGCGCGGCGGTTTCACACGATCGGCGACTACGGATCGTGCACGCCTACATATGGCCCCTCATGCGGACGCCCGTCGGCGTGTCGGGCATGCGCGACCAGGCCGAGCAGTGGCTGCGGGACGCCGCCGCGCACGCCACCGCCTCCGCACCCGGTGTGACGAGCGACACCGAAATCGTCACCGGATCGGCGGGCGCCGTCCTGGTCGCCGAGTCCCGGGCGTGTGCGCTTCTGGTCCTCGGCTCCCGCGGACTCGGCGGCTTCGGCGGCCTCCTGCTCGGCTCGGTGGGCACCCAGCTGGCGAGCCACGCCGAGGCGCCGGTGGTGATCGTGCGCTCCGGCGGGACGCCCGGCGGCCCGGTCGTCGTCGGCGTGGACGGCTCGGAACCGGCCGAGGAGGCCGTCGGGCTCGCGTTCGACATGGCCGCCGCCTCGGGCGTGGGCGTGCTGGCGGTGCACGCCGATGACGGGGACGTCTCCAACTACGACCGGCACCTGCTCGCCGAGTCCCTCGGCGGCTACGCGGGCCGCTACCCGGACGTACCAGTCGAGGCGCGGCACGCTTCGGGACGGGCCGCGCAGGCGCTGGTGGAGTGCTCGGCGGGGGCGTCCCTGCTGGTCGTCGGCTCGCGCGGGCGCGGCGGGTTCAAGGGGCTGCTGCTGGGATCGGTGTCGCAGGCGGCGGTCACGCACGCGTCCTGCCCGGTGATGGTGGTGCGCGCCTAGCCGGGGAACCAGGTGGACCCGCCCAGGCGCACGATCCGGCCCACCGGCAGCGCCTCCTCCGGCGTCCACGCGGCCACGCCGGGCCAGGCCACCACGAACGGCCCGAGCGCCGGCAGCGGAGGGACGGCCGCCACCACGTCCATGGAGGTCACCGGCTCCCCCGGCCGGTGCGTCTCCAGGAGCAGCGTCAGGAACGAGTCCAGCTCGTCGCGCTCCAGGGCACCCGAGTCGTACAGGCTCACCGTCTCCTCGGCGGCCCGGCGCGCGGCGGCCAGGTCGCCGAACACCCGCCGGTCGGGGCTCCACTCGCCATTGGACGCCCGCCGCTCGTCCAGCAGCAGCGCGAAAACCCCCGCACGCGCGCGGGCCTCACCCCGCGGGGCCTCCGCCCCGAACTCCCGCAGGCAGGTGGCGGCCAGACCGTCGGACGGGTCGCGGCGCAGCGCCTCGCGCAGCGCCGCCACCGCCCCGTCCCCGTCGCCCAGCCAGGTCAGCGCGTTCCCCAGCTGGAGCGGCACCAGCGGATCGGCCGGATCGGCGCCGAAGGCGGCCCGCGCGGCGCGCACGGCCTCCTCGGCGAACGGGCGGGTGACCCCGTCCTCGTCGCAGTCGTCGAGCCCGCCGAGGGGCAGGGCCTCGTCATCGTGGTCCCAGCCTCCGTCGACCTCCTGGGACGACTCGATCGCCTCGCGCAGCGCGAGGGCCGCCACGGTGGAGCGGCCCACGGCGAGGGTCGCGGCGTGCCCGGCGTCCTCCCCGACGGCGTCGTAGTGGGCGCGGGCCTCGTCCAGCATGGGGACGACCTCCCCGGGCACGAGGCCCTCGGCGAGGAGGACGGCGCAGTCGCCGAGGAGACGCCCGGCGAGGGCGAGCCGGGTGGGAGTGTCCGTCATGTCCGCCGACCCTAGCGATCGGGTACGTCACTCCCGCACGCGTCGCCACCGGCGGCGCCCGCGCGCAATGCCAAAATGCCCATGTGATTCCCGACGTTCTCGCCAGCCGATACGCCTCCCCCGAGTTGACCGCCCTGTGGGACCCGGCCGCGAAGATCCGCGCCGAGCGCCGGTTGTGGCTCGCCGTCCTCAAGGCCCAGGCCGACCTGGGCGTCGCGGTGCCCGAGGGGGTCGTCGCCGCCTATGAGAAGGTCCTCGACACCGTCGATCTCGACTCCATCGCCGAGCGGGAGCGCGTCACCCGCCACGACGTGAAGGCGCGCATCGAGGAGTTCTCCGCCCTCGCCGGGCACGAGCACATCCACAAGGGCATGACCTCCCGCGACCTCACCGAGAACGTCGAGCAGCTCCAGGTGCGCGACTCGCTCGCGCTGATCCGGGACCGCGTGGTGGCGACGCTGGCGCGGCTGGCGTCCCGGGCCGTGGAGTACACCGAGCTGGCGATGGTCGGGCGCTCGCACAATGTGCCCGCCCAGGCGACCACGCTCGGGAAGCGCTTCGCGACGGCCGCCGAGGAGCTGCTGATCGCCTACGAGCGCATCTCCGACCTGCTCGACCGCTACCCGCTGCGCGGCATCAAGGGCCCGGTGGGGACCTCCGCCGACCAGCTCGACCTCCTCGGCGGGGACGCCGTCAAGCTCGGCGAGCTGGAGCGGCGCGTGGCCGCCCACCTCGGCTTCAACCGGGTCTTCGACTCCGTCGGCCAGGTCTACCCGCGGTCCCTCGACTTCGACGTGGTCTCCGCGCTCGTGCAGGCCGCGGCCGCGCCGTCCTCGATGTCGCTGACCATCCGGCTCATGGCCGGCGCGGAACTGGCCACCGAGGGCTTCAAGCCAGGCCAGGTCGGCTCCTCGGCGATGCCGCACAAGATGAACACCCGCTCCACCGAGCGCGTCAACGGCCTCGCCGTCGTGCTGCGCGGCTACGCGTCCATGGTCGGCGAGCTCGCCGGGGACCAGTGGAACGAGGGCGACGTGTCGTGCTCGGTGGTGCGCCGGGTCGCGCTGCCCGACGCGTTCTTCGCCGCCGACGGGCTGTTCCTCACCTTCCTCACCGTGCTCGGCGAGTTCGGGGCGTTCCCCGCGGTCGTGGAGCGCGAGATCGAGCGATACTTCCCGTTCCTGGCGACCACGAAGATCCTGCTGGCCGCCGTCCGCAAGGGCGTGGGCCGCGAGCAGGCCCACGAGGTCATCAAGGAGCACGCGGTGGCCGCCGCGCTGGCGATGCGCGAGCAGGGCACCTCGGTCAACGACATGTTCGACCGGCTCGCGCTGGACGAGCGGCTGGGCATGTCCCGCGAGGAGCTGGACGGGCTGCTGTCGGCGCCCCTGGAGTTCACCGGCGCGGCCGGTGCGCAGGTCGCGTCGGTCGCCGCGCGCGTCGCCGACGTCGTCGCGAAGCACCCGGAGGCGGCCGGGTACGTGCCGGGGGCGATTCTCTAGGCGTGCCATTCCCGGCGGGACCGGTCCATCGGGGCCCGCCGGGAGTAGCGTGTAATCAGGCCATGGCTGCGCGTCCCCACCGCGAACGCGGCCGACTGGTCTCGACGGCTCGACGATCTTCCGTCGCCGGGGTCGACCGGTGTACCGGCGGGCACCGCCTGAACCGCCGCCAGCCCAGCCTCAGCCCGGCGCGTCGCCGTCCCTTCCCGATCCGGCGCCGCCCACCCGGGCTTCCCCGGAGTGCGGCCCACGCCCCCAAGTCGCGGCCGGACGCCATGACAGGAAGGGGATCAGGGTGAACAACGCCGATCTCCAGGTCTTCTCCGCGCACGTCCAGCGCCGACGCCGCCAGATCATCGCCGACGTCGCCGACGCCCAGCGGGGCGGTGATCCGTCCGCGATCGAAGACGAGCTGCGCCGCCGCCTGCGCGGCACCGGCGTGTCCGACGCCGAACTGGCCGCCTGGGCCCGCGACATCGGCGCCCTCCCGCAGGGGAGCTAGCCGGTCCTACTCCCCGTGAGGTAGGGACGGGACACTCCCCCGGTACGACGACAAAGACGCGCGTCCTTCGCAGACTGAGGACATGCGCACCGCCACCTCACTCCTCCACGCCGCCGGGCTCGCCGGGTACCCCGAGGCGGCCATCGTGAACGCCGGGGTCGCCATGACCGGCCTCCCCCGGGAACTGCCGCCCGCCCTCGACATCCTGCGCGAGGCGGGCGAGCCGGGGCTCGCCGACTGGATCGCCTTCGGCTGGGACGAGTTCCCCCCGCACGTCGCGCGCCTGCTGTCGTGGGCGACGTCGACGGCCACACCCCTGCGGCTGCCCGCGCCCGAGGACCCCCGCTTGTGGGCGGCGGCCGCGCTCGCGCACGTCGGCGGCCGCCTGTCGATCGTGGCGCCGGAGTGGTCCCTGGACCTGCCCGACGTCGCCGGTGACCCGCCCGACTGGGCGCCCGGCCCCATCGGCCGCGTGTGGGCGGGCCTGGGCGCCGTCGCCTCTCGCGCGCGCTTCACCACCCGCGCCCGCGATCTCGTGGACGAGACCATCGAGCTGCACGGCGGGCTGCGGACGCCCGGCGTCGACGTCGACGAGGTGGTCGCCGACCTGCCGCTCACCGAGCGGCGCACGGCCCGCGCGGCGATCCTGTCCGCGCTGGACCCCCAGCGCGTCGGCCGCGCGGCGGTGGGCGTGGAGTACCTGGTGTACGGGGTGGTGGGGGCGGTGGAGCGGATCGCGGGGAGGTTCTAGCGAGAGGCCCCGCCGCGGGTGCGACGGGGCCTGCGCGTTATTCGTCGGCCGGGCCGTAGTACCCGGTCGTGTTGGCGCGGCGCCGGAACGCGCGGAACGCCACGAACCCGGCGAGCAGCGCCACCGCGCCGACGGCGGCGACGAGACCGGCGGTGGTGCCGGTCTGGGCGAGGCCGCCGCCGTTGCCGCCCTCGAAGGCGATGGGGGTTCTGTCGTTGCCCGCGTTGGAGTCGATGTGGCTCTGCGGCTCGCCGCCGAAGTCCCGGGCGACGATGACGGCACCCTCGGCCGCGAGGTCGACTGCGGTGACCTGCACGGGGATCTCGAAGCTCATCGACTCACCGACTTCGATGTCGACGGTCTTGCCGCAGCGGAAGTCGCCGGGGAAGACGTCCTTGCCGAAGTCGCCGGGGTTCGGCTTGGCGCAGCCATCGGGCAGGGACGTGACCGTGACGCCCTTGGGCAGCTTCACCCACACGTACGTCATGGGCTCACCGCCGCCACCGGGCCAGAGCATGCCGGGACCGTCATTGCGGACGGCCACGGTCAGCGTGGCCGCGCCCGTCTTCGCCGGGAGCGTCGAGGAGACGGCGACGAGGTCGGTCTTGCCGCCCGAGGTCAGCGTGATGAGGTCGCCGGGGTAGGAGGCGCCGTCGAACACGTGCTGGACGGGGACCTCGGCCGGGGCCTTGGGCGCGCCGGGAATGGTGAGGGCGGGGCCCGTTCCGTTCCCGGTCGGGGCCTCTCCGTCGTTCCCCTCCCAGGTGAAGCCGCCGTAAACCTGCCGGAGCACGTCGGTGCGAATCGTCCACGGCATGGTCAGCGTCGAGGATGCGCCGGGCTTCAGGACCGCGTCGAAACGGCAGGTCAGCCACGCGCGGTAGCTCCCGGCGGAAAGATGCGAGACGCAGTTGGCCGGGAGCGGACCGGCGGGCGCGGCCCCGTCGATCTCCATGTTGAGAACCGGGTTGTAGATCGTCGTGTCGCCGCCGTTGGCCACGGGGATTTTCACGTCGATGGTCTGCCCGGGAGCGCCGGGGTTGGTGACCTCCTCGTAGCCGAACTCCACCGTCTCGGCGACCCGGACGGTGAAGGTCCCGCCGGTGGTCGTCGCGTTGTCGGCGGCGATGGTCACCGGCAGCTTCGCCACACCGTTCACGCCCGTGAGCGCGGTGAACTCCAGGTGCGGTTGGTCGATGGAGGGGTAGTCGCCCTCGGTGTACCGGACGTCGTTCAGCGCGCAGGTCAGGATGGTCCCGGACCGGTCGCAGTCGTCAGTGGTGATCTCGGCCAGGCCGGCCGCGGCGCCGATGTCGACGGTCATGACGAGACCGGTGATCGTGCCGGAGCCCTCGCCGTCGAAGTAGAGGCCGGGTCCCCCGGCGGCGGTCTCACCGGGCGCGAGGCTGACCTCGTTCCAGTCGGCGACTGCCAGGCGCGGCTGCTCCGCCGCGTAAGCGGGCGCGGCCGCGCCCACGACGAAAGCCGTCAGAGCGCATGCCGCGCCCAGACGGTGAAGGGTGTGCTTCAAGAGTTCTCCAAGAAAGCGGGCACACACGCGTCCCGGGCAGGACGCGCTGCAAGGCACACGCTTTCCACGGGGTGCGCAGTTGCCCGTTACGCCGAATCGTGATCTTGACGTCAGATCTCGATGACCGCCCGGACCTCCAGGTCCCCGTACAGCCCCTCCTCCTCGCCGGCGAAGAGTCCCGCCAGCTCGGGGTCCCGGAACGACGCCGCCAGCGGCAGCCACGCCAGCAGCCCGGTGTGCCCGCCGCAGATGGTGGTGCCGCCGTCGCCGCCGAGGACCACGCCGGGGTCGGTGGACGCCTCCAGGATGTACGGGTCGAAGTTCAGGCGCAGCCCGAAGGGGTTCGGTTCGGCTTCGAAGCCCTTGCCGGGCAGGCGGTCCAGGGGGCACTCGTCGCCCCAGCGGAACAGGGTGGTGGACCCGGAGCGGCAGGCGTGCTCCCATTCATCGGGGGACGGTGGGCGCAGGCCGCGTTCGGCGAGGGCGGCCTCGGTCTCGTCGGGTTCGGGCCAGAGGGGCGCCGAGGTCACCGCCATCAGCAGGGGCGGCAGGTCGACCGTGCGAGGGGCGCTGACCTGGAACTCCAGGTACTCCGCGGGGTTCTCGGGCAGCCCGAACTCCACCGAGCGGGCGTAGGAGTCGAGTTGCCCGCGCGTCGGTTGCCAGCGCTCGGCGTCGAAGCCGAGGCGGACGCGGCCGCCGGGCACGAAGGCGAACTCGACGCCGTCCCGTTCGAGGGTGGACGGCGTCAAAGCCCGCCCGCCGACGCGCGCGGCCAGCGACGTGGTGTGGGCCAGTCGCGCGGCGTCGTCCAGGCCGGCCCAGGCCGTCAGGTCCATCTCAGCCGCCGGCGAAGGGCGGCAGGACGTCGACGACCGCGCCGTCGCGCAGGTCGCCGTCGCGGGTGCCGTCGACGAGGTAGGAGCTGATGGACAGGACCCGGGTCAGCTCCGGCCCGTACTTCTCGCCGAGGAACTCGCGCAGCTCGGTGAGGGAGGCGGCGTCGAGGGAGGTCTCGGTGGTCCCGGCGGCGGCGCGGGCGGCGGCGAAGAAGCGCACGGTCACCATGGTCATCCTCCGATGGCGGACATGGGGCGGGGCGGCTGGAGGAACGCCGGGTCGTCGATGCCGTGCCCGGGGAGCTTGCGGGCCATCGCCCCGGCCCACAGCGAGGCGAGCTCATCGTCGGACGCCCCGTCGCGCAGGGCGCCGCGCAGGTCGGTCTCGGTGGTGGCGAACAGGCAGGCGCGGACCTGCCCGTCGGCGGTGAGGCGGGTGCGGTCGCAGTCGCCGCAGAAGGGGCGGGTGACCGAGCCGATGACGCCGACGCGGGCGGGGCCGCCGTCCACGAGCCAGGTCTCGGCGGGGGCGGCGCCGCGGGGGACGTCGTCCTCGGTGAGGGTGAACTTGAGGCGCAGGGCGGCCAGGATCTCCTCGGCGGTGATCATGTTGTCGCGCCGCCAGCCGTGCTGGGCGTCGAGGGGCATCTGCTCGATGAAGCGCAGTTCGTAGCCGTGCGCCAGCGCGAACTCCAGCAGCGCGACGGCCTCGTCGTCGTTCACGTCGCGCATCAGCACGGTGTTGATCTTGACGGGGGTCAGGCCCGCGTCGGCGGCGGCGCGCAGCCCGTCGAGGGTGTCGGCGAGCCGGTCGCGCAGGGACAGTTCCCGGAACCGCTCGGGGCGCAGGGTGTCCAGCGAGACGTTGACGCGGTCGAGCCCGGCGTCCTTCAGGGCGGGGGCCACGCGGGTCAGGCCGATGCCGTTGGTGGTCAGTGAGATGCGGGGACGCGGTTCGAGCGCGGCGGTGGCGGCCACGATCTCCACCAGGCCGGGGCGCAGGAGCGGTTCGCCGCCGGTGAAGCGGACGTCCCGCACGCCCAGCCGCCCGACCGCGACGCCGATCAGCCGCACGACCTCGTCATCGGTGAGCAGCGTGGTGCGCGGCAGCCACGCCAGCCCCTCGGCGGGCATGCAGTAGGTGCACCGCAGGTTGCAGCGGTCGGTCAGCGACACGCGCAGATCCACGGCGGTGCGGCCGTACCGGTCGGTCAACGGGAGCATGGTTCCGACGGTATCCCCACCCCCGGACAGAACGCGGCGTGTGGGTCGGGACGAGGGCGTGGCGCAGCCCATAGTCTTGTCCCCGGACGGCAACTCGGCTGGGAGGGCGCGGCGTGGTCACCGGACGGCTCCGCAAGGTACTGAACGAGGCGAGCGCGCGTCACCAGCGCGCCGTCGGGCGGGTCGGCGCCGCGCGCGCCGCCCTCGACCAGGTCGCCGGTGGCGGCGCGGTGGCGAATCCGCCCGCCTACGAGGCGGCGACCGCGCGCATGGCCGACGCGGCGCAGCGCGTCCCGAAGTCGGCGGAGTACCTGCGCGTCGGGGAGTTCGCCCACGGCAGCCGCCGCGCGCCGGTGATCGTGCCGTTTTTGGGGTCGCAGCAGCTGGCCACCGACGTCGACACGCGCGATCCGCGCGTGGTCGATCTGCTGCGCGAGGTCCTGCTGCAGCTGTTCACCGGCTCCGAGGCGGGCGCGCTGCGGGTGCGGACGGTGGACGCCGCCGGGCTCGGCGCGGCCTTCGCGCCGTTCCGCCCGCTGATCGACGCGGGGGCGCTGGGCGCGCCCGTCACCGACCAGGCGGGCTACCGGGACCTGCTCGACCAGGCCGAGAACCACGTGCGCGCGCGCCTCTCGGGCGAGACGGGACCGGTGCTGGTGCTGGTCATCGCCTCCGCGCCGCCGCATTCGCGGGCCGACGCCGAGCGGCTGGACGCGCTGGCGCGCTCGGGGGCGTCGGCCGGGTTGCAGGTCATCGCGTGCGGCGTCCCGGCCCTGGCGGGGGCCGTGCGGATCGGGCTGCGCGAGGGCTACGCGGAGGTCTCCGGCGGGCCGTTCGGCGAGGCGGGGCTGGCGGCTCGCGTAACCCTGGCGGCGGCTCCGTCGTTGGACGATATGACGGAAATGGCCACGCGGCTGGCCGAGCGCGAGCGCAAGGCCGCCACGATCGGGTTCACCGACCTCGTCCCCACCACGCTGTGGACCGAGCGTGCCGACGAGGGGCTGCGCACCGTCGTCGGCCGCGGCGAGTCGGGGCCGGCCGTGCTGTCCTTCGACGACGCCACCCCGCACTGGCTGGTCGGCGGACGCAGCGGCGGCGGCAAGACCGTGTTCCTCCTCGACGTCCTCTACGGGCTGGCCGCCCGCTACTCACCTGACGAGCTGGCGCTGTACCTCCTCGACTTCAAGGAAGGAGTGTCGTTCACCGAGTTCACCCCCTCCGAGCTGGACCCGAGCTGGATCCCGCACGCGCGAGCGGTCGGCATCGAGAGCGACCGCGAGTACGGCGTGGCGATCCTGCGCGAACTGACCGCCGAGATGACCCGCCGCTCGGTGGCCATGAAACGCGCCGGGGTGACCCGGTACGCGCAACTGCGCGTCCGCAAGCAGGTGCCGCGCGTCGTCCTGGTCATCGACGAGTTCCACGTCCTCTTCCAGGGCAACGACAAGGTCGCCCGCGAGGCGGTGGCGCTGCTGGAGGACCTGGCGCGCAAGGGCCGCTCCTACGGCATCCACATGGTCCTGGCCAGCCAGACGGTGTCCGGCATCGAGGCCCTGTACACGAAGAAGGACTCGATCTTCGGTCAGTTCCCGCTGCGGGTGGCGTTGCCCGGGGCGAACTCGGTGCTGGATGTGCTGAACAGCGCCGCGGCCGGGCTGCGCATCGGCGAGGCGATCGTCAACCCCGCCGGCGGCATCAAGGACCACAACCGGCTCCTGCGCTTCCCCAACGCCCACGACGGCTCCGGCACCCTCGACGCCCTCCGGCACCGCCTGTGGGAGCACCGCGCGCCCGGATCTCCCCCGCCGCCGGTGTTCCAGGGCTACGCCGAGCAGGTCCTGGAGAAGGACTCGGCGTACCTGGCGCTCGCCGAGACCGCCGTCCCCCGCGCCCTGGTGGGCCGCGCGGTCGACCTGACCGGCTCCACCGCCGGCGTCACCCTCGACGCCGGGCCCGGGCGGCACCTCGCCGTCCTCGGCGCCGACCCCGTGGGCGCCGAGGTGCTCTCGGCGGCGGCCCGCTCGGTGGCGAAGCAGCGTCCCGGCGCGCGGTTCCTGTTCGTGGGCGCGACCGCGCCCGAGATCATCGAGGACGCCGTCATCGACATCGGCCGCGCCGGAGCATCGGTGGCCCGCCACCCCATGACCGCATTCCCCGACGTGCTCGCCTCCCTCGCCGAGGCCGAGGACACCTACCTCGTCGGTTTCGGGCTGGACGCCGCGTCCCTCGACCGCGCGCAGACGCAGGCCCTCTCGGCGCTGCTGCGGCGCGGGCCCGCCCGCCGCGTCCACGTCCTGGGCTGGTGGCGGACGATGCGCCGCTTCACCGAGGACCTCGGCGGCTCCCAGGGCCGCGAGGACGTCGCGTGCGCCGTCGTCCTGAACATCCCCGGCGGCGAGCTCACCGGCCACTTCGGCCAGTCGGTCGCCGACTGGCAGCCCCGCCCCAACCGCGCGCTGCTCATCGACCGGCACGCAGACACCCGCACCCTCATCCTGCCGTTCTCCCGCGAGGAGGAGCTGTGAGCTACGACGACTACCTGCGCGCCGCCGCCGAGCTGTCCTCCCTGCACGCCGGGGACGTCAGCTCGGCCGCCCAGCGCGACACCTGGGTCACCGGCCAGCGCGCCGAGCTCGACGAGCTGGGCGCCCGCCTGGCGCGCCAGCGCACGTCCCTGGAGAACGTCGCGACCCTCACCAAGCTGCCGGTCACGTTCCCCGCCGTGCCCGTCCAGCACCTGTCGGGGACCGACGTCGCCTCGGCCATGACCGCCGCCCGCACCGACGCCTCCGCCGCCGATGACCTCGTCACCGAGACCGATTACCTGGCCCACCGCGCGCCCCTCCTCCCGCGCTGGCGCACCGACGAGCGCAACGCCCTGGTCTACCTCGCCTACGCCGCCCTGGCGCTGCTGCTGCAGATCGGCGTCCTCGTCAACGCCGCGTCCAATGAGGACACCCTGTCCGGCCGCGGCTGGGTGGCCTTCTGGGCGATCGTGCTGCCCCTCCTGGCCTTCGGCGCCGGCTGGCTCACCATCGGCGTGGCGTGCAGGCCACGCCTCGGCGAGGAGAAGCTGGTGCGTAACCCCCGGCTGGGGTTGATCGTTTGCCTGAGTACCTGGCTGGTCGTGTGCTCGATCGGCGGGCAGGTCCTGTTCTGACCCCGGGGGAGCGTCCATGGCGAGCATCGAAGAAGTGAAGGCCGGACTCGAAGAGACCGCCCGCATCCTGGAGACCGCCATCGACGGCTCCCAGCCCGTCGGCGACTCCCTCGACCAGGCCCGCGAGAGGTTCGCGGCAGCCACCCAGGGCGCCATCGACGACCGCGCGGCCGGAGTCCACGCGCTGCTGGTGGGGGCGAGGAGTGCCCTGGACGAGGCGGTGGAGACGGCGCGGACCGCGCTGGAGGACGCGCGGGAGTACTCGGCGGCGCTCTGAACCCAGAGACGCCGACCCACTGACCCACTGACCCACTGACCCGCCGACCCGCCGACCCGCACCCGATCAACCGATGGCCCGGACCGGGGCGGGTCGGCACCGTGGACGCATGGGGATCGAGACGGCGAACGGCGAGCACGTGCTCGCCACCGCCACGGGGACGCACGCGGGTGACGGCGGGCTCGTGGTCGTGACCGACCGGCGAATCGTGTTCGTGCCGGACGAAGGGACCGGACGGCCGGACGAAGAGCTCCCGCTCGCAGGGGATGAGCTCGTGGAATGGCAGGGCGATTACCTGACCGGCCAGGTCACGATCCGCTCGCCGGTGAGTGAGGTGGGGCCGGTGACCTTCAAGGGGATGCCGAGACGAGACGGCATCAACCTCGCGGAGGCGGCCAGAACGGCGATCCGCGAACTGCGAGTGGGAGTGGATGCGGACCCGGCTGCCGGGAGCACCGGCCCCTTGTAGTGACCTGAGCAATGATCCGAGCACGGTCCTGCGCGACCTGAAGGCCTGGTACGAAGAAGGACTCATCACCGAGACCGAATACGCGACGAAACGCGCGGAGGTCTTGGCGCGCGTTTAGGCGAGCAGGGCAGGGCGGCTGAGCAGGTTCACCCCCACGCCCGTGGGGACCACGCAGGACCAACGGTGCGTCGGCGAAGGCTCGGCGGCTCACCCCCACGCCCGTGGGGACCACGTCCCACGCAAGATCATCACCGTCGCGAAGAACGGTTCACCCCCACGCCGGTGGGGAGCACCACAACAAGAACCCGATCAACCACGAGATGTGCGGTTCACCCCCACGCCCGTGGGGAGCACGAGCTCGGCGTCGACGGAGACGGCCGGTAGTTCGGTTCACCCCCACGCCCGTGGGGACCACCCTTCGCGACCTGCGGTGTTAGTGCCGGGGTTTCACGTTTCCCGTCGCATCCATCCTCTTCTCTGGTCGACCGTACTCACGTCACGCCAGCACCGTCGTGCCGCTCGCACCAGTACGCCGGGGCAACCACTCAAGCCCCACCCCCTACGGCAGCACCGCCCGCACCGCTCGCCGCACCTCCACGCGCTCCGGGGGCGCCGAGGGGTCCGCGTACAGCAAGTGCACCGTCCCGATCAGCGCCGGGGCCAGGGCCTCGACGTCCGTCTCCTCCGGCACTCGCCCGAGCGCACGTTCCGCCGACAGGTACCCCGCCAATGCCGCCGCCACGTCCGAGAGCAGCGGTAGCCCGACCGGTCCGCGTTCCGCACGCAGGCGGGCGCGCAGCTCATCGCGCACGATCATCAGTCCCACGATCGCCGTCGCCGTGGGGCCGAGCATCGCGGTGAGGGCGACCACCACGTTCTCCTCGACGGTCCCGGTGCCCGCCTGCTCGCGCAACCGTGGCGCGTACTCCTGGGCGAGCCGGATCCGGTCGTGCACCAGCGCGACCAGGAACCCGTCGAAGTCGCCGTAGTCGCGATGCAGCAGGCCCTTCGCGCACCCGGCCTCCTCGGTGACCGCGCGGCTCGTCAAGGCCTTCGCGCCATCGCGGGACATGACCGTCTCCGCGGCGGCGAACAGGCGTCCTTGCAGGTCGGCGATGGGTACACCGCGTGGCATGGTCCCTCCAGAAAAGAACGGGCGGTTGCCCGTCTTGAGAATGGGCATGTGCCCATCTAGTGTGGGCGTATGCCCATTCTAGGTCCCGGGACTGCTGAGCCCGATCACAATGAGCCCGATCACACCGCCCCCCACCGCGCCCGCGACGTCGCCGAGTCCTTCGGCGCGGACGCCGAGGCCTACCACCGGCTGCGCCCCCGCTACCCCGCCGCGCTCGCCGAGGCCGTTCTCGAAGCCGCGCCGGGCGAAGCATCGGGCAGAGACGTCCTGGACGTCGGCTGCGGCACCGGCATCTCCGCCGAGCACTTCGCCGCGCGGGGGTGCCGGGTCCTGGGCGTCGATCCCGACGCGCGCATGGCCGATCGAGCCCGGGAGCGGGGTCTCGCCGTCGAGGTCGCGCGTTTCGAGGACTGGGACGCCCGGGGCCGCGACTTCGACGTCGTCATCTCCGGCCAGACCTGGCACTGGGTGGATCCCGAACGGGGACCGGCGAAGGCCGGGAGCGTCCTGCGCCCGGGCGGCCGCCTGGCGCTGTTCTGGAACGCCGCGAGCATCGACGCCGACCTCGCCGCGCGCCTGACCGAAGCCTGCCCCGGCATCCCCCCGACCACGTACACGGGCGCGGCCTACGACGCGATGGCCGTGTGGGCGGCCGAAAAACTTTCAAAAACCTTCACCAACGTGACGACGACCGCCTTCCCGTGGTCGGCGAGTTACGAGCGGGACGCCTGGGTCGCCATGCAGCTGACCACCGGCATCCGCGGCGGCATCGACGCCGGGGCCTTCCGGAACGCGCTGCCGGCGTCCGTGGACGTCGAATATCGCGCGATTTTGGTGACGGGCATCACAGATGAATAACCATTCCGTCCTCGGCCGCGATGATCTCGCCGCCGAAGGCCGCGCGCGCCTCGGCCACGGCCGCCGCGCGGTCGCTGCCGGGCCAGAAATGGGTCAGGACCAGCCGTGACACCCCGGCCCGGGCCGCGCAGGCCCCGGCCTCGCCCGCGCGCAGGAGCAACGGGCTCGGTTCGCCGGGCCCGTGGGTGACTCCCGCGATGAGGACCGACGCTCCGGCGGCCAGCGCGTCGAGCTCGGCTCCGGCCCCCGCATCGCCGCTGTAAGCCATTTCGAGGGGCCCGGACAGTCGTACCCCCGCGTGGGGCACGAAATGCGGCAGGAGGGCACCTGAGAGCCCGAACGGCCCCACCGGGTACGTCCCCGGCAGCTCGTGGAGCGCGAAAACCTCGCTCAGGGCCTCCGTGGGCTCCATCGCCTGCACGCGGGCGGCCGTCCCGGGCGTGGTGAACAGCGGGACGACGGGCCCGCGCTCGGCGGCGAAGTACCGGGCGCGCGCCAGCCCGCCCAGGTCGGCGCAGTGGTCGGGGTGCTCGTGCGTCACCGCCACCGCGTCCACGTCGGTGACCAGGTCCAGCAGGCGTGTGGCGGTGCCCCAGCCCAGGTCCAGGACCAGGCGGAAACCGGCCCACTCCAGCAGGAACCCCACCGTCGCGCACCTCGCGGCCGGAAACGCCCCACACGAGCCGAGAACCGTCAATCGACGCATCCGGCAAGCCTGCCCGACAGGATCAGAGCGCACAAAAAACCGGACCCGTGCCAATGGCACGAACCCGGCTCTTGAGCAACCTCAGGGTCTTAGGCGGGGCGAACGTTCTCCGCCTGCGGGCCCTTCTGACCCTGGGACACCTCGAACTCGACCTTCTGGCCCTCTTCCAGGCTGCGGTAACCGCTGACCTGGATCGCGGAGAAGTGCACGAAGAGATCGGCGCCGCCGTCCTCCGGGGCGATGAAGCCGAAGCCCTTTTCCGCGTTGAACCACTTGACTGTGCCTTGGGCCATGATCGGCCTTTCTAACTTGAGGGTAGTACCTGCTCACCTTACCTTCCGGTGAGCTGGAGCGCGCTCAGGTGACGTGATCGTCACAGCCGGGCGGCGCGGGGAATCATGCTACGTCACGTCCGCCACGGTGACATCAGTGCCATCGATCGAGTACGTTCTGCGCCATGCTCGCGCTGGATCTCCTCGGTCTCGGACCCGTTCTGCCGGTCGTCGTGCTCGACCGCGCCGAAGACGCCGTGCCCGTCGCCGAGGCCCTCGTGGCCGGTGGTGTGACGACCATGGAGCTGACCCTGCGGACGCCCGTGGCGCTCGCGGCCATCGAGGCCGTCGCGGCGAAGGTCCCCGGGATCGTCATCGGCGCGGGCACCGTCGTGTCGCCCGGGCAGGCCCGGGACGCGGTCAGCGCCGGTGCCCGGTTCCTCGTCTCGCCGGGCTCGCCGGAGTCGCTTGTGGACGCGATGGCGGCGGCGAAAGTCCCGTTCCTCCCGGGCGTGTCGACCGCGACCGAGGCGATGGCTCTGCTGGCGCGCGGGGTCACCGAGCTGAAGCTGTTCCCGGCCTCGGCGGTGGGCGGCCCGGCCCTGCTCAGGGCTCTGTCCGGGCCCCTCCCGCAGCTCACCTTCTGCCCGACCGGCGGCATCACCCCGGAGACCGCCGGCGACTACCTTTCACTGTCCAATGTGGCCTGCGTGGGCGGCAGCTGGCTGACCCCGCCGGGGCTGGTGGCCTCCGGGGACTGGGCCGGCATCACCGCCCTAGCGCGCGCTCGGCCGCTCTGATCCCGTCCCGGGAGTAGGTCACCAGCGAGTGGTCGGCGGCCCGCTCGGCGTGCTGGAGCGCGCCCCGGTAGTACGTGACGGCCTTCTGCGGCTCGTCGACGAGCAGGGCCGCGCGCCCGGCGTTGATCAGGATCTCGGCCTGGAGCGAGGGCTCGTGCACCTGGCGGGCCAGCTCGACCGCCTTCGAGTGGTGCTCGGCGGCGGCCTCCGGGGTCCCCGTCACCGTCGCGGTCAGCGAGAGCTTGCTGTGGGCCATGGCCTGCCCGAGGACGAAACCGGCCTCCTCGCAGGTCTCCAGGGCCAGCTTGAGCCGCAACCCGGCCGCGACCCACTCGCCGCGCTCGACCAGCACCGTGCCCAGCTGGAACAGCGCCGTCCCGGCGCCCCGGCGCTCATTGGTCCGGGTGAAGATCTCCAGCCCGCGCTCGAACTCGCGGGTGGCGTGGTCGAAGTCGCCCTCGATCAGGTCGATGCGGCCGATGTCCAGGCAGGTACCGGCCACGCTCTCGGGGTCGGCGGCCTCCTCGAAGATGGCGCGCGCGGCCGTCAGGTGCTCCCGGGCCTCGCCGTATCGACCGGCGTCGATGCAGCCGACGCCGACGCTGGCCACCGCGTAGGACTCGTACTCGCGGTCCCCGGCGTGCCGGGCCAGGCTCAGGCAGCGCTCCCAGTGCTCCAGGGCGCGTCCCGGGTCGGCCATGCAGGACCAGGCGTTGCCCAGGTTCAGCGAGAGCTTCATCTGCGCCTGGACGTCGTTGAAGCGGTGGGCCATGTCCAGCGCCAGGTCGCCGGTGGCGATCCACTGCTCGTACTGCCCGCGCAGCAGGAAGTACCGCCAGGCCAGGCCCGCCATGGCGAAGACGTGGGACGGCATGGCCGCCCGCTCGGCGGAGACGATCGCGGCGACCACCCCGGCCGCCTCCTCGTCCATCCACAGCAGAGCGTCCTCATAGGACTCGAAGTCCTCGCCGAAGCCGAACTGGTCGGGCCGCAGCGCGCCCGGCGCGATGTGCCGCAG
This sequence comes from Actinorhabdospora filicis, assembly GCF_030269765.1. Classification (GTDB taxonomy): domain Bacteria; phylum Actinomycetota; class Actinomycetes; order Mycobacteriales; family Micromonosporaceae; genus Actinorhabdospora; species Actinorhabdospora filicis. The sequence continues at coordinate 2,635,178 of NZ_BSTX01000001.1, read as the reverse complement.
GACGGCGGTGACGCGCTCCTCGTACCAGTCGAACAGACGGCCCAGGATGCGCCTCTGCTCGCCGGTCTCGGCCGGGACCAGGTGCGCGGCGACGTACTCGCGGACCAGGTCGTGGAACTCCCACCGGTCCGGGCCGACCCGCCGCACCAGGTGCAGGGTGGCCAGCTCGTCCATCAGCCGCCGGGTCGTCTCGCGGTTCCGCTCGGCCAGCGTGGCCAGCGACTCCAGGCCCATGTCGGGACCCGGGTGGCCGCCGGTGAGCCGCAGCATCCGCTGCGCCTCGGGGCTCAGCGCGGCCAGCGAGAGGTCGAAGGTGGTGCGCAGCGCGGTGTCCGGATCGTCCGGAACGGCCAGTGTGGACAGCCGTCCGGCCTCGCGGACGCGGCGGGCGAAGCGCGCCAGGGACTGCCGCTCGTCGACGGCGAGCTGCGCGGCGGCCAGCCGCAGCGCCAGCGGCAGCGGGCGGCACAGCTCCACCAGGTCCACCGCCGCCCCGGCCTCCGAGCGCACCCGCTGCGCGCCCAGCAGGCGCACCAGCAGCTGGACGCCTTCGTCCAGCGTCAGCCCGTCCAGCGAGACCGCGTGCAGGTCGTGCGAGACGCCCAGGCCGCGCAGCTCGACGCGGCTGGTGACCACCACCAGGCAGCCCGAGACACCCGGCAGCAGCGGCCGGACCTGGGCGGCGTCGCGCGCGTTGTCCAGCACGATGGCGATCTTGCGCCCGGCCAGCATCGAGCGGTAGAGCGCGGTGCGTTCCTCCACATCGGATGGAATGTCGTCCCCGGACACGCCCAGCGCGCGCAGGAACCGGTGCAGCACCAGCGACGGCGCCACCGGGGCGGTGTCGCTGAAGCCCTTCAGGTCGGCGAACAGCTGCCCGTCGGGGAAGCGCGCGGCCACCGAGTGCGCCCAGCGCACCGCCAGCGCGGTCTTCCCGATCCCGCCCGGGCCCACCAGCGCCACGATCGGGGCGGGCACACGATCTTTGAACGGGGCCTCGCTCGCCCGGTCGATGACGCCGTCCAGCGCGTCGAGGGTCTTGGCGCGGCCGACGAAGGTGCCCAGGTCGCCGGGCAGCTGGCGCGGGACGACCCGGACGGGCGCGGCCGAGGCGTCCTCCACGTGCGCCGAACCCTCAGCGGGGAGCGCGCGGGCGGCGTCCACCCAGCGGCTCACCGTGTCCGGGTCACCGCCGCACGCCTGCACCAGGGCCGCCACGACCTCCACGCGCGGGACCGTCGTCCGGCCGAGGACGGTGGCCAGCGTGGACGCGGGCAGCCAGTCGCCGGCGTCCCTCGCGCGCTGCTCGATCTCGCGGTAGCTCAGGCCCGAACGGTTCTTGAGGGCGCGCAGCATCGCCACCAGATCGGCGGATGTCCGGGCGCGCCTGGGATCCAGCTCGTCGCCGCCGGACATGGGCCTCCTTCTCCAGTTCTCAACCCGGGACACGGGGTCCCGCAGTGAACATTGTGCGGCGTTTGAGGCGCCGGTCACAAGAGAAAAGACTCCGGCGCGGCACCGGGTGATCACCTATTCGACAGCCCGGCATATCTGAATATTCCCTCATCTAACGGGTTCAATGCCTCTAGATTGACCTGGGGGAAGGGGAGCGCGTGGACACCGTCAAGCTCATCCTCGAACTCGCCGTCGTGCTGGCCGCGATCGTCATGGGCACGCGCTCCAGCGGCGTCGCGCTGGGCCTGTGGGGCGGCGTCGGCGTGTTCGTGCTGGTCTTCGTCTTCCGCGAGCCGGTCGGCAGCCCGCCGGTGGACGCGCTGCTCATCGTGCTCACCGTGGTCCTGGCGTCGTCGATGATGCAGGCCTCGGGCGGCATCGACTGGATGGTGTCGATCGCGGCGAAGACGATCGCCAAGCACCCCAGGCAGATCACGCTCATCGCGCCGCTGGTGGCCTTCCTGTTCTCGGTCGGCGCGGGCACCTCGAACATCCTCTACCCGCTGCTGCCGGTGATCGGCGACGTGGCCTACCACGCCGGCGAGCGCCCGTCGCGTCCGCTGTCGCTGTCGGTGGTCGCCACCGGCGTCGCGCTGGCGTGCAGCCCGGTGAGCGCCGCGATGGCGGCGATGGTGACGCTGACCGACGTCGCGCCCTACGACTTCGAGCTGATCGACATCGTGAAGGTGACCCTCCCGGCGGCGATCCTGGGCATCATCGCCACCTCCTTCGTGGTCCGCCGCCTGGGCAAGAACATCGCCGACGACCCCGACATCCAGCAGCGCATCAAGGAAGGCTCGATCCCGCCGCCGAACGCGCATTCGCGGGCCACCGTGGCGGTCGAGGCCACCGCGACCGGCCGCAACTCCGCCCTGGTGTTCTTCCTCGGCGTCCTGCTGATCGTCGCCTTCGGCCTCTTCAAGGGCCTGCGGCCCGAGGACGCCAAGGGCGAGCCGCTGTCCATGACCCCGATCATCGAGATGGTCATGTTCGTGGTCGGCACGATCATCCTGCTCATCGGCCGCCCCAAGGTCGCCGACATCCCCGTGCAGACCGTCTTCAAGGCCGGCATGGTCTCGGCGATCGCGCTGTTCGGGCTGGCCTGGATGACCGACACCTTCATCAACGCGCACCTTGAGGCCATCACCAACTCCGTCGGCGACCTCGTGCAGGGCGCGCCCTGGATCTTCGCGCTCGGCGTGTTCCTGGTCTGCGTGGCCACCACGTCCCAGTCGACGGCGACCCGGACGATCGTCCCCATCGGACTCACCGCCGGGCTCGCGCCCGCCGTCCTGTCGGGTATGTGGGCGGGCGCCTTCGCCGGGATCTACGTGCTGCCCACCAACGGATCCCAGATCGCCGCCGCGGCCTTCGACACCACCGGCAGCACCAAGCTCGGCAGCAAGCTCGTCGACCACTCCTTCTTCATCCCGTCGATCGTGCTCACCGTGACCACGGTGATCTTCGGCGCCCTCATCGGATACGCCTTCTCCTAGGAGACGCCATGGCCACGCCCTTGGAGACCACGCTCGCGGTGATCCCGCCCGGAAAGACCTTCACCCCGGAGGAACTGGTCTTCCACGCCCATCAGTCTCTTGAGGACGCCCTGGCCGCCGCCGACCTGATCGTGAGCTGCCCGCACTCGGGCACCGACATCCCCGCCGAGCTCCTGAAGTACATCGCGCCCACCTTCACCCGGCGCCTCCAGTTCGACTTCACCGACTGCTCCACCGCCCCCGTCGCCCGCGCATGGGCCCGGATCGACCCGCGGATCATCTACGTGGAGAACCCGCATCCCCGCCTGGTCCGCGATCCCAACCGCGCCCGGCCCGCCGACCCGCGCGCCTCCCTCCGCGAGGCCTTCGCCCGGGTGCGGGCCGCCGGGGCCTGGAACCGCGTGGACCTCACCGGCTGCGACGCCGTCCGGCCGGTGAGCTTCTCCTTCTTCCCGCTGCTCACCGTGCCGTCCACAGAGGACGAACTGGACGCGATGGCCGGGGACTTCACCGCGGCCGCCGCCCGGGGTGTGGACGTCTACGACGCCACCCGCCGCGACCTGATCGCCCGCGCCCTCGACCTGCGGCTGGCCCGGGGCGTCCCCTCGCACCTGTTCTTCCTGTCGTTCCACGACACCATGAACCACACGACCCGCCGCGACGGGGCCGTGGACGTGGACCGCGCGCCCGCCGACCTGCTGCCCGGCGTGGTCGCGCTGTCCAACCGCGGCGACGAGAACGGCGACCCCCGCGGGGACGCGCCCGTCACCCTCGACCCCGGCCTGATCCGGCTGCTGGCCGAGTCGCACCGCTCGGGCTTCCGGGTCGCCGACCCCGCCGAGGTCGCCCTGAACCGGCCCTACCTGGGCAGCCAGGAGATCATCACCACCGGCGCGGCCTTCCGCGACGACCCCCGCCTCGGTCCCGGCTCGGTCGTGACCGCCGGTGCCGTGCAGGCCGAGTTCCGCCGCGAATACCTGCTGGGCGAGGCCAACGCCGCCCACATCGCCGCGCCCGGGACCGACTGGCCCGCGCCGGACGCGTCCCGCGTGGCGCTACTGGCGTCCCACATGAAGGCCAGCTGGGACGAATTCCGGGCCGCGATTGTCGGGGTCCCGACACCTCACGCGTGATAACCGCTGGTCAGTGGCGGTATCGGCCGTTCGGGCGATCCGTCCATTGTGTTCTGCGGGCATACCGTGAAATCCATGGAGACCTTCAGGAAGTCGCAGAACGCGAGGACTGTGCTCATCATGGCGGTCCTCACCATCATCGGTTACGCGGTGTGGGTGGCCGCGTATCACCCGACGCCCTACGACCGGCTCCAGGGAGCCGATCCGGACGGCGCCACCGCCTGCCAGGACCTCAGCGACTGGCTCGCCGACCCGTCGATGCCCTACCCCGTCTACCACATGGAACTCATCGGCTGGCACGCGTCACTGGCGACCACGGCCGACATCCGCGCCACCGCCGGCCTCGTGGCCTCCGACGCCCGCTTCGCCGACCTGCGCCAGACCGCCTACGGCGTCTACCGCCAGTACGGCTACAACGGCAGCACCGCCTACGCCGACGATCTGGCCACATTGGACCGTGCCTGCTCCTCGCACGGCCTCCGCATGCCCGACTTCCATCCCGTGGACCTCAACGCCACCGCGGCCTAACCCACCGGCACGACCGTCATCAACCCGCACCCGTAACCCTTCGCCGGTCCGATCCCGGCCACCAGGGCCCGCCGGAACGCCTTCGCGTCGGTCACGTCCAGCACCCCGTCGAACGTCGCCGTCGCCAGCGTCACCGTCCGGCCACCACGCCGAAACGACCGCACCACCCGGTCGGCGACAACGACGTCCGCCTCCCCCTGTGCGGTCACCGCCACCGCGAAACCCTTCCCCTCCATGCGATCCAGCAACCACCGCCGCTGCTGCGCCACCGTGACGTGCCCCATCCGCTTCGAGGAGCCGTCCGGTGTGGACTTCACGGCGTGCGTCGGATTCGCGGTGAGCCGGAAGGCGTACCGATGGCCGTCCACAATGGAATCGAGGAAGGGGCCGTACGAACGCACGGCCCCACCCTCGGGCGTGTCCCAACCCGCCTGCTCCTTGAGATGCCCCACATCCGGCAACTCCGGTGAGGCGATGTACAGCGCCGGCTTCGGCGAGGCGTCCACCCGCCACAGCACCCGCGCGCCGTCATCGCGCGCCACGGCGTCCATCGGCGGAAACGACGACAGCACCGCCGCGTGCATCGCCTGCGGCGACGCGAGAAGCCCACGCGCCTCGCGCTTGCGGTGATTGAGCCAGATCCGGGCGAGGTACATGGTCACGGCTCCAGGACGGACATGGGGTCGTGGGCGGGGACGGCCGTACGCGCGTGCGGATTCGGCACACCGTGCGCCCAGTCGCGCGTCACATGGCGGTAGCCGTAGCGGCGGTGCTCGGGGTTGAAGGAGATCGGCACGTCCTGGAGCAGGTCGCCGTCGTCGGTCTCGGCCTCCCACTCGCAGGAGACCTCGGGCGGGTGCCGGCGCGCCAGCGCCGGGGTGACCTGCCAGTCGGCCGTCCCGATCGCGGTCATGAGGTCCTGCTCCACGACCCGCACGTCGATGAGCCCGGCGGGCGGGCACGAGCGGCGCCCCAGGAAGAGCGGGAAGCGCGGGCGCCGGACGGCCGCGGCGAGCTCGTCCAAGTGGCCGCGCTCGCCTTCGAGCACGGCCAGATAGACGGCGTCGCAACGGTAGAACCGCTCGGTCAGCGGCATCACCCGCTTCCCGTCGACGCTGCGGGCGGTGTGGAAATCGCGCAGGATCCGGCCCGGCCGGTCGATGCGGACGCCGAAGCGCAGCGCGGCCAGGTCGTCCACCGCCGCGTCCCGGGTCCGGCCGAGGGCGGCGGCGAGCAGGCCGGTCACGCCGCTCTTGGAGGGCGCGTCGCGGGTGGTGCGTCGCACGAAGCGGCTGCCGACGCCCCAGGACTGCATCGGCCCGGCCAGCCGCAGGGTCAGGACCGCCATCAGCCCTGGAGCCGTCCGTGTACGAGCCGGGCCAGGCCGTCGACGAGGGCGCCGATGGTGACCCGCTCGCCCAGCACGGGCGGGACCTTCTCGCCCACCGAGCAGGCCCAGGCGGCGTCCGGCTGCTCCTCGAACTGGGTCTCCACCGCCCCGGTGTAGTCGCCGAGGGCGGTGACGGCGTCGGCGACGCGGCCGGTGTCGGAGGGCCGCACGGCGCTCTCGAAGGCGCCCACGAGGTTGACCGGCTGCGTCCGGCGGACCCGCACGGCCACCAGGTCGGGCAGGGTCCGGTTGCCGAAGGTGGTCATCTTCCCGCTCGGCATGGACGTCACGAACGCCCGTGCGAAGGCGGCCACCGCCGCGACGGTGGCGTCGTCGTCGCCGAGGTTGGCGCGCAGGAGGTCGACGTCCACGGCGGCGTAGCGGTAGAGGGTCGCCGAGTTGAACTCGATCGTGCCGATCATGCCCGCGCCGGTCTCCTCCTTCGCCTTCTTGGCGTCGTCCACGGCGGTGTAGTAGTCGTACTCGTTGTCCACGGCGTGCACGCTCAGGGCGTGGGCGACCTGGCAGGCGGCGTCCACATTGTAGTCGGGCGAATCGGCGATCATCCGGCCGAACAGGGCGATGTCGACCGAGTGCGTGCTGTCCACGATGGACCGGACGGTCTTCTTGTCGGGCTTGCGATCCGCCCGGTGCGCCTCGACCGCCGCGGCGGCCAGCCGGTCGTACTGGCGGTTGCTCAGGAAGACCAGGTACCCGGCCTCCGCGATCGCCTTGTCCTTGCCCTTCGGCGGCTTCACGGTGATGTCGGCCGCGGTGAGCGTCTCGGCGGCCAGTTCGGCCGCGACGTGCTCCAGATCCTTCGCCACCGCGGTGATCCGCGCGGCCAGGACCTCCACGACCTGCTTGGTGCGATGGCCCAGCGCGTCCCGGTCGAGGAGAACGCCGAAGGCGTCCCGGATCGCCCGCTTCCAGGCCTGGCTCGACACCCGCGCGCGGCGCTTGCCGCCGTACACGGCCGTCTTCGGGCTGCCGTTGTCGTCGCGGTTGAGGTTGGACGGCGGAACCGTCTGCAGCACGTGGAAGTCCACGATCGTGCGGATCATTCCTGCTCCTTGTCGGCTTTGCGGGCGGTGTACAGGTCGCGGCTCCAGGCCATCCGCACGCCCGGCACCTCCGCCGGGTCCTGCCAGGCGAAGAGATCGGCGGCCAGCCGCCCGTAGTCGAGGGCGATCCGGTGCTGCCGCAGCCGCCCGATCAGCCCCCGCAGGTGGACGGCGAGCTCGTCCAGATCGGTGGCCGTCCCGGCGGCGGTGAAGCGCTTGCGGAGGGCATCGGCGTGCTGCGTCTCGGCGTTCATCAGCTCGCCGACCGCCCGCCCGAAGCCCACGCCCTGCCGGTGCATGCCGGACTCGGTGACCGACTGCTGGTGATGGGCGTGCAGGCAGACCGCCAGATGCACCGCCCACTCCACTCGCGTCGGCGCGTCGTCCGGTGGGACGCCGAAGAGGCCGGGATCGACGGCGGTCTCGGTGGCGACGTCCAGGACCTCACCCGGCGCCTTCCCGTAGGCGCGGCGCAGCCGGGCCAGCTCGGCCGCGGCCGAGGGGACGCCCTTGCGGTAGCCGGACTGGCGGACGGCGACGCTCGTGCCGACATAGGCGGGCAGGCGCCCGCGCAGGACGTGCGGCGGGTCAGTCGGCATTCACGGCCTCCGGGTGGGTGAGCGGGAGCGCTTTGCGCAGGGCGCGGTGGAAGCGGCGCTCGGCGATGGCGACGTCCATGCCCGCGCGGCCGGACCACGCGGCCTCACCGGCGTCGGCGATGAGCTCGGCGGCGTGGGCGCGGAGGACGCGCTGGACGGTGCGTTCCCAGACGTGGCCGGCCGCCTCGGCCTCGGGCTCGCCGAAGGGCAGGTCCCGCAGCCAGGTGCGGAAGGCGGGCTCCAGATCGGCGAAGGCGTGCGAGCGGGCCTCGTCCCGGCGCGCGGGTGCCTGATCCTCGGCGCCGGCCGCCAGCGAGAGGTTCGCGGCCAGGTGGCCGAGGGCGGTGACGGCCTCCTCGGCCTTCTCGACGGAGTCGCGTATCGCCGCGCGGGCCGGGACGTTCCCGGTGCTCATCAGCAGCTTCGCGCGCACGGTCAGCGCGTCATCGAGGACGTCGGCGAAGACGGTCTGCTTGGGGCCGTACTCGACCCCGGTGGCGTGGACGCGCAGGAGCCGCTGCGGCGCGAACACGCTCGCCTGGACGAGCCGGTCGGCCCACCGCAGGACCAGCGGCGGGCGCACACCGTCCTCGTCGCCGTCCTTGGGCAGCAGCGCCTCGAATCCGCGCCAGAACGCCCGGGCCGGGTCGAGCCGGACCGGCAGCCACACCGGCCGATCGGGTTTGGACAGCCGCGCGCTCATCCGCCAGCCGGAGTGGGGTTCCAGGTCGTGGAGGTTGTTCGGGGCCAGCTGGTCGCCGTTGCACAGGACGACTCCGGTCACGGCGTCGCCGTCATGGACGAGCCGGACGCGCCGGGAGCGCCAGGTCAGCAGCTCGCGCGGACCGGCGGGGCGGCGCTCGTGAACCGTGTACGCGCTGGTGTGCGGGCCGGTCCGCCACGCGGGCCGGTCATCCCCGACGTCGGTGTACATGTCCAGCGGTATCAGGTTCAGCAGCAGAGTCTCGGCGAGATCGTCGCCTTCGAGGTAGACGCCGCCGAGGGCCCCGCACGGGCCCACCTTCGAGCCGTAACCCTTGCCGCCCTTGGCGAGCGGGTCGTCCACCGCGCCGGATTTGATCCCGGCGGTGTCGTAGGCGTGGCCGTGGACGAGCCACCGCGCGGCCTCGGCGCGGGAGAGCGCGTCGGCGCCGGGCCCGGCGCGGGTGCTGAAGAACTGCTCGCCGACCGGGACGTCGGCGATGAGGCGGTTGAGCCGGGAGACGGAGCCGGATCGGAGCCCGGCGACCTGGAGGAACGGGTGCTCGGGGTGGCAGAGGTCGAAGAGGTCCTCTTCACGGGTGAGCGCGGTGACCAGCCGCCCGGGCGGGCCGCCGGGCCTGCCGGGGCCCTCCGTCCATTCCCACCACAGGTTCTTCCACGCGGTGAGGTCGGCGGGACCGATGTGGGAGTACATGACGGCGAGGAGCAGCCGCAGGAGCGCGAAGGTCTGGGTGGGCAGGTCGCCCTCGATCCGCCTGATCTCATGGGCCTGCAGGAACACCCCGATCAGGCTGACCGATGCGGTGTCGCCGTCGAGGCGGCGCACCGGAATCCACGGCTCGGTCACCAGATTGAACGAAATGACTCCCCCCAACTACGGCCCATCCCCGGTCCATTGTGGCCAATGGTCCTCAGAGATCGTTTTCGGCCACCTCGTATTGGCGCATCGAGGAGTCCGCGCGCCCGCTTCCGCGGTCCCGCTCATCGGGGAACTCGGAGCGGGTGATCAATGGGAAGCCGTGCGGAAACGGCTGATCGATTCCGTCCCGATCCCCGGTGTAGGCGGCGATCATTTCGTGCCGCCGTTCCGGGGGCATGGGCGTGGGAGAGAAGTGGACGGCGGTGATCTCGTATTCGCCGAGCCGAGCGAGCACGCGCGTGAGCGCCGGATCCCCGATGTCCAGGCGCACCGCCTTTCCCATGAGGTCGAGGTACCGGACGCCGTCGTCGTCGACCAGGCCGCGGGGGAGGCCGTGGTGCACGCCGTCGAGCCCGTGCCGGGCGACCAGGTGGGCCAGGACGCGGCGGGCGCGTTCGCCGTCCTCGGGGCCCTCGACGAGGTAGAGCTGCGGCCGGGCGGCGTTGTCGATGTCGTCGTGGAACTTGCCGCTCGTCTCACCGGGCGGGCCGGGGTGCTCGTCGGTGAACGCGCCCCCGGTCGCGGCGAGTTCGAGCAGCCCGGCCAGCGTCATCGCCCGCCTGGCGTCGTGCGGGGCGCGCAGGGCCGCGTCCAGGCCCGGGTTCTGGGCGAGGATCCAGTCCAGCGCCTCGGTCCGGGTCGCCCGCCAGGCCGGGTCGGCGAGGCCCATGAGTCGCGGGTGATCGCGGAGCCGGGACAGGCTCGGGTGGGCCGGGACGCCCCGCGCGGCTCCGGCGACGGCGGCGAGGTTCGGTGCCGCGCCAATGCGCTTCAGGAAGTCGGCGGCCAGCAAGTAGGCGGCCTTGTGAGGCTGGAAGAAACGCGTATCGGGGTGCGTGCCGAGGGCGCCGATTCCGGCGGGAGTGGCGTGCCCGAGCAGCTGGAGCATCGCCATTCCGCCGACCATCGCCTCGGCGTTCGGCAGGTGGCGCAGACGGGCCGCCGAGAGCTTCTCGTAAGTGGCCGTGGCCACCTTGGCGGCCCTGATCATGCGCACGAACAGCGGGATTCCGTCCGGCGTCTCGACATCGAGCCAATGGAGCACCTCATCCCCCATTCCCGGCAGGGTAATCCCCTCTTCGTCACCTCACCACTCCGCTTCCCCCGTCCGTAACCGCGCGCGGCACCGGGCCGCCCCCACCCCCGCGAAACCACCTGGCCGACCCCCCTGACCCGGAGCTACAGTCGCGCCATGCCGAGCCCGGAGATCAGGCGACTGACCGTCGCCGACCTGCCCGTCGCCAAGGAGCTGCGCCTGGCGGCGCTCCTCGACGCGCCGAACGCGTTCATGTCCACCTACGCCGACAGCGTCGCGCGCAGTGAGGAGCAGTGGGTGTCGTGGATCGAGGCGGTCGCGGTTTTCGGCGCTTTCCTGGACGGGCGGCCGGCGGGGATGGTCGGCGCGATCCGGCCGGAGGAGGGGCTCACCGAGCTGATCTCGATGTGGGTGTCGCCGGACGCGCGGGGGCACCGGCTCGCGGGGCGGCTGGCCGAGGCGGTGGTCGGGTTCGCGCGGGAGAGCGGGGACAGGGCGGTGCACCTGGAGGTCATCGCGGGCAATGACGCGGCGGAGTCGGCGTATCTGAAGAGCGGGTTCCGGCACATCCCGAAGCGCAAGGACGGGCAGCGCGACCGCAGCATGTGGCTGGACGTGTGAAGCCGCTCTTCGTCGCCGCCGACGTGCACGGGCACCGTGATGAGCTGCGGGAGACGTTGCGGGAGGCGGGGCTCGTCGATGGTGAGGGCGCGTGGGTGGGGGCCGACGCGCGGTTGTGGCTGCTGGGCGACTACGTCGACCGGGGGCCGGACGGCGTCGGCGTCATCGACGACGCGCGCCGGTGGGAGCGCGAGGGGGACGTCCACGCGCTGCTGGGCAACCACGAGGTGCAGTTGCTGTCCGCGCGGTGGTTCGCCGACACCGACGTGCCCGGTGCCGGGGGGACCTTCCGGGACCACTGGCTGCGGTGGGGTGGACGGGAGGGGGACCTGGCGGGCGTCACCGGTGAGCGGCTGGCGTGGCTGATGTCGCTGCCGGCGCTGGCGCTGGTCGACGGGCACCTGCTCATGCACTCCGACACCGACCGGTACCTGGAACTCGGCGAGACCGTCGGGGAGATCAACCGGGCCGTCGCGCACCGGCTCGCCGACGCCGACCCGGCGGTGTTCTGGGGTTTCGCGGAGCTGATGGCCTCGCGGGGGGCGTTCCGGGACGGCGGGGACGAGCGGGTCGTGGCGATGCTGGACGTCCTCGGCGGGCACACCATCGTGCACGGACACAGCCCGGTGACCCGCTACTTCGGGGTCGGCGAGCCCACCGAGGCCGTCCGTTACGCCGGTGGCCGGGCCGTCGCCGTCGACGGTGAGGTCTTCAACGGCGGGCGGATCCTGCTCACCCGTCTGATTTAGGGATCGCCAGGACCGGCAGCCACGCGAGCGCCGCCAGGAGGGTCCCGGTCCACAGCGCGGGGACGACGCCGAAGCGATCGCCGAGGACGCCCGCCAGCAGCGCGCCCACCGCCAGCGCGCCGGTGAACAGGAAGCGCATCGTGGCGTTCATGCGTCCCAGCAGGTGATCGGGGGTGGCCTGCTGGCGGTAGCTGACGCCGATGACGTTGGTGACGCCGAAGCGCGCGCTGCCGATCAGCCAGCCCGCCGCCGCGACCCACAGCCAGGTCCCGGCGTCGGCGAGCGGGACCAGCAGCGCGAACGGGACGCCGATCAGGTGCGGCAGGATCAGCATCCGGCGGCGGCCCAGGCGCGCCACGAGCCGGGACGTGAGGGCCGCGCCCGCGAAGGTGCCGAGGCCGCCGAGGGCGAAGAAGACGCCCAGCAGCAGTTCGGAGACGTGCAGCTCGCCGACGAAGCGCACCGGCAGCATGGTGATGACGATGATGGCGGCGATGTTGTTGCCGGTGCCCGCGATCGCGATGGGCCGCAGCACCGGATTGCGCCAGATGAGCACGACGCCCTCGCGGATCTCGGCGAGCAGCGAGCGCCGGACGGGTGCCGCGACGGGCTCCGGCGCGCGTACCCGCGACAGGAACAGCGCGGAGAAGAGGTAGCCGCAGGCGTCCACGATCACCGCCAGCGGCGCGCCGATGACGCCGATCAGCGCGCCCGCGCCGCTGCGCCCGCCGACGGTGAGGACGGAGTCGAGCCCGACGAGGGCGGCGTTGGCCTCGGTGACGCGGTCGCGGCCGACGAGGGTGGGGATGAGGCTCTGCCCGGCGACCTCGGAGAAGACGGTGGCCACGCCCACGGCGAAGACGACCGCGTACAGCTGCGTCAGTGTCAGCGCGCCCGCCCACCACGCGACCGGGACGGAGATCAGCAGCAGCGCCCGGACGAGGTCGGCGGCGATCATGACCGGGCGGCGGCGCATCCGGTCCACCCACGCCCCGGCGGGCAGTCCGATGAGCAGCCACGCGGCGTTGGCGAGCGCGCCCAGCACGCCGACCTGCCCGGGGGTGGCGGAGAGGAAGGAGACGGCGACGAGGGGGACGGCGAGGAAGGAGACCTGCGTGCCGAGCTTCCCGGCGGCGGAGGCGGCGAAGACGCGCCGGAAGTCGAGGTCGCGGCGGAGGGGGGCGAGGGTGGGTGTCTCGGTGGTGGGCATGGGGGCGAGGTTGCGCCGGGACGAGTGGGGGCGGCCATGGATTCAGGGAGGGCTGAATCCATGCGAAAGGCGGGACCGGCTCACCCGGTCCCGCCTCACCCCCTCACCCCCTCACCCCTACTCCTTCACCCCCGCCATGCTCATCGCCGAGCGTCGCAGCGCCGCCCGCGCGGTCACCAGGCTCGCGCCCAGCGCGAGCACCAGCGCCGAGCCGATGACCAGGCCGACGTAGTCCCACGGGACGGCCATGCTCACCGCCGCGTCGACGGTGGACTCCAGGCCGCGGCGGACGCCCTCCAGCGCGGCGAGCGCGACGCCCAGGCCGAGGGCGGTGCCGACGGTCACCACGATGACCGTCTCGATCGCGACGACCTTGAGGACCTGCCCGTCGGCGGCTCCCGACAGGCGCAGGACGGCGAAGTCGCGCAGCCGGTCGGCGTTGGCCATGATCAGCGTGTTGGCGATGGCCAGGGCGGTGTAGCCGATCGACATGATGATCAGCACCAGCATGAACACCCGCAGCAGTTCCCATTCGCGCTGGTCGGCGAAGGCGGCGGCGCCCTCGCGGTCCAGGGCGATCGCGCCGGGCCCGGTGGCGGCGGAGGCCTCGGCGACGGTGGTGGCGTTGAGGTAGACGTGCTCGGTGAGCGCGTTGGGCGCGTGCTCGCGGAGGGTCTCGCGGGCCATGGTGACCGTGGACGGGTACATGGTCTTGTCGTCGGGCTGCGAGGCCTTCACCGGCAGCGCGAGGGTCTCGCCGTCGGGGAACACCAGGGGCAGCGTGTCGCCGTCCTTGAGCCCGAGCGTTTCCATGTAGGGCGCGGCGATGAACAGGGTCCCGGGCGCCAGGCCGGGGAGGCCGGTGACGTTTTCCTCCATGGTTCCGGAGTAGACGTCGACCATCATGATCGGCTGGACCTCGCCCGGCAGCGCCGACACGGCCGCGTCGGTCAGGCCGGGCGTGCCGTCGGGTTCGACCACGACCGACGCGGGGAACTCCTGCGCGAGATCGGTGGTCATCGCGCCCTTCATGGTCGACATCATGCCCGCCAGCAGGGCCACGAACCCGACGGTGACCAGCACCGGCGCGGCCGTGGAGGCCACCCGGCGGACGGCGATCAGCGCCGATTCGCGGACCACGACGGCGGTCGCGCCGCGCGTCCGGGCGAAGGGCCAGGTGACCAGCCGCACCACCGGCGGGATCACCAGCGGCGCCCACAGCGTCAGGCCCACGATGAGGCCCATCGCGCCGAACATGGTGAAGGTCAGCAGGTCCTCGCTCTCGGCGCCGGTGGCCAGCAGGACGAAGCCGAGCCCGCCGGCCAGGGCGAGGCCGCCCAGGATCCACCGGCCCTTCGTCATCGGGCGGTTCTCGGCCGCCGCCTCGCGCAGGGCCTCCATCGGCCGGACCCGCGCCGCGCGCCGGGACGCCGACCACACGCCCAGGAACGCCACGGCCATGCCGGTCAGCCCGGCCACCAGCAGCGGCCAGGCCACCACGCGGATGGCGAAGTCCGGCGGCTCCAGCTGAGCCTTGACCAGCAGGTCGCCCAGGACCGGCGCCAGCGCCAGCCCGAGGACGACGCCCGCGCCCGCCGAGATCGCGCCCACGCCGAGGGCCTCGCCGAACAGCATCCGCCGGACCTGCCCGGGCGTGGCGCCCACGGTCCGCAGCAGGCCCAGCTCGCGGCGGCGCTGCGCCACCCCGAAGGCGAAGGTCGAGGCGACCACGAACACCGCCGAGAACGCCGACAGCAGCGTCATGGCGGTCAGCAGCTGCGTGCCCAGCCAGCGGGTGCGCAGGTGCGACTCGGGCTCGAAGCCCGCCCGCTCGTCGCCGGACAGGGCCGCGCCGTCGGTCACGATCGCCGTCGCGGCGGCGTCCACGCTGGACGGATCCTCGGTGAGCAGCCCGAAGACGCCCACCCCGTCGGCGAGTTTGGCGGCCTCGGCGTCGGTGAGGTAGTAGCCGGGGCCGTCGAGCACGCCCACGACCTTGTAGGTGACCGGCCCGGACGCCTGGAGGACCGTCAAGTCCGTCCCGGTCCGCACGCCCAGCCCGGCGGGGACGACGATCTCGCCCGGCGCGGCCGGGGCGCGGCCGTCGTCGAGGGTGTAGCCGCCCAGCAGCGTCGAGGACCAGCCGTGGCCCTGCGGCTCGTCGCGGACGTCCCCGGCGGGTTCGCCGTCCACGACCGCCTGCGCGTAGAAGGCGAGGTCGGCCACGACCTGCTTCACGCCCGGGATCGCCGCGAGCGACTTCTGGAGTTCGGCGGTGCGCTGCGGCGACCACGGGATCGGGATGACCACGCCCACGTCATTGCCGGGGCGCTCGGCGTCCACGCCGTGCACGATGACGCCGGTGGCCGCGTAGCGCTCGGGCACCGCGGGAGCGGCCGAGGCGTGCACGAGCAGCGAGGCGGTCACGATCGCGACGCCGAAGGCCAGCGCGGCGAAGGTCCCCAGGAAGCTCGTCCAGCGGGTGCGGATGGTGGCCCAGGTGTGCACTACCAGGCTCCCTTCACGCGAACCGGCGCGGCGGCGGGCGCGGGTGGGGCCGCTTCCAGGTGCGCCATGCGCGCGGCGATGACCTGCGCGCGCTCGCCGTGGTCGCGGCGGTCGGCCAGGTACTCGTCGGCGATGCGCCCGTCGGCCAGGTACACGACCCGGTCGGCGTAGGCGGCGGCCACGGGGTCGTGGGTGACCATGATGACCGTCTGCCGGTGGGCGTCCACGACCCGCCGCAGCAGGCCCAGGACCTCGCGGGAGGTGTTGGTGTCGAGCGCGCCGGTCGGCTCGTCGGCGAAGATCACTTCCGGGTCGGCCACCAGCGCGCGGGCGATCGCCACCCGCTGCTGCTGCCCGCCCGACAGCTCGCCCGGACGGTGCCCGGCGCGGTCGCGCAGGCCGACGGCGTCCAGCGCGGCCTCCACGCGTCCCGGCTCGATCCGGCGGCCGGCCAGGCGCAGGGGCAGGGCCACGTTCTGCGCGGCGGTCAGCGCGGTCATCAGGTTGAAGGCCTGGAACACGAAGCCGATGCGCTCCCGCCGCAGCAGCGTCAGCTGCTTCTCGGTCAGCCGCGACAGCTCGGTCTCGCCGATGAGGACCTGCCCGTCGCCGGGCCGGTCGAGCCCGGCCGCGCACTGCAGCAGCGTCGACTTGCCCGAACCCGAGGGGCCCATGATCGCGGTGAACGAGCCGCGCGGGAACGCGAGGGTCACCCGGTCGAGGGCGGCCACCGCCTGCTCGCCGGAGCCGTAGGTCTTGGCCACCGCCCAGAGCTGGACGGCGTCGCGCAGGCCGGATGGATGCGTCGTCGTGGTCATGCCCCCAGCCAACCCGGATCGGCGCGCCGGGACATTGGTGCGAGCCATAGAACCGTGGTGCGGAAGACCGTACGGAAGAAGGTATGGCCAGCCCTACCGGCGCCGTCCCACCTGCGCCTTAGCCTTGAGCGCGTGATGGTGCGCAACCCGCTCCAGGCGATGACGCGGCGGCCCTCGGAGTTCCTCCGCTCGTCGTGGCCGTGGCGGTCGGCGCTGTACCTGCTGTCCGGCGGGGTCATCGGCGGCGCGACCGCGCTGGTGGCCGCCGCGCTGGCCGCCGCCGGAGTCCTGCTGACGGTGGCGCTGCTGGGACTGGTGATCCTGGCCGCGATGGCCTTCTCCGGCGTCCTCGTCGGCGGCTTCGAGCGCTGGCGCCTGCGCCTGGTCGACCTCGACCCCATCGAGACGCCGCACCGGCGACCCGCCGAACCCGGGTACCGCTCGTGGCTGGCGACCCGGTTCCGGGAACCGGCGACCTGGCGCGAGCTGGCCTTCACCGCGATGTCGCTGCTCGTGCTGTGCTGGGTCGACCTGGGCGTCATCGGGCTGGCGGTCTACGTGCCGGTGCAGGTGGCGATCCTGGGCGCCTACGACGACGTCAACGGCGGGCTCCTGCTGCTGGTCAGCGTCCCGTTCGGGCTGGGGCTGGCGGTGTGCTCGATGTACGTGCTGGCCGCGTGGGCCGGCGCGCGGGCGGCGCTGACCCGGGCCGTGCTGGCGCCCCGGGACGACGAGCTCGGCGACCGGCTCATCGCCGTCACCGCCTCCCGGGCGCGCCTGGTCGACCTCTTCGAGCTGGAGCGCAGCCGTATCGAGCGGGACCTCCACGACGGCGCGCAGCAGCGCCTCACCGCGCTGATCATGCGCCTCGGGCTGCTCAAGCTCGACGTGGACGGGCCCGCGCGCGAGGGCGTGGACGAGGCGCTCACGCAGGCGCGGGCCGCGCTCGACGACGTCCGCGAGCTCATCCGCGGCATCCACCCGAAGGTGCTCTCCGACCGGGGGCTGGCCGCCGCCGTCCGCGACATCGCCGGGCGTGGGCCGGTCCCCGTCGACGTCGACCTGGACCTGCCGCGCCTGCCCGCGCCGCTGGAGCTGACCGCCTACTTCATCGTCTCGGAGGCCCTGGCCAACGTCGGCAAGCACTCCGGCGCCACCCACGCGGGGGTGCGCGGGCGCGTGGAGGACGGGCGGCTGTGGATGGAGATCCGCGACGACGGGCACGGCGGCGCCGATCCCGCGCGCGGCACCGGACTCACCGGGCTGGCCGACCGCACCGCCGTCCATGACGGCACACTGATGATCGCCAGCCCCCTCGGGGGACCGACCGTGTTGCGGGTGGAGCTGCCGTGCGAGTGATCCTGGCCGAGGACGAGGTCCTGATGCGCGAGGGCATCACCGCCCTCCTGCACCGCTTCGGGCACGAGGTCACCGCCTCGGTCGGCACGCCCGGCGAGCTCATCGCGGCGGTGCGCGCCACGCGCCCGGACCTGGTGCTCACCGACGTCCGCATGCCGCCCTCGTTCACCGACGAGGGGCTGCGCGCGGCCCTGGAGCTGCGCGGTGAGTTCCCGGGGCTGCCCGTCTTCGTGCTCTCGCTGTACGTGGAGCAGACCTACGCCGCCGAGCTGCTCGACTCCGGCGGCGGGGACGGCGTGGGCTACATGCTCAAGGACCGCGTCGGCGACGTGCACGAGTTCGCCGAGGCCCTGGAGCGTGTGGCCGGTGGCGGGACGGTGGTCGACCCGCACGTGGTCCGGCAGCTCCTGGCGCTGCGCCGCGACCCCGTCTCGCGGCTGACGCCCCGCGAGCGGGAGGTGCTGGAGCGCATGGCCGAGGGCCGCTCGAACGCGGCGATCGCGCGCGAGCTGTTCGTGACCGAGGCGGCCGTCGGCAAGCACATCCGGGCGATATTCGCCAAGCTGGAACTGGGCATGGCCGAAAACGACCACCGGCGGGTCCTGGCGGTGCTGGCGTATTTGCGGGGCCGCTGAATCGCACAGTGCGAATCGGGGTTCCTTTTCTGTGCGGGAATTGATTCCCCGGTGGAAATCGCCCGGAATTAGTGATCTATTCACCCACCGAGCTAAGGTCGCTCCAACGACACGACCCCGAAGCCCGGAACGGGGGCCCGATGTACCGCCTTTCCAAGACGGTTCTGGTGACGGACGCCGTGCGTGATCGGATCATCGAGATGGACGACGCCGAAACCGCCGATTCCCTCACCGCGTTCCTGTGCTCGATCACCACGCCGCTGGCCGGATACCACCGCTCACCCGACCGGCGCGAATTCCGCGAGGCGCACCTGGCCGACGGGCACCACGTGGTCTTCCGCGAGCTGAAGGAGCCCGAGGCCCGGCACTACGAGATGGAGTCGGGGATCATGGTCGCCGAGATCATCACCTCGGCGGAGCGCCTGTGGCGGCAGGTGTCGGCGTGGGGTTCACGATCCTGACCTCGACGGGCTCGGCCGCCTTCGGCGGGTTGGCCGCGTAGGCGAAGGCCGCCACGCCGATGACCACGGCGGGCACCGCCGCCAGCAGCCACCGCCGCATCCGCCGGAACAGCGCCATGGTCGCGTAGTAGTTGGCCGCCTCGACGGTGGCGCGGGCGACCTCCCGCAACGCCGCCGAGCGCTCCCGGGCCGCGGCGCGCTCGGCGTCCGGGGTCGCCGGGTCGAGGATCGCCTCGTGCGCCTGGCGCAGGCGCCGGTGCAGGTCGCCGATGCCGGTGGCCTCGTGGCCGTAGATCTCCTGGGCGGAGAAGGCCACCCGCTGCGCGATCCGCCGCACCAGCGGCACGGCGTGGACGCGCTCGTCGACGAAACCGGTCGCGTTGCCCCGCAGCCCGGCGAGGGTGAGCCATTCGTGGGCGAGCACGGCCGAGGCGGATCTGATCACCGCGAGCCCGGCGGATAAGACGATCAATACCGCGCCCAGGGCCACGTAAATGCGCCAGGAATTCCAGGAGAGCTGAGATATCCCACTCAGTGGGAGACCGGCCGCCAATGCGCCGACGAGCGCGGCCGAGACCGTGACCAGCCATTTCGCGGCCGATCGGACGGCGTCGAGCTGGCGCGGGCGGAAATCCGACTCATCGATCATGCGATTCACCTCGCCGGTCCAGGCTATGGTCGTTGACAACGGTTGTCAACGTGTTACCTTGACCCTTTCCGCTTCGCGTCAGGGGTGGCGATGGAAAAGATCAACGTCCGCTACGTCAACGCCGAGAAGATCAAAAGTCTCCGCCATTCCGACGAGGCCGTCGGAGTCACCCGGAACAATGTGCTCATCGGCGTCCTGCTCCCCCTCACCGAACGCGTCCTGCGGCGCCTGTCCAGACCCGACGACCGGCTCGCCGCGACCCTCGACGCCGCCGAGGCCGAGCTGGCCTCCGGCGAGGCGGCGCGCGAGTTCGTCCCGGGCACGGGCGAGGCGTCCGGCCACGCCAGCATCGGCATCCGCGACTTCGGCGGTGAGCGCCTGGACGGCGCCGTCGCCGACGGGCGGCCGCTGCTGGTGACCAGCGGCAAGGTCGCCGAGGCGGTGTTCCTGCCGGTGGACCGGACCTGGGTGGAGAGCCTCGTCGACGACCACGTCGCGGCGTTCCTGCGGCCCGAGGCGCCGGTCGCCGCCCGGCCGCGCCGCGCCGGGGGCGTGCTGAGCAACGACCGCGCGATCGGCGTCCGCATCATCGGCGACGGGCGCGACGGGCGCAGGCGCATCGTCGGCGTGCTCACCGACGTCTTCGCCGAGCGGCCCATAGGGGAAGAGGTCACCTACCCGCTGCCGGAGGAGGAACTGGACCGCAGCCACGTCCTGGACCAGATCGTGCGGCTCGTCGACGAGCTGTCGGCGCGCCTGGGACCGGCCGAGCGGCTGCTCGGGGTCGGCGTGGAGTTCGGCGGGCACCTGCACGAGGGCCGCGTGGTCTACACCTCCAACCTGCGCTTCAACTGGCACGGCTTCCCCTTCGCCGAGCGCCTCAAGGCCGTCCTGCGGCTGCCGGTGGTGCTGGAGAACGACGCCAACGCGCTGGCGCTGTACAAGAACCTCTTCGCCGGGCCCGGCACGCCCGACTTCGCCGTGGTCCTGCTGACCCGCATGGGCGTCGGCTGCGGCCTGGTCCTGGACGGGCGCCTCTACCGCGGGGGCGGCGGCATGGCCGGCGAACTCGGGCACCTGCCGGTGGCCGGGACCTCGGCGCGCGAGGACTCCGCCTGCCGCTGCGGCAACCCGCTCTGCGTGGAACGCGCGGCCACGCCCACCGCCATCGACCTGGAGCTGCGTGCGCGCGACTACCCGGGCGGGTACGAGGCGGCCCTGCGCGAACCGGGACACCCGGTCGTCCGCGAGGTCCTCGAACAGGCCGGCGGCGCGCTCGGCCGGGCCATCGCCGGGCTGATCAACCTGCTCAACCCGCGCGTGATCGTCCTGTCCGGCCCGCCGGACCTGATCGGCGCGCCCCGCGACTTCTACCTCTCCCAGGACGACCCGAAACTGCACGAGGGCACCGCCCGCTGGAGCTACCTGCACGGGCTGCGCGCGGCCATCCGCGACGGCTGCTTCTCCAACAGCGCCGACGAATGCCACTTCGTGGTGGAGAAACGCGACGCCGTCCAAGGGGCCCTGGCCGCCGCGGCCTGCCTCATCCACCACGTGCAGACCACCGGGGTCGAGATCCCCGCCGAGGCGGTGAGCCGGGTATGAGCGGCCTCGCGATCGGCCTCGACGTGGGCGGCACCAAGATCTCCGGCGGCGTCATCACCGCCACCGGCGAGATCGTCGCCGTCCTCCCGCCCGTGGTCTCCCCCGCCGGGGACACCGACGCGACCGTGTCGGCGCTGCTGACCGCCGTCGCCGCCCTGCGCGAGGCGCACCCGGGCGTCACCGCCGTCGGCGTGGGCGCCGCCGGAATGGTCGACTGGCCCGAGGGCCGCATCCGGTGGGCACCCAACAACGCCTACCGGGACCTGCCGCTGCGGGCGCTGCTGGAGAAGGAGACCGGCCTGACGGCGGTCGTCGACAACGACGGCAACACCGCCGGCTGGGCCGAGCACGCGCTCAACCCGCGCTCGGGCCACCTGCTGTTCGTCACCGTCGGAACCGGCGTCGGCGGTGGCCTCGTCCTCGACGGGCGGCTGCACCGCGGCGCGACCGGCATCGCCGGGGAGATCGGGCACCTGCCCGTCGATCCGCACGGGACCGCCGTGTGCGGCTGCGGGCTCATCGGCTGCCTGGAGTCCCTGGCCTCCGGGACGGCCCTCGGCCGCCTCGGCCGCGAGGCCGCCCTGGAAGCACCGGACGGGCTGCTGGCCGCGCTCGCCGGGCCCGGCGGCGTCACCGGACGCACGGTCGCCGACGCGGCCGCCGCCGGGGACGCCACCGCGATCGGGCTCTACGGCGTCATCGGCGCCTGGCTCGGCATCGGCCTGGCCGGGCTGGTCACCGTCCTCGACGTCGACCGCGTGGTCATCGGCGGCGGCGTCGCCGACGCGGGCGAGCCGCTGCTCGGGCCGGTCCGGGCGTCCTTCGAGGAGCGCGTCTTCGCGCGCGCCCACCGGACGCCACCGGTCATCGAGCCCGCCTCACTGGGCAACGACGCGGGATGGATCGGGGCGGCGCTGCTGGCGCTGGAGTGACAGGGCCGCCGCCAAGGCGATGGTGACGGCCCCGGCGATGAGCGGGTCGAAGTGCGAACCGCCGGCCGGGTAGGCGAACTCGGCGACGTTGACCATGTCGTGCAGGACCACCGCCGCCAGGACCGCGCCGGTGGCCAGGTGCACGCGCATCATCACCACGCGCAGAGCGGTGCTGGTCAGCACCATGCCCACCGTCCACATCGGCGGGTGGGTCCGAGGCGAGCCGATCTCCTCGGTGTAGGCGCTACGGCCTGGAGGGCGCTGACCGGCAGGTCGATCGGGAGGGAAGAGGTGTCGATGAGGAAACCGGCCGCCCAGAACGGGACCGCCAGGGCGAAGGTGAAGACGAGGAAGGCGTAGGGGCGAGGGGGCATGATCATCGACGCCAGGGGCGGGGAACCGTTGGGGCCATGGGGGAAGACACCCGGGGGACCCTGAGATCGGGGTGGGTTCACTTCGGGTGGGTGGCTCCTGCGGTGTCCCGGCCGGTTGCGGGCTGTTGGTGCGAGAGCGCAGGCGCTTCGCCCTGCACCCGACCAGGCGCTTCGCCCTGGACCAGACCAGGGAACTCCGTCCCCTGGACCCCGGAAGTCAAAACACTTCTCCCGAGCCGGAGGAGGGCTTCGTTTTTCGGCACACGGTTGCGTCGTGGTTGTGGGGGTTGGTTGCGCCGCCGCACGCGCGCGTCGTTCATGGACACGCGATCAAGACACCTCTCTCCCGGCGGTGGTCGTGCTCGTGCCTCGGCATGCGGTTGCGTCGTGGTCACGGGGCTGTTCCGGCGTGGGTGAAGTCTTCGGGCACGCCTCACTCTCCCAGCGGGGGCGACCCGATTCCCCCGCTTTGTCCATAAGGGACAGCGCAGTCGATCTCCGCGAGGTTAGGGTCGGCCCGACCGCGTCGTCCCTTCCATCTCAGTTCCATCCCATCCGCCCGGATGGCGCGGCTCACGTGAAAGGAGAGTCATGCGACTCATCACGAACCTCGCCGACCGCCTCGTCCGCCGTCTCGTTCCCGAGTCCACCGCCGCCGCGCAGATCGGCACGCGGGACATCTGCACCGACATGAGCATGTGCAGCTCGAACAACTACTGGATCGAGTGCGGCTGGACCATCGTCAACGGCAAGCTCACCTGTAAGTGCTCGCGCACCAGCATGCGCTGCGTCTGACCCACCTCCGGCCCGCGCGGGGGCGCGCCGGAGCGGGACGCGTCCACCACCCGGGCGCGTCCCACCCCCGAACCCTTTTGTCGGACCCGCCCGGTAGCGTCGCCCGGGTGGCCGGTGGAGAACTCGGGGAGACCCCTCAAAGCGACGAGACAGCCGAACCGACGAACGAACGGGTGAACGCGCTGCTGGACGCCGCCATCGCGGCCGTCCCGGGTGGCCAGGTCCGCCCCGGGCAGCAGCAGATGGCCGCCGCCATCGACCGCGCGCGTGAGACCGGCAGCCACCTCCTCGTGCAGGCGGGCACCGGCACCGGCAAGTCCATCGGCTACCTCGTGCCCTCGCTCCTCTCCGACCGGCCCGTCGTGGTGTCCACCGCGACGCTGGCGCTCCAGGCGCAGCTCGTGGACACCGACCTGCCGCGCCTGGCCGACGCCACCGAGGGGGTGCTGGGGCGGCGACCGTCGTTCGCGGTCCTGAAGGGCCGCCACCACTACCTGTGCGCCGCCAAGCTCGCCTCGCCCGAAGCCGAGGACGAGCAGGACACCCTCGACGGGGGTTCGTGGCTGGGGCAGGCCAGCAAGATGGAGAAGCACGTCACGCGCCTGCACGACTGGGCCAACGACACCGAGACCGGCGACCGCGACGAGCTGGACCCGGGCGTCCCGGACGTGGTGTGGCGCGGGGTGTCGGTCTCGGCGCGCGAGTGCCCGGGGGCGATGAAGTGCGCGCAGGGCGACATCTGCTTCGCCGAGAAGGCCCGCGGCCAGGCCCGTGAGGCCGACATCGTCGTCACCAACCACTCGCTGCTGTCCATCGACCTCCTCAATGGCCGCAAGGTCCTCCCCGAGCACGACCTGCTGATCGTCGACGAGGCCCACGAGCTGGCCGACCGGGCCACCGGGGCCGCGCAGGCCGAGGTCACCGTGGCCGGTATCGAGCGGGTCATGCGCCGGGCGGGGTCCTTCGTCTCGCGCGAGGTGAAGGAGAAGTTCGCCGACGCCGGGGCGGCCTTCGACGCCGCGCTGATGAACCTGCCGCCGGGACGCCTCACGCAGATCCCGGCCGCGATGCGCGAGGCGCTGACGCTGCTGGAGGGCGCCTGCCGCGAGGGCGCGAGCGAGATCACCGTCGGCAAGGACGAGGAATCGGTCACCAAGCAGCAGGCCAAGACCGGTGTCACCGACCTGCGCGACGTCGTCCAGCGCTTCCTCCTGGAGTCCGAGCACGACGTCATCTGGGGCGACGGCGAGGGACGCCGCAGGCAGCTCACCGTCGCGCCGCTGTCGGTGGCGGGCATCCTCGGGCAGGAGCTGTTCGCCGAGCGCACGGTCGTGGCGACCTCGGCGACCCTGACCCTGGGCGGCAAGTTCGACTCCGCCGCGCGTTCCCTCGGCCTCGACGAGGGCGACTACGACACCCTCGACGTCGGCTCGCCCTTCGAGTACCGCAAGCAGGGCATCCTCTACGTCGCCTCGCACCTGCCGAAGCCGGGCATGTCGGGCCTGTCGGAGGCCGCCGCCGACGAGCTGGTGCGCCTGGTCACCGCCCTCGGTGGGCGCACGCTCGGGCTGTTCTCCTCGCGGAAGGCCGCCGAGCGCGCCGCCGAGGTCCTGCGCGAGCGCACCGATCTGCCGATCCTGCTCCAGGGCGAGGAGTCGCTGGCACCGCTGGTCCGCCGCTTCCGCGCCGAACCCGAGACGTGCCTACTGGGCGTCATGAGCCTCTGGCAGGGCGTGGACGTGCCCGGCGACTCCTGCCAGCTCGTGGTCGTCGACCGGCTGCCGTTCCCGCGTCCCGACGAGCCGCTCACCGCCGCCCGCAGCGCCGCCGCCGACAACTCCGGCGGCTCGGGCTTCGCGCAGGTGAGCGTCCCGTACGCCGCGATCCGCCTCGCCCAGGGCGTCGGGCGCCTCATCCGCAGCGTGGACGACAAGGGCGTGGTCGCCGTCCTCGACCCGCGCCTGGAGACCGCCCGCTCCTACGGCCGTTACCTGCGCGAATCCCTGCCCCCGCTCTGGTACACCACCGACAAGGAGAAGGTGGCGGGCGCTTTGTCCCGGCTCAAGGCGGCTTCATGAGAAACCTTCCAGTCCGGTAGGGGACACTGGGTGGACTTGTGCGGTTGCGCCGAGTCGGGTGATCCACCTCCGGGTATGGTGACTGCGCAACCGTGCGCGTTCATCTGTAGTTCTCATAGCCATCGAGGTACGAGGTGCGATTCTCGCTGCGTCCGCAAGACGACGCGTTCTACCAGTTCTTCACCCGGGCGGGCCAGAACCTGGTGCGCGGCATGGAGATCCTCTCCGAGCTGGCGGTCCCCGGCACCGACACCCAGTCGGTCTCCGAGCGCCTGGTCGAGGTCGAACACGACAATGACCAGCTCACCCACGATCTGTACAACAAGATCAACTCGACCTTCGTCACGCCGCTGGACCGCGAGGACATGTACGCCCTCGGCTCCCAGCTCGACGACGTCCTGGACCACATCGAGGCCGCCGGGAACCTGGTGTACCTCTACGGCCTGTCCGAGCTGCCCGCGCCGCCGCGCGAGATGATCGACCTCTTCGACGTGCTGAACGCGCAGGCCCGGCTCACCGCCGACGCCATGCCGCGCCTGAAGGGCATGAAGGACCTCAAGGACTACTGGGTCGAGGTCAACCGCCTGGAGAACGACGGCGACCGCGCCTACCGGATGCTGCTCGTCCGGCTCTTCTCCGGCGAGTACGACGCCCTCACCGTGCTCAAGATGAAGGAGGTCGCCGACGAACTCGAAGCCGCCTGCGACGCCTTCGAGCACGTGGCCAACACCATCGAGACCATCGCGGTCAAGGAGTCTTAGCACCCGTGGACGCCATGCTGATCGGAGTCATCGCGGTGATCATCGCCGCGATGGCCTTCGATTACACCAACGGGTTCCACGACGCGGCGAACGCCATCGCGACGTCGGTCTCGACGCGCGCACTGACCCCGCGCATCGCCCTCGGCCTGGCCGCGGTCGGCAACTTCGTCGGCGCCCACCTGGGCGCGAAGGTCGCCAAGACCGTCGGCAGCGGCATCGTGGACCTGCCGCCGGTCAAGCACAGTCTCTCCATCATCCTGGCCGGCGTCATGGGCGCCATCGCCTGGAACCTCATCACCTGGTGGTTCGGGCTCCCGTCGTCGTCCTCGCACGCACTGTTCGGCGGCCTGGTCGGCGCGACCCTCGTCGGCGGCGGCACCGTCCTGTGGGGCGGGATCCTGGAGAAGGTCATCATCCCGATGGTCGCCTCCCCCGTCCTCGGCTTCATCCTCGGCTACTTCGTGATGATCGCCATCATGTGGATCTTCCGCCGCAAGAACCCCGCCAAACTCAACCGCGGCTTCCGCATCGCCCAGTCCGTCTCGGCGGCCGGCATGGCCGTCGGACACGGCATGCAGGACGCCGCCAAGACCATGGGCATCGTGGTCCTGGCCCTGTTCGTCGGCGGCTACCAGGACAACACCGAGCACATCCCGCAGTGGGTGTTCTTCACCTCCGCCGGCGTGCTCGCCCTGGGCACCTACGCCGGTGGCTGGCGCATCATCCGCACCCTCGGACGCCGCGTCATCCACCTCGGCCCGCCCGAGGGCTTCGCCGCCGAGACGGTCGCCTCCGGCGTCCTCTACGCCAACGCGCTCGCCTTCGGCGCCCCCATCTCGACCACCCACACGATCACCTCGGCGATCATGGGCGTGGGCGCGACCAAGGGCAAGAACGCCGTCCGCTGGGGCGTCGCGGGCAACATCGTCATCGCCTGGGTGCTCACGTTCCCCGCCGCGGCCCTGGTCGCCGCCGGGGTGTACTTCCTGGTGAACCCCCTCTTCCGATAGACCCGGCACCGAGCGGGGGCGGTCCTTCGGGGCCGCCCCCGCCGTATGCTTCCGGCATGGCCGTCATCGACCTGGACGCCCCCGAGGCCCTCCCGCCCCGGTTAAGCGCACGCCCGCTGCTGGCCGCGCTCGCCGTCACCGCGCTGCTGGCGGCCTCGGCGATCACCTACGCGGCGAACCTGCCGGGCCCGCCCGCCACCGTCGTCGACCCGGCCCCGGCGTGGACGGCGTCCCTGGACCCCGAACTCGGCGAGGCGCTCGTCGCGCGCGTGTCCGGGCCCGTCGTCCTGGTCGCCGCGCACAACGGCATGGCCGCCCTCGACCGCGCCACCGGCGGCGAGCTGTGGCGCCGGACCTGGGACGTGAACGAGCTCAATGGCCTGGGCATCTGGTACGTCGAGCAGAACATCTCCGTCCGCGACGGCGTGGTCATCTGGGACCGGGGCGTCACCTTCTCCCTCGACGTGGAGGTCATCGACCTCGCCAGCGGCGTCACCCGCTACCACCTGGAACGCGCCCACCGCCCCCAGGAGGCGGCCTGGATGAGCCTCGTCGGGGACGTCCTCGCCGTCGCCGACTGCGTGTGGGAGGGCGACACCGGCTGCGTCCTGGAGGGCTACGAACTGGCCACCGGCGAGCTCGCCTGGCGGCACGAGACGCCCGGCGCGACCACCGTCTACCTGCCCGAGACCGTCGACGGGCTGCGCCAGACCGGCCGCCGCCTCGACGCGGCCAACGACTTCCCCACGATCCCCGTCGACCCCGGCCGGGGCATCGCGCTGGTGGAGGGCGCCGACGGCGCCCACTCCGTCATCGACCTGGCCGGCGGCACCGTCCTGGGCGGCTGGAACCGGCCGATGGTGAACCTGTTCATCGTCGGCGACGCGCTGCTGTCGGGCGCCGGTGGACGCCTCGCCCGCCTCGACCCCGCCACCGGCGCCACTCTCTGGGACACCGCCGTGCACGGCGACTACGGCGGCCGCTCCCGCTCCGAGGGCATCGGCTTCGCCGACGGGCTCCTCGTCGACGAGTACAACACCGCCGGCGCCTCCCACGTCGAGGACCTCGTCGACCTCGCCACCGGCGAGACCCACCCCGTCGGCGCCGGTGACATGCTCGTGGCCGACCGCGGCGTCCTCGTCGACATCGACCGCGACGCCGGGACCCTGCGCGCCACCGACCGCGCGAGCGGCGCCGAGCGCTGGACCGCCGCGCTCGTCGACGGCGCGGTCATCGTCGAGCGCTACGCCGTCCAGGACGGGCTGCTGGTGATCGGCGGCATGACCGGCCGCCGCCCCGCCGAGGGCCGTCGCGTGTGGACGGTGAACGTCGCCACCGGCGCCGTCGGCGGCTTCCGCGACGGCTCGATGCCGATCGGGCTCGCCGACGGTGTCCTGATCACCGCCGCCGGTGACCTGGTGTCCCTGCGGCGGACCCGCTGAGCCGTAGCATGCGGGCATGACTGACACCGCGCGCGCCCGCCGCAGATTACTCGTCCTCCTCCTGGTCGTCCTGGCGGCCGTGGTGGTGTTCATCGGCTCGCTGACCCTGCGCTCGGAGCCCTCGCGCGCGGCCGCCGATCCGCTGTGGACGGCGCGCGTCTCCGACGTCTCCGTCCCGCTCGAAGCGCACGTGGCGGGCGCGACCGTCGCGGTGTTCACCGGGTCGACGGTGGAGTACCTGGACAAGGTGAGCGGGGTGGCGCGGCGCAGCGTCCCCTTCGCCGCCGGGCACACCACGCGCGTGCTCGCCGGGACGCGCCTGGTGCTCGGGCAGATCGACGACGAGAACCGGTCCGGGCAGTGGCGGGTGGTCGACATGGCCACCGGCGAGGACGGCTTCGGGTTGCGGCGCGGCTGGGACGACGGCGCCTCGCTCCAGGAGGTCGTCACCGACAAGGCCCTGGCGTTCGTGCGCTGCGCCGGGCAGTCCTGCGACGTGGTCGCCTACGGGCTCGCCGACGGTTCGGAGCTGTGGTCGGGGAAGGTGTGCGGGACGGAGAACTCGCTGCTGCCGTGGGCGGGCACGTCGACGGCGGTGTTCACGGGCTGCGCGCCGACGCCCGTCGACCTCAACACCGGCGCCTCACCCGCGTGGGCCCCGGTCATCCAGCCCCGCTTCTGCCAGGGCGTGCTCTTCGACCTCGGTGAGCCGGGCGTGTTCAAGCGCCTCGACCCGGCCACCGGCGCGGAGATGTGGCGGGCCACCTGGTCGGACTGCGGCGGCGTGGGCGGTCTCCTCCATGACGACGACGGCTCGCGGGTCCTCGACCTGGCCACCGGGGCGGTCTACCCGCTGCCCTCCGGGGAGAAGCTGCTGACCGCGCTGGACGGGGTGGCGGTGGCGGCGTCCGGGCGCACCCTCACCGGCAACGTCGGCGGCTCGCGGGCGTGGACGGTGGATCTCGGGAGCGGCTCCGGTGAGCTGCGCGCCGTCGCCGGGGACGGCACGGTGCTGGTCGGCGACGGCACGAAGTCCTGGGCGGTGAACGTCCTGAACGGGGAGACCTGGGAGCTGCCCGGCGAGAACCCGGTCGCCGTCGAGGGCGGCCTGGTGCTGACCGTGACGCCGGACGGCCAGCTGCGCGCCCGTATCGGCTGGTGAGACGACCCTTTCGGGCAGGCGCGTGAGTGACAGGGCGCTCTACGATCCGCGCATGTCCACAACCGAGATCGAACTCGGCGACCTCTCGGCGCCGCCGACGCCCGAGGCGCCGGAGCCGCGCCGCCGCTGGCTGCCCGCCGTCGCGGTGTTCATCGCGCTGGCGCTGGGGGCGGCGGCGATCAACTGGGCGCTGAAGGTGCCGCAGATCCAGGCGTACTTCGCCGATCCGGTGCCGCGGTGGACGGTGAAGCCCGCCGAGCTGGGCGCGCTGTTCCGGGCGCGGGCGGTGGACGGGCTGGTGATCGTCACCGCACGCGAGGGGATCGCCGTCTACGACGCGGTCTCGGGCGCCCAGGTGTGGACGGTGGCCACCGGCGGGGCCGACGCGCCGTGGATCGACGTCGTGGACGACGTCTTGTTCTGGGGCGTGGAATCCACCACCGTGACCGGGTCGGGGACCGTTCCGGTGGAGGCGCTGAACCTGCGGACCGGCCGGTCGCTCTACCGGATCCCCGGGCTCGACGGAGAGACCTCCGAGGGCGCGGTCACCGCCGCCGGCGTCGTGCTGAAGACGGGGGGATGGCCCGGTACGCAGCACATGAAGGTTCTGGACCTGCACACCGGTGCCGAACGGTGGAGCCGGGACATTCCGGACGGCTTCATCGTCCTGCCCACCGGTGTCGTGGCGAACTGGCAGTTCGAGAACGGCGTCGGCCACGACCGGCCGGCCATCTCCGAGGTCGAGCCCGACGCGTCCACCATCGCCGTCGTTCAGGCGCAGGGGACCCGGAGCCAGTACGTCGTGGACCTGAACACCGGGACGCTCAGGCCGATGGCGTACAGCGAGTTCTCCACCCTGTGGATCGTCGCCGGTCAGGTCGTGACCGTCGACGGGTACGAGGTGGTCTGCGGGAAGTGGCGGCAGCCGATCGACTTCGCCTACGCCGACCTGCTCGTGCCCATCGTCACCGACGGCAGGCTGCTGGACACCGCCGACGGCCGCCTCTTCGACCTCGACGACGGCGAGGCGACCGACTTCCCCGCCGGCGCGGGCGATCCCGTCGCGCTGGGCCAGGGCGTTCTGGTGCGCGCCGAGGGCATGCGCTTCACCGGAGCCCGCCTCGACGGCGGCCCGGGCTGGATCACCGACCTCGGCATCTCCCAGTTCGACGGGCACCTCACCGACGGGCACAAGCTAGCCGTCAGCTACCACTACGGCTACGGCCAGCGCATCGTCGTCATCGACCTCGCCACCGGCGTCCACCGCGAGTACGCCGGTGACTCCCTGCTCGGCTACTCCGACGGCGCGCTGATCGTCCAGCGGGACGGGGCGGTCGTGGCCTACGGGGCCTAGGCTCGGTCCATGCACATCGACCTCGACGTAGCGGCGCCCGAGGAAGAGCCGCGACGGCGTTCGTTACCGGCCGCGCTCACCGCGATCGTGCTGCTGGCCGCGTCCATCGCGATCTACGTCATGACCCGGCCCGCGCCGACCGCGCTCATCGTCGAGCCGCAGCCGGTGTGGGCCGCCGACACCGGGCTCGAACTCGGCGCCCCCGTGCACGCCGAGGCGCGCGGGTCCACCGTCCTGGTCACCACCAAGCGGGGCGTCTTCGGCTTCGACCGGGCCACCGGCGAGCGCCGCTGGCAGGTGCGGCTGAGCGCCGACGAGCTGCTGAGTTCGCCCGAGGCGGCCGCGCGGGGCGTCCGCGTCACCGGCGAGCGCGTCCTGATCGGGCGCACCGGGCGCACCGACGTCCTCGACCTGGTCACCGGTGTCGTGCGCTACCAGCTGCCGCCGGGTGAGACCTTCGTCGGCTCGCGGGTCGTCACGAAGATGACGTGCGCGCCCGGTGGTGGCTGCGAGCTGGCCGGGTACGGGCTCTCCGACGGTGTGCGCGCGTGGCGGGTGGACCTGCCGGGGGCCGTGGTCAACGCCGTCCCCGATGTCGTCGACACCGGACGCCAGTCGCGCGCCGATGTCGGCGAGAACCTCTATCCGCCGGTCCCGCTGGTCCCCGAGCGCACGTGGGCGGTCTTCACGCAGGGCGCCTCGACGCGGGTGGTCGACCTCGCCGACGGGCACGTGTGGAGCTGGACGGGTCCCGCCACCGCCCAGTACGCGGTGCTCGGCGAGCGGCTCCTCGACGTCACCGACAAGAGCGCCGTGCGGGGCGTCGATCCCACCACGGGCGTGCGTCTGTGGCGGGCGGCGCTGCTGGACCCGACGTGGACGACGCCGGTCCTCGCCGACGGGCTGCTGCTGGACGCGCCCCTGTACAAGGCGCCCGGGCCGGCCGAGTTCCAGCTGGTCGACCCGGCGTCCGGCGCGGTGGAAAAGGTCATCGTCGCCGCCGACACCGCGATGCCCGCGCTCGGCGTGGGCGGCGGGACCGTGGTCCGCCTCGACGCGCGCGAACCGGCGCTCCAGGCGACGCGCGCGTCCGGCCCGGCGTGGACGGCGCACCTCGGGCGGGGCGAGCTGGGGCTGGTCAAGTGGGTCACCGGCGACGGCCGGTTCGTGCTGGACGCGATGCTCGGCGACGTCCACCGCGTGTGGATCGTCGACCTCGCCACGGGTGCCGCGGGCGGCTTCGGCGGGCACGGCGGCGTGGTCGGCTACTCCGACGGCGGGCTGATCACGTCCTCGTACCTGTCGATGTCGGGCAGCTTCGGCGTGGAGTTTTATGAGCTCGCCAGGCGCTAGTTGATCAACTAGCCTGCCCGCATGGGCATCACCGTCACGACCCTCGCCGAACGTCCCGAGCTGATCGACGACGTCTGGAACATGCCGGACTCGTGGCCGGAGTTCATGGACCACGACCCGATCGCCTGGTCGTTCTTCGGGGTCCTTGGTGCCGCGCACCGCGACTTCGCGGTGGTGGCCACCGATGACGAGTCCGGCGAGATCATCGGGCACGGCTACTCGTTCCCCTTCTCCCGCGCCCTCCCCGGCCGCGAGCAGTACCCCGACAACGGCTGGGACCAGGTGCTCATGTGGGCCGCCAGCGACCTGCGCAAGGGCGTCGAGCCGGACTCGGTGAGCGCCGTGGAGATCAGCGTCCACGCCGCCCACCAGGGCAAGGGCCTGTCCGGGATCCTCCTGGCGGCCCTGCGCGACAACGCCAAGGCGAAGGGCTTCACCGAGCTCGTCGCGCCCGTCCGGCCCAACGGCAAGCACCTGGAGCCGCGCACGCCCATGTCGGAGTACGCCTTCCGCGTCCGCGAGGACGGCCTGCCCGCCGACGCGTGGCTGCGCGTCCACGTCCGCGCGGGCGGCCGCATCGTGCGCGTGGCCCCCGCATCCCAGACCTTCCCCGGCTCGCTGGAGCAGTGGCGGACCTGGACCGGGCTGCCGTTCGACGCGTCCGGGCCCGTGGAGGTGCCCTTCGCGCTGCTGCCCGTGCACTGCGACGTGGAGCACGGCCACGCCGTGTACGTGGAGCCGAACGTCTGGGTCGTCCACGACCTTCTCTAGGCTGTGGGGATGCGCAGCATTCCACCAGACATGCGCCGCCTCGTGTGGGGCCTCGCGCTCGTCGCCGCGTTCGTGGCCCTCTTCCCGGCCGCCCGCGCGGCCGCGACCGACCCCACCGAGGCGACCGTGACGTTCTGCGCGGGCCGCTTCGAGCGCATCTGCCACGGCAACTGGACCCTCGCCAACGGCGACCCCATGGACGGCCCCATCGTCGGCGCCGGCGACGCCAAACCCGGTGATGTCCTCTCGGTGCGCGGCAACGCGTCCGGCGCCTGGGCGAACCTCAGCCCCCTCTGGACCGCCGGAGCCATCGGAGGCGTGGCCCTCGTCGTCCTCGTCGGGCTCAACCTCTACTCGATCCGCCGCGAACGCCGCCGGGACTAGCATTTCGCCCCACCCGGCCCTTATGGTGCCCTGGTGATGATGCGTCGCTGGCTGGGGACGGTAAGTGTTTCGGCGGTCGCACTGGGGGCACTCGTGGTTCCAGGCACCGCATGGGCGGACCAGATCCGCGACTCGGAGTGGATGATCAACGCCCTCCGCCTGAAGGAAGCCCACGCGATCGCGACCGGCGAAGGCGTCACCGTCGGCATCCTCGACACGGGCGTGGATGGAACCCACCCGGACCTGGTGGGGCAGGTCGTGGGGGGGAAGGACTCGTACAGCCCGGCGGGGGATGGGCAGAAGGACTACGTCGGGCACGGGACGGGGATGGCTTCGCTGATCGCCGGGCGCGGGCATGGGGTGGGGGGTGGGGATGGTGTGCTGGGGGTGGCGCCGGGGGCGAAGATCTTGAGTTACGGGGCTTGGCCGGAGGGGACGGAGAAGTACGACCAGGGGGAGTTGAACAAGGGGCTGCGGTGGCTGATCGACAGTGGGGCGGATGTCATCCTGCTGGCCTACAGCGGTGGAACTCCCGACACGAGTGAGCATTCACTTATCAAGGAAGCGAAGCAAAAGGGTATCCCGCTGGTTTCGTCGTCAGGAAACCTTCCTGATGACACTGGCCTTGGTGCGCCTGGGACATATCCCGAGGTCAATGTCATCGGTGGTACGACCAAGGACGGTGTGCACTCCTCGGCTGCTCGAAGCGATCCACTAATCAGGGTGGCAGCGCCTTCCGAGAAGGTGGTCTCCGCCTGGAGAGATGGCGGCTATAGCGACATCAGTGGCACCTCGAAGTCGGCTGCGATCGTGGCAGGCGTCTTCGCCCTGATGAAGGCTCACTGGCCGGACATCTCGCCAGACGACATGGCTATGCGGCTGGCGCGCACTGCCGACGACAAGGGTGAACCGGGGCGGGACAGTGACTACGGTTGGGGTCTGGTTAACGTCGTTCGCGCGTTGACCGAGAGCGTGGATCCGGTTGACCCTGCTCGCCCCTACCACCCTGCCACTGACCCCATCGACACATCAGACGAGTCACGAGTGCTGACGTCTGACGCGGACAGCGGGATGAACTGGCCACTGATCGCTGCTGGAACTGGGGCGCTCGTTCTGGGTGGAGTCATCGTGTTGGTGCTGGTTATGAAACGCCGAAGGTCCCGCGCTTCCTGAGGTTGACAGGTCGGGCATGATGGCCTTAGAAGTGCCCAAGGTGCCCGACCTGGGGGAGGAAGATCAATGAGCGATACCCTGCGCGCAGATCCAGCGATGCTTCGCTATGTCGCTGGACGGATTCTGGGAGACCAGCAGCTGCAATTCAGACCTCGCTTCGATGAGCTGCGAGATCAACTCGTCGAGGGAACAACCGATGTCGATGCTGCGATGGATGGCCGGAAGAACGGTTGCATCTACGGCCGTACGCCTATCGGTGACTATCACGATGAGCTGCGCTTCGAGATGCTCACCATGTTCGAGGGCCTAGATCGTGGCATGGTCGCGATCTCGAACGTGCTCGCCTCCGTGGCCGAGGATTTCAGTGCGGCTGATGCCGAATCTGCCGGTCGTCTGACTGATGCGGCCCAGTACTTCACAGAGGGGGAGGGCAGTGGCAAACGACCTCTTTGAGGGCACGAGCGGCGGTGACGACACCTTCTCGGATGTCGGCCTAGAGGCCATGGTCTCGCTGATCACGATCGATCATGGCCAGATCCCGATGTGGCGTAAGCAAGCAGGCGCCTACCGGGAGCTGGTGAAACTCGCCGAGACTCACGGTTCCGGCATGGACGGGCACGTGGAGAACGCTCTTGACGCCTGGGTTTCCCAGGGCAGCAAGATACTCGACTCCGAAGCCACGCTGATGAGGGACTCGTTTCGTCGTAGTCTGCTGTCCGCCGAGGGCACCGCGTCGGCTCTCGACCGTATTGCCGATGCGGTCGAGGTGGCGAAGAAGCAGGTTGACCGCATCCACGGTGAGTGGAAGCACCTCGAAGGCCAGTTCCAAAGGAACCCGCACCTCTTCGACGGCTACAGCGTCGATGGGACTCCCGGATACCAGGCGGCGAAAGAATCGTACGCGTCGCAGATGCGGACGCACATGACCACGATGTCGATCGAGGCGAAACAAGCCTGGTACACCTCGATGCACAAGCCCGGTGAGTACTCCGGTCCTGTTTACGGCAAGGACCCCGACACGCGTGTGAAGCCGATCCTGGATCCAGGATCCACCGGCACTTCGCATGGCAGCCCATCGAGCCCAGGCTCGTCCCACGCGCCCGTCACCTCCTCACCCAACACGCCATCACCCACCCCGACCCCAGGGCCTGGGCCGGTGACGGAGTTCCCGACGCCGACTCCCACCCTCCCCGGGACCACACCGCCCGTGATCGGTGGGCCGGGGCCGGTCACGCCGCCGGTCGGGACGGCGCCCGCCCCATCCCCGGTGTTGTTCCCGGCGGGTGGGCCCGGCGCCTTCGGGCCGCGGGGCACCGCTCCGCTCCTCCCCGGCCAGCGGGGTTTCGCCCCGGCGGGCCGCTCGGTCCCGTCCGTCTACGGGCAGCGGCCCGGCGTTTCACAGCCCGGGGCCGGTGCCAGGGCCGGTGCCGCGCCTCGGCCCGAGCGGGGGGTCATCCGCAATCCGAACGCGGCCGCGGGCAAGGCGCGGCCGCGTGACGAGGAGCGCGAGGAGCTGCTCACCCGCGAGGGCCCGGAGACCGATGAGCTCTTCGAGGGCATTGCGCTGGACGGCGTCGCCGAGGTCGTGCGACCAGCACGGCCGGCTCGGATCCGGCGCAGGGACGCGGGTCCGGCGATTGGACGCAAGTAGCACGAGCGGCTCGCCTCTGGAGTTCGAGGCGAGCCGCTTCCTCAATTTCCGTGATCACGCTTTCGACGACCATGGCTTTCGGTGGGTCGACTTCAAGGACCTCTGCGTCAGCGAGCCCACAATGGACGATCGGGAGCTGCTCACCGCGTTGACGCGGCACGTGCAGTACCGCGACACCTACCTGGGGGACGACGCGCGGCCGGAGGTCACGGTCCACGGCCCGTACGAGCTGGCGCGGGTCACCGCTGACGCGTTCGAGCCGGTCGGCCACCGGGACGCCGCCGCGCTGATCTGGGCGTGGGCGCGGGAGTTGGGCCCGTTGCCGGAGACGCTGGTGGCGGCGCTCGACCGTGAGCTCATGGGCCCGCTGGGCGGTGCGGGGGCGGTGTATCACCTGCGGAATCTGGGCCGCGACGACTGGCACGACTTCGGCGGCATCCACACGCGGTTCCACGAGCTGGTGCTCATCGACCACGCGAACGGGCGGTTGACGCTGGTCGTCGCCGCCGACGACTAGGCCGAGTTCACCCACTCGTCGGTGCCGTCGGTGAAGTGCTGGTGCTTCCACACGGGAATCCGCTTCTTCACTTCGTCCACAAGGGACGCGCAGGCCGCGAAGGCCTCCGCGCGGTGGGGCGACGACACCGCGGCGACGAGGGCGGCGTCGCCGATGGACAGTGGCCCGACGCGGTGGGACACCGCCACGCTCACGATGCCGGGGAGGGCGGCGATGTCGGCGGCGACTTCGGCGATGACGTCGGAGGCGGTGGGGTGGGCTTCGTACACAAGGGACGTCACGTCGCGGCCGCCGTCGTGGTCGCGGACGACTCCGGCGAAGGACACGACGGCTCCGGCGGTGGGGGAGGCGACGAGGTTCTCGTGTTCGGTCACCGAGAGGGGGTCGGTGGTGACGCGGGCGTGGATCATGCGGGGATCCGGACGAAGCCGACGTGAGTCCCGGCGGTGCCGGAGCGGCCGGGGGGGATGATCGCGAAGCCGTCGGCGGCGGCGAGGCCGCGCAGCATCGCCGATCCGGCGTGCGGGAGGGGTTCGGCGCGTCCGGCCACGAGGCGGACGAGGGCGAGGTGGGTGTAGTCGCCGCGGCCGGGGACGTCGGCGGCGAGCTCCACTGTGGACGTGGTGGGGAACTCGCGTCCGGCCAGTCCGGCGAGGAGCGGGAGAACGAGGGACACCACCGCCACGATCGAGGACTGGGGGTTGCCGGGGAGGCCGACCACGAAGCGGCCGCCGGGGAGACCGGCGACGAGCATGGGGAAGCCGGGGCGGACGGCGACGGTGTTGACCACATAGGACGCCCCGAGCTCGGCGAGCGCGGGGTGGAGGTGGTCGACGGGGCCGCGCATGGTTCCGCCGGTGGTGCAGACGATGTCGGCGTCGTCGAGGGCCGCGCGGAGGGCCGACACGTGGGCTTCGAGGGTGTCGTCGATGGGGCCGCGGGGGCGGAAGCCGGGGATGGGGTCGGCGCCGGCGTGGGAGAGCATCGAGGGGAGCGATGGGCCCAGCGCGTCGCGGACGCGGCCGTGCCCGGGGGGTCCGGTGACGGCGAGCTCGTCGCCGAAGATGAGCAGGGCCGCGCGGGGCTTGGGACGTACGGAGATGAGGTCGTGGCCGCAGGAGGCGGCGAGCCCGATGACGCCGGGGGTGATGCGGTGGCCTTCGGGGAGGAGCTCCTCGCCGAGGGCGGCCTCCTCGCCGATCTCGCGGATGTCGGCGTTAGTGGTGGGCAGGCTCTCGCAGTCGACGAGTCCATTGAGGACGGTGGAGTGCTCGACGCGGATGATGCGCTCGGTGCCATCGGGGACCATCGCCCCGGTGGCGATCTCGATGGCGGTGCCCTCGCGGATGTCACCGGCCTCGCCGCCGGCCAGGACGCGCCCGGCCAGCCGCCAGGGGCCGGTGCCGCGGACGGCGTAGCCGTCCACACTGGACGTCCGGAACGCGGGCAGCGGGGTGAGGGTGCGGAGGGGTTCGGCGAGGGTGGCGCCGTCGGCCTGGGCGATGGGGTAGCGGACGGGCAGCAGCTTGGCGGCGAGTCCGGCCTCGTAGACGGTGCGGCGGGCGGCCGCCCAGTCGATGGGCGTGTCGGTCACGGGGACTCCTTGGTGTGGGCGGCGGCGGGATGGTCCCCGCCCCGGATCTGATCGACGGCGTGCGCCAGAACCGGCTCCAGGACGGCGATGCCGTCCTTCACGCCGCCCCGGGAGCCGGGCAGGTTGACGATGAGGGTCGCCCCCGCCGTTCCCGCCAGGCCGCGTGACAGGATGGCCGTGGGGACCTTCGGGTGGCCGTAGGCGCGCAGGGCCTCGGCGATGCCGGGGATCTCGCGGTCCAGAACGCGCCGGGTCATCTCCGGGGTCCGGTCGGTGGGTGTGAGCCCGGTGCCGCCGGTGGTCAGTACGACGTCCACATTGGACGCGATGGCGGCGGTGAGCGCCTCGTGGACCGGCTCGCCGTCGGGGACGACCCGCGGGTCGGGCACGGTGAAGCCCAGGGACCGCAGGAACTCCACCAGCAGGGGGCCGGTCTCGTCGGCATAGACGCCCGCGGCGGCCCGGTTGGAGGCCACGATGACCACGGCGGAGCGGCTCACCGGTCGCGCTCCCAGTCGCCGGTCTTGCCGCCCTTCTTCGACAGGACGCGCACATCGTCCAATGTGGCCGAAGGGTCGACGGCCTTGATCATGTCGATGAGGGTGAGCCCGGCGGCGGCGACCGCGGTCAGCGCCTCCATCTCCACGCCGGTCCGGTCGGCGGTACGGGCGGTGACGGTGATGGTCACGCGGTCCCCGGCCGGTTCCAGCGCCACCTGGACACCGTGCAGCGCGATCGGGTGGCACAGCGGGATCAGGTCCGGGGTGCGCTTGGCGCCCATGATGCCCGCGACGCGGGCGACCCCGAGCGCGTCCCCCTTGGGCAGCGCGCCCTCGGCGAGCAGCGACACCACCTCGGCGGTGGTGCGCACGACACCGGCCGCGCGGGCTTCGCGGGCGGTCACGTCCTTGCCGGTGACGTCGACCATGCGCGCCGCGCCGGTGGCGTCGACGTGCGTCAGCTTCTGGGTGCTCACCCTGCGAGGGTAGTCGCCGCGTGTGACGCGCGGGACGGCGACGGGGTTGCGGGACGGGCGCGCCGGGCGCAGGATCGTCGGCATGACCACGGGGAACGCGATCTCGTTAGCCGGGAGCGGGGACTTCCGGATCCTGTGGACCGGCCGGACGCTGTCCGCCGTGTTCGTCCTCGACAGGCATCTGCGCCGCCTGCCCCGCCCGGAGGAGCTCGCCACGACATGACCTATCAACGCGTCCACATCGAGATCACGTGGTGGGACGGGCCGCGCGAGGGCGTCGCCGACCTCGACGGCGTCCCGCATTACTTCCGGTCCCGCTGGCTTTATGAGAACGACGACCGGGGCAATGACGAGTACCGGCTGTGGCCGATCGGCGCGGAGGCGCTGGCGCTGGAACGGGAGGCGTGGGAGCGGTTCCTGGCCTGGTTCGAGGGGCACGGGGACGATCCGCGCGCCGCCGAGCTGGAGCGGCTGCTGGAGCCGATGCGCGAACCCCCGCCGGACGCCCTGGTCCGGCGGGGGAGGTTCCGCTCGATCCACCGGGCGGTGAACTACACGCCCGAGGGACCGGCCTACGAGGTCGAGTGGACATAGAAGAGGGACGGCCCACCCCGGACCGTCCCTCTTCCGCCGGACCCTAGGCCGCGGTCACGTACTTGACCGGGTGGACCGCCTCGCGCGGCAGGATCCGCTCCAGTTTCAGCAGGAGCAGCGCGCCCAGCAGGGCCGCCGCGCCCAGGCCCGCCCACAGCTGCCAGGAGCCCAGGCCCAGCAGGAAGGTGATCAGCAGCGGCGCCACGGCCCGGGCGATCGACCAGGAGAGCTGGTAGGTGGCCAGGTAGCGGCCGCGCAGGTGGTCGGGAGGGGTCTGGACCGAGATGCCCTGCGCGGGGGCCGAGTGGATCAGCTCGGCGCCGGTGTAGACGACCGCGGCGACGAGGACCCCGGCGACCACGCCGGTGTGCAGGAGCTGGAGCGCGGCGAACAGGACGAAGGATCCGGCGAAGATCGCCGCGCCCAGCGCCGCCGCCCGGGTCCGGCGGGCCCGCAGCACCAGCCGCGCCACCGGGACGCCCAGGAGCGCCACCATCGCGGTGTTGATCGCGAAGACCATGCCCGACATCGCCTGCGGGACGCCCAGGTCGCGGGTCAGGTAGACCGGCATTCCCGCCGCCATCGCCACGTAGGACAGCGCGATCAGCAGGTTGGCGCCGGTGATCCCGAGGTAGGGGCGGTCCTTCAGGACGACCTTGAAGCCCGCCTTCTGCCGCGCGCCGGTGACCGGCCGGACGCCGCCCAGCCCGTGGATCAGGACCGCCGCCAGCCCGAAGCTCACCGCGTTGGCCACCGCCATCACCACGTAGGCGGTGTCGCCGCTGAAGGCCATCAGCAGGCCCGCGAGGATCCCGGCGGCGCCCATCGAGCCGTTGACGATGCTGCGGTTGAGGGCCAGGAGCTTGTCGCGGCCGTCGCCGCCGGTCATCTCCGCCACCAGCGCCGTCTGCGCCGGGGCCGCCGACTGCTGTCCGATCGCCACCGCGATGGAGACCACCAGGAACATCGTGAAGCCGGTGATGAACGGGAAGGCCGCGAAGGCCGCCAGCCGCAGGACGAAACCGGCCTGCAGGATCTTGCGCGCCCCGATCTTGTCGATCAGCATCCCCGCGACCGGCGTCAGCAGCAGCGCGATGAAGCCCGCGGCGGTCATCCCCGCGCCCACCGACAGCAGCGACAGGCCGGTGAGGTTGTGGAAGAAGAGGAGGGAGAAGGGCACGTACAGCCCGTTGCCGAGGGCGTCGACCGTGGTCGCGGCGATGAAGCGATGTGTGGGGCGCATGGGGTGGGCTCCTGTCCGGTTATCTCGTCAGCGAGAAACTTACCGGCAAGATATCTCGTTGGCAAGATACTTGCCGTCGAGATATGCTGTGACCGTGACTACAGAACCGGACTTCCTCGACCGCGTCACCGCCCAGTGGGCCGACGAGCGGCCCGACCTCGAACCGCTCATCGCCATGGCCGTCTTCGGGCGCGTCTACCGCTCCGCCAAGCTCATGGGCGACCGCATCGAAGACGTCTACGCCACCTTCGGCATCGACCGCGGCGGCTTCGACGTCCTGGCCACCCTCCGCCGCGCCGGAGAGCCCTACACCCTCTCCCCCAAGCACCTCATCGCCTCGATGATGCTCAGCAGCGGCGGCATGACCGCCCGCCTCGACCGCCTGGAGAAAGGCGGCTTCGTCAGCCGCGCCCCCGATCCCAACGACCGCCGCGGCCAGCTGGTCACCCTCACCCCCAAGGGCTTCGAGACCGTCCACGCCGCCGTCGGCGCCGGACTCGCCGAACAGGCCAAGGTCCTGGCCAAGGTCTCCGAACCGGAGAAGCTCGGCGACCTCCTGCGCGAACTCCTGGCCGGCTTCAACGCGGAATGAACTGGCCCGGCGCCGGTTGTCAGTGGTGGAATCCCCTGAGATCCCCACCCTCCTGAGAGGACGGACATGCCAACCGCCACCAGCCTCCTCGCCTTCCTGGCGATGTCGGCCGTGCTCATCGCCATCCCCGGCCCCAGCGTCCTCTTCGTCATCGGACGCGCCCTCGCCCACGGCCGCCGCACCGCGCTGCTGAGCGTCCTCGGCAACACCGTCGGCGCCTACCTCCTGGCCGTCGCGGTGGCCTTCGGCGTGGGCGCGATCGTCGCCAAGTCCGCCATCGTCTTCGCCGTCCTCAAGTACGCCGGCGCCGCCTACCTCGTCTACCTCGGCGTCACCGCCTGGCGCAAGCGCCGCGAACTCGCCTGGGGCACCCAGGACAAGCCCACCCACCGCGTCCTGTGGGACGGCTTCGCCGTCGGCATCACCAACCCCAAGACCGCCGTCTTCTTCGCCGCCGTGCTGCCCCAGTTCGCCTCCCGCGAAGCCGGGGCCGTCCCGCTGCAACTGCTGCTGCTCGGCAGCGTCTTCTGCGCGCTCGCCCTCGTCATGGACAGCACCTGGGGACTCATCGCGGCCGGCGCGCGCGAATGGTTCGGGCGTTCCGAACGGCGCATGGCGCTGGTCGGCGGAGCGGGCGGACTGGCGATGATCGGGCTCGGTGTCACGGTGGCGGTAACCGGCCGTAAAGACTGACCATCGGTTGACACGATCCCGTAATCGTGACACGGTAATCGAGACTCATCGATTCTTGAAGCGCAGGGGAAACGCGGCCGGATGTCGAATCATCCATCCGGACCGATGGGCGGGCGTCCGATACGGTCGTTGCATGGGCACTGTTCGTTAAACAGTGCGCGTTCCCGCGCTTCGCGGGGAGAATGCACATGAGTAAATTCGCAACACGCTCTCTGGTCGTCCTCGTGCTCGGCGTCCTCGCCCTCATCGCCTCGCCGCTGGCGGCGCAGGCGTCGACCGGCGACCTGACGCCATCGGGCGCTCCGTCGGTCAGCAAGGGACACGACGACGCCACCGTGGCCGCCGGATGCGAGGTCAAATCCAAGGTCGCGGGCCTGAACGTGCGCCGCACGGCCTCGGCTTCGGCCACCTCCATCGGGCAGATGCAGAAGGGCAACACCGCCGACGCGGTGTGCACCGGCACCAAGGGCGGCACCTACACCGCCTGCGGCGTCACCTTCGACCAGTGGATCAAGGTCTACTGGAACGGGGCATGGGGATATGTCGCCTCGTACTGCGTCGACTGGTATCACGACTGATCCGGCCGAGCCGATAAAGCGCGACACCGAGTAGTGACAAGAATGGCGGGGTGACGAACTCGCGCTGCCCCGCGCAATTGACCAAAAGAAAGAGAACCCGCCGCGGCCACCACCGCGACGGGTTCTCTTTATCACGGAA
This sequence comes from Actinorhabdospora filicis, assembly GCF_030269765.1. Classification (GTDB taxonomy): domain Bacteria; phylum Actinomycetota; class Actinomycetes; order Mycobacteriales; family Micromonosporaceae; genus Actinorhabdospora; species Actinorhabdospora filicis. Next base: position 2,592,054 of record NZ_BSTX01000001.1, on the reverse strand, counting down.
GTCAGGAAACGCGCACGGTGCCGTTCAGCGCGTTGAGCGCGATATCGGTGCGGTGCTGCGAGCCCGCCAGCCGGACCCCGTCCACCAGCGCGTAGGCCTTCTCACGCGCCTCGGCCAGATCCGCGCCCGAGGCCGTGCAGCACAGGACGCGCCCGCCGCTGGAGATCAGGCGCCCCTCGGCGTCACGCGAGGTCCCGGCGTGCAGGACGCCGTCCACCCCGTCGGCGCCCTCGATCACGCGGCCGGTGACCGGCGTGTCCGGGTAGTTCTCGGCGGCGATGACCACGCCCACGGCGTTCCCGTCGCGCCAGGTGAGCTCGACCTCGTCCAGCCGACCGGTCGCCGCCGCGCGCACCAGCTGCCCGAACGGCGTCTCCAGCAGCGTCAGGACCGCCTGGATCTCCGGGTCGCCGAAGCGGCAGTTGAACTCGATGACCCGGATGCCGGTCTTCGTCAGGGCCAGCCCGCAGTACAGGACGCCCGTGAACGGCGTGCCGCGCTTGCGCATCTCGGCCAGGGTCGGCTCGGCGACCTTCGCCATGATCTCCCCGACGAGACCCTCCGGCGCCCACGGCAGCGGTGTGTACGCGCCCATCCCGCCGGTGTTGGGGCCCTCGTCGCCGTCGCCGACGCGCTTGAAGTCCTGCGCGGGCAGCAGCGGCACCGCCGTCTCACCGTCGGAGACCACGAACAGGCTGACCTCGGGACCGTCCAGGTACTCCTCGATCACCACCCGCTCGCACGCGGCGGCGTGCGCCAGCGCCTCGTCCCGGTCGTTCGTCACGACCACGCCCTTGCCGGCCGCCAGACCGTCGTCCTTGACCACGTAGGGCGGCCCGAACGCGTCCAGCGCGGCCGCGGCCTCCTCCGGCGTCACGCAGTTGAACGAGCGGGACGTCGGCACGCCCGCCGCCGTCATCACGTCCTTCGCGAAGGCCTTCGAGCCCTCCAGCAGCGCCGCCGCCTTCGACGGCCCGAACACCGCGAGCCCCTTGGCGCGCACGGCGTCGGCGACCCCGTTCACCAACGGCGCCTCCGGGCCCACCACGACCAAGTCCACGCCCAGCTCCACCGCCAGGGCGGCCACGGCGTCATTGTCGGTGAGATCGACCGGAACGCAACGCGCCACGGCCGCCATCCCCGGGTTGCCCGGGGCGCAGACGAGCTCGGTGACGGACGGGTCGGCGGTCAGGGCCAGGGCCAGGGCGTGCTCGCGCCCACCGGTGCCCAGGAGGAGGATTCGCACAGCTAGAGCCTACGGGGACCCGTTATCCACAGCCCCCGCGGACCGGCGACCGACACGCCCGGGTGTGCCAACCCTGAACTTTCCTTCGTCCACAGGATGTGCACATCGTCACCCCAGCTCAGGGACGCAATTCACAGCCCCCCACACCTCTGTCCACAGGTTGTCCACAGCCCCGTCCACATGATCCACCGACTTATCCACACGTTATCCACAGGGTTGTCCACTGTCCGATTTGAGCCCTCGCCCAAGGCCTCGTACAGTGCATACCCCGTCCTGTCGGCGGGCAGCCGATCTGGCAATAGAGTGAACCCCGGGGCCGGGGAAAGGAGCGGGCGCGTGGCCATCAGCGACGACATGCGCACCGTCGAAGGACCGCCCCCCGACGAATACGGCGGCGGCGCCTACGAGCGCACCCCACCGCAGGACATCGCGGCCGAGCAATGCGTCCTGGGCGGCATGCTGCTGTCCAAGGACGCCGTCTCCGACGTCGTCGAGATCCTCACCACCGGCGACTTCTACCGCCCCGCCCACGCCCTCATCTACGACGTCATCCTCGACATGTACGGCCGCGGCGACCCCGCCGACCCCGTCACCGTCGCCGCCGCCCTCACCAACTCCGGCGAGATCGGCAAGATCGGCGGCGCGCCCTACCTGCACACGCTGATCTCCTCGGTCCCCACCGCGGCCAACGCCTCCTACTACGCCCGCATCGTCTCCGAGCGCGCCACACTGCGCCGCCTCATCGAAGCCGGCACCCGCATCGTCCAGCTCGGCTACGGCACCGCCGCCGGACAGGGCCGCGACATCGACGACCTCGTCGACCTCGCCCAGCAGGCCGTCTACGACGTCACCGAGCGCCGCGTCACCGAGGACTACTCGGTACTCGCCGAGCTGCTCCAGCCCACCCTCGACGAGATCGAGGCCATCGGCTCACGCGGCACCATGGCCGGCGTCCCCACCGGCTTCACCGACCTCGACCGCCTGATCAACGGCCTCCACCCCGGCCAGCTCGTCATCGTCGCCGGACGACCCGGCGCCGGCAAGTCCACCGCCGCGATGGACTTCATGCGCTCGGCCTCCCTGCACCACAACATCGCCTCCGCCATCTTCAGCCTGGAGATGAGCAAGGTCGAGATCGTCATGCGCCTCCTGTCGGCCGAGACCCGCGTCCCCCTCCACGTCCTGCGCTCCGGCGACCTCTCCGACGACGACTGGACGAAACTCGCCCGCCGCATGGGCGAGATCTCCGAGGCGCCCCTCTACGTCGACGACAGCCCGTCGATGAACCTCATGGAGATCCGCGCCAAGGCCCGCCGCCTCAAACAGCGCCAGGACCTCAAGCTCATCATCGTCGACTACCTCCAGCTGATGAGCTCGCCGAAGAAGACCGAGAGCCGCCAGCAGGAGGTCTCGGAGATGTCGCGTGGCCTGAAGCTGCTCGCCAAGGAGCTGGAGTGCCCGGTGGTCGCCGTCGCCCAGCTGAACCGAGGTCCCGAGCAGCGGACGGACAAGCGGCCGCAGCTGTCGGACCTGCGCGAATCCGGATCGCTCGAACAGGACGCGGACGTCGTGATCCTCCTCCACCGCGAGGACTACTACGACAAGGAATCCCCCCGCGCGGGCGAGGCCGACTTCATCGTCGCCAAGCACCGTAACGGCCCCACCGACACCATCACGGTGGCCGCGCAGCTCCACCTGTCGCGGTTCGTGGACATGGCGATCGGTTAGCTTCCGCCGAGCCTTACTCACGAGTAGCCTCAAGGGGCATGACCCACGAGGTGTTCAACCAGCCGCCGCCGTACGCCGACCGGAACCTGCTCGCCGACAATCTGCCCTTGTCGCAGGCCATGAACTGGTCGGGCGCGGGCTGGGCGCGGGAACGGGCCGGGGAACTGGCGTCCACTGTGGGCGATGCACTGTGGATGGAGCGGGCCGAGCGGGCCAACCGGTGCGAGCCGGTCCTGCGCACCCACGACCGCTACGGGCATCGCGTGGACGAGGTCGACTTCCATCCCGACTGGCACGCGTTCATGTCGCTGTCCATCGGCGCCGGGCTGCACTCGATGCCGTGGACGACGCCGCGCGGGCACGCGGCGCGGGCGGCGATGTTCATGCTGGTCGCGCAGGTCGAGGCGGGCCACGGGTGCCCGGTGTCGATGACGTACTCGTCGATCCCGACGCTGCGGCAGAACCCGGAGCTGGCCGCCGAGTGGGAGCCGCTGATCACCTCCACCGCCTACGACTTCGGCCTGCGGGCGCCGCAGCTGAAGCAGGGGCTCGTGCTGGGCATGGCGATGACCGAGAAGCAGGGCGGCTCCGACGTGCGCGCCAACACCACCCGGGCGGAGAGGGTGGACGGCGGTTACGCCCTCACCGGGCACAAGTGGTTCTGCTCGGCGCCGATGTCGGACGCGTTCCTGGTGCTGGCGCAGGCGCCCGGCGGGCTGTCGTGCTTCCTGCTGCCGCGCGTGCTGCCGGACGGCACCCGCAACTCCATGCGGCTGATGCGCTTGAAGGACAAGCTGGGCAACCGGTCCAACGCCTCCTCGGAGGTCGAGTACGACCGCGCCTTCGCCCACCTGGTCGGCGAGGAGGGCCGGGGCGTGCGCACCATCATCGAGATGGTGAGCCACACGCGGCTGGACTGCGTGCTGGCCACCACGGCGGGCATGCGGCAGTCCACTGTGGAGGCAGTGTGGCACGCCACCCACCGCTCCGCCTTCGGCGCGCACCTGCGCGACCAGCCGCTGATGGCGCGGGTGCTGGCCGACCTGTGCGTGGAGTACGAGGCCGCGCTGGTCACCGCGATGCGCCTGGCCGCCGCCCACGACGATCCGGCCGACACCGCGTTTCGCCGGCTGGCCGCGCCGGTGGCCAAGTACTGGGTCTGCAAGCGCGGCCCGGCACACGCCGCCGAGGCGCTGGAATGCCTGGGCGGCAACGGGTACGTCGAGGAGGCCCCGCTCGCCCGCCGCTACCGGGAGCAGCCGCTCATGTCGGTCTGGGAGGGCTCGGGCAACGTGATCTCCCTCGACGTCCTGCGCGCCCTGGCCACCTCGCCGGAGTCGGGGCAGGCGTTCCTGGACGAGCTGGTCACGGGCGCCCACCCCTCGCTGGACGCGCACGTCCGGCGGCTGAAGCGGCAGCTCGCCGAGGGTGTGGCGCCCGAGGACGCCCGGCTGCTCACCGAGAACCTCGCGCTGGCGCTCCAGGGATCGCTGCTGGCGCGCCATTCCACCGATGAGGTCCTGGACGCGTTCTGCGCCTCGCGGCTGGAGGCCGGGCGCGGCCACTCCTACGGCGCCACCGCCATGGACGCCAAGGCGATCATCGACCGGCACCTGCCCTAACGGGCACAGCATCGTTCCCTTCGCGGCGAAACCGCAGGTCACCGACATCGAGGGCGGCGGGCTCCCGCTATCGTCCCTAAGGGACGAAGGGGGAACGATGGCCCGGTGGACCCGCATCCGCGCGCTCGCGCTGACCGCCGCCCTCGCGCTGGCGCTGACCGCGTGCGGTGGCGACGACGAGGGCGACGGCGGCGTCCAGTCCAATGAGGACGGATCGGTGTTCGCGCTGGACGTCGGCACCGAGTCCTTCGACGCCGCCGCGACCGCGCTGCTCAAGGGCGACAAGCCCAAGGGCAAGCCGCGCCCGCAGGAGTTCGTGAACGCCTTCGCCCAGGACTATCCCGAGCCCGAGGGCGACGGCGTGAGCGTCACCGCCGACGGCGCCAAGCCGCCCGCCTGGTACCCGGCCTCGCCGCAGACCCGCATCGTGCGCGTCGGCCTGCGCACCAGGGACCTGCCGAAGGGCGGGCGGACGGCCGCCTCGCTGACCTTCGTCGTCGACGTGTCGACCTCGATGGGCGACGGCGGCAAGCTCGACGCGGTGAAAACGGCGCTGCACGGCCTGATCGACCAGCTCAAGGACGGCGACTCGATGGCCGTGGTCGCCTTCGACAAGCGCGCCAAGGCCCTGCGCTCGATGACGCCGGTGAAGAACGGCCGGGAGCTGCTGCACGCGGCGGTCGACAAGCTGAAGTCCGGCGAGGAGACCGATCTGGAGAAGGGCCTGGCCACCGGCTACGTCGAGGCCCGCAGTGGCTACACCGACGACGCCACCAACCGGCTGGTGCTGATCAGCGACGACCTGTCGGCCACCGGCGTGACCGACGCGTCCCCGATGATGAAGACGATCGCCGAGGAGGCCGCCGGCGGCATCTCCCTGGTGGGTGTGGGCATCGGCGTGGACTCCGATCCGCTGCTGGAGAGCATGGCCGACGCCGGCGGCGGCTTCACCCTCTACGTCAAGGACGCCGACGCGAAGGAGGCCGAGCGGGTCTTCGCCGAGCGGCTGCCGACGAGCCTGGCGGTGCAGGGCCGCGACACCAAGGTCCGGGTCACCTTCGACAAGTCGACGGTGACCTCGTTCCGGGCGATCGGCTTCGAGCCGCGCCTGGCCGAGGCCGACGACTTCCGCGACGACTCCGCCGACGGCGGCGAGCTGCCGCCGGGCCACTCGGTGACCGCGCTGTACGAGGTCACCCTCAAGGACGGCGCGTCCGGCCCGGTCGGCAAGGTCTACGCCCGCTGGCTGTCGAGTGTGGACGGCGGGACCGAGGAGGCGGTGGCCAACCTCAAGACCGAGGACCTGGACCGCGACTGGGCCCAAGCCCCGGCGCCCCTGCGCGTCGACCTGCTGGCGGCGTCCCTCGCGCTGGTCCTGGGCGGCGACGCGCCCGGCGACGTGTGGTTGCCGCCGATGACCGAGGAGGGCGAGGGCCTCGCGGCGGCGACGAAGGACGAGGCGGTCGAGAAGCTGGTCGCGCTGCTGAAGGCGGCGAAGTAACCGCAGGATCACGGCACGGTCACCCATCATCACGGTTCGGGCGGCCAGGTCTCGGACGCGCGGCGGTTCGGCGACGGCGGGAACGGGCGCGCGGCCGGGTGAGTCGCACCTCTCGAACGGCCCATCGAGAGGAGTGCCCCATGAGAATCCGATACGCCGCCGCTCTCTCCGTCCTGTTCCTCGCCGCCTGCTCGGGACCGGGCGGAGGCGCCGACTCCGGTCGCCCCGCCACCGCGCCGGAGTCCACAAAGGACGACGCGCTGTCCACCTTCGCGCTGGACGTCGACACCGCCTCCTACGACTTCGCCGCCCGCACCCTCGACGGCGGCGCGCTGCCCGACCGGGCCACCATCCGGCCCGAGGAGTTCGTGAACGCGTTCCGGCAGGACTACCCGCGCCCCACCGGCGAGGGCGTGGCCGTCACCGCCGACGGCTCGCGCGCCCCGTCCTGGTACGGCGCCGCGAAGGACGCCCGGATCCTGCGGGTCGGCGTCGCCACCCGCGACAAGCCCGCCGGTGACCGTGCGCCCGTCGCGCTGACCTTCGTCGTCGACACCTCCGGCTCCATGGCCGAACCCGGCCGCCTGGACCTGGTCAAGGACGCGCTGCACTACCTCGTCGACCGGCTCGGCCCGGACGACTCCGTCGGCCTGGTCTCCTACAGCACCAGGGCCGACGTGCTGCGCGAGATGACGCCGGTGAGCTCCCGCGGCAAGCTGCACGACGCCATCGACGAGCTGGAGATCGACGGGTCCACCAACCTGGAGGACGGCCTGGTCACCGGCTACGAGGTCGCCCGCGAGGGCTTCCGCGAGGGCGCGGCCAACCGCGTCATCCTGCTCTCCGACGGGCTGGCCAACACCGGCTCCACCGAGAGCGCCGACATCCTCGAACAGACGAAGGAGCAGGCGGGCAAGGGCATCGCGCTGCTGTGCGTGGGCGTCGGCAGCGAGTACGGCGACGCGCTCATGGAGCAGCTCGCCGACAAGGGCGACGGCTTCGCCGTCTACGTCGCCGAGCAGGAGAAGGCGCGCCGGCTGTTCGCCGAGCGCCTCACCCAGACGCTGCTGGTGGCCGCGCGCGACGCCAAGGCGCAGGTCGCCTTCGACGAGGCCACCGTCAAGTCCTACCGGCTGATCGGCTTCGAGAACCGGGCCCTGGCCGACGACGACTTCCGCGACGACGCCGCCGACGGCGGTGAGCTCGGCCCGGGCCACACGGTCACCGCGCTCTACGAGGTCGTGCTGCGGCCGGAGGCCTCGGGGCCGGTGGCGACGGCGACCGTGCGGTGGAACTCGCCTTCGGGCGGGGCGGCGCAGGAGGTCGCGGCGTCCATCGCGACCGGTGACCTGGACGGCGAGTGGGGCGCGGCGACGCTGCGGGCTCGGGTGGACCTGCTGGCCGGGTCCTTCGCGCGGGTGCTGCGGGGGGACGAGGAGACGCGCGAGTGGCTGCCCGCGCTGGAGGAGGAGGCCGCGGCGCTGGCGAAGGCCACCGATGACGGCGAGGTGGTCCGGCTGGCGGGGCTGATCGGGCGGGCGCGCGAGCTGTCCTGAGGGGTTCGGGAGGGGCCGTGTCGCGGCCCCTCCCTTTAAGGCGGATTGCCGCACATCCGCCGGTCGCAACTGGCACGATCTGCTCATAACGCCCACGTCCCCGGGGGGTCGCATGCAGGTTCTCGCGTTTCCCGGCCCGGGTGAGGGCTGGCCGTTCTTCCTGGCCCTGGCCGGGCTGGTGCTGATCGTGGGCACCGGGCTGTGGCTGTGGTTCCGCCGGTACCGGCAGGGCGAGGACTAGCTCTTCTCCTCCAGTCCGGCCTCACGCAGTCGCTCCTTCGCCCACTCCCCTTCCGGCAGGGCCGCGTCGCGCAAGCGCTCCTTGGCCCAGGCGGACCATTCAATGGACGCGCGGCTGAAGCGGATGCCCCACTCCATGGCGATGCGCCCGTAGACCGACAGTGCGGTGTCGTCCCACGGGATCTGGCCTTCCAGGGCCAGCAGGTGATCGTGGTAGGCCTGGGCGTGCTTCTCCTGGCCGTCGAGATAGCCCTCGGCCTCGGCCGGGGTGACCTGGTTGAGGAAGAAGACGCGCAGGAGCATGTCGCTGCGGCGGACGCGGGTGGGCTCGACCTCCAGCAGCCAGTGGCGCAGTTCGGCGCGTCCCTCGTCGGTGATCGCGTACTCCTTGCGGCCGCGCGGGCCCTCGGAGGCGACGACGATGAGCCCGGCCGCGTCCAGCTTGCCGAGTTCTCCGTACAGCTGGCTCTGGGTGGCCGACCAGACGTTCGACAGCGAGAGTTCGAAGGATTTCAGCAGGTCGTAGCCGCTGGCGGGGCCGTTGGCGAGCAGACCGAGGACGGCGTGTCGAAGGCTCATGGAGAAATCTTACCTTCCTGTGTTGACATGTCGTCGGTGGAGGTTCTATCTTCGACATGTCAACACAGGAATGTCGGCCGCGAGGCCTTCCGAAGGAGCCACCCCGATGCTGCGTTACGTCCGCACCTTCCTCCCCTGGATCGCCTTCGCCGCCATCACCACCAACGGCGAGCCCCGCTGGGGCGCCATCGTCGGCGCGCTCCTCTCGGTCGTCTTCATCGGCTACGACCTCCGCAAGGGCCACAAGTGGGACGCGCTGATCGTCGAGATCAGCTCCGGGATCTTCCTGGTGGGCCTGGCCGCGGCCACCCTCTGGGACCCCACCCCGCTCGGCTCGTACAGCACCGCCATCTCGATCGCCTGGCTCGCCGCCACCGCCTGGGGCTCGATGCTGGTGAAGCGGCCCTTCACCCTCGGCATCGCCAAGGGCATGGTCGAACCGGAGCTGCACACCAACCCCTACTTCATCCGCGCCGCCTACGTCTTCACCGGCGCGTGGGCGATCGGCTTCACCCTGACCGCCATCGCGCTCGCCGTCCTGAACGCCTACGCCCCCGGGGCCACCGTCTGGCTGATCGCCATCAAGGTCGCCGGGTTCGGCGTCCCCGCCTGGTTCACCGGCTACTACCGGGGCGTGCTGGACAAGCGCCGCGCCGCCGTGCAGGCCGCCATGGCCGCCGCCGAGTAGTCCACCACCCCCACGACGCGAAGAAGGGCACGAAGATGACGACCACCGCTCCCGGATACCTGACCGGCCTGCGCGCTCCCGTCGCCGACGAGATCGGCGCGGTGGACCTGAAGGTCACCGGCACCCTCCCCGCCGAACTGAACGGCCGCTACTTCCGCAACGGCCCCAACCCGCTGCCGGGCGCCGACCCCGGGCACTGGTTCGCCGGCGCGGGCATGGTCCACGGCGTGCGGCTGCGCGACGGCCGCGCCGAGTGGTACCGCAACCGCTGGGTGGAGACCAAGCGCGGACGCTACGTCGACCCCGAGACCGGCCGCGTCGACCTGGACGTGTCCACCGCCAACACCTCCGTCATCCGCCACGCCGGGCGCATCCTGGCCCTGGTGGAGTCCAGCCACCCCTACGAGCTCACCCCCGAGCTGGACACCGTCGGGCCGGTGGACTTCGGTGGGCGGCTGACCACCGCGATGACCGCCCACCCCAAGGAGGACCCGGTCACCGGCGAGCTGCACCTGTTCGGCTACGCCTTCCGCCCGCCGTTCCTGACCTACCACCGGATCTCGGCCTCCGGCGAGCTGATCCACACGTCCACCGTGGAGGGTCCCGGGGCGACGATGATGCACGACTTCGCCATCACCGCCAACCACGTGGTCTGGCTGGACCTGCCGGTGGTCTTCGACATGGAGAAGGTCGGCAAGGCCCTGCCGTTCTCCTGGTCGGACGCCTACGGCGCCCGCATCGGCCTCATGCGCCACGACGGGACCGGCCTGCGCTGGTTCGACGTCGAGCCCGGCTACGTCTTCCACGTCGGGAACGCCTTCGAGGACGAGCTGGGCCGGGTGACGCTGGAGGCGGTGCGCTACACCCGCGAGTCCTTCGCCGGGATCTGGGGCTACGTGGGCGCCGTGCCCAACTCCGCCCGCCATCACGGTTCGGTGCTGCACCGCTGGACCGTCGACCCCGCCACCGGCACGGTCACCGAGACCGACCTGGACGACCGGGACGTGGAGTTCCCGTCCATCGACGAGGGCCGCACCGGCCGTCCCACCCGCTACCTCTACGCCGTCACCGGCGGGGAGATCGTGAAGTACGACGCCGAGGGCGCAGCGAGCGTCCGCGACCTGGGCGTCGTGCCCGGCGAGGCGGAGTTCGTCCCCCGCCCGGGTGCCACCGCCGAGGATGACGGCTGGCTGCTGTCGATCGTCACCGACCGCGAGGGCAGCGGCTCGGACCTGCTGGTCCTGGACGCGGCGAGCCTGGAGACGGTGGCGGCGGTGCACCTGCCGCGCCGGGTTCCGATGGGTTTCCACGGGACGTGGATCAACGACTGAGTCATGGGGAGTGGATCGCCGACTGAGTCACGGTGAGTGGATCGCCGACTGACCTCTGTGGACACTCGATCGGGCGGCCTTCGGGCCGCCCTTTGGCGTTACAGCGCCGCCGGGTCGAAGGCCGCCGCCATCGCCGCGAAGCCCGCCGGGTTGGGGTGCAGCCCGTCGGAGCCCGCGCTGAACTCCGCGCGCATCCGGTCCGGCTCGGCCGGATCGGCCAGCGCGGCGTCGAAGTCGACCACCGCGTCGAAGGACCCGGGCGAGCGGATCCACGCGTTGACGGCGTCCCGGGCCGCCTCGTTGGCCGGACTGTCGTAATAGGACCCCTTGAACGGCGTCAGTGTCGCACCCACGATCCGCAGCCCGCGCGTCTTGGCGGCCACGACCAGGGTCCGCAGCCCCTCCACGATCCGGCCCGCGATCGCCGGGTCCCCGCCGGACTCGCCGATGTCGTTGACCCCGATGAGCACCACGACCGTCCGGACGCCCGGCCGCGCCAGCACGTCCCGCGCGAACCGGGCCAGCGCCGACTCCCCGTAGCGCTCGGTGCCGGTCAGCAGCCGGTTGCCGGTGATGCCGCAGTTGAGCACGGCCGAGCCGAGGCGTGCGGTGAGCTGGTCGGGGTAACGGTCGTCGCCGCCGACGGTGGAGCCGAGGCCGTCGGTGATGGAGTCGCCGAAGGCGACCACGGCGTCCTCGCGCGGCCCGGCGACCTCGACTGCGGTGAGGTAGTAGGACGAGAGGACCGGCGTGGTGAAGGCCGCGCCGCTGGTGTCGTGGCGGTGGTCGCCGGGGGCGCGGTAGGCCCGCTCGGCGGCGGTGCGGTGGAAGGTCGCCGGTCCGGTCGTCCCGGCGAACCAGAGCGTGACGCTGATCCGGGTGAGCGCGGCGGCGTCCAGCCGGGCGGCGTCGGAGCGCAGCTCCTCACCGGGCGCGATCACCGTCGCGGCGCGCCCGCCGAAGGTGAGCGGCCAGGACGTGCCCGGCGCGATGCCGCCCCCGGCGCCCGCCAGCGCGACGCTCGCCCCCGAGACCACCAGCGGGCGGGTGCCGTAGCGGTTGGAGAGCGTGACGCGCATCTTCGTCCCGCCGGCGGTGAGGCGCAGGACCTGCCGCACGCTCTCCCCGGCGAAGCCCGCCAGCGACCAGTCCGGCGAGGCGGCGGCGCTCGCGGTGGGCGCCTGCATCGCCCGCGCCCACGCGCTCGACCACACGCCGGGCGCCTCGGCGGCGGCCGGTACCGCCACCGCCGCCAGCGCGAGGGCGAGGACCGTGGCCAGGCCCAGTTTCCGCATGGCGCCAGTCTGCCAAGCCGGGCGGCCCGGCGCGATGGGCCGGACAGGTCCCCGCCCCCGCCGCCGCGCGAACCGCTACCCTCAAGTCCGACCCGGAAGGAGCCGCCATGCAGCCCGGTGACCTCGTCGAGGACTTCGAACTACCCGACCAGACCGGCACTCCCCGGCGGCTGTCGGCGCTGTTGGAGGACGGGCCGGTGGTCCTGTTCTTCTATCCCGCCGCCATGACGCGGGGATGCACCGCCGAGTCCTGCCACTTCCGGGACCTGGCCGCCGAGTTCGCCGAGGTCGGCGCGCAGCGCGTCGGGATCAGCAAGGACACCGTCGACAAGCAGGCCGAGTTCGCCGCCAAGCACGACTTCGACTACCCGCTGCTGTCCGATGTGGACGGGGACGTCGCGCGGGCCATGGGCGTGCGGCGCAAGCTCGCGCTGGGGCCGCTGAGCACGAAGCGGGTCACCTTCGTGATCGGCAAGGACCGGCGGCTCATCGAGGTCATCTCCAGCGAGACCAACATGAACGCGCACGCCGACACCGCCCTGAAGGCGCTGCGGGACGCGTGAGGTTGCGCGCGGCCGTCAAGATCGGTTAGCTTCGAAGGCGGTGGCGTTGCTCCCGTCGACCTTCTTGTACCGGTCCGGGGTCGGCTTCGTCACGACTTCTAGGAGTACCACCGCACGTGTCTGAACCCCGCAAAAGTTCAGTGCAGCTCAATCACACCATCGTCGCCACGACGAACCACCGCATCTCCGCCCAGTTCTGGGCCGACGTTCTCGGCCTGGAGATCGGCGCGGAGTGGGGGCCGTTCATCCAGGTGAACACCGATAACGGCGTCGGGCTCGACTTCGCCGCGGTGCCACCGGGTGAGGAAGTCCATCCGCAGCACTACGCCTTCCTGGTCACCGATGACGTCTTCGACGCCGGGTTCGCGCTGCTGAAGGAATGGCGGGTGCCCTACTGGGGCGATCCGCGCAAGTCCACGCCGGGCGAGATCAACACCAATGACGGCGGCCGCGGGGTCTATTTCGAGGATCCCGATGGGCACTACATGGAGATGATCACGGTCCCGTACGGGGGCTGGAAGCAGTAGTCAGAGGGCGGCCCGCGGGCCGCCCTTCACGTTCGCCGCCAGAGTCCGCAGCCCTCGCTGCGGAAGGCCACGTCATCGGGCTCGATGGTGATGACCGCCTGGGTGCCGGGTTTGGCGTTGCCGTTGGCGATGATGTCGTCGAGCTCGCCGGTGGTGTTGGACAGCCGCTCCCAGTAGCAGAGGATCGCGGTGGCCGGGACCGTCGTCCGGTACCGCCCGGCCTCGACGTCGGCGCCGACCAGGTAGGTCCCGTCGCCGGGGATCGCCTCGCCGATCCCGGACGCGGCCACGCCCGGCGGTGGCGCGGCGAACGCGGGCGGCGAGGCGGGGGCGGTGGGCGTGTCGGGCGTCGGCTGGACGCCGGAGCCGTCCTCGGCGGGCTTCTCGCCGGCGGCGCGGATGAGCCCGATCAGCCCGAACAGCAGGCACAGGATCCCGACCGCGACGAACACCGAGACGGCGATCAGGACGCCCTTCTGCCGGGGCGGCCCGGATGGCGAACCGGGCACCCCTCCGGGGTGCCCGAGCTGTATCGCGGTCGTCGTCGTGGGGCCCGGAGGCCCCGCCTCCCCGGAGGGAGGCGGCGGCACATCCGGCATGGGCGCCGGTGAATCCGGCGGTACGGGTGTCGGTACGGGTTCGGCCGACCGCGGCGGTTCGACGGGTTCGGCGGGTCGCTGCGGATCAGGTGGGAACGGCCCGGGCGGACGCCACGGGTCCGGCTCCGGCCCACCCGGCCGGGTCGGCTCCTGGCTCATGACTCCATGGTCGTCGCCGAAACGGTCTTTGGGGCCGGAATCGGCCAACCCGTCACCATCCGATGGCGGCCTTGGGGCGGGTGAGGAGCAGGGCGCCGATGAATCCGTAGGTGCCCAGCAGCCAGAGGGCGGAGAGGTAGGTGAGCGCGACGCCGTCCCCCACGCCGAACTTGAGCCCGATCAGCACCGGCAGCCACACACCGGCGGCCAGCGGCAGCCACCGCAGCGGCCCGGTCCACTTCCCCACGCGGGCGATGGCGATCCCCTCCACCGCCATCCCCAGCATGGTCAGCGGCCAGGCGGGGTCGATGACCATGAGCCAGCCCGGCAGGTCGCCGTAGGTCGGGTAGGGCATGGAGGCCACGTTCACGATCGCGGCCAGGAACGCCGTCCCCATCAGGCCGATCGGGATGATCCGGCCCTTGCGGGGGCCGGTGGCGCGGGTCGCCAGGACGGCCCAGTGCAGGCCGATGACCGTGAGCATGAAGACGCCGCCGGTGCCCAGGTCCCAGGCGGACTGGCCGTCGTCGATGGTCACGTTGTTCCGGTCGAGCTGCCCGAGCGACCAGGCGAGCGTGCCGAGCAGGGCCGCCGCCCCGGCGACGCGGATCGCGCCGGGTCTGGTGGCGGTGAGCGGTGCGGTCATGTGTTCCCCCTCGTGGGCGCGCGGCCGCAGGTCGGCCACCGGCACACCGTCCCTTCCGGACGTCCCGGGCCGGCAGAGCCGCGGGCGCGCCGGAAGCGGGCGGGTGTCCCGGGTGGCCCGGGACGTTCGCCCGGCGCGGCGGGACACCCGCGGTGGCACGCTGTCGTGGTGCCGCACGATCGCCCGCTCAGACGCCTCGCCTACACCCTGGCGCTGCTGTGCCTGCCCGCCACCGCCTTCGTGATCTGGGTGGACACCGGGCATCCCGGCGGCGTCGGCAGCGAGGCCCTGTCGGCCCCGGCCTGGCAGGACCTGGGCGCGGGCCTGCCCTACGTCGCGGCGGCGGCGATCCTGGCCACGCGGCTGCCGCGCCACCCGATGACGTGGCTGCTGATGGCGACCGGTCTCAGCGCCTACGCGGTCGGGGTGGGCAGCGCGTACGCGACGCTGTCGCTGGCCGGGCACGGCGGGCACCTGCCGCTGACCTCGGCGGCGATCTGGGCGGGCGGCCGGATCGGGCCGGTCATCAACCTGTCGCAGCTGGCGCTGCTGCTCTACTTCCCCGACGGCAGGCTGCCCGGCCGCCGGTGGCGGTGGCCGGCGGGGCTGGCGCTGGTCGCGGCGGTCTACGTGGTCGGCGTGCTGTTCACCGTCCCGTGGCGGCTGCTGGACCCGGGCGGGGCGGTACCGGAGGCGCTGCGGCCCGACCCGTTCGCGCTGCCGCTGCCCGACGCGTACTGGGTGTCCACCAAGGGATTCCCGCTCATCTTCGTCTCGGTGTACGGGTTCGTGCTGGCCACCTTCGTGCGCCGCTTCTTCGGTGCCGACGCCGAGAAGCGCGCGCAGCTGCGGTGGATGCTGCTGGCCGGGTGCGTCCTGTTCGCGCTCATCCTCGGCGACCGGATCGCCCCGCCGGGCCTGGTCTACGGCCTGGTGAGCTACCTGGCGAGCATGGCGGTGGTGGCCGTGGCGGTGCTCATCGCCGTCTCCCGCTACCGCCTCTACGACGTCGACATCCTGCTGGGCCGCACCCTCCTCTACGGGCTGCTCACCGTCCTGGTCGTCGGCGTCGACATCACCGTGTTCGTCTCGGTGGGCGCGTTCCTGGACGATCCGGTGGCCGCGGTGGCGGGCGCCGGTGTGGTGGCCGTCCTCTATGGACCGTTGCGGCTGCGGGTCCAGCGCGGCGTCAACCGGGTCCTCACCGGTCGCGGCGAGCCCTACGACCTGATCGCGGCGCTGGCGGTGCGGCTGGAGGAGTCCACCGACCCGCGCGAGCTGCTGCGCGAGGTCGCGCGGGTGGTCGGGCGGTCCTTCCGGGCCTCCTACGTCAAGGTCGAGGTGGACGGCGGGCAGTCGGCCGCGTGGGGTGAGCCCGCCGACTCCGCCCTCGACCTGCCCTTCGCCTACCGGGGCGTCCACATCGGACGCCTGCTCATCGCGCCCCGGCCCGGCACGCGCCTGGGCGACGCCGACCAGCGACTGCTGGCCGACCTCGTCCGGCAGGCCGCGGCCGCCGTCCGCAACACCGCGCTGACCGAGGAGCTCCAGGCCGGGCGGGAGCGCCTGGTCACCGGCATCGCCGAGGAGCGCCGCCGCCTGCGCCGCGACCTGCACGACGGGCTCGGGCCCGCGCTGGCCGCCGCCGGGCTCAAGGCCGAGGCCGCCCGCAACCTCGCCGCCCGCGATCCCGCGCGGGCCGGGCGGATCCTCGATGAGCTGCGCGGCGACCTCACCGGCGCGCTGGCCGACCTGCGGCGGGCCGTCCACGACCTGCGCCCGCCGGTGCTGGACCAGTACGGGCTCGCCACGGCGCTGCGGCGGCAGGCCGAGGCCTTCGACGGGCCGCGCCTGCGCGTGGCGGTAGAGGCCGGGGAGACCGGGGACCTCCCGGCGGCCGTCGAGGAGGCGGTCTACCGCATCGCGGGCGAGGCGCTGTCCAATGTGGTCAGACACGCCGCCGCCTCGGAGTGCGTGCTGCGGCTGGAGGTCACCGGCGATACCGTGGCCCTGGACGTCGCCGACGACGGCGCCGGGCTCGCCGACGGCACCGGCTACGGCGTCGGGCTCATCGGGATGCGTGAGCGCGCCGCCGAGCTGGGCGGCGAGCTGACGGTGGCGTCCGGGGCGTCCGGGACCACCGTGCGGGCCCGCATACCCCGCCGGAGGAACGACATGGAGGGGACGAGGTGAGACCGACCGTCCTGATCGCCGACGACCACCCCGTCTACCGCGACGGGCTGCGGCTGATGCTGGAGTCGACCGGCGAGGTGGAGGTCCTGGGCACCGCCGCCGACGGTCTGGACGCGGTCATCATGGCCCGCGAGCTGCGGCCCGACGTCGCGGTCCTGGACATCTCGATGCCCACTGTGGACGGTGTGGAGGCCGCGCGGCGGATTTTGGCGGCCGAACCGGGCACCGGGATCCTCATGCTCACCATGTACGACGACGACGCCAACGTGTTCGCCGCGATGCTCGCCGGGGCGCGCGGCTACCTGGTCAAGGGCGCCGACCAGACCCAGATCCTGCGCGCCATCACCGCCGTGGCCGCCGGGGAGACCATCTTCGGACCGGCGCTGGCCGCCCGCGTCACCGCCTACTTCGGACGGCTGGCGGCGAGCCCGGCCGCCGATCCGTTCCCGGAGCTGACCGCGCGCGAGCGGGAGGTCCTGGAACTGCTGGCGGCGGGCCTGGGCAACGCCCAGATCGGCGCCCGGCTGGGGATCTCGCCGAAGACGGTGCGCAACAACGTCTCGGCGGTGCTGGCCAAACTGCGGGTCGCCGACCGCGCCCAGGCGGTGTTGCGGGCGCGATCGGCCGGGCTGGGCTGACCCGGTGCCCCTCGCCGCATCGCTCTCCCGGCCGGGCCGGAAGACCGGTTCGCGAGGAACACGGAGCCGCCGCATCGCGGCGGACTCCGTCTCGCACACGCCCTAGATGAGGTCGGCGTAGTCCTTGGCGTCGTCCATGGCGCCCGCGCCGTGCGAGAGGGCCTCGTTGAGGGACTGCACCTGCTGGTCGAGACGGCCGATGCTCTCGTCGACCTTCGGGTTGGACGAGCCGGAGGTGGCCTCGCGCAGCTGCGCGACCGCCTCGTTGACCTTGTCGATCGCCTGCTGGATCAGGGCCTGCGCCTCCCCGGCGGTGTCGGCCGCCTGCGCGATGCCGGCCTTGACGTCGTCGATGCCCGCCATGGGTCCTCCTGTGGCGCCAGTGTCGAGTGGTGCCTCGACAGTAGCGGCAGCGCGCCCCGGGCCGCCTCCGTCACCGCCACGGGACGGTGAAGCGCTTGCGGGCCCGGCGGATGCCGGGCCCGTCGCGGGGTAGTAGGGGTGGAGCTCTTCGGGGCTACAGCGCCTCGGGGGCGATGCGCGCGTCCTGCTTGGCGGCGAAGCGCTCCATCAGGCGGCGGTGCTTGGTGTTCTGGAAGGCCGCGAAGCGCCACTGCCCGCCGTTGCGGACCGCGGTGAGCGTCTGCACCTTCAGCTGCGAGCGCTTCGGGGCGTCCTGGCCGGGCTTCAGGACGGCGCCCTCGGTCACGATCACCGCCACGTCCGGGGTCAGGAACCGCATCCGGCGGATCTTGCCGTACAGGTGGGTGTTCTTCTGGAACTTCTCCCACAGCGCGGCGTGTGCGTCCACGATCTGCTTGCGGCCGTGCAGGTGCGTGCCCACGAAGGTCACGTAGTCGGCGTCCTCGGTGAAGGCGTCGGCGTAGGCCTCGGCGTCCCCGGCGCCCCAGGCGGCGTTCAGGCGGTCGAAGAGGGCGGTGACGGCGGCGGAGTCGGCGGGGGTGGCGTACATCGGTTTCTCCCTTGTTCTGTTTCTCATCCGGGGTGTTTTCCCTGATGAGAAGAACTTACGGAGAGACCGGGGCGGCCCGAATCGGTCGACTTACTTAGGTGCCTACCGGCGTACCGACTTAACCCACGCCGGGCAGCGCGAAGGCCACCGACGGGTCGCGGCCGTCGAGGAGGCGGGCGTAGCGCAGGAGTTCCGGGACGATCCCGGCGTTGCCCTGGCCCCAGCCGGTGCAGGGCTCCAGGTCCGGGCGCTCGTCGCGGTAGGCGTGGTTGGACCAGCGGGCGCCGCTGGCGTCCACGGTGGCCCGGTCGGCGAGGTCGGCGTGGAGGGTGGCGGCGAAGTCGAGGGCGTCGCCGTGGCCCGCCTGCCGGTCGACGGCGAAGGCGAGGACACCGGCGGTGCCGCAGCAGCGCCCGTTGTTGTCCCAGAAGCCGGGCCGCACCCGACGGGGCAGGCCCGAACGCGTGACGGTGTACCAGCAGCGCGAGACCAGGTCCGTCCACTTCGGATCACCGGTGGCCCGGGCGAGCGCGTTGAGCGCGTCGGCGTCACCGGCGGTGCCGTTGCACCAGCCGTAGCTGTAGCGGGGCGTCCCGTCGGGCCGGAACTGCGGGTCGGAGTGGGGCACGAGGAAGCCCTCGGGTGCCTGCTCGTCGCGGGCGATGACGTCGGCGGCGCCCCGGGCGGCCAGGTCCACCAGGTCGGCGCGGCCGGTGGCGTGGCCGACCACGGCGAGGGCGTGGACGACGCCGAGGGTGCCGTGGGCGTGGTGGTGGACGATCTCTCCGGCGTCGTCGCGGCGCAGCCAGTTCACGCGGTCGCCGGTGACGATGGCCTCGTCCACATAGGCCTGGAGGGCGCGGACGGCGAAGTCGGCGTCCCCGAGGACGAGGGCGGCCAGCGCGAATCCGGCGTTGCCGCTCATCAGCTCGAAGTGCTCGGTGAAGCGGCGGCCGTCGAAGCGTTCGCGGACGCGGTCCATGATCCGCTCGGCGGTCTTGGCGCAGCCCTCGTCGCCGTAGCGTTCGGCGATGTCCCCCAGGATCACCGCGATTCCGGCGTGGCCGAAGAAGAGCGTGGGGTTTTCGCCCTCGTCGGCCCGGGCCAGGGTCCGGGCGGCCCGCAGGGCGATCTCGGCGTAGCGGTCCTCGCCGAAGTGCGCGGCGGCGGCGACGTAGGCCGGGATGATGCCCGCCCCGCCGTTGTAGAGGTCGTGGTGGACCTCCTCGGCGCTGGCCCATGCGGGCCAGGCGATTCCGCCCTCGTCGTCCTCCCTCGCCTGCGCGGTCAGCCAGTCGAGGGCCAGCACGGCCAGGGTTTCGGGATCGAAGGCGGCGGTCATCCGTGGTCCTCTCGTCGCGACGGCTGGATCGCCATTGTGCGGCATGAATCACACCCGTGGGGCCGCGATTTCGGGCGGACACACGTTGATCATTCGGTTGCGATCGCGCCACAACGCCGTCACCGCAGGCTTTGTGCCGTGACGATCATCGACAGCGCGACCACATCCGCGGCGGCCGCGACGGACCTGCGGGCACTGGCCGCCGTCGCGGGGGGATACGGGCCGGTGCTGGACGCCGACCCGATCGCGGGCGCCGACCGCGCGCGGGCCATCGCCGACTACATCGCCCGCCTGGCACCGATCTGGGCGCGGCTCGGGGTGGACGCCGCCGGGCTCGCCGCGACCGCCGAGGCCTTCGCCGCCGACCCGCGTGAACGGCACCGGGACCTGGCCCGGCTGCTGCGCGAGGCCGTCCCGGCGGGGGAGACCGAGGCGCGCACCGGCTGGGAGCTGGCCTGGCTGGAGACGCACGGGACGCCCGCGAGGGGGGCGCGTGCCGCCTTCGCCCGCGACCGCTTCCGGTCCCTCGCCGCGCACGCCCTCCACGGGCGGCACGGCGAGCGGGCCTCGATGCGGATGCCCGGTTTCGCCGCGACCTGGCTGGCGGCGGTACTGACTCCGGCGCTGATCCCGTTCCTGGGCCTGAAGGTCACCGCGGGTGCCGCCGCGCTGGTGCTGGCGGTGGCCGGGTGCGCGCGCTGGCACCGGCGCAACCGCTGGTCGGCGACGGCCTTCGTCGCGGTGATCGCCGGGGCGACCGCGGCGGTGGCGCTGACCATGACCGCCCGTCACCTGGCCGAGTCGGCGCGGCTGGCGACCTGGCAGGAGCTGCTGGTGCTGGCCCCGGTGCTGGCCGCCGCGCCGGGCGTCCGCCCGTTCGCGGTGCGCCTGTCGGCGCTGAGCCCGCGCGTCCCGATCCTGGCCGGGATCACGCTCACCGGTGCCGCGCTGGCGCTGCTGACCACGGTCGGCGCCGACGCGCATCTGGGCGTCCTGCCGGCGGTGTTCCTGCTGGCGATCGGCCTGCCGCTGCTGTGGACGGCCTCACCGGCGGCCTACTTCGGGGCCTCGGCGGGACTGCTGATCGCGGTGACGGTGGCGGCCGCGCACACCGGTGACCGGCTCGCCGAGGGGGCGTCGCGACGGGACGCCTTCGCGGGCGGGCTGGCGACCGGCTGTGCGGCCGGGCTGGTGTTGCTGGCGATCGGGACGGCGATCACGCTGCTGGCGGTGCGCGATGAGCGTTAGCGGCGTTCGCGCCACTCGGCGACCACGACGTCCACCTTCAGCGGCATCACGGTGACCGGGGGCCCTTCGACGGGTCCCCGCAGTCCCTTCATGATGCGGGTGTTCAGTTCCTCGACGTGCTCGCGGACCTCGGACTCGCGGGTGAGCCGGTCGAGGACCTTCGGCAGCTCCTGGATCTCCTTCTTCAGGGCCAGCGCCGGGGGCAGGACGCCGGTGATCCCCTCGCGCGCGATCAGGTCGCGCACCCACCAGTCCTCGGACAGGTGCTGTCCGGCGCCCGGCAGGGGCTTGCCCATGCCGGGGAGGTTGGCGAACTCCCCGCGCTCTTCGGCCTGGCGGATGGCCTGGTCGGCCGCGGATTCGAAACGGTCGGTCATGGGTCATCACCTCCCCCGCATCCTAGGTTGGGGCGAAGCGCGGTTAATTGAATTGCGACCGGCGTCACGCGGGTGTTCCCTGACCCCGTGCCCCTCATCGAAGCGAAGGACTTGGTCAAGGAGTTCCGTCGGGTCCGGCCGAAGACCGGCGCGTTCTCCACCGTGCGCACCCTGTTCAGCCGCGACTTCGAGGTCACGCGCGCCGTCGACGGCGTCGGTTTCGCCGTCGAGGCCGGTGAGCTCGTGGGCTATCTGGGCCCCAACGGCGCCGGGAAGTCCACCACGATCAAGATGCTCACCGGGATCCTCACGCCCACCTCGGGGACCGTCGAGGTCGCCGGTGTGGTCCCGTGGCGGCAGCGCGAACGCAACGCGCGCAACATCGGGGTGGTCTTCGGGCAGCGCTCGCAGCTGTGGTGGGACCTGCCGCTGCGCGACTCGTTCCGGATGATCGGGCGGCTGTACCGGGTGGCCCCGGCGCGCTACGCGCAGAACCTGGACCGCTTCGTGGAGGTCCTGGGCCTGGCGTCCTTTCTGGACACTCCGGTGCGGCAGCTGTCGCTGGGGCAGCGGATGCGCGGGGACCTGGCCGCCGCGATGCTCTACGAGCCGCCGATCCTGTACCTGGACGAGCCGACCGTCGGTCTCGACGTGATCGCCAAGGAGCGCATCCGCGAGTTCGTCGCCGGTCTCAACGCCGAGCAGGGCACCACGGTCCTGCTGACCACCCACGACATGGACGACGTGGAGCGCCTGTGCCGCCGCCTGGTGCTCATCGACCACGGCCGGGTCCTCTACGACGGGCCGGTGGCGCCGCTCAAGGAGAAGTACGCCCCGCACCGGGAACTGGTGGTGCAGTTGGCCTCCCCGGCCGAGGTGGTCGTCCCGAACGCCGACGTGGTGCGTGCCGAGGAGGGCCGCGTGTGGCTGTCCTTCGACCCGCGCACGACCCCGGCGGCCTCGCTGATCGCGGAGGTCTCGGCGAAGTACGAGGTGACCGATCTGTCCCTTGTGGAGCCGGATCTGGAAGGCGTCATCCGCCGGATGTACCTGGAGCGTGAGGGATGAGCGCCTGGGCGCTGGAGCGCTGGTCCTTCGTGGACAACCGCATCCGGACCGTCTTCGCCTACCGGGTCGACATCCTGGCCTGGCTGGTCGGCATCGCGCTGCACCTGGTGCTGATGGTGACGCTGTGGCGCGCGGTCTACGCCGGGCGTCCCGTCGTGGACGGCGTCCCGCTCGCGGTGATGACCACCTACGCCTCGATCGCCGCGCTCCAGGCCCTGCTGAACAACGACGACACCGTCGACTGGCTCACCGAGCGCATCCGCGACGGCAAGGTCGGCGCCGACCTGGCCCGCCCGGTCGGGCTGCTCCAGCAGCAGGTGTGCGGGCAGGCCGCGCAGCTGGTGATGAAGGTGCCGATGATCGTGCTGGTGGGCCTGGTCGCGATGCTCGCCGTGGGCGTCTCGGCGCCCGCCGCGCCGGGCGCGTTCCTGCTGTCCACGGCCCTGGGCTGGGCGGTGAACTGCTGCCTGGGTCTGCTGCTGGCGGCCACCGCCTTCTGGACCCTGGAGACCGACGGGACGATGTTCCTGTACTTCGTGCTCTCCGGCCTGCTGTCCGGCGCGCTGGTGCCGCTGTGGGTCATGCCTTCCTGGCTGGGCGGGCTGCTGTCCTGGCTGCCGTGGCAGGCGGTGGTCTACACGCCGGTGTCCATCTACATCGGACGGCTGTCGGGATCGGCGATGTGGTCGGCGATCGGCGTCCAGGCCCTGTGGGCGGCCGTGCTGGCCGGGCTGGTCGTGCTGGTGTGGCGGCGCGCCGTCCACCGCGTCGTGGTCCAGGGAGGCTGAATGCTCTGGCAGCTGCGGGCCGGGCTGATCCTGCTCGGCGGCGCCTTCCGCGCCACCGCCCAGTACCGGGCCAACATCTTCTCGAACATGGCCGCCGGGGCGGCCTTCCAGACCGTCGGGCTGATCGGCCTGTGGGTCATCCTCAACCGCTTCGGCGAAGTCGCCGGCTGGACCATGAGCGACGTCGCCCTCATGTACGGCCTGCGGCTGACCGCGCACGCCGCCTGGGCGGTGCCGCTCAACCAGCTCATGGAGATCGAGCACCAGGTCCGCGAGGGCCTCATCGACCGCTACCTCGTGCGTCCCGTCAACCCGCTCGTGCAGCTGCTGACCGGCCGGGTGCGCCTCAACGTCTTCGGCGACCTGGCCGCCGGGCTGATCCTGCTGGCCGTGGCCGCCTCCCGCGCCGACGTGGACTGGACGCCCGCCCGGCTGGCGTTCCTCGTCCTGGCGATCCTGGGCGGCGGCATGATCGAGGGCGGCTTCCAGCTCGGCCTGGCCGCGATCTCCTTCCGCACCCTGGGCACCAGCGAGATGCGCTTCACCGTCGACACCATCTTCAACCTCTACGGCAACTACCCCGCGAAGATCTTCTCCGTGCCCGGCCAGATCGCCCTCAGCGTCCTGCCGGTGGCCTTCGTGGCCTACCTGCCGACGTGCGCGCTCCTCGGCCGCGACTCCGGGCTCCCACTGCCGGACTGGGCCGGGTACGCCGCGCCCGGCCTCGGGTTGCTGATCGCCACCGGGGGATACCTGTTCTGGCGCTCGCAGCTGCGCAACTACCAGGGCGCCGGTTCCTGACTTTCTGACACAGCCCGCTGCGAGCATCACGGCATGGACATCGTCAACCGCCTGAGCCTGCGCTGCTCGCCCACGCGGGCCTTCTACTCCTACGCCGACCTCGGCGCGTGGTGGCCCGCGCGCTACTCCGCCGACCCCGCCACGCTGGAGTCCGTCGTCCTCGAACCCCGCGTCGGCGGCGCGGTCACCAGCACCCACACCGACGGCCTCGCCTACACCTGGGGCGAGGTCGTCACGTGGGACCCGCCGTCCACGCTCGCCCACACCTCCACCCTCGCCCAGGACCCCGGCACGCCCACCGTCGTCCGCGTCCGCTTCACCCCCGAGGGCGAGGGCACCCTCGTCGAGCACTTCCACGAGGGCTGGCGCGAGGGCAACCTCGCCGACCGGCCCAAGTTCGGCGACTGGCCCCTCATCCTGCGCGCCTACCGGGAACACGCCGAGTCGGCGTGACCCCGCCCACAACGGTCACATCCACCCGTCCACGGCCGTCAAGGAGGTGTCGCAACGAGAGAGGACCACCGAGATGTCCCGCATCACGCACCCCGCCTTCGGCCTGCCCGACGTCATGAAGGGCCTCCAGGCCATCGGCAAGGCCGTCACCGACGCCGGCGTCGACCCCAAGCTCGCCGAGCTGGTCAGCCTGCGCGCCTCCCAGATCAACGGCTGCGGCGCCTGCGTCGACCTGCACCCCAAGATCGCCCTCAAGCTCGGCGAGACCCCCGAGCGCCTCTTCGCCGTCGCCGCCTGGCGCGAGTCCCCGCTGTTCACCGGCGCCGAGCGCGCCGCGCTCGCCCTCGGCGAGGAGCTGACCCGCATCGCCGACCGCCCCGAGGGCGTCACCGACGCGGTCTGGGACGAGGCCGCGAAGCACTTCGACGAGAAGCAGCTCCAGGGACTGGTCACCTCGATCGCGGCGATCAACGTGTGGAACCGCATGAACGTGGCGGTGCGGCAGATGGCCGGGAGCTTCTAGCCCGCCGCCGCCCGGGGACGGCCGCCGAAGGGGCCGACGGCCGTCCCACCCCGGCTCATCCGGCCGCTCGCCGCCTTCGCGGCCCGGTGGCCGCGGCACTTCGCGTGCCGGAGGCGTCATCCGATCCAGGCGTGACGGTGGTCGCGGAGCGGCTTCCCACCGGGATCGAGGCCGTCCGGCGCATGCCCGCGCGACTGTGGCCCGGCTCTCATCGGGACGCGTCCCCGCAGCTCACCGCGCTTGCCGAGCGGTGTCGCACGGCCCCGGACACCCTCGAATTTCCTTTCCGGAAACTCGACACTTGCCAACCCGGAAACTCTGCCTTAGAGTTTCCATCATGGAAACCAACGCCCCTTCGGCCCGCCCCACTCCCGAGCAGGCCCGGGCCGCGCTCGCCGAGGCCGCCCAGATCCGCACCTCCGTCACCGCCGTGGCGGCCACGCCCTGGCCGGTCTGGTTCACCGTGGTCATCACCGCGATGTTCGTGATCCTGCCGATCGCCATCGGCGGCGTCCTGGCCGAACCGGAGTGGCTGATGTCGAAGGGCGTCTGGCTGGGCGTGCTACTGGCCTCCGAGACCACCTTCTGCGCGCTGCTGGCGGTGGCCAGCAAGAGCTGGCAGGCCAAGACCGGCGTGGCGCTGCGCTGGAACGTCCTGCCCAAGGCCGTCACGATCCCCGGGTTCCTCGGCCTGGCCGCCGTCCTCATCGGATCCGGCTACGTCTTCCGCTACACCGGCCAGCCGATCTGGCTGTTCGTGGCCTCGGGCATCGGCGCCGCCGCCTCCATCGCCTCCCACATCGTCTTCACGCGCCTCCACCGGAAGTCGGCATGAGCACCGTCGAGACCGACCCCATGGACGGGTTCAACGCCACCATCCACGCCCCCAACCGGCTGCGCATCTGCGCCCTGCTCGACACCGCCGCCGAAGCCGAGTTCGCGATGATCCAGGAACAGCTCGGGGTCTCCGCCTCGGTCCTCAGCAAGCACGTGACGGTGCTGATGGAGGCCGGATACGTCGAACAGCGCAAGGCGGTCCGCGAGACCAGGCAGCGCGTCTGGCTGTCGCTGACCAAGGAGGGCCGGGCGGCCTACCACGCCCACCACGAGGCCCTCAAGGCCATCGTCGGCCTCTAGGGACACCACGGAACACCCGGGCACGGCCCGCCGCGACACCGCGGCGGGCCGCCTCGCTGTCCGCGATTCGCCTGCGCCGCATGATCACCCGGCACGACAATGTCGACGTGCATATAGGGTGGTGTCAACGGCGCGTCAACACGCGTGTCCGGGGAGTGCCGGGAAGTCTGGTCGGCGGCCAACCACCGACCCCTCGGAGCCCCTCATGACCGCCCCGCAGCGCGGCGGCCTCCTCGGCCTGCTGCCCCTCCCCGAACGCAACGCCGTCACCCGCGCCCTGCGCACCGAAACCGTCGGCGGCATCGTCCTGCTCATCGCCGCCGTCCTCGCCCTCGTCTGGGCGAACTCCCCATGGGGCGACGGTTACGCGTCCGTCCGCGACTTCCACCTCGGCTTCGGCGCCTTCGACCTGTCCATCGGGCACTGGGCCTCCGACGGGCTGCTCACCCTCTTCTTCCTCGTCGCCGGCATCGAACTCAAACGCGAACTCGTCGTCGGCGAACTGCGCCGCCCCGCCGCCGCGGCCGTCCCCGTCGTCGCCGCCGTCTGCGGCATCGCCCTCCCCGCGCTGATCTTCACCGTCGTCGCCGGGACCCAGGGTGGCGATTTGAGCGGCTGGGCCGTCCCCATCGCCACCGACATCGCCTTCGCGCTGGCCGTCCTCGCCGTCATCGGCACGCACCTGCCCGCCGCCGTCCGCGCGTTCCTGCTCACCCTCGCCGTCGTCGACGACCTGTGCGCCATCCTCGTCATCGCGATCTTCTACACCGCGAGCCTGGACCTGCTCGCGCTCGCCGGAGCCGTCGCCGGGCTCGTCGTGTTCTGGCTGCTCCAGCGCTTCCGGGTGCGCGGCTGGTACCTCTACATCCCGCTCGGGCTGGTCATCTGGGGACTGATGCTCACCTCCGGCGTCCACGCCACCGTCGCCGGTGTCGCGATGGGCCTGCTGCTGCGCGCACGCCCCAACCCCGGGGAGGAGGAATCGCCCGGCGAGCAGGTCGAGCACGCCGTCCGCCCGCTGTCGGCCGGCGTCGCCGTCCCCCTCTTCGCGCTGTTCTCGGCCGGGGTGAGCGTGTCCGGGACCGCCCTCGCCGGGGTCTTCACCGAACCCGAACCGCTCGGCGTGGTCCTCGGGCTCGTCGTCGGCAAGACCATCGGCATCTTCGCCGGGACCTACCTCGTCGCCCGCTTCACCCGCCTGAGCCTCAACCCCGACCTCGCCTGGCGCGACGTGTTCTCCATCGCCGTCCTGGCCGGGATCGGCTTCACCGTGTCGCTGCTGATCACCGAACTGGCCTTCACCGACCCCGCCCTCACCGAGAGCGTCAAGGCCGCCGTCCTGATCGGCTCGCTCATCGCCGCGCTGCTGGCCACCGTCCTGCTCAAACGCCGCAACCGCCACTACTCGCGGCTGTGCGAGGAGGAAGAGGCCGACGAGGACGGCGACGGCGTCCCCGACGTCTACCAGCGCTAGCTACTCCCGAGAGGCCTTCCCGGTCTCCGACTCCCACGCGCTCAGCTGCCGCTCCAGGGCCTTCATGATCTCGAAGACCTGCGACGGCGGGATCTTCACCCGCGCCACCACCTTCGCCGGGGTGTTCAGGAACCGCTCACCGGTGTTCGGGTCCTCCGCCGGCTGCGGCGGCCGCGTGGTGGTGGCGAAATCGAGGGTGAAGGACTCCGCGTCGTGCCAGATGGCCACGAAGTTCGCGTACACGCCCGCCTCCAGATCGGCGGGCATGTCGAGGGAGATCCGGCGATCCGGGATGGCTTCGTGGGCGGCATGGTCGCTCATTCGGGCGAGGCTACCGCCATTCGGGGACGGACGGGGACGGACACGCGTCACCCGCGCACCACCGCCCCCACCCCTCAGTTGCTCTCCTGAAGCTCCCGCCCCAGCTCACGACCGAAGTGCCGGGCGTTCTTCTCACCCGCGTACAACCCGAACGGCGTCACCGGCGCGTACCCCAGCGACGTGTACAGCGCGATCGCCTCCGGCTGGTGGATCCCCGTCTCCAGGATCATCCGCGCCCGGCCCTGCCGCCGCGCCGACTCCTCCAGGATCGACACCATCCGCCGCGCCAGCCCCAGCCCCCGCGCCGACGGACGCACGTACAGCCGCTTCATCTCCGCGTCCGCCGCCCCGTGCCCGCGCCACGCGCCCGTCGCCACCGGCGCCCCATCGGCGTAGGCCACGAAAAAGGCCCCACGCGGAGCCTCGAAGTCCGAAGCCGCCAGGACGGTCTCGTCCGGGCCGCCGTAACGGACGACATACTCGGCCTGCACCTCGGCGATCAGCAGCTGGGCGGCCTCGCCGTCATAGGGTTCGAGACGGAATTCGACTGCGGTCATGCCCGAAACACTGACACGCCTCCGACCGGACCGCCAAGGGGTTCTCCGACCATCATCCGCACAGCTCACGCATCATCCGTACGGACTGGCCTTTAGGCCCGAAGCGGCGACCGGAAAGGGGTGCCCATGAGCCCCGGCGCCCGTCATGCTGAACAGCGACGATCATGATTGTCCGCATATGGGCGCCCCCGGGCGGCCCGCCAGACCGAAAGCTCATCCCGTGATGGCCCGAGCCAGCCGTGCCGCTCGCACCCGCGCCGCCTGGACCCGCCCCGACGCGCGGGCCGGCATCGGCGCGGCCATCGTGCTGCTCGCCCTCATCGCAGCCGTGGAACTCGCCGACGGCGCCGAACCGCGAGTCGTCGGGCTCCTCGCCACGCCCCCGTTCGTGGCCGCCGCCTTCGCCGGCTGGCGCTCGGTGGGCCTCATCGGCCTCGGCTGCACCCTCTTCGGCGTCGGCGTCACCTCCTTCGGCGCCAACAACGTCGCCCTCGGCGAGGCCACCGACATCGCCGCCATCGTCGTCGCCACCGGCATCGCCATGGCCACCGCGGTGGCGCGCCAGCGCCAGCTCGACCGGATGAACACCCTCTCCCGGCTCGCCTCGGTCGCCCAGGAGGCGGTCCTGAGACCCCTCGGACCGCAGATCGGCCACCTCAACCTGGCCGCGCGCTACGTCTCGGCGTCCACCGCCGCCGACATCGGCGGCGACCTCTACGAGGTCCTCGACACCCCCTACGGCGCCCGCATGATCATCGGGGACGTGCGCGGCAACGGCCTCGACGCCGTCCGCCTCGCCTCCACCGTCCTGGGCTCCTACCGGCACGTCGCCTTCGAACGCGCCGACCTGCGCGCCATCGTCGCCGACCTCGACCGGGCCGTGGCGCGCTCGGTCGGCGACGAGGACTTCGTGACCGCCGCCCTCCTCGAAGAGCGCGGCGGCTCCCTCACCATCGTCAACTGCGGCCACCCGCCGCCCATGCTGCTGCGCGACGGACGCGTCCAGCTCCTCGAACCACCCTCGGCCGCCCCGCCCCTGGGGTTCATGCCCGTGGTCTCGCTGCGCTCGCACCGGCTCGAACCCGGTGACCGCCTGCTCCTCTACACCGACGGCCTGACCGAGGCCCGCCGCGCCGGGGAGTTCTTCCCCATCGCCGAACGCGCCTGGGGCCTGCTCGGGCACGGCTCCGTGGTGGACGGCCTGCGCTCGCTGGAGTCGGCGCTGCGCGAATGGGTCGGCGGCCCCCTGGACGACGACATCGCGCTGGTCCTGGTCGAGTACACCGGCCCCCGCGCCGGAGCCGAGGAGGCCACCCCGAGCTGGGCGGTCGCCGAGCGGGGCCGCGGCTCGGACGGCTCCATGGCGGTGGGCCCGGGCGACATCCCCACGCCGCCCGGGCCCAATTCCCCCGCCGTTCCCCCTGCTGCGGGCCCCTCGTCCCTCTCGGGTCGATAGGGCCCCGCCGGGCATTCCGTCTTCTTCGTGCCCTCTCGGGTCGATAACGGTCAGCCCGGACTCGCCGGACCTTCCCCAGTCCGACGTTCGGCGCGCCTACTCCGTGGACAACAGGTCGTCCATCGGCACGTAGGGCGTGCCGGACAGTTCTCGCCGCGCCTCCACGGCGGCCGCGCGGTGGCGGCCCGTGTAGCCAAAACGGGAGGCGAGCTTCGCGATTAACGTGCGCAGGTCCGCCATGTCTCTCTCCGTCCCGGGTGGTCCGCCCCCCAAGGGCCATGGGGTGCGCGGTTCACCGAATAGAACGAACCCTTCACTTTTCGGTGACGTCGCTCGATGAGTCGGTTACCCGACACGCTTAACCCGGTCACTCGGCAGTGTTGGCACGTCCGGTGCTTGCCGATGGTTACTCGCGGGTAATATCCTGGGTCTACTGACGAGTAGGAGGCCGAGGATGTCCCACTACAAGAGCAATCTCCGAGACATCGAGTTCAACCTGTTCGAGGTCTTCGGCGCCCATGAGCTGATGGGCCGAGACCTGTACGCCGACGTCGACGCGGAGACCGCCCGGGACATCCTGCGCGAGGTCGAGCGCATGGCCCGCGAGGACCTCGCCGAGAGCTTCGCCGACGGCGACCGCAATCCGCCGGTCTTCGACCCGGCGACCAACTCCGTGGCCATGCCCGAGGCGTTCCGCAAGGCCTACGAGACCCTCATGGCCGGCGAGTACTGGCGCCTGGACGTACCCCCGGAGCTGGGCGGAACCTGGGCGCCGCGCGCCCTGTGGTGGTCGCTGGCCGAGCTGGTCCTCGGCGCGAACCCGGCCGCATGGATCTACGCGTGCGGCCCGTCCTTCGCCCACACCCTCCACCACGAGGGCACCGCCGAGCAGAAGGAATGGGCGAAGCTGTTCGCCGACAAGAAGTGGGGCGCCACCATGGTCCTCACCGAGCCCGACGCGGGCTCCGACGTCGGCGCCGGCCGCACCAAGGCCTACCTCCAGCCGGACGGCTCGTGGCACCTTGAGGGCGTCAAGCGCTTCATCACCTCCGGTGAGCACGACCTGACCGAGAACATCGTCCACTACGTCCTCGCCCGCCCCGTGGGCGTCGAGGGCGCCGGCGGCGCCGGCACCAAGGGCCTCTCGCTGTTCGTGGTCCCGAAGTTCCACTTCGACCCCGCCACCGGCGAGCTCGGCGAGCGCAACGGCGTCTACGCCACCAACATCGAGCACAAGATGGGCCTGAAGGTCTCCACGACCGCCGAGCTCACCTTCGGTGAGGATCGCCCCGCCAAGGGTTGGCTGATGGGCGAGAAGCACGAGGGCATCCGGCAGATGTTCCTCATCATCGAGTACGCCCGCATGATGGTCGGCACGAAAGCCATCGCGACCCTCTCGACGGGCTACCTGAACGCCCTGGAGTACGCCAAGCAGCGCGTGCAGGGCGCCGACATGCTGACGCCGTCCAAGGACGCCCCCCGCGTGTCGATCATGAAGCACCCCGACGTCCGCCGCTCGCTGCTGATGCAGAAGTCCTACGCCGAAGGCCTCCGCGCCCTCACGACCTACACGGCCGTCTGGCAGGACCGCCTCCGCATGGCCGAAGCCGCGGGAGACGCCGAGACGGCCAAGGAAGCCCAGCGCGTCAACGACCTGCTGCTGCCGATCGTGAAGGGCTGCGGCTCGGAGCGCGCCTACGAGCTCCTGAGCTCGGAGTCCCTGCAGATCTTCGGCGGCTCCGGCTTCCTGCAGGACTACCCGCTGGAGCAGTACGTCCGCGACTCCAAGATCGACACCCTCTACGAGGGCACCACCGCGATCCAGTCCCTGGACTTCCTGTTCCGCAAGATCGTCAAGGACCAGGGCTTCGCCCTCATGAAGGTCGCCGGCGAGATCCAGACGTTCCTGACCGACGCAGAAGGACACGAAGACCTCACCCAGGTCCGCGCCTCCATCGGCAAGGGCCTGGAGACCGTGCAGGGCATGCTCGGTGTCCTCGGCGGCTACCTCGGCGCCTCGCAGGGCGAAGAGCCCAAGGCGCTCTACAAGGTCGGCCTCCACTCCCGCCGCCTCCTCCTGGCAGTGGGCGACCTGATGGTGTCGTGGCTCCTGGCCCGCCAGGCCGAAGTGGCCCTCAAGGCCATCGCCGACGGCCGCGACGAACCGTTCTACCGCGGCAAGGTCGCCACCGCGAAGTTCTTCGCGGCGGAAGTCCTGCCAAGGCTGGTCGCGGACAAGAAGATCATGGAAGCCGCGACCTACACGGCGATGGACCTCCCCGAGGACGAGTTCTAGGAAGAGCGGGAAGAGCCAGACGAGCAAGAAGAGCAAGAAGAGCAAGAGAAGAGACTTCGCTTCAGGGCGTAGAGACGAACACCCGCCCCGGTCGGTGGACACCGGGGCGGGTGTTCTGCATCCAAGAGACGGCGAAAGACGAAGACAAGACAAGACAAGAGCCGGGCGCGACGTGCACCTGAAGTGCAGCAAGCGCGAGACGAAGGCAAGAGCCGGGCCACCCACGCGGCGATGGGTGAAGCCCGCCCGAGACGAGAACCGGGGACGATGTGTCAAGCCGGGTGCGATGCGCAGCAGGGTAGGGCTCTTGACCTGACCCGCAGCCTGCAAACCTGCCCGTCACGACAGACCAGGCCCCGCACAACCTTTCCCGAAGAGAGCTGGATCTTTCGGCGTGCGGCCTGACGGGTGTTTGGAACGAGGGTTCTGGGGGTGTCAAGACACGCTCTACCGTCTTGACACCCCCGGGTTCCTCGTTCACCGTCGCCGAGGCCGAACGACGGGAGATCCGCGGCCGGCAACCGACACGACCACAGAGGGATGGAAGGGCCGGGCCAAGACGGAGAGGCGGGAGAAGGCCGGTGCGGCCTGGGCTGGTGCGGGCCGGGGTGGTGCGGGCCGGGGTGGTGCGGCCCGGGGTGGTGCGGGCCCCCAAAACCCAAAAACCCACCCCCACTCCCCACATGGGTAACCCCGAACCCACCAACCCACCCACCCGAAAGCCCCCACCATGCCCACCCCACCCCACCCCAAAACCTCACCGGCAAAACCGCCCTCATCCCCGCCGGAGCCCGAGGTCAAGCCCGCACCCACCCCCTAACCCTCGCCCGCGAACGCGCCAACATCGTCATCACCGACCTGCCAGCGCAAGCACCACCACCCCCTCCGACCCAGCCGAAACCAAAGCAATGACCGAATCCACCGGCCGCCCCTCCTCACCCTGGAAGCCGACGTCCGCGACCCTGCCCAAATGCGCGCCGCCGCCGCCCGAGCCGTCGCCGAGTTCGGCCGCATCGACATCCTCGTCGCCAACGCCGGCATCGCTTCCCACGGCTCGGTCGTCGGCATGGGCGAAAGCCAGTGGCACGACCTCACCGGCGCCTTCCACACCTTCCGCGCGAGGGCGGTGGTCGGCGACGAGCGGACTCACTCCCCCCGCCGCACCCCCCGCGGCGATGCCCCCAGCTCGCGGCGGCACACCTTGTTGAACGACTGGAGGTCGCCGACGCCGACCGCTTCGGCGACCGCCGGTATCGGCAGGGTCGATTCGCGCAGCAGGTGCCGGGCGCGGGCCATGCGCCGCCGCCGGACGTAGCCGACGACGGTGTCGCCGGTCTCCGCACGGAAGAGGCGGGTGAGGTGGTTGTGGCTGACGCCGACGGCGCGGGCGATCTCGGGGACGGCGAGGGGTTCGGCGAGGCGGGATTCGATGTGCGCCATCGCCGCCGACAGGGCGGGGTGGCGGTGGTCGGGACGCGCGGAGAGCGCGGCGACGCGGTGCAGCGCGGCCCACACCTCGGCGCGGGCGCGGGCGGGGTCCTCGGGGAACGCGGTGATCGCCGAGGACAGCAGGCTGGTCAGCACGGGCGCGTCGGCGCCGGCGTCCTGCATGACGGGGACCTGGACGCGGCGCCCGGAGCGGCCGGGACGAAAATGGACGTAAAGGTGCTCCGAGGGTCCCTTGTAGATGTACTGGGAGGTCGCTCCGGCGGGGATGAGGCTGACGCGGCCGGGTTCGATGGCGTGGCGTTCGCCGTCGACGGTGAGGTCGGCGCGGTAGCGGTAGAGGTGCAGCTGCCACAGCTCGGGCAGCCGGAAGCGGTCCACGCGCCGCCCGCCGGTGCCGTGGAGGCCGACGCCGAGGTTGACCAGGGTGACCGGGGCGTCCAGAGCCAGCTCGACCATGGTGAAAATCTACCAGTAATGCCTGATCGAGCCCACGTAATACGCGCATGATCTTCCTAGCCTTGTGGGGAAGCGACCACTAGGAGAGAAACCATGACCTCCCAAGGCCCGGGGCCGGAAAGACGGCACCTGCTCACCTCGGCGCAGATGGCGCGGTTCGTCGCGCACGGCTCGCACCGCATGGACGCCGTCGTCCCCGCCGCGATGAACGAGCGCGCGATCTCCGTCTTCGACGCCGGGGTCCCGCACGCCCGCGACGGCGCGACCGTGGACGAGGCGTACCCGCCCGGCTCCTTCGTGCGCGAGCTGCTGGAGCTGCCGGAGATCGCCGGGGCCGTCCACAGCCTCGTCGGGCCGGACCCGCTCATCGACCACCACGCGGTGCACATCCGCCACGCCCGCAACGGCGAGGCGCAGCCGCTGCACGCCGACGCCATCATCGACACCCGCGAGGACGCCTTCGACGTCCAGCTCATGTACTACCCGCAGGACGTCACCCTCGACATGGGCGGCACCCTCTCGGTGCCGGGCTCGCATCTGCGGCGCATCAACGAGACCGACACCGGCCGCTACCAGAACGTGCGCGGCCAGACCCGCCTGGTGTGCCCGGCGGGGACCGTCCAGTTCCTGCACCACGGCATCTGGCACGGCGGCCGCCGCAACGACTCCGACATCACCCGCTACATGTTCAAGATCCGCTTCAACCCGACGGTGAAGCAGCGTCTCCTGTGGAACACCGAGGACCTGGCCGCCCCCGAGGTCCTCGCCGAGCTGCGCACGCGCTTCCCCTGGTACGAGAACGCCTCCGGGCGCATCGAGTACCTGAACCGCTCGCGCCTGTGGGCCGCCCTCACCGGCGATCCCGCCTTCGACCTGGACTACTGGTCGACCCGCGTGTCCAACCGCCCGCAGCGCGTGCTGCCCGTCCGCTAAAAGGAGCCGATGGTGATTCGCCAAGAGGTCCTGGTCCTGTACCTGGCCACGTCCGCGCTGGACGCCGAGGTCATCGCCTGGTCCCGCTACGACGGCACCGGCCGCACGAAACCCGCCGCCGGTGACGGCGACGAGCCGCCCTACGAGACGGGCGTGGCCGCGCTGCTGGACGGGTGGCGGCTGTTCCAGGCGTCCCAGCTGATCCCGCCGCACCCCGGTGACGAGTACCGGACCTCGTTCCTCAAGCACGAGTTCTTCTTCGA
Organism: Actinorhabdospora filicis; assembly: GCF_030269765.1. GTDB lineage: Bacteria > Actinomycetota > Actinomycetes > Mycobacteriales > Micromonosporaceae > Actinorhabdospora > Actinorhabdospora filicis. The sequence goes on along the minus strand of NZ_BSTX01000001.1, from coordinate 2,557,028 downwards.
GAAGCTCACCGAGGTCTAGAGCTCCCGGGCCGCCGCCAGCAGGCTCCGCGCGTACTTCCGCGTGATCCGCTTCTGGACGAAGCGCGCCACCGGCGAGCCCCACCGCACGTACCACCGGCCCGGGCGGCTGTACGCGTTGATCGAGAAGCGCGTGCAGCCGTCCGGGGTCTCGCGCACGAAGAAGGACTCCTCACCGATCTCCGGATGCCCCTCCAGGGTCCCGTAGGCGAAACCCGCCGCCCGCGGGCCGTTCTTCACCCACACCACCCGGCACGGCGCCCGGAACGGCCCGAAGTACTGCGTGATCTCGGCCCCGACCGCCACCGGCCCGGTGACCTTGTGCCGCAGCGCCCGGTGCGCGCCCCACGCGAACAACGCTTCCCGGGCGGCCTTGAAGGGCACGTCCAGGACCGTCTCGAACCGCAGCGCCCGCATCCGCGCCGGAGGATCGGGCGCGTTCGTGACGCCCTGCGGGCCGTAGGTGAAGTCCATCAGTTCGGCAGCGGCCGGCGACCCGGGAAACCCAGATCGGTGCGGTGATACCAGGCCAGCTGCACGTCGCCCTCCAGCCAGCACAGCCGGACGCTCTCCCCGTCCAGCCGCGCCGGGAAGTCCAGCAGCAGCGGCGCGATCCCCTTCACCTCGATGCCGCGCGCCCCGAACCACGACAGGGCCTCCTCCAGGTGCGCCTCCAGGGCCTTCGCCTCGGCCACGCCCCCGCCACCCGAGCGCCCCACCCGCAGCGCGTGCGACAGCTCCGCCAGGTCCGCCCGCAACCGGACGATGATCGCCGCCCGCTCCCGCAGCTCCGGCATCAGCGCGCGAGCCTCGTCCAGGGTGAACTCGTCCATGGGGGAGAGTCTGGCACGTCCCGGGCGCTCAGCGCGGTGTCTGCTGGTGGAAGTAGAGCCGCCACCCATCCCCGCGCCGGACGTAGTGGCTGCTCACCAGAGCCGCGTACGCGCCGCCCTCACGGACGGCGTGCGCGACGTAATCCACCACCCCGACGTCGTTCGACGGCCGGGTCACCGTCGGCTCCGACAGCCGGTACGCCTCCCACGGCGTCCTGCTCATCAGCCGCACCATCTCCTCCCGGTCGGCGATCCGTAGCCCGCCCGGCAGCAGCATGAGCGGCTCGTCGTCGAGGACCTCATGGTAGAAGCGCTCGGCGGCCCCCTCGGTGGCCAGCGCGCGCCAGCCGCGTTCTTCGAGATCGATCAGCTCGTCCATGCCCGGCGAATACCCGCCCGCGTTGAGGCACAATCCCCCAGTGCGCCCCACCACCTGGCCCCGCGTCGCCGCCGGCCTCGCCGCGCGCCTCGTCGACCATCCCCTCGCCGACGACGCCGCCTACCTCAGCCTCGGCATCGACTCCCCGGACGCCGCCGCGCCCGGCGAGCTGGCCGCCGCCATCGCCGCCGAACTGCGCCCCCTGGGCCACGCGGCCTTCATCGTCCCCACCCGCGGGTTCCTGCGCTCGGCGTCCATCCGCTTCGAATACGGCAAACGCGACCCGGACGCCTACCTCGACCTGTGGACCGACGACGCCGCGCTGTTCCGCGAGGTCTTCAACCCGCTGCTCAAGACCGGCTCCGGCGAGGTCCTGCCCGACCTGCTCGACCCCGTCACCAACCGCGCCACGCGCTCGCCCTACGTCGCGCTGGAACCCGGCACGATCGTCATCGTGCACGGCCCGGCGCTGCTGAAGCACTGGTTCCCGTTCGACCTGACCGTCCACGTGCAGCTGTCCGACGCGGCCTTCCTGCGCCGGACGCCCGAGGCCGAGCACTGGCAGCTGGACGCGTTCCGCCGCTACCGCGAGGAGTACGCTCCGCACGACGCCGCCGATGTGGTCATCCGCGCCGACGATCCCAAACGCCCGGCGTGGTCGGCTTGACCTAGAGTCCACTCTAGGTCGTACGGTCGCGGGTATGACGCAGAAGAGAATCGACTCGGGCTTCGGATACCGCACCACCGCCGACGACGTCCTGTCCGGCATCGACCTGTCCGGTAAGTACGCGATCGTCACCGGCGGCTACTCCGGCCTCGGCCTGGAGACCGTCAAGGCCCTCACCAAGGCCGGTGCCGAGGTCCTCGTGCCCGCCCGCCGCCCCGAGGCGGCCGCCGAGGCCCTCGCCGGGCTCGCCGAGGTCGACACGCTCGACCTCGGGGACCTGGACAGCGTCCGTGCCTTCGCCGGACGCCACCTCGACCGGCCCGTCGACATCCTCATCAACAACGCCGGCATCATGGCCAGCCCCGAGACCCGCGTCGGACCCGGCTGGGAGGCCCAGTTCGCCACCAACCACCTCGGCCACTACACCCTCACCAACATGCTGTGGCCGGTGCTCGCCGACGGCGGCGCGCGCGTGGTCGCGGTGTCCTCCGCCGGGCACCGGCTGTCGGGCATCCGCTGGGACGACATCCAGTTCACCACCGGCTACGACCGCTGGCTCGCCTACGGGCAGGCCAAGACGGCCAACATCCTCTTCGCCGTCGAGCTCGACCGGCGCGGCCGCGACGAGGGCGTCCGCGCCTTCAGCCTGCATCCCGGGCCGATCATGACCAACCTCCAGCGGCACATGACCCGCGAGGAACTCGACGAGCGCGGCTGGGTCGACGAGTCCGGCCGGGCCGTCCCCGACTTCAAGACCCCCGAGCAGGGCGCGGCCACCCAGACCTGGGCGGCCACGTCCCCGCGGCTGGACGGCCTGGGCGGGCTGTACCTGGAGGACTGCGACGTCTCCGAGAACGGGCACGACTACGCCCTCGACCCCGAGCAGGCCCGGCGGCTGTGGACGCTGTCCGCCGAGCTCACCGGGGTCGGCTAGCTAGAAGCCGTCCACCACCGCCCAGGTGTCCACCGTGGACAACATGGACCCGCGCCGGTAGGCCTCCTCGAACTCCCCCGCCGGCATCCGCTCGCGCAGGGCGGCGTCATGCCGCTCGGCGTGGGCGGTCAGCACCGCGAAACCGAACAGCCGGGCCTCCACGTCCGACCAGTGCCAGTGCGCCCGGCCCAGCAGGATCGCCGCCCGGTGGTCGTCGCCCACGGCGGCGGCCACCCAGCCCAGGGCCTCCAGGTTCGCCGCGATGGCGCGCCGGTCTGCGAAATCCTCCTGTATCCGCAGCGACTCCCGCAGCAGCGGCAGCGCCGTCCGCGGATCGTCGCCCATCACCCGCAGCCAGCCCTGCGTCCACAGCAGGTACGCGCGGTGCCAGCGCTCGCCGTGCGCGGCGGCTATCCGGCGGCCCTCCTCGACGCTGGACACCGCCGCGGCCTGGTCGCCGCCCATCGCCCGGGTGATGCCCAACTGCGACAGCGCGTGCTGGACGCCCTGGGCGTCGCCGAGCGCGCGGAAGCGCGACAGGGCGTCGGCGGTGAGCTCCACGGCCTGCTCCAGCGTCCCCGAGACCAGCTCGGTGAGGCCGCGGATCAGCGCCGACCAGGCCAGCGCCTTCGGCGCGCCCGAGGCGGCGGCCTCGTCGCAGAGCTCGCGGGTGCGGCCGATCTCGCCGAGCAGCACCGAGACGTACCCGCACGCCCAGAGCGCGTCGACGCTCTCGGGGGCGTCCCCGCACACCTTCAGCGACCGCTCCAGCCAGTCGCGGCCCTCGTCGATGAGTCCGGAGGCCAGCCAGTACCACCACAGCGACACCGCGATGCGCAGGCCGCGCACCGCCGCGTCCCCGCCGGAGGACAGGCCATGGTCCATGGCCGCGCGCAGGTTCGGCATCTCCTCGCGGATGCGGTTGAGGACCTCCAGCTGACCCGGCCCGTACCAGGCGGCGTCGGCGTTCTCGGCGTAGTCCAGGCACCAGCCCAGGTGCCGGTCGCGCGCGCAGCGCAGCTTCCCCGAGGACGACAGCCGCCACAGGCCGTACTCGCGCACCGACTCCAGCATCCGCAGCCGCCGTCCGGCGCTGACCAGGACCGACTGGTCGACCAGCTCGGAGACCGCGCCCAGCGCCTCGGGCCCGGCGGTGGACTGGACGGCGGCCAGCGGCGCGCCGCCGAGGTAGACCGACAGGTCCCGCCACAGCCGCTGCGCCTCGGGCGAGCACAGGTCGTGGCTCCATTCCAGGGTCGCGCGCACCGAGGCCTGCCGCCGGTGCCGGACGCCGGAGTCGTCGCGCAGCAGGCTCGACGGGGCGTCCAGGAACTCGCACAGCTGCGCCAGCGTGAACGTCCGCAGCCTGCGGGCGGCGAACTCGATGGCCAGCGGCAGCCCGTCGAGACGGTGGCAGAGCAGCTCGGCGATCTCCAGATCGGCCTCGGTGGGGGAGAAGCCGGGCAGGACCGCGCGCGCCCGCTCGATCAGCAACGCCACGGCCTGGCTCATCGGCAGCGGCCCGATGGGGCACAGGTGCTCCTCGGGCAGCGCCAGCGCGCGGCGGCTGGTGGCCAGGATCGAGACGGTGGTGGTGGACGTGAGGATGTCGCGGACGAGCTTGGCGCACTCGACGGCGAGATGCTCGCAGTTGTCCAGGATGATCAGTAAATACCGCTTGGCCAGCGCGTCCATCAGCTGCTCGCGCGGCGGGCGGGCCGGTTCCGGCGGTATGTCCAGGGTGGACAGGATCGCCCGCGGTATCAGCGAGGCGTCGGTGACGTCGGACAGCTCCACCCACCGCGCGCCGTCGGCGTGGTCGAGCGCGGCGGCGTGCGCCGCCCGCTGCGCCAGCCGCGTCTTGCCCGCCCCGCCCGGCCCGGTGATGGTCACCAGCCGGGAGCGGTCGAGCCGCTTGAGGACCACGTCGAGGTCGGCGCCGCGTCCCACGAACGTCGCCGGGTCGTCCGGGACGTGCCCGGCGCGCGTCGGCGGCCGCGTCCCGTCGGCGGCGGCCTGCCAGCGCTCACGCCACGGTCCCTCGTCGCTGACCTCGCAGGCGCGCAGGAACCCGGCCACCACCGGCCAGCTCGGCAGCCGCCGCCCGGCGGTCGCGTCGGACAGTGTGGACGGTGCGCAGTTGGCCAGTTTGGACAGTTCCCGGTACGACCGTCCGCCGGTGCGCTCGCGCAGCCGGCGCAGCGAGGAGGCGAACTCGGCGACGGGTCCACCACCCTCGTCGATTGGTCGTTGCGGCCTTCCCATGCCTCGCTCCCCTTCCTGAGGACCGGCCTTCCAAAGAGTCGGCCATCGCGTCCTCGAGAGGATTGTTCGAACTCCGTTCGGAGCCCGTTCGGATCGTCACGTGTCGGTGGCGGTCAATCGCCCGAAGTTACAAACTAGCCATTCCGAACCCATTCGGCACCGACGGGACTGGACAGCGAGGCACAAGTAGCACGAACGGGTGAACACCGAACGGAGGTCGCCGTTCGGTGACGGTGGATCCGTCACGGGAAGAATTCACGTGACGTCGGGAAACACGGTGTGGCTGGTGGCGAACATCGTGTCAACCCCGGCCGGCCCTAGCGCCCGGCGATCCCCGCCGCTCGTGCCGAGAAGTGCGCTTGGTGGGCGCGCTGCCTCGTCCCGTCGCTGACCAACGGTCGCCGAAACCGGGTTCGGGCGGTCCGGATCGACGACCTCCCGTGGGACGCCGATCCGGACCGACTGCCGACGCGGTTCGAGGTCGCTTGTGAGGAGCGACGCGAACCTGTGGCGCGAGCCGGTTCCAGCGCGCCACGCCACCCCCGGAACCCGGTTGGGGCGGGTACCGGGGGTGGGGCTTCGGTCCCGGACGCCCCGGCCGAGGCCGGATGCGCCGGCGTGAAACGATTTCACCGCGAATTGAGCCTTCGATAACGCGCTATATGCGCGTGGGTCGGCATTTGTCAACCGCCGGTGCCCGACCTGAAACCGTTTCAGGGCAGGCGATCCGAGTGAGATTCATCCGTTTGACGATCGCGGTATTCCCGCGGCGCGGAAAAGTCCGGACGGCCGAAGGCGCGGCGAAATCGCCGGACGGCGATGTTCGGCGCCGCCGCGGCCCGGCCGGTCAACTCGCGAACGCCTTTCGCGCCAAGGGGTCTGCGGCCATTCGCGGGCGCCCGCCCGTTCCCGGCGCGGAAAGGCGCCGCCCCCGGCCGGTGGGGACGGCGCCCGTGCACATCGTCGCGGGGCCGTCCCGCGTCACGCCGGTCTCCCGGCCGCGTACAACAGCGGTACCGGGCCGGAAGGCCGGCGCTAAGGCCGCCAGTCCCAGCTGCCGCCGGGCCGCCGCCATCGCCGCCGGGGTGTGCGGGTGCACCCGCCCGGTCTCGGCCAGCCGCGGCAGCACCCCCACCGCGGTCAGCGCGCGGTGGTGGTCCTCGCGGACCCCGGCGAGGTGGACGTGTTTGCCGGCCGACTCCAGCGCCTCGATCACGTCCCGCAGGAGCAGGGCCCCCGAGGAGTCGATCGTGGACACCTTGGCGCACCTGAACACGACCGCGCCCGATGGCGGGGGCTCGTCGAAGGTGTGCAGGAGCCGGTGGGTCACCGCGAAGAACAGCGGCCCGTCCAGGCGGAAGGTGGCGATGTCGCCCTCGTGCCCGACGCGTTCGGCGCGGGTCGCGGCCGCGATCTGGCGGATGGCCGAGATCCCGGCGACCGCCACGCCGATGGCGATGGCGGCGAGCAGGTCGTGGACGAGGGTCAGTACGGCGGTGAGCAGCATGACCACGCCGTCGGCGCGGCTGACCTTGCCGAAGGTCCGCAGGACGCCCAGCTCCAGCATCCGGATCGCGGTGGCGATCAGGACACCGGCCAGCGCGGCCAGCGGGATGTGCGCCACCAGTGGCGCGGCGGCGATGGCGAGGACGCCGAGGCCGACCGCGTGGGTGAGCGCCGACAGGCGCGAGGTGGCCCCGGCGCGGACGTTGACCGCCGTCCGGGAGATGGCCGCCGAGGCCGGCATTCCGCCGAACAACGGCGCGACCAGGTTCGCCAGCCCCTGCCCGAACAGTTCGCGGTTGGGGTCGTGGCGGGATCCCTTGCCGCGCATGCGATCGGCCACGGTGGCCGAGAGCAGGCTCTCCAGCGCGCAGATGACGGCGATGGTGACGGCGGCCCCGCCGAGCGTCGGGATCGCCGACCACTCCAGGAACGACGCCGATGGTGTCGGCGGCATCGCGGGCAGCGCGCCGATCTCGGCGGTGTTCAGCCCGAACACGCCGACGATGACGGTCGCGGCGATGATGCTCAGCAGTGAGAACGGGATCTTCGGCCAGCGGTGCGCGCCGATGAGGGTGACCGCGGCGACCGAGACGGCGATGAGCACCGGCGTCCACCGTGGTGTGTCCACGAAGGACAGTGCGGAGTGCCAGGCCCCGACGGTGACCTTCTGGGTCGGATCGGCCGACTGGCCGAGCAGGATCGGGATCTGCTGGAAGAAGATGATCCCGGCGATCCCGGCGGTGAATCCCTCGACCACCGGCGCCGGGATGAGCCGCACGTACCGGGCGATGCCGGTGGTGGCGACCAGGACGAGCATCAGCCCGGCCAGCATGGCGGCGGTGAACACGCCGCCGATGCCGTAGGCGGCGACCATCGGCGCCAGCACCGCCGTCATGGCCCCGGTCGGGCCGGACACCTGGAGGTTCGAGCCGCCGAAGAAGGCGGCGACGGCTCCGGCGACGATCGCGGTGGTGAGTCCGGCGGCGGCGCCGAGTCCGGACGCCACGCCGTAGCCCAGGGCCAGTGGCAGCGCGATGATCGCGACGGTGACACCGGCGGTCAGATTGCGTTTCGGGTGGTCGCGAACCAGCTCGGTGAACTCCGAGCGGGGCGGCAGCAGGCCGCGAAAGCCTCGCGTCGCGGCGGCGGCCACATAGGACATGACGCTCATGGCTCCTCCCGGTGCGCGGGAGGCCCCGACGGCGGTCCGTGATTCGGGCAGCTTCGTGGAATGGGCGAAACGGCGGCCATTATTCCCCCTTGGTCGCCTATTTGTCCGGTCTATTTAATTGTGTGAATATCATGGTGCTTTATGCGGGATGCCTGCACCGTAGCGGTTCCGGGGCGGTCGCGCGGTGATCTTCGCCGACGTGTCGTGATCTCGACAAACGTGCGGTACCTTCAGCGCAGCCCGTCCAGCAGCGCCGGAACGGCCGCCTCGTACTCGAACCATTGCACGTCGGGGTCGAAGCCGAGCTGCGCGTTGACGTGTTCGAGGGGCGAGTTCTCCAGCGCGGTCCAGGTCTGGACGTCGCGCAGCTGCGGCTCGGCCGAGCGCAGCTCGGTCAGCATCCGCGCCTTCATCGCCAGCGCCAGCCCGTAGCTGCGGTGGGCGGGGGCGACGACGGTGTCGTACTGGTCGCCACGCGTGGGCCGCTGCGCGGCCACGACCAGCTCGGTGAGCCCGGCGACCTGCTCGGTCTTCTCGTGGACGGCGACGACCATGTGGGTGCGCATGCCGCGGCCCTTGAGCGTGGCGAGGCTGTCGCGCAGGCGGACGGCGTCGGAGCTGCCCCGCCACTCCCCGGCCTGCTGCGGCCCGGCGGTGCGCAGGTTCGCCTTGGTGGTGGCGTAGCGCTCGTGCAGCTCCTCGGGCAGCCCGCCGCGGTGGTATTCGAGGCGGTAGGGCGCCGAGACCTGCTTGGCCTGCTGCGCGATCCGGGACCAGTCCACACTGGACAGCGCCAGCAGCGAGCGCTGCTCGACCACCGCCCGGGCGAAGCCGAGGCGCTCGTAGAACCCGACGGCGGGGGTCGTGGCGATGACCTCGGTGCTGATGGTCTCGCGCCCGTCGGCGGCGGCGTGCTTGGCCAGCTCGGTGAGCAGTGCGCGTCCGGTGCCGCGGCCGCGGGCGGCGGGGCGGACGAAGATCTCGAAGACGCCGGTGTGGGCGAAGTCGCCGCCGAACAGCAGCAGGTTGGCGTGCCCGGCGACGCCGATCTCGTCGTCGTAGGCCGTCCAGGCGATGCGCGATTCGCCGGGCATGGTGACCGACAGGTAGTCGGCGATCCGGTCGTCGCACCAGCGGGGCTCGTCCGGCATGTCCTCGGCCGTCATCTCGTTCAGGACGGTGAGCCAGTCGCCGAAGGCGGTCGAGTCAGCGGTGGACGGATCGAAATCGCGTACCTGCATTGACCCTGCTTACCCGATTCGCGGCCGGAACGCGACCCTCATGCGGGGGTTTTACAACATGTTAAAGGTTCCGGTGACCGCGGCCGACGATTCAGCGGATGGTCACTGGGTCGGACGGGGGGTAGACGCGGAGTGGCGGACAGTCCACTGGCGACGACGGCGTGTCGTGTCGGATCAAGGACAGAACCGCTGGTCACGCCGTGCCGGAGCGTGGCCTCCGCCCTACCCTTTCGAAATGAGTGCCCACCCGCCCTTCGCGCCCGATCAGGACCCCCACCACAACCGCAAGGTCCGCCGCTACACCGTGCTCGGGTTGTGGATCGCGGCGGCGAGTCTGATCGTGGCCGCGGTCCCGGTGGCGAACAACCTGCTGAAGGAGCAGGCGGGCGCGGGCGCCGACACGGTCGCCTCGACGCCGTCCCCGGAGCCCACTCCCGCCCCGCCGGTGGCGTGGGCGGAGGAGCTGACCCAGGAGGGCGTGGGGATGCTGGTGAGCGCGGAGTGCCCGACGCTGTGGCTGGACTTCGACAAGGTCTTCCAGGCCGAGTACGACTCGGGCGTGGTGGGCGACCCGTCGGTGCTGCCCGATGCCGCCGATTACGTCGTCACCGGCTGCCCGGGGGACGTCCACGCGCGCCCGGCGGCGGGCCTGAAGGCGGGCGAGGCGGGTGAGAAGAACGCCGAGACCGCGGCGGCGTGCGCGGCGATCGCGGCGAAGGACACGCGTTCCGAGTGGTCCCTGTCGACCGCCGAGCCGCACGTGCGCTCGGTGCACTGCCTGGTCACCACCGACGGCGGGCGGCTGGCGAGGGTGGTCTACCTGGGCTTCACCGGGGACCTGCCGTATTTCACGTTCACCACGTGGACGCGGGCGTAGCTTTACGCGTCGCCCGCCGCTTCGGCCTCGTGAGGGGCCCGTCCCGCGCACCTTCGGCGTCACCTGCCATGGAAAGAGGGCCCGGCCTGAGCCGGGCCCTCATGTCGTGCGGGTGGGTCTCAGCCGGTGGCTCCGGCGGTGTCGAGGATCCAGGCGAGCGCGAAGGCCTGTTCTTTCCAGGAGTCGTAGCGGCCGCTGCGGCCGCCGTGCCCGGCTTCCATTTCGGTCTTGAGCAGGAACGGGCCGCCGGTGGCGACTTCGCGCAGGCGCGCGATCCACTTGGCGGGCTCGTGGAACAGGACGCGCGTGTCGTGGAGGCTGGTGACGGCCAGGATCGCCGGGTAGTCGACGGCCGTGACGTTCTCGTACGGCGAGTACGACTTCATGTACTGGTACACGTCGGCGTTTTCGAGGGGGTTGCCCCACTCCTCCCATTCGATGACGGTGAGGGGCAGGGAGGGGTCGAGGATGGTGTTGAGCGCGTCCACGAAGGGCACGTCGGCGACCACGCCCGCGAAGCGGTGCGGGGCGAGGTTGGCGACCGCGCCCATGAGCAGGCCGCCGGCGCTGCCGCCGCGCGCGACGAGCTTGTCGGGGGCCGACCAGCCGGCTTTGACGAGGTGCTCGGCGCAGGCCACGAAGTCGGTGAACGTGTTCCGCTTGTGCAGCATCTTGCCGTCGTCGTACCAGTGGCGGCCCATCTCGCCGCCGCCGCGGATGTGGGCGATGGCGAAGACCATGCCCCGGTCGACCAGCGACAGGCGCGGGACGGCGAAGTAGGGGTCGATGGACGTCTCGTAGGACCCGTACCCGTAGATCAGGCAGGGCGCGGTCCCGTCGGGTTCGAGGCCCTTGCGGTACATGAGCGAGATCGGCACGCGGGTGCCGTCCTCGGCCACGGCCCACTCGCGGCGCTGCTCGTAGTCGGCGGGGGCGAAGCCGCCGAGGACCTGCTTGCGCTTGCGCAGCAGCAGTTCGCGGGAGGCGAGGTCGTAGTCGTACACCGAGTCCGGGGTGGTCAGCGACGCGTAGGTCAGCCGCACCTGCCGGGTCTCGTAGGAGGGGTTGCTGCCGGTGTAGACGGTGTAGATCGGCTCGTGGAAGGCCAGTTCGACGGGCTCGCCGTAGGTGGTGCCGTCGAAGTCGAGGACGGCCAGGCCGGTCAGCCCGTCGCGGCGGTAGGACACCACGACGTGCGAGGCGAAGGCCTCGGCGTCCAGGATGCGGGTGTCGGCCCGGTGCTCCAGGATGGTGTGGAACTGGTTCGTGTCGGTGACCGGCGTCCAGCCGAGGGTGAAGTTCTCCGCGCCGTCATTGTGCAGCAGGAGGAAGCGGTCGCCCTGGTGGTCGACGCTGACCTCGATGCCGTGGCGGCGGCCGGCGCCCAGGATCGCGAACTCGCCGGTGGGGTCCTCGGCGGCCAGGTAGCGGATCTCGCTGGTGATCTTGCTGTGCGCCTCGATGAACAGGTACTTCTCGCTGCGGGACAGGTCGACGCCGACCCAGAAGCGCTCGTCGTCCTCCTGGTAGACCAGGGTGTCCTCGGCGCCGCCGAGTTCGTGGCGGAACACCTGGTGGGGGCGCCACGACTCGTCCACGATGGTGTAGAAGAGCGAGGACCCGGCCCAGGCGGCGCCGTAGAACACGTCGGGGATCTCGTCGGCGAGGTGCTCGCCGGTGCGCAGGTCCTTCACGCGCAGGGTGAAGCGCTCGGCGCCGGTGAGGTCGATGGAGTAGGCCAGCAGGTGCCCGTCGGGGGTGGTGGTGAACGCGCCGAGTGAGAAGAACTCGTGTCCCTCGGCGAGCTCGTTCTCGTCCAGCAGCACCTGCTCGCCGGGCAGCGGGCCGCCCTCGCCCAGGTCGGGCGGGGTGTCGCCGTCGGCGGCGAGGCGGCAGTGGATGCCGTACTGCTTGCCCTCCTCGGTGCGGGTGTAGTACCACCACTCGCCCTTGCGGGAGGGGACCGTCAGGTCGGTCTCCTTGGTGCGGGACTTGATCTCGCCGAAGATGGTGTCGCGGAGTTCGCCGAGGTGCCCGGTGCGCTGCTCGGTGTAGGCGTTGTTCGCCTTGAGGAAGGCCAGGACCTCGGGGTCGTCGCCGTCGCGCAGCCAGGCGTACGGGTCGTCGACGGTGTCGCCGTGGTGCGTGCGTGGGGACGGGCGCTTCGCCGCGCGCGGGGCCTGGAGCTCGCTCATAAGACGCGAGCCTACCGGGTGCGAGGAGGCGGGCACGGGACGGCGATCTCAGCCGGGCTCCACGCCCGACCTGCGCAGTTCCGCCGCGCGGCCGTCCTCGAAGGCGCGGCCGAGGTCCTCCAGGCGTTCCTCGGGGACGGCCTTGGCGAGGCGGGGGAGCACGTCGCGCTCCTCTTCGTCGACATGCTCGCGGAGGGTGGCGGCGCATTCGGCGAGGGCCTCGGCGTAGCGCTCGGTGCCCTCGGCGCGTTCGGCGGCGGCGATCGTCTCGACGGTCTCGTCGCGTTCGTGTGCGCCGTGGTATGCGGTTCCGTACACGTGGTCCTCACCGGCGGCGTGGGCGGCGATGCGCGCCTTGAGTTCGGTGAGCAGCCAGGGCCGGCCGCCCTCGGCGAGGTCGTCGATGAGGGATTCGATGAGGCGGTGGTCGCGGGTGATGGCGGTGACTACGTCCATGCCGACGGGTACCCGGGTCCGGTGCGCCTGAAACCCCACGTGCCGCGCAAATGGGTGGTTATGGTCGGGCGATGAGGATCAAGGTCACCGGGGACGGGCCGTACCGCGTCACGGGCGGCGTCCCGCTGTCGCGGCAGACGATCGGCGTGGATGCGCAGGGGCAGTCGGTGGAGTGGCGCGAGGGGCCCGGCTTCGACCACGGGGACGTCTACGAGCTGTGCCGGTGCGGGCGGTCGGGTTCGAAGCCGTTCTGCGACGGCTCGCACGAGCGGGTGGGTTTCGACGGGACGGAGACGGCGTCCCGCGAGCCGTACCTGTCGCAGGCCGGTGAGCAGGACGGGCCGGAGGTCACCCTCACCGACGCCGAGCCGCTGTGCGCGTTCGCGCGCTTCTGCGACGCCGACGGGCAGGTGTGGAACCTGGTGGAGCGTCCCGGGCACGGCGATGACGTGGTCCGCGAGGCCGGGAACTGCCCCTCGGGCCGCCTGGTGGCGTGGAACCTCGCCGAGCGCGAGCCCTACGAGCCGCGGCTGGAGAAGTCGATCGGCGTGGTGGAGGATCCCGCGCAGGATGTGAGCGGGCCGTACTGGGTGCGGGGCGGGGTGACGGTCGAGGCGGCCGACGGCGGGGAGTACGAGGTCCGCAACCGGGTGACGCTGTGCCGGTGCGGTGCTTCGGCGAACAAGCCGTTCTGCGACGGCTCGCACGCGGCGATCGGGTTCCGCGACGGGTTGTGAGGCCTCCGGCCATTGACCTCTCCGGGCAATCGTTGCGGCCCCGGGGCTCCACATTGTCCACTCCGGGCATGCCCAGCCGGTCGTGAGACGAAGTGGAGTGACACATGAAGAAGATCGCGGGGATTCTGGCCGCCATGGCGGTGCTGACGGCGCTGTTCCTGCCCGGCACCGCGTACGCGATTCCGGTGCAGACGGCCAAGACCCTGTGCGACGGTCCCGGCGGCAACGGCTGGATCGACGTGCGGGACTCGGCCGGCCACATCCTCGGCAAGGTCCGCAACTGCACCATCACCTGGTACCACGACCTCGACAACGACTCCTATGGGCAGATGGTCGACTTCGACCTGGCCGACGAGTACAAGGACGGCTACTCGGCCATCGCCCTCGCCGAGTGGTTCGTCCAGGCGCCCGGCAGGTGCACCACGAACGGCAAGGGGTACTGCGCCGACGGTGACGGCTGGAGCCACTACCAGATCTCGCTGAGCGGCCGGTCGCCCTCGAACCAGATCATGTTCTCGGTGGCGTGGGGACCCGCGTCCTCCGGCCCGATCGCCCTGCGCTCGAAGTGGGCCACGGTGATCTCGCCGGCGCCCGCCGGCTTCTAGTTCCCGTACCGGGGGCGGCCTTCCGACGGGGGAGGCCGCCCTTTCCGCGTGCCCCTAAGTCCCCGATCAGCTGATCGGCGATGGAGCTGCGCGAGTAGTACACCGACCGTCCTTTCTGGACGCGTTCCAGCAGCCCGGCCCGGTGCAGGGCGGTCAGGTGGCGGTTGATCATCGGGGCGGTCCGGTCGGTCTCGCGCGCCAGTTCGGTTGTCGTGGCGGGGATGCCGAGCCGCGCCAGCAGCGCCGCCCGGGTCGGGCCGACGAGCTGCTCCACGGCGTCCGGGACCCGGGATCGCGGCAGCCACACCGATCCCCGGCCGCGCGCCGGGTAGTAGATGACCGGCGGATGGTTCAGGTCGCTGTGGGTGGTGGCGCGCTGGAGGAACAGGGACGGGACCAGCCGCAGCTCCCGACCGGCGACGGTGACCGCCCAGTCGGTCTGCCCGAAGTCGTCGATGAAGATCGCGCCCGGCGTCCAGCGCAGCGTCGGGAACAGCGACTCGACCATCGCCTGGAGCCCGCGCGTGACGGCCAGGCCGCCGCGGTGGGCGGCGTCGGCGTCCAGGGCCGCGCGCATCGCCGTCCAATGTGGAGCGAGGCAGGCGTCCCAGTACGCGGCCAGGGAATCGGCCACGCGCGCCAGGACCCGCTCCGGGGTGCCGCGCAGCACGGCCGGGACCGGCGCGCTCAGGTAGGCGAGTTCGATGTCGCGCGCCACGATCTCCGGATCACCGCCGCGCAGGCGGTCCAGGCCCTCGGCGAAGGTCTCCTCGCGGCCCGCCGGGCGCGGGAAGAGGAAGTCGGGCAGCCGCCACCGGTCGGTGACCAGCGCGGACAGCACCGGATCGGCCAGCCGCGCGAAGGCCGGGCCCGTGGCGGTGAGGAAGCCGCCGTGCTCGGGGTGGCGGTGCGGGAAGCGGTGCACGATCAGGCTCGTGGAGACCTCGGTGACGGGAGTGGCCGCGACGGTGATGGCGCCGACGTCGGCGGCGCCCAAACGGAAGCTGATCATTGACTTCTCCACGCAATCGTTGCGAGGCAAGGGCTCCCATTGTCCACTCGGTGTCACGCCCAACCGGTTACGAGACAAGTGGGAGTACCACGTGAAGAAGATCGCGGGCCTGTTCCTGGCGGCCGTGGCCGCCATGTTCGTCATCGCCGCCGTACCCACGGCGGCCTCGGCGGCCACCACCTGGAAGTACTGCGACGCCAATGGCGGCGGCGGAACCCCGAACGACGGCTGGATCCAGATCAACGGCGACGACGACCTGCACGCCAAGATCCGCAACTGCAAGGTCACCTGGCACCGGGAGAACACCGGCGAGTACTGGCAGAGCATCACCTTCGACATGGCCGACGCGATGAGCGACGACGCCTCCGCGCTGGCCGACGCCAGCTCCGGTTCGGACGCCAGGTCGAGCTGCTCCGGTACCGGCAATGTGTGGTGCTACAACAAGGACTTCGCGTGGAAGTCCTACGAGCTGCTGCTGAACGGCCGCGCCGCGTCGGTCGACACCCGGCTCGGCTGGGGCAAGTCCGGTAGGGGCATCACCGACCAGTGGACCAAGGTCACCGCCCTCACCCCCGCGGGCTACTAACCCGCTCCGGCGGGCGGCCCATTGCCCGGGCCGCCCGCCCTCACAGGCCGTAGAGCGTCTGCACCAGCAGCACCGCGATGACACCGGCCGCGAACACCACCGCCCAGTAAGGCCACCGGCGCGGCGTCTCCCCCGGGACGCCGTGCCGGTACCACCGCGCCGTGGCCGGGGCGGTCAGCAGGACGACGTTCACCAGCGCGAGCAGGATCGCCACCGCGAGCGGGACCGTGGTGACGGTGATCTGCTCGTCGCTGCCGTAGTGGATCCATTCGGTGGCGGCGGATCCCGAGTAGGTGAAGAACAGGGCCATCCCGATCTGCCCGTAGACGGCCACCGGACGCATCGCCCGCAGCCGCGTCGAGATGCCCGCGATCACCGCCGTCAGCGAGACCATGCCGATGATGATGGCGACGACGTCGGGCCACTCGTCGATGTGGTCGAGGTCCTCGTTCAGGCCGAAGCCGGAGATGATCACGCACGCCAGCTGCGTCAGCAGGATCGGCAGGGCCGCCCGCAGCGCCAGGGGACGCCGGTCGCCCATCGGGGCGGGATGGCCCGGAAACGGCGGGGGCGAGGTGGGGCCGCCCGAGATCGGCGCGCCGGAGATCGGGCCTGCTGAGACTGGGCCTCCGGAGATCGGGCCGCCCGAGATGGGAGCACCGGGGTGGGGCGGGGAGTAGACCGGGGCGGTGGCGGCGATCCGCCCGGCAGGAGGGGCGGCAGGGTGGCCGGGGCTGGCGGCGGCCTGCGGGTACGCGGGTCCGGTGGGCTGCACGGGGACGCCGGGCGGTGTCGTGCCGGGAGCGGCGGGTGCCGGTGGTGCCGAATGCGGCACCGGCCCTGCTTGCGGAAGCGGATTCCGGTTCCGCTCCCCCTCGCCGTCGACCATCGGCGCCCCCGCCGGAAGCGGATTCCGATTCCGGCTCCGTTTCACGTCCTCGTCGAGGATCGCGCCCCTGGCCACCACCTGCTCCACGTCATCGGTCAGCGTCGGCGCCGCCCCGAGGACCCGGTGCAGCAGTGTCGCCACCAGGGGCATCCGGCTGCCGCCGCCGACGAGGAAGACCCCGGCGCGCCGCTCGGGCGGCACGGCCGCCTCGGCGAGCACGGCGTGGGTGACGGTCATCGCGCGTTCCAGGAGGGGCGCGACGACCGTCTCCAGCTCCTCGCGGGTCAGGTGCGCGTCGACGTCCACGACGGGGATGTACAGCTCGGCGACGGTCTGCCGGGACAGCCGCTCCTTGGCCGCGCGCACGTCGTTGCGGAAGGCCGCGCGGGCGCGGCGGGTGGCCAGGTCCTCGCCCTCCAGCAGGCGCGTCCACGCCTCGGCCTCGCCGACGGTGGCGCGCAGGTGCCGGATGAGCGCCTCGTCGAGGTCCACGCCGCCGAGGTCGGCGAGCCCGTCCACGGCCAGGACTTCGAAGCCGTCCCCCACGCGGCGGACGACGCTGGCGTCGAAGGTCCCGCCGCCGAAGTCGTGCACCGCGACCGCCGAGCCGTCGGGGACGTCCACGCCCAGCTCACCGGTGTAGTAGGCGGCCGCCGCGACCGGTTCGGGCAGCAGCCGCGCGCCGGGCAGGCCCGCTCGCGAGGCGGCGTCCCTCAGCACCGCTCGACGGGTCGGCCCCCATGCGGCCGGGTGTGTGATCGTCACCGACGACGGGACCGTGCGCCCTACTTCGACGCAGCGCTCCCGGACGCGCGTCAGCACCGCCGCGAACAGTTGCGCGACGCTGAACTCGCGGTCCCCGAGCAGGACCGTCCCGTCGTCCACACGCCGTTTCGGGTGCGGCTCGACGGCCGCCGGGTTGGAGCGGGCGGCGTGCAGCGCGTCGAGGCCGACGTTGACGGTCGTCCCGGCGTGCACCGCCGAGGGCATTAACGGGGAGCCGTCGAAGGTGAGCGCCTCGACCCGTCCGTCCGCGCGGCGCAGCACGGCGACGGTGTGCGAGGTGCCGAAGTCGATGCCGAGGTGGGCGGACATGCCCGTTAGCTAAGCACAGTGCCGCCTTGATCGCCCGCGGGTTGTGCGGGCGGAAGCAGGGTCTGCCCGGAGGGGAAGCCGCGCGGCCCTCATCGCCCGGCCCGGCTCAGCAGATGCAGCGTGTACCGGCCGCCCGTGGCGGTCTTGAACAGGTACTCCGCCCGCTCGTAGGACAGCCGGGCGCGCCCGGTGTGCGGGCACAGGTCCGCCGGGCCGGGCATCCGTCCCGGGCCCGGGCGGCGGTCGGTGAGGAACACCGGCCCGGCGGTGCGCGAGCCGGTCAGCGCGCGCAGCAGCGCGGTCGTCGCCGGGCTCCAGCGCAGCCCGCGCGCGCCGTCGCCGTCGAGCTCGCCCACGTCCAGCGACAGGGCCGTGGTGGCGCTCGCGCCCGATTCGGCGAGCACGCGCCAGAACGCGCGCTCGCGCGGCGCGGCGTCCAGGGCGAGGACGGCGTCCAGGTCGGCGATCGCGCGCGCCGAGACCCGCACCTCGTCGCGGCGTTCGAGCCCGTCGGCGAAGGACACGCCGGTCCAGGACGCGAAGCTGCGCGCGGCGGCCACGTGCCGGTTCCAGGTCTTGGCGGCCGCGTCGCCCCAGGCCACGCCGAACAGCTGCGCCACGCGCCGCGCCGAGAGCGTCCCGATGAGCGTGCCGCGTCCCAGGTCCACGCACAGGCGCCGCAGGGTCTGCGCGTAGGAGCGGACGGTCGCCGCGCTCAGGTCCCCGCGCGCCAGGAACGCGTCGGCGCTGGGCCCGAGGGAGGCCGCGGCGGGCGCGGGGGCCTCACCGGCGCGCGCGAGGAGGAACTCGCGTTCGGCGGAGTTGCGGGTGAGGGCGGCGGCGCGCTCGAACTCCGCGCTCGCCTCGGTGTGGCGTCCCAGCCGTACGAGGAGGTCGCCGCGCACCACTGAGAGCGGGTGGTAGTTGCGCAGGGTGGGGTCGGTGGTGAGGTCGTCGGTGAGGGCGAGCCCGGCGTCGGCTCCGTGGGCCATGCCGACGGCGAGGGCGCGGTTGAGGCGGACGACGGGGCTCGGCAGGAGCCGCACGAGCAGTCCGTACAGCGCGGCGATCTGCACCCAGTCGGTCTCGGCGGCCGAGGGCGCCTGCGCGTGCGAGACGGCGATCGCGGCCTGCAGGACGTAGGGCCCGGGCGGCTGCCCGAGGGCGCGGGCGCGCAGCATCGCGGCGAATCCGCGGCGGATCAGCAGCGGGTCCCAGCGTCCCCGGTTCTGTTCGTGCAGGGGGACCGGTTCGCCGCCGGGGCCGGTGCGGGCGCCTGCGCGCGACTGCTGGATCTCCATGAGCGCGACGAGCCCGTGCACCTCGGCGTGGTCGGGGGCCAGCTCGGCCAGGACGCGGCCCAGCCGCAGCGCTTCGAGGGCGAGGTCGGCGCGCATGAGGTCGTCCCCGGAGGTGGCCGAGTAGCCCTCATTGAAGATCAGGTAGACGACTTCGAGGACCGACGCCAGCCGCGCGGCCAGCTCCGGCCCCGCCGGCAGCTCGAAGCCCACCCCCGCCTCGGCGAGGGTGCGCTTGGCGTCGGCGAGGCGCTGCGTCATGACCGGTTCGGTGACCAGGAACGCGCGCGCGACCTCGGCGGCGGTGAGCCCCCCGAGCAGGCGCAGGGTCAGCGCGGCCCGCTGCTCGGGCGGCAGCACGGGGTGGCAGGAGACGAACATGAGGCGCAGGACGTCGTCGGGCACCTCGTCGGCCTGGTCGAGGGAGCGCGCCAGGTCCTCTTGCCGTTCTTCGAGGCGCTTGTCGCGGCGGATGCGGTCGACCGCCCGCCGTTTGGCGGTGGTCATCAACCACGCGCCGGGGTTGGCCGGGACGCCCTCGGCCGGCCACTGTTCGAGAGCGGCGACGAGGGCGTCCTGCGCCAGTTCCTCCGCGAGCCCGACGTCGCGGACGAGCCGGGTCAGCGCGGCGATGATCTTGGCGGACTCCAGCTTCCAGACCGCGTCGATCGCGCGGCCGGTGGCGTCCATGGTGGCCATCAGGGCTGGTAGAGCTCCTGGATGCGGCCGTCACCGTCGCCGATGATGCCGAAGAAGCGGCGGGACAGCTCGACGGCCTCGTCGCGGCTGCGGACCTCGACGATGGCGTAGCCGCCGGCGAGTTCCTTGGCCTCGGTGAAGGGGCCGTCGGTCACGGTGATCTCGCCGCCCTTGGAGACGAGGGTGACGCCGCCGAGCTCCATGCCGCCGGTGGAGAGGAGGACGCCGGAGGCGGTGAGCTCCTCGACGAACTTGCCCATCTCGATGAAGAGGGCCTCATCGCGGCGGACGGGGGCGACGGTGGTCATGAGAAAGCGCATGTCGGTGCTCCTTGGTGGTGGTTTTTGTCTTCTCACCACTACGTCGAACGGGAGATGTGACAGGGAATGCTAGCGGGTCTTGTGCGGGAGGGGTGAGGGCTGTACAAGAGTGGGATTCGATCGTCACGGGGAGTGAGCATGCGGCGAGTGAGCGCGTACGAGTCCGAGCCGGTGTCCGCCGAGGCCGCCACCCGGGTGGGTGAAGGGCGCCGACCTGCGGAGTTACTGCTCGGGTTGCAGCGGACGGCGGGCAACGCGGCGGTGGCCCGGGCGGTGCAGCGGGTGGGTGAGGAGGGCGCAGGCGGGAAGGACCGGCCGGTGGAGCTGCGGATGCTGGACCGGTTCGCGCGGACGATCAAGGGCACGCCGGGCGTGCCCAAGTCGCCCCACTACGCGACCGCGATCGTCCCGCGAAAAGGTGGCTACGAGCTGCTCTTCGCGGGCAACTCCGGGGTGAGCCGGCTGCGGCCGAAGGTCCTCAAGCGGCTGACGGGCCGACTCGCCGGGCGTGACGACCGGCTCGGCGACGCCAACATCGATCGCGACGCGATGCCGCTGCTCCAGGACGAGCGGCCGGATAAGAAGGAGCGCGGCAAACAAGTGCGGTATGCGCTGAACCGGCGTGCCGACCGCGACCGCGAGAAGCTGTGGGCCCTGGCGCGCGGCGGTTACCACTGGAAGAGGCGGGACATGCACCTCCTCGCCACCGGTGCCGGGCACCCGAGGCTCATCTCCAACCCGGCCCGCGAGAGCGGCGACGTGCACGGGGAGATGGTCGTGCTCGGTGAGCTGCTGAAGCGGTGGCGAGCCGAATTCGAGTCCGGGGAAGGGGGCGCCCGCACACCCGTAGAGGTCACCCACGTGGGCGGCGTGAAGAAGGCCTGCGCCGCCTGCCAGTGGGTCTTCGAGGCGGTGAACGAGACCATCGGTGCGACCTATGGTCGGAGGGTCGTGGCATCCGGAACCCACGGGACGGTACCCAAGGGCTGGGCCAAGCCGCCGTGGCTGGCGCAATTTCCGGAGGTCGCGGCAGTGCTGAACGCGAAGGCGAAGCCCTACCTCGATCGTGAGATGTCCATCGAGTACATGCGGGCCATCGGCAAGTGGGCCGGGCTGCTGATCGACCTTGCGGGAGCCGCCGGGGACAAGTCGGCGGTGCGCAGACTGAGCGGCAAGGTCGACGCCGCGCGCGATCCGCAGCCCCCGGCCCCATTCGATCCCGGGTTCGAAGAGATGAGCCACGGCGACCCCGCCCCCACCGGCACCGCGATCAACCTCCTCGATCCCGCCGAATCGGACTCCGAGGCCGAAACCAAATCCAGTACGCCATCCAGAATTCGTCCGCGACATCACCGCGACGATTAAATGACCCCACTCTTGACGTCAGTGACATCACCATGACATCATCCTCCCCATGGAGCTCACCGTCCAAGGACTCCCCGCCACCCTCACGCTCCCCGAAGGCCCCGTCCGCGCAGGCCTCATCCCCCTGCACGGCGCCTCGAACCCCGAGCGCGACCACTGGCTCTACCGCCACCTCGCCGAGGTCCTCCCCCAGCACGGCATCGCGGTACTGCGCTATGACCGGCGCCCGTCCGCCTCCGACGTCCCGTTCGCCGACCAGGCCGCCGACGCCATCGCCGCCGTCGAGGCCCTCCGCGAATACACCGGTGACGTCCCGATCGGCCTGTGGGGCTACAGCCAAGGCGCGTGGGTCGCGCCGCTGGCCGCGGCGACCGCGCCGGAGTGGGTCGCCTTCGTCATCACCGTCTCGGCGTGCGGGGTCAGCCCCGGCGAGCAGATGCGCTACGGCCTCGCCGAGCAGTTGCGCGCCGCCGGGCACGCGTCCGCGCTGGGTGAGCTGACCACCGTCCAGGACGCCCTGTACGCGTTCTTGCGCGGCGAGTCCGACGCCGCCGCCTACAACGCGGCCGTCGCGCCCTTCGCCGAGCGGCCGTGGTGGGGACTCACCGGGTACCACTCGGAGCTGCCCGCCGACCTCCAGGCCACCGGCCTGTGGACCGACCTCGACTACGACCCCGAACCGGCCTTCGCGGGCGTGCGGTGCCCGGTGCTGGCCTTCTACGGCGAGTCCGACGCGTGGGTCCCGATCGAGCACAGCCTGAACGTGTGGAACAACGCCGCGGTGCATTCCCCCGAGGTCGTGCGGCTGGAGGGCTGCGACCACAAGCCCGCCACCGATCCGGACGGCCCGCCCGCGCGGGAGTACGAGGACGCGCTGGTCGAGTGGCTGGCCTGGCGGGTCACGGGGCGGAACCGGTGAAGGGGCCCGCGCGTTCCCGCCGATGCGGACGGATGAGGCCCACCGGGACGACCGGCTGCCGCGCCGGGCGGCGCGCCCCGGGGGTGCGCGGGGATGGGCCGCGTTCCGGCTGAGCGCCGCACGGGCCGCCCACCCTCACCCCGGGTGTCGCGTGACCGGCGCCCGCGCGGTTCCCGGACGTCGCGTGGGCCGCTCTCACCCCTGGTGCCGCGCGCCGGTGAGGCCCGCCCGGCGAGGGCCGGCCGAGCCGACGCCGGGCGACGGGTCCGCGCGCGACGGGCGTCCTACCCGTGCCGCGCCGGCGTTCCCGCTGTCGTGGCCACGGTGTCGTCCGCCGCCACCGCGTCCGGCTCCACCGGCGCCGTCCCGAACAGCTCGTGGAACCTCCCGCTGAACAGGTCGCGTCCCTTGTAGTCGACCACCATCTCCCGCGGCAGCACCCACGCCCCGCCCTCCCCGGGGAACTGCCCGACGCCGCCCTCCGGCCCCAGCGGCAGCAGGATCGCGGGCACCGGCGAGGGGTGGTACTCCGCCGTCGGCTCCTCCCCGCGCAGCGCGGCCAGGATGTTCTCCGCGACGACCGCCGCGTGCTGCATCGCGTAACCGGCCATCTTCGCTTCGGGCACGTCGGTCACGTCGCCGACGGCGTGGACGTTGGTGTGGCCCTCGACGGTCAGGCGTGGCGTAACCCGGACGCGGCCCCGCTCGTTGACAGGGAACCCGGCTAGAAAATTCGTTCGAACACCGTGCGCGCGGAACCAGATGTCGGCCTCTTCATCACCCGTGCTCACCACACCGTGCACACCGGGCTCGCTCGCGGGCTCGGGCAGGCGCACGCCCAGGCGCAGCCGGACGCCCAGTCCGGCGAGCTGCTCCAGCAGGTCCGCGCGGAGGGCCTCGTCGAAGCCGTCCAGCAGGCTCTCGCGGGGGTCGACGATCGTCACGGCCTTCCCCGGCCACACCGAGGCGATCTCGCCGGCCAGCTCCAGCCCGACGGGCCCGGCGCCGAAGATCAGCACGCGCGCGGACTTGCGCAGCTCCTCGTGCGTGGCCGCCAGCTCGGCGAGGGCGGCGGCGCGGTCCGGCGTCTCGGTCTTGGCGGGGTAGGGGTAGCCGGAGCCGACGGCCAGCACGATGTGGTCGGCCTCGACGCGCTCGCCGGACGCCAGCGTCACGCCCCGGGCGTCGACGGCGGTGGCCTTGTCGCGCACCACGCGTCCGCGTTCGAGCAGGTTGTCGTAGGAGAAGAACATGTTCGGCGCCCACTCGGGGCGGACGAGCGCGCGCAGCGATCCGGCGGCGTGCACGAAGGCGTCGCGCGGCTCGATGAGGACGACGTCGGCCTCGGCGTCGAGGGACTTGGCGACCTGTGCGCCGCCGTAGCCTCCGCCGATGATGGCGACGGTGCTGCTCATGATGCCTCCAGTGGTTCGTCATCCGAACCAGATTGGTTCGTGTAACGAACATTAGTGGTTCGTGTTGCGAACCAAAAGGCATCGTGGTCGCGGTCACAAGGAGATCTGCATTCCCTGTCGCATCGCCCAGTCGACGTATGGGCAGAAGAACGAAAACCCGCAGGAGGACAGAGAAATGACCGCCATGATCGCCGCCCCCGCCGCCCGCACCGCCACCTCGATCTCCACCAAGGTCCTGCTCGCCGCCGGCGCCCTCGCCGGGCCGCTGTGGCTGGCGACCTCGTGGACGCAAGCGCTGACCCGCGAGGGCTTCAACCCCGCCTTCCACCCGCTCAGCCAGCTCGCCACCGGTTCGCTCGGGTGGCTCCAGATCACCAACTTCCTGGTGGCCGGGCTGCTCTACGTCCTCGGCGCCGAAGGGCTGCGCCGCATGCTCCCCGGCCGCTGGACCGGACGCCTCGTCCGCCTGATCGGCATCGGGATGGCGGCCGCCGGAGTCTTCGTGATGGACCCCGGTTACGGCTTCCCCGTCGGGACGCCGAACGAGGCGCCCACGTCGATGAGCTGGCACTCGGCCATGCACATGGTCGCCGGGACCTTCACCTTCAGCATCATGACCGCCGCCCTGTTCGTCATCGGCCGCATCCACGCCAAGGCCGGCCGCAAGAACCAGGCGATCCTCGCCCGCATCGCCGCCAGCGCCGTGATCGTCGGCAACGTCTGGGCCATCACCCAGCTCCCGGGCGCCTCCCCCGTCATGGCCGTCGGTGTCGGCATCGGGCTCCTGTGGACCTCGGTCACCGCGCTCCGCATCCGCCTCGGCCGCTAGTCCCCGACCCCGAACCCCACCCCTTCCGATCAAGGAGAAACCCGATCATGACCACCGTCAACGATTACGCCGCCACCCTCCCCGCCCACCAGCGCGAGATCACCGACATCCTCCTGCCGATCATCGAGGCCGAGCTCCCCGGCGCCGGAGCCCTCTGGCACGGACACCCCGTCTGGAGCCTCGGCATCAAGCCCGGACAGCGGACCGTCTGCCTGGTGAAGGCCTACCCCAAGAACGTGACCTTCGGCTTCTTCCGAGGCCAGGACTTCACCGACCCGAGTGGCCGCCTGAAGCCCGGAGCCCGCCGGATGGCGGCGGTGAAGCTCACCTCGGCCGACGAGGTGGACGCCGAGACCTTCACCGCCTGGCTCCGAGCGGCCCGGGATCTGGAGGAGTAGGGAAAGCCGAAAGGCGAAGACGAGAAGAAGCGACACGAAGGCCCGGCCACACGGCCGGGCCTCATCGCGTGCTCACAGCTCACAGCTCACGGCCACAGCTACCACCCCGGCCCACTGGCCTACTTGCCACAGGCAGGCGGCTCGCGCCTTGAGGCTCGCGCATCACGGCCCACAGCCACAACGCCATCGCCCACGCCCATGGCCGTCTGGCCCGCAGGTGGGCGCCTCGCGCCTCGCAGCCACGGCTCCGGGTGCCTGCCCATGGCCCGCTACTGGCCCACCGGCGGGCGGCCCGCTTCTCATGGCCCACAGCCACAGCCACAGCTACCGACCCCGGCCCACTGACCGCAGCCCGGTGCCCGGCCGGTCTCGGCCGCCGCGCCCAGCCATCGCGCCCAGCCACCGCCCGAGCCCCTAAAGCCTGCCCGGCCGCCGCCCGAGCCCCTAAAGCCCGTCCAGCCATCCCACCAGCCGCGCTCCCTCGCGCGTCATCACCTCCGGGTCGCGCAGGGCGCCCGCCATCATCGACATCCCCTGGTAGCCCGACACCAGCGTCAGCGCGAGGTCGTCGGCGTTGGCGTGTCCCATCGCGGTGAACTGCGCCGCCACCCAGTCGAGGAGCTGGCGAACCACGCGTCCGGCCTCCACGTCCAGGATCCCGTCGGCGCGCTTGTCGAGCTCGACGGTGAGGGTCCCGGTGGGGCAGCCGTAGCGGGCGGCGGTCTCCTTCTGCTCCACCCAGGCCGCGACGAGGGCCTTGAGCCGCTCGCGGGGTTCGCCGATGGCGTCCAGCGCGTCCGTCATCTGCTTCAGGTACGCCGAGTGCTCGCCGAGGGCGGCCTGGACGAGGTCGTCCTTGGTCTTGAAGTAGTAGTACACGTTGCCGACGGGGACGTCGGCCTCCTTGGCGATGTCGGCGAGGGTGGTCCGCTCGACGCCCTGACGGTGCAGGACGGCGGTGGCGGCGGCGGTGAGGCGGCGGCGCTTCTCGGCTCCGCGCGGCTGAACTGAGTTGGTCACCTAACCCACTCTAGACACGATCATGGACGGCTGCTACCGTTCTCCTCAGTCAGTCAACTAACTCAGTTTTGGAGCGAGACAATGATCGTCGTCACCGGAGCCACCGGCAACATCGGACGCACCCTCACCCAGCTGCTCACCTCCGCCGGCGCCGAGGTCGTGGGGATCTCCCACGAGGCCGCGCCCGCCGATACCGGCATCACCTACCGCACCGGGCTCGACACCAGCACCGTCGAGGGCATGCGCGAGGCCGTGGCCGGTGCCGACGCGCTCTTCCTGATGCTGGGCGGCGCGCAGAACGCCTTCGGCGGCGATCCCGCCGAGCTCGTCGGCGCGGCCGTCGAGGCGGGCGTCAAGCGGATCGTGCTCAACTCCTCCCAGGCGAGCGCCACACGTCCGCAGGCCGCTTCGCACGCCCGGTTGCGGGCCTTTGAGGAGGCGGTCCGCGCCTCGGGTGTGGAGTGGACGATCCTGCGGCCGAGCGGCTTCGCGTCCAACGCCTTCGCGTGGCTGGAGAGCGTCCGCACCCAGCGGACCGTCTACGCGCCCTACGGCGACGTGGCCTGGCCGGTGGTCGACCCGGCCGACATCGCGGGCATGGCGGCGGTCGCGCTGCTGGAGGACGGGCACGTCGGGCGTGTGTACACCGTGACGGGGCCGGTGGCGGTGACCCCGCGCGAGCAGGCCGCGGTCCTGTCCGCCGCCCTCGGTGAGGATGTCGCGTTCGTCGAGCTGAGCCGTGAACAGGCCCTGGAGGCGATGTCGGCGTACATGCCGGCGGAGATCGCGGCGGGCACCCTCGACATCACCAAGGAGCCCCTGCCGGAGGAGTCGCGCATCAGCCCGGACGTGGCCGCGCTGCTGGGACGCCCGGCGGGCGACTTCGCGGGCTGGGTCGCGCGGAGCGTGGAGGCGTTCCGGTAGGGGCCGGGTGGCGCATTGGGGTGCCCACCAGGGCGTTTGCCTGGGCAGACGGTAGGTCGGCGAATCCTGTACGACGTGCGGAACTCGGTTCTGTACGGCGTACAGGATTCGGCGTATTCGGGACGGGGTCAGCCCCGCGGGTGTGGGCGTGGCTTGCGCCACGCTTGCTTGGCGCGGGCGCGGAGACCGGAGACCTGAAGCCCCCGGAGGTCCCCGGCGTTCTAGTCGAAGACCGCCGGGACCTCGTTCGCCTCGACGACTCGTGCCAGCAGTCCCGCGAGGCGGCCGCGTTCGGTGCCGGACAGGCGTCCCGCCAGCTCGGCGAGGCGGGCGCAGGTGTCGTCGTAGAAGGTCTCCGCGAGCGCCGCGCCCGATGCCGTGAGCGCGACCTGCACCGCGCGCCCGTCGGAGGGATCGGGGACGCGTTCGACGAGCCCGCGCCGGGCGGAGCGGTCGACGAGGCCGGTGAGGCTGGACTTGGCGAGTCCGAGCATGGGACCCAGGTCGCTCATGCCGAGTGGGTGGGCCATCAGGACGCACAAGAGCTGCCCCTGCTGCGCGGTGACGCCGTGCTCGCGGGCGGCCTGGGCGTAGACGGCGTCGACCAGGAAGGCGGTGCGCACGAGGGCGGTCACCATGGGCATCTTCTCGTCGTCACCGGCGCGGACCATGATCCGACGATACCTTTCGTGGTGCGAACTACCCAGGGGGCGGGACGCGGGTGGGATGGGCTCGGATGGGACGGAGACGGGGACCTCGGGTGGGACGGAGACGGGGACCTCGGGTGGGACGGGGATGGGGGCTGCGGCAGAGGCGCGCGCTGCCAGGGGCGGGCCGGATGGCTGCCCGGCCGAGTGAGTGGAGCCGGGACGGGGTGAGTGCCGCCGCTCCATCGCGTGTGGGCGGGGGCGGGGTTGAGGCCCGCCTCAGCGAGCGTGCTCTGCCGGTGGGGTAGAGGTTCACCTG
Organism: Actinorhabdospora filicis; assembly: GCF_030269765.1. Taxonomy (GTDB): domain Bacteria; phylum Actinomycetota; class Actinomycetes; order Mycobacteriales; family Micromonosporaceae; genus Actinorhabdospora; species Actinorhabdospora filicis. The sequence goes on along the minus strand of NZ_BSTX01000001.1, from coordinate 2,529,409 downwards.
ACCCCGCCCGATCGTGTGGTTGGAGAAGCGCACCGCACCTCACCGCCCCGGTGCGCCTCGCCGGAGAGACCGGGGGTGGTGGGGCGGGTGCCGGTGACCGGAACCCGCCGCGTGGTTCGCCGGCGGGGCTGAAGGTCGGCCCCGGGGCTTGCTTGCTTCGCGCGTGGGGAGAAGCTCGCCTGACCGTGACCGTGTGCTCGGCCGGTGGGGCGGGTAGCCGAAGTTGCGGTGGATGCCGGTGGCCGGAGCCCGCTCACAGGCTTCGCAGTGAGGCTGGGCCGGGGCGAGCACCGGTGCCTGCGAACCCGTCGACTTCGCTCACCCTGCCAGCCCGGTTCGCCCTGTGTGCTGTGGGTGGGGTTGAGGCGCGTCTCGGCCCACTCCCGTGTCGGGCGGGCGGGAGTGGGTGGCCGAGGTCGCGGTGGATGCCGGTGGCCGGAGCCCGCCCGCATGCTCTGCCGTGAGGCTGGGTGAGGCTGGGTGAGGCTGGGTGAGGCTGGGTGAGGCTGGGTGAGGCTGGGTGAGGCTGGGTGAGGTCCTGCTCCACCCCGTCAGTCCGGTGTCTCGTCTGCTCGATGCCCGTGATCTTCGAACTCTTCGGCGGTGATCCACCACCGGAGGTCGCCCGTGCCGTGGTCGTGGAGGGTGCGGGGCACGCCTACTCGCCCACCAGGTGGCCGACGACGGGCCAGCCCCAGAGCCAGAGGTAGCCGACCGCGAGGCCGACGGCGACGAGTCCGACGAGGCCGACCACGCCGATGACTCCGCGGCGGACGGGCCCGAACCAGCCGAGCAGCCACGATGTTCCCGCGAACGCGATGGCCCCCGCGGCCGTCGCGCTGAGGATGCTGACGAGGCGGCAGGCGGGGGTTCCGTTCTCCGCGAGGAGCAGCCCGCCGGGGTTGGCGAGGAAGACGGCCGCCGCGGCCGCCGATCCCCCGAGTAGCGACAGTGGCGCGGTGAGCACCATGCGCGTCACGCTCTTCATAACTACAGGGTCGGATGTTAAAGGACCCTCCACATCAGACCGGCGTACCGATCCGTCCGGTCGGTCTCCTCCCAGGGGCGTCATCCCCAAGGCTGGTGTCACGAGAGCGACGCCGTGGCTACCGTTCGGGGCATGCGAGAACCGTGGTGGCTGCGGGAGAAGGACCGCCTGCTCGTGGCCGTGGACGCCGGGATCGCCGTCCTCATGGCGGTTCCGGCGGTCATGGGTGTGCTGGATCCGATGGACCTGCGGACCTTCCACGGCTGGTTTCTGGTGACGGGACTGCTCGTCGCCCTCTCGTACAGCTTGCCGATGTCGCTGCGGCGGCGGTGGCCGCGGGCGATCTATGTCGTCGTGCTGGCCGCGACGGTCGTCGCGGATGTCATCGAGGTCAGTTCGGGGGCTTCGGCGGCGGCCGCGTGGGTGCTGTACATCGTGGCGCGGGACCGGGCGCGCCGGGAGTCGCTGGTGTGGCTGGGGGCGGGTGCCGGGTCGATCGGGCTGATCCTCGTGGCGAGCCGGATCCAGCTGCACGCCGAACCGAACCCGTACGGGCAGGCGCAGGCCGGGCTGGGACTGCTGCTGTTCGGGCTGGCGTGGGTGGTGGGTTACATGGCCCGCAGGCACAAGGAGATGGTGGACGCGGTGGCGGCCGAGGCGCGCCGGCGCGACCGGGTCGAGGCGAGGCTGCACCTGGCGCGCGAGGTGCACGACGTCGTCGCGCACAACCTCTCGGTGATCACGGTGAAGGCGGGTGTGGCGTTGCACGTGGCCGGGCGCAGGCCGGAGGAGGCCGTGGACACCCTCCGCGTCATCGAGCGCACGGGCCGGACGGCGCTCGCCGAGGTCCGCCAGCTCGTGGAGACCCTGCGGAATGACGTGCCTGCCGCCGCCGGGCTGGCGGGGTTGCCGGAGCTGGTCGAGAGCGCCGCCGAGGCCGGGGTGACGGTCACCGTGGAGCGGGACCTGCCGCCGCTGCCGCCCGGGTTGGAGGCATCGGTGTTCCGGATCGTGCAGGAGGCGGTGACGAACACCGTCAAGCACGCCGCGCCCGCGCGCTGCCGGGTCACGATCGGGCATGACGAGCGGCACGTGCGGATAGAGGCGGTGGACGACGGGGACGCCCGGCGCGCGCCGCTGCCGGGTGGGCATGGGCTGATCGGGGTTCGGGAGCGCGTTGAGGCGTACGGCGGGGTCTTCACCGCCGGGCCGGTCGGGACCGGCGGGCCGGGTGAGCGGGGCTGGCGGCTGGCCGCTTCCCTGCCGTACCAGGAGGTCCGGTGACCGGCTGGAGGCTCGGTGACCGGGTGGGAGACACGGTGAACAGGTGGGAGGTTCAGTGATCAGGGTGGTCATCGCCGATGATCAGGAGCTGTTGCGGGCCAGCTTCCGGGTGCTCATCGACTCCGAGCCGGATCTGACGGTGGTGGCCGAGGCCGCCGATGGGATCGGGGCGGTCAGGGCGGTCCGTGAGCACCGGCCGGACGTGGTGCTGATGGACGTGCGGATGCCGGAGATGGACGGGGTGGAGGCCACCCGCATCATCTGCGCGGGCTCGGATGGGAACACCGAGGCCACCAAGGTGGTGATCTTGACGACCTTCGATCTCGATGAGTACCTGTTCGCCGCGTTGAAGGTGGGCGCATCGGGTTTCCTCCTCAAGGACTGCCCGCCCGGGGATCTGCTGCGGGCGATCCGGGTGTCGGCTTCGGGTGAGGGCCTGCTGGCTCCGGCGTTGACGCGGAGGGTGATCCGGGAGTTCGCGGGGACGGTGAAGAAGCCGCCGGTGGAGCGGGAGCTGGACGTGACCTCGCGCGAGCGGGAGGTCCTGGAGCTCATCGCCCGTGGGCTGACCAATGACGAGATCGCGGTGCGGTTGTTCCTGAGTCCGGCGACGGTGAAGAGCCATGTGCGGAGGCTGCTGGCGAAGCTGCGGGCGCGGGACCGGGCGCAGCTTGTGATCTCCGCCTATGAAGCGGGTGTGGTGGTGGCCGGCGAAGGATGACGGGCGTACTTTTCCTGCTCCACAAGCGATCGGGCTTGGGTGGAGCTGAGGAGGTTGCGTGCGCGCGTTGCGGCAGGTTTCGCATGAGGGACCGAAGGATCTGACCTATGTGGAGGACGTGGAGGTGCCCACGCCCGGGCCCGGTGAGGTGCTGCTGCGGGTGACGTCGGCCGGGGTCAACTTCGCCGACGTCTCGCAGACCTACGGGATCTACGACGGTGGTCCGGATGCTCCCTACATCGCGGGTTTCGAGGTGACCGGTGAGATCGTCGGTGGGGACGGTGAGGTCGGGAAGCACGTCATCGGCTTCGGGAACGGGGCCTTCGCGGAGTACACGGTGGCGCCGGCGGCGGCGTTGATGCCGATTCCGGAGGGCTGGCGGGACGAGCAGGCGCTCGGGCTGGTGCTGAACTGGGCCACGGCGCTGGCCGCGCTGAAGCCACTGGGCCGGCTGGCGGAGGGCGAGACGGTGTTGATCCACGCGGCCGCCGGTGGTGTCGGGCAGGCGGCGGTGCGGATGGCGAAGCACTATGGCGCGCGGGTGATCGCCACGGCCTCACCGGCGAAGCACGAGGCCGTACGGGCGCTGGGCGCCGATGTCGTGCTGGATTACCACGGGGATCAGGAGGGCGTCGCGGCGGCGGTGAACGAGCTCGGCGGTGCGGACCTGGTGCTGGAGTCGGTCGGCGGCGAGACGTTCGCGGCGAGTCTGGCGGCGGCCAAGCCCGTGGTAGGGAGAGTGGTCGTCTTCGGTGCGGTGGCGGGGAACGCATCGGTGTCGAACTGGGAGCTGATCTTCAAGTACCGCGTGAGCGTGATCGGGCTGCACATCGGGGCCCTGCCGCAGCACGCGCCGGAGGTCTACGGCTGGATCATGTCGGAGATCGAGCGGTTGCGCGAGGAAGGTGTCTACCTGCCTAACGACCCGACGATCTATAAGTTGCGCGACGGCGCCCGGGCCCTGAAGGACCTGGAGGGCCGGGGCACCGTCGGCAAGCTCGCGATCGTTCCCTGAGCGGGAAGACGTCGAAGCGAGGCGACGAAGGACGCCCGCACGGCCCCGACGGCGACACGGGTGCCGCGCGCACCGCGCGAGAACCCCACCGACACCGTTCCGGGGCCGGGGCCGGGGCGCGGTACCTAGGACACCGGAAGCTGGAGCGACACGAATTCGTCCTCCAGCCCCTCCGGGATCCCGCGCTCCACCTCGACGAACCCGCGTCCGATGGCGAACTCGTAGCCCTCCTTGTTCGCCGAGAGCACGATCGTCTCGATGACCCCGGGGTCCAGCTCCGCGGCCTGCTCCATGCAGTGCTGGAACAACGCCGTCCCGAAACCCCTCCGCCTGAACTCGGGCAGGATGCGGGCGATCACCACGACCGCCCGCTCCTCTCCCTCCGGCATACGCACGGTCGAGCACCCCACGAGCTCACCGTTCACGTACGCCACCGAGAGGACGTTGCGGCCGGCGCGCTCCCGCACGTCCGCCTGGGACAGCGGGTCGGCCGGAATGATCACGTTGTGCACCTCGCGCCAATCGGCGAGCGCCTTGGTGTCCCCGGGCTCGGCGCGGTCGATCTGCATGCTTGCCATGCCGACAGCAGATCATGCCGGTCGCGTGCCCCGTCAAGTCCCTTAGGAGCTTCTTGAGACTCGCTCTCACCCGTGTGGCGCCTCGGGTGACCGTCATCTCACAATTCACCCGTTCGGCCGATCAACGCCCACACCCCGACAGCACGTCTACACAAGTGAACCCGAAAGCGGGTTCACATGTATGGAAATACTGTCGGGGGAAGGGTTTGGCCAGATGACTCTGTGGGAGGACATCTACGTCGTCGTCGGAATCCTCGGCGGCGCGCTGTTCCTGGTCGGCGCGCTCGCCCTCTGGATCGCCCGTTTGCGCCCGGAAGACACCTTCGTGGAACCCGACCTGGTGGTCATGCCGGAGGTCCCGCTGGCAGACTGATCGGCTCTGAACAGGCACCCCACCGGTGCCGCAACAGGAGCCGATCATGCCGCCCGCACCACCTCCCGCAACATCGCCCGCGCAGCCCAAGACGGACCGACTGAGCGCCCTCACCCTCCGGATCAGCGCGGAGGGCGAGGGCCTCGCCGAACGCCTCCGCACCACCAATCCCTACATCGTGGACACCGCGATCGCGGTCCTCGTGTGGGTGGCCCTCTCGGTCCAGTTCATCGTGCCGCGCGCGCCCAGCCTCCCCCCGGCGTCGACCTCCTCCTACTTCCTGACGTGCCTGTGCGCGGTGCCGCTGATCTGGCGGCGGCGCTTCCCGCTCACCGTCCTGCTGCTGGTGAACGTCCCGGCGATGATCAACCAGTACATCGACGGTGTGGGCCAGCCGCTTCCCTACGCGGGACTGATCGCCACCTACACGGTCGCGGCGATCTCGCCCCTCACGCAGCGCCTGGTGATGAACGGGATCGCGCTCGTCGTCATCCCGCTCGCCGTCGCCTTCAACTCCAACCAGGCGCGCGAGTACCTCTTCACCTTCTTCACCTACTTCGGCGCCTACGCCCTGGGCCGCCTCACCCACACCCGCCAGGAACGCGCCCGCGAGGTCGAGGCCCGCGCCGAGCAGCTCGAACGCACCCGTGAGGCCGAGGCGCAGCGCGCGGTCGCCGAGGAACGCGCGCGCATCGCCCGCGACATGCACGACGTCCTCTCGCACGCGGTCAGCATCATGATCGTGCAGGCCGAGGCCGGACCCCTCGTCGTCCGCAAGGACCCCGATCGCGCCGAACGCGCCTTCGACGCCATCGCCTCGGCCGGCCGCGACGCGATGACCCAGCTCCGCCGGATGCTCGGTGTGCTCAAGGAAGAACCCGGCGACGCCCTCCGGGTGCCCCAGCCGACTCTCGACGACCTCCAGGGCCTCGTCTCGGGCGTGTCGTCCTCCGGGCCCGCCGTCTCCCTGGACGTCACCGGCTCACCCACCCCCCTCCCGGCCGACGCGCAGGTCGCGATCTACCGCATCGTCCAGGAGGCCCTGACCAACGTCGTCAAGCACGCGCGGGCCACCCGCGTCACCGTCGCGCTCGACTGGACGCCCGGCGAGCTCACCGCGTCCATCACCGACGACGGGCGCGGGCCCTCCGGTGCGAGCGATGGACGGGGACACGGCATGATCAGCTTCCGCGAACGCGCCGCCGCGCACGGGGGTACCGTCACCACCGGTCCCGGGCCCTCCGGCGGGTTCCAGGTCACCGCCCGATTCCCCCTCACCCCCGCTTCAGAGCCCCAGGAGGTCACCCGATGATCCGCGTAGTCGTCGCCGACGACCAGGAACTCGTCCGCGCGGGCTTCGCGATGATCCTCGCCGCCCAGGACGACATCGACGTGGTCGCCGAGGTCGGCGACGGCGCGATGGCCGTCGGCGCGGTCGCCGAGCACCAGCCCGACGTCCTCCTCCTCGACATCCGCATGCCCGTCATGGACGGCCTCGAAGCCGCCCGGCGGGTCTGCGCCACGTCCGATACGAAGGTCATCATGCTGACCACCTTCGACCAGGACGACTACGTCTACGACGCCCTGTACGCCGGCGCCTCCGGCTTCCTGCTCAAGGACGTCCGCCGCGACGACCTCGTCCACGCCGTCCGCGTGGTGGCCGCCGGGGAATCACTGCTCGCGCCCTCGGTGACCCGGCGGCTGATCGCGGACCTGACCGCCGCGCGGCGCCCGGCCACCCCCAGCTCCGCGACGGGCTCGGAGCGGCTGACCGCCCTCACCGAGCGCGAACGCGAGATCCTCGCGCTGCTCGGGCGCGGCCTGTCCAACCCCGAGATCGCCGCGACGCTGGTGGTCAGCGAGCACACCGTCAAGACGCACGTGTCGAAGGTCCTGGCCAAGCTCGGGCTGCGGGACCGGGCGCAGGCGGTCATCGCGGCCTATGAGACGGGCCTGATCGCGGCGGGCGGGGTCTAGAAACGGAAGAAGGGCGGCCCGCGGGCCGCCCTCGGTCTCCCGGCTACATGAGCCCCATCGCGCAGGCGATGATCGGCATCATGAGCGGGCTCTGCTCGCCGCCCTTGGCGTCCGTCGAGCCGATCGAGTAGACGAGCACGCGCGCCCCGTCCCTCGTCGCGCCAACGCCGTTGACGTACCCTGGGCGGGCGCCGGTCTTGCCCCACACCACCGTGTTGTCCGGCAGGACATCGCGCTTGAGCCCCATGGACCGGGTCGCGGGCTTGTCGTTGGCGGGATCGGTGTCACCGTCGTAGACGGGCACGGCCGGGACCTGGAACATGTGCTCCAGCGCGTCCCCCTTCACCACGTCACCGGCGAAGAGGGCCCTGATGAACACCGCCAGATCCGCGGTGGTGGACACCATGTCGCCCGAGGCCCAGGTCGAGGACTGGTCCCAGACCGTCACGTCCACGTACTCGGGCCCGTTCTTTCCGTCCACGAGCTGGTATCCGCGCTGGTGGACGCCCTTGATGCCGACCGACTCGCCCACGGCGTAGGTGTCCTTGAGTCCCAAGGGCTTGGCGATGCGCTTCTGGACCTGCTTCTCCCACGTGCTTCCGGTGACCTTCTCGATCACGAGTCCACTCAGGACGGTGTCGATGTTCTTGTACTCCTGCTTCTCGCCCGGAACCGAGTGCATCGCCTTCCCGCGGACCGAGGCGCGGACGTAATCGCGCGGCTCCCAGTGGTCGAAGCGGTGGGCGTACTGCCAGGCGAACTCGTCGGAGCCCGGGATGTCCATGGAGGGCAGCCCGGAGGTGAAATTCAGCAACTGCCCCACCGTCACCGGCTCATAGGCCCTCGGCAGCAGGCCCGGGAGCAGGCGCTGGACGGTGTCGTCCAGCGACAGGCGGCCCTCGTCGACCAGCTGCAGCACGATCGCGGCATTGAAGACCTTGGTGACACTGCCGATCCGGAACTTCGCGTCCACCGTGGACGGCTCGCCGCTCCGGCGGTTCAGGACGCCCGATGCGCCCGCCCAGTCCTGCGCGTCGTCGGCGTCGTCCACGCGAACCTGGGCGTAGGTGGCGATCCCGGACGGCAGCCCGGCGATCACCCGCTCCAGCCCGGCCTTGTTCACCGGGCGCAGGCCCGGCTCGGCGGCCGAGGCCGGATCGGCGAGCCCGAGGGAGTAGCCGACGGCGGCGGTCACGGTGAGCGTGACGCCGATCGCCCGGAGCGCGCGCTTCTTGATGATCGTCATGTGCTTCGTCATGCCCCCAATCCTGTTCACGCGGGCCTCCTCCGGCATCGCCGACGGGAGCGGTCTTGAGGGGCCCCAGGGCATCGCCGACACGGGTGAGCCGGCCCTTCACCCCCTCACTCGCGCGACTGATACCGGCTCGCCTACCAGCGGAAACGTTGCCGCGTCGGGGAATCACCCCTAGTCCCCCTCGCCCGTGCGGGTGAGGCGCGAGACCGCTCCGCGCACCGATGTCCGCGACCCCCTTCCGGCCGCAGGCTTTCCCGGTCCCCACCACCGGAAGGCCCGCCATGAACACCCGCACCGCCCCCGTCCTCCCCGCTTTCGCCGCCTCGCTCCTCCCCGTCCTCGCCCCACTGCTGGGCGGGCTGGCCGCGCTGCTGGCCGTCCTGGGCGTCCTCGCCGGGCACTTCGACACCACGACGCTGAGCCCATGGGTGCACACCATCTCCGACTACGCCGCCGCCGACCGGGGCGGGCCGGTCGAGACCGGCATCTTCCTCGCCGGACTCGGCGCGCTGCCGCTGATCCCGGCCCTGTGGCGGCTGTCGAAGACCGCCGCGTGCCTGGCCGGAGCCTGGGTTGCCGGCCTGATCGTCACCGCGATCGTGCCCACCGACCCGCTGGGGCACGTCACCATGAGCACCGCCGGATACGTCCACCGCTACGCGTCCACAGTGGCCTTCGCCGCCCTCGTCATCGCCGCCGTCATCCTGGCCCGCCGCCTGCGCTCGGTGCTCTACGCCGTCCTGAGTGGACTGTCGATCCTCGGCGGCCTGTGGGTCACCTGGGCGACCTACTGCGGCGGCCGGGTCCTCATCGGCCTCGGCGAGCGCGTGCTGGCCTTCGCGATGCTGACGCTGCTGATCGTGCTCGCCGGGCGCATCGCCCGCGCCCACCTCCGTGCGGTCCCCGCGTTCGCCTGATGCGCCAGGTTTCCCGGGCGCTACGCACGGCACTTACCGCCCGATCGGCCCCTCCCCGGGGAATGGGGATTGCGTATCGGCCTGCACAGTGCTGGGATGTGTCGATGAGCGCGATCAGCGGGCGTTCAGTGATTGTCGCCGAGATCGCCGCGCACCTCGCGCGTGGCGGCGTCCTGGTGGCCGGGCCCCCCGGCTGCGGGAAGACGACGGTGCTGGACGACCTGGCCGCGGCCTCGCGCACGCCGGTCCGGCGCACCTCCGCCGGACTCGGGGTGACCCGGCTGCCCTATCTCGGTCTGGCCGACCTCCTCGGCGAGGCCGACGCCGGGCTGCCCGGCCACCTGCGCCGGTCCCTGGCCGGGGCGTTACTGCGCGGCTCGCCCGGCGGCACCGGGAATCCCGTTGCCGTGGACCGGATCGCGGTCCGGGTCGCCGCCCGTGAGCAGCTGGCCCGCAGCGCGCCCCTGTTACTGATCGTCGACGACGCCCACGCCCTGGACGCCGAGAGCGCCGCCGTGCTGGCCTACCTCGCGGCCCGGCCCGTGGACGGGATCCGCGTCCTGGCCGCCTCCCGCGATCCCCAGGTGCGGGTCACCGACGGGCCCTGCGTCCTACTGTCGCTTGTGGAGGGGCCACGGCAGAGCGTGGACCTGGACGAGGACGCCCGGCGGGCCGCGCTCCTGACCGCCGCCGCCGTCCGCGCCACCCCCGAACTCCTCGACCGCTGCGGCGCCCTGGGCGAACCGGCGTCCCCGCGCCTGGCCGAACACGCCTACATCCACGCCGACGACGCCGAACGCGCCGCCGCCCACGCCGACCTCGCCAAGGCCGCCGAGGACCCCATCGAACGCGCCCGGCACCTCGCGCTGGCCGCGCCCGGGCCGTCGGCGGTGCCCGCCCTCGCCGAGGCCGCCGCCCACGCCGAACGCCGGGGCGCGCCCGGCACCGCCGCCGAGCTGGCCGAACTGGCCGCCGCCCGGTCGGTGGACGCCCACGAACGCGCCGCCCTCCTCCTCGCCGCCGCGCGCAGCCACCTCTCGTCCGCCCGGCCCGCCGACGCCGCCCGCACCGCCACCGAGGCCGCCCGCACCGGCCCGCGCTCCGTCCGCGTGGCCGCCCGGCTGCTGCTGGCCGAGACCACCGGCTCCGACTGGGGCGCGGCCGTACCCCACGTCGAAGGCGCCTGCGGCGACGCGCGCGGCGTCCCCGAACTGGAGGCCGAGGCGCGCCTGCACCGGGGCGTGCTCGCCTACGCCGCCCACCACTACGAGGCCGCCGCCACCGAACTCACCGACGCCGGGCGCCTGGCCGGGGACGCCGGGCGCGGCGACCTGCTGGCCACGTCCCTGCGCTGGCGCGCCGCCATCGCCCTGCGCCAGGGCGAACCCGGCGACGAGCTGCTCGCCCGCGCCTACCAGGTCGCGCGCGGCCTGCCCGCCGACCCGGCCGTCACCGCCGTCCGCGTCGTGTGGGCCACCGCCGCGTGCCTGCGCGGCGAGGTCTCGGCGGCCGTCCGCGAACTCGACGAGCAGACCGCCGCCACGCGCGAGCGCGGGACACTGGGCGAGCTCATCCGCGTGCTGGCCGCCGCGACCGGCGTCCACGACCGGGCCGGGCGAGCGAACGAGGCCCTGTCGGCCGGGCGCGAGGCGCTGTGGCTGGACGAACGCGTCCACGCCACGCCCGGCCTCGGGTCACTGGCCGCCGCACAGGGGGAACTGGCCGGCGGGACCTTCCTGGACGCCGCCTCGCACGCCTCCCGCGCCCTCGCGGTGGCCGAGCGCGCCCGCGACGACGAGTTCGCGCTGCCCGCGCTGGTCGTGCGCGGCAAGGCGCTGCTGGCCGACGGGGACGTCGAGGCCGCCGCGGAGTCCTTCGCGCGCGCCGCCGTCCTGGAACGGCGCGCCCGGGCCGTCGACCCGGCCGTGCACATGTGGCACGCCGATAGGGCCGAGGCCCTCATCGGCACCGGCGAACCCGAGCGCGCCGCCCGCCTCATCGGGCGCATCCTCACCCTGGCCCGCGCCCGGGGCCGCCACACCGTGCTGCTCGGGCTGGCGCGCGCCGACGCGGTGCGGCGGGCCGCCCTCGGCGACTCCGGCACCGCCGTCCGGCTGCTCACCGCCGCCATCGACCGCGCCTCGGCCCACCCCTATCCGATGGAGGTCGCGCGCGCCCACCTCACCCTCGGCGCCATCGAACGCGCCGCCGGGCACCGCCACGCCGCGCGCGAGGCGTACCTGACGGCGTCCCGTCGCTTCACCGCCGCCGGGGCCGCGCCCTGGGCGGCGAAGGCCGAGGCGGCCCTGACCGACCTGGCCGACCGCCGCGACCTCAGCGCCCGGATCGTGGAACTGGTGCGGACCGGGGCGACCAACCGGGAGATCGCCGCCGAGCTGAACGTGAGCGTGAAGACCGTCGAGGCGCGGCTGACGGGCCTGTACCGCAGGTACGGGGTCCGCAACCGGGTGGAGCTGGTGCGGGTCCTGGGCTGAGCCGGTCCGGGGAGAACCGAAAGGGCGGCACCACCCGGAACCCCGGTGATGCCGCCCTCACTCGTCCACCGGACGAGCGCTCAGCCCACCGCGATCACATCGCCATGCGCATGATCGCGTAGAGCATCCCGTCGGCCGCCTCGTTCAGGCCACGGGTGGCCACATTGGACGGATAGCGGTCGCAGGCCTGGTGGTAGCAGGGATCGAAGGGCGCACCGGACGTCCCGCCCCACTTGGCGGCCTGGGCCGCCGTCTTGCGGGCCGAGGCGCCGGTGGCGTAGCCGCTGGTGGGAATGCCGACCTCGCGGAAGGAGTAGTCATCGCTGCGCCCGGCGCCTTCGACGTTCTCCTCCGGGAGCAGGCCGCGTCCCTGCCAGTAGGCCTTGAGGGCCGCGGCGGCGGGAGTGTTGATGTTGTTGATGAAGAAGCCGCCGTTGGTGGAGCCGACCATGTCGAAGTTGAGGTAGCCGGTGATCTTCGCGCGCTCGGTGCGCGACAGCCGCGACACGTAGTAGCGCGATCCGACCAGCCCGGACTCCTCATCGGACCACCACGCGAAGCGCACCCGCTGCGTCAGCGCCAGGTTGTAGGACGCCATGGTCAGCGCCACCTCCAGCAGCGCCGCCGCGCCCGAGCCGTTGTCGTTGACGCCGGGACCGGCCGAGACCGAGTCGAGGTGGGCGCCGAGCATCAGGACGCGGTTGGCGTCGCCCTTGGGCCATTCGGCGATCAGGTTCGGCGCCTGGTTGCGGCAGGTGGCGCACTTCTGCTCGGTGACGGTGAAGCCGGCCGCCAGGAGCTTCTGCTTCACGTAGGCCACCGACGCGGTGTAGCCCGCGCTGCCCGCGCGGCGGTTGCCGCCGTTGTCCTGGGCGATCTTCTGGAGGGCCGCCAGGTCGGCGGTCACCTTGTTCACGTCCACGTCCGGGACGTCGGGATTGGCCGCCACGGCCAGGCTGAACACGGCCGTCTTCGTGGCGGTCTGGCCGCGCCCGGTCACGGTGACCTGGTAGTTGCCGGGGGTCACGCCCGAGCCGACGGACACCGTCATGGTGGCGTTCTGCCCGGACATCACCGTCGAGGGGCTGAAGGAGGTCGAGATGCCGATGGGCGAGGTCGCGGAGAGATCGACGCGCTGCTCCATGCCGACCGAGCTGGTGTGGACCGTGACGGTCAGGTTCTGGCCGGGCTGGGCGGTGCCGGACGAGGGGTCGGTGAAGATCTCGAAGCCCGAGCCGTCGCAGACGGCCTCGCCGGTCGTGGGCGGGACGGCCACGGCGTTCCACGCCGCTTTCGCCGCCCGGTACAGGCTGCAGCTGGCGTCCAGGTCGCGGGCGGCCGAGAGGGTCGCCGCGCGGTACTTGGCGTGGGTCATGCCGGAGGTCTTGCGCAGCATCGCGTAGTAGAAGATCTTCCCCGCGTTCTGGATGCCCACTCCCGACACGGTGGAGTTGTCGCAGGTCGGGGACGCCGGTTTGCCGCCGGGCCGGGAACCCTCGGCGAGCAGGTAGAACCAGTGGTTCATGACCCCGGCCGCCTGGTGGGTCTCGGTGCCGGGAATGGCCGCCGACCAGCAGTTCGGATCGCCGGCCAGCGAGGGGTTGTACATGTACCGCAGCGGTGAGGCGTTCGGGCCCTCGCCGACGGTGTAGTCGGGGGTGTCGAAGGGCGCCGGCTGGTTGGCGTAGGTCTCCAGCAGCGCGCCGAAGATGTCCCCTGTGGACTCCGAGAGCCCGGCCTCGGTGGCGGCGCCGCCGGGCGTGGTCTGCTCGATGACGTGCCCGAACTCATGCCCGAGAATGTCCATCTTGGACACCCAGTGGCCGGTGTTGTCGTGGCCGATGAGCATCCGGTTGCCGTCGTAGGAGATGCCGGGCGATTCGAGTCCGACGGCCATCGGGATGCCGCGCCCGTTGCCGTCGAAGCCGTTGCGGCCCAGCCAGTCGCGCAGCATGTCCCACTGCCGCTGGGCCACGTACATCGCGTCGGCGCAGCCGGTCTCCTTGCCGGTGCCGCCGTCGCCCCACACGTCGTCGGAGCCGTCGAAGGTGCCCGAAGGGTAGGGGCTGCAGGAGATCCCGGTGCGGACCGGGTCGGACAGCACGTGCGCGCCGGTGGAATCGGTGGAGGTGTCGATGGAGAACGGCGGTGGGCCGTTCCAATAGCCGTTGCCCTGGCCGGAAGCCGCTCCCGAGGCCCCCGCGGCGCCGGGCGCGACGAGCGTCGCGGCGGCTAACAGCAGGGTGACGGGAATGGCGAGGCGTGACCTCATGGGTCGCTCCCTTTGATCGAGTGGTTACCGGTAGGGGCAGGAAACCACGCCGGGGGCGTCCACAGGGGACCGGGAATTCACCGAACCTTCTCGCGCTCCCGGAACGCGCGCACCCTCGCCTTCACCCCGCAGCGCCCGCTGGGGCACCAGCGCCGCCGCCCGCCGGGGTCCAGGAACACCGAGCGGCACACCGGCTCGGCGCACGCGGTCAGCTTCGCGGCCTCGTCACCCGACAGCATCGTCACCGCCTCGCGGGCCAGGCGTCCCATGGCGTGCCGGACCGAGGAAGGCGGGTCGAGGCGCACCCGTCCGTCCACAATGCTCACCTGGATCGGGCGGCAGCCCGCCAGGACCTCGTTCACCGCCTCCACCGCCGCCTCCGAGGGCGCGACTCCCGTCGCCGCCGACAGCGCGAGGTTCCGCAGCGCGTCGCGGACGCCCCGGGCGTGCGCGAGGTCGTCGTCGTCCACCGGGTAGGTCACGCCGACCTCGTGCTCCAGCCACTCGGCCAGGCGTGACGCGTCCCACAGGCGCTCCACGGGGTCCGGGCCGTACCCGTCGGCCACGGTCGCGGCCAAGTTCAGCCAGGTCGCGCCGGTGGTGAAGCAGAACCGGTGCCGGGCGTCGTAACTCATCCCACAAAGGTAACGCCTTGTGCCGTTACATCGATCGCCATAGCGTGTAACGCGCCGAACCGTTACGAGCAGAGAGCGAGGCCCGCATGGCGACCCTCACCGCGACGCGCCCGAGCGCGGGACGCCGTTTCCTGCTCGGACCCGGCCTGTCGATCCTGTTCATCGCCCTGTGGACCAGCGGATTCATCGCCGGGCCCATCGGCGTCCACCTCGCCCCGCCGCTCACCCTGACCTTCTGGCGCTTCGCGCTGGCCGCCCTCGTCCTCACCGCCGTCGCCGTGGTCACCAAGGCACCCTGGCCCAAGACGCGCGCGGCCTGGCTCCAGCTGATCGTCACCGGCGTCCTCATGCAGGCCGTCATGTTCGGCGCGGCCTACCTCGCCTTCGAAGGCGGCGTCTCGGCCGGACTCGCCGCCCTGGTCAACGGATCCACGCCGATCATCATCGCCGCCGCCGGAACCGTCGTGCTCAAGGAGAAGCTCACACCCCTCCAATGGCTGGGCACCGCCGTCGGCTTCGCCGGGCTCACCGTCGCCGTCGCCGGAGACCTCGAAGCCGGGCCCGGCATCGTCTTCACCCTCATCTCGGCCGCCGGATTCGCCGCCGGGACCCTCGTCCAGCGCAAAGCCGGTGGCGCCATGGACCTGCGCACCGGAGCCGCCGTCCAGCTCGGCGTCGCCGCCCTCGTCATCCTGCCCCTGGCCGCCCTCCACGGCGGCCTCGCGCTGCCCGTCAACGCGCCCACCCTCGGCGTCCTCGCCTGGCTGGCCATCGGCAACTCCGTGGTCGCCTTCGGGGTCATGTTCTTCCTGCTGCGCCACCGCACCGCCGCCGACACCGCGCGCATGGTCCTCATCGTCCCGCCGCTCACGGCCGTCCTGGCCTGGCCGCTGCTGGGCCAGGCCGTCCACTGGCCGATCTGGGTCGGCCTGCTCATCACCGGAGCCGGAGTCGCTATCGCAGCTCGCCGGCGTAGTAATCCACCGGCCACCGGTACCGCGTCAGGTGCGGAGCCAGCGCCTTCAGACTGACCGACAGAGCCTCGCCGTGGCGGCCGGACGAATGCAGCGCCAGCGCGTAGAACGCCGCCACCGCGTCGTCCAGATCGTCGGACACCTCCCGCTCGGCCGCCAGCAACGCCACCGCCCGCTCGAACTCGCCGAGGTTGCGCAACGTGCTCGCCAGCTGGATCGACGCCTGCCGCCGCCGGGCCTCGTCCAGACCCGCCGCCAGCGCCGCCTCGTACAGCGGGGCGGCCTCGGCCTCGTGGCCGGCGGCGTCCCGCGCCCCCGCCCGCTCGAACAGGGCGGAGGCCTCGTCCGGGGCCTCCGCGGCCAGCGCGTCCATCGCCTCGATGAACGCCACCTCTTCGAAGTGATCCATGCGCTCGTACAGGTCGTCGACCCTCTTCTGCCAGTCACTCATCGTCAGATTCCACCAGAAGCCTTGCGTAGTTGCGCATCGACCGTTGGTACCGCGGCAGGTAGGCCGTCATCGCGGTGATCACGTCCCGCAGCGCCTCGCGCTCGCGGCCCAGGTCGGCCAGGCACAGCGCGGTGGTGAGCGTCAAGGCGTCCGACAGGTGGTCGGCGCCGTTCTCCGCCTCGGCCAGCAGCAGGCCCAGGGCCTCCTCGGGACGGCCCAGGTTCCGGATCGAGCTGGACATCTGGATGATCGCCCGGCGGCGGTTCTCCCCGTCCAGGCCGTTCTTCAAAGCCTCCCGGTAGAGCGGCGCGGCCTGATCGGAGTGACCCGTGGAATCCCACGCGCAGGCCCGCTCGAACAGCGACACCGGGTGGCCTTCGGGCAGCTCGGCGACGTGCGCGGCGATCAGCGCCCGGAACTCCTCCTCGGAGTGGTCGTCGATGGACGCCCACAGGGCGGCGGACCTGGCCTGGAATGCCTCGTTCATGTCGATCTCCTCATCGCTCGGGGTGTGCGGCCATCCTGCGAAGATCGCTATTCTCGCCACAAGACATTCGTCCACCACCGAATCAGTGGGGTGCTACGTGCCGGTATCGATGAGTTTCACCCCCGCCGACCTCGGCCGCGTCCGCTTCGCCGTCTCGCCCATCTGGGAGACCGTTTCCGCCGTCCGCGTCGTCACCGGGCCACAGGGGCCCGGCCCACACGGACCCTGGCCCGGGCGTGTCGCCCGCGGCCTCGACCTGCGCCTCCTGGCGCTCCTGCTGCCCCGCTACGGCTACACGCCCGACTTCATCACCCCGCCACCCGGCAGCCGCGCGCCCACCATCGACGACGAACTCGCGCGCGTGGCCGCCACCCCGCCCGACGTCGTCCACGAGGAGATCCTCCGCGCCCTCGCTGAGACCCCCGGCGCGTCCCATACGCCCACCGGGCGGCTGCTGATGGCCGACCCCGCCAAGGTCCTCGTCCTGCTCGTGGAGAAGATCGCCGACGCCTGGCGCACCCTCGTCCGGCCGCACTGGGGACGCGTCCGCGCCCTGCTGGACGCCGACATCGCCGTCCGCGCCACCGACCTCGCCGAAGGCGGCCTCGACGGGCTCTTCGGGCGGCTCCACCCGCTCCTGCACTGGCGCGACGGCGTCCTCACCCGCGAACGCGGCGACGACGAACACCGCGACCTCGGCGGCGAAGGGCTCCTGCTGATGCCCTCGGCCTTCAAATGGGACCAGGTCATCGTCATCCTCGACGAACCCTGGCAGCCCACCCTCGTCTACCCCGCCCGCGGCCTCGGCACCCTCTGGGAACCCCCGCGCGGCGGCGCGGCCCTCGGCCGCCTCATCGGCCGCACCCGCGCCGCCCTCCTCACCGGGCTCGGCGAACCGGCGTCCACGACCGCCCTCGCCCACCGCTTCGCGCTCGCGCCGGCGACGGTGTCGCAGCACCTGGCCGTGCTGCGGGACGCCGGGATGGTCGCCGGGCGGCGGCACGGGCACGAGGTGCGGTACCGGCGGACGGAGCTGGGGGAGGCGGTTGCGGAGAGCGCGAGCTGAGGGGCGTCCATTGTGGAGATCGGACGTCGCCGCGCAACCTCAAGGGCCGGTCGGGCGTCTACATGGGACACGGTATTGCCCGCCGTGTCCCGACCCGAAAAGGAAGCCCATGCCTTTACGTGCCCGTTCCCGCACCCTCCTCACCGCCGCCGCGCTCGGCGTCGCGACCGCCGTGGCCTTCGCCGCGCCCGCGTCCGCCGGTGAGGACGGGCTCTACGCCGGAACGCCCGTCGAGCTGACCGCCGCGCCCGGATCCTCGGTGACGCTCTCGCCGCAGGTCCACAACCCCGGCGCGGAGTTCACCGGACTCCGCATGCGCCTGTACGTCGACCACGCCTACGACCTGGCCGAGACCTTCGGCAACTGCAAGTACGCCGACCTGCCGGATTCGCCGGTGGTCACCGCGATCTGCGACTTCACCCAGCCGGTCACCGCCGGACGCGCCTTCGGACTGTCGACGTCCTTCACCGCGAAGGTCCGCGACACCACCTTCGGCGGCCTCTTCCAGTACATCTGGTACGCCCCCGGCGACGACGGCTACACCGAACCCTCCGACGCCGAACGCGCCTGGCGCACCGGATCCGGCGCGGCGGTGTCCCTTGAGGACATCGGCGTGCAGGGCACCGAGAACGACAGCAACGGCTCCTGGATCGGCGTCACCAGCAAGGGCGGCGCCGGATTCGACCTCGCCGCCAACGGCGCCACCGTCACCGGAAAACCCGGCGACACCGTCAAAGTGACCGTCGGCTACCAGAACAAGGGCGCCACGGTGGACGCCACCCGCAGCGGCTCGCCCGTGGCGGTCCTGCGCTTCGCCGTCCCCGCCGGCACGACGGTGACGTCGGTCCCCCGCGGCTGCGCGCTGATGGAGGACAAGGCCCGCTACCAGTGCAAGATCCCGGTGGTGATCCCCGCCGGGGACAAGGCGACCTTCACCTTCGAGCTGAAGCTGGGGGCGAAGCCGGGCAAGGGCTCGGTCGGGCTGATGGTGCCTTACACGTCCGAGGACGTGCTCATCGAGGACGGCGTCAGCGGTAACAACCGCGCGGATGTGATGGTGAAGGCGCCCGCGGCCCCGAAGCCGGACGCGCGGGAGCCGCTCGCGAAGACCGGCATGCCGCTGCCGCTGGGACTGGCCGGTGGGCTGGTGCTGGCGGGCGGGGTGATGGTCGCGGTGGCGCGGCGACGTCGTGGGGCGATCGACGGCTGACGTGTGTCCGTGGGGTGCGGCTTGGCCGCGCCCCACGGGCTGTGAGGGGGTGGTGGGCGCTGCTCGTGGGGCCGGGTGCCGCTCGTGACGGTGGGGTGCGGTGGCGCCGGGCACGGCGGCCGGTGTCGGTTGTTCCCGGCGCGCGCCTCGGAGGCATTCTCGGGTGAGGCTCTGTTGGTGGGGGCCCGAAGCCCGCCCCGCTGGGGCGAACGTAACCGGGCCGCACGCGTGGTCCACCAAACGGCCCATCGCGCGACCTGTGGATAACGGGCCGATTGTGGACGACTCGACATCAAACCGAAACAATCCGCCCGCGAATGCCTTCGCCGCCTTCTCGGTGCCCGGGCGTGGTCTTCGCCGGTCGCGGCTTGCTCCGCGCGGCGCGCCGAGGCGAGCGGTCCGGTCGTCCGTGGGCTCACCGTCGGGCCCGGGGGTGATGCCAGCGAGCCACGGCGGGCGGTGGCGCAACTCACGCGTCCGGCGGGCCGTGCGCGGCCCGTGCGTCCGGCCACCGGCCCGTCCACCCTCCCCCCGCGCCCACCAGCCGCGACACCGGCTCGTGTACCGTTGTCAGGTCGCGCGGCGGTCAGCCGTCGTGCGCGTACGCAACGACCCTCCTGCCGTGGAGAGACCACGGCCGACCTAGACCAGAGGAGGTGGAAGTCTTGCGTCACTACGAGATCATGGTGATCCTGGATCCCGATCTTGAGGAGCAGACGGTCACGCCGTCGCTGGACACGTACCTGAACGTGATCCGGACGTCCGGCGGGACCATCGAGAAGCTCGACGTGTGGGGCCGTCGCCGGCTGGCGTTCGAGATCAAGACGCCGACCGGCAAGAAGACCGAGGGCATTTACGCGGTCATCGACCTGCACTCGACGCCCGCCGCGGTCGCCGAGCTCGACCGTCAGATGCGTCTGAACGAGTCGATCATCCGTACCAAGGTGCTTCGTCCCGAGGTGCACTGACACACCCCGCTGATAGACCTAATCTCACGCCGATTACAGACCCGATCAAGGAGTGGTCATGGCTGGAGAAACCGTCATCACGGTTGTCGGGAACCTCACCGACGACCCCGAGCTTCGATTCACCCCGTCCGGTGCCGCCGTGGCCAAGTTCCGGATCGCCTCCACTCCCCGCACGTTCGATCGTGAGAAGAACGCGTGGGTGGACGGCGAGCCGCTCTTCCTCGGCTGCTCCGTGTGGCGGCAGGCCGCCGAGAACGTGGCCGAGAGCCTCACCCGGGGTTCCCGCGTCATCGTTCAGGGCCGGTTGAAGCAGCGCACGTACGAAACCCGCGAAGGCGAGAAGCGCACCGTCTACGAGCTTGAGGTCGAAGAAATCGGCCCCTCGCTCAAGTTCGCCTCGGCGAAGGTGCAGCGCATGGGCCGCGAAGGCGGCGGCGGTGGCGGCGGTGGCCGTTCCTCCTCCGCGCCGATGGACGACCCGTGGGCGACCGCGACCCCCGCCGGTGGCGGCGGTGGCGGCGGCTTCTCTGACGAGCCGCCCTTCTAGCGCCCGCGCGCTCCTCAAGAACGTTAGGAAGACAGGACCATGGCGAAGACTCCGCCGATCCGTAAGCCCAAGAAGAAGGCGAACCCTCTCGACAAAGAGGGCATCACCTACGTCGACTACAAGGACACGGCCCTGCTGCGGAAGTTCATTTCCGACCGCGGCAAGATCCGTGCCCGCCGCGTCACCGGCGTGAGCGCCCAGCAGCAGCGTCAGATCGCCCGCGCGATCAAGAACGCCCGCGAGATGGCGCTCCTCCCGTACACCGCGACGACCCGCTAAGGAGGCGAACATGAAGATCATCCTCACCCGGGAAGTCTCCAACCTCGGCTCCCCCGGCGACATCGTCGAGGTCAAGAACGGGTACGCCCGCAACTACCTCCTGCCCCAGGGCCACGCCATCGCGTGGACCAAGGGCGCCGAGAAGCAGGTCGTGACGATCAAGCGCGCCCAGGAGGCCCGTGAGATCCGCAGTCTCGACCACGCCAACGAGATCAAGGCGTCGCTGGCCGCCGTCCAGGTCCGCCTCATCGCCCGCGCGGGCACCGGCGGCCGCCTGTTCGGTTCGGTCACCCCCGCCGAGATCGTCGAGGCCGTGAAGAAGGCCGGCGGCCCCGCCGTCGACCGTCGCCGCCTTGAGATCGCCAACCCGATCAAGGCGCTCGGCACCCACCTGGTCAGCGTCAAGCTGCACCCGGAGGTCACCGCGACCTTCAAGCTTGAGGTCAACTCGGCGAAGTAGTCGGCACCGACACGTACACGGGCGCGCCCTTCGGGGCGCGCCCGTGGCGTGTTCAGGGGGCCTCATGGCCGACGTCGTTCGTGGTCACTTCAGGCGCCCGGCGAAGAAGGCGTGGTCGGGATGACCGTCCCGCAGCAACGGCATCGCCTCCGCACAGGCCCGGCGTACGCGGTCGGCGTCCCCGGCCGCCTCGGCGACCTCGACCAGGACCTCCAGTGAGGCCAGTGCCGCCTCCGTGTTGGTCGTCTCACGTGCGATGGCCAGGGACTCCTCGGCCAGCACGAGCGCCTCGGCGATCTCGCCCAGGCGCCGGTGCACGGTGGCGCGGCCACGCTGGATCTTCGCGGTCAGCGCCCGAACCCCGGCACGCTCGGCCTCGGGGTACGCGGCCGACAGCAGCTCGGCGGCGTCGGTGAGCTCATCGGCGCGAATGTGTTCGTCGGAGAGGGCGACGCGGGTGAACAGGACGCCGATGGACGACTGGTCGCGCTCGTAGAGGTCCACCGCGTGACGGAGCTCGGCCACGGCCTCATCGTGGCGGCCCTCCACCCCGTGCCACCTGCCCAGCATCGCGCGCGCGTTCGCCTCACCCGAGGCGTTCCCGATCGCGTGCATGTCATCGATCGCCGAGCGGTAGTGCCCGGCGGCCCGGGCGGGCTCGGTGAGGGCGAGACAGTTGCCCAGGCCGAGGGAGAGCCAGCCCCGGACCCCGATCTCGCGGTAGTCGGTCGTCTCGCCGCTCAAGAGCGCCAGGCCCGAGAGGCCGGCGGCGACCGCGAGGCGGTGCCGCCCGGTCTCGCGCCACCCGCCCAGCAGGGAATGGGCGACCGACGCGGCGCGCAGCCGGTCCCCCACCCGCCGGTAGGCGAGCCGTGCCGCTCGCAGCGCCGGTAGCGCGGAAGCGGGCTCGTCGCGGGCACGGGCACCCATCGCCCGCACCCACAGCAGGCTGGCGCGGGCTTCGAGCGGCAGATCGAGTCCGGCGAGGTACCGGTCGCAGCGCTCGAAATCGTCCCAGCGGTACTCGGCGAGAAGCGACACGGCGCTGGTGACGGTGAGGCGCCAGGCCAGCTCCGTCTCACCCAGGCCCGGAGCGTCGCCGACCGCGGCGACGGCGAGCTCGTGGTGCGCCGAGAGCCAGCCCCTGGGGTCGTCCGGGGCGGGCCGGTCGGCCTCATACCAGTCCGGCGGGTCCGGCGGGATGAACTGCTGACCCCGCACCCGTTCCTCGGCGATCATCATGCCGGTGAGCAGCGCGCGGAAGCCGCGCACCAGCGTCGCCCGGCGGGCGTCCGGATCGGGATCGGCGTTGAGGACGAACAACCGCACCAGGTCGTGCAGCCCGTACCGGGCCAGCTCGCCGCGGCCTTCGCCGAGCTCGACCATCAGCTGAGCGTCGATGAGGTCGTCGACGACGCGCCGGGCGTCGTCGACGGGCATCCCGATCGTCCCGGCGAGCGCGACCAGGGTGAACTCCGGGACCGGCAGCCATGCCGCCGCGCGGAGCGCCTCGCTCGCCGCCGTCCCCAGGCGCCGGTAGCCGATCTCGATGCAGGAGCGGACCATCCGGTCGCCCTCGGCGAGCTCGTCCAGGCGGTGGTGCTCGTCGGTGAGGCGCGTGAGCATGCGGCCGAAGTCGAGGTCGCGGCGGCGGCGCATGCGGGCGCCGACGATGCGCAGTGCGAGCGGGAGGTGCCCGGCGAGACGGGCCACCTCTCGCAGGACGCCGATGTCCCCGTCGCGTCCGGCGACGGTGGTCAGCAGGTCGACGGCCTGGCGCTCGGGGAGGGCGCCGATCGTGACGTGATCGGCCCGCAGGCCGGGCAGGTTGGTGCGTGCGGTCACGATCGCCGCGCATCCGTCACCCGCGGGCAGCAGATCGCGGACCTGTGCGGCGTCGAACGCGTTGTCCAGGACGACCAGCAGGCGGCGTGTCGCGGACAGGGTCCGGTACAGGCCGAGCCGTTCCGCCGGGGTGGCGGGGACATCGCGGTCGGGCACGCCCAGGGACCGCAGGAACGACCCCAGGACCGCGTGCGGGTCCCGTGGAGCCTCGTCCACGCCGCGCAGGTCGATGAAGAGGCAGCCGTCCGGGTAGTCGTGGGTGATCGTCCTCGCGACGCGTACCGCCAGCGCGGTCTTCCCGGTTCCGCCGAGTCCCGCCAGCGCGACGACTCCGTTTTCCAGCGCTTGAGTGACACGCGCCAGTTCGTCTTCGCGCCCGATGAAGTCCCCGACGGCCGCGGGCAGCTCCATCGGCACCGGGCGTCCGGAGCCGCCGGTGATCCAGCGGCGGACGACGTCGACCTCCCGGGCGAGGTCGCCGTCGGCGAGGGCTTCGCCGAGGGCGCGGAACTCGCGGCCGGGGTCGAGCCCGGCCTCCTCGGCGAGCGTCGCGACGGCCTCGGCGTGCAGGCGGGCGGCGGTGTCGCGGTCGGTGAAGGCCCTCGCCAGGACGCGCAGGTGCCACAGGCGCTCGTTCAGGCCGGGTGCGGGGACGTCCAGGTCGTGCGCGCCGGTGGCGAGGGTGGCGACCAGGTGGCGGGTGAGCGCGTCCAGGTGCTCCTCGGCGAGCCCGGGCGGGACCTCTCCGCACAGCTCGACGGCCGCCGCGTAGGCCTCGCGGGCGGCGGTCCAGTCGCCTGAGCGGGCCAGGCGGTCGCCGTCGGAGACGTGGGCGCGCAGCTCGGCCAGGTCGGTGGGTACGTCCAGGACGTAGCCGCCGCGCTCTCTGCGGAGCAGCGTGTGTGCGTCGGCTCCGAGGGTGGTGCGGATGCGGTGGACGGCGATCTGGAGCTGGTTGGCGACGGTTTTGGGTGCCGTGTCACCCCATACGGCCTCGACGAGGTCGGCGTCGGGCACGACCGTTCCGGCGTGGGTGGCCAGGACGGTGAGGACGTCGCGGGGGCGGCCGGTCAGGTCGGCGGGGTGGCCGTCGACGTGCAGGGTGGCGGGTCCCAGGACGGTGACGCGAAGCGAGGGCATCCCAAAAGGATGCCGCACGCCCGGCGAAGGTGAGAGGGCGCTTTAACGATGTTTCACGTGAAACATCAACTGGGGGTGGGGCCCTCCGAGCCGCTCTGCTCGGCGAGGAAGCGCTCGAATTCCGAGGCGAGTTCGTCGGCGGTGGGCATGTGCTCGGTGGTCTCGGCGAGGAGGCTCTTGTGGCCCTGGGCCTCGGAGAACACGTCGTACTGGCGCTCCAGGGCGGCGACGACGTCGGCGACTTCTTCGGAGCCGCGGACCTGGCCGGCGATCTCGGCGTCGGTCTTCTCGGCGGCCTCCAGGAGGGGGCCGGCGGGGAGGGCGAGGCCGGTGGACTCCTGGAGGGCGTCCAGGAGGACGAGGGAGGAGGCGGGGTAGGTGGCCTGGGCCAGGTAGTGGGGGACGTGGGCGGCGTAGCCCATCGCGTCGTGGCCGGACTCGCCCAGGCGCAGCTCCAGGAGGGCGGAGATGTTGCCCGGCACCTGGAGGGTGTTCAGCCATGGAGAGTGGGTGGGGCCGAGGAGGGCCTGGCGGGTCGCGTGGGCGGTGACGCCGAGGGGGCGGGTGTGGGGGACGCCCATGGGGATGCCGTGGAAACCGACGGTCAGGCGCACGTCCCAGTCTTCGATGAGCTCGCGGACGGCGCTGACGAAGAGCTCCCACTCGCGGTCCGGTTCGGGGCCGGTGAGCAGCAGGAAGGGGGTGGCGGTGGCGTCGTGAAGGAGGTAGATCGCCAGCTCGGGGGCCTCGAAGTCGGCCCACCGGTCGGACATGAACGTCATCGGCGGGCGGTTCGAGCGGTAGTCGATGAGACGGTCGACGTCGAAACGCGCGATCAGGCGCGGCTCGAACTCGTCCAGCAGGTGGGCGGTGAGGCCCTTGCCGGCGGCGCCCGCGTCCATGAAGCCGTCGAACTGGTGCAGCAGGACGGCCCCGGACAGCTCGGGGATGTCGGGGTCGAGCTCGTAGAGGTCTCGTGGGTCGCGCACCGGGCTACCTTCCTTCGACGGTAGTTACGTCAGCTCCAACACGGTGGATACCCGGATTCCTTCCGGACCCACGAAAATCGGGCCGGGAGGGTGACGCAAGGCACGTTTCGCGGACGGCGGCTCCCACCTCCGGGTCGACGACGGGGACAAAAGGCTGAGAGGGTTGCGGGCATGAGAGAGATCCGCGCCGACTACGACGCCAAGACGATCGTCGTCTACCAGGCCTACTCCCCGGCCATCGCCGGACCGGCGCTGCGCGCGGGACGCTTCGTCGCGCCGTTCTCCTTCACGCGCATGACCTGGATCAAGCCGTCGTTCCTGTGGCTCATGCACCGCAGCGACTGGGCCAGGAAGGCCGGGCAGGAGCGGATCCTGGGTGTCCGCGTCAGCCGCGAGGGCTGGGAGGCGGCGCTGGGCGAGGCCGTCCTCATCAACGCGCCCGGATACAACGACGTCACCGACGCCCCCGTGCACGCGCAATGGGACCCCGAACGCAACCTGCGGGGTGCCGCGCTCAACCACTACTCGATCCAGATCGGCATCGGACGCGCGCGCATCGAGACCTACGTCCGCGACTGGATCGTCGGGCTCACCGACCTCACCGAGACCGCGCAGAAGGCCGCCAAGCTCATGCGCGCCGGACACGCCGACCGCGCCAAGAAGCTGCTGCCCCCCGAGCGCGCGTACCCCGTCCCCGACGCCATCGCCGAACGGCTCGCCATGCGGGACTGAGCCACCGAGCGGCGACGGGGCAGAATACCCGGGTGGACCCAGCCAGCACCGTCCCACCGGGACGCCCCCGCCGCCGATGGCTCACCGCCCTCATCATCGGCTGGGCCGCGATCCTGGCCGTCTTGGCGTTCCTCGCCACCGGACGCGCGCCGACGGTGAAAGAGCAGGTTAACGCAGGGGTGTCGCGGACCGAAATGGCGCGCGGCACCGCCATGGCGCTGCGCAGCCTCGCCGGTGCCGAGGGCGTCCTGGTCACCGCGACCGGCTTCGAGTTCACCGAGGCCTGCAAGGTCACCCCCGTCCGCGACGGCGTGCGCTACACCCAGACCGTGCGCGTGTACACGCCTCAAGAGAACGTCGTATCCGTCATGGAGCGCCTGTACGGCGCCCTGCGGACCGACTACGACCTGGTCAACAACGGCGCCGGAGGCTACGCCGGGCACGCCTCGCCGTTCATCAGCGCGCTCCTCGTGCCGACCCTCGACGCGCCCGTCACCTGGCGCCTCGACACCGGCTGCCGCCCCGACGACGAACCCACCGCGACCCTCGACCCGCCCGCCGCGCCCGGCCCGCAGGCCACCGCGCTGCTGGCCGGACCCTGGCGGGCCGCGCTCGTCGACTGCGGCGACGGGCGCAGCGCGAAGACCTACACCGCCACCGGCGCGGGCACCGTCGGCGAACCGGCGTGGAAGACGTACACGGGGACGGCCGGGGGCACCGGGTGGGCGGCCGGAGCGCCGCCGGAGGGGACGCTGACGGTGACCGCCGAAGGGGACGGCGAGATCACCGTCCGGGAGACGACGGCCTGCGCCTGAGGCCGGGCACGCGAAAGGGGCCGCCCGAAGACGGCCCCTTCATCGCGCTCTACTACTTCCCGAGCGAGGTGCCCACCGAACGCAGGTCCTCGCACGCCCGCACGACGCGCTTGGCCATGCCGTCCTCGGCGGCCTTGCCCCACGAGCGGGGGTCGTACTGCTTCTTGTTGCCGACCTCGCCGTCGACCTTGAGCACGCCCTCGTAGTTGCGGAGCATGTGGTCGGCGACCGGGCGGGTGAACGCGTACTGGGTGTCGGTGTCCACGTTCATCTTCACCACGCCGTAGTCGACGGCCTCGCGGATCTCCTCCAGCAGCGAGCCGGAGCCGCCGTGGAAGACGAGGTCGAACGGCTTGTCCTTGCCGTACTTCGCGCCGACGGCGTCCTGGATCTCCTTCAGGATCGACGGGCGCAGCTTCACGTTGCCGGGCTTGTAGACACCGTGCACGTTGCCGAAGGTCAGGGCGGTCATGTACCGGCCCTTCTCCCCGATGCCGAGGGCGGCGGCGGTGGCCATGCCGTCCTCGACGGTGGTGTAGAGCTTGTCGTCGATCGCGCCGACGACGCCGTCCTCTTCGCCGCCGACCACGCCGACCTCGATTTCGAGGATGATGCGCGCGGCGGCGGCCTTGGCGAGGAGCTCCTCGGCGATCTGCAGGTTCTCACCCAGCGGCACGGCCGAACCGTCCCACATGTGCGACTGGAACAGCGGGGCCTGACCGGCGGCGACGCGCTCGGCCGAGACCTCCAGCAGCGGCCGGACGAAACCGTCCAGCTTGTTCTTGGGGCAGTGGTCGGTGTGCAGCGCGATGTTCACCGGGTACTTCTTGGCGACCTCGTGCGCGTAGGCGGCGAAGGCGAGGGAGCCGGTGATCATGTCCTTGATCGTGGGTCCCGAGAAGTACTCGGCGCCTCCGGTCGAGACCTGGATGATCCCGTCGCTGCCCGCCTCGGCGAACCCCTGCAGCGCGGCGTTCAGGGTCTGCGAAGAGGAGACGTTGATGGCGGGGTAGGCGAACGCGCCGGCCTTGGCGCGGTCGAGCATCTCGGCGTAGACCTCGGGTGATGCGATGGGCATGACAGCTCCTGGATGTCGTCGAACGGTTTGAGCCGGACGGCGGTGTCCGCGCCTGTCAGCACGCAGTCGGCCGTACCGGTCACACGCGCCGACGAGCGGCCTTACGGTGATCCTATGACGGCCCATGACTGGCAGGACCCAGAGGCACCGGAGGGCGACGCCACGGAGCAGTCGCAACCCGTCGACCCCGACGATGTGGAGGACGACGTCACCGGCGAACTCCCCCGCGAAGCCGACGAGGCCGACGCCCTGGAGCAGACCCGCACCGTCCCGACCGCCGAGGACGACTACCGCGGCTAGTGTCACCGGGTGAGCAACCGCCCGGTTCCCGTCGCGTCCGTCGCCGAACTGATCCTCGCCCCCGGCGAGCGCCCGCACCCCGGGGTGCCGGCGGTCTCCGACGCCACCGAGCTGCGCCTCCTCGGCGCCGACCTCGGCACGGTGGCGCGATTCCCGCTGCCCGCGCCACTGTGGACGCAGGCCGTCGTGTCGGCCGACGCGCGCGTCGCCGCCGTCCCCACGTCCACCGCCGTCCTGGGCCTGGGACCCGAGGGCGAGCTGTGGCGCTTCGAGCACGCCGACTGGGCCGAACAGCACGGCTCCGGCTCGGTGCTGGTGCTCGGCGAGCGCGTCTACGCGCACGTGCCCGGCGGCCTCTCCGACCGCTGGGTCGTCCTGGACGCCCGCACCGGCCAGCTGCTCGCCGAGGCGCCGCTGGCGTGCGAGGCCCTCGGCTCGGAGCACTTCAGCGACGGCGTGGCGGTGGCCCTGTCGGTCGGCGAGGGGCAGGACGCCTGCCCGCTCTACCGCGGCGACTACCGCGACGGGCTGCTCATGGTCCGCGAGGACCCCGAGCGGGTCATGGTCGACCTGCGCGGCGAGGCCTTCACCATCGCCCACTACCTGGAGGACGCCGCCGTCCACCGCCCCGACGGGAGCGTGCGCCTGGAGTTCCCCGCGGAGTGGCTGGTGACGCGCGCCGGGCTGTCGGGCGTGGAGTGGTCCCTGGACTACTCGGGCGGGTTCGTGGACGGCGAGACGCTGCTGGTGGTGCTCCTGGACAACGACGAGGGCGCCTACGCGCACCTGCTGCTGGACGCGTTCACCGGCGACGTGCTGGGCGCCCCCGGCTACGCCGACCCGCCGCAGGGCCCGGCGTATCCACAGGGCGACGGGACGTGGCTGACGGTCGTGGACGACCGGGTCGTCCGATGGCGCGCCTGTTGACAAACCTGTGGACAAACCTGTGGACGACCTGGGGAAAACTGTGGACAACTTGTGGACACAGCTGTGGATTGCCTGTGGATAACTCTGTGACAAATGGGAAGGCGACGTCGACCCAGTCGTTACCGGACATGCCCAGCGCGCCCCAGAAGACCCCGTCGGCGAGGTCGATGCCCGCCGGGTTCTTCACCCGGCGCCCCTTGCCGTCCTGGCCGCCGTTGTAGCCCCACTCCCAGGCGGCCTGGGCCTGCGGCGTCCCGCGCGGCAGGTCGCCCCAGCGCTGGCGCACGTCGGAGGTGTTCCACCAGTCGTCGTCGATGTTCCACGGGCCCACGTCGAGGACCGGGACGGTCACCGAACGGTCCCCGTAGGACACCGTGACCTCCTCGCCGAGCGCCGTGCGGGAGGGCAGCGCGACGAAGCGGTCGTTCTCGACGATCACGTGCCCGGACGCGGTGGTGCCGCCCACCAGGCCCTCGCGGGTGGCGAAGACGCGCGCGGTGAAGGGCTCGTGCGCGGCGGCCCGGCGGGGCACGGCGAGCGCGGCGGGGACGGTGGCGGCGGCGATGAGGAGCGAGCGGCGGGTCAGTCGGGCGTCCATGGTGGACGATTATCGTGGAGTGAGGTGAGGACTACTCGCGGTTCGGCGGACGTGAGTCCGGCTCACTCGTCGGCGAAGCCCGCCAGCACCGTCACGGCCTCGTCGGTGTCGTCGGTGACGTGCACCAGGTGCGACAGGTCCCCCTCACGGCTGCCCGCCAGGACCGTGCGCAGCAGCTCCGGCGCGGGCAGCTCGCGCCAGTACCGCGTCCCCAGGAACACCATCGGACCGGTGGGCCCGTCGGAGTTGTAGAAGATCTTCGTGGCGGCCTGGAAGACCTCCTGGACCGTCCCGGCCTTGCCCGGGGCGAACACGATGCCGCCGCGCGCCAGGCGCAGGATCGTGTCCTCGCGGATCGCGTTGGAGAAGTACTTGGCGATCTGCGCGGCGAACAGGTTCGCCGGTTCGTGCCCGTACAGCCACGTCGGCACCGACAGCCCGCCCTGCCGCGCCCAGTCGCGGCCGTTCACCGTGTCGGCGGCGGTCTCGCCCAGGTCGCGGCGGACGTCCAGCGCGGCGGCGGTGAACGGGTCGTGGTCGCCGAAGTCGGGGTGCTTGGCCAGGATGTCGATGGCGCGCGCCAGGTCCGCCTCGTCGGCATCGGCGGCGAAGGCGCCCAGGTTCGCCGCCTCCATCGCGCCCGGCCCGCCTCCGGTGACGACGAGCGCGCCCGAGCGGGCCAGCTTGCGGCCCAGGCGCGCGACCTTGCGGTACTCGGAGGTGCCGCGCAGCTCGGCGTGCCCGCCCATGATGCCGATGACGGGGCCGCCGCCGAGGTGCGCCCAGCCCTTCATCAGGTCCAGGAGCGCGTTGTCGATGCCGGAGTCGTGGAGCCGCTGCGCCAGCGCCTCCCGCGTCTCGGGCATCGCCGCGCCCCGCTCGACGTAGTGGTTGTAGACGAGCGTGTCGTACATGCCCGCGAAGCCGTGCTCGGCGAAACCCGCCGACAGCTCACGCGGCGTGTACAGGTGCCCCGGCTGCGTCGGGTACGGCGTCTCCCCGAACGTGGGGATCACGTGCGCCCGCCGGGCGACGAGGCCCGCGGCCACGTCCGCGCCGGTGAAGCGGCACCCGATGAACATCGCGTCGGCGACGTCGACCGCGGCGAAGTCCGGCGGGTCGGTGCGGAAGTCGAGACCCTGGACGGTCAGGCCGGCCAGGGTCCCCTCGGCGAAGCGCGCGTCGAACTCGGCGCGGGTCTCGACGTCGGTGTCGGAATGATCGAAGCGCACTGCCATCACGTGGCAAGTGTGCACCCGGGTGGCAACCCCTAGTCGGTGACCAGGCGGATCTGGATGTTCTTGTCGCGCCGGGCCATCTGCACCCGCAGCCACAGGTGGATGAACTGCTCCGGCCCGTTCGCCGTCTCGATCCCGCCCAGGTCGAGGACGTCGTCGTCGGCCCAGCCCAGCTCGGCGAGGAGCCGGCGGGCGAGCGACTTGGCGTCCTCGTGGTCGCCCGACAAGAAGACGGTGTGCCCGCCGGGGACCAGGCCCGGCTCGACCATCACCGCGTTGTTCATCGTGTTCAAGGTCTTCACGAACTTCGCCTGAGGGAACTTCGCCTGGAGATGCGCGCCCAGGCTGCCCTCCTCCGGCACCACCACCTTCGGTGGGAAACCACCGGAGAAGTCCAGCCAGTTGGTGATGTCCAGGACGACCTTGCCGTCCAGCGCCGCGCCCGCCGCGCCCAGCGCCGAGGCCGCGTGCTCACCGGCGACCGCCAGGATCACCGCGTCCGCGCCGTCGACGGCCTCGGCGAAGCTCCCCGCCCGGCCGCCACTCGCCGCGGCCCACTCCAGGGCCTTCGGGTTGTCGCTCGTGCGGGCGCCCATGATGACGTCGTGGCCGAGCTTGTGGAAAGCGCCGGCGAAGGCGTGCCCGACGCCTCCAGTGCCAAGAACAGCGATATGCATTGGGGAAGTATGCCGCTCACATCAGCAGATCGAACAGGATCGTCGACAACCCCGCCCCGATCACCGCCGCCGCCGTCCCGCAACTGACCGCCCGCCACGTCTCGGCGAGCAACCGCAGCACCACCGACAACATCAGGCTCGTCGCCGCCGCCAAACCGAACCACGGCGCCGCCGCGGCCACCGCGCCCCGCGGATCGACGTCGGGATCGCAGACGAGATTCGGCGCGCAATCGGAGGCGGCCGCGCCATCGGCGAAGAACATCGCCCACAGGAGCAGGAGCAGGCCGAGACCGAGGTACCAGGCGACGGTGACGCCGAGGACGGGGAGGTAGACGCGGTCGGGGGGTTCGGGCGGGGTGGGTGGGGTGTCGGGGGGCGGGGTGTCGGGGGACATGGGGGGAGTTTCCCACCGGGGGAGGGGGGTTGGGTGGGTGGTTGCCGGTGGGTGGGGGGTGTGTTCCGGCCCGGCCGAAGCGGCAGGGGCGGGCGGAGCGGCTGGGGTGGGTGGCCGCGAACGGCTGGCGCTCAGGCGGCCGGGGTGGGTATTCGTGGGCCGATTGCTTCGGGTTGATTGCGAGTTGTCCACATTGGGGGCGTTATCCACAGGCCGCGCGGTGGGCCGTTTGGTGGAGTACGCGTGGGGTGGGGTTACGTTCGCCCCAGCGGGGCGGGCTTTGGGCCCCCACCAAGAAAGAGGTCGGCGCGAAAGCGGGGCCGGAGGCGGGAGTCACTGCGGCCCGGTTCTGCTCGCTCAGCCGCCGCATGGGCCGCTGCTCCAACGGTGCCCACTTCAGCCCGCCATGCACGTCGCGACCGTGAAGACTCCGTGCGGGCCGCACAGTGGCGGTGTGGCCGGGGTGGGCATTCGCGGGCCGATTGTTTCGGGTTGATTGCGAGTCGTCCACATTGGGGGCGTTATCCACAGGCCGCGCGGTGGGCTGTTTGGTGGAGTACGCGTGGGGTGGGGTTACGTTCGCCCCAGCGGGGCGGGCTCTGGGCCCCCACCGAAAAGGAGTCGGCGCGAAGAATGCCGGGGCGGCGTGGGGTTCACGTGCGGGTGGCGCGCGCAGCGGGGCGGCCAGGCGCAGGTGCCGGGAGCCCACCTGGGTGGGCTCCCGGGTGTCGTCAGCCGATGCTGCTGAGGGCGTCGGCGGCGGCCGGGTCGCTGTCCCGCAGGAACTGGGCGCAGCGGGCGGCTTCGTCGGCTTCGCCGATGGAGGCCGCGGCCACCGACAGGCGGTGCAGCGAGGTCAGGAAGCCACGGTTCGGCTTGTGGCTCCAAGGCACGGGACCGTGCCCGCGCCAGCCGTTCTTGCGCAACTGGTCCAGCGCGCGGTGGTAGCCGGTCCGCGCGTAGGCGTAGGCGGCCACGTCGTCGCCGGCCTCCATGGCCTTCTGCGACAGCGCGGCCCAGGCCGCCGGGAAGTCCGGCCAACGGCGGGCCACTTCACGGGGGTCTTCGGTCTTCAGGGCCTCCACTGCGGGAGTGATCTCCGGCAGCAGCGTCGGCGGCGGCTCCGGGAGCAGGTTCTGCGGCATGGATCCTCCGGATCTGGACTCACGGGAAAGATCAGTCTTCCAGTGACGCCCCGCAGAAGCCCTTTTGGGGCCTCCCGGGCCCCTTGTCCCGGGAGGCACACCCGTCTTGATCAGTGCGGCATCAGCTCTTTGACCTCGGCGAGCGGCGCGTTTCGTTTGACCGACTCGATCCCGTTCATGCAACCCGCACGGGACTCGTAGGCCTCACCGACGGCGATGATCTCGCCGTTACCGGCTTTCAGGCGCCAGCGGTACTTCCCGGCCTTGTCGGTGTAGAGCTCGAACTTTCCGGCCATGGTGCCTCCCCCTGAGACGTTCTCACGGCCCATTCGAGCCGATTCGCGGAGAACTATTCACATTTTGCCGGAGGGGTCGGGATGGCGAGGAGGTTTGGCGGGTTTGGACGCGACCGGCGCGCGGGGGTGCCGGGGCACGGCACGGCGGGAGTGGGCGGGGCGGGCCGGACGGGGTGAGGCGAGGTGCCGGGAGGTGGAGCGCGTGTGGGCTCGCGCTGCGGTGGTGGGGCGGGGGCGTGCGCTCGCCGCCCGGACGTACGTGCCGCGGTCGTGGTGAGCTCATGGGCGAGGCCCGAGGAGACGTGCGGACGAGGCACGCCCCATGCCCCACGTGCCTGGGCCGGGCGCGGGATCGGCCCGTCAAGACGCACGACCGGGTGCGATCTTGGGAGTAGGCACCAGTGAGTGAGACGGCGACGGTGATGGGCCACGGCATCGTGGGCGGCCGCCTTGCCGAGGTCCCGGCGGCGGTGAGCGCATGCGAGGCCCGAGGTCGGCTCGACCGTTCGGGGACGCGGCCGGGTGCCCCGATGCGACGCCACCCGCGAGCTCCGGTGAAGGACGGCCGAGGCAGAGGCCGTTCGCCGGGGCGGGTGGCGTGAACCGGATTCGGCCGGACGGAACCGAGGAGCGCACGGGCTTGCCGGAGCCGGTGGGGCACGGTTTCCTCTGCCCGAAGCCCGAAGCCCGAAGCCCGAAGCGACGATCCGGGAACCGCCGGTTCACCGGCTCGGCTCGTCACTCTGGGCTCGCCCTGAGATCGCCCGGGGCGGCTTCGCGGGAGGCTGTTCCACCCGATCGCCACGGGCACGCCGGGTGGTGGACGGGGGCTGACTCGTGGCACCACCGAGGGAAATCGGGGCCAAGGCCGGTGAGTGGAGACGCCTCCCTACCCGCGCACCGCCACGGCGAGATCGTCCGCCCACTGAGGCCGGGAAGTGGAGCCGGGACCCACACGTCGGCCGTGTGCTCGACCGTGTGCCCGGGCCGCCGCGCGTGGCCGATCGGCTGCCGGTGGGTGCGAGCGGGTGAGTTGTGGTGGCGCCGAGGCCACGGCAGGAGTTCGCCTGCGTTTGTGGGCCCACAGAGGCCGTGTCGAGCGGGCCGTGTCGAGCGGCCCATACCGCCGACGCTCGCCGGGGTCGAGAGTCCGAGCCGAGGCGGAGCCCGCACGGCCGAGGAAGCACCGGGCGCACGGCCACCGCCGACTAAGAAGCCGCGAGGCGCCCGGTTCGCAAGCTGGGTGGGACCTGGGGAGGAACGACCACACCGTGTGCGTCATCGGGCGCCCCGCGGGGCTCTGTATAGGGGTTGTCAACCGCCGCCGCCGAGTCGCGCCGTCGAGCGCGCCTCACCGCCGGGTCGTGCGGGCCGAACTGGTCGTGCTGGTACCGCCGTGTCTTACCGGGCCGCCTGGCGCTGTGAGGCCACCGTGCGGACGGCCGCCGCGCCGACGCCCACGAGGGCGACCGTGGCGATCAGCGCGAGGAGGCCGGTGGAGCCGCTGGGGGTGGCGTCGCCGTTGACGGGTTCGACCGCGAAGGCGTCACCGTGGTCGTTGTTGTCGGACACGGGGTGCTGGTCGGTTCCGGCGGGCGCCTGGGAGGGCACGGTGCCGGTGGGGGCCGCTTCGCCGCCGTCGGGTGGGACGGCGCCGTCGGCGACGGGGCGTTTGCCGTCGACGGACGGCTGGGCGCCCTCGGCGGGGACGCCGGGGGTCGAGCCGGTGGTGGGCTTCTTGGGCGGTGTGGACGAGGGTGAGGGCTTGGCGGGGGCGGGGGCCTCCGGGCTGTCCTTCACCGACACCGTCATCGCGCCCATGTCCTCCAGCAGCGCGCGGCCGTACCAGCATTTCGGCAGCATCTTCACTTCCGCCGACTTGCCGATCTTCACCTCGATGGTCTTGCCCTTGTCGACGTCGACGGTGGTGGAACCGACGTACAGGGTCGCGTTGGCCCCGAGGTCGTTCTTGAAGGACACCTCGGCGTCCTTGTCCACGGTCAATGTCGACTTGTCGGGCTTCGAGGAGGCGGTGATGCCGATGAGGCCGCAGCCGCCGTCGAAGGTGACATCGGCGGTGGCGTCCTCGGCGAAGGCGGGCGCCGCGCCGAACAGGAGGAGGCCGAATACGGCGGTCGCGACCGCGGACTTTGTGAGCGTGCTCTTGCGCATTCCGACCCCTTTCCCATTCGCGTTCGTGTCTAACGTCATGTCGTATGTCCCCAGGTCAAACGGGTTCGAAGGAACTAACGAGCGGACCGGGCGCGGGTGACGCGGGCGCGGAGGAAAATTCAGCTCCGCCCTCCGGTGTACTCGTCGGTAGGCGCAGGACCCCAGCTTAGGCCCCGCGAGGGAGCGCGCGAAAGCCCTCGGCGAAAGGCTCGTCGCGGGGCTTCACCAAGTAAGCTCACGCCCATGCGCATCGGGGCTCACGTCGATTCCGTCGATCCAATCGCCGAGGCGGCCGCGCGCGGTGCCGACCTCGTCCAGTTCTTCCTCGCCGATCCGCAGGGCTGGAAGGCGCCGCCCGCCCGCGAGGACGCCGAGGCGATCAAGGACGCCGAGGTCGACGTCTACATCCACTCGCCGTACGTCATCAACCTCGCCTCCCTGAACAACCGCATCCGCATCCCCAGCCGCAAGCTGCTCACGCAGCACGCGAAGGCGGCCGCCGCGATCGGCGCCAAGGGAGTCATCGTGCACGGCGGCCACGTCCGGGACGGAGAGGACATCGCCGTCGGCTTCGACAACTGGCGCAAATTCTTCGCGCAGGCCGCCGACCAGGGCGGGTTCGACGTCCCGATCCTGGTGGAGAACACCGCCGGCGGCGAGCACGCCTGCGCCCGGCGGCTGGACAACATCGCGCGCCTGTGGGACGCCATCGGCGAGTTCGAGCCGGGCTTCTGCCTGGACACCTGCCACGCGTGGGCGGGCGGGCTCGAATTCCCCGACGTGGTGGACGCGATCATGGCCATCACCGGCCGCATCGACCTGGTCCACGCCAACGACTCCCGCGACGACTTCGACTCCGGGCGCGACCGGCACGCCAACATCGGCGCCGGGAAGATCGACGCCGAGGAGCTCGCCGAGGTCATCAAGCGCACCGGCGCGCCGGCCCTGGTCGAGACGCCGGGTGGCGCCGAGGAGCATTCCGCCGACATCGCGAGGCTTCGGGAACTGACCGCATGAGCACCGACACCGCCGCCGACGAGACCGCCGTCCCGGAGGAGGAGCCGGCTCCGCCGTCCCCGGAGCCGGAGAAGTCCGATGTGGACCCGTGGGAGCGCTTCGCGGCCACCGCCCACGAGGACGAGGACGACGGTGAGCTGCCGCGGCGCGGCCGGGTGGGCCTGATCGCCGCGCACGCCTCGCGCGTCGTGCGGCACGAGTGGACCCTGGCGGCGGTGGCGAGCCTGCTGCTGGCGGTGGTCATGTCCTGGCCACTGTGGACGGACCCGGTGCACCGGGTCCCGCACGACACCGGCGATCCGCTGGTCTCGGCCTACCTGATCGGCTGGACGGGGCACGCCACGCTGACCGACCCGCTGGGCGTGTTCAGCCTGAACTCCTTCTTCGGCAGCCGGCTGAGCCTGTTCTTCGGCGACTCGCTGCTGGGCTTCGCGCCGGCCGGGCTGATCGGCTCGGGGCCGCAGGCGGCGATCCTGCGCTACAACATCCTCTACACGCTCTGCGTGGCCCTGACCGTCTTCGGCGGTTACGCGCTGCTGCGCCAGCTCGGTTCGCGGGTGCCGGGCGCGGCCTTCGGCGCGGTCGCGATCGCCTTCGCCCCTTGGCGTCTGGCGCAGGCCGGGCACATCCAGGTGATCGCCGTCGGCGGGATCCTGCTGTCGCTGGCGATGCTGGCGCGCGGGCACGGATGGTCGCTGCGGCACGGATACCGGCCCCGCCGCACCCGCTGGGGCTGGATCGCGGCCGGGTGGGCGGTGGCGACCTGGCAGATCACCATCGGCTTCGGGATGGGCGTGGCCTTCGGCTACCTGCTCGCCGGGATCGTGGTGGTCGCGGCGATCGGGTGGCTGTTCAAGCGTCCCCGGGTGCCCGGCGAGGTGCTGATCACCGACGCGGCGGGCGCGGCGGTCTTCGCGGTCGTGGCGATCGTGCTGTCGATCCCCTACTTCCAGGTCGCCGCCGCCTATCCGTACGCGGCGGACAACGCCGACGCGGCCGAGCGGTTCTCGCCGCCGTGGCTGGGCCTGATCACCGCGCCGGGCGAGTCCTGGCTGTGGGGACGCCTGCACACGCCCGCCCGGGACTCCATGTACCTGCCCGGCGAGACCACGCTGCTCATCGGCTTCGCGCTGCTGGGCCTGGCGCTGGCCGGTTTCCTGTACTCGTCGTGGACGCGGCGGCAGCGCTGGTTCCTGGCGCTGGGCCTGGCCGTGGCGGTCGTGCTGACGATGGGCGCGAACTTCCTCGACGACGGCGCCTGGGGCTACATGGCGCTGCACGAGTACCTGCCGGGCTGGGCGGCGATGAAGGTCCCGGGCCGCCTGATCCTCTACGTCACCGTCATCGCCGCGATCCTGGCCGCCGGGACGATCACCCGGCTCGGCGACCGGCTGCACGAGATGGCCGTCGAGCGCCGGGTGGACCCGCGCGAGCCCGTCCGGCGCCCGCCGCTGGCCCGGGTGGCGCTGCTGATCCCGGTGGCGCTGGTGCTGCTGGAGGGCGTGTCGGTGGCGGCCTACCCGACCGTCCCCGCGCCCCCGGCCGCGCTGTCCGAAGTGGACGGGCCGATGCTGGTCCTGCCGGCGGGCAAGGCCGAGGACGCCAGGCTCATGTTGTGGTCCACCGACGGTTTCCCGGAGCTCGTCAACGGCGCGGCCACGTTCGTGCCCGAGGAGCAGGACCGGATGCTGGCCGCGGCGGTCTCGTTCCCGAACGGCGGCGCGGTGAACTACCTGCGCGCCATGGGCGTCAAGACCGTCGTCGTCCGCAAGGACCGCATCGCGGGCACGTCCTGGCAGCACGTGCTCGACTTCCCGCCCACCGACGCCAATGTCGTCATCGAGGACAAGGGCGACGTGGTGGTGTTCAAGCTGTAGCGACCCGGTACGGCGCGTCTTCGCTCACCTCGTCGGCGAAGGCGCGCACCGGGTCCAGCTCCGGTCGGTACAGCTCCCGCAGGACCTGCCCGCACAGCACCACCACGGTCACGATCCGGGCGATCGAGGCGACCACGAAGACCCACTCGGGGAACGCGAAGCCGCCACCGGCGTTGATCAGCTCGCCGTAGAAGCACAGGAAGTACATCAGCTCGGCGGCCTGCCAGGCCAGGAACGCCGTCCACTTCGGACGCGCCAGCACCACCAGCGGCAGCAGCCACAGCACGTACTGCTGCGACCAGACCTTCCCGGTCAGCAGGAACGCCGCCAGCACCAGGAACAGCAGCTGCGCCAGCCGCGGGCGCCGCGGCGCGGTCAGGGTGATGTAGGCGATCGCCACGCAGCAGACCAGGAACAGCCCGAGGTACAGGGCGTTCAGCCAGGTCGGGTCGTTCAGGACCTCGCCGCCGCCCTCGGGCACGAAGAACCGCAGGACGTACCAGAGCGTCCCCCAGTCGACGCCGCGCTCGGAGTTGAGCCGGAAGAACCGCAGCCACGAGTCCGGCCACAGCAACGCCACCGGCGCGTTGACCAGGACCCAGGTCAGCAGGGCCGTGCCGAGCGTCAGCATCGTGTCGGCCCATTTGCGGGTTCTCAGACACAACAGCAGCATCGGCCCGGCGAACAGCAGTGGATAGAACTTCGCCGCGACCGCCAGCCCCAGGAATATGCCCGCCCAGATGAAGGCCCGGCGGCCGAAGGCGAGCAGGAAGAACACCGACAGCGACACCGCCAGCAGGTCCCAGTTGACCGTGGCGGTCCACACGATCGCGGGCGCGGCGGCCAGCATCATCGCGTCCCAGGGCCGCGAGCGCCGCAGGGCCATGAGCGCGGCGACGGCGCCGATGCCCAGGACGGACAGCACCACCGCGTTCAGGTCGAAGAAGACGCGCGCCTCGTCGAAGTCGGCCCGGTCCTTGCCCAGCTCGTAGACGGGGATGCCCAGGACGCCCATGAACGCGCCGGTGAGCACCGGGTACTCCACCGGGTGGTCGCGGTAGGGGATCGCGCCGTTGGCGAGGTTCTCGTTGTAGTACAGGGCGATGATGTCGGAGTAGCAGAACTGCTTGTACTGGGAGTTGTTCTCCCAGGCGCCGTCCCGGCAGGGCGCCTTCTGCAGGAACGACAGCCCGAACACCGCCACCGCCACCAGGAGCACGACGCGCACCGGCGTCCAGAAGCTCCGCCGCGGCGGCTCGACGGCGTGCTCGCCGGCCGGGCCGCCGACGGCCTCGGAGAGCGAGCGGACGGCGGGGTCGTCGTGCGAGGGGACGGCCTGCTGGGTCATGTCTGGCATCTTGCCATGCGAAGCCGCGACGCCCGGGCCTTGCATGGACACAGTCGCCGGTGGGCCGGGACGCCGAAAGGGCCCCGGGAGCGACTCGCTCCCGGGGCCCTTCGCGTGTTCGGCGCTCAGCCGCCGCCCGGGTTGGGCACGCGGTTGTCGTCCTTGCAGTTCGGGTTCCACACCGGGCAGTCCGGGTTGGGGCTCTGCGGGGATCCGCCCGGGGAGGGCGACTGCGGTCCCTGCGAGGGCGAGTTGCCCGGGTCGGGCGGCGAGGACGGCGAGTTGCTCGGCTTGAGCGGGGACGCGTGGTCGCCGTTGGTCGCGCTGCCGGTGTTGGCCGGCGGGTCGAACTGGGTGGCCTTGAGGTCGAGGATCTCGATGGCCTCCTTCATGAAGGTCAGCCACACGTCGCCGGAGATCTGCGAACCGAAGGTCGGGCTCCCGTTCTTGTCCTTGAGGGAGCCGTTCTCCTTCTCCTTGTCACCCAGCCAGGAGGCGGCGGCCAGCTGCGGGACGAAGGCCGCGTACCAGTTCTGCGAGTTCTCGTTGCAGCCGTCGCAGAACTTCTCCCACGTGCCGGTCTTGCCGGCGTATTCGCCGCCGTTGGGGAGGGTGTTGCCGCCGTTGTTGGGGTGGATGGTCTTCAGGATGTGCGAGGCGTCCTGCGCGACCGGCACCGACACCGCCTGCTGGGGGCTGAAGTCGGCGGTCGGCTTGATGACCTCGCCGTTGCGGCGGACCTCGCGGATGACGTGGGCGGGGATGCGCTCACCCTTGTTGGCCAGGGTGGCGAAGGCGGCGGCCATGTCCTGGACGCTGACCGCGTACTGCCCGAAGCCGACCTCGTTGTCGAAGCACTCGTGGTACTGCTCCTTGGGCGTCTTTTCGAGGTCGACCTGCTTGGAGTTGCAGGGCGCCTCCTCGCCGCCGACCATCTGGGTGATGCCCATCTTGCGCGCGGTGTCCACGACGTTCTCGGCGCCGAAGGTCTTGGTCATCGAGTAGGTCGGGGTGTTCAGCGACTTGCGGATCGCGTTGATCATCTTGCAGTCCTTGCCGCAAGAATTGTCGTTCTCGGAGTTGCTGACCGGCGTGGTGCGGCCGTCGAACTTCTTCGGCGAGGACGCGTCCCACAGCGACTCGATGGACGCCGCGCCCTGCTTGTCGGTGCCGCTGAGGGCGGTCAGCATGGTGAACACCTTGAACGACGAGCCCGGCGGGTGCGGGTTCTTGTACCCGGCGCGGTTGAGGTCGGAGCCGTTGTCGGAGCCGCCGTAGTACGCCACGATCTCGCCGTTGGTGGGGTCGACGGCGACCAGTGCGGCGCGCAGGTTGTCGGGCTGGCTCTTGAGGACCTTCCCGTCGGTGGAGGCGGCCTTGCGCGCGGCCTCCTGGAGCTTCGGGTTGATCGAGGTGACGATCGTGTACCCGCCCTTGGCCTCCAGCTCGTTCTGATTGATGCCGTAGTTCTTCTCCAGCTCCTCCAGCACCACGCCGTGGGAGACGAAGCCGGTGTCCTTGTCCAGACCGACGTTGGCGGGGTTGGAGGTGTTCTCCAGCGTCGTGGGCGGCTCGGTGTAGGTGGCGCGCTCCTCGGCCGGGAGCTTGCCGATCTTCACCATCGAGTCCAGGACGTAGTTCCAGCGCCCGAGGACGGCGTCGTTGTTGCCGACCTCCTTGGGGTCGCGCGGGTCGAAGCTGCCGTCGGGGGACTTGATCTGCCCGGCCAGCAGGGCGGCCTGGGGGACGGTGAGCTCGGCGGCGGTCACCCCGAAGTAGGCCTTGGCGGCGGCGCCGATGCCCTCGGCGGTGCGCCCGAAGGGCACCAGGTTCATGTAGAACCCGAGGATGTCGTCCTTCTCGTACTCGTCGTCCAGCTTCATCGCCATGACGGCCTCTTGGATCTTGCGGCCGTAGGTGCTCTCGTCGCGGAACTGGGCGGCGATGCCGGCGTACTGCTGGGTGATCGTGGACGCGCCCTGGGTGTCGCCGCCGGTGATGTTGTTCCAGGCGGCGCGCAGGACGCCCTTGAAGTCGACGCCGTCGTTCTCGTAGAAGGTCTGGTCCTCGGCGGCGATGATGGCGAACTTGACGTACTCGGGGAGGGTCTTGATGTCGACCTTCTCCCGGTAGGCGCTGCCGATGCGGGCCATCTCGGTCTTGCCGTCGGAGAACATGACCGCGTTGGACTCGGCCATGGCGATGTCGTCGGGCAGCGGCACGTTCTCGAAGAGCATGGTGGTGCCGACGATGCCGACGCCGGTCAGCATCAGGACGACGCAGCCCAGCGCGATGAGGATGCGCTTGCGTTTGCGCTTCTTCTTGAGGGCCTTGCGGGCGTCCTCGTCGAGGTCCTCGCCACCGGGACGGCGGCGGCCGCCCTTGCGCCGGCTGCCGCCGTGCTTCTCGTAGGCGGCCTCCATCTTCGACATGCGATCGGCCTGCACGTCCTCGACGGACACCGAGGCCTTCGCCTTGGCCGAGCCCACCGCCGCGGACCCGACCGAGGCCGACCCGACCGAGGCCCGCCCGGACGACGAGGTGGAGCGCGCCGAGGGGTAGTCATAGTCGCCGTACGGGTCCTCGTGGCCGCGCGAGTCGCGGGAGGACCGCTCGTACCCGGAGGAGCGCTCGTAGCCCGGGGAGCGGTCGTAGTCGGAGGACCGGTCGTAGCCGGTGGACCGGGCGCCGTAGGAGTCGCGGTCGGCCTGCCGCCGGTCGTCGCGGTAGTCGCCGCGCCGCCCGTAGTAGTCGGCGCCGGCGTCGCTTCCGTAGGACCGGTCGGCGTGACCGCCGTGGTCGCGCCGGTCGCGGTGGTCGCCGTGGCCACGGTCGTGGTCGCGATCGTCGCGTCCGCGGTAGTCGCCGTAGTCGCCGTATCCGCGGGGGGGCTCTTGGTCGTGCCTGCCCATCCGGGTCCGCCCTTTCGGTCTGGCTCGGAGGTCCTCGCTTGAGGGGATCGGTGGTACCTGGGGGGTGAAGGTATCAGTTCCGGCATAACACGAACCCGCCGCCGAACGGTGTTCAGCGGCGGGTTCGGGTGAATCAGTTGTCGCTCAGCGCGTATTCGCGCTGGTAGATCGCGTCGTAGCGGAAGGTTGCGGTGAAGCTGCCGACACCCCGGTCGTCGACCGGAGCCAGGTTCGGGTGCCCGTTGTCGTCGTCGTTGCCCGGGTCGGTGGTGTCGTCGTTGCCGCCCGGCTCATCGTGCCCGCGGCCGTGGTCCTTGCACTTGGGGTTGATCGCCGCCAGGATCGGGTCCTCGCAGTCCTTGTCCTTCTCCGGCTCCTGCTTGGCGTCACCGGCGTTGACGTCGCCGACGCCGACCTTGGGCGGGAAGTTCTCCACCTTGGTGCCCTTGAGGGCCTTCTCCATGAAGTTCTTCCACACCGCGCCGGCGGTCGAGGCGCCGTAGAGCGGCGAACCCCACTTGTCGGTCGCCTTCCCGTTCGGGTCCTTCTCGTCACCGACCCACACGGCCGTCGACAGCTGCGGGACGTAGCCGACGTAGGAGGTGTTCGAGTTCTGCCCGTCGACGCAGCCGGGGATGTTGTTGTTGCAGTCGCGCTCCCACGTGCCGGTCTTGCTGGCGGCGGGACGGCTCAGCGGGCCGACGGCCTGCGCGGGGAAGATCTTGGCGAGCACCGAGGTGACGTCGGCGGCGGCGCTCGGGTCGACCGCCTGGACCTTCTTCAGCTCGCGGGTTTCCTTGACCTCCTCGCCGTTCTTCAAGACCTTGGCGACGAAGTGCGTCTCGACGTGCTCGCCGTTGTTGGCCAGGGTCGCCGCGCCGGCGGCCAGGTCCTGAACGGTCGAGCCGTACTGGCCGAAGGAGACCTCGCGGTCCCAGAACTGCCGGGAGTCGTTGAGGTCCATGCCGGCGAAGGAGTGCCACTTACCGTCGACGTTGCTGACCATGCCGGTGACGCCCATGAGCGCCGCCTGCTTGATGATCGCCTCTGATCCGTACTTCTCCGCGATGGCGTACATCGGCGTGTTCAGCGACTGGATGACCTCCTGCTCCAGCGTGCAGTGCGGGCACTGCGCGCCGCGGCCCTCACCGGAGTTGCGGACCGGGCCGGCCGGGTCGTTCTTGCTGCGGCCCGGGAACTCGCGCGGCGAGGAGCCGTCCCAGCGGGATTCCACCGAGACGCCGTTCATGACCGCGGTGGTCAGCGTGAAGATCTTGAAGGACGAGCCCATCGGGTGCTGGTAGCTGCGTTCCGGCTCGTAACCGGCCTTGTCGATGCCGGAACCGTCGTCGCCGCCGTAGTACGCCTTGACCTCGCCGGTCTTCGGGTCGACCGCCACGAGCGCCGCCGCCAGGTTCTTGGGCTCGTCGTTCATGACCTCGCCCTTCTTCGTGGCGGCCTTGACGGCGTACTCCTGCATCTCCTTGTCGATGGTGGTCACGATCGTGTAGCCACCGGCGTTGGCGATGTCGTTGCGCTTGGTGACCTTGCCGTTCTCGTCGAACTCGGCGTTGCCGTACAGCATCTCCTTGGTGATG
The DNA here is from genome assembly GCF_030269765.1 of Actinorhabdospora filicis. Classification (GTDB taxonomy): domain Bacteria; phylum Actinomycetota; class Actinomycetes; order Mycobacteriales; family Micromonosporaceae; genus Actinorhabdospora; species Actinorhabdospora filicis. The sequence goes on along the minus strand of NZ_BSTX01000001.1, from coordinate 2,485,359 downwards.
CCGTAGCGGTCGAACAGTTCGCCCTCCACCTTGCGGTGCGAGATGAAGCCGGTGGTGGCGTCCTCGCCGAAGTTGGCCGGGTTCGCCGTCGACTTGGCCGTCTCCGGCAGCGTGTTGTACGCCGCGTCGTACTTGTCCTGCGGGATCGTGCCCATCTTCTTCATCTGGTCCAGGACGTAGTGGTAGCGGTCCCACACGTCCTGTTCGGTACCGGTGTCCGAAGGGTGCGCCGGGTCGTAGAAGCCGTCCGGGGACTTGATCTGCCCCGCCAGGAACGCCGCCTGGTCGTAGTCCAGCTTGCGCACGTCGGTCTGGAAGAACGCCTGCGAGGCCGCGCCGACGCCGTAGGCCGACCGTCCCATGTAGACGACGTCGAGGTAGAAGCCGAGGATCTCGTCCTTGGTGTACTCGTCGTCGAGCTTCATCGCCATGACGGCCTCACGCGCCTTGCGGCCGTAGGTGCCCTCGTCGCGGAAGTTGGCCGCGATGCCGGCGTACTGCTGGGTGATCGTCGAGGCGCCCTGCTGCTCGCCGCCGGTGACGTTGTTCCAGAAGGCGCGCACGACGCCCTTGAAGTCGACGCCGGAGTTGGTCTTGAAGCTCTGGTCCTCGGCGGCGATCACCGCGTCCTTGACCGACTGCGGGATCTCGGCGAAGGGGACGTTGACGCGGAACTCGTGGCCGAGACCGGCCATGTCGTCCTTGCCGTTGGCGAACTTGATGCTGTTGGCGGCGGTGAGTTCGAGTTTGTCCGGAAGCGGCACGTCCGCCCAGAAGTACGAAATGCCGAAAACGGCCGCGCCGGCCATCATGAGCACGACACAGCCGAAAATGGCCCAGCGCCTGATCCGGCGTTTCTTCTTCAGCCGCTTCTTGCGCTCGGCCAGCTCGGCGTCGGTCGGCTTGGCGCGGGGCCCGGTCACCGACGCGCGGCCCTTGGCCTCGTGCTTGCCCACGCTCGCGCGGCCGGTGACGGTCGGCGGCTCGTAGTTGTAGTCGTCCGGCGTAGGCGCCGACGCGCCGGGCACGCTCGCCCGGCCGGTCGGGGGCTCACCGTCGTATCCGGTGCCCCAGGCGGAGCCCGGCCCGGACGCGTCCTGCGCGTGCGGGTCGTAGTAGTTCCCACCGGGTACGCGGGCGCTCCCGCGATCGGAGTGGTCGGCCATGGCAGGTCACACCTCTTCGAGCTGGTTCGGTCGCGAAGCCACCGGATGGTCTCGGCCGAGCAGGAAACGGAACACCAGGTGATTCCAGCCACAGCCTCGGCAAACCTCCACCGCGTACACGTCCACCTCGTGGTGGGTGTTGGCGATGAGAGCCAGTTCACGCAGGCTGCGGGCCTGCCCGGCGGACGCTTTGAGTTCGTCGCCGAATATGTAGTGCACGGTCCACACGTTGTCGCGGCGGCAGATCGGGCAGCGCCGATCGGTGCGCTCACCGTGGAAACGGGCCGCGTTCAGCAGATATGGAGAAGCGTCGCACACCTCGGCGACGCCCTTCCGTCCTGAGTAGACGTCACGCAGAAGGGCTCGCCGTTGAAGCGAGTAGTCCACCACCTGACGCCGAGATTGCACGGCAAAGAGCGTACGCGTAACGGGCCACCGGAGCACGCCCGGATGACCGCCTCGTCCGGATTGGTGTGGAACATGCCGCAGTCTCTTGCCGGTTCGGCCGAGGTGGTCTAGGGTGCGATGTATCAGACCGATACATCCGTCGGCCATATCGGCTCACTCTATCGAGCCGGTGGGCGGCGGGCGTATCGACACGTGAGGTGAGGAGAGGCGCTTTGCTGGAGCTGGCCGTGCTCGGTCTGCTGCACGAGACGTCCATGCACGGGTACGAGCTGCGCAAACGGCTCACCCAGCTGCTGGGCGCGTTTCGTGCCGCCTTCAGCTACGGCTCGCTCTATCCGACGCTGAAGCGCCTCAAGGACTCCGGGTACATCGCCGAAGACGCGGGCGACCCCAACGAGCCGGTACCGCCACTGACCGGCAAGCGGGGACGCATCGTGTACAAGCTCACCGCCGAGGGCAAGGAACGGTTCGCCGATCTGCTCGCCCAGGCGGGGCCGGAGACGTACGAGGATTCCGGATTCGGGGTGCACTTCGCGTTCTTCTCGCGCCTGGACCAGGCGCAGCGGCTGCGGATCCTGGAAGGCCGCCGCCGCCGCATCGAGGAGCGGCGCGAAGGGCTGCGCGAGACGCTCACCCGCTCGGTGGAGCGCCTCGACGCGTACTCCCTCGAACTGCAACGTCACGGACTCGACGCCTGCGAGCGGGAGGTGCGCTGGCTCAATGAGCTGATCGCCTCCGAGCAGTCCGGCAGACCGCCGTCGGTCACCACCGTCGGCGGGTTCGTCCCACCGGAGCCGCAGGCTCCATCCGTCCACGAGCCGTCCGAGGATCCGGACGCTCACCGTGAATAGAAATAAGGAGGCGTGCGCGATGAGCAAGGTTCGCGTGGCCATCGTCGGCGTGGGCAACTGCGCCTCGTCGCTCGTCCAGGGTGTGGAGTTCTACAAGGACGCCGACCCGTCGACTCGCGTGCCCGGGCTGATGCACGTGAAGTTCGGCGACTACCACGTCGGTGACGTCGAGTTCGTCGCCGCCTTCGACGTGGACGCCAAGAAGGTCGGCCAGGACCTGGCGGCGGCCATCGGGGCGAGCGAGAACAACACGATCAAGTTCGCCGACGTCCCGCCGAGCGGCGTGACCGTCCAGCGCGGCCCGACCTTCGACGGCCTGGGCCAGTTCTACCGCGAGATCATCGAGGAGTCCGACGAGGCGCCGGTGGACGTGGCGCAGGCGCTGCGCGACGCCCGCGTCGACGTGGTCGTGTCCTACCTCCCGGTGGGCTCCGAAGAGGCCGACAAGTTCTACGCCCAGGCGGCCATCGACGCCGGTTGCGGGTTCGTCAACGCGCTGCCGGTGTTCATCGCCTCCGACCCGGTATGGGCGAAGAAGTTCGAGGACGCCGGTCTGCCGATCGTCGGCGACGACATCAAGTCCCAGGTGGGCGCCACCATCGTCCACCGCGACCTGGCGAAGCTCTTCGAGGACCGCGGCGTGGAGCTGCTGCGGACCTACCAGCTGAACTTCGGCGGCAACATGGACTTCATGAACATGCTGGAGCGCAGCCGCCTGGTGTCGAAGAAGATCTCCAAGACGCAGTCGGTGACCTCCCAGATCCCGCACGAGATGGCGAAGTCCGACGTGCACATCGGGCCCTCCGACCACGTGCCGTGGCTCGACGACCGCAAGTGGGCCTACATCCGCCTTGAGGGCCGCAGCTTCGGCGACACCCCGCTGAACGCCGAGCTCAAGCTGGAGGTGTGGGACTCGCCGAACAGCGCCGGCATCATCATCGACGCCGTCCGCGCGGCGAAGATCGCCCTGGACCGCAAGATCGCCGGTCCGGTCATGGCCCCCTCGGCGTACTTCATGAAGTCGCCGCCGGTGCAGTACCACGACCACGACGCCCACGCGGCGGTCGAGGCGTTCATCCGCGGCGAGGAGTAGGTCTCCCGCGAGGTGTGTGAAGGGCGGTCGCCGCGGCGACCGCCCTTTTCACGTCCCCGGTAGCCGCGGGCGGGGCCCGCACACCGCCCACGGCTCCCCGTCGCGCCAGACTGTCGCAATCGGACGGTGGGCGCATGAGCCGAAAGGGCAAGAATGCGTGCACCCATGGTGAGGAGCGGTCGGTGCGTGAGCGCGCGGCGACCGTCCACTCAGGACCCGGCGGCGAGCCTCGCGCGCACCGAGCGGCGCCAGGGCCGGACGAGTTCGCGCTGGAAGCGCGCGTTCTCGGTGCCGGTGTCCAGGGCCGCCAGGGCGTAGCCGTCGCGCCCGTCGGTGGTGGCGCGGGCGATCCAGCCGCCGCCGGGGGCGACGACGCCGGAGGGGACGGTCGCGCTGAACTGCGCGGGCACCGAGTACCCGATCCACATGTTGTACAGAATCCCGTAGGTCTCGGCGATCCGGGCGCGGGGAGCGTCGTCGACCATCACCGACAGCAGGACGCAGTCCACGCCGAGGGTCTCGTACTCGGCGATGAGCTCGGGGAAGTTCGCCTCGACGCACAGGACCACGCCGAAGCGCAGGCCCTCCGCCTCGAAGACCAGCGGCGCCTCACCGGCGCGGTACATGTACGTCGCCTCGGTGTAGGACAGGACGCGCTTCTCGTAGCGGCCCACCTCCACGCCGTCGGGGGAGAACACGTGGAACGCGTTGGCCGGCCGCGCCTCACCGGTGGCGTGGATCGTGCCGAAGCCGGTCCAGACCGACAGCTCCACGGCGGTCTCGCGGATCAGCTCCTTCTCCTCGGCCAGCACGTCCCAGCGGACGCCCGACCAGTCGGCCTCGCCGAGCTCGCCGTCGCGGGCGCACACGACGTGCTTGCTCGGGTACACCAGCGCGCCCTCGGGGAACTGGACGAACCGCGCGCCATCGGCGGCGGCGTCGCGCATCAGCGCGCGGATCCGGCGCCCGGCGGCGCGGATCGCGCCGGCGTCGGCGGGGTCCTCGGGGACACGGGTCTGGGCCACGGCGAGAAAGGTCATCCCGGGAGACTAGTGCCCTTCCGCGGCCATACGCGGTCCGCGACGGCCGCCACCCCCAGCCACGCCACCCCCAGCAGCCAGCCCGCCAGCACGTCGCTCGGGTAGTGGACGCCCAGGTAGACCCGCGAGGCGCCGACCGCGACGGCGCCGAGCGCGGCCGCCGTCCACGCCGTCGCCCACAGCGTCCGGTTCACCGTCACCATGCACAGCAGCCACGCGATCAGGCCGAAACCGACGACCGAACTCGCGCTGTGACCCGAGGGAAAGGAGTATCCGGTCGCGGTCACCAGGTGCTCGGCGATCGCGGGCCGCTGCCGCCCGATCACCAGCTTGATGACGTTCACCAGCACCTGGACCCCGCCCAGCCCCGCCAGCGCCAGCCAGAACGGCCGCCACGAGCGCGTCCGGCGGCACACGTACACCGTCACCCCGCCCAGCCCGGCCACCAGCGCGATCGCGCCGCCCAGGTTCGTCGCGGCGATCTCGGCGGCGTCCAGCACCGGCCGCCTGCGCGCGGCCAGCCACGCCACCACCGGCTCGTCGAGCACCGCGATGTCATCGCCCTCGGTGACCGCGTCCAGGATCCCCAGGAACAGCGAGAACGACGCCACGATCACCGCCGCGCCCGCCGCCAGCACCACCACCTCGACCGAGATCCACCCCGGCGGCCGGATCCGGGCCGCCAGCGGCCGCGACAACCGGACCAGCCCGTAGGCGAACGCGACCAGCACCACGGCGGCCACGGCACTCCAGAGCATCACGGACTCCGCTCGGGTCGGGAGGGGAGACCGGCGATGGCGTGAGCCTAGCCGGGCGCCGTCCGCCGAGGTCATATAGTCGGGCGATGCGATCGCCCAAGGACACCTTCATCACCGTCTACGGCCGGATGCCGGTCCTGGAGGTGCTCCAGGACGCCGGACTCGACGTCGACAAGATCGTCGTCGCCCACGGCGGGCACGGCGACAGCCTCGACCGCATCCTCGACCTCGCCCGCCGCCGCGGCGTCCCCGTCGAACGCGCCACCGCCCAGCGCGTGAAGCTCCTGGCCGGGAACGGCAAGCACGACCAGGGGATCATCGCCGACGTCGTGGCCCCCCGCATGCGCGGCATCGCCGAGTTCGTCACCGAGACGCCCGAACGCGCCAGCGTCCTCGTCCTCGACGGCGTCAACAACCCCTCGAACGTCGGCATGATCATCCGCACCGCCACCGGCGCCGGGATGACCGCCATCGTGCTGCCCCACGTCGGCTCCCCCGGCGTCGACCCCCTCGTCGTGAAGGCCTCCGCCGGAGTCGCCTACCGCGCGGCGATCGTCCGGGCCCGCACCGGGGCCTCGGCGGTGGAGTCCCTGCGCGAGGCCGGGTACACGGTGTACGGGCTCTCCGGCGACGCGCCGCGCGGGCTGTACGCGAGCGAGTTCGCGCCGCGCGCGGCCTTCGTCCTCGGCAACGAGACCGAAGGACTGTCCCGCGAGACGTCGGCGCTGGTGGACGAGTGGGTGTCGATCCCCCTGGAAGGCGGCGTGGAGTCGCTGAACGTGGCCAGCGCGGCGGCGGTGCTGTGTTACGACCTGGTGCGGCGGCGCGGTGGGGCGCGGGTCGCGCCGCCGGAGCCGAAGGCGGAGCGGCCGCAGCCGGGCCGGACGCGGTCCGGGGGCGGCCCGGCGGCGGTGGTGGGGCGGCGGCCGAGGGCGCGATAGCCCCTCACCACCCCTCCGCTCCCTCCAGCCGCTCCAGGTCGGCGAGGGTGTCCAGGTCCCACGGGTCGGCCACGTCGCCGCACCACACGCGGGCCACTTCGCCCGCTCGCGCGCGCAGGTATTCGCGGGCGCCGACTTCGCCCTGCGCCGTGGCCGCGACGCCCGCGATGTGGTCGCGGCCGATGAGGACGGGGTGGCCGGGGCCGGAGGTGTAGAGGGCGGTGGCGAGGGTGGCCTCGGTGGTGATGAGGCGGCGGACGGCTTCGGGGCCGATCCAGGGCTGGTCGGCGAGGAGGACGACGACGTCGAGGGAGCCGGCCGCCTCCAGGCCGACGCGGAGGGAGGTGCCGATGCCGAGGGGCCAGTCGGGGTTGTGGACGCGGTGGCAGCCGGGGGGCGCCGGGACGGTGAGGTCGGCGCCGAGGACGAGGTAGACCGAGGCGCAGCCGGCGTCGGACAGGGCCGCGCAGGCGCGGGCGGCGAGGGTCTGGCCGTTGTGGACGATGCCCGCCTTGGGGCGGCCGAGGCGGGTGCCGGCGCCGGCGGCGAGGACGAGTCCGGCGGTCTCACGGGTTCTCATCGTGCACCAGGTGGAAGTGGGGCGCGACGAGGATGGTGACGCGCATGGCCGAGCAGCGCAGGGCGAGGATGATCTCGGTGTAGAAGCCGGTGAGGCCGAGGGGGGTGAAGTGCCGGTCGGTGTCCAGGACGCAGCGGTAGGCCGCGCCGGAGGGGACGTCCCACTGTTCGACGCGGCCGGTGCAGTCGGTGCGGGCGACGTCCACGGTGGACCAGCCCTCGCAGCCGCGGTGTTCCAGGCGCACCGGGAGGTCCTCGACGGGGAGGCCGTTGTGGGCGTCGAGGACGCGGAGGGACACGGTCATGTGGGGATCCTCGCTGGGGTCAGGAGGCGGCCCCGGCGGGCGCCGCTCACGGGAATGCCGGAGAGCCAGGTGGTGCGCACGGCTCCGGTGAGGCGGCGGCCGGTGTAGGGGCTGACGGGGTTGCGGTGGGCCAGGAGCAGCGGGTCCACACTGGACTCCGCGGTGGGGTCGAAGCGGACGAGGTCGGCGGGCGCGCCCACGGCGATGGCGCCGCGGTCGAGCCCGGCGAGGGCGGCGGGCGCGGCCGACATCCAGCCGACCACGTCGGACAGGGTGAAGCCGCGGGCGCGGGCGGCCGTCCACACCAGCGGGAGCCCGAGCTGGAGCGAGGAGATGCCGCCCCAGGCGGTCCCGAAGCTGCCGGTGAGCTTCAGGGAGGCCGTGGCGGGCGAATGGTCGGACACGACGCAGTCGATGACGCCGGAGGCCAGCCCGTCCCACAGCAGCGCGCGGTTGGCCGAGGAACGGATCGGCGGGCAGCACTTGAACTCGGTGCCGCCGTCGGGGACGGCGTCGGCGTCCAGGACGAGGAAGTGCGGGCAGGTCTCGGCGGTCACCGCCACGCCCCGGGCGCGCGCTGCGGCCAGCAGCGGCAGCGCGTCGGCGGAGGACAGGTGCAGGACGTGGACGCGCGCGCCGGTGCGCTCGGCCAGGGTGATGACGCGGGCGATCGCGTCGACCTCGGCGCGATCGGGCCGGGAGGCGAGGAAGTCGCGGTAGCGGGGCGAGTCGGGCGCGGGGCGCAGGTGGGCGGGGTCCTCGGCGTGGACGAGGAGAACGCTGCCGAGGCGGGCGATCTCGGCCATCACCGGCTCCGGGTCGGGCAGCGGCGGGAACTCCGGGACGCCGGAGTCGGCCAGGAAGCACTTGAAGCCGCGCACCCCGGCCTCGTGCAGGGGTGCCAGTGCGGCGAGGTTGCCGGGGATCGCGCCGCCCCAGAAGGCGACGTCGACGGCGCACTTGCCGGAGGCCGCCGCGCGTTTGGCGTCCAGCGCGGCGACGTCCACTGTGGGCGGAAGGGAGTTGAGGGGCATGTCCACGATCGTGGTCACGCCGCCCTTGGCGGCGGCGGTGGTGGCGGTGGCGAAGCCCTCCCAGTCGGTGCGGCCGGGCTCGTTGACGTGGACGTGGGTGTCGACCAGGCCGGGCAGTAGCGCGTCGTGGCCGAGGTCTTCGGTGTGCCGGGCGGGAACGCCGGCGTGGTAGGGCAGGACGGCGGCGACGCGGCCGTCCCTGACGCCGATCGCGGCGGGACGCTCACCTTCTGGCAGGATCGCCCGCCGGGAGCGCAGGAGCAGGTCGAGCATCGTGTTTCCTCCTCTCACTGTCGTGGATCGGCCCGGTGCCCCCGGTGAGGAAGCCACCGGTGCCGCCGCGGCGGACGGCGGTGACCTCGGCGAGGATCGACAGGGCCGTCTCATGTGGACTCCGGCCGCCCAGGTCGAGGCCGATGGGCGCGCGCAGGCGCGCGATCTCCTCCGGGGTCAGGCCCTCGTCGAGCAGCAGCCCGGTCCGGCGGGCGGCGCTGCGCCGGGAGCCGAGGGCGCCGACGAAGGCCAGCGGCGCGCGCAGGGCCAGCGCCAGCAGCGGGACGTCGAAGCGCGGCTCGTGGGTCAGCACGCACACGGCGGTGTCGGGGCCCGGCCGGGTGGCCGCGAAATGCCGGTGCGGCCAGTCCACGACGACCTCGACCCCGGCGGGGAAGCGGACGGGATCGGCGAACACCGGGCGCGGATCGCACACGGTGACGCGGTATCCCAGCGGCAGCGCCAGTTCGGCCAGCGCGGAGGCGAAGTCGACCGCGCCGTAGACCAGCAGGCGCGGCAGGGCCGGGAAGGACTCCACGAAGACCTCGGTGGGCGGCGCGCCGGCCCGCTCGAAGACGCGCAGGCCGCTGGTGCCGGCGGCGAGCATCCCGGCGGTCTCGGCGGCGATCCGGCGCTCCAGCACCGGATCCGGGAGCGCGCCGACCGGGACGAAAGAGCCCCGCACGGCGATGCCGTGCCCGGTCCAGGGACCCGACACGATCCGCGCCCACCCCACCGCGTCCCCCGCCGCCACGGCCGTGGCGACCGCCGCGAAGGCCGGATCGGCGGGCGAGACGCGCTGCACCAGCACGCGCATCGCGCCCTCGCAGCTGAGCCCGACGGCGAACACGTCGTCCGGGGTGTACCCGAAGTCCACGATGGACGGCGGCCCGCCCGCCAGGGCCAGGCCGCACAGCCGGTGCACCTCCGCCTCGACGCAACCGCCCGAGACCGCGCCCAGGACGCCGGAGCCGGAGCGCGCCAGCGCGGTCCCGGCGCCCCGGGGCGTGTTGCCCCGGGTGCCGATGACCGTCGCCAGCGCCACCGGCCCGGACAGGTACGGCAGGAGCTCGCGCATCACACGCCCACCAGGTCCCACGGGCGCACCGGGACCCGCGTCACGGGCCGTCCGGTGGCCGCCCGGATCGCCGCCACCACCGCGGGTGTCGACGACAGGGTCGGTGGTTCCCCGACGCCGCGCAGGCCGTAGGGCGCGCGGGGATCGGCGTTCTCCAGGATCTCCATGCGCATCGGCGGCATGTCCAGGGAAGTGGGGATGAGGTAGTCGGTGAAGTCGGGATTGCGGATCACGCCCTCGCCGACCTGGATCTCCTCCATCAGCGCCAGCCCGAGGCCCTGGGCGCTGCCGCCGTGGATCTGGCCCTCGATGGACTGCCGGTTGATGATCTTCCCGACGTCCTGGACGGCGGCCAGCTCGACCACCTTCACCAGGCCCAGCTCGACGTCGACGTCCACCACGGCCCGGTGGACGCAGAAGGCGAACTGCGTGTGCGAGTCGCCCTGCCCGGTCTGCGGGTCCAAAGAGGACGTCTTGTGGTGATGGAACTCGCGGGTCTCCTCCAGGACGATGTCGCCGAGCACCTCGGCGATGGTGGCGATGACACCGTCCCGGCGGGAGACGACCTTCCCGCCGACCAGGGAGACGTCGGCGGAAACCCTTGATCCCAGTCGCGCCAGCAGCTGCTCGCGCACCGCCTCGCAGGCGACCTTCACCGCGCCGCCGGTCATGTAGCTCTGCCGGGACGCCGAGGTCGACCCCGCCGAGCCGACGGTGGTGTCCGGCGTGGCGAGCACGACCCGGTCCACGCCCAGTTCGGTGCGCGCGATCTGGGCCTGGATGGTGATGCCGCCCTGCCCGACCTCGGCGGCGGCGGTGTGCACGAGCGCGGTCGGCTCACCGTCCACGACGGACAGTTGTACCCGTGCCGTGGAGTAGTCGTCGTAGCCCTCGGAGAAGCAGATGTTCTTGATGCCGACGGCGTATCCGGTGCCGCGTACGACTCCCTCGCCGCGCGTCACGTTCGCCACGCCGCCGGGCAGGTCGGTGGGCTCGGTGCCCGAGGGCGGGGGTTCGGGCAGTTCCCGGGCGCGGTAGAGCATCTGGGCCAGCGGCGCCGGGGCGTCGATGCGCTGCCCGGTGATGATGCGCGAACCCTGCCGGACGGCGTTGATCGCGCGGACCTCGACCGGGTCCAGCCCGACGCGTTCGGCGATCTTGTCCATCTGCGACTCGTAGGCGAAGCAGGTCTGCACCGCCCCGAACCCGCGCATCGCCCCGCAGGGCGGATTGTTGGTGCGCACGCCGAAGGCGTCGATCTGGGCGTGCGCGACCTCGTAGGGCCCGACCGCCATGGAGGCGGCGTTGCCGACCACGGCGTTGGTGGAGGAGGTGTAGGCGCCGCCGTCGAGGAGGATCTCGGCCTTGACGTAGACCAGCTTCCCGGCCGAGGTCGCGCCGTGCTCGTAGCGCATCCGCGCCGGGTGCCGGTGGACGTGCCCGACGAAGGACTCCGCCCGGTTCAGCACCATCCGCACCGGCCGCCCGGTGCGCAGGGCCAGCATCGCCGCGTGCACCTGGACCGAGAGGTCCTCGCGCGCGCCGAAGGCGCCGCCGACACCGGCGAGGGTGACCAGCACCTTGTCGACGGGCAGCCCGAGGCAGGGCGCGATCTGGTCGCGGTCGGTGTGCAGGGCCTGGGTGGCCACCCGCACCTCGATGCCGTCCCCGGTGGGCAGTGCCAGCGCGGCCTCGGGACCCAGTGGCGCCTGGTCCTGCATGCCGACCTCGTACTCGCCGATCACGACCACCTCGGCGTGCATCCGGTCGGGATCGCCGAGGCGGACCGGCTGGTAGCGCACGAGATTGCCGTCGGGGTGGACGCGGGGCGCGCCCGGGTCGAAGGCCGCCCGGCGCGGATCGGTGAGCGCTTCGAGGGGTTCGTAGCCGACCTTGATGAGGGCGACCGCCGCGCGGGCGGTGTCCTCGTCCTCGGCGGCCACGATCGCCACCGGCTCGCCCCAGTAGCGGACCTCGCCGACGGCGAGGACGGGCTGGTCGGCCACGTCCAGGCCGTAGAACTTCGCGCCCGGGACGTCCTCGTGGGTCAGCACGGCCCGCACGCCCGGCAGGGCCAGGGCCTCGGCGACGTCCACCGCGGTGATGCGGGCGCAGGCGTGCGGGGACCGCACGGTCGCGCCGTGCAGCATGTCCGGCGCGGTCAGGTCGGAGGCGTAGTCGAAGGCGCCGGTGACCTTCAGGCGGCCGTCGGGACGCGGGGCGCTGTCGCCGACCCCGCCGCCCTCGTGGGCGAGCAGGCCGGTCATCGCAGCCTCCGGGACGCGTGCGCGAGATTGGACGCGAGGGTGACCGGGTCGGCGGTGCGCAGCTCGCCGCCGGACACCACCGCCTCGCCCTGCACCAGCAGCAGCTCCACCGGCGCGGGCGGGCCGATGACCAGCGCGGCCACCGGGTCGTCGATGCCGGCGTGGCCCAGGCCGTCCAGCCGCCACAGGGCGATGTCGGCGAGCTTGCCCGGCTCCAGGGAACCGATCTCGTCCTGGCGGCCCAGGCACTGCGCGCCGCCCATGGTGCCCAGGTAGAGGGCCTCGCGGGTGTTCAGCGCGTCGGGTCCGTTCTGGAGGCGCGCCAGGTACAGCGCCTGCCGCAGCTCCTCGACCATCAGCCCCGACTCCTGCGAGGCCGCGCCGTCCACGCCGAGCCCGACGCCCGCGCCCGCGTCCAGCAGCGCCCGCACCGGCGCGATGCCCGCGCCCAGACGGCCGTTGGAGCTGGGGCAGTGCGCGATCGAGGTGCCCGAGGCGGCCAGCAGCTTGATGACGTCATCGCCGAGGTGGACGCCGTGGGCGAGCCACACGTCCTCACCCAGCCAGTCGAGCCGGTCGAGGTACTCCACCGGGCCGCAGCCGTGGACGCCCTGGCAGAAGGTGTCCTCGTCGCGGGTCTCGGCGATGTGGGTGTGCAGGCGGACGCCGCTGGCGCGCGCGAGGTTCGCCGAGGCGGCCAGCAGCTCGGTGGACACCGAGAACGGCGAGCACGGGGCGACCGCGACGCGCAGCATCGACTCCGGTGAGGGGTCGTGGAAGCGGGCGATGGCCTCGACGGTGGCGTCCAGGATCGCGTCGAGGTCCTCCACGGCCTCGTCGGGGGGCAGGCCGCCAGCGGACTGGCCGCGGTCCATCGAACCCCGGCAGGGGTGGAAGCGCAGGCCGATCTCGCGGGCCGCCTCGACGGTGGCGCCCAGGGCGTCCACGCCGCGCGGGAAGAGGTAGTGGTGGTCGGAGCTGGTGGTGCAGCCCGACAGCGCCAGCCACGCCAGCCCGGCGGCGGCCGCGTCATGGGTGACCTGCTCGTCCAGTTGTGTCCACAGTGGATACAGCTCGCGCAGCCAGCCGAACAGCGTGGCGTCGGTCGCCAGGCCCCGGGTGGCCCACTGGTAGAGGTGGTGGTGGGTGTTCACCAGGCCCGGCGTGGCCAGGCAACCGGTGCCGTCCACGCGCGGGACGCCCGGGTGCTCCGGCGCGGGACCCGGTCCCACGGCGGCGATCCGGGTGCCGTCCACGACGATGTGGCCGCGGCCGTACTCGGCCCGGTCGGGCGCGACCGTGGCGATCGCGCAATTCTCGATGATCAGCGTGGGCATCTCATGCTCCCGGCGGTCGCGACGCGGCCAGCCGCGCCGCTTCGACGATCTTCTGGTAGCCGGTGCACCGGCAGAGGTTCCCGGCGATCCGCTCGCGCACGACGTCCTCGCCCGGGTCGGGGTCCTCGTCGAGCAGCTCGCCCAGGCTCATCAGCAGCCCCGGCGTGCAGAAACCGCACTGGACGGCCCCGGCGCGCAGGAAGCACGCCTGCGTCGCCGACAGCCGGTCCTCACCCGCCAGGCCCTCGACCGTGCGGATGTCGGCGCCCTCGGCCTGCCCGGCCGGAACCAGGCACGCGCACACCGCCCGCCCGTCCATCCGGACCGTGCAGGACCCGCACTCGCCCTGCTCGCAGGCGTTCTTGGCGCCGGTGAGCCCGAGCCGGGCGCGGAGGAGGTGGAGGAGGTTCTCGTGCACCCGCACGCCCTCGGCGGTGCGGGGCTCGCCATTGACGGTCAGCGTGACGTTCATCAGCGCCAGCCCTTCAGGAAATCCGTCCAGCACCACCGCAGCGCCCGGTAGGCCAGCACGCCCAGCGCGTGCCGCCGGTACGCCGCCGTGGAGCGGATGTCGTCGATCGGGTCGGCCGCGGTGACCACCAGCTCGGCGAAGCGGCGGTGGACCACGTCCGGCAGGGGACGCCGCTTCTCCCAGTAGTCGCCGTCGGCGAGTTCGGCGTCGAGGTAGCGTTCGGCCGCGCCCGCGATGACGGGAGTCGGTGCGGCGGAGCCGATGCCGGTCCCGACGCGCTGCTCGTCGGCGTGCAGGGCGAGGGCGAAGGAGCCGACGGCGATGACCATGGCGTTGCGGGCGCCCACTTTCGCGAACTCCTGGGGCGCGGTGGCCTTGGGGATCAGCACGCCCTTGATGAGCTCGTCGGGGGCCAGCATCGAGCGGCGCGGGCCGAGGTAGAACTCGCGCGCGGGCAGCAGGCGCTCACCGCGGACGGACTCGACCTCGATGGTCGCGCGGGTCGCCAGCAGCGCCGGATGGCAGTCACCGGCGGGAGAGGCGGTGCCGAGGTTGCCGCCGATGGTCCCGCGGTTGCGGATCTGCGGCGAGCCCACCCCGCGCGAGGCGCGGGCCAGGGCCGGGGCGTGCTCGGCGAGGTCCCGCACCATCGCGGTGTAGGTCATGGCCGGGCCGACGCGGATCCACGCCGAGCGGTCCGACCACTCCGCCAGCCCGGGGACGGCCGACAGGTCCAGCAGTGCGGCGGGCCGGTGCCCGGCGAGGTTCATCCGCACCATCAGGTCGGTGCCGCCGGAGACGGGGACCGCCTCGGGGTGCGCGGCCCGCAGCGCCAGGGCCTCGCCCCAGCTTCGGGGCCGCAGGTGTGCCATGGCCGTCTACCACCAGGCCGCGTCGGCGCCGACGGCGCCTTCGCGCATCAGGGCGCCCTCGATGAGCCCGTAGGGCTGCTCGGTGGCGACGAAGACGGAGTTCGGGTTGTCCAGCCCGAACGGGGACAGGTCGACGGCGATGTGGTGCTGGTTGGGCAGCGCCAGGCGGATCTCGGCGATCGCCGGGCACGCCGCCAGGGCCTTCTCGCCCATCGCGTACAGGGTCTGCTGCAGCGAGCGGGAGTAGGTCTCGGTGAACGCGGTGACCAGCGCGGCGCGGATCTTGCCGTGCCAGGCGTCCCAGTCGCCGCGGGTGCCCTCATAGCGCCACCCGGCCGAGACCGAGGTTGCCAGGATCCGGTCGCCGGCCTCGGGCAGGGTCGTGTACTCGTCGCGCGGGAAGTCCTTGAACTCCGAGCCCGTCGAGTTCAGCAGCCGCAGGCCCGTCAGACCGCCCACGACCCACGTCTTGCCCGCGTCGTGGGTGACCGTGACGGTGCGCAGCTCGCCCTCGGAACGCACGAACGAGTGCTGCGGGGTGATGCGGTCCCAGTGGTGGCGGCTGATGCCGATGCGGGCCCGCTTCACCGTCTCATGCGCACGGACGAAATGCCGGGCGAGCAGTAAGGCGAAGTCCTCGATGCGCTGGACGCCGTGCTGCCTGGCGAAGGCGTAGACGGTGTTCTTCTGGCTGTCGGTCGGCAGGACCCCGGCGTTGGCGCCGGTCAGGTAGGTCTCCTCGAACTCACCGGTGAGGGTGACGTCCACGTCCAGGTCGGTCAGCTCATGGCGGTCCCCGTCGCGGGTGACGTGCACCAGCCGGATCGCGCGCTTGCCGTACTGGTGGTGCTGGAGCAGGCTGTCGGTCATCGTCAGCTTCCTTGATAGGTGGAATAGGCGAAGGGACTCAGCAACAGCGGCACGTGCAGATTCACCGCCGGGTCGGTGACCAGGAAGGACACCGCGATCTCGGGGTAGATCGTGTTGACGCCCAGGGCGCCGAAGTAGACGCCGGAGTGGAACTCCAGCCGGAACAGGCCGGTCCCGCTGACGGAGCCGCCCCACTCGCGGATGCGGCCGTCGCCGTCGGTGCGCGCGGAGGCCACCTGCCGCCAGTCGCCCTTGTCCTGGTGGGACAGGAGGACCAGCATCCCGGTGACGGGGCGGCCGCGGGTGGAGTCGAGTACGTGCGTGGAGATGCTCACGGCGTCATCAGTCCTTCCAGACGCAGCAAGGTGATGTCGGTCAGTTCGGCGCGGACGACGGCCAGCTCGGCGGCGTCGTCGTTGCCCAGGCGCGACCGCAGCGCGGCGAGGATCTCGCTCGCGTCGCGGCCGGCCGCGCGGATGAGGAAGACATGCCCGAAGCGCTCCTCATAGGCCCGGTTGGCGGCGGAGAGTTCGTCACTCGGGAGGACCCGGGACTGCTCCCGCCGCGAACGGGAGTCATGGGGATCGGAGCCGGTGGGCGGCTCGCCGATGCGGGGGTGCCGGTTGACGGCGGCGAGGAACTCGTCGTCGGGCAGGTCGTCCAGGACCTCGGCCGAGTGGGCGAGCAGCGCTGCGGCGGTGCCGTACGGCCGTCCCTTCTCCACGAAGTCCGCCCACAGTGGAGAGCGGCAGCAGTCGAAGAGGAGAGTCCGGCAGGCGGTCGCGGACAGGGCGTCGAATTCGGCCGGGGTCATCGTCCTAACCCCAGATCGTCTCGTCGCAGGTCGGCTCGTCGCACGGGCCCAGCTCGGTGCAGGAGAGAACGAAGGCGGTGACGGAGGCGGTGGCGACGAGAGCGTTCATTTTCGGTTCTCCATTTCGGTTCTCGCCCGGCCCCCGGTTTTCGGTGGCTCCCTTGGCGATGGACACACTCAATCGCCGGCGCCTCTCGTCTCACTTCTCTCTCGCTTATCGCCGAAGGGCCTCCACCTGCCCTTTCGGGCGATAGCGAGGCGATAGAGATCCATCTCGCGCCATCGCGCGACAGGGCCGCGATACCCGCCGGATAGGCGGCGGCTATTGACTTCCGGGCACGCCCAACAAGCCGGGCGGGACGCTAAGGAAGGAATGCGATGACGACGATGACGGCGCCGACGCGCTCGTCGCCGGGGCGGCCCTCGGGAACATCGATCGCGGTGTTCTGCGGCGCGCGCCCCGGCACACCCGAGGCCGTGGCAGCCGCCCGCGAGATCGGCGAACTGATCGGGACCGGCGGCCACCGCCTCGTCTACGGAGGCGGCGGATGCGGCCTCATGGGCGAGCTCGCCTGGTCCGCCTGGGAGAACGGCGCGGAGATCCTCGGGGTGACCCCCCGGTTCCTGCACGAGCGCGAGCGGCACGTGGCCGCCCCGCCCCAGACCGTCCGCATCACCGACACCATGGCCGAACGGAAGAGGGTGATGCTCGACGAGTCCGCCGCCTTCATCGCGCTGGCCGGCGGGTACGGGACCCTCGACGAGGTTCTGGACGTCATCGGCCTCACCTATCTCGCCGTCCACCACAAGCCGCTGGTCCTCCTGCAGGCCGACGGCGAATGGGACGGGCTGGTGGAGGTCCTGGAGTCCCTCGTCGGGAGCGGCTACGCCGATCCCCTGCCCACCGGCCTGTTCACCGTGGCCGGCACCCCCGAGCACGCCATGAAGTACGCGCTCGAACCCTGCCCGGCGGTGACCCCGTGAGCCACACGCCATTACGCGAACGCGCCGTCCAGATCGACGGCATGCGGCTGCTCAAGACGATCGGCGAGCTCGCCGAGTTCGGCGCCGACAGCCAGGGCGGAGTGTCCCGGGAGGCCTTCACCCCCGCCGATGACGCCGCCCGCGAGTACCTGTCGCGCCGGGCGCGGGAGGCGGGGCTGCACCCGCGCGTCGACCAGGCCGGGAACCTGATCGTGCGGATCGGGCCGGAGCCCGACGGGCGGCCGCAGCTGATGATCGGCTCGCACCTGGACTCGGTCACCAACGGCGGGCGGCTCGACGGCGCCTACGGCGTCGTGGCCGCGCTGGAGACCCTCACCGTCTTCGCCGAGTCCGGTGTGGACAGCCGCTTCGAGCCGGTGATGGTGGCCTTCACCAACGAAGAGGGATCTCTATTCCCGCAACCCTTCTGGGGCTCGATGGCGATAGCGGGGACCCTGGCCGACCCCGAACTGGCGATAGATCGCGCCGGAGAATCCATCCGCGAACCCCTTGCGCGGGCGGGCGGGGACCTCGACACCATCGACGAGGCCGCCTGGGCGCCCGGATCCATCGCCGCCTACCTGGAACTGCACATCGAGCAGGGCCCGGTGCTGGAGCGGCGGGGCTTCCCGATCGGCGTCGTGGACGCCATCGTGGGCCGCACCATCTTCGAGATCACCGTCTCCGGGCGCCGCAACCACGCCGGGACCACCCCGATGCCGGACCGGCAGGACGCCCTGGTCGCGTCCTCACGCCTCGTCCTGGCCGTCGAGGAGGTCTCCAAGCAGCGCAAACTCTGCTCGGTCTCCACCGTCGGCCTGCTCGACGTGGAGGCCGGACTCACCAACGTGGTCCCCGGGCGGTGCCACCTGTCGGTGGAGATCCGCGACACCCGCACCGAGGCGCTCCAGAAGGCCGAGCAGGCCATCGTGGACGCCGTCGCGGCCATCGGCGAGGAGACGGGCACCTCCGTCGAGGTCGAGGTGACCATGCGCTCCCAGCCCGTCCACGCCGACCCGTGGCTGAAGGCCGCCATCGCCGAGACCGCCGACCGCATGGAACTGCCGCACATGACGCTGTCCAGCGGCGCCGGGCACGACGCGCAGATCATCGGCGGCGTCGCGCCCATGGGGATGATCTTCGTTCCCAGCGAGCACGGCATCAGCCACGCGCCCGAAGAGCACACCGACGACGTGTATCTCGTCGCCGGAGCCGACGTCCTGGCCGCCACGGCCGCCAACCTGTAGGAGCAGCCATGACCGCCGAAAGCGTCCCGGACCGCTTCGCCCGCCAGGCCCGCCTTCACCCGAACGCGCCCGCGATCACCGGCGAGGGCCGCACCTGGACCTACGCCGAGGCCGAGGCGCACGCCAACCGGCTCGCGCACTGGCTGCTGGACCACGGCGTCCGGCCCGGCGACCGGGTCGGGCTGCGCGCGCGGCGGTCGGCGCGGACCGTGCTGGCGATGCTGGGCGTGCTGCGCGCGGGCGCGGCCTACGTGCCGCTGGAGGCCGACGTCCCCGCCGAGCGCCTGAACCAGATCGTCGGGGAGTGCGGGCCCTCGCTCGTGCTCAGCGACGGCATGGGCCTCCCGGGCCGCTCGGTGTGGACGTTCCCCGGCACCGCCGGGTACCCGGCCGCGATCCCGCCGGTGACGGTGGATCCCGGGGACGTCATGTACATCCCGTACACCTCGGGCTCGACCGGCCGTCCGAAGGGGACGGTCGTGCCGCACCGGGCGGTGGCCGGGTTCTTCGACGGCGCCGACTACGCCGCCTGGGGACCGGGATCGGTGGCGCTGCACCACTCGGCGCTGTCCTGGGACGGGCACGTGCTCGACATCTACCCGGCCCTGCTGACCGGCGGGCACGTCATCGTCCACGATGGACCGGCGTCCGACCCCGCGCGGACCGTGTCCAACGCGGTCGCCTCGGGCGTCACCGTCCTGTGGCTGACCGCCCAGGCGTTCAACACGGTGGTCAACGACGATCCGGCCCGGCTGGCCGGGCTGCGGTACCTGATGATCGGCGGGGAGACCGTCTCCCCGCCGCACATCGCGGCCGCGCTGGACGCCGTCCCCGGGCTGCGGATCGTCAACGGCTACGGGCCCTCCGAGTGCACCGTCTTCACGACCGCGCACCCGATCGCGCTCACCGACCTGGCGGGGCCGATCCCGATCGGCCGCCCGATCGGCGACCGGCGCGTCCATGTCATCGGCGCCTCCGGCGAGGCCGATACGGGCGAGCTGTGCGTGGGCGGTCCCGCCGTCGCGCACGGCTACCTGGACCGGCCCCGCCTGACCGCCGAGAAGTTCGTGCCGGATCCCTTCGGGGAGCCCGGATCGCGCATGTACCGCAGCGGCGACGCCGTCGTGGTGCGGCCCGACGGCGTCCTCGACTTCAAGGGACGCGACGACGGGCAGATCAAGCTGCGCGGGGTGCGCATCGAGCTCGGTGAGATCGAGCGCGCCCTGAGCGGCCACCCCGAGATCGTGGACGCCGCCGTGGCGGTGGACCGCTCCCGGCCGGGCGCCGAGCGCCTGGTCGGCTACCTCGTCACCCGGGGCGAGTTGCCCACCGGGATCGCCGCGTTCCTCGGCGAGCGGCTTCCGGCCGCGATGATCCCGCCGGTCTACGTCCGGCTGGACGCGCTGCCGCTGACCCGCAACGGAAAACTCGACCGGGCCGCGCTCGTGCCCCCGTCCGCGCAGGACGACTACGAGGCTCCGGTCACCCCCGCCGAGAAGGAGCTGGCCGCGATCTGGGCGGAGCTCCTGGGCGTGCCCGAGGTGGGCCGCCGCGACGACTTCCTCGCCCTCGGCGGCAACTCCATGCACGCCACGCGTCTCGTCAACCGCCTCCGCGACCGGCTCGGCGTGAGCCTGCCGCTCCCGGAGATCTACCGCCACAGCGTGCTGGCCGACCTGGCCGCCCGCATCGACGAGACCCGGCCGACCAACGCCGCGCCGGCCATCCGCCCGCGCGCCCGACGACTCATCACGACCCGGTAGGTGAACCACCATGACCGCAGCCGTCTCCACCCCCTCTCAAGCGATGAACGAGCGCGTCCGCCGCTACTACGACCTCGTGGACGCCGATGACGTCCCCGGCCTGATCGCGCTGTTCGCGACCGACGCCGTCTACCACCGGCCCGGCTACGCGCCGCTGGTCGGGCACGGTGACCTGAACCGCTTCTACACCGCCGATCGCGTCATCGTCTCCGGGCGGCACACGGTCACCTCGCTGGTCACCGGCGAGCACGAGGTCGCCGTGATGGGCGAGTTCGCCGGGGTCCTCAAGGACGGCCGCGAGGTCGCCCTGCGGTTCGCCGACTTCTTCACCCTCGACGAGCGGCTGCTGTTCGCCCGCCGCGACACCTACTTCTTCGCCCCGCTCGTCTAGCGGAAGGAGTCTCGCCATGTCCGCACCAACCGCCGTGCGCCCGGTCGCCGCCGGACCCGGTTTCGGGCGCGCCTTCACCGCGCACACGGTCAGCATGACCTGGACGCGGGAGACCGGGTGGACGCCGCCGGTCACCGAGCCGTACGGGCCGCTGCTGATAGACCCCGCCATGGTGGGACTCCACTATGGACAGGTCGTCTTCGAGGGCCTGAAGGCCTATCGCCGCCCCGACGGGACGGTCGCGGTGTTCCGCCCGGGCGACAACGCCCGGCGGTTCGCCGCCTCGGCGCGCCGCCTGGCGATGCCGGAACTGCCGGTGGAGCGCTTCCTGGCCGCCGTCGACCAGTACCTGCGCGCCGACGGCGACGCGGTCCCCGCGGAACCCGGGCAGAGCCTGTACCTGCGGCCGATCATGTTCGCCACCGACGCCGACCTGGCGCTCAAGCCCGCCGAGAACTACCGGTTCATCCTGCTGGGCTTCGCCACCGAGACCTTCTTCGACCCTTCGCTCCCGGCGGTGTCGGTGTGGGCCGGGGACCGCTACGTGCGGGCCGCGCCCGGCGGCACCGGCGAGGCCAAGTGCGCCGGGAACTACGCCGGCGCGCTGATCGCGCAGGTGGAGGCGGCCGAGCACGGCTGCCAGCAGGTCCTGTGGCTGGACTCGAAGGAGCGCCGGTGGGTGGAGGAGATGGGCGGGATGAACGTCTTCTTCGGCTACGGCGGCTCTGGTGACTTCACGCTGGTCACCCCGCCGCTGACCGGGACGCTGCTGCCGGGCCTGACCCGGGCCTCGGTGCTGACCCTGGCCGCCGACCTCGGTTATCGCGTCGAGGAGCGCCCACTGTCCATCGAGGACCTGCGGGCCGACTGCGAGTCCGGCGCGATCACCGAGGGCTTCGCCTGCGGGACCGCGGCCGTCATCGTCCCGATCGGGACCGTGAAGCGGCCCGGCGGCTCCTGGGTGGTCGGCACCGGCTCTTCCGGGCCGGTCACCACCGCCCTGCGGGAGCGGCTGACCGCCGTCCAGTACGGCCGCCACCCCGACGTCCACGGGTGGATGCGCCCGGTGACCGGAGGGCCGAAATGACGGCCGCACCGCTGACCGGGCGCCTGGCCGCCGTGCCCGACCGGCTGCTGCACGAGGAGGTACTGGCGCCGCAGTTCCGTTACGAGATGGCGCATCTGCGGCGCTGGTACCTGCACATCGAGAAGATCCTGGTCTGCGAGTACCGGCGGCTCGGGGTCATCGGTGCCGACGAGGCCGCCGCCCTCGGGGCGGCACTGCAATCGGTCGCGGAGGCCGACCTCGTCCCCGATCTCGCCGAGAACCTCGCCGACCCGGCCTTCGCCATCGAGCGCCGGGTCGAGGCGGCCCTGACCGTCCCGGTCCCGGCCTGGCACGTCGACCGCAGCCGCAACGACCTCCAGGCCACCGCGCAGGTGATGGCCGCCCGCGACTGGGTCACGTCCTCAGTGGACGAACTGCTGGACACCGCCGCGGTGGTCGCCGAGACCGCCGCGCGGCTGGCCTGGACGCCGATGCCGGGGCAGACGCAGCTCCAGGCCGCGCAGACCAGCTCTCCCGGTTTCCACCTGGCCGCCCTCGGCGACCAGATACTGCGGACCGCGCGGCGGCTGCTGGCCACCCACGACGACATGAACCTGTGTCCCCTGGGCGCCGGTGCCCTCACCGGCCAGGAGCTGGCCTTCGACCGCGACCGGATGGCGCGCCTGGGCGGGTTCGCCGGGCGGCAGCCGCACGCGCTGGTCTCGGTGGCGTCGCGGTCCTGGGCCCTGGCCTTCAGCGCCGACGTCTCGGTCTTCGGGGTCACCCTGAGCCGCTTCGCCACCGACCTGATGGCCTGGGGCGGCGGGGACGCCGGGTACCTGCGGCTGCCCGACGAGCTGTCGGGCATCTCCTCGGCGATGCCGCAGAAGCGCAACTACCCGGTGCTGGAACGGATCCGGGGCCGCACGGCGCACCTGTCCTCGGCCTACTTCGACGTGGCCCTCGCCCAGCGCAACACGCCCTACAGCAACATGATCGAGGTCTCCAAGGAGTCCACGGCCGGTATCCGGTCCATGGTGGACACCCTGACGTCGGTGCTGCGTTTGTTGCGGGCGGTGCTGTCCGGCATGACCATCGACGCCGAGCGCGCCCGCGAGGCCGTGGAGAGCGAGTACCTGGGCGGCTTCACCCTCGCCAACCAGCTCACCCTGCGCGGCGGGGTGCCCTGGCGGCGGGCGCAGGTCATCGCCGGGCGCTACGTCACCGCCGCGCTCAACCGCGGGCTGCCCCCGGCCGCGGTCGACCCGGGCCTGCTGGCCGGGATCGCCGAGGCCGCCGGGCATCCCATCGCCGACCCGGTGACGCCGCTGACGCGCGCGTTCGGCGGGGACGGGCTCACCGCGAAGGTCACGCCGGGCGCGGCCCACCCGGACGCGGTGGCCGCGATGCTGGACGCGCAGGCCGGCGACGCGGCCCGCCTGCGCGAGGACTGCCGGCTCCGCCGCGCGGCCGTGGTGTCCGCGCTGTCCGAAGTGGACGCGCTGCTCGGGGTGGGTGCGCCATGACGCGTCCCGTCGTCACCGCCGCCCCTTTCGTGACGGCGACCGCCACGGCCGGCGGCACCTTCGGCGAGCTGCTCCAGGGCGCGCTGCCCGACGGGCGCGACTTCCTGGTCACCCTGCCCATCACCCGCTCGGCGACCGCGCTGCTGACCCTCGACCCCTCCGCCGACGGGCTCACCGTGTTCCCCGCGTCGCGCACCAAGTCGCGCACGCTCGTCGAGCGGGCGCTGGACCGGCGCGGCCTGCCGTCCGGCGGCGTGCTGCGCTTGTCCGGCGATCTGCCCGTGGGCAAGGGATTCGCCAGCTCCTCGGCCGACCTGGTGGCCACCGCCCGCGCGCTCGGGCGGGCCCTGGGCGAATCCCTCGGCCCGGCGGCGATAGCGGCGATGCTGCGCGACATCGAACCCACCGACGGGGTCATGTACGACGGCGCGGTCGCCTTCTACCACCGCGAAGTACGGCTGCGGGAGGTCCTCGGGCCGCTGCCGCCGACCACGATCGTGGCCGTGGACGAGGGCGGCGAGGTCGACACCATCGCCTTCAACCGCGTCGCCAAGCCCTTCACCCGCACCGAACGCCGCCGCTTCGCCCACCTGCTGCGCGTGGCCGGGTCCGCCATCCGCAACGGCGACGCCCGCGCGATCGGCGCGGTGGCCACCGAAAGCGCCCTGCTCAACCAGCAGCTGCGACCCAAACGGACCCTGGACGCCATGATCGGCGTGTGCGCCGAGATCGGCGGTGTCGGGGTGGCCGTGGCCCACTCCGGCACCACCGTCGGCGTCCTCGTCCCCGACGACGATCCCTCCTACATGGACAAGGTCCGCGAGGCGCTGGAAGCCTGCCGCGACCTCGGCGACGACGTCGCCGTCTACCACACCAACTCCGGCTGAGAAGGGAAGGCCATGCCGTACTCCGACATGCTCGCCGCCATCGGCGGGACCCCACTGGTCCGGTTGCGCGTCGACTCCGCCCCGGGCGTCGAGGTCTACGCGAAGCTGGAACTGGCCAACCCCTTCGCGATGAAGGACCGGGTGGCCCGCCACGTCATCACCTCCGCCCTCGCCGACGGCGGCCTCACCCCCGGCGCGCCGATCGTGGAGAGCTCCTCGGGCACCATGGCCCTCGGGATCGCCCTGGTGGGCACCTATCTCGGCCACCCCGTGCACATCGTCACCGACCCCCGCATCGACCCGATCACGCTGGCCAAACTGCGCGCCCTCGACTGCGAGGTGCACATCGTGGAGGCCATGACCGGGCAGGGCTGGCAGTCGGCGCGCCTGGAACTGCTGGACCGGCTCATGGCGACCCTGCCGGGCGCGTTCTGGCCGCGCCAGTACTCCAACCCGCGCAACCCCGAGTCCTACGCGAGCCTGGCCACCGAACTCGTCGAGGACCTCGGCCGCGTGGACGTGATGGTCGGCGCGGTCGGCTCCGGCGGCTCGCTCTGCGGCTCCACCCGCGCGCTGCGGGCGCTTCAGCCGTCGGTGCGGGCGGTGGCCGTCGACTGCTGCGGCAGCGTCCTGTTCGGACAGCCCGACGACCCGCGCCGCAGGCAGAGCGGACTCGGCAACAGCCTCCTGCCGCCGAACCTGGACCACTCGGTGCTCGACGAGATCCACTGGCTCAACGACCGCGAGGCCTTCGAGGGCGCCGCGCGGCTGGCCCGCGAGCAGAAGATCTTCGGCGGCAACACCTCCGGCTCGGTCTACACCGTCCTGAAGCACGTGGCACTGCACGCCGAGCCCGGCTCGCGCGTCGTCGGCATCTTCCCCGACCGCGGCGACCGCTATGTCGAAACCGTCCACTCGCCGGAGTACCGCGAGTCCCTTGTGGAGCTGCCCCTGTCGGCCGAACCGGCGCACGTGGCCTACGAGACGCCGGTGTCGAGCTGGTCCTGGGCGCGCCTGCCCGCCGTGACGCGGAAGGAGCCGGGCGATGTCCTCGCTGCTGTTCGTTGAATCCAACACCACCGGCACCGGCATGATCGCGCTGACCAGGGCCCGCGCCCTCGGGTACGAGCCGATCCTGGTGACCGCCGATCCCTCGCGCTACCGCGGGCTCGCCGAGACCGGGGCGGGCGTCCTGGTGCGCGACACCGCGTCCGCCGCCGACATCGCCGCCGCGCTCGACCCCTCGTCCCTGGCCGGGGTGACCACCACCAGCGAGTACTACCTGCCGGTGGTCGCCGAACTGGCCGAGAAGTTCGCGCTGCCCGGCAATCCACCGGCGGCGATGCGGGCCGCGCGCGACAAGGCCGCCGTGCGGGATCTGCTCGCCCGCGCCGAGGTCGGCCAGCCGTCCTTCGCCGTCGTGGACGGCCTTTCCGGCCTGGACGCCGCCCTCGCCACCGTCGGCCTGCCCTGCGTGGTCAAGCCGGTGGACGAGTCGGGCTCCCTCGGCGTCCGGCTCTGCGCCTCCCGCGAAGAGGCCGCCGAGCAGGTGGAGGTGCTGCTTGCGGTGCGCGTCAACGTGCGCGGGCTGCCGCGGGCGCGCAGCGTCCTGCTGGAGGAGTACGTCACCGGGCGCGAGTTCAGCGTCGAGCTCTTCGGCGGGTCGTGCATCGGCGTCACCCAGAAGAGCGTCGGCGGCGCCCCCTGGTTCGTGGAGACCGGGCACGTCTTCCCCGCGCCCCTGCCCGATCCCGTCACCGCGTCCCTTGTGGACACCGCCCGGCGCGCGGTCGCCGCCGTCGGGATCACCATGGGGCCCACCCACACCGAGATCCGGCTCGGCGCGCGCGGTCCCGCCGTCATCGAGATCAACGGCCGCCTCGCCGGCGGCATGATCCCCGAGCTGATCCGCCTCGCCACCGGCGTCGACCTGCTGGAGCAGCAGATCCGCGCCGCCGCCGGGCTCCCCGTCGACCTGACCGGCGGCGCCACCGGCCGCGCGGGCATCGCGTTCCTCACCGTCCCCGCCCCCGGCGTCCTCACCGGCGTCGCCGGAGTCGAAGCGGCCCGCGCGATCCCCGGCGTCCACGCCGTCACCGTGACCGCCGCGCCCGGCGCGTCCGTGCGCCCACCCCGCGACGCCTACGACCGCCTCGGCCACGTGATCGCCGTCGGCACCTGCGACCGCGCCGTCCGCGACAGCCTCAACGCCGCCCGCGAGACCATCCGCCTCAGCCTTGGAGACCAGCCGTGATCGAACTCCGCTCCGACACCTTCACCCTGCCGACCGAGGCGATGCTCGACGCGATGCGCCACGCCGCCCTCGGCGACGACGTGTACGGCGAGGACCCCACCGTCAACCGCCTCGAAGACCGCGCGGCGGAGCTGCTGGGCAAGGAGTCCGGGCTGTTCCTGCCGTCCGGGACCATGGCGAACCTGACCGCGCTGCTGGCCTGGACCCCCCGCGGCGGGCGCATCATCGTCGGCGACGAGTCCGACATCTACTGCTACGAGGCCGGTGGCGCCTCCGTCGTCGGCGGCGCCGTCTACCACCCCGTCCGCACCCAGGCCGACGGCACACTGTCCCTTGCGGACCTGGAAGTGCCCTTCGAGGACGACCCCGAGGACCCCCAGTTCGCCGTCCCCGCCCTCCTCTGCCTGGAGAACACCCACAACCGCTGCGGCGGCATCCCCCTCCCCCTGCCCTACCTCGACGAGATCCGCCGCTTCGCCGACGCCAAGGGCATCGCCCTCCACATGGACGGCGCCCGCGTCTTCAACGCCGCCGCCGCCCTCGACGTCCCCGTCGCCACCGTCGTCGCCGCGGCCGACACCGTCCAGTTCTGCCTCTCGAAAGGACTCGGCGCCCCCATCGGCTCCATGCTCGTCGGCCCCCGCGACGTGATCGCCCGCGCCCGCCGCCTGCGCAAAATGCTCGGCGGCGGCATGCGCCAGGCCGGCCTCATCGCCGCCGCCGGACTCGTCGCCCTGGAGGAATCCCCCGCCCGCCTGCACGAAGACCACGCGAACGCCCGCCGCCTGGCGGCCGGGCTGTCGAGCGTGGAGGGACTGAAGGTGCATCCCGTGCACACCAACATCGTGTTCTTCGAGGTCCTGGACCCGGAGTACCCGTGGCGCCGCCTCGTCGCGGAAGCGGCGGCGGTCGGGGTCGGGATCGCCGAGCTCGGGCACGGCAGGATCCGGGCGGTGACGCACTGCGGCGTGACGGCGGGGGATGTGGAGGTGGCGGTGGAGAGGCTGGCGGGGGTGGTGGGGGTTCGCGGCTAGACCTCGGCCGAGGCCAGCTCGTAGACGTGCGAGAAGTACTCGTGGAACGCGGCCTCATCGAGGTTCTCGGGCGACATCAGGGCGTAGGCCAGGATGAACATCATCTGGAGGACGTCCCCGAAGTCGTAGGGCTGGAGTAGCTCTTCACCCTCCAGCAGCGACCGGAGGACGTGCTCGGCGAGGGTCGTGTCGATGGCCTCGGCACCGTGGGGGTACCGCTCGTGCAGGCTCTCGGCGTAGGCGCGGAGTTCCTCGATGGGGGTGCCTTCGGGGAACTTGCGCTCGGCGGCGACGACGACAGCGGCGGCTATGAGCATGTAGACCGCCTTCGCGCCCAGCTTGTCCACCAGGCCCGGTGTCGGTTCGGCGCGATGGGTGATCGAGTCGCGGATGAGGGTCTCGGCGTCAGCCCGGTTCATTGCGTCTCCTCCACTCGGTGACCTTGTCGATCGCCACCTTGGTCTTCTGTGCCGCCCCGGCCGCGAAGAAGGCCGCGGCCAGCACGCCCATGGCGACCATATCGGTCGAGGCCGCCGGCCGGTCGGGGGCGCGAATGACCGGCCCGGTGGGATTCCCGGTCGTGGTGGCGGTGGTTCCGGCGCCGCCGAAGCGGTCGTCGAGGATCTTGAAGGCCGCCTGACGGCTCCGCTCGACCTCTTTGGCGGCGTCGCCGAGGTCGCCCGCCTTCTCGACGAGGGTGCGGCCGATCCGCCGCAGGCGGCCGGCGGAGTCCGCGCGCCGCGCGAGTGTCTCCCCCGTCGGCCGCGCGATATCGGCGTTCCGCCGCCCGCTCCCCGGGCTCAGTACCTCCAGGTACCCCGCCAGCGCCTCGTCCGCCGCCACCAGCTTCGCCAGCAGCGCGCCGACGTCCCCGTGCGCTCGCCGCCACAGCCCGAGTCCCGCCAGCGCGTCCTCGTGCGCCGACGCCCCTAGCGCCGTCTCCGCCTTCGCGACCGCGTCGGCCGTCTCGTCCGACGCGGTCGCCGCTAACGCGATCGCGGTTTGGATCGCTCCTCTGACCGCGATGAGCCGGGTGATGACCTCCCCGAGTGCCATGGCGCGAACCTACCGTCCCGGTACAAGGGGGCTACTCGTCGTACTCGTCGGCCTCGGCGATGACCTCGGCGATGTAGGACTTCTCCTCGTCCGGGGTGAGGTTCTCGCGGGACATGATCGCGTAGGTGATCAGGAAGCAGAGGCTCAGGACCTCGTCGGGGTCCATCTCCTCGACCTCGGCGGAGGCTTCGGGGTCGCCGGTGAGGGCGGCGACGAGGAGGAGTTCGGCGTCGGCGGGGTCGATGGCGTCTTCGGCGTCGGGGAAGCGGTGGGGGAGGTCTTCGGTGAAGGCCTTGATGTCCTCGGGGGAGGCGGTGGGGAATTTGCGGCGGGCGGCTTCGGTGAGTGCCGCGGAGATGAGGGAGGTGACGCGTTCGTCGCCGAGGCGTTCGATGACGTCGTCGGAGATCTCTTCGCTGCGGGTGATGGTCTGGTGGAGCAGGTGCTCGTCGTCGTTCATCGCGCCTCCGTCGGTCGGGTTTCCTGCATTGTCGACCGGCGGAGGCGTGGCGCGTGCCCGAACTACATCTTCGGGCCGAGGTACATGCCGCCGGTGGCGTCGATGAGATTGCCGGTGATCCAGCCGGCGTCGGGGGAGGCGAGGAGGGCGACGGTGTCGGCGATGTCCTCGGGGTGGCCGACGCGGTTGAGGGCGGTGGTGCTCTTCATGCCCTCCACGAGCTCGGGGAGCTGGAACATGGGGTGGCCGGTGTCGGTGGGGCCGGGGGCGACGGTGTTGACGGTGATGCCGCGGGAGCCGACGCTCAGGTCGTTGGCGAGGGTGCGGCCGAAGACGTCCAGGGCGCCCTTCGTCATCGCGTAGGCGATCTCGGGCAGGGCGATGCGGACCACGGCGGAGCTGATGTTGATGATGCGGCCGTTGTCGCGCAGGTGCGGGAGGAGACGCTGGACCAGGAAGAAGGGCGCCTTCACGTTCACCGCGAAGATCTTCTCGAAGTACTCGGGAGTGGAGTCGGCCAGGCGGGTGTCGCCGAGGGTCGCGGCGTTGTTGACGATGATGTCCAGCTCGGGCGAGCCCAGCTCGGACACCAGCCCGTCCACGAGGGTGTCGACGTCGCCTTCGACGCCGAGCCGCGCCTGGACGGTGAAGGCGCGGCCGCCCTTCGATTCGATCGCGGCCACCGTTTCCAGGGCGGCGGCCTCGTTGCCGCCGTAGTGGACGGCGACGAGGGCGCCATCGGAGGCCAGGCGCTCGGCGATGGCGCGGCCGATGCCGCGGGAGGCGCCGGTGACGAGGGCGGTCTTGCCGGAGAGCTTCGACATGAGAGGTACTTCCGTTCGGTCGTGTCCTTCTTGACGACCGAAGATTCGCCGGGGGCGCTTACCGCGCCCGTACCGGCGGCTTACCGCGGCGGTGCGAGGGGAGTCAGCCGACCTCGTCGGCCAGCTCCACCACCGTGCGGACGAAGTCCTCGCGCCCGGCGGCGTCCAGGTCCTGGCGGGCCATGAGGTCGTAGGTGAGCAGCCGGGACGCGGCCAGCACCTCGTCGAAGGTCACCGGCTCCAGCAGGCCCTCCTCGCCGAGGCCGCCGCGGATCACCGCCTCCAGGACGGCCGGGCTCAGCTCCTCGCGGGCCGCCGGGAAGCGCTCCAGCAGCTCCTCCACGTACTCGCGGACGCGCCCGGGCGCGACCCCGCGCGTGACGCTGCGGTCGATCGCCTCGGCCATCGCCGCGCTCATCAGCTCGTAGGTGCGCTCGTCGCCGAGGCGTTCGATGACGTCCAGGGGCGCCTTGGCGTCCTCGGTGATGGCGGTCAGCAGGAGGGTGCGCTCGTCTTCGTTCACCAGGTCACTAGATCACGGCCGGTCACTCCTCCTCGGCCAGGCCCGCCGCCAGCGGCGCGAACAGCTCCGCCCAGTTGCCGGGCAGGTGGCGGACGGTCTCGGTCAGGTGGAAGCGGGCCACCAGCCACTCGTCGGGGGAGTCGTCGACGCCCTGCCCGGCGAGCACGGCCAGGCACTCGTCGAGGAATGCGGGGTCCTCGGTGTCGAGTTTGAGCCTGGCCGCGGCCGCGGTGGCCTCGGGGGACGCGGCGAACCAGTCGGCCCAGCCGGTGGCCGCGCCCAGCAGGTACAGCAGGTGGCCGCCCGGGTCGGGCAGCTCCTCGTGCAGGGCGGCGGACGTGAACTCCCGGTGGGCGTCGGCGTCCGTCAGCGCCGAGGACGCCACTGCGGCCTCGACCAGCTCCGCCCAGTAGGACGCGTCGTGCTCGCCGGTCCGCTGCCGCATGTGCGCGGCGGCGAAGGCCGCCATGGCGGCGGCGTCGTCGATCAGCGGCGAGACCACCAGGTCGGCGGAGTAGTCGAAGCCGAAGAAGTAGCGGCGTTCGTCCAGCACCAGCGACTCGATGCCGCCCACATGACCTACAAGGCCGGGGAAGGGCTCGATCATGCCGCCGACCATAGCGGGGACCACCGACTATTCCCCCAGCCGCTTGCGCAGGTCCTCCACCAGCGCGCCCACGGCGGCCGGTTCGAGCTCCCCGGTCAGCGTCAGCGCCTCCCGCCAGGCCATGCGGGCGGCGTCCTCCTCGCCGAGCCCGTCGTAGGCGTCGCCGATGGCCTGGAGGGTCGTGCACCGCCAGGTGGACATGTCCAGCTCGGAGAAGATGCCCAGGGACTGGGTGAGCGCGTCCAGCGCGCGGTCCCACTTGAGGACGTCGAGGTACATCCGCCCCAGCGTCACCCCGATGCGGCCGCTCATCAGCCGGTGCGCGAGGTAGTTCGCGCGCGACTGGGCCTTCAGCAGCGTCTCCTCGGCCTCGTCGACGCGGGACTGGACGGCGAGGGCGCTGCCCAGTCCGTGCATCGCGTAGACCTCGCCGACCTCGTCGCCGTAGGCGCGGACGGCGGTGACCGTCTGGGCGTACAGGGACTCGGCGGCGGCGTGGTCGTGGCGGGCCATGTGCACGTCGGCGAGACGGCACATCGTCTGCGCCCGGACGCGGCGGGAGTCGGTGGCGTCCAGCAGCGACAGGATGTGGGTGAGCAGCTTCTCGGCCTCGTCCCACTGGCCCCGGTCGACGTGGATCTGGGCGAGGGAGTTGAGGACGTGCGTCTCGCCGATGTTGTCGCCGACCGCGCGCAGCCCGTCGAGGGCCTCGTGGCAGCGGGCCTCGGCCGACTCCAGGCGGCCCTGGATGCGGTCCAGGAACGCCAGGTTGCGCAGCACGAGGGCGTGCCCGTGGGTGTCGCCGATCTCGTGGAACAGGGACGCGGCGGCGTTCAGGCGCGGCGCGGCCTCGTCGAAGCGCTGCTCGAAGAGCCGCAGCGTGCCCAGGGAGTGCTGCATCGCGGCCTCGCCGCGCTTGTTGCCCGCGCGCTGGGTCTCGGTGAGGGCGATCTCGTGGGTGGTGCGCCAGTCGTCGAAGTAGCTGCGGGCCTCGAAGAGGGTGACCGCGGTCAGCGCCAGGTCCCAGCACAGCTCGTCCAGGCCGCAGCCGGCGGCCTGCTGGACGGCGGCGATGATGCCGTAGCGCTCCCGCTCGTACCAGTCGATCGGGTCGGTCAGCTCGCGGTCGACGACGTGGCCGGGCAGCGGGAAGCGCTCGGCCGCGCCGTGGATGAGGGTGTGGTCGCCGCCGTACTCGCGGCGGTGGGCCTCCTCGGTGAGGAACAGCCAGGCGCTCAAGGTGCGCGTCAGCGAGCCGATCCGGTCGGCGGGGGTCTCGTCGTGGACGAGGCGCTCGCGCGAGTAGGCGCGGATCAGGTCGTGCAGCTTGAAGCGGATCTGGCGGCCCTGGGCGACCTTCTCCACGTCCACGAACTGCGCGTCGACCAGCTCGTCGAGGACCTCCCCGGCGTCGTCGGGGTCGAGGCCAAGGAGGGGCGCGGCGACCCAGCCGGGGAAGTCGGCGGTCTCCAGCATTCCCAGGCGCCGGAACAGGCGGCGGCCGGTCTCGGAGAGCACCTCGAAGGTCAGTTCCAGGTGCGCGCGGACGCCGAGGCCGCCGTGCACGAGCTCGTCCAGGCGGCGGGTCTCGTTGACCAGCCGCTGCACGAACTGCTCCACCGTCCAGTGTGGACGCGCGGCGAGCCGGGCGGCGGCGATGCGCAGCGCGATCGGCAGGCCGCCGCACAGCGCGATCAGCTCCAGGGACTTCGACAGCTCGGCGTACACGCGCGCCGAGCCGACGATCTTCACGAACAGCTTCATCGCGTGCTCGCTGTCGAGCACGTCGACCTCGACCGTCAGCGCGCCCGGCAGCCCGGCCAGGCGCGAGCGGCCGGTCACCAGGACCGCGCAGGACGGGCTGCCCGGCAGCAGCCAGCGCACCTGCTCCTCGGCGGCCACGTCGTCCAGGATGACCAGGATGCGCCGGTCGGCCACCGACTGCCGGTACAGCTCGGCGCGCTCCTCCAGCCCGGCCGGCACGGAGTTCCCGGGCACGCCGAGGGCCCGCAGGAACCGCTCCAGCGCCTGCTCGGGGGTGACGGGACTGGCCGAGAGCCCGTTGAAGCGGATGAACAGCTGCCCGTCGGGGTACTCCTCGGCCAGCTCGTGTCCCAAGTGGACGGCCAGGGTGGTCTTGCCGACCCCGGCCTTGCCGCTGATGGTGGCGATGCGGACGCCCGGGTTGGCGGTGGGCTCCGAGGGCGGCAGCAGGTGCGCCGAGACCTGCTGCACCAGCTCGACGTTGCCGGTGAAGTCGCTGACCGCGCCCGGCAGCAGGCGCGGGATGACCGCCACCGCCGGGGGCATGGCCGCCGCCGGGGACATCGCGGCCGGTGCCGGGGCGGCGCTCAGCTCGGCCGCGCCGGACAGGATCGCCTTCTCCAGCTGCCGCAGTTCGTCGCCGGGCTCGATGCCCAGCTCGTCGACGAGCAGCGTCCGCCCGACCCGGTAGACCTCCAGGGCCTCGGCCTGCCGTCCGGAGCGGTACAGCGCCAGCATCAGCTTGGCGCGCAGGCGTTCCCGCAGCGGGTGCTCGCCGACCAGTTCCATCAGCTCGCCGACGAGTTCCTGATGCCCGCCGAGGAGGAGCCGCACCTCGGCCCATTCCTCGGTGACCGCCAGGCGCTGTTCCCCGAGGCGCACTTCGACGGCCTGGAGAACGGAACTGCCGCCGGTGGTTATCTCTCCGCGCCACAGTGACAACGCCATCCGGAAATCCTCATCGGCCTCCGGATAGCGGCCCTCGGCGGTTCCTTTGCGGGCGGATCGGACGAGTTCGTCGAAAACCCGCAGATCCAATTCACCTTCCGGCACCTGCGCCAGATACCCGGCCGGGGCGGTGGTGATCATGTCGGGCATGCCCGCTTCGGCGAACAATCGCCGCAGAATGGACACACAGATCTGAATCTGCCCTTTTGCGGTGGCCGGTGGGGACATGCCCCAAACCGCTTCCATGAGGCGGTCCACGGGTACCGGTCGGTTGGCCTCGAAGAGCAGCATCGCCAGGATGATCTGCTGACGCGGGGCCGCGATGGTCACCGGTCCTTGTGGTCCCTCGATGGTCATGGGTCCTAGAACGCGAAAGCGCACGGAAACTCCTCGACACGAGCAAGACACTGACAAAGGCCGCCACCGCGGGCCAGTGGCTCATTCGAGGGTAGCGATTCTTCCGTGTCATTCGCGCGACAAATTGTGACCGTCCGGCGGCACCGTGCGCGCATTGCGCATGACGCCGCCGGACGGCCACTGTGGAGTTTCCTAAGCGGGAACCTCCCCCGCCAGCAGTAGCGCGTCCTCTTCGGACAGTTCGGCCAGCTCGGCGAGGATGAGCTCCTCGACGGCCGCGGCGGCCTCGGCCACCGTCGGCTTCTCGAAGACCAGGCTCAGCGGCAGGTCCAGCCCGAAAGCCTGACGCATCCGGGTGATGATGCGGGTGGCCAGCAGCGAGTGCCCGCCCACGGCGAAGAAGTCGTCGTCGGCGCCGACCTGCGACAGGCCCAGGACCTGCGCCCACAGCCCGGCGATGACCTCCTCGCCGGGCGTGGACGGGGCCCGGTAGGGCCGTTCGCGCACCGACTCCGGGTCCGGTGAGGGCAGCGCCTTGCGGTCCAGCTTCCCGCTGGCCAGCAGGGGCAGCGCGCCGATCAGCGCGATCGAGCCGGGGACGGCGTAGCCGGCCAGGTGCGCCTGCGCGTGCGCCCGCAGGTCGGCGGCGGTGACCGAGGGATCGGACACGACCACGTAGGCCGCCAGCCGCTTGTCGGAGGGCGTGGCCTGCCAGGCGATCACGGCCGCCTCGGCGACACCGGGGTGTGCGCGAAGGACGGTCTCCACCTCGCCGAGCTCGATGCGCACGCCCCGGATCTTGACCTGGTTGTCGCGGCGGTCCATGAAGGTCAGCGACCCGTCCCCGGCCGCGCGGCCCTGGTCGCCGGTGCGGTAGATCCGCTCGCCGGGACGGTAGGGGTGCGGGACGAAGGCGGCGGCGGTCTTGCGCGGATCGCCCAGGTAGCAGCGGGCCAGGCCCACTCCGCCGATGGCCAGTTCGCCGGGGACGCCCACGGGCAGCGGCGCGAAGTCCTGGTCGAGGACGCACACGTCGTTGTTGTCGAAGGCCACGCCGAGGCTGACCACGGCGTCCCCGGCGGCGTCGGCCGGTCCGCACTCGCGCCAGGTGGAGTCGATGGAGACCTCGGTGGCGCCCCAGGTGTTGTCCAGGCTCACCGCCGTCCCGAAGCGCTCCAGGAACCGCGCGACCAGCGCCGGGCGCAGGGCCTCGCCGCTGGAGAGCACGCTGCGCAGCGACTCCAGCCCCGCGGTGCCTCGTTCGTCCAATGTCGACAGGAAGAGGTCGAGCATCGAGGGCACGAAGTTGATGTGCACCGAGCGGTACTTCACCGCCGCGTCCAGGATCGCGGCCGGGTCGCGGTGCTGGCCCGGGGCGAGCATCGCCACGCGCCCGCCGGCCAGCAGCGGCCAGAACAGCTCCACCGCCGAGTCGTCGAAGGTGAGGGTGGTCTTGTGCAGGACCGTCTCGCCGGGCCGCATCCCGTGCCGGTTCTGCATCCACCACATGCGGTTCACCCAGCCGCCGTGCGTGCAGGCCACGCCCTTGGGCTTGCCGGTGGAGCCGGAGGTGAAGTAGACCGCGCACAGGTTGTCGGGATGCACGTCCACCTTCGCGACCGGCGCGGCGAGGACGGCCTCGGCGATGGTGAGCGGTGTGCCGCCCGCCTCCCGCACGGTGTCGGCGAGTTCGGGTTCCACCAGGGCGACGGGGCATCCGGCGCCTTCCAGCAGCGCCCGCACCCGGGCCACGGGCGTGTCGGTCTCGACGGGCACGAACGCGCCGCCCGCCTTGAGGACGCCCAGGACGCCCGCGAGGAGCTCGCCGGACCGGTGGAGCATGACCGCGACGGGCACGTCCGGCCCGACGCCGTGGCCGCGCAGGGCCCCGGCGACGCGGGCGGCCCGGTCGTCGAGTTCGGCGTAGGTGAGGGAGCCGTGGACGTCCACGACCGCCTCGGCTCCGGGCGTCTGCGCCGCCTGCCGCTCGAAGAGCTCGTGGAGGCCGATGGCGGGGAATTCGCTGGGTTCGGGGCCGGTGAGCAGCCGCTCGCGCGCGGCCTCGGCCGGGGTGAGCAGCGCGGCCTCGCCGATGGCGACGGTGGGGCGCGCGGCCAGGTCGGCGAGCAGGACGGCGAGGTGGCGCGCCCATCGGTCCACGGTGGACGCCTCGTAGAGGTCGGCGTCGCCGACCACCAGGCAGCGCAGGCCCTCGGGGGTGCGCTCGAAGTCGACGGCCACGTCGTACTTGGTGGCCGCCAGCGCCACCGGCACCTCCGCCAGGCCCAGGCCGGGGATCGTGAGGTGCGATTCGGGCTGGCTGTTCAGTTTCACCATGACCCCGAACAGCGGCGTGCGGGACAGGTCCCGCTCCGGCGCCAGTTCCTCGACCAGGCGGTCGAAGGGGGTGTCCTGGTGGGCGTAGGCGGCCACGGCCATGTCGCGGGTGCGGTCCAGCAGCGCGCCGAAGGTGGGGTTGCCGGACAGGTCGCCGCGCAGGACGAGCATGTTCACGAAGAGCCCGATGACGCGTTCGGAGTCGGCGTGGGTGCGCTCGGCGGCGGTGGTGCCGATGGTGACGTCGGCGCGCCCGGAGTGGCGGTGGAACAGCACCTGGCAGGCCGACAGCAGCACCATGAACAGCGTGGCCCGGTGCTCGGTGCCCAGGCGCTCCAGGGCGTCGGCGACCGATGGCGGGACGGTGACGGTGGTGCTGTGCGCCAGTCCGCGGCGGCGGGCCGGTCGCGGTTTGTCGGCGGGCGGCTCGAAGGGCGCCAGGCCGTCCAGTGTGGACCGCCAGAACTCCATCCCGGCCGGGTCGACCCGCGATTCCTGCCATACGGCCAGGTCGTGGAAGGCCACCGGCGGCGGCTCGATGGCCGCGCCGGCGTATCCGGCGGCCAGTTCCTCGTAGAACACGTGGTAGGACCAGCCGTCGAAGGACATGTGGTGGAAGGTCAGGCACAGCAGGTGGTCGTCTTCGGCCAGCCGCAGTAGCCGGGCCCGGATCGGCAGGCCGCCGTCCAGGTCGAGACGTTCCCGGGTGTGCTTTTCGGCCAGCTCGGCGATGTCGGCGATGTCGCCGCCGCTCTTGGAAGGGTCATGCTCGTCCAGGATCTCCAGCGCGAAGTCGCCCACCGGGCGCAGCACGCCCATCGGCCGGTCGTCGACGATGCGGACGCTGGTGCGCAGCACGTCGTGCCGCTCGACGATCCCGGTCAGGGCCGCGCGCAGGGCGTCCACGTCCAGCGGACCGGTCAGCCGCAGCGCCAGGGGCATCTCGTACTCGCCGCCGGAGGCGTCGAGCTGGTCGAGGAACCACACCCGCTCCTGGCCGCGCGAGAGCTCGAAGGGCTGAGAGCGGTCGGTGGCGGGCGCGGATTCGATTCCCGGGACGGTTTCGCCGTCTCGGGAGAGGAGCGCGTCGACCTCGGCGGCGAAGTCGGCCAGCACCGGCCGCGCGAACAGCGTCCGCAGCAGCTGCTCGGTGCGCAGGCCGAGCAGGTTGCGCAGCTGGCTGGACGCGCGCGCGGCCACCAGGGAGTGCCCGCCGCTGCCGAAGAAGTCGTCGGTGGCGCCGACGCGCACGCCCAGCAGCTCGCCCCAGACCCCGGCCACGGCGATCTCGGTCGGCGTGGCCGGCGGGACGTGCCCGTCGGCCTCGGCCGAGGGTGCGGGGAGCGCGGCCCGGTCGACCTTGCCGTTGCGGGTCATGGGCAGCGCGTCCAGCCCGACCAGCGCCGAGGGCACCATGTACGGCGGCAGGACCTTCCGCAGCGCGCCCAGCAGCTCGCCCGTGGGCAGCTCCGGGACGTGGTAGCCGACCAGGCGCGGCAGGCCGGGCCGGTCCTCGCGGACGATCACCGCGGCCTGCTCGACGCCGGGCAGGGCCCGCAGCGCCGCCTCGACCTCGCCGAGCTCGATGCGGTGCCCGCGCAGCTTGATCTGCCCGTCGCGGCGGCCCAGGTACTCGATGACGCCGTCGGCGCGGCGGCGCACGAGGTCGCCGGTCCGGTACATCCGCGCGCCCGGCACCCCGCCGAACGGGTCGGGGACGAAGGCCGCGCCGGTCAGCGCGGGCCGCCCGAGGTAGCCGCGCGAGACGCCCGCGCCGCCGATGTACAGCTCGCCGAGACCGCCGATGGGCACCGGGCGCATCGCCGCGTCCAGCACGTACACGGCCGTCTCGGCGATCGGCAGGCCGATCGGGACGGGCTGCGCCGGGTCGTCGGCGGGAGAGAAGGTGCGGACCACGCAGCCGACCACGGTCTCGGTCGGCCCGTACTCGTTGACGATGCGGGCGCCCGGGAAGAGACGCTGCCAGGCGTCGGCGGTCGCGCCGTGGAACTGCTCGCCGCCCACCACGAGGTTGCCCACGGTGGTCAGCGGCTCGCCCTCGAAGCGGGCCGACAGGGCCTCCAGGTGCGCCGGGGTCAGCTTCAGCAGCCCGATCGGGACGCTCGTGTCGCGCAGGACCCGCGCCAGCCCGTCCAGGACGTCGGCGCCGGCCACGATCCGCACCGCCCGGCCGGTCAGCAGCGGCCAGAACAGCGGGGTCACGGTGAAGTCGAAGGTCAGCCGGGAGTGGAAGACGGCGTCGCCGGGGGCGTCGGCGGGGTAGGCGGCCACCATCCACTTGAGATAGTTGGCCAGCCCGGCGTGGGTGATCGCGGCGCCCTTGGGCTTGCCGGTGGAGCCGGAGGTGAAGATGACGTAGGCGATCTCCTCGCCGTCGACGCGCACACCCGGGTCGCTCTCCGGGAAGTCCGCGAAGTCCTCCACCGGAATCGCGTTGCCGACCGGCTCGGGCACACCCGGTCCGATGAGGACCGCGACCGGCTCGACATCGGCGACCAGGTCCGCCAGGCGCGCCACGGGCGCGTCCGGGTCCAGCGGCAGATAGGCCGCGCCGGACTTCAGCACGCCCAGCACCGCCGCGATCTGCTCGGCCGAGCGGCCCGACAGGACACCCACCAGGCGGCCCGGACCGGCGCCCTCGGCGATCAGCCGGTGCGCCAGGCGGCTGGCCCACGCGTCCAGCTCGGCGTAGCTGAGCTCGCGCTCGCCGTCGCGGACCGCGATCGCGTCCGGGAAGGCGGCCACCGTCGCGGCGAACAGATCGGTCACGTGACCGGGTTCGAAGGCCGCGGCGGTGTCGTTCCAGCCGCGCAGCAGCAGCTCCAGCTCGCCCTCGGCGAGCCCTTCGGCGTCCCCGATCGCGGACTCCGGCGCGGCCAGGTAGGCCGCCAGCAGCCGCGCGTACTGGCTCTGGAGGCGCTCGATGGTGGCCGCGTCGAACAGGTCGGTGCGGTACTCCCAGTAGCCCTCGAAACCCTCGGGGCCTTCGAGGAGGGTGACCGAGAGGTCCAGATTGGACGCCGAGGGGAAGATCTGCTCCTGGGACACCCTCAGCCCGGGCAGCGACAGCGGCTCGGCGGGGGTGTTGTGAACCTGGAAGAAGACCTGGGTGAGCGGCTGGCGTCCCGGTTCGCGGACCGGCTTGACCTCGGCGACGACGCGCTCGATGGGCGTCTCGGCGCGCTCCAGGCCGTCCAGTGTGGACTCCTTGACGCGCCCGACGAGGTCGGCGAAGGAGGGATCGCCGGAGGCGTCCACCCGCAGCGGCACGGTGTTCACGAAGAACCCGACCAGGTCCTCCAGCTCCGGGCGCGAGCGCCCGGCCACCGGGGTGCCGATCACCAGGTCGCCCCGGTCGTCGTAGCGGGTCAGCAGGGCGGTGAAGGCCGCCAGGCAGACCATGAAGTCGGAGGCGCCGGAGGCCTGCGCGTAGGCGTGCACGGCCGCGGTCAGGTCCTTCGGTAGCCGCGAGCGCGCGGTCCGTCCCTTGTGGTCGCTGGTGACGGCCGGCGAGCGGTCGAAGGGCAGCACGGTCGCGCCGGGCGCGCCCGCCAGGACCTCGCGCCAGCGCGCGGCGTCGGCGTCGTGGTCGCGCGAGCGCTGCCAGGCGGCGTAGTCGGCGTACTGGACGCGCAGCTCCGGCAGCGCCGCACCGGCGTAGAGGCGCGCGAGTTCGCCGTGCAGCAGCGATTCCGACCAGCCGTCGGTGGCGATGTGGTGCAGCCGCAGCAGCAGGACGTGCTCTCCGGCGTCCCTGCGCAGCAGCGTCCAGCGGACCGGCGGCTCGGCGGCCAGATCGAAGGGCTCGTCCACGGCGGTGGCGATGTATCCGTCGAGGTCGGCGGGTGCGTCGAGGACGGTCAGCGGCACCGGATCGGGCAGGATCACCTGGTCACCGGCGGTGTGCAGGGTCCGCAAGATCGCGTGCCGCCGCCCGAGTGCGGACACCGCGCGCGACAGGGCGTCCACGTCGAGGGCGCC
Source organism: Actinorhabdospora filicis (assembly GCF_030269765.1). Classification (GTDB taxonomy): domain Bacteria; phylum Actinomycetota; class Actinomycetes; order Mycobacteriales; family Micromonosporaceae; genus Actinorhabdospora; species Actinorhabdospora filicis. Next base: position 2,445,189 of record NZ_BSTX01000001.1, on the reverse strand, counting down.
GGAGATCCGGTACGCGTAGGACATGTTGCCCACCGGCGAGCCCGCCGCCATCTGGTTCAGCAGGCGCATCCGCTCCTGCCCGAAGGACAGTGGCGCCGGATCGCCGGGCGCGCGCGTGGGGAATGCCTCGGTGCGGGCGGAGATGCGGGCGCGCAGGCCCGCCAGTGTGCTCGTCATCGTCGTGCCTCCCCCGCCAGAGCCCGGCGGTCGACCTTCCCGTTGTCGGTGAGCGGAAGCGCCTCGTGCGTCTCGAAGCGCATCGAGCGCATGTGCGCGGGCAGGCGCTCGGCGACGTGCGCGCGCAGCGCGCCGATCGCCAGGTCCAGCCCGGGTTCGGCGGTGAGGTGCGCGACGAGGATGCCGACGCCGAAGTGATCGGTCTCGATGGTGCACACGCAGCGGCGGACGGCGGCGAAGTCGGCGATGACCGCCTCCACCTCACCCAGCTCGATGCGGTGGCCGTTCAGTTTGATCTGCCGGTCGCGGCGGCCCACGTAGTGGTAGCGGCCGTTGTCGCGCACACCCCAGTCGCCCGAACGGTAGTAGCGCCTGCCGTCCTCGGTGACGAAGCGCTCGGCGGTCAGCTCCGGGCGGTTCAGGTAGCCGTGGCTGACGCCGAGGCCGGAGACCCAGAACTCGCCGGGCTCGCCGTCGGGGACCGGGCGGCCGTCCTCGCCGCGCAGGGAGAAGCCCAGGCTGGGCAGCGGATCGCCGATCGGCGTGGTCGCCTCGGGCCCGCCGGTGAAGGTGCCGCGCTCGATGACGCAGTGGCTGACGTGCACGGTGGTCTCGGTGATCCCGTACATGTTGACCGGGACGCAGTTCGGCGCGGTTCCGGCGTCCAGCCAGGCGAGCACGTCGGCGGGGTTGACCGCCTCGCCGCCGAAGATCACGTACCGCAGGTCCGGGAGGGTGATCTCGGTGAGCGCGCAGGCGATGGCGAGGTTCCCGAAGGCCGAGGGCACCTGGTTGAGGACGGTGACGCCCTCGGCGCGCAGCAGCTCGGCGAAGTCGACCGGGTCGAGCCGGTGCGCCGGGTGCACCACGACACCGCGCCCGCCGTAGAGCAGCGGTCCCCAGATCTCCCAGACGGAGAAGTCGAAGCTGGTGGAGTGGAACAGTGTCCACACGTCGGTCTCGGTGAAGGCGAACAGCGGATCGGTGGCGTCCATGAGGGACAGCACGTGCCCGTGGCCGACCACGCAGCCCTTCGGATCGCCGGTGGAGCCGGAGGTGTAGATGACGTAGGCGGTGTCGGCCGGGACGTCGTGCGGCTCGGCGGCGGCCCGGCGCAGCAGCTTCAGCCCGCCCGCCTCGGCCAGGAGCTCGCCGTCCTCGACGCGGTCGGTGACCACCAGCGAGACGCGGGAGTCGTCGAGGATGTAGCGGCGGCGCTGCTCGGGATAGTCCGGGTCGACCGGGACGTATCCCGCGCCCGCCTTGAGGATCGCCAGCATCCCGGCCGGGCCGGCGACCCCGCGCCCGGTGCTGAGCGCGACGAGGCGCTCTCCCGGTCGCAGGGCCGCGGCGATCTCGGCGGCGAGGGCGTCACTGGCGGCGTCCAGCTCGGCGTAGCTGATCTGCGCGTCCACATCGGACAGCGCTATGCGCTCCGGGAACCGGGCTGCGGTCTGGCGGAAGCGCTCGTGCAGGCTTTCCACGGTCTACCACCCGCCCGCGATGGACAGGTCCGCCTCGATGGCCGCGGCCAGCACACCGGGCTCATCGAAGCCGAAGAAGTGCTCGCCGGTGAAGGTCCGAAAACGCGCGGCGGCCGAGGTCCGCACCCGCCAGCCCGCCAGTTGCGGGCGGTTCACGGTGGGATCGGCGTGCCCGGAATAGACGAAGATGGGCCGGTCGATCATCGCCGAGGCGGCGTGGTCGTGCCGCTCCCAGGTGCCCAGGTCGGTGCGCAGGGTGCCCAGGGCCATGCCGAGCAGCTCCTCGTCGGCCAGCATCTCCTCCGGGATCGCCTGCCACTTCTGGACCTGCGCCAGCAGCTCGGCGTCGCTGGCCTCGCCCAGCCGCACCGAGGAGCGGGTGTGCGGGGCGGGTGAGGCGACCGCGAACAGGGCCAGCGGCGCCGGTGCCCCGGCGGCGGCCAGGGAGCGGACCAGCTCGAAGGCGTAGGACGCGCCCAGGCTGTAGCCGAGGATCGCGTACGGGCCGTCCACGTGCTCCAGCGCGGCGACCGTCAGGTCGGCGATGAGCTCGGCGGCATTGGTGTAGGCGGGGTCGTCGAAACGGTTCTCGCGCCCGGGAAACTGGGCCGGCAGTGCGGCGATGGACGGGGCGAGGAGGCGGGCCAGAGGCAAGAAGCGGCTGGCCCCGCCCCCGGCGAAGGGGAGGCAGAGGAGGGTGGCCTTCTCCCCGGCGGTCCGCGCCGGGAAGGGGAACCAGTCCTCGCTGCGGGTCTCGCGTACCAACTGAACGCTCATGGTGACAGGAAAGGCGCGGCGGCTGTCGCGGCTCTGTCACCGCGCTATCGGCCCGTCACCACGCGAAAGACGCCGCCTCGCGGGGGCGAGGCGGCGTCCACAAGGGAGGGAGGCTAGGCCGGTTCGGGCGCGGCCTCCATCGTCTCGGTGCCCTCCTTCTCCGCCGGCTTCTCGGCCGGGTGGATCTCGTGGTCGGCGAGGGATCCGGGCGGGATGGGCGCGTTGCGGCCGAGCAGCGCGATGAGCGCGCCGAGGACGCTGACGCCCAGGGCCACCGCGTACATGGCCTTGTAGTGGACCAGCTGGATCAGCAGCGAACCCAGGCCCGTGGACGCCGTCAGCGCGCCGGTGTAGGCGATGTCGGCGGCCGAGTAGACCCGGCCCTGGAGGTTGGACGGGGTGTACCGCTGGAGCACGGTGACCGCCCCGACGCTGGCCATCGGCAGCGTCAGCCCGGCCACGAAGGACGCGGCCAGCACCACCGGGATCAGCGGCGTGATGGTGGCGAAGATGGCCGCCCCGAACCCGGCGAGGCCGATCGTCACCATCCACACCTCGCCCAGGCGCTTGGCGAACATGCCGATCAGGAAGCCGATCACGATCGATCCGGCGCCCTGCACCATGCCCATGACGCCGACGAACGCGCTGGGCTGCCCCAGTCCCTCGGTGGCCACGGCGAACATGCCGGCCTCGGTGAAGCCGAAGACCAGGGCGGCGATGGTCGCCCCGCCCATGACGGCCAACAGGATCCGGTGCGCGAAGAGGTACTTGAACCCGGCCAGGGCCGCGGTGGTCACCTTCTCGCCCTTCTCGGGCGGCACCGGCTTGGGCTCGTTCACCTTCATCAGCAGGAACAGCAGGGGCGCGACCAGGAAGGTGGCCATGTCCAGGATGACCACCGCCTCGATGCCCATCCACGTGTACAGGCCCGCGCCCAGCAGCGGGACGATGATCCGCATCGACTCCTGGAGGGAGCGCAGGATCCCGTTCGCCCCGGCCAGCAGGTCATCGGGGACGATCGTGGTCAGCAGCGCGCTCTGCGCGGAGTTCACGATCCGGTTGATCACCCCGTAGCCGAACATGATGGCCAGGACCGCCCACAGGGCGTCCTTGGCGTCCACCAGCAGCAATGGCGCGATCAGCACAATGCCGACCAGGTTGGACCAGATCAGCAGCGGCAGCCGCTTGACGCGGTCCACGACCAGACCGACCAGTGGCCCGGCGATCACGCTCAGCCCGAACGCGAACATCGCCAGACCCGCCTTGGCGGCGCTGCCGGTGACGGCGTTGACCCAGATCGCCACCGCCAGCCACAACGCCGACGAGCCCACCCCGGACAGCGTCTGCCCCACTATGTAGAAACGCAGGTTTCGGTTCGCCAGTAAAGCTCGCATTACATCCTCCCTGTGTGGGCTTCGTCACCCACGATGTATGTGACGACGGTATCGGAGATCTCGTCGAGCGCGAGCCGTCCGGCGTCCGCATTGGACAGAATGACCAAGCCGCTCCCGCGCACGGGATCGGCGAGTGTGAGGCAGCGGTGCCCGGGGACGTCGCCGACGCCCAGGAGCAGTCCGCCGGTGCCGGTCCCGGCCGGGTCCAGGAAGATCGCGGCCGACTCCCGGGAGAGGAAGGCCGAACCGGATCCGGTGTGTCCACGGTGGACCTCGGTGAGCATCCGCGCCATGTCGGCGGCGGTGCTCCACAGCCCGGCGGCGGCCAGTTCGGCGAAGTGCCGGACCGGCAGGGCGGTCCCGTGCTCGTCGTGTCCGATCGCCTCGCCCGGCTGGTAGCCGGATCCGCTCATCCCCAGCGGATCGAGGACGAGCTCGCGGGCCAGCCGCGCGTACGGCGTCCCGGTGACCTCTTCCAGCAGCAGCTGGAGCACGGTGTAGTGGCTGCCGGAGTAGCGGAACCGCGTCCCCGGCCTGTCCTCGGCGCGCACGGCCGGGGTCGCGCCCCGGCCCTCCAGCACGTCGAGCAGCGAGGGCAGCGGCTCACCGGGGAGGTACCCGTCGTAGCCGGTGACGGTCAGCCCGGCGGTGTGCGCCATGAGCTGCCGGACGGTGACCGGCGCGCCCACGCGCCACCCGCTCAGGTGGCGGTCGGCCTCGTCGTCGAGCCGCAGCGTCCCGTCCTGCGCCAGCCGCAGCAGCGCCAGGGCCGCCACGTACTTGCTGCCCGAGCCGACCGGGAACGCGGTCTCCGGCCGGACCGGGACGCCCTCGGCGGCCAGCCCCGCCGCCCAGGTCCCGGCGAGCTCGCCGTCCCGCAGGACGGCCGCGGCCACGCCCGGCACGCCGTGCCGGTCCATCGGGACCGACACCACCGGCGAGCCCTCGTAGGCCAGGTCGCCGGGCAGGGCCGCGCGGCGGGTCGTGCCCGCCAGCGCGGTCAGCCGCTCGATCACGGCCGCGGCCAGCTTCGCGACGGTGGCGGCGGTGTGCCGCTGGCGCGAGTACTTCCAGATCACGTAGAGCCGGTCGTCTTCGATGCCGGCGTCGACCTCCAGGAGGTACTGCCGCACGCCCTCCGGCGCCCGGGTCACCCCGACGGGCCCGTCGACCGGGGTGAACCGGCCCTTGGCGCCGCCGGAGCCGCGCTGCCCGTGGTAGTTGACGATGATCTCGCCGCCGTCGAATCCGTCGACGGCCAGGCCGTGCCCGATGCCGGTGATCTCGCGCAGCTTCGCGCGGACCACGGCGGCGGCGTCGGCCAGGTCGCCGGGCACGCGCAGCTCGATCGGCCGTACGGCGGTGAACCAGCCGATGGTGCGGCTGAGGTCCACGTCGTCGAAGAGGTCCTCGCGGCCGTGGCCTTCGAGGTCGAGACGGACATCATCGCGGCCGGTCCAGTCGCGGACGGCCGAGGCCAGCGCGGTCACCAGGGCCTCGTTCATGCGGGACTTGAGGGCCGCGGTGGCCGTGGCGTCCAGGAACGCCACGTGCTGCTCGGTGGAGCCCTCGGTGTTGGGGCCGGACGCCAGGTCCAGCGGCAGGGGCGCGTCCGGGACGGGCCGGGTGCGCCAGTAGCGGGCCTCGGCGGCGAACTCCGGCCCCCGGGCGTACTCGGCCAGCCGGGACGCCCACCGGCGGAACGAGGTGGTCGGCTCGGGCAGGGCACGCCCGTCGTGGGCGGCCTCCAGGTCCTCCAGCAGCGGTCCCCACGACACGATGTCGACGGCGATGTGGTGCACGGCCAGCAGCAGCCGGTTGGTTTCGGGGAACAGCACGCCGCGCAGGATCGGTCCGTCCACCAGGGACAGTGACGCGTTCGCCTCGGTGGCCAGCGCCTCGGGGTCCTCGCCGGGCGCGGCGACCCGGATCAGCCGCGCGGTCTCGGTCTCGGCGACGTGCTCGCCCTCGGCGGTCAGCCGCAGCCGCAGCGCGTCGTGGTGGGCCACGACGGCGTGCAGCGCGCGCTCCAGCCGCTCCGGATCGGTCTCGCCGTCGATCGACAGGAGGCTCGCCTGGTTGTAGTGGTCGTGCGGGACGTCGAGGCGGGCGAACCAGCGGTGCACCGGCGTGGGCTCTACCGGCCCGTGGCCCGGTTCGTCCACTTCGGACGCCGTGACGCGGGCGACCGCGGCCAGGCCCTCGATCGTGGGGTGGTCGAGGACGTCGGCGACGGTGACGGCCGCGCCCGCCCGGGTGGCCCGGGCGGCGATGAGCAGCGCGTCGGCGGTGAGGTCCAGCCCGGCGCAGACGCCGGTGAGGATGCGCACCGCCTCCGGGCGCGCCGGGCCGGTGGCGGTCCGGGGCGCGCGGACGGGCGTCTCGGCGAGGGTGAGAACGCCGGGCGTCCCGAAGCCCTCGCGCAGGATCGCCTCGGCTTCCTCGCGGTCGAGCAGGACGCCGGAGAACTGCCACACGAGCAGGTTCCGGTCCCCGGTGTCGATCACGTCGACGCGCTGCGGGGAGCGCGCCGGGTCGAGGCCGCGTGTGCGTTCCACGGCCAGCCAGGTCGCCAGCCGCGCCTCGGGGATGAGGGCCGCGCCGGGCGCGGCGGGGGCGGCGTGCAGGTGCCGGACCGGGCCGTCCTCGGCGTCCCACTCGATCGTGGAGCGCAGGACGTCGTGCCGATCGGCCAGCCGCCGCCACACCTCGGCGGCGTTGCCGCCGACCTCGGCCACGGCCTGCCAGTGGTGCGCGCCGGGCGAGGCGAGCGCCTCGGCCAGTGCCGCCCACCGCTCGCGCGGCAGCGGGACGCTGTCCACGACGGCGTCGCGGGCGGCCTCGGGCCGGGTGGCCACGACGCCGAGCCCGGCGACGGTCCGGTGGGTCAGGATGTGCTTGGTGGTGATGCCGTACCCGGCCTTGCGGGCCGCGCCGACCACCTGGATCGCCAGGATCGAGTCGCCGCCCAGCTCGTAGAAGTCGTCGGCGGCGCCGACGCGTTCCACACCCAGGATCTGGGCCCAGATCGCGGCCAGGGCCTCCTCCACCGGGCCGCGCGGCTCGACGTGGCCGACGGCCTCGTCGTCGGCGGCGACCTCGGCGGCGGAGGAACCGGCGGGCAGGACGCGCGCCGCCCGCGCCGGGCTCGCGCCCGGGTCGGCGGCGAGTGACGCCAGCAGCGCCAGGAAGCCCTCGGTGATCGCGGTGGCCTCGTCGCGGGTGAAGCGGGCGCGCTCGTAGTTGAGCTGGAGGTTCAGCTCACCGTCCCACAGGGCGTCCAGGACGACCGGGTAGTCGGTGGCGACGGCCTCCTCGCCGGTGCGCGCGCTGAAGCCCCCGGGCAGACCGCCCTCGCCCTCGCGGACGGCCTGGTAGACCAGGATGCTCTCGAACAGCCGCCGCCCGGCCGGGACGGAGGTGGCGCGCTGGATGTCCACCAGGGAGCAGTGCTCGTACTCACGCAGCTCGCCCAGCTCGCGGTGGGTGGCCAGCAGCCACTCGCCGACGGTGGTGTCATCGGGCGCGGCCATGCGCACCGGGAGGGTGTTCATCAGCATCCCGACCATCTGGTCGGCGCCGGTCACGGGGGCCGAGCGGCCGGTGACGGCGGTGCCGAAGACGACGTCCTCGCGGCCGGTGCGGCGGGCCAGGTACAGGCCCCACGCGGCGTGCAGGACGGCGCCCACGGTGACGCGGTGGCCGCGCGCCAGGGCGTCGATGGCGGCGCTGAGTTCGGGCGCGGCGGTGTTCTGGACGGCGGCGAAGCCCTCGCCCTCGCCGGTGCCCGCGGGCAGCGGGGTGGGCCGGGTGAAGCCGGACAGGGCCGCGCGCCAGTGCGCGTCCTCGCCTCCCCGGTCGTGCCCGCCCATCCAGGACAGGTACTCCTCGTAGGGCGCCGGGGTCACCACCGGCGGCTCACCGCCGGCCGCGCGGGCCAGGTAGTCGGCCAGCACCTCGTCGCAGACCCGCCCGGCGCTGAAGCCGTCGAGGGCGATGTGGTGCGAGCGCCACACGAACGACCAGGTGTCCGGGCTTTTGCGGACGACGGTGACGCGGGTCGGCGGGGCCAGCGAGAGGTCCACCGGCCCGGCCTGCTCGGCGGCGGCGAGGGCGGCCAGGCGCTCTGCGGCCTCCCCGGCGGGCACGTCCGACCAGTCCAGGACGCGCAGGTCCACCGCGGTGCCGTGCAGGATCGCCTGCACCGGGTGCGCCAGGTCCTCCCAGGCGAAGACGGTCCGCAGCGCCGGATGCCGGTCGGTGGCGGCCTGCCACGCGGCCCGGAACGCCTCGGCGTCCAGGGGAGCGGCCACGTCGTAGGCGAAGACCTGGACGTAGTCGTTGCCGCCCTCGCCGCCCAGGGCGTGGAACAGCATGCCCGTCTGGAGCGGGGTCAGCTTGTACACCGACTCCGCGCCGGGGTGGCGGCCGCCGAGCACGGCGAGGTCCAGGCCACCACTGTGGACGGTGGCGGGCGCGGCGGTCTCGGCCGCCTTCGCCGCCAGGGCCGCGATCGTGGGCGTGCGCGCCAGGTCGCGCGGCCGCAGGGTCATGCCCAGGTCGCGGGCGCGGGCGATGACCTGCATGGCCAGGATCGAGTCGCCGCCCAGGACCACGAAGTCGTCGTGGACCCCAATGGTGGAGTCGATGCCGAGCACCTCGCGCCACACCTCGGCCAGCGCGCGCTCGGTCTCGGTGCGCGGGGCCACGTGCGCGACCTGCGGGACGGCCACGGGAGCGGCGGCGACCGCTCGCGGCCGGGCCACCGTGGTCGGGGCCAGATCCTTGAGGGACGCGGTCGGCAGCGCCTCGACCAGCGCGAGGTAGGCGTCCAGCATGCGCCGGGCGTCGGCGGCGGTCACCCGCTCGGTGTCGTAGTTCAGGCGCAGCATCAGCACGTCGTGCAGGCCGGCGCCCAGGACCAGCGGATAGCCGCTCTGGCCGTAGGAGTAGGCCAGATCCACGCGCAGCCCGCCGATCTCGCCGTCGTCGGGGACCGGGAAGTTCTCGTAGACGAAGATGCTGTCGAAGACGCCGCTGCCCAGCGGGATCCCCGCCGCCCGGCGCACCTCGCCCAGCGGCACCTGCTCGTGGTCGCGCAGCTCGCCCAGCGAGGTGTGCACGTCCCGCAGCCACTCGGCGACGGGCGTGTCGGTGACGGTCACCCGGAAGGGGACGGTGTTCATCAGCAGCCCGACCATGCCGTCGATGCCCGGGACGCCCGAGGCGCGCCCGGCGGTGGTGCTGCCGAACACCACGTCGGCCCGCCCGGAGTCCTTCGCCAGCAGCAGGCCCCACGCGGCGTGCAGGACCGCGCCGACGGTGACCCGGCTGTCGCGGGCGAAGGACGTCAGGCGCTCGCTGGCCTCGCGGCTCAGCTCGGCGTCGATGACGCCCGTCGCGCCGCCCTCCTCCTGCTCGGGACCCACGACCGGGATGGGCGTGGGCAGGTCCGCGCCGCCGAGGGTCTGGCGCCAGTAGGCGGCGTCGGCCTCGGGATCGCGCGCGGCCAGCCGGGTCACGAAGGCCCGGAACGGCGCGGGGGCGTCCCGCACCGGGACGGGATCGCCGGTCACGGCCGCGCGGTAGTCGGCCAGGACCTCGTTCAGCACGATGCCCAGGCTCCAGCCGTCCAGCACGATGTGGTGGAAGCGCCAGGCCAGCAGGTGCCGGTCCTCGCCGAGCCGGGCCAGGGTGAACTCCACCGGCGGCGGGCCGTCGAGCGGCAGCGGACGGCGGCGGGAGGCGTCCAGCATCGCGGGCACGTCCGCGCCGGTCCAGTCCGCCTCGATCCACTGTGGAGCCGCCTCGGCGCGCACCAGCTGCACCGGGTAGGGCAGCTCGCGCCACGCGAAGGACGTGCGCAGCGACGCGTGCCGCGCCACCGCCGCGTCCCACGCCGCCCGCAGCGCGACGGCGTCGAGCGGGCCGTCCAGGGAGTAGGCGAACTGCTCGATGTAGTCGTGCCGGTCGGGCTGCGCGGCCGTCTGGTAGAGCATCCCCGTCTGCAGCGGGCCCAGCCGGTAGACGTCGGCGACACCGGTCAGGTCCACGCCGTCCAGACGCGGTAGCTCACCGGTGAGATCGGCCAGCACCGAGGCGAAGCACTCGGCCAGCTTCTCGATGGTGGACGCGTCGTGGCAGCCGCCGCCGTAGGTCCAGGTGATGCGGAAGCCTCCATCGTGGGCCTCGGGGGAGACGTCGAGGAGGTGCTTCCGCGCCTCCTCACGGGTCCCGGTCGGAGTCGGTCCGAAGTGGACCTGCGCGTCGGCGGCCCGGGGGCCCTTGGCCTGCGCGGCGATCGCGCCGATCAGCGCGGCCGGTCCCTGGCCCTGCGGGCGCAGCACCACCGGCTTACCGGCCACCTCCACGGCCAGGGCGACCCCGCCCCACAGGTCGAGCCCTGCCCGCGCGAGCGCGGCCAGCAGGACCTCGTCCACGCTCACCCCGAGGGCCTCTGCCAGGCCGCGGGTGGCGGTGGCGCGGGCCGAGCCGATCGCCGAGACGTGCGAGACGGCGTCGGCGAAGAGGTTGGCGTCCGGCGGCAGATCCGTCGGGATCGGCGGCGCGGGCGGCAGATCATCGGCCACCACCGGAACCGTGGCGGCCAGATCGCCGATCGTCTGGTGCCGGAACAGCGCCGCCGGGGAGATCGCCAGGCCCGCCTCGCGCGCCAGGCCCACGACCTTGATCGCCAGGATCGAGTCGCCGCCCAGCTCGAAGAAGTTGTCGCCACTGCCCACATTGGGCACACCCAGGACCTTCGCCCAGATCTCGGCCAGGGCCTTCTCCTGCGGGGTGGCGGGTTTGACGGCCTCGCGGCGGACCGCGCCCGGCGCGGGCAGCGCCGTCCGGTCCACCTTGCCCGCCGAGGTGAGCGGCATCGCGTCCAGCACCACGAAGACCTGCGGGACCATGTACTCCGGCAGCGCCTCGGCCATGAACGCCTTCAGGTCCGATGTGGACGGCGCCTCGCCGTCGCACACCACGTAACCCGCCAGGCGCTTGTGCCCGCCGTGCCCGGTGATGACCGCCGCGACGGCCTCGGTGACCGCCGGGTGCAGGCCCAGCCGGGCCTCGACCTCGCCGAGCTCGATGCGGTAGCCGCGCACCTTCACCTGGAAGTCGGTGCGGCCCAGGAACTCGAAGTCCCCGTCGGCGCGGTAGCGGGCCAGGTCACCGGTGCGGTACAGGCGATCGCCCGGCGCGCCGTAGGGGTCCGGCACGAACTTCGCCGCGGTCAGCTCCGGGCGGTTCAGGTAACCGCGCGCCACACCGTCCCCGCCGATGTACAGCTCACCGACCACGCCCACCGGCGCGGGATTGAGCCCGGCGTCCAGCACGTACATCCGCAGGTTCCCGATCGGCTTGCCGATCGACACCGAGATCGACGGATCGAAGTCCTCGGGGACCTCGTAGATCGAGCAGCCCACGACCGTCTCGGTCGGGCCGTACTCGTTGATCACGCGCGCGCCCGGCGCGATCGCCCGCCAGCCCATGACCGTCTCGGCGCGGACCTCGTCGGCGCCGACCACGAAGGTCCGCACCGAACGCACCTGCCCCGGCTCCAGCATCCCGCGCATCACGTCCAGGTGCCCCGGGGTGATCTTCAGCAGCGAGAAGTCGCCCGGCTCCGACAGCCGCGCCGCCAGGCTCTCCAGGCTCTTGTCGGTCGGCAGCAGCGTCGTGCACTTGCCGCCGATGAACGGCAGCCAGAAGTTCGGCACCGACAGGTCGAAGGCGATCGAGCCCAGCATCGGGGCACCGCGCTCGCCCGCCAGCCCGTAGCCGTCGATGGCCCACCACAGGTAGTTCACCACGCCCCGGTGCGGGACCAGGACGCCCTTGGGACGCCCGGTGGAGCCGGAGGTGTAGATCGTGTAGAGCAGATTGTCCGAAGTGGACCACGGCTCGGGGTCGTGATCGGGGTACGCCTCGATGGCCGCGCGTTCGGTGTCCACCGCCAGGATCTCGCCGTCGAAGGCGGGGATCGAACCGCGCAGGGCCTCGGTGGTCACCACGACCGGCGCGGCGGTGTCGGTCAGGATCCACTCCAGCCGCGAGGCCGGGAGCGAGGCGTCCAGCGGAACGTAGGCCGCGCCCGCCTTGAGCACGCCCAGCAGGATCACGAACATCTCCACCGAGTGCTCGGCGCACACCCCGACCAGCGTCTCGCGGCCGACGCCGTGCTCGCGCAGGTAGTGCGCGAGGCGGTTGGACATCGCGTTGAGTTCGCCGTAGCTGACGGGCGTGCCGTCCAGCCGCCAGATCGCCGGGAGCTCCGGCTTCTCATTGGCCCACGTGGTGAACAGACCGTGGACGGTGTCCTCGGTCGGGTAGTCCATGCCGGTGGCGTTCCACTCGACGAGGGCGGCGTGGCGCTCGCCGTCGGTGAGCATGTCGGCGTCGGCGACCCGGGTCCCGGCGCTCGCGGTGGCCGCGTCCACCACATTGGACAGGTGCGCCAGCAGCCGGGTGGCGAAGGCCGGCGCGTACAGGTCCTCGGCGTAGGTCAGTTCGAGGGTGACGCCGGAGGGCTGGTTGACCGCGATCAGCGTCAGGTCCACTTTGGCCAGACCGGCGTCGAACCACACGGCCTCCACGTCGAGCCCGGCGAAGTCCCATTCGTGCTCGCTGACCTCGACGCACTGGAACAGCGCCTGGAACAGCGGGTTGCGGCCGGGCTCGCGCGGCAGGCGCAGGCCGGTGACGACCTGGTCGACGGTGGCGTCCTGGTGGTCGAGGGCGCCCACGACCGAGCGGCCGGTGCGCTCCAGGACGTCGGCGAAGGAGGGCGAACCGGTGAAGTCGAGCGGGATCGCCACCGTGGAGGCGAACATGCCCATCATGTTCTCCACCTCCGGGCGGCCCCGGCCCGACAGCAGCGAGCCGACGGCGAAGCGCGCCTGGCCGGAGTACTTGTGCAGCACCGAGCCGAACAGCGCCAGCAGCGCGCTGAACAGCGTCGTCCCGTGCGCCTGCGCCAGGGCCCGCAGGCCCGCGCTGGCCTCCGGCGACAGCGTCAGCCGCTCGATGCCGCCCCGGTAGGTGGGGACGTCGGGGCGGATGCGGTCGGTGGGCAGCTCCAGCACCGGCGGGACACCGGTGAGCGCCTGCGTCCACCACTCGGCGTGTTCGGCGCGGGTGGCGGCCTGCGCGGGCTCGGCGAGCCAGGCGGCGTAGTCGGCGTACTGGACCGGGAGCGCGGGCAGGCCGTGCGCGCGACCGTCCCTTTCCGCCGCGTACAAGGCGGCCAGCTCCCGGGCCAGCAGGCCGCAGGACCACTCGTCGGTGAGCAGGTGGTGCATCCGCAGGAAGAGCAGGTGCTCGTCGGCGCCGGTTTCGGTGAGGCGCGCGGTGAACAGCGGGCCGCGGGCCAGGTCGAAGGACTCGGCGGCGGCCTTCTCGGCCTCGGCGAGCGCGGCGGCCCGCCGTTCGGCCGGGGTGGAGCCGGGCGCGGCGGCGACGGTCAACACGGCCGCGCCCGGCGTCTCGACCACCTGCACGGCGTCGTCGCCGTCCGGGCGGTAGGTGGTGCGCAGGACCTCGTGCCGTTCGACGAGGCCGGCGACCGCGCGCGCGAACGCGTCCCGGTCCAGGGCGCCGCGCAGCCACATGACCCGGTACACGCCCGACACGCTGGTGTCGGCGCGCAGCTGGTCGGCCAGCCAGACGCCCCGCTGCGCGGGCGACAGCGGGGCGGGGCCGTCGCCGGTACGGCGCCGGACACCCGTGACGGGCGCGCCGGACAGTCCGCGCAGGCGGCGTTCGAGGAGGACGCGCTTGGCGTCACTGAGTCGGGAGGCGTTCTCGGCGGTCATGTCGGCGTCCTCGCAGCGGTCGGTGGGCTTTAGGCGGCGTCGGCCATGCGGCGGCGCAGGCTCAGGGGGCGCATGTCGATCCACACCTGCTCGATGTGGTCGAGGCATTCATTGCGGGTCCCGGTGGTCCCGTCCGAGCGCCAGCCCGCCGGCAGTTCCCGGTGCGCGGGCCAGATCGAGTACTGCTCCTCGTGGTTGACCACCACGACGTAGGTGGCCTGGTCGTCGTCGAACACGGTGTGACTCCTCTGGTGGTCGGTGTCGTGACCAGACGATCTAGGGCGCGTCTTTCAGTGGTCTTTCGCACCGCTATCACCTGGTGGATGGCGGCCCGATAGGGGGCGAATAGGGCGGCGAACGAGATTGACCACCATGGAAACCATGCCGACCGACGCCGAAGGCGTCCTCGCCGCGCGAGCCTCCTTCGCGCAGGAACGCATGTGGCTGCTGGAACAGATGGAGGACGACGCCGCCACGTACAACGTGCAGATGGGACTGCGGTTCCTCGGGGACTTCGACGCGCGCCTCCTGCGGTCCGCGCTCGACGAGGTCGTCGCCCGGCACGAGATCCTGCGCACCACCCTGGAGACCCGCGACGGTGAGCTCACCCAGCTCATCGCCGCGCCCGCGCCCGTCCCCCTGCCCCTCATCGACCTGGCCGCCGAACCCGGCCGCCTCACCGGCATCGCCGAAGAGGAACGCGATCGCGCCTTCGACCCCGCCGCCGAACCGCCCATCCGCGCGTTGATCGCGCGCATGTCGCCCACCGAGCACGTCCTGCTGGTGACCCTCGACCACATCGCCGCCGACGCGGCCTCACTGCACGTCCTGCACGGCGAGCTGGTCGCGCTCTACGAGTCCGGGCTCACCGGCGTCCCCGCCACCCTGCCCGAACTGGAGATCCAGTACGCCGACTACGCCGACTGGCAGCGCGAATGGCTCACCGGCGGCGAACTCGACCGGCAGATCGGCCACTGGCGCACCACATTGGACGGATCGGGCCCGCTCGACCTCGGCGTCCCCGGACCGGTGCGGGAACCGGCGACCGCGAACCGCGTCGTCCCGGCGGAGCTGATCGACGGGCTGTCGGACCTGGCCGCGGCGGCCGGCGCGCCGATGTACACCGTCCTGCTGTCCGCCTACGCCCTCGCCCTGGCCGAGCGCACCGGCCGCGCCGACCTGGTCATCGGCACCCTCCTCAATGGACGCACGCGCACCGAGATCGAGCCCCTCATCGGCTTCTTCGTCAACACCGTGGCCCTGCGCCTCGACCTCTCCGGCCGCCCCACCCACAAGGAACTGGTGGAACGCGCCGCCGCGGTGACCCTGGACGCCTACGCCCACCAGGACGCGCCCTTCGACCAGATCGTGGCCGAGCTCAACCCCGTGCGGGCCTCCGGGCGTCCGCCGTTCTTCGACGTGATGTTCCAGCTCGCCGACCTCGACCACGAGGCGGTGGATCTGCCCGGCGTCCGGCTGGAACCCCTGTCCCTGGCCAGCGCGCCCGCCCCGGTGGACCTGGTCTTCGCCATCCTGCGTGAAGGAGGGGAGCACCTGGGAGTCTGGGACCACGACGCGTCGATCCTGTCCCCGGGTGCCATCGCGGCATTGCAGGACGGCTTCGAGCGCGCCCTGGCGGCCATGGCCGCCGACCCCGGGGCGCGCATCCCCGAGTACACCGGCCGTGCAGCGGTGCCCACAGTGGAGTCGGTGGCGGGAGTCGCCGAGATGACGCCGCTGGCGGAGGAGATCGGCGCGATCTGGAGCGAGCTGCTCCAGCGTCCGGGGATCGAGGCGGGAGACGACTTCTTCGACCTCGGCGGCCACTCGCTCGCGGCGACCCGGCTGATCATCAGGCTGCGGGCCGAGCTGGGCTTCCCGCTGCCGGTGCGGGTGATCTTCGACCATCCGGTGCTGGCCGACTTCGCGGCGGCGGTCGAGGAGAAGGCGATCGCGGCCGCGGGGTAGACGATGGGGCCTCGGGTCGTGTCGCGCGGCCCGAGGCTTCGCGCGCGGGGGAGGATGGTCCGGTGGACATCGCCGAGGTGCGAGAGCACGTTGCCGAAGCCGCCGCCGATCTGCCCTTAGCCGCGCTCCAGGCGTCCCTGGAAGTGCTGGATGAGCAGCGATCCCACCTGGCCGAGGCGCTGTCCGGCACGGGTAGTGAGGACGCAAAAGCCGCCCTGGCCGCGTTCGAGCCGGTCGCCGAGCGGCTGCGCCGGGCCGTTGCCGCGTACCGGGCCGCGGTGAGTTGCTGTGACGATTACCTGGACGCGGTATGAGCAACCCGGGTGAGATCGCGGCGGTGATCCGGGCGGTCCTGGAGGCCCTGCCGGTGGACGCGTTGCGAGCGGCCAACACAGCCGCCGGGGAGTCGGCGGAGAGGATCGCCGCCGCGACGGAAGGCACCGGCCATGACGCTCCCCGGGAGGCACTGGCCCACATCGCGGAGGGGATCGAGCGGACCGGGGAGGCTCTGGCCGGTCTGGGCGAGATCCGGGAGCGTCTGAACGCGTACTTGGCGGTGCTCGTGCCCGGCGTGGAGGCGATGGTGGCACGCCCCATCGCCGGTCCGGCGGGGAAGCGGCCGATCACTCCGCCCAACCGGCGACACCATCTCAACAGCGTCGGGCGAAAGTCCCAGGTGCGCGAGGAGAACACGGTCATCTTGCCCGGAACGGATGTTCGGGGTGACCTGGACGCGATTCGCCGTGGTGAGGCGGCCTGGCTGCCCGATCGGGACCGCTGTCTGGTGAACGGGCGGCTCTACGGAGTCGAGGTGCCGGGCACGGTGTACCCCGACGAGGGACCGGGTCTGGTGAAGCTGAACCGGTCGGAGTACAAGGCCCTCAAGGGCCTCATCGAGGCCCGTGGCGACATGGACAGCCTGCCATCGGCTCTTGCGAACAACCCCGCCGTGACCGGTGCAGACTGGCAGAGGGCCGCTGAAGTGTACGAGCACCACAAGGACTACCGCAGCGAGGACACCTGATGGGCATCGAGATCAACTTCGACAGTCGCACGTCGGCGCAGCGAGTGCAGGAGGTTCTTTGCGCGCGCTACGGGATCGACCCGGCTCTGCTGTACGTCGGAGACCTGGGCGAGTATTCGGGTCCGCGGCTGATCGCGTATGTCACGCCGGCCCCCGAAGGCGAGCGGTACTTCGCCTGTGTGCTGGAGGGTGGACCCGAGTTCGATGAGGCGATCGGCGGTCTCACCGAGCTGCAGTTGGCGACGCTGCTCTGCAAGGAACTCGATACCCGTGCCCTCATCGATGATGGGGGTGGGGCCGCCACGAGCTGGATTCTGGTGACCGCCGACGGCTGGCACGGTCGCGTGATCGTCGACGATGACAGGCTCGACGATGAGTTCGTGATCCTGGAGGCGTTGCAGCCGGTGCCCAGTGCGCCGGAGATCCCAGTGGTGGAGCCGCCCGACTGGCAGAAGGGCTGGTACAAGGACGGGAAGATCCCCACGTCGGGTTTTGACCCCGATGACTGGCGGAAGCCGAGTGAGGCGGCCGGGTAGCCGGTTCCAGCGCGTACCCGGCCGATGGGGTTAGAGGTCGAAGCGGCCGGCGGCGATGTTGGTGAGGAAGGCCGACCAGGCCGGGGTGGGGATCGTGAGGGTGGGGTAGTCGTGGCCGGTGGCGATCTTCGAGTCGCGGACGGCGATGGTGGCCGCGATGGACGCGGCCTCTATACATGCCCCGTTGTTGGTGCTGTGGCTCGCCTTGCGCCAATGCAGCTCGTCAAGGCACACGGCAGCCTCAACGCAGTTGCCGTTATTCGCACTTCGGCTGCTCTTGATCCAGCGGAGCCGACTACCGGCGTTAGAGCTCATTGATGAGGTCCCTGATCGTTTCAGCGGAGGCGGCGGGCGATTGCGCCACCTGCTTGAGGTTCTCTGAGACCATCCTATACGTCTCGATGCTGTCGAGATCCTGTACGTAGACGGCCCCGTCGAACAGCTCCGTGAACGCGATCGGCATCGCCGACTCGAACTCCAAGACGAAGAACTGACCGATTTCGACCGCCGCGTGCATCCCGTCCTCGGGCCGCAGTACCTGGATCGTTACGTTCTCTCGGTCGCCCATCGCGAGCAAGTGCCAGAGCTGCTCGCGGCGTTGCTCCACTGTGCCGACCACCAGTTGCAACGCAGCCAGGCCGATCACCGTGTGCAGCCGAAGGTAGTCCTCTGCCTCCAGCCGCGCTGCCCGCGCTCGCCGGAACTCGACGAATCGTTCAGTTTGGTCGGGCCGCACGAAACCAGTCGCGCTTGTGATCGCCGAGCCGTACGCGGCCGTCTGAAGCAGGCCAGGGATGACCATCGGCTCGAACATGAAAGCGGACCTGGCGAGGCCCTCCAGTCCGGTATATGTCCGGTTCCAGTCGGGCACGATGTTCGACCACGGTGCCCACCACTGCTTCGCATCTTGCTGAGAGGCGAGGTGCACGATGCGGTCGATGTCGTGCTGGCTCGCGTCGCACACCCGCAGGATGCGCACGATGTCATCGGGGAACTGCTGGAACCGGCCGGTCTCCATGTTGCCGATCTTCGGGCGGCTCATCTTCGCGCCGCCGTCTTGGGCGAGCCGATCTGCGACCTCCTGCAAGGTCAGCCCCGCTTGCTTTCTGATGCGCGCCATCTCGGTGCCGATCAGCCAACGCATCGCGGAAGGGTCGGAGCGAGACGTCATCGATTACCTCCAAGGTGGCGTCGGCTACCGAGCCTAACGAGGCAGTCGGATCCGCGACACGCCGCGTCCATTATCGCAAGCGTTCTTGCGACCACGGGTGCAATGTGGTTAAGTCGGAATGTAACCGCTGGTCAGGCCACCGGAGGGGGAACTCATGGGCCTGTCGCCCCGCGCATCCGAACTTCTCAAGGAGATGGGCCGTCACGGCCCGCTCGTCTCCTTCTCCCCGATCATCTGCCGCTCCAGCTGCCCGGAGCACTGGCCGTGCGCGGCCTACAAAACCGCCCAAACCGAGTTCGACGCGATCGTCATCCCGCCGGTCGCCGAACCCGGCTCCACGTCCACATAGAAACGGCGGCCATCCCGCAAAGGTCTCGAAAACCCGGGCTGGCCGCCTTGACACGAAAGGCGTCCTTTCATGCTGCTGGAAAACCTAGCACCTCTCATCGGCTACCTCCTCCTCGGCGCGATACCCGTGACCACCGGCTTCACCCTCCTCGTCGCCACCGCCCACGAACACGACCTCACCCTCCTCGGCTACTGCCGCTGCTTCACCTGCCTCCTGGCCTACAAACTCGACCGCCACCACGGTCGGCATCGCCTCGAAGACCATTTCGACCGCCAGTCCACGATCCGGGCCGATTTCCACTCCCTCACCCCGGATAGCTGAAGCGCCGCCCGGGGCGGATGGGGCCCCGGGCGGTCCCCAACTCATCCCCATTCAGGACACGAGCTGACCGCAAAACCCCTCAAGCTGAATCCATGACCGAAACAGTCGCCCCCATCCCCGCCGGCTACACCACGATCACCCCCTGGATCATCGGCGACGACACCGCCGGGCTCATCGACTTCCTCCAGCGCGCGTTCGGCGCCGAGGACCTGGGCCGCTTCACCAACGCCGACGGCCGCATCGGCCACGCCGAGCTCAAGATCGGCGACGCCCACCTGATGGCCTTCGACAGCCCGCCCGGCTGGGAGGCCACCCCTTCCTTCCTGCGCCTCTACGTCCCGGACGCCCGCGCGGCCCACGCGCGCGCCGTCGCGGCGGGCGCGACCTCGGTCACCGAGGTCACCCACCTCTTCTTCGGCGACGAGGTCGGCCGGGTCCGCGACCCGTTCGGGAACCTGTGGTGGATCCAGACGCACATCGAGGACGTGGACGCCGACGAGCTCACCCGCCGCCTGTCCGATCCGGCCTTCACCCGCGCGATGGAGTACGTGACGGGCGCGCTGGCGCAGAACTCATAGCAACACCGCCCGGGCCTCGCGGGCGGCGGACGCCAGCTCCTCCACCCGCGCCCGGCACTCCGCCACGTCGGACGGCGACAGCACCGCCAGCCGCCGCGCCGCCACCACCTGCGCGGCGGGCAGCCCGGCGGCCTCCGCGCCCGACAGGGCCGCCCGGTGGTGCTCCACCGCCTCCTCATCCCGCCCGAGCGCGGACAGCGCCAGCCCGATCGCGTTGTGGCTCTCCGGCTCCTCGCCGCGGTTCCCGGTGCGTTCCAGCACCTCCAAGGACCTCAGGGCCTGCGCCAGCGCCTCCCCACCTCGCCCAAGCCGCCGGTGCGCCGCCGCCAGCGACCGCCGGGTCAGCGCCTCCCCGGCCCGGTCGCCGATGCGGCGCTGCTCCTCCAGCGCCCGGCGCAGATGGTCCACCGCCTTGGCCGCTTCACCCGTGGCGACCATGAGCGTCCCGACCTGCGCGGTCACCCGCGCCGACAGCAGCTTGTCACCGAGCCCTTCCGCCAGGGCCCGGGACTCGCGGGCGTGCCGGGCGGCCCGGTCGGTCTCGCCGAGCCGCCCCCACAGCTGCGACAGGGTCAGATGCGCCCAGGCACCGGTATCCCGGTGCCCGGTCGCCTTGTACAGCGTCATCGCCTCCTGAAGACGCCCGTGCGCCGGGACGTACTCGCCCAGCAGCAGGTGCGCCTCGCCGAGGTTCAGCAGGTTCACCCCGCGCGTGTCCTCGTTGCCCAGCTCGATCGCCAGGTCCAGCGCCTCCAGGTAAAGCGGCACCGCCTCGCGGGGACGCCCGGCCAGCAGCGCGACGAACCCGAGCGCGCCCAGGGCGTGCGCCTGCCCGGTGCGGTCGCCGGCGTCCCGCTTCAGCTCCAGGGAGCGCTCGAAGAACGAGCGCGCCGGATCCAGCTCGCCCCGGCGCCAGTGCACGTCGCCGACGCGGAAGATCGCCGCGCCCTCACCACTCGTGTCATCCAGCCGGTGGGCGGCCTCGGCGGCGGCGGAGTGCACGGCCAGTCCGTCCTCCCAGCGGCAGCGCTGGTAGAAGTGCCGCCACAGCAGGCTGGACAGCGACATCGCGTGCCCGGGCCAGCCCTCCCGGGCGGCGTGGACGGCCACCGCGGTCAGCTCGCCGAGGTTCCGGTCGGTCCACGCGGTGGCCGCGTGCGGCTCGGTGAACACGATCGCGTACCGGTCGTCGCCGGGCATGGCCCGCGAGCGGGGCTTGTCCCAGGGCGCGAAGCAGTCCTTGGCGTGGGCCGCGGTGTGCGCGAAGTGGTCGAACAGCCGGGTCAGCGCCGGTTCGCGCTCGGCGTCGGCGGCGGCCAGTTCGGCGGCGTACACCCGCAGCAGGTCGTGCATCCCGAAACCGGCCGAGCCCGCCTCCTCCAGCAGGTGCGCGGCCAGCAGGACCCCGGCGTGCTCCTCGGCGGGACCGCCGAGCAGCGCGGTCAGGCCCGCGATGTCCAGGTGCCGCCCCGGATGCGCGCCCATCAGCCGGAACAGCCGCGCGGCACCCGCCGGCAGATGCCGGTACGACCACGAGAACACCGGCCGGACGCCGGTCTCCAGCGGGTCGAGCTCATCGGCGATCTCGGCGAGGGACCGCCCGGGACGCTCGGCGGCGTGCCCGGCGGCCAGCCGCAGCGCCAGCGGCAGCCGCGCGCAGCGGTCCACGATCCGCCGCGCGCTGTCCACATCGGACGTCCGCTCCGCGCCGAGCAGCCGCCGCAGCAGGTCCAGCGCCTCGCCCTCGTCCATCGGCTCCACATCCAGGCGGTGCGCGCCATCACGGGCGATCAGCCCGGTGAGGCTGTCGCGGCTGGTGACCAGCACCAGGCAGGTATCGGACTCCGGCAGCAGCGCCCGCACCTGCTCGACCCCGGCGGCGTTGTCCAGCAGCACCAGGACGCGCCGGTCGGCCAGCAGATCCCGGAAGCGGTCCTGGCGCCCGGCAAGGGTTTCCGGGATCGCGCCCTCGGGTTCCCCGAAGGCCAGCAGGAACTCGCCGAGGACCGTCGCCGGGGCCAGCGGCTCGCCGGTGTCGAAGCCCTGCAGGTCCACGTACAGCTGCCCGTCGGGAAAGCGGGCGGCGATGGTGTCGGCCCAGCGCAGGGCCAGCGCGGTCTTCCCGACACCGCCACCACCGATGAGGGCCGAGACCACGACGATCCGGCGGCGGCGCAGCAGTCCGTCGAGTTCGGACAGTGCCCGGGCCCGGCCGGTGAACGCCGGGTCGGGCGGCGGCAACTGGCGCGGGACGCGCGCCGGTCCCGGCCGCGCCGCCCGCCGCCAGGCCCGGTACCAGGCCTCGGTGTCGGCTTCCGGCGCGCACGCGGTCACCAGGGCCCGCACGGTCGGCCAGGACGGGACGTGCTCGCCGCGCGGGTTGGCGGCCTCGGCGAGGGTGGCGCGTTTGAGGCCGGTGGCCTGGGTGAGCGCGCTGAAGGACAGCCCGGCGCGTTCCTTCAGCTCCCGAAGGGCCGTCGCCAGGCCCAGCCTGCTGTGCACTGTGGACGGGTCGGACACGGCTCCCCCTTTCGCCGTCGCGCGGCGACCGACGATAGCAATCCCCGGCCAGACCCGCCGTCCGACGCCGTCCGAGCGCCCTTGTCAGACGCCTCCCGGGCGGCTTCCCTGTTCCCGGCGCGCGGTGAGCCCACACCCGCGCGAGGTTCCGTCTGAGGGGAAGCACACGTGCCGAGCGACATCGGTCCCGCCATGCGCCTGTTCGATCCGGGCGAGCGCCTCGGCTGGGCCTACGCCGATCCCGAGCTGCAGCGCCGCTCGTTCCCCGATCCCAGGCCGCAGGAGCCGAAACCGCCGAAGGTCACCGAGATCGGCGCGATCCTCGGCGCGGTCGGCCTGATCGGCGGCGGCGGGCTGGCCGTGGTGATCCTCGGCGTCATCGTCATGATCATCATGCTGATCTGTGGCGCCGCCAACGACACCGCCACCGGCGTCGGCAATCTCGGCGTCATCATCGGCATCGTCATCGCCGTCCTCGGGGTCGCCCTGGGCGTGTTCATGATCGTGCGCCGCGGTGGCGAGAAGAGCCGGGCGGACGCGCAGCGGCGCGAGTACGAGGCCGCCGTGCTGCGCTGGGAGTCCGACCGGCACCGCTTCATCGGCGATGAGCAGGCCCGGATCGACGCGCTGCCGGAGTGGTACGCGATCGGCGTCCCCGCCGCCACCCGCCGCCTGGACGTCTACGGCGGCGGCAACCGCGGCTGGAGCTCGCTGCTGACCACCTACGGCGCCTCGGCCGTGGCCACGCGCTCCCCGGTGGTGCTGCTGGACTTCAGCCGCGCCCAGGTCGCCGAGGACCTGTGCCGCTGGACGGCCGCGGCCGGCGCGAAGGTCCGCCGCAGTGTCCTGCCCGCCGAGCTGCACGCCGCCGACCTGCTGTCCGGGCTCACCGCCGAGCAGATCGTGGCCGCGCTGGTGGAGTCCACCTTCGGCGCCGAAAGCGATCACCGCAACCAGAAGCTCAAGGCGCACCGGGTCCTCAGCTCCATCACCGAGGCCCTCGGTGGCGACATCACCATGGGCCGCCTCCTGGAGGCCCTGCGGGTGGCCATGCGCGATCCCGCGCGCCCGCAACGGTTGTCGGCCGAGGAGGAGAACCGGCTCGGCCAGCTTCTCTACGACTCCTATGTGGCCAGTGCGCTCGACGAGCTGCGTGAGATGGAGGCCGTCCTCTACCCCCTCGCCCGCCTCGGCGAGCAGCGCGAGACCTCGTCCGGCGGCCACCACCTCGACTGCTTCGTGCTGGCCGACACCGGCGCCTCGGTCACCGCCGATCTGCTGGCCGACCTCCTTCTGCATTGGACGACGCACCGGCTGACCACCGGCGCCGGCGGTACCGTCATCATCGCCGGGGCCGACCGGCTGGCCTCCCGGCACCTGGAGCACCTGACCGACATCTGCGCCCGGGACCAGAGGCTGCGCCTGGTCCTGCTGTTCCGCAACCTCCGTGACGACGCCCTGCGCGTCATCGGCGGCGGCACCGTCGGGTTCATGCGCCTGGGCAACCACCAGGAGGCCGAGCAGGCCGCCCAGTACATCGGCAAGGAGTTCAAGTTCGTCGACCACAGCGTCACCGAGACGCACGGCACGAACGAGGGCACCTCCAGTAGCGTCGCGCACTCGGAGAGCACCACCGTCACCGACAGCTCGGGCAGCTCCGGCTCCTCCGGCAGCAGCGACTCCAACTGGAGCGTGGGCGGCAGCCGCAGCACCACCACCGGCACCACCCGGACCGAGGGCACCTCCAAGGGCACCACTCACAGCATCGCCTGGGGGCAGCAGCGCGTCCACGAGTACCGGGTGGAACCCGTCGTCCTCCAGCACCAGATGGCCGAGGAGGCGATGTACCTCGTGCAGGGCGGCGGCGGGCAGGGCGCGCGCGTCCAGCGCGTGGACACCAGCCCGCAGACCGTCGCCCTCCCGCGCTCCTCGACCACGCCGGTGGAGGTGCCGCCCCAGCCGGTCCGGCCCGCGCTGCCGCCGCCCGCCGAGCCGCAGACCGGTCCCTATCAGGTGGTGGGCCGGTGACGGCGGTCGTCCTCACGACGATCCCGCGCCTGGCCGCCGGACCCGGGGACGTCCGCGCCGGACGCTCGATGCGCCTGGCCGCCGTGGTCGCCGCCTACCACCGCGCGCTGGCCACGGGCGAGGCCTTCACCCTGGGCTGGCGGCGGATGCGGCCCGGCGGCGACGTGGACGTCATCATCTCCGGCGTCGAGAGCACGCCCGCGGACGAGGGCGTGCGCGTGTCCTACCCGCCGGGCGCGGCCGGGCGCAAGGCCGACCTGAACGCCTTCTTCGGCGTCGTCCCCGCCTGGACGCACCTGGAGATCGTCACCGAGCAGCTCGGCGTCGTGCCCGGCGCGGCACCCGAGCAGGCCGCCCCCGACCTGCACCTCGGGCTCCTGTCGGCCTGGACGGGCCCCTTCGCCTGGTACGTCACCGCCACTCCGGTCGCACCGTCCACCGTGGACGAACTGGCGGCGGGCGCGCAGAACCGGCTGCGCTCGGCCCGCGCCAACACCACCATGGCCGACGCGGTCCTGGCCGCCGAACGCGAAGAGGCCCTGCACCGCCAGCTGAGCACCGCCGGGGCCGCCGGGATGTGGGAGCTGCGGGTGTCGGCCGGAGCGGCGTCCACCGTGGAGTCGGCGCAGGTCGCCGGGCTGCTGGCGGTGTCCACCGACCTCGCCGGACTGCCCTACGCGCTGCGGCCCTCGTCCACGGCGTCCCCCGCCGTGGCGACCTCGGAGCTGCTGGCCGCGCTGGCCGCCGTCCCCGCGATCGAGGTGCCCGGCGTCCGGCTGGTCACCCCGCCCATGTTCGACGTGACGCCCGAGACGCGCGGCCGCGAGGGCGTCGACGTCGGCGCGGTTCTGGACGCCGCCCTCTCCCCGGGCGAGGCGCTGCGGCTGCCCTTCGGCTCCCTCAACCGGCACGCCTTCGTCACCGGCGCCACCGGCGGCGGCAAGTCCCAGACGACCAGGCACCTTCTGGAACAGGCCACCGGCGCCGGACTCACCTGGCTGGTCATCGAGCCCGCCAAGGCCGAGTACCGGGCCATGGCCGCCCGGGTGGACGACGACGTGCTCGTCGTGCGCCCGGGCGACCTGGCGAGCATCCCCGCCGGGCTCAACCCGCTCGAACCCGAACCCGGCTTCCCCTTGCAGACCCACGCCGACCTGCTCAAGGCGCTGTTCCTGGCCACCTTCGACGGCGACGAGCCCTTCCCGCAGGTCCTGGCCGCCGCGCTGGCCCGCGTCTACGAGTCCACCTTCGACATGGTGCTGTCGGAGCCCCTGCGGGTCGGCGCCTCGCCGCGCTGGCCGGACCTGGGCGACCTCCAGTCCGCCGCCGACGCCGTCGTCCAGACCCTCGGCTACGGCAAGGAGATCAGCGACAACGTCCGCGGCTTCATCAAGGTCCGGCTGTCCTCGCTGCGTCTGGGTACCGCCGGGCGGTTCCTGGACGGCGGGCACGCCATCGACTTCGGCGAGCTGCTGCGCCACAACGTGGTCATCGAGCTGGAGGACATCGGCGACGACCGCGACAAGGCCTTCCTGATGGGCACCGTGCTCATCAGGCTCATCGAGCACCTGCGGATGAACCCCGCGCCGCGCGGCGTCCTGCGCCACCTCACCGTCATCGAGGAGGCGCACCGCCTGCTGCGCAAACCCGAGGGCGGCGGCGCGGCGGCCCGCGCGGTGGAGATGTTCGCCGACATGCTCGCCGAGGTCCGCGCCTACGGCGAGGGACTCGTGGTCGCCGACCAGATCCCCGCCAAGCTCGTGCCCGACGTCATCAAGAACACCGCGGTCAAATTCCTGCACCGCCTGCCCGCCGAGGAGGACCGCCTCGCCGTCGGCGCGACCATGAACCTGACGCCCGAGCAGTCGGAGTACGTGGTCTCGCTGTCCCCCGGCCGCGCGGCCGTCTTCGCCGACGGCATGGACCGGCCGATCCTGGTGCAGATGCCCGACGGCTCGGCCTCCGAGCTGTCCGGCACCGCCCACGTGCCCCCGGACGCGCTCGTCCCCGGCCGCCCGGCGGGCTGCGCCACCGGATGCGCCTGCACCCTGCGCGACATCACCCTCGCCCGCCGCCTGGTCGCCGACCCGCGCGTCACCGCCTGGGCCGAGCACATGCTGCGCGCGCACCTCACCCCACGGCCCACACCCCTGCCGGGCCCGGCGATGCTGGCCGAACTCGCGGCCGACCCGCGCACCTCGTGCGCCATCGCCCACGCCGTCGAGGACGCCCTCGCCGCCCGCCGCACCTTGCTGGACCGGCCGGGCCCGCTGGGCGCGCACCTGGCGTCCGTCATGCGCGCCCAGCTCACCGGCGCCGACCCGTGCGCCCTCGCCGAGACGACGTGGGCGGCACCGCCGGGCACCTCGCGCGAGGCGATCGACTTCGGCACCCGCAGCCCGTCGGGCATCGAACGCGCCACCGGACTGACCCGCCACGACCCCGGGGTCGGCGGCGCCCTGCGCGCCCTCAACGCCCACTTCACCCGCGGACCCTGGAGCACGTGATGGCCCACGACACCCCCGCCGAGACCACCGACGTCCCGCCCCCGCCTCCACCGCCCGCCGACACGCCCGATCTGGACGCCGAGGGCGGCCACGACGCCCCACCGCAGGCGCGGGAGGACACCGCCGACCTCGACGCCGGGTACGAGGACGCCGGGGTCGATGAAGCAGGAGTCGATGAAGCAGGAGCCGAGGACGCAGGAGTCGAGGAAGCAGGGCACGAGCCGGAACTGACGCACGCCGAGGACGGGTACTCCCGCCCCACCGCCGCCGAGGTCTTCGAGAAGTACGACGAGGGCGGCACGGAGCACCAGCCGGAGTTCGAGCATGAGGCGGACGGGTACACGCGGCCGACGGCGGCCGAGGTCTTCGAGAAGTACCGCGAGCCGGAGACGCCCACGGGTCCCGATGACGTGTTCGGGCCGGACGCGGACAAGGAGTACGCGCCACTGGAGCGTGAGGAGGGACAGCTGCCGGGGGATGAGGTCGGGCCTTTGTTCGAAGGGTCCAACGAGCGGGACGCCGATGAGGTGACGCGGGAGCCCGAGGGCCGCCTGGAGACGCCCGGGGAACCGGCCGAAACCCTTGAGCCGCCCGAGCCCACCGGCGACGAGGCGGACACCGGCACCGGCATCGAGACGGAGGCCGAGACCGGCACCGAGCTCACCACCGACGCCGGGACCGGCGCGGACACCGAACCCGGTGACGCACCGCCGTCCCGCGACCCGGCCGACGCCGAACCCGAGCCCACCCGGGAGGCCGAGCCCGTCACGGAGACCGAGCCCCTCGCCGAGGCCGAGCCCCGGGCGTCCGACACGGGCGAGAACCCACCGCCCGAGGGCCCCGGCGGCCCCGGCCCGGGCGACGGCTTCTCCACCCGCGCCGAACGCCACGTGGAGAGCACCGAGCTCGCCCAGCACGCCCCGATCGGCGCGTACACGGGCCGCTTCGAGGCCGACTCCACCGCCGAGACCGACCCGAACCCGGCGGGCTCCACCGGCGACCGGTCCATTGAGGGAGAACGCGGCGGGTTCGGCGAGACCGTCCAGACCGTTCTCGACCACCTCGCCGGGACCGATGGCGCGCCCACGCCGACCGACGCCGCCGCCGAGGCGGCCGGGGTGTCCGGCCTGGGCGCGCTCGGCGACATCGCCGACGGCGCCGGGGTGTTCGTCGCGGCGGCCAAGGACCTCCTGCAGAGCGGCCCGGCGGCCGTGACGCAGGTGCGCGGCATGTTCGATCAGGCCGTCGGCCGCGAGTACGACGCGCCGCCCGAGCCCGAACCGCTCACCCACCGGGACCGCTCGGAGGCGCTGATCCGGGGCCACGAAGCCGATCCCGAGGAGCGTCGCTAGTCCGTCCACTGTGCGGGGTCCACTGTGACCGGCGAGATATCGCGCGCCCGTCCCCTTCGTCTATGTTGGCCGACAGAACCTATGTCGGCCAACATAGACAGGTCGTGCGATGCCCACCCCCGCGAACGACACCACCCCGAAACCCGCCCGCCGCACCCTCTGGGCCGGCTGGGCACTCATCGCCATCGGTGCCGGCCACAGCGTCATCGGCTTCGCCATCAGCGCCCACGTGTGGCCCGGCTGGTTCACCGGCGACCTGCACGGGACGCTCTTCCACTCGGCCCTGAGCGAGTCGGAGCTCGCCTTCTGGTCCGGGCCGGGCGGCTTCCCCGTCCCGCTGATCCTGCTGGGCTGTCTGACGATCGGCCGCGCCCGCAAAGGCGAGGCCATGCCGCGCTACGTCGGCTGGACCCTCGCGGCCTGGGCGGTCTTCTGCTCCTACATCGGCTTCCCGGGCGGCTTCCTGCTCTTCGCGATCCCGGTCCCGCTGCTCCTGCTGGACGCCCGCCGCGCCCGCCGCGCGTCCTAGCCCGGCAGCAGCGCCCGGATCGTCTCGCGGACCTCGTCCAGGTCCACCGCCTCCGGCGCCACCCGCCACTGCGCGTGCAACCCGATCACCGCCCCCACCAGCAGGGCCGCGTACGCCTCCCCCGGGATCCCCGGCAGCGGCGGCACGGCCCGCCGGACCGCCTCCCGCAACGCCGCGTGCAGCCGCGCGTAGTGCAGCCGGATCGGCGAGTCGTCCTCGACGGCCTCGGCCAGCAACGTGATGAACAACCGCGCCCCCGGCCGCCGGACGAAGGCCATGACGCCGTCGAGCGAGGCGTCCATCCCGCCGAACCCGCCGACCACGGCGTCCAGCTGCGCGTCCACCACCGCTTCCAGCAACCCCAGCTTGTTCCCGAAATGCCACGGGATCGAGCCGCGGCTGATGCCCGCCAGCTCGGCGATGTCCACGAAACTGGTGCGCCGGTAGCCGTGCTCGGCGAACAGCCGGGTCGCGGCGTCGATGAGCAGCCGGCGGCTCTCCTGCGTCCGGTCGTCGCGTCGCGTGGCCATGCGAACCATTCAACCAGGGCTGTCGGATCACGGACAGCGCCGCCGAGACGGGCGTCCGGACAATGTGCCGGTGACCGGCCCCCGCATCGCCGCCCGCGCCCGCGCGATCCCCCTCGGCCTCGGCAAGTCCCTCCACGCCACCCCCGGCCCCGGCTCCATCGACCTCTCCATCGGCCTTCCCGGCTACCCCGAACCGCCCGCCGAACTCGTCGAGGCCGCCATCGGCCGCCTCCGCTCCGGCGACCACCAGTACGAGGAGACCGCCGGATCCCCCGGCGCCCGCGCCCTCATCGCCGCTTCGTATGACGTGCCCACCGACCCCGACACCGAGGTCACCATCACCAACGGCGCCACCGAAGCCCTCACCGCCGCCCTGCTCACCTTCTGCGAGCCCGGCGACGAGGTCATCGTCTTCGAGCCCTTCTACACCAACTTCCTCTCCGCGATCGCCCTCTCCGGCGCCCGCCCCCGCTTCGTCCGCCTCCACGCCCCCGACTGGACCTACGACCCCGCCGAACTCGCCGCCGCCTTCACCCCCGCGACCCGCGCGATCATCGTGAACACCCCCAACAACCCCACCGGCCACGTCTTCACCCCCGCCGAACTCACCGAGATCGCCCGCCACTGCCGCGAACGCGACATCCCCCTCCTCGCCGACGAGGTCTACGCCCACTACGTCCACGAAGGACGGTGGACCTCCGTCACCGGCATCGAAGAGGCCCGCGACCTCTGCGTCGCCATCGGCAGCCTCTCCAAGAGCCACGCCGTCAGCGGCTGGCGCATCGGCCACATCCGCGCCCCCGCACCGCTGACCGCCGCCATCCGCCGCGTCCACGAGGCCATCACCGGCAGCACCGCCGCGCCCCTGCAGAACGCCCTCGTCTTGGCCGGGCTCACACCGTCCACATGGGACCAGGCCGCGCTCATGCGCTCCCTGCGCGACCGCGCCCTCACCGCCTTCCAGACCCTCGGCCTGAAGACCTTCACCCCCGCCGGCGGCTGCTACTTCCTTGCCGACGCCCCCGACGCCAGCGGCTTCGCCTGCGCCGAACGCCTCTACGCCGACCACGGCATCATCATCGCCCCCGGCGAGCTGTTCTACGCCGAACCGCCCGAAACGGCCCGCATCCGGGTCGCGTTCAACAAGTCGCCGGAGCTGATCGAGAAGCTGGTGGAGCGGGTGGCACAAGGCTGATCGGGCCACCCTCGCGGGCACCCTCGCCGTCCCGAATGTCGCTACCATGTGCGAATGATCCGGCACTTAGAGTCGACTGTGGACACGTCCGTGCGCAAGCCCCGGCCCGGACGGGCGGCACCGGCCGAACCCGGCGGGCTCATGGCGCTGCAGCGCGCGGCCGGAAACCGTGCGGTCGCGTCGCTGTTGGGCCGGCCGGCGGTCCAGCGGGCCATGGCGGTGCCCGCGGTGCAGGGCACGGCGCAGCTGAGGCAGCGGGCCCGGGACAAGCTGAACGCGGTCCACGACGTGCTGGCCCGCATGGGACCGGGCATTCCGGGCCCGAATTTCCAGCTCCTGCTCACCGTGACCAACTACAAGACGGCCTCCCCGGCCTACACGCAACTCGCCGCCAACGGAGACATTCAGGTGACCCTGGAGAAGTGGTACCTGCGCGGTTCCTCGATCGGCGAGATCGTCGGACTGTGCTGCCACGAACTCGGGGTGCACGAACTCGCTGACAAGCTGCTGAGCCCGGCCGAGCGCGGCCTTGAGGCGAACGCGGGGACCGCCGACGAGCAGGTTCCCGGCACCGCGTTCGGGATGCGGCCCGGCCGGACCTTCCGGCTGGGCGCCTACACGGGCGCCGCCGATCCGCGGCAGCTCGATCACGTCAACATCGCCAGGTTCGCCTCACCGCGGCGGCAGGTCTACGAGGACACCATGGTGAGCGCGGGCGACGCGATCGACGCGACGGCCGGGATCTCCCTCGACGAGAAGCGGGAACGTCACCTGGAGCTGGTGAAGACCTTCCTGTTCGACGTCGCGCGTATCATCGTCACCGACGACGGCGGTCCAGAGGCCACTTTCGCGAACCGGGATGCCATCACCGAAGTGATGCTCGCCTACCGGAGGCAGCTCATCGCGACCCACCGGCAGGCGCATCCGTGGATCGCCTCACCGGTCGTGCGGCTGATGAGGCCGGGGGAGGTCCTCGGCAAGCTGGTGGACTTCGCCTGGCATTTCGTCACCGGCTGAGCGACCCGTACACCCGCCGCCGTGGATCATGGTCCCGACACCCACCGCCACCCGAAAGGCCCGCCATGCCCGTCGACCACGACCTCATCGCCGCCGCCACCGAGGTCGCGCGCACCCGCACTCACGGCGACAACCACTCCATGGCCGCCGCCGGGCGGGCGTCCGACGGGCGGGTCGTGACGGCGGTGAACGTGTACCACTTCACCGGCGGCCCGTGCGCCGAGCTGGTGCTGATCGGCGCGGCGGCCTCGCAGGGGATCTACGAGCTGGACGTCATCGTCGCCGTCGGGGACCGCGAGCGCGGGGTCGTGCCGCCGTGCGGGCGGTGCCGCCAGGTGCTGCTCGACTACTTCCCTCGGGTGGAGGTGATCGTGGGCCGGGGCGAGGACCTGCGGTCGGTGCCGATCGCCGAGTTGCTGCCCGAAACCTATGTCTGGGCCGCGCACCAGGGCGGCGATACAGTCGATACGGAGAACTGACGGGAGGTGCGCCTTGGTCGTCCAGACGGCGATGGTCGCGCGCTTCCTCGTCTTGCTCCTCGCGGTCGGCGTGAACTCGCGCGTCGAACCGCTTCCGGCGCTGGTGATCCTGCTGCTGGTGGCCGGCGCGATGGTGGTCGTCCCGACGCTGCGGTGG
The DNA here is from genome assembly GCF_030269765.1 of Actinorhabdospora filicis. Classification (GTDB taxonomy): domain Bacteria; phylum Actinomycetota; class Actinomycetes; order Mycobacteriales; family Micromonosporaceae; genus Actinorhabdospora; species Actinorhabdospora filicis. The sequence continues at coordinate 2,413,275 of NZ_BSTX01000001.1, read as the reverse complement.
CTGGTCCATCGCCTGCTGCGCGTCGCAGCGGCCCCGGCGCACGGCCCGCCGCGGGTCGCGCGGACCGGCTCACCCGGCGTCCGCACGCCCTCTGACCCGGGGATTCCCGGTGCCGTGCGCGCCCGCGCGCCCTCGCCCGGCGGTCACGCCTTCGCGTGAGCGCCGCCGATGCGGGCGTTCTCGCGAGGCGATCGATTCCATCGACCGTCCTTCGAGCGAGAAGAGTCCCGCCGTGCGCAAGTTCGTCCACCGTGCCGTCTTCACCGTCTCCGAGCGCCTCAAGCTCGGCGTCTCCGCCGCCTACCTCGCCGCCGGTTCGCTGATCGGCGTCGAGGCGCTGGTCCTGGTGCTCACCTACACGTCCATGTGGCCCGTCTCGATCCCCATCGTCATCGGCGGTCTGGCGGCCGTCCACTACATCCGCAAGCGCGTCCGGCGGATGCGCGGACGCCGCGACGACGACTAGTCTGCGTCCCCGTGACGAACACGCTGATCCTGTGGGACATCGACCTGACGCTGGTGAACACGGTCGGAATGGGCGCCGAGCTGTACGCCATCGCGTTCAAGGCGGTGACCGGACGGGAGATGGGCGCGGTCGCCGACATGGCGGGCCGGACGGAGAAGGCGATCCTCACCGAGACCCTCGCGCTGAACGGGATCGAGACCGGCGACTTCGCCGTCTTCTACACCGCGCTCGAAGCGGCGGCCAGGACGCTGGAGCCGCGCATGCGCGCGTCCGGCCACGCCCTGCCCGGGGCCGCCGCGGCGATCGCCGGGCTGGCGGGGGACGGCGTCCTGCAGTCGGTGGTGACGGGCAACCTGCGCTCGATCGCGGAGATGAAGCTCGCCGCCTTCGGCCTGCACCACGCCATCGACTTCACCGTGGGCGCCTATGGCGACGACGACCACGACCGGGCCGTCCTGGTCGCCCTCGCCCGCGAGCGTGCCCAGGCGCGCCACGGCCTGGCGATCGATCCGGCGCGCGTGGTGGTCATCGGCGACACCCCGCACGACGTGAAGGGCGCCCTCGACCGGGGCGCCATCGCCGTCGGCGTGGCCACCGGACGCAGCAGCGCCGAGCGGCTCGCGGCGGCCGGCGCGCATGTGGTCGTCCCCGATCTGAGCGGTGTGGTGGCGGCGATCCGGGCGCGGCTGGACGCGTGAGGGGGCGGGGTGGTCGCCCGTCCCGCTACTCCGCCGCACCCTTCCGGCGCGCCCGGCGCGTGTAGAACTCCGCGGCCAGGCGCAGGCCGACGTAACCCACCGGCCACACCCACATCGTGTGGCGGCCCAGGATCAGCGCCAGCGGGATGGACACCGCGAACATCGCCGTGGTCATCGCCGCCCAGGCGCGGATGCCGTTGATGACGCCGCGCGGCGCCTCGGGGTCGATGAGCTTGGCGCGGACGGCTTGGCGGGCCACCAGGAGCATCGTCAGGCCGAGGAAGGTCATGGCCGCGGAGTAGACGATGACGCCGGCGCCGTTGTCCACCTCGCCGAGGGTCTTGCTGGCCCAGGGGATGAGGACGTAGGCCAGCAGCGACAGCAGGTTCAGCGTGACCAGCGCCGGGTCGGCGCGGCGGACGTGGATGAACAGCATGTGGTGCGCCACCCAGGTCGCGGCGATCACGCAGAAGGAGATGAGGAAGGCGGTGTACTCGTCGGAGTGCTCGGCGAGGCCGTGCCAGAGCGCCGCCGGGCTGTCGACCTCCGGCACCGGCAGCTCGATCGCCAGCAGGGTCAGCATGATGGCGATGACGGCGTCGGAGAAGAACGTCATCCGTTCCAGGCCGTGGTCGTTCTTCGCGCTCAAGACGGTGCTCCCGGTGGTGTGTGCGGGCGGATGATCACGCGGCGGTGAAATTACCACCGCCCGCGACGGCGCGGTGGGCGCCACTCGCGGTCCATTGAGGACGAATGGCGCGCCGATTCGGTTCGCCCGCACCTCGCTCACGCCTAGCCGCGACCTTGCCGCGCGTCCATAGCCTCCCGCGCAGGAAGGACACCGGAAATGGGGATGAGCGATGACCGCACCGTCCGAAGGGGAACACCCCGGTTTAACGGGTGAGGAGTTCCTGGAGAAGTTGCGCGGCATGAGAATCCGCGCGCAATCGCCCGATCGCAGTGTCCGCGTCGTGTTCGGATTCGGTGGGACGAGCGTCGAACTGGCGTCCACCGGCAGCGCCGGGCACACCGAGGATTCGCTCGGCAAGCAGATCTCGGCGGCGCTGGAGGCCGCGCAGCACGGCTATCAGCGCGCGATGCCGATGCTGCTGGCGCAGGCGCGCGGACGTCCGGTCCCCGACCCGTCGCGGCCGCCGGAGCGCGATCCGCGGTTCGCCGCCTTCAGCAAGGCCATCGGGGGTCTGGCGGTCGAGTCGGTCTCCCCGCGCGGGCTGGTCCGGGTCCGCCGCGAGGGCAGTACCGGTGTCGCCGTGGAGATCCGGCGGGGAGCGCTGCGGCGCGGCACCGACGGCGACGAGGACCTGATCGCCGAGATCAACGCCGCCGTCCAGGGGGCCGATGAGGAATACGGCCGCAAGTTCGAGGTGGCCGATGTCAATCATTTGCGTGAGGAGAACTGATGTCCGGTGAACTGGTCGCCCCGGTGTACGAACTGCGCAGGGTCGGATACGAGATGCTGCCCGAGGCGGCGGGAAACTGGGGCGCGCTGACCAAATACGTGGCGAATGTCGGCGAGGTCGGACCGGCCGGGGCGCTCGCGGCCGAATTGGCCCGGGCCGCCTACGAGGTCTTCGCCGAGACCGCCGACCGGCTCTACGATTCGGCCGTCGCGGTGTGCAAGATCGCCAATGGCTACGAGCTCACCGACAACCTGAACAATGACAAGATGCCCAAGGGCCCCGGAATCGAGCCGCAGACCCCGGTCAACCCGAAACTGAAGACGCTCTGACATGGGACATGTGACCCTCGACCAGGTCTACGCCGAGTACGTCAAGCTCCGCCAGGCCTGCCACGACTCCTACATCGCGGTCACCGAACGGATCCGGGGCGCCGTCACGCCCCCGCCGGACGTGCTGGCCCGCTCCATCCAGATCGACATCCAGAACATCGACGCCGCGTTCGAGCCGATGCTGAGCATCATCGGCGCCGACTACGTCCAGCCGACCTACGACGGCATGAACGCCCTCAAGAAGCGCCTGGACGACGACGACTTCGCCTCGGCGGCGCTGGCCGTCGGCGAGGTCGTGGGCGACTGGCGCGGCTCGGCGGCGAACAACTTCCACGTCAAGTTCATCGGCCAGTTCAAGACCGCGGTGGGCAACCAGCGCAAGGTCGCCAACGCGGTGGTGGACGCCTACGCGGGCGTGATGAACCTGAGCAACGCCGTCCTGGGCGCCGGGCTGGCCATCGCCAAGTCCGGGCAGGAGGCCTACAAGGCGGCCGGTGAGGGCGGCGGGACCTACGGCCCCAGCGGCGTGAAGCTGCTGCTGAACATCATCAACATGGTCACCGGTGTCGGCGCGGCGGTGGCGGGCGCGGCCACCGGCGGCGCGACGATCGCGCTGTGGCTGGGCTCGACCTCGGCCGTCAGCGGCTTCTTCGGCAACGTCATCGAGGACGCCAAGAACAACCCGCCGCTGATCACCGGCTCCCACCCGGCGACGGTCACCGCCAACATCGTCAAGAAGCTCGGCGAGTCGCTGAAGGCCCACAAGGAGCGCGAGGACAAGTGGAAGGAGAAGATCCAGGGCGACCTGGACACCATCCGCGGCAACCTCGAATCCCAGCTGCTGCCGCAGCGTCCGGCCATGGTCGGCGGCCCCGCGCACTGAGCACCGCACCGCCGGGTCACCGCGTGGCCCGGCGGGTCGCGCGCCGTTGAAGCCGGGGTGAAGCCCGGCCGATCTAGCGTCCGGAGACGATGGCGCGGCCGCGGGCCGCGCCGCGAGGTGAGGAGTCGAGGATGCTGAGACGACGGGTGCTTCAGGTGACGGCCGCGATCGGACTGGTCGTGGCGGCCCTGCTGGGCACGGGCTCGGCGGCGAACGCGTCGCCGGGCAGTTTCAAGGCCCTGACGATCCATGCCAACGGGGCGGGCGCGGTCGCCGACCAGGCGGTCGGCGGCATCACCTGGTACAACCGCTCGGTGGCGCTGACCTCGGTGAAATTCTGGGTCCACGCCGGCGAGTGCGGGAGCCTGGAGCTGAGCGGCATGGACTCGGCGGGCTACATCAAGGACCAGCGCGAGTACACCGGTCTGTGCGGCAACCGCACCAGCGGGAAGTGGTACACGATCGGCGATGTCGTCCTGGACGGCAGCGATGTCCCCGGTGGTCTGCGGGACGTGATGATCTACGTCTGGGACGACACGCACAAGGGCTCGGGCTACACCACCTGCGCCCGCGCCGCCGCGTCCTGCGTGATCCGCGCGTCCTAGCCGGACGACCGTCGCCCACGGCCGCGCCCTTCGGGGCGCGGCCGTCGGTGTCAGCGGCGGGACAGGGCGGTGACAGGGCGTGTGGTCATAGTTGCGCCCATGACCAACCCCGGGACCTCCTCGCCGCTCATCGCCTCCCGCCTGCCCGGCGATACTGAGTGAGTCGGCTAACTTGGTATCTGTGATGATCGCGAACAGCGCTTCGGGCGCGCGGCGGGGGCCACGCGCCCGAAACGGTCACCGGCGGGAACCCTCCGGTGACCTCGTACCGCCGGCTGGATCAGACCGGGCGGTACCGCAGGTGGACCACGCCGCTGGCGAAGGTGGCCGAGTGCACCAGCGCGAGCGGAAGCTTGCCCGTCTCCTCGGTGAACAAGCGCGCCCCGGAACCCAGCACGACCGGGTGGACCAGCAGGTTCAGCTCGTCGACGAGTCCCGCGCGCAGCAGCTCGCGGGTCAGCGTGATGCTCCCGGTCAGGTTGATGTCGCGGCCCGGCCGCTTCTTCAGCGCGGTCAGCGCGGCGACGACGTCGTCCCCGAGCAGCTCCGAGTTGCTCCACTCGACACTGTCCAAAGTGGTCGACGCCACCAGCTTCGGCATCCCGTTGAGGCCATCGGCCAGCTCGCCCGTCTGGTGCGGCCAGACCGCGGCGAACTCCTGGTAGGTCTTGCGGCCCAGCAGCAGCGTGTCCGACCCGGCCACCAGCTCGCCGACCACCGCCTCCATCTCGTCGCTGAGGTAGTCGAAGTGCCAGTCCTGCGGGGATTCGACGACGCCGTCCAGTGACATGTACAGACCGGCGACGATCCGCCGCGTGCCCGTTTCCTCAGTGCCCATGTCCATCCATCCTCAGTGGTCGTAGGTGTCTCCACCCTCGTTCACCGGGGGACGGCCATCAAGATCCGACCGCGCCACGGTCGTTCACCCAGATTCAACGACGGAGGAGACCCATGTGGGAGAGACACGAGATCGAGACGTTCCTGATGCTGGCCGGGGACCTGCACTTCGGGCGGACCGCCGCCCGGCTGCGGCTCACCACCAGCCGGGTCAGCCAGACCATCAAGAAGCTGGAGCGCCGGATCGGCGCGCCGCTCTTCGAGCGCACCAGCCGCCAGGTCCGGCTGACCCCGCTGGGCCGCCAGCTCGCCGACGGCCTCGGCCCGATCGTGGCGGAGCTGGCCAACGCGATCCGCGACGCGGCCGAGGCGGCGCGCGGGATCACCGGCACCCTGGGGGTCGGTTACTCGACCCCGTGGGCGGGCGAGCTGCTGACGCGGGCCGCCGGCGCCTTCCACGCCCGCCACCCCGATTGCGCGGTGTACGTCCAGGAGGTTCAGCCGGGCGACCCGTTCGGCGGGCTGCGCGCCGGGGACCTGGACGTCCAGATCGGGCACTTCCCGGTGGACGAGGCCGACATCACCCGCGGCCCGGTGGTCTTCTCCGAGCCCCGCGCGCTGGTGGTGCCGCGCACGCATCCGCTGGCCGAGCGGGCGTCGGTCTCGCTGGAGGACCTCGCCGAGGTCCCCCTCGTGACCCTCGCCGGGGCCACCCCGGGCTACTCGCTCGACTACCACTACCCGCGCCGGACGCCCGGCGGGAAGCCGATCCCGCGCGGGCCCGGCGCGGTCTACTGGAACCAGGTGCTCTCCTACGTCGCCACCGGCCGGGGCGTCACCTTCGCCGCCGCCCGCGCCGTCCACCACCACGGCCGTTCCGACATCGTGTTCGTCCCCTTCACCGACGCCCCCGCCATCGACTACGGCCTGCTGTGGCCGACCGCCCGCGAGACGGCCCGCACGCGCGCCTTCGTCAAGACCGTGCTGGACGTGCGCTGGGGCTACCTGACCGGGTTCGCCGGGCGGCTGTGAAGCGTGTGCCCGCTCACTGTGGACGGTTCCGGGGCATCGGGCGTCCGCCCGGGATCAGCGCTCCACCAGGGCGAACGGCGCTCCCGGCGCGTTCGTGAAGCCTGGGGTTAACGATCGTTGCCGCATCGCTCGTTGTTCGGCCCGTGAAGGGCTTGCGATGCTCGGAAGCGACGGTGAGCGCCCACCGCTCCCGATTCCCCCGAACCGACACCCGCAGCCGCACCGGCTCGCGGGTGCCCTCGGCGTGTCCGGGACCGGCGCCCATCCGCCCACTTGAGACAGTCCAATTCAGACAGGAGTTCCGCGATGGCGAAGAACACCGGCCCGACCCGCCGGGCCGCCCTGGGGTTGCTGGGAGCCGCGGCCGCCGGTGGCGTCCTGGCCGCCCCGGCGCCGGCGGGGGCGAACCCCGTCCCCCGCTACGACACCACGAGCAGCGGCGACGGCCTCTCCAAGGACGCCCGGCGGCGCCTGCGCGAGGTGCTGGCGCGGCACGTGGAGTCCAAGCAGATCCCCGGCCTGGTCGCGCTGATCGGCCGCGGCCGCGAGACCTACGTCGAGGCCCTGGGCACGATGCGCCACGAGGGCGGCGCGCCGATGCGGCGCGACACCATCTTCCGGATGGCCTCCACCTCCAAGCCGGTGGTGATGTCGGCGGCGCTGGCCCTGCTCGACGACTGCCGGATGCGGCTGAGCGACCCGGTGGAGATCTGGCTGCCCGAGCTGGCCAACCGGGTGGTGCTGAAGAAGCCCGACGGCCCGATCGGGGACACCGTCCCGGCCCGGCGGCCGATCACCGTCCGCGACATCCTGACCTCCACCTTCGGCCTGGGCCTGGACGCGACGATGGCGGGCACCCCCATCCACGCCGCCGTCATGGCCGCGATCTACCCCGAGGGGATGAACCCCGTCCACGCGCCCGACGAGTGGATGCGGCGGCTGGGCACGCTTCCGCTGGCCACCCAGCCGGGCGAGTCCTGGGCGTACAACGTGAGCCTGGACGTGCTCGGCGTGCTGGTGGCCCGGGTCTCCGGGAAGTCCTTTGAGGACTTCCTGCGCGAGCGGATCTTCGAGCCGCTCGGCATGAAGGACACCGGCTTCCACGTCCCCGCCGCCAAGATCGACCGCCTGCCGCCCAGCTACGCGCCGAACCCGCAGACCGGCGAGTTCACCATCTGGGACGAGGCGATCGGCGGGAAGTGGAGCAAGCCCCCGGCCTTCCAGGGCGGGGGCGGCGGACTGGCCTCCACAGTGGACGACTACCACGCCTACTTCCGGATGCTGCTGAACAAGGGCGTCCACGGCTCCAAGCGGATCCTGTCGAAGGCCGCGGTGGAACTGATGACCACCGACCGCCTCACCGCCGGCCAGCGCGCCGAATGGGACCGCCAGGCCGACAACCCCGTCGCCTTCGGGCTCTCCCGCCAGGGCGCCTGGGGCATGGGCATGGCCGTCCGCGTCCACCGCGACGACTACGCCTCCATCGGCCAGTTCGGCTGGGACGGCGGCACCGGCACCACCGCCTACGCCGACCCCGAGAAGGGCTTCTTCGGGATCATGCTCACCCAGGTCGCCATGAGCGTCCCGAACGCGCCCCGCGCCATCCACGACTTCTGGACCGCCGCCTACCAGGCCATCGACGAGTAGACCCGCCGAACACCACCCCGCCGGGCGGATCCCCCCGCCCGGCCCGGAAACCGAGGAACCATGAGGACCACATCCCGGCCGCGCGCGACGTTGCGGCGCGCGGCGGCCACCGTCCTGGCGGCCACGACCCTGCTGGCCGTGGCGGCCGTACCCGAGGCGGCGCACGCCGGGCGCTCCCGCCCGGACCTGCGCGAGACCGTCCAATCCGTCGTCGACCGCGGCTTCGCGGGCGTGCAGATGCGCGTCTACGACGAGCGCGGCGAATGGACCGGCAGCGCCGGCGTGAGCCGCCTCGGCTCCCCGGCGCGCCCGTCCACCGAGGGGCTGTTCCGCGTCGGCAGCGCCACCAAGGCCTTCACCTCCGCGCTGGTGCTGGGCCTGGTCGACGAGGGACGCGTCGGCCTCGACACCTCCGCCGGCACCTACCTGCCCGAATGGCACCTGGACCCGCGCATCACCGTCCGCATGCTGCTCCAGCACACCAGCGGCGTCTTCAACTTCACCGGCGAGTACTACCCCGACGGCACCTTCACGCCCGGCATCCCGGTGCGCGGCAAGGAATGGGTCGACAACCGCTTCCACGACTACCGGCCCGCCGAACTGGTCACACTGGCCCTGTCGAAGGAACCCCGCTTCGCGCCCGGCCAGGGCTGGAGCTACTCCAACACCAACTACGTCCTGCTGCGGCTGCTGGTGGAGAACGTCACCGGCGACCCCTTCGCCCGCGCGATGCGCCAGCGGGTCCTGCGGCCCCTCGGGCTGAGCGACACCTCCGTCCCTGACGGCCGCACCGACATCCCCGGCCCGCACGCCCACGGCTACCACCGCTACCTGGACGGCGAGCAGTGGAAGACCGCCGACGTCAGCCGCCAGAGCCCCACCTGGCTGTCCACCGGCGGCGACATGATCTCCACGACCGAGGACCTGTCGGCCTTCCTCGCCGCACTCCTGGACGCCGAATTCTTCTCGCAGCCGCTATTGGACGAGATGCTCAGGCCCGATCCCCGCTCACCCGTCGGCTACGGCCTCGGGCTGTCCGTCAACGACATGGGCCTGGGCTGCGGCACCCTCGTCAACATCAACGGATACGCGGCGGTCACCTACAGCACCCTCGACGGCCGCCGGTCCTTCTCGGCCTCGATCACCGAGGGCGACGCCCCGATCGACTTCATCACCGAGGGCGGCAAGGCCGTGAGCGACCTCGCGAAGTCGGTGTTCTGCAAACCGTGACACCGCACGCCGGCCGGGGCCGTGCCATCTGGCGCGGCCCCTTTCCGCACCACTAGGACGCGGACCCCTTCAGCGCGGCGACGAGCCGATCGCGCCAGTCGTCCTCGTCCCCTTCGACCCCGAGCTCCGCCCACCCCTCGATGTCCCAGTCCCAGACATTGACGGTGCTCCAGTCGGCGAAGTACCCGTTCCGGCCCCAGTCGAGCGCCACCCGGTCCAGCGGCACCGCCTCGGCCAGCAGCACCGCGTCGTACAGGTCCTTCGCCAGCCCCACCGGCCCGTCGGCGAGCCACTGGATCTTCCACACCAGCGCCGTCTCCCGGTCCACGCACCGCAACCGGACACCCCCGACCTCGATCTCCGTGGTCGGCCTGGGAATCCCCTCCCCGAAACTGATCTCGACCCGCACCCCGCTCTCGAAGACCAGCCGCCGCCCCACGGCCTCCCCATAGTCGAGCAGCTCCTCCTCGACCCGCACCGGCCCCACAGCCGCCACCACGGCCGCCACAACCTCGTCGTGCCCGCCCTCGCCGGTGTCGATGAGATCGATATCGCCCGGCACCCTTGCCACCCCACCGAACCAATCCCGCATCGCCACACTGCCCCGCAGCACCAGGCGATCGGCGACCGGCGAAGCCGCGATCGCGGCCAGTACGTCCCGCATACTCGTCCTCCATCCGCTAGCCGTCCGCCGGCCATGATCGCATGCCCACCCACCCCGGGACCGACGGCGAAGCACCGGGTCCGGCCCGCGGCAAAGTCCCCTCACCGAAGTTGCCGACGCCGCGGGCGAGGACTTCCAGGATCGTCGCCGGGCGGATGAGAGTGTGTCGGGGTCGCCTCATGGTCTGTCTCGTCAAGGGCGTGTGCTGCGGTTACGGTCCAGCTGAGGGGCGCTCGGTGCCCCGCTCGGTGTTAAGCGCTCGCCGGATAGGTCGCCGGAGTGACCGGGGATGGGCGCGGGCCCGAGTGACCGCCCTGCTTCCGCAGCGGTGCTCGCGTAGGGGCCGTGCGGCCGAAGCGGCCAGGGTGAAGGCGGGCTGTTCTTTGCCGTCGACCATGAGTCGGCACACTGACGGTTCTCCCTGGTGAACGGTGTGGTCATGTGCGTCGTCACGGCCCTCGGCCTGCGAGGTGCTCGACGCACGGGGCAACGAAGGAATACGGAAATGTCGCCCCAGACCAGGCACACGTCAGGCACAGCCGCAGACCCGAACCCGGGCATAAGCCGGGCACAGACAGTCCAGTTGCAGGTCGTGTCCCGAATGGTGGCCGCGTCGCCGACATCCGAGGCACTCGACTCAAGGCGCCTGTAACCAGTCGTGACCGAGGGGCCAGCACGGGCTTTGACCATTGAGCAGCACGGGAGCAGAAGACCGCGGCTTTAAGGCCTTTCAGGGCGGTCACAGGCCACCTTCGGGTGGCCTGTGACCCGATGTCACCGCAGTCCCACGAGCACCAGGCCTGCGGCCTCGCTGGCGATCCGTGCCGCCGTCATTGCCGCTGGTGTGGTCTTTCTGGCCGCCACGATCGTGCCGGCTGAGACGTACCTCTATTACGCCCGTGCCCACGGCGGTGGTCATATCCTGGGCTTTCTCGCCTCCGCCGATGGCAGAGGACGGGCGGGAACCGATGGCATCCTCCCCGTTGCCTGCTCGGCACTAGGTGTCCGGCTCGTCCTACGCGGAATGCGCCGTCGGACCGGCTAGCAGGAGACCTCTGCGTCCAGACCAGTGCGGTGGCGCCCCGGCGACGTCGTCGGCGTCGAAGCCCGGCCGTGAGTCGATGCCGTCACCCTCGGGCGGTGCGCACACCCTGTGCCCGACTACTGGGGCCCACTTCGTCGGCGCTGACCTTCCTCACCTGCAGCCAGTAGATGGCGGCGGCGGTCTCCTCGTTGCGCAGGATGACCTTCTCGATCTGCGGCATCCCCCAGTGAATGAAAGCGGCACCGCTTCCGGGGTGGGCATGTGCGCGGAGATGCCCCTCAGCATCGTCGTGATCCGCGAGATCGCGTTGGCCAGGTTCGTGGTGAGCAGCCGGCGGTCGGCGTCCATGATCAGGTGGAAGGCGTGGTTGGTGGGGTATCGGGGCGTGCCGGCTGCGCCGCGCTTCTGGTCCCTGGTGGTGCGCACGAAGCCGCCCTCGCGCTGGCCCGGCAGATCCGCGAGGCCGCAACCGACAAGGTCCAGGTCGTCTTCTGCGTCGCGGAGATGAAGCGCTTGGCGCGCGACGCCGCCAAGTTGATGATCGTCGCGGCCGAACCTGGCGGGCCACAGCTGCGCGGGGACTCGAACCCGGGCCGGCAGACGCATCGCGGTCTGGAACAGGCCCGTCCACATCGCCTACGGGAATCGCCCCGGCCGGTACGGGACTGACTCCCGTACTCCTTCACGCAAATTCTGTGACGCCGTTCTGATCTGCGGGAACGCCTCACTGGTACGGAAGCTCCAGGGGCGGCGCGATCCCGAACTCACGGTGAGTCTCGTCGAGATCATGGACTTGCCCTCCAGGCCGGGCGATCACCCGGCGGGAAGGCCGCGGGCCGGGGAAATCCGGATCCGCATCGTTCACGCCTTCTTGTAAGGAGACGAAATGCAGGACGAGATTCAGGAAGTCGAGCAGGACTTCGCCGACTTCGTCATCACCACGCAGGCGACCAGCGAGACCCTCGCCGGCCACGCGGTGGAGAACCCCTCCAGCGACAACGGCACCAGCTTCTGGGGCGCCGAGTAGATCACCTCGCCACTGGCGAAGTGATCGCCCGCGGGCGGCGGACCGGTCTTGGACCGCCGCCCGCGCGGCGGCTGTTCGATTCGTCCATTTCTGTAACGGAGGTACGACTGTGCAGGGCGCCGACTCCGCAGATGCGCGGGAAGCCAGCACGCTCATCGTCGTGATGCCATGGGCGTCTCTACACCGTCCGTCCCTCGGCGTCGGCATCCTGGCCGCCGCCGCACGGCGGGTCGGAGCCGGACGGGTCGACCAGTTGTACGCCAGCCTGGAGTGGGCGCAGTACCTGATGGAGAGGTCCGGAGGGGAGATCACTCCGGAGGCGTACACCCACGTCGCCGAGCGGTACTTCGCCGGTGCCGGCGAATGGGTCTTCGCAGCCGCGCTGCACGGTGAAAGCAGCTGGCAGGTCGAGGAGTTCACCTCCTACACGAGGGCCTGCACCGACCTCGATCCCGACCTTCTGGTGCGGATGCAGGAACTGGCCGAAGGGTTCGTCGACGAACTCTGCGAGCGGATCACCGCCCGTGGCTACGACGTGGTGGGCTTCAGCTCCACGTTCATGCAGAACGTCCCCTCCCTCGCCTTGGCGAAGCGCGTCAAGGCCGCCCGGCCCGAGACCAAGGTCGTGTTCGGTGGCGGGAATTGTGACGGCGAGCAGGGCGAAGCGCTGCACCGCAACTTCCCGTTCGTCGACCTCGTAGTGCGCGGCGAGGCCGACACGGCCTTTCCGCTCCTGCTCGCCGCCTTGCGGAAGGAACCCGAAGACGCCGAACGCATGCTGCGCCGAATCCCCGGCCTGTGCTGGCGAAAGCCCGACGGCCGTGTGATCGTCAATCCCGTACTCGGCCAGCCGGTGGCGCTCCACCAGGCGCGGCCGCCGGATTACGAGGACTACTTCACGGGGCTGCAACGCACCGGAATCGACGCGTGGGTCGAGCCCGAACTGGTACTTGAGGCCTCACGTGGATGCTGGTGGGGTGAGAAGCACCAGTGCACGTTCTGCGGCCTGAACGGCTCCGCCATCGGATTCCGCAGCAAGCCCCAGGATCAGTTCCTGGACGAGCTGGCCGGAGCGGTGGAGCGATACCGGGTCCTCGACGTCACCCTCGCCGACAACATCCTGGACATGAAGTACTTCGCCGACTTCGTTCCCGGCCTCGCCGCCAGAGACTGGGATCTGCGAATCCACTGTGAGGTGAAGGCCAACCTCACCGAGGCTCACGTCCGCGAGCTTCGCAAGGCCGGCGTGGTGAACCTCCAGCCCGGGATCGAGAGCCTGAGCAGCCAGGTTCTCAAGATCATGGACAAGGGGATCACCGGCACGCGGAACGTGCGGTTGCTGCGAGACTGCGGCCACCAGAAGATCACTGTCGAATGGAACTGGCTGTACGGGTTCCCCGGTGAGGAGGTCGCCGACTACCGGGCGGTGCTGGACCAGCTCCCCGCCCTCGTCCACCTTCAGCCACCCTCGGGTGCCTTCCGCATCGCGCTGGAACGATTCAGCCCCTACTTCGAGCAGCCGGAACTCGGCCTCGTCAACGAGGGGCCGGCGGCGATCTACAGCATGATCTACGACCTGCCGCAGGAGGAGCTGGCGAGCCTGGTCTACCTGTTCGACAGCACTCCGAACGGAATCTCCGGTGTGTTCGAGGCAGAACTGCAACGCGCCGTCGCCGCCTGGGAGGCGAACCACGCGGGAAGCACCCTGACGTACTCGGTCACCGACGACGGCGTGATCGTCCATGAGGGACGACGCGGACGGGAAGCGAGGGACCACCTCCTGCCCTTCGCAGGACGGGCCGAAGCGTTCCTCGCGCTGGCGAAGGACCGGACCCCGGTGGCGCTGCTCAGCTCCCTGCGGCCGGTGGGGGTGGCGGTGAGCGAGGCCGAACTGACCGGGTGGCTGGACGAATTCGTGCGCGAGGGATGGGTCTTCGTCGAGAACGGGCGGTACCTGGCCCTCGCCACGCCGACGGCGCACCCCGACCACATGCTGACGGGCGACGAACTGCGTCCGCGCGTCCTGGGAGGCAGCCTTGCCTGAACCGATCCATGCCACGACCGCGCGCACCATGCACGCCGGGGCACCGGAGAAAACGGTGAGAGTACCCGGCGTCATCGACTTCGACACCGACCCACCGCGCGAGACCGCGCAGTTCATTCGCCTCCTGCGCGACGCGGCCGCCGAGGGCACGGACGTCCACTGGACCGGCCGCGGCAACGATCCCGAACTGACCCGGAAGCTGACCCACCTTCCACCGCCCTCGGAGCCCCTGCACCCCTCGGTGACCGCGCCATGGCGCGACTGGACCGCGTCGTACCGGCTGGGCGTGCTGTACCGGCGAACGGGCCCGGGATTCCTCATCGTCCAGGATCGCCGGCCCTTCCGGCAGAAGCCCGCCCGCATCGTCATCGGGGACCCGCACCTGAGAAGCGTGCTGGAGCGCTGCGACGAACCGGCCGATCTGCGAACCGGGGGCATCGGCAAGGCGGCCGGGTTCCTGGCCGGCTCCGACCTCGTGCTGATCCTGGGGGACTGGGTGGTCACCCTGCCCTACCGCCTAGCGGGATGGCCCGTGCCCGCCTACTCGGTGTGATCCAAGAACACCGGCACACGCCCACACAGAAAATGGAGCCCATCAGATGGCCGAACCAGTCACGGCCCTTCCGCACTCGCGGTTGAGGCTGCGCGACACCGCCGTGGTCGACGACCGGGACGGAGAGGTCGCGGTATATCTGCACGACCTCGGTGGCGGAAGCGTGCTGCGAGGCGTCCCGGCACTGATGTTCCGGTCGGTCCAACGGCGTTTCGGTCCCGAGTGGTTCACGGTCACCGCCGCGGTGGGAGACGACCTCGCCGGCGACACCCAGATGTGGACCAACGTCCTCACCGCCCTCACCGAACGAGGCATCCTCGTCACCGGAGGGGACGAGCGCGGCACCGTACCGGCCCCCGAACTCCTGCGGGTGCAGGTGACCGCCGACGCCGAGGACATCGAACGGCTCGCCGGACTCACCGCGGCGGCGACGAACGTCGAACTCGTGTCCGGACCACCGCATGGGACGCACCCAACGGCGGACCTGGCGGTCCTCTTTGACCGCGGAGCCGGCGCGGAGGACGCGCTCGCCTTCGCACGACGGCAGGCCGAGGCGGGACGTCAGTCCCTCACGGTCCGCGTGTACGGCGAGAACCTCGAACTCGGACCATGGACCGTACCCGGGCGAACACCCTGCTTCGAGTGCTACTGGTCGCGGCTTCAAGCGGGTCGTGAGCGAACACCTCCACAGTCCTTCCTGCACGGATACGCTCTGCCGGCCACACCCTCGATGGCCGCCGAGGCGGCCCTGGTGTTCGTCGCGGGAGAGATCGCAAAGGCGGCCGCCGGAAAGCCGCCGGTCACCATGGGCCAGGTGCTGCGCCTGGAGCTCGCCGCCCTGGAACTCGTCAAGCACAAGGTCGTGTCGGCACCGCGCTGCCCAACATGCGCCACGGCGTTTCGGGCGGCGGCGTGAACGGGCCGGCGGGATCGGCTCTGGTGGATCTCCTCGGCCCAGAGATCCCGGCGACGGTGGCGGCCCCGTACTTCCGGTCCCTCATCGATCCCGCCGTGGGCGTGGTCCGCAGGGTCCGCCAGCGCGACGACTGGCCCCACGATGAGCCCAAGACCATCATGTACCGCGCGGAATTGATGCCCACGACGGCGTTCTCTTCAGGCGGCTACAAGTCGATCCCGGCCGAGGCAGGCCGATCCACGACCCACGAGACCGCCGCGGCCAGCGCGCTGTTCGAGGCGGTGGAACGGTACTGCCTCTCGATCTACCGGATCGATGACCTCACCGTCGCCGACTACGACGAGCTGCGCACCGCGGGAGTCGCCGCCCTAGATCCGGCGTCGCTGAACGCACCGGACGGCGCCGACACCGCCGACCGGCTACGGTCCACCCGCCTCGCCTGGACCACCGCACGCTCCCTTTTGCACGGCGCGAACCGCATGGTTCCCGCCCAACTGGTCCATCTCCCTTATCAGTTCCCCGAGGGAGAGCCCGTCCTGCGCGATCCACTCACCACGGGCTGTGCCGCCGGAACGGCGACCGGCCCAGCCGTGCTGCGAGGCCTGCTGGAGGTCATCGAGAGGGACGCCACGATGATCCGGCACTATCGCGGCATCTCCCCCCAGCGGCTCGAACCCGCGATCTTCGGCTCAGGTGAGCTCGACGGCCTTGTGAGAGCCTGCGAGCGCTACCGTCTCGACGTCGAGCTCTTCGACTACTCCCTGGACATCCCGGTCCCGGTGATCGCCGCCCGGGTCAGGGACCGCTCGGGGGCGACGCCGGCGATGACCTTCGGATCCAAAGCGGCCTTCGATGCCGCAGAGGCCGCCGTCGGAGCCCTACTGGAAGCGGTCACCTTCCGTGGGCCGATCCGCGCCCGCTCCAAGACGGCCCGGAGGGTGGCACTGGGCCTCCTCCCCGAACCCGGGCGCGTTGCGTCGGGCTCGGAGCGGGCCTTCCTTTGGATCCAGCCGGAGATGGCCAATTCCCTGCACTATCTCGATCACGCCGAGCTCGGCACCGCGCTCCCGTCGGCGCACCGGCCCACCCCCTCACCTGAGGACGTCGCAGCACTGGTGCGGCGGGTCGGCGAGGAGGGCGGCGACATCCTCATCTGCGATGTCACGACCCAAGACATCGCGGATATGGGCGCGGTCGCGGTGAAGGTGCTGGTCCCCGGCCTCCAACCCATGCACCTATCGGAACCGGATCGGCGCTGGACCCGGCGCCTCCTGACGTATGGCCGACTCGACCGTGAGCCGGTGAGCGCGGCCGAACTCAACCCGCTCCCGCACCCGTTCCTATAGGGAGACCGCATGAAGCGATCACTGGCGGCGACCGCGGACCTCACCGATTACGAGGACTTCCACGCGGTGAGCTCGCTCCAGGGCTGGCAGGTGGACCGCTTGCGCCTCGCCGACCCCTCGTCCTGGCCCCGGGAGTGGACCGAGGTGGCCCGGCGTGACTCCGGTCGCCTTCCCCTGACACCTCTTCCGCGACCACGTCCGCTGACCATGGGGCTCGGAGACGCGCTGATCCGTCGCCGCACCGACCGAGGCGCGCGCAGTGAACCCGTCGCCGTCCAGGATCTCGCCGACCTCCTTGGCTGGAGCCTCGGGACGCGCGAGCAGCCCGGCGCCGCGCCCGGCTCCAGGCGCCACTACCCCTCCGCCGGGGCGCGATTCCCGATCGACTGCCACATTCTGGCATTGAACACCGAGGGCATCGCTCACGGCGCGCATCTGTACTCGCCGTTCGAGCACGGCTGCCTCACCTACGGTTCGGTGATACACGACGCCGACGTCGAGCGGTTGCTCGGGTTCGGCGACACCGCTCTGCCACGGATGATTCTCATCCTGTCGGCGTCCATGAACCGGACCACCCGCAAGTACGGCGAGCGCGGCTACCGGTACGCGCTGATCGAGGCCGGTCACATGATGCAGAACCTGTACCTGACAGCCGCCGCTCTCGATCTTCCCTTCGCCGCCGTCGGCGGCTTCTGCGATATCGACGCCCGGCGGTTGATCGACGGTTTGGAGACCGACGAGCTCCCTCTGTACTGCGCGGTCCTGCCATGAGCGGCGCCGAGAAGACGGTGGCGAGCCTGCTGGCCGCCGCGGCGGTCGTGTCCTATGAGGACCTTCCGGTGCCCGTGGTCGAGGACTGCCGGTGGAGTCTGCTGGACCTGCTCGCGTCGTGTGCGGCCGGTCCAGACCCGGTGTTCTGGGAGCTGACGACGTCCGAGGGCGCGCTCATGCGCAACGCCTTCCGCGGCCATGCGGTCGATTTCGATCCGGTGCACCCGCGTTCGCACGGCCACCCGGCCGCGATGCTGTTCCCCGCCTTGCTGCCCTACTACACGTCGGGCGCCTGCACGGGCCGGGACCTGATCACCGCTTACGCCGTCGGGCACGAGGTCATGTGTGCTTTCGGGGATGTTGCGGGACGCGCGCTCCGCGACGCCGGTCGTCATCCGACCTGCGTGCTCGGCGCCATCGGGGTGGTCGCTGCGGTTGGCAGACTCTTCGGGCTTGGCTCGGATGACCTGGAACGGGCGGTGTTCCTGGCGGCCCTCACGACGACCGGCCACTCCGCCGGGTTCGGATCAGCGGCGAAGCCCTATCAGCTGGCCGTGGCGGCACGTAACGGTCACACCGCCGCAGTCGCGGTGAACGACAGGACGGTCGGCTCGATCGACGTCGCCGGGTCGATCTGGGGAGTGCTGGCCGATCCGTCCTCGTTCCGGGAGGAAGACGTGCCCGCCTTCGGGGCTCCTTGGCGTGTCGTGGACGCGCCCACGTTTCACAAGCCGTTGCCGATCTGTGGCTACCTCATCACCACCGTCCTCGGTTTTCAGAGACTGCTGTGCGACCACGCCCTGGCACCCTCCTCCATCGCATCGCTGGAAGTTCGCGTGCCCTGGAGCGTGGCGGCCGTCTGCCGGCCCGGCGTTCCTCGCACGGCCCATGAGGCCCGGTTCGCCCTCGGTTTCCAGCTGGCGGTATGCCTCACCCGCCCCATCGAGGGATTCGAGAGCGAGGTGGGGGCTCTGTCGCGTGATCCCGACATCGCTCGCCTCGCCTCCGCCGCCGAGATCACCCATGACCCGACCTGCGACGACGACGGATCGACGCTGATCACCGTGCACCTGCGGGGAGGCGACGCGGTGCGTCTGGAGGTCCCCGTGACTGGCGCCGGGCTGGCCCTCGGCGGCGAGCTGGTGGTGAACGGGAAATGGCGCCGTTACCTGGAAGACCGGTTCCCGGACGGAGCGGCGGCACGGCTGGCGGCGGCCACCCGCGACCTGGAGAACGTCGCGGGTCCGGAGTGGGCGGGGATGCTGGCGAACCTGATCCCGGCTGCGGCAACCGAAAAGGAGTGAGTCCATGGAGAGCGCGACCTTGTTCCGGACCCCGTTCCCGCACGGCACCGTGCGGGGGGTCTTCCCCGAGGATGTGGCCCGGGAACTGGCGATGTGGATAGGTGACGAGCGGACCTGGCGGGACTGTGACCGTGAGGACCCGCCCCGTCGCAGCTTCTACTGGACCAGCACCGCCGCACCGCCCGCCATCGCCGGCCTACTGACGCCCGCGCTCATGCGGTCACTGCGTGAACAGGCCGAGGAAATCTTCGGCAAGAGCTTCGAGCGAGACTTCCCGGTGTCGGCCAACCGCTACCCCGTCGGCCACGGAATCAAGATCCACAATGACTACTTCCCCGATCCGGCAGCCCATCGGTACTTCTTCACACACCGGCTCATCGTGTACCTGTCGCCGGACACGGACGCGGATTCAGGCGGCCTGCTCGGCATCTTCGAGCGGGACGACCCCGGGACCAGGATCCGGACGATCGTCCCCGCCTTCAATGCCGGTTCGCTCATGGCCATGGGCCCCGGGTCATTCCACGCCGTGAGCGCGGTCAAGACCGGAGTGCGTTACAGCATCGGGTTCTCCTTCACCAACATCACCGGACGGTACTGACCCGCGCCGTGCGTCTTCGACCGCGACCGACATCGAGAAAGGGATCGATCATGGAGACGACCGACGAGGCCACGACCGGGAGAGCGGTGCTCGACCCGGCGGCCCTGGAGCGGATGCTGGCGGGCTCGTGGGAGGTGCGGAGCCTGCGGCCGGAGCGGGCCACGATCGCCGCCGCCCCGCCCTCCGCCGGCTCACCGGATACCACGGTGGAGCGTGCCGTGGACGCAGCGGCGATCGAAAGCGCGATCGCCGGCCTCGGTGACGGCCTCGCCGAGGCATGGCGGGAGCGCAACTACGACGAGCGCGAGTTTCCCGCGTTGGCCGAGGAGGCGCTGATTCGCGCCGCGGCGCACCGCGCATGGGACGTGAAGACGCTGACGGCATGGCTGATGTCTTCGAACCGCGTCCCGAGACAGGTAAGCGCACCGCAGTTCGGCCAGCCGCCGATCACGCTGTACATCGGGCACAAGTTCTACATCGAGGCCCTCGTCTGGCGCGACGGCACGACCGCGATACACCAGCACAGCTTCAACGGAGCCTTCACCGTGCTGCAGGGATCCAGCCTGCACAGCCAGTACGGTTTCGACGAGTCCGACCGGGTGTGCGAGCAGCTGCTGTTCGGCCGGCTCACATGGCGGTCCTCGCAGATCCTGCGCCCCGGTGATGTGCATCGGATCCTGCCCGGTACGGCCTACATCCACTCCCTCTTCCATCTGGAACACCCTTCGGTCACCCTGGTCGTGCGCAGCTACACCGCCGCCGGCCCGCAGTACGAGTACTTCGCCCCCGGCATCGCCGCCGACCCTTTCCACGACCCCCAGCCCCTCAAGGTGCGCCTTCGGGCGCTGGAGGCCTTGGACGCCATCGATCCAGAGGCCTTCCGGCGAACCGCCGCATCGTTGCTCGCCGAGGCAGACCTGTGGACCGTGTGGAGAGTTCTCCGTGCCACCGCCGAAAGGGGCGCCCACCACCCGGGACTTCTGGAGCCGGCCCGCCGCCGCCACGGCGGTCCTCGCGTCGACGCCCTGCTCGCCGCGGTAACCGGACGTGTGCGCCAGCTTCAGATCGCCCGCCTGCGCCAGACGATCAGGAACCCCGAGCACCGCTTCTTCCTCGCGCTCTTGCTCAATGTGCCCGACCGGGAGGAGATCCTCACCCTCATCGGCCGCGAGCACCCCGGCATCGACCCCGCCGACCGAGCGGTGAGCTGGCTGAGCGAAATCGCCGCCACCGGCGCTTTGAACCTGACTATCACCCCGGTGGCCCTGGCGACGCTCCGAATGGCCCTGGAGAAGGCGACCTTCGCCGACGTGGTGGCCACCTTCGAGCAGGTGATCCCCACCGGCGAGGTCGAGGAACGGCGGTCGCTGCTTCGGCAGGTGTGGGACGAGATCCACGGCCTGCCCCTCTTGTCCGCCCTCACCGCCGAAGCGAGCGCCAGAGACGGCCGGCGATGACGTCCGGCCCACACCGATGAGAGGAGCAGTGCGATGAGAGGAGCAGTGCGATGAGATGGACGACCATCGACGGCGCCGTCGAGGAGCGGATATGCGAGGGCTTGGTCGAGTCGTTCCGGGACGGCATCGGAACCTACGGCTTCAAGAACAAGGTCGACTTCTGGAGCCACCGGCTGATCAACTCCCATGACCTTCCCGTGGGCTCGGAACTGAGGAGCACCATCGACGGCATCGGCCAACTGGTGATCGACACGATCCTCCGTGAGTGGGGAGAGCTCGCCGCGATGCAGGTCAGCCAGCTCGTCAGCTGGCCCGCCGGTACCGCCCAGGGAGCACACATCGACAGGTTCTTCCCCGACACCGCCTTCGCCGCGATCCTCTACCTCAATGCCGACTACAGCGGAGGCGAGACCTTCCTGGAGCTTCCAGAAGAGACCAGGCGGGTGAGCCCTCGAACCGGACGCCTCCTGGTGTTCGAGGGGACGCGGATCATGCACGGCGTGGAGCAGATCGGCCAGGGCGTCCGCTACACCAACGCGATGTGGCTGTCCGCGCCGACGGCCGGGCCACAATGATCGCGGGGACGGCCGGGCGGCGTACTCCGGAGGACCGCGCCGGTTCGTGGCGGCTTCTCGACGAGCGGCGCCGCGACGACGCCGTCCTGCTCATGAACGAACGCGCCGGGAAGGTGATGCTGGCAACCGGGGATCTCCAGACGCCGGTGCCGCTTCCCGGGATCGGCCACGGCTCTCCGCTCACCGCGCGGTTCGACGGTTCGGCCGACCGGGTCATGGTGCAGGGCGAGGACGCTCGGGAAGCCGCCTTCATGTACACAGTCCAGCGCGGATCCACCACCGGCCGGTGGAACCCGCCCCGACCGCTCAGGCTGCCACCCGGGTGCGGCCCACTGGACTTCGGTGGACAGGGCGAGGACGGCGTGGTGGTCCGGCACCACGCCGGAGCCGGCGGCACCGATCTGTGCTGGTACGACGCCGGGACCGGAGTCTGCCGCGTACTCCACCGTGATCCCGGCTGGGTCTACGGCGCCGCTCTGTCACCGGACAGGCGTTCGGTCGTGTTCCTCGTAGGCGGCCCGGTCTCCCTCTCGGCCACCGTGTGGGTGTGCGACATTGACGGTTCGGCACGACCCCTGCACCCACCGAACGGCCACGCGGCTGTGAGCCTCCCCGCGTGGACGGCCGATGGCCGAGGCCTGGTGTTCTCCTCCGCCTACGGACGTGACCACGCCGCCGTGCTCCACCTCGACCCCGTCAACGGAACCCACCATGTGCTGTACGCCGATCAACACGACATCGGGGTTCGCGTCCTGACCGGCGACGACCGTCTGCTCATCCTGGAGAACCGTGACGGCGCGTCCTCGCTGGCACTGCTCGACCCGCTGACTTCGGCACACCCGATCCCGCTGGCTCTTCCAGGGCACGGCCTGGCCACGGTCGTCCGGCGTCCAGAGCTGGGCCCCGGAGACGAATTGCGCGTCACCTTCACCGCACCCGGTCTCCCATCGGCGGTATGGGCGATCGCCCCGGAAAGAGAGCCACGCTCGCTCACACCAGAGGCCGGCATCGACCGGACCTGGCGACCCGAACGCTTCCACGTGGCAGCGGCCGACTCCGTGCGGGTGCCGGTGCTCGACTGGTTTCCCGGCGAGGAACGTGGCGACGGCAGGCCGGCACCGGCCGTCGTGGCGCTGCACGGAGGCCCAGAACAGCAGTGGCTCCTCCAGGACGAGCAGATGTTCGAGTTGTTCCATCAGCGGGGGATCGCCGTCTTTGCAGCCGATCTGCGCGGATCGATAGGCTTCGGCATGCACTACAGCTCCCTCGATGACGGCGTGAAGAACTTCGACGTCCTGCTCGATCTAGAGGCGGTGCACTCCACGCTCGAACAGCGGGGCGCAGATCCCCGGCGAGCGGTTCTCGTCGGTGCGTCGTTCGGCGCCTACCAGGTCCTGCTGGCTCTCGCCCATCAACCGCAACTGTGGGCCGCCGGAGTGGCCGTCTCGGGAGTGAGCGATCCACTGTCCTATCTGGATCAAACGCGGCCACATCGCCGCGCGCAGCGAGAGCTCGCCTACGGTTCCGCGGAACGAGACGGCGCGCGGATGGCCGAGATGTCACCCTTGAACGCCGCCGCGAAGATCACCTCGCCGCTGCTGCTGGTGCACGGAGCGCTCGACGTGCGGGTGCCCGTCACACAGTCCCGGGAGATGGCCCGGGTGATCGGAGAAGCCGGAGGCGATGTCACCCTGCGCGAGTTCCCGGACGAAGGGCACCGCTTCGCCTCCTCCGCCAACCGGGCCGTCCGGAATCAGCTCGTCGCCGACTTCGTGACCACCCACACACGAGAGACCACCACATGAGCTCCGATCGTCCGCGGCCCGCCTCCCGCTTCGGGCCATTCCTCCTGGCGACCGGCACACTGCTCAGCTCGACCAGCTTCTTCCTCATGCTGCCGGTCGTGCCGCTGTACGTCATCCACGTCGCCGGTTCCGGCGACTTCGCCCTGGCCGGAGTGGCACTCGGTGCGTCCTTCCTGGTCAGTAGCCTGTCGAGTCCAATCTGGGGCCGCCTCACCGACCGCTTCGGCGCGCGCCCGATGATGCTGCGCTCGGCGTTCGGGCTGGCGATCGTCTACGCCCTGTTCCCGCTCGCGCAGACGGTGGCCCTCGTGATCGCGGTGCGCATCCTGAACGGCCTGGTAGCCGGGTACACCCCGGCGGCCTTCACCCTGGCCACCAGAGTCACCCCACCGGAGCGGCTCGGGCGGGCGTTGACCGGCCTGTCAGTGGCCCGCAACGCCGGCGGCCTGCTCGGCCCGGCCCTCGGCGGCCTGCTCGTCGCCTACGCAGGCTTCACCGAAGCCTTCCTGGCGGCCTCGGTGATCACCGTCGGCGCGGGCCTGGTGGTACTGCCGCTCAAAGAAGAGCGCAAGCCGCGAAACCGTGAGCGAACTGAACCGATGCCGCTGCTCCCCAGACTGGGACGCGAGGGCTATGTGGCGCTCACTCTGACCATGGTCACCGTCGCCGCCACCAGCATGCTGAGCATCACGCTTCCGCTGCTGCTGGGACTGGCGGAGTCCGACGCGCAGAATGTCGCGCGGAACTTCGGCGTCCTGCAGAGCCTCTCGGCCCTGATCGCGCTGGCGCTCGGCATGGCGTGGGGCTGGCTGGCCGATCGCGGTGGCTACGCCCGTCTGGTACCAGCGGTCTTCGTCACCAGCGGGATCCTGCTGGCAGTCCTGGGCCTCATGCAGGGAACCCCGTCGATCGCGACGGTCTACCTGCTGTACTCGGCCGTGCAATGCGAAGCGATGACGCTGATCGTGATGTACCTGGCCGCCGTGGTCCCCAGCGGCCTGCGCGGCTCGGCGATGGGACTGCAGAACTCGGCGCAGCAGATGGGCAGCGCGATCGGGCCGGTCCTGGGCGGCGCGGTGGTCTTCCTCGGTGGGATCCGCCCGTCGTTCTGGGTCAGCGCAGCGCTGCTGGGCCTGTGCTGCGCCACCTTTCTGCTGGCACGCCGCCACCTCCGATCTCAACCGGCCGCCGAGAACGATCAGGTCGAGACCGGCACCGGGTGAGACCGCGGGCCGCCCATCAGCGAGCCTGCGAAGCCGGTCCGATCCGCTGAGTCAGGATGCGTCGATGGGTGTCGGCGAGTTCACGGGTCGGGCGGACTCCGAGTTCGCGGGAGAGCAGCCCGCAGAAGCTCCGATAGCGCACGAGCGCTTCGGATTGGCGACCGCTGCGCGCGAGGGTGAGCAGCAGCAACGACTGAACGGACTCGTCGAAGGGGTCACGCGCCGCCGCCGACTCCAGATGAACGAGGGCCTCGTCGAAGCGCTCCAGGGCGGATAGCGAGGTGGCCAGGCTCTGGACGGCCGAGCAGCGGAGCCGCGACAGCTTGAGCACCTCCGGATGGCCGGTCAGCGTCTCGATCTCCGGGAGCGCCTCGTCCCGCCACAGCCGAAGGGCGCCATCGAGAAGCTCGGCGGCCTCATGGTGCCTGTCGGCGTCCAGCAGCACACGGCCGCGCTCGCAGAGTGCCACGAACTCGTCAGAGTCGCGCACGCACTGGTCGGCGCGTAGCCGGTAGCCTCGGCCGACGCGCTCGATCGGTCCCGCTGTCGGCGCGCGTCTCCCGGTGCCTGCCATGGGCGACAGGAGTTCACCCGCCCGCCGGACGTATTCGACGGCCCGGTTCTCGGCGCCGGGCGGTGGAGCGTCCCCCCAGAGCAGATCCACGAGGGCGGCACGGCCGATCACGGTGCCCACGCTCACCGCCAGCCGCGCGATCAAAGTCCGTACCTTCCCGATGCCGATGTGGACGGCCATGCCGTTGACCTGGACCTCCAGCACACCGAGGATCGAAACCCGCACTGGCGGCTCCGCCCCGTTGGTGGACGAAGGCATGGCGACCGCGTGTTCCGCAGGCACGAGATCGAGACTGAGCGCCGAGGAGAGCCGGCGAAGAGACGACCCGTAGGGACGTCGTGTGCGGCCCTGCTCCAGATCGCGGATCATGCCGAGGCTGAGGCCGGTGGTCGCGGCGAGTTTTCGCTGGCTCGTGCCCAGGGCCAGCCGCCGGTCCCGGACCAGCGAGCCGATCGTGTGGGGTGCACCGTCCATTCCTCATCCTCCGTTCGCCGAGCGGGAGCCTCGCGCCGACCCGGGGTCGGTGACCAAAGCTTGACGAACCGCCCTACTCTCGAATGATCCGTTCACTACTCGGCGCCGCCCGGTCGGATGATCATGTCCGGTTCGAGGGTTCCCTCGGCCCATGGCCGGTCATTCACGGGGCACGCCGGGCGGGGAAGGCGGCCACGATGTGTCCGCCCACGGCGAGTCGGTGCCCAGCGCCGTATCGTTCCCACCCACTGGTGAGCGGCACCCGAAACATCGTCGGTACCAGTGCGACCTCGTGCCCGGTCGCGCGCGCGTAGACAAACTCGCCGGTTCTGTTCGGCGCGGTGACCTTCACCGTGGCCGCTGCCGGTGTGAACCGCCTGTCACCGAGCGGCTGCCCGCCTCGGCCGGACACGGCGGTGGGCACGCGTGCGCGTATGAGGGAGCGGCCGCTCGGTGGGAGGAAGAGCAGAGCACATGCCGATCAAACAGGCTCATGATCTCCACACATCGCCGCCTTTGCGGGTACTCGGTCCACTAGAGGCCGTGGCCGATGGCCGTCGGCTGAACATCGGCGGGCGCAGGCAGCACAAACTGCTCGCGCTGTTGCTGTTGAATCTGGGCGCGACCACGTCTCTGGAACGGATCATCGACGCGCTCTGGGAGGAGCCCCCGCGGTCGGTCAAACAGCAGGTCCACAACGCGATCGGCGGTCTCCGGCGGGCGCTGGCCCCCCTGCCCGACGCCGAGATCGTCAGGGTGAATGCGGGTTACCTGATGTGTGCCCCCGAGAACGCGCTCGATCTTCACGTATTCCGCGAGCGGGTGAGCATGGCCCGCATTCTGGAGGCGCGCGACGATCTGGGTGAGGCCGTCCGCACGCTCCACGCGGCCCTCGAACTCTGGCGCGGTCCGATGCTGGAGGGCCTCGACGGCCCGTACCCGCGGGGGACCGCCGGTCAGCTCGGCGAAGAGCGGCTGAGCGCCGAGGAGCTCCTGATGACCCTGCGGCTGCGTCTTGGGGAATCCGGTTCGCTGGTGAGCGACCTGATCCGGCTCACCGGTGAGCATCCGCTGCGGGAGTCTCTCCGCGCGAGCCTCATGCTCGCGCTCAGCCGCTCCGGACGGCAGGCCGAGGCATTGGCGGTATACGAGGACCTCCGCGGCCACCTCGCCACGGAACTCGGCGCCGACCCCGGTTCGCACCTCCGTGAGCTGCACACCCGTATCCTGCGCGGTGAGGAGAGCCCGCACCCGGGTGAGGAACCCGCAGGTGCGACCGCCGACGTTCCCTGGCGAGTGGGAAGCTTCCTTCCCCGCGACGTCCAGGAGTTCACCGGCCGCTCCGTCGAGGTGACCAAGCTGCGGGAGAGCGTGGCGGGATCGGCCTCTTCGGCGCTGGTGATCTCCGCGATCGACGGCATGGGAGGCCTCGGGAAGACCACCCTCGCAGTGCATCTCGCCCACCTTCTCGCCGAGGAGTTCCCCGACGGTCACTACTTCCAGGACCTGCAGGGATTCAGTCTCGGCCGCGCACCCGTCAGCCCCGAGCAGGCACTGGAGGATCTGCTGCGAGAGACGGGTATACCCGCCGAACTGGTGCCCTCGGAGCCGACGGCCAGGGAGCGGCTCTGGCGGACGCGGATGGCCGGTCGGAGAGCCCTGATCGTCCTCGACAACGCCAGGGACGAAGCGCAGGTCCGGCCGCTCATCCCGGGATCGCCGAGCATTCTGGTGCTGATCACCAGCAGGCGACGGCTCACCGCGTTGGAAGGCACGGTGCCGCTTTCCCTTGACGTCCTCCCGACAGCGGACGCGGCCGAGCTCTTCGTGCGCATCGCGGGCGCGACGCGAACGGCACAGGACCCCGCTGCGGTGCGCCGTGTCGTCGAACTGTGCGGGGGACTTCCGCTGGCGATCCGCATCGCCGCCGCGCGATTCCGCGACCGGGAGTCGTGGACGATGGCCGACCTCCTGAGCCGCCTCAAGACCCGGCGGCAACGCGTCCGCTTCCTGAACATCGGCGATCGGGACGTGATGGCCGTCCTCAAGTTGTCCTATGACTACCTGCCCGAAGCCGCCAAACGCATGTTCCGGCTCCTGCCGCTGTACCCGGGACCCACCTTCGCCGCTCCGTCGGTGGCAGCGCTGTGCGGTATGCACATGGACGAGGCGGAGACCTGCCTCGATCTGCTCTTCCAGCACAGCCTGCTGCTCGAACGCGCGCCCGGCCGCTACGCTTTCCACGACCTTGTCCGGGACTGCGCCACGGCGCTGCTGGAGGAACACGACTCGGTCGAGACACAGCGGACCGCGCTGCACCGGCTGCTGGATCAGCTGCTGCATCTGACCCACACCTTGTGCCAGCCCAAGGCCGTTGAACCATTCGTCTTCACGCCGGACATCACACACACCGTCGAAGACCTGGGGCCGCCACCCGCGGACCTCGATGGGTACAACCTGCTCGCCGTCGACCATGAGACCCTCGTCGTCGCCAGTCGGTACGCGGCCGACAACGGCCCGCTCACCCACGCCTGGCAGATCCCCTGCGCGATGATGCCCTACCTCCGCAGCTTCAACTACGGTTCGGACGCCGAAGGTCTCTACACCCGCGCCTTGGCGGCGGCGCGCACCGCAGGCAACCGCCACGGTGAGGTCGCGTCGATCGCGGCCTTGGCGTGCATCGCCCGGGACCGGGGCATGTCCCCGGAGTTGGCGGAGTCGCTGTTCAGCGAGGCGGTCGAGATCAGCGCGGCCGAGGACCGACCGGACTGGAGCATCCAGCTGTCAATCGAGCTGGGCGTCCTGCGGCTCTATCTCGGCCGCGCGGAGGAGGCGTACCGGCTCTTCTCGGACTCCCTCGCGCAGGCCCTTGAGCTCGGCCGCACACGTGAACTGCGGATTCTGGCGAACGGCTGCGGTGTGGCCTGCCGCGACCTGGGGCGCTTCGACGAAGCCCTGGAGTACTTCGACCAGCTGCGTTCGATCGTCGACGCTCCCATGACGTTGAAGGGCGAGGCCGTCCTTCTGTTCAACGTCGGATTCTCCTACCAGCTCATGGGACGGACGTCGGACGCCGCGCTCAAGCTGGAACGCGCACTGCTGGCGAGCGAGGAGGCCCGCGATGACGAGCTGATCCCGACCGTGCACGCGGTGCTCTCGGAAGTCCACCGGTCGCTAGGAGACAACGGGCTCGCTCTGCAGCACGGCCGCGACGCCCTTGATCGGGCCCGGCGGATGAAACTCTCCGAGATCGAGTGCATGGCGCTCAATGCCCTCGGTGAAACGCATCTGGCCACCGAGGCCGTGAAGGTCGCTGAAACGGTCTTCACAGAGGCCTTGAAACTGGCGAGATCACGCGGTCTGAACCCTCAGGTGGCTCGCGCGATCGAGGGTCTGGCGCACGTCGACCGAGCCCGCGGCGATCACTTCGCCGCCAGGAGGAGGTGGCTTCAGGTAATCGCCGACCATCCCGGAGAACGTGCCAGCGTGACCGCCGCTCGCCGGCATCTCGACGCCGGGGAAGAGACCGTCCACTGTCAACGCTGCGTCCGGGGGCGGTCCTGACCGGCTGCCGTCACGTCAACTCAGCACCCTGACGACCGCGCTCTCGATGGACTGTTCGAATACCAGCAGCGTTGCCGGCTCACTGAAGCCGAGCGCGGTGTTGATGCGCGCCATGTGCGTGTTCTCCCGAGACGTCGAGGTGATCACGGTGGCCAGGTCGCCGCGGTCCCGCGTCAGGTGCGTGAGCATGGTCGCCTTCAGCCACAGACCCAGTCCTTTGCCGCGGTACCGCTCAAGGACGGCCGTGTCTCGCTGCATGCCGAGTTCGGGACGTGCGGGGAGGAACTCCATGATCGTCAACCCCGCGACCATCCCTGTGTGCTCCTCCACGGCGGCGAGTACGTGCCGCTCGATACCGAGCTCGCGCTGTTCCCGCTCGTCGTCGCGGATCTCGTCGGCGGTCCAGCGGGGTGCGTCATAGCTGTCCGTCTTCGGACGGTCGTGGATGGCGTTTCTGGCCAGTGCGTACGCGGCGAGCAGCTCTTCGGGAGCCTCCCGGCTCCAGCCACGCAGAACGAAGCCCGGGACCTGCGGGACGTCCCACAACTTCTGGTCGGCGATGGGCACGTCCAGCCGCTGTTTCCGGTAGCCCGCCGTCACCTCGAAGCCCAGGGCGTTCGCCCATGCCTCGCCCGGGCTGCCCTCGTCGGCGGCGCCGGTGACCTTGGTGCGTCCCCCGTCGCCCAGGTGGACGGAACATCCGCGCATGAGGGCCGTGCCCACGCCCCGCCTGCGGAACTCCGGATGAACGCGCACCATGATCTGCACGATCGATGCGTTCACTCCGGTGAGAGGCTCGACCTTCGCGTATCCGATCACCCGCGTTTCCCAACGGGCGAACCAGATGGAGTTCTCCGCGGCGGGAACCTCAGGCCGGATGTTCTCGATCATCGCCGCCCGGGCGGGTAGCTGGGAGTACGGCTGATCGATGGGGAACGACGCCGCGACGAGTGCACAGTAGCCGTCGATATCACGATCGGAGAGGCCGTACGGGTCGACGCGTTCGACGTCAAACAGCATTGCCGGACACCTTCGCTTCAGGGTGGGAACGGGATTTCTTAGGCGGCCTACTCG
Source organism: Actinorhabdospora filicis (assembly GCF_030269765.1). Taxonomy (GTDB): domain Bacteria; phylum Actinomycetota; class Actinomycetes; order Mycobacteriales; family Micromonosporaceae; genus Actinorhabdospora; species Actinorhabdospora filicis. The sequence continues at coordinate 2,383,113 of NZ_BSTX01000001.1, read as the reverse complement.
GAGCCCGGTGCCCGAGGATGACGAGAATCAGCAGGGATAGCATCGCCAACTCGAAACCGGCGATGCCCATGAGGGCCAAGATCCCCAAATGCAGGCCGGTCCCGGCCCCGAAGGCCACCAAGCGGGATCTACGCGTTCCCCAGAGGAGAAGGGCGATGGCCCCCTCGGCCAGAACCGTTCCCCAGGTGATCACGGCCGCCAGCATGGGCCACCAGGACAGAGATTCGAGCCGACTCGTGACCGCCTGCGGGAAGCCGAGCATCGGGTCGTGCACGATGACGGTCATCGCAGTTCCGGACCGCCAATCGGCGTTGGTGAGCTTTGAGATCGCGGTGGACAGATAGATGATCGAGGTCTGGGCGCGAAGTCCCAGGAACGCCGCGTAGGCGGCTCCGCGGGCGCGTCCGGGGAGCGGCGTGGACGGGGAGACCCAGTGCCACGCACGATCGTCGCTCAGGCAGATCGGAACCAGGAGCATGCTGACGACCTGAACGACGTTCTCACCTCCATTCGGCATCGAGAGCCCGGTCGCCAGGCTGAAGGCGACATACCAGTGAGGCACCGCCGTCCAGCGTGGCCTGTACCCCACGACCACCAAGACGAGCACGACCACCGCGATCGACCGTGGCACGACGGGGGACACGGCGGCGGCCTCGGACAGGCACCAGAGCGCCACCGAGCCCGGCCCCGAGCAGGAGATCCCGCTCGGGGCCCGGGGGGTCGGCGCGAAGAGTACGTGATCCGGATTGGCCAGCAGCAGAATGAGGCTCGCCAGACCGAGACCGGATCTGCCCAGTGCCATCGGGGTGGTACGGGGATCGAAGTCGATCAGCGGGCCTTCCACCGACCGCCATACCCGGGCGATCAGGCTCACTGGTGACCGCACTTCAGTTCAAGGACCACGCCCTGGAGGACTCTGGCATGCAGACTCGCCGAGTCGCTCACATCGGCCTTGCCGGGACGAACGCGCAGCAACGCGACGTGGCCGCAAAGGCTTGGCTCGGCGTAGAGATTCGTGGACCAGACCGGATCGGCGCTCGTGATCTCCTCCACGCAGAGATCATCGTCCGCCTTGCACATGATCCACCGGTCGTCCGGCACCGACGAACTGATCAGCGCGATCTCGGCGCGGTGAGCGTAGCTTCCTCTCCGCAGTCCCCACAGCTCCGCCGTCGTGGCTTCCCGTTCGGTCAAGAGCGTCAGGGTGCCATCCTCCTGGATCTGATACGCGAGCAGCACCGGAGCGACCGATGCGGTACCGAAGAACGGCCATGACTGAGGCCAGATCTGCCGCCAAACAACTCGCGCCCCACTCCCGTACGCACCGGTGAACTGCACCGCCACGGAGGCCGCGAGGAGCACCGCCAGGAAGGAGATGGCGAACCTGAAGGTTCGGCGGGCGGCCTGGGCATCGTCGGAGTCGACGCCTCCGCGCTGAGTTTCCGACATGTCCGGACTGCCCGTCAGGGCATGTCGCCACCGGGTGTGGTGGGGGGATTGTTCTGCTGGACGCCTGGGTCGTCCCCGGATTGCACCGTGGCCAAGCCGCCCACGAGGCCGAACAAGGCCAGGACCACAACCGCCAAGAGCGCGCCATAGAGAGCCGGACGCTTCATCATCATCCCATCTTTGCGAGCACACGGGCCCGTCCCGTTCCGCGATCCTGCCCCGACGCACTACTCGTTTCCTACTCGGACCTGTGGCCGGGCGCACCGGGGTCCGGCGGGTGGGTCTCGGCGCGCAGAGCGAGAAGCTCGCCGAACCGGGCACGCAGGCCGGTGGTCGGCTTCACCGCATCGACGGTCGGCGTGGACAGATCCGGCGGGGTCGCGGGCTCCTCGGCCCCAGGTCTCGCCGGAGGATTGGGGGGCGTCAGGATCGCGGCGAGATCGTCAGGCGTCAGATGCTCCAGGCGGCCATGTGCCGTGTGGCCGCCGGCGTTGACCATGACACCGCCACCGGTCCCGCCGCTGTCGAGGGGCACGCACCTGGAGGCCCGACGCCGACCGGTGGGGGAGTCGCAGTCACCGGTGATGGCCAAGAGCATCGGCCCGGCGGGTTCGTGTGGCTGGGAGATGGGTACGTGCCGCGGGGCGACAGGCCGGCCGGGAGACGAGTCGGCTCGGGCCGGTCCCGTGGGCATTCACGAATGCCGATTGACGGCTGACGGTCTTGATCTCCGGCCCGGCTCGTGTTGATCCATGCCGTTCTTCAATCCTGCGTCCCGGAGTCGATTAGGTACGGCGAGCAGCCACCGAGCAGCCGGCGTTCCGGTGTTCGGCGTGATTGCCAGGATCACCCGGTGTACGGGTGGCCCTACGGGGATGGAAACCAGGTTTTCTGGTGCCCAGTGGCGCGTTTTCGGCCGCTGAGGATGTGTGGATGACACGCCTATTCTTCGGATTCCTGCTTGCGTCAGTAGGCGAGGTTGTTGCGGGTGGTGAGGGTGTTGGGGTGGTCGGGGCCCAGCAAGCGCAGGTGGTTGGGAAGGAGTTCCTCAAAAGCGTGGGCTGCGCCGGTGGCGTCGCCTGCCTGGAAGAGGACTGGGTGAGCCTCAGCGTTGATCAACACATTGTTGCTGTTGACGTGCAATGCGGCGGTGTCGGTGGCCAGCAGGTTGAGAGGGATGCCGTTGGGGTCGAGCAGGCTCGCCTCCCGTAGCACCACACCGGCCATGCCAGGTGGTTCCAGGGCGTCGGCGGCCAATCGACAGCGACCAGGTCGTTGCAACAGTCGCGTTGTAGTCATCGGGTCGGGTGTCATCGGGAAAGAGCTCGGCGAGGCGGTGGTGGCGGGCGGCGAAGCGTTCTCGGTAGGCCGTGCAGCCCAGGCCGCGGTCGATCATGTACGCCGTTGCCTGCCCAAGCGCCGGTGGCAGGTATCCCAGATCCGCGGCAAGCTCAGCCCGCCGATCCAGGGGATCGCGGCCAGGTTCCCGGCGCCCGTCGGCGCCCGCCCGGGTGGAGTGCTCCAGGGACTCCTCGCGCCGCCCGGTCTGTCTGCGGGAAACCCGGTCACGGGCGGCCTGGTCCCACAAGGGACCAGCACGGGCTTTGACTATTGAGCAGCACGCGAGCAGAAAACCGCAGCTCTAACGCCCCTCAAACCGGTCACAGGCCACCCGCGGGTGGCCTGTGACCGGATGTCATCGCAGGTCAGCGGCCTGCGTGACGGGTGGTGCCGTGGTGGGCCCCCAGGGACTCGAACCCTGAACCTACGGATTAAAAGTCCGCAGCTCTGCCATTGAGCTAGAGGCCCGTCGGCTCGTGAGCTTACCGTCACCTCTCGCGGGCCGTACATCGACTATCGCTCTGGGAGTAGGGTCTGGCGACGTGCTTAGGGGACGTGCGGGTGAGGTCGGGGTTCTGCGGGGGCTGGTCGAGGGGGCCGTCGCGGGGCGGGGTGGTGCGTTGGTCGTGCGTGGGGAGGCGGGGGTCGGGAAGACGGCCCTGCTGGACGTCGTCGCGGGGAGCGACGGGGTGCGGGTGTTGCGTGGGGCGGGGGTGGAGTCGGAGGCGGCGCTGGCGTACGCGGGGCTGCAGGTCGTGCTGCGGGAGGTGCTGCGCCGGGTCCCGGCGTTGCCGGGGCGGCAGGCGAGCGCGTTGCGGGCGGCGGTGCGGGGTGAGGGTGAGGGGGAGGCGTTCCTGGTGGGGGCGTCGGTGCTGACGCTGCTGGGGGATGTGGCCGAGGACGGGCCGGTGCTGGTGCTGGTCGATGACGCGCACTGGCTGGACCGGGAGTCGGCGGACGCGCTGGTGTTCGCGGCGCGGCGGCTGGGGGCGGAGCGCGTCGCGGTGGTTTTCGCGACGCGGGGTGAGGGTTTGGGGGGTTTGCCGGAGGTGCGGCTCGGGGGGCTGCCGGACGTGGTGGGCGCGGAGGTGCTCATGGACGTCGCGCCGGGGCTGGCGGCCAGTGAGCGGCGAAGGTTGCTGCGGGCGGCGGAGGGGAATCCGCTGGCGCTGGTGGAGCTCGCGGGCGGGGACGTGCGGCGGGTCTACGACGAGCGGCTGGCGAGGCTGCCGGAGGCGACGCGGGTGATCTTGACGGTCGCGGCGGCCGAGGACACGGGGGACCTGGGGCTGGTGCTGGAGGCGGCGGTGCGGGTGGGGCGGGCCGTGGCCGAGGATCTGGCGCCGGCGGAGGCGGCGGGACTGGTGCGGGTGGTCGGCGGGCGGCTGGAGTTTCGGCACCCGCTGGTGCGGGAGGCCGCCTACCGGGTGCCGCTCGCCGAGCGGGTGGCGGCGCACGCGGCGCTGGCCGAGGTGACGCGGGACGAAGCGCGGCGGGTGTGGCATCGCGCGGCGGCGACGCCGGGGCACGACGAGGAGCTGGCGGTGGAGCTGGAGCGGCGGGCCGAGCTGTGCCGGGCCAGGGGTGGGCGGGCGGCGGTCGCGGCGGCATATGAGCGGGCGGCGGCGCTGTCGCCGGACGACCGGGCGCGGGGACGCAGGCTCGCGGCGGCGGCGGTGGCCGCCGGGGACGCGGGGGACATCGACCGGGGCATCACGCTGGCCGAGACGGCGGCGGGTCTGGTCCGGGACCGCGCCGGGCGGGCCAGGATCGCCGAGGCGCGCGCCGACCTGGAGCACACGCGGGGACGCCCGGAGGCGGCCAGGGCGCTGTTCGTGGACGCCGCGCTGGCCGCGCCGACGCCGTTGCGGCTGGTGAAGGCGATGATGGCGGCGTGGGACGACGCCGATCCGGCGGCGGCGGTGACCGACACCGCCGCCCGGCTGGGTGGGCTGGAGCTGGCGGGGCCGCTCGCGCGGGGTGCGGAGGGCATGCGCGCGCACGCCGTCGGCGAGTTGCGCGAGGGCGCGGTGGCCATTCGCGAGTTCGCCGAGGGCGTCGAGGCGACCCGGGACGAGCGGTGCCTGGCCGATCATGTGCTGCTGCAGGGCTGGGACCTGCTGCTCGGCGAGTACGCCGCCGTCCACGAGCGGGTCGTGCGGCTGGACCTGGAGTGCCGGGAGCAGGGCGCCATCGGGGTCCTCCCGCGGGTGCTGCTGCGGGAGGCGCGGTGCCTGATGTTCCTGGGCCGCCACCACGACGCGCACGCCACGGCCATGGAGGGCGTCGCGATCGCGCGGGACACCGGTTGCGATCACCTGACCGCCACGTTCGGCGGGTTGCTGGCGGCGCTGGCCGCGCTGGACGGTGAGACGGTAGAGGAAGAGGCCGGGGTAATTCTCATAACGAGCGCGCCCTGGCGCGGTTACGCGGCCGGGATGCTGGAGCTGGGCGCGGGCCGCTTCGACGCGGCGGCGGGCCGGTTCGCCGAGGTCACCGGCGGCCCGTACCGGCACACGCTGATCGCGCTGCACGCCCTGCCGGAGCTGGTGGAGGCGGCCACGAGAGTGGGGCGGCACGAGGAGGCGGCGGTCGCGGCGGCGCGGTTCGCCGAGTGGGCGGACGCCACGGGCGCGCGCTGGGCGAAGGCGGTCGAGCTGCGCTGCCGGGCCCTGCTGAGCGGCGAGGAGAGCCTGTACGTGGACGCGATCGCCGCCCACCAGGGCGACGGGCGCCCGTTCGAGCTGGCCCGGACGCGGCTGCTGTACGGCGAGTGGCTGCGGCGGGCGAAGCGGCGGGGAGACGCCCGGACGGCATTGTCGGCGGCGCTGGCGGGCTTCGAGCGGGCCCGGCCGTGGGCTGAGCGCGCGCGGGCCGAGCTGCGCGCGGCCGGGGACACCTCCGAGGCACCCGCGCCCGCGCCGGTGGCGCGGCTGACGGCGCAGGAGACGCAGGTGGTGCGCCTGGCGGCCACGGGCATGACGAACCGCGACATCGGCGCGCGGCTGTTCCTGAGCCCCCGCACGGTCGGCTACCACCTGTCGAACGCCTACGCCAAGCTCGGCGTGGCCTCGCGGGCGGCGCTGGCGGGGTTGAACCTGGCGGTGTGACCCGGTGAGGGTGGGGTCGGCTGGGGCCGGGCTGTGGCTGCCCGGATCGGGCTGCTGGGTTGGATGCGGCCTCGTTAGGTGCTGGTGGTGAGGGGGAGATGGGTAGGGCGGCGGGGCGTCCGGTGGCGCTGGTGGGGCTGAACCTGGCGGTGTGACCCGGTGAGGGTGCCGGGTTCGGTTCGGTGGCCGGGCCGTGGCTGCCTGGATCCGGCTGGTGGGGTGGACGCGGCCTCGTTCGGCGCTGGTCGTGAGGGGAATCGGTTGGGTGGGTGGGGCTCGGCGGCACCGCCCGGACTGAACCCTGCCGTGCAACCGGCGAAGGCGCGCCGGTCGCCGGTCACGTGATCCGTCTATGAACCCGGTCATCTGACAGATCCGATGCGGCTCCCGATATCGCAGACTTCTCCAGCACGAAGTCACTAAGAGGAGCACATGATGAAGATTCTTGTTCTTGGCGCCACCGGTTACATCGGCTCGGCGACCGTGAACCGCCTGCTGGCCGAGGGGCACGAGGTCGTCGCCTTCACCCGCTCGGGCGAGGCCGCGAACCTGCCGTCGGTGGCCGGGGACCTGACCGATCCGGCGTCGCTGCGCGCGGCGATCACCGGTGACATCGACGCCGTCATCAACATCGCGCCGCCCACCGGCGACGAGGACGCCGACCACGCCGCGACCGACGCCATCGTGGAGAGCCTGGCGGGCAGTGGCCGCGCCTACGTCTACACCTCCGGTATCTGGGTTCTGGGCGAGACCGGCGATGACGCGCTGGACGAGGACGCCCCCACCAACGCGATCGCGATCGTGGGCTACCGCCCGCGCGTCGAGCAGCGAGTCCTGGACGCCGCGTCGCGCGACGTGCGCACCGCCGTGATCCGTCCCGGCATCGTGCACGGCAACGGTGGTGGCATCCCCGGGATGATGATCGGCTGGGCGAAGGAGCAGGGCGTGGCCCGCCACGTCGGCGAGAACACGCGCTGGCCGATGGTGCACGTGGACGACCTGGCCGCGCTGTTCACGCTGGCCGTGACCGGCGCCAAGGCCGGTTCGCTGTACCACGGCGTCGGCGAGGAGTCGGTGCTCGTCGCCGACCTCGCGGCGGCGACCGGCGCGCCGACGGAGGTGTGGACGCAGGAAGAGGCCGCGGCGGTGGTCGGGGAGGCGTTCGCCGAGGCGCTGGGGCTGAACCAGGTCGTGTCGGGTGCGAAGGCGCGTGCCGAGCTGGGCTGGTCTCCGCTGGGACCGGGCGCGGTGGAGAGCATGCGCTCCTAGATCTAACGACGACGGCGGCGGATCCGATACGGGTCCGCCGCTTTCGCGCCCCCTCACAGGCGCAGGGCGAGGCCGTCCAGGACCCGTTCGAGTCCCCAGTCGAACTCGGCGACGATGCTGCCGTAGTCGAGGGAGTCGGGCGCGACGGTCTGCTCCTCCTGGGCGGAGTAGAGGCGGTTCAGGTTCGGGTAGGCCCGGGCGGCCTCGCGTGCGGCCGGCCACATGCTGGCGATCCACTCCTCCGGGGTCATGCCGCTGCGGGCGATGCTGTTGAGCCAGGCGGCCTCGGCGATGGCGTTGCCGATGACGTAGCAGTTCACCACCTTGAGCAGGCGGTCGGCCTCCAGGAGCTTGAAGCCGGAGTCCTCGAAGAGGCCGAGGACGTCGTTGCCGATGCGCATGAGGTTGGGGCCCAGGTGCGCCACGCCGGACTCGCCGAGCAGCGACACCATCCAGCGGTGCTTCAGCAGGGCCGCGCGGATGCTGTGGGCCATGGCGCGCATGCCGTCGCGCCACTGGGCCGGGTCGGTGAGCCTGGGGACGACGACCTCGCCGTAGACCTCGTCGACGGCCAGCTCCAGCAGCTGCTCCTTGTTCGCCACGTGGCGGTACATGGAGGTCGCCCCGGCGTTCAGCTCGGCGCCCAGGCGCCGCATGGAGAGGGCCTCGATGCCTTCGGCGTCCAGGATCTCGATCGTCTTGGCGAGGATCTGCTCCCTGGTCAGGGCGGGCTTGGGCCGCTTGCCGGGGGTCGTCCAGACGGACGGCACGGTGTCGCTCATATCGGCTCCTTCGCGTGGTTACACGTGTTCATCCTAGCGCACATCGTTCGCAGATGCGCACATCGTCTGCGTCTACGAAGAATTTTGCGCGACGTTAGGCCAGGTCAGCGCGTTTGCGAAGGGCGTGCGCAAGTTGGGAACGGCGTATGCCACTTGCGTACAGCGTTCGCAACGCGTACGTTCTCCATCAGCAGCGCACGCCGTTCGCATCTTTCGAACGATGTGCGCATCGAGTTGAAGGAGTCCCCCTCATGTCCGAAGTCGCAGCGGTGGTGAGACACCCCAAGCGGTGGCTGATCCTCGTCGTCCTCATGCTGGCCACCCTCGTCCTGGTCGTGGACAACATGGCCCTGAACGTGGCGATCCCGCCCCTCACCGAGGACCTGGGCGCCACCGCCCAGGAGATCCAGTGGATCATCGCCTCCTACATCCTGGTCTTCGCCGGCCTTCTGCTCACCTCCGGGAGCCTGGGCGACCGGTTCGGGCGCCGCAAGCTGATGATCATCGGCCTGGTGGTGTTCGGGCTGGCGTCACTGGCCGCGGCCTTCTCCAAGAACCCCGAGCAGCTGATCGCGGCCCGCACCCTCATGGGCGTCGGCGGCGCGCTGGTGATGCCGTCCACCCTGTCGATCCTGATCACGGTGTTCGAGGAGGACGAGCGGCGCAAGGCCATGTCGGCCTGGGGCGCGGTCTCCATGGTCGGCCTGATCGGCGGTCCCGTCGCCGGTGGCGCCATCATCGCCCACTTCTGGTGGGGCGCGGTCTTCCTGATCAACGTGCCGATCGCCGCGATCGCCATCGCCGCCGCCCTCGTGTGGATGCCGGAGTCCAAGGCCCCCGCCGGTAAGCCCGACGTGCTCGGCGCGATCCTCTCCGTCATCGGCATGGTCTCGCTGACCTGGGCCATCACCGAGATGCCCAAGGGCCTCGACCGCGCCTCGACCCTCGCCGCCTTCGGTGTCGCCATCGTCGCGCTGACCTCCTTCGTCATCTGGCAGGTCAAGAACCCGAACGCGATGGTCCCGATGAACCTGTTCCGCAAGCGGAACTTCGCCGGTGGCTCGCTGGCGCTGACCCTCGTCCAGATCGGCAACGGCGGCCTGCTGCTGGTGCTGACCCAGTACGTCCAGTTCGTCATGGGCTACACCCCCACCGAGGCCGGACTGGCGTTCATCCCGCTGGCCATCGCCGCCCTCGTGTTCAACGGTGTCGGCGCGGCCCTCGGCGCCAAGGTCGGCAACCGCGTCCTCACCTTCGTCGGCCTCCTGACCATCGCCGGCGCCTTCATCTACCTGGCCAACGCCGGTGAGGGCTTCTGGCCGCTCGCCCTGGCGATGGGCCTGATCGGCGCCGGTTCCGGTGTCGCGATGCCCGCCGCGATCGGCTCCCTGATGGGCGAGATCCCGCCGGAGAAGGCCGGTGTCGGCTCGGCCCTGAACGACACGATCCAGCAGGCCGGCGCGGCCCTCGGCGTGGCGATCCTGGGCAGCCTGCTCACCGCCGGATACACCGACGCGATGCCGGAGTCGGCGCCCGAGCAGGCGAAGGCCTCCATCGGCGACGCCTTCGGGGTGGCCGCCCAGACCGGCGACACCGGGCTCATCGCCACCGCTCGCGAGGCCTTCGTCACCGCGCAGGGCACCACCTTCCTGATCAGTGCCGGGATGGTCGTGGCCGCCGCGATCCTGGCGGTCATCGTCCTGCGGGACAAGAAGAAGCAGCCCGGGGACGAGACGCCCCAGCAGGACCCGGAGCTGGTCACCGCCGCCTGAGGCGGGCCGCGACGACGACGGAATCCCTTCGCACCGAAAGGACACGGACATGCCTCGCACCGAGACCCGCGGCGCCACCGAGAAGCCCGCCTTCCCCGGCCGCGCCCCGCTGATCCGCGACCCGAAGGTCCGTCCGCAGTGGACGGCGGAGGGATTCCGTCCCGCCTCGCAGGCAGGGAACGGCCGGGACCTCCCGGCCGCCGGGACGCGAAACCCGGCCCACGCCGTCGCCGGGAGCGCTTCGCCCGTCGGCGAGCGGGAACCGATCGGCCACCTCCCGGCCGATGGCGGCGAGCCCCGCGCGGTGGCCCGGCCGAACCCGATCCCGGCCGCCGGGCCCGCCGTCCGGGCCGAGCCGATGGTCCCGGACATCGCCACCTAGACCTTCTTCAACTCGATAGAAGCGGGGCACCGGACTGCTGGAGATCAGTCCCGGTGCCCCGCTTCCCCGTGTCAGACCCCGACCCCGTAGTCCTTGAGGTCGATGCTCTCGGCGGCCTTGCGGCTCATCTTGTCGAGGAAGCGGATGAAGAACGGGCGGGTGAGGATCTTGTGCAGGCGGTCGCGCAGCTTGATGCCGCGGGCGGTCCGGGGCGCCAGGAACAGTCCGGCGTTGCCCGCGACCTTCTGGCATTCCACGGCGTAGCCGCGGATCTGGGCCTCGTAGGCGGGGAACGCGACGGTGTGGTCGCCGCCCGCGGCGGCCAGTTCGCCGGCCAGGACGTAGGCGGCGACCAGGCCCATCCCGGCGCCCATGCCGCCGCAGGTCGCGCCGTATCCGGCGTCGCCGATGAGGACGACGCGGCCCTTGCTGTAGCGGTCCATCTTCACCATCGAGATGGAGTCGAAGTAGAAGCCGCGGCCTTCGTCCAATGCGGACAGCGCGGCGGCGGTCTTCCACGGCAGGCCGGTGAAGGTCTCGCGGACGAGCCGCTTCTGCGCCTCGGTGTCGCGGTGGTCGGCGGGGCCCTCGGCGCCGTGGAAGACGAACATCGCGTGCGCGCGGCCGTCCCCGCCGCCGATGGAGATCCCGCGTCCGGGCTGGTTGTACAGCTCCGAGGCGCCCTGCACGGCCAGGTGGGCGGGGACTTCGTAGAGGGCGATGTGGTAGCCGGAGGGCTTCACGAAGTCCGTCTCGGGCCCGAAGGCGAGGCGGCGGACGTTGGAGTGCAGGCCGTCGGCGCCGACGACCAGGTCGAAGCGCCGCCGCGTCCCGCCCTCGAAGCGGACGTCGACGCCGTCGGCGGTCTCGGTCAGCTCGGCGATGGAGTCGCCGAAGAGGTACTCGACGCGGTCGCGGGTGCGCCGGTAGAGGAGATCGGCGAGCTTGCCGCGCTCGATCTCGACCGCGCCGCCGGTGAAGGACTCCGGCAGGGTCAGCCGGGCGCGGCCCTCGGCGTCCACCACGCGCAGCTCGGATCCGCCGGTCTGGAGGGCCTTGACGTCGTCGAGGATGCCGGTCCGCTCCAGGATCGCCAGGTGGGCCGCGCCGCGGAAGTCGACGGCCTGGCCGCCCTCGCGGATGGCGGGGGCGCGTTCGACGACGGTCACGTCGAAGCCGTGGCGGTGGAGCCAGAGGGCGAGGGCGGGCCCGGCGATGCCGGCGCCGGAGATGAGGACGGACTTACCGGTCATGACGTGCTCCCCTGGTGGCGTGTGCGCTGGTCGATGTGCAGAGCCTGGGCGCGGGCGCTGACCGGGCGCATACCATCGGCTTACCGCCCATCGCCCTAACGGTGATAGACAGCCCTAGCAGTGTTAGTCCATACTCACGTCATGCGACCGAATCAGCACACACGAGGGGGCGGTTTAACCGCCGGGCTGATCAGTGTGGTGGTCGTCGGCCTGGTCGGATCGGGCTTCCTCGCGCTCTGCGCGTTGATGGCCGACTGGCATTTCATGGGCGGCGGCACCTCACCGGAAATGCGCGCCGCCGAGACCACCAACAAGCGGGTACTCGGGACGACCGCGCTCATCTGGTTCTACTCCGCCGCCGGGCTGGCGATCGTGCTCGCCTGCGCCGGACGCCGCCGCGCCTGGATCTGGCCGCTGGTGCTCACCATGGCCACCTGCTCCTGCGGGCTGGCGGTCCCGGTCGGGCGGGACGTGAACCACAAGGTGACCCTGGCGGTGGAGCTGCTGTTCCCGAAACCGGCGTGGCAGCCGCGACCGGAGGAGGAGCAGCCGGTGGGCTGCTTCGGCGACAGCCCCGCCGACGCGGGCAACCCGCGCTGCAAGGGCGGGTGAGCACCGGTAGCCTCCCCGAGTGCCCACCGACTTCCGGCGACTCTGGATCGCCTACGCCACCAGTGAAGCCGGGACCTGGATAGGGCACGGCGCGCTGCCGCTCATCGCGGTCCTGCTGCTGGACTCCCCGGCCTACCAGATCTCGCTGCTGGCCGCGCTCGGCGCGCTGGCGGGCGCGGCGCTGGCGATCCCGGCCGGGCCGTGGGTGGAGTTCCGGCGCAAGCGGCCGGTGATGATCGCCGCGGATCTGGCCCGCTTCGCCGCGCTGGCCTCGGTTCCGGCGGCCGTGGCCCTGGACGCGCTCACCTATGCGCAGTTGTGCGCAGTGGCCGTCATCGGGACGGCGGGCGCGATCGTGTTCGCCGCCGCCAGCGGCGCGCACCTGCGCGACGTCGTCCCGGCCGAGAAGCTGGTCGCGGCCAACGCGAGGTTCGAGACGACAATGTGGACGGCCGTCACCGCCGGGCCGCCGGTCGGCGGTCTCCTGGTCGGCTGGATCGGCGCCACCGCCTCGATCGCGGTCGACGCGGTGTCCTATCTCCTGTCGGCGCTGGGCGTCACACGGCTGCGGACGCCCGAACCGGCGCCACCGCGGCGGCGGGCGCGTGACCGGGGCGTCGCCGAGGGCTGGCGGCGGATCGGCGCCGACCCGCTGCTGCACCGTCTCCTGTGGAACTCGCTGCTGTTCGGCGGCGGGATCATGATGACCTCGCCGCTGCTGGCGGTGTTCCTGTTGCGGGACCTGGGGCTGGGGCCCTTCGAGTTCGGGCTGGCGATCGGCGTGCCCGGCCTCGGCGGGATCCTCGGCTCGCTGCTGGCGCGCCGCCTGAGCGGGCGCTTCGGCGAGCGGCGGACGCTGCTCGCGCTCGGCGTCCTGCGGACACTGTGGACGCTCGTGCTGCCGCTGGCGCCCAAGGGGACCGCGGGTCTGGTGGTCGTCATCGCCGCCGAGACGGGCCTGCTGATCTCGGCGGGCGTCTTCAACCCGGTTTTCGCCGCGGTCCGGCTGAAGGCGATCGCGCGGGAGCACACCGCGCGGGTGCTGGGGGCGTGGTCGGTGAGCACGAAGCTCGCGCAGCCGCTGTTCATGGCCGCCGGCGGCGTCCTGGCGACGCTGCTGGGGACGCGGGCCGCGCTGGCCGTGGCGGGCGCGATCGTGCTGGCCACCGTCGCGCTGCTGCCGTGGCGTCAGCGCAGTCCGGACGCCACCAGCCGGACCACGGCGTCGGCGTACGCGTCGTCCAGCGGGCCCAGTCCCAGCGACCAGCGGTAGTAGATCGCGCCGAACAGGACCTCGGCGGCCACCTCCAGGTCGGCGTCGGCGGCGACCTGCCCGGCCTCGCGGGCGCTGGCCAGCCGGTCGCGCGCGGAGGCCAGGGCGGGACCCAGGTAGCGTTCGCGGTAGACCTCGGCGAGGGCCGGGTCGGTCTGCACGGCCACGTTCATGGCGCGGGTGGACGCCTGGATCTCCGGTGAGGCCATCTCGGCGGCGGTCAGGCGCATGACCTCGCGCAGGTCGGTGGCCAGATCACCGGTGTCGGGCAGGGCGGCGCCGTTGGGCGTGTCGCCGATGAGGGAGTCGAGCACGACGGCCCCTTTGGACGTCCACCAGCGGTAGATGGTCTGTTTTCCGACGCCCGCGCGGGCGGCGATGGCCTCGATGGTCAGCTTGGCGAAGCCGTACTCGGCGACGAGTTCACGGGCGGCTGTGAGAATGGCCTGCCGGGACTTTTCACTGCGCCGGACGGGCGGCTTCTTGTCGGTCACCCCGACAGCCTATCGCAAGACGAGACGTATCGTCTTGACAGCGGTGATCGGCACGGGCATACTCAGCAGCGAAACGAACGTAAGGAGCCACCGATGGCCAGGACACGCGACGGAATGCTCGGGCAGGGCGGGCAGCGACGCAAGATGTCGTCCAAGGACTTCAAGGGCGACCCGCAGCTCGCCGACCGCGCCGAAGCCGAAGAGGGCAAGGCCGCGATGTTCGCGCGGATCAAGGAGATGCGCGAGAAGCGCACCAAAAAGGACGCCGCCGAGTAAGGCGGTCACGGCGAACGGGCGCACCCCGCGTACCCTGGACAGGGTGTCCGCGAGCGGTGCGCCCATTCTCTTGTCCACGTCCTCGGTCTACCCCGAACCGACCGCGGTCGGTTTCGAGCTGGCCGCCGAGCTGGGCTACGACGGCGTCGAGGTCATGGTCTTCACCGACTCGGTGAGCCAGGACTCCGACACGCTCGCCCGGCTCTCCAGGCATTACGGCGTCAAGGTCGGCTCGGTGCACGCGCCGTGCCTGCTGATGACGCAGCGGGTGTGGAGCCCGGACCCGTGGGAGCGCCTGCGCCGGGCGGCGCTGATGGCCGAGAAGCTGGGCGCGTCCACGGTCGTGGTCCACCCGCCCTTCGCCTGGCAGAAGAGCTACGCGGCCGGTTTCGCCGAGGGGCTGGCCAAGCTGGCCGAGCGCTTCGCGCCGATCCGCTTCGCGGTGGAGAACATGTACCCGGTGAAGATGGCCGGGCGGAAGTTCGTCCCCTACGCGCCGCACTGGGATCCCACGATCGAGGGTTTCGGCGCCTACACGCTGGACCTGTCGCACTGCGCGGCCTCGTCCACCGACGCCTTCGCGATGCTGACCCGGATGGGGCCGGACCTGGCGCACGTCCACCTGGGCGACGGTTCGGGTCCCGGGCGCGACGAGCACGCGGTGCCCGGGCGCGGCTCGATGCCGTGCGCGGAGGTGCTCAAGCACCTCGGGGAGATCGGGTTCCGGGGCACGATCGCGGTGGAGGTGTCCACCCGCAAGGCCGGCCACCGTGCCAAGCGCGAGGCGGACCTGGCCGAGAGCCTGGCCTTCGCGCGCAAGCACCTCGTCTACCCCTAGACACAAAGAAGCGCGGCGGCCATCGGGACCGCCGCGCTCGACTTCGGGTAGGTCAGGAAGCCGCCGCCCCGGCGACTTCCTTTTTGCGGGCCCGGTGCGCGGCGACGTGCGACCGGGTGGCGCACCGCTCCGAGCAGAAGCGGCGGCAGCAGTTCGAGCTGGTGTCCAGGTACACCTTGGAGCATCTCTCGTCGGCGCAGATGCCGAAGCGCTGGCCGCCGTAGCTGCACAGCCACACCGACAGCCCCCACACCGCGCCCGCCAGGTACTCCGACGCCACGGTGGCGCCGCGTCCGGTGACGTGCATGTGCCAGTTCTTGTTCGGATGCCCCGAGATGCGCGGCTGGACGGGGTAGGTCTCCAGCAGTGTGTTCAGAATCTCCACCGCCGCCTCGTCCTGGCCCGTCGAGCCGTGCTCGAACACCTCTCGCAATTTCTTGCGGGCGCGTTTGAAGGCGGTCAGGTCTCGTTCGGTCGCGCGGTCGCGCCAGTATTCGCGAGACAGCATGTCCCGCAGCGCTTCCAGATCGGCCAGGTCGGTGTTGACCAG
The DNA here is from genome assembly GCF_030269765.1 of Actinorhabdospora filicis. GTDB lineage: Bacteria > Actinomycetota > Actinomycetes > Mycobacteriales > Micromonosporaceae > Actinorhabdospora > Actinorhabdospora filicis. The sequence goes on along the minus strand of NZ_BSTX01000001.1, from coordinate 2,367,712 downwards.
ATCCGCGGCGGTCTGCGCGTAAGCGTCGAAGTCCACCTCACCACGGTAGGGCAAAGATGGCTGAGTAACCAGTACAACACCACAGGGCCCCTTACTGGTATGCCGACCTCGCGGATTCTCCCCCTAGCAGTTACTCTCGGCCTCATGCTGCGTTCGGTAATCCTCGCCGCCTCCCGGAACAAATGGGTCGAGCGGCGTGTCGAGACAACCCCCATCAGCCGCGGGCTCGTGAAGCGGTTCGTGGCCGGCACCACGACCGCCGACGCCGTGGCCGCCACGCGTGCCCTGGTCGACGACGGGCTGCTCGTCACGCTCGACTACCTGGGCGAGGACACCTTCAACACGGCGCAGGCCGAGCACACGCGCGACGAGTACTTCAAGCTGCTCACCGCGCTGAACGCCGACGGCCTGACGCACGCCGCCGAGGTCAGCGTGAAGCTCACCGCCCTCGGCCTCCTCTTCGACCCCGAGGGCGCCTACCTGAACGCCAAGGCGATCTGCGACGCCGCGGCCGAGGTCGGCACCACCGTCACCGTGGACATGGAGGACCACACGGTGACCGACGCCACCCTCGACATCGTCAACCGCCTCCGCGAGGACCACCCGTGGGCCGGTGCCGTCCTCCAGGCCTACCTGCGCCGCACCGAGGGCGACTGCAAGGAGTTCGCGGGGCCGGGCTCGCGCGTCCGCCTCTGCAAGGGCGCCTACAAGGAGCCGGAGTCGGTGGCCTACCAGGCGCGCCTGGACGTCGACCGCTCCTACGTGCGCTGCATCAACGCGCTCATGAACGGGCAGGGCACGCCGATGCTGGCGACCCACGACCCGCGCCTGATCGAGATCGCCAAGGACCGCGCGAAGTGGTTCGACCGCGACAAGGACTCCTTCGAGTTCCAGATGCTCTACGGCATCCGCCCGGCCGAGCAGAAGAAGCTGGCCGCCGAGGGCCACAAGGTCCGCGTGTACATCCCCTACGGCGACGAGTGGTACGGGTACCTCATGCGCCGCCTGGCCGAGCGCCCGGCGAACATGGCGTTCTTCCTGCGCGGCGTGGCCAGCAAGAAGTAGTCGTGAGGGCGGCACCGTTTCCGGTGCCGCCCTTCTTTCACAGCGCGCCGACCCAGTCGGCGTAGCCGCGCGGCGCGCGTCCCAGCAGCTCGCGGACGGTGGGCGTGACCACGCCCGTCCGGCCCGCGCGCGTGGCCTCGTGCAGGTCGCGGATGGCCGCCGCCAGCTTCGGCGGCATGCCCGAGGCGAGCATCCCCCGCTCCGCCTGCTCGGGCGCGACGCCGGTGACGCGCGCCTCCACCCCCAGCCGCGCCGCCAGGACCGCCGCCTGCTCGGCCACCGAGAGCGGCTCCTCGCCGGTCAGGACGTACGCGCGTCCCTCATGGCCGCCGCCCAGGACCAGCGCCGCCACCTCGCCGATGTCGGCGGGGTCGATCGTGGGGTAGCGGGCGTCACCGTCGGCGTGGACGACCGGGCGTCCCGCTTCGAGCTCGCCGATCCAGCGGGCGGTGTTGGTGGCGAAGTGCGAGGGGCGCAGCAACGTCCACGCGATGCCCGAGTCGCGCACGATCGCCTCGCGCTCGGCGTGCTCGGCGCCCAGCAGCGGCAGCGGATCGAGCGTCACGCCGATGCTGGACAGCAGCACGATGTGCTTCACGCCCGCCTCCTTCGCGGCGTGCACCGCGTTGCGGGTGCCGTCGGGGGAGAAGACCGGGTCCATCAGGAAGAGCTTCTCGACGCCGGCGAAGGCGGGCGCGAGGCTCGCCGGGTCGGCCAGATCGCCGACGGCGACCTCGACGCCGGGCAGCGCCCGGGCGGCGTCGCGGGTGAGCATGCGGGCCGGGACGCTCAGGTGCCGCAGCAGCGCGCCGCCGACGTGGCCGGTGGCTCCGGTGACCAGGATCATGGGGGTGGTTCCTTTCGTTAGCCGTGCAACGAAAAGAACGTTAGCCGGGCAATGATTAGCCGTCAAGTAGTCTGTCGCCATGACCCTGCCCAGCGGCTTCATGGACGAGTTCACCCGCGCGACCAAGCTCGTCCGCGCCCTCGCCGACGCCGGACTGCGCAAGCACGGGCTGCACCTCGGGCAGAACCTCGTCCTGGCCGCCCTCGCCCGCGAAGACGGCCGCACCCCCGGCGAACTCGCCGCCACCCTGAACGTCACCACCCCCACCATCACCAAGATGGCCACCCGCATGGCCGCCGCCGGGCTCCTCACCCGCCGCCGCGACGACCGCGACAACCGCCTCGTCCGCCTGTGGCTCACCGACGCCGCCCGCGAGCTGTGCCAACCGGTGGAGGAGCAGCGCCGCGCCCTCTCGGAGAGCCTGCTGGCCGGACTCGACGACGAGGACCGCGCGCGGCTGATCGACTTGCTGCGGCGGGTATCGGAGAACGCGGGCAGGCTGCACGACGGGCCGGTGGACCACGAGTGAGGCGGGTGTAGGTTCGGCGTGCCCGCGCCGTGCCCGGAGGTGAACCGTGCCCGACCTCGCGATCGACTGGAGTCCCGGCGGAGCCCGCCACCGGCGGCTGGCCGAGCGGGCCGCGATCTGCGCGTGCTGCTCGCTCGCCCCCGGCCTGCTCATGATCGCGCTCGGGCTCCTCGCCTCGTCCTGGTTCAAGGCGGTGTTCCTGGGCGGAGCGCTCGTCGTGCTCGCCGCCGCGATCCTGCTCCTCATCGCCGAGTGGACCAGGCTGCCCGCCCGGGCGATCGTGGCGGTGACGTGGGCCGCGATCGCCGCACTCGCCGTGACCGGGGCGCCGATGCTGCTCGCCAGATTCCTCGCCTGCGCGGCGATCTTCCACGTCCTCGCCCTGGTCATGGCCGTACGCGTGCTGACCGAACACCGTTCTTTCTGGTGACCCGCAGGAGCCCCCGATGATCACCCTCACCGTCCGCCCCCTCGAACGCGCCGACCTCGTCCCCACCCTCGCCTGGTCGGGCGGGCCCGGCTACCTCGGTGAGCTCGCCTCGCGCCTCGACGACGTCGAGCGCGGCGAGATGGCCTACCTCGCCGTCGTCGCGACCCTGCCCGTCGGGCTCGGCGGCGTCGTCTTCGGCGGGGACGCCGGGTGCATCATGCAGCTGGCGGTACTGCCCGCGCTCCAGTCGCAGGGCGTGGGGACGATGCTGATCGCCGCGCTGGAAGCCGAGATCGCCGCGCGGGGGCTGGCGCGGGCGGAGCTGGACGTGGAGATCGTCAACCCGCGCGCCCGGGCGCTCTACGAGCGGCTGGGTTACACGGTGATCGGGGAGGCTGCGGCGAGCTGGCCGCAGCGGCGTCCGGACGGCACCGAGTACCTGTACGAGACGACGGTGCTGCGGATGGCGCGGGCGCTGGAGTGACGCGCGCGCATGAAAAGAGCGGAGGCCCGCACCCACCCCGGCACGGACCACCGCCCCTATAACTTACCGCGTCCGGCCTCTGACTAGCCGTCGAATCGCCCGGACTTGATCTCCGCCACGAAACCGGCCCACGCGGCGGTCTCGAAGGGCACGATCGCGCCGACCGCGGGGTCGACCTTCGAGTCGCGCACGCCGACGGCGTGGCCGAGGACGGCCACTTCAACGCAGGCGTTGTTGGCGTAGCTGCGCTTGCTCTTACGCCAAATGGGCGTGGTGATGGGCGTGCTGAAGATGCGCTTCATCGTTTTCCTGTCGTGTTTCATCTCATGCCGCCGCCTCCGCGATCAGCTTCCACGACAGTTGGGGACTCAGCGCGGCAGCGGACAGGCGGTCGAAGATCTGGCTGCACCGCTCCACGTCGACTGGATCGTCCATGACGTAGTGACCGGCGAAACCTTCACAGTTCACAACCGCCGGATCGGGCTTTTGGTGATGCATTATCTGAAACGATCCCGCCATCGCCTCGTGCGCGCCATGGTCGAAGGACAGGATCTGGAGCCGGATATTGGGCAGATCGGCCAGTTCCAGGAGGTGCCGCAGCTGCCGCCGCCACACCTCGTCCCCGCCGATCTTGTAGCGAATCGCCGCCTCACCCAGCACGAACGCGCAGTCGGGTCCGCCGGCGCCGGTGAGCAGCTTCTGCCGGACCTGCCGGACCTCGACCTGCCGGAGGCGCTCGTCGCCGCCGAAGGAGGGCTCACTGCCGCGTATCAGCGAATCGGTGAACTCGGGTATCTGCAGGACGCCGGGCACGGTCGACATCTCGAACCAGCGGATGGAGCGGGCCACCGACTCGAACTCGATGTAGCGGAGGTAGGTGCGCGGCAGGTCGGTGTACTTGGTCCACCAGCCGCTGCGGTCGCGGGTCTCGCGCGCGAGGTCCACGAGGCGTTCGCGCTCGGCGTGATCGCCGAGGCCGTAGAGGTCCATGAGCTCTTCGAGGTCACGGCGGCGGACGCCGACGTCGCCGTTCTCGATGCGGCTGATCTTGGACGGCGAGCAGTCGAGCCGCTCGCCGGCGGCCTCGCGGCTGACGCCGGAGGTCTCGCGCAATCTGCGCAGGGCGATGCCCAGTCGTCGTCGGCGCAGGCTCGGCGAGGTGCGGACCTCGGTGCCGTTGGCGGTGCGTCCGGTCATGGCGAGCGCCTCCCTCGTCGCCCCTTCCCCGGGTGTTCGCGCTGGTACCACACCTCGGGGCCGGGTAAACGGATATCCCATCGATATGCTTGCGCCGGCAGTCTTCGCATGCAACCCTCCTGCTAGGACAACGACACAGGTCGGTACAGGAAACGCGTGAGAGGACCCGCGATGGGCGCAGACGACGCCGACCCCCTCGAAGACCGGGACGGCGCGGTCGGCGTCACCCCGGTCGAGCTTCTCTCATACGCCTCCGATCAGCCCAGGCGCTTCTTTCTGCACCGCTGGGCCGACGCGTCCGGGGTCTCCGGGACGGGACGCGTCGCATACGGCGTGGCCTGGCCGGACGGTCGCGCGATCACCCGCTGGATCGGGTCCGGGACGGGTGTCTCGCAGATCTGCGTGTGGGACTCCATCGACGAGATCCTGCGCATACACGGCCACGGCGGGGCCACCGAGCTCCACTGGCTGGACGCCGAGCCCGCCGGGGACATCGTGACCCAATCGTGACCTTGTCCATTGGTCGGCGTAACGGTCGGAACATACGTTCAATCTGGTGAACTCCGACCCGCAGCAGCCGTCTTGGCAGTCGCACCCTCACGGCGTGCCGCCGTCGGGTGGCCCGGCGCAGCCCACGCCGACGCCCCCGCACGCGCCTCAGCCGTGGGGTGGTTCGGCGCAGGTGCCCGATCCGTCCGCCCGGCCCCCGGCGGACCCCCGACCCCCGACGGACGCTCCACCGCCCGTGGAGAACCGGTCGCCGTGGGCGACACCCTCGCCGGCCGCCTCGCCGCCGCCCCCATCTCCCTACGCCCGGCCCGAGCCGGGGCCGTACGCCCGGCCGGGCGCGCAGCCGTGGGCCTTCGGCCCGGCCGCGCCCGACCCGATGGCGGCGGCCCCCCAGCCTCCGCCGGTGATGACCCTCTCGTACCCGCCGTACCCGGGCGCGCCCGCGGCGGGCATGAGCGCGACCGGGCTGCCGTACTGGCTGCCGGGCGTCCCCCCGAAGCGCAGCAAGTGGGGACGCCGTGTCGGGCTGATGCTGATGGTGGTCGTCCTGGCGGCGGGTTCGCTGCTGGTCGGCGCCATCATCGGCCGGACGCCCGTCCAGCTCAATGAGGCCCTCGACCCGGTGCCGCCGCGTCCCTCCGACAGCGCCTCCGACCGCGAGTGGGAGAACTACGTCGGTCCCGCCGCCCTGGCGCTGCTCAAGCGGCAGAGCGAGGCGCTGCTCAAGGGTGACGAGAAGGGCTGGCTGGCGCCCTACGACGCCGACGACAAGGACCTGATCAAGGAGCAGCGCGACCGGTACGCCTCGCTGCGCAACCTCCAGGTCACCAACTGGCAGTACCGCATCGACGGGACGCCCGACGCGCGCTCGAAGACCGGCGGCGTCCACAAGTTCGACATCGACCTGGTGGTCGGCTACTGCTTCGGCGCCAGTGACCCCAAGGCGTGCCTCCCGACCGACGTGTACCTGCCGACCAAGTGGGAGGTGGGCGCCGACGGCCCGCACATCACCGGTGTCGACGAGTCGCCGGCCAACCAGGCCGGCCCGCGTCCCTTCGAGGTCAGCGACTTGGTGGCCGAGTCCGGCGACCGCGTCATCGTCGCCGCGCCGCCGCAGTACAAGAACCGGCTGAGCCAGGCCGTCGACGTGGCCGAGAAGGCCGCCGAGAACGCCGACAAGTACGCCCGCTGGCAGAAGGTCGACCGCTACGTGGTCTTCCTGGCCGGCGAGAAGGAGTTCTCGCAGTGGTACGGCACCGGTGACATCGGCCAGAACGTGGTCGGCTTCGCGCTGCCCCTGGGGTCCATGAGCGAGAAGGGCGTCTGGCAGCAGACCGGCATCGAGGTCGTCATGCACGTCGAGCGCCTGGGCAACCGCGAGGAGTTCACCTCGACCATGCGCCACGAGTTCGGGCACGTGGTGACGCTGCTCGGCAGCGCCGACGTCCAGCCGCAGCCGGAGGACTTCTTCCTGAACGAGGGCATCGCCGAGTACATCGACTACGGCGACGGCCCCGTGAGCCGCTACCCGCGTCTGTCGAACGTGACCGACTACCTGTCCCGCTCCAGCTGGAACGGCTCCCTGGAGGGCGTCAAGAAGACCGACGACGGGCTGACCGGCTCCGCCAAGTACGGGATCGCGTTCATGGCCGTGAAGTACCTGATCGACACCTACGGGCAGGACAAGTTCTTCGAGTTCTACCAGAAGGTCGGACGCGAGGGCGAGGCCGCCGACGGGGTCTCCTCGGCGACGTTCGGCGAGAGCTGGACGAACGTGCAGAAGAAGATCGAGGACTACGTGCGGTCCTCGGCCTAGCCGCCGTTTCACGAGACGCCCGTCCGGGATTCCGGGCGGGCGTCTTTTCGTGGGGCGGATGGCGGGGCGGGGTTACGGGTATCCAACGGCCGGCCACCGGTTCCCGCGTCCGGGACCCCGGGCCGCGGGAGCCGTCGCGGCTCCCATCCAGCGCGCCGGGAGGCGCGGAGAGCAGGCGAAGGATGGTCGATTCGGCCCACAGGGAGTTCGTCCGCGCACACATTCTCGGGGAGACCGACCGCGCCGAGGCGATCCTCGCGCGGATCCCCGCCGAGCAGGAGAAGGACTACCACCTGTTCCTGTCGGCGCTGGTCAAGCTGCTGCTGGACCTGCGGTTCGGCGAAGGGGACATGACCTACCGGGACATCACCGGGCTGGTGGCCGAGCTGGAGGACGACCACCGCAACGACACCCACCCCGTCGAGCCGTTCGCCGTCGAGGGGTACCTGCGCGCGCTCAACGGCGAGGAGCGCTTCTTCACCGAGATCCCGCTGGGCGAGCAGGTCCGCGCGCAGTTCCTGATCATGTCGAAGATCGCCACGCAGGCGCCGGACGTCATCCCGAACGTCGACGAGTACCTGACCAGGGCGGAGGCGGAGTACCTGCGCATGGTGAAGGACGCCGAGGGCTAGCCGCGACCGGCCGTCCGCGGTGGGGACGGCAGTACACGCGGGGACCGGACCGGTCCCGGCGCGTGGAAGGCCGCCCTCGATCACCCGTCGTCCACAGGCCGTTGGGGAGTTATCCACAGTGAACGCCACCCACATTTGACAGCCGCGCGTGACCGTCTACTAAGCTCATTTCAGACATCTCGCACGACCGAGTCACCCGGATGCGCCACCGGTCCCGAACCCGTCCGCGCGTGTGGCGGAGCCTCGCCGCGGAGCGCGTCCGGCCGTCCTTGCCATAACGACGACTTTCGATTTCCCGATTCGCCCGTACCGCGTCACGCCGTTCAGTGGCGACGGTCATCCGGTCGCTCACCGAATGGCCCGCCGAATCGTTCTGTGAACCGCTCACCGAAGCGCGGTTCATCGATCATTGCCGATCCCTTTCGCACTTTCCGATGTCGCGCACGGCCCCGCTTCGCGAAGCCCGGTGATCAGCCTCCCGTCAGGTCCCTCACCAGGCGTTCCTCCTCGACCTCCCAGTACCCGTGCTCGCGTCCGTCCAAAATCACCACCGGCAGCCTGTCGCCGTAGTCCCGCCACAAGTCCATCCGGTCCGCAAGGGACACTTCCGCCCAGTCCGCGCCGGTTCGCCGCGCCACTCGCGCCATCGCCGCGCGTGCCTCTTCGCAGAGGTGACATCCGGGCGAGGTGAGCAGTACGACACGCGCGGGCCAATCGTCACTCATCGGAGGTGTTTCCCTTCACTCGCAAGGCTTTCCCATCGCAGGTCGGACGGTATACCTTCACCTGATCGGGTGAGCGCACGAACGTGAATCGCACACCTTGTCCGTTCCGATCATGGACGGACAGAGGACACAATCTCTGCGTTGTGTAGTCAAGTCCACACAGTTCGGTGGGTCAGGCCCTATCATGATCCGGGTCGGCGCCCCCGTGACCTTGGGTTCCGACAAACCCCTCACCCGAGGAGGCAGGTTAAGTGCCCGGTTCCGCGCACGTAGTCACCGATGAGCTGCACATGGCCCGGCTCGCCCTTACTCAGGGGCTGACCGCCATGCGGCAGATGCTCGCGGCGACCATCCACGCCGAGGTGGCGACCGCGAGCGGCCCGGACGCGGCCGACGACACCGTGGTCGCGCGCCCCGTGCGGGCGCGGACGCCGGAGGTCGGAACCAGTGGTGGTGGTGACGACGAACAACCCAGAGATGAGATCTGGGATCTGGTGCGCCGCGCCCAAGGTGGGGACGCGCAGGCGTTCGGCAAGATCTACGACAAGTACTTCGACATCGTCTTCCGCTACATCTACTTCCGGGTCTCGAACAAGAACCTGGCGGAGGACCTGACCAGCGACACCTTTCTGCGCGCGCTCAAGCGCATCGGGTCGTTCACCTGGCAGGGGCGCGATTTCGGCGCCTGGCTGGTGACCATCGCCCGGAACCTGATGGCCGACCACTTCAAGTCCGGCCGCAACCGCCTCGAAGTCACCACCGCCGACGTGCTGGACGCCGACAAGGCCGACTCCACGCCCGAAGGCGATCCCGAGGCCGCCGTGGTCGACAAGCTCACCAACGCGACCCTCTTGGCCGCCGTGAAGGAACTCAACGAGGACCAGCAGGAGTGCATCGTCCTCCGCTTCCTCCACGGCTTCTCCGTCGCCGAGACGGCCCGCGCGATGGGCAAGAACGAAGGCGCCATCAAGGCTCTGCAGTATCGTGCGGTGCGCACACTCGGCAGGCTGCTGCCGGAGGGATTCGGCCGATGAGCCGATCCGCGACGAACCGCGCGGGTGATCGTGAGAATACGTCAGATGTCCGACACTTCAGGCTCGGCGCGTGCGTGAGTGAGCACACCCTCCACGCGTTGGCCGTAACCGGAACCGCCCTGTCCGCGTTGAATCGGATACAAGCGGCGAGAGGGGGTGTGCAATGACGCCAGGACCGTTTGGACGAGCCCGCGCCGAACGATTCGCGCAGCTCCTGGATGAGGCGCAAGGCGGCCCTCACAAGCACATCAAGACGACCCATGACGAAGACCTCGCACCACTGGTCGAGGTAGGCGGACGACTGCAGACCGAGATGGCCGAGCTCTCCGAGCTCATGGCGCCCCGCGCGGAGTTCAAAGCCGCGCTGCGTCAGCGGCTGCTCGCGGTCGCGGCCGTCCAGGGCATCGGCGACACCGCCGAGACCACCACCGAGAAGACCGAACGGCCAACCCGCCCACCATGGCGCGGACGCCGGCTGATCGTCGCGCTCGGCATCGTCGTCGGCATCCTCACGCTGTCCGGCGTCTCCGCCGCCAGCGGCGAGGCGATGCCCGGCGACCCGCTGTACGACGTGAAGCGCAGCACCGAGGCCGCGCAACTGGCCCTCGCCGGATCCGACGTGAACCGCGGTCAGCTCCTCCTGGAGTTCGCCCGCAACCGGCTCACCGAGGCATCCGCCGTCGCCAGCGACCCGGCCGCCGTCGATTCCACGCTCGACGACATGGACGAAGAGACCACGCAGGGCGTGGCCCTGCTCACCGGCGCGGCCGTGGACCGCACCGACGACGGCGTCCTCGACGCGGTCGACTCCTTCGTCACCACGCAACGGGCCGACCTGGTCGACTTCGTCGCCTCCACCGCCGCCGACTCGCGGGTTCGCGGCCTGGAGTCCCTGAAGCTCCTCGACCAGGTGCAGGAACGCTCCGAGAAGCTCCGCTTCTCGCTCCTGTGCACGGCCTCCGGGGACGCCCGCATGGACCTCCTCGGCCCCATCCCCCTGCCATGTTCGGCCGCGCCCGACCCGGGCGCGCACGAACCCGACCCCGTGGCCACCGACCCGCAGGCGAGCCGCGACTCCCGGCCCGGCACCGATCCCGAGTCCTCCCCGAGCAGCACGCCTCCCGGCGGCAAGGACGACACCGGCCACGGCCCCAAGGGCCCGCTGGTGTCGCCGAGCCTCACCCCGTCCCAGACGCCTTCCGAGACGTCCGGTAACAACGGGGGCCTCCTGGGCACGCTCGGCGGCATCCTCTCGGGTCTGCTGGGTGGTTGACCACAGTTTTTCGGGGTGTCACCGTCAGGCACTACGCTCGTATGGTGACACCCCGGCCCAGATGGTGAGTGAGCTGTGAGCGACCTGGACGTCCGTCCGCCTGTCACCGACCTCTCGTCGGCGGCCTTCTTCGACGTGGACAACACGCTCATGCAGGGCGCGTCCATCTACTGGTTCGCCCGCGGACTCGCCGCCCGCCGCTTCTTCACCGGCCGCGACCTCCTCAAGTTCGCCTGGCAGCAGGCCCACTTCCGGCTGCACGGCAAGGAGAACCACGACCACATCGCCGACATCAAGCAGTCGGCCCTGGCCTTCGTCGCCGGACGGCGCGTGGACGAGGTCGTCGGCATGTGCGAGGAGATCTTCGACGAGCTCATCGCCCGCCGCATCTGGTCCGGCGCCCGCGATCTCGCCGAACGCCACCTCGACCGCGGTGAACGCGTGTGGCTGGTCACCGCCACACCCGTCGAACTCGCCGAGATCATCGCCCGCCGTCTCGGCCTCACCGGCGCCCTCGGCACCGTCGCCGAGATCCAGGGCGGCCGCTACACCGGCCGCCTCATCGGCGACATCATGCACGGCGCGGCCAAGGCCGACGCCGTCCGCGCGCTGGCCGCGTCCGAGGGCCTCGACCTGTCCACCTGCACCGCCTACAGCGACTCGTCGAACGACCTCCCGATGCTCTCCGCCGTCGGCCACGCCGTCGCGGTGAACCCCGACACCGACCTGCGCCGCCACGCCCGCGCCAACGGCTGGCAGATCCGCGACTTCCGCAGCGGCCGCAAAGCCGCCATGCTCGCCCTCCCCACCGCGATCGCGGCCGGAGCGGTCGCCGGCGCCGTCGCGGGCGGCTTCGCCCTGCGCCGCCGCAGCCAGAGCCGCCGGGTAGCCTCTCGCGAATGACACGCCACCTCGTCTGGGACTGGAACGGGACCCTCTTCGACGACCTCGCCGCCGTCGTCGCCGCCACCAATGACGCCCTCGTGCACGCCGGTGGCAACCCGGTGACCGCCGACGAGCACCGCGAGCGCTTCCGCCGTCCCATCGCCGACTACTACGGCGACGAGCTAGGCCGTCCCGTCCTCCCCGAGGAGTTCGCGCTCCTCGACCGTGTCTTCCACGACTCCTACGAGACCCACCGGCTGGCCTGCAAGCCCGCCGTGGACGCCTTCGACGCGATCGCCGCCTGGCGCGGCTCCCAGTCGCTGCTGTCGATGTGGCACCACACCAACCTCGTCCCCCTCGTGGAGGCCTTCGGCCTCACCCCCCTCCTGGCCCGCGTCGACGGCCTCCGCGGCGCCGGTGGCGGCCCGAAGCTGCCCCACCTCGTCGCCCACCTCGAAGCCCAGGGCATCGACGCGGCCGACGTGGTCCTGATCGGCGACTCCGTGGACGACGCCGACGCCGCCCTCTCGGTGGGCGCGAAGGCGATCCTCTACACCGGCGGCTTCACCGCCGAGCGCAAACTCCGCGCGGTGGGCGTGCCGGTCGCGGCGAGTCTGCTGGAAGCGGTGGACCTGGCGGGCCGGGGCTAGTACCCGGCCGGGGCCGCGCACGGCGGACCCGCACCGATCCCGGGCCGGGCCGCCGGGCTCCGGGGGCTGGCGACCCGCGCACCCGTGGCCCAGGCGCCGAGCGCGCATCGGGGCGGGTGACGAAGACAGGGTGAAGGCCGTGTGCGTTGCCCGACCAGCGGCTGGACGGGGTGGCCGCGCCGACGGATGGTGGCGCCAACGGACGCGGGGTCGCCCCGGGGACGCCGACACGGCCTAGAGGCCGGTGGGGGCATGCCGCGGTGGTCGGCGCGAGGGCACCTCGGGGGATGCCGACACCCGGGCCGCCGCCCATCGGCCGCCACCTGCGTACCACCGTCGAGGTGGGCGGCGCGCTGACGAACCCGCAGGGGCGAGGGCCTCGGGCCGCAGGGGATGACGAGCCGTGGACCACCTGCGGTGAGCGGCGAGAGCGGATGACCGCACGGCGGTTCCACGGGGACGCCGCGGCGCGCCGGGAAGGCCGCCGCTCGCCGGAGTGGCACGGCGGCACGGGTTCTGCCGACCCGGAACGGGTGTCAGCGCGTGGTGAGGGGCCACACGGGTTCAGGTGTGTGAGCGCGTTCGGGCATGGTGCCCCGCTACCCGGCAGCGGACTCGACCTCCGGCAAGGCGGCCTGTCGGGACAGGTGCGCGCGGGGCGTGCCGTGACGGAGCATCCCGTGAGCCGTGAGCCGTGAGCCGTGAGTTGTGGCCGGTCGGCCGTCGGCCGCGGGCGCGCCCATGCGTGGCCGCGCGTACGACGTCGCGGCGTGGGGCCGGGCCGCGTCTCTTGCCCGTCGGCACGCCTGGGGCTCCGGAGCGGTGAACCGGAGGCGCGGCGCGCGGCCTTCTCCCCCGGGCGGGCGGCGGGTCGTCGGCTTCACACGCGTGTGACGAACCACGGGTGGCGGGGGCGGACTACGGGCGGCGGGCGGCGGCCCGTGCGGCAGGCGGTGAGCGCCCGTGCGGCGCATTAGAACCCCCGACCTACCCTGGCCATGTGCCCTCACAGCCAGGCCGCCCCGATCACCCCGATCACTCCGACCTCCCCGGCCGTCCCGATCAGCCCGGTCATCCCACCGGGCTCGGGCGGCTGCGGGTCGAGCGGTTGCTCGGCACCGGGTCCTTCGCCACGGTCTGGCTGGCGCGGGATCCGGATCTCGACGCGTTCGTCGCGGTGAAGGTCCTCGCCGAGAACTGGGCGCACGATCCGGGGGTGCGGGAGCGGTTCATCACCGAGGCGCGGCTGCTGCGGCGCCTCGATGACGAGCGGGTGCTGCGGGTCCACGGGGTGGGGGAGACGGAGGGCCGGCCGTACGCGATCCTCGCCTACGCCGATCGGGGCAGCCTGAAGGACCGCCTGAGGCAGGGTCCGCTCGCCCTCGCCGAGGCCCTCGGGCTGCTGCGGGAGATCGCGGCGGGGGTCGCGGTTCTGCACCGGGCGGGGGTCGTGCACCGGGACCTGACGCCGGGCAACGTGCTCTTCCAGTCGCGGCCGGACGGGTCCACGCGGGTGCTGGTCGCCGACCTGGGCCTGGCCAAGGACCTCGCGGTCGCCTCCGGGTTCACCGCCGCGGCGGGCACACCGGGGTACATGGCGCCCGAGCAGGCCGATCCGCTGGCGATCGTCGACGCGCGCGCGGACGTGTACGCGCTCGGCAAGCTGGCCGCCGAGCTCGGGGTCACCGTCGAGGGCGCCACCGCCCACGACCCCGGCGACCGACCGGCGGACGCCGCCGCGTTCGCCGCGGCGCTGGAGCCGCTCGCCCAGCGGACGGCGGTGCCGCGGCAACCGGCTCCGCAGCACATGGGTTCGCAGCCCATGTCTCCGCGACCCGTGACTCAGCAGCCCATGACCCAGCAACCCGTGACTCAGCAACCCATGAGCCCACAGCACATGGGTTCGCCGCCCGGGGTGCCGCAGGCCGGGGCGCCGCGACCCGCGGGTCCACATCAGACGGTTCCACCGGCCGGGGCGAGGCAGGGCATCGTCCCGCAACCCGTGGCGCCGCAACACATGGGTCCGCCGCACATGGGGCCGCAGTCCGTCGTCCCGCAGGCCGCGATTCCACAACCCGTGGCACCGCAACACGCGGGTCCGCCGCACATGGGTGCACAGCCCGTCGTCCCACAGGCCGCGATTCCACAACTCGTGGCGCCACAGCCCGCGCGGCGAACCTCCGCCGGGCGGTCCCTCGTCCGCCGCCGCGGCCTGCTCATCGCGGGCGCGGGCGCGGCCGCGCTGCTCGCCGCTGCGGGTGGCGGCACGGCATGGCTGCTCACGCGGGGCGGGACGGCCAGTGCCGGGCCGCTGAGCGTCGTCGTCCCCGAGGGCTGGGAGGCCGTCACGTCCACCTGGGCCGGGCATGGGGACGCGCCGGGCATTCTGCTGTCGCCCGCGCCGGACCGGTGGGGCGAGGTGGGAGTACCCGGGGCCTTCGTCGGGTTCGACACCGGGCTGGCGGCCACCGTCCCACGCGATCACGTCGCCGCCATCGGGCATAACGAGTGCGGGACCCCGACGACACGGGTGCTCGGGGGGTGGGCGCTCGCCGAGTACGCCACCTGCGCGAAGGGCCCGGCGCCGCTCGTCGAAGCGGCGGCACCGGGCCTGATCTACGCGCAGGTGGCTCCCCCCACCGTGGGCTTCACCGACGCGTTCCTGCAGGGGATCACGATCACCTAGGGAACGGGGATCGTCAGCCGCTGAGGCGCGGAGCCCTGCCGTCCCCACTCCACGGCCACCTGGCCGGAGGCGGGCACGTCGAAGACGACGTAGTCGTGCGAGGACGCACCCGCGTCCACCTTGTTCGCGCTGGACAACTCCGGCAGGCCGCTCTGCAGCTTGCCGTCGACCACGAGCCGGACGTCCTGGTCGTAGACGAAGCAGCCGTTCGAGGACGCCGCCGCGGTCAGCGTCACCCCCAGGTACAGCTTCAGCCGGTCCTTCGCGGCCTGCTCGGTGTGCTCCGAGATCCCCTCGTGCTCGAAGCCCACCCAGTGCGCCAGGTACGCCTTCTCCGGCTTCACGGTGAGGACGCAGTCGTCATAGCGCACGGTCAGCGTGCTCGTCAGGTTCAGGGTCTTGGGGTACTCCGGCGCCGGTACGTTCCCGGTGAGCGGCAGGCGTTCCCGCCGCGCGTCGGGCTTCCCCAGTACCAGCGCCGGAGCGGTCATCGTCCCCGGCAGCTCGAAGGCGTACCAGCCCTCCGCGCCCGCCCCCGGGTCGAAGGCGCCGGTGATGTCGTCATCGGAGTCGCCGAGCGGGATCTCCTTGCCGTCACCGGGATCCAGGTAGATCCCGTCGTCCAGCAGCAGCATCGCGTGCTGGAGCCGGTTGGTGACCTTGACCCGCAGGTAGACGGCCTTCTTGGTGAGCGTCGAGTCGGCGCCCCAGCCCGCCGGGACCCGCGTCCCCACGGACATGCCGGTCACGTCGATGTCGGCGTTCATGTACGCGACCGAGCGCGCGCTGAAGCCGTCCGGGGCACCGGCGGCACCCGCGTCGGCGTCGCCGCTCTCCCCCGAGAGCGGGCCGACCGGGTCGATCTTGCAGCCGGCCAGCAGCGCCAGGCACAGACCGGCGACGGCGAGGCGTTTGGTCACAGTGGAAGCGGGCATGGTGGGCGTTCCCCTCGTTGTTGGTTCGTCACAAGGTTCGTCTCCGGCCCCACGCGATTCGTTCGGTGAGAGTGACCGGCATCACGCGAGGGCTTCGCGCAGGCGGCGTCGCCCCTCATGCGCACGGGTGCGCGCGGTGACCTCCGGCAGGCCCAGGAGCTCGCCGATCTCCCGGTACGGCAGGCCCAGGACGTCGCGCAGCGCGATCACCTCCGCGTACATCGGGCCCACCCGGTCCAGGCCCTCCAGGAGCGCGATCCGGTGCCCCGCCAGGACGCTCGTGCGGCGGGAGTCGACCAGCTCGGGCGGCAGCGCCGACTCCATGTGCCGCCGCCGCAACGCGCGATAGGTGGAGCGGGAACGGTTCGCCGCGACCCGGTGCAGCCACGTGGTGAAGGCCGCGTCGCCCTTGAACTCGCTGATGCCGTGGGCGACCGCCAGCAGCGTGTCCTGGCAGGCCTCCTCGGCGTCCCGCGGATCGGGCAGGAACCGCGCGCACAACCGCAGCACACGTGGACGGACGGCGGCCAGCAGCCGCGCGAGGGCGGCCGGGTCGGACGGGGCCGCGCGGGCGAGGGCGTCGAGATCGCCGGGGTCGTCAGGGGTGCCAGGGGCGTCGGGGGTCACGACTCAGTCTAGGGAGGGGACACCAGCGTTGCGGCTGATGCGCCACTCCTCGGCCTCGGCCTCCTCGTGGTACTCCAGCTGGTGCGTGCGGTCCACCCGCTGGAGGATCTCGCGGACCTCGGCGGGCGTGGCGTGGAAGAACTCCCGCCGCAGGTTCACGCGGTTGACCCGCCTGTCGGCGAGCTCCTGGTGCAGCCGTGTCTCCAGGCCGACGGCGTCGTCGCTGAAGATCAGCGCGTGGACGTCGAAGCGGAACGGTACGGACGCGTCTCCCAGCTCGCGGACGCGGTCGAGCGGGTCGAGGCGGCGGGTGAGGCCGACCTTGACCATGGACTCCCCGAAGGCGCCGAGGTTGGAGATGACGTAGACGTAACCGGCGCGGATGTTGGCCTCGCGCGACTCGACGGAGACGAGTTCGGCGTCCAGCTCGGCGAGCTTGGCGTGGATCTCGCGGGCGGCCTCGTCGCCCTCGTCGTAGCGGGCGAGGACACGGGCGTAGTGGGCGTGCTCCTTGCGCAGGCGCTCCTTCTCGCGCTCGAACTCGCGGGCGGCCTTCTCCTCCTCGCGCTGACGGGCGCGTTCCTCGGCCCGGCGCTCCTTCTCCTCGGCGAGCTTGGCGAGGTGATCGGACGTCAGGGACAGCTCGCGCTGCCGGAGGCGGTGGTATTCGGGGGTGATGTGGATGTTCATCGTCTTGCCGAGCTTGGCGATGGTCTCCACGGTCTTGTGCAGGCGATCGAGCGCCGACTGGAGTTTGTACGGCCTCATGCCGCGCACGAGGGTGTCGGCCTCGGCGTTGTACGCGCGCAGCATGAGTTTGGAGAAGTCGCGGACCATGCGCCTGCCCTCGGCGGCGGAGTTGTTCACCGTCCAGCTCGTGGTGGCCGCCACCGCGCCGCCGTTGCGCGCGAGGGTCTTGTAGGCGTCGCGGAGGGTGTCCAGCTCGGCCTTGTAGGCGACGGCGTCCTCCAGTGGGTGGGAGTACTCGTAGATCCCGGCCTCCTGCAGGACGGCGATGTCCTCGGTGGCCACGACCTGCCGTTTGAGCGCGGCGAGGGCCGCGCGGCGCTCGCGGATCTGCTCCCCGAGCGAGGCCACCTCGCCGGACAGCACGCCCGCCTGGGTGGCCAGCGACTCCGCGTCGACGCCGGTGGCGGCGCGGGCCCACGTCCACAGCGCCCGGTTCTCCGCCTCGACGGCGTCGAGGCGGCGGCCCTTGCCGAACACACCGCCCTGGTGCGCGACGGGAACGGGCAGGGGCGGGAGTCCGGTGGGGGAAGCGGACTCCGTTTCCGTCACGGGTGGTGCCGGAGGGGCGGTCGGTGCGGATGTGGCGGAGGCCGGCGCCGGTACCCACCACTGCCAGCCCTGCGGTGCCGGGGGAAGCCCGGGCGCGGGCTGCCACCCGGGTGGTGGCCGCCAGCCGGCCGGAGGCGTTGGCCAGCCGGGCGGCGGGTTGAAGGCCCAGTCATCGTGTCCAGCCGCCATCGGTGCCTCCCACCTCGCGTTTCTCTCGTACGACCCTCAAGCCGTACCGTGTCGCCACTGTCGGTGACCAGTCGCGTACGCGTGTGATGTGGGGCAGATCCCGCCTCCCGTTCGGGCAGGCCGGGTGAGCGGCGTCTCCGCTACCCCCTCCCCGTCGGCGGCTTCCGCGCCCCCGCCGCGAACTGCGGCGGCCACGGCATCGGGTGGCCCTGGTCCACCGCCGCGTGCAGGGTCCACTGTGGATCCCAGAGGTGCGTCCGGCCGAGGGCGCACAGGTCGGCCCGGCCGGCCATCAGGATGGAGTTCACGTCGTCGTAGGACGAGATGGCGCCGACGGCGATGACGCGCAGGTCCGGGAAGTCGCGGCGGAGTGAGTGGCGGATGCGGTCGGCGTAGGGGGTCTGGTAGCTGCGGCCGTAGGCGGGGCGTTCCTCGCTGACGACCTGGCCGGTGGAGACGTCGATGGCGTCGGCTCCGGCGGTGGCGAAGGCGCGGGCGACGGCGATCGACTCCTCGGGGGTGAGGCCGTCGGGGTGCCAGTCGGTCGCGGAGAGGCGGACGGACATGGGGCCGGGCCATTCCTCGCGGACGGCCGCGAAGACCTCCAGGGGGAAGCGGAGGCGCGCTTCGAGGGAGCCTCCATAGTGGTCGGTCCGGTGGTTGGTGAGGGGGGAGATGAAGCTCGACAGCAGGTAGCCGTGGGCGCAGTGGAGTTCGAGGAGGTCGAAACCGGCCTCGCGGGCGCGGCGGGCCGAGGCGCCGAACTCCTCGCGGATGGCCTGAAGCTCCTCGACGGTGGCTTCGCGGGGGGGCTGGCTGGCGGCCTTGTAGGGCAGGGGCGAGGGGGCGAGGAGGTCCCAGTTGCCCTCGGGCAGGGGGTCGTCGATGCCCTCCCACATCAGCTTCGTGGAGCCCTTGCGGCCGGAGTGTCCCAACTGGACGCCGATGCGGGCGTCGGTGTGGGCGTGGACGAAGTCGGCCACGCGCTTCCAGGAGTCGCGCTGGGCGTCGGTGTAGAGGCCGGTGCAGCCGGGGGTGATGCGGCCGCTCTCGGAGACGCAGACCATCTCGGTCATCACCAGCCCGGCGCCGCCGAGGGCCTTGGAGCCCAGGTGGACCAGGTGGAAGTCGCCGGGGAGGCCGTCGGTGGCCGAGTACATGTCCATCGCCGAGACCACGACGCGGTTGCGCAGGGCCAGGCCGCCCACGGTGACCGGCTGGAACATGGGCGGGCGGACCTCGGCCGCGCCGACGTGCCGGGCGAACCAGTCGTCCACATGGGACACGTACCCGGCGTCGCGCAGGCGCAGGTTGTCGTAGGTGATGCGGCGGGAGCGGGTGAGCAGGTTGAAGGCGAACTGCTCCGGCTCCTGGCCGAGGTAGGAGTCGAGGTCCTCGAACCACTCCAGGCTCGCCTGGGCGGCGCGCTGGGTGGACAGGACCACCGGGCGGCGCTCGGCCTCGAAGGCGGCCAGGGCGGTGGGCACGTCGGACGACAGGTGCGCGGCGAGGGAGGCCGCGTCCTGCATCGCCAGCTTGGTGCCGGAGCCGATGGAGAAGTGCGCGGTGTGGGCGGCGTCGCCGAGCAGGACGAGGTTGCCGCGGGACCAGCGGCCACATCGGACGGTGGTGAAGTTGATCCACTTGGAGCCGTTGCCGTGCAGGGTGTGCCCGTGCAGGCGGTCGGCGAACAGTTCGCCGCAGCGCTCGATGGCGTTGCCGTCGGTGAGCCCGGCCGCCGCCCACACGTCCGAGCGCATCTCGAAGATGACCGTGGAGCCGCCGGAGTCGTAGGGGTAGGCGTGCATCTGCATGACGCCGTGGGGTGTGCGGCGGACGTCGAAGGTGAAGCTCTCGAAGGGCTTGTCGCTGCCCAGCCAGATGTAGCGGCAGTCGCGGGTGTCCAGGTCGGGCTCGAAGTGGGCGGCGAAGTCGGTCCTGGTGGCGGAGTGGACGCCGTCGGCGGCGACCACCAGGTCGTGGGAGGCCATGAGCTCGGCCGCCGGTGGCGCCTCGGTCTGGAATCGCAGGTCCACGCCGAGGTCGGCGCATCGCTTGTGCAGCAGGGACAGCAGGGCCACCCGGGAGACCGCGGCGAAGCGGTGGCCGCCGGAGGTGACCGGCGACGACGGGCCGTCCACGGTGGGCCGGTAGTGGACGTCGATGTCGTCCCAGCGCACGAAGCGGCGGGCCAGCTCGGCGAAGATCTCGGCGTCGCCGACCTCGATGGCCTCCAGGGTCTCGTCGGAGAAGACCACGCCGAAGCCGAAGGTGTCGTCGGGCGCGTTGCGTTCGTAGACGGTGACGTGACGGGACGGATCGGCGCGCGCGGCCAGGGCCGCGAAGTACAGGCCGCCGGGGCCGCCGCCGATCACCGCGATGCGCATGGCGCTTTTGCCGGACTCCACGGGTTCAGTATCGTGCAAAGATGACGGTCGTCAAGAGGAAGCGCTTCGCCGGTATGTCCGTGTTGATCACCGGCGGCGCGGGAGGCATCGGGCGGGCGGTCCGCGACGGCTTCGCCGGCGAGGGCGCCACGGTCTCCACAGTGGACCCCGTGGGCGGTGACTTCACCGTCTCGGTGACCGACCGGGCCGCGCTGGACGAGGTGTGCGCGCGGGTGGCCGCCGAGCGCGGCGGCATCGACGTCCTGGTGTGCCTGGCCGGTGGCTCGCTGGGCACCTCGCGCGAGCCGGACGCCCCGGAGGCCGACGTCGATCTGGTTCTCGACGTCAACGTGAAGGGCACCATCTTCGCCTGCCAGGCCGCGCTGCCGCACCTGCGGGCGGTCCGGGGCAGCGTCGTGGCCTGCGGCTCCATCGGCGGGCGGCAGCCCTCGCCGGTCACCGGGATCGCCTACGCCGCCGCGAAGGCCGCCGTCGGCGGGCTGGTCCGCAAGCTCGCGCGGGAACTGGGCGGCGACGGCGTGCGCGTCAACGCGGTGGCGCCGGGGCTGTTCCTCACCGAGCGGGTGCGCGGCATGTTCGACGGACTGTCCGAAGAGGACCGCGACGGCGTGCTGGACGCCATCGCGCTGCGCCGGATGCCGGAGCTGCGGGAGCTGGTGGATCCGGTGCTGTTCCTGGCCTCTGAGGAGGCCTCCTACATCACCGGAGTGACCCTCGACGTCAACGGCGGCCGGTACATGCCGCTGTGACGGCGGGCCCGCGACGCGCTGACCTGGGCCACCACCCGCGCGGTAGCGGGTGGCCCCGGCGCGGTGATACTCCGGTAGGGGGTCAAGTCCACTCCGCGGTGTGAGGGCGGCACCCAGGCCGTCCCGCGATCGTCTGGGACATGACCCGCTGGTTCGCCCGCATCGCCCTCGCCGCCGTCCTCGCCCTCCTGTGGCCCGCCTCGCCCGCCGCCGCTTACGAGCCGCCGGGCGCCGACGCGTGGCGCACGGCCGTTCCCGCGCTCGACCCGGCGACGGCGAGCCCGGACGAGGTCGCCGCGTACTTCGCGTCCCTCAGCCCCGAGGACGCCGGGCGGCTGGCCGCGGAGTTCCCCGGCGTGGTCGGCAACCTCGACGGCGCGCCGATCGCGCTGCGCTACCGCGCCAACGGCGGCGAGGGCCTGCTGGCCCTCGACGAGCGGCAGGACGGCCGGATCGTGCGCGTGGTGGGCGATCTGGCCACCGCCGAGCGGATCGCGGTGATCGTCCCGGGCATGAGCAACACCCTTGCCAACTTCTACGACGGCCAGGGCGGCGTGCTGCGGCGATCGCCGCTGTGGCAGGCCGAGCAGCTCAAGGCGGCGGCGAACGACCCGGGCCTGGCGGTGGTGGCGTGGCTGGGCTACGACTCCCCGGAGAACGGGCTGGGCATCATGTCCACGGTCCGCTCCGGCCGCGCCGAGACCGGCGGGGAGGCCCTGGCGCGGTTCACGAAGGGCCTGCACGCGGTCCGCCCGGAGGCCACCATCAGCGTCCTCGGGCACTCCTACGGCACCATCGTGATCGCCTACGCGGCACCGGACTTCGGGCCCGAGGTGACCGACCTGATCGTGGTGGGCAGCCCCGGCATGGACGTCGGGAGCGCCGCCGAGCTGGACACCACCGCGCGGCTATGGGCCGGGCGGGCCGGGGACGACCCGATCGCCAACATCCCCGACGTGCGGATCCTCGGCTTCGGCCACGGAGTCGACCCGACCGATGCCGGCTTCGGCGCGCTTCCCCTGGACACCAGCGGAATCCACGGCCACGACCACTACTTCGAGGGTGCGAGCCTGCGGGGCATGGCCGCGATCGCCGCCGGGCACGGGAGCGCGGCGTGAAGGGGCGCGACGGATACCTCGACCTGCTGCGCGGCTTCTCGCTGGCCATCGTCGTCGCCAGCCACCTGGCCTTCACGGTCCTGAAGTGGCACGAGGACGGACCGCACACCTCCAGCCCGATGGAGTTCGTGCCGGGCCTGTGGATCATCACCTGGGTCCTGCAGGTCATGCCGCTGTTCTTCTACATCGGCGGCTACGGGCACGCCCGCTCGCTGGAGCGGGGCGGCCACCCGGTGACGTGGGTCCTCAAGCGGCTGGCGGGACTGCTCGTCCCGGCGCTGGCCCTGGTGGCGGTGTGGGTCGTGGCCGGATGCCTGCTGGCCTCGGGCAACGACGGCGAGACCGTCTACCGCGTGGTGAAACTGGTGCTGAGTCCACTGTGGTTCCTGGGCATCTACGCCGGGCTGATCGTGGCCGCGCCGCTGGCCCGCCGGCTGCACCGCCGGTTCGGGCTGTGGGCGCCGGGCGCGTTCATCCTGGGCGCGGTGATCGCCGACGTGATCCGCTTCCGCTTCGACCTGGAGAACGCCGGGTACGCCAACTACGCCTTCGTTTGGCTGGCCGCGCACCAGGCCGGGTTCTCCCACGAGCGGCTGCGCGAGCTGGGACGCGGTGCCGCGCTGGCCGTCGCGGGCGGCGGGCTGGGGACGCTCGCCCTGCTGGTCGGGGTCCTGGGCTACCCCGGCGCGATGGTCGGCGTGCCCGGCATGAAGTACTCGAACATGAACCCGCCCACGGTGGCGATCCTGGGGCTGCTGACCGTCCAGATCGGACTGATGGCGCTGCTGCGCCCGGCCGCCGAGCGCTGGCTGGCCAAGCCCGGACCGGCGCGGATGCTGGGTGTGGCCAACAAGTACGGGCTGCCGGTCTTCCTGCTGCACACCACCGGCGCGGCCGTCTTCAGCTACGCCGCCTACCGGGTCCTGGGCACCGCGTTCACCGCCGAGACCTCCGACGCGTCGTGGTGGGCGACGCGGCCGGTGGTGCTGGTGGGTTCGCTGGCCTGCACGGTCCTGCTGATCGCCGCGCTCAGCCGCGCGCGAGGCCGGGGGCGAGGGCGAGGGCGGTCATCGATCCGATCGAGCTGATCAGGCGCAGTTCGCCGGTGCCGAGGCTCCAGGCCAGGACGAGGGTGCTGGCGGTGGCGGCGTCCATGCTGGACAGCAGCAGGACGTCGTCGTCGAGCCAGCCGAGGAAGCCGCTGCGGACGCCGACGGCGTGGCTGCTGTCGCGGACGAGGGCGCGGGTCATGGCGCCGGTGGTGACGTCGGCGATGAGCAGGCAGTCCTGGGCGGCGCCGTAGCCCTCGGGCATGTCGAGCCCGCCGTCGCGGACCTCGCATTCCTTGGCCACCAGGTTGCGG
This sequence comes from Actinorhabdospora filicis, assembly GCF_030269765.1. Taxonomy (GTDB): domain Bacteria; phylum Actinomycetota; class Actinomycetes; order Mycobacteriales; family Micromonosporaceae; genus Actinorhabdospora; species Actinorhabdospora filicis. The sequence goes on along the minus strand of NZ_BSTX01000001.1, from coordinate 2,344,261 downwards.
CGCATCTCGCCGAAGGTGCCGAAGGAGGAGATCCAGGTGGCCTCGGTGGCCAGGTGCTTCTCGGATTTCCAGGCGGCGGTGGCGGTGGCGGTGGGCAGGTCCCAGGCGACGGCGTCGAGGTAGGCGCCGTACTGGTTGAGCGGGCCGGGGGTGAGGGTGTAGAGCTGGGGGCCGATGGCGGTCGGCGGGACGGCGTCGGTGCCCTGGAAGGGTTGCGTCGTCCAGGTTCCGGTGGTGACGTCGAGGAGGGCGGTGCCGCCGCGCTGGGTGAGCAGGACGGCGGTGTCGCCGTACCAGGACGCGTCGGCGACCTCGGCGCCGGCGCCTTCCTTGAGCGGGACGGGGTAGGACCGGTGGGTGCCGTCGCGTTCGACGACGACCACGGCGTCGTCCTGGGCGAGGAGGATCCGTTTGCCGCCGGGGGCCACGGCGTGTTTGGTGAGGGCGCTCTTGAGGCTCTGGGAGGCGACCAGGTTCGGCTGGTAGCCGTCGAGCAGGTAGGTGAACCCCTTGGAGTCGATGAGGTAGACCGGGCCGCCGTTCACGGATTGGGCGGCGGCGGTGATGACGTCGATGGTGCCGCCGGAGACCGGTGGCGCGTTGGGTTCGAGCGTGATGGACGCGGGCAGTGAGGGGATGGCCGGGTTGGCGTCGGTCCATTTGGGCGCGCGGGCCAGGGCGGGCGCGCTGGGCAGCAGGTCCACCTCGTGCATGAGGTAGGCGGTGCGGGTGGGGTCGTCGGCGTGCGGGTCGGGCTCGGGAGGCGTCTCGACGCCGGAGGCGAGCTGGTAGAAGGTCAGCAGCAGGGCCACGATGACCAGGGTGATGACGATGCGGCGCCAGCGGCGGCGGCGCAACCGGCGTCCGCGGGCCCAGGCGGCGTCGGCGAGTTCGAGGGGCGTGGCGGCGCGGTGGACGCTCTCCTCGTATTCGGACTGGCCGGTGTCGACCGGCTCGTCCCCGCCGCGCAGGAGGGGGCCCGTTTCGGCGGCGAGGGCGTCGTAGGCGGCCTGCTCGGCCTCGGCCGGGTCGAGGTCCCTTGTGGACTGGTAGCGGGCGGCCAGCCGGGCCAGGGCCAGGACGACGAGCTGGTCGGTGAGGCCGTCGTCGCCGGTGACCTGGTGCGCCTCGCGGCGCAGGTCGTGGATCTTGCCGTGCACGAAGGCGACGAAGTCGTCGTAGGCGCTCATCGGATCCTCCATGACCGGGCGTGGTGGCGTCATCGTCGCGCGCACGGTGCGTGGAGGCAATAAGACGAAGTGGTGGTGGAGGGTTGCAGTCGGATAACGGGGGCGGAGACGAAGGCGGGCGGGCACCCCGGCACGGTGCCCGCCCGTAAGGAGCCACTAGTGGTGGCTCGGGCGATCGGTCCCGATCCCCCCGGGACCGATCACGTCTCGTAGTAAAGGACGCTCGGCGCGCCGATTCGGTTGCACGTGAATTTCGCACAGGCCGGTTTCCCGATGATCGAGCGCGCGTACCGTGGAGGCGTGGAACGACTTGTGACCCTCCAGGGCGCCGACCTCTCGGACGCCGACGTCGCCGAGGTGGCCGCGCTGGTCGCCGACTGCGCCACCGCCGACGGCACCGCGCCGGTGTCCGAGCACGTCCTGCTGGCCCTGCGGCACAAGACGAACGGACTGACGCACCTGCTCCTCCGCGACGACGAACGGCTGCTCGGCTACGCGTTCGTCGAGCGCGGTGACCACGATACGTCAGCTTCGAGTGAGCTCTGCGTCCACCCCGCTCACCGTGGGCGAGGATTCGGTGGCCGTCTGGTGTCGGAAGTGGTTGCCGCGACTCCGATCCGGATCTGGGCGCACGGCGATCACCCGTCGGCCGGCGCGCTCGCGCAGCACTATGGACTGTCGGCGGTGCGGAACCTGTTCCGGCTGCGCAAGCGGCTGTCCACTGTGGCCGCCCCGAAGGTGCCGGAGGGGGTGACGATCCGGACGTTCATGGAGGGCGACGAGGACAAGTGGCTGGCGGTGAACGCGCGGGCCTTCTCCTGGCACCCCGAGCAGGGCCGGATGACCCGCAAGGACCTCGACGAGCGCCTCGCCGAGCCGTGGTTCGACGCCGAGGGGCTGTTCCTGGCCGAACGCGACGGCGAGGTCATCGGCTTCCACTGGACGAAGGTCCATGAGGGCGCCTCGCCGATCGGCGAGGTCTACGTGCTGGCGGTGGACCCCGACGCGCAGGGCATCGGCCTGGGCCGGGTCCTCACCGACGTGGGCCTGCGGCATCTGGCGCGGCTGGGCCTGGCGAACGTGATGCTGTACGTGGACGGCGAGAACACCGCCGCGCTGCGGCTGTACGAGCGCAGCGGGTTCACCCGCTGGTCGACCGACGTCCAATACGAAAGGGCCTAGACCGGCACGCGGTCGGGCAGCTGGCGCGGCGGCGGGGCGACGAACTTGTAGCCGACCTGGCGGACGGTGCCGATCAGCGACTCGTACTCGCTGCCGAGCTTGGCCCGCAGCCGCCGCACGTGCACGTCGACGGTGCGGGTGCCGCCGAAGTAGTCGTAGCCCCAGACCTCGCGCAGGAGCTGGTCGCGGGTGAAGACGCGCCCGGGGTGCTGGGCGAGGAAGCGCAGGAGCTCGAACTCCTTGTAGGTGAGGTCGAGCGGGCGGCCCTTGAGGCGGGCGGCGTAGGTGTCGGGGTCGATGGTGAGGTCCCCGGCGCGCACGAGGTTCCCCTCGGGTTCGGCCTCGGCCATCTTCCCGGCCAGCCGCAGCCGGGCCTCCACCTCGGCGGGCCCGGCGGTGCACAGGAGGAAGTCGTCGAAGCCCCAGTCGGGGTTGACCGCGATGAGCCCGGACTCGGCGAGGACCACCAGCAGCGGCACGTTCAGGCCGGTGGTGCGCAGGAGGCGGCAGGTGGCGCGGGCGTCGGCGAGGTCGCGGCGGCCGTCCACGACGACGATGTCGGGGCTGGGGCCCGACAGCAGGGACCGCACGTCGCGGTCGGCGGTTCGCAGCCGGTGCGGGAGGAGATCGAGGGCGGGCAGCACCGCCGTGCCGTCCGCGTCTGCCGTGAGGATCAACAGGTCCATGGGCGTCCTCCTCCGCGTGCGTTCACCGCTTCGTCGACCCGGCGTCGGCGGCGGGCGGGGGGCGTTCACCAGATGATAACCACGCCGCGACGGGTTCGGTAGGTGCGGAGATGACGTCCGGTGACTGTTTTGTGTCAAGTGTGTTACGTGGGGTCCATGGGGTGGGACGCGGGGCCCCGCGGAGGGCGTGACAGCGGCCACGGGCTTCACGTGGCACCATCACGAGGTGTCGAACCCTGCCGAGCCGATGACGGACGCCGAGGCCCCCCGCGTGCCCATCGCTCCTCCCGTGCGCCGTCTGGTCTGCGTGGCGGTCGCCGCCTGGGCGGGGCTGCTGACCGCGTCCCTGCTGGTCGGCTCGCAGCTCAAGCACCCCGTCTTCGCCGCGATCACCTTCGCCGTGCAGGCCGCGTTCGTGGTGTGCGTGGTGTGGCAGGCGCGCCCGGCCGCGCCGTGGATCTCGGTGGTGGCGGGCGTGGCGAGCGCCGGCGCGGCCGACTGGTTCGCGGTGTACCGGCATCCGCTGACGCTGGCGCCGCTGGCCTACGTCGTGGCGGGCGCGTTCGGTTTCGTGCTGGTGGCGCAGCTGTTCGGGCGCAAGGGCGGTCGGGAGTGGCTCACCGAGTCCTTCGCCACGGCGATGGCGTGCGTGGTCGGTGTGGTCGCGCTGGCGATGCCGGTGGCCATGGCGCGGCATCCCGGGGGCGGTAAGACGATCCTGGCGGGGGCGCTGCTGGCGGCCGGTACGGCCGTGATCGTGGCGCGCATGTCGGACGCGACGCTGCCCCTGCCGCGCATCGCCCCGCACGTCGCGCGCGGCGCGTTCGGGATCGTCCTGGGCAGCATGGTCGGGACCGCGGTCAGCGCGTACTCCGGCGTCCTGTTGCAGGGCCCGTCCCCGGCGCGGGCCGCGGTGGCGGGACTGGTGGTGTCGGTGACGGCCGTCCTGGCCGACCTGGGCGCCACCTACATCAACGTCGGACGGCGGCTGGCTGGCGAGAACGTGGCACCATGGCCGGTGCGCCACGCGCTCGGCCCGCTCCTCGCGTTCGCGTTCGCGGCGCCGATGGCGTACCTGATCGGGGTGCTGTACCTGGCCCGCGGTCTGTGACACCCCTCGAACACCCCTTGGGAGAGACGTGCCGAAACCGTGGTGGAAGAAGAAGGCGTTCCGGGTCACCGTCATCATCGTGGTGATCCTCGCGGGACTCGTCGTCCTCACCGACCGGATCGCCGCCTCGATCGCCGAGAACAAGGTCGCCACCCTCATCGCCAAAGAGGCCGGTAACCAGAAGATCGAGCTGAAGTCCGAGCCGGACGTGGACGTGACCGGCTTCCCGTTCCTGACGCAGGTCCTGGGCGGCAACTACGACCGCATCGACATCGGCTTCAAGGACCTCACCGCCAGCGGCGTGACGCTGCCCCGGCTGGACGTGCACGCGTCCAATGTGGACGCCCCGCTGTCGCAGGTGCTCAAGGGGCAGGGCCCCATCACCGCCGGATCGATGACGGCCGAGGCGAAGCTGGACTACAAGACCGTCACCGAGCTGATGGGCGAGACCACCTCCAACCTGCGCATCGAGGGTGTGGGCGGCAAGCTGAAGATCACCGCGACCCTGGAGGCGGCCGGTGTCTCGGTGTCGCTGGAGGGCACCGGGACGGTGCAGGTGTCGAAGGACGCGGTGTCGGTGACGGTGGACCAGCTGCGTCCCGTCGGCGGCTCGCCCATCCCCGGCGCGGACGGGATGATCAACGCCTTCGCGCAGAAGCTGAACAAGGAGATCCCGCTGCCCCCGCTGCCCTACGACCTCGCGCTGAACGACGTGAAGGTCGAGACCGACGCGATCGTGGTGTCGGCGACGGCCAGCGGCGTGCAGCTGGTCTGAGACAACGCGAAGGCCCGGTTCCGGGGACGGAACCGGGCCTTCGGCGTTCCCTACTCCACCGTGAAGTCCGGCAGCGCCTCCTCGATCGCCAGCATCTGAGCGACCGTCGGGCTGTCCAGCTCCTGCGAGTCGAGGACCAGCGCGGTCCCGTCCCCGCGGTACACCACGACCTCCCTCAGTTCTTCGAGCCCGCCGGAGACCGCGTGGACCTCGGCGGTCCGGACCAGGACGCGCTCGCCGTCGGCGGTGCTCTTCTCATCGCAGCTGACCGTCAGCGTGACCTCGCGCTCTCCGACCATGCCCACCGGCCGTGCCATTCCGGTGTAGTCCTCGCATCCGGCGATCAGGTGGTCGTGGCTCGGCACGAGCGGGTTGTACGCCGCCGCCCCGGCGCCCTCGGTGAACGTCCCCTTCTGGTAGAGCCGAAAGCCGACCCAGCCGCCCCGGAACGGAGCGTTGATCACGTAGGAGACCCGTTCCGGCCCGGTCGGGACGGCGGTGTCGGGATCGGTGCCGGTCACCGAGACCAGCTGTTCTTCGGAGCGCACGACGGGATTGGCCATCTCCATGTGGACCGACTGAAGGCCCGAGGCGTCGATGGCGGCGAAGATCGCGGCCGTCATGCGGCGGGTCTCGTCGTTCTCACCCTCGTCATGGTCGCCGTTGCCGCGCCACATCAGGTACTGCGGCTCCGGCGGCGGCGCCGAGGAGGACGCGCTCGCCCCCGGCAGCGCGACGTTGTCCGGCGCGCCGCCCTCGCCCGGCAGGTTCCCGATCGCCACGGCGGCGGCGAGCAGGACGGCCAGGCCGCCCGTCGCGCCCCACAGGCGCCGGTTGCGGCGGTCCCGGTGGCCCCTGGCCAGCAGGGACTCGGCGGTGATGCTCATCGGTGGCGAGCCGTCGTACAGCTCGCGGTCTATGGTTTCCCTCAGGTCCTCGGACATGGTCATCCCTCGATCGATTCCAGGACCGGGTCCGTCACCAGGCCGCGCAGGGTGGTCAGACCCCGCATGGTCAGGTTCTTGACGGCGCCGGTCGAGCAGCCGAGCACCCGCGCGGTCTGCTCGACCGGCAGGTCCTCCCAGTAACGCAGGACGATCGCCGCGCGCTGCCGCTTCGGCAGCCGCAGCAGCGCGCGGGTGAGGGTGAGGCGCTGGTCGGCGCGCTCGTCGACGGCCACCTCCTCGGGGAGCGAGTGGTCGGCGGTCACCTTCACCCGGCGGAACCAGGCGAGCCGGTGCTGGTCGACCAGGACCGTGGCGATGATCCGCCGCACGTAGGCGTCCGGCGCGCCGGTGCGTACCCGGCCCCAGGCCCGGTACAGCTTCAGCAGCGCCGTCTGCACCACGTCCTCGGCGCGATGCCAGTCGCCGCAGAGCAGGTAGGCGAACCCCCGCAGCCTCGCCGCCCGTTCGGTGACGAACTGGGCGAACTCGGTGTCCTTGTCGGTCATCACGCTCCTTCCATCCGCGATCGTCGCGGGTGTAACGGGCGTGGAGGGACATGGGGTCACGCGAAGGCGGCCCCCGCTTTTCGCGGGGGCCGCCTCGGGTGGGGGTGGGCTACTGGAGGATGACGGCGGGCAGCGCCAGGGCCAGCTCGGTGAGCCGCTCCAGCGACAGGCCCGGCCGGGGGTCGGCGATGTCCGGGGTGTCCGAGCCGTAGACGGTCGGCGTGGGCCCGAAGTCCTGGACCAACCGGAGGTTCCCGTCGGGGGTCTGGATCATCACCGAGCGCGAATAGGACGTGATCCCTCCCGGAGCGACCGTGGTCTGGCCCATGGTCATGATCCGCTCGCCGCCGGGCCCGGTGAGCTCGGCGCACGTGGTGTCGGAGACCCAGCCGGGCTCGCCGCGGAACGCGTACTCCATGTGCCCGCAGCTCTCGGCGACGTGCCGCCAGTCGGGCATGGTCGGGTTGTCCGGGTCGCTCGCCCCGCCGAACTCGTAGGAGCCCTTCGGGCGGTAGCTCACGGAGAAGACGTCGGGGCGGATCATCCCGTCGAATTTCAGCCAGTGGAACTGGGTGTACACCGGGCGCTCGTAGCCGGTGGGCACGCCGTCGGCGTCGATCCGGTCGGTGCGGCGGGTGAAGCTCGGGAACGTCGACGCGGTGAGCGGGGCCCCCACGACCTGCCCGTTGGAGTCGTAGGCGACCGGCGTGGCGTTCGGGACGGCGTCGATCAGCGGCCACAGCGCGGCCGACAGCTCGCGGGTGGCCTGGTTCTCGGTGATGTCGCTGTTGCCCGGCTGCCACCTGTACTCCACGCCCGGCTGGGGGACGGGCAACGGGTAATCCGCCTGCGTCGTCGTGGCCGCGTGGACGCCCGGGTCGGGCGTCCCCGGGGCGAGCGCCAGCCCGCCGGTGACGGCCGCCGCGAGCAGGACGGCGGTGACGCCGGTCAGGCCGAGGCGCTTGCGCAGGACGCGGCGGCGTCCCAGGTGGGTCAGGCCGCCCGACGTCAGACCGCTCGGGGGAGCGGCGGCGTCGAGCTGGCGGTCGAGTGCGTCTCTGATGAAATCGGTCATGATGTAGCTCCCTGGTCAGTCAGGGGGACCTCGTCGGTGAGGAGGCCGCGCAGGGTGTCCAGACCCCGCGTGGTGAGACCCTTCACCGCGCCGGTCGAGCAGTTCAGGATTCGTGCCGTCTGCTCGATCGGCAGGTCTTCCCAATAGCGGAGGACGACGGCCGCGCGCTGCTTCGGCGTCAGCCGGAACACCGCGTCGAGCAGGGTGAGCCGCTCGGCGCGACCGTCGTCGTGATGGGCGGTGACCGCGTCCGGCAGGGTCTCGGCGACGCGTTCGCGCCGGAACCAGCCTCTGCGGCGCTCGTCGATGAGCGCGTTGGTGATGATCCGGCGCGCGTAGGCGTCCACGGACTCCTTGCGCGCCCGGCCCCACGCGGCGTACAGGCGGACCAGTGCGTTCTGCGTCACGTCCTCGGCCAGATGCCAGTCGCCGCAGCACAGATACGCGTACCGGCGCAGCCGCTCGCCGCGGGTTGTGACGAAGTCGCGGTATTCGGCTTCCCTGTCCGCTCTCATGCGGTGCTCCTCCCGTCCGTCGATGCTTTCTACGGAACCGGGCCGGATGGAAGTCACGGCCGCCGTGGATTATTTCGCGGTCACCGAATTGTGAAGCCGTGTGACCAGCGCCGCGAGCGGTCGCCGGGGGTGGCCCGAACGGTCGGATCCGCGACCGACGCTGGTCCATCCCAGCTCAGCGTGCTAACGTCGCGGCCATGCGTACGCCTTCGCCCTTGCTGACGAAGCGGCGTGCGATCGATTACTGCAAGATCGCCGCCTGCCTGTGTCGTGCCGGTCGCTGACCGGCCGATAGCTGCTGCGTGCGCTCATCCCGCGGTCCACTGACACTCCCATCGTGGACCGACCCCCTGTACTGACTTCCGTTCCCGGATCCCTTCTCCCGGGTATGAAGCCGTACCCCGCAGCCTCCGCCGGTTGATCACCGATCAGTCCACATCTGACACATCAACCGAAGGAAAGACATGAGCCGCGAGAACGTGCTCGTTTCCGCCCAGTGGGCCCAGGAGAACCTGGAGACGCCGGGCATCGTGTTCGTCGAGGTCGACGAGGACACCGCCGCCTACGACCGCAACCACATCCCCGGGGCCGTCAAGCTCGACTGGAAGACCGACCTCCAGGACCCCGTCCGCCGCGACTTCGTCAACCGCGACCAGTTCTCGGCCCTGCTCTCCGAGCGCGGGATCGGCAACAACGACATCGTGATCCTCTACGGCGGCAACAACAACTGGTTCGCGGCCTACGCGTACTGGTACTTCAAGCTCTACGGGCACCTCGACGTGCGCCTGCTCGACGGCGGCCGCAAGAAGTGGGAGCTCGACGACCGTCCACTGTCGACCGACGCGGTCACCCGCAACGCCACCAACTACGAGGCCAAGTCCCCCGACAACTCGATTCGCGCCTTCCGCGATGACGTGGTGTCGGCCATCGGCGCGCAGAACCTGGTGGACGTCCGCAGCCCCGACGAGTACACCGGCCGCCTGCTCGCCCCGGCGCACCTGCCGCAGGAGCAGTCGCAGCGCGCGGGCCACATCCCCACGGCCCTGAGCGTCCCGTGGTCCAAGGCCGCCAACGCCGACGGCACCTTCAAGTCCGACGACGAACTGCGCGACCTCTACGCCGAGGCCGGGCTCGACGGGCAGAAGTCGACCATCGCCTACTGCCGCATCGGCGAGCGCAGCTCGCACACCTGGTTCGTGCTGCGCGAACTCCTCGGCCACGCCGAGGTGCGCAACTACGACGGTTCGTGGACGGAGTACGGCTCGCTGGTGGGCGTGCCGATCGCGCTGGGCGAAGAGCCCGGGAAGGTCGAGGTCTGACGATGAGCGCTCTCACCCAGCAGTCCGCACAGAACATCGCCGGTTGCGCCGCACCGGACCAGTCCGCGCCGCTGCCGGCGTCGGTCGACCTGAACAAGGAGACGGTGATCTCCGGTGTGGTCGATGTGGACGGTCAGCCGGTCTCCGGCGCCTACGTCCGTCTCCTGGACGCCTCCGGCGAGTTCACCGCCGAGGTCGTGACCTCCCCCGAGGGCGTCTTCCGCTTCTTCGCCGCGCCCGGGACGTGGACGCTCCGCGCCCTCGCCCGCGCCGGTGAGGGTTCGACGGAGGTGACCGCGGCCGTCGGCCAGAACACGGTCTCCGTCACACTGTCGGACTAGACCCTCCTCCCTGGGTCTGTCTCCGCGCCCCCGGTTCGGTCGTGAGGTTCCGAATCGGGGGCGCGGTCTATTTCTCGTCGTCCGTGCGGTACTTCGCGAGCATGTCCTCCAGCTCGTCGGCGTCGGCCGGGCGCGCGGACTTCACCGCGTCCTTGGCGACGGCCGCGTTGGCCTCGTCCACCGTCACCCGCACCAGCACACCGTCGCGCTCCTCGGCGAACTCCGTCGACAGGCCCGTCGTGCGCAGCCACCCGCCGTCCTCGGCGACACATTGGACACTGCTGCTGACGCCCGCGATCGGGATCCCCGGGCAGGACGCGTCGTCCATGACCGTGGAGTCGACCGTCAGCCGCACCGGCGAACCGTCCGGTGTGGAGTAGTGGTCCTCGAAAGAGGACTCGCCGAAGACGCCCGGATCACCCGTCTTCCCGTGCGAGAGGCTCCTGAGGTCGAGGACCCAGATGTAGTCGAGCGGGACGCCCATGCGCGCGGCGAGTCTCGTGTACTCCTCGCGCTCACCGTCACTGAGGCCGCTGCACGCGCTGAGGAGGAGGGTGGCCGCGGCCAGGGAGGTGACGGCGGCGGCGAGCCGGGGGAGGCGGAGCATGGGGGGATTATCCCGGCGGGGAGGGGGGTGGGGGAGAGGCGGAAGGGCAGACCTTCGTGCCCCGGAACCGATCATCCACCGCCGCGCAATGGCTCTGACCAGCCCGATCGGCACGTCGATATTGTACGGACAATAGCTTTGGTACGGCCCATTCATCGCCGGTCACCGCGTCATTCGCTAATGACACTCGCGCGGCCATTGGGTGACGCTGCAACGCGCAGAGGCAATTTCCGGTGTGTTCGCACGTGCACGCCGTTGGTCCGTCAATACACCCTCTGAGGTGTGCCATCGCCGTGACCTGGGCCACAGTGGACGGACAGTCGCGCACCCGACAGAACCGGTTCGGCGCGACCACGCCACTCTCCGGCCCATTGTTCGGAATCCGGCCACGCGTCCGCTTTCGGCTTCCAGAAACACCTTTCCCATGTCACCCTTGGCTCTTCGGGGGCCGGTGGTCCGACTTATTGAGGACACCACCACTTCCCCTCTCCATCCCCTCTTCACCCGAGAAGGAGCGCGATTCCCATGTATTCCACGTCGTGGCTCATGCCGCGGTGGACCCCGACGGTCTGCCTCCAGGACCTGCTGTTCCCGGTGGTCCGCACGCTGCTCGCCGCGGCCCTCGCCCACTTCGCCCACCTCGCCCACCTCACCCTCCGGTGACGCGATGCCGCGCCCGGAGAAACCCATCCAGCCCGGCGGGCCCGTCGCCGACTTCGCGCTCGCGTTGCGCGCCCTGCGCGACGCCGCCGGGCGCCCGTCCTACGCCGTGATGGCGCGGCTGGCCTACTCCTCGCAGGCCGTGCTGAGCGAGGCCGCGGCGGGACGTTCGCTGCCCACGTGGGAGGCGACCCGCGCCTACGTCCGCGCGTGCGGAGGCGACGAGAGCGACTGGCGCGCGCGATGGGAGGCCGCACGGTGTCCCGAGACCGAGAGGAACCCCTCATGACCCACTCCTTCCCCACCGTCCCCCCGCCGTTCCCGGGACCGGCGAGGCGACGGCCGACGCACCTCCCGCTCACCGCCCTCACCGGGGTGGCCCTCCTCGCCGGTGGGCTGGTCGCCGCCGCCGCGTTCTGGTGGCCGCCGCTCGGGTCGGCCGCCGGGGTCGTGGCCGCGGTCTTCTTCGGCCTCTCCGCCGCGCGCAAGTAGCCTTCGGCCGGGGGCGTGGGGGCCCCGGCCGACTCAGCGCCGACCTTGTGCCGACCCAGCGTCGACCCGGCACGGCGCCACCGGCGTCCCAGCACGCGAGACACCGGGTATTCACCGAATCGGCTCCCGGTAACCGCCCGCGATCATCACCGACCCGGTTGCTATGGTCACGACGGGCCGCGACTGGCGTGCTGGGATGGGCTCAACCATCGGGGAGCGGCCGCCGCTCCACCGCCGTGCGCCTGGGCCTTTCGTTTACCGCTTCCGAAACACCGGAGGGTCCACGTGTCGTCCATCTCGACCGAGTCCACCGCCTTCCGCGCGGCCCTGGACGTCGTGCGCGCCGTCGAGCCGCGCGTCGCCGACGCCATCAAGCAGGAGCTCGCCGACCAGCGCGACTCGCTGAAGCTGATCGCCTCGGAGAACTACGCGTCCCCGGCGACGCTGCTGGCCATGGGCAACTGGTTCAGCGACAAGTACGCCGAGGGCACCATCGGGCGCCGCTTCTACGCCGGATGCCAGAACGTGGACACCGTCGAGGCCGTCGCCGCCGAGCACGCGCGCGAGCTGTTCGGCGCGTCCCACGCCTACGTGCAGCCGCACTCCGGCATCGACGCCAACCTCGTGGCGTTCTGGGCGGTCCTCGCCGCGCGCGTCGAGGCGCCCGCGCTGGAGAAGGCCCAGGTCCGCCACGTCAACGACCTCACCGACGCCGACTGGGCGACGCTGCGCCGCGCCCTGGGCGACCAGCGCATGCTCGGCATGTCCCTCGACGCCGGCGGCCACCTCACCCACGGGTTCCGCCCCAACATCTCCGGCAAGATGTTCGAGCAGCGCTCCTACGGGACCGACCCGGCCTCGGGTCTCCTCGACTACGACGCGCTCCGCGCCGCCGCGCACGAGTTCCGGCCGCTCATCATCGTCGCCGGCTACTCCGCCTACCCGCGCCTGGTGAACTTCGCCAAGGTCCGCGAGATCGCCGAAGAGGTCGGCGCGACCCTCATGGTCGACATGGCCCACTTCGCCGGGCTCGTCGCCGGAAAGGTCCTCACCGGCGACTTCGACCCGATCCCGCACGCGCACATCGTCACCACCACCACGCACAAGTCCCTCCGCGGACCGCGCGGCGGCATGGTCCTGTGCCAGCCGGAGCTCGCCGAGCAGGTCGACCGGGGCTGCCCGATGGTCCTGGGCGGACCGCTCCCGCACGTGATGGCCGCCAAGGCCGTCGCCCTCGCCGAGGCCCGCACGCCCGAGTTCCGCGACTACGCGCAGCGCATCGTGGACAACTCCCGCGCGCTCGCCGAGGGCCTCCTGTCGCGTGGGGCGAAGCTCGTCACCGGCGGCACCGACAACCACCTCGTCCTCATCGACGTGTCCTCCTACGGCCTCACCGGCCGTCAGGCCGAGGCCGCGCTGCTGGATTCGGGCGTGGTCACCAACCGCAACTCGGTCCCGCAGGACCCGAACGGCGCCTGGTACACCTCCGGCGTCCGCATCGGCACCCCCGCGCTGACCTCGCGCGGGCTCGGCACCACCGAGATGGACACCGTGGCCGACCTGATCCACACCGTCCTCGAAAACACCGCCCCCGGCACCACGAAGGCGGGCACGCCCTCCAAGGCCACGCACGTGCTGGACGAGAAGGTCGCCGCCCGCGTCGCGGGCGCGGCCACCGAGCTGCTGAGCGGATTCCCGCTCTACCCGAACGTCGACCTGGGCTGATCAGCCCGGCGGGCACGGCCACCGACCTCCGGGACGGTGGCCGTGCTCATATCGGGCAACCGAACACCGCCGCGAGACGGTCTAACCGGACGTCCGGATCCAGCTCATCCCACCCGCGCGTGTCCCCCGGGGCGGTCAAGCCGATCACCCACCCCTCCGGGCATCACACGCCTGCCCGAAGGGGCCATACTCTTCACCATGCAACGCCGAGGGCCACATAGGACCACCTGGGTCCTCATCGTGGTCGCCGCCGTCATCGTGCTGTCCGCGGCGGCGGCCATCTGGATCACCACGCTCTCGGCGACCGCCGCCGAGCCCAAGATCGACTGGCGGGTGCCGCTCGCCGAGCAGCAGACCCCGCCGGACGCCGCCGCCGCCGGCGACGCGGTGGTCATGCTCGCCGACGGCGACCTCACCGTCCTGGACGCCGGGTCCGGCGCCGTGCGCTGGACCGTGCCGGACGTCGAGGGCCCCGTGCGGGTCGCGGCCGACTCGGTGGTCTACGCCTCCGGCGCGCTCATCAAGGTCCACGATCTGGCCGGCGGGCAGGAGCGCTTCAGCTACCGCGCCGAGCTCGGGCACAACCCGCCGTTCTGGACGGCGACGCCCACCACCCTCGTCACCGTCGAGCGCGACGGCAAGTACCGCGAGGCCGTGGCCACGTCCCTGACCACCGGCAAGCAGCTGTGGCACAAGCGCTACGACAAGGAACTGGCCGTCGCCGCGCCCGTCCTCCCCGACCCGGTGCACACCGCGATGGACGCCTCTCCCGGCGTGCAGGTCGCGGCCGCGACGTCCGCCGTCTACCTCAACACCGGGCTCCGCGAGGCCGGGGACGAGAAGTCCCTCACCCTCGACATCGCCACCGGCACCGAACTCGACTCCCCCGGCACCGTCTTCGACCTGGACACCTACTCGCTGATCACCGTCGGCGACCGCGTGGTGAGCGTGTCGGAGCGCTCCGGCTGCGAGACGAAGGTCGTCCTCTACGACCCGCTCGCCAAGTCGGCCAAGACCGCCGGTTTCGGCGCCGACTGCAACGCGAGCGCCACGACGGTCCGCGTGGACGGCGGCGCCCTCATCGGCCAGAACCTCGACGGCCGCCCCGAGGTCGTCGACGTGGTCACCGGCGAGCCCCGCTGGACGGCCGACGCGCGCGGCGTCGCGCAGGCCTTCCGCGAGCCCGTGCTGGCCTACTCACCCGACGGTGACGACCAGCCCCTCAAGATCGTCGACGTCTCCGGCGGCCCCGAACCCTGGCAGGCCCGCGACACGACCCCCGCGGCGGGCCCGGCGACCCTGGCGGGGAAGTACCTGCTGACGTCGAGCGGGTCGTTTCCCACGGCGGAGCGGCCGGATGATGCTTACGCGACGACGGGGTACAACATCGACATCGACAAGCTGATGTGGCATCAGCCGGGGGCGCGGTTGATCGCGGTGACGGAGAAGTACTTCGTGCTGGCGGTTTGCGGGACGGATTACAAGGAGATGAAGCCGGCGGTTGTGGTGGCGGTTCCTTATACGTAGGGCGAGAACACGGCCGACGGGAAGGGCCGTAGGGGCGGGCTGAGCGGAGGCGCGGCAGGCCGGAGGCCTTGCTGCGCGGCAGGCCGCAGGCCAAGGCGCGAGGGTGACCCGCCACGTGGGAGAAGTGTCTTGATCGTGTGTCTGTGAGGGACGCGCGCGTGCGGCGGCGCAACCAACCCGGTTGGCCACGAAGCAGCGGGTGCCGAGGAACAGAGCCCTCCTCCGGCTCGGGGGAAGTGTTTTGAGTTCCCGGGGTCCAGGGGACGGAGTTCCCTGGTGGGGGTCCAGGGGGCAAAGCCCCTTGGGCACCACGCGGAGAAGACGACAGGCCACGGCCGCAAGCCCCACGCACCCGAGAAGAGAAGCCGGGGCGGGGCGAGGCCGGGGCGGGGCCCCGGCTCTCCCTTTTCAAGCGAGTGACACCTGCGGTGTCTGCTCGCTTCACGGCCGTTCGGGTCGGGGTAGCAGGCGCTTCGCCCTGCACCAGACCAGGGCTTTGCCCTGGACCCACCAGGGAACTCCGTCCCCTGGACCCCGGAATCCCACAACATTTCTCCCGAGCCGGAGGCGGCCTTAGCTTTTGGCACCCGGTGGTGTCGTGGCCGACCGGGTTGGTTGCGCCGCTGCACGCGCGCGCCCAGCTTCACCACCCGATCAAAACACTTCCCCCCGCGTGGGTGGTCACCCTCGCGCGTCTGCTTACGCCTCAGCCTGCGCTTCGGCGTGCACCTCGGCCTGCGGCCTCATCACGCCCGCCGCCGAATGCGCCGCTCCGCGCGCCTCCGCCCTCGCCTCCGGCTCACGCTTCGCGCCCACCCGGTCCCTCCCACCCCCGCCTCCGGCCCCCTCACCCCCTAGGTGCCGCACGTCACACACCCCTCCCTCAACCCCCTTGACATCACGATGCACCCTCCCCACGTGCGTTCTGAACTAAATTCGGCTACCTCCTCCCTCCCCCGTGGTGAAGACTCTCACCGGGAGGTACAACCTTGACCACCGCGACCATCGCGCAGCAGAGTGCGCGGCGGGCCGCCGACGGGCGTTCCCTGCCGCGCCTGCTGCGCGCTCATCTCGCCCCTTACAAGGGGCCCATCACGGCGATCATCGGCTTTCAGCTGGTGTCGACGATCGCCATGCTCTATCTACCCACCCTGAACGCCGACATCATCGACAACGGTGTGGTCAAAGGCGACACCGGGCACATTTTGCGGCTCGGTGGCATCATGCTGGCGGTGACGCTGGCGCAGATCGCGGCGTCGATCATCGCCGTGTACTTCGCGGCGAAGACGGCCATGGGACTCGGCCGGGACGTGCGGGCGGCGATCTTCGGGCGGGTGCAGGAGTTCTCCGTCCGCGAGGTCGGGCAGTTCGGCGCGCCTTCGCTGATCACGCGTACGACCAATGACGTCCAGCAGGTGCAGATGCTGGTCTTCCTGGCGTTCATCCTGCTGGTCTCCGCCCCGGTCATGGCCTTCGGGGGCGTGATCATGGCGGTCAGCGAGGACGCGACTCTCTCCACGCTGCTGCTCGTGGCGGTGCCGGTGCTGATCATCGCCGTGGTGATCATCGTGCGGGCGATGGGGCCGCTGTTCCGCAAGATGCAGGTGCGCATCGACGAGGTCAACCGGGTGATGCGCGAGCAGATCACCGGTATCCGCGTCATCCGCGCGTTCGTGCGCGACACCCACGAGCAGCAGAGGTTCGCCTCGGCCAACGGTGAGCTGATGGGCGTGTCCCTCGGTGTCGGCCGGCTCATGGCGTGGATGTTCCCGACGGTGATGCTGGTGATGAACGTGTCCAGCGTCGCCGTCATGTGGTTCGGCGGGCACCGGATCGGCTCGCACGACATGCAGATCGGTTCGCTCACGGCGTTCCTGTCGTACCTGATGCAGATCCTGATGTCGGTGATGATGGCGACGTTCGTGCTGATCTCGCTGCCGCGCGCGCAGGTGTCGGCCGGGCGCATCCAGGAGGTCCTGGAGACCGAGTCGAGCCTGAGCCTGCCGAAGCGGCCGGTGACGACGGTGGACGTGCGGGGCGAGCTGTCGCTGAAGGGCGTCACGTTCCGCTATCCGGGCGCCGAGGAGGCCGTCCTGCACGATGTGTCGATAGAGGCGCATCCGGGGCAGACGACGGCGATCATCGGGTCCACCGGCAGTGGCAAGACGACGTTGCTGAACCTGATCCCGCGGCTGTTCGACGCCACCGGCGGGCAGGTGCTCGTGGACGGCGTCGACGTCCGCACCATGGACCCGGCGCTGCTGTCGCGCCTGGTGGGCCTGGTCCCGCAGAAGCCGTACCTGTTCTCCGGGACGATCGCCTCCAACCTGCGCTACGGCAAGCCCGACGCGACCGAGGACGAGCTGTGGCGCGCCCTCGAAGTCGCCCAGGCCGCCGAGTTCGTGCGCGACAAGCCCGAGCGGCTCGACGCGCCGATCGGGCAGGGCGGCACGAACGTGTCCGGCGGTCAGCGGCAGCGGCTGGCGATCGCGCGGATGCTGGTCGCCGAACCCGAGATCTACCTGTTCGACGACTCGTTCTCGGCCCTCGACTACGCCACGGACGCCGCCCTGCGCGCGGCCCTGGCGCGCGAGACCGGGGATGCGACGGTCGTGATCGTGGCGCAGCGGGTGTCCACGATCCGGCACGCCGACCGGATCGTGGTCCTCGACGAGGGACGCGTGGTCGGCACCGGGACGCACGCCGAGCTGATGGCGTCCAACGAGACCTACCGGGAGATCGTCTTCTCGCAGCTGAGTGAAGAGGAGGCTGCCTGATGACGTCCCCCGAACAGAATGGCAAGAAGGCCGAGGCCACCCCCGCCCGCATCGCCAACGCCCCCAGGCAGGGCCCCGGGCCGGGCGGTCCCTTCCGCGGTGCGATGCCGACCGAGAAGGCGATGAACTTCAAGGCGTCGAGCCTGCGCCTGGTGCGGATGATGCGCCCGGAGCGCACGCTGGCGATCGGGACGCTGCTGCTGGGCGCCCTGTCGGTGGCGATGTCGGTGGTCGGCCCGAAGATCCTCGGGCACGCCACCAACCTCATCTTCGGCGGCGTCATCGGCGAGATGACCGATGGTTTCGAGTCGAAGGACGAGGCGGTGCGCGCCGCCCGGGCCGCCGGGCAGGGCAGTTTCGCCGACATGATGGCCGCCATGGACTTCACGCCCGGCGTGGGCATCGACTTCACCGAGGTCGGGCGCGTCCTGATGCTGGCGCTGGCGCTGTTCGTGCTGGCCTCGGCGTGCATGCTGTGGCAGGGCCGCATGACGACGGTCATCGTCCAGCGGGCCGCCTACCGGCTGCGCGAGGAGGCCGAGACCAAGCTGTCCCGGCTGCCGCTGTCCTATTTCGACAAGCAGTCGCGCGGTGAGATCCTGTCGCGCACCACCAACGACATCGACAACATCGCGCAGACCCTCCAGCAGGCGATGTCGCAGCTGGTGATCTCGCTGCTGACCATCGTCGGCGTGCTGGGCATGATGATCTGGATCTCGCCGCTGCTGGCGCTGATCGCGATCGTCACCGTCCCGGTCTCGCTGTGGGTGACCGTCCGCATCGGTAAGCGCGCCCAGCCGCAGTTCCTGAAGCAGTGGGCGTCCACCGGGAAACTGAACGGGCACATCGAGGAGATGTTCACCGGGCACTCCCTGGTGAAGGTCTTCGGGCGGCAGAAGGAGGCCGCGGCGACCTTCGCCGAGCACAATGACGCCCTCTACCAGGCGGCGTTCAAGGCCCAGTTCATCTCCGGCGCGATCCAGCCCGCGATGATGTTCATCGGCAACCTGAACTACGTCCTGGTGGCCGTCATCGGCGGCCTGAAGGTCGCCTCGGGGACCATGTCCCTGGGTGACGTGCAGGCCTTCATCCAGTACTCGCGGCAGTTCTCGCAGCCGATCACGCAGGTGGCCTCGATGGCCAACCTGCTCCAGTCGGGCGTGGCCTCCGCCGAGCGCGTCTTCGACCTCCTGGACGCCGAGGAGCAGTCGCCGGAACCCGCCGCGCCGCTGGTCCCCGCCTCCAACGAGGGCCGGGTCACCTTCGAGCACGTGGCCTTCCGCTACGACGACGACAAGCCCCTCATCGAGGACCTGTCGCTGTCGGTGGAACCCGGCCACACCGTTGCCATCGTCGGCCCCACCGGCGCCGGCAAGACGACCCTGGTGAACCTGCTGATGCGCTTCTACGAGGTCCGCGGCGGCCGGATCACCCTGGACGGCGTCGACATCGCGTCGATGACCCGCGAGGACCTGCGCTCGCGCACCGGCATGGTCCTCCAGGACACCTGGCTCTTCGGCGGCACCATCGCCGAGAACATCGCCTACGGCGCCGGTGACGTCACCGAAGAGCAGATCCACCGGGCGGCCAAGGCCACCCACGTCGACCACTTCGTGCGCGTCCTCCCCGACGGCTACGACACCGTGATCGACGAGGAGGGCTCGAACCTCTCGGCGGGCGAGAAGCAGCTGGTCACCATCGCCCGCGCGTTCCTGGCCGAACCCTCGATCCTGATCCTGGACGAGGCGACGTCCTCTGTGGACACGCGCACCGAACTGCTGATCCAGCGCGCGATGACGTCCCTCCGCAGTGGACGGACGAGCTTCGTGATCGCGCACCGGCTGTCCACGATCAGGGACGCCGACCTCATCCTGGTGATGGAGAACGGCGAGATCGTGGAACAGGGCGACCACACCGAACTGCTGGAGAAGGGCGGCGCCTACGCGCGCCTGTACGCGGCCCAGTTCGCCGAGGCGGTCGTCGCCGAGGACTGAGCGGACACCCGGGAGGCGGCGGCCGAGGCCGCCGCCTTTCGCGTGCGTGGGTGCGGGTGCGGACAAGCCGCAAGTCGCAGTGAACAGGGCCGGGCGGGATGCATGGCCAAGCGCGAAGGATCTAAGCCGGGCAAGGTGACTGGCTCGCTACGGGGTCAAAACCCGGGCAAGAGACAAGCTCGTTGTTTTAGAGCCGGGCCGAGACGGCCCGCAGCCCGCAGAACAGACGGCAAGCCAAGACAAGCCCGTGCGAAAACAGCGACCCGGGATAGGAGAGGTGGATCCTCCGTCGGTCGGCCGGGATGGGCCTTGGAACGAGGGTTCTGGGGGTGTCAAGACACGCCCTTCCGTCTTGACACCCCCAGGTTCCTCGTTCACCGTCACGACAGCCGACCAGAGGAGGAGACGCCTCCCGAGAGAGGCCCAGGTCCAGGACAGCGTCCTGGTCGGGGACGAGGGCTGAAAGCCCAGGCCAGAGGGTGACCGTGTCATAGCCGCAACGCCGTGGATACATCGAACACGAACGATCCGCGGGGCGCCAAACAAGAAGCACGACGAGCTACAACAGGCGTCGGAAACAAACAACCCCCCGGGCCAGGGATGCCCGCTGAGCCTGAGCGAAACGGCCCCGGACGAGCAATGCCGCCAGCCCATGTGACCCACCCCATCTACCTGGTCTCCCGCTCGATCACCCAGGGCCGCCGCGCCGCCCTGGTCTCCCTCACCGGCGTCGGGACGGCCCTGGTCGTCTACGTGATCGCCACCGCCGCCGGCCTGACCACCGTCTTCGCCCTGGTCTCGGCATGATCCAGGTGGTCATCGCCGTCACCTTCAACGGCCTGATCGCGATGGGCGCCGGCACGATCGCCGTCTTCCTGGGCAGGAAGCCGCTGTGGCTGAAGGTCCAGCGCTACCTGATGGGCACGGTCCTGGCGGGGCTGGCGCTGAAGCTGGCGGTGGAGCGGGCCAGGCCCGCCTAGTCGAACATCGTCTCGGTGAGCGCCAGGTGCGGCGCGGCCTCGGCGGCGCGTCCCTGCCGCTGGTAGGTGCGGCCCAGCAGGTAGCGGGCGTAGAAGTCGCCGGGGTCGCGTTCCACGAGCGCGGTCAGCAGCTCCTCGGCCCGCCGCAGCTGCGCCGAGGCGAAGTAGGCGCGCGCGGCCAGCATCCGGACGTTCGGGTCGCCCCCGAACTCCTCCAGCAGCGGCTTGAGGATCACCAGGGCGCCCAGGGGGTCCTTGCGGCCCAGGAGGGCCTCGGCCAGGCGCAGGCGGCGGACCTCGTCGGGCAGCGCGGGGTCGTCGGCGCTGTCGCGCAGGAACTCCACGATCTGCTCGGGTGTGGGGTCGCCGGTCAAGACGCGCTCCCCGACACTGAGTGCCGGGGAGCCGGTGACGCCGATGGCCTTGCCGCGGAGCATCTCCTCGCGGAAGGCCACCCGATCGGCGGCGGCCAGGTCGGGTTCCCAGCCGGTCTCGCGGGCCAGCGCGGAGAGGACCTCGGGGTCGGTGATGTCGGCGCCCTCCAGGGAGTGCGCCCGCCACAGCAGGTCGGCCACGGCCGCCTGGCGTTCGGTTCCGCCGGTCTCGTAGGCGTGCCAGAGCAGCAGGAGCGGCTCGACGGAGCCGCGCGGGTCGGCCAGCGCGGGACGCCACACGACCTCGACGGGGTCGCCGTCCCAGAGTTCGAGCGCGGCGTCGACGCGGTTCTTCGCCACGAAGGTCCAGCCGCCCGTCGGGTCGAGCCACAGCTCAATGCGCATGGCCCCATCCTAGGCTCGCCTCCGGCGGTGAACAGGACGAAGGCGGCCACATCGGGCCGCCCGCGTCCTTTCCCCTACTTCGGCAACGGGATCAATGCTTTTCGTCCCCCGAGCCGGTGAAGCCCTTCACGCGGTCCTTCACGTCCTCGACCTTCTCGCCGAGGGTGTTCTTGGCGTGTTCGACCTTCGATTCGGCCTGATCGCGCTGACCCTCCCCGACGAGCTCCTCGTTGCCGGTGAGCTTGCCGATGCCCTCCTTGGCCTTGCCCTTGAGGTCCTCGGCCGTTTCCTTGATCTTGTCGCTCAGATCGCTCATCGCACCTCCCATGGTCAGGACACGGGATTACCCGCGGCCGCCATGATCGAAACACGGCGGCCCGACCAGAATGCCGCGAATGCCGCGATTCCGGCGGCGGCCCCGCACAGGGGCCACAGCAGGCCACTCCCGTACACAAGGGCCCCGACGGGCGCGGCGAACACCACACCGGAGGTCGCCAGCCCGGAGTAGAGGCCCTGGTAGCGGGCCACGAGCCCGGGCGGGGCGAGGTCGGCGAGGTGCGCGCTGGCGGTGGTCTTGTAGAGGATCTCGCCCGCGGTCAGCACCAGCATCGCCACGACCATCAGGACGGCGTGGGTGCCGAGCCCGAACATCGCGAACCCGACGGCGACCAGCGCGTAGCCGGAGCCGATGATCGCGGTCGCGGGCAGCCGCTTGAGCCACAGCGCGACCGGGATCTCCAGGACCAGGATCATTCCCGAGCCGACCGCGATGAGCGCGGCGTACAGGCCCACGCCGTGCCCGCTGTCGCCCAGGTAGACCGGCAGGGTCGAGTAGAGCTGCCGGTAGACCAGGTCGACCACCAGGATCGCCGGGAGCAGGGTCAGCAGGCCCTTGTCGGCGCGCAGGGCGGGCCACAGCCGGATCTTCTCGCGCGGGCCGGCCGGGGGTGCCTCGCGCGGCAGCATCCGGGCCACGATCTGGCGCACGAGCAGCACGGTGACGCCCTCGATGACGAACATCGCGTCGTAGGACCATGCCGACAGGGCCGCGCCGATCAGCGGCCCGAGCACGAAACCGGCGTTGGAGGCCGCGCGGCTGACCGCGATGGCGGTCCGGCGGTCGCCGCTGCCCCCGGCCACGGCCACCAGTGCCGACTGCGCCACCCCGCCGACCGATCCGGCGTAGGCGGTCAGCGGCAGGACGCAGGCGAGCACCGGGATCGGCAGCCACGGCACGAGCAGGACGCCGAGTCCGCCGAAGAGCCCGGCGGTGAGCATGACGCGGCGGTGCCCGAAGCGGTCGGAGAACCAGCCGCCGGTGAAGCTCCCGGTGATGGACCCGGCGCCGATGACGCCGGTGATGACGCCCGCGGCGGTCAGGGACAGCCCGCGCGGCCCGGTCAGGTAGAGGAACAGGAACAGCATCATGAAGCCCGCGCAGGCCGAGACGAAGCGGTTGGCGGCGAGGATCCAGATGACGGGCGAGAGGCGGCGCACTGCGATCTCCAGGGGGTGCCGGTGACTCCGAGGTGTCAGTCTCTTTTGGGAACTGACTATAGACTGGGCTCATGGCCCGCCGCACCAGCCTTTCCGGCAGCGACAGCTCTTCCCTGAGGGACTGCGCGATAGCCCAGACCCTCGACCTCGTCGGCGACTGGTGGACGCTGCTGATCGTGCGCGACGCCGCGCGCGGCCTGCACCGCTTCGAGGAGCTGCGGGCGTCCCTGGGCGTCTCCCGCAAGGTCCTCACCGAGCGGCTGGGCATGCTCGTCGAGCACGGCGTCCTGGTCAGGCGCCCCTACAGCGAGCACCCGCCGCGCTCCGAGTACGTCCTGACGCCGCTGGGCCGCGCGCTGCTGCCGGTGCTGGTGGCGCTCCAGGACTTCGGCGACCGGCACCTGCTCGGCGACGGGACGCTCACCGCCACCGCCGAACCCGGCTCGGCCGAGGCCCGGCGCGTCCACGACCTGGTCGGCACCGCGATCCCCGAACTGTCCACGATGGACCCGATCGCGGCCTCGCCGCTGACCGTCCTCTACTGCTATCCGGGGACGGGAGTGCGCGGCGCCGACGGGGTTCCCGGCGCGACCGGCTGCACCCTGGAGGCCTGTACCTTCCGCGACCGGCTGGAGGACTTCACCCGGCTCGGCGCGAGCGTGCGCGGGGTGTCCACACAGGACACCACCGAGCAGGAGGCCTTCGCGCGCGACAACCGCATCCGCTTCCCGCTCGTCTCCGACGCCGCCCTGGAACTGGCCGGGACCCTGCGGCTGCCGACCTTCCGCGCCGCCGGGGCGGCCCGCCTCAAGCGGCTCACCCTCATCGTCGGGCGCGACCGGGTCGTGCGCGAGGCGATCTTCCCGATCCACGACGTGACCGGCGGCGTCGACGAGGCCCTCGCCGCCGTCGCCCGGCACGCGGGCTAGAACGCCACGGCGACCTTCCCGCGCAGCCCGCCGCGCGCGAAGCGCTCGTGGGCCGCGCGCACGTCCCCCAGCGCGAACACCGAGTCCACCCGGGGCCGCAGCAGGCCGCGATCGGCCAGCGCGGCCAGCTCCCGCAGGCCCGCGCCGTCCTCGCGGACCTGGCCGACCGCGGTCCGCACACCCCGCGCGGACAGGTCCGGCACCGGCCCGGCCTGCGTGGCCACCGAGACGTACCGCCCGCCGTCGGCCACCGCGCCGGTCGCGAAGGCGCCGAAGGTGTCGAAGACGGCGTGGTAGCCGCGCTCGGGCAGCGCGGCCGGGTCGGTGGTGGCGAAGGCGGCGCCGTGCTCGCGGGCGAAGGCCAGCTGCGCGTCGCGGGAGACCAGGGCGTCCACCGCGATCCCCCTCGCGCGGGCGATCTGGAGGGCCAGGCCGCCGACGGCCCCGGCCGCCCCGGCGATCAGCAGCCGCTCGCCCGGGGCGAGCGCGAGCCGGTCGAGGGACTGGAGCGCGGTGAGCCCGGGCAGCGGCAGGGTCGCCGCGCCGGTCGGGTCGAGATCGCGCGGGGCGAGCGCGACGGCCTCTGCGGCCAGGACGACGAGGTCGGCCCAGGTCCCGCGGCCGGTGGCGAGCTGGTGGGACATGGCGATCACCCGGTCCCCGGCGCGCAGGCCGCTGCTCCCGGCGTCCACGACGATTCCGGCGAGGTCCCAGCCGAGGGTCATCGGCGGCAGCGGCATGTCCGCGCCGATCGCGCCCGCCCGGGTCTTGTCGTCGACGGGGTTGATCGCGCTCGCCTCGGCCCGGATGAGGACCTCCCCGGGACCCGGCTCGGGTTCGCCGACCTCGGCCACGTCGAGCACCCCGGGTCCGCCGAACCGTTCGATCCGCACCGCGCGCACGCCGGATTCCCTTCCCGCGACGGACTTTCGGCCACATACGGCAACACGGTGGCCGATCTTGCGATTCCCGCCACGCGCGTCACTTTCTAAGGCCGGACACAGCTTCGCGCGGCTAGCCTCGATCCTCTGCCCCGGAGGAGGAGCCCGTGACCGAACTCGCCGCCGCGCCCACCGCGCCCGTGCGCCGCACCGCGCTCGCGGGGCTGCTGGCGTCCCTGGCCGCGATCGTGATGATCGGCGCGATGGACGTGTGGACCCTCGGCGCCGATCCCGCGCCCTGGAACCGCACCATCAGCCAGTACGCGCTGTGGCCGAAGATGCAGGTGGTGTTCCTGTTCGGGGTGGCACTGCTGGCCGCCGGCTCGCTGGCGGTGGCGCGCGCGGTCGTCCACCGTGGACTCGCGCGCTGGCGCTCGGCGCCGGTGATCGCGCTGATCCTGTGGAGCGCCGGCCTGTTCATGGTCGTGGTCTTCGAGAAGCACGACTGGGCGGTCGGCCCCAGCTGGCACGGCTACCTGCACAACCTGGGCAGCCTGATGGCCTTCATCGCCCTCCCCATCGCCGCGATCCGGCTGGGCCGCGCCTGGCGCGGCGACGCCGAATGGGGCGCCTGGGCGTCCCGGACGCGCGCGGTCGGCTGGCTGTCCTACGCGCTGTTCGCGCTGGTGCCGGTGGCCATCGGCATCGCCGCCGCCACCGGCGCCAACTGGTGGGAGGTCCTCCCGCTGGGACTGGTGGAGCGGCTGTTCACCCTCGCCGAGGTCGTCGCGGTGGTGATGATCGGGCTGTGGGCTAGCTCCAGTCGGTCCCGACCAGCACCGGTTCGGGCCTGAGCCGCACGCCGAAGGACTTCTCCACACCGTCGCGGATCTCGGCGGCCAGCCCCAGCAGCGCCTTCGCCGTCCCGCCGCCCCGGTTGGTCAGCGCGAGAGTGTGCTTGGTGGAGATGGACACCCCGTCGCGGCCGTAGCCGCGCTCGAAACCGGCGCGCTGGATCAGCCACGCCGCCGAGACCTTCACGCGCTCGCCCTCGGGCCAGTGCGGGGCGTCCTCGGGCAGCCCGGCGAACTCCTCGGCCGAGATCACCGGGTTGACGAAGAACGAGCCCACGCTGCGGCTGTCGGCGTCACCGGCGTCCAGGACCATGCCCTTGCCCCTCCGCAGCCCCAGTACCGTCTCGCGGGCCACCGCGAGGGGCACGCGCTCGCCGACCTCGACGCCGAGGGCGCGCGCGGTCTCGGCGTAACGGATCGGGCCGGACAGCGGGCTCCTGCGCAGGGCGAAGGTGACGTCGAGGACGACGTGGCGGTCGCGGTGCTTGAAGACGCTGCCCCGGTAGGTGAAGGCGCATTCGGCCGGGGTGAACTTCTCGATCCGGTCGCGCTCGCGGTCGTAGACGGTGACCCCGGCGATGGTCTCGGAGACCTCCTGGCCGTAGGCGCCCACGTTCTGGATGGGCGTGGCCCCGGCCGAGCCCGGCACGCCCGACAGGCACTCGACGCCCGACCAGCCCTCGGCGACGGCCTGCGCGACGAAGGCGTCCCAGTCGTGCCCGGCGGCCACGGTCACCCGCACCTCATCGCCCGACCCGGTCACCTCCAGTCCCTCGGAGCGCACCAGCACCGCCGTCCCGGCGAAACCGGCGTCGCCGATGACCACGTTGCTGCCCCCGGCCAGCACCAGCACGGGCCCGGTGGCGTCCCGCACGGCCGACACCAGGTCGGCGGCGGTTCCGGCCTCGATCAGGCGCTCGGCGGGCCCGCCCAGGCCCAGGGTCGTGTGGGGGGCCAGGAGGGGTGGGGTTACATCTCGCACGCCCACCACCATAGGCTTGAGCCGAACCCCCATTCGAGAGGGCGTGGCTTCTCATGAGCACCTGGGACCTGGACCGTTACCTCTCCGCGCTGGACCGCGAGGCAGCCGCCCTCCGCGCGTCCTTCACCCTGGAGGGCGTCGATCCCTCCGGGCCGGTGCCGCCGTGCCCGGGCTGGACGATCGGCGACCTGGTCGGGCACATGGGCGCGGTCTTCCGGCGCATCGAGGGCGTCCTGCGAAGGCGGTCGCTGGAACCGGCCCCGGCCTTCACCAACGAGTTCCCCGAGGACGTCCTGGCGTTCTACGACAGCGGCTACACCGCCCTCGTCGACGCCCTGCGCGTCACCCCGCCGGACACCCCGGTGTGGAACTGGGCCCCGGCGGCCAAGCTCGCCTCGTTCTGGCCGCGCCGGGCCGCCACCGAAACCGCCGTGCACCGCTGGGACCTTCAGGTCAGCATCAACCAGCCCGAGCCGATCGAGCAGGAGCTGGCCGAGCAGGGCGTCCACGAGATCTTCGACGCGTGGCTGCCCGCCGGGCGCCGCAAGGGACCACTGGACCGCCAGGGGCTCGTGCAGCTGGTGGACACCGAGGGCAACGAGTGGTTCGTGCGCGTGCGCGGCGAGGGACTGGCGCTGCTGGACACCGCGACGCTGGTGCCCGACGAGCACCGGCCGCAGGTCATCGCCTCCGGCCCCGCCAGCGACATCATGCTGTCGCTGATGGGCCGCGTGCCCTTCGACGTCCTGACCATCGAAGGGGACGCCGGACTTCTGTCCGCCTTGCGCACGGGCTGAGTGCTTGTCACAGCCCTCGTCTAGCCTGGGCGGCATGACCGATTTCACCCTTGGCGGGCTCGATGAGCTGATGGCGGAGTCCAGCTGGGCCACCGGCTCACTGGTCGGCTTCGACCTGGAGACGACCGGCACCGACCCGTTCGAAGACCGGATCGTCACCGCCGCCCTGGTGGGCTCCGTCTCGCGCACCTGGCTCGTCGACCCCGGCGTGGAGATCCCCGAAGGCGCCGCCGCCGTCCACGGCGTCACCACCGAACGCGCACGCGCCGAGGGCGCCCCGGCCGCCGAGGCCCTCGCCGAGATCGCCGCCGAGCTGTCGGCGGCCGTCGCGGCGGGCACGCCCGTCGTCGTCTACCGCGCCGGTTTCGACCTGACCATGCTCGCCTGCGAGCTGCGCCGGCACGGACTGGCCGAACCCGACTGGGACGCCATGGTCGTGCTCGACCCCTACGTCCTGGACAAGGAGACCGACCGTTACCGCAAGGGCAAGCGCACCCTGACCGACGTGACGGCCGTGTACGACATCCCCCTCCAGCGCGCGCACTCCGCCGACGGGGACGCGGGCGCGGCCGTCGAACTGTGCCGCGCCATCGGCCGCCGCCACCCCCGCGTGGGCGGCATGGAGGCCACCGCGCTGCACGCCGCCCAGGTCCGCTGGCACGCGGCGGACGCGGAGGGGCTGGAGCGGTTCTTCCGCAGCAAGGGGCGCGAGGAGAGCGTGGACCGGAGGTGGCCGCTGCGGCTGGGGGATTAGGGCGAGGGGTGGGGCGACGGGGGCCCGCTGGGGTCGTCGTGCCCGCCGGGTACACGTGCCGGGCGGAACGGGACATCGGGCGCTGCCCGGGGGCGTCGGGCTCACCCGGCTTACGCGCCGGGGCCGTAGGGCCCTGGTGGCCTGGCCTGGCTTGCCGTGCTCGCCTGCGCTTGAGTCTCGGCTCGCCGAGCCACTGGGCTTACGCTCCCCGGGCCGTCGGGCCTGTGCGCCCGGTTCCGCTCGGCTCTGCTTTGGCTCGCCGAGCCCACCCGGCCTACGCCCGCCCTCCGTCCTCGCCGGGCCATCGAGCCTCGGCGACCAGCCCGCCCGACTCGGCCCTCGCGCGAAGTGCCGGTCCCGGCGGCGGTAGTCGCCGGTGGCCTGGTCCCGGTGGTCGTCACGGCACAGTCCCGGCCCGCCCCGGGTCGACCCCTGGTCGGGGCACGTCACTACAGGATTCCCTGAATCCAGGAAATCCTGTACTGTCGCCCTGTGCCGACCCTCGCCACCGACGTCGACGCCCTCGCCCGCTTCGGGCGCGCGCTCGCCGATCCCATCCGCGCCCGCGTCCTGCTCGCCCTGCGCGAGGCGCCCGGCTACCCGGCCGAGCTGGCCGAGGCCATCGGCGTCTCGCGGACGCGCCTGTCCAACCACCTCGCCTGCCTGCGCGACTGCGGCCTGGTCGCCGCCGTCCCCGAGGGCCGCCGCACCCGCTATGAGCTCACCGACGCGCGCCTGGGGCACGCGATCGGCGATGTGCTGTCGGCCGTCATCGCCGTGCGGCACGACGTGACCTGCGCCGACGCCGCCGCCGGAGCGGACTGCTGCTGATGGGGACGCCGATCTCGCTCACCGGCCCCACTCCCGCGCGCCGGGCGCGGCTCACGCGCGTCGTCCGCGTCCTCGTCGCCACGACCATCGCCTACAACCTCGTCGAGGCCGTCATCGCGCTCACCGCCGGGACGATCGCCTCGTCGACCGCGCTCGTCGGTTTCGGGCTCGACTCGGTCATCGAGGTCTCCTCCGCGGCGGCCGTCGCCTGGCAGTTCTCCGCGCGCTCGCACGCCAAGCGGGAGGCGCGGGAGAAGACGACCCTGCGGATCATCGCGGTGTCCTTCTTCGCGCTGGCCGCCTACGTGACCGTCGAATCGGCCCGGGCCCTCATCGGCGGCGACCGCGCCGAGCACTCCACCGTCGGCATCGTGCTGGCGGCGGTGTCGCTGGCGGTGATGCCCGGACTGTCCTACGCCCAGCGCCGCGCCGGGCGCGAGCTCGGGTCCGCCAGCGCCGTCGCCGACTCCAAGCAGACGCTCCTGTGCACGTACCTGTCGGCGGTCCTGCTGGTGGGACTCGCGGTGAACGCGCTGCTCGGCTGGTGGTGGGCCGACCCGGTGGCCGCGCTGGTCATCGCGGCGGTGGCGGTGAAGGAGGGACGGGAGGCCTGGCGCGGCGAGGGATGCTGCGCGCCGGGCCCGCGCCTCGCGACGGAGCCAGACGCGTGTGGGTGCGCGGCGGGGTGTGACTGCTGCTGAGGTGGGCGGGGTCCGTGAGCCCCGACCCGCCCCGGCGGCCCTAAGGCCCGCGTTCCGCGTTGAGGCGGGACCCGGTTGAAGCCGGACGCGCGTCGAGGCGACACCCGGTCGAGCCCGGACCGGGCTGAGGGAGGACCCGGGTTGAGGCGGCACTGAGTTCGAGACCGCACTGCTTGGGGTGGTAGCAGCCCCATGAGCCACCGGCTTGAGACCGCACCTCTTCGGCGGGGCCCGAAGCCCGCCCCCTCGGGGCGAACGCAACTCGGCCCACGCGCGGGGTGTCAAACGGCTGATGTCCACAACCTGTGGATAACGGGCTCAATGTGGATGACTTTGCGCGAGCCCCACCCACCCACCGAAAAGGCGGGCCCATCGGGCCCGCCCTTCGTGCTTCTCGCGTGTCCCGCCCGGCCGGTTACTCGCCGTCGGTCTTCTTCGCGCGCGGGGCGCGCTTGCGCGGGGTGGTCTTCGGCTCCTCGGCGACCTTCGCCTCGGGAGTCTCGGCGGCCGAGGGGGCCTCGGCGCCCTCCGGCTTGGCGATGGTCGCGCGGACCTTGATCGGGCTGCGCTCACCGGCCGCCACGCGCTCGCCGCGCTCGATCAGGTCGGCGTAGGTCTCGCGGGCCTTCACCTGGGCCTTGGCGGCGGTGGCGGCGGCGACGCCGACGGCGGTCATCGCGGCTTCGCGGAGGCCGTCCTTGTCGAGGCCGCGGACCTTGCCGCCGACGTCGCGGAGGTTCTCGCGGGCCTTGCCCAGGCGCTCCTCAAGGCGGGCGTTCTCACGCAGCTCGCCGAGGCGGCCGGGGAGCTTGCGGAGCTGCTCAAGGGCGAGCTCGCCGGCACCGGCGGCGGCGTAAACGGGCTTGGGGAGCTTCTTGGCTTCCGACATGGTTCTAGTCCTCCTCGGACGGCTGTGAATCTGATGTCTGGGTGCGGCGGCGGTTGCGGTCGCGGGCTTTGGGCGCGACGTCGGTCTCCGCGAGGTCGTCGTCGGTGGCGGCCTCGGCGACGTCGGCGTCGGTCACCACGACGGGTTCGCCCACGTCGGCGAGGTCCTCGCCCTTCGCGCGGGCGTTCTCGCGGCGGAACGCCTCGTAGATCTCGGTCAGGGTCTGCTTCTGGCGGGTCGTGAGATCGGGATCGCCGGCGATGGCGGCGAGCGTCCCCGGCCCGTCCTTGTCGTTGAGAAGCCCGGCCCGCAGGTACATCAACGGCGTCGAGACCTTCAGCGCGTTGGCGATCTGCTGGAGCACTTCGGCACTTGGTTTGCGCAAGCCACGCTCAATCTGACTGAGGTACGGGTTACTCACTCCGGCCTGCTCGGCGAGCTGTCGCAACGACACTTTGGCGTTGTTCCGCATCTCGCGGATGAACTCTCCGATATCGCGTGCGGCCATGACCCAAGCGTAGGCCGGAGTGCTAGCAGCTGCAAGCGAAACGCTAGCTATAGGTGAAGATCCGGGGCGGCCCCTAGGGGGACCTGGGCGTTTACGACCGGTTCGTGGGGGACGTCACGGCGTCCGCCGTTCACCCGGCGCCCCGGTGGCCTTCTGCGGCTACCGTCGAAGGATGAGAGTCGACAAGTACGACTTCCGGGACCTGGCCAACCGTTTCGAAGACGAGTACGAGAAGGCGCTCTCCTCGCTCGGCACGTTCAACGTCGCCGTCTTCGGCGACACCGGCGCGGGCAAGAGCACCCTCATCAACGCCGTCTTCGGCAAGCAGCTCGCGGCGACCGACATCGGCGACTCCATCACCCGCCACATCACCTACCACGGCGGACCGCCCGAGCCCCTGGGCATCTACGACAACCGCGGCTTCGGCCTGGACGACTCCAGCGACGTCGACTCCATCGTCGGCGAGCTGCGCCGGATCGTGGCCGACAACCGGTCCAAGCCGCTGTCGGAGCGCATCCACGTGGTCTGGTTCGTGAGCAACTTCTACAGCCGCCGCTTCCTCGACGGGCACGCCCGCTTCGTCCGCGCGCTGGCCGACCTGCAGCTGCCGGTGATGATGGTGCTGACGCAGGTCCCGCTGACCCGGGAGGGCAAGTACCACAAGGACGCCCTGGCGCTGGCCGAGTACATCCGCGGCCTGGAGCTGCCCACCACTCCGCGCGGGAAGGTGTTCATGGTCAATTCGATCGGTGACGCGGACCTCGGGCAGCCGGCGCACGGCCTCAAGCAGCTCCTGGAGGCCACCTTTCCGATCGTTCCGGCCGCCGTCCACGAAGCGCTCATCGCCTCGCAGCGCGTCGACGTCGACCTGAAGCGCAAGAAGGCCCGCCAGATCGTCATCGCCTCCGCGGCCGCCGCCGGTGGCACCGGCGCCGTTCCCGTCCCGCTGGTGTCGGACGCCGGGGTCCTCGCGGTGATCATGACGATGATCGCCCGCGTGAGCGCCGCCTACGGCGTCAACCTCGGCAAGCGCCGCACCATGCGCGTGGCGGCGGTGGCCTTCTCCGGCGGCGCGACCATCGCCTCCGGCCGCATCGTGGCCAAGCTCGTGGGCGAACTCGTCGCCAAGACCGCCGGCAAGTCCGTGCCGGGCGTGAACATCGCCGTGGCCGCGATCAGCGGGGGCACGGCGGCGATCCTGACGACCGCCTCGGGGTTGGCGTGGATGAAGGTGTGCGAGCGCCTGCTGGCCGATCCCGCGCTGAAGGAGGAGGACGCCTCGCGGATCTTCGTCGAGGAGTTCCGGACGCGGGCGAAGGAGGCGACGGCTTAGGGCCGCCGGGGCGGGTACACGTCCGAGGACTGCGGCCCCTGCTGCACGCTCGGGTATCCGCCCGAGCCCGCGGGCGGCGGGTAGGTCCCGGGCTGCGGGACCGGCGGGTACATCCCGGGCCGCCCCTGCGAGACCTGCGGGTGCGGGTACCCCTGCGGGTATCCCGTCACCGGCATCGCCCCGCGGGGCAGCGCCACCGACGGCTCACCGAACAGCTCCCGCGCCAGCAGCGTCCCGCCCGCGACGGCGGCGGGGGTCGCCAGGATCGCGCCGCCCGGGACGAAGAAGAGCAGCACGAAGCCGGTGCCGAAGCCCACCGACAGCGCGCGGTTCTTCGCCAGCAGCTTGCGGCGCTCGGGGTAGTCGACGCCGCGGCGGGTGAAGGCGACGGCGACGATGCCGACGGTGAAGAACCAGCCGGTGACCAGGACGCCGATCACGGGCACCACGAACTGCCCGACGATGGGGATGAAGCCGAGGACGAAGAGGAGCAGGCCGACGATGGCGGTGCGCATCAGCAGGCGGACGGCCTCGACGACGGCCTTGCCGAGCCCGCGCCAGAAGCCGACCTCGACCTCGCCGCGGACGCCGCCGCACATCTTCTCGACCTCGCCGGAGATCGCCTCGTAGAAGGGGTCGCCGACGATCATCGTGATCGAGGTGTAGAGCAGGACGGTGAGCAGCCCGGACAGCCCGACCGCGGCGACGCCGGCCAGGACGCGGACGGTGGTGCGCCAGCCGGTGGCCCAGTCGTCGGCGAACCAGGTGACCCAGGCCGACAGGTCGTCGATGTTCATCAGCAGCGCCACGAACCCGGCGCCGAAGAGCAGCAGGGTGATCAGCGCGGGGATGGCGCCGAGGAGCATCAGCTTGGGACGGCGGACCCACATCCCGAAGCCGCGTCCGGCCAGCCGGAATCCGTGGAAGAACTGGGCGAGGACACCGCGCCTGGGCTGCGCGGGCTGAGGGGGCTGCATGGAATAACGGTACGTGGTCGGCTCAAGCGTTCAGAAACTCGCTCACACGCGCGCGCAGGTCGCTTCGGTAGCGCCACATGATCCCCGGCTCGGGGTACACGTGCGCCGAGGCCGCGGGCATCAGCGCGGCCGCGCGGCGGGCGATGGACGCGGGGTGGCGCGGGTCCCCCTCGCAGCCGATGACCAGCACCGGGACCGTCACCTTCGCCAGGACGGACGCGTCGGCCAGCGGGCTGCGCCCGGCCAGCTCCATCAGCAGCCGCCGGCCGCGCCGGTTGGTGAAGGCGGCGGCCTGCTCGCGGACGAACTCGCGCGCGGGGGCGGACTCGCGCAGCTCGGCGGGGATCTCCTCGGCGAGCAGCTCCGAGGGGTCCTCGGCCGACCAGACGCGCTCCCAGTAGTCGAGGGTCTCCGGCGCGCGCCCGCCGTCGAGGACGGCGGGCAGGACCAGCACGACCCGCTCGAAGCGGCCGGGGGTGTCGGCGAGGAGGCGGGTCAGCGCGCCCGCGCCCATGCTGACGCCGAGGGCGCGGGTGGCGTCGTGGGCGTCGGCGATCTCCCGGAGGTCCTCGGCGAGGCCCTCGTAGGCCATCGGCCCGCGTGAGGACGCGCCGTGGCCGCGGGCGTGGGGGAAGACCTTGGTGCCGCGCACGCCGGAGGCGAAGGGGCGGGTGGTGGCGATGGAGCCGCCGAGGCCGTGGGCGAAGACGGTGGTGGGCTCGCCGGTGCCGGTGACGAGCAGTTCGAGGCGTTCCCCGGCGGAGGTCCGGAAGGTCACCAAGAGGTGGAGCCGATGTCGCGGATGGAGGGCCTGATGTCCACCAGGTAGACCGTCGGCGCGACCACCGCGAGCAGCCCCAGCCAGGGCACGTACCAGAAGAACAGGGCGGTGAACAGGAGTGTCCCGAACAGCACCGCCAGCCAGGTGCCCTTCGACATCGCCCCGATCGCCGGGAAGGCGTCGGGCCGCTGGAGGGCGCAGTGGATGATGGCGATCGATTCGGTGAGCATGACCCCGGCGAGCAGCACCAGGTTGACCCACGCCACGACGGTGTCCGCGAACATGGCTCAAAGGGTACGGGCCGCGGCGGGGTGGCGGCGAGGACGCCGGGAAACGGGCGCGCCCCGTCGCCAAATCCACGAAACCCGCTCATGATCGGGCGTATCGCCATAGGTTCGGACTCATGGACATCCTCATCGTCGGGGCCGGGAGCATGGCCCGCGGGATCGGCACACGCCTGCTGGCCGGCGGGCATCCGGTGCACATCGCCGACCGCGACCCGCAGAAGGCCAAGGGCCTGGCCGCCGAGCTGGACGGCGACGCCACCGGCCACGACATCGCCGAGGGCCCGGAGGACTCCGACGTCGTCGTGCTCGCGGTGCCCTACCCGGCCAACGTCGAGATCGCGCGGAACTGGGCGGCGCAGCTGGCCGGGAAGCTGGTGGTGGACATCTCCAACCCGGTGGACTTCGCGACCTTCGACGACCTGACCACGCCGGAGGGCACCTCGGCCGCCGAGCAGGTCGCCCAGGCCGCGCCCGGCGCGAAGGTGGTCAAGGCGTTCAACACGACCTTCGCGGGGAACCTGGTCAACGGCACGCCGATGGACGTCCTCATCGCCGGGGACGACGACCTGTCGCGCGAGGCGGTGGCGAAGCTGGCCGTGGACGGCGGGCTGCGCCCGGTCTCGGTGGGCGGCCTCAAGCACGCGCGGCAACTGGAGGGCTTCCAGCTGCTGCACATGAAGGTCCAGGACCAGATCGGCGGCGGCTGGGCCAGCACCGTGGGCTTCGGCGGCTGACTAGTCTCAGGGCCATGTCTGTCGAGGAGATGTGGCGCGACCTGGCGCCCGTGGGCCGTTTCGAGGCCACCGGCGGTTACCGCCGCTACAGCTACGGCGCCGCCGAGCTGGAGTGCCGGGCCTGGTTCGCCGAGGCCGCCGCCGCCCGTGGCCTGAGCCTGGACGCCGACGCCAACGGCAACCTGTGGGCCTGGTGGGGCGATCCGGCCGCCGGGGACGCCGTGGTCACCGGCAGCCACCTCGACTCGGTGCCCGACGGGGGCGCCTTCGACGGCCCGCTCGGGGTCGTGTCGGCCTTCGCGGCGGTGGACCTGCTGCGTGCCAGGGGCTTCAAGCCCGCCAAGCCGATCGGGGTGGCGGCGTTCGTGGAGGAGGAGGGCGCCCGCTTCGGGCTGGCCTGCCTCGGGTCCCGGCTGCTGACCGGCGCGATCGACCCCGCCAAGGCCCGCGCGCTGTCCGATGGGGACGGTGTCACCGTCGCCGAGGCGATGGCCTCCGCCGGGCTCGATCCGGCCCTCATCGGCCGCGACCAGTCCCGCCTGGACCGCATCGGTGTGTACGTCGAGCTGCACATCGAGCAGGGCCGCGCGCAGGTCGACATGGACGCGCCCGTCGCGGTCGGCTCGGCGATCTGGCCGCACGGCCGCTGGCGCTTCGACTTCGACGGCGAGGCCAACCACGCCGGGACGACCCGCATCGAGGACCGCGTGGACCCGATGCTCACCTACGCCAACACCGTGCTGGCCGCGCGCAAGAAGGCGAAACTGGCCGGCGCGCTGGCCACCGTCGGCAAGGTCATCTGCGAACCCAACGGCACCAACGCGATCCCGTCGCGCGTGCGCGCCTGGATCGACGCCCGCGCCGCGGCCGAGGACACCCTCGCCTCGGTGCTGGCCGGGCTGGAGCAGGCCACCCACGAGCGGGCCTCCCGCGACGGCACCACCGTCACCGTGACCCGCGAGTCCTACACCGGCGAGGTCGCCTTCGACCTGGCCATGCGCGGCCGCCTGGCGGGCGCCCTCAAGGAGCGCGGCTTCGGCGAGGTGCCGGTGCTGGCCACCGGCGCCGGGCACGACGCGGGCGTGCTGGCCTCCAGCGTGCCGACCGCGATGCTGTTCGTGCGCAACCCGACCGGCGTCTCGCACGCCCCGGGCGAGTTCGCCGAGATGGCCGACTGCCTGCGCGGCGCCGAGGCCCTCGCGGGCGTGCTGGAGGACCTGGCCCGATGACGCGCTGGTTCGCCCCGGCCGCCTGGCTGGGCGCCGACGCCGGTGTGGCGTCCAATGTGGCCGTCACCGTCTCCGGCGACCGGATCGCCTCGGTGGAGACCGACGCCGAACCCGGGGACGCCTACCGGCTGCCGGGGATCGTGATCCCGGGCCTGGTCAACGCCCACTCGCACGCCTTCCACCGGGCCCTGCGCGGCAACACCGACGCCGGGCGCGGCGACTTCTGGACCTGGCGCGAGCAGATGTACGCGGTGGCCGCCAACCTCACCCCCGACTCCTACTTCGCGCTGGCCCGCGCGACCTACGCCGAGATGGCCACCGCCGGGATCACCACCGTCGCCGAGTTCCACTACCTGCACCACGACACCGGCGGGAAGCGCTACGCCGACCCCAACGCGATGGGGCACGCCCTCACCGCCGCGGCGGCCGAGGCCGGGATCCGCCTGGTGCTGCTGGACACCTGCTACCTCCAGTCCACCGTGGACGGCGAGCCGCTCGAAGGCCCGCAGCTGCGCTTCGGGGACGGCGACGCCGAGTCCTGGGCCGCGCGGGCGTCCCAAGTGGACACCCCGCACGCGGGAGCCGCGATCCACTCGGTGCGCGGATGCCCGCCCGCCGCGATGGAGACCGTGGCCGCCTACGCCCGCGAGCGCGGCGAACCACTGCACATCCACCTCTCCGAGCAGCCCAAGGAGAACGCGGCCAGCCTCGCCGTGCACGGCCGCACGCCCGCCGGGCTGTGCGCCGACACCGGCGTCCTGGGGCCCGGCACGACCGCCGTGCACGCCACCCATCTCACCGGCGACGACATCGCGCTGCTCGGCGGATCCGGTACCGGGGCGTGCTTCTGCCCCACCACCGAACGCAACCTCGCCGACGGCATCGGACCGGCCGCCGCACTGATCGCCGCCGGTTCCCCGCTGTCGCTGGGCAGCGACTCGCACGCCGTCATCGACCTCCTGGAGGAGGCGCGGGCGGTGGAACTGAACGCGCGCCTGGGCACCGGCGAGCGCGGTGTCCACACCGCCGCCGAGCTGCTGGCGGCGGCCACCGAGGGCGGCGCGTGGAGCGCCGGGCTCGGTGCCTACGGCCTGAAGCCCGGTGCCTACGCCGATTTCGCCGCCGTGCGGCTGGACACCGTGCGCACCGCCGGGTCCGGGCTCGCCGATCCCGTCGCGGCGGTGGTGTTCGCCGCGTCCGGGGCCGACGTGTCCCATGTGGTGAGTGGCGGGCGGCTCGTGGTGGCCGACGGAGTGCACCAGAGGCTGGACGTGGCCGCCGAACTGGCCGCCGCGATCAGCGCGGCCCGGGGCTGAGCAGCGCCTCCAGCCGGTCGAGGGATCCCCGCGCGGCCCGGCGCACGCCGAAGGGCACCAGCGCCGCCCGCCCGGGGATCCGGATCCCGCCGGTGAGCGCCACCCGCGTCCCCTCGCCCTCGGGGTGGGCGGCGACGCCGATCAGCAGGAAGCGGCTCTGCGCCCAGAACCAGCCGGGCCGGTGGACGCCCGACAGCCGCGCGCGCATCCCGAAGCGGCTGCGGGCCAGCAGCTCCACCCGCTCACCGTCCACTTTCGAAACTGTCACGTCGCGCATGTCGGGCTCGAAGCGCCCGAAGCCGTCCTCGAAGTCGGCGACCAGCGCCCACACCTCTTCGAAGGGCGCGGCCACGACCCGCTCGGTGACCGCCGCGCCCGGCACGCCCGCCGCCAGGATCCGCAGACGGCGCACGGGGTCCAGATCAATCTCGGTCATGACGACCACGCCTTCCTGAAACTCTCCCGCGCCCGATGCAGCCGCGACTTCACCGTCCCCTTGGGCACCGCCAGCAGCGCCGCCGCCGACTCCTCGTCCAGCCCCTCCACGTCCCGCAGTACCAGGATCGCCCGGTGCTCCGGCGACAGCCGCCGCAGCACGTCCCGGATGTCGCTGCCCAGCAGGGGATCGCCGCGCGAGGGCAGTTCGGTCAGATCCGCCGGGGCGGCCCGTGCGTCCCTTGTGGCCACCCGGACGGCCTCGCGCACCGCGATGGCCCGCGCCCACCCGTACAGCGCGGCAGGCTCCCGCAGCCGCCGCAGGTTCCGGAACACCTGGATCAGCGCCTCCTGGGCGGCGTCGGGCCCGGCCGACAGCGCGATCGGCCCGCAGATCCGCGTGACGTAGGGCGTCAGCGCGTCGAGCAGCGCGCCCATGGCGAGGGTGTCCCCGCCCTGGGCGCGCCGCACCAGCGACTCGTCGGCGTCCGTCATGCCAGGAAGGCTGCCATGGCCGCGTTCGTCTCGGCCGGGCAGTCCAGGGTGATCGCGTGCCCGCAGCCGGGGACGACGGTGACGGTGGCCGACGGGAGCAGCTCGCCGAAGCGCGCGGCCTGCGCCACCGGCAGGACGGTGTCCTCGCCGCCCCACAGCACCAGCACCGGCGTGTTCGTGGCGGGCATGGCCTCCTGGGTGAGCCGCCAGTCCAGATTGCGCTCCAGCAGCCAGATCGAGCGGCGGTTCTCCGGCAGCCGCAGCGGATCCCACCAGGCGGCGGCGATCTGCGGGCCCGGCTCGGTGCGGGCGAACATCGCCGCGACGGCATCGCCCATGGCGTCCTCGGTGTAGGCGAACTTGACGATGAGCTCGCCGAGCACCGGCTTCTTCAGGATCTCCCAGCTGAAGGAGTCGGGCTCGTCGAGGCCGGAGGGCGCCAGCAGGACCAGCCGCCCGACGCGTTCGGGGTGGCGCTGGGCGAAGTAGAGGCTCCAGCCGCCGCTCCAGGAGTGGCCGCCGAGGTCCACGCGCGACAGGCCCAGCGCGTCCAGGAAGGCCGAGAGGGCGGCGTCCATGGCCGGGAGGTCGTAGGCGAAACCGGGGTCGCGCAGCTCGGTGTAGCCCTGGCCGGGCAGGTCCACCACGTAGACCGTGCGGGTCGCCGACAGGGCCGCGGCCTGCGGGGACCAGGAGAACGTGCTCGACATGCCCGCCGAGACCAGCACCAGCGCCGGTCCGCTCCCGGCGCGGGTGTAGTGGAAGCGCGCGACCGATGTGTCCACATAGGAGTCGCGGGCCTCGGCGGAGGCGGCGGCCATCGGCGTGTACGCCAGCAGCGCCAGGACGCTCGAGAGCGCGGCCACCGCGGCCACCGCCGCCCGGCCCGGCCACTTCGGCCGCGCCACGATCAGCGCGCACACCGCCAGGACCGCGCACAGCGGCAGGTACAGCGCGATGTTCAAGGTACGGAACAGGCCGGTGCCGCTGAAGGCCCAGCCGATCCGCACCGGGACCTGCGCGGCCAGGCCGAGGGCGACGACGAGGGCGCCCAGCCGGTAGACCGTCCGCGGGCTGCGCGCGGCCTTCCACGCCACGAACGCCGCGCCGGAGAGCATGAGCGCCAAGGGGATCAGCACCGGCGGCGTGAACGGCGCGACGAACCCGAGGACGGCGGTGGACAGCGTCCGGTCGTCACCGGCCGGCCAGGTCGCCCCGGTGGTCCAGTAGAGGTGCAGGGCCGCGTCGGCGGCCAGGACGGCGGCGACCGGCAGCGAGGCGGCGCGGCCGGAGTCCTTGAGAGATGACATGTGGCCCCTTCCCGAAGAGGTGTCGACGGGAAGAGGCCACGGGGAGGACGAAGGTTCCGCGGGTGACGCGGGCCACTAATGGACGAGTTCGTCGAAGAGCGCGTGGCAGCGCTGGACGGCCTGCCGCAGCTCCTCGGTATCGGCCTCGCCGAGCTCGCCCAGCTCGCGGCGGCGGGCCGCCAGGCGCGAGGTGAGGGCGCGGACGGCGTCGTCCACGATGGACAGGGCCTGGTCGACGGCGCTCTTGGGATCGTCCACGAAGCTGAGGTGGACGTCCTGCCAGCGCTTGGTCAGCGCGTCCTGGAGCCCGGCGGGCCACAGTCCCTCGCCGTTGGAGGTGGCCAGAGACTCGCCGTGGGCGACGCCGGAGCGGTACACGCCCGGCTCGTCGTCGGGGTGATCGTCGGCGTCCGGGTGATCGTCCTCGATGCGCGACTCGCGCTCGGCGACGGCCTCGTCGGTGAACTCGTTGTGGAAGGCGTGGTCGTCGTCCGGGCCGTGGTCGAAGTCGGCGGGCGCGGGCGGACGTTCCGGCTCATTGGTGGGCTTGACCTCGGCGGTCGCGGCCACTTCGTCGTCGTTGACGCGGTTGTGGGCCTTCTCGGCCTCCATGATCCGCTGTTCGGCGGCGATGCGCTCGGGCTCAGGCATGGGTCCTCCCGGCTTCGGCCTTGCTGTCGAGCAGTTCGGCGACCAGGGCGCGCTGCTGCACCAGGGCCTGGCGCAGTTCCTCGGTCGAGGCCATGCCGTGCCGGCCCGGGCGGGTCAGCGCGCGGGCGTCGCGGAAGCCGCTGAGGGTGCGCGGGTGGTCCACCGACAGCTGGGCGAGCGTCTCGTCCTCGTCGTTCATCGGGTATCCGATCTCGGCGATGACCCGGTTGATGATCTCCTCGCCCTTGCGGACGGCTGCCTCGGGCGCGTCCACGAAGGACGTCTCGACCTGCCGCCACCGGTTGATGTAGTCGGTCCTGCGGTCCTCGGGGACCTCACGCAGGTCCAGCTCGGCGTGACGGCGCTCGCGATCGCGCAGCTCGCGGTCGGCGGCCTTGCGGCCGAACCCGGCGACCAGGCGCTCGTACTCGGGGCCGTAGCGGCGCTTCATGTTGTTCTGGCGGGCCAGGTACCAGACGACCAGCCCGATCGCGGCGACCGCGACCAGAACCAGTACCAGGATGAGCGTGGGTGACATGGGGTACTCCTTCCCACGGGTTGATTCCCCGAAGCCGCGCACGCGAAACGCCGCCGGTTCCATGTGCGGAACCGGCGGCGTTGATCCCGCCCCCCTATCTGCGGGATGGCGGAATGAGGTGACGGGCCTGACGGGGCGGCTCGCCGTCGCCTCGATCCGCTATCCCGAAGGTAGGCGCGGCGGGCGGGACGGCGATAGGTCAATCGCGTTGACTCGGCCGAAGGTGCCGTTAGGCCCCCATCACCGCCGACAGCTTGTGGACCAGCAGCCGGATCTCGGCCAGCAGCTCCTCGTCGATGACCGGCCCGGCCGCGGGCAGCCCCTCGACGCGGGCGGTGGTGGTCTTGATGGCCCGCCGCAGCTTCTCGCGCTGCTGCTGGGCGTGCACGGCCGGTTCGGCCTCGATGGTCTCGGTGAGCAGGCCGCGCACGGTCTTGAAGGCGGCGTTGACCATCTCGGGGGTGGCGTCGGGCGCCTCGGCGATGGCGAGCTGCTGGGCGGCGACGGCGCGGACGTCGTCGGGCAGCGGCACCTCCTGCGTCTTGCTCACCCGGTAGGTCTGGCTGTCGGCGATCGTCTGGAGGAACTCCACGCGGCTGCTGCGGGCCTTCTCGGCGATGACGGCGTCGCGCAGCTCGGGCGTGGCGGCGACCTCGCGGGCCAGGTCGGCGCGCAGCTCGGGGTCGTGCACCACCCGGTCCAGGACGAGCTGGCGCGGCACCTCGACGGGGGCGGGCGCCTCGTCGGCCACCGGCTCCGGCTCGATCACCGGCTCGGGCTCGGCCACCGCGACGGGCGCGGCCTCGGGTTCGGGGGCCTCCACGGCCAGCCGGAAGAACCCGGCCCACCACTCGGCCGGCGGGAACTCGATCTCCCGCTCGCGGCTCAGCTCCTCCGCGGCCGGGACGACGCCCGCCTCGGCGGCCTCCTGCCAGGCCAGGTAGTGGCGCACCACGCGGTCGGCGCCGATGCCGGCGAGCTCGGCGAACTCCTCGGCGCTCACCCGGTCGGTGGGCCCGTCCGGGAGCTCTTCGAGGAAGACGCTCCTGGCCACGAGCAGCGCGAGTCCCCACCCGCCCGCCCGGTCGAGGGCGCCGAAGCGGCGCGCGTCCTCCGGGGCGCTGCCCGGTTCGAGTGTTGAGGCTTCGATCGCGGCGGTGATGGTGTTCTCCCGGTGGTCGATGGGACGGCTCATCCTAAACCGGGGCGGGTCGCGGGGGACAAAACCGGCGCGCGCGTGGGACGGTCACCACCCTCGCTCGGCCCACAGCCGCCGCAGCTCGTCGCGGCCGGACACGCCGAGTTTCACGTAGGCGCGGGCGAGGTTGTTATGCACGGTGTTCACGCTCAGGCCCAGTTCGGCGGCGATCTCCTTGCTGCGCAGCTTCACCGCCAGCAGCGCGATCTCGCGTTCCCGGCGGGACAGGACGGCGGCGTCCTCGGCCAGCAGGGGCGTGCGGACGTCCCCGCACTCCGCGCGCAGGGCGGCGGCCCGTTCGGACGCCAGCGCGGCCGCGGCCCGCCGTCCGCCGCCGCGCAGGCGCCGGGCGGCGGTGGCGTGCAGCTCGGCGGCGTGCAGGGGCATCCCGAGCCGCGCGAATCCGTCGGCGGCCCCGGTGAGGGCGGCCGGGTCGTCCCCGGCCAGGGCCTCGCGGGCGGCGGCGAGCACCGGCGGCAGCGGCGCGTCCCCGGCGTCCGGCAGCTCGCGGACCGTCCCGCCCAGCCGGACGGTGGCGTAGGCGGCCTGCGCCTCGACCGTCGGCAGGCCCAGCTCGCGGGCCAGGGCCAGCGCGGACGCCGCGTGCGGCAGCGGGTTCTCGCCGTGCGCGTGCGCCAGCCACGCCCGCGACAGCAGCCGCCAGGGCTCCAGGAGCCGGTTCCAGCCGCCGGGCATCGCCGCCGCCCGCGCCGCCCACTCGTCGGCGGTGCCGGGACGCCCGGTGACGGCGGCCGATTCGGCCAGCGCGGTCAGGCAGCCGCGCACGAAGCGGAAGGTGTCGTTGTCCTCAAGGATCGCCACCGCCTCGCGCAGGGTCGCGTCGGAGCGCCCGTACACGCCCCGGGCGTTCTCGATGAGGCCCCGGAAGGCCGCGAAGCCGCCCGCCATCAGGGGCGTGCGGTCGGCCACGGCCCGGCGGTGACCGGCCTCGGCGACCGCCCATCCCTCGGCGAGGTCGCCACCGGCGAGGGCGGCGAAGCAGGCCCCGAAACCCATCTGCACCACGCCCCAGGGCAGCTGGGCGTGGAGCGCTTCGGCCAGGGCGGTGCCGCGCTCGCGCATCGCGCGGGACGCGGCGTGCTCGCCGGTGAAGGCCAGCGCGCTGGATCCGCAGGCGGCGGCCC
Organism: Actinorhabdospora filicis; assembly: GCF_030269765.1. GTDB lineage: Bacteria > Actinomycetota > Actinomycetes > Mycobacteriales > Micromonosporaceae > Actinorhabdospora > Actinorhabdospora filicis. The sequence goes on along the minus strand of NZ_BSTX01000001.1, from coordinate 2,301,021 downwards.
AGATCGCGGCCTGCGGGTGGACGTCCGGCCGCGCCAGGACGCGCCGGGCCAGCGCGGCGGCCTCGGCGCAGCGCCCGTCGAACAGCAGGATCCACACCCGGGTCGATTCGGCGAGGTCGTCGCCACCGGCGAGGTCGAGCGCGGCGTGGGTGTCGGCGACGCGCCCGGCGCCCCAGTACAAAGTGGACGCCCGCGCCACCGCCCACGGCCCGCGCTCCTCGTCCGGCGGCTCCTCCGGCAGCAGCGTCCCGGCCTCGGCGCCCCGGTACTCCAGGATCTCGCCGAGGACCCGGTCGGACTCCGGACCCGGCGCCGCCCGCCGCGCCGCCCTGGCCAGCCGCTCGGCGAGCACCAGGTCGGAGCGCCCGACCGCCTGCTGCGCGCCGCGCAGCACGATGTCGGGCCGCAGGATCAGCCCACCGTCCACTTGCCACAGTGCCGCGCGCAGCGTGTCGTCGTGGCGGCGCAGCGGCGCGTCCAGGGCCGCCGAGGCCAGCGACCGCCAGATCGCCGCGGCCCGCAGCGGCGGCAGGACGGCCCGCACCAGCTCGCCGTACAGCGGGTGCGCGATGCGGACCGAGTGCCGCGATCCCCTGCGCTCCACGGTGATCAGCCCGCGCTCGACGGCCTCGTCCACCGCGTCGGGCTCGGCCAGCGCGGTCAGCGTCGCCGCCGGCAACGGCTCACCGCAGGCCACCAGCTCCACCGCCGCGCGGACGCCCTCGCTCAGCTCGCGCAGGTTGGCCGCGATGAGCTCGGCGACCTCGGCGGGCGCCCGCAGCGGCCCCGTCCACCGCCACACCCCGAACCGGCGGGTGAGCACACCGGTGGAGCGGCCCGCCGACAGCAGTTCCCGCAGCGCCAGCGGATTGCCGTCGGCGGCGCGGTGGGCGAACTCCCGCGCGGCGGCCTCCAGGGTGACCTCGCCGTCCAGCTCCAGCTCCGCGCGCAGGAGACCGTCGATGTCCTCTTCGGACAGTCGCGTCAGGTCGAGCCGCTCGCAGAGACCGTCCTTCCACAGGCCGGTCACCGCGTCCGAGCGGGCCTCGCCGGTGCGGACGGTGAGGACCACGAACACCAGCCCGGTGGTCACCAGGTGCGCGACGACCGCCGCCGAACCCTCGTCGAGCAGATGCGCGTCGTCCACGCCGAGCACCGGCCGCTCCCGCGCGGCGGCCCACTCGGCCGCGGCGCGCACCAGGTCCAGCGGACGCGTCCCGGGCGCGGCTAAGTGCGCGACCGCGCCGAACGGAATCGACGCCGCCGCGCGCGTGGCGCGCACCCACGTCACGTTCCCCAGCCGCCGCGCCGCCTCCCTCGCCAGCCGCGTCTTGCCCAGTCCCGCCGCGCCCGCCACTACCACGCCCGCGCAGCCGGGCCGGGCCCGTGCCGCCAGGATCGCGGTGATGTCGGCGTCCCGCCCGGTCAGTGGCCAGTCCCGCATCGGGCACCTCCCCGTCCCCGACATCGTAGGCAAATCCGGACCCGATAGACGAATGTCACCGCACGTTCATCCGCCCGCCGCCCGGCCAGCGCCTTGATGTGGGTGTATTTCCCGGTGAATCGACTGCTGCGCGCCCTCGCCGGACTCGCGCTCGCCTGGATCGTGCCCGTCCTGGCCCACCTGGTCCACGCCGACGTGATCGTGCTCGTCCTGCTGTGGCTGGGGACGGCGTCGCTGCTGCGGATCGGCGGGACGCTCGTCGACCGGCTGGTGCCCGCGCTGGCGGTGCTCGCCGCGGGGGTGATGGTCTTCGGGCTGGTCACGACGGTGTGGCCGTGGGGGCTGGCGGCGATTCCGGTCGGCGGGACCACTTTGAGCGTCCTGGTGCTGGTCGCGGCGGTCACCGGCCGGACGCCCCGGCTGCCGCGCCGCGTCCTGGGCTCCGATCTCGCGCTGCTCGGCGGCGGCCTGTTCGCCGCCGCGGTGATGGCGCTGCCCGCCATGCGCGCCAAGGGATTCGGCGACCTCGCCTACGTCCTGGCCGGTGGCGACCGGATCCGGCACGCCAACCTCTTCGACGCGATCGTGCGGCTGGGCGGCTACCCGTCGATGCTGCCCGCCGACGGCTCGGTGGAACCGGCGATGCTGCGGCAGTACCCCGCCGGCGTCCACTACTTCTACGCGTTCATCGACTCCATCGTCACCGGCGGGCGGCACGGCTCGATCTTCGCCGAACTCGACCGGTACTGGATCTACGCCGTCTTCGGCTACACGATGTTCACCGTGGCGGTGGCCTGGGCGGCCCGATACGTGGCCGGACCGCAGATCGCCGGGCCGCGCCGGGCGTTCCTGGTGGTGGCGGTGACGGCGTTCCTGTCCACCGGCTACTACACGGTGATGATCTGGTCGGGTTACGACGCGCAGATCTTCTCCTTCGTGATCCTGGCGGTCCTGGTGGCGGTCCTGGCCCGCGCGCCGCGCTCGGCCACCGAATGGTTCGTGGCCATCGGGCTCCTCTCGGTCGGGATCACCTTCACCTACACGCTTTTCGTGCCGCTGGCCGCCGTCGGCGTCCTGGCCGCCCTGGTCACCGGCTGGGGACGCGTGAAGCGCCACTGGAAGGCGGCGGTGGCCTGCGCGGTGGTCTTCGGCGGGATCGCGCTGGTGCAGCCGGTGGTGTGGCTGGTGAAGGACTTCAAGACCGACACCCAGCTCCAGGCCACCGGGTTCATCCAGCCGGTGCCGACCCTGCTCCTCTTCGGACTGTCCGCTGTGGCCGGTGTGGGCATGTGGGGCGTCCTGCGCCGCAGCCCGCGGCTGAAGGTGCTGCTGGCGATGTGCGCGGCCGGATGGGCGATGACGGCGGTGATGTACCTGTACACCACGGCCACGATGGGCTCGCCGACGTACTACTACCACAAGATGCCGCAAATGCTGCTGGTGCTGCTGGTCATCGCCGCCGCGCCCGCGCTGGCCAAGATCCGGTTCCGGTGGCGGCGTCCCCGGGTCGCGGCGGTGGCGCTGGCGGTGGCCGCGGTCCTGCTGGTGGGGGCCGTCCCGATCGCCAAGACCCGCTACAACGCCGCCAAGCACCTGCTCGGCTCGGACACCAGCTGGGGGCAGGTGTGGGCGAGCGGGCGCATCCACTCCGGGATGGCCGCGGCCTTCGCGTACCTGGACGGGCGCGGGCTGCTGACCGACGGCGTCCCCTCGGTGCTGCTGTACACCGACTCCGGCGTGCAGAACAAGCAGGCGAGCCTGGTCATGTCGATGCTGAACCGGAACATGGGCCTGGTCGCCGACAACGCCTACGGCGTCAAGGGCGACGACATCGTCGGCACGCACGCGCCGCTGACCGAGGACTCGGCGACGGTGAAATACTTCACGCAGGTCACGCTGCGTCAGGCCAAGGCGCCACTGCGGGTCATCACCAACGACGCCGATGTGGCCCGGTATGTCGGAGATTTCGCGGCGGCCAATTCCTCGCTGGGAATCACCGTCCTGCTCCTGCCGGACCTGCCCGTCTCGGGCAAACCCGCTAAGGACTGGTGACCGGCCGCGACGATGGGCTACCGTCGGCCGCGATGACGATCATTCATGATGTGGCAGGTGACGGCCCCGCCGTCACCCTCCTCCACTCCGGGGTCTGCGACCGCCGGATGTGGCAGGCCCAATGGCAGCCCCTCGTCGACGCCGGTTTCAAGGCGATCCGCGTCGACTTCCGCGGTTACGGCGACACCCCGTACCCCACGGAACCCTGGAACAACGCCGACGACGTCCGCGACCTGCTGGACGAGCTCGGTATCGAGAAGACCGCCGTGGTCGGCTCCTCCTGGGGCGGCCGCATCGCGCAGGAGTTCGCCGCCCGTTACCCCGAGCGCGTCTCCCGCCTGGTGCTGCTGTGCGCGGCCGGCGACCTCGCCGAGCCGACCCCCGACGTGATCGCCTTCGACGACCGCGAGGAGGCCCTCATCGAGGCCGGTGACCTCGACGGCGCCGTCGCGCTGAACGTGGCGACCTGGGTCGGCCCGCTGGCCTCCGCGGAGACCCGCGAGCTGGTCACGGCCATGCAGCGCCGGGCCTTCGACGTCCAGGTCGGCGGCGCGGACGTGGCGCCGATCAGGCACGAGTACAGCCCCGCCGACATCGCCGCGCCGACCCTGGTGGTCAAGGGCGCGCACGACCTGGAGCTGTTCCAAAACCTCGCCGACGCGTTCGTGGCGGTCCTGCCCGACGCGCGCCTGCTGGACCTGGACTGGGCCGGTCACCTGCCGACGCTCGAAGCGCCGGAGCGGGTCGAGGGCGAGCTGATCGGGTTCCTGCGCGGGTAGCGACGCGGGGATGACGTGAGCGCGGCGGCCGGTGTGGGCCGTCGCGCTTCCCTATGTCCTCGGGCTGACGCCTTCTGCGCGTCCTAGGGCTGGAAAGCCCCGCCCCGCTTCTCCAGCAGCTCGTGGATCATCCCCTGGATGGTCTCCTTCACCTGGTCGGCCAGGTTGAAGATCTCCATCGGGTCGTCGGCGTGCTCGGCGTATTCCTTGGTGTCGATGGGCTCGCCGAAGCGGATGTGCCACTTCGACGGCAGCGGCACCGCCCCGAAGGGCCCGAGCCACGGGAACGTCGGCGTCACCGGGAAGTACGGGAGCCCGAGCAGCCGGGCGAGGGGCTTGATGTCGCCGATGATCGGGTAGATCTCCTCGGCGCCCACGATCGACACGGGGATGATCGGCGCGCCGGTCTTGAGGGCGGCCTGGACGAATCCGCCGCGCCCGAAGCGCTGGAGCCGGTAGCGCTCCCACACGGGCTTGCCGACGCCTTTGAAGCCCTCGGGGAACACGCCGACGAGGTGCCCGGATGACAGGAGCCGCTCGGCGTCGGGGGTGCACGCCAGGGTCGCGCCGGTCTTGCGGGCGTACTCGCCCAGCAGCGGCGTCTTGAAGACGAAGTCGGCGCCGAGCAGGCGCAGGTGCCGGCGGGCGGGGTGGTCGTCGAGGAGCCCGAGCTGGAGCATCGCGGCGTCCATGGCGATGGCGCCGGAGTGGTTGCCGACGATGAGCGCCGACCCGGTGTCGGGGACGTTCTCCAGCCCGTGCATCTCCACCCGGAACCACTTGCGGTACAGGGGGCGCAGGACGGGGGCGACCACGTCCTCGGTCAGTTCCTTGTCGAAGCCGAACTCGTCGACCTCGTAGTCGCCGGCCAGCCGGCGCTCGACGATGCCGATCACCTTGCCGAGGGCGTCTTCCAGGCTCATCAGGGGTCCTTCCGCCCGCCGAACACCGCGTCGAAGGCTTCGGAGGTCGGCAGGGGTGTGATTCCGTACGCGTCGGACAGCCGCCGGACGTCCATGACGCGGCCGTAACGCAGGAAGTCGAGCTGGTCGCGGGAGAAGTCCACGCTCCCGAGGGTCACCAGCGCGCGCAGGGCGGGCTCGGGCACCGGCAGTGCGGTGCGCCCGGCCCGGCGGATCGCCATGGACAGCGGCAGCGCGCCGGGTCCGGCGACGTTCAGGACGTCGGGGCCGTGGCGGTGGCCGGTCGTGGCGTGCTCGCGCACGGTGGCGTGGTGCAGCACGTCGACGGCGTCGTCGATGTGCAGGAACTGGACGCGCGGGTCGAAACCCAGCACCGTGGGGGCCACGGGCAGCGCGAAGTAGCGGCTCATCGCGGTGTCGGCCTTCGGGCCGATCAGCGGCGCGAGCCGCAGGGTGGTGACCTCGACGTCGGGGCGGCGGCGCGCGAATCCGCGCACGTAGCCCTCGGCGTCCAGGACGTCCTTGGTGTAGTCGCCTCGCGGCACCGCGCGCAGCTCGGTGTCCTCGGTGAAGATCGCGGGGTCGCGAATCGACGCCCCGTACGCGGCCGCGGCGGATTTCACCACGACACGGCGGACGTGCGGCGAGCGCTGACACTCGGCGAGCAGGCGCATCGTCCCGATGACATTGCGCTCTTTGAGCTCGGCCCGTGAACCCGTGCGGGACGCCGAAGCGCCGATGGCCAGGTGTACGACTGTGCACACCTGGTCATCGGCCAACATCTCGGCGATCTTCGACCGGCCGTCTCCGGCGGGCCGCAGCAGATCATCGGTGGCAGCCGTCACCACCCGCGCGACGCGGGCATCCGCGGTCAGCCTTGCTGCGAGGCGACCGCCCAGATACCGGTCCGCGCCGGTGACGAGGACGGCCGGTCCGGTCACTTGCCCTGGCGACGGCGCTGCACGCGGGTCTTGCGCAGCAGCTTGCGGTGCTTCTTCTTCGCCATCCGCTTGCGACGCTTCTTGATGACCGAACCCATTAGACGTTCCCCTAGTAACTGAGGTGGTGTGTAACCGCTCCACCATACCCACTGCCAGCCGTTACGCCACGTCGGGGAACCCGGTCGGCGTCCCGCCGCGCAGATACTCCTGAACGGCCTGCTCCGGAACTCGGAACGACCGGCCGACGCGCACCGCCCCCAGCTGGCCCGAGTGCACCAGCCGGTAGACGGTCATCTTCGATACCCGCATCAGTTCGGCGACCTCCGCGACGGTGAGAAAGCGGACCTCGCTGAGCAGGCTGTGCGCGGTTGTGTCCATGGCCGACCATCCCTCCCCGTGTACCCGCGCGTGGCGAAACCATGCGCCGGGTACGTGTAGATGCTTCAGGTATCCACCGTAATGGGGGATGGTTCGGGAGGGGGATGGTTCGGACGGGCCGGGGCGGTGAACTGCGCGACAGATGGGGCGGATGATGCGGTAGAGGTCACAATCGGGCGAGGACGCCCTCGGCCTCGGCGACGCCCCGGCGCTGGCCCTCGTCGGCGAGGGCGAGGGCGTGCGCGGCGTGCTCGCGCGCCGAGGCGTCCCCGCAGGCGTGGAGGACGGCCGAGGCGCGCCCGTGGACGAGGGCGGCGAGCGATTTCTGGCCGTAGTCGCGCGTGACGGCCCGTTCGGCGAGGGCCAGCGCCCGCGCGCGTTCGCCGCGCGCGGCGTGGACGGCCGCGAGCCCGAGGAGGGCCTCGGCGTGGAGCTGGTCGACGCCGACCTCGTGCTCGGCCCAGGCGATGACGGCGGTGAAGTGCCCGGCGGCCTCGTCGTGCTCGCCGAGGGCGTGCAGGACGTGCCCGAGGGTGGCGCGGGCCTCGTTCTCCAGGGTCGGGTCGGCGGCCTCGCGGGCGCGGGCGACCGCCGCGCGGGCCTTGAGCAGGGCGGTCGCGGCGTCCCCGGCGTCCAGCAGGTGCAGCGCCCAGGTGCTCAGGGCCGCGGCGAGGTAGACGTCGCCGGTGGCGGCGAACAGCGCGGCGGCCTCCTCGGCCTCGGCGAGCCCGGGGGAGGTCTCGCCGGTCCACCACCGGACGGCGGCGAGCCCGTGGAGCGCGCGGGCCTGGCCGAGCTGGTGGCCCAGTTCGCGGAAGTCGGCCAGGGCCCGGCCGAGTCCTTCGACGGCGGTGTGGAAGCTGCCGCCCCGGTCGGCGCCGGCGAGGTTGGCGTGGGCGTTGGCGCGCACGAGGCTGGCGCCGTCGTGTTCGAGGACGGCGATGGACTCGCGGTAGTGGGCGATGGCCTCCCGGTCGCGTCCCATCGCGACGTGGACGACGCCCAGGTTGGTCAGGATCGCGCCGTGCAGCCGGGCGGCCCCCGCGCCTTCGGCGAGCGCGGCGGCGCGGCGGTTGGCGGCGATCGCGCCGTCGAAGTCGCGGGCGTGCATGGCCAGGTGCGCCAGGCCCATGGACATGTGGGCGGCGGCGACGTCCTCACCGGCGGCCTCGGCGGCGGCCAGGCCGAGTCCGGCGCTGCGGCGGCCCTCGGGGATGAGCCGGTTGCGGCGGTGGTGGCCGCGCAGGGCGTCGGCGAGGAGCCAGGCGAACTCCGGGCGGGGCGCGGCCTCGATGGCGGCGAGCAGGCAGGCGTGCTCGGCGTCCAGCCAGGCGAGGGCCTCCTCGGCGTCGGCGAAGCGGGGTTCGGCGGGCAGCGGGGCGAGGCGCAGCCCGGTGGGGTCGAGGTGCGCGACGGCGGAGTCGGCGCCGTGCAGGTACCACTCGAACAGCGCGTCGCGGCGGGCGCCGTCGCCGGGTTCGGCGCGGCCGGACAGGTACAGGCGCGTCAGGTCGTGCATCCCGTGGCGGCCGCGCGTGGTGGGTTCGACCAGGTGCGCGGCGGCGAGGCGGTCGAGCAGCAGCTCGGCGCGGCCCTCGCTGGTCGCGGCGAGCACGGCGGCACCCTCGGCGGCGATGTCGGGCCCCGGGACGCCGGCCAGCAGCCGCAGCAGCCCGGCGGCCTCGGCGGGCAGCGCGGCGATGGAGCGCTCGATGACCGCGCGGACCGAGGCCTCCCCGTCGAGGTCGAGCGCGGCGAGCCGTCCCGGCCCGCGCAGTTCGGCGAGGTGCCCGGCGAGCGGGCGGGCGTCGTCGGCGATGAGCGCGGCGGCGATGCGCAGCGCGAGCGGCAGGCGTCCACAGAGGACGGCGAGCTCGGCCAGGTCGGCGGGGTCGGCGGGACCGATGAGGCCGCGCAGCAGGGCGACGGCCTCGTCCTCGTCGAGCGGGGCGAGGGTGAGGCGGCGCGCGCCGTCGAGGGCGACGAGCCCGGCCATCCGGTCGCGGCTGGTGACCAGCGCCAGGCCCCCGCGCCCGGGGACGAGCGGGCGCACCTGCGCGGTGTCGCGCGCGTCGTCCAGCAGCACCAGCAGCCGCCGCCCGGCGGTCTTGTCGCGGTAGAGCGCGGTGGCGCCGTCCAGGTCCGCGGGGACCTCGCGCGCCGGGACGCCCAGGTCGCGCAGGAAGCGGGCCAGCACCGGGAGCGGGTCGGTGTCGCCGAGGTGGGCGTAGAGGCGCCCATCGGGGAACCGTGCGGCGACCCGGTGCGCCCAGTGCAGCGCCAGCGCGCTCTTGCCGACACCGCCCGCCCCGGCCGTCACCACGATCGCCGGTCCGGCGTCGGCGAGCGCGCCGTCGAGGAGGTCCAGCTCGGCGGCCCGCCCGGTGAAGGCGGTGGGCGGCGCCGGTAGCTGCGCCGGGCCGTCCCTTGTGGACGCCCGCTCGGCGGTGTGGTCGAGCCCGGGGTCGGCGCGCAGGATCCGCCGCTCCAGCAGCGCGGTCTCGGCGCCCGGGTCGAGCCCGTGGTCCTCGGCGAGCGCTTTGCGCAGCCGCCGCAGCGTTTCGAGGGCCTCCGGCTGGCGTCCCAGGCGGTAGAGGGCCAGCGCGAGCCTGCTCGCCAGGCCCTCCCGCGCGGGATGATCGGTGGCGGCGGGCGTCAGGGCGTCCACGGCCTCGCCGGGACGGCCCGCGGCCAGCGCGGCCTCGGCGGCCCGCTCGATCGCGGTGAGGCGGCGCGCCTCCAGGCGCGTGCGCGCGGCCGGGACGTAAGCGGCGTCCACATCGGACAGCGCCGGGCCGCGCCATGCGCCCGGCGCGTCGGCGTGCGCGAGATCGGTGTCGCGCGGGGAGAGCAGATAACCCGCCGGACGCGTTTCGAGCGGGACGCCCGGCGCGGCCTTGCGGATCGCCGAGACCGCCGACTGGATCTGCACCCGCGCGGTCGCCGGGGCGTCCTCACCCCAGATCGCGCCGATGAGCCGGTCGGTGGAGATCACCGTCCCCGCGTGGAGGACCAGGTAGGCGAGCACCGCCCGCTGCCGCGGCGACAGCGCCACGGGGCCGTCGGCCGTCCGCAGTTCGACCGGGCCCAGCACTCCGAACCACATCGGCGCTCCTCTTCTCTCCCTGGGACTTCTTCTCCCTGGACGCCGCGAGCTTATGCGGCGGTCACGCGGGCCGCTTAGCGGATTCTTAGCGGCCGGTTAGCGGACGGCGGGATGGTCCTTTCAGGCGGCCGGACCCACCCCGACCCCCCCTTTGCGGAGGAAGATCATGACAATCTCGGGCACGACCCGGCCGCCCCACCGGATCCTTTCAGCGTTCGCCGGGCTCGCCCTGGCCGCCGGTGTGGTGTGCGCCATGGCCGCGCCGGCCGCCGCGATCCCCACGCCCCCGGACCCCAGCGGCGTCACCGCCAGCGGCATCGGAATCGCCCGCGACGGCTCCCGCCAGACCCTGCGCGTGAACGGCGGCCGCATCGAGCACCGCCTCGACAGCCGCGACGACGTCGACGGGACCTGGCGGACCCTCTACGGCGCCACCGACGCCACGAAGGTCGACGCGACCTACGACCCGAACCTCGGTCTACAGGTCGTGGCGGTCATCGGCGGGCAGATCTACCACAATGCCCGGTTCCCGAATGGTTCCTGGAGCGGCTTCGCGCCGATCTACGGGGCCTCGGACGCCGGTGATGTGAGCATCGCCGTCCAGACCAACGGCGACGCCCATGTCGCGGCGGTCATCAACGGCCGAATCTGGCACCGGGTCAGGTACTGGTCGGGTGAGTGGAGCCCCTGGGGCCTGTTCTACACCGGATCCGACGCGACGTCGGTGGACGTGGCCGTCGACGGGAACAACGAGCTCCAGCTCGCGGGCGTGGTCGGCGCGCAGATCCGCCACACCATCCGGCACCCCGGAAACGGTGCCTGGGACGCCTTCCAGCCCGTCTACGACGGCCGCGCCGGTGCCCCCACCGACGTGTCGATCGGCAGCGACCCCTGGGCACCCGGCAACGGAGCCGCCGTCGTCGCCGCCGTCATCCGCCAGCACCCCTGGAGGATCGACCGATACGCGAGCCGCAATTGGAGTGGGTGGCAGGAGAACGCCGGGCTGTACGTCCGCTCGATCGACGGAGCGGTTTTCGAAGGGGTGTTCATCGCGTACGCCGCTTGACCTGACCTGACTTGACCTGATCTGACCGAGCGGCTGAATCGTGCGTCGATTCGTAACGGGGGTCGGCGCCGTCCCATCACACAAGGGAACGCACCAACACAAGTGAATGCACGAAGAGACGCCCGCCCGGATCCGCACCCGGGCGGGCGTTTCGGTGTGGGGAGGGGGGCGTGGGGAGCACTCGTTGCCCGGTACCGGAAGTGAAGCGAAGGACGGTTCACCCCCACAGCCGTGGGGAGCACTGGGATGGCGGATCGACGCCGTGCAACTGCGCCGGTTCACCCCCACACCCGTGGGGAGCACCCTTCGCGACCTGCGCGGCAACCCGCGAATTACGCGTTTCGTGCGCTGCGGCAACAGTACGGCGGACAAGGCCGCCGCGATGAGAGCCCCACTCGGGCGAGAGAACGCGCGGCGACACGAGGAGGGTGACCTCCGGGGATCCGCTCAGTCCGACCACCGCACCTTTCGCCGGCCTCTCGCCTTCGCCCCGCCGCCCAGGCCGCCGTCACCGCGAGAGGCCATCAGCTCGCACCGCTACGCCTCGCCACCCCGGCGTGCGGCCATCGTGGCCGCCTCCACCGGCGCAGGCCAGCGGCCCCCCATGATCACGTTCACACCGGCCCCGGCCACCACAGTCGCCGCGGCCACCTTGACGGTCGCCATGTCCACGCAAGCCGCGTCCTCCGCCGACCACAGCGGAGTCATGACCGCCGTCGGGCCCGAACCACGCACCCACGACGCACGCGTGGTCGGTCCGCTCGCCGCGTCCGCCGAGCCGATCATCGTGCCGCCCGCCCGCCCGCCCGCCCGCCCGCCCGCCCGTCCGCCGCCCCGCGCTCCGTACGTTCGTCCCCGTCCCCGTCCCCGTCCCCGTCGCGGTCGGCCGTCGGGCCGGTGGGTTGTCCGTGCTGCCAGCCGCCCGCGCTCTCCTCGCCCGGCCCCGGCCCTGACCCCGACCTCGACCCCGCCCCTGGCCCCGACCCCGACCCCGGCTTCGTCGCGGTCGGCCATCGGGCAGCCGGTGGCGGCCCACCCTGTCCGGGTGGGCCGCCGTGCCTCGGGCCGTTTCTCGGCCCGCCCGTCGGCCGTCAGGCTCGTGGTGTGGCTACCCCGTCCGAGTGACCGCCGTGCCTCGGGCTGCTTCTCGGCCCGCCGGTCTGCCCGGCCGTAGGCCCGTCGGCCCGGCCGTCGGTCGCCCGCTACCCGTTGCCCGCTGTTCGTTTCTCACCCGCCGGGCCGATCGTCACCCTCGGCCTCGTCGGCCTCGTCGGCCTCGTCGGTCTCGCCGGTCTCGCCGGTCTCGTCTTTCGTCGTCACAGGCGCGGGTCCACGCCCTCCGACTCCAGCGCGAGGATCCCGAACACGGCCTCGTGGACCCGCCAGCCGGGCTCGCCCGCCGCGAGGCGGTCGAGGGCCTCCAGACCCAGGGCGTACTCGCGCATCGCGAGGCCGCGTTTGCGGCCCAGGCGGCGATCGCGCAGCTCGTCGAGGTGGCGGGTGTAGTCGGGGCCGTAGATGATCCGGAGGTACTCCCGTCCCCGGCATTTGATGCCGGGCTGGGCCATGCGGCGGCCGTTTCGCACGAGGCCGGCGTAGGGCTTGACGACCATGCCCTCGCCCTTGCCGTCACCCATTCCTTCGCCGCCGGTCTCGGTGAGGGCGAGCCACCAGTCGGTCGCGCGGGCCACGTCGGCGGGTGAGGCGGGGTCGACGACGATGCGCCTGGTGGGGGTGAACAGGCTCGGGTCGGATGCGACCAGGTCGTCGGCTTTCTGCATGTGCCAGCCGTGGTCGCGGCCGTGGTGGGCGGCGCCTTCGGAGGCGAGGACCATGAAGGGCGCGTAGGTCACTTTCCCGCCGACGTAGGCGCGGTAGGCGTCGCGGTAGGCGAGGGCGTTCGCGTGGCGCTCGCGGAGTCCGGTCAGCAGGTCGGTTCCGGCTCCGGTGCGGGCGACCGCGTCGGACACGGCGGACACTGCGGCGGGCAGGACGCCGAGGGCGGCGGCTCCGACGGCGGCGTACTGCTCCTTGACCAGGCCGAGGGCCTTGGCGGTCCAGGGCAGGAGCTCGCCGTCGAGCAGCAGCCAGTCGGAGGCGAGCTCGTCGAAGAGCCCGGTGGCGGCCGTGGCGATGCGCCCGAGGAGGGCCGAGGTCTCCTCGGGACCGAAGAAGGACCGTCCGGTGCGCGTGTACAGGGAGCCGCTGCCGTCCCGGTGGACGTAGGCGACCGCGCGGGAGCCCATGTGCTTCTCCTGGCACATGACCATGCCCGCCTGGTCGGCGAGGGCGTCGGCCAGGGCTTCGGCGGGGTGCTCCAGGTAGCCGTCGACGGACGATGTCGAGCACGGCGCCATCGTCGGCGGCAGCCACGGGACGAGTGAGGGGTCGAGCGCGAAACGGCTCCACACCTCCAGGGCCGCCGCGTTCTGCTCGGCGGGGATCGTGACGCGCCCGTAGGACGTGTCCACGGTCCGGCGGCCGGTCACCTCGGCCACCGAGAGCAGCTCGCGTGCCTCCACGACGGGCGTGAGGGGACGCACGGGCTCGTAGTGGACGCGGGTGGCGGGTACCGACACCAGCTCCTTCGACGGGTACCGCAGCGCGGTGAGGCGGCCGCCGAAGACGACGCCGGTGTCGAGGCAGATGGTGTTGTTGATCCACTCGGGCTCGGGCGTGGGAGTGTGGCCGTACACCACCATCGCGCGTCCCCGGTACTCGCGAGCCCAAGGGTGCCGCACGGGGAGGCCGTACTCGTCGGTCTCGCCCGTCGTCTCCCCGTACAGGCAGAACGCGCGGACGCGTGCCGACGCACGACCCTGGAGCCGCTCCTTGAGACCGGCGTGGGACACGACGAGGTTCCCGCCGTCCAGGCAGAGGTGGCTGACGAGCCCGTCGATGAAGCGCAGGACGCGCGCGCGGAACTCCGCGCTCTCGCCCGAGAGCTGCTCCAGCGTCTCCGCCAGGCCGTGCGCGACCTTCACGTCGCGGCCGCGGAGCTTGCGCGCCAGCTTGTCCTCGTGGTTGCCGGGAACGCACAGGGCGTCCCCCGACTCGACCATGCCCATGACCAGGCGCAGGACGCCGGGAGAGTCCGGGCCCCGGTCCACCAGGTCGCCCACGAACACGGCGGTGCGCCCCTCGGGGTGGTGCGCGCCGACGACGCGGCCGTCCTCGTGCGTGAGGACATAGCCGAGCTCACCGAGCAGCGTGACCAGCTCATCGAAGCAGCCGTGCACGTCGCCGATGATGTCGAAGGGGCCGGTGAGGTCGGTCTTGTCGGTCCACAAGGGCTCAAGGGTGACCGTGGCGGCGTCGATCTCCTCGGGTGAGGAGAGGACGAACACGCGCCGGAAGCCCTCCTTGGCCAGGGTGCGGATGGCGCGCCTGAGGTCGCGTCTCTGCCGTTTGAGCACCGGGCGCCCGAAAGAGCGGTCGGGTCGGGCCTGGGTGCGCTCCCAGCAGATGTCCTCGTCCACGTCGAGGACGATCGCCACCGGCAGCGCGTGCTGCTTCTTCGCGGCCGTGAGGACGGCGGTACGGGCGTGCTGCTGGACATTGGTCGCGTCGATGACGGTCATGCGCCGAGCTGCCAGCCGTTTGTCCGCTACGTGGTACAACGAGTCGAAGGCGTCCGAGGATGCGGTCTGGTCGTTCTCGTCGCCCGCCACCAGATACCGGAAGTGGTCGGCGGACAGCACCGAACCCGCGAAGTGCCGCTCCGCGAAGGTGGACTTGCCGGAGCCGGAGATCCCGACCAGGGCCACCAGGGCGAACTCGGGGATGGAGATCATCGGTCCGCCTCCTTCGTGAAGACCGCCATCTGAGTCGGGGCGCCCACCTCGGCATCGGCCTCGCCGACGGCGCGCAGCTCGACGCGGTAGCCGTGGCGTCCGGCCTGCTCGGCGCACCACGCGGCGAAACGCGCGCGGTCCCATTCGAAGCGGTGGTCGTGGTGGCGCATGCCGGTGAGTCCTTCGTAGCGCGGGTTGTATTCGGCGTTCGGGGTGGTCACGATGACCGTCCGCGGCGCGGCGTGGCCGAGGACGGCGTACGCCAGCGCGGGCAGCCGCGGCTCGTCGAGGTGCTCGATGACCTCCATGAGGACGGCGGCGTCGAAGCCCTTGAGGCGGTCGTCGGTGTAGGTGAGGGCCGTCTGGATGAGTGAGATGCGCGCGAGTTCGAGGTCGCCGCGCCGGTCGAGCCACAGCCGCCGCTCGGCGATTTCGAGCGCGCGGGAGGAGACGTCGGCGCCGAGGACCCGGGTGAAGGAGTGATCGGCGAAGAGCTCGGCCAGCAGCGCGCCACCACCGCAGCCCAGGTCGGCGACCGTGCGCGCGCCGGATGCCTTGAGCGCGGCGAGGACGGCGCGATGGCGGTGCTGGACGAGGGTGAGGGGGCGCGGGGTGGGCTGAGTGGCCTGAGCGGCGGTGTCGGTGTCGGTGTCGGCACGAGTGCCGGTCTCGGCGCCGGAGTCGGCACTGGCACCGGAGCTGGCACTGGAACCAGCAGCACGAGCACCGGAACCGGCATCGGCATTGGCATCCGCCGTGGCTGTGGCCGCGTCGCCGTCGGGCTCGGGGATGGTGATGGGCGTGACGGAGGTGGGCTCGGAGGTCTTAGTGCTGGTGCTGGTGCTGGTCGCGGGCTCGGCTTTCGCCATGGCCGCGTCGCCGTCGGGCTCGGGGATGGAGTCGAGGGTGACGGAGGCGGGTCCGGGGGCGCTGGCCGCGGGCAGCGGGTCTCGCCGCGCCTGCCCGGTGGCGGGCGCGGTGGACTCCGGGGCGGCGGGGTCGGGTGCCGCCGCGTCGGTTGTGGCCGAAGTAGGACCCGAGGCCGCTGCGGCGCCGGGATCGGCGATGGCCGCGCCGGAGCCGGGAGTGGTCGTACCGGGGTCGGGGACGGCCGCGGACTCGGTCGGCGTGTGCGTGGAGACGGAGGCCGCGTCGTGGGCCCGGGAGTGGGCGGCATTCTCGGCGGCGTCATTGCGGTCGGTGGCGGTGTCGGTGCCGTTGGGGCCGTCGGGGCTGTCGGTGGGGTCGACGAGGTCGGCGATCTCCTCCGAGAGCAGGGCCGCGCGGGCGGCGCGGACGAGGTCGCCCTTTCGCTTCAGGTAGCGGCGGGTGATCAGGTCGCGGGCGGGGTGGGTGGCGAGCCAGCCGGCTCCGGCGCGCAGGAGCTTCTCGACCTCGTCGGTGGTGACCCAGTAGTGCTTGGCGTCGTCCAGGACGGGCAGGAGCACGTACAGGTGCCCCAGCGCGGCGGCGACCGTGTGGACGCCGGTCAGGCGCAGGTGGACGTACGGCGCGTCTCCCCACTCGGGACGGTCGGGATCCAGGGAGAGGGCGTCGGCGGTCACGGTCCAGCCGAGGGGCGCGAAGAGGCGCTCGCACAGCTCGGCGGTGCCGCGCAGGACGGGGACGTCGAGGTCCAGCGGGATGGGGGTCGCGGCGAGGTCGGGGCGGGTCTTGGAGCGTCCGGAAAGTGCCGTTCCGAATACTTTACCCAGTGCCACCGACAACAGCGAGGACGCCGCGTAGGGGCGGTCGTTCACGTAGCGGCCGAGGGTGAAGTCGCGACCGTCCCGGCGGCGGGCGAGCGCCACCGGGTCGACGTCCAGGACGAGCGCGGCGGTGCAGCGCTCGTCGTCCGCCTGTGGGTAGCAGACGTAGGCGGGACCGGCCGATGTGTCGAAGGACTGCACCTTGTCGGGGTGCTTCATCAGCAGGTGGCCGAGGTCGGTGGCCGGGCGGTGGGTGGTCGAGATCGTCAGTAGCACGGGATGATTGTGGCTGTTCGTAGGTGGAACCTCACGCGGTTATCGCGCCGGCGACGGTGTCGAGGACGGCGGCGTTGACCGCGTCGGGGGCTTCGAGGGGGACGCCGTGGCCGGCTCCGGGGACGACCACCACGCGGGCGTGCGGGACGAGCCGGGCGAGGCGGGCGGTGGCGCGTCCGACGTCGAAGAGGCTGGTGCGCGCGCCCATGACGACGGTGAGGGGGACGGTGATGGCGGCGAGCTCTGCGTCGCGCCCGTGAGGACAGGGTGGAGGACGCGCCAGTCGCCCATGAGGGCCGCGTTGGCGGTGAGGCGCGCGAGGCGACCCGAGCCCAGGCCAGGCCAGGCCAGCTCACGCTAGGCCAGGTGAGGCGGCTCAGCTCGGGTCGCGCCAGGTGAGGTCATGCCAAACCGGCCCAGGCCAGCCCACGCGACGCAGCCCAGGCTGCGCGGCGCCACGCCAGCCCCAGGCCGTGCCATGCCAGGCCGGCTCAGGCCAGGCCGTGTCTCGCGGCCAGGCCATGCCGAGCCGTGCTTCGTCAGGCCGGGTGGCCCGAGGGCCGAGCCCGGGGCCTTGCCGGGCGGGTGGGTTCCGGACTCGGCCGCGTCGGGTGGCCGTGAGCCGGAGCGGGTTGGGTGTGAGGGCCGGGCCGGGCTGGGCCGGGTGGCCGTGAGCCGGACCGGGGGTGTCGGGTGACCGTGTGGCTAGACGGCTAGACGGCTAGACGGCTGGGCGCGTGCTGCCCCAGGTGGTTGCGGGCGGAGAGCAGGGCGGGGTTGGGGCGTGCTGTACCTGATCGCCGGGGCCGGACCGGGCTGTTCTGAGCCGTGCTGAGTCGCGCTGTGCCGCCCTGAGTCGTCCTAGTCGTCCTGGGCTGTTCCGGGCCGTGGTGGGCTCACCGGCGGGCGGGCGGGCAGGCTGGTCGGCCGGGTGGTGGTGTGGGGTGGCGTGGAGGTGGATGCGACCCCGGGCCGGGGTGGCTGTGGTGGTGGCTGACCCCCACGCTCCACAATCACCCCATGCCCAAGTTCGCCGACCACGATCAGCGTCGTTCGCACATCGCCTCAGCGCTCATGCGCATTGTCGCCGCTCAAGGGTTGCATGCGGTGACGATGCGGGCGGTGGCGCTGGAGGCGGGGGTTTCGGTGCGCTTGGTCCAGTACTACTTCGGGACCAAGGAGCGGCTGATGTTCCATGCGGTCGAGGTGGTATCCGCAAGGATCAACGAGCGGCTGATCCTGAGGTTGCGCGGGATGGGAGAGGTGAGCGCACGTGTGTTCATCGAGGCGGTGCTGGATGAGCTGCTGCCCACCGATGACGACGGGCGGGTCCTGCAGCTGGTGTTCGCCTCGTATTCGGCGATGGCGATGACCGATCCGGAGCTGATCGGGGAGTTGCGGCGCGGGCCGGTGGCGCTTGAGGGGGTCGTGATCGAGCGGTTCGAGGCCGCGGGGGTGGCCGGGGAGTTGCGGGAGGGACGGGATCCGCGGATGGAGGCGATCGCGCTGCTGGCGATGCACGCCACGCTCGGGACGTCGATCGTGCTCGGGCACCGGAGTGTGGACGAGGCGCGGCGGGTGATCGGGTACCAGCTGGATCGGGCGTTCGTTTGAGCGACGGGCGGCTTTGAGGGGACGGCGCGGACACCGTTCGGCGTATCGGTGGGGTGGCCGCCAAAAAACTTTCCCTCCCGTCCCAACCCTCACCCCCCTTCCCCCGTCTATCCATACGTGAACCGGTACGAAGGCTTCGAGGAGTTCGTCCGCGCCCGTGGCGCGGCGCTCTCGCGTACCGCCTATCTCCTGTGCGGCGATCATTCGGCCGCCGAGGAGCTGGTTCAGGACTCCCTCGCGCGGGCCGCCGGGCATTGGCGGCGGATCGTGAACACGAACCCGGAGGGGTACGTCCGCAAGATCATGGTCAATCAGCACACTTCGTGGTGGCGGCGGGTGGGACGGCGGGAGCGGCCTTACGCGGACCTGACCGCCGTCATGGAGGGTGGCCGGGACGACGCGCAGGTGACGACGGAGCGGCTGGCGCTGGTGACGGCGCTGGCGGCGTTGGCGCCGAAGCAGCGTGCGGTGATCGTGATGCGTTACTACGAGGACATGTCCCAGGCCGAGATCGCCGAGGTCCTCGGGGTGACGACGGGGACCGTTAAGCGCAATACCTACGACGCCTTGCGGAAGCTGCGCGCTCTACTGCCGACTCTTGATCTGGAACCGGAGGCCGGCCGATGACCGGGGTGCGCGATGAGCTCGCGAGGCTGGCGGGTGAGGCGCTCGATTACGCCGACGCGGAAGTGGCGATCCGGCGGGCGCACCGGCGGCGGGTACGGAACACGGTGGCCTCGGTGGCGACGGCGGTGCTGGTGGCGATCGGGACGGCGGTGCCGGTGCTGTGGCTGCGGGACGCGGGGGAGGCGGCTCCGACGTCGGAGGTGAGCCCGAGCCCGGACTCGAAGGCGACGGACGGCGTGCAGCTGTACCGGCCCAATCAGACGATCGACGGGGTCGCGCTGCCGCCGGGAGCGCAGGACAAGACCGGTGAGATCGGGCGCGTGTGGCGGACGGCGCACGGGGTCGTGCTGATGGGGACGAAGGGCACCTATTTCGCGTACAACAATGATCCGATCATGGTGCTGCTGGCGCCGGCGGGGACGCCGGCGACGGTGAGCGCGGACGGGCGGTTCGCCGCGTGGGTCGGGGATGACGGGGCGGCCTGGGTGGCGGACCTGTCGCAGGAGCTGGTGACGGGAGCGCCGGTGATGGCGCTGCCGCAGGGCGTGCGGGTGCAGCAGTGGGCGGGTGACCGGCTGGTGCTGACGAACGCGGCCAGGGCGCGCTGGATGCTGTGGCGGCCGGGGGACGCGATCGGCGCGATGTGGCAGGACGGCGAGTTCCGCACCTCCGATGGGGCCGGGACGATGGCGCTGGTCATCGACGGGACGGGGTGTCTCGTGCGGGTGAACCTGTCCACTTTGGGGGAGGAGGAGAAGGCCTGCGATGGATCCTTCACGGTGGTGGAGGCCTCGCCGGATCTGAAGTGGCTGTGGCTGGAGCGCAATGGGCAGCACCTGCTCGCCGATGGTGAGCGGTTCTTCCAGGACCCGGTGGGCGTGCGCCCGATCGGGGCCATGCCCGGTCAGGTGGTGTGGAGCGGCCGGAGGTGGGTGATGGTGTCCGCCGACGGGACGCTGCTGCGAGTGCTTTCCACGAGCGGTTCGGTTTTCGACGAGATGGATGTCGAGAAGGGGACCGTACTGGTGGAGATGCCGTCCGGCTAGGAGAGGAGCCCGGGCGGCGGGCCGGAGGCGTGTCCTAAAACGGGGGGACACGCCTCCGGCCCTCTCGTTTTCGCGGGTGCGCGAGAGGGGCCGGAGAGGGCGCAGAGAGGGTGCAGAGAGGGCCGGAGTTTCAGGAGGCAGAGCCTCGGGGCTTGGGCTTGGGCTTGAGCTGGGCAGGGCTTCAGGGGCAGGGCTTCGGGGGCAGGGCTTCGGGGACGGCGTTCCGCGGGCGGAGCCGTGCTCGGGTCGGTGAGTCCGGTCAGGTGAGTTGGGTCAGGTCGAGGACGTGCCAGCGCAGGGTCTCCTTGTCGCCGGTGGACCACCAGAGCATCGCGTCGTGGGCCTGGACGATGCGGGCGTCGCGGGCGATGAGGGTGGTACGGCCGGTCTTCGCGTCGAACAGCAGCAGCGGTTGACCCTGTGGGCTGGCGGCGGAGGTGTCGATGAGCGGTTCGAAGCGGTCGAGGAGGAACGGGTCGGGGACGGCCGCCGAATAGCGCTGGCCCGCGATCGTGGTCCGGGGACCGCCGCCCGTCGGGAGGGCGTCGGTGTTGCCGGAGGTCATGCCGAGGACACGGCACCACACGGGTGAGCAGGTGGCCATCTCGTCGGCGCCCACGGTGATGGTCTGGGTGGTCTGGGACGCCAGGTCGAGCAGTGCGACGGACTTGCCCGGCGTGCCGACGACATACGGCCAACTGGACAACGAGTAATCCCCGCTGAGGGTGACGATCTGGACGTTTCCGCCGGTCAGGGGGATGGAGCGGATCTCGGTGGTGGGCGTGGCGCGGCGGGTGGCGGCGGCCCAGTGGACGACGCCGTCGGAGCTCACCTGGAGGTCGTGGGCGGAGCCGGAGAAGAGGGCGTCTCCGGTGTCCGTGGTGACGGTTTTCGAGGGCACACCCGGGGATCCCCCCGTAGCCGGTCCATCGGTCTCCTGTGGAGCGTTTCCGCTGGTAGAAGTGCCGGGGTGGACAATGTCGGAGGTGACCTTTATGGTGGTTTTCGGAGTTCCGCGAGAGTCTGGGACTGTTTCGGTCCATATGACGCGTCCATCCGGGGTGACGGCCACGGATGTGAAGCCGGGAGCGTCTTCCAGCGGAAGCTCGGCGAGGATGACCGGTTCCTCGCCGGGGGTGTACACGAGCAGCTGCAGTGCCGTGGCGGACTCCGAGGTCGCGACCGTCGTCAATGAATCCAGGTAAAGGAGGGGTGTGTATGGCGTGCGGTTTAGGAAGGTGCCGAGCATCGTGGTCGGGGTGATGCCGGGCCACGTGGTTTCCAGGGTTGGGACGCCCGGGGTCCCGCCCTGGGGGCCCGTGGGGGCGGCGCGCTCCGGGATCGGGAAGGAGAGGAGGGCGATCGCGGCGGCCACGGCCGCAGCGAGTGGAAGGGTTCTCACAATGCGCCCGGGACGGGCAGAGCCCCGACGGGGTTCGCCGGGGCTCTGGGGCGGGCCGTATGGCCCGTGTGGCTCGTATGACTCGGGCGACCCGTGGGGGTCATGGGAGTCGTGTGGGTGGGTTGATGTCATGGGGTCGCGTGGGGTCACGCGTCGAACGCGCCGGACTTCACGCCGGCGAGGAAGGAGGTCCACTCCGGACGGTGGGTGGAGAGGATGGGGCCCGTGCGGTCCTTGGTGTCGCGGATGGCGATGCCGTGGCACGAGCAGGTGCCGACCTCGACGCAGTTGTTGCCGCTGCCTCCGCTGCCGGTGCGGGTGCTTTTACGCCAAGCCCCGACCTCGATGCAGTTCTGTCCGCTGCCGCTACTGCTGCGGGTGCTCTTGCGCCACGTCCCGACCTCGAACTGGGTGGTCACAGGTTGTCCCTCTCGGCAATGATCAATGCCTTGGATGCCACATGCGGTAGGCATGCATCCAAGAGGCGATCATACGTGTGGTGCAGTCTGACGACCGGATCCTCTTCGAGGCAGATCTCGCCCGCGGGTGTCGTGACATAGGCGATCTCGGGATAGGGTTCCGCGAGCTCGAACACCTCGAATGGGCCCTCCACGCCCGTGCAAACGCGCTCGGGCAGCACATGAAGTTCGACATTCGGGCGGTCGGCCATGTCGGCCAGGTGGCTCAGTTGGAGCCGCATGGTCTCACGGTCGATGTCCATGGTGAGCAAGTGCTGCGTGATGATCACGGAAAAGGCGACGGGCCGGTGCCTGGTGAGCACGTACTGGCGCGCCATGCGCATGTCGACCCAGCGCTCGATTTCCGCGTCGCTCGTTTCCGGGCTGCGTGCGCGCATTAGTGTCTCGGCGTACTCCGGTGTTTGGAGTAGGCCGGGCAGGCATGCGGGTTCGAAGGCGCGGATGGAGACGGCCTTCGATTCCATCCACGCGCGATCCATGAGGGTGGCCGCCACGTCTCCCTTGTAGCCATCCCACCAGCCCTTCTGGGCCACGTCTTTGCGGATGGTCATGAGCTCGGCGCGCTTGTGCGGGTCGGTGACGCCGCACATCTCCATGAACGCCTCCAGCATGGGCTCGCTGACCGGCACGTCGCCGTTCTCCATGCGGATGACGGTGGAGCCGTCTTTGCCGAGGTACGCGCCTGCGTCTTTCGAGTTGAGCCCGGCGAGGTCGCGGATCTCGCGCAGGGCTTGGCCGAGCCACACGGCGCGGAGCTTCGACTTCTTCTGGCCGACCACGGGAACCTCCCGGCGAAAAATCAGAAAAGTCGCCCATGCAGTACTGCAGAGCAGACCTCACTATGATACAAACGGAGTGTGAGGCCGCTTACACAGGTGGGGTAGGTGGGGCGGTCTTGCAGCAGAAATAGCCAGCGCCGGTCTCTGAGACCGGTCGCTGGCTCATACCGACCGGGGCGGGTCCACGACGCCAATCACGATCCCGCCCCGGTCCCTACAACCGGAGGTTCGCCATGGCGAAACCCGATCAAACTCCTGTCTATCACGACCGGGCGACGGCCCTTGCCTATGAGCCGGTCCGCGCTGCCCGTCGGCGGCTGCTGGAGCGTGAGCTGACCGCCATGTTCCGGCGGCACGCCGCCTCTTGCCCGAAGTGTGGGTCGCCCTCATGACGGTCATGCCCGTGTCGATCCTGCGGCACCAGATCATGCGGCACCGGCCCACTCGCAGGCGCCTACGCTTCGTCTTCTTGGCGGGGTTTCCGGTGGTGGCGCTGGTGGCACGTTGTACGTGCTGTGACCGGGTGTGGCCGTGCCGGGACCTGCTCTACCTGCTCCGCCACAACTTCGGGTGGACGCACCGCCTCGACAGCATCATCGCCCGGTTGCGCAGGCGGGACGGGTGGTTCTTATGCTCCGCCGCCTGAAGAAGCCTGGCGTCGACTACGGCCCGCACGGTCCCGACGGGAACACCGGTGAGTTCTGCGCCCACTGCACGCGCAAGAACTCCACCAACCGCTCCAACAACACCGTCCTGTGGCCGTGCCGCCCCGCCATCGAAGCAGAAGCACGGCAGACCCCTCATGACGCGTTATTCAGGGCTCTCACGTTCTTCGCGTATGAGGAACGCCTGCCGTAGACCCGTCACGTTCAGCAACCGCGACAAAAAATCTCCGAGGTTCATCAGGATCAGGTTCGTCCTGGCCCGGGTGGCCGCCCGATTCAAAACAACCAGCGTGCCCAAGCCCTGCGAATCGCAGAAGGTCACCTTGGCCATATCGAGCACCAACCTGTCGGGTGCCTCGGCCAGGGCCGCCTCCACGGCATCCGTCAACCGCGAAACCGTCCCGATGTCGATCTCTCCGCGCAGCGCCACCACAGTCTCACCAGAAGCGTCCTGGCGCACGGCGATGTCCAATTCGGGGCGTACCACGTCCACAAACCTACCGGACGGTCGGCGATCTTGCCCTACTCTCCGATCCGGCCGAGCAGCTCCGAAGTCTTCTCCACATCCCCGTCGCGCAGGGCGCGCCGGGCCTCGGCCACCACGTCGCGCAGCCGCGCGTTCTCGGTCTCGACCGACCGCACTATCGCGGACTGGGCGGCGATCTGCTCCTTACGCTCCCACAACTCCACGAAGACCGAGACCTTCGCGCGCAGCACCCAGGGATCGAAGGGCTTCGTGATGTAGTCCACGGCTCCGGCCGCGTAACCCTGGAAGGCGAGGTGGGCGTCCCTGTCCACCGCGGTCAGGAAGATGATCGGGACGTGCTTCGTGCGCTCGCGCTGCTTGATGTGCGAGGCCGTCTCGAATCCGTCCATCCCGGGCATCTGCGCGTCCAGCAGGATCACCGCGAAATCAATGGTGAGCAGCTTTTTCAAAGCCTCCTCACCGGACGTGACCGCCACCGCCTCGACCGGCAGGCCCTGGAGTATCGCCTCCAGGGCCACCAGGTTCTCCACCCGGTCGTCGACGAGCAGGATCTTCGCCCTACGGGGACCGCTCACCCGGTCTCCTCCCCAGTGCCGGTGATGACTTCACCCTCGATGACCCGCCGACCCACCTGCGTGGCCTGCTGGCCGTTCACACCATTCTGACCGGCCGGTCCGAGCGCGTTGTCCCCACCCTCAACCCAATAGGCCATCAGATCCAGCAGCTCGTCCAGATCCACCGGCTTGGTGATGTAGGCCGAGGCGCCGGCCTTGAGGGACCCGTCCCTATCCCCGGGGGTGGCCTTGGCGGTCAGGAACACCACCGGCAGATCGGCGAACTCGGGGATCTTGCGAATCGCCCTCGTGGTCTCGTTGCCGTCCATGTTGGGCATCATCGAGTCCATCAGGACGATGTCGATGTCGCCGTTCTCCTTCAAGATCTCGATGCCGTCGTGGCCGTTGTCGGCATAGAGCACGGTCATGCCGTGCAGCTCCAGCGCACTGGTCAGCGCGAAGACGTTTCGCACGTCATCATCGACGATCAGGACACGCGCACCCTCCAGCACCTGCGCGGACTGGTTCGCCCGGCGCTCGTGCTTGGCGCCGGCCTGCCGCAGGATCGGCCGGTTCCGGTTGGGCGCGACGTGCACCTCCTGGATCGTGCCGAGATCATCAGTGAGGGTGATCTTGTCGGCGGTGAGCACATCCGGGACGTAGAGGGTGAACGTGCTGCCCTCGCTCGCGCGGCTCTCCACGGTGATCACACCGCCCAGGAGCCTGGCCAGCGACTTCGAGATGGACAGCCCGAGGCCCGTCCCTCCATACTTCCGGCTCGTGGTGCCGTCGGCCTGCTGGAAGGCCTCAAAGATCAAGGCGAGCTTCTCGTCCGGCACGCCGATACCCGTATCGGTGACCCTGAAGCCGTAGACGTTCTCGGCCGTATCGAGTGACGGCACGCCCCAGATCATCCCGCGCGGGGCGGGGCTGATGGTGAGCGAGACCGAGCCGGAGTCGGTGAACTTCACCGCGTTGGACAGCAAATTCCGCAGAATCTGCTGGAGCCGCTGCGCGTCCGACACGATGGTGTCGGGCACCTCGGGACTCTTCTCGACGGTGTACTCCAGGCCCTTCTCCTCGGCCTGCGGCCGGAAGGCCTGCTCCACGTACCCGGCGATCTCGTCCACCGCGAGGGGCCTGGGGTCCACGGCCATGCGGCCGGCCTCGATCTTCGACAGGTCCAAAATATCGTCGATGAGGACCAGCAGGTCCGAACCGGCATTGTGGATGGTGCGGGCGAACTCGATCTGCTTGGCGGTCAGGTTGCGCTCGGCGTTCTCGGCCAGCAGGCGCGCGAGCAAGAGCAGCGAGTTGAGCGGCGTCCGCAACTCGTGACTGATGTTGGCCAGGAACTCGCTCTTGTACTGGGACGCCTGGGTGAGCTGGCGGGCCTTGTCCTCCAGGCCCAGGCGGGCCATGTCGATCTCGCGGTTCTTCAGCTCGATGTTCTGGTTCTGCTCGGTCAGCAGGGCCGTCTTCTCCTGCAGCTCCTCGTTGGTGCGCTGGAGTTTCTCGGACTGGTCGCGGTAGTCCTGCGCGAGCTTTTGGGAGGCGGTGAGCAGCTCCTCCGTCCGGCGGTTGGCCAGGATGGTGTTGAGCGCGATACCGATGGTGTTGACCAGCCGGTCGAGGAAGTTCAGGTGCAGCGCCGAGAAGGCGTTCAGGGACCCGAACTCGATGACGCCGAGGGGCTCGCCCTCGAACAGCACCGGCAGCACCACCACGTCGGCGGGGCGGGCGCGCCCGAGTCCACTGCGGACGACCAGGTAGTCCGCCGGGGCGTCCTTCAGCCGGATCGCGCGCCGGGACGTGGCCGCCTGCCCGACCAGGGACTCGCCCGGCGCGAACACCAGATCGGTGTCCGGCCCGACGTAACCGTAGGACGAGGTGAGCGTCAGCCGCTTGGGCTGCGACTTCGCCGAGGACATCAGGAAGAACGCGCCGACCTGGGCGTCCACAAGGGGCGTCACCTCGGTCATGATCATGCGGCAGACCTCGCCGATGTCGCGCTGCCCCTGCAGGAGCTCCGAGACGCGCGCCAGGTTCGAGTTCATCCAGTCGGTCTCGGCGTTCTTGACCGTGGTGTCGAGCAGCGTCTCGATCATCTGGTTGATGTTCCCGGTCAGGACGCCGACCTCGCCGCGCGCCTCGACCATGATCCGCTGCGTCATGTCCCCGCGCGTCACGGCGGTCGACACCTCGGCGATCGCGCGCAGCTGGTTGGTCAGCGTCGTCGCGAGCTGGTTCACGTTGTCGGTGAGGTCCAGCCAGATGCCCGAGACGCCCTCGACCTGCGCCTGGCCTCCGAGCTTGCCCTCTACACCCACCTCGCGCGCGACTCGCGTCACCTCGTCACCGAAGGACCGCAGCTGCGAGACCATCCGGTTGACGGTGTTCTTGAGCTGGGCGATCTCGCCCTGCGCGCCGACGGTGATCTGCTGGGTCAGGTCGCCCTCGGCGACGGCCGTGGTGACCAGGGCGATGGCGCGCACCTGGTCGGTCAGGTTCGAACCCATCGAGTTCACGTTGTCGGTGAGGTCCTTCCACGTGCCCGACACGCCGTGCACGTGGGCCTGGCCGCCGAGCTTGCCCTCGGTGCCCACCTCGCGGGCCACGCGGGTGACCTCGTCGGCGAAGCTGGACAGCTGGTCGACCATCCGGTTCACCGTCGACTTCAGCTCCAGGATCTCGCCCTGGGCGTCGACGGTGATCTTCTGCGTCAGGTCGCCCTTGGCCACGGCCGTGGCCACGTCGGCGATGTTGCGGACCTGGTTGGTCAGGTTGGACGCCATCAGGTTCACGTTGTCGGTGAGGTCGCGCCAGGTACCGGCCGCGCGCCTCAGCTGCGCCTGCCCGCCCAGCTTTCCCTCCGTACCGACCTCGCGGGCGACTCGGGTGACCTCGGCGGCGAAGGCCGACAGCTGGTCCACCATCTTGTTCACGGTGTTCTTCAGCTGCGCGATCTCGCCCTGCGCGTTCACCGTGATCTGCTGCGTCAGGTCGCCCTTGGCCACCGCCGTGGCGACCTGGGCGATGTTGCGGACCTGGGCCGTCAGGTTCGAGGCCATCAGGTTCACGTTGTCGGTGAGGTCCTTCCAGATGCCGAAGACACCCCGGACGTGCGCCTGGCCGCCCAGCTTGCCCTCGGTACCCACCTCACGCGCGACTCGCGTCACCTCGTCGGCGAAGCTGGACAGCTGGTCCACCATGCGGTTGACCGTGTTCTTCAGCTCGGCGATCTCGCCCTGCGCGTCGACGGTGATCTTCTGGGACAGGTCGCCCTTGGCGACCGCGGTGGTGACCTGCGCGATGTTGCGCACCTGGTCGGTCAGGTTGGACGCGAGCTGGTTCACGTTCTCCGTCAGGTCGCGCCAGGTGCCCGAGACACCCGTCACCTTCGCCTGACCGCCCAGCTTGCCTTCCGTGCCCACCTCGCGGGCGACGCGCGTCACCTCGTCGGCGAAGGCGGACAGCTGGTCCACCATGGTGTTCACCGTCGTCTTGAGCTCCAGGATCTCGCCCTGGGCCACCGCGGTGATCTTCTGCGTCAGGTCGCCGCCAGCCACCGCCGTGGCGACCTGCGCGATGTTCCGAACCTGATCGGTCAGGTTCGAGGCCATGGAGTTCACCGAGACGGTGAGGTCCTTCCAGGTGCCCGCCACGCCCGGAACGTGCGCCTGGCCACCCAGCTTGCCCTCGGTACCGACCTCCTGCGCGACACGCGTCACCTCGTTGGCGAACACGCGCAGCGTGTCGGTGAGCGAGTTGATCGTCCCGGCCAGCTCCGCGATCTCGCCCTGCGCGACGACGGTGATCTTCTGCGACAGGTCGCCCCGCGCCACCGCCGTGGTCACCTGGGCGATATTGCGCACCTGGTCGGTGAGGTTGCTGGCCATCTGGTTCACGCTGACCGTCAGGTCGTTCCACGTGCCCGACACGCCCGGGACGGCCGCCTGGCCACCGAGCTTGCCCTCCGTGCCCACCTCGCGCGCGACGCGCGTCACCTCACCGGCGAAACCCGACAGCAGCTCCACCATCTTGTTCACCGTGCGCGCCAGTTCGAGGAACTCGCCCTTGAGGGTGCGTCCCTCGTCGATCTGGAGCGTCACACGCTGCGAGAGGTCACCCTCGGCGACGGCGGCGATGACCCGCGAGATCTCCGCGGTGGGGCGCACGATGTCGTCGATGAGGGAGTTCACCGCCGTGGCGGCCTGCCGGAACCCGCCATCGAGGTGCTCCTCGGCGAAACGCTCGGTCATCTTGCCCTCGCGGCCCACCACCCGGGCCATGCGGGACAACTCGCGCACCTGCGTGTCCTGTTTCGCCACGACCGCGTTGAACCGGTCGATGACCTCGCCGCCCAAACCGTGCGTCCTGGGCAGCCGGACGGAGAAATCCCCGCGCTCGACCCTGGCCAGAGCCGCGGCCAGCGCCGACAGGACCTCCTCGTTCTCATCGCGTTTGATAGGGGGCGCTTTGACAGTTGTCATCGATCGCCTCTTTTAGCGTTTGAACCACGGTGGGGTGTTTCTATCTTCGATTGCCGATGGGGGACACTGCAAGCTGTGTCCGTCAAAGCCCGGCGACGTCTCCGCCTACCGGCCGACCATCAGTCGCCGGCGGCGGCGCGTGCGCTCGTCCGAGAGGTCCTCGTCGCGGCCGGCTTCACCGACCTGCTCGACGAGGCGATGCTCCTCACCACCGAGCTGTCCACCAACGGCGTCGTACACGCCGGCACCGACCTCGATGTCGAGGTGGTCGCCGATGACGACGGCGTAACCGTAACCGTAACCGATTTCCGCGGCGGGACGCTCGAAGCGCCCTCGTCCGAACCCCCCGACGAGATGGCCGAACACGGCCGTGGCCTGCTACTCGTCGACCGATTCGCCTCGGCGTGGGGCACCACACACGACGCCACCGGCAAGGGCGTCTGGTTCCGCCTGGAGCGACGCGGGCACGTCCCGCCACCGCTCCCCGAGGCCACCGCGCTCGTCCCCGACACCTCCGTCGACCCCGACCTCGCCGTCGCCGCCGCCGAACGCGTGGCGTGGCTGGTCAGCGTCCCCGACGAACTGCGGACCCGGCTCACCCTGCCGCAGCTCATCGCCGAACTCCTCCAGCGCCTCTGCGAGATCGTCGGCGCCACCGGCGGCGCCGTCTGGCTCGACGAGGGCGACGGAGCCGGCGAGTCCCGGCTGGCCTCGTGCGGGCGCGTACCGCTCGTCCGCGACGACGCGATGGTGGTGCCGCTGCACCTCGCGCGGCCCCTGTCCGGGCGCCTGGAGCTCTACCCGGCCGGAGCCTCGGCCCTGCGCACCCTCGCCGTGCTGTCCGCCGACCGGATGGCGCTCACCATCGAGGCCGACCGGCTGCGCGCGGCCGACGTCCGCCGCCGCTCCTGGCTGACGTTCCTCGCCGAGGCCTCCGAACTGCTCGCGCAGTCCTTGAACGTCGACCTCACCCTCGCCCTGGTGCCGCAGCTCATGGTGCCGCGCCTGGGCGACTGGTGCGCCGTCTACGTCCTCGACGAATGGGGCAAACTCGGGCTCGCCGCCGGAACCCACCGCGACGAATCGCAGTGGCCGGTCATGAAGCGCCTGCTGTCCGGGCCCGACGCCGAACTCGCCGAACGCCTCAAGGAGACCGCCGAACTCGGCCTGACCGTCGCCCTGTCGCGCCCGGTCGAGGGCATCGCGGTGCCACTGGCGGCGCGCGGGAAGATCCTCGGCGTCCTCACCCTCGGCCGCCCCGCCGACCGCCTCCACGCCCCCGACGACGTCACCGTCGTCGAGGACATCGCCCGGCGGGCCGCACTGGCCCTGGACAACGCGCGCATCCACGCCGAACGGCAGCGCGTCGCCCAGGCCTT
Source organism: Actinorhabdospora filicis (assembly GCF_030269765.1). GTDB lineage: Bacteria > Actinomycetota > Actinomycetes > Mycobacteriales > Micromonosporaceae > Actinorhabdospora > Actinorhabdospora filicis. Next base: position 2,271,028 of record NZ_BSTX01000001.1, on the reverse strand, counting down.
CCAGCAGGCCCTCCTGCCCGCCGCCCTGCCGCAGGCGCCCGGGATCGAGTTCGCCGCCGAGTACGTCCCCGCGTCCACCGGCACGGACGTGGGCGGCGACTTCTACGACGTCCTCGAAGTCGAACCCGGCCGCTACCTCGTCTCCGCCGGGGACGTGTGCGGCAAGGGCGCCCAAGCCGCCGCCGTGACCGGCGTCGTCCGCGACGTCCTGCGCGCGCTGGCCCGCGACGGGCTGCCGCTGCCCCGCATCATCGAACTGCTGAACCGGACACTTCTGGAACAGCCCGACGAAGGCCGGTACGCCACCCTCATCACCGCCATGGTGTGGCGCGAAGGGCCCGACCTGTGCGTCGAGATGTGCCTGTCCGGGCACGAGCGCGCACTGCACCTGCCCCGCGTCGGCGAATGCGAATTCGTCGGCGTGGAGGGCACGGCGGTCGGGTTGCTGGAGCAGGTCAAGGTGACCGTGACCTCGCTGCGGCTCGCGCCCGGGGACTCCCTGCTGTTCTACACCGACGGTGTGACAGAACGCCGCAACGGCGACGTGATGTTCGGGCTCCGGGGCGTCTGCCGCGCGGTGACACCCCTCGCCGGACACCCCGCGTCGGTGGTGGCGGCGCGGCTGCGCACCACCGTCCTCAACTTCTCCGACGAGCAGCCCAAGGACGACATCGCCATCCTCGGCATGCACAACTCGATCGAGGACTAGGGACAGCGGCGGAAGGCACTTTCGGGTTAGCGTCGGGCATGGTCCGACGCTTACTCGTGGTGCTGGCCGCGTGCGCGGCCGCGCTGATCCCCTCGGCGGCGTGGGCCGACGCGAACCTCGTGGTGGGGCGGCCCGGCGACCTCACCGTCGAGAACGGCTCGACCATCACCGCGCCCGTGGTCGTCGGCAACGACGGCGACGCCACGGCGAACGGCGTCATGTTCTACCTGAGAGCCAGCTCCGGACTGCGATCCGACGCGAGGTACGCCAACTGCCAGTACCTCGTGGACGACCGCCGGACCGCCATGTTCTGCCGCTTCGAGCAACCGGTGGAGAGCGGGCGGTTCTACACGCTCTCTCCGCCGATCGAACTCGACGTGGCCGCCGAGCACGAGCTCGGCGAGCTCTACACCTACACCTGGTGCACGGCCGAGACGGCGTTCAACTGCGAGTTCACCGGAACCCCGGGCGAGGGGCCGATTCTGACGCTGGTGCCGGTGGAGCGACCGGCCGCGACGGCGCTGATAGCCACGGACAACGTGTTCGTGACCGTCACCGACGATCAGGAGCGCACGCCGATGGGGTACCTGGCGTGGCCGGCGGGGGCGTTGGTGCTCGGTGGGATGGCGACCTGGCTGGGGTGGCGGCTGTTCCGCAGAATCAAGGGCGACGGCCATCCACAGAGGACCACCGAAGGCCGGTGACGGCCGGGAGGCGCCCATGACCGGCTACGAGATCACCCGCTCGCCGGAGACGATCGAGTCGTACTTCGGGATCTCCGCGGAGGCACGGCGATCCGAGGGCGAGGAGCCCGGGCGCCGGACCGTGTCGACGCCCGTCGGGACCGTCGGGAACGCGCGCATGATCGGCATGCCCGCCGACCCGGACGAGGGCCCGGACTGGCTCGAAGCCCTCGGTACCCCGCCCCAGGACGCCCCGCCCCCGGACGCCCCGGCTCTCGAACCCGACCGTCGTGCCGCCCTCGACCGCGCCATCAATCGCGCCCTCGACCGGTCCCGCGCCATCGCCGACGAACACCGGCGGCAAGACCCGCAGAGCAAGGCCTACATCGCCGCCGTGAACGCCTTCTGCTTCCACGCCATGGCGGCCGGCGAGTACGCCGAGGCCGAGGACACCCTCGTCGAGGCGTGGAAGATCGACCGCAGGCGCATCACCCCGTCCGACATCGCCGCGATCATCTACAACCTCGGCCGCATCCAGGTCCGGCGCGGAAACGGTGTGGCCATCATCTTCCTGCGCGACGCCGTGGCCATCTACCGGAAGTTCGGCGGACGCCACCGGCCGCACCTCGCCGAGGCCCTCGCCGCGCTCGCCGTGCCCCAGCAGATGCACAGGTGGACCGACAAGGTGATGGCCGGGATCGACGAGGCCGTGGCGATCTACCGCGACCTGGCCGCCGCCGACGCGTCCCACGAACCGGGCCTGGCGGGCGTCCTGGTCAACCGGGGCGTGCTGATGCGCCGCCTGACGGAGTGGGACCGGGCGGTGGAGTCCACGCGCGAGGGCGCGGCGATCTTCGCGCGGCTCGCCGAAGGCGATCCCGACGCGTTCGCCCCGTTCCACGGGCTCGCGCTGCACGATCTCGCCCTCATGCTCACCGAGACCGGCGAGCACGCCGAAGCCCTGGCCGCGGGCCGGGCGGCGGCCGAACTTCGCGGCGACGACCTGGCCGCGCACCTGGCGACCCTGGACAACCTGCTGTCCGCGCACGCCGCCTGGGGCCCCGGTGCCGACGCGCCCGAGATCGCGGTGAAGGCGATCAAGGCCGCCACCGACCTCGACGGCGGCACGCCCGGCGAGCGCACCCGGCGGCTCGCGGCGAACCTGCACGCCGTGGCCTCCGCGCTGGACGAGCGTGGGCACCATGAGGCGGCGGCCGACGTCCTGCGGGTCCTGAGGGTACTGCCGGAGCAGACCGGCTAACCCGGCATCTCCCCCGCCTCCGCCCGCCGCAGCGCCTCCTCGGCCTGCGCGATGCGCCTGGCGTGCAGCCCGGTGCGCCGCGCGAGGCCGATCGCCTCGCCCAGTAGCCGCACGGCCTCGTCGCGGTCTCCGGCGACCGACTCGGCCTGCCCGAGCGCGATGAGCCCGCCGACGGTCCAGCGCGGGTCGCCGTGGAGTTCGCGTAGGCGCAGGGAGGTGCGCAGGTGCGGGACGCCGAGGTCGGGCCGGCGTTCGCTGATCATGTAGTAGAAGCCGATGTGGCGGTGCACCTCCGACCTGGTGATCAGGTCGGCGTGCTCCTCCGCCAGGGCCAGGGACTGGCGGAAGTACGTGATCGCGGTGTCCCAATCACGCCGTAGTACCTGGTGAACGAGCCCGAGACCGAAAAGTGACGCGGCGATGCCGCCCCGGTCGCCGATGTCGCGCCGGATGTCCAGGGCCTGCTGGAACAGGGCCTCCTCGGCGTCGGCGTCGGCCTGCTCGGGACCGGCGTCGAGGGCCCGGAAGTGCGTCAGCCAGCCGAGGCGGTCGATGGCGGCGGCCTCGACCGCGCGGTCGTCGGCGGTGTCGCGGGCCGCCTGGAGCAGCGCGAGCGCCTGCGTGTAGTCGCCGGTGCGGAAGGCGGCCTCGGTCATGGCCTCGTCGCCGGCCGCCAGCAGGTCCTTCGGCGAATCCCCGTGAATCATGCGTGGAGACTATGCCCGGCGCGCCGGATCCGTTGTCCCGGTGGACAAAGCGCGGGCGGCCCGCCGGGGGTCCGGCGGGCCGCGGTCGCGGTGCGTCATCTCGGTTCACTCGGATCCGCGTCAGGCGCCCAGGGCCTCGTGGATCTTGGCGGCCATCGCCTCCAGGGTCGGCGTCACGCCCTTCTTGGAGCCCTGCGCGGCGGCCTCGACGGCCACCACGACGGTCTCGCGGAAGTTCGCCAGCTCCGCCGGATCGTTCGCCAGCAGCGCGACGGACGCGGTGATCGCGGGCAGGACGTGGTCGGCCAGGGCCGCGCTCGACTTGTGGCCCAGCTTCAGGTCGTTCTTCTTCTCGGCCAGCACGTACCCGACGGGGCCGGTGGCGGCGTAGAGGGCGAAGGAGCCGTTGGTCGCCACGCGGTGCGGCGAGGAGGTCCCGGCGGCCCATGCCATGAGGGCCACGGAGCCGTGGGCGGCGGTGCGGAGGGTGGTCTTGTCCTGGGCGGTGAAGGTGCTCGACATGTCGGTTTCTCCAGTTCGGTGCCGGTCGTTCTCGCTGATGAGAGAACTATCGACGACCGCCCGGACACCGGCCTGTCCTCGCGCTGACACGGCCGCTGACACCGCGGACATGGAAAAGGGGCCGGTGTGACCCGGCCCCTTGAGGCGCTATTCGGCCTGCGCGAGCAGGGGTTCCAGCATGATGCCGGGGTAGTCGGTCTTCACCGTCTGCATCCGCCACTTGTTCAGGAACGCCGCCAGGACGACGCCGTCGCGCGCCCGCACGAAGGTCTCGGCGCCCGGCGCGCGCTTCATCTTCTCGGCGCTCTCGGCGTCGGTGCGGCGGGCCAGCTCATAGGGCAGGTGGTCGAGGGTGGTGGGTACGCCGAACTCCTCCGACAGGCGGTGCGTGGCGACCTCGAACTGCATGGTGCCGACCGCGGCCAGCACCGGCGAGGCGTCACCGCGGCGCTCGGAGTAGAGGACCTGCACCACGCCCTCGGCGTCCAGCTGCTGGATGCCGCGGCGGAAGCGCTTGGCCTTCGAGGTGTCGTCGGTGCGGATCGTGGCGAAGTGCTCCGGCGCGAACGACGGCAGCGGCGGGTAGGTGACCTTCTTGTCCACGTACAGGGTGTCGCCGATGCCGAGGGCGGTGGCGTTGACCAGGCCGATCACGTCACCGGGGAAGGCCTCGTCGAGGGTGTCGCGGGACGCGCCGAACATCGACTGGGCGTACTTGGTGGCGAACGGGCGGCCCGACTCGGCGTGCGTGACGACCATGCCGCGCTCGAAGCGTCCCGAGCAGACCCGGACGAAGGCGACCTGGTCGCGGTGGGCCTTGTTCATGTTCGCCTGGATCTTGAACACGAAACCGGAGAAGGGCGCGTCGACCTCGCGGGGGGTGCCGTCGATGTCGGCGCGGTCCGTGGCGGCCGGGGCGTGCTTGATGAGCACGTCCAGCAGCTGACGGACGCCGAAGTTGGCCACCGCCGCGCCGAACAGCACCGGCGTGGTGACGGCCTCCTCGAAGAGCTTCTGGTCGTGGGTGGCGCCGATCTCGCGGAGGAGCTCGACCTCCTCCACCGCGCGCTCGTAGTCCTCACCGAAGCGCTCGCGGGCCTGGGACGCGTCCAGGCGCGTCTCGATGGCCTCGCGGGTGCCGCCGGGGGTGCGCTCGAAGTGCGCCATCGCGTTCTGGGTGCCGTCCTCGTCGCCACGGCGGTCGATGACGCCCTGGAAACGCCCACCGGGGCCGACGGGCCAGGTCAGCGGGGTGCAGCGCAGGCCGATGCGCTCCTCGATCTCGTCGAGCAGCTCCAGGGCCGCGCGCGCGGGCCGGTCCCACTTGTTGATGAACGTGATCACCGGGATGCGGCGGTGGCGGCAGACCTCGAACAGCTTCAGGGTCTGCGGCTCCAGGCCCTTGGCCGCGTCGATCAGCATGACCGCGCAGTCCACGGCCGTCAGGACGCGGTAGGTGTCCTCGGAGAAGTCGGCGTGGCCGGGCGTGTCGAGGAGGTTGACCACGCAGTCGTCGTAGGAGAACTGCAGGGCCGCCGAGGTGATGGAGATGCCTCGCTGCTTCTCCATGGCCATCCAGTCCGACACCACGCCCTTGCGGCCGCCCTTGCCGTGGACGGCACCGGCCTCGCCGATGACGTGGGCGTGCAGCGCCAGAGCCTCCGTGATGGTGGACTTACCGGCGTCGGGGTGGGAAATGACCGCGAAGGTACGGCGCGCGGCCGCCTCGGCGCGGATGGTGGTGGACACAGAAACCTCACTCGCTCGAAACCGACCCTCGATCATATCCAGCGGCCCCGCCACCGGCGGCCCGGCTTGCGGGGATAGTGGGCGGCGGCATAGCGTGGGCCGGGAGGAGGCGTTCCCGCATGCCGACCGACGCACTCAGCCGCGAAGACCCCTACACCGTCGACACCACCTGGTGGCACGAGCTTCCCGACGGGCGGATCCAGTGCGACGTGTGCCCCAGGGCCTGCAAACTCCGCGAGGGGCAGCGGGGCCTGTGCTTCGTGCGGGGACGCGTCGACGACCGCGTGGTCCTGGCCTCCTACGGGCGATCGTCCGGTTTCTGCGTCGATCCGGTCGAGAAGAAGCCCCTCAACCACTTCCTGCCCGGAACGCCCGTGCTGTCTTTCGGGACGGCCGGCTGCAACCTCGCCTGCCGGTTCTGCCAGAACTGGGACATCTCCAAGTCCCGTGAGATCGACACCCTCGCCTCGGCCGCCTCACCCGACGCGCTGGCCAGGGCCGCCACGAAGACCGGCTGCCGCTCGGTGGCCTTCACCTATAACGACCCCACGATCTTCATCGAGTACGCGATGGACGTCGCCGACGCCTGCCGGGCGAGCGGCGTGCGGTCCATCGCGGTCAGCGCCGGCTACATCAACGCCGAGCCCCGGGCCGAGTTCTACGCCCACATGGACGCCGCCAACATCGACCTGAAGGCCTTCTCCGAGGAGTTCTACGAGAAGATCACCTTCGCCAAGCTTGGCGCCGTCCAGGACACCCTGAAGTACCTCGTCCACGAGACGGACGTGTGGACCGAGGTCACCACGCTGCTCATCCCCGGCCACAACGACTCCGAGGCCGAGATCGCCGCCGAGTGCGCCTGGTTCGCCGAGCACCTGGGACCCGACGTGCCCCTGCACTTCTCCGCCTTCCACCCCGACTTCAAGATGCGGGACATCCCCAGGACGCCACCGCAGACCCTGCGCCGCGCCCGCCGCGTCGCCCGCGAGCACGGGCTGCGCTACGTCTACACCGGCAACGTGCACGACCCCGAGGGCCAGACGACGAGCTGCCCGGGCTGCGCGGCGCCGGTCGTGGAGCGCGACTGGTACGTCCTGAACCGCTACGAGCTCACCGACCGCGGCGACTGCGTCCACTGTGGAACGACGGTCGCCGGTGTGTTCGACGGACCGGCCGGGGACTGGGGCGCGAAACGGCGGCCGCTCAGGCTGATCGAGCAGCCCGGTACCCGGGGCGCGCACGACCGCAGAAAGGCCCCCCGATGACCGACGACCGACCATCCGCCGTGGCGGGACGGTTCTACCCCGGCGAACCCAACCAGCTGCGCACCGCCATCCGCCGCATGCTCGCCCGCATCGAGCTGCCCGCCGGCGAGCCGCTCGCGCCCGCCTACGTCGTCCCCCACGCCGGATACCGGTTCTCCGGTCCGGTGGCCTCGCACGTCTACGCGCGCCTGCGCGAGCACAAGGGGTCCGTCGGCCGTGTCGTCATCATCGGGCCCTCGCACTTCTCCCGGCTGGAGGGCGTGGCCGCCTCACCGGCGGCGACCTGGTCGACTCCACTGGGGACGGTCATGATCACCGCCGTGCCCGACGGCATCCCCGCCGACGCCGAACCGCACGCCAGGGAACACGCCCTGGAAGTCCAGATCCCTTTCCTGCAGGAGGTTCTCGGGGACGTCCCGGTCACCCCCATCGCGGTGGGCGTCTCGGCCGCCGAGGACATCGCCGACGTGCTGGACGCCGTGGTCGGCGCCTCGCGCGACACGATCGTCCTGTGCAGCACCGACTTCAGCCACTACCACCCGCAGGACGTGGCCCGCGAACTCGACCGCCGCACCGCGCAGGCCGTGTGCGACCTCGACTACAGCCGCATCAAGGTCGGCGACGCCTGCGGCGTGTTCGCCCTGCGGGGCCTGGTCGCCTGGGCCGCCCGGCACCGCTACCTGCCCCGGCGGCTGGACCTGCGCAACTCCGGCGACACCTTCGGCAACCCCGAAAGAGTGGTCGGCTACCCCGCCTTCGCTCTGGAAGAGGCGCGGTAACGCCATACTCACTCCCATGTGGAGTGTCAGGTGGACCGCCAAGGCCGCCGCCGCGCTGGTGGCCGCGCTGGCGGTGTTCGCCGCGACCTGGTGGGCCGCCGAGGGACCGGCCGGGCTGGACCGGGGTTCGGCCCTGAGTCTGGCCGGCGTCACCTTCGCCGCCGCCGGTGCCGTCGTCGCCGTCCTGCTCAACCGCTGGGAGCAGCAGGCGTCCCGCGCCACCGGCTTCCGTGTCCTGTGTGGACCGATTCCTCCGCGACCCGCCGGATACCGCGCGCGGCAGGACGTCCAGCACACCCTCACGGCCATCCCCGGCATCGCCGTGCTCACCGGTGGACCCGGCGTCGGCAAGAGCACCGAGGCCGCCGAACACGCCCGCACCGCCCTCCGCAAAGGCCACCGCGTCGCCTGGATCGGTGGCGAGAACCCCGAGCAGATCGTCACCGCCCTCGGCCGTGTCGCCGACGCCTACGGCCGACGCGAACCCGAACTCAGCCCCCAGGCCGCCGCCGAACGCGGACTCGCGCTGCTGTCCGAACCACCCGGCCGCGACCGCGTCCTCGTCGTCTTCGACAACGTCGTCGACCCCACCCCGGTGCGCGCCTGGCTCCCGCGCGGCGAGCGCACCCGCGTCGTCCTCACCACCACCGAACGCGGCGCCGCCGCCCTGGGTTCCACAGTGGACGTCGAGCGCTTCACCCGCGAGCAGGCCCGCGCCTACCTCCGCGAACGCACCGGCCTGCCCGTCGACGAGGCCGCCGACGAGCTCATCGTGGAGGTCGACGGGCTGCCCCTGGCGCTGGCGCAGGCGGCGTCCCGCATGAAGGAAACCGGCCGCGACTTCGCCGACTACGTCGCCGATCTGCGCACCTTCGACGTGGACGAGGCCCTCCCGCACGGCGCCTGGGACGACTACCCGCGCAGCGTGGCGGCGGCGATCCTGCTGGCCGTGGCACGGATCTGGGACGAGCGCACCGCGCCCGTGCTGGCCGGGCTGGCGCTGCTGGCGCCCACCGGCCTGCCCGTGGCGATGCTCGGCGAGATCCTCGGCGAGGACGAACGCGAGGTCGAGCTGGCCGTCGCCCGTGCCCGCACGGCGTCCCTAGTGGACGGCGACGGCGGCCGCGTCCTCATGCACCGCCTCACCCAGCGCGTCATCCGCGGCTCACGGCACGAGACGGCCGAGCTGATACCCGTCCTCGCCGAGCGCCTCTCCAACCTGCTCGACCCGCCCGAACAGGACAGCTGGGCCCAGCGGGACCGGCTCCTGGACCTCGACGACCAGGCCGAGGCCCTCAGCGCCAACACCGGCCCCGACCGCCGCGTCCTCGGCGATCTGCTCCTCGCCCGCCTCGGCGTCGCGGTGATCACCAAGGCCGCCGACCGCTACGTCCGCCAGATGCGCGACATGCTGGCCGACGGGATCCTCACCGACCCCGACGCCGTTCCCGGGCACGTCGGCCTCATCATCATCGGTCTCCCGCTCCTGCCACCGGAGGTCAAGGCCGAGGTCATCGCCATGCTGGAAGCCGAGATCGACGCCGTCGGCGACACCGTCGGCCTGGCCGACTACGTCCTGCTCGCCTACGCCCTGCACGGCACCGACCGCGCCGAGGAGGCCGTCGAGATCGCCGACCGGGTCATGGCCGCCGAGGCGTGGCCCGAGGTCAAGGAGGAGATGGGCACCCTCGCCGAGGCCATGTTCGCCACCGTCTACCTGGCGACAAGGCCCGCCACCTCGATGGAACTGCTGGAACCCCTGGCCGCCGCCCCGCCCGACGACTGGCCCCTCGGCATCGGCATCCCCCAGATGCTGCTCACCGCCTACTTCCGCCAGGAACGCTGGGAGGACTGCGTCCGCTACGGTCCCGAGGTCCTGCGCATCCAGTGGGAGCACTTCGGTTCCGGCCACCCCGACCTGGTGCCGACCCTGTGCCTGCTGGCGGTGGCGATGGACGAGTCCGGCCTGCCGGAGTCGGCGGCGTCCTACGCCGACCAGGCCATCCGCATCGCCGAGGCGTCCCCGGTCCCGATCGACTTCGACACCGAGGACCTGGCCTTCCTCGCCGTGATCCGCGACCGCGGCCGCTAGACCACCGCCTCCGGTCCCGCCGCGAACGCCGGACCGTGCCCCGGCACGATGATGTCGGCCAGGTCCAGCACCCGCATCCGGCTGGCCGCAAGCTGATCGCGGTCCGGCGCCACCGGGTCCTCGGCCGGGCCGTCGGGACGCCACCACAGGTCACCCGCGAAGGCCACCACGCCATCGGCCGTCCCCGCCAGCAATGTGATGTCCTCGTGGCTGTGCCCCGGAGTGGCGATCAGCCGCAGCGAAGGAGTGAACGCGTAACCCTCGGCGTCCCGCACCGTCCACCCGTGCCCCCGGTAGATCGCCTTGTGGTCGTGCACGGCCGCCTTCGTGAACAGGCCCGCGTTCATGATGTTGTCCGGGTGATGGTGGCTCAGGATCACATCGGTGACGTCCTCGGGCCCGACCCCGAGAGCCGCGAGCGGTTCGAGGATCCGCGCTGGCGACTCGACCATCCCCGGATCGAAGACGATCTTGTGATCGCCATCGGTGATGTACGAGACCGTCGCGGCCACACCCGGTCCCGTGGAACCGGTGTAGCCGACGGTGAGGATCTGCCAGGTGGCGCTGCTCTCGATGTCCATGCCACAAGCATCGGGCCGCGAGCGGATCGAGAACAGTGGCCGAGCTGTACATCACCGCAACGTTCCTGCCAAACTCGTGCCATGCAGAACGTGGCCGCCTACCTGCGCCCCGGCGCCGGAATCCACACCGTCGGCGTGGTCGGCGAGATCTTCAACCGCCCACCCTTCACCTTCGCCTACTGCGCCGACACCACCGGCCCACTGACGACGGACGTCGGCCTCACCGTCCACATAGAACACGGACTCGACCGATTGAAGAAGGCCGACCTGATCCTCTTGCTGCCCGGCGAAGGCCACGACGACCCACCCTCGCAAGACCTGACCGCCATCCTGCGAAAGACGAAGGCCATCGTCGCCGCCCCCTGCGTCGGCGCCTTCATGCTCGCCGCCACAGGACTGCTCGACGGACGCCACGCGACCACCCACTGGGCCTTCACCGACCGGCTAGCCCAAACCCACCCGAACATCACCGTCACTCCCGACGCCCTATACGTCGACGAAGGCCGCCTACTGACGGGCGCAGGAGTGGCAGCGGCGGCAGACCTCTGCCTCCACGTGATCAGGAGAGAACTCGGAGCCCGCAAAGCCGGAGAAATAGCCCGCGCCATGGTCATCCCACCCCACCGCGAAGGCGGCCAACGCCAATACGCCACAACCCCCGTCGCCGAAGTAACCGACGACCGCCTGGCCCACATCACCGACTGGGCACAGGAAAACCTCGCGAAGAACATCACCGTCGCCGACCTGGCCCGCCGCGCCCTGGTGAGCGAACGCGGATTCGCCCGCAGATTCAAAGACGCCACCGGGCAAAGCCCACACGCCTGGCTGACGGAACGAAGGCTGCGACGAGCGGAGGAGCTACTGGAAGGCGGCGACCTGTCGGTGGAGGAGATCGCCCACCACGTCGGCTACGGCTCGGCGGCGGCACTGCGAAGGCAGTTCGCGCGCAGGCGAGGGGTGGCGCCCCGGGACTACCGGAGGACGTTCAGGGGGTAGGGCGAAAGAGACGAGGAAAGGACGAGGAGAAAGGGGAAGAGAAAGGCGAGGGGGAAGGGGGAGAGGTGAGGGGCATGGGGAGAAGGAGGGCAGCGTGAAGACCGGCGTGCGACGAAGGCAAGAGCCGGGCCACCCACACGGCGATGGGTGAAGCCGGCCCGAGAACAAGGCCGGTGACGTTAGACCGGCCGGGTGCGATGCGGAGCCTGGTGCGGTGAGGGTGAGACGAAGGGTTCTGGGGGTGTCAAGACAGCTCTTCCGTCTTGACACCCCCAGGTTCCTCGTTCACCGTCGCCGAGGCCGAACGACGGAAGATCCGCAGGCAGCACGCCGAACGATCAGGGTGGGGATGGAAGGGCCGGGCCAAGGGGGAGGGGCACGACGAGGCCGGTGTGGGCCGGGGTGGTGCGGGGATGGGGCGAGGCTGAGGGCGGGTAAGTCGCTGGGGTGGGGTGACCCCGGTGGCCGGGCGCGGGCCGGGGTGAGGCGCGTGGCCCGCAAGCCGAGAGATGGCGGGGCGAGAGATGGCGGGGCGAGAGGTGGCGGGCGGGGAAGAGGCGAGAAGAAGGCGGCGTGGGCTGAGGCAGCGCGGGGCCGAGGCAGCGAGCGGGTGAGACCCAAGGCGAGGCGGCTGGAGGCTACTGGGCGCGGCCTCGTGAGGTGAACCCCGGCCGGTGAGACGGTGCGACCCCGGCGGCCCGGGGCGTGGGCTGGGTGATGCCCACGGCCCGCAAGCCGAAAGAGGGCGGGGGAAGAGGGCGGGGGAAGAGGGCGGGGGAAGAGGGCGGGGGAAGAGGGCGGGGGAAGAGGGCGGGGGAAGAGGGCGGGGGAAGAGGGTGGGGGAAGAGGGTGGGGGAAGAGGGTGGGGGAAGAGGGTGGGGGAAAGAGGGCGGAGCAACCCCCTACCCCCCCAACCTCTCCACCTCATCCGCCAACCTCTCCCGCGCCGCCTTCAACTGCGCCTCCACCGCCCCGATCGCCTCCAAAAACGCCCGCGTCCGATCCAGCTTCTCCGTCAGCTCACTCGACTCCACAACCTGCGCCGCCGCCACCTGCGCCTGCGTCAATACCGCGTCCGCCTGCCCCCGCGCCTGCCCCACCAACTGCCGGCAGTAGTCCTGCGCCTGCGCGATATAAGAATCCGCCTGCTGCTGCGCCTGCGACAGCAAGTTGATCGCCTCCGGAGCAGGCCGAGCCCGCGGAGCACGCGAGTTACTCGACTGCCAATCCTTCAGCGCGTTCTTCACCGTCTCGATCTCGGTCCGCAGCCGCGCCTCGCGCGCGTCCCGCGCCGCCAGGTCCTCCGCGAGCCGCCCGAGGAACCGGTCCACTTCCTCCACGTTGTACCCGCGCCGCCCAAGCGTGGTGCGGCTGAACTCGGTATGCCTGATCCGTTCCGGGCTGAGCCGTCCCGCCCGCTCGATACCCGCGTCACCGCTCACGACAGTGCCTCCTCAGCAGGAAGGCCGGAGACTCCGGACTCCCAATGGATCTGCCCCTCCGGAATCCCCGCGTGCCCCAGCGCCGCCACGCTCTGACTCACCATCCCTGGCGGGCCGCACACGAACACGTCGCAATCCAGCCAGCGCGCCTGGCGCAGCGCGACCCCGACCGCCTGCCCGGTGTGGGGACCCGGCCCGGCCGCCACCACCGGCACCACGTGGAACCACTCGCTGCGCTCGGCGAACTCCCGCAGCGCCGGCAGGTCGTACAGATCCCCCGCATGCCGGACGCCCCAGTACAGGTACACCCGGCGTCCGTCCTGAAAGGACGCGATCTGCTCGGTCAGCGCCTTCAGGGGCGCCAGTCCGGTGCCACCGGCCAGCATCAGGACATGGCGCGGCGGCCCGTCCGGCAGCACCAGCCCGGTGCCCATGGGCGCGGCCAGCCGGAGCCGGTCGCCGGGGCGGGTGAACTCCACCAGCGCCGGTGAGACCTGCCCGGCGTCGGCGAGGCGGACGTGGAAGTCGATCGTCCCGTCGGGCCTGGGCGCGTTCGCGGGGGAGTACTGCCGCCACATGCGAGGGCGGTAGGGGCTCTCCACCGCGATCGACTGTCCGGGCAGGTAATCCAGGCGCTGGTCGGGGACGACGCGGATCACCGCGAGGTCGATGGCGCGGCGGTCGTGGGAGACCACCTCGGCGTCCCACCACGAGGGCGTCTGCCGGGCGGAGTCCTCGGCGGCACCGGACATCACCTCGGCGACGATGCCGTAGGCGGCCGTCCAGTCCTTCTCCAGCTCCGGCGTCCAGTGCGCGCCCAGGAAGTGCTCCAGGGTGTGCAGCAGGGCCGCGCCGACGGCCGGGTAGTGGTCGGCGACCACGGCGAACTTGCGGTGGTCGCGTCCCAGTTGCTGGAGGAACGGGACCAGGGCGTCCACGTTGTCCACATCGGACACCACTCGGCCGAGCGCGGTGACCAGCCGGTCGCGCTGGGCGGCCATGCTCACCGGGAACATCTCCCGGACCTCGGGGTGCTCCAGGAACAAGGTGGAGTAGAAGAAGAGCGGGACCTGGTCGCCGTGCGCGGCGACCTCGCCCCAGCTCCACTTCAGGCGCGCGGCGTCGACCACGCTCAGGACTCCGTGGCGACGATGTCGGGCCGCACCGCCTTCAGGGTGTCCTCGACGGCGGCGGCGATGTGCGCGGGCGCGCCCATCTCACCGAGGACGCCCATGAGGTGCGAGCCCACCTTGGCGTAGTGCTCGCCGGTGATGGCCATGCCCGCGTGCGCGGTGGCCAGATCGCGGCCCTCGTAGGCGGTCGGGCCGCCCAGGACCTGCGACAGCAGCAGGACCTGGTGGCGCTTGAGCTGGATGACGTCGGTGTCGACGAAGTAGGGCGCGAGCTCGGCGTCGTCGAGGACGCGGACGTAGAAGCGGTCCACGGCCTCCTTGATGGTGGGGGCTCCGCCGAGCTGGTCGTAGAAGGAGGTTTCGGCAGCGGTCATGTCGCCTGCTTTCACTGGTCACGGAACCGCGCGAACAGTGCGAAGAGGGGAGTCCGCGCGGAGGGGAAGATCCTGACGAGTAACGGCGATGCTACCGGTGGGAACCGGGACGCCCGGTGGCGGCCCGGTACCCACATCGTCCACTGTGGAGGGGTGCAGAAGCGCTGGTGGGACAGCTTTCCAGTCACGCGGGACGCGCCGGAGCAAGCGCTTGCGAGCCCGGCCGGGCCCGGCGATTCCCGAACGGTGATTTAGCGGCGATTTAAGGAGGCGGCCTAGAAACGCACCAGCGAGACCACCGGGTACGCCGTCAGCTTCTCCGCCGCACCCAGGAAGGTCAGCTCGATGACCGCCGCGCAGCCCGCGACCGTCCCGCCCAGCCGCTCCACCAGACGGCAGCCAGAGCGCATCGACTCGCCGGTGGCGATCACGTCGTCCACCAGCAGGACGCGGTCCCCCGGGCCCACCGCGTCGGCGTGCATCTCCACCACGACGTCGTCGTACTCGCCCCGATAGGTGTCGGAGACGGCCTCGCGCGGCAGCTTCCCGGCCTTGCGGATCGGGATGATCGGCAGGGCCAGCTGGTAGGCCATCGGCGCCGCCCACAGGAACCCGCGCGCGTCGAAGGCGGCGATCTTGTCGAAGCCCAGCCCGGCGGTGCCCTCGATGAGCCGGTCCACGGACTCCCGGAACGCCTCGGGGGAGGCCAGCAGCGGCGTGATGTCCTTGAAGCTGACGCCCGGGATCGGGAAGTCGGCCACGGACGGGATGTAGTCGGTGAGATCCACGGAACCAGCCTAGGGCGTGTCGGGCGTCTCCCGGGACTCCCCTTTCTGAAGAGTCTCCGGCAGCCCCAGCCACGCGCCCGCCGCGCAGAACAGCGCCGCCGAGACCAGCACCGACCCGGCGATGTCACTGACCCGGTGCCAGCCGGTCAGCACCGTCAGCCCGCCGATCAGGGCGACCGCCGCGCCCAGCGGCAGCATCGCCGGGACGCGCAGGCGCGGCGGCAGTGCCAGCATCAGCCCGAAGGCGACGCCCGCCGCGACGGTCGTGTGGCCCGACGGGAACGAGTTGTGCAGGGGTGCGCCCGCGTCGTCCAGCAGCGGCCGCGGCAGCCCGTACTTGAGGACCTCGGTGATCGCCACCGACAGCATCGCCACGCCCGCTCCCGCCACGCCGAAGCGCACCCGCCGCCGCGCGGAAGCCGTGCGGGTCAGCGCGCCGGTGAGCGCGATCAGCGCGAACGCGGCCAGGATCAGCGGCGGCGAGCCCACCAGGCTCAGCGCGGCCAGCGCCAGGTCCGTCGCGGGCCCGGGACCCATCGCCCGGTCGAGCGCGCGGTTCTCCACGACCTGCCCGGTCCAGGTCCACACCGAGAGGACGTAGACGACGGCGGCCGCCAGCGCGCAGAGCGCACCGGCGGCCAGCCAGCGGTTCCTCACAGCTCGACGGGCCCGTACCGGGTGTGCGTCGCGTTCAGCGAGAGCGCCCAGTAGCGGTCCCCGTAGGACCAGTGCCACCACTCGGTGGGGTAGTTGACCATGCCCACGCCCAGCAGCACCTTCGACAGCGCGTCGCGGTTGCGGCGGGCCTCGCCGATGACGTCCGGGGACGCGGTGAAGCAGCGGTTGCGCGAGTCGACCGGGCTGGCGTCGACGGCGGTGCCCATGTCGAGCTCCACCCCGTCCGGCGTGCAGAGGGTCAGGTCGACGGTGCCGCCGGTGCCGTGCGGGGCGACCTCGGGCGGGGAGACGAACTTCGAGGCCTCCACGTGCAGGAGGGCCTCGTCCCAGCCGGGGTTGGCCGCGCGCAGCTTGTCCTTGTAACCCTCGAAGTACTTCCGCTGGAGTGCCGGGGGCCGGTAGGCCTCGGTGATCAGCAGCCGCATCCCGTCGGGCAGCATCGCCTGCGCGCGCAGCAGCTTGTCCAGCACGGCCTCGCGGATGCGGGCGTACCAGCCGTCGGGGTCGGCGTAACGGCCGTCCAGGCGGATCTCCGGCACCTCGCGCAGATCGACCATCGCCTCGCCGTTGTCGCGGCTGGGGACGGCCGCGACGCGGGGGTCGGACAGCAGGATCACCCGGCGTTCCTCTTCCCGGAGTAGCGCTCGTGCCGCTCGAAGCCCAGGTCGATGAGCCGGGTGATGAGCTCCTGGTAGGTCACGCCCGAGGCGGCCCACACCTTCGGGTACATGGAGTGCGCGGTGAAGCCGGGGAGCGTGTTCAGCTCGTTGACGTAGACCTTCCCGGCGGCGTCGTCGTAGAGGAAGTCGACGCGCGCCAGGCCCCAGCCGCCGACCGCGCGGAACACCTTGAGCGCCAGGTGGCGCATCTCCTCCGACAGCTCCTCGGAGATCTTCGCGGGGACGATCATCGGGTCCTCGGTGCCCCGGTACTTCTGCTCGAAGTCGAAGTGGCCGTCGGCGACGGTCACCTCGCCCACGCAGCACACCTCGGGGTTGAAGCCGCCCAGGACGCCGGTCTCCAGCTCGCGGGCATTGACGCCCTGCTCGATGACGACGACCGGGTCGAAGGCGAAGGCGGCCTCGACCGCCTTGGCCAGGTCCGCGACGTCCTCGACCTTGCTGATGCCGATCGAGGAGCCCATGTTGGCCGGCTTCACGAAGAGCGGCGGGACGAGGTCCTTGACGAGCTCGGCGGGGTCGGTGGTGGCCCAGTTGACCTCGTCGACCCACACGTGCGGGGTCACGGGGATGCCGTCGGCGATGAAGGCGCGCTTCATGGCGACCTTGTCCATGCCGACCGCCGAGGCGGCCACGCCGCAGCCCGCGTAGGGCACGCCGAGGGCCTCGAAGTAGCCCTGGATGACGCCGTCCTCGCCGAAGGGGCCGTGCAGCACGGGGAACAGGAAGTCGAGGGTGTCCACGACCCGGCCGTCCAGGACGATGTCGACCTTCGCCTCGGTGCGCACGGCGCGGAACTCCACGAC
This sequence comes from Actinorhabdospora filicis, assembly GCF_030269765.1. GTDB lineage: Bacteria > Actinomycetota > Actinomycetes > Mycobacteriales > Micromonosporaceae > Actinorhabdospora > Actinorhabdospora filicis. Next base: position 2,253,783 of record NZ_BSTX01000001.1, on the reverse strand, counting down.
CGGGCCGCTCACCTCAAGGCGGTCGTCGATGGCCAGCGCGCTCGGGGCCTGCTCGATGAAGCCCTTGACGACGTCCTCGGGAAGGAGGTGGAACGCGCCGTCGCGGCCGACGCCGATGACGACGGGGGTGAAGCGGGTGCGGTCCATGGCGCGCGCGACGCCCAGCGCGGACGCGCCCGAGACCTGGCGCTCGGCCGAGGGGCCGCCGAAGAGCACACCTACACGAACGGCACTCATGCCGGTACCTCCTGGTACGTCGAGAGAAGGGTGGAGACGACACCGGCGTCGACGTTGCCGCCGGTGATCAGCACGCCGATGTCCCGGTACTCACCGGTGGCGGCGAGCTGGAACGCCCCCGCGAGCGCGGCGGCGGCCGAGGGTTCGGCGAGCAGTTTCGCGTACATCATCGCCGCCCCGAACGCGCGCGTGATCTGGGCGTCGTCGACCAGCTGGACCCCGGCGATCGTGTCGCGCAGGATCGACAGGGGCAGCGCGCCCACCGTGGACGGGCGCAGCCCGTCGGCGAGCGTGGGGCCTGGGGGAACGGTGACGCGGTGACCGGCTTCGAGGCTGCGGCGCAGTGAGTCGCAGCCGACGGGTTCGACGCCGTAGACGTCCATGCCGCCGTCGGCGGCCAGCACGGCGCCGGCGACGCCGCCGCCTCCGCCCACGGGGACGACGATGGCGTCCAGGTGGTCGGTGTCCTGGATGAGCTCCAGGGTGGCGGTGCCCTGCCCGCAGACGACGTCGGGGTGGTCGTAGGCGTCGATGATGACGTGCCCGGTGTCGGCGTGCAGCTTGGCGACCAGCTCCAGGCGCTCCTCGACGGTGGTGCCGACCTGGTGGACGGTGGCGCCGGTGTCGGCGATGAGGGCGATCTTGGCGAGCGAGGCCTCCATCGGCAGCACGATGTCGCAGTGCATGCCGTTGGCCCTGGCGGCGAGGGCCACCGCGTAGCCGTGGTTGCCGGTACTCTGCGCGATGACGCCGGGGGCGCCGGTGCGGCCGACGGCGCGGGTGGCGCCGCGGAACTTGTACGAGCCGCCGTGCTGGAGGTTCTCCGCCTTCAGCCACAGGGACGTGCCGCCGAGGTCGAGCTTGTCGACGTGCAGTACCGGCGTCCGCACGGCCCGTCCCTTGAGCCACTCATGGGCTTCGATGACGTCTCCGTGCGTGAGGCTCACGACACGCGTCCCGACGGAATCTGGACAGAGCGCACAGATGTCTCCTCTCTGTGACCGGCTCCGGGAAGTGGTGGACCGGAGATGCACCTGACCACCACGGTACATACGCGGTATGCACCGATGACGGGTGGAGAGTGCGGCCGGATTTGGGGTCGGCCCAGGGAACGGTACAAGGTACGCGCTCCGAGGCGGAAGGGTTCAGGGGCAGAGGTGAGAAAGATCCGCTTTGCCGGTGATGGGGTGTGACGGAGGTCGCGCGGGTTTCCCCTCGTCCCCGGGCAGACCGCACTGCCCGGACGGGCACCCGGCGCCGCCCTCGGGTGGGCGCGGAGGAGAGGAGCGGGCCCGGACGCGATCAGGGCCAGTCCCGTGTAGCGGACCGGCCCTGAGCTGCGTACTTGATTCCGAGCGGATGACGGGAATCGAACCCGCACTGTCAGCTTGGGAAGCTGAAGTTCTACCATTGAACTACATCCGCGAGTGCTCCCCACTGTAGCCGATGCCTTCACGCCCTCTCGCACGGACCTTCCCCGGTCGGTGGAAATCCCGTACGCTCCCCGCCAAGACTGCCTCCGGGCAGGGTGAACACCGGCGAGGAGACGAGAATGCGATTCCCTTTACCGCAGCGTTTCGGACGCACCATCGCCGCCACGGGAGCGGCGGCGCTCATCATCGGCGCGGCCCTCACCGGCTCGGCGACGACCGCGGCCGCCCCGGCGCCGGACTCCGCGCGCTGCGGTGACGCGACGTCCACCGACGACTTCGGCCCGTCCTACGACGCCCGGCCCAAGAAGGGCGCCAAGCACGACGCCAACGAGCTGACCGCCAAGCAGGCGGCCAACCGCGAGAACGACCTCAACCGGCGGCTGAGCGAGCGCTCGCGCGGCCTCGCCGGGCCGCGGGCGGCGTCCGCCACGATCACGATCCCGGTCGTCTGGCACGTCATCATGGACAACGCGGGCAACGGCGACGTGAGCGACGCCGTCATCGCCAGCCAGATCGCCGTCCTGAACGACGCCTACGACGGCGGCGCCATCGGCGGCGCGCCCACCGCGTTCCGCTTCAGCCTCACCAAGGTGACCCGGACCAAGAACTCCGCCTGGTACGGCGTGGTCCCCGAGACCACCACCGAGGTGCAGATGAAGGCGGCCCTGCGCGAGGGCGGCGACGGGACCCTCAACCTGTACTCGGCCAACATCGGCGACAACCTGCTGGGCTGGGCGACCTTCCCGACCCGCAGCATCGGCTCCATCGACGGTGTGGTCATCCTGAACGCCTCGGTCCCCGGCGGCGCCGCCGGCCAGTACAACGAGGGCGACACCGCCACCCACGAGGTCGGCCACTGGCTCGGGCTCTACCACACCTTCGAGGGCGGCTGCTCCGGTCGCGGCGACTACGTCTCCGACACCCCCGCCGAGGCCGAGCCGCAGTTCGAGTGCGCGGCCCGCGACTCGTGCGGATCGGCCGGGACCGACCCCATCCACAACTTCATGGACTACACCCCGGACGCGTGCATGTACGAGTTCACCGCCGGACAGGCCACCCGCGCGCTGAACACGTGGAACGCGTACCGCGCGTGACCTGACCGCCACGGAAACAGGTGCGGTTGCCGACTGCCCTGCGCCCTGAAATAGGGTGCAGGGCATGTTGCTGTCCGACCGGGATCTCACCGCGGCGGTCAAGGCCGGACGCCTCGGCCTGGACCCCTTCGAGCCGACCCTCATCCAGCCCGCGTCGGTCGACGTGCGCCTCGACCGCTGGTTCCGGGTCTTCAATAACTCGAAGTACACCCACATCGACCCCTCCGTCCAGCAGGACGACCTGACGTCCCTGGTCGAGATCGAGGACGGCGAGCCCTTCGTCCTGCACCCCGGCGAGTTCGTGCTCGGCTCCACGCTGGAGACCGTCACCCTCGCCGACGACCTCGCCGCGCGGCTGGACGGCAAGTCGTCCCTGGGCCGCCTCGGGCTGCTCACCCACTCCACCGCCGGGTTCATCGACCCCGGCTTCTCCGGGCACGTCACCCTCGAACTGTCGAACGTGGCGAACCTGCCCATCACGCTGTGGCCCGGCATGCGCATCGGCCAGCTCTGCATCTTCGGGCTGTCCTCGGCCGCCGAGCACCCCTACGGCTCGCCCGTCTACGGCTCGCGCTACCAGGGACAGCGCGGCCCGACGCCGTCCCGCGCGTGGCAGAACTGGCGGACTTGGCCGACATCTACCCAGAATCGCGCCAAATAGGACCAAATCCGGGCCGAGAGGTCTAGCCTCCCGGCTATGAACATCTCGCAGAGCTTTCAGAACGCGCTCGACGCGGTCGTGGCCTTCATACCGAGGGCCATCGCGTTCGTCGCCATCCTCGTCATCGGCTGGATCGTCGGGCGGCTGCTGCAGAAGCTCGTGGTGAAGTTGCTCGTCAAGGTCGGCTTCGACAAGGCCGCCGACCGGGGTGGCCTGCGCCGCTTCACCGGGCGCTACACCGCGAGCGCCATGGTCGGCCTGATCGTGTTCTACGCGATCATGCTGTTCACCTTGCAGCTGGCCTTCGGCGCCTTCGGTAACAACCCGGTCAGCACGCTGCTGAACGGCATCGTGGCCTGGCTGCCGCAGCTGTTCATCGCGCTGGTCATCATGGTCGTGGCGATGGCCGTGGCCAACGTCGTCTACGACCTGGTGTCGAACGCGCTGGCGTCGGTCTCCTATGGCCGGACGATCGCCGCGGTCGCCCGCATCGCCATCATCGTCATCGCCGCGATCGCCGCGCTGAACCAGGTCGGCATCGGCTCCTCGGTGACCATGCCGCTGTTCATCACCGCCCTGGCGATCATCGCCGGTGTCGCGGTGGTCGGCCTCGGCGGCGGCCTCATCGCCCCGATGCGCGAGCGCTGGGAGCGGACCCTGGGCCGCATGGAGCAGGAGACGACCAACCTGCGCGCCTCGGTGCAGAACACGCAGGGCCCGCCGAGCTTCGGGCAGCCCAGCTACCAGAGCCCGTACGCGCAGGACGTGCAGGCGCCGCACGGCGTCCAGGAGACCCGGCCGCAGGTGGCGCACGGCGAGACCCCGCCGCCTCCGCCCGTGCAGTAACCGTCAGGACGCGAAAGGCCGCCCCGCCCGGGCGGCCTTTCGCGTATCGGTGGTGGGGCCGGGCGGTGGCCCGGCCCCTGTTCGCTAGTAGGTGACGTACCAGAAGATGCCGGGGCCGTAGGAGACGCAGATGCTCCCGTCGGCCTTCTGCACCCAGCTGGGCGAGACCACGTCCTGTGTGGACCAGCCGTACTGGTTCAGGTCGTCCCAGTACCGGTCCCAGCGGTCGGAGGTGCCGGGCAGGCCGTGACCGTCACCCTGGTAGGAGATGCCGTTCTCGTCCTGGAGCTCGATCGTCCACTGGAACCCGATCGCGGGCCCGTTCACCTTGAAGCCGCTGCGCAGCCAGATGGTGTGCGGGGCGACCTGGTCGCCTTCGATGAAGGAGTAACCGCAGTCGCCCCACTTCTCGTCGTGCACGACCTGGGTGGAGTTGGGGTGCAGGACGGCGCTGGGTTCGCGCGTCTCGTCGTCGGGGTCGGCCGGAACCGACTGCTGCGAACCGTCGGGGTAGGTGACGATCTCGTATCCGTTCGCCGCGGCCACGTCGGCGTCGAATCCGGTGATCCACATGCCGAACTGCCCACGGTAGGAGGGCTCCTCGGCTTGCGCCGTCCCGGCGGTGCTCAGCAGAACGGTGAATAGCGCCGCCACGGCGACGGCGATGATGCGTGCTCTGCGCATGTCCTTCCCTTCGGAGATCTGCATAGAGGGTTGTCGATGCATGAGCCTTCCGGCCGTACGTACGGAACGCGCATAGATCACGCACGGGATGATCCGCCGAATCAGATATATGCTCACGCATAGAATGCTTTTCCACCCCGGGGAACCCAAATGGTGCGATTCAATCTGCTCGACCGTGTCCACATCCGCAGCGACGGGCGGGTGATCGAGTTCGGCGCGCCCCTGGCCGCGACGGCCCTGACGACCCTGCTGATCAACGCCAACCGGCCCGTCCCCACCGCGACCCTGGCCACCGCGATGTGGGACGACGACCCGCCGCCCAGCGCCGAGGCGAACATCCGCACCCACATCGCGTCGGTCCGGCGCATGCTCAGGCCCATCGCCGACGTGCACCTGCGCACCCACCCCGGCGCCTACGCCCTCCACGTGCCGCACTGCGCCGTCGACCTGCACGAGTTCCACTGGCTGGTGCGGCACGCCCGGACCAGCCCCAAGCCGGGGCCCGCCATCGAGGCCTTCAGCGCGGCCCTCGGGCTGTGGGCCGCGCCGGCCTTCGTCGGGCTGTCGCCCTCACACGGGCTCGGCGCGATCCTGCGCGCGCACGAGGACGCGCGGCTGGACGCCCTTGAGGAGATGTGCGCGGTCCGGCTGTGCGTGGGCGCGCTGCGAGGGCTGGCCACGCGGCTGCGCATGCACGTGGCCGAGCACCCGCTGCGCGAGCAGGGCTGGCGGCTGCTGATGGAGGTCCGGCACGCCGAGGGCGACACGGCGGGCGCGCTGGAGACCTACGAGCGGATGCGGACCGTCCTGGCCGGTGAGCTGGGCGTGGAGCCGGGCGCGAAGAGCCGGGAGGCGTACCTGAAGATCCTGCGGGAGCGTTAGACACGCCCGGGCCGCGTTCCTGCCGCTCGACAGTGACCCGCGCTCGGGCGCGTCTCAGTCCTGCTGCGGCTTGCGCGGCTCGGGCGCGGCCTTCTGCGGCTCGCCCCGGCGGGCGTCGCGGCGCGCGGCGTTCGTCCGGCGGATCTCCTCGACGGTGGCCGACTCGGCGGCCTTCTTCGACTTCCAGAAGGTCAGTGTGAGGACGATCCCGGCGGCCCCGGCGATCATCAGGATCACACCGGTGGTCTGCAGCGAGATCCAGTCCGGGCTGCTTTTCACCGCGAATGTCAGGATCGCGCCCAGAACCAGTAGGAAGATGCTGCCACCGATGCCCATGCGCCGCCCCCAGAAGTCCGGTGCGCCCAGATTACTACCCGCGTGCCCTCCGGAACACCCCCGGACGGGACCGCCGGAGCCGACTAGTGTGAAGGTCCGGCCGGAGCGAATGAGGGGTTGATCAGCGGTGTCGGACAGGTCCTTCGTCCACCTCCACGTGCACACCGAGTACTCGATGCTGGACGGTGCCGCCCAGCTCAAACCCCTGTTCACCGAGGCCGCGCGGCTGGAGATGCCCGCGATCGGCATGACCGACCACGGCAACATGTTCGGCGCGTACGCCTTCTACAAGCAGGCGCAGTCGGCCGGGGTCAAGCCCGTCATCGGCATCGAGGCCTACCTCGCCCCCCACGACCGCTTCCACAAGAAGCCGGTCTTCTGGGGCGACCCGTCCCAGCGTTCCGACGACCTGTCCGGTAACGGCGCCTACACGCACATGACGATGCTCGCCCGCAACGCGCAGGGCCTGCACAACCTGTTCGCGCTGTCCTCGCGCGCCAGCATCGAGGGCTACTACTACAAGCCGCGCATGGACCGCACGCTGGTCGCCGAGCACGCCGAGGGCATCATCGCCACCACCGGCTGCCCGTCCGGCGAGGTCCAGACCCGCCTGCGGCTCGGCCAGTTCGACGAGGCCCTCCAGGCCGCCGCCGACTACCGGGACATCTTCGGCGCGGAGAACTTCTTCTGCGAGGTCATGGACCACGGCCTCGACATCGAGAACCGCGTCCGCGAGGGCCTCAAGGACATCGCCGGGCGCCTGAACCTGCGCTGGCTGGCCACCAACGACTCCCACTACGTCACCCAGGACCAGGCCTCGGCCCACGAGGCGCTCCTGTGCGTGCAGTCCGGCAAGACCCTCGACGATCCCAAGCGCTTCAAGTTCGACGGCGACGGCTACTACCTGAAGTCGGCCGCCGAGATGCGCGAGATGTTCGACGCCGAACTGCCCGGCGCCTGCGACTCCACCCTCCTGATCGCCGAGCGCGTCGAGTCCTACGACTCCGCCTTCGCCCACCAGAACCGGATGCCCATCTTCGACGTGCCCGAGGGGCACACCGAGGAGACCTGGCTGCACCACGAGGTCTTCGAGGGCCTGGGACGCCGCTTCCCCAACGGGCTCCCCGAGGGCTACGCCGAACGCGCCGAGTACGAGCTGTCGGTCATCAACGGGCAGGGCTTCCCCGCCTACTTCCTCGTCGTGGCCGACCTGTGCAATTACGCGCGCGCCAACGGGATCCGGGTCGGACCGGGCCGCGGCTCGGCCGCCGGCGCCCTGGTCGCCTACGCCCTGGGCATCACCAATGTGGACCCCATCGAGCACACCCTGCTGTTCGAGCGGTTCCTGAACCCCGACCGCATCTCGATGCCCGACATCGACATCGACTTCGACGACCGCCGCCGCGGCGAGATGATCACCTACGCCACCAACAAGTACGGCGCGGACAAGGTCGCCCAGGTCATCACCTTCGGCACCATCAAGGCCAAGGCGGCCCTGAAGGACGCCGCCCGCATCCTCTACGGCCCCGCCGGGTTCGGCATGGCCGACAAGATCTCCAAGGCGATGCCGCCGGCCGTGCTCGGCAAGGACATCACCCTCAAGGGGATCGTCGACCCGAACGACTCCCGCCACAAGGAGGCCACCGAGGTCCGGTCCCTTCTGGACACCGACCCGAACGCCAAGAAGATCTTCGACACCGCGCGCGGCCTGGAGGGCCTGATCCGGCAGCCCGGCGTCCACGCCTGCGCGGTCATCCTGTCGAAGGACCCGATCATCGACGTGATCCCGGTGTGGGCGCGGCCCGCCGACGGGGCGATGATCACCGGCTTCGACTATCCGTCCTGTGAGGACATCGGCCTGCTGAAGATGGACTTCCTGGGCCTGCGCAACCTCACCGTCATGGGCGACGCGATCGACCTGGTGAAGGCCAACCGGGGCATCGACATCGACCTGGACACCGTCCCCATCGACGACCCGGCGACCTACGAGCTGCTCCAGCGCGGCGACACCCTCGGCGTGTTCCAGCTCGATGGTTCGGCCATGCGCGAGCTGCTGCGCCGGATGGCGCCCACCGAGTTCGCCGACATCTCGGCCGTGTCGGCCCTGTACCGGCCCGGCCCGATGGCGATGAACGCGCACAACGACTACGCCGACCGCAAGAACGCGCGGCAGGAGGTCAAGCCGATCCACCAGGAGCTGGCGATCTCCCTCCAGGAGATCCTGGCGCCGACCTACGGCCTGATCGTGTATCAGGAACAGATCATGAAGATCGCGCAGAAGGTCGCCGGGTTCACCGCCGGACAGGCCGACGTGCTGCGCAAGGCCATGGGCAAGAAGAAGCTGGACGTCCTGGAGAAGGAGTTCGCGCGCTTCTCCGAGGGCATGAAGTCCATGGTGGACGAAGAGGCCGGGATCACCGCCGGGTACACCGACGAGGCGATCAAGACCCTCTGGGACACGATCCTGCCGTTCGCCGGTTACGCGTTCAACAAGTCGCACGCCGTCGCCTACGGCATGGTCTCCTACTGGACGGCCTACCTGAAGGCGAACTACCCGGCCGAGTACATGGCCGCGCTGCTGACGTCGGTCGGCGACTCCAAGGACAAGGCGGCGGTCTACCTCGCCGAGTGCCGCAAGATGGGCATCAAGGTCCTGCCGCCCGACGTCAACGACTCCATCGGCTCCTTCTCGGCCGTGGGTGAGGACATCCGCTTCGGCATGGGCGCCATCCGCAACGTCGGTGAGAACGTCGTGGCGTCCATCGTCAAGTGCCGCAAGGACAAGGGCGCCTACGAGAACTTCCAGGACTTCCTGTCCAAGGTGGACGCGGTGGTGTGCAACAAGCGCGCCATCGAGTCCCTGGTCAAGGCCGGGGCCTTCGACTCGCTCGGGCACACCCGCCGCGGGCTGGCCGAGGTCCACGAGCAGGCCATCGACGCGATGATGTCGATCAAGAAGGAAGAGGCGAAGGGCCAGTTCGACCTCTTCGGCGACATGTTCGCCGCCGAGGACGCCTCCACCACCCTCGGCGTCGACCTCACCGTCCCCGAGCACGAGTGGGACAAGCGCGACCTGCTCACCTTCGAGCGCGAGATGCTGGGGCTGTACGTGTCGTCCCACCCGCTGGTCGGCTACGAGCGGCTCCTGTCGGCCAACTCCGACAAGCCGATCGCGGCCCTGTTCGCCGACGACGCCCCCGACGGGGCGATGGTGATGGTCTCGGGCATCCTCACCGGTGTCGCCAAGCGCGTCACCAAGCAGGGCAAGCTGTGGGCGTCGGCGTCCATTGAGGACCTGGAGGGCGGCATCGAGGTCCGCTTCTTCCCGGCCACCTACGAGGCCGTCGGCGACTACCTCGCCGAGGACCTCGTGTGCTGCGTGAAGGCCAAGCTCGACAAGCGCGAGGGCACGCCCCAGCTCATCGCCCAGGACCTGCGGATCCTGGACGTGTCCTCACAGGACAAGGACGGCGCGGCCGGTCCGGTGACGCTGTCGCTGCGGGCGCAGAACGTGACGGAGTCGCTGGTGCGCAAGCTCCAGGAGACCCTGATGACGCACCGGGGCGAGTCGGAGGTGCGGGTGAAGCTGCTCGGCGGCGGTCCCAGCCCGAAGATGTTCCGGCTGTCCCCGGCGTGGCGGGTGACGCCCTCGACGTCCCTGGCGGCCGACATCAAGGCGCTGCTGGGGGCCGGGGCCCTGGAGTTAGAGGCGTGATTGAAAGGGCCGCCCTTCGGGCGGCCCTTTCGGCTATCGCCGCACCCGGTAGGTCAGGTGCGTGACGCCGTCCCCGGCCTCGATCGTCGGCGGTCCGAAATGGACGGTGGTGGTGCCGTGGCCGAAGAACGGGATCCCGTCGCCCAGCACCACCGGGACCACGCTCATCTCCACGCCGTCGAGCAGGCCGGCGTCCAGCAGCCGCTGGACGAAGCGGCTCCCGGCGGTGCCGACGTACTTGTCCCCGGCGATCTTCTTGGCCACCGCGACCGCTTCGGCGAGATCCTCGACGAAGGTGACCCGCTCGTCGGTCCAGCCCTCGGGCGCACCTCCCCTGCTCCAGCAGACGATCGGGGCGCCGACCGGGTGCGAGCCGCCCCAGCCGCCGACCATGTCGAAGAGGCCGCGTCCGCAAAGGATCGCGCCCACCTCCTCGATCTGCCGCCGGAACCACGCGGCGTTCTTCTCGGTCAGCTTCAGCGTGAAGCCGCCGCCGGGCACCGCCAGCTCGACGACGCCCTCGCCCTCGGCCTGGTGCCAGGCGAAGACTTCGCTCACGTCGTGCCCGGGACCGGCGATGTAGCCGTCCAGCGACACCGACATCGAGGCGATCAGCTCACCCATCGTGCTCTCCTCTGTCTCGTTTCTCCCTTTGCCCACTGGTCGGAGCCGCCCCGCGGTTTTCGACACGTCAGGGGCAGTTCTCCTGAACCGATCCCGAGCCGAACCACTCCAGCACCGACGGGCCCGCCTCGGACGAGCCGTCGTGGCCCACGCCGTCCAGCCACAGCGCGGCCACCGGCGTGCCCATCGCGCAGTAGCGGTCCACAAGGGACCTGGTGAAGCGCGGCGGGACGAGCTCGTCCTCGGTGCCCTGCGCCAGCAGCACCGGGACGCCCGGCGGCATGTCGGGCGCGCGGTTGTCCTCCAGCGCCGCCCGCCAGTCCGGATCGCTCATCGGGTCCACCGCGAAGAACGCGCCGAAGCGGCTCATCGCCACCGCGCGCGGGATCGCCGCGACGATGTCGGTGTCGCACACGGCGGTGGAGACCTCCCGGTAGCGGCCCAGGCCCTCCGGCGTCAGGATCGCCTCCGGCCGCGCCGCCGGATACACCTCCGGGTACACCCGCGCGATCATGGACCCGACCCACCAGTCGCCCAGCCCGCCGCCCGCGTCGACCATCGCGCCCAGATCCGAGGCCGGAGCCGAGGCGGCCACACCCTGCAACCGCAGGTCCGGGGCGTACTCACCGGCGATCGCAGCGGCCTCCAGCGCGACCAGCCCGCCCTGCGACGCGCCGAAGACCATCAGCCTGTCGCCGGCGCCCGTCGCGGTCAGATGCCGCGCCGCCCGCGCGGAGTTCAGCGCGTCCCGCGCCTGATCGGCGGCCACCATGTACCGCTCGGTGTCACCCGTGCCCGCCGCCCCCGCGTAGTCGGTCGCCGTCACCACCCACCCGCGCTTGAGCGCGTCGTCCAGCCACGGCATCCGGTACGCCGGATCGGGATTCCGGGAGGGCGCGCACTGCGCGGCCAGCCCCACCGTCCCGTGCGTCCACGCCAGGATCCCCCGCTCGACACCCTGCCGCTCGGTCGGCGCCCACACCGTCCCCGAGGCCACCGTCATGTGCCCGTACCGATCTTGTGACCAGTACAAGATCCGCCACGAGCCCTTCCGCTCCATCGGCGCCACCCGGATCAGATCCCCCGGCGCGCCCGCCGGAACCTCGACCGGCACCTCGTAGAACGCCGCCAGCCGGTCCTGCGCCTCCCGGATCCGGTCGGCGCGCAGCACCAGCCCCCCGTAGGCCGCCAACAGCAGCACCGCGCCCACACCAGCGACCCACCGCGTCCAGACACCCCGCGGCCGCCACAACCCCCGCAACGCGCTCAGCAACCCCGCCACGACCAGGAACCCACCCGTGTACGCGCCCAGGTCCAGGAACATCCGGTACGGCGACGTCGCCGTCACCAGTCCCGCGAACAACCACCAGCCCGCCACCACATCGGCGTCCCGCGTGAACAGCCCACCCACCCCCGCGGCCAGCCAGCCCGCCGCCGTCCACCCCCACGCCAGGCCAACGGGCATCGCCGGGCTGAACAGCCCCACCACCCCCAGCACCGCGAGCAGCACCGCCGCGACACGCCCGACCCGCGCCCCCTGCGCCCGCGTCCACTGATGCCGCGCCACCACGAGCATCGCCACCACCGTGGCGACCCGAACGGTGGTGAGGGAGACCCCGAAGAGCAGGACGACGAGCCCGGCGGCGAGGAGAACCCCGCCCTGAACCAGCCAGGCGGCACGCGGTGGGAGCATCACCCGCGGATCGTAGGCAGGGCGGAGGGGATGGGGGAGGGTGACACGCGCGGGCCGGGTGAGGGGACGTGGGGGCGGGCCTGGGTGGCCGCTGGTGCCGGGCACCAGGGGCCGACACGAGCGGGCCGGAGTCAGGCCACCCCGCTCGGCCGCGTCACCACACCTTGTACCGGTACCCGGCGCGCGCCTCCCCGTGGATCAGGCGATCCTCACGCGAGCGGAACGATCGGCTTGCCGCCCGGGTGAGCCGGTGGGTGACGCCGGGCCGTCTTGTGGCTGGTTGGGCCGCTCGTGCTTGCTTCGTGGGGGTGCGGCCTCGACGTGGGGTGGTTCCCGCCCAGGTGAGCCGGTGGGCGACGCCGAGCCGTCCCGGGTGGGCTGCTCGCGCTTGTTTCGTGAGGGCGCGGCCTCGACGTGGTGGTGGGGAGCCGCAGCCTTACGCGTGATGCGGGTTCCCGTCCCGGTGCCGACGGGCGGCGCCGAGCCGTCTCGTGGCCGGGTGGGCCGTCCGCGCTTGCTTCGCGAGGGCGCGGCTTCGGCGTGGCGGTGGTGGGGAGCCGCAGTCCTACGCGCGATGCGGGTTCCCGCCCAGGTGAGCCAGCGGGCGACGCCTCAGCCGGTTCACCGCGAGCCCGGCCGACGAGCGCCCGAGCGGGGGCGTGTGGCCGTGTGCCCGTCTCGCGTGGCCCCAGCCGGGTCGTGCCGCGTGCTCGCGCGGCCACGGCCGCATCCGGGTCGTGCCGCGTGCCCGTCCCCGCGAGGCTTGGCCGGCTCGTGCCGCGCACACCTCGCCAACCGGCCTTCGGGCCGTGGCACCGGCCCACCCGATGCCATCGGTGGATGGTCCATGCTCGGTCGCCGAGTCGCCGAGTCGCCGAGTCGCCGAGTCGCCGAGTCGCCGAGTCGCCGAGTCACGGGGTCCCCGGCCGTCCCCCATCGGCTCGGCCTCAGCCCGTCGTCGGCCGCGTGAAGAATCGCCCGCCGGTGGTCGTCCGCCGGGCCACCGTGCGCACCCCGTCCGCGCTCTCCTCCCACCCCACCCGCCACTTGCCCGTGTGACACGCCCGAGCCCGTGGCCGTGCCGCCGTCCCCCCCGTCGCCGCTCCCCTCATCACGCCACCCGCCCCCACGATGTCGCCCATCCTCGGTATCGTCCGGCCGTGTCACTTCTCGACCGCGTCGCCGCCTCCGAGGCCGCCCGCGACTACCTCCTCTGGCACGGCGACTTCGACCCCGAGGCCACCGAGCACGTCGAACCGATCCGGCTCCCCTCCGGCACCGCCATGACCCCGATCGCGGGCGACGGCAGCGGCGGCACCTACTTCCTCATCGGCGAGGCCGGGACCGGCGGCGACGACCGCCCGGTGCTCTACGCCGACTCCGAGGGCGGCGCGGTCTACCTGGCCGACACCCTCTCCGACTGCCTCGAACTCATCATCGGCCTGCCCTACTGGCACGACTGCCTGCGCATCGGCCCCATCGACCTCGACGAGGCCGAGACCGAATACCTCGAAGCCGTCTACGAACCCCACGAGGACGGCGCCCGCGACCTGCGCGACGGGCGCGCCGCCGCGCTCGCCGGGCTCGGCCTGCGCGAGGTCCCCGGACAGGAGCTGCTCGCCCGCTTCCACGCCGCCGCCATCGGCGACGGCGAACTGCCGGTGGGCCCCGAAGGCAACAGCTACGAACCACTCGCGCACTGAGCCGGGCCCAGCGGCCGGGCTTACCGGCCGGGCGCCACCGCGTCCCACGGCACCGTGATCACGCCGTCCCGCCAGCGCGCCGGCGGCTCCAGCACCGGCAGGCCGCTGGCCGCGACCGCCCGGCGCCACCGGTCGCGCGGCCCGAACACCGCGAAGCCCGCCGCGTCGCGCCACGCGTCGTCCAAAGCGGACAGAACACTGTGGACGCGCTCGCCGGGCGTGTTGCGGTGGATCAGCGCCTTCGGCAGCCGCTCGGCGAAGGACGCCGGACGCTCCAGAGTGGACAGGTCGGCGGCCAGGGTCAGCGTGCGGGGCCCGGCGCGGTCCACGACCGCCCAGGCGCCCAGTCGCCCCAGCTCATCGCAGGTCCCGTCGACCAGGACGCCGCCCGGCGCCAGCGAACCCGTGACGAGGTCCCACGCCCCGGCCACCGCGTCCTCCGGGTACTGCCGCAGGACGTTGGCCGCGCGCACGATCAGCGGACGCAGCCCGGCCAGCTCGAAACCACCGCGCCGGAACAGCAGGCCCGGCGGGCGCGCGACGGCCTCGCCGAGCGCCACCCGGTCCGGCTCGATCTCCAGGCCCACGACCCGGATGTCGGCACGCGCACGGGAAAGCCGCCGGTGCAGCTCCACAGTGGTCACCGGCGCGGCGCCGTAGCCGAGGTCCACGACCAGCGGGACCTCCGCCGTCCGCAGCACGCGGCCGAACCGGCGCGCGAGCCAGATGTCCATGCGCCGCAGGCGATTGGCGTTCGTCGTCCCGCGCGTGACCTCGCCGACGGGCCTCACGTCACCCGGTGCACCTTGTGCTGCGCGGCCTGCGCCAGCGGGCGCATCACGATCCGGTCGATGTTCACGTGCTGCGGGCGCGACAACGTCCAGCGGATCGTCTCGGCGACGTCCTCGGCGGTCAGCGGCTCGGCGACACCCTCGTAGACCTTCGCGGCCGCGGCCTCGTTGCCGCCGAAGCGGACCAGCGCGAACTCGTCGGTCTTCACCATGCCCGGATCGATCTCGATGACCCGCACCGGACGCCCGCACAACTCAAGCCGCAGCGTCTCGGCGATCGCGGTCTCGGCGTGCTTCGCCGCCGCGTACCCGCCGCCGCCCTCGTAGACGATCAGGCCCGCCGTCGACGACACGAACACCACCGTCCCCGCGCCGGACGCCTCCAGCTTCGGCAGCAGCGCCTTCGTCACCCGCACCGCGCCGAGCGCGTTCACCTCGAACATCGCCTTCCACGCGCACAGGTCGGCGTTCTCGACGTACTCCGAACCGAACGCGCCGCCGGCGTTGTTGACCACCACGCGCACGTCCTCAGCGGCGACCGTTTCGGCGAGTCGCGCGACATCGTCGTCCGAGGTCACATCGCACTCCACCGGCGTACCGTCGAGCTCGGCCGCCAGCGACGTCAGCCGGTCCACCCGGCGTGCCGCCAGGACGACGTGGAAGCCGTCGGCGGCCAAGGCGCGCGCGGTGGCCGCGCCGATCCCACTGGACGCACCGGTCACGATCGCAACAGGCCTGTTCACGGGTATCCCTCCGTTCGGTGTCGCCGCCCACTCTGCCACGGGGGTCACGTGTGGCGGACGTCACGGCGAGGCCCATGAACCGGCTCATTGCATGAATATTGGACCGGCCCGCGAACCGGGCCGCACGGACGAGAGCAGGAGTTTCGATGGAGCACGGTAGTGGCCGCGGCGTGTCGCACCTGTGCCGCAACAGGGTCGCGCCCCGGCGCGTCGCCATGCTGTCGATGCACACCTCGCCCCTCGACCAGCCGGGCACCGGCGACGCCGGGGGGATGAACGTCTACGTCCTCCAGGTCGCCAGCCGGCTCGCCGAGGCCGGGGTCGACGTGGAGATCTTCACGCGCGCCACCTCCAGCGAACTGCCCGACTGCGTGATGGCCGCGCCCGGCGTCACCGTCCGGCACATTCCCGCCGGTCCCTACGAGGGGCTCCTGAAGCAGGACCTGCCCGGCCAGCTCTGCGCCTTCACCGCCGGCGTCCTGCGTGCCGAGGCGGCCCGCCCGCCCGGCTACTACGACCTCCTCCACACCCACTACTGGCTGTCCGGGCACGTCGGCTGGCTGGCGAAGGACCGCTGGGGCGTCCCTCTCGTCCACACCGCCCACACCCTCGCGAAGGTCAAGAACGAACTCCTCGCCGAGGGCGACACGCCCGAACCGCTGTCCCGTGTCGTCGGCGAGGAGCAGGTCGTCGAGGAGGCCGACCGCCTCGTGGTGAACACGCCCTCCGAGGCCGAGGACCTCATCGTCAAGTACGCCGCCGATCCCAGCAAGATCTCCGTCGTCCCGCCCGGCGTCGATCTCACCCGCTTCACCCCCGGCGACGGCACCGCGACACGCCGGGCGCTCGGACTGCCCGCCGACGCGCGCGTCATCGCCTTCGTGGGACGCATCCAGCCGCTCAAGGCCCCCGACCTGCTGCTGCACGCCGCCGCCGTCCTCGCCCGCCAGGACCCGCACCTGGCCGAACGCACCCACATCGTCTACGTGGGCGGACTGTCCGGCACCGGGCTCGACCGGCCCGGCGAGCTGCACGACCTCGCCATCCGCCTCGGGCTGGCGCGCCGCGTGCACTTCCTGCCCCCGCGCTCCGGGCAGGCCCTCGTGGACGTCTATCGCGCCGCCGACCTGGTCTGCGTGCCGAGCTTCAACGAGACCTTCGGGCTCGTCGCCCTCGAAGCCCAGGCCTGCGGCACCCCCGTCGTCGCCGCCGCCGTGGGCGGCCTCCCCGTCGCCGTGCACGACGGCGTGTCCGGGATCCTCGTCAAAAGCCACTCCGCCCAGGACTGGGGCCACGTCCTTGGCCGCCTCCTCGGCGAAGACGGGCTCCGCGGCCTCCTCGCCGACGGCGCCCGCCCCCACGCGGAGAAGTACTCGTGGTCCCGCACCGCCGCCGGACTCCTCGCCACCTACCGCGAGACCCTGTACGACCGCGCGGACGAGATGCTGCGCGCCAGCCGCGCCCGTCAGGCCCGGAGGGTCTGAGCGGGGTGGGACAGGTACAGGTTCGTAGCCGGACCTGATGCGTACCGGGCCTGATTTGTGCCTGGCCTGAGTTTGGGATCGACCCAAAGTCGGCCCGGGGCTGGTCTTGGGTCGGGGCCGAACTTGGGTTCGGGCTGACTTTGGGACCGGGCTGACTTTGGGACCGGGCTGAGTTTGGGTTCGGGATGGGTTCGCGGCCGGACGCGGCCGTGGGTGATGAGCCGCTTCGGGTCGGCTGGAGAGCGTGGGTGCGTTTCCGGCGCCGGTGAAGGCCCGGCGGCCGGATGCGACGCGTTCCGGGGTGAAGCGGAGGGACCGGTCTCTCGGCCCGAGCCATGTTCTTCGGCCCGGGGCCTCAGAGCCCGGCTTGAGTGCCCCGACCCGCCCCGACCGACCCGCCCCGGCCCGGCCCGACCCCACCCGGCCCGACCCCACCCGGCCCGACCTGACCCGACCGACCTGACCCGACCGACCTGACCCCACCCGGCCCGACCTGACCCCACCCGGGCTGGCCGGGCCCAGGCCCTGTTCTTCAACCCGGGGCTTCGGGGCCGGGCTTAGGGCCGGGTTTGAGTTCTCCGGCCCCAGGCGGCCGGGATCGGCCCGAGCCGGGCACCGTCCGCCTGTCTGTGCTGTGATGTCGGGGTGACCGATCCGCTCGCCCGCATCCTCGACGACCTCGGCGTCGACTGGGAACCCGGAGGCCCGGGCGTCCACGTCGTCACCCTCCCCGGCACCCACAAGCTGGTGACCAACTGCCGACTCGTGATCGAAGACCACGCCCTCCGCGTGGAGGCCTTCGTCATCCGCCATCCCGACGAGAACCGCGAGGAGTTCCACCTGGAACTCCTGCGCCGCAACGCCCGCATGTACGCCGTCGCGTTCACAGTGGACACCCACGGCGACGTGTGGCTCATCGGCCGCCTCCCGCTCACCGCGATCACGCCAGAGGAGATCGACCGCGTCCTCGGCTCGGTGCTCACCTACGCCGACGAGTCCTTCGATCCGTTGCTGGAGATCGGTTTCGCCGAGTCGATCCGCCGCGAATGGCGCTGGCGCCTGTCACGCGGAGAATCGACGCGCAACCTGGCCGCCTTCGAGCACCTCCGGCCGGAAGACGCGTGAGGGGCGGCCCTCGACGGCGTGAGCGTTCCGGGTGGGTCCGGCCCGGAGTGCTCGAAGAACACCCGTGACTTCGACCCCGGGAGTGGCCCGGCGGTATTCGGAAGAGGACAGGCGAGTCGAGAGCCGTCGGGCGAGAACAGGCGGGAGAAGACGGGCGAGCCGGGAACCGTCGGGGAGAACCTGCGGAAGCGGGCGGGCGCGAAGCGCACGAGGGGCCCCGGCCGACATGGCCTCGGCGGCCGTGAAGAGGGATCGGTCTTGGCGACCGCGACTTGACCGCGGCCTCGGCTGCCGCGTTCTCGGCGACCACGATCTCCGCGAACCCGGCCCGGGTAGAGGAGCCCATCGGCGGCGACCTCGCGTCGTGCACCGGCCGCCCGTACCGGCCGGTCACTCCGTCGCGTGCTTTGACCGCGGCCGCCGGGTCGTGACCGTGCCAATGGCGGCGACCTCGCGTCGCGTACCGGCCGCCCGTGCCGGTCGGTCCGTCGCGTGCTTTGACCGCGGCCGCCGGGTCGTGACCGTGCCAAGTCACTCGGGCTCGTTCGGTCACCTCGACATCAGATGTGGGAGCCGGTCATGAGCCGGGAACCACACAGCTCACCCGTGCTGGTGAGTGACCTCGCCGTTGGGTTCGAGCGCGCTGGCTCGCACAGCCGGTCTCCTCGGGTGGCGTAACGCGCGCAGGGCTGTTCGACGGCCGATCGGCTTGGTGGTCCCTCGCCATGACGAGTCGGCGCTGACACTGGTTGGCAGGGGGCGATGGCCCGCCGCATGATCCGCAGGTGTGAGGGGTGTGAGGGGTGTGAGGGGTGTGAGGGGTGTGAGGGGTGTGAGGGGTGTGAGGGGTGTGAGGGGTGTGAGGGGTGTGAGGGGTGTGAGGGGTGTGAGGGGTGTGAGGGGTGTGAGGGGTGTGGGTGCGCCGCGACCCCTCACTTCCGCCTCTGCCTAATGCGGCCATCTCCAGCGCCGCTTTGACCCTGCCGCCGCCCTGGCCTCACCCCTGGCCCGCTCATCCCTGGCCCCGGCCAGATGATGCAGTCGTGGCTCTGCTCGGCCTGCGGCCCGCAGCCCGCAGCCCGCTCCAGCCTCCGCCTCCGGGCTGCTCCGCTTCGGTCCCGTGGGCGGGGGTTCGTCCATCGTGGACTCACCGTTTGAGGGCGTAGTCCCCCAGGCCTCGTTCCAGGATGGCGAAGGCGGTGGCCGAGGCGAGGGTGACCTCGTGGACGATGGCGTCGGGGTGGTCGCCGGCGATGTTGCGGCGCTTTATGTCGTCGAAGAGCACGCGGAGGGTCCCGGCCAGCTGGGCGGCGGCGATCCGGGGGGTGGGGTCGTCGGGGGCGGCCTTCGTCTCCTCGGTCAGGGTTTCGGCGAGGGCGGTCTCGCGGTCCTCGTAGAACTCCCGGAGGCGGGCGGTGAGGGGTGCGCTCGCGGCGATCATCGTGCCGAAGCGCTGACCGGTGAAGCCGATGGAGGGGTCCTGGTCGATCAGGCGCTCCAGGAAATCGCGGCGGAGGGCCTCGGCGGCCGACTCGCCCACGCGGCGGTCGCGGACGGCGCGGGCCAGGGACCTGGTGAACTCGTCCTGCATGTCGAAGACGAGGTCTTCCTTGCGCGGGAAGTAGTTGGTCACCGTCATCTTGGCGACCTGCGCCTCCTTGGCGATCTCGGCGATGGTCACCGCGTCGAAGCCGCGCTCGATGAACATGCGGGTGGCCGTGTCGGAGATCTTCTGGCGCGTCTCGCGCTTGCGGAGCTCCCGGAGGCCGGGCTGGGTCTCGGTCATGGGCCCATCATTACATAGGTCGGTCATAAGTTTGTAGTCGACATACCGAGTGGGTTCGGTCTATGGATGGGTTCGTGCCACGTTTCGGGGACGGGCTGCCGGACTGGGGTGCGGGGATGGCCGGGGTGGTGCGGCACGGGGTGGCGGAGGGGTGCGGGACGTCGGGTCGGCCAAGGTGGCCAGGCTGTCGTGAGGGCGGTCGCGGCGCCGTTCGGGTGGGTGGGCTGCTGGTGAGCTGGCCTGGTCCTGTGCCGGTGGTGGGAGCCGGGCGGCAGGGAGTGGGCTGATCCATGTGCGGGCTGGCCCATGAGCGAGCTGATTCATGAGCCGTCTGGGCGGGCCCGGATGGTGAGGTCGGGCCGCGGGCACGGATCCGGCGGGCGGCGGACAGTGAGTACCGGGCGGTGATCCGCTGTGGGTGACGGCCGCTGAGGATCGGGTGATGATGCTCCGGTGACTCTGATGGCGGGCCGATGGCTCCCGCGACAACCTGACGACAAAAAGCCCCGGACCGCGAGGCCCGGGGCTCTTTCGTTCTCTTGGTGGCCAGGGCCGGGGTCGAACCGGCGACCTTCCGCTTTTCAGGCGGACGCTCGTACCAACTGAGCTACCTGGCCAAGGAACTTCGCTACTCTACCGCACCCCTCCGGAGCCCTCACAGGGGATTAGGGGTCACCGGAGCGGTCCCCGTTCGGAGCTCGCTCGACGCTCGTTCGAGCTCGCTCGGCCCGCCTGCCCGGCCCGCTCGACTGGCTCGCCTGGCTTACGCGACGTGTGGCGGGCTCGCCGGGTCGGCGTGGGTTCGTTCGTCGAGGTGGGTTCGCGACGCGCCCGGGGTGCGTGGGCCCGTCCACAAGAAGACCCACTCCCCGACCGTGTCACCCGTCACGCTGGGTGCCGGACTTCTTCCCGAGATCCACCCGTTCCGGCGGAAATCCTCTTGTTCACCCTGTGTCCGGTCCTCAAACTCCACACCCACCGCCCTTTACGTCTCGCTCTTCGGCCTGGCAGGATCAAGCTCATGCCAGCAAAGACGCTGATCACCGTCGCGCCGACGGGCGCCGAGTCCGAGAAGTCGCAGGTTCCCGCCCTGCCGGTCACCATCGACGAACTCGTCACGACCGCCAAAGAGTGCGAGCAGGCGGGGGCGAGCGTCATCCATGTGCACATCCGGGACGGCGAGGCCAAGCCGTCGCTCGATCTCGGGCGGCTCAAGGACACCGTCGGCGCGTTGCGGGACGCCACGAGCCTGATCGTGCAGCTGTCCAGCGGGGGCGCGGTCACCGACCCGGAGGAGCACCGGCTGCGGGTGCTGGAAGCCGAGCCGGACATGGCGTCCTGCACGATGGGCACGGTCAACTTCGGCCCGGACGTGTTCATGAACCGCTGGGACTTCATCGTCGAGCTGCACCAGCGGATGCAGTCCGCGCGTGTCGTGCCCGAGTACGAGATCTTCGACATCGGCCACATCGCGTCCCTCGGGCGGCTGCTGGACAAGCACGGGCTGCCGTTCGGCGGGCACGTCCACATCGACTTCGTGCTCGGCGTGCCGGGCGGGGCGCCGGGGACGGCCGAGACCGTCATCGCCGCCAAGCAGCAGATGCGCGAGCACCTCCCGGCGGGGACGACGTTCTCCGCGACGGGCATCGGGCGGACGACGCTCCCGGTCATGTTCGCCGCGCTCGGCGCCGAGGGGCACCTGCGCGTCGGCATGGAGGACACGCTCACCTACGCGAAGGGCCAGCCCGTCAAGGGCAACGCGCAGCTCGTCGCGCGCGCCGCGGGACTCGCGCGGATCGCGCAGCGGCCGCCGATGACGCCGGACGAGGCGCGGGAGCTGCTGGGCATCCGCCCGTGAACTAGATCAACCGGGAAAGCCTTGTCCGTGATCGACTCGGAAAGATACGTTTCAGCCGTGGTTTACAAGGGTGGCGAGGTACTCGCCGAGGTCGTTCGTTCCGGGTTCGTCGAGGGACTCCACCGGGGTTCCCTCGTGCTGGTCGACGGGCGAGGCGACATCGCTTACGCGGCAGGGGATCCGGACGGCCCGGTGTTCCCGCGCTCGGCGAACAAGCCGCTCCAGGCCGTCGGGATGCTGCGCGCCGGGCTGCCGCTGCCCGCGCCGGCCGACCTGGCGATCGCCGCGGCCAGCCACTGGGGCGAGCCGTTCCACGTCGCGCGTGTCCGCCGGATCCTGCTGAACGCCGGGCTCACCGAGACCGACCTGGCCTGCCCGCGCGAGCTGCCGGTCGACGCCGCCTCGCGCAACGCCGTCCTCGCCGTGGGCGGGGGCGCCACGCGGCTGCTGATGAACTGCTCCGGCAAGCACGCCACGATGCTGGCGACCTGCGTCGCCGCGGGCTGGAGCACCGGCGACTACCTCGACTTCGGGCATCCCCTGCAGAAGGAGATCGCCCGTACCGTCACCGACTTGATCGACGAGCCGATCGCCGCCAGCGGCGTGGACGGCTGCGGCGCGCCCCTCTTCGCGTTCAGCCTGACCGCCCTCGCGCGCTCGTTCCTCGGCCTCGTCGAGGCCGCGCCCGGCACGCACGAGCGGGCCGTCGCCGACGCGATGCGCGCCAACCCCGAGCAGGTCGCCGGGACGCGCGGGCACGACACGCGCTTCATGCGCGCCGTCCCCGGGATGCTCTCGAAGGTCGGCGCCGAGGGCGTGTGGGCGATGGCGATCCCCGGTGTGGGCGCGCTCGCGCTGAAGATCGACGACGGCGCGCGGCGGGCGGCGCTGCCGGTCACCGTCGCCGGACTCGCCCGGCTCGGCGTCGTCAACGAGGCGCTGGAGAAGGCGGGCGAGTCGATCCTGTACGGGCGCGGCGTGCCGGTCGGCGCGATCCGCGCGACCCTGCCGTAGCGAGCCGGACCGGCCCCGCCGGTTCGTGAACACGAGGAGAGCACCATGCCGCAGATCGTCGTGTCCTACTCCGCCGACCTCGAAGCGCACCTCGACCGCGCCGGATTCGCGCGCAAGCTGCACGAGTCGGCCTCGCCGATGATCAACGCCAAGCTGCAGGACTTCAAGACGCGGTTCCTGCCGATCGGCGAGTACGTGATCGGCACGGGCGAGGAGTCCGACCGCCTGCTGCACGTGGACTTCGGGCTCCTCGACGGACGCACCGAGGAGATCCGCGAACGCGTCGGTGAGCTCGTGCTGGAGCTGCTGCGCGAGAGCCTCGCGGAGGACGCGCCGCCGCCGGTGCACATCACGGTGGAGGTGCGGGAGATGCACCGCGGGAGCTTCCGGAAGCACATCACGGGGTAGCGGGCCGGGGGCGGCTTGCGCCACTGCTGCCAGCCCGGCTGGTTCTCGTGCCGTGGCTAGGAAGGGTAGTGCCGCTAGGGCGGTGCCGGTGTCCTGATCGGAGCCGGAGTCGAAGGCACCGGGATGACGGAGACGCCGCGGAGGTCGTTGAAGCTGCCTGGGCGGTGGGGGCCGGTGTCCGGTGGCTCGCATGGTGACTGTGGCGGTGAGGGCCGTCGGCTTGCGTGGGTGCCGTGAGTCCGTGGGGCACGGATGGCCTGCCGTCGGGTCGGGGTGACGAAGTGGCGAATCGCGCGGAGCCGCCCGCCATGGTGGCGGCTCCGCGCGAGCTCGTTCGCCGGTCGGGACGGGCCAGATCAAGCCGGGCCGGATCAGCCGGGTCGGCCGGGCCGGGTCATGTCAAGCCGCGTCGTGTCCAGTCGAGACAGGTTGAGTCGAGACGGGCCGGGCAGTACAGGACCGGGCAGAGCCCGAACCCCGGCTCACTGCCCCCAGACCGTCGCGAGTTCGTCGAGGATCCACTTCTCCGCCGCCGCCAGGTCGATCGGGTAGGCGTTCGGGTCCTCGCGGAGCATCGCCAGGAGCATGTGCTCGGTGCCGACGTAGTTGTGCCCTTGGCGGAGGGCTTCGCGGAGCGACAGCTCGAAGACCTTCACCGCGCTCTTGCCGAAGGGCATGTGCTCGGGCGGGGTCTCGGGGTTCTCCGGGAGGCGTTCGCGGAGTTCGGCGGTGAGGGCCGCGACGTCGAGCTTCTGGGCGGCGATGGCGTGGCCGGCCAGGCTCTGGGGGTCGGCGAGGAGGGCGATCATCACGTGGGTGTCGGTGACTTCGGCGGCCCCACCTTGCCGGGCGTCGGCGGAGGCGGCGGTGATGGTGCTCTTCGCGCGGGCGGTGTAGCGGGTGAAGCTGCCGGGCTCCTTGGGGGTGTGCTTCTTCTGTACCGCCTGCTTGCTGACGCCCATGTTGGCGCCGATGTCGCTCCAGGACGCCCCGGCGCGGCGGGCCTGGTCGACGAAGTGGCCGATGAGGTGATCGGCCACTTCGCCGACGTGTGCGGCGAGCTCGGACGCCGCGGACAGCTGCTCCAGGGGCGTGCCGGACTGGGTCTTCACGTACTCGATGAGGTCATCGAGCCTCACAGGTGCGTTCATGCGTCAACCATAAGTTGACGCGGACGCATTCGTCAACCCCGCGTTGACGTCAGCTCGCGTTCTTTCGCGGCCGTGGCCAGACGCCGGGTGCGGGAGGGCTCGGCCAGCAGGTTGCCGACCGCCGCGGCGACGCCGATCGCGGCGGCCACCGCCCACCACATGCCGCCCAGGTACTTCAGCCCGAGGCCGCCGAGGACGGGCGCGGCCAGCATCGCCGCCTGCCAGGCCAGGGAGAACATCGCCTGGTAGCGGCCGCGCATGTCGGCCGGGGAGAGGTCGGCGACGGTCGCGGAGTTGGCGGGCGTCTGGAGCATCTCGCCGATCGTCCACACGAGCACGGTCAGCATGAAGACGGGGACGCCGGTGGCCAGTCCGGTCACGCCGACGCCGGCCGCCCAGAAGAGCGAGGCCAGGGCCAGCACGCGGGTGCGGCGCTTGCCGTCCACGAGGCGGGGGATGAACAGCTGGCCGAAGACGATGATCACGCCGTTGGTGGCGATGATCCAGCTGTACTCCTGGGGGGTGAGCCCGCGCGCGGTCACCTGGAGCGGCAGCAGCGCGCCCAGCGAGGACATCAGGAACGACGGGAGGAAGGTCAGCAGCACGAACACCAGGAAGACCCGGTCCCGCAGGATCACCGCGAAGGAGCCGCCCTGCTTGAGCGTCCGGGTGCTGTCGGGGACCGGGACGGCCGTCGGGCGCGTCTCGGGGATCCGCAGCAGGACCAGCAGCCCGGTGGAGGCCACGGCTCCGGCGTTGATCACGAAGATCAGCCACGGGGTGAGGCTCATGGCGAAACCGGCCAGGATCGCCGCGCCCGCGAAGCCCAGGTTGATCGCCCAGTAGTTCAGGTTGTAGGCGCGGACGCGCTCGGCGGCGGGGATGAGGTCGGCGATCATCGCCGAGAAGGCCGGGCGCGCCATGTTCTGCGAGGCGCCCAGGACGACCAGCAGCAGCCCGATGCCGACGACGTCGCGCACCACCGCCAGCGACAGCAGCACCGCCACCGTCATCGCGTTGGCCAGCAGCAGCGTCTTACGGCGTCCCCACCGGTCGGCGAGGACGCCGGCGACCTGCGTCCCGACGACCGCGCCCAGGCCCAGCCCGCCGAGCATGACGCCGATGACCGAGGCGTCGAAGTGCCGGACGGTCGACAGGTACAGCGTCAGGAACGTCCCGACGAAGCCGCCGAGACTGTTGACCAGGGTGACGGTCCACAGGTGCCAGAAGGTGCGCGGGAGCCCTCCGGCGGTCTCGGTGAGCCAGCGGCGCATGGGTCGACCTCCCGGGCGAGTAAGGGACGGCGGGGGACAGCGACCATTACACGCACGGGTTGATCACGATGTCGCGTCGTTAGCGGGTGAGTTCGCTTACACGCGCCACGCCGGTGACCGCCAGGCGGTCCCGGACGGCCTTCTCCCTGGCCGGGCCGGTGACGAGGTGCCCGATACCGGCCGCGACGCCGAGCAGCCCGACGATCGGCCAGTGCCAGTCGCCGAGGTACTGGAGCGAGAAGCCGCCCACCGAGGGCGCGACGAGCGCGGCGGCGGCGAAGGTCACGTTGAACACGCCCTGGTAGCGGCCGCGCATCGGGCCCGGCGACAGCTCGGCGATGATCGTCGCGTTCGGCGGGGCGGCCAGCATCGACCCGATCGTCCACACCACCACGCAGCCCACGTACGGGCCGAACCCGTCGGCGAGCGCGAGACCCCCGTAGCCCACGCCGATCAGGACGAACGCCACCGCCAGCACCGGCGCCTTGCGCCAGCGGTCGATCAGGCGCGGCACGGCCAGCTGCCCGAGGACGACGAGGACGGTCCCGACGGCCAGCGCCGTCCCGAACTGCTTCTCGGAGAGCCCGTCGGCGGTCATCGCCAGCGGGACGATGCTGCTGGACTGCGCGAACAGCAGCGCCAGGACGAACGTCAGGCCCACGAAGACCATGTACGGGCGGTCCTTCAGGACCACGCCCAGCGAGCCGCGGTCGACCGGGCGCCCGGGCGTCGAACGCGCCAGCGACTCGCGCACGCCGAGCAGGACGAGCAGCCCGGCGGCGGCCGCGCCCACCGCGTCCAGCACGAACAGGAGGGTGAAGGAGTAGGAGGCGAGGAAGCCGCCCAGCAGCACCGCCGCGCCCATGCCGAGATTCTGCGCCCAGTACATGACGTTGAACGCGCGCGAGCGCTCCGACTCGACGACGACGTCGGCGATCGCCGCGATGGCGGCCGGGCCGGCCATGACGCTCACGAAACCGAGGACGGTGACCAGCGCGGCGATCGCGAACACGTTCGCCACGAACGCCAGGACCAGCAACGCGGCGGTGGTGGCGAACATCGAGAGGACGATCGTCTTTTTGCGGCCGATCCGGTCGGCGAGGACACCACCGGTGAGCATCCCCCCGATCGCGCCCGCGCCATGGGCGCCGACGACGAGACCGGCGGTGCCGGGGTCGAGGTCGCGGGCGTTGGTGAGGTAGAGGGTCATCATGACCATCACGAAGCCGCCGAGCTTGTTGACCAGGAGGGCGGTCCAGATGAGCCAGAAGGAGAGGGGGAGGGGGGTGCGGTCTCGGGCTGTGTCGTTACGGGCTGTGTCGTTTCGAGACACGGAGGGACTCCGGGTGAGGGCGGCCGGAAAGGGGGACGCGGGAGAGGTTAGACGGGAAAACGGCCAATGGGCAGGGACCTTTCTGGTTGGGGCCGGTCATGTTCGTCACTGCAACCGGGACGGGTCTCGCGAGGCGGGACGGGGTGGGTGAGGAGGGGGTGGCGAGGGGTGGGCCGGTGGGGCGGGCGCGGAAGGGGAAGCGGAATCGGGTTCCGGCGGTGGCGGTGGCGGCGGGTGAGGCTGTGGCTCTGGAGGGCCGGGGCGGCTTGTGGAAGCGGAATCCGGTTCCGGGTTCGCAGGCGGTTCTCGGCGATGGGTGTGGCTCTGGTGGGGCCGGGCTGACTAGTCAGGGCCGATGAGCGGTGTGCCGGAACCGGAATCCGGTTCCGGCACGGGGTGGGGCACGCGCGGCCAGGCGAGACTCGGACGGGGCAGGGCAGGGCAGGGCCAGACCGGGCCGGGCGGGGTGGGCGGGTTGGGGCTGGGACGGCTTGTGGAAGCGGAATCCGGTTCCGGCGTGGCCGAGGCTGACTAGTCGGGACTGGCGGGTGGGGCGTGGAACCGGAATCCGGTTCCGCATCGGGACGCGACGGGTGCGAGCACGCATGGCTAGTCGAGGTTGAGAGGGCCGGGGTGGGCCGGGGCCGGGCCCGGCTGGCTGGGCCGGGCCAAGTGGGTGGGCCGGGCCAGGCGGGGTGGAGTAGGCCAAACGTGGCTTGTCGAGGATGAGAAGCCGGGCCAGGCCAGCCGGGCCGGGCCGGGCCGGGGCGGGTGGGTTGGAGTGGGGCCACGCATGGCTTGTCGAGGATGAGAGGACCAGGCCGAGCCAGACCAGATCAAGCCAGACCAGATCAAGCCGGACCAGGCCGAGCCGGACCGGGCCGGGTGGGGTGTGGAGGGGCGGCCGGGTGAACGGGTTGGGCTGTGGAAGCGGAAGGGGAGTCCGGTTCCGGTAGGGGGTGGCAGGTGGCTGGGGGGCTGGCTTGGTGGGCGGAAGCGGAGTCCGGTTCCGGTCACGGGATGCAGGGCGTGCGGGCCGGTGAAAGGCCGGAGTTGCAATGGTTGGCCGGGGGCTTAGTGGGCGGCGTGAGAGGCCTCGTGGAAGCGAAAGCCGGAGCGAAAGCGGAAGCGGGAGCGGAAGCGGATTCCGGATCCGGAATCCGCTTCGGGTCGGGTTCGGGTTCGGGTTCGCGAGGGTGCGCGGTGGCGAGTGAAGGGCGATTCCCTCGCGGGAATTGAGGGTGCGCGCCGGGGCTCATAGCGTCGGGTGTCTCAGAGAGGAGTCCCATGTCCCACCCCGCAGCTTCCAGCTCTGTCCCCGCGCCCGTCCACGTTCCCGCCCCTGTCCCCGCGCCTGGTCCGGATCGCATCGCCTACACCGCCGAGGCTCACGTCACCGGTGGGCGGGATGGGCGGGCGGCCACGTCCGATGGCGTACTCGACCTGCGTCTCGCGCTTCCCAAGTCGCTCGGGGGATCGGGTGATGGGGCGAATCCCGAGCAGTTGCTGGCGATCGGATGGGCGGCGTGTTTCGAGTCGGTGCTGGTGATGCTTGCGCGCAAGGGGGGCCTTGACGCGTCGGGTGTCGCCATCGATGCTCGGGTGCACCTCGTGAAGCAGGACGATGGCGGGTTCGCGCTCGCCGCCGAGCTCGACGTGACGCTGCCCGTGCTGGACGCCGGGGCGGCCGCCGGGCTGGTGCGCGAGGCGCACCGGTTCTGTCCTTACTCGAAGGCCACGCGGGGCAACGTCCCAGTGTTGTTCATGGCGAACGGGGCCGCAGTCTCCGCAGGGGACGTCTGAGGCGTCCCCGGAGCGGCCCGGTAGGCCCGGCGAAAGCGAGTGACGGGCGAACCCGGCAGGAGTGGCCGGTGTGCCCGGGGTGAGCCCGCCAAAAGCGCGTGACGGGCGTGGGCCGGGTCACATTAGACTGACGCGGCTCGTGCCCGGCCCCGCGCTTCCACCCCACCCCGAGGTGCCCGATGACCACGCCCGCCGTGCCTTCCACACCCTCCACACCTCCCGTGCCACCCACCCCATCCCCGCCCGGCCCGAAGCCTCTCGAACCCGCCTCCCCCACCGTCCTCACCGCCGCGCCCGGCGGGCCGCCGTGGACGTGGCTGGACCGGCGGACCGGTACGGCGCTCGAAGTCACCGGCGCTGAGATCGTCCTCGTTCGTCCGGGCGGGTTGCGGGAGTCGTTGCGCAGGGCGCACGGGTGGGTGCTCGACACGCGGGGGAGCGGCCCGTTCTGCGTGTTGCGGCAGTACGGCAACAGCAGTGTCGCGGGGCGGACGCTGCCGTTGTACGGCTTCGATCCGGCCGTTGTGCGGGACGCCGCCGTCGCGCACGGATGGGGCTGGCACGGCGTCCCGGTCGCGCCGATGCGGATCCGCAAGAAGGATCTCGACGGCCGTTCGGTTCCGCTGGTCACCGAGGAGGAGGCGGCGCGGCTGTCGAACTGGTGGCGCCCGAGCCGGTTGCCGCTGGCGGTCCTGTCGTTCGGCGTGGCCATCGGGGGGTTGCTCGCCGCTCTCGTGCTTGTGCGCGGGGTCCTGTGGGACTCCTACGACCTGCCCAAGGGCGGCTGGAGCGGCGGGCTCGGGGTGGCCTCCTTCGGCTTCACCGTCGCCTTCTACCGGGCCACGAAGGTGCGCCCGCGGTCCGTCGAGGTCTCCGCCGACCGTCTCACGTGGACGTACGCCACCCGCTCGCGCTTCCTCGCCCGCGAGGCCGTCGCCTCGGTGACCGTGGGCCGCGAGGCGGTCTTCAGGGACGCCGACGGCCGGCGTCTGCACGCGCTCAAGACCCGCGCCGGCCGGGAGCGGCTGGAGCGGGCGTTGCGCGAACTCGGCTGGCCGCTCTAGGGCAGCCGTCCCAGCAGGCTGCCCTGCCCACCGGCGAGGACGTGCCCGTCGCGCACGGGGATCCAGAAGCACTCGAAGGCGATGCCGTCCTCGCCGCCGCGCCAGCGTTCGGGGACCGAGCCCTCGGGCTCGACGTGGAACACGTGGCAGCGCTGGACCTCGTCCCGGTAGGGCCGCATGTCGTACTCGAACACGCCCAGGGACGCCACGACGCGCCCCTCCACGCCGGTCTCCTCGCGGACCTCGCGCAGCGCCGCCTCGGCGGGCGGCTCGCCGTCCTCGATGCCGCCCGCCGGGACCTGGAGGCCCGCGAGGGGGTGATCGGGGTGGGTGAAGACGAGGAGCCGGCCGTCGCGGACGACGTAGGCGAGGGCCTTCTCGCGGACGCGGAGGCCGGGCGGTCTGGTGCGGGCCAGGGTGGCGTGGAGGAGGCCGGTGATCCCGGCGGCCAGTCGCGCCGGGTCGGCGCCGGTGGCTTCGAGGTGGTCGATCTCGGCGGCGATCTCTTGCAGGCGTGGGGGATGCATCCGGCCGAGGCTAGTCGGCCAGCGCCGCCCGCACGGCCTCGCGCAGGCGCGCCTGGACGTCGTCGAAACCGCCGTTGGCGTCGATGTGGGTGAAGCCGCCGTACTCGGGCAGGGAGCGGTAGGCGTCGCGGAAGCCCTCCAGGAACTCCAGGCTCTCGTCGTCGACGCCGCGTAGCTTGATGCGGCGGCGCGCCTCCTCGGGCTCGATGTCCAGGTACAGCACCAGGCCGGGGGTGGGCAGCTCGCGGTTGAGGCGGCGCAGCACGTCCTCGTTGCCCGCGCCCAGGACGCGCGCGGCGGCGTACTGGCAGTAGGTGTAGCGGTCGACGACGGTCACCGGCGCGGGATCGGACAGCGCGTCGTGCAGCTGCGCGAGGCGCGCGCCCGCCGCCAGCAGGCGCATCGTGTCGGCGTCCAGCAGCTCGGTGTGGTCGCGCAGGCCGTCCTCGACGGCGATGCGGTCCAGCGCGCGCCGGACCGGCAGCAGCGTCTGGTTGGGGACGTAGCGGACCGGCCAGTCCCAGGCGCGCAGCCACCCGGCGAGGTCGTGGGCCTGCGAGGTCTTTCCCGCGCCGTCGATGCCTATGACGGCTATGAGCATCAGGGTCCTTTGAGGGGTCGGTCCTTGGGGAGGTCAGAGTCCTTCGGAGACGGCGGCGGCGATCTTCAGCCACGCGTCGCGGGTGGCCTGTGACAGGAGGCCGTAGCGGATGGGCTCACCGGAGTCCAGCAGTCGCTCATAGGGCGCCAGCAGCACCTGCCGGGTGCGCGCGGCGAAGTGCCGCTGGACGGCCGGCAGGTCCAGGTCCTTGCGGTGCGCGGGCATCGACACCACCGTCACCGCGCGGCGGACGAGGTCCTGGCGGCCGGTCTGTTCCAGGTGGTCCAGGGCGCGCGCGGCGGTCTCGGCGGAGTCGTTGCGGGCGGACATGGTGACCACGAGCTGGTCGGTGGCGTCCATCGCCGACTGCCAGTTGTGGGCGCGCACGTTGTTGCCGGTGTCGACCACGATGAGCTTGTAGAAGCGGGAGACGATCTCGCGGATCTCCCCGAAGGCCGCCGAGGTGAGCATCTCGCCCGCGGTGGCCGACTCGTCGGAGGCCAGCACGTCGAACATCGCCTCGCCCTGCGCGCGGACGTACTGCGACAGGTCGCCGACGCGTCCGGTGGGGCCGCGGAACTGCTCCATGTCGCGCAGCAGGTCGCGGACGGTGCGGACGTGGAAGTCCTGCTGGGCGCGCATGCCCAGCGTCCCCTGGGTCTCATTGTTGTCCCAGGCCAGGACGTAGCCGCCGCGCCGCTGCCCGAAGGTCATCGCCAGCATCAGCACCGCGACGGTCTTGCCCGCGCCGCCCTTGGGATTGATGACGGTGACCTGGCGCAGCCCGCCGAAGTTGCGGCGCACCATCTCGGTGGCGCGCGTGACGTCCTGCTCCTTGCGGCCCGGGGCCATCTTGATCGCGCCGAAGCTGCCCTTGCGCAGGACGGCGCGCAGGCCCATCGTCGCCACCGGCTGCGGCGGCTTGACCGCGCGGCGCCGGGCGAAGTCGTCGGCGGTGACGGCGGGACGGTCCAGCGAGCCCGGCGTGTCGGGGTAGGGGACCAGCTCCTGCGAGGGCGGGTAATGCGCCTGCGGCGGCTGCTCGGGGTAGTACTGCTGGGCCTGCGGCTCCGGGTAGTACTGCGGCGGCTGCGCCTGCGGTTCGGCGTAGGGCTGGCCGAAGCCCTGCGGGTGGTAGACCTGCGGCTGCGGCATCTGCGGGTGCTGCTGCGTGGCGACCGCCGGGATCGGGTCGGTGGCCTCGTCCAGCGACGGGTGCGCCACCGGCGGGTACGCGGCGTGCTGCGGGGGAGCCGGTTGCGCGGGCGGCGGACCGAACGGCGACCACTGGACGGTGGTGCCCTCGTCGATGTCGACCTGTCCCTGGGCGGCGTGCTGCTGGGCCCCGTGCTCGGTGTGCGGCGTGTCCACCGGGCGCTCCTCGCCAAAGAGTCTGCTGGTACCTGCCGATTGTCGCCAGTTGGCGGCTATTCAGCAAACAGTACAGCGCGACCGCGAGCCGTGACCCGAAGTAGTGATTTCACATCGTGTGGCCGATGTAGACGGCGGCGGCGTGCTTCTCCGTCCACCATGTCCTTTTGCGGGCGAGAGTACCGATCACGCCGTCGTCGATATAGGGGATCTCGGCGTCGGGGGTGATCGCGACCGCGCGTCCCCGGGCGCGCCGCACCTCGACGCGCACCTTGTTCCTGAGCAGGCCGCGCTTGACGACGGGGACCGCCACGGCCACGTCCAGCAGCCCGTCGAGCGGGTCGGGTTCGGCCAGCGGCAGACCGTCCACACTGGCGTATCCGGACGCGTTGGCCACCACGACGGTCAGCAGGCGCTGCTTGCCGTCGGCGAGGATGAGGTCGTCCACGGCGACCTTGCCGTGCCACGGCGTGTCGCCCCCGCCGAGCCGCACCCCGTGCACGGTGGCGGAGCCGCCGTCGTGCCGCAGCAGGTCGATGCGCTGCGTGCGTCCGGCCAGGACGGCCTCGGCGACCGCCTCGGGCGTGGCGGGCAGGCCCAGCTCGGCGACCAGGTCCGGGGTCTGCGCCAGCGGCAGGATCGCCATCGCGGGCAGATCGGGGACCGTGCGCCCGGCCGGCAGGTCGTCGGGCCGCTGACTCGGCGGCGGCGCGAGCAGCCGCACCGCCCGCCGCCACACGCCGCGCACCTGCGCGTCGGTGTCGGCGGCCAGGACCAGCGGCGTGTTCGAGGCGATCACCTCTTCCAGGACCGCGTCGATGCCCGCGTCGTCGATCGCCTCCTCGTGCCGCACGGTGGCGCCACCCGCCTTGAGCGCGTCGGCGCAGGCCAGGGCGGGCGTCCGGGGTCCGCAGCTGGGGCTGCCGTCGGCGAGGCGCAGGAGGATGATGTCCACGGGGTGAGGGTAGGCCGGGGTGTAAGGGGCGGATCGGGGCGGGTGGGCGGGAGTCGCGCGGGTCATGGGGTGAGGAGATCGAGTTCGCGCCAGTCGCCGGGCTCGCCGATGCGGATGCGGGTGGCGACTTCCTCGGCCTTCTCGTAGGCAGAGAGTTCGTAGAACTCGTGTGTGCGGCTCGATGGACAGCGCGGGCGGCCGACGGCTTCGAGGAACGCCCAATCGTAGAGACGGCCGATCGTGAGGCGACGGAAGTCGCCGTCGGATTCCCAAACGCGTAGAGGACGGCAGGCACGCCGATGGCGGCGTTCGCGCACACCGGCGAGGGAGGGGTGTTCGCCACGTTCGTACCGCTCCAAGAAGAGCAGCTCATCGAGGAAACCCTTGTTCCTCCCCGCCAGGATCCGGGCCATCTCCCCGGGCGAGACCTCGCGTGGTTCGGGCAGTCGAAGCTCGACCGGTTCGTACCCGGGCTGCGCGCGGCGGCGGCGCCACGCGGCTTGACGACAGCTGCCGCCGCAGTAGACGGCGGGCCGACCCGCCGTGTTCCATGCAAAGCCGCGCCGACAGTGCGCGCACATCGGTGACCCGGTGAGGGCCAGGGCGAGTTCTTCGAGGCAGCCCACGGCGTCTTCACGGCCGAGTGCGCGTATGAACTCGCGCCCGGCCGCGCCACGCCCGCCCACCTCCAGCCGTCGGCGGACGAGCGTGTCGACCTTGTCGAGGGGCATGCGGTGGCGTTTGGCGATGTCGGCGACCGAGACGCCGTCGAGGCAGTACTCGATGAGCATCTTGGTGGAGGGCCCGAAAAACCTGATCAAGGCGCTGCGGCGGTCCGCGAGATCGGCGATTTGGGCGGCGATCGGGTCGGATTTCTTGCTCATCGCGCTCCCGGCTCCTTTCGGCCCGTGCGTCGGGCGATGCGAAGCAGGCCGAGTGTGGCGCTCAATAGCAGCAGGGCGATCAGGATGATCGCCATCGTCTTGGCGTCGAGCTGGATGTGGATCGTCACCTGGCAACCTCGGGAAAGCGAAAAGCCCGGTCATCTGACCGGGCTCAGGGCATGAAAAAAGCCCCGAATCTTCGGGGCTTTCCGTTCGTGGGCGCACATCACCGCGACGACTTCATGCTATCAGCTGCAATTCGCACACCATTTGGGAGCACACGGTCGCTGCGTGAGGTGTTTCTGCTGGTCAGGAGCTCCGGATCGCTGACCGCGCATAACCACTTTCGTAACGCCCTACCCCACCAACTCCCGCAGCCTCTCCAGCCCCTCCCAAGCCGTCCCGTCCTTCTTCCGCCCCGCCCGCAGGTCGCTCAGCCGGGCCAGCATCCCCACCACCGCCTCCAGCGGCGGCCCGCTCGCCGTCACTCCGTCGGTCTCCGCGGTGGGGGCCTTCGCGACGAGGAACGGCGTGACCAGGCGGCCGTGGTGGAAGGCGTACGCCGCGCCGTGCGCGCGGCAGGCCGCCAGGTACAGGCGCGCGTTCTCCGCCAGGACGGGTGTAACGCCGTCGGCGGCTTCGCGCAGGAAGCGCGAGAGGAGAGGCTCGGTGCGGACGGCGGACTGGATGGTGGCCGCGTCGCCCGGCGGCAGGAACGGCTCTTTTTCGGCGAGGATCTCCTGGTAGAAGGGGTCGGCGGGGTCGCACAGGCCCAGCAGGAGGTCGAGTTCGTTGATGGCGGCGAAGTCGCCGGCGTTGGTGCCGCGGTATTCGACGCGGCCGACGCGGTGGGTCTTGAAGTAGGGGCGCAGGCAGTAATAGAAGCGGTCGGGGTCCAGTTCGGCGGCCAGGGCGCGGTTGAAGCGCAGGACGTCGCCGAGGGCGGCCACGGCGTCCTCCAGCAGGTAGGTGGCCACGGGGTTGGACACGCCCATCGCGGGGACGCGGCGCAGGGCCGCCGCGGCGCGCTGGTAGGCGAGGACGGCCTGGCCGTTGCGGGTGATGAAGACGCGCTCGTCGGGGATGGAGGTGAAGGTCCAGAAGGCGTCGCCGGCGGCGGGGTTGTAGAGGGCCTGGTGGGCGAAGGTGTAGCGCGGTGCCACGCCCAGGGAGGTGCCCAGGCGGCGCAGGAGCGACCACTCGGGGGCGAGGTCGGCGGGCTCGCCGGTCTCGTGGCGGGCGCAGGCGGCGGCGTGGTAGCCGACGGCGCCGAGGAGGGCGTAGCGCTCGGCGGGGTCGTCGGGCAGGGTGGTGATCGCGGCGATGAGGGACGCCCCGTCGCGCAGGAGCGAGGCGCGGACGTCCTCGTGGCCGGGCAGGATGTCGGCGCGCCGGGTGAAGTAGTGCTCTTCGAGGACGGTGTTCATGGCCACGAACTCGTCGCGCAGCCAGCGGTCGTAGGCGCGGATCGCGCCGAGGGGGTGGCGGTGCACCCCGTCGTGTATACCCGACCCGGTGACGCGGATCATGCGCGGTGAACGGCGGGCGTCCGTATCGTGGACGGCGCGGACCTTGGTACCCACCGGGTTGTCGGCGTGATCAGGAGCCCGACTACCCTGACTCGGTAATCGGGTGTCACCCGGGAAGGCGAAGATATGCCAGCGATCGTGCTCGTCGGAACCCAGTGGGGCGATGAGGGCAAAGGTAAGGTCACCGACCTCCTCGGCGAGCGGATGCAGTACACCGTCCGCTATCAGGGGGGCAACAACGCCGGGCACACGGTGGTCACGCCGGACGGCGAGAAGTACGCGCTCCACCTCGTGCCCACCGGGATGCTGACCCCGGGTTGCGTGCCGGTCATCGGCAACGGCGTGGTGATCGACCCGAAGGTCCTCCTGCACGAGCTGGACGGCCTGTCCGCGCGGGGCGTGGACGTCTCGCTGCTGAAGATCTCCGCCGACGCGCACCTGATCATGCCGCACCACCGGGCGCTGGACCGCGTCGTCGAGCGCTACCTGGGCTCGGCGCGCATCGGGACCACCGGGCGCGGCATCGGGCCCACGTACGCCGACAAGGTCGGGCGCATGGGCATCCGGGCGCAGGACCTGCTGGACCCGAAGATCTTCCGCCAGAAGCTGGAACTGGCGCTGCGGGAGAAGAACCAGGTCCTGGTCAAGGTCTACAACCGCAAGAAGATCGACATCGACGCCGTCGTCGAGGAGTACATGGGCTACGCCGAGCGGCTGATCCCGTACATCGACGACACGCGGCTGCTGCTGGACAAGGCCCTCACGCGCGGCGAGTACGTCCTGCTGGAGGGCGCGCAGGCCACGCTGCTGGACGTCGACCACGGCACCTACCCGTTCGTGACGTCGTCGAACCCGACGACCGGTGGCGCCTGCGTCGGCGCGGGCATCCCCCCGACGCGCATCGACCGCGTCATCGGCGTCATCAAGGCCTACACCACGCGCGTCGGCGCCGGGCCGTTCCCGACCGAGCTGTTCGACGACAACGGCAAGCACCTGCTGAAGGTCGGCGGCGAGTACGGGACGACGACCGGCCGCGAGCGCCGCTGCGGCTGGTTCGACGCGGTCATCGGGCGCTACG
Source organism: Actinorhabdospora filicis (assembly GCF_030269765.1). Taxonomy (GTDB): domain Bacteria; phylum Actinomycetota; class Actinomycetes; order Mycobacteriales; family Micromonosporaceae; genus Actinorhabdospora; species Actinorhabdospora filicis. The sequence continues at coordinate 2,217,096 of NZ_BSTX01000001.1, read as the reverse complement.
CCGTCCGCGTCAACGGCATCACCGACCTGTTCCTGACCAAGCTCGACGTGCTGTCGGCGCTGGAGAAGGTCCCGGTCTGCGTGGGCTACGAGATCGACGGCGAGCGTTTCGACGAGATGCCGATGACGCAGACCGCGCTGCACCACGCGACCCCGCTGTACGAGTTCCACGAGGGCTGGAGCGAGGACATCTCCGCCGTGCGCCGCTTCGAGGACCTGCCGAAGAACGCGCAGGCCTACGTGGAGCGCCTCGAAGAGCTGTGCGGGACGCGCATCTCGGTCATCGGGGTGGGCCCGGCGCGGGACCAGAACGTGATCCGGCACGACATGCTGGAGGCTTAGAAGCCACATGGAGAACCCCGCCGGACGCGGTCCGGCGGGGTTTTTCGTGCCCCAAGGTCTAGGTGGTGAGCGCGAACAGCCCGGCCACCGCGATCACGCCGAGCCCGTTGGTCGCCCAGTGCAGCCCGGCGGCGGCCAGGAGGCTGCCGCTGCGGCGGCGCAGCTCGCACAGCAGCAGACCGGCCAGTCCCGTGAACAGCACGACCCCGGCCAGCACCGCGATCTTGGCGATCTCGCCCGTCCCGAGGACCGAGGTGACGGCCTTGTTGCGCGCGCCCAGGTTCAGCGACGACAGGATGTGCCACGCCCCGAACAGCAGCGAGGACACCGACGACGCCCACGCGATGCCCCGGTGGCGGCGGACCAGGCCGAACAGCACACCCCGGAACGCGACCTCTTCGAGGAGGATCGTGCCGATCGGGATGAACACGAAGGCGGTCATGAACGCCGCGCCCGGATGCAGCTGGTAGCGGCTGTCGACGAAGGCCATCCGCGAGAACGGCAGCGCGATCGCGATGGCGTAGACGCCGCCCACGACCAGCACCGACGCCAGGGCGTACAGCGCGCCGCGCAGCCAGTTGCGGCGGCCCAGGCCCAGGTCGGTCCAGGTCAGCCCGTGCTTGCGGGCCAGGACGATGAGCGCCACCGCCGCGATCGGCCCGGCGATGAGGCCGGAGTTGACCGGCCCGAAGCTGCGCAGGATGTTGACCGCGACCAGCGTCCCCAGCACCACGGCGAGGGTGATGGCGAACCGGCGGCGCCGTCCACCGAACAGCCAGGCGCGGGCGCGCGAGAAGGCCGAAGCGGGGAGCGGGATCGCGGGCGCGGAGCCGGTGTTCGTCTGCAGGGAATGCACGAGGTGCGGACTCCGTCGTGGCCGGGGCGTACTCGCCGGGGAGGTCTGCCGGGGGTGCGTCAGCGATGGACAGTACACGACCGAACCTGGGCGAAAGCTGGGACGTATGCGTGCGGGCCGGACATCCCGCCCGACGGGGTGACCCGGGTCCACCCGTACGGGGAACGGCGCATGGTCGGACGGGCCCGCGCCCGCCGCGAAAGTGGCGCACGGCGTGACCTCCGGGGCCGCTGGCGCGTTGTTCGGGCATGTCACAGATGTGGGAAGTCGACCGGGAACTGCTGGAGGCGGCCGCGCTCGCGATGGGCACGCCCCCGGGCGCCGACACCGTCGCGGCGGCGCTGCGGTGGGCGGTGGAGACCGGGCCCGAGACGCCCGACGGGCCGTGGCGGGCGCGCCTGGCGGGCGAGGCGCGGCTGCGGGCCCTCACCGACGTGTGAAGTTTCGGCCCCCGCGGGCCGGGGCAACTGCGACCATGAGGCGAAGGAGGCCCGTATGAACGATCTGCCGCTGCTCATCCGCGAGCACCTGGAGAAGGCCGCCGCCGACCCGCACGGACGCAGCGCGCACCTGCTGGTCCACGAGGGGCCGATGCGGCAGACGATCATCGCGCTGACCGCCGGGACGTCCCTGGCCGAACACAACGCGCCCGAGGCCGCCAGTCTCCAGGTGCTGTACGGGAGCGTCCGCGTCACCGCGGCCTCCGGTGACGCCGACCTCGTCCCCGGGCAGCTCTACCCGATCCCGCAGGAGCGGCACGGGCTGACCGCCACCGACGACACGGTCGTGCTGCTCACCGCCGTCCTGGGCGCCGGGACTTGACCTGAAGTCAAGTTGAGGTCTTAGCGTTCCCTCCAGCCGGTGAACGCCGGTGTGCCTCCCGGAGGGAACCCAGCCATGACCCATGAGCCGTACCGCCTCGCCGTCATCATCGCCAGCGTCCGCGACGGGCGGTTCGCGCCGGTGGTGAAGAACTGGTTCATCGACCGCGCCGGCCGCCGTCCCGAGCTGAAGCTGGACGAGGTCGACCTCGCCGAGGTCGCGCCCGGTCCCGGCTTCACCGCCGGCATCGGCGCCGCCGACGCCATCGTCGTCATCACCCCCGAGTACAACCACTCGTTCCCCGGGCCGCTCAAGACCGCCATCGACTCCGTCGGCGCCGAATGGCGCGGCAAGCCCGTCGCCTTCGTGTCCTACGGCGGCATCTCCGGCGGCCTGCGCGCGGTGGAGGCCCTCCGGCCCGTCTTCGCCGAACTGCACGCGGTGACCATCCGCGAGACCGTCAGCTTCCACGGCGCGTGGGGACGCTTCGACGCCGACGGGCAGCCGCACGACGCGGAGAAGGTGGACGCCGCGCTGGCGGCGCTGCTCGACCAGCTGGAGTGGTGGGCGGAGTCGCTGCGGGAGGCGCGGACGGCGCGGCCGTACGTGGCGTCCTGAGCCGGGGTGTGCTGGACGGTGTGAGCCGAGGCCGTGACGGGCACCGGGCCGGACGCCGGTGCCCGGGTGGGCCTTCGTGCGGTGGGGTCCCTTGCCTCCCGCAACGTGAGGCGGCCGGGCCGCCCTCGCCGGGCCGGGGACCCGGTGTGGCCGTGAGAGCCGCGATCGCGCCTCACCCTCCCGCCGGAAGCGCGCGAGCCGCCCACCACCCGGCACCGGTCGTCCGCGAGCCCGCGCGATGGGCCGCCGGGCCGAGCGGGCGCGGGGTCGCGTTCCCCCGCCCGGGGGACCCGGTCCCCTCCCCGAGGTGACGCCGTACCCCCACCCGCTCGGCGAGGCTCGTCCCATGGCAACCCTCACCGCTCCCGCGAAACCCGCCGCGGCCAAGCCGGCCACGGCCCGTCCCGTCCCGCGCTGGGCGAACCGGCTCGCGCACGCCGTCCCGTTCATGGTGCTGCCCTCGGGGGTGTGGCGGATCCTCCTCGTCGCGGGCGTGCCATTGCTCGCCGGGGACGAGCCGATGCACTGGTGGGAGTACTTCTACATCCCCACCCTCAGCCTGGTGACCGAGGGCCTGGGCCTGCTCACCCTGGGCCTGGTGCGGCCGTGGGGTGAGCGGGTGCCCCGGTGGGTGCCGTGGCTGCGGGGGCGGACGATCCCGCGCCCGGTGGCCGTCGTCCCGGCGGTGCTCGGGGGGATCGGCGTCCTGGTGTTCTGCTGGTGGGCCCTGGGCGGGCACGGCCCGGGCTTCCACGGCAGCGCGTGGCAGCTCGGGATCCTCTACGCCTGCTACGCGCCGCTGCTGCTGTGGGGCCCGGCGGTGCTGGTGCTGACGGCCGCCTACTGGGTGCGCAGGCGGCCGTCGTGACCCGCTAGCGGGTCATGTGCAGCGACTCACCGACGTAGACGTACCCGGCGCGCGCGTACACACGCTGCGCGCCTTCGTCGGCGGGATCGAGCCAGGCGGTGCGGACGCCCTCGCCCAGCGCGCGGCGGGTGAGGTGGGCGGTGATCGCCGAGGCGATGCCGCGCCGCCGCCACTTCTCGCCCACGGCGATCCCGGCGACCTCGCAGACACCGCCGATGGGTGGGGTGTACTCACCGGCCCCGGCGTACTCGCCGTCGACGAGGGCCACCGCGACGGCCCCGCCGCGCGACACCGAGCGGCGCTTCCAGGAGATCGCGCCCTCCCGGCCGGGCACCGCCTCGCCGAAGGCGGGGAACTGGACGGCCGCCGCGCCGTACCAGGCGTCCTCGTCGAGGGCGTCGACGATGGTCACGCCCTCGGGCGCGGGAACGTCGAGGACGGCCTCGGTGGCCATGATCCGGCCCCGGTGGGACACGGTGTAGCCGTGCTCTTCGAGGATCGCGGCCAGCCGCGGCGAGCGGCTGGGCACGAACTCGAAGCGCGGGGTGCGCCCGCGCTCGGCGAAGGCCGCATGGAGCTCGCCGAGCTCGCCGGCGGTGGGCGCGGCCCCGTCGGCGGGGATCGCGTAGTTCAGGCCGGGAATCGCGCTGTCGGGGTCGAAGCGGCACAAGAAGGGGCCGACGTTGACGCCGAGGCCGCCCTGGGCGACGTTGGCGCGCGTGTAGTCCTGAATGGACTTGTCCACTGTGGGAAGAACCTTTCGCTCACGGATTTCGGGCGTGCGGAAGCCCGGGAAGGTGGACTCGCCACCGGACGGCGATCACCGCCGCGGTTCGTGCCGGTGGCCTAGACGGCGACCCGCATCGATGGCCTCACCCTTTGCGTGAGCGTGGAAGAACTGACCGGGCGACCTTATCACCGGCGCGTGTATAGCGTCCGGCCAATAGTTCCCGATACGCTCCCAGACCATGGATCCCGTGCGCAATCCGTACGCCCCCGGGGCCGGGCAGCGGCCGCCGCAGCTGGCGGGACGCGAGCGTGAGCTGCGCGCCTTCGAGGTGGTCCTGGACCGGGTCTCGCACGGCCGCCCCGAGCGCTCACTGGTGCTGACCGGGCTGCGCGGCGTGGGCAAGACGGTCCTGCTGAACGCGCTGCGCTCGCAGGCGATCGCGAAGCTGTGGGGCACCGGCAAGATCGAGGCGCGCCCGGACCAGTCGCTGCGGCGGCCGCTGTCCGGCGCGCTGCACATGGCCGTCCGGGAACTGGGCACCCGGCACCGCGCGCCGGAGCGCGTGGAGGCGTTCCTGTCGACGCTGCGGGCCTTCGCGCTGAAGAGCAACCCCGCGGGCGCGAAGCTGCGCGAGCGCTGGGAGCCCGGCATCGACGCCCCGGACGTGACCGGCCGCGCCGACTCCGGCGACATCGAGATCGACCTGGTCGAGCTGTTCACCGACGCCGCCGAGATCGCCGCCGACGTCGGCACCGGCCTGGCGGTGTTCATCGACGAGATGCAGGACCTCACCCCCGCCGACGTCTCGGCGCTGTGCGCGGCCTGCCACGAGCTGTCCCAGGCGGGCACGCCGCTCATCGTGGTCGGCGCGGGCCTGCCGCACCTGCCGGCGGTGCTGAGCGCGCAGAAGTCCTACTCCGAGCGGCTGTTCACCTACCTGCGCATCGACCGGCTCACCGCCGACGACGCCGCGCTCGCGCTGACGCTCCCCGCCGAGAAGGAGGGCGCCGGTTTCGACGCCGAGGCCCTGGCGGCGCTGTTCGAGCACTCCGGCGGCTACCCGTACTTCGTGCAGGCCTACGGCAAGGCCACCTGGGACCACGCCCCCGTCGCGCCCATCACCGCCGAGGACGTGCGGGTCGCCGCGCCCGCCGCCGAGGCCGAGCTGGGCGTGGGCTTCTTCGGGTCCCGCTACGAGCGCGCCACACCCGCCGAACGCGAGTACATGCGCGCGATGGCCGACCTGACCGCCACGTCCCTGGCCGAGTCGGTGAGCACCGCCGAGGTCGCCCGCGTCCTGGGCCGCAAACCGTCGAGCCTGTCCCCGGCCCGCGACTCGCTGATCAAGAAGGGCCTGATCTTCGCCGAGGAACGCGGCGTGGTCGCCTTCACCGTCCCCCACTTCGACCGCTACCTGCGGCAACGCTCCTGAGCCCGGACCGGGCGTAGGGTTGCCGCCATGACGCAGGTGATCGAGCGCTTCAGCATCGGCCAGGTCGCCGAACGGACCGGCCTGTCCGTGCACACCCTGCGCTTCTACGAGCGCGAGGGCATCTTCGTGACGCCGCCGACGCGCGACGCCAACGGCCGCCGCGTCTACACCTCCGACGACGTCGACTGGCTCAACCAGGTCATCACCAAGTTCCGCGCCTCGGGGATGCCCATGGACGCCATCCGCGCCTACGTCGCCCTCGCCAAACAGGGCCCCGGCAACGAGCGCGAGCGCCTGGCGATCCTCCAGGAGCACCAGGAACGCGTCCTGACCCAGATGGACCAGCTCCAGGAGGCCCTGAAGCTGATCACCTACAAGGTCGGCGTCTACGAGGACCGCGTCGCCGAGGGCACCGCCGGGCTGCTGTGGACCGGCCGCAAGCCCGGCTGACCGAGACGGTGGAACCCTGACCGCCCGGGCGGGCAAGTACCGGGTGTGACGACCATTCCCGCCAACCCGACGCCCCTGAGGGCGGCGCGAGGCACCGCCCGCGCCAGGACGCCCGAGGCCGTGGGCGACGCCGAGCTCGTCTCCGGCTCCCCCGACGGCTTCACCGTCCTGTTCGACCGGCACGCCGCGGCTCTGCATCGCTACTGCGCCCGCCGCGTCGGCGCCGACCTGGCCGACGACCTGGTCTCCGAGACGTACCTGACGGCGTTCCGCGCCCGGCACCGCTTCGACCCCGCCCGGGGCCAGGCACTGCCGTGGCTCTACGGCATCTGCACCAACCTCCTGCGGCGCCATCGCCGTGACGAGGCCCGCGCCTACAAGATGCTCGCCCGCACCGGTGTCGACCCGCTGGCCACCACCGACGGCACCGACCGCAGCCTCGACCGGGTCGAGGCGTCGATGTCCTCACGTGCGCTGGCCGGCGCGCTCGCCGCCCTGCCCGCGAAGCAGCGGGACGTGCTGCTGCTGTTCGCCGTGGCCGACCTGTCCTACCCCGAGATCGCGGCCGCGCTGTCGATCCCGGACGGCACGGTCCGCTCGCGGCTCAGCAGGGCCCGGAACACCGTCCGCACCCACTTGACCCGTTCACTTCCGAACCGGAGCGCGTCATGACCGACGACCACGACCTGCGCCTCGTCGCCTCCTTCCGCGACGACACCGACGCACCATCCCCGCAGCGCCTGGCGTCCATGCGCGCGGAGTTCCTGAAAGGACGCACCGTGACCCGCAAGACCTTCTTCACCCCCAAGCGCCTCGGCCTCATCGGCGGACCCGTCGTGGCCGCCATCGCCGTGGGCGCCTTCGCCCTGGCCGGACCCGGCAACCCCACCGCCGCACCCGGCCCCGACACCTCCGTCACGCAGGAGGCCCTCGCGCCGAATGCCGACGCCCGGACCGTGCTGGCCTACTTCGCCATGAAGGCGGCCACCGGCGAGGCGACCACCCTCCAGCCCGGGCAGTACATCCTGGAGCACGTCCAGGGCACCGGCTTCAAGGAGCTCACCACCACCTTGTCCCCCTTCGAGTGGCGGACCTGGAACGACCCGTTCCGGCAGATGGCCGACAAGAAGGAGTCCGGCCTCGCCGACGACGGCTCCCCCTACGCCAACGTCTTCCCCGACGAGGCCCTGCCCGCCCTCACCTTCCTCGACCCCAGTCCCGCCTACCTCGACGCCCTCACCGGCGACCCCGCCGCCATCGCCGAGCAGTGGCGCGCGGAGTGGCTGGCGGCCATCCGCTGGGATCACGACGGCCAGCGCGGCACCGGGCCCCTCCGCCTGACGCCCGGAACTCCCGAGTTCCTCGCCGAGCGCGACTACCAGGACGGGCAGATCTTCCGCTTCACCGCCAAAAACCTGCTCACCCTCGCCCAGACGGCGGCCACCCCCGCCAAGCGGGCCCTGATCTGGGCGGCCCTCGCCGAACTGAAGGGCGTCACCCGCACCGACGGCACCGTCACCGACTACCTCGGCCGCGTGGGCGTCGCCCTCGGCATCGAGTTCACCGCGACCGGCGCCCGCTGGGAGCTGATCCTCGACCCGGAGACCTCGCGGGTCCTGGGCGACCGCACCCTCAAGGACGGCTCGGTGCCCAACCAGTCGAGCATCGAGATCAAGGTCGTGAACTCGCTCGACGAGCAGTAGTCCACACACCCTCCACAGCCTGTCCACACGTTCTCCACAGAAAACAGGCGCATTCCACAAGGTTGTCCACACGTCCTGTGGATAAGAGGGGCCACTCCCGGGGAGTGGCCCCTCCAAAGTTGCGATAGTCGCAACTAGTTGCGTACACTGCGAACATGAGCGACCGTAGCGCCTACGCCATCCTCGACGACATCGCCGCCATCCTCCACCCCCGCCCCGAACCCCCCGGCGACGTCCGCATCCCCGCCGTCGCCGAGTACTACACCGCCCTGCTCCAGGACGTGTCCGCCCGCCGCGAAAAACTCATCGCCGACCTCCGCGTCGCCTGGGACCGCGGCGGCGTCGACCCCCTCCTCGCCGCACTGGAGGAGTCCCGCGCCCGCCGCGAAGCCGCCGAGAACGACATCCGCAAGCTCCTGGCCTACGCCCGCGAATTCGTCGCCCCCCGCCCCTACACCCTCAAAGCCCTCGCCGAGGCCTCCGGCCTGTCGTTCTCGGGCGTGCGCACCGCGTACGGGGAAGAGCACGTGGAAGCGGCGGCGGAGGCGACGGGCTCCCGGCCGAGGGGGTGAGCGAGGCCCGGCGAGTGGGGTGGCGGCGGTGAGCGACTGGGGCGGCGGCGAGTTCGCGACACGGTGACCTCTTTTCGGTGGGGGCCCAGAGCCCGCCCCGCTGGGGCGAACGTAACCCCACCCCACGCGTACTCCACCAAACGGCCCACCGCACGACCTGTGGATAACGACCGCGATGTGGATAACTCGCGGACAACTCGCGCGCAGGGAGAGGGAGGCGGAGCGGGTTTCTGGGTGGTGGGTGCGGTGAGTTCCGGAGCCCACGGGGCCGGCGGACAACTCGCGAGCAGGGAGGGGGAGGAGAGCGGGCTTCTGGGTGGTGGGTGCGGTGAGTTCCGGAGCCCACGGGGCCGGCGGACAACTCGCGAGCAGGGAGGGGGAGGAGAGCGGGCTTCTGGGTGGTGGGTGCGGTGAGTTCCGGAGCCCACGGGGCCGGGCGAACGTAGACCCGTCGCCCCCTGGACCACGACCGCGCAGTGAACGGCCTGCGACGGCGGCGAGAGCCGGGCGGGTACGCAAGACCGTGCACGAAGCCCGCCCGAAGACAACCCAGTGACGCAAGGCGGAGCCGGGTGCGATGCGCAGCACGACGCGGCTCTAACCCGGGCGAAGTGACTGGCTGGCAACGGGGTCAGAACCCGGGTGGGGACGAGAGCCTGTTGTTTTAGGGCCGGGCAAGGTGACTGGCTGGCTACGGGGTCAAAACCCGGGCAACACGCGGAGCTCGTTGTTTTAGACCCGGGCGAAGTGACTGGCGGGCTACGGGGTCAGAACCCGGGTGGGGACGAGAGCCTGTTGTTTTAGGGCCGGGCACAGTGACTGGCAGGCAACGGGGTCAAAACCCGGGCAACAGACAAGCTCGTTGTTTTAGACCCGGGCACGGTGACTGGCGGGCAACGGGGTCAGAACCCGGGTGGGGTCGAGAGCCTGTTGTTTTAGACCCGGGCCGAAGACAAGCCGCAGGCCGCAAGACAACACGGGCCCGTGACCAGATCCGCGGGAGCTGTCTCGGGATAGGAGAGGATCCTCCCTCGGTCGGCCGGATGGGTTCTTGGAACGAGGGTTCTCGGGGTGTCAAGACAGCTCTTCCGTCTTGACACCCCGGGGTTCCTCGTTCACCGTCGCAAAGGCCGAACGCGGGTGGAGCCTCCCGAGAGAGGTCCGGCGTCCAGGGGCCGCACCCCTGGTCGGGTCCCAGGGCTGAAAGCCCTGACCAGACGGCGACCGTCAACTAGCGCCAACACGGGGACTAGCCAAGGGACGATCCGCGGGGGAAGGCGAGAAGCGCGGGGAGACGGGCTCAGGGTGAGGGCGACGGAAGAGGTGGGTAAGGCGCGCGGCAGAGAAAACCCCTACCCCCCCCACGCCCCCCTCCGCCAAACTCCCCCCATGCCCACCACCCACCCCTGGCGCCTCTTCGACCGCCTCGCCCCCGTCTACGACACCGTCCTCCCCTTCTTCGCCGCCGCCGGCCGCGAGTTCATGGCCGTCCTCGACCCCTCACCCAAAACAAGGTTCCTGGACCTGGGCTGCGGACTCGGCGCCCTCACCGGCCCCGCCCTGGACCGCGGCTGCGAAGTCACCGCCGTCGACGCCGCCCCGGCGATGGTCGCCGGGCTCGCCGCCGCGCATCCCGCCGCGCGCGCCCTCGTCGGCGACGCGCAGGCGCTCGACCTACCCGAAAAGTCCTTCGACCTGGTCGGCGCCGCCTTCGTCGTCCACCTGCTGCCCGAACCGGCCAGGGCGGTCGCCGAAGCCCACCGGGTGCTGGCCCCCGGCGGCCGTTTCGCGATGTCGGGACACGCGCCGGTCACCACCGAGGCACCAGGCAACCTCGCCCATGAGATGGACGCCCTCTTCGGAGAGTTCGCCGAGTACCTGCCACCGGAGGGCGGCATGGGCGCGCCCGTCGACCCCGTGGACGCGCTCACCACCGCCGGGTTCACCGGCGTCACCAGCACCGCCGTGGACTTCACCGTCGCGGTCCCCGACGGCGACGCGCTGTGGCGCTGGTGCCTGGGCCACGGCTACCGCGCCTTCATCGACGACCTACCCAAAAGCCGCCAAAGAGAGTTCGGCGAGCGCATGCGTGCCCTGCACCGGCCGGGTGCGGTGATCCGGCGGGGGCTGGCGGTCGTGACCGGGAAACGGTGAAGGCCGCGGCCGGTGCTCGAAAGCACCGGCCGCGGCCTGGGAAACCGGGAGGGACTAGGACAGCTCGACGCCCGCGGCCTCGGCCTTCTCCTTGGCCTCGGCGAGCTTCTTCGCGTAGGTGTCGATGGCGTCCTGGACGCTGTCCACGACGTCCTCGGCGTCGTCCTCGTGCTTGTCGTAGGCGTCGGGGAACGCCGAGACCTGCACGGTCTGGGCGGCCTGGCCGAGGCCCATGTCGTGGTAGTCGATCTTTTCGAGCTTCTTGTAGAACGCCTTCGCCGAGTACTCGGGGTCCATGATCTCCTCGACGGAGCCCCAGCCCATGGACGGGCGCTGCTGGAACAGCCCGATGGAGTCGTGGTCGGAGCCGGAGCCCTGGTTGTCGTAGTCGAAGGACTCGGGGATGACGTCGCTGGCGAGGTTGCGCAGGTTGCTCTCCTGCATGGCCGTCATGAGCGCGATGGTCTGGGCGCGCTCATCAAGGCCCATCTTCTCGCCGACCTTGACGATGGTCTCGGCGTTCTTCATCTGGGTCTTGGACAGCCCGGCGACCTGCTCGGGCTTGATGGTGCCGGGCTTCTTCACGACGACCGGGGTGGGGGGAGCGGTCTTCGCGGCCAGCTCGCGGGCGGTGGAGACGTCGTTGCCGGCGTAGGCCGGGGAGGCGATCCCCGCGGCGGCGATGGCGACGGCGCCGGTGAGCGCCAGACGTCCCGCGTGCTGCCGGAGGAAGCCACCGGCGGTGGGGATTCGGTTCCGAAGGGCGGTGGGGAGAGTCAGGGTTTTACGCACCGGGCAAACGTAGGGAGCGTTTCCGCAGGTGAAAAGCCCGCCGAAAATGCGGTGGAGCTCACACTGTCAATGCGCGTACCCGACATCGGCGAGATGGGTGATTAGTCCGGTTAATCACGATGATGCCCATTATGGATGGGAAGGAACCCGGGGGCCGGGCCTGCCGTCCGCCACCCCGCCGGGACGCTTCACCCGTTCGGTCAGCCGCGACCGGCCTGTGGTGCCGTTGTGACTCATCGCACTGACATCCCGAAAAAGCGTCGCCGCCCCGCTCAGGCGCCCGGGGTCACCAGTCCGGCCTCGTAGGCGAAGACGACGGCCTGCGCGCGGTCGCGCAGCCCGAGCTTGGTGAGCACGCGGCTGACGTGCGTCTTGACGGTCTGCTCGGCCAGTACCAGGTCGGCGGCGATCTCCTGGTTGCTCAAACCGCGCGCGATCAGGCGCAGGACGTCGGTCTCGCGGGGGGTGAGGCCGTTCAGGACGACGCGTTTGGCGGGGTCGGCGCGGCCGCGGCCGGTGGTGTAGTCGGCGATGAGCCGCCGCGTCACCGAGGGCGACAGCAGCGCCTCCCCCTCGGCGATGACCCGGACGGCGTTGACCAGCTCGGCGGCGGGGGCGTCCTTCAGCAGGAATCCGCTGGCACCCGCGCGCAGCGCCTCGAAGACGTAGTCGTCGAGGTCGAAGGTGGTCAGCATGAGCACCTTCGGGCGGTGCACGCCCGGCGGGACGTCGAGGATGCGGCGGGTCGCCTCCAGCCCGTCGAGCTTGGGCATGCGGATGTCCATGAGGACGACGTCGGGCCCGTGCTCGCGGGCGGCGGTCACACCCGCCTCGCCGTCGGGGGCGTCGGCGACGACGATGATGTCGGGCTGGGCGCGCAGCAGCGCGCCGAAGCCTTCGCGGACCATCGCCTGATCGTCCACGAGCAGCACCTTGATCACTCTGTCGTCCTTTCCGAGCGGTCGGACAGCGGTAGCCGGGCCTCCACCACCCAGCCGCCGCCCGGCCGGGGGCCGGAGTTCAGCTCGCCGCCGAGGATGGTGGCGCGTTCGGCGGCTCCGCGCAGACCGTACCCGCTGCCGCCGCCGGGCGAGGGACGCGTCCCCGGGCCGTTGACCACGCTCACCAGCAGGTCCTCGCCCCCGGCGCGCACGTTCACCGTCGCCACGGCGCCGGGGGCGTGCCGGGCGACGTTGGACAGGGCCTCCTGGACGATGCGGTAGGCGGAGACGCCCACGATCTGCGGCACCTCGCCGGTGACCACGGTCAGCTCGACCTGCGCGCCGGCGTGCCGGGCCTGCGCGACGAGGTCCGGCAGGTCGCCGAGGGTGGGCTGCGGCGCCGTCGGCGGGGGCGTGCTCTCGTCGCTGCGCAGGACGCCCAGGAGCAGCCGCATCTCGGTGAGCGCCTGCCGCGCGGCGGCCGAGATCTCGGTGAACTCCACCCGGGTGTCCTCGCCGACCTCGGGCAGCCGGTAGGGCGCGGTCTCGGCGCGCACCGCGATCATCGACATGTGGTGGGCGACGACGTCGTGCAGCTCCCGGGCGATGCGCGCGCGTTCGGTGAGGACGCCGCCGCGCTCCTTCTCCACCGCCAGCCGCTGCCCGAGGCGGAAGTTGCGGCCGATGATGCCGCCGACGCCGAAGGGCAGGGAGAAGAGGAGCAGCATCCCCGGCATGTTCGCGCGCACGCACACCGCGACCATGAGCAGCGTCAGCACCCACCCGGTGACCAGCATCCACGCCGGCTGCCGCAGCGCGAAGACGAACGCGGCCACCAGGATCACCGGGGGCCACACCGGCGTCCACGGCCAGGTCATGTCGCGCAGCAGCGTGAACAGCCCGTTGTAGCGCAGGAGGTACCCGGCGAACATGGCCACGGCCAGCGCTGCGGCGCTGTGGCGGCCCATCAGCAGGACCGGCGCGGCGACCAGGAGCCCGGCGATCGCGGCGGTGGCCTCCGGGCGGTTCGTCTCGGAGTAGCTGGCGATCGTGGTGACGAGCACCAGCAGCGCCAGGGGGTAGGGCACGACCTTGCGCACGTTCGTCCAGAAGCCCGTACTCGCGGGCAGGAGTGGTGCGTCGCGCCAGAGGTTCCTCACGGGAGGCAAGGTACGCGCGCGGTGGGCTCCCCGTCGTCATACCCCGGTAGCTACTCTTGCCCGATGGATCACACCCACCGTCGCCCGAGCTGGATCTTCCTGACGGTGCTGGCGGTCTTCCTCGCCACCGGCGGTGTCCTGTGGGCGAGCGACGGGGTCGACATCGGCACGCGGATGCTGGTCTTCCTGTTCGTCGTCGCCGGGTGGGTGGTGTCGCTGTGCCTGCACGAGTTCGGGCACGCGCTGACCGCCTACAAGGGCGGCGACTGGACGATCCCGGAGAAGGGGTACCTGACCCTCAACCCGCTCAAGTACACCAACGCGCTGCTGTCGATCGTCCTGCCGCTGGTCTTCGTGGTCCTGGGCGGCATCGGCCTGCCCGGTGGCGCGGTGTGGGTGCAGCGCGGGCTGCTGCGCAGCAAGAAGATCGACTCGCTGGTGTCGGCGATGGGCCCGCTGTCCAACGCCGTCTTCGCCGTCGCGCTGGCGGTGACGGCGGCCAACTGGAGCACCGAGCACGCGGTGTTCTTCTCGGCCATCGCGTACCTGGCGATGCTCCAGGTGACCGCCACCGTCCTGAACCTGCTGCCGGTGCCGGGCCTGGACGGCTTCGGCATCCTCGAACCCTGGCTGCCGCGCGAATGGTCGCGCAACGCGGCCAAGATCGCGCCCTTCGGGATGCTCGCGGTGTTCGTCCTGCTGTTCCACCCGGTGATCAACGGACTGTTCTTCGACTTCGTGTACTGGCTGCTGGAACTGCTCGGCGTCCCCCTCCAGCTGGTGGGACTCGGCGGCGGGCTCTTCCGCTTCTGGCGGTGACCTCCGGGGGCTAGTCTTGCCGCCGACCGACGATCTTGGAGTGGGCATGGCTTTCGAAGACCTGGTGGTTTCGCGACTGGACGGCTGGAAGGCGTGGCGCGAGGGACGCGACGAGCGGTTCCGGCGCCCGGACAGCGCGCTGAGCCTGACGTCGATGAGCTGGCTGGAGGAGGGCCCCGCCTCTTTCGACGAGGTTCCGGGGACCTGGGAGGTCGTCCCCGACGGCGTCACCCTGACCGCTTCCGCGGCCGACGGGTTCACGCTCGCCGGTGAGCCCGTCGACGGCACGGTGCTCATTCCGCTGGTGGACACCTCGTCCGGTGGCTCCCTCAAGCACGGCGAGCGCGTGGTCGAGGTCATCGAGCGGGGCGGCGATTACGCGTTCCGCGTGCGCGACCCGAAGTCGCCGGCGCTGCTGGCGTTCACCGGTGTGCCCGCGTATGCGCCCTCTGCGGAGTGGGTGATCGAGGCCGACTTCGTGCGCGACGAGCGCGAGGTGGTCATCGGCTCGGTCATCGAGGGGCTGAACCAGGACGCTCGCGCGGCCGGGACGGCGTCCTTCACCAAGGACGGCGTGGAGTACTCGCTGACAGTGTTCTCCGGGGGCGGGCTGTACGTGCTCTTCCGGGACGGCACCAGCGGTGTCACCACCAACGCCTCGGCGCGCTGGCTGGACGTCGAGGAGGTCGCGGACGGGAAGGTGCTGCTCGACTTCAACCGGGCCGGGAACCTGCCCTGCGCGTTCAACGAGTACTCGACGTGCCCGGTGCCGCCGTGGGAGAACCGGCTCAGCCTGGCCATCGAGGCCGGGGAACAGATCCCCGCTTAGGGCTCTTTTCGCGGATCGGCCCTTGGCTAGTCCCCGTGTTGGCGCTTCGTGGTGGGTCGCCGTCTGGTCAGGGGTTTCACCCCTAGGACCCGACCAGGGGTGCGGCCCCTGGACGCCGGACCTCCCTCGGGAGGCTCCACCCCCGCTCGGCCTTTGCGACGGTGAACGATGAACCTCGGGGTGTCAAGACGGTAGAGCGTGTCTTGACACCCCGAGAACCCTCGTTCGAAGAACCATCCGGCCGACCGAGGGAGGATCCTCTCCTATCCCGAGACAGCTCACGCGGATCTGGTCACGGGGGCGCGGTTTGTCGGCGGGTTGCGGGCCGTCTCGGTGCGGGTCTAAAACAACAGGCTCTCGTGCCCACCCGGGTTCTGACCCCGTTGCCAGCCAGTCACTGTGCCCGGGTCTAGAACAGCGAGCTTGTCTGTTGCCCGGGTTCTGACCCCGTTGCGAGCCAGTCACTGTGCCCGGGTCTAAAACAGCGAGCTTGTCTGTTGCCCGGGTTTTGACCCCGTAGCCAGCCGGTCACCTCGCCCGGGTTGGTTCCTTCTCTTCTCCATCTCTCTCCGCGCACGCAAAAGGGCCGCGATGCCCCCATCGCGGCCCTTGGTCTACCCCGCCCCCGGGGTAGTGACGCCTCGCTCGTTCGTTTCGGCCTACGGCTCGAACTTGTAGCCCAGGCCGCGCACGGTGACCAGGTGGCGGGGCTTGCCCGGTTCCACCTCGACCTTCGAGCGCAGGCGCTTGACGTGCACGTCCAGAGTCTTGGTGTCACCGACGTAGTCGGCGCCCCAGACGCGGTCGATGAGCTGGCCGCGGGTCAGGACCCGGCCGGCGTTGCGGAGGAACATCTCCAGCAGCTCGAACTCCTTGAGCGGCATGGGGACCTGGTCGCCCTTGACGCTCACGACGTGGCGGTCGACGTCCATGCGGACGGGACCGGCCTCCAGCACGGTGACCATGGGGTCGGTGGGCTCGGCGTGGCGGCGGAGGACGGCGCGGATGCGCGCGACCAGTTCGCGAGGGGAGTAGGGCTTGGTGACGTAGTCATCGGCCCCTATCTCCAGGCCGACGACCTTGTCGATCTCGCTGTCGCGGGCGGTGACCATGATGATCGGGACCGAGGAGGTGGCCCGGAGCTCGCGGCACACCTCGGTGCCGGATTTCTCCGGGAGCATGAGATCGAGCAGTACGACGTCGGCCCCGTTACGTTCGTACTCACTGATGGCGGCCTGCCCGGTGGCGGCCACGGAGACCTCAAAACCTTCCTTGCGAAGCATGTACGACAAGGCGTCGGAGAACGACTCCTCGTCTTCCACGACTAGTACGCGGGTCACGACTTTCCCTTCAGCCCGGCTCAGGAACCGGCAACTGCCGCCGGACCTGCGAAGACATCTACATCTCACCCTGCGTTTGTGCCCGATCAGCGGATCGCACCGCACGGCTGGGCAACAACAAGGTGAACGTAGAGCCAGTACCGGGCGTACTGGTCACATTGACCTTACCCCCGTGATTCCCCGCAATATGCTTCACGATCGCCAGGCCCAGGCCGGTGCCGCCGGTGGCGCGGGAGCGCGCGGGGTCGGCGCGGTAGAAGCGCTCGAAGATCCGGTCCAGGTCGGCCTCGGCGATGCCGATGCCCTGATCGGTCACCGTGATCGACAGCTCCCGGCCCTTCGCGGCCGTCTCCACCGTCACGGTGGTGTCGGCGGGGCTGTAGTTGATCGCGTTGTCGATCAGGTTGCCGACCGCCATCGCCAGCTGCGCCTCCGAACCCCAGGAGACCAGGCCGCGCTCGCCGATCACCTTGATGAAGATGTTCTTGGCGGCGGCACCGGTGCGGGCGCGGTCGAGGGCCTCCAGGACGACGCGGTCGACGTCGACGTCCACGGGCTCGGGCGCGGCCTCGGCGCCCTGGACGCGCGAGAGCTCCAGCAGCTCGCTGACCAGGCGCGCCATGCGTCCCGACTCGTGCTGGATGCGGGCGGTGAAACGGGCGGCGGCCTCGGGGTCGTCGACGGCGTCGGACAGGGCCTCGGCCAGCAGCTGCATCGCGCCCACCGGCGTCTTCAGCTCGTGGCTGACGTTGGCCACGAAGTCGCGGCGGACGCGTTCGACGCGGTGCAGCTCGGTGATGTCCTCGGCCTCGATGACGATCGAGTCGTCGGGCAGCTTGGTGACCCGGACGCGGACGTGCGTCGGTTCGCCACCCCCCCTGCGGGGCAGCTCCAGTTCGGCGTCGCGGCTCTTGCCGCTGCGGCGGACGTGACTGACCAGGCCGCGCAGGACCGAGGAGTCGAGGTGACCGTCCCCGATCACCCCGAGGGTCTTGGCGGCGTGGTTGGCGTACTCCAGCTCGTCACGCGCACCGAGGAGCACCACCCCGGCGCGCAGAGTGGCGAGCACCTTCTCTCCCGGCACATTGGCGGCGATGACCGGACCACCTTCCTGGGACTGCGCCTTGCGCATGGATTTATGGGTCAGCACCGCCACCAGGGAGCCGCCGACCAGGATTCCCGCGAGGAGCGCGGCCAGGCCCAGCATGTCCGCTTCGTTCACGGGCTGAATATTAGGGCCGGTCACGCCATCGTGACTCCACCCATTGGCTCTAACTTGGCGTTACTTGCGGCCCTGCGCGGCGACGGCGGCGGCGGCCTCGGCGGCGGCCTCCGGGTCGAGGTAGGAACTGGCCACCGGCTTCAGGTCGGCGTCCAGGTCGTAGCGCAGCGGCATGCCGGTGGGGATGTTCAGCCCGGCGATGTCCTCGTCGGAGATGCCGTCCAGGTGCTTGACCAGCGCGCGCAGGCTGTTGCCGTGCGCGGCGACCAGCACCGTCTTCCCGGCCCGCAGGTCCGGCACGATCGCGTCGTACCAGTACGGCAGCATCCGGACGCCGACGTCCTTCAGGCACTCCGTCAGCGGCGCCAGCTCCGAGGGCAGATCGGCGTAACGCGGGTCACCGGTCTGGGAGAACTCGTCGCCCGGGTCGATCGGCGGCGGCGGGACGTCGTAGGAGCGGCGCCACAGCATGAACTGCTCCTCGCCGTACTGCGCGAGCGTCTCGGCCTTGTTCTTGCCCTGCAGCGCGCCGTAGTGACGCTCGTTCAGGCGCCACGAGCGGCGCACGGGAATCCAGTGCCGCCCGGCGGCGTGCAGCGCCAGCTCGGCGGTGCGGATCGCGCGCTTCTGCACCGAGGTGTGCACGACGTCGGGCAGCAGGCCGTGCTCGGCCAGCAGCGCGCCACCGCGTCCGGCCTCGGCGAGGCCCTTCTCGGTGAGGTCGACGTCCACCCAGCCGGTGAACAGGTTCTTCGCGTTCCACTCGCTCTCGCCGTGACGGAGGAGCACCAGGGTCCCGATCTCGCTCATGGCTAGATCCTGCCGTATGCGGATGACGGGCCGCGAACGTGGCCGAAAACTTTCGTTCACCCATCGACGGGATGTGACCTGCGTCTCTACAGTCCGAAGGCGGCCTCGGCGAGCTCGTCGAGGCTCGCCACGTCCGGCCACAGCCCCGGCACCAGGTAGAAGTTGTCGAAGCCGGACCCGTGCCGGGCGATGCCGGTGACCTGCCGGATCAGGGCGTGCGCGAGGGCGCGGCGGGCGAAATCAGCCTCGACGGGCCAGTCGGCGGCGTCCAGGAAGATCCGCAGCAGCGCCTTGTCGGCGCCGAAGACCGACAGGTGGATCTTCGCCAGCTCGGTGTGCCGGTCGGTGACCATCGCGTCGCCCCAGTCGAGGAGACCGGTGACCCGGCCGCCGGCGACGAGGATGTTGCCCTCGAACAGGTCGGTGTTGGCGAAGACGTGATCGGCGCCGGCGTGCCGCGCGATGAACTCCGGCGCCCGCGCGACCAGGGCCGCCGGAAGCTTTGAATCGCCGAACGCGGCGGCGTCCCAGGGCTCCTCGTGCGCGGGCAGGTCCACCGGGAGGCGGTGCAGGCGGCCGACGCGCTCGCCGAGGGACGCCGCGGCGGTCAGGCGGGTGGCGGCGTCCATGCGGGCGGCCGACCAGGTGGCGCCCGGCAGGCGGGTGAGGACGAGGTACGGCCAGCCCCCGGCGGTGCCGCTGGCCAGGAGCCGGGGCGCGCCGATCCCCGGGTCGCGGCCGAGGTGGCGGTAGGCGCGCAGCTCGGCGTCGCAGGCCTCGCGCCAGCGTCCGGCGTGGCCGTAGAACTTCACGACGACGTCGTCCCAGAGGACCGTCGGGTAGGACGCGCCCGGCGCGCAGAAGGCCGCCGCGTCCGGCTCGCGCCGCAGGATCGTCGCGGCGAGCGGTCCCCACACGGCGATGTCGGCGCGGTGGGCCCGGTAGTCGGCGTCGTCGGCGAAGGTGATCACCGCGCGAGTATCGGCGGGGCGTCCCGGGCGGGGCAATGGTTTTAGGGGCGGGGCCTTTAGGCGCCGGGGACGATGCTCTCCTGGGTGATGAGGCAGAAGGGGTGCCCGACGGGGTCGGCGTACACGCGGTAGCCGACGGGCTTGTCGGAGCCTTCGAGCAGGGTGGCGCCCAGGGCGAGGACCTGCTCCTGCGCCACGTCCAGGTCGCCGACGAGCACGTCGACGTGGGCCCGCGCCGGGCGCTCGGGGTCGCGCCAGCTCGGCGGCCGGTAGTCGCCGACGCGCTGGAAGGTCACCATCTGGGTGCCGGCCGGATCGGCCAGGACCACGTAGTCGGGCGAGTCCTCCACGCGCGGCATCGACAGCAGGCTCTCGTAGAAACCGGCCAGTTCGGAGGGGTCGGGGCAGTCGATGACGAGGGAGAAGAGGCGTCCGATCATGATCTTGACCCTAGCCGGGCGGCTTCAGAGCGCCTCGGCGTAGTCGGCGTCGCCGGGGATGGCCATGCGCGGCCGCTCGTCCAGGATCACCCGCGGCAGGATCGGCGCGAGGTCGCGGCCCAGCGCGGCGGTCAGCACGGCCTCGGCGGAGGCGTGCCCGGCCAGCTCGGCGAGGGTGACGGCGGTCGGCGGGAGCATCGCCCCGGCGTGCGTCTCCAGGGCCTGTGACGGGCGCAGCCAGTGCACGCGCTCGGCTTCGGTGCCCAGGTTCGCCGGGGACTGCCCGCCGGGCAGGGCCGCCACGTAGAACCACGTGTCGTAGCGGCGCGGCTCGAACTCCGGGGTCACCCAGCGGGACCAGGCGCGCAGCTCGGCGCCGGTCACGCCGGTCTCCTCGGCCAGTTCGCGCGCGGCGGTGTCCTCGATGCCGGCGTCGCGTTCCTCGGCGCGGCCGCCGGGGAACGCGTACAGGCCGCCGGCGAAGGCCATGGTCGCCGCGCGGCGGATCATGAACACCTCCAGTTCGGGGGTGTTCCGCAGCAGCAGGACGGTGGCGGCCATGCGCGGGGCGACGGGCGTGCCGCCCTCGGCGTAGAAGCGGCGGGCGTGCTCGGCGAAGGCGGGCGGGAGGGCCCGCACGTCACCGCGCGGGCCGGAGGGGAAGTCAGTCAACGCGGACCGCCACGGCGATGCCCTGGCCGACGCCGATGCAGGCCGCGGCCACGCCCACGCCGCCGCCCCGGCGGCGCAGCTCGGCGCACAGGTCGATGACGACGCGGACCGCCGAGGCGCCCAGGGGGTGGCCGTAGGCGATGGCGCCGCCATTGACGTTGACCTTGTCGCGGTCGATGCCGGGCATCAGCTTCAGGTTCGACAGGACCATCGCGGCGAAGGCCTCGTTGATCTCCCACAGGTCGATGTCGGCGTGGGTCTTGCCGAGCCGCGAGAGGAGCTTGGCGACGGCGTCCACGGGCGCGATCGAGAACCGCTCGGGCGACACGCCGACGGTGGCCGAGCCCAGGACGCGGCCCATCGCGCCGGGCGTGGCGGGTCCGATGAGGACGGCCGCCGCGCCGTCGTTGATCGGTGAGGAGTTGCCCGCGGTGACCGTGCCGCCCTTGGTGAAGGCGGGTTTGAGGCCCGCGAGTTTCGCCAGGGACGTGTCGGCGCGCACCGACTCGTCGCGGTACACGCCCTCGACGGGGAAGACGTAGGGCTCGTGCAGGTCCTTGTCCCACGCGGCGGCGGCGAGGGAGTGTGAGCGCAGGGCCCACTCGTCCTGCTCGGCGCGGCCGATGCCCAGCTCGGTGGCGATGTTCTCGGCGCAGGCGCCCAGGCTCTGCGTCCACTCGCCGGGGAACTTCGGGTTGACCATGCGCCAGCCCAGGTGCGTCGGGTACATCTCCATCGCGCGCGGCAGCGCCTCGTCGGGCTTGGGGATGACGAACGGCGCGCGGCTCATGCTCTCCACACCACCGGCGACGACGTAGCGGGCGTCGCCCGCGGCCACCGCCCGCGCGCCCTGCACCATCGCCTCGGCGCCCGAGGCGCACAGGCGGTTGATCGTCACGCCGGGGACGGTCTGCGGCAGGCCCGCCAGCAGCGCGGCCATGCGCGCGACGTTCCGGTTGTCCTCACCGGCGCCGTTGGCGTCGCCGAGCAGCACGTCGTCGATCTCGGCCGGGTCGAGCGCCGGGTTGCGCGCGATCAGCTCGGTGATCGGCAGCGCGGCCAGGTCGTCGGTGCGCACGGAGGCCAGCCCGCCCCGGAACTTGCCGAAGGGCGTGCGTACCGCGTCGATGAGGTAAGCGTCCACGCGTCGAATCTATCGGGCGGCGGAGGGTGATGGGAGTGGGTGATGTCACGTGCGGACGGCCGGGTTCACCATCCGCCATTGGCGATCAGGATGAGCTCGACGGCCAGCGCGACGATCGTGAGCGCGACGCACGACCAGCGGCTGCGCGCGGTCCGCTCGGCCAGCTCGGCGTCGGTGGACCAGTCGCGGTCGCGCACGTACTTCTCCGGCCAGACGATCCCGGCCAGGCCGATGATCAGCGCGCCGACCAGCAGGACGTGCACGCACCACGGGTTGGCGTCGAGGAAGTCGTCAACCACTGCGGATCACCATGATCTCGACGCCCGTCCAGAAGACGACCATGACGACGCCGATCACGCGGGTGAACGCGCGCCGCCGCGCCCACACGTCCTCGTCGTCGGTCTGGGTGCCGCGCGTGAACGGGCGCGGCCAGATCGCGGTGGCCGCCGCGAAGACGATGATGGCGATGACGAAGAAGTGCATGCCGGGTGGCGGGGATCCGGTGGCGGCTAAGGGCATGCGCCCATGGTGACAGCGGAGACGGGTTCGCGCTGCCCCGTGAGGGGCGGTGGATCACCAGGTGAGCGCCGCCAGCAGCCCGCAGACGACGAGGACGACGGCGGCTCCGGCGAGCCCGGCGACGCGCCAGAGTGCGCGTTTGGCGGCGTACTCGGGCGTCCCGCGCCAGGCCGTGCGGGCGATGAAGAAGTCGGGGTTGACGGCGACCCAGACGAGGACGGCGGCGGTGGACAGGCCGCCGAGGACGAAGATGACGGCGGCGACGCCGGGGGCGAAGGGTGTGTCGAGGGCGGGGCCGGTGTCGGGCATGCCCTCATCGTGGCAGCGAGGGGACCGGTTCGCTACTCCCCCAACTGGTCCAGGTACCGCAGGATGACGCCCTCCCGCAGCGCCCACGGGCAGATGTCGAGCTCGCGGACGCCGAGCCGCCACATCGTGCTCTCGGCGACGACCGCGCCCGCGACGAGCTGGTGGGCGCGGCGGGGGCTGACGCCGTCCAGTTCGGCGAGTGCGGTGGAGGGCAGGCGGCGGACGAAGCCGAGGGTCTGGTGCAGCCCGGTCAGCGACAGGGACCGGGGGACGCGCAGCCCGGCGCCGGAGGGCGCGGCGCCCGACAGGCGGGCGAGGGTCCGGAAGGTCTTGGAGGTGGCGACGACGCGGTCGAAGGGCGCGAGTTTGGTGACGGTCGCGGCGGCCTCGTTGAGGCGGTCGGTGACGTAGTCGGTGAGGCGCTCGACGCCGGCGTCGGTGGGCGGGTCCTCGCCGAGCCAGTCGCGGGTGAGGCGACCGGCGCCCAGCGGCATCGACACCGCCACGTCGGGCAGTTCGTCGACGCCGGCGGCGATTTCGAGGGAGCCGCCGCCGATGTCGAGGACGAGGAGCTTGCCCGCCGACCAGCCGAACCAGCGGCGCACCGCCAGGAACGTCAGCCGGGCCTCGTCCTCACCGGACAGGACCTGGAGCTCGATGCCGGTCTCGGCGTGGACGCGGGCGAGGACCTCCTCGCCGTTGGACGCGTCGCGCACCGCCGAGGTGGCCAGGGTGATGAGCCCTTCGGTGCCCAGGTCGCGGGCCGATTTCTGGGCGGTGTCCACGGCGCGGACCAGGTCGTCCACGGCGGAGGCGGCGATGCTGCCGTCGGGTTCGAGGCGCTCGGCCAGCCGCAGCGCCGACTTCTCCGAGTGCAGCGGCCAGGGGTGGCCGCCGCGATATGCGTCGACCACGAGCAGGTGGACCGTGTTCGATCCGACGTCAAGGACCCCTAGCCTCATGAACGCCACGCTACCGGCTGATCGCCGGTGGCCGTTTCGGCACGTACGCTTGACCGGTGACAGTTGCGGACAATCCGCGCCAGAACGAGGTCGCCCTCGATTTCCCGCGTGAGTGGATCGAGTTCCTCGATCCCGAAGATTCCGACGTGCTGATCCGCGCCGACCTCACCTGGCTGCTCTCCGGGTGGAGTTGCATCTTCGGCGCCGGTTGCCACGGCATCAACGCGGGCCGGGCCGTGGACGGGTGCTGCACCCATGGCGCGTTCTTCACCGACGCCGATGACGTGCGCCGGGTGCGGAAGGCGGCGCGGCGGCTGACCCCCGAGACCTGGCAGCACTTCCAGCAGACCTTCCGTGAGGCCACCGCCGAGGACGAGCTGGACGGCGAGAACGGCGAGCCCGAACCGGCGCTGCGCACGGCGACGGTGGACGGTGCCTGCGTCTTCCACAACCGCCCGGGTTTCGCTGGCGGCCACGGCTGCGCGCTGCACGCGCAGGCGATCCGGGACGGCGTGCATCCCCTGGAGTACAAGCCGGACGTGTGCTGGCAGCTGCCGATCAAGCGCGACTACGAGAAGCTGCGCCACGCCGACGGGACCGAGCGGCAGGTCGTGGTGATCTCGGAGTTCGACCGGCGCGGCTGGGGCGAGGGCGGGCACGACCTGCACTGGTGGTGCACGTCGGCGCCGGAGGCGCACGCCTCGAAGGTCGCCGTGTACGAGTCCTACGCCCCGGAGCTCACCGAGCTGCTGGGCGCGGCGGCCTACGGGCGGCTGGCGGAGCTGTGCGCGGCGCGCCGCAAGTCGGGGCTGATCGCGGTCCACCCGGCGACCGCCCGCAACGCGCCGAACGGGATTTAGCTAGCGGGTCCAGGCGACGGTGGACGCCCAGTCGTCCACCGTGTGCCAGCCGACCTCGGGGTAGGCGGCGCGCAGAGCGGCGACGTCGACGTCGAGGCCGGTCTCGGTGAAGTAGCCGAACATGGCGGCCAGGTCGGTGGAGTAGCGCTCGACGACGTCCAGCGGCACCCGCTCGGTGGCGATGTCCCAGCCGGACGCGGTGGCGATGGCCCGCGCGATGCGCGAGGTCGGGACCTCGTCGGAGGCGATGTCGATCCGCCGCCCGGCGAAGTGATCGGGACGCGTCAGGCACAGCGCGGCGAAGGCGCCGATGTCGGCGGCGGTGATCACGGCCAGGGGCAGGTCGGTGGGCATGGGCAGGGCGAACACGCCCGCGCGCAGGCCGTCCATGCTCCAGCCGGAGGTCCAGTTGTCCAGGAACGCGGCGGGCGCGATGACGGTCCACCGCGGACCGAGCTCGGCCAGTTCGCGCTCCAGCACGGCCTTGGTGTCGAAGTGCGGGATGCCGGTGGCGCGGTCGGCGTTGGTCGCCGAGGTGTAGACGACGTGCGCGACGCCGGCGGCCTTCGCGGCGGCGAAGAGCACGCGGCCCTGGCGGATCTCGGTGTCCAGATCGGTGCCGAAGGGCGTGCCCATGGCGAACAGGCCGGTGGCACCGGTGAGGGCGGGATCGAGAGAGGCGGCGTCGTCGAAGTCGGCGTGGACGACCTCGGCGCCGAGCTCGCGCAGCGCGGCCGCGGCGGGGGAATCGGTGTGGCGGGTGAGGGCGCGGACGGCGTGCCCGGCGGCGAGGAGCGAGCGGGCGGTGGCGCCGCCCTGGGCGCCGGTGGCGCCGGTAACGGCGTAAATTGACTGCGTCATGCAGCTAAACTAACAGGGATTGTCTGCGTCGCGCAAGTATTTAGAGGAGAAACGTCTGTGTCACACAGTGATATATCGGAGCTCCAGGCCCTCTCCCGGCGCTACATGGCCTCCTACGTGCTGTTCAACCAGGCCGTCGCCGACCATCTCGGCATGCACCCCACCGACCTCCAGGCCATGAGCGTCATGACCATGGAGGACGGCCCCTTCACCGCCAAGTCCATCGCCGAGCTCACCGGCCTCACCTCCGGCTCCGCGACACGCCTGGTCGACCGCCTGGAGAAGGGCGGCTGGGTCCGCCGTCAGCGCGACGAGGAGGACCGCCGCCGCGTCCTGGTCATCCCGGTCCCGGAGGCCGTCGAGCGGCTGCGCGCGGTGTGGAACGACCTCAACAAGGGCTGGAAGGAGATGCTCGCCGACACCACCGCCGATGAGCGCGCGGCCCTGCTGCGGCACATGCGCCGCACGATCGAGCTCTCGGAGCGGCAGATCAGCCGGTTGCGGGAGATGGGCTGACGCCTCAAACGCGCGCCGAGAGCAGCTCCCGCAGCCGCCCGGCGGTGCCCGTGCCCGGCTTCGGCTGCTTGACGATGAGGTCCAGCCCCGGGGCCTCGGCCGAGCGCAGCACGATCTGGTCCAGGTGCAGCTCGCCCACGACCGGGTGCCGGACGACCTTCGTCACGCCCGAGCCCCGGTGGGCGACCTCGTGCTCGTCGAGCCAGGCGGCGGCCTCCGGGAACTCCGCCCGCAGCCGGTCCAGGACCCGCCCGACGCGCCCGTCGCGGTCGTGGGCGAAGCCCTCGCGCAGCTCGCCGAGCATGCGCCGGGCGTGTCCCTCCCAGTCGACGGTCTCGCGGCGGATCCGGTCGGAGGCGAAGAAGATCCACGCGCCGTTGCGGTCGTCGGGCGCGATGGACGAGTACCCGTAGAGGGCCTCGGCGGCGTCGTTCCAGGCGAGCAGGTCCCAGCCGCCGTCGACGATGACGGCCGGCGTGGGCGACTGGCCGTGCATCAGCTGGACGAGGGCCTCGGGGACGCGGGGGGCGTCGCGGGACGCCGGTGGCGGCCAGCCCGCCAGGCGGTACAGGTACGCCGTCCCGGCGTCGTCGAGGCGCAGCGTGCGGGCCAGCGCGGCCAAGATCTCCGGCGACGGGGTGATGTCGCGGCCCTGCTCCAGCCACGTGTACCAGGTGATGCCCACATTGGACAGAAGGGCGACCTCCTCGCGGCGCAGGCCGGGCGTGCGCCGCCTGCGTCCGGGGGCCAGCCCGACCTCTTCGGGCCGCAGCCCGGCCCGTCGCGCCCGCAGGTACTCCGCCAGCGCCGTTCGCCGTACCTCGTTCATCCACCGCTCCCTGGTGCCCGGGCTACCAGTATCCGGCACGCCCGCCGGGATCCCTTGGGCCGAACCAGTCTTGGCCCCATGAAGAGAAGCCTCATCGCCCTGGCCGTCGGCGCCGCCCTGGTCTTCGGCGTCGCCGCGCCCGCCGTGGCCCACCCCGCCGTCATCACCGGGCACGCCGCGAGCCTGCACCCCGAGGGCGTCGCCTACGACCCGTCCCGCGACGGGTTCCTGGTGACCTCCATCACGCACGGCACCGTCTCGACGGTGCGCAAGGACGGCCGGACCCGCACCCTCGTGGACGATCCGGCGCTCATCTCCACCATCGGCGTGCACGTCGACGCCTCCCGCGACCGGGTCCTGGTCGCCTCCGGCGATCTCGGGCTCGCCGACCGCTCGACCCCGGCGACCACCGGGAAGACCGCGGGCCTGGGGATCTACTCGCTGCGGACCGGCGCGCGCCTGGCGTTCGTGGACCTCGCGGCGGTCGCCGGTGACGGGGGCGACCACCTCGCCAACGACATCGCCGTCGACCGGGACGGCACGGCCTACGTGACCGACTCCCGCGCCGGGATCGTCTACCGGGTGGAGCCCTCGGGCCGTGCGGGCGTCCTGGCCCGCGACGCCCGCCTGACCTCGCCCGACGGCAACGGCGCCAACGGGATCGTGTGGCGCGAGGGCGTCCTGATCGTCGGGAACTACTCGGCGGGGACGCTGTGGCGCGTCCCGGTGGCCCGCCCCGGCGACGTGCGCCAGGTGCGGGTGGAGTCCATGCCCGGCGTGGACGGGCTGACGCTGGCCCCGAACGGCTCGATCATCGCGGTGACCAACACGCTCGGTGTCGCGGGTACCGCGAAGGTGCGCGAGCTGCGCCCCTCGCGCGACTGGGCCTCGGCGAGCGTGCGCGAGTCGCGGGCGTGGCCGGACGCCGCGCCCACGACCGCGACGGTCCGGCGCGGGACGGTCTACGTCCTGGACGGCGAGATGGACGCGCTGCTGTCGGGCGCGCTCACCGACGTGTTCACGCTGCGGCGGTTCTGAGCCACGCGGCGGTCTGGGGCAGCCACTCGTCGCGGTGTTCCTCGATGAGGTGGTTGCCCTCTTCGACGACCAGGAGGCCGTCGTGGCGGCGGCCGAAATCGGTGAGGGGCGTGACGCCGGGGATGGCGTCGCGCCCGCCTTCGACCACCCGGACGGGGACGCCGAGGGTGAGCGAGGAGGCGTCCACCGACGCGGCGAACTCGCGTCCGCGCCCGCCGGTGCGCAGGTCGAAGGTCTCGGCGACGTAGGGCACGAACGCGTCGTAGTCGAGGGCGGCGGGTCCGCTGACGGCGACGAGGGCGCGCACGCGCGGCTGGTGGGCGGCGGCGCGGAGGCCGAGCCAGCCGCCCATGCTCATCGCCCACACCCCGGCGGTGGCCGCGCCCACGGCGTCCATCGCCCGGGTCACGACCCGCTCGAACTCCGGCTGCCAGCGGCCGGGCGCGGAGGCCTGGCCGGGGCCGTCGATCGCCAGCACCGACAGTCCGTGCCGCAGCAGCTCGTCGGCGACGCCGGTGAACTCCACCGCCGAGGAGTTCATGCCCGGGACCAGCACGACGAGGGGTCCCTCGCCGCGCAGGACGCCCCGGAAGCCCTCCTCGGGGTGGTCGTCGGTGACGGGGGTGCCGCCGGTGGCGGTGAGCATGAGCTCCGCCGCGCGCCGAGAGACGCCGGTGATGTCGGGGCTCGGCACGATCGTGGCGAAGTGGTGCCACAGCGCGGCCTGCCGCGCGTCCGGCTCGGCCGCACCCGCGGCGGCGAGCACGTCCGGCCAGTCGCGGACGTGCCCGATCGCCGCCGTCACCCGCTCATAGGCGGCCGGGTCGAGCCCGGCGGCGGTGACGCGGGGGCGGTTGGCGGCGATGAAGCCGGGGTGGATCGCGGGATCGTCGAAGAAGCTCACGCCGTCCGAGGTTAGCGCGTGATCCAGGCCCCGCCGTTCACGTTGAGGACCTGCCCGGTGAGGTAGCGGGCGCCTTCGGAGGCCAGGAAGCGCACGGTTCCGGCGATGTCGCCCGGCGCGCCGGGGCGGCCCATGAACGTCAGGCCGATCAAGGTGTCGTGCCGCTGCTGCGTCATCCCGCCGCCGAAGAACTCCGTCTCGCCGATGTAGCCGGGCGCGACGACGTTCGAGGTGATCCCACGCGGTCCCAGCTCCCGGGCCAGGCCGATGTTCCACGAGCCCAGGGCCGCCTTCGCCGCGCCGTAGCCGCCCGCGCCCTTGTCGGCGGCGATGGACCCGATGTGCACCACCGCGCCCCCCTCGCGCAGGCGCGGGCCGAGGAGCTCGGTGGTGAGGACGGCGGTCAGCAGGTTCGCGTCGAGCATCGCCCGCCACGCCGCGGCCAGCCCCGCCAGGCCCTCGCCGTCCTCACCCGCCAGGCCACCGGCATTGTTCACCAGGACGTCCAGGTGCCCGGGCAGCCGCTCGCCGAGAGCGTCCAGCGCGGCGGGATCGGTGTGGTCGCAGACGTGCGGCACGGCACCGATGGCGTCGGCGGCCTCTTTGACGACGGCCTCGCGGCGGCCGGTGATGTGGACCTCGTCGCCTTCGGCGGCGAAGGCGGCGGCGATGGCGCGGCCGATGCCGGTACCGGCGCCGGTGACCAAGATGGTGCGGGGCATGTCGACTCCACGGGATTCAGGTCTAAATTTAGACCTGAATCTAGCTCGGTCCCGGCGGAAGCGCCAAGCGGACACCGCCGGGGTGGCCGCGTAGGCGGCACGGGCCGAGCCGGGACACCACTTCCGGGCCGGCGGGCCCCCGTGGTCCGGGGAGTCGCCCCAGCGCGGCTCGGCGTGGTCCAGGAAGGACAGGCCCGCCGCCTTGGCCGCGGCCAGGTAGTCGGAGGCGAACCAGCGCGAGGCCGGCATCAGGCCGTACTCGCCCCCGGCGTCCCGCGCGCCCGCCACGCCGCCCAGGTACAGCGACAGCACGTGCACGTCGGAGGTCACCAGGTGCCCGCCGGGTTTGAGGACGCGGACGAACTCCCGCAGGACCGGGATGAGTTCGGGCTGGTGCGTCAGCGCCAGGCAACACGTGACCAGGTCGACCGAGGCGTCCGGAAGCGGGAGGGCGAGCAGCTCGCCGAGAAGGAACACCCCCTCGGGCACCTTCACGCGGGCCGGTGCCAGCATGTCGGGCGAGGAGTCGACGCCGATGACCTCGTGGCCGAGATCGGCGAGCCGCCGCGCGATGCGGCCGGTGCCGCACGCGGCGTCCAGCGCCCGGCCGGGCGGCAGACCGTCCACGAAGGACGCGATCACCGGCTCCTCGACGGCGATGAGCGGATTGGTCCCGGTGTCGTAGGCCGCCGCCCAGTCGCGGTAACCGGTGACGGTGTCGATGGACTTCAGGGCCGCCGGTGGGCCGAACTCGGCCGGGTCGGCGGCCGGGATCGCGCCGATCTCGGCGATCCCGGCCGCCGGGTGCCCGCCCGGGTCACCGGCCTGGGCGCGCAGCAGGGCTACGCCCGCCAGGCCCAGCAGGAAGGCGCGGTTGCCGGAAACGGTCATGCCGCCGACGGCAGGGAGCCGCGCGCCCGGCGGCCAGCGAGTATCCCTTGTGGACTACCAGGCCCGGCGCGCCCCTTCGTCGCCCCTGGCCACGGTCTCCCCGCCCAGGGCCCGGTCCAGCAGCCCGTAGACCTCGTCGCGCGGGTTCGACGTCCACAGTGAACAGAACACCGTCGCCTGCCGCTCCCCGTCCTCGGTGCTGAACGCCACCCCCGCGAAGCCCGGCCCGCTGCCGCCGTGCCCGATGATCCGGCCGTAGGGCATGTCCACGACCTCGATGCCCAGGCCGTAGCCCAGCCCGAGCGTCTCGAACATGACCCGCGTGTCCACCAGCCGCCCTTCGACGAGGGCCTTCATGAAGGTGTTCAGGTCCCAGGTCGAGGAGATGAGCTCGCCCGAGGCGCCCGCCAGGGTCGGGTTGAACTCGGTCACGTCGACGGGATCGCCGTTGTCCCGGGCGATGTAGATGTGCCCGTGCGGGCCGGGGACGCGCACCGAGGCGCCGGGCAGGATGGTGTCGCGCAGCCGCAGCGGGCGCAGGATGCGGCGCTCGATCTCGTGGGCGTAGGAGTTGCCGCTGGCGCGCTCGATCACCATGCCGAGCAGGACGTAGCCGGTGTTGCAGTAGCGGCGCTCGGTCCCGGGCGGGAAGTTCGGCGGGAGCGTCATCGCGGCGTCCACGAGCTCGCGCGGGGTGAACGTGCGCATCCGGTTGGCCAGGAAGGTCTCCACGTCGGGGAGCAGCACCTCGGTGTACTCGCCGAGGCCGCTCATGTGGCGCAGCAGGTGTTCAAGGGTGATCGCGCCGCCGTTGGGGACGACGCCGGGCAGCCAGCGCTCAATGCTGTCGGACAGGTTGAGGCGGCCCTCGTCGGCGAGCTGCTGGACGGTCACCGAGACGAACGGCTTGATGGTGCTGCCGGCGCGGAAGCGGCCGAGCGCGGAGGCCGGCCGCGGCCCGCCGAGGGTGACGGTCCCGGCCGCCGCGCGGTGGCGGCAGCCGTCCGCGCGGGCCTCGGCCAGCGCGGAGACCGCGCCGGTGGCGACGATCGCGTCCAGGTCGGCCTGGAGATCGCGCTGCGGCGCGGGATCGGCGGCGGTGGCGGCCTGTGAGGTGGCCAGCAGCGTGGCGGCCCCCGCGGCCCCCCCGATGAGGGCGCGGCGGGTGAGGCCGTTCGGTTTCGTGGTCATGATCGCATCCTCGCCCGCCGTACGGCCGTCCACATCGGACCGTGAGGCTAGGGGTGATCCCGGAGCCGTCCCTTAAGGACTTCGAAGGCGAACAGGTCGGTCAGCAGCGTGCGCGCGAAGACGCCCAGGTAGCGGGATCGCCCGCGCAGCCGCGGCTCGTCCTTCAGCAGGACCACCATCGCGGCCAGCGCGACCGTCCACGAGCCGAGCAGGCCCAGGACGAAGGCGACCGTCCACCATTCGCGGGCGGTGCCGGTGGTGACCTCCAGGATCGGGACGCCCGCGCACAGCACCACCGCGATCGCCCGGTAGCCCCACACCAGCGCCGGATAGCCCCGCCGGGTGCGCAGGTCGCGCCGGAACGCCGCCCGGTCCCGGTCGATCACAGTGGACACTCCACGCTCAAGACCCCGTCCACCTTCTGCGAGCCCGCCCGACAACCCTCGACCCCCCAGGATCGCAGAAAAGCGACGAAGATGTGACCGTCCGTGCGTTTCGGTATCGTCGATCCGTGACGATCACCGGCGAGCAGTGGAGCGAGCACCGCCCGGCCGTCTTCGGCGTCGCCTACCGGCTCCTGGGCACGGTCACCGACGCCGAGGACGTCGTCCAGGACACCTGGCTCAAGGCCGCCTCCGCCGACCTGTCGGAGGTCCGCGACCTGCGCGCCTGGCTCATCACCGTCGCCGCCCACCGCGCCCACGACGTGCTCACCTCGGCCCGCGCCCGCCGCGAGAGCTACGTCGGCCCCTGGCTGCCCGAACCCCTGCTCACCGGCCCCGACGCGGCCGAGCCGGTGCTCTCCGACGACTTCGTCGGCCAGGCGATGCTGCTCGCGCTGGACGAGCTGTCGCCCGACGAGCGGCTGGCGGTGATCCTGCACGGCGTCTTCGACTTCGACTACGAGCGCATCGGCGAGATGATCGGCAGATCGGCGGTGGCGACCCGGCAGCTGGCCTCACGCGCCCGCCGCCGGGTGGCCCACGCGAAGCCGAAGACGCACCCCAACGCCGAACGCGAGAAGGTGCTCACCGCCTTCAAGGCCGCCTACGAGCACGGCGACCTGGCCGCGCTGACCGCCCTCCTGCATCCCGACGTGGTTTACGTGACCGACGGCGGCGGCCGCCTCCACGCCGCCCGCAAGCCGATCCTGGGCGCCGAACGCGTGGCGCACGTCCTGGCCGGCGTGGGCGCGAAGTGGGGACCGTACCGGGGGCGCTTCGCCGAGCTCAATGGCGAGACGAACCTGCTGGGGGCGATCGGGGAGTACGCCACGGCCGACTACTTCGAGATCGAGGGCGGGCTGATCACGCGGATGGCGCGGGTGCTGAACCCGGAGAAGCTGGGGCGGGTGGGTTAGCCCGGAGGCGGGCCACTGTGGACGGTGGGCCCGCGTCACCCCAGTTCTTGCGCCAGCGCCACCATGATCCCCTCCGGCCCGCGCAGGTAGCAGAGCAGGTAGCTGTCCTCGTACCGGACGACCTCGCCCATCAGTTCCGCGCCGTGCTCCTTCAGGCGGGCGATGTCGGCGTGGATGTCCTCGACGGTGAACATGATGCGGCGGATGCCCAGGGTGTTCGCCCCGGCGTCGCGCGGGACGCCGGGGACGGCCTCCGGAGTCCGGTAGCTGGCCAGTTCGACGCGGCCGTGGCCGTCGGGTGTGCGCATCATCGCCACGTCGACGCTCTGGTAGTCGAGCCCGACGAGGCTGGCCGCCCATTCCCCTTCGATCACGGCCTTGCCCTCCAGTTCCATGCCGAGGGCGGTGAAGAAGGCGACGACGGTGTCGAGGTCGGCGACGATGATGCCGATGTTGTCCATGCGGGTGAGTGCCATGACGGTTCTCCTCTTCGTCCGTGCGGCCATGGTGGCCTCTGACGCACCGGGGACGGAGCGGATTCGGGGTTCTCGACATGGGCTCGCCGAAAAAGTTCGGGCGGCGGCCGAAGCCGCCGCCCGTGCGGTTCACCGCTTGTGGTTGCCCTTGTCGTCGATCAGCCCGGCGCGGCGCAGCGCGTCGGCGAGGGCGCCGCTGGGGGCCGACTCCTGGCGTCCGCGGCCGCCGCCCTGGCGTGGGGGCTGGCCTCCGCCGCGGCGTTCGCCGCCGCCTTGACGGCCGCCGCCCTGGCGACCACCACCGCCTCCGCCGCCGCGCGGCTTCTCCGCCTCGTCCTGCAGGCGCAGGGTCAGCGAGATGCGCTTGCGGGCGACGTCCACGTCCAGGACCTTCACGCGCACGATGTCGCCGGACTTCACCACTTCGCGCGGGTCGCTGACGAACTTGTCCGACAGCGCCGACACGTGCACGAGCCCGTCCTGGTGGACGCCGATGTCGACGAACGCGCCGAACGCGGCCACGTTCGTCACCTGGCCCTCCAGGATCATCCCGGGCACCAGGTCCTTCATGGTGTCCACGCCCTCGGCGAAGGTCGCCGCCTTGAACTCCGGACGCGGGTCGCGGCCGGGCTTCTCCAGCTCGGCGAGGATGTCGGTGACCGTGGGGACGCCGAAGGTCTCGTCGGTGAAATCGCCCGGCTTGAGCTTGCGCAGCACGAGCCCGTTGCCGATGATCTCGCGGATGCCCGTGCCGGTGGTGGCGAGGATCCGCTTGACCACCGGGTACGCCTCGGGGTGCACCGAGGAGGCGTCGAGGGGGTCGTCGCCGCCGGGGATGCGCAGGAAGCCCGCGCACTGCTCGTAGGCCTTCGGCCCGAGCCGCGGGACCTCCTGGAGCGACTTGCGGGTCCGGAAGGGCCCGTTGGCGTCGCGGTGGGACACGATGTTCTTCGCGAGGGTCTCGCCGATGCCCGACACGCGCGTCAGCAGCGGCGCCGAGGCGGTGTTCACGTCGACGCCGACGGCGTTGACGGCGTCCTCGACGACGGCGTCCAGCGAGCGGGACAGCTTGAACTCGGCCAGGTCGTGCTGGTACTGGCCGACGCCGATGGACTTCGGGTCGATCTTCACCAGCTCCGCCAGGGGGTCCTGGAGGCGGCGGGCGATGGACACCGCGCCGCGGATCGACACGTCCAGGTCCGGCAGCTCCGCCGAGGCGTAGGCGGAGGCCGAGTACACCGACGCGCCCGCCTCCGAGACCACGATCTTGGTGAGCCCCAGCGCGGGGTGGCGCTTGATGAGGTCGGCGGCCAGCTTGTCGGTCTCGCGGGAGGCGGTGCCGTTGCCGATGGCGATCAGCTCGACCTTGTGCGCCTCGGCCAGGCGCGCCAGGATCTTGATCGACTCGTCCCAGGCGTTGCGGGGGACGTGCGGGTAGATGGTGTGCGTGGCGACGACCTTTCCGGTGGCGTCGACGACGGCGACCTTCACACCCGTCCGGAAACCCGGGTCGAGGCCCATCGTGGCGCGGGTGCCGGCGGGCGCGGCCAGCAGCAGGTCGCGCAGGTTCGCGGCGAACACGTCCACGGCGGCGTCCTCGGCCTGCTCGCGCAGGCGCATCCGCAGGTCCAGGCTCAGGTGCGTAAGGACGCGCGTGCGCCACGCCCAGCGGACGGTGTCGCCCAGCCACGCGTCGGCGGGGCGGCCCTGCTGCGAGACGCCGAAGCGGCCCGCGATGCGCACCTCGTAGTCGGTGGTGACGCGCGGCGCGGCCGGATCGGCGTCGACGGGCTCGGGATCGAGCTCGACGGTGAGCACGTCCTCCTTCTGGCCGCGGAACATCGCCAGGATCCGGTGCGAGGGCAGCTTGGTGAGCGGCTCGGCGAAGTCGAAGTAGTCGGAGAACTTCGCGCCGTCCTCCTCCTTGCCGTCGCGGACCTTGGCGACCAGGCGGCCGCGCGTCCACATCAGCTCGCGCAGCTCACCGAGCAGGTCGGCGTCCTCGGCGAAGCGCTCCGACAGGATCGCGCGGGCGCCCTCCAGCGCGGCGGCGGCGTCCGCGACGCCCTTCTCGGCATCCACATAGGACGCGGCGACGGCCGCCGGGTCCTGGGACGGGTCGGCGAGCAGGCCCTCGGCGAGCGGCTCCAGCCCGGCCTCGCGGGCGATCTGCGCCTTCGTGCGCCGCTTGGGCTTGTACGGGAGGTAGATGTCCTCCAGCCGCGCCTTCGTCTCGGCGCCGCGGATGGCGGCCGCCAGCTCGTCGGTCAGCTTGCCCTGCTCGCGGACCGAGTCGAGGATCGCCTGGCGCCGCTGCTCCATCTCGCGCAGGTAGCCCAGGCGCTCTTCGAGCGTGCGCAGCTGCGCGTCGTCGAGGGCGCCGGTGGCCTCCTTGCGGTACCGGGCGATGAACGGGACGGTCGAACCGCCGTCCAGCAGCTCGACGGCGGCGCGGACCTGGCGTCCGGCGACCCCGAGCTCATCGGCGATGCGGTCCTCAATGGTCAATGTCATGGTGTGGCCTTCCCCGAAGCTTGGTCGCCATTCTCCGGCACCCGCCGGGCGGTGGTTAGGGTGGGGACCATGACGAGGAGCCTCACGATCAAGGTCACCGCGGGTGCCGACGCGCCCGAGAGGTGCGCGCAGGCGTTCACCGTCGCCGCCACGGCGGTCGCGGCGGGCGTCGAGGTCTCGCTGTGGCTTACGGGCGAGTCGTCCTGGTTCGCGCTGCCGGGCAGGGCCGCGGAGTTCGAGCTGCCGCACTCGGCGCCGCTGCCGGACCTGCTGGACGCGCTGCTCGCCGACGGGCGCGTCACCCTGTGCACGCAGTGCGCGGTCCGCCGCGACATCGGCCCCGGCGACGTCATCGACGGCGTCCGCATCGCCGGGGCGGCGGTGTTCGTCGAGGAGGTCATGGGCGACGGGGTTCAGGCCCTCGTCTACTGAGATGCGCCAGCAGGCCGCCGACCAGGGTGGCCAGCTCATCGCGCCCGGCGACGTCCTTCACCAGCGCCTCTTCGTGCTCCAGCAGCGCCGTCACGGTCCGGTCGATGAGGGCGGTGCCCTCGACGGTGAGGCTCACCAGCGTCTGCCGGTGCCGCGCGCCCGCGTTGCGGCGGGTGACCAGGCCGTCGTCCTCGGCCCTGGCGACGCGCTGTGAGATCGCGCCCGCGCTGACCAGGCACTGCTCGGCCAGCTCGCGCGTCGACAGCGTCCCCCCGGAACGCCGGAGCGTGCTCAGCAGATCCAGCGTGGCCGCCTCCATGCCGATCTCGGCGAGGAAGCGGCGGCGGTTGTCGGCGAGCAGCTTCGCCGCCCGCCACAGCGGCGTGATCAGCATGATCGAGTCGGTGGGGACGCCCGGGAGAGTGCGCCGCCAGGCGTCGGCGATCTCCGACGCGGGCAGCGGGACGGGCTGGTCGAAGGGGTAGGCGTCCATGTTTTTAGAGCTTAATAGTGTCTTTGGGCGGCGGGCGTTCGCCGTACGCGGTTTGATGGGCTCCAACGAGAGGGGGCGCGCATGTCGCGTGGGGCGGTCGACTTCGTGGTGGTGGAGTTCCCGGGCAATACGATCAGCGGCAAGGTCGCCGAGCAGCTGAGGGAGCTCGCCGACCGGGACATCATCAAGGTCATCGACATGGTCTTCGTGACCAAGGACGCCGACGGCACGGTCACCGCGACCGAGCTGCCGCACCTGGACGACGAGAGCTACGCCGGTTTCGACCGGGTCGTGCAGAGCCTCGACGGGCTCATCGGCGCCGACGACATCGGCGAGGTCGGGGCCGACCTCGAACCCGGGACGACGGCGTGCGTCCTGCTGTTCGAGCACATGTGGGCGACCTGGCTGAAGGACGCCATCGACGGCTCCGGCGGGCGCATCCACCGGCTGGAACGCATCCCCGCCGAGGTCATCGAAGAAGCCGCGGCCGCGGCCGTCTGAAAGGGGACACCATGTTCAGGCGAGGAGTAGTGGTCCGCCGTCCCGGCGGCCTCCTGGGGACGATCGCGCGCACCGCGGTCGTCGCCGGCACCGCCACGGCGGTATCGGGCGCGATGGGCCGCCGGCAGGACCGGCGAGCGCAGGAGCAGGTCCTGGCGCAGCAGCAGGAGGCCGAACAGCAGGCGGCGCAACAGCAGGCCTACGCGCAGCAGGCGGCGGCGCAGTACGCGCCGCCCCCGGCCCCGGCGCAGCAGCAGGACGATCTGGTGTCGCGGATCCAGGAGCTGTCCCGGCTGCACGAGGCGGGGGCGCTCTCGGACGCGGAGTTCTCGGCGGCGAAGACGAAGCTGCTCGGGGGGTAGGGCGCGGGAGCGGGGGTGGTGTGGGCCGGGCGGGGGCTCGGCCCGTCGCGCTTTTTTTTTGGGGGGGGGGGCTGGGTTGGGCCGGGCTGGGCGTGGGGTGCTCGGCCGGTCGGGCTGGGGGCGAGAGTGTGCGGCCGGGTGGTGCGCGGCCGTGGCCCGGGCGGCTCGATCGGCGCGGCGCCCGGAGGCGCGTGGCGGCGTGGGTGCTGGAGCCGCGCCCGGCGGGGCATCGCGAGGCGGGCGCCTCGCGGCCCGGAGAGCTCGTGACGCGGCGAGGTCGCGACGCAGTGACCTCTTTTGGACGCGGTGACCTCTTTTCGGTGGGGGCCCAGAGCCCGCCCCGCTGGGGCGAACGTAGCCGGGCCGCACGCGTGGTCCGCCAAACGGCCCACCGCGTGACCTGTGGATAACGGGTCAATTGTGGATGAGCTGACATCAAGCCGAAACAATCCGCCCACGGTGTCGGTGTCCGCAGCGGTGTCCGCGGCCCGGGGCGGAGGCGGCTCGCGCCTCGGCCGCTTTTTCGCGTGAGGCTCTGTTGGTGGGGGCCCGGAGCCCGCCCCGCTGGGGCGAACGTAACCCGGCCGCACGCGTACTCCGCCAAACGGGCCACCGTGCGACCTGTGGATAACGGAGTGATTGTGGACAACTCGTAACCTGCCGGACACAATCGGCCCGAGAGCCCGAGAGCCCGAGAGCCCGAGAGCCCGAGAGCCCGAGAGCCCGAGAGCCCGAGAGCCCGAGAGCCCGAGAGCCCGAGAGCCCGAGAGCCCGAGAGCCCGTGAGCCCGTGAGCCCGTGAGCCCGTGAGCCCGAACCCACACCCCCTAAGCCGTCTCCCGCACCGGCCACCGCTCCCGCAGCGCCGCCAGCGCGGCGCCGATCGCGGGCCGCCGCGAGGATCGCGTCCGCCACAGCGCGAACACGCGGCGGTACGGCTCCGGCTTCATCGAGCGGGCCACCACTCCCTCCGGGAGCGGTGCGCGCGCCAGGCGGGGCACCATCGCGATGCCGAGCCCGGCGGCGATGAGGGGCGGGTAGGCGGCGAACTCGCCGGCGTAGACGGCGACGTCGGGCTCCTCCCCGGCTTCGCGGAGGGTCTTCGTCAGGCAGTCGTGACAAATGTTCCCCGGTGGGACGCTGATCCAGCGCTGGCCGCGCAGGTCGGCGGCGGTGAGCCCGTCGCGGGCGGCGAGGGGGTGGCCGGCGGGCATCAGCAGGTCGACGGGGTCGTGGCCGAGGTCCTCGCGGGACACCTCGCCGGTCACCGGCAGCGGGGTCAGCGGCCAGTCCTGGACGACGGCGAGGTCGACTTCGCCGCGGCCGATCATCTCGGCGGCGGGGTAGGGGTCGACGTCGAGGAGGCGGACGTCGAGCTCGGGGTGGTCGCGGGCCAGCGCGGCCAGCACGCCGGGCATGAGGCCCTTCACGGACGTGGCGAACGCGGCGATCGTCAGGCGGCCGACCGCGCGGCCGCGACG
Organism: Actinorhabdospora filicis; assembly: GCF_030269765.1. Taxonomy (GTDB): domain Bacteria; phylum Actinomycetota; class Actinomycetes; order Mycobacteriales; family Micromonosporaceae; genus Actinorhabdospora; species Actinorhabdospora filicis. The sequence continues at coordinate 2,178,190 of NZ_BSTX01000001.1, read as the reverse complement.
TTCCTCCAGCTCCACCTCGGTGCGCTCGACGATGGCCAGCAGCTCGCGGGCGGCGGCGACGAGGGTGTGGGCGGCGTCGGTGAGGACCACGCCGCGGCCCTGCTTCTCCAGCAGGACGGTGCGGGTCTCGCGTTCGAGCTTCGCGATCTGCTGCGACACCGCCGAGGGCGTGTAGCCGAGGGACGCGGCGGCGGCGCCGACGGTGCCGTGGACGGCGACGGCGTGCAGCGCGCGGAGCCGCGCGAGATCCATCATGCAGCGATCCTAAACGATCAAGTCGAGGAACGCGTGCTTGTGGTTAACAGTTGAAGCCAGCAGGATCGGTCCATGCCCCAACGCATGCGTCCCGCGCACATCGCCCTCGCCGTCGCCGTCACCGCCGTGTGGGGGGTGAACTTCGTCGTCATCGAGGTCGGCCTCGACCACTTCCCGCCGCTGCTGTTCAGCGCGCTGCGATTCGGGCTGAGCGCGGTACCGGCGATCTTCTTCGTCAAGCGGCCGAAGGTCGCGTGGAAATGGGTCATCGCGTTCGGGCTGACCCTCGGCGCGGTCAAGTACGGGCTCCTGCACACCGGCATGCGATGGGGGATGCCCGCCGGGCTGTCCTCGCTCGTCCTGCAGATCCAGGCGGTCTTCACCACCGTCTTCGCCGCGATGTTCCTGCGCGAACGGCCCGGCGGACGCCGTATCGCCGGACTCGCCATCGCCCTCGGCGGCATCGTCGTGGCCGCCGTCGCGCACGGCGGCGGAGGACCCGTCGGCGCGTTCGTGCTCATCATCGCCGCCGCCGCGGCCTGGGGCGTCGCCAACGTCATCACCCGCAAGGCCTCCCCACCGCACCTGCTGTCGTGGATGGTGTGGATCAGCGCGGTGCCCGTCCTGCCGCTGCTGGCGCTCTCGCTGATCTTCGAGGGACCCCGCGCCGACCTCGACGCGCTCGCCGCGATCGACCTGTCCGGCTTCGGCGCGATCGCCTACGCCGCCGGGGTGTCCACGCTGTTCGGGTTCGGCGCGTGGGGCTACCTGATGTCGCGCTACGACGCCTCGTCCGTCGCGCCGTACTCGCTGCTGGTGCCGTTCTTCGGGATGAGCTCGGCGTGGGTGTTCCTCGGCGAGGCCGTCACCGTCCCGTCCGTCATCGCCGCCGTCCTCGTCGTCGGCGGGATCGCGGTCAGCGCTTCGGGGCGCGCGGCGGCGAAGAAGGCCGCCCAGCCCGCGCTCGCGGCGTCCCGTTGACGCGCGGACGCGGGATCGGGCGGTTGCGGCGGAACAGGTAGTAGGCCTCCTGCTCCTCGACCAGCTCCTCGTCCTCGTGCAGACGGCGGCCGGTGGTCTCGGCGTGGAAGCGCCGCAGCGTGGCCAGGGCCTCCGGCGCGTCGTCGGTCCACAGCCGGACGCGCATGTCGGTGGTCAGCTCCAGCTCCAGCGCCGGGCCGCGCGAGGACTTCACCAGCCGCACCCGCCGGATCGAGCGCACCGGGATGCGGCGGCCCGCGCCGGGCAGCAGGACGTTCCGCACGCGCACCGTGTACAGGTCCATGCGCACCATTACGTGCCGGGGCAGGACGGCCAGGACGCCCAGCCCGGCGGCGATGAGCAGCGCCACCGCCCACACGAGGAAGACGCCGATCAGCCAGGCGGGGAGCAGCACCGCGACCGCGCCCCCGGCGAAACCCAGGGACGCCGCGCCGCCGGTGATCCGGGCGCGGAAGCGGACGACGTGCCGATGGAGGTTCGAGCCGGGCATGGGCGACTCCTCGCGGCGGGAGCCACGGTGCAGGCTCCACCTGGCAAAGAGGGTAACTGAGCGTGAAAACCGCCCCTGACCTGGGGGTATATGATCCACAAAGGTGAGTGGCGGAGCCTCCGCTTAACACCCGGGGACGCCCGTGCGCCCGCGAGCCGGGGCCGCGGGCCGGGCCGGGACGCCCCGGCGGCACCGGTGCCGCGACGAGCCGGGGCCCGCCGAATCAGGAGATGGCGAGCCCGGGACGCGGTGAGTCCGGCGCCCGGAGAGCCCGGGCCGCGAGCCGGGTGATGCCCGTGCCGCGACGGGCCGACGCTCTGGCGAGCCCGGGGGGCACGTCGAGCCCACGACGCCCATGCCGCGGCGAACCGATGTCCCGGCGAATCAGGGACGTATCGGACCCCCGCCGCCCGTGCCGCAGCGAACCGGCGTCCCGGCGAATCAGGGACGTATCGGACCCCCGCCGCCCGTGCCGCAGCGAACCGGCGTCCCGGCGAATCAGGGACGTATCGGACCCCCGCCGCCCGTGCCGCAGCGAACCGACGTCCCGGCGGATCCGGAACCCGGCACCCTCATGCCTCGGCGAATCCGGGGCACGCGAACCCGTCCGGTGGCGAACCCGCCGCTCAGGCCGCCTCGGGTTCAGGATCAGGGTCCGTCTCCGGCGGCGCCACCCGCCGAGAGCGCGCCAGGTGCTTGACGGCCGTGTTCGCCATCGCCACCAGCGGCACCGCGATCAGGGCGCCGATGACACCGGCCAGGACCACGCCCGCGCCGATCGCCAGGATCACCGCCAGCGGATGCACCGACACCGCCCGGCCCAGCAGCAGCGGCTGGAGGACGTGGCTCTCCAGCTGCATCACCACGATGACCAGGCCCAGCACGATCAGCGACGTCACCCACCCGTGCGACACGAGGGCCACCAGCACCGCCACCGCGCCCGAGACCGTGGCACCGATGATCGGCACGAACGCCGTCAGGAACACCAGGGCGGCCAGCGGGATCGCCAGCGGGATGTCCAGCAGCACCAGCCCGATGCCGATGCCGACGGCGTCGATGAAGGCCACCAGGATCGTGGCGCGGACGAAGGACACCAGCGTCCGCCACGAGGCGTGCCCGGCGTCGCGGACGGTCGTGCGGGTCTCGCCCGGCAGCGCGGCGGTCAGGAACGACCAGATGCGGGCGCCGTCGCGCATGAAGAAGAAGGTCGTGAACAGCACCAGCAGCATGCCCGTGAGCGTGTGGAACGCCACGGAGAACGTCACCCCGGCGGTGTCGACGGCGGTGCTGGCGGCGTTGCTCTGGTTCTCCTTTATCCAGGTCGCCACCTGCGTGTCGACCTCGGCGAAGAAGTCGTTGATCTGCTTGTCGGACAGGTGCATCGGGCCCTTCTCGGCCCAGTCCTGGATCTGCCCGATGCCCTTCTCGACGCTGTCGACCAGGTTCGGGACGCCGTCCACGAACTCCTGGATCACCCCGGTCAGGATGCCCGCGACCGCCGCCAGGCCCGCCACCAGCACCAGGAACGTGGCCAGCGAGCGCGGGAACTTCCACCGCACCAGCAGCGAGGCGAAGGGCTGGAGGATCGCCGACAGCAGCAGCGAGATGAGCACCGGGATGACCACGGCGGCGAGCATGTCGGCGAGGTAGAGAACCCCGACCACCACGATGGACACCGCGATGATCCGCCACGCCCACGCGCCGGCCACGCGCATGCCGCGCGGGACCAGCTCGGCCTCGGTGGCCGCGGCCACGGGCGCGGCCTCGACGTCCGGGACCGGCGCGGGGGCCGCGGCGATGGCGAGGGGTTCGTCCTCGTTGCGGCGGCGGGCCCGCTCGATCTGCTCGACGTACGGGTTGTCGCGCAGGGCCGTCCAGGCCTTGCGGGCGCGCTCGGCGGCGCGTTTGAACCGGCTCACCGTCACCTCCGCTGCATTTCGTGACCCAGCGTCCTCTGTTCCGTGAAGCCTACTGTCCGCGATCCAGGGCGGCGGACGGGCGAGGTGAACGATCTGGAAGGGCGGCCGGGACGGGTGACGGTCGCCCCGGGCGCGCCAAATCGTCCGGTACGGTTCACTCTCGTGACCAGCGCATCGCTCGACCCCGAATCCGGCCTGCCGATCCGCCTGCTCCACGACCGGATCCTGGTGCGCCCCGACGTCAGCGAGGGCGAGCGCCGTTCGGCCGCCGGGATCGTGATCCCCGCCACCGCCTCGGTCGGTCACCGGCTGGCGTGGGCGCAGACGGTGGCGATCGGCCCGCTGGTGCGCGCGGTCCAGATCAACGACCGGGTCCTCTTCGACCCCGATGAGCGCTCCGAGGTGGAGCTGCACGGCAGCGAGTACGTGCTCCTGCGCGAGCGGGACGTGCACGCCGTCGCGGCCCCGCGGGTGGAGCCCGACGCGACGGGACTGTACTTGTGACGGACGTTCGCCCGGCCATCATGAACGAGGCCGAGTACCCCACCCTCCGCTACTACCTGACCTATCTGCGCGAGTCGGTGATCCGCAAGACCGAGGGTCTCACCGACGAGCAGGCGCACACCGCGGGCGTTCCCTCGGGGACCAGCCTGGCGTGGCTGCTGGCGCACCTGTCGGCGACCGAGCACAACTGGTTCGTGTGGTCCTACCTCGGTGAGGGCGAGCGCCTGGAGGCCTCTCCGGTGGTCGATCCGTCGGTGCCGCTGTCGCAACTGGTGGACGAGTACCGGGCCGCCTGCGCGCGCAGCGACGAGGTCGTGGACGCGCACCCGGACCTGGACGCGGTCGGGAAGCGCACCCTGCGCGACGATCCGCCGTCGCTGCGCTGGATCGTGGTCCACATGATCGAGGAGACCGGGCGGCACGCCGGGCATGCCGACATCCTGCGGGAGCTGATCGACGGGTCCGTCGGCCGGTAGCCGGCGGGACGTGTGTGGAGCGGGTGGCCTTGGCCGCCCGCTCTTTTTCTAGCCCGTGACCGCCCGCACCGCCTCGGCCCGCGCCAGTCCCGCCGTCGCTTCGAAGGCGGTGGCGTAGGCGGTCTCGCCGAGTGCCTCGCGGACGCGCCGTTCCACGTCCGCCGCCTCGTCGACCGTGTCGCCGACGGGGGACCGGCGCAGCGCGCGGGCCGCGCCGAGCAGCCGGGCCGCGGCGGTGGGGTCGTCCTCGGCGAGGGCGACCGAGGCCAGGCCGACGGCGGAGGTCGCGCCGACGGGGTAGTTGCGGATGGCGATGCCGCGCTCGAAGGCCTCCCGGAACCGCTTCCGGGCCTCGCCGCCGTCCCCGGCGGCGAGGGCGATGTCGCCGAGGCCGATGAGGATCTGCGCGTGCGACTCGTTGGTCTGGACCCAGCCGGTGGGGCATTCGGCGAGGGCGGCCTCGGCGAGGCGGCGGGCGCGGTCGTGGTCGCCCTCGTGGAGGGCGACGCGGGCCAGGCCGAGGTCGCACATGGCGATCTGCTCGCGGGCGCCGACGCGGCGGGCGACGGCTCCGGCGGCGGCGAAGTCCGCGCGAGCTCCGTCGACGTCGCCGAGGCCGAGCTTGACGCGGCCCATGAGGCAGCGCAGGGTCGACTGGTCCTCGGCGGCGCCGAGTTCGGTGGCCAGGTCGTGGGCGCGGGTGAGGAGGGCGCCGATGGCCTCGGAGTCCTGGCCGCCCCAGTCGGACAGCACGGTCAGGGCGGTGATCTGGCCCCAGCGGTCGCCGACGGCGGTGAAGGCCGCCAGGCACGCCTCGGCCTCGGCGGCGGCCGCCGCCGAGTCGCCCAGGATGTTCCACTGGTAGAAGGCGGTGCCGAGGTGGCTGAGCGCGCTGATCCACGGGTCGTCGACGGCGCGCATCAGCTCGACGAGCTCGTCCATCGGCATGTCGCCCTCGTCGGGCGGCCCGTTGTACACCGCCCACAGGACCACCGTGTACGGGTGCCGGACGGGGATGTAGCCGATCGAGTACTGCGCGCGGGCGGCGGCCATGTGCGGCGCGAGGTGCGGCGCCTCGGGGTTGTAGGCGCCGGCGGTGAGGACGGCCAGCACGTACTCCTCGCCGCGGTCGGCGGGCACCTCCGGGGGCAGCAGCTTCACCAGGCACTCGGCCTGGGCGACGCCCTCGCCGCGCAGGCCGCGCAGCCACCAGTACGGGACGAGGTAGGCGGTCAGGTCCAGGGCCAGGCCGAGGTCGTTCTCGCGGGCCCAGCGCAGGGCCGCGCCGAGGTTGCCGTGCTCGGCGGCCAGCAGCCGCAGCCGGTCCAGCTGCTCTGCCGAGCGCAGCAGCGGCTCGGAGTCGCGCGCCAGCCGCAGGAACCACCCGGCGTGGCGGCGTCCGGCGCCGGGGTCGTCGAGGCGGGCGGCGGCGAAGGCGCGGATGGTGGCCAGCATCCGGAAGCGGTCGCCGTCGACCTCCAGGAGGGACTTGTCGGCGAGGCCGGTGAGCAGGTCCAGGGCGTCGGGTGTGGACAGTTCGCACACCTCGGCGGCGGCCTCGGCGGTGAAGCCGCCGGAGAACACCGACAGCCGCGCGGCGTCCCGCTGCTCCCCGGCCTCCAGGAGGTCCCAGGACCAGGACACCACCGCGTGCAGGGTCTGGTGGCGTGGCTGGGCGGTGCGGCTGCCGCGCGACAGGAGCCGGAAGCGGTCGTCGAGGTGGGCGGCGATCTCGGCGACCGGCAGGGACCGCAGCCGCGCGGCGGCCAGCTCCACCGCCAGCGGCAGGCCGTCGAGGGCGTGGCAGACGCGCGCGACGTCGGGGAGGGTGGCCTCGTCCAGCGTGAAGTCGGGCCGCACCGCCGACGCCCGCTCGGCGAACAGCCGCACGGCCGGGTAGGCCGCCGCGCCCTCGGTCTCGCCCTCGGGGGGCGCGGCCAGCGGCGGCACCGGTGACAGGGTCTCGCCGGTGATGCCGAGGGCCTCGCGGCTGGTGGCCAGCACCCGCAGGCGCGGGCAGGCGCGCAGGACGTGGTCGGCGAAGCGCGCGGCGGCGTCCACGACGTGCTCGCAGTTGTCCAGGATGAGCAGCGGCGCGCCGTCGCCGAGGGCGGCCGAGACGCGCGTGAGGACGTCCTCGTCCAGCGACAGCCCGCCCTCGCGCAGGCCGAGCGCGGTGAACACGGCCCTGGTGACGCTGCCCTCGGGCGGCAGGGCGCCCAGGTCGACGAAGCACACCTCGGGACCCCCGGCCGAGGCCTCGATGGCCAGGCGCGTCTTGCCCGCCCCGCCCGGCCCGGTGAGGGTGACCAGCCGCGACGCGGTGAGCTGCCCGGTGACCCGGTCGAGGTCCTCCTCGCGGCCGATGAAACTGGTCAGCTGCGCGGGCGGGCGCGACATCATCGTCGCGGGCACCGGCGGGGCGACGGTGGCGGGCTGGAACGGATGGAGCGTGCCGCGCAGCACCGCCAGGTGCGTGGCCGACAGCTCCGGCGAGGGATCGGCGCCCAGCCGCTCGGCCAGCTCCTCCCGGACCCGCTCGTAGACGGCCAGGGCCTCCGCCTGCCGCCCGTCGGCGGCCAGCGCGCGCATCAGCTGGCCGTGCAGGCGCTCGCGCAGGGGATGAGCGGCGGCCAGCCCGGTGAGCTCGGCGATCAGCGCGCGCGGCTCCAGGTGCAGCGACGCCTCCAGCCGGTCCTCGGTGGCGGTCAGCCGCAGCTCGTCGAGCCGGACGGCCTGGGCGCGCGCGAAGTGGTCGTCCAGGTCGGCCAGCGCGGGACCGTGCCACAGTCCCTCGGCCTCGGTGAGGACGCGCGCGGCGGTGGCGTGGTCGCCGGAGGCAAGAGCGCGCGAGCCCTCGCGGGCCAGGGCGGTGAAGACGGTGGCGTCCACGGCCTCGGGCGGCACGTTCAGGACGTAGCCGCCCCCGTCGAGGAGCATGACGCCGCTGGGCAGCGCCCGGCGCAGCCGCGAGATCTGCGACTGGAGCGCGTTGGCGGCGCCCGCGGGCGGCTCGTCGCCGTACAGGGCGTCGATCAGCCGGTCGGGCCCGACGGGGTGACCGGCGTTCAGCGCGAGCAGGGCCAGCAGCGCGCGCGAGCGCGGGCCGCCGACCGCGACGGGCGCGTCCGCGACGGTGACCCGGACCGGGCCCAGGAGGCTGATGAGCATGCCCATGATTCTCACCGAAGCGGTCTCACGCACCAACGGCGCTCGGTTGCGCCGAAAAGCGGACTCGCCTTCCCCTTAAGGACTGAACCTGTCCGCAAGGCTCCGTAACGTGGTCCTCGTCAACGGGAAGGCGTTCGCCGCCACCGGTTCGGGCGAGTCGATCTTGGCCGAATCGCGGACGGAACCTTTCCCAAAACACTCGTAATGTTTTCCTCGCCAGCGAGAGACGCCAGAAGGAGACCACCCCATGACCATTCTCGTCACCGGAGCCACCGGAAACGTCGGCGCGCAGATCGTCGCCCAGCTCGCCGAGGCGGGGCACTCCGTGCGGGCGCTGACCCGGGACGCCTCCCGCGCCTCGTTCCCGGCGGGCGTGGAGGTCGCCGAGGGCGACCTGGCCGACCCGGGCACGCTCACCGCGGCCCTGGACGGCGTCACGGCGCTGCACCTGATCGCCATCGCCGGCGACAACTACCAGCCCCTCCAGACCGCCCCGGAGATCCTGAAGCTGGCCGCCGAGCAGGGCGCCACGCGCGTGACGGTCCTGTGCGGCCCGACCTCGCAGGACGTGGAGGACGCCGCCCGCGCCAGCGGCATCGACACCACCGCGCTGTACCCGGTGGAGTTCATGTCCAACCTGAAGGAGTACGCCGAGCAGGTCCGCGAGACCGGCACCGTGACCGACGGCTTCGGCGACTCGCTGAGCGCGATCGTCCACGACGCCGACATCGCCGCGGTGGCGGTGGCCGCGCTGACCACCGACGGGCACGCGGGTAAGACGTACCCGATCACCGGCCCGGAGGTCGTGACCACGCGCGGCAAGGCCGCCATCATCGGCGAGGTCCTGGGCCGCGAGGTGCCGTTCGTGGAGGTCCCCGAGGACGAGTTCCGCGCTGGGCTCATCGCGCAGGGCTGGGAGGAGCACGCCGCCGACTGGATGGTGGGCGTCCGCCGCGAGACCCCCGAGATCGGCCGCACGGTCACCGACACCGTCCAGCAGGTCACCGGACGGCCCGCCCGCAGCATGGCGCAGTGGGTGGACGAGAACCGCGCCCTGTTCGGTTAGCGAGCCGGGCACGACCCGAACGGGGGCGGCGGAACACGACGGCAAGAGCGTGACCACCGCCGAGCGGGAAGTGTCTTGACCGTGTGTCCGCGAGGGACGCGCGCGTGCGGCGGCGCAACCAGCCCCCAGAGCCACGACGCAAGCGGGTGCCGAGGAACAGAGCCCTCCTCCGGCTCGGGAGAAGTGTTTTCAGACCCGGGGTCCAGGGGACGGAGTTCCCTGGTCTGGTCCAGGGCGAAGCGCCTGGTCGGGTGCAGGGCGAAGCGCCTGCGCTCTCGCCCCGACCAGCCGAGCACCGAGCAGGAGGCGTGAGGACCCCTCACGCCTCTTCTTCGGTGCCGGTGAGGTCGACGACCGCCGCCAGCCGCGCGTGCGACTCCTCGTCCGCCGTCATCCATTCCAGCCACGAGCCCTCGCTCCCGCGCAGGACGGTCCCCGCGTCTCCGCGAGGGGCCTCCCGCCACATCGGGTTGGGCCACAGCGGCAGCGCCGGATACGCCGCCACCACGGCCGCCAGTGCGGCCTCCGCCGGTCCTTGAACGACGCCGCCGCGCACGCCCGGCGCGAGCGGCCCGAGCGCCCCGGGCTCGCCCGACCAGGCCGCGACGAGGGTGTCGCTCATGAGCATCCCGCGCAGGACCGCGCTGAGGGGAGCGGGTGCGAAGGCGGGGAAGTAGCCGCCGTCATCGAGCTCGCAGACGGGGTCCTCGCCGGGTCCGGCCAGCAGCGACCAGCAGCCCTGGTTCTCCGTCCACACCTCGACGAGCTCGCCGTCGCGCGCCAGCCGTCCGGGCGTGGCGGGGGAATCCTGGACCTCGCGCAGCCTGCTCCCCACGAGCGTGAACCACTCGGCGAGCACGCCCGGCAGCCCCTCGGGCGGCGTGGCGGAGTCGGCCGCGCGCAGCGGCGTGGCGTACCAGCGTTCGAGGACGTCCGGCAGCCACGCCCAGCGGGGCGCGGCCAGCAGCGCGGCCTGCCCGGGCGTCACGCTAACTCCGCGACGGGGAACCCGGCCAGCTCCAGCATCGCCGCGTTCAGCGCGCCCACCGGCAGGTCGACCTCGCCGAGGCGGGTCACCGGCGCGACCCCGCGCACCGAGGACGCCACCCACACCCCGTCGGTGTGCGAGAGGTCCTCGGGACGCACCATCCGCTCTTCGCCGCGCAGGCCCAGCTCGGCGGCGTGGTCGAGGAGGAACCGCGAGGTCGTGCCCGGCAGGATGCTGGTGCGCTCCGGAGGGACGGTGCACAGCACGTCGCCGTCGATCCACATCAGCGAGGCCGTGCTGGCCTCCATCGCCCAGCCGTCGGCCGACACCCACAGCAGGTCGTCGAAACCGGCGGCCCGCGCCGCGCGCTGACCGGCCATGTTGATCGCGTACGAGAGGCTCTTGACCTGCCCCAGCAGCCACGGCGCGCTCGCGCGGACGTCGGCGGGCTCAAGGGGGTAGCCGATCGAGGCGAGCATGAGCTTCACGCCGTCGCGGCGGATCTCGGGAAGGTTCGCCGCGATCGGGTTCAGTGTGACGTAGACGGTGGGCTCGTCGCCGTACTCGCGGCCGCGCGTGCAGATCAGCCGCAGCGCGGCCTCCTCCTGCTCCGGCGCGGCGGCCAGCGCGGTCTCGGCGAGCCCGCGCAGCGCGTCCGCACCGGGCAGGGCCAGCTCCATGCGCTCGGCCGAGCGGGCCATGCGGGCCAGGTGCTCGGTCAGGTTCCACGCGACGCCGGCGCGCACGTGGACGGTCTCGAAGACGCCGTCGCCGCGGAGCGCGCCCAGGTCATCGGCGTGGAGAAGGGGTTCGTCGGCCGGTACTACGCCCCGGCCAAGGACGGCGACAATGCCCATGAGCGCCGAGGTTATACCGCCCATGATCGATCAGCGGTCGACGGAGGCGTTCATCCCACCGACGGAGATCTCCGCGTCGTCCTTTTCGGCGATGTTGCGGCGCAGCAGCCCCAGCGCGATCGGCCCGAGCTCGTAGTGGCGCACCGCGGTGCCCAGGACGCCGACCGTGCGGCCCCCCGACACGATCTCGGTGCCCGCCGCGGGCAGGTGCTCCTCGCTGCCGTCGAGGTGCAGCAGGACCAGCGTGCGCGGCGGGCGGCCCAGGTTGTGGACGCGCGCCACGGTCTCCTGGCCCCGGTAGCAGCCCTTGTCCAGGTGCACGGCCGTGGCCAGCAGCGGGATCTCGTGGGGGATGGTCTTGTGGTCGAAGTCGGCCGAGGAGGGCCGCCCGGCGGCCACGCGCAGCGCGTCGTGCGCCCAGGTCCCGGCCAGCGGCAGGCCCAGCTCGTCGGCGAGCTCGCGGACGGTGTCGCGGCGGACGAGCCGGTCGACGGTGGGCACGCCCAGCTCGTCGGTGCGGCGGCTCCACCCGTCCGGGCCGGCCTCGACGGCGTAGCGGACGGTGGGACGCACGGGCAGGTCGGCGGAGGCGAACTTGGGCCCGGGGACCGGCAGCAGGTCAGGCGCGGCCAGCGCGGTCTCGCCGGTGGTGGTGATCAGCGCCCACTCGGCGGTGACGTCTTCGATCTCCACGGGGGTGAAGAAGCGCATCTTGAGCAGGAACTCCGCCAGCGGGGCGCCGTGCCCGGCGGCCACGTCCAGCCACGTGGTGGTGCCGTCGTCGGTGACCATGACGTGCCGCTCGACGTGCCCGTGGGGGGACAGCAGCAGCGTCTCGGTGCCCGCGGTGCCCAGGTGGAGGAGGTGCTGGGAGGTGAGGCTGTGCAGCCACTCCAGGCGCGCGTCGCCGGTGACGGCGATGATCTCCCGGTCCGAGCGGTCCACGAGCGCGCCGGACGCCAGGCGCCGCTGCTCGGGGATGGGCTCGCCGTAGTGGAGCGCGACGGTGGGCGCGGCGTCCTCGGTGAGCGCGCCGACGGCGCCGGGGGCGTCCAGCAGAACCGACCTCATCAGGCCTCCTCCTCGTTGCACGACGAGCACATGCCGAACAGCGCGACATGGCCGATGTCGATGAGGAAGCCGCGCTCGGCCAGCAGTCGGTCGCGGACATCGCCGAAGACGTCCGGCGGGACCTCGTCGACCTTCCCGCAACGGTGACACACCAGGTGGACGTGACCGCGGTCACCGGCGCCGTGGTAGACGGGCGCGCCGTGGCCGAGGTGCGTGTGAGCGACCAGTCCGAGCCCTTCGAGGAGTTCGAGGGTCCGGTAGATGGTGGTGATGTTCACACCGGCGGCGGTGCGGACCACCTTGTCGTGGATCTGTTCGGGGGTGGCGTGCCCGAGTTCGAGCACGGCTTCCAGCACCAGCTGGCGCTGCGCGGTCAGGCGCAGTCCCTTGGCGCGGAGCACGTCGGCTAGCTGCGGGACGGGCATGGTGGAGATCCTATGCCGCGCGTCTCAAGATCGCCCCGCTGACGTGCGCTGACCGGCTCGGTCAGCGGCGGTGCGCCGACGGTGCGGGGACGGTAAGCGCCCGGCCGCATCGTTCTGGGCATGACCGACATCGCGAAGAGCGCTCCCGCCCCCAACGGACGACGCTGGCTCGTCCTGAGCATCCTCTGCCTGGCCACCGTCCTGCTGGCCATCGACATGACCGTCCTGCACCTGGCCGTCCCGGCGCTGATCGAGGACGTGAACCCCTCCTCGACGCAGCTGCTGTGGATCGCCGACGTCTACGGTTTCGCCCTCGGCGGCCTGCTGATCACCATGGGCAACCTGGGTGACCGCTTCGGCCGCAAGAAGGTCCTGATGAGCGGGCTGTTCGCCTTCGGTGCGGCCTCGGCGCTGACCGCCTTCGCGCCCACCGCCGAGATCCTCATCGGCGCCCGCGCGCTGCTGGGCATCGCCGGTGCGACCATCATGCCCACGGCCGCGGCGATCCTGCGGAACGTGTTCACCGACGGCAAGGAGCGCTCCACCGCGATCGGCCTCTGGTCGGCGATGTCGGCCTCCGGTTTCGCCCTCGGCCCGGTGGTCGGCGGGCTGCTGCTGGACCACTTCTGGTGGGGCTCGGTGTTCCTGATCAACGTGCCGGTGATGCTGGTGGTGCTGGTCATCGGCCTGGTCGTGATCCCGGAGTCGCGCAACCCCAAGGCCGGTCCGATCGACCTGTTCAGCGTGGTCCTCTCGTTCGTCGGCATCATCGCGCTGATCTACGGCATCAAGACCGCCGCCCACGACGGCATCGGCGAGATCAAGGCCCTCGCGGGGCTGGCCGTCGGCGTCCTCGGCCTGGGCCTGTTCATCCGCCGCCAGACGCGGCTGGCCTCGCCGCTGATGGACCTGAAGCTGTTCCGCTCCCGCGTCTTCGCCGGGGCCGTGGCCACCAACGTCATCACCGTCTTCGGGATGATCGCCCTGTCGCTGGTGCTGGCGCAGTACCTCCAGCTGGTCCTGGGCTGGTCGCCGCTGCTGGCCGGTGTCGCCGGGATCCCCGGCGGCCTCAGCGCCGGGCTGACCGCCCCGTTCGCCGCGAAGATCGCCGCCAAGTGGGGACGCGGCAAGACCGTCGCCGTGGGCATGGTCCTGCTGTCGATCAGCCTGGTCCTCTACACCCGCCTCGGCGCCGAGCCGGACTACCTGGCGCTGCTCCCGGCGATGATGTTCGGCGGCGCGGGCATGGGCGTGGCCTTCGCCCTGACCAACGACATCGTCCTGGCGGCGGTCCCGAAGGAGCGCTCCGGCGCGGCGGTCTCGATCGTGGAGACGGCCACCGAGATGGGCGGCGCGCTGGGCATCGCGGTCCTGGGCAGCATCATGAGCTCCGCCTACAGCTCGAATCTGGAGATCCCCGCCGAGGTGCCCGCCGAGGCCGTCCCGGCCCTCAAGGAGCAGCTCGCGGCGGCCCTGCAGACCGCGGCGAACCTGCCCGCCGAGGCCGGCGCCCGGCTGGTGGCCGACGCCAAGGAGGCCTTCGTGGACTCCATGCACATCACCACCGTCACCGGCGCGATCATCGTGGCCGCCGCCGCGATCCTGGCCCTGATCACCCTGCGCGGCAAGTTCGTCCCGGCCGCCGACGACGCCCACGGCGAGGACGAGGTGGCGCCGGAGCCGGTCAAGGAGGAGGCCCTCACCCGCTGATCCCGCACAAAGCGAAGGCCCCGCGCGATGCGCGGGGCCTTATGTCTTTATCTGTAGCCGTATGGGGCGGGCGGGGGCGGCATGACCGGGACCGCCACCGGCACCACCGGCTGCGGGGGCGGCGGGACCGTCCGCGTCGAGCCGTCGGGCAGCGGCAGCGTGTAGTTCGCGCCGTCCCACATGATCGGCGGGACCGACGGGTCGCGCCCGGTGAACACCGCCCGCTGCGCGGTGAGGCTGGTCAGCAGCTCGTGCTCCTCGCGCTGGTAGTCGGGGTCGGGACGCCCGCGCACCAGCCCGTCGCGCAGCAGCGCCAAGCGCGTGGCGGTGAACTGGTAGCCGCGCATGGCCCGGACGCCGACGTCGCCCATCATCCGCCGCGCCCACTCGCGCGCCGAGGCCCGGCGCGAGAACGTCACCAGCGAGGCCACCTCCGGCGCGGTCAGCCACCCGGCGCGCACGTAGTCGGGCAGGACGCGCGCGACCAGCCGCGCCTCCCACGCCCGGATCCAGATCGCGCCGCCCACCGCCGTCAGGAACACCGGCACCATCACCGAGACGTACCCGACGGCCAGGACGCGCTCGCCCAGCGTGGCCAGCAGGTTCCAGGAGCCGTGCAGGATCATCGCGACCAGCAGCATCCCCACCGGCGCCACGATCCGCACCCACACCTTGTTGGTGCGGGCCGCCAGGCCCAGCCCGACCCCCGTCATCGAGGTGAACAGGGGATGGGCGAAACCGGACAGCAGGATCCGGACCACGAACAGCGCGGCCACCGAGGCCGCGCCCGAGGCGTCCCCGAGGAGCCGCTGCCCGGTCACGTAGGTGCCGGAGATGTAGAGGATGTTCTCGGCCATCGCGAAACCGGTCGCCGACAGTCCGCAGTAGACGATGCCGTCGACGATGCCGGAGAAGTGGCGGCGCCGGAACCAGAACAGCAGCAGCGGCCCGAGGGCCTTGGTGGTCTCCTCGATGACCGGCGCGACGGCGACGGCCACCAGATTGTCGGAGATCCCGGCGGCCTCGAACTGATGGGCGAAGAACGTGTTGACCCCCAGCGAGATCGCGGTGGCCACGCACGCGCCCCAGCCGAAGCAGAAGGCCAGGTAGGCGGTCGGTTCGGGCTCGTAGCGGTCGAGCCACATGAAGCAGGCGACCAGCACCGGCACGGGGATGACCGCCGTCCCGACGCCGATCAGCAGCGGGCCCACGCCCACGCGCGTGCCGACCACGAGCAAGATCACGGTCGCGCCGGCCACGAGGGCGGCGATGATGCCCAGGATCAGCAGAAACCGGCCCACGGTGAAACGCCGGGGCGGCGGTGGGAGGGGCGTCGAGATCTCACCGGGCGGGACGTACGACATGCCGACAGCCTAGTCGCGCTATCGTGTTCGACAGGTCATGAGCGCCAGCGTCAAGCCCCGGCTCGCTGGCCGGCAACCCAACAACCGCGTGGGGTGCCCCGGGTGAAGACCAGGCTCGTGCCAAGGCGGCACGGGCAAACGCGGGCCTGCCTCGGCGGGTCCCTGGACTCGCCTGGAGGCACCGTGTCGTCCCTCGCCGTATCCGCGAACCCGTTTCCCGTGATCGACGCCCCCCTCGTCCCCCTCGTCGGCGGCGAAGAGGTCCGCTACGCCAACTTCGACCACGCCGCCTCCACGCCCTGTCTGCGCGTGGCCGCCGACGCCGTCACCGCGCTGCTGCCGACCTACGCCAGCGTCCACCGCGGCGCCGGGTACTTCTCCCAGTCCTCCACCCGCGCCTACGAGGACGCCCGCGCGACCATCGGCCGCTTCGTGAACGCGCGCCCCGACGACGCGGTGATCTTCACCCGCAACAGCACCGACTCGCTGAACCTGCTTGCCCGCGCGCTGCCCGCCGACTGCACCGTCATCGCCTTCGACTCCGAGCACCACGCGAACCTGCTGCCCTGGCGCAACCTGATCCGGCTGCCCGCGCCCGACTCCCGGGCCACCGCGGTGCGCTCGGTCCACGAGGCCCTCCGCTTCGTCGACGGGCCCGCGCTGGTCGCCGTCACCGGCGCCTCCAACGTCACCGGTGAGCTGTTCCCGGTCGCCGAGATCGCCCTCATCGCCCGCCGCCACGGCGCCCGCGTCGTCGTGGACGCCGCGCAGCTCGCCCCGCACCGCGCGGTGGACGTCCAGGCCCTCGGCGCCGACTACGTCGTCTTCTCCGGCCACAAGCTCTACGCGCCCTTCGGCACCGGCGTCCTCATCGGCCGCACCGACTGGCTCGACGCCGCCGAGCCCTACCTGTACGGCGGCGGAGCCTCGGCGCACGTCGGCGACGCCACCAACGACCTGCGCTGGCACACCGGCGCCGCCCGCCACGAGGGCGGCAGCCCCAACGTCGTGGGCGCCGTCGCGCTGGCCGCGGTCTGCGAGTCCCTCATGAACGCCGACCGCGCGGCCCTGTTCGCCTGGGAGGAGACCCTGCGGACCCGCCTGGCCGACGGGCTCACCGCGATCCCCGGCGTCCGGCAGCTGCACATCTTCGGGCCACAGGCCCCGCGCGTGGGCACCGTGGCGTTCACCGTCGACGGGTACCCCGCCGACCTGGTGGCCGCGGTCCTGTCGGCCGAGCACGGCATCGGCGTCCGCGACGGGCTCTTCTGCGCCCACCCGCTGACCCGCCGCCTGCTCACCGAGGCCGGGGTCGCCCCCACCCACAGCACCGGCTGCGGCACCACCGGGCGCCCGCAGGTCGTGGCCACCGCCGTGCGCGCGTCCATCGGCCTGGGCATCACCGTCGATGACGTGGACCGGCTCATCGCCGCGGTGGCCACGCTGGCCGCCGACGGTCCCCGGTGGACGTACAGCCTGGTCGACGGCCGTCCCGGTCCCGTCCCCGACCCGCGGCCGGTCGCCTAGACTGCCAGGCGTGATCGGGATACTGACCGTCGCCGTCCTCGTCGCCGCCTTCGGCGCGCTCGCCGGTGGCCTCGGGTATCTGGCCGTGCGGACATGGAGGCGACCGTGGTGACCGACTTCAGCGAGTACTTCGACGGGAAGGTCGAGGCTTACCCGTACGAGGAGACCCACGACCTGCGCACCGGGCCGGACCTGAACCAGGCGCTGCTGCCGCTGCTGCCGTTCGTCGGCGTGTGGCGCGGCAAGGGCCACGGCAGCTACCCCTCGGTCCCGGAGTTCCACTACGGGCAGGAGATCCGGGTCAGCCACGACGGCCGTCCCTTCCTGTTCTACGAGTCGCGGACCTGGCTCATCGACGCCACCGGCAAGCCCGTGCGGCCCGCCGCGCGGGAGGCCGGGTTCTTCCGGCCCGTCGCCGACAAGCCCGACGAGGTGGAGCTGCTGCTCACCCACCCCACCGGGATCCTGGAGCTCTACGTCGGGCGCGTGAAGGGCGTCCAGATGGAGCTGGTCACCGACGCGGTGGTGCGCACGCCCACCGCCAAGGAGGTCACCGCCGGGCACCGCCTGTACGGCATCGTGGACCGCGACCTGGCCTATGTCGCCGAGATGGCCGCCGAGGGGCACCCCCTCCAGTCGCACCTGTCGGCGAAGCTGGAGCGCGTCGGGGGCTGACCCGATGCCGGGAAACCGTGCGGCGGGCGACGCCGGTACCGTCGCCCTCCACTCCGGGACGGACGTCGCCCCGGAGGGCGCGAGCGTGCCCTTCCCGTCCCCGTTCCGGGAGCCGGTCGTGACGTTATCCCCACCACCGGCGGACCCGCCCGGCACCGGCTCCGCCGGGAGACGGGCCGGATCGTGGCGCGCGTACGCGGTGGCCGCGGCGATCGCGGCGGCGGCCGTCCTGCTGACCGCCGTCCTCGCCCCGGCCCGCGCGCCGGAGGACCCGACGGCCTTCTCGTTCCCCTGCCAGCGGTGGAGTACCGAGCTGCGGATCCCGTTCCTGCAGGGCGCCGTCACCGTCCACCACGACGACACCGACCCCGGTAACCGGCACACCTGCTCCGCCGACTTCCCGGCGGGCGGGCGCGTCGCGCTCGTGCTGAGCGCCTTCCCGGCCCCGGAGGACGCCACCGAGGCCCTGCGCGCCGAGGCCCGCGCCGCCTGCGAGACCGACCACAACCAGCTCGTGCGCGCCCTCGCCGACGGCGTCGGATGCCGCGAGGGCGGCAACGAGACCGGCGTCGTCTACGACCGTCCCGAACGGGTGTTCTTCGCGCGGGCCTTCGGCCACAAGCTCGCGGTGATCGTGCTGACCGGCCCGCAGAGCGAGTACTTCGACGCCTACAGCGAGAGCACCGAACTGCCGCTGACCGACCTGCTGCTGGGCGAGGCCGCCCGCGCCGCCGCGCTCGCCGAGACGCTGGCCGGTTAGGGCTTGCGCGCCTCGATCAGGAACCGCCGGGTGGTGGCCGTGAACGGGCCCTCCGCCTCGATCCGCTCGTGCAGCGCCAGCAGTTGCGGACGGTACCGCGCGACGGAGAACTCCGGCACCGTCCAGATCACCTTCCGCAGGAACACCACCACCGCGCCCACGTCGAAGAACTCCGCCCGCAGCGCCTCCGGGCGCAGATCCACCACCTCCAGGCCCGCCGCCTCGGCCTCGCCCGCGATCCGCTCCGGCGAGCGCGCCTCGTTGTCGGCGAACTCGCCGATCATCGCCGCCGTCAGCTCGTGCATCGACCCCATGCCGACCTGCTGCGACAGGTACGACCCACCGGGGGCCAGGACGCGCGCGACCTCGTCGAAACGCGTCACCACCGGGTGGCGGGACACGACGAGGTCGAAGGTGCCGTCATCGAAGGGCAGGGCGTCCTCGTTGCCGACGTGGTGGACGCTCGCGCCCAGCGGCGCGAGATTGCGCCGGGCGACCGCCAGGTTCGGTTCCCACGACTCGGTCGCGGCCAGCAGCGGCGGCGGCTGCGGGATCGTGGCCAGGACCTCCCCGCCGCCGGTCTGCACGTCCAGGCCCGCGGCGGCCCGGGCCATGCGCTCCCCGATCAGGCGGGCGTAACCCCAGCTCGGCCGTTGCTCGGTGGCGCGTCCGGCGAACCAGGAGAAGTCCCAGCCCTCGACCGGCACCGACTCGCCCTCGGCGATCAGTTCCTCGAAATTCCGCATGATCGCCATTCTGGCCGTCCACCGATCGGTGGACACCGGATTTACGACCACCGGCCGTCAGTGCCGGGCCCGTCGCGGCCCGAGGCTTAAGGCATGAGCGATACCGCGATCCGAGTCGAAGGACTCACCAAGCGCTTCGGTGACGTGAAGGTCCTGCACGGCGTCGACCTCACCGTCCACAAGGGGGAGACCCTGGCCGTGCTCGGCCCCAACGGCGCCGGGAAGACCACCGCCGTGGAGATCCTCGCCGGGCTCGGCCCCCGCGACGGCGGCGAGGTCTCCGTCCTGGGCGTCGACCCCGCCAAAGCCGGACGCGCCTGGCGCGCCCGCGTCGGCGTCGTCATGCAGTCGGCCTCCGACCTGGCCACCCTGACCGTCGCCGAGACCGTCCGGCACTTCGCCGGCTACTACCCCGACCCCCGCGACCCCGCCGAGGTCATCGAGGCCGTCGGCCTCACCGAACACGCCCGCCGCCGCGTCGGCAAACTCTCCGGCGGCCAGCGCCGCCGCGTCGACGTCGCCCTCGGCATCATCGGCCGCCCCGAACTGCTGTTCCTCGACGAACCCACCACCGGCTTCGACCCCGAGGCGCGGCAGCGATTCTGGGAGCTGATCCGGCTGCTGTCCGGCGAGGGCACCACCATCCTGCTGACCACCCACTACCTCGGTGAGGCCGAGGCGCTCGCCGACCGGGTCGCGGTCATCGCGTCCGGTGTCGTGGAGGCCGTCGGGACGGTCGGCGAGCTGCGCGCGGCCGCCGGTGACCTCGTGGAGGTGACCTGGCGGGACGGCGCCGAGCGCACCGAGGAGCCGACCGCGCTGGTCACCAAGCTCGCCGCCCACTACGGCGGCGAGGTGCCCGGCCTCAACGTGCGCCGCCCGTCCCTCGAAGACGTCTACCTCGCGATGATCAAGGAGCAGAACTGATGCCAGGCACCGTCACGATCGGCCTGTCGCGCGGCCTGATGGAGATCAGGGACTTCAGCCGCGACATCGGCCAGGTCATGTTCACCTTCTCGTTCCCGGCGCTGCTGCTGCTGATGCTGGGCGGCATCTACGACCAGCACCTCGGTGACGGGCTGAACCTCAGCCACGTGTTCGCCGCGTCCATCGCCGCCTCGGCGATCGTGTCGACGTCCTTCGTCAACCTGGGCGGTTCGATCGCCGCCGAACGCGACGACGGCACCCTCAAGCGCCTGCGGACCACGCCGATGCCGAAGGTCTCCTACTTCATGGGCAAGATCATCCTGGTGCTGGTGATCTCGGTGGTGGAGCTGGCGCTGATGCTGGGCCTGGCCGTCCTGCTCTACGACATGAAGCTGCCCACCGACGCCGGGCACTGGCTGCGGCTGGGCTGGCTGTTCCTGCTCGGGGTGACCTGCTGGAGCCTGCTCGGCATGGCCGCCAGCGGCCTGGCGCGCTCGGCCCGCTCGGCGGCGATCATCATGTCGGTGATCTACACCCTGCTCGGTTTCGTCTCCGGGGTGTACATCGTCCCCGGCTCGATTCCCCCGGTGATGGCCGACATCGGCGCGGTGTTCCCGCTGAAGTGGCTGGCCCAGGGCTTCCGCTCGGCGCTGCTGCCGGACCTCGCGCAGGCCCAGGAGGCGACCGGTTCCTGGGAGCTGGGGCGGGTGGCGCTGGTACTGCTCGGCTGGACCGTCGCAGGATTGGTCCTGTGCATGATGACATTCCGATGGCGCAGCGCCCGGACCCG
Organism: Actinorhabdospora filicis; assembly: GCF_030269765.1. Lineage (GTDB taxonomy): Bacteria > Actinomycetota > Actinomycetes > Mycobacteriales > Micromonosporaceae > Actinorhabdospora > Actinorhabdospora filicis. The sequence continues at coordinate 2,157,467 of NZ_BSTX01000001.1, read as the reverse complement.
ATGACCGAGACCCTGTGGCGCCGGTACATCTGGTGGGACGTGATGTACCTGGTGGTGTCGGTGCTGACGGCGGTCCTGTCCGCCATCTCCGCCGACACCGCCGCCAGGCGCGTCTGGATCGTGGTCCTGGTGGCCGCCATCTTCGGCTGCTACCTCCTGGTGGGGCGCCGCCTGGCGACGCGGCAGCCGGTCGCGCTGTGGAGGGAACTGGCCTTCCAGGGCCTCATGATCGCGCTGTACCTGGCGCTGGCGACGGTCGCCGAGGGCGCGCCGCTGATGATGATGATGCTCGGGTCACTGGCGTTCTGGCTGGGCACGACCCTCTCGGCGGTCGTGGTCACGCTCCTCCTGAACGGCTGCACCATCCTCGGCTGGTACCTCGGCGGGCGCGACCCGCTGGACATGATCCCGCTGTCCCTGGCGATCGCCGCGATCACTCTCGTCAGCGGATCCTGGTCGCGCTCGATGGTGCGGCAGAACCTCCAGCGCGCCGACCTGATCCACGAGCTGCGCGCCACCCAGCAGGAGGTCGCGCGGCTGTCCCGCGAGGCCGGGGTCGCCGCCGAGCGCCAGCGCGTCGCCGCCGACATCCACGACACCCTCGCGCAGGGCTTCGGTTCGATCGTGATGCTCGCGCAGGCCCTGCGCGCCTCCCTGGAGCGCGACCCGGACGCCGTCCACCGGCACCTCGACCTCATCGAGGAGACCGCCCGCGACAACCTCGCCGAGGCCCGCGCGATCGTGTCGGCCATGCAGCCGCCCGTCCTCGACGGCGGCCTGGAGGACGCCGTCCGCCGCCTCGCCGGGGACGCGCGGGTGGCGGTGACCGGCGTCCCCCGCCCGCTGCCGCCGCCGGTGGCGGTGGTGCTGCTGCGCTCGGGGCAGGAGGCGCTGACCAACGTCCGCAAGCACGCCGGGCCCGCCAGCGTCCACATCGAACTGTCCTTTCTGGAGGAAACGGTGCGCCTCGCCGTCACCGACGACGGCCCCGGCTTCGACCCCGCCGCGGCCACCGGCGGCTTCGGGCTCTCGGGGATGCGCGGCCGCGCCACCGAGGTGGGCGGCAAGATGACCGTGCGGAGCCGTCCCGGCGAGGGAACGGCCGTGACCGTGGAGGTACCGGCGTGATCAAGGTCCTGATCGTCGACGACCACCCCGTCGTGCGCGCCGGGCTGGCCGGCATCCTCGCCGCCGCCGAGGACGTGGAAGTGGTGGGCGAGGCCGGATCCGGTGAGGAGGCCATCGCCCGCGCCGCCACCGCGTCGCCCGACGTGGTCCTCATGGACCTCCGCATGCCCGGCTGCGGCGGCGTGGAGGCCACCCGCGCCATCGCCGGGCCCCACCGCCGGGTCCTGATCCTGACGACCTACGAAACCGACGCCGACATCCTCCGCGCCGTGGAGGCCGGTGCCGTCGGCTACCTGCTCAAGGACAGCCCCGGCGTGGACCTGGTGTCCGCCATCCGCGCCGCCGCCCGCGGCGAGACCGTCCTGGCCCCCTCGGTCGCCGCCCGCCTGATGGCCACCGTCCGCGCGCCCCAGAACGACACCCTGTCCCCGCGCGAGGTGGAGGTCCTGCGCCTGGTGGCCGAAGGGATGAGCAACCCCGACATCGGCCGCAGGCTCCACATCAGCGAGGCGACGGTGAAGACGCACCTGCTGCGGGCGTACGGGAAGCTGGGGGTGACCGACCGGACGGCGGCGGTGATGACGGCGATCCGGCGGGGGATCCTGCGGGTTTGAGGGGCGGCACGGCCTGGCTGCCACATTTGCCCAGGTCGAAGCGTGTCGCGGTCGGCCACCGGCATCGCCGACCGTGCATCACCTCGATCCCGCCGGCCCACGTGATCCCCGGCCGGACCGGCCATGACCCGCGCGGCCTCGGCGTGCTCCCCGGGTGGTCGGCCGGTCGCCGAAATCGCGGCGGGCCGCCATCGTCGGCGAGCGGTTCCAGGTGGTCCTTGCCCGTCGGGGCCGGGTGCGCTCGGCCGTGATCCCCGGCCGGGCCGGTCATGACCCGCGCGGGCGCGGCCTCGGCGTGCTCCCCGGGTGGCCGGTCGCCGAAATCGCGGCGGGCCGCCATCGTCGGCGAGCGGTTCCAAGTGGTCCATGCCCGCCGGGGCCGGGTGCGCTCGGCGGCACAGCCGGGTTCTCCCCTTCTCAGCCGGGTTCGGTCGTGGGCTTTCGCGCTCGCGGTGCACATGGCGTTCGATTCCATGCCCACTCGACCGTCTCGGGCCTCTCCTCGCTGGTGGGCCTCGCCAGGCGTGCTCACCGCCCGATCCCCCCTCGCCCGGCGGTCCCACGCCACCCCGCGCTCGCCGGGCGGCCGTCCACTGTGGCCTCACCACTCGCCGTGCCGCCGGGCGGTTCCGGTGGCTTGTATCGGTTTTGTATCGCGCCTCGGTTCACTGATCCGGCACTGCCCGATCGAGAGAGGTCTCCGGCATGACCCTTCGCAATCGTCTGGCCAAGGTGGCCGTGGCCGTCGTGTTCGGCGCGGTCCTGGCCGTCCCGGCCGCCGCGTCCGCGCAGGCCGACGCGTCCACGCTGGCCGCGCCCAACCACAAGCTGCCGTTCCCCTGCGGCCAGGTGTGGTCCGGCCAGACCCGCAGCAATCACAGCCCGGCCAACGCCATCGACTTCAACCGCGCCAACGACGAGGGCGATGTCGTCGCCGCCAGCGCGCCCGGCACCGTTACCACCGTCCGCGACCTGGGCGGCACCAGCTACGGCCGTTACGTCGTGATCGACCACGGCGGCGGCTACTCGTCCCTCTACGCGCACCTGCAGAGCTGGACGGTGTCCGTCGGCGACCGCGTCGACTACGGCACCCGCATCGGCTACGTCGGCACCACCGGCGGATCGACCGGCCCGCACCTCCACTACGAGCAGCGGACCAACGGCTCGTCGGTGCGGATCTCCTTCCAGGGCTCGGCCGCCCTGTACTGGGGGACCAGGGACTACACCAGCGGCAACGAATGCGGCGGCAACCTGTACAGCCCCCAGGACCTCTGCGGCGCCGGTTACAACAAGATCGACGAGGCCGGACTGGTGTCCGGCGGCGTCAGCTACGGCAAGGTCTACCTGCTGTACAACGCGTCCAGCAAGTACAACTGCGTGGTCACCCTCAAGCACCGCAGCCTCGACACGGCGACCGCGACCTCGTCCTACCTGGAACCGGACGGGGCGTCGAGAGTGACCGACTCCGGCAACTTCGGCTGGTACGCCGGTCCGGTGCGCGCCTACGCGCCCGGCTGCGTGAAATGGGGCGGCTCGGTGAGCGGAGTCGCGTACAACAGCCCCTCCGAGCACTGCGCTTGAGGCACGGCGACGCTTCCCGGGCACCGGGCCGCGTGGGTACGACGGCGGCCCGGGACGACCCGGGAGACGGCCCCGCGCGCGTGCGAGAGCGCGCGGGCCGGAGACGAGGAGACGTCGATCGATCGACCGGCCGCGGGACCGGGTGATCGGGGATCGAAGGCCTTGTGTTCCTGATGGGGAGGCGGCCCACCCGGTGACGGGTGGGCCGCCTTTTTGCCGCCGCCTCGATGCCCGCGCGCCGGACCCGTGCACCTCAGGACCGGTGCGCCGCAGGACCTCGTGTGCTGGACCCCGCGGGCCATGGAGTCCCGCCCGCCACGGAGCCCTTTGACCTCAGGTCCCAGCGCCCCTTGTGCCGTGCGCTCGTCATGCCGCGGTGGGGCTTCACGTGCTTTCGGCGAGGACGGTGAGGTCGCCCGCGGTGCGGTTCCCGGCGCGGCTCCGATCCGCCGTGGGGCTTCGCCGGGGTGTGGTCACTCGCCTCCCCGCACCGTGGCAGCACACCCGCCGGGCCGCGCCTCACCCGCTCCGCTCGCCGGAGCCGTCGCGCCGCGGCGGTACGGCGTCCGGCCGGGCGATCGAGGTGACCCGGCCGCCTTCGCTCCAGCGCGGGTCCGCCCGCACGGGGGCGGCCGTCGTCTCGTCGCCGTGTTTGAGGACGCGCATCAGCATCGCCAGGCGCTGCTCGCGGACCCGCGGGCGGAGGCGGCCGGCCATGCCGAGGACCGTCTGGCCGTGGAGGGCGCTGACGGCGAGCTCCACGAAGGTCTCCACGTCCTCGTCCGCTGCGAGGGGACCGAAGGCGGTGACCATCTCTCCGAAGGCTTCCACGAGTTCTCCCGGTGATTCAGGGGTGCCGAAGGCGAGGCCGTTGGGGAGCGTGAACATCGCCTCGAAGAGGGCCGGGTTCGCCATGGCGAAGTCCAGGTACGCCCCCGCGACCGCGTCCGGCACGAGGCCGGGCGAGGGGGCGGTGAGGCGGGCGGCGCGGAGGTGGTCCCTCATCTCCCGGAAGCCCTCGACGGCGACGGCGCCGAGGATGGCCTCCTTGCCCGCGAAGTGGCTGTAGAGGACGGGCTGGCTGTACTCGATGCGCTGGGCGAGGCGGCGGGTGGTGACGGCCTCCCAGCCCTCGGTCTCGGCGAGTTCGCGGGCGGCGGCGATGATCGCGCGATGGCGGTCGGCGCGTTGCCGCCGCTTGCGGGACGCGGTGTCCTCCGTGGACGCGCGGCCGCGCCCGCGTGGGGCCGGGGCTGAAGCCGAGGGCTGTGGCGGGGCCGAGGTGGGCGGTGGGCCGGACGGGTCCGGCGCGCCCGGCGGTGGACCGGCGTGCGGTGCCCGGATGTCATGTGCGCTCATGCCCGGAGCCTAGCATTGCTAGCTCTCAATGCGACGCTAGAAGACATGCCGAAGAAAAAACTTCTAGCAACGCTAGACAGCGCTCGGCTAGCGGTGCTAGCGTTCTCCTGGCAACGAGCTAGCGCCGCTAGAAAAGGGAGCGGCACTAGAAGAACCCTCGCCGGCAGGACATCGGCAACACGTCCACCGGCACCACCCCCGACCACCGGCGACACCACCACCCGAGGAGCCCCCGATGTCCGTCATCACCACCCCCAAGAACCGCCCCCTCGCCATCGCCTCGCACATCGCCGCCGGACTCGGCGCGCTGTTCATCCTCTACATCGGCATCTCCTACCTCTTCTTCCCCGAGTCGACCGCGCCGACCTTCGGGCTGGCGTCCTGGCCGGAGGGTGACGGGGAGGGCTTCCTGCGCCTCAAGGGGGCGCGCGACATCGCCTCCGGCCTGATCTTCCTGACGCTGCTGGCCACCCGGCAGACCCGGGCGCTGGGCTGGGTCTACATCGCCAGCTCGTTCATCCCGTTCACCGACGCCGCCGTCGTCCTCTCGCACGGCGGGTCGGTCGCGGCCGCGCTGTTCATCCACACCCTGACCGCCCTGTTCGTGCTCGCCACCGGCGTCGTCATCGCCATCAACGAGAAGCCCCGGAAGGTCTCGGACCAGGTGGCGGCCACCCCCGCGAAAATCCCCGCCGCCACGAGCGCGTAAAACGTATGGTCTGCGCAACCGCCCCCTCATCGACGGAGATCACCGCATGAGCACCTCCTGGAACCGCCAGAACGTCCTGGCCGCGGCCGCCGCCTGGCGGTGGACGCCCTACGACGCCGAGACGCGAACCAGCGAGCACGCCACCGTGGTGATCTCCGGGGGCCGCGCGACCGTCGACCGCGCCGAGGCCACCGACGGCATGGCCACCGCCGCGCTGATCGCCCACGTCCGCCAACTCGCCGGAGACGTCCCCACGTTCTGGACCACCAACGAGGCCACCGGCGATCTGGCCGGGGAGCTGGTGGCGCAGGGCGCCGAGGTCGCCGAGGAGCTCGACGTCATCGCCTACGAGCTGGAGTTCGGCGTCCCCGACCTGGCCGTGCCGTCCGATGTGGACGTCGTCCGGGTGGACACCCCCGAGCTGCTCGCCGACGTCTACCCGGTGACCTCGGCCGTCTTCGGCACCAACCCGCCGACGCAGGAGTTCCGGGACGGCGAGATCGCCGACCTGGCCCGCCAGGTCGAGGCCGGCGAGGACCGCACCGTCTTCCGCTACCTCGCCTACGCCGACGGCCAGCCCGTCGGCCACGCCGGGACCACTCTGGACGGTGAGGTGGTCAAGCTGTGGGGCGGCTCGGTCCTGGAGGACTACCGGGGACGCGGCGCCTACCGCGCCCTGCTGCGGGCCCGGCTCGCCGACGCCGCCGAGCGCGGCGGGCGCCTGGCGCTGGTCAAGGCGCGCACCGGGACGTCCAGCCCGATCCTGCGCCGGGCGGGCTTCACCGCCTACGGCCGTGAGGTCGACTACCTGCTCGCGGGGGAGTGAGACGCATGGAACGCACGATGCGGCCCGAGACCTGGTCCGAAGTGGACACCCTGAACACCCTCCTCGACTACTCCCGCGCCACCGTGCGGGCCAAGTGCGAGGGACTGTCCGATGAGGACGCCGCCCGCCCGCTCATCGCCACCTCGCCGCTCATGACGGTGAAGGGACTCGTCCACCACCTGCGCTGGGTGGAGACCTGGTGGTTCGAGGCGGTGTTCCTGGGCGCGGACCTGGAGTTCCCGTGGACCGACGAGGAACCCGACCGCGAGATGTCCCTGGCCCTCGACCGGCCCCTGGCGGAACTGCTCGACGAGTACGACGCGGTGTGCGCCCGCTCCCGCGAGCTGATCGCCGGGCGCGACTGGGACGAGCTCGCCCAGCGGGGCGGCCCGAAGGGCCCGGCGGCCCTGCGGTGGATCGTGGCGCACATGCTGGAGGAGACCTCGCGGCACTGCGGGCACCTCGACCTGATCCGCGAGCTGACGGACGGGGCGACGGGGCAGTAGGACGCCGGGGCCCGGCGAAAGACGCCGAGAACGTGCGAGCGCACGCCACGGATGTGGCGTGCGCTCTACCGGTGGGGCCGGATCCCGCCCCGCCGGGGCGAACGCGACCCCTGCCCATCGCCCGGCATGCGGACGACTCGGGCGTGGTGGCTCCGGCTCAGGTCAAAGGCGGCTGAAACATGTTCCGGTGCTTCGCGCGCCGGGCCGCCGGGCCGGATTCGGCGGACCGAACCCCGCCACCTCAAACCTCGGCGGTGACCCCGGACCCCGCCTCAAGCCCCGCCAGCCAGGCCGTCTTCCTCCGCACCAGCTCCTCCGGCGTCAGATCCGCCCGCCCCAGGTCCACGTACCCCTTCGACCACCCGCCCACGTGCGGCAGGGTCCGGTGCGCGGTCCACAGGTCCCAGTAGTACATCTCCTCCACGCTCACCCCGGCCGCCGCCTCGTACTCGGCCAGGAACACGTCGGCGATCTCCGGCCCGTGCAGCAGGACGATGTCATCGCGCGTCCACGACACGTCGTACCCGCGCGGCGCGGTCCCGGCCGAGGTCCAGTCGACGATGCCGGACAGGGTCTCGCCCTCCCACACCGTGTTCCCCGACCAGAAGTCCACGTGGCACAGGACGTGCGGTTGCGCCTGAAGGACGCCGAGCCGCTCCACCACACGGGGGTGCTCGGGGGCAGGGACGCCGTCCATGCGGTTGGGGAAGCCCTCGGGGATCGGCAGGGCGTGCAGGGCGGCCAGGGCGCGCGCCAGCTGCCGGGCCCAGTCCCCGACGTCCACCGGCGTGATGTTCCCGCCGCCGGGCACGACGGTGATCACCACCGCCGGTTCCCCGAACAGCGAGCCGGACGGGTCGGCACCCACCAGGCGCGGCGCGAGCCCGCCGAGGCCGTCGATGAGGCGCAGGACCCGCTCCTCGCGCAGGGCGGCGTCGTCGCCCGGCTCGAAGCGGCGGATGACGACCGGCCCGGCCCCGGTCTCCACGCGATGGGTCGCGGCGTGCATGCCGCCGCCCAGGACGCGGACTCCGGTCACCGGCGCCGACATGAGCGAGGCGACCCAGTCGAGGGCCTCTTTCGGAGGATCAGTGGTCAGCATCCGGCGAGCATGAACACCCGATCGGCGGACGCGCCATAGATTTAGCCCGCGAGTCGCCCCGGATTCCCGTCATTACGGGGCGTTTCGGGTGATAATCATCAGGCAGCGTCCGCCCCGGTGAGCGGGTTCAAGGCTGGATGGCATTCGTGCCGCGGGGGCTTGTCCTTGATCACGCCGAGTGAGGCGGCGGACGCTGCTTTCCACTGTGATCTCGCGGCCAACCCCCAAGATCCCGATTTGTGCACGCGTTCACAAGCGCCTACGCTGGGGCCGCGGTGGCCTTCCCGGCGTGGTGAGGGCGACGAACGAGTGCACCCGGAGACCCATTGAGCGAGGACAAGCGGCAAACGTCCCGACGTAAAACCTCGGCCGGATCCGCCGAGCTCGACCTGCCCGAGGCCACCGTGGCGCGCCTCCCCGAGTACCTGCGGGCGCTGCACGCGCTCGCCGAGATCGGCCGGGACACGGTGTCCAGCGAGGACCTCGCCGCCGCCGCCGGGATCAACGCCGCCAAGCTCCGCAAGGACCTCTCGCAGCTCGGCTCCTACGGGACGCGCGGCGTCGGCTACGACGTCGAACTGCTCACCTCGCAGATCTCCACCGTCCTCGGCCTCACCGAGAACCGTGCGGTGGCGCTGGTCGGCATCGGCAACCTCGGTCACGCGCTGGCCGGGTACGCCGGGTTCTCCCCGCGCGGCTTCCGCATCGCCGCCCTCTTCGACATCGACGAGGGACGCCTGGGCGAGACCATCGGCGGACTCCTCGTGCGGCACGTGAGCGAGATCGCCGATGTGGTGGTCACCGAGGGTATTTCCATAGCGATGCTCACCACACCACCCCATGCGGCGCAGCCGGTAGCTGACATGCTCGTTGAAGCAGGAGTGACGAGCATCCTCAACTTCGCCCCCTGCGTCCTGTCGGTACCCGAGGGCGTGGACGTGCGGAAAGTGGATCTCGCCATCGAACTGCAGATCCTGTCCTTCCACGAACACCGCAAGGCGACTGCGCGCACGGCGACCCCCGAGTCGGCGTCCCCCAAGACGGCATCCGTGAACCCCCCGCCACCTTCACCGGCCACCGCGCCCGGCATCGCCTTCTCGGACCAGGCGGAGAACGCATGAACCTCCTCGCCATCGGCGCCTCACACCGCACCGCGCCGGTAGCACTGCTGGAACGACTCGCCGTCACCCCCGACGCCCTCCCCGGCCTCCTCGACGAGCTCCTGGCCAGACCGCACGTCGGCGAGGCCGTCGTGCTGTCCACCTGCAACCGGGTCGAGATCTACGCCGCCGTCACCGCCTTCCACGGCGGCCTCGCCGACATCGCCGGGGTCCTGGCCGCGCACACCGGCACCGACGTCAACCACCTCGCCGAGCACATGTACGTCCGGCACGGCGCCGACGCCGTCGCGCACGCCTTCACCGTCGCCGCCGGGCTCGACTCGATGGTGCTGGGCGAGTCCCAGATCATCGGGCAGCTGCGCTCGGCCTACGACGCCGCCCGCGAACAGGACGCCACCGGCCGCGCCCTGCACGAGCTGATGCAGCAGGCCCTGCGCGTCGGCAAACGCGCCCACACCGAGACCGGCATCGACGACCGGGGCCGCAGCGTCGTCTCCGCCGCGCTGGAGATCGGCTCCGCCCGCAGCGGCGTGCCGGTGGACGGCGCCACCGTCCTGGTCATCGGGGCCGGCGCCATGGGCGGGCTGTCCATGGCGACGCTCCGCCGCGCCGGCGCGGGCCGCGTCCTCATCGCCAACCGGAGCTTCGACAAGGCCGTCCGCCTCGCCGACGCCTACGACGCCGAAGCCGTCCGCATGGAGGCCATCGCCGACGTCCTCCCGCACACCGACATCGTGATGTCGGCCACCGCCTCCACCGGCATCGTGCTGCGCGCCACCGACCTCAGCGTTCGGAGGAACGCGCTCCTCGTCCTCGACCTCGCCGTCCCGCGCGACGTGGACGCCGACGTCGCCCACCTGCCGGGCGTCACCGTCCTCGACATGGCCGCCCTCCAGGAGGCCCTGCGCGGTGACGGCGACGACACCGACGCCGAGAGCGCCGCCCGCGCCATCGTCGCCGCCGAGGTCGACGCCTTCGCCTCCCGCCGCCGCTCCGCCGAGGTCGCCCCGACCGTCGCGGCCCTGCGTGCGCGCGCCGACCAGGTGATGGAATCGGAGCTGGAACGCCTGGCCAACAAGTGCCCCGAGCTCTCCGCGGCCCAGTCCGCCGAGGTGCGCCACACCGTCCACCGCGTCGTCGGGCAGCTCCTCCACCAGCCCTCGGTCCGCGTCCGCCAGCTCGCCGCCGAACCCGGCGGGGAGCAGTACGCCGCCGCCCTCCGCGAACTCTTCGCCCTCGACGTCGCCGGACTCTCCGCCACGACGGCCACGTCCAACAGTGCCGTCGACCACACCACCGCCGAGGCCCTGCAGGTCACCGGCGCGGTCGCCGATTTGCCTGAACAAGGGTCCGTGGGGCATGGTGTCGGTCTGAGATGAGGAAAGACGTTCCAACGGGGGCAAATTCTGTGAAAGGCACGGCGATGGCGCACGCGCGCGCACGGGACGAGGGCACGCGATGACCGCGCCCCTCCGCCTCGGCACCCGCGCCTCCGCCCTCGCCACCGCGCAGAGCGGCCAGATCGCCGAGCGCGTCCGCGAACTCACCGGACGCGCCGTCGAACTCGTCGAGATCAGCACCCCCGGCGACCGCAGCCACGCCCCCGTCGCCGAACTCGGCGTGGGCGTCTTCGTCTCCGCCCTCCGCGACGCCCTCACCGCCGGTGACATCGACCTCGCGGTCCACTCCTTCAAGGACCTGCCCACCGCGCACCCCGACGGGCTCGTCGTCGCCGCGATCCCCCTCCGCGAGGACCCCCGCGACGCGCTCGTCACCCGCGACGGCCGGACCCTCCTCGACCTCCCCGAAGGCGCGCGCATCGGCACCGGCGCGCCCCGGCGGGTCGCCCAGATCAACGCCCTCGGCCGAGGCTTCGAGTGCGTCCCCATCCGTGGCAACGTGGACACCCGCATCAACCGCGTCACCGGCCCCTCGGCCGACCTCGACGCGGTGGTGCTCGCCCGCGCGGGACTGTCCCGCCTCGGGCGGCTCGGCGAGATCGGCGAGACCCTCGACCCCATGTTCATGCTGCCCGCGCCCGCACAGGGCGCGCTGGCCGTCGAGTGCCGCACGGCCGACACCACCCTCGTCGACGAGCTCGCAAGGCTCGACGACTACCAGACCCGCGCGGTGGTAACCGCCGAGCGAGCGCTCCTCGCGGCGCTCGAAGCAGGCTGCACCGCCCCCATCGCCGCCCTCGGTGAAGTCGCCGAGGACGAGGATGGAAGTTACGAGTTGTACCTGCGCGGAGCCGTGATCCAGCTCGACGGTCGGCACGCCGTCCGGCTTTCCGGCACCGGAACGCTACCCGCGTCCACCGATCCAGCAGAGGCCGCGGCGGCCGTCGGCCGCGCGCTCGCCGCGACGCTGCGTGAGGAAGGCGCCGAATCATTGTTGGAGAGTGTGAGATGACCCGTGCCCGCAAGCTCGTCGGACGCGTCTGCTTCGTGGGCGCCGGACCCGGCGACCCCGGCCTGCTGACCAAGCGCGCCCTTGACGCGATCGCGGCTGCCGACCACGTCTACTACGACCGGTCGCTGCCGGAGCCGTTGATGAGCGCCGTCCGCGAGCACGTCCGCGAGGGCGTCCAGCCGCGGCCCGCCGAAGGCTCCCCGGCCGACGTGTCGAAGCAGCTCATCGCGCACGCCAAGGACGGCGACCGTCCCGTGCGCCTGATCGGCGGCGACATCTACCCGCACGCCTCGGTGGTCGCCGAGGTCCGCGCGGTCTCGGACGCCAAGCTGCCCTTCGACGTCGTGCCGGGCGTCGGACACGCCGCCGCGACCGCCGCCTACGCGGGCATGCCGCCCGCCGACTACCGCGCGCTCGTCGAGGTCGACGACGTGACGACCCTGGACCCGGCGACCCTCGCGGCCGCCGTCGGCCGCGGCACGCTGGTGCTCTCGGTCGACTCCGGCGACCTGGGCTCCGTCCGGGACGTGCTCCTGGCGGGCGCGGTGGACGGTGCCACGCCCGTCGCGGTCACCGGCGACGTCACCGGCGAGACGCAGCACACCACCACCTCGACGGTGGACACCTTCGTGGAGGCCGCCCTCGGCTTCGCCGGCCGCGTGGTCCTGACCATCGGCACCGGCGTCGACGAGCGCGAGGTCCTCGGCTGGTGGGAGAACCGCCCGCTCTACGGCTGGAAGGTCCTGGTGCCGCGCACCAAGGAGCAGGCCGGGGCCATGTCGGAGCGGCTCCGTGCGTACGGAGCGATTCCCTGCGAGGTGCCGACGATCGCCGTCGAGCCGCCCCGCACGCCCGCCCAGATGGAGCGCGCGGTCAAGGGCCTGGTGGACGGCCGTTACGCGTGGATCGTGTTCACCTCGGTCAACGCGGTCAAGGCCATCCGCGAGCGCTTCGAGGAGCACGGCCTGGACTCCCGCTCCTTCGGCGGTGTGAAGATCGCCTGCATCGGCGAGGCCACCGCCGACGCGGTCCGCTCCTTCGGCATCGAGCCGGAGCTGGTCCCGTCCGGCCCGCAGTCCTCCGAGGGCCTGCTGGACGAGTTCCCGCCGCACGACCCGATCCTGGACCTCGTCGGCCGCGTCCTGCTGCCGCGCGCCGACATCGCCACCGAGATCCTCGCCGCCGGTCTCGTCGACCGCGGCTGGGAGATCGACGACGTCACCGCCTACCGGACCGTCCGGGCCGCCCCGCCGCCCGCCGACATCCGCGACGCGATCAAGTCCGGCGGTTTCGACGCGGTCCTGTTCACCTCGTCCTCGACCGTGCGGAACCTCGTCGGCATCGCCGGCAAGCCGCACGCCCGCACCGTGGTGGCCGTCATCGGCCCCGCGACGGCCGAGACGGCACGTGAGTTCGGTCTCCGTGTGGACGCCCAGCCCGAGCACTCCACGGTGCCGGATCTGGTGGAGGCGCTGGCAGAGTACGCCGACGACCTCAAGCGCCGCCTGGCCGAGGCGCCGGTGAAGACCCGCCGGGGCGCGAAGGTCCAGGGACCGACCGCGCTACGGTTCCGATAGACCTGATTCGGGGGCGCGCCACTCCGCGTGGTTGAGACCGGAGTCGCGCGCCCCGCTTCTGGAGGTGGACACGTGTCCTTTTCGGCTGGTAGAGGCTTCCCGAGCAACCGTCCCCGCCGCCTGCGCCGCACCGCGGCCCTCCGCCGGGCGGTGGCCGAGACCCGCGTGCACCCGGCCGACCTGGTCCTGCCGATGTTCGTGCGGGAGGGCCTGAGCGAGCCCCGCGCGATCGCCTCCATGCCGGGTGTTATGCAGCACACCCGCGATTCCCTGCGCAAGGCCGTCGTGTCGGCGGTCAACGCCGGTGTCGGCGGCGTGATGATCTTCGGCGTCCCCGAGACGCGCGACGCCGACGGCTCCGGCGCCGACGACCCCAACGGCATCCTGAACGTCGCCATCCGCGACATCATCGCCGAGGTCGGCGACTCCACCGTCGTCATCAGCGACCTGTGCCTGGACGAGTTCACCTCGCACGGCCACTGCGGGGTCCTGACCGCTTCCGGCGCCGTGGACAACGACGCGACCCTGGAGCGCTACGCCTCGATGGCGCTGGCGCAGGCCGCCGCCGGAGCGCACGTGCTGGGCGCGTCCGGGATGATGGACGGCCAGATCGGGCACGTGCGGGGTGTGCTGGACGCCTCCGGCGACACCGACACCGCCCTGCTGGCCTACGCCGCCAAGTACGCATCGGCCTGCTACGGGCCGTTCCGCGACGCCGTGGAGAGCGCCCTGGAGGGCGACCGGCGCACCTACCAGCAGGACCCGGCCAACGCCACCGAGGCGCTGCGGGAGGTCCGGCTGGACATCGCCGAGGGCGCCGACATCGTCATGGTCAAGCCCGCCGGTCCCTACCTGGACATCCTGTCCCGCGTCGCGGCCGAGTCGGAGGTGCCCGTCGCCGCCTACCAGGTGTCCGGCGAGTACGCGATGATCGAGGCCGCCGCCGAGAAGGGCTGGATCGACCGCGAGCGCATGATCGTGGAGAGCGTGACGTCGATCAAGCGCGCGGGCGCGCAGATGATCTGCACGTACTGGGCCGAGGAGCTGGCGGAGCTGCTGCGGACCGGGTACTGACCCTCTTCGACCCGGCCACGGCCGGACGGTACTTCCAGAACCCGGCTGCGGCCGGCACAGCATTTCCAGAACCCGGCCACGGCCGGCACAGCATTTCCAGAACCCGGCTACGGCCGGGTTCTTTCTTTACCCATGATCAAGCGTCCGATTAGGACGACTTGCCCCCTTTGGTCCGCTGAAACCCTGGCGTACTAACGGATTCCCGACATACCGCGTGTCCGTGTCCGGACACGTGAAGTAGTCTCATTGTCGCAGTATGTACCGGACCCCGTGCGCCGAAAGGGATCCGCATGTCCGTACCCGTCCGCCTGCCCGCCGCGATCGCCGTGGTCACCGCCGCCGCCGCGCTCCTGCTGCCGGGCACCGCCGCCGCGAACCCGCCCTGCCACACCAGCGGTGGCGGGCTCTACTGCGGCAACGCCACCGGTGTCGCGCTGCGCGCGGCCCCGGGCCCGAGCTGGCCGATCGTCGACCGGCTGGACAGCAATCCCAGCTACTTCAAGTGCTGGGTGCGCGGGATAACGCACTCCGGTGGCAACAATGTCTGGTATCTGACCTACGGCGACCGGGCCGGGAATTGGGGATACGTCGAGGCCGTCAGTGTCTGGACCTACACCGATCCGTTCCCGGGCATGGACGCCTGTTAAAAGCGCGCGACAGATCACCCGGGCCCGGCCGATGATGGGGCATGCTCCCCTTGCACGGACTGCTATTGCGCACTCCACTGGTCGAATTGCGGGTTCCCGGCACCGCTGAATTGCTGCGCCTGGGCGAGGTCGCCGCCGACGGTGTCCACGACGCGGCGATCATGCCGTTCCAGGTGCCCTGGACGGACCTGCCGCCCGCCGAGCGCGCCCGCAGCGTCGTGCAGAACACCTGGGCCCAGCTCGGCCGGAACACCCCCGGGGACTGGGGCATCCCGTTCGCCGTCTTCCACGACGGCGAGCCCGTCGGCCACCAGCGCCTGCGCGCCCGGAACTTCGCGGTCACCCGCACCGTCGGCAGCGGCTCGTGGATCGGCCGGCGCTTCCACGGCCGGGGTTTCGGGACGCACGCCCGCGCGGCCATCCTGCACCTGGCCTTCACCGGACTCGGCGCCGATTACGCCGAATCCGGTTTCCACACCGACAACCTCGCCTCGGCGGCGGTCTCCGGCAAACTCGGCTATCACCGCAATGGCGAGGAGATCGGCGCGGTGAAAGGCGAAAGGGCCGTGACCGTGAACCTGAGAATGTCCAAAGAAGACTGGGCTCCCCCTTTCCCGATCGAGATCGAGGGCCTGGAGACCTGCCTGAGCGAACTCGGAGTAGACCGATGACCTTTCCGCTACTGGATCTGCGGATCACCACTCCCCGGCTCGAACTGCGGTTCCCCGACGAGCGGCAACTGGAGGAGATGGGTGCGGTCGCGGGGGCCGGTATCCACGACCCGGGCAACCTGCCCTTCAATGTCCCGTGGACCGACGGCACGCCCGAAGAGGTCGCGCGCTCGGTGGTCACCTTCCACTGGGGACAGCTGAGCCGGATCACACCCGCGCGCTGGTCGCTGCCCTTCGCCGTGATCAAGGACGGCGAGGTCGTCGGCAAGCAGGACATCGGCGGCGAGGACTTCGCCATCACCCGCGAGACCGGCACCGGTTCGTGGCTGGGCCGGGGGTTCCAGGGCAAGGGCATCGGCACCGAGATGCGCGCGGCCGTGCTGCACCTGGCCTTCGCGGGCCTGGGCGCCGAATGGGCCACCTCGGCGGCCTATGTGGACAATCCGGCCTCGCTGCGGGTGTCGGAGAAGCTCGGTTACCGCGAGGACGGCATGCGCGTCATGGCCGTCCAGGGCCGCCGCCGGATCATGACCGGCCTGCGGCTGAGCCGGGCGGACTGGAAGCGGCACCGGAGCGTCCCCGTGGAGATCCACGGCCTGGAGCCCTGCCTGCCGCTGCTGGGCCTGTAGGGCGCGGCCTGTTCTTTGTGAGATAGAGAGGGCCCGCCGGGGGAAGCGTCCGGCGGGCCCCTCGTCGTGCGAGTGGTGGCTCAGTCGCCCCCGCGCCGCTTGGCGAGGAGGTGGATGCCGCGACCGGCGATGACGAGCAGGACGCCGACGCCCAGCAGCGTCAGGACCCCGCCGATCCCGGTCAGGGCGAGGGAATCGGACTTGCCGGCCACGTCCACCGACTTGGGCGCGTCGGTGCCCAGCCGGGTCGTGGACAGGCTCGGGACGGGTGCGGGCGAGGACTCCGCCCGGATCGGCGCGGGCAGCGCGACGGCCGCGCTGAGCAGGCCGATACCGGCGTCCAGCACCGGGAACCGCGCCCCGCCGGGCAGTTTCGCGAAGACCTGCACCCGCATCGAGGACGCCTCGGCCACGACCGCGCGGTCGTAGACGGTGAAGCGCACGGTGCCCAGGCTCAGCCGGACGGTGAGCAGCTCGGCGAGATCGGCGGCCTCGGCCGTGCCGGTGGACGGCGGCGCCTCGCTGGGCAGGTCCGGCCCGGACAGGCCGAGGGAGTCGAGGCCGAGATCGGGCAGCCCGGTCCCGGCGAGGCCCGGCACCGGGAGGCTCGGGTCGGGTTCGGGCCGGATCGCCGGGATCTGGAGGCCCTCGGTGGACGCCGAGCCCAGCGACGGCAGGCCCAGATCGCCCAGGAGGACCGAGAGCAGCCCCGACAGCGGGTTGCGGCCGAGCGGCCCGCCACCCTCCAGAAGGGACGATGACGGGAGCCCGTACTCCACCGACTTCTCGGGGCTGTCGAGCTTGAGCGTGCCGCCGCCCGGCTTCTGGATCTCCAGCAGCGGCGCGGTGTAGGTGACCGAGCCGTTCTTCTTCGTCCCGTCGGTGACCACCGACAGGGTCGGCGCGGCCAGCATCCTGATCCGGCTCTGCGCGGTGGTCCCGCGCATCAGGTACAGGTCGGCCATGGAGGCCGCCGCGTGCGCGCCGACGCCGTCGGTACCGGCCTTGGTGCGCACCAGCTCGGTGCCGGTGCTGGCGGCGGCCGTGCCGGGCAGCGCCAGCAGGCTCGCGCCCTCCCGGCCGATCAGCGGCACCCCGCCGGGCAGGACCCGCAGGTCCGACAGCGAGCTGTGCGTCTCGGTGATCGGGCCGC
Source organism: Actinorhabdospora filicis (assembly GCF_030269765.1). Classification (GTDB taxonomy): domain Bacteria; phylum Actinomycetota; class Actinomycetes; order Mycobacteriales; family Micromonosporaceae; genus Actinorhabdospora; species Actinorhabdospora filicis. The sequence goes on along the minus strand of NZ_BSTX01000001.1, from coordinate 2,140,358 downwards.
CGGACTCGCCGCAGCCCAGGCGCTTGGGCCACACCGCCCGCGCGCTGATCTCACCCGCGCCGGAGTGCACCAGGCCCAGGTCGCGGGCGGCGATCGCGGTGGTCTGCGGCGCGTCGTTCTGGGGCGGGGCGGTCTGCAGGACCGACTTGCCGGGTGAGGACGCCGGGCCGAGCGCGTCCAGCGGCAGGTCGCCCTGGTAGAGCTCGGCGGTGGCGCGGGCCTTGACCTTGGCCTCACTGGAGACCGCGCTGCCGCCGGTGGACAGCCGGTTGTCGCTGACCGGTGGCAGGTTCACGCCGAAGGCGCGAAGGTCCAATGCGGACACCCGCAGCAGCTCCGCGCCGGAGGCGGCCAGGACCGTGGTGCCGAGGCAGTCACGGGCCTGGGCGGCGCCGGCGGGCGCGATCGTCCAGGTGAGCCCGAGAACGAGCGCGGCCGTCGCGGAGACCGCGCGGCGGGCGGAGGGTGGGTGGTGGGCGGTTGAACGGCTCATCCGGTCCTCTCAGTGCACCGGGGGCAAAGGGGGATTGAGGGCCCTCACCCTGGCGCAACGAGAGCATCGGCGCAGAGTTACGGGAAAACCCGAAACTCCTACGCCGACGTCCGAATGGCGATGCTATGTGGCTAAATGGAGAGAGGAGGTTCGATGAACCGAACCGGAACCGGGTACTGCGGGACGATCCAGGGCGCATCGGCCGCGCCGTTCGGATTCGCCAGCCACACGCGGTTGGCGCGCGGGATCGCGATCGGATAGATCGTCACCTCACCGGTGGCGGTGATGTGGATGCGCAGGAAGCCCTTGGCGTGCTCGATGGCCTGCCCGGCGAACAGCTCGTTGGTGTTGACCCCGAGCAGCCCGGCGACGTACAGGTAGGCCGCGACGAGCGCCGTCCCCCCGGCCATCGCCAGCGGCAGGTCCAGGAACAGCCACCAGTCATTGAGGTCGAAACGCGTCCAGCCCCACACGCACAGCAGTGCGAAACCCAGATGCGCCGTGCCGTGCAGGAACCCGGCCAGCAGCGCCTGCCACTTCCACGGGCCCAGGGTCGGCTTGGCGAAGACCACCGACACTCCGAAGAGGACGGCCGCGGCGCCCACCGCGGTCGTGGGCGGGCCCAGCAGCGCCAGCAGCAGTCCGAAGTGGAGCGCGCCCAGCACGACCAGGAACCCCGGGTTGCGCATCGGCATCCGCCAGAACACCCCCAGCGCCCACCGCCGCGACTCCGCCTTCGTCGGGTACTCGTGCTCGCGCCTGAAGGACTCCGCCGGGCTGGAGTTGCGGGCGGTGCTGAGCGGATGCGGGCACGTGATCGCGTCGGGCAGCTGATGCGTCCCCGACAGGTACGCCCCGCCCCCGCCGGAGGTCACCAGCTGCCGCGAGCCGTCCGGTGTGGCGTAACGGGAGTAGTGGTGCAGGTCGCCCGACAGCATCAGCGGGATCGTCGCGCCCTTCGGCGTGATGATCGTCCTGATGAGATAGTCGACGGTGTCGTAGATGCGCGGATCGCTCGCCGACAGCACCCACGTCGGCCGCGAGACCGCCACGATCACCTTGTCCCCGGCGGCCAGATCCCGCGCGGCCGCGGCGAAGTAGTCCAGCTGCGGCTCGTCCAGGTACGCCTCGGTCTCGGAGTCGATCGCGTACAGCCACCAGTTCCCCGGCAGCTTCAGCGCGAAGTACGACCGCACCTGGTCGGTGGCGCGCCCGCCCACCGACCGGCGGTGCCCGAACATCCGCAGGAACGCCGTCAGCCCGTCGTACCAGTCGTGGTTGCCGGGCAGCGCGTACAGGTTCCCGCCGTCCCCGGCGGGCAGCGAGGCCTGGTACGGGCCCTTGAAGCGGTCCTCGTAGTCCTGCCACGACGCCGTCGGATACACCTGGTCACCGCCCATGACCAGCACCCGCCCGCGCGGCAGCGTCCGCCCCTCGACCTCCAGCTCCGGCCGGCCGATCAGCTCGGCGACGGTGTAGGTGGCGTCGAAACCGTCACCGAGGTCGGCGACATAGTCCAGCCACAGCTCGCCCTCGGAATGGTCGAAGACCGGCTGCGGGAACTGGTGCTGCAACTCGCGCTTGTCCAGGTACGCGCCCAGCAGCTTCGCCAGCACCACCCGCACGGCCGTGCCGAGCAGTAAGAGCGGCGAGAGCCACGAGACGCGCGGACGCGGGACGAAACCGAGCTCTTCGGGGGCGAGGGAACGCGGGCGAGGGGTCGTCACCCTTCCATTGTGACGCCCGCCGCCCGCCCCGCCGATGCGCGAACGGGCGTCCTACTGGACCGGGTCGGCCGTCCGGTCCGTCCGCGAGCGCACCGCCTCGTACGGCGGCAGCACCAGCGCCTGCGCCACGATCACGCGCTGGCCGTCATGGGTGAGCGAAGGAGAGCCGTGCAGCTCGTAGCCGTCCTCCATCAGGATGGAGACGCGACGGCAGAACTCGGCGTCGTCGGGCCCGGTCAGTACGCGGTAGCGCAGGCGCGCCTCGATGTGGGTCACGCCACCAGGGTGCCACGGGAGCGGAACCTGTGTCGCGTCCGTCCCGGCCATGACGTACACTCAACGGCTGTATGCGGGTTCGCGCTCGCATCGGCCGCCTTAGCTCAGTCGGCAGAGCGATTCACTCGTAATGAATAGGTCGTCGGTTCGATTCCGACAGGCGGCTCCAGCGTGAAAGGGCCTCCCACCAGCGGTGGGAGGCCCTTTTCGCGTACCCGGGTCAGTGCGTTCGCCAGTGGGTCTCGAAGTCGGCCGGGGCCGCCTGGAAGGTGGGGCCGGGGTCGTCGGTGAAGGCCGGTGTGGTCGCCGTCGCGGAGCGCGAGCCGGTTGCCCAGGTAGCGGGGCGAGGCGGCGGCGCCGTGGGGGCGGCGGGCGAGCTCGCCGGGCAGCTGGTCGGCGAAGTAGCCGCCGAGGACGTCGCGGGCCGGGTCGGCGGTGGTGAGCCGGCCTTGGGAGGGGCGGGGAGGGCACCGCTGGAACTTCTCCCGCGACCCGTGTCGAAATCCCCGGCCGGGCTCCGACCAGTGGTCATGAGCAACGAACCCCGCACCGTCATCGCCAACCTCTCCCTCTCCCTCGACGGCCGTGTCTGCGGCCCCGCCGGGCCCTTCGACATGGGCTGGATCGTGCCGCACGCGATCACCTCCGGCGCGCAGGACCACATGGTCGCGGTGACCTCGCCGGCCACGACCGCGCTGCTGGGGCGGGTCAACTTCGAGGGCTTCACGAGCTACTGGCCGGCGGTGGCCGAGGACCCGGACGCCGATGAGCGCGGCCGGGAGTTCTCGCGGTGGCTGACGGCGGTGGACAAGGTGGTCTTCTCCACCACCCGCGCCGAGGCCGACTTTCCCAACACGCGGTTGACCGCGGAGGACCCGGCGGAGGTGGTCGCCCGGTTGCGGAAGGAGCCGGGGGGCGACATCGTCGTCCTGGCCAGCATGAGCGTGATCCGGGCGCTGCTGGCGGCCGGGGAGGTCGACCGGCTGAGCATCACGCTGTGCCCGGAGGTCGTGGGCGGCGGGGACCGGCTGTTCGCCGACGGTGTGGCCGCCTCGTGGACGCTGACCGGGTCGCGGCCGACGGAGAGCGGCGCCCTCTGCCTGGTCTACGACCGGAGGGCATGAGGGCGCCGCTGGGGACTAGGCGTCCTCGCGTTTCGCCCGGCGTTTGCGGGCGGCGAGGTAGGCGATCGTGCCGGCCGCGATGGCGGCGAGCCCGATCACGGTGAGCGGGCGGGGCGCCTCGCTGCCGCCGGTGGGCGGCAGGGTGGGCTTGACCGAGGGGCTGGGCTCACGCGGGCGCTCGTTGGTGAAGGTGCAGCGGACGTCCGGGGCGTCCTCGGTGAGCTCGACGGTGACCGAGCCGTCGGGGCCGATCTCGCCGCCGGGGCAGGACACGTCGGTGAGCTTCCAGTGCCCGTCGTCCATGGCCAGTTCGGTGAGCGTGTAGCGGCCGGTGGCCAGTCCGCCGATGGGCGGCGCGGCCTTGGCGGTGTTCTCCTTGTCGGTGGTGACCTTGGTGTGCATCGGCGGCAGCGGGGCCTGGGCGCCGCCCGGTGGGTCGTCCAGGGGCAGGACGGCGAACTCGGCCGTCGTGGTGCCGCCCTTGGTGATCTTGACGGGCGTGATCGAGCCGTCGGGCGTCCACCGGTTGGTCAGGACGCAGTTCAGTTCGCTGTTGGAGTTGAGGTAGACGCTGTAGCTGGCGGTCGGCTGGGTGGTCACGGGCGCCGGGCCCTGCTGCTTGGCGACGCCGTTGCACTGGAGGCCGACGCCCTCCCAGTGCCCGGCGGCGGTGGGCTGAGGGAAGATCTCGGTGACGGTGTACTCGCCGGCCGGGAGGTTGTCGCGGCCACCGGCCTCCACGCCGACGCCCTCCTGGGTGGTGCTCACCTCGCCGAGGTCGACGACCTGCCCGGTGGGGCCCTTCACCGAGATCTTGAAGGGGCCGCCGAAGCCGTCGAGGGTGCGCTTGAACAGCGTGATCTGCCGGGTGGTGACCCGCTCGTTGACGTAGGTGCAGGTCACGGTGTCCCCGGCGGCCAGGACGATGGACGCGGTCTTGCCGGTGACGGTGGGGACGCTGTCGCCGTTCCTGGACGCGCAGGTGAGCGAGCGCATGTCCCAGCCGGGCGTGTTGTGTTCGGTGAACGTCCACGGGTCGTCACCGGCTCCGGTGGCGTTGCGGCGGAAGCTCACCTGATTGGGCTGCCCGTCGGTGAGGTCGATCTGGAACTTCCCGCCCGCCTCGTAGGACACGTTCCCGGTGTAGAAGGCCGTCCCGGAGTCGGTGTAGCCCGAGGGCAGTTCCTTGCGGACCACGATGGTGCCGGGCTCGGGCGGCTTGGCCACCGCGTAGTAGAAGCAGAAGACGTGCCGGACGCCGCTGGGGAAGTTGATGTACTCGATGTTGTCGGCGTTGCGGTTGTCGATGGCGCAGCGCAGGGTCCCGAAGGAGTACTTGTTGCCGAAGTCGGCGGTGTTCAGGGGGTCGGACTTGGTGCCGCCCTGCGCGGTCAGCCGGTAGTTCTGCGCGTCCTTGAACTGCTGCTCGGTCAGTGTCAGCGTGGTCGCGCCTCGCAGGGTCTTGCCCGTGGCGCGGCCCTGCGGGTCGAGCTGCGGAGTGGAGGCGGCGGTCTTGACCGTGGCGACCGGTGAGCCGGAGATGACGGTGAGCCCGTCCTTCTTGCCGCCGATGCCGTTGCCGAGGGTCAGGGTCCAGCCGGTGAGCGGCTTGCACGCGGGATTCTCGCGCGCCTCCAGATCGGCGTCGACCGGCTGGCCGTTGCCGTAGGTGGAGTCCTTGCCCAGATCCTCAAGGGATTCCTGGATGTTGTTGCGGGCCTTGTTGGCCATGATGTCGGAGTATTCGGGACACTCGCGGGCCGCGAAGGTCACCTGGATCTGAGCGTGATCGGCGTGCGCGGCTCCGGGAGCGGCGAGCAGGACGGTCACGGCGGTGAGAGCGGGAAGAATGAGACGCCGCATGTGGAGATATTAGACATATCGAACTATAAGGACGGGACGAACGGACGTGTGGCGGCCCGGGAGTCTCCTCCCGGGCCGCCGGACGCCTCACGCCACCGCGACGGCCTCCCGCCTGCTCCGCGCGCCCGGCACCGCGATCACCGCCGCCAGAACCGCCATCGCCACCGGCACCACCAGCGCGCCGCGCAGGCCGTCCAGCATCGACGAGCCGCCCAGCGCGACGTTCGCCGTGGTCGCCACCGCCAGGCCGAGCGCCGTCCCGAACTGGAAGGCGGTGTAGAACAGCCCGCCGGCCAGGCCCTGGTCGGCCTCGGGGACGCCCTCGGTCGCCGCGATCGTCAGCGGCCCGTAGGCCAGCGAGAACGCCAGCCCGATCAGCAGGAACGACGGCAGCATCGCCGCGTAGGTCCAGTCCGGGGCCACCGGCAGGAAGGCGGCGTAGCCGAGGGCCGCGGCCGCCAGGCCGCCCACGGCGACCCGGGCGTTGCCGAAGCGGGCCACCAGCTTCGCCGTCAGCGTCGGCGCCAGGATCACGTCGATGCCGATGACCAGCATCGCCAGGCTCGCCTGCAGCGAAGACCAGCCGCGCAGCTCCTGCAGGAACAGCACCACGGTGAACTGGAAGGCGGCGAAGGCGCCCGCGAACAGCATCGCCGCGAGGTTGCCGCGCAGCAGCCGCCCGTCCCGCAGGATCGACAGCCGCACCAGCGGCTCCTTCACCTTGCGCTCGATCGCCGCGAACAACGCCAGCGCCAGCAGGCCCGCCGCGACCGTCGCGACCGTCTGGACCACCGGGGCCCCGGCTGCGCGCTCCACGCCCAGCACCAGCAGGACGATCGCCGCCGTCACCGACACCGCGCCCGCCAGGTCGATCCGGTTCCCGGAGCGCTCCGGGGCGTCGGCCTTCGGGACCAGCGCCAGCGCCGCCACCAGGATCACGACCGCCAGCGCCACCGGCGCGAAGAACACCAGCCGCCAGTCCACAGTGGTCAGCAGACCGCCGATCACCAGGCCCACCGAGAAACCGCCCGCGGCCGTCCCCGAGTAGATGAGCAGCGCCTTGTCCCGCTTGGCGCCCTCCTCAATGGACGTCGTGATGATCGACAGCCCCGCCGGGGTCATGAACGCCGCCGCGACACCCGTCACGAAACGGGCCGCGATCAGCATCCACGGCTCCGAGGCGAAACCGCCCAGCCCGGAGAAGGCGATGAACACCGTCAGCCACAGCACGAACATCCGCCGCCGCCCGAACAGGTCCGCCGCCCGGCCGCCCAGCAGCATGAAACCGCCGTAACCCAGGACGTAGGCGCTCATCACCCACTGCAGGCCGCCGGTGCTCATGCCCAGATCCGCCCGGATCGCCGGAAGGGCCACGTTCAGCATCGCCACATCGATGCCTTCGAGGAAGATCGCCCCGCACAGGACGAACAGCACGCCCCAGTCCCGCTTACTCATGGTCACTCCAAGGAAGTAGTTGACCATGCAACTATCTTGCGGCCCGCCGCCGGGAACAACGGCGAACGCCGCAACGCTCCATTCAGCGTGGCTTACCGATCACTCGACAACGACGAACTGCGCGCCTTCCTCGTGCTCGCCGACCACCTGCACTTCGGCCGCACCGCCGAGACGCTCATGCTGTCCCGCGCCAGGGTGAGCCAGCTCATCGCCAAACTCGAACGGCGCGTCGGCGGAACCCTCTTCGACCGCACCAGCCGCAGCGTCGCCCTCAGCCCGCTCGGCCAGACCCTGCGCGCCGGCCTCGAACCCCACTACCGGGGACTGGAGAACGCCCTCGCGGCCGCGACCGCCGCCGCCAAGGGCGTCCACGGGCGCCTCATGGTCGGCTTCGTCAACTCCCTCGCCGGCGAACTCGCCCTGCGCGCCGCCGAGGAACTGCGCGCCGCCCACCCCGGGCTCGACGTCGAGCTGTGCGAGGTCCCCATGGCCGACCCGTTCGGGCAGCTGCGCTCGGGCGAGTACGACATCGCGCTCACCGAGTTCCCCGTCCTGGAACCCGACCTGGGCACCGGGCCGGAGCTGATGCTGGAGGGCCGCGTGCTGGCCGTCCACACCGGGCACCCGCTCACTCTGGGCGGCGCGATCGGCATGGAGAGCCTGGGCGACGTCCCGCTGCTGCCGCTGGTCGGGCCCGTCCCGCCCTACCGGCTGGCCGCCGCCGCGCCCGAGCGCACCCCCTCCGGGCGGACCGTCGAGCGCGGCCCGGCCATCACGAACATGCAGGAGGGGCTGATGCTGGTGGCCGCGGGCAAGGGCGCGCTGCTGCTGCCCGCGCACGCCGCCGAGTACCACGCGCGGCCCGGCGTGGCCTACGTCCCCGTCCACGACGCCGAACCCGTGCGCTACGGGGTGATCTGGCGGGCGGGCGAGGAGAGCGCGGCGGCGCGGGCCTTCGCCGCGCTGGCCGCCGAGGTCACCGTCGGCGCGCCCGTCTAGACACGGCAAGGGCCCGGACGCATGACGTCCGGGCCCTGTGAAAACTCGCCGCTAACCCCGGCCGGTCACCGCCGAAGGGGCGGCGTCGCCGTCCCAGGCCATGTCGTCCTCGGTGAGCCAGGTGTGCATACCCGACTCCTCGTCCTCCTCGCGCTTCTGCGCGCCGCCCATCATCGGCGGGCCGAACAGGCCCGTCGGCGAACCGCCCGCCTTGGGCGCCGAACGCGCGCTGGAGGCCGCCGGGGCCATACCGGCCGCGCCCATCATGCCCATCGCGCCCATGCCGCCGCCCGGCGCGGACATCGCCCCGCCGTTGGTGGCCAGACCCGTCGTCGGCGCGATGGTGGGCGCCGCGCCGGCCAGACCCGTGGTGCCCGTGCCGTGATGGATCGGCTCGGGCTCGGTGAAGTTGGTGTCGGGGATGGGCACCGGCTTGAACGACGGATCGTCGGCCGGCAGGGCGCCGACCGGGAGCGGGCCGGCGGGGATGGAGTCCCGGCCGCCGTCGGAGCCCGGGGAGAACTCGTGCTGGTTGATGCCCAGCCCGTCCTGCAGCATCGGCAGGATCTTCAGCAGGTCGGGGATCTTGGACGAGAGGTCGCGCTTGGAGGAGATCTCGCCCGGGTCCTGGAGGATGTCGGGCCGCACGCTGGTGTTGTCCTTGTTCTTGTGCGGCAGCTTGTCGGGAGCCTGGGTGGGCTCCTTCCAGTAGGTGCTCTTCGCCGACTGGTACTCCGAACCCGTCTGCGTCATGAGCTGGTTGAGTTTGATCGCGCCGCGCCACCGCAGGCGGGGGTCCTGGTGGGTGGCGATGACGATCATGGCCTGCGCGCGGTTCTTCTCCGCCGCCGCCGACATCTGCGAGAGACCCTTGGCCATGTTGGCCATGTCCTCGGAGAGGTCGGTGGCGAAACCGGCCAGCGTCCGCATCGACTTGTCGAAGGCCTCGGAGGCCTCGCCCGACCAGTACTGGCGCAGCGTGTCCAGGTTCTGCAGCAGCTCCGCCGCGAGCTGCTGTGCCTCGGAGGCCGCGGCCATCCAGTTGGACTGCGCGCTGGCGGCCGGCGCGCCCGGCTGCACCGCCATCCAGATCGCCGACGCCGCCTCGAATGAGTACATGTGTCAGTCCTTCCGGGTGACGGCGCTGATGACATTGAGGAGCGGGCCCATGAGGGCCTCCACGCTGGTCTGGTTGGCCGACTCGGCCTTCCGGTAGTTCTCGATCAGCATGGTGGTCTTGGTGTTGGCGGCGGCGATGGCCGCCTTGAGCTCGGCCAAGCGTGCCAGGAGCTCGGCGAGCAGGCGGGTGTGCTCGGTGATGATCGTCTGTGCCTGCGGGAAGGAGCCCAGGCCCTGCGCGGAAGCCGGGGAGACCTGGTTGTGCGCGGTGACGACCCTGGCGTCGAGACGTTCGAAGGTGGGCTGGAACGCGACGATCCGGTCGACGTGTACGTCGAACGGGTTGTCGCCGCTGGCGGATGGGGGCGCCATCGGATACCTCCACTGATCCTGCGTTGTCCGCATAGGATAGTGAAAGTCCGTCCACATAGGAAGAAGTAAGTTACCGCGACGTACTTTCTTCGCCGTCAGGTCGCGAACCCGTCATGAACCCACCGGTTTCAGCGCCGCCGCCTGAGAGAGTTCGGGACCGGTGGGCAGCAATGCGAGCAGGGCGGACGGTATCGGCGTGGGCGTGAGTTTCGTATAGCCGAACGCGGTCAGCGCCTCCGGGCTCAACCCGAACTTCCAGCCCTGATCGGTGACCAGATACACCGTTCCGCCGGGTGCCTCCGGTGTCGGCTCGGCGCGCACCAGCGCGCCGTATCCGCCCGGCAGCCACACGTGGTCGGCGGTGGCGGTCTTGTCGTCCCCGATCGGCGCCACGGTCGTCTGCATGGACAGATTCGCAGGTACCGGGGTGTGCACGGCCAGCGACAGCGCGCCGTCGCGGTAGACGGCGCAGACCGCGACCGTCCCGCCGTCCAGGCCCTCGCGGACGGTGGGGCGCGCCTGCGGGAACCCGGCCGGCTCGATCACCGCGGCCGAGATGTTGGCCGTCACCGTCGCGGTGGCCAGCTCGACTTTCTTTGTTCCCAGCAGTTCGGCCGACAGTTCCCCGATCGGCGCCAGGCCGTCCTCGACCAGCGTGTAGAACTTTCCATTGTTGGTGAAGACATCGCCGATCTTGTAGTCGGCGCCTTCCAGATTGCGGCCCGAACCGCCTTTCTGCGGGATCTTGACTTTCAGGTCCGGGCCCGTGGTCAGCGCATTCACCAGCACGTCGTCGACGCGAACCGCGCGTTCTTTCGCGGTGCCCAGCGCGGGCAGGCCATTGGCCTCGATCAGGTACTTCACCGCGCCCAGAACGAGGTAGTACTCGCCGCCGTTGGACAGCACCAGGCCCTGCCCGCCGAGGTCGGCCGCCGGTGGCGGGGGAGCGCCGATGAGGACGTAGGAGTCGCGCGAGGTCGGGTCCACCGGGTCCGGCGCGCTGCACGTTTGCCAGGGCAGCGAGACGAACAGGTCGGTGGTCGGCAGGGCGTCCGGGGCGTCGCGGATGCCCAGGGTCCGCCCGCGCGGGGTGCCCTTGAGGGAGGCCTGGTGCACCGAGTGGACCTTGCGGTCCCCATTGGACACGATCAGCAGCGCGGTCGCGTAGTTCTGCACCGGATGCAGCTCGCCGCCGGCGTAGACGTAGCGGGTGCCGGTCTCCTCCTCGATGATGATCGCGCCCTCCTGCTTCCAGGAGGTCGCGCCCGAGGGGAACAGCAGGCCCACCACCCAGAAACCGGCGAAGACCAGCACGAAGATCATCGCCCCGGCGAACACCGCGATCCCGGCGCGGCGCATCGGCAGGTCCAGGGTCTCCGGCTCGCCGCTGATCATCGCCGAGATGATGCGCCGGACGATGAAGCGCTGCGCCTGTACCTGTTCGCGTTTCGTTCGCATCGGACCGCTCCTTGAGGTCTTCCCTCGCGTGGTTCGTGCCGCTAACGTGGCGCACGCCAGGATGTCAGAGCTTTCGCACCTTTAGGGACCCGGTCGCCGATGACTTCTAACAATCCGGTCGCTCCGGTGCCGTCGACCGGACGGCCCTCGCGCGTCGGCCCCATCGCCGTGGCCCAGGTGGTGGCCGTGGAGATCGTGGCGGCCTCGCTGCTGTTCGTCAAGGGCATGACGTGGATCTGGCTCGCGGCGGCCGTCGCGGTCGCCGGGGTCGCCGCGTTCGGGCGCACGCGCGGCGTCCTGTGGTACGTCCGGCTGCTGCGGTGGCTGCGGCTGAAGGCCCGCAACCGCGCCGATCGCAGGCGACCGGCCCTGGCCGGGAGCCTGGCCACCGGCCTCGAACTGTCCACCGTGGCCGAACGCGGCATGGTGCTCGGCGTGGCCTTCGATGGGCGCGGCTGGTTCGCCGGGCTGGCCGTGGACTCCGACGAGCCCCCGCACCTGGCCTTCGGTGTGCTCTCGGGGATCCTGCTCGGCAGCGGCGCGCCGGTCTCGTCGGTGCAGCTGGTGACCCAGACGGTGCCGCTGTTGGCCGCGCCCGCGCCGCCATCGTCCGAAGAGGACGATGACGGGATCACCGTCGAGTGGCGCTTCGCCGGTGACGACGACACCGACACCCAGATCATGAACGGCCTGCCGCTCTTCGCCCGCCGCGACGCGTGGTTCACCGTCCGGCTGGACGTGCGCGGGGCCGCCCGCATCGCCGCCGAGCGCGGCGGCGGGGCCGTCGGCGTCCGGCGCGCCCTCGGCGGAACCGTCGGGCGGCTGATGAAGGGCGCCAAGCAGGCCGGGGTCAGCCTGCGCCCGCTGGACTCGGCCGGGTTGACCGAGGCGCTGCGGGAGTCGCTGGGGGCGGAGACGACGATGACCGGCGATGACGCCGAGACTGCCCTTACCGGCGATGACGCCAAGATCAGCGAGGACTGGCGCTCCTGGCGCGTCGGCGGGCTCTCGCAGGCGGTGTTCACCCTGTACGGCAGGCTGCCCGGCGTCGAGGAGCTGCGTCGACTGTGGATGGACGTGGCCGAGCTGGAGTCGCAGTTCTGCGCGGTGTCGATCTCGCTGCGCCGGGCCAGCGACCGGCCGGTGGAGAACCGGCTCTCGGTGCGCTGCCTCGTCCGGGTGGCGGCCGCGCACGACGAGCTGGACGCGCTGGCGGCGGGCCTGACCAAGCTCGCCGTGGACAACAAGGTGAAACTCAAGCGCAGCAACGGCAGACACGGTCCGGCGGCCTACGCGTCGGCGGCTAGCGGCGGGATCTGGTGATGAGCGAGGAGACCGGCACCCAGGAGCGGACGCGTCCCGACTGGGGCTTAGAGCCGCCGCAGTGGACGGCGGAGGACCCGGCGGTGCTGGGCAGCGCCGCCGACGAGGACGCCCGGGTGGAGGCCGCGCCGGAGCCGGTCGAAGACTCCACTCACAAAGAGGCCTGGCGCTCCGAGGCGGCCAACCCGTGGAGCCTCGACGAGGAGGACGACGACCTCGCCCCGCCGGTGGTGGGCGGCGACTGAACACACTCCACTGTGGAGTGATATGCGGTCGCGTATGCGCGACGGGACTGTGGTGCGGTGCATCCATCGGTAGCGTCCGGCGCACCGATACATCACCATCACATCACGGGGAGTGATCATGAAGACGATCGGAAAGCTCGGTGACCTCCTGGTCGCCAGGTTGATCCCGCGCGCCACGGCCGCCGCCGGGCCGTGCGAGCCCGTCTGCAACTACCACTGCGAGGGCATCCGGCTGGTCAAGTGCTGCCGCGACCGCTGCAGCGGGCAGGACCTCGGCTGCGACACCGTCAGCCGCTGCTAGGACCCGTCCCCGGCCCGGGCCCTGGCGGGGTCCGGGCCGCTTCGCGTCCGCTCAGCCGTTGACCGTGCGGATCGCCCAGTACAGGTTCCACACCCACGCGGCCATCGGGATCACCGCGACCACCAGCAGCAGTTCGAGGATGTCCACGATCCGGCCCCAGATCGGCGAGACGCGCTTCCCCGCGACGCCGAGGGTGTAGGACAGCGCGACCACCGCGAGGAACAGCGTCCCGCCCAGCAGCCCGGTCATCCGGTTGTCGCCGAGCCCCGTCCACGCCTCGATCCCGAGGGAGACCAGCCCGGCGGTTCCGGCCAGCAGGAACGGAAGCCGCTGCCGGATGGTCAGGAACACCCGGGCCCGCATCAGGCACAGCGCGGTGAGCAGCCCGGCCATGATCGTGGCGGGCAGCGTGTTCCCGAGGGCCAGCGCGAGCATCGCCGCGGCGGCCACGATCGCCACGGCGGTGAGCATTCCGGTGAGGTGCTGGTCGGCGCGTTCGCTGCGGACCAGGGCGATCTCGCCGTCCACCTTCTCGCCGTCCTGGCGCAGCTGCTGCGGCGACTTGGGGACCGTTGGCATCGGCAGCCGCGAGATCCGGAAGGACAGCATCGGCAGGGCGGGGACGAAGGCCACCGCGATCGTGGCGACCGCCGCCCCGGCCTCGGCCGGGTTCGCGCCGAGCAATGCCGAAAGCGCGCCGGACGCGGTGAGCGCGGCCCCGCACATGGCCGCGCACAAGAAGACCGGCGCGTAGGGGATCACCACGATGCCGCAGAGGACGGCGAAGACCGTGGCGACGGCCCCGGCCGCCATCACCCGGGGGCCGCTGATCCCGGTGAGCGCGGGCAGGTCGCCGAGCAGCAGCAGCCCGGCGATGAGTCCATAGGGGAGCGAGAGCAGGCCGACGATCGCGGCCGAGGCGGCGTTGCCCAGCGCGCGGGCCAGGATCAGGGCCGCGCACAGCATCAGCCCGCCCACCCCGAGCGCCGACCACAGCGCGGTCGAGGTGCCGGTGAACAACAGGGCGGCGGCCCCGGCGAGCAGCGCCGCCGCGGCGAAGACCGTCCCGAAGACCTTCGACGTCTCGGTCCGCCAGCGGCCGACCCGCTCGTTGGTGGCGGTGGCCATGGCGTCGATGACGTCGTCGAAGACCGCCTCGGGACCGGCCTGTACGAAGGGCGTGAAGTAGAGCTCCTCACCGTCCACAATGCCCAGCTGGGCGGGGGTGAGATCGGCGTCCAGGGGCGCCTTCCCCAGCCGGGACAGCACCCAGCCGCCCTGCGCGGCGCCGTCCTCGACGAGGTCCTCCCCTCGTGGCCCGTCGGCGGCGTGCTGGAGCAGGTCCGACAGTAGATCGGACAGCGGCACGTGCCCGGGGAGCGCGACGTCCATGCGCGTGTGCGGGGCGACGATGGTGACGAGACACAGTTCGCTGGCGAGGGTCATCGGCCGCGGGCTCCTTGCCGGGGAGGGAACGCGGCCGAGAGTACCGGTACGAGCGCAAAAAGGGGAGTTCCGCTCCGGGACACATTGGACGGCCCGATCCTTCTCTTTGCGTCTCTACCCGCATCCGCCCAAAGCCACTACTATGCGCCTCACCCCCATCCCCCGGAGGCTTCCCCATGGGCACCGTCGTGTTCACGCGACCACCCCGCCGCAAGGGCCCCGCCATGCCCGGCGGTGAGCTGCTGCTCGAACCTCCGCCGGACCTGCCGACGCCGACCCAGCGCAGCATGGGCCAGTACCTGATGCTGCTGCCGATGGTGGCGATGGTCGGCGCGATGGCGTTCATGTACGCCGGGCGCGGCGGCGGCACCATGATGATGGTGATCGGCGGCCTGTTCGGCGTGTCGATGCTGGGCATGTTCGCCGGTTCCTTCCTGTCCTCGGGCGGGGACCAGAAGGCGGAGCAGACCATCCAGCGCCGCGACTACATGCGCTACCTCGCGCAGACCCGCCGCCAGGTGCGGCGCGCGGCCTCCCAGCAGCGCAAGGCGGTGCTGTGGCGGCATCCGGCGCCCGGCGTCCTGTGGTCCTTCGTGCACTCCTCGCGGCTGTGGGAGCGCCGCTACGGCGATCCCGACTTCGGCGAGGTCCGGGTCGCGATCGGGCGGCAGCGGCTGGCGGTGTCCATGACGCCGCCGGAGACCAAGCCGGTGGAGGACCTGGAGCCGATGAGCGCGCTGGCGCTGCGGCGCTTCGTCCGCGCCCACGGCAACCTGCCGAACATGCCGATGGCGATCCAGTTGCGCGCCTTCCGGCGGGTGGTCTTCCGCGGCGAGGACGACATCGCGCGCGGCCTGATCCGCGCCATGCTCTGCCAGGCCGCCGCCTTCCACTCCCCGGCGGACCTGAAGATCGCCGTGGTCGCCGGTCGCGGCACGCTTCCCGAGTGGGAGTGGGTGAAGTGGCTGCCGCACGCCCGCCACGACCGCGAGATCGACGCCCTCGGGCAGCGCCGGCTCATCGTGGAGTCGATGACCGAGCTGGAGGAGATGCTGGCCGACGAGCTGGCCAACCGCTCCCGCGCCGCCGGTGACCAGGGCGCCTTCACCGACCGTCCACAGGTGATCGTGGTCTCCGACGGCGGAGACGTCGACGCCGACTGCGACCTGGCCGGGACCGGCCTGGCGGGCGTGACCGTGCTGGACCTGTCCGGGCTAGTCCCGCGCCACCCCGGCGACTGGCTGCTGCGGCTGGACGTCGAGCCCGACGCCGTCCACATGGGACTCAAAGGCCGCACGAGCCTGCTCGGCGTGCCGGACGCGCTCAGCCCGGCGCAGGCCACCGCCGTCGCCCGCCGCCTGGCGCGCTACCGCCCGTCCCTGGTCACCAGTGCCAGCGAGCCCCTCGCCGTCTCGGCCGAGCTGCCCGACCTGCTCGGCGTCGGCGACGTCGGGCACCTGGATCCGCTGGCGATCTGGCGGCCCAACCGGCCCACCGCCGACCGGCTGAACATCCCGCTGGGCCTGGATCCCGACGGCGCCAAGATCTTCCTGGACCTCAAGGAGGCCGCGCAGGGCGGCATGGGCCCCCACGGGCTCATCATCGGCGCGACCGGCTCGGGCAAGTCGGAACTGCTGCGCACGATCGTTTCCGCGCTGGCGATCACGCACTCCTCGGAGGAACTCAACTTCGTCCTGGTCGACTTCAAGGGCGGCGCCACCTTCGCCACATTGGACAGACTGCCGCACACCTCGGCCGTCATCACCAACCTGGAGGACGAGCTCCACCTCGTCGACCGCATGGCCGACGCGATCGCCGGTGAGATGACCCGGCGGCAGGAGCTGCTGCGCGCGGCCGGGAACTTCGTCTCCCAGCGCGACTACGAGAAGGCCCGCCGGGCCGGGGCGGACCTGTCCCCGCTGCCCAGCCTGCTGATCATCTGCGACGAGTTCTCCGAGCTGCTGTCGGCGAAGCCGGAGTTCACCGAGCTGTTCGTGATGATCGGCCGCCTCGGGCGCTCCCTCGGCGTCCACCTGCTCCTGGCGTCCCAGCGGCTGGAGGAGGGCAAGTTGCGCGGCCTGGACAGCCACCTGTCCTACCGGATCGGCCTGCGCACCTTCTCGGCCATGGAGTCCCGCACGGTTCTGGGCGTGGCCGACGCCTACGAGCTGCCCCAGGCGCCCGGGCACGGGTTCCTGAAGATCGACACCGCGACGATGCTGCGGTTCCGCTCGGCCTACGTGTCCGGGCCCTACCGCGGCTCCGGCGCCGACGCCACCGGCGGGATGTCCACAAGGGACCAGGTGCAGGACTTCACCGCCGCCTACGTCGCCCCGCCCGCCGACCTGCTGCCCAGCGGCCCGATCCCGGTGTCGAGCGACGAGCCGGAGAACCCCGACGACATCGTCAAGAACTCCATGCTCGCCGTCATCACCAACCGCCTGGCGGGCAAGGGCGTCCCCGCGCACAAGGTCTGGCTCGACCCCCTCGACGAGGCCCCGCCGCTGTCGGAGCTCTACCCGCTGCTGCACCCCGACGAGGAACGCGGCCTGCATCCCCTCGGCTGGGACGGGGGCACGCTCTCGGTGCCCGTCGGGCTGGTCGACCGGCCCTACGAGCAGCGCCGCGACATGCTCACCGTGGACGTCTCCGGCGCCGGCGGCAACGTCCTGGTCATCGGCGGCACCCAGTCCGGCAAGAGCACCGCGCTGCGGACCCTGATCACCTCGCTGTCGCTCACCCACACCCCCCGCCAGGTGCAGTTCTACTGCCTGGACTTCGGCGGCGGCACCCTGCGCCCACTGGCCGACCTCCCGCACGTCGGCGGCGTGGCCGGACGCCGCCAGGTCGACCAGGTCCGCCGCACCATCGCCGAGATGGCCACCCTCCTCGACGAGCGCGAGGCCGTCTTCGCCGAACACGGCATCGACTCGATGTCCTCCTACCGCGAACGCAAGGCCCGCGGCGACTTCGCCCACGACCCCTTCGGCGACGCCTTCCTCGTCATCGACGGCTGGCCCACCATCCGCTCCGACTTCGAGGACCTGGAAGACGAGATCCTGGTCATCGCCCAGCGCGGCCTGGCCTTCGGCGTCCACCTCATGTTGGCCACCAACCGCTGGACCGACATGCGCGCCGCCCTGCGCGACCTGCTCGGCACCCGCCTCGAACTGCGCCTGGGCGACCCGACGGAGTCGGAGATCGACCGCAAGGCCGCCCGCAACGTCCCCGATCGCGCCCCCGGACGGGGACTGTCACCCGACGGGATGCAGATGCTCGTGGCCCTGCCCAGAGTGGACGGACGCGGCGGGAGCTTCGACCTGGCCGACGGCGTCCGCGATCTGGTCACCCGCACCGCCAAGGCCTGGCACGGGCTGCCCGCGCCCGCCGTGCGGCTGCTGCCCGCCCGCGTGGACCTCGCCGAGGTCGTCCCGCCGGTCACCTCGACGGTCGTCCCCATCGGACTCAGCGAGAGCCAGCTCGCCCCGATCGGGCTGGACCTGCAGGCAGAGCCGCACTTCTTGGCCTTCGGCGACGGCGAAAGCGGAAAGACGAATCTGCTGCGGATGCTGGCCGGTCAATTGTCACTGCGATTCACCCCCGCGCAGGCCAGGTTTCTCGTCGTGGACTACCGCCGGACACTCCTCGGTGAGATCAGTAAAGAGCACCTCGCCGGATACGCGGCCAACACCGAGGAGGCGGTGAATTTGATGCGGAACGCCAATGAGGCCATCCGTATCCGCCTCCCCGGCAGCGATGTCACCCCCGAGCAACTGCGCGCCCGCTCCTGGTGGAGCGGCCCCGATCTCTATGTGTTCGTCGACGACTACGACATCGTCGCCGGTGGATCGCAGAATCCGATCATGGAACTGCAGGACCTCCTCGCGCAGGCCCGTGACGTGGGCCTGCACCTGATCCTGACCCGCCGCATGGGCGGCGCGTCCAGGGCCATGTACGAACCGGTGATCCAGCGACTTCGCGAACTCCAGTCGCCCGGACTGCTGATGTCGGGCAGCAAGGAGGAGGGCCTGCTCCTCGGCGACATCCGGCCGGTCCCGCGCCCACCCGGCCGTGGGACGCTGGTTCGCCGCTCCGGTAACGAATTGATCCAGCTCGCGTGGTCTCCTCCCAGGCACGGTGAGTAAGTCCACTTTGGACCTTCCATTGTCGACTCGACTTCGATAGTGTCCCTACGACCGAGTAGCGCACCCGGATGACCATCCGTACCCGATGGCTCACGAAGTGCGCACGTGATTCCAGGAAAGGTCGACACATGGCTGAGGTGAATATCCTCGTCGATCACGCGTCACTGGCCAAAGGCTCCGCGGACATGCGGGACGCGATCGAGCGCGTCAAAGGTCAGCTGGCGAAAATTCGCGGTGACGTCTCCGCGTCCCAGGCGTTCTGGGCCGGCCCCGCTTCCGGCGCCTTCACCGTCCTGATGGGCGAGTTCGACGGCAAGGCCAACAAGCTCCAGTCCGTCCTCGACACCATCGCCAACCTCGTGGACAAGTCCTCGGCCAACCACCAGGCCAACGAGGACGAGCAGAAGCACAATGCCAACTCCCTCCTGTCCGTCCTCCACGGCGGCTGAGCCCTACCACCCCAGAAAGGGAGCAGATGGAGATCATCAAAGTCTCGCCCGGCGAGCTCGACTCGTTCGGACTGCGGATCAAGACGTCCTCGCAGGAACTGCAGGCCATCCTGGACGAGCTGCGCGGCAAGCTCGACGCGATGAACTGGTCGGGTAACGACCAGCAGAACTACGAGATCCAGCGGGCCGAATGGACCCGGACGGTGACCGGGCTCAACGAGCTGCTGAACCGGATCGGACAGACGGTGCAGCTGGCGAAGTCGAACTACTCGGGGACGGAAGGCGCTAACGCGCGGATGTTCGCTTAGGTCGGCTGGTTTGCCGGCTGGTTGCCCAGCTGGTTTGCCGGCTGGGTTGGCCGGTTCGTGTGGACTGCCGCCCACCGGTGGTCTTGCCCCCGCCCAGTGCCCTGGCATGATTGGGTGGGGGCTTTTTTGGGGGGTTTGGGGGGTAGCCCCAGCCCCAGCCCCAGCCCCAGCCCCAGCCCCAGCCCCAGCCCCAGCCCCAGCCCCAGCCCCAGCCCCAGCCCCAGCCCCAGCCGTCGCGAGCCTCGCTACCACACCCCCCGTTGGCGCACCTCTCCCGTCACCCTCACCCCGGGCTCGGGCCGCTGCACTCCCTGTCCCCCCTCACGGATCGCCCTCATCCGATCGCCTGCGTTGGCGGTGGGGTCCCATCGCCGTCTGGCCTGGGCTTTCAGCCCTTGCCCCGACCAGGACGCTGTCCTGGACCTGGGCCTCTCTCGGAAGGGGGCTTCGCCTTGGGTTGCGGGCCGTTGTCCACGGGCTTAGGGCATGGTCGGGCTTGTTTTGGGTTGGTCTTTGCGTGCGGTGGTGCCCTTCGTCGGTCGGCCCCGGCACCATAACGACGAACCTGGGGGTGTCAAGACGGAAGAGCGTGTCTTGACACCCCCAGAACCCTCGTTACCAATTCCTTTACGGCCGACCGACGAAGGACCCCACCACCCGAAGCCGGCATCTGCGCTATCGCGCCAGCTTCCGTGGGGCACCCTCAGCTGCACGGGCCGACACCCACCCAACCCACACGCTCCGCCCGCCAACCCACTTGGCCCACCCCGCTCACCAACCCGCTTGGCTCACCCCGCTCACCACCCCGCCCGCTCACCCACGCTGCCCACCCGCTTGCCCATCTCTGCCCGCCCCACCCACATCGCCCGCCCTAACCGCTCGCCCGCCTCAGCCCGCCCCGCCCTGCCCCCGCCGTGCGGTTCTCGCCCCGCCTTGCCCGGCCGCGCCTCACCACCCACACTCCATCCCGCCCGCCGCCCGCCGCCCGCCGCCCGTCACCTGGCCGCTTGCCCCTTGTCCCTCGCTCGCCGTTCGTCCCGTGCTTCCGCGTGCCCGCACTTCTTGTTCCCGCCCCGCCGCACACGCCCGCCTGGGGTCGCCTCACCCCGCGTGGTCCCTCTCACGGGCACGCTCTCGCCGCTGTCGGCTCTACCCGGCTCGCACGACCCGAAGCCTTCGTCGAGCCGGTCGAGCGGCACGCCGTTCCGTTCTTCCTCTCCCCCTCCGCTACGCCGCTACGCCTTCCACCCTCGTCGTCTTCCTCGCGGTACCACGAATCGCACCACCAGCAGTGCTCCCACCACTCCTGCCGCAGCTCCCGTCAGGGCGAGTGCCCTTCCTCTTGCCGTTGCGCCGGGGTCGGTTTGTTCTGCCGGGGCCACCGCTGGTTGTGCCGATCGTGATTCCTGGGTCGTGGGCATGACGGTTGTGACTGCGCGGTAGGGGTCTATTTCTCCCCAGCCGACGAGGGGGTTCCAGCCTTCTGCGGGGTGGGTTGCCGTTGCGGTGATGCGTTTGGCCACTTCGTCGGGTTTCATGCCGGGGTAGTAGCTGCGGAGGAGGGCTGCGGTTGCCGATACGTAGGGGGCGGCGAAGCTTGTTCCGCCTTCGGACAGGCGGCCGAAGCCGCCGCCTGCTGGTGCCGGTCCGTCGATTTGTTCGCCGGGGGCGGCGATGTCGACGTAGGGGCGTACTGAGCTCGTGTCCACGTGGGTGCCGGTGGGGGAGAGGCCGGCGACGGCTATGACCGTTTCGTAGGCGGCGGGGTATTCCTTGGCGCCTTGGACGCCGCTGTTTCCGGCGGCGGCTACGACGACTACGTCGTGGTCGTAGGCGTATTGGATCGCCTGTTCCAGGGCTGGGGTGGCGATGGCGGTGAGGGAGAGGTTGATGACGTCGGCGCCGTCTTGGACTGCCAGTCGGATGGCGTCGACGATGGGTTTGGTGCTGTCCTGGCTGGAGGAGCGTTCCATGTCCTGGATGACGCGGTACGAAAGGATCGTGGCGTCGGGGGCGAGGCCGTGGAAGGGCGAGGATTCGGTGTCGCTGGCGGCGATGATTCCGGCGACGATGGTGCCGTGGGAGGCCAGGTCGCAGCGGGCGCCGAGTTTGTCGCCGGCCATGTCGACGGCTTTGACCTTGCCGGCCAGGAGGGGGTGTTCGCCGACGCCGGAGTCGATGACGGCGACTTTCACGCCGGCGCCGCGGGTGAGGGGCCAGACGCGTTCGGGTTGGAGGCGCTGGAGGGGCCAGGGGACGTGGGATAGGGGTGTGGTGCGGCTTTCGGCTTCGCACTTCTCGGCGGCGAGGGCTGGGGAGGAGGGGGCGGCGCCGATCAGGACGGCCGAGGTGAGGGCCGTGAGGGCGGCGGCTGTGGCGGCGGAGAGGCGTCCGCGTCGGTGCTGCATGGTCCACCTTGGATGGAACGGGCCGGTCTCGCCCGATCCTGGCGCAGTGGCCGGGGAGGGGCAAGACCGGCCCGCGCCGGTCGAAGCGGTCAGTCCTGGGTGCCGCGGGGGACGCGGTCGTAGTGGCCGGTGATGATGTCGGCGAAGTGGCCGCGGGCGACGTTGGTGCCGTCCCAGTAGCCGGAGTGGCCGCCGGGGGAGGCGGGGAAGACGCGGCCGCCGTAGTCGGAGTCGATGGGGTCGTTGCCGTGGATCTGCGCCACGAAGCGGATCGGGTCGTCGGGCGCGCGGGTCGCCCACACGTGATCGGCGCGGATGCCCTGATAGGACGAGGCGTCGCCCCACAGGCCCGCGCCGCCGCCGGGGCTGGCCACCGACACCAGGTTGTCCACCTCCACGTTGTAGTGGTTGGCGGTGTAGCCGATCGCCGACGCGCCATAGGAATGGCCCATGAGCGTGTTGATCGACGGCGGGCCCTGGTGGGTGGCGCGCAGACCCTGCTGGAACGAGGCCAGATCGTCGGCGGCCGACTTGTAGTAGCTGGACGACATCGCGTTGGGGAAGACCTTGTCCGGCGCGTCGTAGCCCAGCCAGGTGATCGCCGCCGTCTTGCGCGCCGGGTCGGCGGCGGTGGCGTCGGCCTGCATCCACAGTGCACGGTTGACGTCGCCGTCGATGCCGGGAACGTCGGCGGTCGTACCGGGCACGTAGGTGACGATCGAATCGGCGGTGTCGGGGTTGCCCACCGAGATCACCGCCTGGCCGTCGGCGGCAGAATCGTAGTTGAGCAGGTACATCCGCTCCTTGGAGCCCTGGAGGTCGGTGCGCGCGAGCTGGTGGTCCAGGCTGTCCAGGTTGGCCTTGCGGGCGTCGAGGTCCTTGAGCTCGCGGTTGACCTCGCCCATCTGGTAGGCCTGCGCGGACGTGAGGCTCCCGTCGGGGGACTTGAGTTCGGCCAGCCGCCCCTCCAGGAACTCGCGGCGGGTGCCGATGAACTCGCGTTCGCGGCCGATCGCCAGGCGGTTGGCGGTGTCCCGGGTCTCGGCGGGAACGCCGTCGAGGGAACCGATCTGCTTCGGCTCGGTGTCGACCAGGTGCTGCCGCTGCTCCGGAGAGAGCCCGTCCCACCAGGCCTTGACCTTGCGGGGATCGGTTCCGCGCTGGGGGATCGAGCTGGAACCGGGGGTCACGTTGGACGCGGTGGGCAGCACCAGCGAGTTGAGCGCCGAGGCCGCCTGCCGGTCGGCGGAGTTGGCGCGCATCAGCGCCTGCCGGATCAGCTGGGCCGCCTCCATCGCGCGCTGCTTGGCGTGCTGGACGACCTCCGCCGAGGGGCGGGGACCGAAGGCGGCCCAGTCGACCTGGATCGCGCCGTCCTCGCCGACCCGGCCCGGGATGGAGTTGGCCAGCTCCACACCGCGCTCCAGGGTGCGCTTGGCGAGGTCGATCTCGTTGGAGAAGAACGCGACCACGTCGTCCAGGCGCCCGTAGGAGCGCGCGGCCTGCTGATAGGAGCCCTCCTGCGCCGCCAGCTGCACGTCGGCGGCCGAGGCGTCGCGGCCCTGCCAGCCGCCGGCGAGGTTACGCCGCCACCGGGAGGTGTCGGCGGCGTACTGCTCCATCTCGCGGGACACGCGGCGGGCACTGGTGGCGGTGTTCTCCAGGTGCGAGGTCTGCGCCGCGCGCAGCTGCATGAAGGTCACCATCACGGCCCCAGCAGAGTGGTCAGGGCATTGAGGTTGCCGGTGAAGTTGTCGGCCTGCGCCTTCTCGTTGGCCTGGTGGGCGTCGGCGGCGCGGTTGACGTTGGCGGCGGTCTCCTGCGAGTCGGCCGCCAGCCGCGAGGTCTGGCGGTGCAGCTTCTCCACCGCCGACTTCAGCGCCGCCATGGTCGCGAAGCCCTCATTGCCCTGGGAGCCGAACTCCAGGGAGCCCTTCTCCCGTTCTAAATAGTTCTGCGCGTCCATGCCGATAGTGCGTACCTTCATGCCCGCGCGCCGCATCTGGGCGACATCGACTTCCATGCCAGAAAATCCCTTCATTTGGACACGACAGTGGCCACTGTAGAGGGACGGAAGTGACGATGGAAGGGATACGAAGCGTCCATAATGGAGAACTACGTGGCGGTAGCCTCACGTCGCGCGGTGAATTCGGCCTCCTCTTTCTCCTTGCGGGCGATGCCCTCGCGGCCGTCGTAGGTGACGAAGGACCGCAGCCACAGCGCCAGCGCGCCGGTCCCGACGATCGTCATCACGCCGCCGAAGATCACCGAGCCGCCGATGCCGAAGAGCTTGGTGGCCGCGCCCGCCTCCAGGTTGCCCAGGGTCGGGCCGGACAGGTAGGACAGCTGCTCGATGCCGGCCAGGCGGCCGCGCAGCCGGTCGGGGATCGTCTGGTTCCAGATGATGCCCCGGAACATGCCCGAGATCATGTCGGCGCCACCCGCGACGGCCAGGCACGCCAGGGCCGGCCACAGGTTCGGTGAGAGCCCGAAGCCGAGGATGCCCAGGCCCCAGATCCCGGCCGCGACCAGGACCACCAGCCCGTGCCGGTGGACGCGCCCGGCCCAGCCGGAGGTCGCCGAGGCCAGCAGCGCGCCCGCGGCGGGCGCGGCGTGCAGGAGCCCCAGGACCTGCGGCCCGCCGAACTGCAGGGCCAGGAACGGGAACAGCGCGGTGGGGATGCCGAAGAACATCGCGTTCATGTCGACCAGGTAGGTGCCCAGCAGCTCGGGGCGGCGCTTGGCGTAGCGGAGCCCTTCGAGCACCGACTTCACGCTCGGCCGGTCGGCGTCCGGTGGCGGCGGCACCGCCCGCACCAGCGCCAGGCAGGCCAGCGACACCGCGAAGGTGGCCAGGTCGATGGCGTAGACCCAGGCGAGGTGGACGTGGGCGAGCATGAACCCGGCGATGGCGGGCCCGGCGATCGCCGAGACGTTCCAGTAGGTCGACTGGAGCCCCGACACCGCCGGGATCTCGTGCGGCTCGACCAGACGCGGGATCAGCGAGTCGCGGCTGGGCCGGGCCAGGCCCGCCAGCGCGGTGGTGAGGGCCGCGATCACGTACAGCGCCCACAGCTGCGGTTTGCCGACCAGTGAGTTCAGCAGCAGCAGGCCCGTCAGGCCGGTCAGCGCGACCTCGCACCACAGGACGAGCCTGCGGCGGTCGACGTAGTCGGCCAGCGCGCCGCCGATGAACGAGGTGAACAGCAGCGGCACCAGCTCGCACAGCCCCAGCAGGCCCACCAGGACCGGTGACTGGGTCATCTTGGCGACCTGGAACGGGATGACGACGGTGGAGATCATCGACCCGAACGCCGAGATCGCCGAGCCGGTGTAGTAGAGCCGGAAATCGCGGCGGCGCAGCGGGCGAAGATCGAGTGTGAACAGCGGCACGGGGGGAGTCTGGCGTCAAGGACGCGTCAGGGCCAGAGGTTTTACCGTGCGCCCGGTCACTGAGACACCGGTCATATGAAGAAGGAGCCCCGGCATCGCCGGGGCTCCTTTGAAGCGTACGGACGGACTAGCCGCCCAGGCCGCGCGCGTCCTGCTTCAGGGCCACGTCCACGGTCAGCGCCGAGGCGATGACCATCGACAGCATCGGGTCCTGGAGCGGGCGGTGCAGCTGCACGACGTAGTTGTCGGCGTTGGTGAACATCGTCTTCAGGACGCCCTCGAAGGTCTTGGTGATGCGGGCGACCTCGGCGCCGGTGTGGTCGACGATGGCGAAGTTCCAGGCGCGCCAGTTCTCCGCGCGGATCTGGCCGATCTCCTGCCCGTTGACCAGGAAGGAGAAATTGATCTTGCCGAACACGTTGTTCTGCTTGATCTCGCCGATGGTGCCGCCGTTGCCGGCCTGCACGATGATCTTCGACTTGAAGATCTTGGCCGGGCGCGTCAGGTAGAGCAGGGGCTGCCCGTGGCCGTCGCTGACCTGGAACTTGTGCGTGAAGAACTGGTCATAGGAGCCCAGAAACCGCACGACCTTCTTGAACGCGTTCTGGCCGATCTGCTCGACCTTGGCGATCTGCTGGCCCTGCTGGTTGAACACCGAGTACTCGGTGGACACCTCGATCAGTTTGGTCTTCTGGTTGACCACCAGCACCGGCTCGGAGAAGATCGTCCCGCCGCCGGCCGCGATCGGGCCGACACCGGCCTGCTGCTGCACCTGGCGCTGGATCTGCGAGGCGTCGTGGCCGCCGGAGACGTCCAGCTCGGCGATCTTCTCCAGCGAGGACGCCTGGCGCTGCTCCGGGGGACGGGTGTTGTTGGTCCACTGGGTGCCGTCCCACCAGCGCAGCTGCCCGCTGCCACTCGGGTCGGGATGCCAGCCTGGGGGGTTAGCTCCGCTCATGGCAGCAGAGTGTATCGACCCGGTCAACCCGCCGGCACACCGCTCACCTGCCGCGTCAAGCCGACACGCCACGTTCACCGAAATCGGTGACCCGCGTTTCGCCCCGGCCGCCCCACCGGACGGCGGGCGAAAAAGAGACCCGCGCCGAAACGACGCGGGCCCCTCGTCCCCACACCATCGTGAGGAATGGGATCAGTGGCCACCGTGCTCGGCGGCGTGCTCCTTCATGCGCTCCACCGAACGGCGGATCTCCGCCTCGGCCTCGGTGCGCCCCACCCACGAAGCACCCTCGACGCTCTTGCCGGGCTCCAGGTCCTTGTAGACCCGGAAGAAGTGCTCGATCTCCAGCCGGTCGAACTCCGGCATGTGGTGGATGTCGCGCAGGTGCTCGGCGCGGGGGTCGGACGCGGGAACGCACAGGACCTTGTCGTCCTGCCCCTTCTCGTCCGACATGCGGAACATGCCGATCGCGCGGGCGCGGATCAGGCACCCCGGCACGGTCGGTTCCGGCACCAGGACGAGCGCGTCGAGCGGATCCCCGTCCAAGCCGAGAGTGTCATCGATGAACCCGTAATCGGCCGGGTACTGCGTGGCCGTGAACAGGGTCCGGTCAAGACGGATACGACCGGTCTCGTGGTCGATCTCGTATTTGTTCCGGCTCCCCTTGGGGATCTCAATGGTGACGTCGAACTCCACGGCGTCTCCTCGCGCACATCGTTGGGCCTGTATACACCAAGTAGTCTTGCCTAGCCATGCTCACAGCGTCGAGGAGACCCCCGGGTGACGAGCGCAATCTCATACAAACGCCGAACGGCGGCCCTCCTCGGACTATCCTTGACGCTCCTGCTGAGCGCCTGCACCCAGAGTGATGCCACCGGCACCATCACCTTCGAGGCCGAACCGGGACCGGCCGCCGCGCTGAACCCGCCGTCCGGAACGGACAAACCCACCAAGGACGGCATCGGCGCCGCACTGGCCCCCGCGATGACCTCCATCGGCTTCGACGCCGCCGTCGTCGGCCTCGCCGTCCACGACGCGGCCACCGGCGAGCTCCTCTACGGCTCCGGCGACGGCGTGCCGCTCATCCCCGGCTCGACCAACAAGATCGCCATCGCCTCGGCGATCCTGGCCACCCGCGGCCCCGACTACCGCATCCCCACCCGCGTGGTGAAGGGCGCCAACCCCGGCGAGGTCGTCCTCATCGGCCAGGGCGACCCCACACTCTCGGCCGACGGCAATGGCTACTACCCCGGCTCGGCCAGCCTCACCGACCTCGCCGGACAGGTCAAGAAGGCCCTCGGCGACCAGCAGATCACCACCGTCACCTTCGACACCAGCGCCTTCAGCGGCGACGGCCTCGCCCCCGGCGTCGACCCCCTCGACGTCACCGCCGGCTGGACCGCCCCCGCCACCGCCCTCATGACCAACGGCGCGCGCATCACCGTCAACCCCGGCGACGGCACCGCCGGCGCCCAGCGCCATGACGCCGGCGTCCCCCGCTTCGACGACCCCGCCGCCGCCACCGCCAAGATCTTCGCCACCGCGCTCGGCGCCCAGGCCCGCATCCAGCCCGGCCGCGCCGACCCCTCCGCGCAGGAGCTCGGCGTCGTCCACTCGCCGCCCATGCGCCGCCTCATCGAAGAGACCGTCATGGCCAGCGACAACATCGTCGCCGACATGCTCCTCAAGCAGATCGCCCTCGCCAAGGGCCTGCCCGGCTCCTTCCAGGACGGCGCCAACGCCGTCGCCCGCGTCTTCGGCGAACTGGGCCTGCCCGCCGAGCAGATCCACATCGTCGACGGCTCCGGCCTGTCCTACGACAACAAGGTCACCGCCGGATTCCTCTCCGCCCTGCTCGCCAAGGCCGCCGGACCCGGCCACCCCGAGCTGCGGCCCGTCTTCGCCGCCCTCCCCGTCGCCGGGTACACCGGCACCCTCGACCAGCGCTACGGCCACGAGCAGACCCTCGGCGGCAAGGGCCTCGTCCGCGCCAAGACCGGCACCCTCGCCGAGGTCTCCGCCCTGGCCGGCTCGGTCCTGGACGCCGGCGGCCGCGAACTCACCTTCGCCGTCCTGGTCAACAAGCGCGGCAACATGTTCGAGGCCCAGCACACCCTCGACCGCATCGCCACCGCCCTGGCCGGATGCGGCTGCCGGTGACGGCGGCCGAACGCGCCCGCGCGCTCCTGCGCGAACGCACCGTCCACGCCGGGGACCGCATCGCCACCCTCCACTGGTGGCGCGACCCCGAACTCCTCGCCCTCCTCGGGCCCGCGCTCGCCGAACTCGTGCCCGCCGACACCGACGCCATCGCCGGGGCCCAGTCCTCCGGCTACCTCCTCGGGCCCCTCGTCGCCACCCACCTCGGCCTCGGCTTCATCGGCGTCCAGAAACGCCCCGAAGCCGACGGGACCATCACCCTCGCCGTCGCCGAGGGCATGATCCGCCCCGGCGAGCGCGTCCTCCTCGTCGACGACCTCGTCGACACCGGAGCGCAGGCCGCCGCCGTCCGCGGCCTGCTCATCCACCACGGCGCGACCTGGCTCGGCGTGGTCGCCCTCCTGGCGCTGTGCCCGCCCGACGTCGCCGAGGACCTCGGACTGGTCGCGCTGACCTGACCGGCATGCGTACGGTTGACCGCATGACGCAGTTCGTGGACTGGGAGCTGGCCGCCCGAACCGCCCGTTCCCTCGGCAAGACCGGGCCCGCCGTGACCTTCGAGGAGGCGGCGGCCATCGTGGCCGACCTGCGCCGCCTCGCCGACGAGGCCGCCGGGCACGTCGCGGCCTTCACCGGGCTGGAAGGCGGTGGCTCGCCCGTCCGCGTGGTCGACCGGCCCGACTGGGCGCGCGCCAACATCGACGGCCTGGCCAGGGTCATCGAACCGCTCGCCGACAAGCTCGCCGGGAACCCCGGGCCGCTCACGCGCGCCCTGGGACCGCGCGTGACCGCCGTCCAGGCCGGGACCGTCCTCGCCTACCTCTCCGGGCGCGTCCTGGGCCAGTACGAGATCTTCGGCGGAGCCGAAAAAGGCAAGCAGAGCGGCGAGGAGAAGGGGCAACTGCTGCTGGTCGCCCCCAACATCCTGGAGAGCGAGCGCAAACTCGAAGCCGACCCCCGCGACTTCCGCCTCTGGGTCTGCCTCCACGAGGTCGCCCACCGCACCCAGTTCACCGCCGTCCCCTGGCTCCGCGAGCACTTCACCGCCGAGATCGCCGCCTTCGCCGACGCCTCGGGACCCGACGAGGAACCCTGGACCGAACGCGTCTCCCGCGCGGTGTCCGCCATCGCCGAGGCCACCCGCGACAACGACGGCGGCGGGGTCATGGACGCCGTCATCACCGAGGGCCAGAAGGCCATCGTCGACCGCATCACCGCCCTCATGACCCTCCTCGAAGGCCACGCCGAGTACGTCATGGACGGCGTCGGCCCCGAGGTCATCGGCACCGTCGCCCAGATCCGCGGCAAGTTCGACAAGCGCCGCTCCGCCGGCAACCCCATCGAGCGCGTCATCCGCCGCCTCCTCGGCGTCGACATGAAAATGCGCCAGTACGCCGAGGGCCGCGCCTACGTCGAAGCCGTCGTCACCCGCGTCGGCATGGACGCCTTCAACCGCGTCTGGACCTCCCCCGAGACCCTCCCCACCCGCGCCGAACTCGCCGACCCCGCCGCGTGGATCGCCCGGGTCGGCCCCTGATGCCGCCGCTGCCGCGCGCGGTCGCCCAGACCCGCCTCGCCGTCCGCCGGGCCCTGTCCGACCTCGACCCCGGCCGCATGGTCATCGCCGCCTGCTCCGGCGGGCCCGACTCGATGGCCCTGGCCGCCGCCACCGCCTTCGTCGCGCCCCGCCTGGGCCTGCGCGCCGGATTCGCCACCATCGACCACGGACTCCAGGAGGGCTCGGCCGCGCGCGCCGCCGAGTTCGCCGAATGGTCCCGCCATCAAGGCTTCGACCCCGTCGAGATCATCACCGTCGAGGTCGACCCCAGCGACGGCGGACCCGAGAACGCCGCCCGCTCGGTCCGCTACGCCGCCCTCGACGACGCCGCCGAACGCCACGACGCTGCCGCGGTCCTGCTCGGGCACACCCGCGACGACCAGGCCGAGACGGTCCTGCTGGCCCTGGCGCGCGGCGGCGGCCCCCGCGGCATCTCCGGGATGCCCGAACGCCGCGGCCACTACCGGCGCCCGCTGCTCGACCTGCCCCGCGAGGTCCTCACCAAGGCCTGCGCCGAACAGGACCTGCCCACCTGGGACGACCCCCACAACGCCGACCCCGCCTACCGGCGCAGCGCGCTGCGGGCCCTCATGCCCGCCCTCACCGAGGTCCTCGGGCCGGGCCTGAGCGCCAACCTCGCGCGCACCGCGCGGCTCGTCGCCGACGACAACCGCGTCCTCAACGGCCTCGCCGCGCGCCTCACCGCCCGCGCCGCCGGGAGCGACGCGAGCCTGGACGTGGCGGCGCTCGCCGGGCAGCCGAGGGCGCTGCGGACGCGCGTCCTGCACACCTGGGCACGGCTGCTGGGGGTGCCGGGTTCGGGGCTGAACCACGGGCACGTGAGCGAGCTGGACCGGCTCATCACCGACTGGCACGGGCAGGGCCCGGTGCAGCTGCCGGGGAGTAGAGAGGTGCGCAGGGTCGGGACGCGCCTGGTGGGCGGCCCGGTCCTGTGAAAGATCACGTCCCCCGACGTGGCCGGGGGACGTGAGGACGGTTCCGATACCGGGTCGGAGCCGGGGCTAGCCGCGCGAGTAGACCTCGGGCTTGAGCACGCCCAGGAACGGCAGCTCGCGGTACTTCTCCGCGTAGTCCATGCCGTATCCGACGACGAACTCCTGGCCCATGTCGAAGCCCACGTACTTGACCGGGAGCTCGACCTGCATCGACTCGGGCTTGCGGATCAGCGAGACCACTTCGAGGCTGGCCGGTCCGCGCCCGTTGAGGTAGCGCAGCAGCCACGACAGGGTCAGGCCGGAGTCGACCACGTCCTCCACGACCAGGACGTGGCGTCCGGCGATGTCGCGGTCGAGGTCCTTGAGGATGCGCACGACGCCGGAGGAGGTGGCGCGCTGCCCGTAGGAGGACAGGGCCATGAACTCCAGCTCGACCGGCACGGAGAGGGACCGGGCGAAGTCGGCCATGAACATGACCGCGCCCTTGAACACCCCCACCAGCAGCAGGCCGTCGGTGTCGGCGTAGTCGGCTGAGACCTGCCGGCCCAGCTCGGCGGTCTTCTTGGCGATGTCATCGGCGCTGAAGATGACTCGTTCGATGTCGTCGGCGTACCACTCGGCCGTCATGGTCACCAGCCTGCCAGGCGGCCCCGCGATCTCCACGGCGTACCCCGGGCATCCTTCATCACATCGACCGCGAATAATGGTGTGTTAAGCACCAGGGTGGTGAACGCCGCAGGCGGCAGACGGTTGCAACGGTGTAACGTCGAATGGCCGGACCACCGGTGCGGTCGGCCTACCCAACGGGCCGAGCGAGGACCGTCAACCTTTTCTCACGGGAGGGGTCGGGCGTAGAGGCCCGCAGCAGTATGGAGCGTACGCGATTCTTCCGCAGGCCATTCGTCTGGATTGTCCTCGTCATCCTCGGTGTGGTCCTCATCGCCACGATGTTCTCCGGTGGTAGCGAGTACACCGAGGCCGAGACGTCTGTGGCGATGGCCCAGTTCGGCAACAGCAACGTCAAGAAGGCGGTGCTGGAGGACAAGGAACAGATCCTTCAGCTCGAACTGAACAACCCGATCAACGTCGACGGCAAGTCCGTCTCGAAGATCCAGGCCTACGTCCCGGCGCAGGCCATCGACGAGATCTACCCGAAGGTCACCACCGCCCCCGCGTGGGACGTGAAGGTCACCGAGGAGTCGATCTGGGTCGCCTTCCTGATCAACCTCCTCCCCATCGTGATCATCGTCGTCCTGCTGCTGCTGTTCATGTCGCAGATGCAGGGTGGCGGGTCGCGGGTCCTGAACTTCGGCAAGTCCAAGGCCAAGCTGGTCAGCAAGGACACGCCCAAGACCACGTTCGCCGACGTGGCCGGTGCCGAAGAGGCCGTGCAGGAGCTGGAGGAGATCAAGGACTTCCTCCAGGACCCGTCGAAGTACCAGGCCCTGGGCGCCAAGATCCCGAAGGGCGTGCTGCTCTTCGGCCCGCCCGGAACCGGTAAGACGCTCCTGGCGCGCGCCGTCGCCGGCGAGGCCGGCGTCCCGTTCTACTCGATCTCCGGTTCGGACTTCGTGGAGATGTTCGTCGGTGTGGGCGCCTCCCGCGTCCGCGACCTGTTCGAGCAGGCCAAGGCCAATGCGCCCGCCATCGTCTTCGTCGACGAGATCGACGCCGTCGGACGCCACCGCGGCGCCGGCCTGGGCGGCGGTCACGACGAGCGCGAGCAGACCCTCAACCAGCTCCTGGTCGAGATGGACGGCTTCGACACCAAGGGCGGCGTCATCCTGATCGCCGCGACGAACCGTCCCGACATCCTGGACCCCGCCCTGCTGCGCCCGGGCCGCTTCGACCGGCAGATCGCCGTCGACGCGCCCGACCTGGCCGGCCGCCGCGCGATCCTGGCCGTCCACGCCAAGGGCAAGCCGTTCGAGCCGAACGTCGACCTCGACACCATCGCCCGCCGCACCCCCGGCTTCTCCGGCGCGGACCTGGCGAACGTCATCAACGAGGCCGCCCTGCTGACCGCCCGCCACAACCTCAAGGCGATCAGCAACGACAGCCTCGAAGAGGCCATCGACCGCGTCATCGCCGGCCCCGAGCGCCGCACCCGCGCGATGAGCGAGAAGGAGCGGAAGGTCACCGCCTACCACGAGGGCGGCCACGCCCTGGTGGCCATGGCCCTCCCGCACCTGGCGCCCGTCCACAAGGTCACGATCCTGCCGCGCGGCCGCTCCCTCGGCCACACGCTGGTCCTGCCCACCGAGGACAAGTACACCCAGACCCGCAGCGAGATGATCGACACCCTGGCCTACGCGCTCGGTGGTCGTGCCGCGGAGGAGCTCGTCTACCACGAGCCCACCACCGGCGCCGGCGATGACATCTCCAAGGCCACCAAACTGGCCCGCGGCATGGTCACCGAGTACGGCATGTCCGCCAAACTCGGCGCCATCAAGTACGGCACCTCCTCCTCGGAGCCCTTCCTGGGCCGCGACATGGGCCACCAGCGCGACTACAGCGACGCCATCGCCGCCGACATCGACGCCGAGGTCCGCGGCCTCATCGAGATCGCCCACGACGAAGCCTGGGAGATCCTCGTCGAGCACCGCGACGTCCTCGACGACATGGTCCGCGAACTCCTGGAGAAGGAAACCCTGTCCCGCGAGGACATGGCCCGCCTCTCCGAGCGCGTCCAAAAGCGCCCCCCGATGGCCCCCTTCAACGGCTTCGGCAAGCGCAAGCCCTCCGACCGGCCCCCGATCACGACCTCCGCGGACGTGACCGAACTGAAGGCCCAGGCGGAGAGCAACGGCAGCAAGGCACTCGGCGACACGCTGAAC
The DNA here is from genome assembly GCF_030269765.1 of Actinorhabdospora filicis. Taxonomy (GTDB): domain Bacteria; phylum Actinomycetota; class Actinomycetes; order Mycobacteriales; family Micromonosporaceae; genus Actinorhabdospora; species Actinorhabdospora filicis. Next base: position 2,106,985 of record NZ_BSTX01000001.1, on the reverse strand, counting down.
ACGACAGACCTGTAGCAACAGCGCAGCAAGGCAGAAGCAGCACAAAGGGCCGCCCGCGAGGGCGGCCCTTTTGCGTGCCCGGGGAGAGGAGGGGGAGAGAGGAGGAGGGGGAAAGGGCGGACGGGGTGAGAGAAGGGTGGGGAGGGAGGACGGGGTGAGAGAGGGCCGGGGAGGGTGGGATGGAGGGAGGGGGAGGGAGAGGGGCGGGGAGGGGGAAGACGGCTCGGTGACGAAGGCAAGAGCCGGGCAACCCACGCGGCGATGGGTGAAGCCGGCCCGAGGCAGGGCGGTAGACGTAAGGCAAGCCGGTGCGATGAGCGAAGCCTCGTACGGTGGGGGCGAGACGAAGACAGGCTGGGTGCGATGTGCGCGGCGTGAAGTGCAGCAAGCGCGAGACGAAGGCAAGAGCTGGGCAAAACACGCCAGCGATGGGTGAAGCCCGCCCGAGACGAGAACCGGGGACGATGTCACAACCCGGGTGCGATGCGTAGCAGGGTAGGGCTCTTGACCTGACCCGCAGCCGACGAACCTGGCCGTCGCCCAAGACGAGGCCCCGCACAACCTTTCCTTCGAGAGCTGGATCTTTCGGCGTGCGGCCTGACGGGTCTTTGGAACGAGGGTTCTGGGGGTGTCAAGACACGCTCTACCGTCTTGACACCCCCAGGTTCCTCGTTCACCGTCGCCGAGGCCGAACGACGGAAGATCCGCAGGCAGCAACCCGAACGACCAGGGTGGGGATGGAAGGGGACGGGGCAGGGAGAGAGGCACGACAAGGCCAGTGCGGGCCGGGGTGGTGCGGGCCGGGCTGGTGCAGGCGGCTGGGATGGGACGAGGCCGAGGAGTGGGGCTCGGGAGGCGGGATGGCGTGCCCCCGGTGGCCGGGCGTGGGCTTGGGGTGAGGTGCGCGGCCCGCAAGCCGAGAGAAGGCGAGGGGAGGGGCGAGAAGAGCGTGGCGCGGGCTGGGGCAGCGCGGGGCCGAGCCAGCGGATGGAGTGAGAGCCGAGGCGTGGCGACTGGAAGCCACTGAGAGGGGCCTCGTGAGGCGCACTCCGGCCAGCGAGACGGCGTGACCCCGACGGCCCGGGCCATGGCTGGGTGGGGTCCACGGCCCGCAAGCCGAGAGATGGCGGGGCGAGAGATGGCGGGGCGAGAGATGGCGGGGCGAGAGATGGCGGGGCGAGAGATGGCGGGGCGAGAGATGGCGGGGCGAGAGATGGCAAGCCGAGAGATGGGCGCGGGTCGACGTGGTGAGAGCCGAGGCGCGCTAGCTGAAGGGCTGCTGGGAGCGGCCCGCGAGGTGAACCCCGGCCCGGTGAGACGGCATGACCCCGACGGCCCGGGCATGGGCTGGGTGATGCCCACGGCCCGCAAGCCGAAAGACGGCGGGAGGACCCCACCCCCTGAGACCTCCCTCCCTTTCCCCCACCCCCCTCCCGCCCGCCACGTACCCTATCCCCGTGAACGAGAAACTTGATCACGTCGCCGCCCGGCTGGTCGACGGCCGTCTCCACGGCCTCCCCGTCGAGGACGTCGTCGACCTCAAGCGCATCGAGGCGGCGGTGCGGGAGATCCTCATCGCGATCGGCGAGGACCCCGAGCGCGACGGTCTCAAGGACACCCCCGCTCGCGTCGCCCGTGCCTACGCCGAGCTCTTCGCGGGTCTGCGCGTCGATCCCGCCGAGATCCTCAAGACCACCTTCGCCGAGGACCACGAGGAAATGGTCGTCGTGCGCGACATCGAGGTGACGAGTTTCTGCGAGCACCACCTGCTGCCGTTCTTCGGCGTGGCACACGTGGGCTACATCCCGGCCGAGCACGGCCGCATCACGGGCCTGTCGAAGCTCGCTCGCCTGGTCGAGGCCTACTCGCGGCGCCCGCAGGTGCAGGAGCGCCTCACCACCCAGATCGCCGACCAGCTGATGTCGGCGCTTGAGCCGCGGGGAGCGATCGTCGTCATCGAGTGCGAGCACATGTGCATGGCGATGCGGGGCATCCGCAAGGTCGGCGCGAAGACGGTCACCTCGGCGGTGCGCGGCGTCCTGGAACGCGACGCCAAGACCCGCGCCGAAGCGATGAGCCTCATCCTGAACAAATAGCCAGAGCTAGGGAACCAGCTCCGGCGCCGTCATGCGGTAAGCGTCGACCAGCAGGGCGGCGAGTTCGTCCCAGTCCTGGTCGACGTCGAGCCACGCGCCGATCCAGCCGTGCCGGTCGACGTAGGGCGGGTTGAAGAACTGCGCGGGGGACGCGGTGACGAGCCGTTCGCCGTGCTCGGTCTTGAACCACACCGAGTCGCGTTCGGACACCTGGTGGCGCATGGCGAAGATCTTGTCGCGCACCCGGAAGGCGGCCTCGGCGGTGCCGTCCACTTCGGAGGTTTCGGGCAGGGCGAGGCAGATGCGGCGTAGCCGGACGAGGGGTTCGGTGCTCATGACCTCCACATCGTACCGCCCATGTCGTGATCAATCGACTACGGACCGGGATGTCGACCCGCCCGGGGTGGCACTAACCCGGGATTAACAGGCGCCCGGATCGCCATATCGTTTCCTCATCAGCCGGTAAGCCACATGGGAGGGCCACGAGATGAGCGACTTCGACACCCCGGGTCACGAGGACTTCGACAACGACGGTCTCGACGACCACGCGATCACCGCGGACTACGGCGACCACTCCACCACCGCCGTGGACACCGACTACAACGGTGACGCCGAGGGCGTTTACGAAGACGACAACAACGATGGCGTGCAGGACCACCTGTACCTCGACGGTGACGGCAACGGCACCATCGACTCCGAGGCCTTCGACAACAACCACGACGGCTACGCCGACACCATCGTCTCCGACTTCAACCACGACGGCTCCGTCGACCAGGTCTCCGAGGACACCAACCACGACGGTGTCGTGGACGCGGTGGCCATCGACGCCGACCAGGACGGCAATCTCGACACCTACGCCGAGGACGTCAACCACGACGGTGTCGCCGACGAGATGATCCTGGACCGGGACGGCGACGGGATCGCCGACGCGACCCTGACCGACACCGACGGCGACGGCGCGATCGACCAGGTCGTCTACGGCGACGCGTCGGTGAGCGCGAACCCGTACGCCAGCTAACCCGGCGAGCACGGCTGAATGAACGTCCCTGGGGAGTGACGGACACACCGAACAGGGCGAGGGGGCGGCGGGCCGTCCGCGTGATCTTCGAGAAATCGGGGATCCGCGGGCGGCCCGCCTTCAGTTCTCCGGACCGGCCAGGTGCGCCGCCCGCGCGCACCACTCGGCCGCGTCGGTCCGCAGCGTCCAGGGACGGTGCAGCAGCGCGAAACGGATGTGCTCGCCGTCCAGGTGCGCCGAACGCGGCGGCAGGCCGCTGGCCAGGCGCCCGTCCGGGCCCCATTCGCGGCGGCCGGGATCGCTGACCAGCGCGACGATCCGCTCGACCTCGTCGGGCCAGCCGGGGGCGCCCCACCAGTGGTAGCGGGTCAGCCCGGCCTGCGCGGCGGCGCCCAGCAGGGTCCGCGGCAGGCCCAGTTCGCCTATCTGGCGCAGGAACCCGCCCAGCACGGCCGCCACGTGGTCGACGGCCTCGTGCCGGTCGCCGGCCGCCAGGGCGCCGTAGGTGTCCCCAGTGGACAAAACGCGCTCCGGGTCGGTCAGCCACGCCCCCAGCGCCGCCGCGAAGGCCGGGGCGGTCTCGGCGGCCCCGGCGAAGTCGGCGACGGTGGCCTCGACGCCGATCCCGGACGCCAGGCGCCACTCCCGCAGCGACTCGCGCACGTGATGCACCGTGTGCATGGTGGTGCGCAGGAGCTCGCCGTCGGAGATGCGCCGCTGCCCGAACCAGCGCATGACCGGCCCGTGCGTCCACAGCGCGTCGGTGAGGCCGATCGCGGCCAGGTCCAGCACCGTCATGAGCCGGTCGGGGTCGACGCCGACGCGATCGGCGAGGACCCGGCGCATCTCGTCCACCGTCGGCGCGCAATCGGCGTCGTGGACGTGGTTCTCGTAGGCCGCCGGGAGCTGCCGGTAGGGGTGGACGCGTCCCCGGCGCGGCACGAACCAGTCCTCCACGCCGTGGGCGACGTGCAGGTGGGCGAAGACCGGGTCGCCGGGATGGTCGGCGGGCAGGTCGTAGAGCGACTCGTGGTCCACGTTGGACAGCAGCTGGAAGCGCAGGGCCGCCAGGAGTTTGCGCAGGCCGTCCAGGTCGACGCCCTCCAGCGGGCGCAGCGCCTCGTCGCCGCTCTCGATGATCAGCGCCAGCGCCAGGGCCTCGGCGAGCGAGCCGGGCAGCGTCCACTCCGGCCCGGCGAGCCGGTCGACGACCTTCATCGCCGCGGCCTGGAAGCGCCGGACGAACTCCAGGTCGTAGCGGTGCCGGTAATGCTGCGGCAGCATCGAGACGATGTAGAGCCGCGAGGCGTCGACGGTGTGCGGGCCGGAGCGGATGAGCGTGGCCACGTCCTCGCCGAGGATGTCCAGGAACAGCTCCGCCGAGCGCATCAGCGCGCCGATGACCAGGTCGGCGTCGTCGGGATCGGTGTCTGGGCCGAAGATCTCCGGCCCGAACGCGGTCACCTTCGCCGCCTCGGCGCGCAGCCGCGAGGCCCGGCCGTCGAGGACCAGCGCGCGCGGCGGGTCCGGGTCCGGGCCGTCGTCCTCGTCGCCGAACTCGCCTTCGGCGAACTCCGGGTCCAGATCCGGATCCAGCTGCACCGCGCAGGACTCCAGCCGCCAGTCGGTGAGGTACTTCGAGGCGGCCAGCACCCGCTCGACGGTGCGGCGGCAGTCGGCCTCGGCGGCGGCCAGCGAGGGCGCCTCCAGCCGCAGGTCCAGATGCGTCACGTACGGTTCGACGCTCAATTCCGGTGGTGGCCCCTGGGGCCTGGCCCTGGTGAGGCCGGTGAGCAGCAGACGGTGGGCGCCCTCGCATTCCAGCGGGGTCAGGCGGGCGCGGCCTCCGGGCGGGGCCAGGTGCACGTGCAGGGCGTAGTCCATGACGACACGTCCTTTACCGGTCGTGAAGGCGGGGGACACCTTGTTTAACGGAACCGGCCAGAAAGCGTGACGCGCCGAACAGTGCGGGCTTTCCGTTGGCACGCAACGGAAACGCGCTGCTCAGTGCGAGGCGGTGAGCTTGGTGAGCAACGCGGTCACGACGCAGTCGGCGGTGGCGGAGTCCACATGCCACGGATTGGCCCGCAGCATGTCGCGGACCGTGTCGAACTCGTCCTCGGCGTAGGCCGGGAGCAGCGCGGCGATACCGCCGTGCACGGCGGCGTGCGGTCCCCAGTCGGGGTGGTTCGGTTCGGTCAGCATCGGCGCCACCAGGTCCACTGTGGACGACCAGCCCGGCGTGCCGAAGCGGTTGCGGGCCAGCAGCCCGCCCCGAGTGGCCGCCACCAGCAGGCCGTGCCGGACACCGCCCTCGCGGTTGAGGCGGGCGATCGTGGAGAGGTTGTGCGCGACGACGTCGCAGAAGACCCCGTGCGAACCGCCCGCCAGCTCGCCGACGGTGTGTCCACTGGGGAGCGTGCGGGTGCGGTCGGTGAGCCAGCCGCCGAAGGCCTGGAGGGGATCGCGCAGATCGCCGTCATAGCGGGCGGCCAGGTCGGCCACCGTGGAGCGCTCGTCCAGGTCCAGCCGCGCGCACCAGTCGCGCAGCCAGCGCTGCGCGGCATGCCGGTGGTAGCACAGGACGCGCCACAGGTCGCCCTTGCTGATCGGCACCTCGGGCGCGATCGCGGGCGTGGTCGACTGCCAGGTGCCCTCGACGATGCCGACGGCGGCCAGATCGATGACGGTGAACAGGTTCTCGGCGTCCAGGCCCAGCTCGGCCGACAGCAGCCGGGCGGCCTCGCCGTCGTCGGCGTCCTCGATGTCGTCGAAGACGGTGGCGCGATAGCTGAGCTGCTCGATGAAGTAGGGGTGACCGGCGGGGCCGGGGACGAACCAGCCGACCAGGCCACCGGGCGCGACGTCCATGTGCTCGAAGACCGGGTCGAGGCCGCGGTCGCCGGCCGACTCGTAGAGCCGCAGGTGGTCGTCGCCGGCGAAGACGGTCTCGCGCAGGGCGGCGTAGGCGGGCTCGATCTGCTCGCGGGTGAGCAGCTTCTCGTGGATCACGCGCCGCTCGGCGGTGGCGATCATCAGGTGCAGCGCCAGGGCCTCGGCGAGGTTGGCCGGGGGCGTCCAGGTGGGTCGCCCGAGGCGCCCGGCCACGTCGATGACGGTGACCAGCATCCAGTTGGCGAAGGAGGCGTCGTAGCGGGGCCGGTAGGGCTCCGGGAGCAGGCCGAGGACGCCCATGGCGCCCACGTCGGCCAGGCGGCTCAGGTGCACCGAGCGGTTGTCGCGCAGGGCATGCCGGGTCGCCCTGTACGCGGTGTCGTGCAGCATCCCGGCGGCCAGCCGGGCGGTGGACTCCGTCACCCGTCCCCCGCCGAGGCCGAAGTCGGCCAGGGTGAAGGGCGAGGGGCGCGAGGCCTTGATCAGCAGGCGATCCCGCAGCACGTCGGGAGGCGTGCGGGGGCGCTCGGGCGCGGGCGGCTCGACGCTGAGGGGGCTGGTGGTGCAGTCGGCGCCGTCGGCGTCCCCGGTCTGGGCCAGGAACACGTCGTCGAGCTTCACGCCGCAGTGCGCGACGCTCCACTCGGCCAGCAGGACCGAGGCCTCCAGGGTGTGACGGACCATCGCGTCGGCGAGCTGCTCGGCGCGGTCGAGCCCGTCGACGTCCAGCGGCAGGATCAGGTGGGCGCCGGCGGGTTTGGTGCACACGTGCAGGTCGGTGATGGCCAGCTCTCGCTCTGTTCCCTTGTGCGTCAGGCCCTCGGTGGACATGAGCTGCCACAGGTTCAGGCGCAGGAGTGATTCGGCGCCGACCTGCTGCAGGGAGTCCATGCGAGGGCGGTCTTCTGGCTGGGAGAGCCGCACCTCCACCGGGTAACGCATGTCCCATACCGTAACCGGCGCCAGAGACATCGATCGCCCGCGATGGGCCGTGTTCTTCAGGTTTGACCCCCTCGCCCCTTCCGAGCTGCCGCGATGCCCCCGGCCGTGACGATCTTGTGATCTCGCCGCGTCATTTCAGGGCCTTCCGGCGGGCCCGAATCGCACGATGCGTGGCCCCGTCGCGACCGAGTGAACAGGTTCGGGCGATCGTCGCGGGACAGTGAATGCGACAGTTCGGTCCATTGTGGACCGATCAGCGCCCGCTCGCGGGCGGTGAGTAGGGCACGGACGGGCGTTCGGGCGTTACCCGCGCGGCGGACCGGTCCCCGGAAACGATGAGACGGCCTCCGAGAACTGTCGGATAGCCGTCAGATATATCGGATCCAAGCGGGTCAGTACCGCATATTCTGGCGCGGGTGCGCCCACCCGGGCGAGTGTCGGGTCTGCGCCTTCAGATGGCGAAAGACGCCGGCTTCCGGTAATGACCCCCGGCCGGCGGGCGCTCGGTAACCTCGCAGGCGTCCGGCCACAATTCCACAGCGCGACCCCAATTCACCCCCGGCACCACCGACGCCGGTAACCGGGGCGTCGGACAGTGCCAGGAGCGGGTCTGCCGGGGCTGCACCCGGCTGGAGGTGATGTGCCAGTCCACCAGCAGCATCCCCTCGGCCACCGCGAGGGTGGCGATGGCGTAGGCGCGGTCCTCGGCCTCGGCGCGCGAGGTGGCATGGATGTGCATCGTCAGGTGCACGCCGTTCGGGTGCGGCCGCACCCGCAGCATCGGCGGAGCGGGCGAGCGCTCGACCAGCAGGAGGTACTCGCGGTCGAGGTAACGCCGCAACGGTGGATGCAGGATACGGGCCACACCGTGCTGCTGCGGGGCGTCGAGGGGTGGCGTCCCCGCCGGTTGGCGGAGGCGGACGTCGACGGTGTACTGCATGAGCGTCACAGTAGGACAGCGGAGCGCGGCGCCAACGGACATCCTGTGCGACGGAGCGGGCCAACGGATGTTGGCAAACGTCGATGCTCGCGCGCTCGTGTACTCGACCGCACGTCGTGTACCGGAAAACAGGCGTGAGTGATCGGTGATCTTCGTTCCGTCGTCCCCGATGCGGGGATTCGTCGCCGCCACGGGCCGGACGTCCCGCCTCCCATGAACGTGGAGCGCGGCGGCGCGTCCACAAAGGCCCCGTGTCGGGTTGCGCGCCACCGGGGTGGGTGGGGGAGGATTGGCGGGTGACGGCCACCGAGACCCGCATCGTGGACCCCGGCGACCCCTACGCCGATCCGCCGCGCGACTGGCGGCGGGTGGGGACGCTCGCGGGGGGCTGGCTGCTGGTGTGGATCGTGCTGGCGGGGCTGGGGTGGGTGGTCATGCAGGTCCCCGCGCTACAGGACCCGTCGGGCCCGCAGCCGACCAATGAGCGCCCGCAGGACGCCGTCCGCTCCTTCCTGGACGAGGCTTACGGCCGTGGCGACTTCAACCTCGCGGTCGCCTTCCAGTGCGACACTCCGGGAGCTCCCAGCGCGGCGGCCCTGCGGCAGGAGCGCGACGCCCTCGAAGCGCGGATCGGCACGATCGGCACCCGGGTGGAGCAGGTCGAGCCGCAGAGCGTGAGCGGTGACGTGGCGACGGTGTCGGCGAAGGTGGTCTACGTGGCCGACAAGTACGTGCCGACGGCCGCGTTCGTGTTCACGCTGGAGAAACGGGACGGCTGGCGCATCTGCGGCATGACGCGGGAGCCCGCGAGCTGGCCGACTCCCACGCCGTCCTGATCACTCCACCCACAGCAGGTGGATCTCCACCTTCTCCGTGCGGGGTGTCTCCCCGGTGCGCGACCAGCGGTACCAGGCGTCCTCCTCGCACACCCGCAGGCAGATGTCGCCGCGGTCCTCGTAGGGTTCGCTGGCCGCGCGCAGGCCGCGCCGCTCGCCGTCGGGCACCGACTGGGCCAGGCGGCGGCCGTTGAGGCCGGCGACCTCGCTGGCGGGCATGGGGCGGCGGATCGGCGGGGTCTCCAGCCGGACGAGGCGGTCGAGGACCGTCCCGATGTCGTGGATGATCTTGTTCTCGGGGAAGCCGGGCTGTTCGATCCAGACCCGTTCGATGGGGACGAGGGGCGCGAAGACCTCCACGCCCTCCTCCTCGGCTCGGTAGAAGTCGGCCTCGGTCAGGATCGGCACGTACACCTGGTCGCCGCGGTGAACCTTGTCATCGGCCCGCAGGTCGTAGCGCCAGCCCGAACCGGGACTGCCGACGATCACCCGTTCGCCGCGCAGCTCGTCGACCGATACCGCCGGTGTCGGCACCAGCGGGATCGGGGATCGGACGGTGAACTTCTCGTCGTGCACCCGACAATCCTCGCATGACCACGAACAGTGACAGATGCCCCAGCCGGGCAGGATACGTCAACCATATGGTTGGCGGCCGTCGTTCGTGCATTCACTGAGTCGTCATCCGCTCGGTGAGGTGCCGCTGACCTGGAATCTTTCGCGATGTGGATTTCCCGTGGATCAAGGCGGTTCCGGTTCTGCAAATGCGCGCCGTGGCGGGAAAGTGGCAGCTGCATGGTTCAACTGCGTCCGCGCTTTCGGTTTCGCTCCACTGTGCGCGGCCGAAAACAGTCGCGCCGGGCGCTTTGATCCTCTCAGGCGGAGGGCTCCCGACGCCAGACCCAGCGCAGCGCGTCGGGCAGGATCGCCCCGCAGAAACCGGTGTTGTGGCCGTTGTCGCCGAGCGCGAGCCGGAAGTCGTAACCGGCGAGGGCGAGCGCGGCGGCGACCTTGAGGTTCTCGGCCAGCCAGTTCCATTCCGGCTCGTTCCAGCCGAGGTCGCGGTGGGCGGCCTGGAGGAAGACCCGCAGCGGCTTGGGCGGCGTCGTGGCGAGCAGCTCCGGATAGGGGTTGCCCTCGGGCATCTGGGCGAAGCTGGAGTTGAAGGCGATGACGCGCCGGAAGCGGTCGGGCCGCAGCCAGGCGGCGGTGAAGGCGCAGTTGCCGCCGCTGCTGCCGCCGCAGACGGCCACGCGGTCGGGATCGTCGGTGATCGGGTGGCGGCGGGCGACCTCGGGGAGGATCTCGGTCAGCAGGAAGGTGGCGTAGCGGTCGTCGAAGGCGTCGTACTCGGCGTTGCGGTTCTTCGGCTCGGCGGCGCCCTCGAAGAGGCCGGGGTCCACGAACACGCCGATCGTGTACGGAATCTGCCCACTGTGGACGAGGTTGTCCAGCACGATCCCGCCGCGCAGGTCGCCCTCGGGATCGAGGTACCACCAGCCGTCCTGGAACAGCGTCACCGAAGCGGGCTCGGCCGGGTCGTACCCGGCGGGGACGTGGATCCAGACCGTGCGGGAGGTGCCGGGATAGACCGCGCTGTCGCGCCACTCGAAGGACGTCGTCTCGCCCGCCGGGACGCCCTCGCGCGGCGAGGAATCGGGCCCGTGGGCGTAGCGGACGTCGCTCATGTCGACCGGGAGCGGACGGTAGGGCACCTGGGTCATGCGCGTGAAGGTAGGGAGCGGACCATCGGCCCGCAACCGATTTGCGTTCCGATGTGGACGGACGGTGACGCCCTCAGCCCACCGGCAGCGGCGTCCGCAGGTCGGCGGCGGCCAGCCGAGCGGGCGTCTCGGCGGAGCCGAGCGCGGCGAGCACGAACTCGGCGGTGGCCGCCCAGCAGTCCTTGGCGTGCCGGAGCAGGAAGTGCCCGTCGCCGGGGACCTCCAGGCGATGGACCTCCGGGGTCACCTCGCGGGCGCGTTCGGCGTAGGCGAGGGACAGCGCCGCCGAGGCGGTGCTGCGGTCGGCGTCCCCGTGCAGGATGAGGATCCGGCGCCCGGCGACCTGCGCGACGGGCTCGCCCTCGGGGAGCCAGGGCGCGACACCGGCCACCGCCACGACCGACGGGTGGCCCGCCACCGCGAAGGCGGCCCGGCCGCCCAGCGAGTTCCCCACGAGCGCCACCGGCACGTCGCCGTACCGGCGGGCGATCTCGGCCAGCGCCCAGCGCGCGTCGGCCGCGGTGTCGGCGTCCTCGCCGTTCCAGCCCCGGAAGCGGTAGCGGAGCAGATGCACGGCCACCCCCTGGCCGGCGCCCTCACCGGCCACGCGCTTGGCCAGGTCCCGCATGCTCCACTCCACGATGGACAGTGGACGCCCGTGGGACTTCACCGAGCCGCCCGGCAGTACCAGGACGACCGCGCGCGGCTCGGGCGCGCCCAGGAGCGGGGACAGTTCGGGCTGTCGGGTGCGGCGGCTGAACATCGCGGTTTCCTCCCGGACTCGGTGGCGACGGTTCTTTGTACTGCCATCGGGTCCGGACGGCACCGTGTTCTGGGCCACGCCGAAGACTCGCCGTGCACTGTGGAGGGACGCGCGTCGGGCGATAACGGCCCCATTCGATTCCGGTGCGGCATTCGGAAACGGTGGGTGGAACCGTCGCCCGGCGATTCCGGAGAGGCTTTCATGAACGCGGCCGTGACATGCGGAAACGCCGACGTCCGGTGATCATGTTCCGTTCGTCCTGTTAGTGTCGGCCCATTGATCGCCGGATTCTCCATCCGGACTCCGAGCAGCTCTCCCGAGCCTTCTTTCAAAGGGTGTTCGACAATGGCGCACAGCCCTGCCGTTCGTCGCCTGACCACATTGACGCTGGTGACCGCGGCCGCCGGTGCCGCCGCCGGGCTCTTCCCGGCACCGGCGCTCGCCGACTCGATCATCTACGGGGATCCGCCCCAGCACCTCGCGCTGTATTTCAAGCCAACCACCGTGCGCGCCGGTGGAAGGACCACACTGGAGCTCACCACCGATCTGTTGGTGACCACCGGGAACATTGATCCCACCTATTTCGCCTCGCTCATCAGCGGCCCCGATGGTGACCCGTTTCCGTCCTGGCTGAAACTCTCCGGGTGCACCAACATTCCCTCGACTCAGCAGGACTACTGCAATGTGGATCTGCCGAAGGTCAAGGAGAAGCCGGAGACCGGCGGCGTCCGCGTCTACTACAAGCTCGTGATGCCGGTGACCGTGGCCGCCGACGCGCCGGCCGGGGGCACCGCCAAGCTCATGTGGGACAACTCCGGCCCCGGTCCCAAGGACGAGCTCAAGATCGTGAAGCCGCCGCCTCCGACCTCGCCCCCGGCGCCGACCACGCGCCCGCCCGCGCCGACCACGAGCACCACGCCCCCGCTCCCGGTCACCGGCACGGCCGCCGGACGCACCCTCGTCTGGCTGGTCGCCGGGGCCCTCACGCTGATCACCACCGGTCTCGCGCTCGGCCGCGCCGCCCGCTCCCGCCGCGACAACGACTAGCCCGCTCCCGGAAGGGCTCGTGAGCGCCTCACGAGCCCCCGAGCGGGGCCCCTCGCTGCTGCATGAAGACGCTCGGGTCGATCGCGCCGGAGGAGTTGGGGTCGTTGTTCAGGTGCACCTCGAAGTGCAGGTGCGGGCCCGAGGAGTTGCCGGAGGTGCCGGAGATCCCGATCGGCTGCCCGGCGGTGACCTTCTGGCCGACGATGACCGGCGGCTTCTGCACCATGTGGCAGTAGCGGGTGATGACCCCGGCGGCGTGGGTGATCTCCACGTACCAGCCGCAGCCCATGACGGCGGGGGAGCCGTCGGCGTCGCAGGAGTACGGCACGCCGCCCAGGGACGCGTTGCACAGCACCAGGGACACCACGCCCGAGGAGGCGGCGTGGATGATCGTGCCGCGCGGGGCGCCGAGGTCCACGCCGTCGTGGGTGGGCCGGTCGGCGGTGCGGAAGCCGGAGACGATGCCCTCCTCGACCGGGGTGGTCCAGCCGGAGGCCGAGATCTGGCCGGCGTTGGCGCAAGTGCCCGGCGCGGCGCCGAGGGCGGCGCGGGCGGCGCCGTCGGTGAGGGCGTTGACCACGTCGGTGGCCAGCGGCTCCCACTTGGCGTAGGCGTCGGGGAAGGCCGAGACCTGGACGCGCTGGGCGGCCACCGTCAGCGGCAGCCGCTCCCACTCGGCGATCTTCTCCAGCTTCCCGTAGAAGCGGCCCGCCGCGTAGGCCGGGTCCATGATCTGCGCGGGGGTGCCCCAGCCCATCGACGGGCGCTGCTGGAACAGGCCCAGCGAGTCGTGGTCGTTGGCCGAGCCGAGGTCGCCGTAGTTGTGCAGGGTCGACTCCTGCATCGCGGTGGCCACCGCGATCACCCAGCCGCGCGGCGCGATCTCGCGCTCCTGCCCGACCTTGATGATCACGGCGGCGTTGTAGCGCTGCTCGTCATTGAGGTTGCCCACCGAGGGCAGCTCGCCGTCGAGGTTGAGGGCCTGCGTCGTCCCGCAGCCCACCAGGTTCATGCCCGGCGCCTTGGGCTGGCTGGCGAAGAAGGTGTAGGCGACCGTCCCGGAGCAGCACAGGAGCAGGGCGGTCACTCCCGCGATCACCGCGATGAGCCGCCCTCGTCCGCGCACCACGCCGGTGGGCATCAGCCACGCTCCCAGTCCACGGAGCTCACCAGCCAGTGTCCATTGACGATGGTCAGCCCCAATCGCAGTGTGCCACCCACCGCGCTGACTGTCACCTGTGCCAGTTCGCCCTGGCGCATTGAGAGAACCGGTTCACCGAGCAGCCGGTCGGTTGGGACGGCCTCCGGCGGGACGTCGGTCAGCTCGGTGGTGAGCGCCTCGGTGGAGAGGGGACGCAGGTCGGCGTGCCATTTCGCGGCGTCCTCGCCCGGCCGGGCCCACTTCGCCGCGAAGTCCCCGGCGACGTCCAGTATGTCCTGCGCGCCGGGCGACAGGGACGGCGCGGGCTCGGCTGTCGGCAATCCGCTAGAGCGCACCACCCCGTCATCGGGGGTGTGCGAGCCCGTCGAGCGGCTCGCGTCGGACTGCGTGCCGGCCACGCCGTCCTCGGCCGTCCCGCTCAGCAGGCGGCTGATCGTCAGCACCACGACGATGAGCAGGACGATCGCCCCGACGAGGCCGTACCTGCTGAACAGCAGGCGGGTGAACCGGCGCATGGGCTCCCAACCCTCTACAAGGGACGCATCAGTCGGGCCGCGAGGAGGAGAACACCCGGGGGCTCTCCGACGGCTCGTACGCTGTCACGGTCGAGCCGGTGCGCCGTCCGCCCGGACGGTACACGCTCATGCCCGGAGCGGACCCGGATCGGGCCGCGGGCGCCGGATCGCGGCGGACCTCCGGCCGGTCGGAACCGGCGTCGTCCATGACGCGGGTGAGCTCCTCGGAACGGGTCTCCGGGCGTTCCTCGCCCGATGTTCCGCCCGAGCCGCGCGCACCGCGCTCCACGATCTTGACCTTCTCCTCCTTCTCCTTCTTGCTGGCGCCCCAGAAGGAGTCCCGCATCGACCCGCCCCCGCCGAGGGCGAGCATCCGCCGGTAGGGCCGCAACAGCATCCACGCCGCCGCGCCGGTGAGCGCGATGAGCAGCACCTGCAACCACGGGGCGAGCTTGCTGGAGAGGATCTGGTCCACGGCGAACAGGTACACCGCCGCCGCGACCCCGAAGATGATCACGTTGATGACGGCCGACAGCACGATGTTGATCAGCCGCTTGAAGCCGCCGCCGGCGGGCTTGAGGATGGCGATCGTGCCGATGATCGGCAAGGCGATGATCGCCCACCGGATCAGCAGGAAGCCCAGGATGATCAGGATGCTGGCGGTGATGTCGAAGAGCGCGAACAGCAGCGCCGACAGGATCGCCAGGAACCCGGCGCCGACGCGTTCCCAGCTGCGGATGCCCTGAAGGTTCTCGTAGGACTCCGGATAGGACCGCTGGATCTGCCCGGCCAGCTTGCGCCACTGCTGCGCCTTGACCTCCACCAGGCGCGTGCGCTCGGCGGGGTCCTTGCGCGCGGCCTCCATCTCGGTCCAGCTGAAGGCCGTGGACTGGTAGAGCGCCCTGCCGTAGAACTTGGCCGCCTCATTGTCGGCCGACCCGAGGGTGGACCGCAGCCAGTTGCGGTACAGCAGATTCTCGGTCACGGTGTCGGACGCCCGCACCGCCGCCGGGCGCTTGTCCTCACACGGCTGCGGCTGGCCGTCGCACCCGCTGGGCGGGCCGACGGCGTTGTTCACCGTGGTCAGCGCGGTCGTCATGGCGCTGTCGGCGACCTGCGCCGACTCCGTCGGCCACTTCGCCACCGCGGTGACCAGGATCAGGATGAACAGCGCCCACCCGACCGTGGTCATCGCCGAGGACATCTCCGCCTGCCGCGAACGCCAGATCAGGTAGAGCCCCACCACGCCGACGGTGATGATGCCGAAGATGGAGAAGACCTTCTCGTAGACGGCCTGCGTGGCCGTCTTGACCAGGCCGTCCGACCAGCCCCACGCGTCGGCGGGCTGCCACGCCCACTCACGCAGGGCGTTGGACGCGCCGGTGATGCCGGTGGCGATCATGAACTCGCCGCCGGCGAGGGCGTTGGCGCCGGTATAGCTGTCCACGGGCGTGCCGCCCAGGCAGCCCACGTCATAGAGCCGCGACTGGTATCCGGCGTAGCCGTAGAGGCTGTAGACGCCGGCGTGCGGGTCGTCGGAGACGGCCGGGTCCTTGGCGAACCACCCGGCCAGGCCGGAGTCGGGCGAACTCGGCGCTGGGACTTCCTTGCACGCGTCCTTGGGGACGTCGGGAAGCCCCTCGATGCACTTGGCGGAGTCCTTCTGCCACTGCCCGAGGGTGCAGACGCCACTGGGATCCTTGACGTCCTCTTCCCCCTCGGCCCCCGCGCTGCCCGGCACGAACAGCACCGCCAGCGCGGCGATGCCCAGTGCCAGGGCCGCCGCGGCGGCCTTCCCCCTACCGACGCGCCACATCTCCCCCACCCTCCATGGTGGACTCCCCCTCGTCGAGGGAATCCCTCTCGCTCAAGGACTCTGCTCTCATCCGTACCACCGGTCCCGCCACCGGAGCGGGCGCGCCGGGGGTGGTGTTCAGGAACTCCAGCAGGCGCGCGGCGTAGGAGATGTCGGCCCGGATCCGCTGGACCCGCCCGTCCACGTCGCGCATGATGAACTCCCGGTACGGCAGCCTTTCCGCCGATGATGCGTCCACTTGGGACAGCGCGGCAAGGGTCTGCTCGTATCCGACATCGGTCGGGACGCGCAGCAGGCGGAGGGCTTCCTGCGCGATCTCGGCGTCCTCGGCGATGCGGCCCACGAAGACCGTCGAGACCAGGTTCTGGACGTCGAGGCCGAGGATGTCCTTGGGGTTCTGGGAGGCGACCAGCGCGGCGAGGTTCCATTTGCGGGAGTCGCGCGCGAGCCGGACGAGGAAGGACCGGCCGGAGCGCCAGCCCTCCATGAAGTGGGCCTCGTCGAGGCCGACGAGCTTGCGGCGGTTGATGTCGCCGCCGTAGCAGCGGCGGACGGCGAGCCGGTGCGCGGTGTGCAGCATCGGCAGGGCCAGGGCCTCCTCGGCCGACCAGTACTCGCGCTCGATCTTCAGGTCGGGCAGCCGCAGCCCGGCCATGGTGATCACGGTGAGGGCGGCCTCGTCGCCGAGGGTGTCGGGCGGCGGGGTCCCGAAGAAGAGCATCGCGAGGGGCATCTCGGCGGTGTCCAGCAGCAGCGCGGCCAGTTCGGCGCCCTCGTCGCCCTCGTCCTGGAGGACGTCGACGATGTCTTCGAGGGTGCTGCCCTCTTCGGCGGGCACCGCGCGGGCGGCGTGGCGCAGCAGGCGGGCCGTGGACGCCTCGCGGGCGACCTGCGGCGGCACCAGCATCGAGCAGATGTCCTGGACGAGCATGCGCCGCTCGGCGCGCGCGTTCTGGACGGCGATCTCGAAGTCCCGGTCGGCGGCCGGTCCCTCGCCCCAGTGCTCGCGGCGGGGCGTGGGGATCAGCGCGTAGGGCGCCAGGGTGCCCGACTGCTGGCCGGTGAGGTTGATGACGCGCGCGTAGGGCTTGAGCTCGGGCATCTCGCAGAGCCGTGCGAGCGGGCCGGACGGGTCCAGCAGCGTGACCTGGACGCCGCGCCGCGCCGCCAGGTAGCCCAGGGCGCCCAGCAGCGTCGACTTGCCGCCGCCGGGTTCGGCGACGAAGACGGCCAGCCCGGAGCGCTCGCGGACCTCCATCGGGAAGTGCATGTCCAGGAACACCGGCCGCCGGCAGGTGCCGGAGGTGCGCCCGATGAGGTCGCCGCGCCGGTCGCCGACGGTGGAGGCGGCCTGCGGCAGGGCCGCGGCGAACAGCCGCACGGGCATGCGCCGGACGTAGCCGGTGTTGGCGATGGGCTCGCCGGGGATGAACTCGCGCGCCAGCCAGTCCTGGTTCTTGGGGTGCTGGAGGGCGATGCGCATCTCGCGGCTGTACATCTTGATGAGCCGCCGCGCGCGCTCCAGGCACTCGTCGCGGGAGGGCGCCGAGACGGCGATGCGGTGCCAGCCGTGGACGCGGGAGGCGTCGGTGGGCAGGCCGGTGGTCATCTCGTCGCCGACGCCCAGGGCGCGCTGTGCCAGGCGTTCCAGCTCCGGCGGGGCGTCCATGGCGTGCTCGTCGTAGTCGTGCTGCTGGGAGCGGATCATCCGCAGCCGGTGCTCCAGGTTGCGGAAGGCCTCGCCGGGCCCGAGCACGTCGACGCGGGAGGAGATCTCCATCGGCCAGGGCAGCCGCTCGTGGAAATGCAGCCACGGCTCGTGCCGCTCGGGGATCTCCAGCTCCTCCATGCGCCCCACGGTGAGGATCGCGGTGTGCGTCTCCTCGCCGGTGAGGCGGTTGACGAGCTTGACGGTGGAGCCGTAGGGCGTGCGGTAGCGCTCGATCTGCTCGGTGAGGGCCAGCAGGTCGCCGGGCGCCCACAGCGAGCCGCCGGGCGACATCTCCTCCGGCGGGGACGCGCCCAGCGCGACAGAGCGGTAGATCAGCCACTCCAGCTCTTGCGGGGTGCAGCGGCGGCCGCGGACGCCGTAGGCGCCCAGGACCTCGTCGAACTGCTCGGTCATGCGGTCCAGGCGGCGCCGTTCGGCGTCGACGGTGCCGCGCCCGCGCAGCCGGTTGAAGCGCTCGAAGACGGTGTCGGACAGGGTCCGGCGGGTGAAGCTGATGCCGAGGTAGGTCTGCCCCTCGGCGTGGCTGAGCTCGTGCAGGTGCTGCTGCGCGGCGACCAGGTGGTCGGCCCAGCTGGTGGCGCCGGGGGCCGGCGGCAGCGGGCGCGGGGTGTTCTGGTCGACGGTGCGCGCCCAGTCGGCGGCGGGGAAGGGCCGCGTGGTGCGCCGCAGGTGCAGCCGGAACCCGGCCATGCCCGAGTACTGCTCGGCGATGGCGGAGATGAGCGATTCGCGCTCGGCGTCGGGCCGGAACGCCCACCGCACCTCCGGCAGGCGGTACCAGGCGGTGACCGCGACCGGGGTGAACGTGAGGTGCCCGGCGATCTCGGTGAGCGAGAGCTCCTGGGTGGCGCCGCGGTCCTTGAAGCGCGGCGGCTTGGGCTGCTTGTGCAGCTGGGCGCGCTTCTCGGCCTTGCGCTGCTCCTTGGGCGACAGCTCCTTGCCGGGCCGGGTGCGCGGCTCGGGCTGGCGGGTGCCGGGCGGCGAGGTCCGCAGGCGCGGGTCGTAGTCGACGGGCACCGGCAGCCGGTCGGCCACCGGGGGAGGCGGCGGCGTGGGCGCGGCCTGCGCGAAGGGATCGGTCAGCGGGCCGGGCGGCGGCGGGTTCAGCACCGGCGGGCGCGGCGGCGCCACCGGCGGCTGCTGCCGGACCGGGGGAGCGGCCGGACGCGCCGGCGGCGGCACGGGACGCACGGGGGCCTGCGCCTGCGTCTCCGGACGCGGCGGGGGCTGCGGGACCGTCCGCGCGGGCGGCGGGGGCGTCTGCGGCGGCGAGTACGGGGCCTCCGGCGCGATCGGCTCGCGCGGCCCGAAGACCGCGTCGGCGATGGCGGTGTCCAGCGGCGGCAGCGGCTCGGTGGGCCAGTCGGGACGGCGCTCGCGCGGCGGCGGGGGAGGCGTCACCGCGCCCGGCGGCGGAGGGGGCTGCTTGCGCGCGTTCCGGGCGCGGAAGACCGCGATCGGCTCCGCCTTCGGAGCTGGCGACTCGGACTTGTCTTCACTCACCGGACGACCTCACGGATGCGCACCGCGCGCGCCACCAGCCGGTGGTCGCGCTGTTCTTCATTCGGCTCCCGCGTCGAGCGCCAGTCGGTGACCACGGTGCGCAGGACGGCGCGCGCGGGCCGGTCGGGGTCGACGTTGCGGAAGATCAGCGAGGTGGTCACCATCGCCAGGGCGATCTCCCAGGCCGGAAACAGGTTCACGTCCTGGAAGAAGACCCAGTACAGGAACATGTAGAGGGCCAGGCAGGCGGCGAACACGCCGTACTGGGCGTACGGCAGGTGGATGGGCAGCGTGTACCCGGGCGGGCCCAGGTAGAGCAGCCGCGCACGATAGATGTCATCGTCGGTGCGTAGCCTCAAAGCCGTCTCCTGCCGTCGTCCTTCAAGACCCCGCGGCCCTTCCCTTGACCGCGAGTGTCCCCGCCGTGCTCGTCTCGCCCATCCGGGGCTACTCGGTGAAGAAGAGGTTCACCAGGCTGCCGCCGAAGAGGACCAGGGTGACCGCGCCCGCGATGAACGCCAGGCCGACGATCGCGATCGCCGACGAGGTCATCACGCGCGAGATCTCGCCCTTGTTGGCCCGGCCGATGAAGATCAGCCCGAGCACGGCCAGCAAGATCGGGGCGATCTTGCTGAGAAAGAAGTCGATGACCCCCTTGGTGTCGATCTCCGCGGCCGACCCCGCGAGCAGGGGGCCGATCTCGTGCAGCAGTTGCGTCCTCAGCATCGGTCCGCGCCTCCTTCTCGACTCGGGTTCTCCAACACGTGAACCTCACAATATGGTGGTCGAGCGTGACCTTGGGTTTCATTGCGCATGGCGAAACGCTCCACAATCACCGCTCTGTCGTATATCGGACTGTACGTGGCCCAGGTGTCGTGAGTGGAGCATCGGGGCCGCTCGGGAGTTTCGCAGCGGCGGGATCGCCGCCGATCGCATAGCCTCGGAAACCGAGGAGGTGCGCTGATGGCACGGACGGTGATCCTGGCCGGCACGCTGGTCGTGGTCGGCATCGTCCTGACGGGACTGTCGGCCGTCCAGCTCGGGGTCGCCCGGGCGGCGGCGAAGTGGCCCTCGGCGCGTGCGCCAAGGGTCGGACGGGGACCGGCGGTGGCGGGCATCGCGGTGGGGGCGGCCGCGCTCGGGGCGGCGGGCGGCCTGGCGGCCTCACTGTCCCCGGCGGACGGTTGGCTGTGGACGGCGGCGGTGGTAGCGGCGGGCGCGCTGGCGGCGGGGCTGTCGGTCGTCGTGGCGGCCCGGCTCGCCTCCCAGGTGGAGCTTAAAGCCCTCATCTCTACACCATCTCCCGCGTACGTGGCGATCGCACCTCGTGCCGAACCGGTGGGCCTTCCCGCGATCGCCGCGCGGAGTGACAGCGCGCCACTCTCCCAGCCTGCCACTGTTCCCGCCTCCCGCGCCAGTAGTGCGCCATTGATCGGCGACGGCGTCCACAATACGTCGCCGGACGGGTACGGAGCAGGGGACGAACCGGACCTCTCGGTGCCGGCCGACGCCGAGCCGGGCTGGGTCTACAAGGACGCCGACGGGGTGTTCCTGCTGGTCGTCGAGCTCGACGCGGGTCGCGGGCGGCGCCTGGTGCGGCTGGAGGACTTCACCCTGGCGGGGCTGGGGGAGGTACGACGCCCGCTGAGCCTGACCGGCTCGATCGAGATCCAGGTGTGGCCGCTGGACTGAGGTCCCACTGAACGGAGTGCTTAATGTAGAGGATTCCTCGGTGCCCACTGTGGACTGTTCAGCGCTTCTGGGGCATGCTGGAGTTCTCGCCATTAACGCACGTTCAGGCGGGACGCATCACGGGGGATCCGAGCGGCTCCGGCAGGCTACCCGGACGACCCCACGCGGTGGGGGGCCGCCACCACGGCTCATTCATCGCCAGGGCAGCGCAGCCCACGCCTCCCCTACCCCTTTTCCCCGAGGGAGGACGCGATGTCCGATCGGGACGCCTCGGACCGGGCCCACCAGGCCTGGTATCCGCAGTTCGCGCGCGTAGTCTGGCACGCCACCGCGCCGCTCAGGCACGCGCTGCATCGCACACAGGGCGCCGACTGGTGGTGCCCGACCAAAGCGGCGCCCTACTCGCCGGAGGACCCGGTGGGGGACCGCGCCGATCCGTCCTGCGACGACTGCGTCAGCGAGCACGGGGAGATCCTGTGCCTGACCTGCCGCCGCTACGCCGTCCGCAGTGCGCTGATCGCCGACCCCGACGGCTGGGCCTTCCGGGTCGCCGAGTGCCTGATGCGCGACCGGTTCCGCGCGATGCGTGTGGAGGCCGGGGCGCTGGCGCGGACCGACCCGCGCGGTGTCGTGGCGCGGATATACGGCGCGTGCGCCGACGAGTGGGAGCGCCGCCTGGCGCGGCTGATCCTGGACTACGTCGGCTACGCCGGTTCGCTCCCGCCCGACCTGTGGCCCTACGCCAAGTGGCTGGCGGAGAAGGCCCGCATCACCGGGGCCCCGCAGCTGGGCGCCGGGCGCCTGTCGGCCCTCCACGACGACATCGCCGTCGTCCTGGGCCACATGCGCCGCCACGGCGGCCAGGTGACCGTGCAGGGCGAGAAGATGCTCTGGTACGACGCCTACGTCGAGCGCCCGCTGGGACGCCGCCGCCGCATCGACACCCTGAGCCTGGACGAGGGCCCGTCGAAGTCGGACCGCCGCCCGCCCATCGACCCGCCCGACGCCGGGCTCGTCCTCGGCTACGCCGACCGGATGCTGGCCGAGACGCGGACGCGGGTGCGCCGGGGCGCGACGGTCACCGCCGCGCTGCGGGAGGTCCTGCCCTCGCTGCTGGGCGCCAAGGGCGCCGAAGTGGCCGCCGACCGGGCACTGATGGAGCGGCTGGCCCGATTCGTGCGCTCACATCTGGATTCGGCCTGAGCGAAGGTCGACGGGGCGTGTCCGAGGAGTCATACTGGTGTGACGCCGAGGTGGTCCACGGGGCCGAAGGAGAGTGACGTCGGCATGGAAGACAGCACCCGCGCCCTGCCACCTTCATCCACCGCCGCGGACGGGCTGTCGCCGGACCTGCTGGGCGAGGTGGCCGACCTGCTGCGCGACATCGCCTACGATCGCGTGCGCCCCGACATCCGCCCCTCCGGAACCGCGGTCGATCCGGGGTGGCTGCGCGCCGCCGTGGAAGAGCAGTACGGCCTGCTGGGCGCCGCGCTCAACGAGCGCATTGAGCCCAGGTAACAAGGGGGTAGCACTCGCGTAGCGATGCGCGCGGACGAGTGCCCTTGTCGCACGGCTTCGGTATGGTGGCCACTCGACCGACCGTACGGAAAGAGGACCCTTCCGCAATGACGTATCCACCGCAGCAGCCGTACGGCGGGCAGCCGAACCCGTACGGTCAGCAACCCGATCCCTACGGCCAGCAGCCCGTCACGGGTGTGCCTTACGGCCAGCCGAGCTCCGGTGCCCCCTACGGGCAGCCGCAGTCCCCGGCCCCCTACGGTCAGCCCGACCCGTACGGCCAGCAGCAGCCCGCCTACGGCCAGCCCGCCTACCAGCAGCCCGGCTACGCCGTCCCGCAGCAGGGCTACGGTCAGCCCCAGCCGCCCGGTGAGCGCCCCCAGTCGGTCACCACGGCCGCCATGCTCACCATGGGCAGCGTCGTGCTCGCCCTGATCGGCGGCATCATCGGCCTGGTCTACGCCCTGGGCGCCGAAGGACGCTGCGAGGACTACCTCGTCTCGCAGGGCCTCAGCGACACCTACGGCTCGTGCGCCACCATCAGCGCGGGCACCACGGTGGTCCCCAGCGCGATCTTCTACCTGATCATCACGCTGCTGTTCACCGCCATCGCCATCGGCCTGCTCCGCGGCATCAACGGCCTGCGGATCACCGCCTTCGTCGTCTACGGCCTCTACGCCGTCTGCGGCGTCTTCGGCATCATCGGCGCCCTGGGCGCGGCCGCCACCTACTCCGCGCTGGGCTCCGACGCCGCCGACTACCTCGTCCCCGGCTGGTACGTGCCGGTCTCGGTGATCTCCTCGCTGCTGAGCCTGGGCATCGCCATCACGGTCATCGTGATGCTGGCGGGCAACGCGTCCAAGTCCTGGTTCGCGGCCATGCGCACGGCCAAGCAGCACGGCCTGGCGTAACCGCGCCGGAACCCGTAACTTCACTAGGCGGCGCTTCCACTGCGAAGCGCCGCCTTTCGGTTCCACAGAGCAAGATCGACCCCGCCAAACACCTCCGCCCACGAAAGGTGTCCGCGTGTCCGCCCCGATGTACGCGCCCATGCCTCAGCCCCCCAAGCCCCCGCGCCCGGGCGTCGTCTCGGCCGCCGGTTTCCTCCAGTTCGGGGTCGCGGCCTTCGCCCTGGTCACCGCCGTGGCCACCTTCATCATCGGCAAGTCCATCACCGATGACCTCACCAGCGCCCTCATGGACGCCGGGGCGCCCAGCCAGAGCCAGGCGCAGGACTTCGCCACCGTCGTCGTGTTCACCATGGGCGCCGTCGGCTTCTGCGGCCTCATCTGGCCCGGCGTGGTGGCGCTGCTGGGCATCTGGACGATGAAGGGCGTCAACGGCGTCCGCATCACCGTGTGGGTGCTGGCCGGCATCGCCGTCCTGTGCGACGGCATCGCCGTGCTGGCCAGTGGCCTGACCACCTCGCAGTCGCTGAACCTGAACAACGGCACCGACGACTACAAGTGGGCGCAGAACGTCGACATCCAGAAGCTGATGCCCGAGTGGTACGACGCCTACGGCGCGGCCGTCAACGGGATCGCGCTGCTGATGTACGTCGGCATCATCGTGCTGCTGGCGCTGCCCAAGGCCAACGAGTACTTCCGGCCGGTGCCGAAGTTCCCGCAGCAGCCGGTCTACCTGCCCTACGACCCCGGCACGACCAAGTCGTGAGCGGTTTCGCCGTGCCGCGCGGCCGTGGTCCGGCGCCCCTGGTGGCGCGGATCGCGGCCGCTCTGCTGTTCGCCGCCGCCGCGCTGACCGCGGTGTGGACCGCGGTGTCCACCGCCGCCTTCGCCTCCTACCCCGATCGCATGGCCGGGGCGGAGGGCGGCGGGACGTTCATCGCCTGGGCGGCGCTGGCCGCGCTGGGCCTGGCGTGCCTGGCCGCCGCGGGCGGGTTCGTGCTGTGCGCGCTGGCCATGACCCGCGGCAACGCGGCGGGCTGGTACGGCGCGTTCGGGTTGGTCCTCGCGCTCGTCGTCGTGGTGGTGATCAACCGCGTCTCGGACGACGGCGGGCTGCCGGTGGCGCTGCTGTCGCTGGCCGCCGAGAACGCCGGGCACGACGGCGACTCCGCCTTCGTGCTGGCCTCGGCGCCCGGCTGGTTCGAGACGTACTGGCTGGTGCAGGACTGCGTGACCGGGCTGGTCGCCGTGGTCGCCGGGTTCCTGCTGATGCTGCCGCCGTCGGTGGACCACTTCACGAGGCGCCCGCCGGTCGCCGGTGGTTACGGCGTGCCCTGGGGCTGATGCGGGCACTCCGTACAGTTCCGGGAAATCCCCCGACCCGGGAGTGCCCATGACGTACCACCCGCCGCAGCAGCCGGGCGGTCAGCCGCCCTATCCGCCCTACCAGCAGTACCCGCCGGGCTACGCCGTCCCGCAGCCGCAGGCCGTCCCGGTGCCGCCGCGGCCACCGGCGGTCCTGACCGCCGCGGTCCTGATGTTCACCGCCGGGTTCGTGGGGCTGCTGATGCTGGGCGCCGACCTCTTCCGCCTGATCGGCGGCCATGGCTTCAACGGCGCCTCGTTCAGCGGGATCGTCGGGTGCCTCGGCCCGCTGAGCCAGCTCGCCCTGGGCGTCCTGGCCGTGTTCGTCGTCAAAGGCGACCACCGCGTCCGCGGCGCGGCCGTCGGGCTGGCCGGGACCGCCGGTGTGATCAACCTGCTGAACGCCGCGTTCGCCCTCTACATCGGCCTCGACTACGCCGACACCGTCCCCGTCGTCTACGGACTCCTGACCATGGTGCTGGCCGCGGCCTGCGCGACGGCCCTCATCCTGCTGGCGACCGGTGCGGGCGCGCGGTGGTTCGCCGCCCTCAGGGACGCGTCGCGCAACCGGTGGTATCCGGCCCGGTGACGACCGCGATCATCTAGTTTGGGGCGATGCAGACCGAAGTGTCCGTGTCGCTCGCCCCGCCCCGCACCGTGCGCGCGGCCGCGCTCATCCAGTACGCCACCCTGGCGCTGGCCGTGGTGGGCGCGGTCCTGAGCGTGCTGACCACGGTCGAGCTGCTCAAGGTGCTGCCCGGCCAGTACGAGGGCGAGCAGCGCGAGGCCGTCGTCGACGGGACCCGGGTGGCCGCCTACGGCCTGGTCGTGGTGTGGCTGGTGTTCTCGGGCGTGTTCGCGATGCTGGCGCGCTGGTACTCGCGGGGGCGCCGCTGGGCGCGCAACTGGACGTGGGGTGTGGCGGGCCTGCTGGCCCTGTGCGGCGCGTGCGGGCTGATGGGCTCGGGGCGGCCGCGCGGGTACGGGGACGACCCGCTGGCGCGCGACGACGTCCAGCGCGCCCTGGACGCGGCCACGCCCGGCTGGTGGTCGGGGGCGAACATGGTGGTCCAGGGGCTGGGGTTCGCCGCCTACGCGGCGATCATCGTGCTGCTGGCGCTACCGGCGTCCTCGGCGTTCTTCCAGCGCCCCGAGGGGGTTCGCCCGGCTTCGGGAGTGGCAGAGTGAAGGGCATGTACGCCAATCCACGCACCGCCCTCATCACCGGCGCGACCGCCGGGCTCGGCGCGGCCTTCGCCCGCCGGCTGGCCGCCGACGGATACGACCTGATCCTGGTGGCCCGCGACGCCGAGCGGCTGGCAGAGACCGCCGAGACCCTGCACGAGACCTACGGGGCCGAGGTGGAGGTCCTCCCGGCCGACCTGACCGACGCCGACGGCTGCGCCCGCGTCGAGGAACGCCTGCGCAAGGGCGTCGACTTCCTGGTCAACAACGCCGGGATGGGCCTGGCGCGCGGCTTCTTCGGCTCCGAGGTCGACGACGAGGAACGCCAGCTGCGCCTCAACGTCCGCTCCGTCCTGCGCCTGACCAGGGCCGCCGTGCCGTCCATGTTGGACAGAGGCTGGGGCGCGGTGGTGAACGTGTCCTCGGTGGCCGGGTTCGGGCCGATCGCGCCGGGCTCGACGTACAACGCGTCGAAGGCGTGGGTGACCAACTTCTCCGAGTCGATCGGGGTGGCGCTGAAGGGAACCGGCGTGCGCGTCATGGCCCTGTGCCCCGGCTTCGTCCGCACCGAGTTCCACCGCCGCGCCGGCATCGAGACCGGTGGCATCCCGGACGGCCTGTGGCTCGACGCCGACGCCGTCGTCGCCGCCTCCCTGGTCGACCTGCACCGCGCGAAGCTGGTGTCGGTCCCGAGCGCGAAGTACCGCGTGGTGTCCGAAGTGGTCAGACACCTGCCGAGGCCGGTGCTCTATCGTCTCGCCGCCAAGCTGCAGAAGCGGTCGGGGCGCGGCGGAATCGACTGACCACGCCACGTACCCTGACAGGCATGTCAGAGCGCGACCAGCTGCGCACCCTCATCTCAGACCTCGCCGTGGTGCGGGGTCGCGTGGTGCTGTCCAGTGGCCTTGAGGCCGATTACTACGTCGACCTCCGCCGGGTCACCCTGCACCACGCCGCCGCCCCGCTGGTCGGCGCGGTCATGAACGAGCTCACCGCCGACTGGGACCACGACGCCGTCGGCGGTCTCACCCTCGGCGCCGATCCCGTCGCGGCGGCGATGCTGCACCAGAGCAAGAAGGACCTGGACGCCTTCGTCGTCCGCAAGAGCGAGAAGGCCCACGGCCTCCAGCGCCGCGTCGAGGGCCCCGACGTGGCCGGACGCCGCGTCCTGGCCGTCGAGGACACCTCCACCACCGGCGGCAGCGTCCTCACCGCCGTCGAAGCACTCCGTGAGGCGGGTGCCGAGGTCGTCGGCGTCGCCGTCATCGTCGACCGCGGCGCGCGCGCCGCCGTCGAGGCCGCCGGACTCCCCTACCGCGCCGCCTACACCCTGGCCGACCTCGGCCTCTAGCACCACCTCCGCACCACCCCTCTGCGATCTACACCCAATCCCGAACACGTTCATATGGGCCCTTTGCCGTCAGTACTCCCCGGTCGACCTGCCGGGGAGGCCCTGACGCGATCACAGAGATGGTGAAAGGAACCACCCGTGCCACGCGCGATCGTCGATACTTCGTACTCCACATCGCCCCTCGACGGGGAACCGATGGAGCAGACCGAGGCGGAGAGGCTGGCCTCGGTGCTGAAAGCCCTCGCAGACGCCAACCGGCTGCGCCTGATAAGTCTCATCCAGTCGTCGCCGGCGGGTGAGGCGTGCGTCTGCGAGCTCACCGAGCCACTGGGCCTGTCCCAGCCGACGATCAGCCACCACCTGCGCATCCTCACCGACGCCGGGCTGCTGGAGCGCGACAAGCGCGGCGTGTGGGCCTACTTCCGGCTCGTCCCGGAGGCCCTCACCATCATCGCCGGTTCCATCACCCCGCCCAAGCAGCGCCACCGCCGCGCCGCCCCCGCACCCCGAAGCAGGTGAGGCCATGGCGATCCGCCACCGCCGGCCCCCGAGGCTGGGACGAAGCACCAGGCGCACCCTCATCGGGGTCGCGCTGCTGGCGCTGCTCGTCCCGTTAACGGTCGTCGCCCTGCGGATCGTCCTGCATCACGCCCGCGACTGCACCGGCGAGCTGACCCTGGAGATAGCCGCCGCCCCCGCCATCGTCCCCGCACTGCGCGACATCGCCGCCGAGCTGCCGCGCGGCGTCCTGCGCGTCCACTCCGACTGCGTCCGCGTCTCGATCACCGAGGCGCCGTCGGCCGCCGTGGCGCGCACGCTCGCCGCGTCCCGAGGCCGTGACCTCGACGTGGGCTCCGTCCCCGTCGGCATGGCGGCGATGCCGCACGTGTGGATACCCGAGTCCCGGGCCTGGACCCTGCGCGTGGAGGACGCCTCCGACGCCGCCGGGCCCATCCTCGCGCCCTACCAGCCGTCGGCGGCCTACGACCCCGTGGGCCTGTCGGTGGCCAATGCCGCCACGCCCATCGCCCTCGACGCCTGGAACCCCGCCGACCTCTCGGTGGGCGCGGTCGACCCCCGCGCCGACGCCGCGTCCCTGGCCGCCCTCGCCGCCTTCGGCAACGCCGGCGTCGACAAGGGCGTGGGGACCTTCGCCGCCCTCGACACCGCGCTGGCCTCGGCCGACGCCGTCCCCATGTCGGCCCTGGAACTGGCCGCCCACAACCGCGCGCACCCCGAACGCCCCCGCGTGCTGGTGGAGACCCGCCCGGCGATCACCGGCTTCGACTACCCGTACGCGATGCGCGCCGACCTCTCGGCGCGGCTGAGCCGCGCGGCGGAGAAGTTCCTGACCGCGCTCAGCGGGGCCGAAGGACTGGCGTGCCTGGCGGAGATGGGGCTCCAGCCGCCGGACGAGTACCGGCCGGTGCTGACCCGGGGAGCGGTGGTGGGAGTTCTGGGGGGTGCGTGATCCCCGGGGGTTTTCGGGGGCCGGGCGCGGTGGCTTGACCGGTTGAGTTCAGCGCACGGGGGAGTCGCGCCGGGAATGGCACGGTCTTCGGGGTGGCCGCTCGACCCCGGCCGGGGGCATCTTCGCGCGGCTCCCGTGCGTCGTGCTCATGCCGGGCCGTCACGTGGCGGGAGCACATCCGGGCACCCCGGCCGCACACGCCGACGCGGCCGACCTGGCCTGGGGCCGTGTCGGCGATCGGCCTTACATGCAGGCAGAGGGCCTGAAAGACATGCCCTTGGGCCGCCCGGTGGGTCGATGGGCATCGTCACCGGGTGCCGTGCGATCCCGGCACACCGGCGCGCCCCCCGGTCATGATCGAGTGGGTTCCCGACCGGGTGAGCTTCGGCCCACTCGGCGGCCCGGCCACCGGTGAGGTCGCGCCGCTGGAATCGAGCGGGTTCCCGCCCGCGCGGGCTTCAGCCCATGGCGGGCCCCCGCCATCACGCGGAGCCGGGACCTCCCGGCACGCCGCATCCGTGGCGAGTTCCCGTGAACTCGCCCGGGCCACGATCGCCCGACGGTCTTTGCCCGCGTGCGCGGGCCGGTTCAGAGCGGCACGTGCGTGTTCCCGCGAGTCGGCTCCGGCTCGATCGATGCCGCCTCGGGCGGCCGTCGTGCTCGCCGCGCCCGGTCCCGGCCCGGTGCGCCACGGTCGAGACCTCCGGGGCCGAGAGCCTTGTGGGTGTGGGTGTGGGTCGGGCCCGGGCGTGCCAGCCGGTCATCCGCGCGTGGGTCGCGCCGGGCCGACCCGGTGTCAGCCGCCACCCGCGTCCGGCCGCACGCCGTCGTAGTTCTCGTGCGTCCGCGTCCGCCTACGAAAAGGCCCCCGCCGGAGCGGGGGCCTCTCGTCAACTGCCTCGGTCACGGCGGCCGGCCGTACCTCGCGTCCGTCGATCTAGTCGAAGAGCTCGCGGAAGATGCTCTTGCGCTTGTACCCGTGGCCGTAGTGCCCGTGCTTGTAGTGGGCGTGGCCGTGCTTGTAGTGCGGCTGGCCGTGCCCGTAACCGCCGTAAGGAGCGGCGTGGGGCGGCGGCGGAGCCGGGGCGTACTGCGGCGGGTACGGCGCGGCGGGCGGCGGCGGGGGAGCCGGCGAAGCGGCGGGGCGGGGCGGCGGAGGCGCGTTCAGGCGGTTCTCCGCGTCGATGAGGTGTTCGAGCTCGCCACGGTCCAGGAAGATCCCACGGCACTCGGTGCATTGGTCGATGTGGACGCCACTGCGCTCAAACTGGCGCATCCGGCCGTGGCACTTGGGGCAGGTCATCTCCATCCCACGACGGTACCCGGTCCGCGCCGAGAATGGATCTCGCCGGGAGCGCCCACACCGCGAAAGCCGCCGGGTACAGCAGGTATCCGAAGCGGGTGGCGGGCATGAGGAGGATCGCGGCGAGCAGTCCGGTGGCGATGACGATCGCGGCCCGCGCCATGTCGCGCGGCGGTTTCCGCAGCACCCACACACCCAGCGCGAGGGCGCTCAGCACGAGCAGGACCAGCGCGATCGCCCGTCCGCCGGGCACGTTCTCGGCGATCAGGTGCCCCGGGAAGGGGCTGGCGGCGGGCGAGGCGACCAGTCCGTGACCGGTCGGGAACGCGATGAGGTTCTCCGCCATCGCCGACGGGTCCACCAGCAGCGCCGGGATCATGACCGCGACGGGGATCACTACCGCCACGGGGATGAACACCCGCCACTTGCGGTTCGTGATCGCCCAGACCGCCAGCACGACCAGCACCGGCCACGCGAACAGCTTCATGGCCGCCGCCGCGCCCACCGCGACCGCTCCCCACGTCCACCGCCCGGACGCGCACAGCGCCAGCGCGAGCAGGCTCAGCGCGAGGACCGGCAGGTCGTCGCCGCCCGTGGCCAGCGTCAGCGCGCACACCGGCAGCACGGTGACCGCCTGCGCGGCCCGGATCAGCGACGAGACCGACGCCCCGTCCCGCCGCAGCAGGCGCAGCGCCAGCAGCACCGCGCCGACGGTCACCACCGCGAACCAGACCCGCGCGTCGGTGAGCCACCCGCCGCCGAAGACCGCGCGCGGCAGCCCGAAAACGGACATGCCCGGCTGGTACGGGTTGTACCCGAGCAGCGGGTCGGGGAGCGCGGCGATCGCGTCCCGGTCCAGGTACGGCGTCCCGTGTTCGAGCAACCGGACGCCCGACTGCTCGACCACCGCGACTTCCTCCTGCGCCCGCCCGGCGGTGCCTCCCGCCCGTGCGATCGCCTCGGCGAGCAGCGGGAACACCGTGGTCGCGGTGAACGTGCCCACCAGGATCATGACGCGGCTGCTCAGCGCGATCACCGGCCGCGTGAGCAGCAGCGCGGTCACCAGCGCGGCCGGGAGATAACCGCCGACGGCGATGGATCCCCAGAGCCGGTGCGCGGGCAGCGTCGAGAAGACGGCGGTGTATCCGGCGAAAGCGGCCGAAACGCCGTAGAGGATCAGGTCGACGGTCAGTCCGCGCCGGGCTTCGAGTCTCCACACGCCCGCCAGTCTCCCAACCGGGGGCCAGTGCGCCGGAAGTGGGTGAGGGCGGGGTACCCGGGGGTGAGGTCCGGGCGGTCGCGGTGGAACTGGAGGGGGACGCGAGAGGTGTGACGGGTGGGACTTGTGGGGGACGCGGGACGCCGGGACGCGGCTCTCGGGCGGATGACAAAGCCCCCGCCGGGGCGGGGGCTCGTCCGTCATGCGCGCCCGGCGGCCGCCGGGCGTCGGGTGTGCCGGTCGGTCAGCTGGTGACGTCGGTGCACTTTCCGCTGATGGTGCCGACCTGGTCGGTGATCTTGCCGGGGAGCGCGGAGAGTTCGCTCATCTCCTGCGAGGTCAGCGACGTCGGGTTGTTGATGCTCTTGTCCTGGAGGGTCGCCAGGCGGTCCAGGGAGTCGGCGAGCGTGTTGACGGCCGATGCGAGGTCGGCGTCGCCGATGCCGTTGGCCTGTTCGCGGAGCTTGTCGCTCTGGGCCTTGACGCTGGAGGGGTCTCCGCCGATGGCTCCGGCGGCTCCTTCGACGACGGAGACGAGGTTGGCGCAGTCCATCGCCTGTTCCGCCGCGCCACAGGCGGTCAGCGCGGAGAGGGCGATGACCCCCGCCGCCGCGATCGTCATAGTCCGGCGCGTGAAGCGGTTCATGTTCTCCCATTCCCTGCGGTGAAACTCCAGACCGGGGCGGTCCGTCCACTGAAGGGTACTTAGGCCCGGCAAAGTAAGCGGCCCCGGCGCTGGCCGGGGCCTGTCGTCACTTCGTCTGCCAGGTCTGTTCAGGGCTTCGTTCCGCGGCATCGGCGGGCATGGCGAAGAAGGTCACCACTCCCGCCACCAGCAACGCCACCGCGGCGATGATCGCCCATACACGTCCGCTCCACATTCCGTCTCCCCTTCGGAAGTCCGGTACGTGCTGGTCCCCCCTAATGTATCGAAGGAACCCGATTTGTGTCGTCTTTCCGACGGAGTCGGAACAGCAAACAGAGTTGACGGAGTCAGAACGCCGAACCGGGCAGCCGGGGTCGGGACGGCGAACAGAGCTGACGGAGTCAGAGCAGTAAACAGAGTCGACGGAGTCAGAACGCCGAACTGGGCAGCCGGAGTCGGAGCGCCGAACCGGGTAGCCGGAGTCGGAACGCCGAACCGGTAGCCGGGGTCAGACCAGCCAACAGTGCCGCCGGGCTCACCCCTACCTCCCCACCAGCGCCTCCAGCACGTCGTCCAGCGTCACGATCCCCAGCGGCGCCCCCGCCTCGGCCACCAGGACGATGTGCACCGCCGCCCGCCGCATCTGCGGCAGCAGGTCCCCCAGCATCCGGTCGCGCGCCACCACCGGCAGGGGCCGGATGACGCCGTCGGCGATGCGGGCGTCGCGGTCGGCGCCGATGACGTCCTTGATGTGGACGAAGCCGCGCACGCGGCGTCCTTGCCGGGCGACGACGGGGAAGCGGGACATGTCGTTGCGGTAGGCGAGGGCCTCCAGGTCGCCGTTGGTGAGGTCGTCGGTGACGGTGACGACCGACGCCCAGGGCCGCATCGCCTCGCCGGCGGTGCTGCGCCCGAGGGCGAGGGCGCCGGAGAGGCGGGCGTGGTCGGCGTCCTCCAGGAGCCCTTCGGCCTGGGATTCGGAGATGAGCCCGGCGAACTCGTCGACGGTGTAGGTGCTCTTCACCGATTCGGTGGCCTCGATGCCGAAGCGGCGCAGGATCCACGCCGAGATCGCCTTCATCGCCACCAGCAGCGGTTTGGTGGCGGCGCAGAAGGCGAGCATGGGCGGTCCGAGCCAGACCACGGACTTCTCGGGCCCGGCGAGCGCGAGGTTCTTCGGCACCATCTCGCCGAACACGGTGTGCATGTAGGTGACGAAGGTGAGCGCGACGATCAGCGCGACGGGGTGGACCATGCGTTCGGGCAGGCCCGCCCATTCCGCGATGGGTTCGAGGAGGTGGGCGATGGCGGGTTCGGCGACCGCGCCGAGCCCGAGGGTGCAGATGGTGATGCCGAGCTGGACGCCGGCGATCATGGTGGGCAGTTGCCCCATCGCCGACAGGGCCCACCGGACGCGCCGGGAGGACTCCGCCTCGGGTTCCAGGGTGGTGGGCCGGGAGGCGATGAGCGCGAATTCGGCGCCCACGAAGAACGCGTTCCCGATGAGCAGGACGAGGGTGACGACTAGTCCCACGCGCCGTCCTCCTCGGCGGGCGGCGGGACGACGACGACCCGTTCGATGCGGTGGCGGTCGACTTCGACCACGTGGAACTCCCAGCCCTCGTAG
Organism: Actinorhabdospora filicis; assembly: GCF_030269765.1. Taxonomy (GTDB): domain Bacteria; phylum Actinomycetota; class Actinomycetes; order Mycobacteriales; family Micromonosporaceae; genus Actinorhabdospora; species Actinorhabdospora filicis. Next base: position 2,073,714 of record NZ_BSTX01000001.1, on the reverse strand, counting down.
TCGCAGACCTCGCCGGCGACTGGGATGTGCCCGAGCAGCGACATGATGAACCCGGCGAGGGTCTCGTAGGGGCCGTCGGGCATCTCGAAGCCGGTCTGCTCGGCGAGTTCGTCGGCGCGCAGGACGCCGTCCACCTCGAAGGGCTCGCTGGTGGCGGCGAGGTAGGCATCGGCGTCGATGACGTCGTGTTCGTCGAAGTCGTGCTCGTCGGAGATCTCTCCGACGAGTTCCTCGACGAGGTCCTCGATGGTGACCACGCCGTCGGTGCCGCCGTACTCGTCGACGACGACGGCGATGTCGTCGCCGGACTCGCGCAGCCGCGCGAGGAGGGAGTCGAGGTCGAGGTGCTCGGGCACGAACACGGGTTCGCGGGCCACGGAGCGGACCAGTGTGGACGCCCGCAGGTCCGGCGCGACGCCGAGGGCGTCGTTGACGCTGACGATGCCGACGACGGTGTCGATGTCGTCGGCGTAGACGGGGAAGCGGGAGTGCCCTGTCCCGGCGACGGCGGCGAACAGGTCGGCGACGGTGGCCTCCACGGGCAGCCCCTCGACGTCCACGCGGGGTGTCATGGCCTCGGCGGCGCGTTTCTCGTTGAAGCGGACGCTGCGGCGCAGCAGGCGCGCCATGTCCGGCGACAGGGTCCCGGCCTGCCCGGAGTTGACCGCGAGGAGCCCCAGTTCCTGGCGGCTGCGCGCGGTGGCCAGTTCTTCCTGCGGCTCGATGCCCATGCGCCGCACGAGCCAGTTGGCGCTCCCGTTGAGGATGGCGATGAGCCACCCGAAGATCGTGGAGAACACCCGCAGCGGACCGGCGGTGGCGCGCGCGAGGGGCATGGACCGGGCGAGCGCGGCGTTCTTGGGCACGAGCTCGCCGAAGACGGTGGACACGAGCATCGCGATGACGATCGCGCAGGCGGTGGCCACGCCGGGCGCGGCGGAGCCGAGGAAGCCCAGGGCGGGTTCGACGATGCGCGCGATGGCCGGCTGCGCGAGGTAGCCGGTGAGCAGGGCGGTGATGGTGATGCCGAGTTGCGCGCCGGACAGCTGGAAGGACAGGCGGCGCAGCGCGGCCGAGACGGACTTGGCGCGGCGGTCCCCGGCCTCGGCGGCGGCCTCCACGGTGGGCCGGTCGACGGTGACGAGGGCGTACTCGGCGGCCACGAAGAACGCGTTCCCCGCCGTGAGCAGCACGAAGACCAGCAGGGGAACGGCGGTTAGCCAGACGTCGTCTATTCAGACCACCTCACGGGCCGGAGTCTAACCGTCACTGTTGACGACGAGCTCGGCGACCTTCTTGGGCTCGGCGTCGGTCGTGTCCCACAGGCGGATCGTGTACTCGCCGAAGGGCAGTTCCATGGTGACCTGCTGCGGGCGCAGGCACCCGGTGATCGTCAGATTGTCGGCGAGGATGACGGCCTTGTCCTCGGCTTTGTCCTCGGCCTTGTCGATGACCATCGAGGACGGCGTGCCGCGCGTCAGCTCGTCGACGCCCAGGGTGACGGTGTACTTGCGGCCGTCGTCGGGGCCGAGGACGACGAAGAACAGGTCCTGCCCGATGCGCACGCGCGAGTCGGCGGCGACCAGGGAGACCTTGGAGCAGTCGGGCTTGGGCGGGAAGGGTTCCTCCTTCGCCTTGGCCACGATGACCGCGACGATGATCGCCCCGGCGATGAGCAGCATCCCTTTGCGGGTGCGCCAGAACGGTTTCTTAGCCGCGTCAGCCACAGAGCGGAAGGTTACTGACATCGGCGCGACTTCGGAAGGGCCGGGGAGGCATCCGTGGGTGTGCGGACGGCCCGCCCCCGGGTGCGGGGCGGGCCGTCCGGGTGGTTCTAGTCGGTGCCCCGCACGCTGCGCAGGAGCACCTGGGCGACGTCGACGACCTCGACGCGCTCGCCTTCGTTCTTGGCGTTGACGCCGTCGCCGAGCATGGTGGCGCAGAACGGGCACCCGACGGCGATCGTCCGCGCGCCGGTGTCGAGGGCCTCTTCGGTGCGGTTGATGTTGATGCGCGTGCCGATGGTCTCCTCCATCCACATGCGCGCGCCGCCGGCGCCGCAGCAGAAGGACCGCTCGGAGTTGCGCGGCATCTCGGTGAGGCCGCCTTCGGCGACCGCGCCGAGGACCTCGCGCGGCGGGGTGAAGACGCGGTTGTGGCGGCCGAGGTAGCAGGGGTCGTGGTAGGTGAGGCCGCCGTCGACCTTGGACACGGGGGTGAGCTGGCCGTCGGCGACGAGCTGGGCGAGGAGCTGGGTGTGGTGGACGACGGTGTAGTCGCCGCCCATCTGCGCGTACTCGTTGCCGAGGGAGTTGAGGCAGTGCGGGCACGTGGCCACGATCTTGGTCTTCTTCGACTCGTGCAGGCCGAGCTCGTTCAGGGTCTCCACGTTGGCCTCGGCGAGCATGGAGAACAGGAACTCGTTGCCCATGCGGCGGGCGGGGTCGCCGGTGCAGCCCTCGCCGTTGCCGAGGATGGCGAACTTGACGCCGGCCTCGTGGAGGAGCGTGGCCACCGCGCGGGTGGTCTTCTTGGCGCGGTCGTCGAAGGCGCCGGCGCAGCCGACCCAGAACAGGTAGTCCCACTCGTCGGAGGGGCCTTCGGCGCGGGGGACCTCGAAGTCCAGGCCCTTGGTCCAGTCCTCGCGGGTGCTGGGGTTGGCGCCCCAGGGGTTGCCCTTGGTCTCCAGGTTGCGCAGCATCGTCCCGGCCTCGGCGGGGAAGGCCGACTCGATCATGACCTGGTGGCGGCGCATGTCGATGATGTGGTCGACGTGCTCGATGTCGACCGGGCACTGCTCGACGCAGGCGCCGCAGGTGGTGCAGGACCACAGGACGTCGGGGTCGATGACGCCGCCGTCGGCCAGCGGCCCGACCAGCGGGCGGTTGGCCTCGGCCAGGGCGAGGACGTTGACGCCGGCGAGCTGGTCCTCGGTGGCGGTCTCCTCGCCCATGGCGTCCTTGCGGCCGCCGGCCAGCAGGTAGGGCGCCTTGGCGTAGGCGTGGTCGCGCAGGTTCATCATCAGCAGCTTCGGCGACAGCGGCTTGTCGGTGTTCCAGGCCGGGCACTGCGACTGGCAGCGGCCGCATTCGGTGCAGGTGCTGAAGTCGAGCAGGCCCTTCCAGGTGAACTGCTCGACCTGGCCGACGCCGAAGGGGTCCTTCTCGGGGTCGGCGGTCTCGAAGTCGAGCTTCTCGCCGTTGACCGTCATCGGTTTGAGCGCGCCCAGGGCGACGCCTTCGGGGTTGCGCTTGAAGTAGATGTTGAAGAAGGCGGTGAAGCGGTGCCAGGCGACGCCCATGGTGATGTTGCGGGCGATGACCATGAACCAGGCCATCGAGATGAGGATCTTGACGACGGCGGCGATCGTGATCGCGGTCAGCACGCCGTCCCCGGCGGTGAAGACCTTCGACAGGCCGTAGCCGATGGGGGAGGCCCAGGCGGGGATGTCGGCGCCTTCGGCGATGACCAGCGCGCGCAGCAGGAACTCGAAGACGCCGATGCACACGATGGTGATCTCGACGTAGTACGCCCGCCCCATGCGGGAGCCCTCGAAGCGCGACTTGGCGCGTCGGGACGGCAGGTTCAGCTGGCGGATCACGATGAGCGTCAGGATGCCCAGGAGCATCGTGATGGCGATGAGCTCCGAGCCGAGCGTCCACACCGGCCAGTGCGAGAACCAGGGGATGGACCACTCGGGGTCGATCGTCTGGAGGTAGGCCTCGACCAGGCTCGGCAGCAGCGCGCCGAAGGCGATGAACACGAACCAGTGGGCGGCGCCGACCACGCTCCACTGGAGCATCCGGGTGTGCCCGAGGGTCTCCTTGAGCAGCGTCTTGACGCGCTGCCCGGCGCGGTCGGTGCGCGTGGAGTCCGAGGCGCCCAGGCGGATCACGGTGATCATGCGCCGCGCGGTGCGGACCACCATCGCGACGGCCGCCGCGGTCACCACCGCCACGATCGCGAGCGCCACGACGTTCAGGGCGTCCATTCGGGTCCTCCTCGGTGAGGTTCAGGTCTCACACATGTTACTCATCGGTAGCCTCGGCGCGGCTACGCCAGCCGCACCTTATCCTCTCCCGCGCGCGGCGAATGGCAGGATTTCACCGTGGACACACGAGCCGAGGAACCGGACGGCCTGTTCGCCCTCCCGGAGGGCGCACGGGTGTCGCGACGCCGCCGCGCCGCGCCGCGCCGCTCCCAGCCGACCGACGTGTACGTCCCCCTGCCCGACCCGGTCCTGGAACCGCAGCGGGCGACCGCCGCGGCCGTCCCCGGACCGCCCCTGTCGGGCATGGAGGAGGTCGGCACGGGCCTGCTCGACCGGCTCGACATGATGCAGCGCGTGGCGGCCTCGGCCTCCCCGGGACCGCTGCTGATCAGCGCCGGGCCGGGCACGGGCAAGACGCACACGCTCGCCCACCGGCTCGCCTACCTGGTCGCCGACCTGGGCACGCCCGCACGCGAGTGCGTCGCCGTCACCCGGACCCCGCGCGCCGCCGCCGAGTTCCGCGGGCTGCTGGAGCGCCTGCTGGGCGAGCGCGCCGAAGGCGTCACCGTCGCCCCGCTGGCCGAGCTGGCCGGCGCCGAGCCGTGGCGGCACGTCTTCGCCGACGACCTGCACGACTACACGGCCGCCGAGTACGAGGTCCTGTGCGGGCTGGACGGCGAGTTCGTCTACGTCACCGGCGACGCCGACCAGGCCCTCGGCGAGGACGGTCCCGGGCTGCTGGAGCGCTTCACCGAGGGGCACGTGGACACCCGTGTGGTGCGCCTCACTCGCAATTACCGGAGCCTGGAGACGATCCTGGCGGCGGCCTCGCTCCTGGTGTCGCCGGTGGGGGTCGCGCGCTCGCGCCTGTTGCAGCCGTGCCGCCGGGCGACCACGGGGCAGCCCGCGGTCCAGCGGTACGCGGCGGCCGATCCGGCCGAGGAGCAGGGCGTGATGGAGGAGCTGATCGGGAAGCTGGGCCGCCTGGGCGTCCCGGCGGCCGCGATCGGCGTGCTGTGGCTGGACGCCGCCCGCCCGGTGGCGGGGGCGACCTCGCTGCCGCTGCGGGAGGCGGTGGGGCGCGAGTTCCGCGTCGTGGTGGTGCCGGGGGTGGACGCCTCGTCGGTCCCGATGACCACGGCCGGCCGGCGGCGGCTGTTCGTGGCGCTGTCGCGGGCGCGGGACCTGGCGTACCTGACGCACACCGGCCCGGTCTCGCCGTTGCTGGCCGAGATCGACACGGGACTGGTGCGGGTGTACGGGCACGTCCCCGGTGGTGAGCGGCAGATGCAGCAGCCGCGGCTGCTCTAGTCAGTGTCCTCTAAGGCTCTATCGCGTTTTTCGAATACGTCCCGATAGGGCTGTAGCCGTGTGCCGGATCAGGCTTCCATGCTGGGAACATGGACGGTCGTTAATGGCAAACTTGTCAGGGCGAGTTACCGTGTGCACAAGAGCATCCCCTCAAGAGGAGACGGCATGTCCAACTACGGACCGCCCCCGGGTGGTGGCTACGGCCAGGACCCGTACGGCCAGCAGCAGCCTTACGGTGGGACGGATCCGTACGGCCAGCCGCAGCAGCCCCAGCAGCCTCAGTACGGGCAGCCCCAGTACGGCCAGCAGCCCCCGGCCGACCCTTACGGCCAGCAGCCCCCGGCCGACCCTTACGGCCAGCAGCCGCCCGCCGATCCCTACGCCCAGCCGCCCGCGTACGGCCACACCGACCCGTACAACCCCACGTCGGCGCCGCCCTCCTACGGCCCGACCTCGGCGCCCCCTTACGGGCCCACGTCGGCTCCGCCGTACGGCCAGCCACAGTGGAACTCGCCCGTCCCGCCGCCCCCGCAGAAGAGCTCCAGCTCCGGCCCGCTGATCGCCGGCATCATCGTGCTCGTCGTGCTGGTCCTCGGCGGCGGCGCCATCTGGTACTTCGCGTCCCAGGGCGGCGACAACAAGAACGCCAACCCGGGCAACAACGTGGTCTCGCCGACGGTGTCGCCGACCCCGTCGAAGACCCCCACCGACGACCCGATCGACCTGACCGACCCGGTCAACGCGCAGGTCGGCGACTGCCTCCAGGCGACCAAGGTCTCGGAGAACAACTACACCGCCGAGCTGATGCCCTCCTGTAAGAAGGGCGACCTGGTCTACAAGGTCTTCGACCGCCTCGACGGCGTCTACGACGAGAAGAAGTGCGACCAGACCCGCACCGAGTTCTGGTACAAGGTCCAGAGCCCGATCAGCACGAGCCTGGACGTCACGCTCTGCACCGAGCTCTACCGCTGACCGGCTCCACCGGACCGGACTCGCACCGACTGAAGGGAAACGCCGTCGCGCTGGACGCGGCGGCGTTTCGCGTTGACGGGGGTGCGAGTGGGAGGGCGGCCCGGCTGCGGGTGGCTCGTCAACCCGCGTGAGCCGAATGCGCCGCGCGGTCACCGGTTCCAGTGGACCACCCGCCGGGCGGGGGTGGGCGAGGGCGTCCGTGGGTACGAGACGGCTTCTCGCGAGCCGGTCTGCCGGCCTCGTACCGGTGTCGCAGGTGGCCGGGAGAGCGGTGTGGCGAGGGGTATCGGGTTCGCCGAGACGCCGTCGGTACGCCGGTGCGCGAAGACCCGAGGCCGACGCGGCGACGTGCGCCGCCCGGGCGTTTCAGGCGTCCGCGGTCACGGCGAACGTCCCGCCGCGCGGCCCGCCCTCACCCCGCGCGCGCGGCCTCCGGGATCTTCGGCGCGGGGTTCTCCCGCTCCGGCCGCGCCCGCCGCAGCAGCCACAGGCACGTCCCGGTCGCGCCCGCGCCGAGCACGGTCATCGCGCCGAGCCACTTCCAGCCGCTGCCCGGGCGCAGCTCCTTCGGCACCATCGGGTCCATCAGCCACCAGCGGTCGGCGACGACCTCGACGCGGGCGCCGTAGGAGATCGCCGACTTCGCGGTGAGGTGACCGGGCAGGTCGCGGCCGTCGCCGTCGACCACGCGGTAGGTGTTCGGGCCCGCTCCGGCGTCGTCGGTGGTGCCCTCGAAGTCCAGGACGCGGGCGGTGATCTGCACCCCGGCCAGGTCGAGGACCACGACCGGCAGCTTCGCCACCGAGACCACCCCGAACATCCACAGCGCCATCAGCAGCACCGCCGCCGTGGGGACGCGGGAGACGGGCGCCGCGCGCATCGCGAAGGCGACCGGCATGAGGGGCGCCAGCGCGACGATGGCGATGGCGGCGGCGTTGGACGGGATGAGCGCGGTTCCCGCGAGGAGCGCGACCACGGCGCAGCCACCCAGAAGGACGAGGGCGCCCACCTTGATCTTCACGGGAACGGGGTTCACGATTCCGCAACCTACCGGCCCCGGGCCCGACATGGAACCGGGGGATGCGGGTTCAGGGCCTTAAGGCCCGATTTGGCCCACCCGGACGGCGGAGCCGCCCGCCCGGACGGCCCACGGCGACCAGGGTGGATGTCCGCTGAAGGTGAGACATCGCACCGCTACTGTCCGTTCGTCCGTTTCGCGCGTAGCCTCGAAGGTCACACGCGGGAGGCGGCCATGGGCAAGCGCTTCTACATCCAGGGCGTCGAGTTCGACCTCGACACGATCACCTACGCCCATTTCAGCCGCGGCCTGACCGGCGGCATCCTCGACGTGCTCACCAGCGACGGCGGCGACCACACCTTCCAGCTGTGGACGCGCGACGTCGCCGATGACTTCTACGCCTACGCGATCCTCAAGTACGAGTGCGAGCACTACACCGAGTCGTTCCCCAAGGGCTACGGCGGCTCATGAGGGGCGGATGAGGCAGAACTCGTTCCCCTCGGGATCGGCCAGCGTCGTGTGGCCCGCGTAGTCTTCCAGGACCCGCGCGCCCAGCCCGCCCAGCCGCGCGAGCTCGGCGTCGTGATCGGCCGAGCGCAGGTCGAGGTGGACGCGGTTCTTGGCCGCCTTGCCCTCCGGCACCAGCTGGATGATGACGCGCGGCTCCCCGCCGTCCTCGCGCACCAGCAGCACCGAGGGGTCGTCCTCGATGTCGAAGATCCCGTTGGCCGCCAGCCGGGCGATCTCGGCGTCGTCGTAGGGCGCGATCTCGTACCCGTCCAGCGCCGCGGCCCAGAACCGGGCCAGCGACGCGGGGTGAGCGGCGTCGATCACCAGATCGTGGAGTATGGACATATTCGGATCCTGCCGGACCGTCCAAGGGGGACGCCAGTGATTTCCACCCCGCACCTGCTCGCCTTCATCGGGATCATCGCCGTCGGCACCATCTCTCCCGGCCCGGACTTCGCCATGGTGGTCCGCCAGGCCGCGGTCTCCGGGCGCGTGGCGGGCTCGGCGACCAGCCTGGGCATCTCCGTGGGCATCTTCGGCTGGATGGTGGCCACCGCGACGGGCCTGGCGGCGCTGCTGGCCGCCTCGGCGATCGCCTACGCCGTGGTCAAGGGCGTCGGCGCCCTCTACCTGCTGTACCTGGGCGTCAAGGCGCTGCGGGAGGCCGCCCGCAGAGGCGAGAAGACCGTGGACGCCCCGGTGGCGGCCGCGCCCCGCCTGCCGGTGTGGCGGGCGTTCCGGCAGGGCCTGCTGTGCAACGTCCTCAACCCGAAGGCCGCCGCGATCTACCTGGCGCTGGTCCCGCAGTTCCTCGGCGACGACCCGGGCCCGGGCCTGGTGGTGCTGCTCGGCGCGATCGCCTCGGGGATCACCCTCGTCTGGTACGTCGGGGTGTCCAACCTGGTCGGCGCGTTCCGGACGTTCCTGCGCCGCCCGAAGGTGCGCCGGGTCATCGACGCCGTCACCGGCTCGGTGCTGGTCGCCCTCGGCATCCGCGTCGCCGCCACGGCCCGGAGCGTTTAGCCCGCGCCCAGCCGCAGCAGGACGAAGGCCAGCAGCCACCCCGTCGTGGTCAGCGCGCCCACCGCGAAGGCCGCCACGGCCAGCCCGTCGCTCGGCAGGTGCCCGCGCGTGGCCATGAGCGCCGCCACGATCGCGAACGCGCCCGCGCCGGGCACCAGGACGCCCAGGACGGCCAGGCCCAGCGCCCACGGCGCCATCGGCGAGCGCTTCTGGTTGGTGCCGACGGCGACCGGCAGGTCCAGGTGCTCCAGCCGGGAGCGCTGCGCCAGCAGGTCCACCACGCAGCGCTGGACGGCGACGCGGTGCAGCTGCTCGCGCCGCCGCGCCGGGGGCAGCTCGCGGCGGGCGGCCAGGCCGCCCAGGCGCGCGCGTTCGCTCTGGAGCCACTGGTGGGTGGGCGGGTTCTGGAGGGTCTCCAGGACCCACTTGGGCGACTCGGGGTAGCGCGAGGACAGCACCGACAGGCGCGTCTGGAGGTGCTGGAGCCGCCGGACGGCCTGCGCCGCGCGCGTCCCCTTGCGGCCCTTGAGGGACTGCGCGTGCCGCCGCGCGGCCTCGCGCTCGCGGTAGGACAGCAGGGCGGTGAGCTCGCCGGGGCGGACCAGGGGCGTGCCGTCGTACTGGGCGAGCTGCTCGCCGTAGTAGGCGGCCTCGGTGCGGTAGGCGCGCGAGAACAGGAACCAGACCAGCAGGAACACCGGCAGGCCCTTGATGAACAGGGCGCCGACGATGCCGATGCCGCCGAAGCCGAAGCCGTCGCGCAGCAGGGGTGAGTTCCACAGGGCGTGCGCGGCGATGGCGGCGCCCACGGCCCCGGCGGCCACGCCGAAGCGGCGGGCCATGGGCAGACGTGTGTTGACCACGGCGTAGGCGATGCCGCCTCCGGCGAGGGCGGTGAAGACGGTGTGGCTCCACAGGCCGGTGAGGAAGCCGCGGACGATGAACGTGGAGATGACCGGGGCGATGTCGTCGCCGCCGCGCGACCAGGCGGTGGCGCCCACGGCGTACACGAAGTCCTCCACGACCTGGAAGCCCAGGCCGACGAAGGCGCCGTAGACGAACCCGTCGACGGTGGAGTTGACGTGCGCGCGGGCCAGCAGCACCACCAGGACCACGCCGAGGGCCTTGAGGACCTCCTCGATGGCCGGTGGGCCGATGGCGGGCCCCCACGTGGCGGCGAAGGTCGGGGAGACGAGCTTGGCGAGCATCCCCTGCACGGCGTGGCCGCCGTCCACGGCCGCCATGGACGCCACCACGCCGCCCCAGCCGAAGGCCATCGCGGTCAGCACCGGGGGTTCGCGCTCCAGGTAGTCCAGGCGGCGCAGGACGATGATGAACGGCACGGTGTAAGCGGTGAACAGGACCGCGGCGGCGGTGGCGGCCGAGGGGTAGGCGGTGAAGGCGATGCGGACCGAGCCGCTCAGCAGCCACAGCCCGGGCAGGGCGAGGGCGATGAACACCCACAGCGCGGGGTTGCGCGGGTCGAACCACTGCGTGGAGTCCGGGGGAGTGGGCCGGACGTCGTAGGTCTCACCGGTCACGTCGCGTCCCCGTCCCGGCTCACGGTCGTGCCTCGTCGAAGGTGAGGGTGGCCAGCGCGTCGTCCAGGCGCGCGTAGGTGCCGTCCTCCGGGCCCCGCCGGCCGTTACCGGACACCGTCACGTCCACCGCGATTCCATTGTGGACCAGAATCAGGAGGTATCCCTCCTGGCTGGGCGAATGGAATTCCAGCCGGACGCCCGGGACGCCGGCGGCGGTGGCGAAGGAACGCTCCGAGCCGGTCAGCTGGAGGCCCGGGCGGCTCTTCAGCTCCTCGCGGACCGCCTCGGCGAAGTCCTGCGCCGAGCGCTGGTAGGCGCGCGTGGTGGCGGTGACCAGGGCGTCGTCGACGGTGAGCTGGACGGTGTTGGGGCGGTCGTGGCCGACGTCGCGGCTGGTGTTCTCGGGGGCGGTGAACCACACGCCGTGGCCGAGTTCGACGCGGGCGCCGCCGACGTCCTCGATGCCCGGGATCATCAGGTTCAGCGCGGGCAGCCCCAGGGCTATCGCCAGGACCACCCCGAGGACGGCCAGGGACCCGGTGAGCCGTCCGCCGAAGGTGTCGGTGAACGGGCGCGGACTCGCGCCGGAAGCGCCGTGCATGAACCGCTCCTTCCCCGTCGCACGCGTGCGGACGCCCCCTTGCGTCCGTGAACCGCCCTGGGAGGCTTCGCCCGATGCGTGCCCGGGTGCGTCCTCCTGAGGACATTCTGTCGTCTGGATCGACGGACCGGCGCGGTCACACGGCCGGATTCACGCCGAAGAAACCGGCCGGGCGAGAACGCGGCGGGCGGATCGGCGCCCGAATGGCGGCACGCCATTGTGACGGGCATTGGCGAATGCGCGCGTTCCCCACTACAACGACAGCGACCCACCCTTGCCGGGTGGGCCGCTGTCGTGAGGGGATGAAGCTGTTGGTGCTTTTCGAACTCAAGTTCTTTAAAGCTCGGTATTGCCGGGACGCGCGGGCTCGGGCTGCGCGCGTCGGATAGCCGGGTCTAGTCCACCGACTCCCGCTGCGACGGGATCTGGCCCTGGAGCAGCGCGCGCACTTCCGACTCGCGGTAGCGGCGGTGACCGCCGAGCGTGCGGATCGCGCTGAGCTTGCCCGCCTTGGCCCACCGCGTCACCGTCTTCGGGTCGACACGGAACATGGTGGCCACTTCGGCCGGGGTCAGCAGCGGCTCGGGCTCGTGAGTACGAGATGCCATTGTGTTACTCCTCCACAGGTCTGTCATCACACACAGTCGCCGCACTCGGCCGACCGGCGCAAGACCATCGTCCGGCCTGTCCCCGATGTCCGACATGGGCCGAACGGCCGAAACTGGTTGGGCCGAGGGGTCCGAAGAAACTCGGGAAATTTCCGGACCGCTGCCCGTACCGCCCGAATGTAACGGTTTGATATCGCTTGGTGCCGCGTCCACCATGCGGTCTACCAGGCATCCCATCCCAGCCGGAAGGAAGGTACAGGGTTAGCCTTTCCCCTGTCGGCTGCACCCCTGCCGGCCAGCACGCGAGGCGGTCCCACGAAGACCGTCGCGCCGGACATCCTTCTATGGGAGAAGTAATGGGCGTATTCACGGCGCCGGAGAACCTCAGCGGCCACGAACAGGTGGTCTTCTGCCAGGACAAGCACTCCGGGCTGCGCGCGATCATCGCCGTCTATTCGACGGCACTCGGCCCGGCCCTGGGCGGTACCCGTTTCTACCCTTACGCCACCGAAGAGGAGGCGCTCCACGACGCGCTCGACCTCTCTCGTGGCATGGCCTACAAGAACGCCGTGGCCGGACTCGACCTCGGCGGCGGCAAGGCGGTCATCTGGGGCGACCCGGGGACCGACAAGTCCGAGGAACTCCTGCGCGCCTACGGCCGCTTCGTCGAATCCCTCGGCGGCCGTTACATCACCGCCTGCGACGTCGGCACCTACGTCGAGGACATGGACGTGGTGGCCAAGGAGACGAACTTCGTCACCGGCCGCAGCGAGGACCACGGCGGCGCGGGCGACTCCTCCGTCCTGACCGCCTTCGGCGTCTACCAGGGCATGCGCGCCGCCGCCCAGCACAAGTGGGGCGACGCGAGCCTGGCCGGTCGCACCGTCGGCGTGGCGGGCATCGGCAAGGTCGGCAAGCACCTCATCGGGCACCTCCTCGAAGAGGGCGCCCGCGTGGTGGCCACCGACGTGTCCGAGCGGGCCCACGACTGGCTGAAGGCCAACCACGCCTCGGTCGACTTCCTGGACACCACCGAGGCGCTCATCACGTCCGACATCGACGTGTACGCCCCCTGCGCCCTCGGCGGCGCCCTGAACGACGAGACCGTTCCCGTGCTGAACGCCTCCATCGTCTGCGGCGCGGCCAACAACCAGCTGGCCCACCCGGGTGTGGAGAAGGACCTCGCCTCGCGCGGCATCCTCTACGCGCCCGACTACGTGGTCAACGCCGGCGGCGTCATCCAGGTCGCCGACGAGATCGACGGCTTCAGCTTCGACCGCGCCAAGCGCCGCGCCTCGAAGATCTTCGACGTCACCGGCGAGATCCTCCGCCTCGCCGACGCCGAAGGCGTCCCCCCGGCCGTCGCCGCCGACCGCCTCGCCGAGCGCCGCATGGCGAACGTCGGGCGCCTGCGGACGATCCTGCTGCCCTAGGGCCTGTTCTCGACAGGGTCGGGAGTTTCGTGGCGGCGGCCTTCGGGCCGCCGCTTTTGGTTTGGGGGCGGGGACTCGTTCGCCGGTGGGCGGGGCACCGGCGGCGTGAGACCCCGGACGGTGGGCGGGGCTTCGCCGGGCACGGTGACGGCGGCTCTGCCGGTGGTGTTGCTGGCGACTCTGTTGGTGGGGGCCCGAAGCCCGCCCCGCTGGGGCGAACGTAACCCCGCCCCACGCGTGGTCCACCAAACGGCCCATCGCGCGACCTGTGGATAACGTGCCCGATGTGGATAACTTCCAGGCGTGACGGCCTCCCGAAGCCGGGTGAGCGCGTCTCACCCGGCTCCGCGCGACGCGGCCCAGCCCACCCGACCCGGTCGGCCCGCCCCCAAGCCCCTACCTCCCCCGGAACCACTCCACCGTCGCTCCCACCCCCTCGACCACCCCGGTCACCCGCGCCGGCCCGAAGGCCGCGCGGTAGGCCGAGTCGTCCACGGTGAACGGCCGGTCGCGCTGGTACCAGGTCTCGCCCAGCTCCCGCACCACCGGATTGACCAGCCCCAGGACGCGCTGGAGGCCCCGGCCGAGCCCGGCCGACCTCGGGGTGCCGCCGGCGGCGTCCCAGACCGCGCGCAGGAACTCGCGGCCGGTCACCGGCGGGGCGGCCGGCAGGTGCCAGGCGCGGCCGTCGGCCTCGTCGCGTTCGCCGAGGGTCACCAGCCCGGCGGCGATGTCGGGCAGGTAGGACACCGTGTGCGGCTGGTCGAGGGGCCCGACCCAGCGGGCGGTCTTGCCCGCGATCGCCGCGGCGAAGACGTTGGGGCCGAGGATGGTGTTCAGGCCGCCGGGACCGTAGTAGTCCGAGGCGCGGCCGAGGGTCGCCCGGACCTCGCCGCCCAGGACCATGCGCGCGACCTCGGCGCGGACGCGGCCCTTGGGGCCGGTGGCGGCGTCGGGGAGGTCCTCGGTGAGCGGTGCGTCCACCGGGCCGTACATGTACAGGTTGTCGGCCATGACGAGCTTCGCGCCCGCCGCCGCGACCCCGGCCAGGACCGCGCGGGTGAAGGCGGGGAACTCCGCCGCCCACCGGGCGTACGGGGGCTGCGCGCACTGGTAGACCACGTCGGCGCCCGCGCAGGCCGCCGTGGCGCCCTCGACGGTGCCGACGTCGGCGCGGACGCCCGGTCCGCCGCGGCTCACCGCGCGGACGCGGTGCCCGCGCGCACCGAGTTCGGCGGCGACGGCGGAGCCGATCGCGCCGGTGGCGCCGAGGACGACGTGCAGCTGGGACATCGGGACTCTCCGGTGGGGTGTGACGCCTCCATCCGAGGCGCGCGGGCCGGGCGGCCCGTCCCACGATCGTTCCATCCGGGCGATATGGGTGTCAGTGACGGAGCTCGCCTAGGCGGCCGTCTCCTCGCCGCCCCAGCGCCGCTCCACGATCGCGTCCTTGTGCTCGTCCCCCCACAGCCCCAGCGGGACCAGCGCGGCGTTGAGGGACTCGCCCAGCGGCGTCAGCGAGTACTCCACGCGAGGGGGCACCTCGGCGTAGACCTCGCGGTGCACCAGGCCGTCGGTCTCCATGTCCCGCAGGTGCTGCGCCAGGACCTTCTCGCTGATGCCGGGCATCGCCCGCCGCAGCTCGGCGAAGCGCAGGGTCTCCACGTGCAGCGCCCACAGGATCAGCGGCTTCCACTTGCCGCCGATGACGTCGACGGCCACGTCCAGCCCGCACTCGTACTCGCGGCGGCTCACAGGAAGACCGCCATGAGCACGTCGTCGACGTACTCGCCGTCGACGAGCAGCTCGTCGCGCAGGACGGCCTCCACCCGGAAGCCGCAGCGCTCGTACAGGCGGCGGGCGCCGTCGTTGACGGAGAAGACGTGCAGCGCCAGCTTGTGCGCGCCCTTCTCCCGGGCGCGCTCGATGGTGCCGCGGACGAGGGCCTCGCCGACGCCCTTGCCGCGCGCGTCCGGATGCACGGCCAGCCCGAAGATCCCCAGGACGTGGGAGTTCTCCGGGATCGGCGTCTTGGGTACGAGGCGTGAGTAACCGGTCACAACCCCGTCGAGTTCGGCGACGACGATGGTCTCGGGAGTCGTACGCTCGTCGAAGAAGGTCTCCCGATGCTTCTCCCGGAACGACGGGAAGCCCGAGGAGGAGTCCCACGAGATCGTGTCGAGGGCGAGCAGCGCGTCATCGTCGCCCGCCACGGCGGGCCGGATGCGGATGTCGGTCATCCGTCCATGATCCCCGCGCGGCCGGGAACGTGAAAACGCCCGGGACGCGCGATCTTCACGCGGGGGCGAACCCGGCGAACCGCCGAGGGCGGGCGCTTTCGCCGCGGTATCGACCCCCGTCAAAGAGTGGTGCTTACCGCATCACGAGGTTGACGGCGCCCGTACTGCGGAACTATGCTGCATTATGTCGCATTTTTCGGCCCCCTAGTTGGGGTGGGTCGAGATGCCAAGTTCTGGTGCGGCGCTGTACCGTAGTGGCCACGACAGAAGATGACGTTCTCCGGGGTCGCCGTTGCGGCACCCCGTGACTGTGTGCGAGGGGGTCGAGCCATGGGGCGCGGCCGAGCTAAGGCCAAACAGACCAAGGTGGCCAGGCGGCTGAAGTACCACTCGCCGAACACCGACTTTTCTGCGCTCCAGCAGGAGCTCGGGACCGACGGTGCGGCGGACGACGAGTACGAGGAGACCGACGATGATGAGTTCGTCGAGGTCGACGCGTACGCGGACGTAGGCCAGGACACCGACGAGCGCGACCCGCGCGAGGAAGACTGGCTCCCGCGTAAGCGCTGACGTCCGGAGAAGAAGTCCACGGCGGCCGAGGACCGGCGCCCCCTCACCGGGGCGCCCGGGCACTCAGGCCGCCGACTTCCGTCCGTAGTCATCGGCGTATCCGTACACCTTCACGACATAGGCGTCGAGGTGGTTGTACGACAGCACCGCGTCGTACCAGCCCCTGCCCGTCGCCAGGTCGCGGCCGCCCGCGCACAGGTACAGGCCGGCGGCCAGCGCGACGTCGTCCAGATCCTGCGGATCGGCCTGCCCGTCGCCGTCGGCGTCCTGCTTCCAGGTGTTCCACGTGGTCGGGATGAACTGCATCGGGCCGACCGCGCGGTCCCATTTGGTGTCGCCGTCCAGCGCGCCCTTGTCGGTGTCCGGGATCGCCTTGTTCCCGGCGGTGCCGTCCAGGGGCGGGCCGATGATCGGCGTCTGCGTCTTGCCCGCCGGGGTCAGCGCGCGCCCGTGATTGGACTCGACCACGCCGATGCCGGCGAGGGTCGTCCAGGACAGGTGGCAGCCGGGCAGCTGCGCGCTCACGCGCACCTCGGCGTACCCGTAGGCCTGCACCGCCCGCGCCGGGATCCCGGTCTTGGTGCCCATCGTCTGCGCCCAGTTCGCCAGGCTCGCCGAGGCACCGGTGTCGGTGGTCGGCTGCTGCGAGCCGGGGAACGTACCGGGCTGCGAGGGCTTGACGCCCGGCGCGCCCGGGATCGCCTCGGCGCCCGGCGGCAGCGCGACCGGCGCCTGGCTGGACGCCGTCGAGGGCTCGCTGGTCGGCAGGGCCGTCCCGGCCTTCGGGACGACGTAGGCCGCCAGCAGCGTCAGCGCGCCCAGCAGCGCGACGGTGACCGCGACCTGCGTCGCGAACCTCGCCCCGGGGCGTTTCAAGTAGACGGACGTCGCTCGCGCCGCGCGGGTTGTCGCGCGCCAGACGGTCCTCCGCGCACGATCGAGCGCGCGCCAGATGGTCTTGAGAAGGTCGATCGGCTTGCCAGGCACGCCGGAAGTATGGCCGATGTCCGCCGCTCCCCGCCACCGTCGGCGTGTCCATTTCGTCCATCAAGCGGGACGAATACCCCGAAAATGGGCGGGTATATAAGTCAGGTCGCAACCGGAAGGCGGGTCTCCTCGTTTTGCGGGTTGTGCGCTCGGCCGCGCCGGGTCGGGCCGTGAGACGGGGGCCGACGCGGCGAAGGCACGGGCCGGGGGGATGCGTAATGTTCGGGCACCGGACATTGCGCCAGGGGCGGAGGAGTCCACTGTGGAGACACAGTTGCCGAGTGGGACGGTGACCTTCTTGTTCACCGACATCGAAGGCTCGACCCGGATGGCTCACTCTCTGGGCGATGAATATCGCACCGTGTTGCACGACCACAGACGGTTGCTCAGAGCCGTCCTGGGCCGCAGCGCCGGGGCTGAACTCCTGACCGAGGGCGACAGTTTTTTCGTCGCCTTCGCCGACGCCGCCACCGCGATCTCGGCCGCCGTGGAGACCCTGCGGGCCCTGGCGGCCCACCCGTGGCCGTTCCGCCCGGGCTGGCGCGAGCCGTGCATGCCGCGCCTGCGCATCGGCATGCACACCGGACCGGCGATACCCAGCGGCGGCGAGTACGCCACCCACGTCGTCCACCGCGCCGCGCGCGTCCGCGACGCCGCCCACGGCGGCCAGATCCTGTGCTCGCAGGCGACCTACGAGGCCGCCCGCCGCACCGGGCGGCTGCCCACCGACATCAAGACCGAGGACCTCGGCCTGCACCGGCTGCGCGGCTTCGACGACCCCGAGCGGCTGCTCCAGGTCACCGTCGCCGACCTCGAAGTCGACTTCCCGCCGCCGCGGACAGAGGACCGGCGCGGCCACAACCTGCCCGCCTACGCCGACTTCGTCGGCCGCGAGGCCGAGGTGCGGCACCTGCGCTGGCTCATCGGCCGCAACCGGCTCGTCCTGGCCACCGGGCCCTCCGGGGTCGGCAAGACCCGGGTGGCGGTAGAGATGGCCGAGCGCGCCTCGGGCGACTTCCACGGCGGCGTCTGGTACGCCGCCCTGGCCAGCGGCGACGAGGGCGCCTCCCTCTGCCGCGCGCTGGGGGTGCGTCCCGACCCGTTCCGGTCCTCCCTGGAGACCGCGCTGGACACCCTGCGCCACCGCCGCGCGCTGCTCGTCCTCGACGACGCCCGGCCCGAGCACGGCGAACTCGTCCGCCGCCTGCTCGCCGAATGCCGCGAGGTGCGGCTCCTGCTGGTGTCGCGCGCGCCGCTGGGACTGTCCGGCGAGGTGGTGTGGGCGGTGCCCGCGATGGCCGACGGGGACGCCGTGCGCCTGCTGGAACGCCGGGCCGCCCAAGCCCGCGGCGGCCACCCCGTCGAGGGCGTCGCGCCCGTCGCGCGCCGCCTGGGCGGGCTGCCGCTGGCGCTGGAACTGGCCGCCGCGCGCCTGCGGGTCGTCTCACCCTCGGCGCTCGCCGAGCGCCTCGACGCCGATCTCCTGGGTGTCCTGGACGGGCCCGAGCGGGTGTGGAGCCGCGCGCTCGACGCGTCCTACGAGGTCCTGCCCGGCGGCGCGGTGGAGCTGCTGCACGCCCTGGCGGCCAAACCCGACCCCGTCGACGTCGACGCCGTCGAGCGGCTGCTGGGCCGCCGCGACCCTTCGGTCCTGGACGCGCTCGCCGCGCTCGTGGACGCCTCGCTCGTCGACGTCCGCTACACCGGCACCACCGCGCTGTACCGGCTGTCGGACCCCGTGCGCGCCTACGCCTCGTCCCGGGGCGGCGACGAGCCACCGTGTACCGGCGGCCAGGCCCCGGCCACCGGGGCCGATCTGCCGCCTCCGCCGCACCTGGCCGCGCACGACTTCACGGTCCGCCCCGGCGGGCCGCAATTGTGCGCCATGAGCGGTTTAACCCCCGAGACCGATCCGGCGCCCTTATCGGCGTTCCGGGCCCGGTGGATGCGGCACTGCCACGCCCACCGGCCCCGGCTGTGGGCACGTGAGCGGCGCGGTCCCCAGGAGACCGCGCCGCTCACCCCCTCATGAAGGTCCCGCTAGTACTTCGTGCCCACGCTCACCCCCGAGCAGCCGCCGGTGCCGCCGACCAGGCTGATGTAGCGGTAGCCGCTCGCCGGGCTGGTGACCGTGATCTTCTCGGTGGTCCCCGCACCGGCCGACTTCTGCGTGTAGGACGAGGCGGTCGCCCACGAGTTCGCGTTGTAGTAGAGGTCGCACTCGCCGGTGCCGCCGGTCGAGGTGATCTCCAGCGAGCTCACGCCGGCCGGGAGGTAGATGTAGAAGTACTTCTGGTCCCCGGCGCCGACCGCGATGTTGCTGCGGGCGCACTCCTTGTCCAGGGCCCGGGTGTCGGAGCCGGTGCACTCGGGCAGCGTGGGCGTGGTGCCACCGCCGCCGCAGTTACCGGCGCCGCAGGCGCCCAGCCAGGTGGAGAACTCGGCGTTGTAGCGGGTCCCGACGGTGGAGGTCAGGTACGTGCGGGCGGTGCTCCACTGCCCGGCGCGGTAGTACCCGAGCACCTTGTCCATGTCGGCGCGGTGGCTCTGGAGCATGAACCGGACGGCCAGGTAGCCCCAGCGGTAGATCCGGGTCGAGTCGGAGTTGTCGTAGGTGGTGTCGAACAGCGTGGACAGCGTGTAGGTCTTCTTAGCCGCCTCGGTGATCGCCGCGTCATAGGTCATGTTGCGGTAGGAATAGGAGATGTACTCGGCGAAGCCCTCGACCCACCACACCGTCGGCGTGGTCATCCCGGCGCCGAAGTCGCCGAACATGTCGAAGCGGCCGTCGAGGTAGTGGGTGTACTCGTGGTTCAGGTTCCAGATGGCGAACTCCGGGCGCAGCCACTCCGCCTCGTAGGCGATGAAGCGCGGCTGGTTGCCCGCCACCGACGGGTCGCCCTCCAGGTACATGCCGCCGTTGTTGGTGTCGATCCCGAAGATCGCGCCGGCGTAGGTCTGGTAGTCGGCGCTGGAGTCGAAGACGTTCACCTCGATGGTGGTGTTGCGGTCGTTGGCCACCGGGCCGGCGTCGCGCACCACGGAGTGGAAGTAGGCGTCCTGCCCGGTGAGGCTGTTGCACGCCCAGGCCAGCTCGCCCGAGGTCATCTGCTGCGCCCGGATCTTGATGCTGGCGCTGCACGTGTAGGAGATGGGCAGCGCGGCGGCCGACAGCCGGTTGGCCAGGTCGCAGGTGCCGTAGTAGGAGCAGTTGCTCTTGTCGTAGGAGTCGGTCATCTCCGCGACGCCCACCCACAGCGGGGCGGTGGTGCCGGTGATGGAGCTGCGCCCGAGGAGGTCCTTCACCAGCGGCCGCGCCGTCGCCTGGAGGGCCGTGTGCTGAAGGAACCGGCCGAGCTCGCGTCCGGCGTTGGAGGTGAGGAACGCGTTGTCGCCGCCCAGGAGGGAGACGTGGTCGGCGGCGAACTGGCGCAGCGTCGACAGCAGGCTGGTGTCGCTCTGCACTGCGGTCACGAACGCGGGCACCTGATGTCCCCGGAACAGGACGGTGTACACGTTATTGACCGCGTTGACCATCCACCAGTACTGGTCATAGGACGCGTTGTAGGCGGTCAGCAGGCGCTTCACCACGTAGATGTAGCGCGCGTTCTCCTGCGCGGAATCGATGAGCGTCACCGTCTCGGAGAGGATCTCGCCGTTGGCGTCGGTCACCTTGGAGCTGTCGGCGTCGGCGAAGAAGCGGTCCAGCGCGGTCTGGATCGCCGACTTCAGGCTCGCGCCGTAGGTGCCGACATCGGACGGGTAGTACCACTGGACGTAGTAACCGGCGCGCAGGTACAGCACCAGCTGCTCGGTGGCGGTGGAGTTGTCGCCCGGGTAGGCCGAGGCGTTGCTCGCCAGCGCGTTGGCCACGGTGACCATCTGCGCCTCGCGGAACGCGCCGTTGGCGTTGGTCCCGGTCAGGTTGAACAACGTGTTGATGCACGACGTCGTGGACGCCTTGATGAACGTGACCAGCGCGCTGCCGCTGCGCCCGGCGAAGTCGCCGGGGGTGCAGGACGCGGCGGCCAGCGAGCGTCCCGTGGCCGCCGAGGGCCGCGCGGGTTCGGCCGCCGCGCTGTTCGGGTCGTCGTAGTCGCGGCGCAGTTCGGCGGTGGACGCCGGGAACGGCGCGCGCTCGCCGAGGTCCGTCCGTCCCTTCTGGACGTGGTCGGACTCACCGGCCGTAACCGGCGCGGCGGCCGGGGCGGGCTCAGCCGGATCGGCGTAGGCCGGGGCGGACAGCAGACCCGCCGACAGGGCGAGTACCGGTACCAGACCGCCTAAAAGGGACGATCGTTTGATCATGCTGCTTGCGAAGGACATGTGCGTGCTCCCAGGGGATGGTGCGATGAACCGGAAATGGCGGGGTGGCGACCGTCCTTTATGGCCGGTCGCACCGGTTGATAGCGTGTGACATTGCACCCCCGAGCCGGCTGCCGGGCCGGATCAAGGGGACTGGAGCGTATGCCGCGCGTCACCGTCCACTCAACGGGCCTTAACCCGCGGTTCAGCCGCCGGGCCGGGCACCTTGCCGGTTCCTTAAAACGGAGGGCGGGAGGCAACCCTCACGGCCTCCGGGAGTGCGCATCGAGGCCGTGCCGGTGTCCTTTGTGGAGGCTCGCGGTGTCACGTCCCCGCGTACGGGTGCACCTCCGGATGCGCCGCCCACCACGCCGCGAACACCGGGTTCCCCCGCGCGTGGATCGTGTACGCCTCGGCGATCGCTCGGTAGACCACGTCGGCCTCGTCCGGCGACAACCGGCCCGCCCGCCAGGCGAGGCTGATGCGCATCCCCATCGGATCGCCCTTGAGGCGCTTGACGATCAGCCCGCCCAGCCCGATCGAGGTCGGCTCGACCAGCTCCACCGCCTGCCCGCTCTCGATGAGCTGCCGTCCGCCGCCGCTGGGGACCTGGTAGCTCACGCGCGGCTCGAAACCCGCGCGGCGGCAGGCGTCCCGCAGCGAGGACAGCGATCCGTCGTCCGGCCCCGGCGGGCAGATCCAGTCCTCGCCGGCCAGCTCGGCCAGGTCGATCTCATCGCGCGCGGCCAGCCGGTGCCGTCCCGAAATGGCCAGCAGCACCGGAACCCGCGGCACCAGCACCCGCCGGATCACCCCCGGCGGCACCGGCGGCTCGTGATCGTCGACCGAGCCGATCACCGCCAGGTCCAGCCGGTCGTGCTCCAGCCCCTGCGTCAGCGTCAGCGCGGAGGGCTCGACCTGCAAACGGAAGTCCACATCGGACAGCGAACCGCGCACCAGCGCGATCATCGTGCCCACGCACTCCATGTGCGCCGAGCCCATCCGCAGCGACCGCGGCCCGGACCCCGCGTCCCGCCCCGCGCCGCCCAGGAAGGCGTCGAACTCGGCCAGCAGCGGCCGCACCCGCTCCAGCGTCCGCACGCCCAGCGTCGTCGGCCACGCGCCACCGCGTCCCCGGTCGAACAGCTCACCGCCGAGGACCCGCTCGACCCGCCGCAGCTGCGCCGACAGCGCCGGTTGCGACACGCCCAGCCGCGCCGCCGCCTTGGTGAGACTCCCGGCGTCGGCGATCGCGCACACCGCCCGCAGGTGCCGCAACTCCAGATCCATCAGCCCAGGTTATAGCCGGATCTATGACCCCCGCGCGTTCGTGCGTGCGAGGCTGCCCCCACCTCTCCAGAAGGGGACCGATCATGTGGAACCTGGTCATCCTCGACGACGACACCCGCGCCCGCCGCCGCCTGGCCGCCGCCCTCACCGGCCAGTACGGGCACCTCGTCCAGTCCCGCCCCGTGGCCGCCGCCGGTGGCGTCCTGGCCGACCTGGTCCGCCGCGCCAACCCCAAACCCGACGCCATCATCATCGACCCGGCATCCTCCGATGTGGACGCCCCCGCCCTCATCGCCATGCTCCGCCACGGATCCGGCCGCCCCGTCCTCGCCATCACCGCCGCCCCACCGTCCCCCGCCGTCGCCACGGCCGCCGACGCGCTGCTGCCGAAACCCTGCTCCCCGGCCGCCCTGCACGCCCTCCTGGGCGCCGTCCTCCGCCGAGCGCGACCGCGTCCCCTGATCGCCGGCCACCTCACCGCCGACCTCGCCACCCGCACGGCGACCTTGCACGGCAGGCCATTGCGGCTGACCCGGGCCGAGTTCGACCTGCTGGCACGGCTGCTGGCCCGCCCCGGCGCGATCGTGCCCCGCACCGCCCTGAGCGACGGCGGATCGGTCGACGTGATCCTGTCGCGCCTGAGAGCGAAGCTCGGGGAGACGGCGGGGAGGCCGCATTACCTGCACACGCACCGGGGGAGGGGGGTGGCGGTGAGGGTGCCGGGTTAGGCGGCGAGGGACGCGGCGGCGTCGCCGAGGACGGTGGCGGCCATGTCGGCGAGCTCCTGCTTGGGACGGTCGTCATCGGAAGGCACGCTGACAGTGACGGAGAGTGCGTACTCATCGGTCGCCACAGCGATGATCAAGTTGCGGCCGGCGATCTCCGTCAGGCAACCGCCCTTGTACGCGAAGCCGGGAGCGGTGACCTCGACCTCGGTCACCCGCCTTCCCCCGGGCGGCGCCGTGCAGCCGTTGACGCTGCTCATCGTCACGTCGAGGGAGTCGCGCCACGACCGGCCGCCGTCGCGACCGCCTTGAATGGCGAGATTGTCGTGGCTGATCCCGACCTTCACCTCTCGTCCGTCGGCGTCGTGGCCCTCCCAGACACACAGGAGCTGATCGGCTCGCTTGGCGTCGGGGAGGTACGCGGTCACCGTCGCCGCGGTCATCTCGTCGCATTGGAAGATCCGGCCCGACAGGCCGTCGCGGCCGGGCGGCGTGGGAATCGTGACGCTGGGAGCGGACTCAACGGTCCGGGTCTTGTAGAGGTAGATCGCGGTGGCGGCCACGGCCAGCGCGGCGGCGATGATGAGGACGCGTGCACGATTCATGAGACACCCGGGTCCGGGAATATGGTGGGGTGGTCGTCTTTAGGGGGCCACGCGCCGGGCGAGATCCAGGAGTCCGCGCCGACGATTTCGGGGTAGCGCAGAGCCTCGGTGAACCGGGACAGCTGGGCGGTGAACTCCGCTCCTCCCTCCTGAGGGGGCGACTCCGTCTCCACCCTCAGACTCCCCCTCTGCCAGTGGTCGCTCTGGCCGGGTGACTTGCGGCTGCGGCTGCGGCCAGGCACGGGGCTACCAGGCGTCCTCTGTATACGGAGCGGGTTCGCCCCGGGCGAGGGAGCGGGCGCGGGCTTCGCGCTCGCGCGTCAGCGCGGGGATCGCCAGGCCGTAGCACTCGTCCTTGGCCAGGCGGGTCTCGTGCGCGCGGCGGCGCAGGAAGTCCGCCGCCGCGCCGACGGTCTCGGTGGCGAACTCCGCCTCGTCGAGCCGTCGCAGCGTGCCGTCCTCGATGCGGCAGGTCCACTCGATCATTCCCGCGCTGCGGAACCGGACCCGCTCGCCCGGTCCCGTGCCGACCACGGGCATCGTGCGGATCAGGTCCAGGTAGCGGCGCTGCGCGGGATCGCGGGCGTCGGCCGGATCGGTCCGGCGGCGCAGGCCCGCGTCGGCGATGATCTGCGCGACGGCCCGTTCCCGGCCGGTGAACAGGAGCGTGGCGGTACGCGCCAACTGGTGCTCCAGCTCGCGCTCGCGGTAGCGGCGGTAGGAGCCGAGACGCAGCTCGACGGTCTCGAACCGGCGTCCGCGCACCCGGGCCCGTAGATTCCCGTCGGGCGAGGTGACCTGGACGGTGACACGCGCGAGACGATCGGCGAGCTCTCCCACGGCGGGCCTTTCAGTCGGGGATGATGGCGCAGCAGGTACTGCTGATCAGGATCTGGCTCTTGGCGCGGTCGGCTTCGGGTGGCCATCGGTCCTCGTCGAAATCACCCGCAATGGTGCGCGGGCCGGCGGGGACGGCGTTTCCACCGGCACTGACCCGGATGGCGCCGAGAAGTTTCCCTCGACTGTCGCGTAGGGCCACGAGAATGTCGACCGGTTGATCTTGGACGCCGACGCTACGAGATGTGTAGGTGGCATGGACATAGGTGCTGGTGGCGGAGTCGAATCCGCCCTCGGTCAGTTCCAGACCCGCGTCGAACCCGCGCAGGGCGAGTTCGCTCATCGGGTACCACTCGGTTTCGACGACGAAGGGGTTCAGCTTGACCGGAGGGTTCTTGCCACCCGTGAACCTTCCGGTGTACATCGTCTGGCCGGGAAGGATGGTGTGGAGCTTGACCCGCTCTCCGTGGTCTCGGCCGTCGGCGGCGGTGCCACCGCTGTCGAAGTCGACGGTCACCAAGAGGTCGGTCGCACTGGTGTTCTTGATCGCCACAGCCCACCAGTAGTCGGTGCCGTACTCCTGAGAGGAGGCGGGGCTCACCGTCAGGCCGGTGTCCACGATCTCGGCGCTGCCTCCGTCGGAGGCCACCGGGGTGGAGCGCACCTGGGGTAGCCGCTGCGAGTACGTGGGCTGCGGCGGGGTCGGGTCCGGCCCGGGAGGTCGAGAGCAGGCGGTCAGCACGAGGAGACACAGGACCCCCGCTGCGGCCCGGGCGTTTCGTAGACGCGTCATGAGAACTCTCCCGGTTCAGCGCTGAAATTGATCGCTCGGCGGCACCGCGCCGGTGGTCAGGTCCACGGTGCCCGGCTTGTAGACCTCTGTGGGCAGCAGGTTTCCGCCACCTCGACGCAGGTCACCGTCCACCTCCTCCTGGGTGCGGGCCAGGGCCTCGGCGATAGCCCGCTCCTGCGCCAGCATCTCGTTCTTGAGCGCGTCGAAGGCGGCTTTCACCGAGGCCATCACATCATCAGAGGTGTCCCCGCTGAGGTTGACGGCGTCGATGGCCGTGGTCGAGGCCGCCAGGCCTGCGCCGAGCAGCCCGAGGGTGATCCCGATCGAGGTGCCGCCGGTCTGGACCGCGGTGACCACGGCCACGGCCACCCCCGCGATGCCGAGCAGCACCTTCGCCTCGTCCGGATTGGACTCGGTGAGGCTGTCGAGCACCTTCACCGCCTCCACCGCGATCTCGCGGGCGTCGATCCGGGCTTGGCGGAGGATCGCGTCATAGGCCAGCATCGCGGCGTGGAGTTCCAGGAGAAGGCTCTGCTGCGCGCCGATCCCGCTGTACTCCAGCGGCCCGAGCCATGAATCGCGGAAGGCGTCCCGCGCGTCCCCGTGCCAATCGTCGACCGCGCTGCCGACCGAGAGCAAGGCCGCCATCCGCGACGACTTCAGCTCGTCCACCGCCGAGGTCAGCTGCTCCATCGCGGCCTCGGTCAGGGTGTAGTCGCGCTCGTAGAAGTACCGGAACGTCGACGGGATCCAGCTCCACCACTCCAGCACGAGGGACGTGAGGTCGCTGCCCGCGACACTCGCGAACGTCTCGGCGTCTTCGAGCTCGTAGTCCTCATCGAACATCTCGCTGAGACGTGCGGTACCGGCAGCGGCTATCAGACCGGCGAGCGCCGATTCCATCTCGCCGTCGGAGGGCGCGGCGATGGACAGCACCTTGTGCAGTCCGCTGCTCAGTGAGTACGCCGCTTCCCGGATGGGAGTGGGGGTCTCCGCTTCTTGCCGCATCCGGCTCACCTCCCCATCTCGGGATGCGGGTTCTCGCCGCCGTCCTCAGGGTGCGGATCGCCGCTGTGCGGCGGATCGGGTACGGCGGGCGGCTTGTACCCGGGATGCGCGCCGGTAAGGATGTCGGTCTTGTCCTGTGCGTACTTCCGCAGCTCGGCGGCATTGAGCTGGTCGGTGGCGGCGTACGCGTCCGCGATCGCCGCGATCGCTTCGCCGGCCTTGACGCAGCGTTCGGCGGTGATGTTCAAGACCCGGTCCTGAGCGGTGTCCCGGAGTAGGGTCCAGGCCGCCGCGAGTGGGCTGGGCCCCTCGGCGGTGGCGAACATGGTGTCGTATCGGCCGGTGCGGTGCAGCGCTACCGACGCGAGGGCGAACTGGGCTCCGGCGGATGGCAGTTGCACCACACCGGCTCGCCACAACTCCATGAGGTCGTCGACGGATACCTTTTCGGCCATTGGTTTCCCCCCATTTTGGCGTTGGCGAGACTATCCGCTCACCGCAAGGGTCGTCGAGCCCGAGGGAGAGACCGGCGTCTTCAGCCGACTCGCCCGCCGCCGTCCACGAGCCCCCGCAGGAACGCGTTCGTCTCCGGGTCCACCGCGTACAGGACCGTGCCGCGCATCGCCCGGGTGAGCAGGACCTTGTAAGTGTTCCGGATCAGCCGGTCGGCCACCAGGTCGCTCACGGCCTTCTTCCGGCCGACCTCGGGGTCGGCGTTCCGGGCGCGGACGGTGGTCAGCACACCGTCGCGCACGACGATGTCGGGGCCGAGGATCACGCCGTTCCAGTCGTACTCGAAGCCCTGGGCGGTGTAGAC
Source organism: Actinorhabdospora filicis (assembly GCF_030269765.1). Classification (GTDB taxonomy): domain Bacteria; phylum Actinomycetota; class Actinomycetes; order Mycobacteriales; family Micromonosporaceae; genus Actinorhabdospora; species Actinorhabdospora filicis. The sequence continues at coordinate 2,046,529 of NZ_BSTX01000001.1, read as the reverse complement.
GCAGCCGACCTGGCCGAAGCCGCCCTCCTGGGTCGCCCACAGCGAACTCGGCGGAGCGTCGCCGACCGCGCGGTCGCTCTTGACGTTCCAGGGGCGCGCCCAGTCGCCGACGACGACATCGGGGACGAGGACGTTCCCCTCACGCGGATCGCTCCAGCGCCAGCAGTACCCGGCGGTCATGCGGGCGGTCTCGCCCTCGGCGAGCCGTGCGGCGAGGCGGGCCTCCAGCTCGGCGGGCGAGTCGGCGACCGACAGGTGGAAGCGCTCGTCCCCCGGCCAGGGCGCCGGGGCGTCACCGCGCAGCCCGAGGAGCGCCAGGACCCAGTCCTCGTAGACGCGGCTGCCGCCGTTGCGGAACTGGCCGTCGAGGTCGACCAGGTGCACCTTGTGGCCGCGTGCCTCCGCGTAGGCGGTGATTTCGGCGACCGAGCCCATCTCGCCGCTCTTGACGACCTGGTGCTCGTCGAGGAGGAACACCGGCACGCGCGCGGCGTCGATGAGCTCCTCCAGCTGTGTGCGTCCCGTGTCGCGGAGCGGGGTGGGCGTGTAGCGGTTGACCGAGGTCTCGCGCAGGCGGTGCGCCTCGTCGCAGATGAGGACCTCGAAGTCGTTCTTCTCGGCGGTCATGAACTGGTTGAAGTACTTGAAGAGGCTGCGGACGATGGGCGCGCCCTTCGCCGAGGCCCCGCGCAGCGTCAGCGTGAACGACTTCGAGCCGGTGGCGTGATAGGCGCTGATGTGGCGGCGGTACAGGTCGCCGAGCAGGGAGAGCGCGATGACGCTCTTGCCGCTGCCGGGACCGCCGGACACGATCACGATCTCCTTGGCGTCGGCGCGTTTGGCGCGCAGCACGGCGTCCTGGACGATGCGGTAGGCGATCTGCTGCTCGTCGAGCAGGACGAACTGCTCCTGCTCGCGGATCTCGCGGGCCGCGACCTCCATGAGGCGCTTGGAGGGCCGTACCGGTGAGGCGAGGAAGCGGTCACCGGCGCCGGTGGCGTTGTCGTCGGCGAGGCGCGAGCGCAGGAACGCGATGAACGCGTCCTTCTCGTCGCCGGTGAAGAGCCGCCCGTCCCGATCGGGATGCACCGAGCGGAGCCCCGCCACGTCGGATTCGGAGGCGTTGTGGAGGTAGGCGACGCCGGTGAGTTCGGGGCCGGGGCCGTCGAAGATGCCGAGATGGTGGCGCATGTACTCGCTGTACCCGCGCACCTGGAGGATCGGGTGGAGCTGCGTGGTGGCCATGCCGCCGACGCTCACCAGTCCCGCGTCACCGTCGGTGGGGACGGCCGTCGACCACTGCTTGAGCTCGACCACGACGAAGCTGTCGGCGCCGGTGACGGGGTGGCGCCCGGCGAGGACCACGTCGGCGCGCTTGCTGGTGTTGGGAAGCTGGTACTCGACCAGCATCTCGACCTTGCCGAGCCCGGCATCGGTCAGGTCCCGGGCGAGCGTGGGCAGGCTCGACCGCCAGGAGCGGATCTCGGCGGGCGAGGGCGCGGGTCCCTTGAGGAGACGCAGATGCCCGTCGAGCAGGGCCTCGATCAGGGCCTCCACGGGCGAGGAGAGCACGACGGCGGCGGACGAGCGGTGGGCACGCACGGAATTCCCCCAGGCAGCACGAGATAACTCGTGCGGCGGGGGCGTATCCGGTGGTGGAGAACCGCGGGAAGCCCGTCTGGCCGCATCAATCGGTCGGCATCGAGGCTAACCCATCGGGGACGGTCGGCGGTGCGCCGTCGCGACGCACCCGCCGCCGGGCGCGTCCCTTTCACTGAAGCGATTTTCAGTGGTACGGGCGTTCTGTGGAGATCACCGTGAACCGGATCCGGCCCGCGCGGCGTCTTGATGGGTGGTGAGCGCACCCGTGCTCATCACGCAGTTCAAAACAAACGAATCCGACACCGCCGGGGGCGGGCGGCGCGCTCACACCATGCCGCCCGCCCTTTAAAGCGGTTCGCCGCAAGGGAAGCCGGGATGCGGCCGTTCGTGAGGCGACCCGCCCCGGTTCGGCCGAAATCCCTTCACTTCCCGTCTTCTGGAGTTAGCATCCCCAAATGCTCAAACCCCTCCGTGAGCAGTCGATCTCCCCTGGGCACCTTCCGTCCGTTCTCCCGTCGCTGACCGGGATGCGCTGGTTCGCCGCGCTTCTCGTCTTCGGGCTGCACCTCAATGTCGTGGGCTACTTCGATCCCGATGGCGCGGGACGGGTCGTGCGCGCGATGTTCGGTGCCGGTGGGACCGGTGTCTCCTTCTTCTTCGTGCTCTCCGGGTTCGTGCTGGCCTGGTCGGCGCGGCCGGGTGATTCGGCCGTGCGGTTCTGGCGGCGCAGGTTCGCGCGGGTCTACCCGCTGCACCTGGTGACCGCCGGGCTGGCGCTGGTCCTGGCGCTGTTCCTGATCCCGGACATGATTCCGGCGCCGGACGTGGCGATCGCCAACCTCGGGCTGGTGCATTCCTGGCTCGGCGATCAGTACGACCAGAGCCTGAACCCGGTGAGCTGGTCACTGGCCTGCGAGGCGCTCTTCTACCTGGCGTTTCCGTTGCTGTACGCGGGGATCCGGCGGTTGCGGACGCCCGGGGTGTGGGCCGTGGCCGGACTGAGTGTCGCGCTGGTCGCGGTGACGCCGCTGGTCCTGGAAGCGCGGATGGTCTACTTCTTCGCCCCGGCACGGCTCGCGGAGTTCGTGCTCGGGATCGCCCTGGCCGTCCTGGTGCGCACGGGTGCGTGGCGCGGCCTCGGGTACCCGGTCGCGCTGGCGGCGCTGGCCGCCGGGTACGTCGGCGCGGCCTTCGAACCGGGCTCGTTCCGTTACGCCGCCTGCACTCTGCCCGGTTTCGCGCTGCTGATCGCGGCCGGAGCCGCATCCGATGTGGACGGACGCCGCTCGTGGATGGCGTCGCCGCTCATGGTGCGGCTGGGTGAGCTGTCCTTCGCGTTCTACATGGTCCACATCCTCGTGATGCGCACCGGCGAGTACCTCTGGCGCTCGCACCCGGAGTTGGGCGCGCTGCCCGCGATCGGGCTGACGCTGCTGTCCGGGACGATCGCGCTCGCCTGCTCGTGGGCGCTGCACACGTGCGTCGAGGTGCCGGGGCGGCGGCTTCTGCTGCCGCGTAAGGGAAGGCGGCCCCGGCCGCTGGCCGGGACCGCCTTCGAGGGGGCGAGAGGGGCTTAGCTCATCAGACCTTCTTGGGTCCGCTGATGGGGCCGGCCACGCCGTTGCGGTTGTAGGGCGTGATCGCGTAGGAGTAGTGCTTCTTCGGGTCCGCCGTGGTGTCCACAAAGGACCCGTCGGCGGCCTCGGCGTTGACGCGCGCGATCAGGTTGGTGGCGTCCTGGGTGCCCTCGGTCTCCCAGTGGCGCGGGAGGTCGCGGCCCTCGAAGCGCCACACGGCGTACCAGGCGGTGGTGTCGTCGTGGTGGTGGTGCGCTCCGGAGCGGAAGCACAGTTCGACCGAGCCGTCGCGGCGGCGGTCGGCGTCGATCAGCTTCGGCTTGCGGGGAGTAGCCTCCCGGCTGGCCGAGGGCGGAACCAGTGCGGGGCGCTGGTAGTAGGCGTCCTTGATGATGCCCATGGCATTGAGCTGGTTGGCGCGGACGTCCTTGGCCGAGAAGTAGATGTTCCCGGAGACGTTGGCCAGGTCCCGGCCCAGCTGGACGTGGCGGTCCAGCTCGTGCGGATCGGTGTTCCACTCCGGGCTCTGGGTCGAGGCGTTCACCTTGTAGGTGGCCTCACCGATGTAGAGGTCCACGTCGGTCCCGGCGCAGGTCTCGTTCCACCAGTTGACGATCACGTTGTAGCTGGCCACCGCCAGCGAGTTCGCCCAGTAGACCTGCGGGACGATGTAGTCGATCCAGTTCTCCTTCACCCACTTGCGGGTGTCGGCGTGCAGGGCGTCGTAGGTCGGCGCGCCCGCGCGGGTGTCGGAGCCCAGGACCGGGTCGTCGGCCTTGTTGCGCCACACGCCCGAGGGGCTGATGCCGAACTTCACGCCGGGGGCGTTGGCGCGCAGGCGATCCGAGATCGCCTTCACGAACGCATCCACATTGGACCGGCGCCAGGCGGCCTTGTTGGGGAAGCCCGCGCCGTACTTGGCGAAGGTCGCGTCGTCCTCGAACGGGATCGTGCCCGACGGGTACGGGTAGAAGTAGTCGTCGAAGTGCACGCCGTCGATGTCGTAGTTCTCGGCGGCGTGGCAGATCGCGTTGACGATGTGCTCGCGGGCCTCGGGGATGCCCGGGTCGTAGAAGAGCTGCCCGTTGGTCTTCGGGTACGGCAGCACCCACTCCGGGTGCGCCTTGGCGGGGTGCCCGTCGGCGAGCTTGGAGATGTCGGTGCCGACGTCCCCGGAGACGGTCTTCATGGAGATGCGGAACGGGTTGAACCAGGCGTGCAGCTCCAGGCCGCGCTTGTGGGCCTCCTCGACGGCGAAGCCGAGCGGGTCGTAGCCGGGGTCCTTGCCCTGCGTCCCGGTGATCCAGCGCGACCACGGCTCGTAGGGCGAGGGCCAGAAGGCGTCGGAGGTCGGGCGGACCTGGAACACCACGGTGTTGAATCCGGCGGCGACGGACTCGTCCAGCCAGCGCAGCAGTTCGGCCTTCTGCGTGGCCGCGTCCAGCCCCTGCTTGGAGGGCCAGTCGATGTTGACCACGGTGGAGACCCACGTGGAGCGCAGCTCGTGCTTGGGGAAGGCGGGGTTCGGGGCGACGGCGCTGGTGGCGTCCTCGGCGTGGGCCGCGGTGGCGGACCCGGCGACGGCCGCCGCGCTCAGGGCGGCTGCGCCGACGCCGGCGCCGGCGCGGAAGAGGGTGCGGCGGGAGGTGCCTTCGGTGGGCATGGGCCTTCAAGTCCTTTCCTCGGCTACCCGAACAGTAGAAAACCTTCACCTGCTGGTCAAGGATTCGAGCTTTTCTTCGGCATACTGGTGGCCCGACTTTCCCGGCATGGAGGTCCACAGTGAAACGACGCTCGCTCCTCAAGGGCGCCGCCATCGGCGCGCCCGCCGCCTTACTCCTCGGCACCGGCACCGCCCACGCCGCCGCCTTCTCCGTCGCGGCCACCGAGCAGGTCCAGAACAAGGTCCTCATGTGGGACAAGGACGCCGCCTTCACCGACGCCAACGTCCAGTGGTCCTGGACGCCCGGCGCCGGCGGCTGGTACAACCTCTCCGACATCCGCTTCCGCAACACCGCCGCCTTCGGCGAGGTCGCCCTCGTCGCGGCCTCCGGTGGCAACGTCGGCATCGTGGACAAGACCACCGAGCAGCACCAGGAACTCAACGACGTCCTGTGGACCGGCGCCCCCGGCGGCAACCCCCACGCCATCGAGCGCATCCCCGACATCGGCGCGATCGTGTCGGCGTCCTCCGAGGGCTTCCTCGCCGTCTACGGACCCACCGCCATCAGCGACCCCAGCACCCTCGCGCGCGTCCAGACCGTGACCCTCGCCGGCGCCCACGGCGTCCTCTGGGACCCGTCACTGCGCCACCTGTGGGCGGTGGGCGACAAGACCCTGCGCGCGTACAACGTCACCGGGACCTACCGCAACACAAGGCTGGTCTACGCGAACAAGTCGGTGGCGCTGCCCGGCCTCGGCCACGACCTCCAGCCCGACTACACCGACCCCGGCAAACTCCTCGTCACCGACACCTACGGCGTCTACCGCATCGACACCGCGACCCTCACCCGCACCACCGTGGTGACCGAGGGCTCGGTGAAGTCGTGGGTGCGCCACGCGTCCGGCGAGGACGTGTCGGTGAAAGCCGACGGCGTGGGGTCGCGGACGTGGGGATCGCCGACGGTGCGGCTGTCGGTGGCGGCGGACAAGACGCGCAGTGGGGCGGAGTTTTACAAGGCGCGGATCTATACGACGGCGTTCGAGTAGCCCTCGGTCAGGTGGGACGCGGGCCGTAGACCTCCTCGCCGAGGGTGCGGGACTTGGTGGTGTAGTCGGCGAGGAGGGACGCGAACGCCGCCTGTGCCTCGGCGGTGAAGCCGTCCTCGTCGAGCCGCCGGGTGACCCGCTTCGCGAGGCTCACCCGCCAGTCCCGCCAGCCCGTGGTCGTCACGGTGATGTGGCGCGAGCGGCCTTCGAGCGCGAGAGCGTCCCTTCGCGTCTCGAAGGCGCGCCTCTTGGGGAGCGTGGACTCGGTGGCGGTGACCTCGCGTCCCAGCGCCTTGGAGAGCGCGGCGAGAGAGGCACGGCGGCGGCCCGTCCACACGAGCTGGGCGAGGGCGGCGAGCTGGCGTTCGAGAGCGGGCTCGGACTCGGTGTAGAACTCGTAGGCGCCCGGGCGGAAGGCGAGCGCGAGACCGTCGCGGGTGAGGGTGGCGGTGATGGCGCCGTCGGGGGACTTGACGGTGAGGGTGAGGCGGGCGATGAGGGTGGCGTAGGTGGACATCAGGAGGCTCCGGGGGTGGGGACGGGGCCTTGCCCGGTGTGGTCGAGATGGATCTCGGTGGCGGTGTCGACGGCGGACTCCGGTCGAGCGCAGTCCGTCACCGCGATGCGCCCGTCATCGAGTCGGTCGGTGTTCTCGGAGCCGCCCGCGCAGCCGCCCACGATCTCGCCCGAGGAACCACGGAAGAGGACGAACGTATTGGTGTAGACGCTGCTGATCTCGCCGGAAACCCGAAACGCCACCGTGGCGCGCGGGGGGTCCAGATGGGTGACGGTGACGTCCGTGACCAGCAGTGTGGACAGCCTGGCGTCGGTGTCTCCGGTGTCGCGCCACCAGTCCGTGTGGCCGACCGTGGCCCGCAGGTCGCCGATCATGGCCACCGTCCACCGCTGCGTCAGGTCGATGAAGATGCCGCCCAAGACGGCCTTCCCGCCCGCGGGTACGCGGTGGGCGGTGAGCTCGGTGGTCGCACCGGGGATCGGCGTGCCGAACAGGTCGTAGGCGGTCAGCTGGACTCGGGCGTCGCTGGCAAGGAGGTCACTCGTGTTGGTCAGGACGAGGCCGTAGCTGATCAGACCGTAGTCGTCCGTCTCGATGGTCGTGCGGCCGAACTCCGTCACAGAGAGGGGCTGCCCCGCCGGTGGTGGGACCGGGCTGGCCGTCGCGGACGGGGTCGCTGCGGGTTTCTCGCCGGAATCGTCGTTCCAGCTGATGACGATGGGCACGATGGCCAGCAGTACCATCCCGGCCAGGGCCAGGCCGATCCAGCGCGAGCGAGGGGTTTCGGGCTTTTCGGGTGATTCCTCGATGTCGGTCATCAGGTCACTCCGTTTCCGAGGGCGGGACGAAGTCGTCCAGGTAGGACTTCGGCAGTGACCCCGAGCCGTCAGGTGCCCACTCGATCGGTGTCGTGCCACCGCCGACCGATGGGCCGATCAGCTGGCGGCCGATCTCGCCGCCGGGGTTCATCTGCTCGGTGAAGGCCTGAATCGACAAGCGAACCTTCTCTTCGGCGTCGAGGAGATCGGTCTCCATCGTGCCGATGACGTCGACGAGGCTGTCCCGAAGCGTCCACTTGTCGTGCGGGTCGAGAGCGACCTCCCGATTGTCGGCCGCGTGGCCGCTGATGAGCGCCGCGCCCGAGGACCCGGCCGCGGCTATCGCGGTGGCCCCGAGCGCCGCCACCGACAGTCCGGGCGCCAGGGCGGTCGCACCACCGGAGGCGATGGCCGCGACAACCGTCAGGAACACCGCGATCCCGGGTGAGCTGATGTCCTCCGAGGTGTCGATACCGGCGTCCAGGCCGGCCACGAGATCCCACAGGTCCCGCCGGGAGTTGATGTAGACCTGCTGGTGGGCCCCGGCGGCCAGATTCAGGTAGTCGAAGAGCAGCCGCTGGGACGCGATGGTGTTCCCGCCGGGCCTGAAGTGCTTGATGAACGCGTTGAAGGCGGTCGCCGCGGTACCGGTCCATGGTTCGACCTTCGCGGCGACGTCCTCCGCCGTGATGGTGACGACTCCCTTCGGGACGCCCGTGAAGCCGGGGTCGGAAGGCGCGATGGTGCTCTTCTCGGCCCCGGTCATGGCCGCGAGGGAGGCATAAGCCTGGAAGGCCTCCTCGAAGGCGTCCGGATCCGGTCCGGCCATGGCCATCAACCGGGGCTTGATCTCCGTCAGGACGCCCATTCCACGGGCGACCTTCATGCGTGCGAAGACGCGATCGATCTCCGCCGACAGCCGGCCGGGAAAGTCAGCTCCCATCACATCCACGTCGGTCACCGGTCGCTCTCCTCGCGCCGCTCGATGTGGGTGGGGATGCCGTCCTGCAGGGATGCGGCCTTGACCAGGTTGGCCGCGGCTTCCTTGTCGGTGGTGGCGTAGGCGTACGCGATCAGCCGGAGGACGTCTCCGGCGTCGGTGATGTTCTGTTTCGACGACCGCAGGACCAGGAGCAGGGCACCCATCGCGTCAGGCCAGGCGGTCGCGGTGCCCGCCCTGGTCAGACCGCCGTGCAGGCTCATGAGCCTGGCCGTGGTGTTCTCCATCGCCTGGTAGGCGTCGGCGATCTCGGGCAAGAGCACCGCCCCCGCCTCGTGTATCGCTTTCAAATCCGCGCTCAAGGTCATTTCGGGCACTACCTTTCACGTACGGGCACTTCCGGCACCCTAACAACCCTCGGCCACCCCTTCGCTACCCTCGCCGCATGCCGGATCTCGCCTCCCTCACCGCCGATCTCCGCGCCTTCGCCGCCGCTCGCGGCTGGCAGCGGTACCACCGCCCCAAGAACCTCGCGATGGCGCTCGCCGGCGAGGCCGGTGAGCTCGCCGCCGAGTTCCAGTGGCTCACCCCCGAGGAGGCCGAGGCGCTCACCCCCGAAAAGCGGGAGCTCGTCGCCGGGGAGATGGCCGATGTGCTGCACTACCTCGCGCGGCTGGCCGACGTGCTGGACATCGACCTCATCGACGCCGCTCGCAAGAAGATGGCCAGGAACGCCGAGCGGTTCCCGATTCGCGAGAGCGGGGTCACGTCCACGGACCCGGTCACCTGACGGGCACCTCTCAGGAACGCCTCACCGACCGGCTGTGATAATCCGGCCGTGGCCGACTCCAGTGGTGCTCCGAACTCCAGGACAGAGAACTCGCGCGAGCTCTTCGAGCGCGCCTCGCGCATCGTCCCCGGTGGCGTGAACTCGCCGGTCCGGGCGTTCCGCTCGGTCGGGGGGACGCCGCGCTTCATGGTCTCCGGTGCGGGCTGCCGGATGACCGACGCCGACGGCAACACGTACGTGGACCTGGTGTGCTCGTGGGGGCCGCTGATCGTGGGGCACGCGCATCCGCACGTCATCGACGCCGTGGGCAGGGCCGCGGCGAAGGGCACCTCTTTCGGGACGCCGACGCCGGGCGAGGTGGCGCTGGCCGAGGAGCTGACCGCGCGGACGGGCGTCGACAAGATCCGCCTGGTGAACTCCGGGACGGAGGCGACGATGAGCGCGCTGCGCCTGGCGCGCGCCGCCACCGGGCGGACGAAGATCGTCAAGTTCGCCGGGTGCTACCACGGGCACGTCGACCCGCTGCTGGCCAGCGCGGGATCGGGTGTGCTGACGCTGGCGCTGCCCGACTCGCCGGGTGTCGTCGGGACCGACGAGACGATCGTCCTTCCTTATAACGACGTGGACGCGGTGAAGCGGGCGTTCGCGGAGAACCCCGGGCAGATCGCGTGCGTCATCACCGAGGCCGCCGCGGGGAACATGGGCGTCGTCGCGCCCAGGGACGGCTTCAACCGCGAGCTCGCCGCGATCGCCCACGCCGACGGCGCGCTGGTGATCCTCGACGAGGTCATGACCGGCTTCCGGGTCTCGAAGAACGGCTGGTCGGGCTACTCCGGCGACACCGCCGACCTCTACACCTACGGCAAGGTCATGGGCGGGGGACTGCCCGCCGCCGCGTTCGGTGGACGCGATGAGCTCATGAGCCGGATGGCGCCCGAAGGACCCGTCTACCAGGCGGGGACGCTGTCCGGCAACCCGCTCGCCTGCGCGGCGGGCCTCGCCACGCTCGAACTGTGCACCGACGAGCTGTACGCGAAGCTCGACGCGACGTCCGTCACCCTCCAGGGGCTGGCCACCAAGGCGCTCGCCGAGGCGGGTGTGCCGCACCGGGTGTCGACGGCCGGGAACATGTTCAGCGTGTTCTTCACCGACGCCGACGTGCCCAACCTCGAAGCCGCGCAGACGCAGGACGCGGCGGCCTACCGGGCGTTCTTCCACGCGATGCTCGACCGGGGCGTGTACCTGCCGCCGAGCGCCTACGAGGCGTGGTTCGTCTCCGGCGCGCTCGACGACGACGCCCTGGGGCTCATCGCCGACGCCCTCCCGCACGCGGCACGTGCTGCGGCTAAGGTCGCAAAGTGAGAACCGACGGTACCGAGACCACCGTGGTGCACGTGCTGCGCCACGGGGAGGTGCACAACCCGGAGCGCATCCTCTACGGGCGCATCCCGGGCTACCGCCTCTCCACCCTCGGCGAGCAGATGGCCGAGGCCGCGTCCAAGGCCCTCGACGGTCATGACGTGACCTATGTCGTCGCCTCGCCGCTGGAGCGCGCGCAGCAGACCGCCGAGCCGTTCGCGCGGCGTTTCGGCGTGCAGACCGCCGCCGACGAGGACCTCATCGAATCGGAGAACTTCTTCGAGGGCAAGGTCGTCTCCGTCGGGGACGGCGCGCTGCGCGACCCGCGCAACTGGTGGCGGCTGCGCGACCCGTTCACCCCGTCCTGGGGCGAGCCGTACCGCGTCATCGCCAAGCGCATGTTCACCGCGCTGCACGCCGCGCGCGTCAAGGCGCAGGGACACGAGGCGGTCGCCGTCTCCCACCAGCTGCCGATCTGGACGCTGCGGCGCTTCGCCGAGGGCAAGAAGCTGTGGCACGACCCGCGGCGGCGGCAGTGCGCCCTCGCCAGCCTGACGTCCTTCCGCTTCGAGGGCTCCAAACTCGTCGGCATCGACTACTCCGAACCCGCCGCCGCGCTCATCGCCACCTCCAAGACCGCCGCCAAGGCCAAGGGCGCCTGATGCGGCGACGGGCACTCCTCTCGTCGGCCGCCCTCGGCGGCCTGGCGCTGGTCCTGACCGCGTGCGGCTCCGGTGGCGCGGCCGCCACCAACCAGCAGCGCTTCGTCTCCCAGGACGGGCAGACCACCCGCTACCCCAAGGGCGAGCGGCCGCAGGCGCCCGCCATGAAGGGCGAGGACGTCGCGGGCAGCCCGCTGGACGCCGCCTCGCACGCGGGCAAGGTCCTCGTCATCAACTTCTGGGCGTCCTGGTGCCCGCCCTGCCGGCTGGAGGGCCCCGAGCTGGTCACGGTCGCCGCGGCCGTCCCCGAGGCGCAGTTCCTGGGCATCAACATCCGCGACGAGCGGGACAAGGCGGAGGCCTTCGAGAAGGGCCTCGGCGTCACCTACCCCAGCTTCTGGGACCCCTCCGGGCGCATCGCGCTCGGCTTCGAGGACGTCCCGCCGACCACGATCCCCGCGACGATCATCATCGACCGCGAGGGCGGCGTGGCCGCCATCTTCCGCAAGGGCCTGATCGGCTCCGAGCTCCAGCCCGTCCTCGCCGAGATCGTGGCCGAGACCTGAAAGTCGATCACTCCCGCTCTGGTTCTACGATGTGTCGAACTTTCTTGCCGCCCAAAGGAGAGGAGGCCGCGCCGTGAACGGCTTCTCCGACGTCGCCTCGTCGGGTCCCCTCCTCCTCGCCATCGGCGTGGCCGCGCTGGCCGGGCTGGTCAGCTTCGCCTCGCCGTGCATCCTCCCGCTCGTGCCCGGTTACCTCTCCTACGTGACCGGCCTGGCGGGCAGCGACCTCGACTCCGGACGCCGCCGCGGCCGCATCCTGGCCGGCTGCGCGCTGTTCATCGCCGGGTTCACCGTCGTCTTCACGATCCTGAGCTTCGCCTTCGCCCAGATCGGCCGGACGCTCCTGGTCAACCAGGCCGTCGTCGAGCGCGTCATCGGCGTCGGGATCATCGTCCTCGGCGTGATCTTCCTCGGGATCATCCCGGGGACGCAGGGCATGTGGCGCTCGCAGCGCAAACTGCCCGACGCCGGGCTGATCGGCGCGCCCGTGCTGGGCGCGGTCTTCGCGCTGTCGTGGACGCCGTGCCTGTCGCCGACGCTGGGCGCGGTGCTGGGCATGTCGGCGGTCTCGGGACAGGCCGGGCGCGGTGTCGTCCTCGCCGTCGCCTACTGCCTCGGGCTGGGCCTGCCGTTCCTGGCCTTCGGCCTGGGCTTCCGCAAGCTCCTGGGCGTGTTCTCCTTCATCCGCCGCCACAGCCGCTGGGTGACCGCCGTCGGCGGTGTCCTGCTGATCCTGGTCGGCCTGGCCCTCGTCACCGGCGTGTGGGCCGACTTCAACAACTGGCTGCGCGCCGAGATCGGGCCCGGGGAGGTCGGGATATGACCGTGGATGCGCCCCCGCGTCCCGCGAAGGGCAAGAAGTCGCCGAGGGCGGTCTCGCTGGCCCGCAAGTGGTGGGGCCAGCTCACCTCGATGCGCACCGCGCTGATCCTGCTGTTCGCGCTGGCCGTGGCCGCCGTGCCCGGCTCGATCCTGCCGCAGCGCTCGGTGAACGTGGAGAACGTCGGCAAGTACTTCACCGACCACCCGCAGGCCGCGCCGATCATGGACCGGCTGTGGCTGTTCGACGTGTACTCCGCGCCCTGGTTCGCCGCGATCTACGGGCTGCTGTTCGTCTCCCTCGTCGGCTGCCTCATCCCGCGCCTGCGCGAGCACGTCGACGCCATCCGCCGCCGCCCGCCGGACGCCCCGGCGCGGCTGTCGCTGATGCCGCAGCACGACGAGTGGGAGTCCGGGGCCGGCGCGGCGAAACTGGCCGGGGTCCTCAAGGCGCGCCGCTTCCGGGTGGAGACCCGTGAGCACGCCGACGGCTCGGTCACCGTGTCCGGCGAGAAGGGCTACCTGCGCGAGACCGGGAACCTGATCTTCCACTTCGCCCTGCTCGGGCTGCTGGTGGGCGTGGCCGTCGGCGCCCTGTACGGCTGGCACGGCAACCGCATCCTGGGCGCCGGTGCCGACGCCGCCTTCTGCAACAACCTCCAGCAGTACGACGACTACGGGCTCGGCCCCAACATCTCGGCGGCGGACCTGCCGAAGTTCTGCGTCCAGCTCGACGGATTCAAGGCCGAGTACCTGGACAACGGGCAGCCGGTCACCTACGCCGCCGACGTGCTCTACGGCGAGGGCGGCGAGGCCCCCACGGAGAAGTTCCACCTGGAGGTGAACGAGCCGCTGCGGATGGGCGCGGCCAACCTCTACCTCCTCGGGCAGGGCTACACCCCCGTCCTCACCTACACCGACGCGCAGGGCAACACGCAGGTCTCGCGGACGCCGTTCCTGCCGATGAACGCCTCCATGCTCTCCGAGGGCGTGGCGACGTTCCCCGACGCCAACCTCTCGGCGACCGGGCAGCGCGACCGGACGCGGCAGATGGCCTTCGAGGGCATGTTCCTGCCCACCGCCCCCGAGCAGGCGCCCTACACGACCTCGCTGTTCCCCGACTCCCGCAACCCCGGCGTCATGCTCTTCCCCTACGTCGGCGACCTCGGCCTGGACAACGGCAAGCCCGGCTCGGTCTACGCCCTGGACCGGCGGCAGGTCGCCACCGGCCAGCTCAAGCCCATGCAGGTGGGCTTCTTCCTCAAGCAGGGCGAGTCGAAGACCCTGGAGGACGGCTCGACCGTCACCTTCACCGGGCTGGAGCGCTGGATCACCGTCCAGGCCCGCTCCGACCCGGGCGAGCCGGTGGTGCTGTGGTCGGCGATCGCCGTGCTGGCCGGGCTCCTGCCGTCGCTGACCGTCAAACGCCGCCGCGTGTGGTTCCGCGTCCGCGGCGACAACGTCACCGCGGGCGGTCTCGCCCGCACCGAGAATCCCGGCTTCGCCACCGAGTTCGGCGACATCGTCGCCAGCGCGAAGGAGACCTGATGGGCGACGTGAACGCGACCTACGCCTCACTGTCGGACAAGCTGTTCATCGCCACGATCGTGCTGTACGCCGTGGCGATGCTCGGCTACGCACTGGAGTACGCGTTCGGTCGCCGGGCGGTGAAGGCGGAGGCGAAGGTCCTGGCCGGCGCCGGTGGCCCCGACGTGACCGAGGAGGAGACCGCCGGCGGTCACGTCAACGAGCGCGCCGAGCGCCTCGGCATCACCATGAACCAGGCCAACCGGGCCGGGCAGGTCGCCCTCGTGCTGACCTGGATCGGCGCGGTCCTGCACGCCGCCTGCCTGGTGCTGCGCGCGGTCTCGGTGGGACGCGTGCCGTGGGGCAACATGTACGAGTTCATCATCGCGGTGGTGCTCGTCGGGGTGTGCACCTGGCTGTACGTGGTCACCGCCGGGCACGCCGCCCGCCGCATCGGGCTGTTCGTGACGCTGGTGGCGATCCTGCTGCTGGGCACCGCGACGCGGCTCTACACCGAGGCGCAGCCGCTGGTCCCGGCGCTCAACTCGTACTGGATCGCCATCCACGTGACGGCGGCCGTCATCGCCTCCGGCATCTTCATGGTCGGCTTCGTCCCGGCCGCCCTCCAGCTCATCCGCCGCCGCTACGACACGGTGACCGCGAAGGGCGGGCGGCTGCGCTTCCCGATCACCCTGGGCGCGCGCCTGCCCGAGGTGGCCAATCTGGAGCGGCTGGTCTTCAAGCTGCACGTCTTCGCGTTCCCGCTGTGGACCTTCGGCGTCATCGCGGGCGCGGTGTGGGCCGAGCGCGCCTGGGGCCGCTACTGGGGCTGGGACCCCAAGGAGGTCTGGTCCTTCATCGCGTGGGTGGTCTACGCGGGCTACCTGCACGCGCGCGCGACCGGCCCCGGCGGACGCCGGCTCGCCCCGTGGATCGTGATCCTGGGCTGGCTGACGATGATCGTCAACCTCTTCGGGATCAACCTGGTGGTCACCGGACTGCACTCCTACGCGGGCGTGTAGTTCCCTCCCGCGCACGAACGGCCCGCGCCTCAACAGGCGCGGGCCGTCGCGTTCTTCAGAACCCGGGCGCGTGGATCGCCTCGCCGCCGTTCTCGTGCGCGCCCAGCAGTAGTTCCAGGAGCTCGGCCGGGGTCGCCACCGGCCAGTCCGGGACGGGCGCGCCCGCCGCCCGCGCCTCCTCGATCGCGGTGTGCACCGCGCTCCCGGCGATCGCCGCGCCGACGTAGAGCGCCGAGACCCGCACGTCCCGCCCGGCCAGTTCGGCCCGCAGCGACTGGAGCCAGTTGCGCTGACCGGCCAGCAGCACCGCCGGGCCGCTCATGCCGGGCAGGCCGTTGAGGGCGCTGAAGCCCTGCGCGACCAGGATCTGCCGCAGGCCGGGCAGGAACTCCCCGACCAGCGCCACCGGCGTGTACAGCGTCAGCGGCGCCAGTTCCCGCAGCTTCTCCGCGGTCAGCTCGGCCGCGGCGACGAAGCCCGCGTCGGCCGAGGACGGGGCGTAGTACAGGACCTCCGGCTCGCCCACGGCCTCGCGGACGCGCGCGGCCAGCGCCGGGACGCCGTCGGTGTCGGCCAGGTCGGCGGTGACCACGGCGATCGTGGTGCCGTATCCGGCGAGTTCGGCGGCGAGGGCGTCGAGGGGCTCGCGGCGGCGGGCGACGAGGGCGACGTCGTGGCCCTCCTTCGCGTAGTGGTGTGCGACGGCCTGACCGAGGCCGGGACCGGCTCCGAAGACGGCGATTGCCTTGGACAAGGGATACTCCTTGTAGTTGACGCGACAGTCAACTTGACCCTAGGGTCAACTTAACTCACCTGTCAAGTTAGGAGGCGGAACGTGGAACAGCGAGCCCTGCGGGCCGACGCCGCCCGCAACGTCGAGCAGCTGCGCGCCGCCGCGATCGCCGCCTTCCGGGGACGCGGCCTGGACACCCCCCTCGACGAGGTCGCCAAGGCCGCCGGGGTCAGCAAGGCCACCATCTACAACCGCTTCGGCGGGCGGCAGGGCCTCATCGACGCCGTCATCGGCGAACTCGTCGCCGTCGAGATGACCGGCGCCATGGAGCGCGCCGCGAAGGTGGCCGACCCGTGGGAGCGCGTGGCCGCCTACGTGACCGACTGCCGCGACCTGCACTACCGCGAGCCGGTCGCCGGTGACGTGGTGATGATGCGCTTCCCGGACTCCCCGGAGCTGATGCGCCTGTGCGTGGCGGCCACCGACGCCGGTGAGGAGTTCATGCGCCAGGCGCACGCGGCGGGCGTGGTCCGCCCCGACTTCACCGTCGGCGACCTGTACCACGCGTTCATCGAGGGCTGCCTGGCGCTGCGGCACTGGCCGAAGCCCCCGCGCGAGGACTACGACCGGCGCACGCGCTTCCTGCTGGACGGGATGCGGGCGCGCTAGCCGGTCGCGAACAGCGCGAGCGCCAGGATCACGGCCGCGGCGAGCGTGCCGAGGTGCTCGGCGAGGGGCCGCCCGGCGCGTCCGATGCGGACGGACGGCACCAGCAGCGCGAGCCCGGCCAGGCCGCCGAGGGCGAGGACGGTCGGCCACGCCTCGTCCGGCGCGTTCATGGCCGCGCCCAGCAGCAGGAACAGCCCCATTCCGGCGACGAGGGCGCGCAGCAGCCACAGGGCCGGGCGCAGGGCGTAGAGGTAGTCGGTGCCGGTCCGGAAGCCCAGGACCGTCCCGATCCGCTCGTCGAGGCCGCGCGCCCGTCCGGGGCGGACGCCGGGTCGCGGCGGTCGCGGCGGGGCGGGCGGCTCGACGGTGAGGTCCTCGGCGAGGCGCGCGAGCAGGCGCTCGCGCGCGATCGGCGGCACGTCGCGCAGGGCGTCCTCGACGGCGGCCATGCGGTGGGCGATCAGGTCGTCACGGGTGGGCACGGGCGGGCTCCAGGGGTGATGCCGCTGGGCGGGGCTCACACTGAACCCCGCCCGTTCAGAACAGTATGAAGAGCACCGACGTCGGCCACAGGATCACCGCGATCAGCCCGACGATGGAGGCGGCCTGGTCCAGGCCCTCGCGGTCGCGGTCGCGGCCCAGCCGCACCGACAGCGGCAGCAGGCTCGTCCCGCCGATCACGGCCAGGAGCAGCAGGACGAAGCCGAGCTCGTAGAAGGCGTACTGTCCGGCCAGGGCCACCCACAGCACGCCGAGACCGGTCACGGCGTAGACGCGCAGGACCCACCACGCCGGGCGCAGCGCGAACAGGAAGTCGGTGACGCGGGCGTAGCCCAGGTACCGCCCGCCGCGCCGGTCGGCGTCCAGGGCCAGGTCGCGCCAGGTCCTGGGTGGCGGCGGGGGCGGGACGACCTGGCGGTAGGCGGGGTTGATGGTGGCGCGCAGCTCGGCGGCGTAGGCGCGCGGCGGGCCGAGGCGGACGGCGAGTGGCACGGCCGCGGTGATCTCCCCGGCGATCTCGGTGAGATGGCCGACGAGGTCGGCGAGCAGCTCCTCGCGCAGGTTCTCGGGCATGTCGGCGAGGGCGTCCTCGACGGCGGCGATGTAGTGGGCGACCTCGTCGTCCCGGGTGCCGATGGCGTGCACGGGCCTCTCCTAGTCGGCGAGCAGGCGGTCCATGGTGGCGGAGAAGTCCCGCCAGGTCTCGGCGGCGAGTTTGAGCTGCAGCCGCCCGGATTGGTTCAGCGAGTAGTACTTGCGGTGTGGGCCGGAGTCGCTGGCCACGACGTAGGTGACCAGGTGACCGGCCTGGAACAGGCGGCGCAGGGTGCCGTAGACCGATGCGTCGCCGACGTCGTCGAAGCCGGCGGCGCGCAGGCGGCGCAGGATGTCGTAGCCGTAGCCGTCCTCATCGCGGAGGGTGGCGAGTACGGCGATGTCGAGGACGCCTTTGAGCAGCTGGGTGCGGTCCACACCGTCACGCTACTCCGCAATGCGAAGTACTGTCAACGGCGGGGTAGCCGGGCGGGGACGCCTCTCGCCCCACCGGCTTCCGGGTGGTCACCCGTGACGAGCCGTCGCAAACTCGCTTGCGCCGGTCCCGGTATCGGCGTTGGATCGGATTGATCTTCCCCACCACCCCAGCACCACCACCCTGACGAGGGAGCCCCGGTGTCCGTATTGCTGCGCGACAAGCGCTTCGTGGCGTTCTGGCTGGGCCAGGCCACGGCCGTCACCGGTAACGGGCTGACCTTCGTCGCCCTGCCGGGTCTCCTGCTGAACCATCACGACGGGGTGTTCCTGGCCTACGTCATGGCCGCGCAGGCCGGCGCGGGCGCGTTCTTCACGCTGCTGGGCGGCGTGCTGTCCGACCGCTACTCGCGCAGCCTGGTCATGGTCGTGTCGGACCTGCTGGCCCTGGGCGGCCTGGCGGGTTACCTGGCGCTGGCCGAGGACGGTCCACTGTGGGCGCTGATCGGGGTGGCGGTGGTCGAGGGGATCGGCGTCGGCCTCTACCAGCCGGCGCACCGGGCCTCGATGCCGCAGATCGTGGACGAGTCGCTGCTGGAGCGCGCCAACGCGCTGGACGCGGCCACCAAGCGCGTGGGCCTCGCGGCGGGCGCGGCCCTGGGCGGGGTGTTCATCGCCTCGGTGAGCGCCGAGGCGGCCCTGTGGGTCAACGTCGGCACCTACGCGGTGAGCCTGGCGACCCTGCTGTTCCTGCGGCTCCCGGCCGTCGGCGGCGGCTCCGGCGCGGGCCTGTGGTCGATGTTCTCCGAGGCCGCCGACGGCTTCCGGATCGTGTGGCGCAACAAGTGGGCGACCGCGATCATGCTCCAGGGCACCGTCCAGGTGTTCTTCCTGTTCGCCCCCAACGCCGTGCTCAGCGCGATCGTGGCCAACGACCGCTACGCCAAGGGCGCCTACGGCTGGATCACCGCGGTCGGCTTCGCCGGTGCGCTGGTGGGCTCGCTGATCGCCGGGCGGGTCAAGCCGAAGCGGCCGGGCCTGTTCGCGATGAACGCCCTGGCGCCGTGTGCGCTGCTGCCGGTCTGCCTGGTGTGGGACGTGCCGCTGTGGCTGTGGTGCGCGATCTCGTTCGTGGTGTGGGTCGGCATCAGCCTGTTCTTCGTGCTGTGGCTGTCGGGTCTCAGCCGGGCGTTCCCGGCCGAGACCCACGGCCGCGTCTACGGCCTGGAGCACCTGCTGACCTTCTGCCTGGACCCGGTGGCCAAGGCCGTCGTCCCGGCCCTGGCCATCTCGCTGGGCATGGGGCTGTTCGGGATCGTGGCCGCGCTGGTGCTGCTGATCTCTACCTACGCGGTGCTGCTGATTCCGGGCGCGATGACACTGACGAACCCCGAGCCGTCAAGGCGTCCCGTAGCCGTCCACTGAGGATGATCCAGCCCGACAGCAGCGTCATCGGCACCAGCATCACCAGCATGACGGTGACGTTGTCCAGCCCCGCGGCGTCCTCCAGGACCGAGGCGGTCAGCCAGGACAGGATCATGTTGTTCCCGGCGTGGGCGAGGCTGGTCGGCCAGATCGAGCCCGAGCGCATCCGCAGCCAGGCGAGCATGACCTCCTGCGTCATCATCAGCGGCGTCCACACCGCCAGGCCGATCAGCCAGCTGTCGAAGACCATGTACCCGTTGAACGCCAGGGGCCAGTGCCACACCGCCCAGATCAGCCCGGTGCCCAATGTGGACAGCACCGGGCGGTCCGGGAACAGCCGCAGCCGCAGGTAGCTGGTCCAGCCGAACTCCTCGCCCCAGAACACCGGCATGAGGACCACGACCAGCAGGTGCAGCCCGGCGATCAGGGGCAGGCCGCCGTCCGGCACGAACTGTCCCGGATCCACCAGGCCGAAGGCCCAGGCCGTGCCGATCGTGGCGGCGGCTATCGCGGCCGGGACGAACCAGGCCAGCAGGTAGTAGGGCCAGGATGCCTTGAGGCGCAACCGGAGTCCGGCGTCGGCGAAGCCCTCGCGGGTGATGAAGGCCCGCACCAGCACCGCCGCGATCGCCGGCATGAACGCGAAGGGCAGCTGCGCCAGCGGGTTGACCATGTCGATGCCGTACAGGGGCGCGACACCGAAGTACACCCAGGTCGGGATGAACGACAGGCCCAGGAACCAGGCCAGTCCGCGACCGTTCTTCATCGGTCTCCTTCGAACGGGGGAATCTGTGGGCACAGCCTCTCCGCGCACGCCGTTTCGCACCTCCCGAGCGGGAGCGGTCCGGCGGCCGTACTTTCGGGGGAGACCGCCCCTCCCTCCCGGGAGGGAGGTCACCGCCGGTGCCATTGGGCAGACTCGTGCCATGCACAAGCTCGCCGCCACCGTCCTGCCCGGTCCGCGCGTCCTCAAGGGCTGGCTCTACGTCCTGTCGGGCGCGCTGCTCGCCCTGATCCCGATGATCCCGGCGGGCGTCTCCGCCGTCGCCTGGACGCCGCCCGCCGCCCGCCCGTGGACGCTCGCGCTGTTCACCGCCTTCTTCGCCACCCTGATGGCCTGGCCGCGCTTCATCCGCGACGCCCACGCGCACTTCGCGAGCGTCCTGCTGGGCGTACGCGTCCCGCAGCCCCGGACGCACACCTGGCCCGACCGGGTGCGCGCCTCGGTGTGGGTGGTCGCGCACTGCGCCGGTGGCGCGCTGCTGGCCGGGCTGACCTTCGCGGTGTGGCTGTCGGCGATCTCGCCGGTGCTGTTCTGGCTCGACGGCGGCAACAGCATCGACTACTACTTCTTCACCATGGAGGTCCCCGGCGACCGCTCCGGGCTGTGGACGCTGCCGCTGGCCTTCGCCGAGATCGCGCTGCTGGGCCTGTTCGCCGCCGCGCTGATCGCCGTCTACCGCCGCTTCGCGCCGCTGTTCCTGGCGCCCCGGGCCGCCGAGCGCGTCGCCGTCCTGGAGGAGCGCACCGCCGTGCTGACCCAGCGCGACCGGCTCGCCCAGGAGCTGCACGACTCCATCGGCCACACCCTCACCGCGTCCACCATCCAGGCGCAGGTCGCCGGGCAGCTCATGGACGACGACCCCGAGCTGGCGCGCAAGGCGCTGGCCAGCATCGAGGAGTCCTCCCGCACCGCCCTGGAGGACCTCGACCACGTCCTCGGCCTGCTGCGCGAAGGGAAAGCGCCGCGCGCTCCACATCGGACGCTGGCCGACCTGGACGCGCTGCTGGAACACGTCCGCCGCACCGGCACCGAGGTGACCTCCACAGTGGAGGGTGTACTGCCGAAGGTGCCCGCCACGGTCTCCCGCGAGGCCTACCGCATCATCCGCGAGGGCCTCACCAACGCCCTGCGGCACGCGCCCAAGGCGCCGGTGAAGCTGAAGGTGGACGCCGGGCCGCGCTGGCTGACCGTCGAGCTCACCAACCCCATGACCTCCGCCGGTTCCTCCCGCCACGGCGGCAGCGGCCTGGTCGGCATCGTCGACCGCGTCCGGCTCCTGCGCGGCGAGGTCGCCTTCGCGCCGGTGGTCACAGCCGAAGGGGAGCGCTGGCGGCTGTTCGCGCGGCTGCCGATACGGTCCGGAGCATGATGCGCGTCCTGATCGCCGACGACGAGGAGCTCACCCGCACCGGGCTGCACGCCCTGCTGTCCCGCGAACCCGACATCGACGTGGTCGGCGGGGCCGCCGATGGGGCCGAGGTCCTCGTCATGGCCGCCGAGCTGAAGCCCGACCTGGTGCTGATGGACGTGCGGATGCCCGAGGTCGACGGCATCGAGGCCACCCGCCGCCTGCGCGGCACGCCGGACGCGCCGAAGGTCGTGGTCATCACCACCTTCGAGAACGACGAGTACGTCTACGACGCGCTGCTGGCCGGGGCGTCGGGGTTCCTGCTCAAGCGATCCCGCTCCGCCGAGATCGCCCACGCCCTGCGGCTGGTGGCCAGCGGCGACACCCTCCTGTTCCCCGACGCGGTCCGCCGGCTGGCCGCCGCGCGTCCCGTCGCCGTCCGCGCCGACGGCCCGCCGCTGACCGCGCGCGAGACCGACGTCCTGCGGCTGATGGCCGCCGGACTGTCCAATGGGGACATCGCGGCCCGGCTGTACGTGACGGTGGAGACGGTCAAGACGCACGTGGGCAACGTGCTGATGAAGCTGGGCGCCGACAACCGCACGCAGGCGGTGGTCTTCGCCTATGAGAACGGCGTGGTGGTACCGGGCGAACGGTGAGTTCCCCCGGTGGACGGGCGGGATTAACATGGCGTTCGCCCTTGCCCATTGCCCATCCTCAACGGGGATTTCATGAACCGACGCTTTGGCGTGCGCTTCGCCGTCGCCGCTTTACTGTCCACCGTCGCCCTCGTGCTCGCCCCGGCCGCCGCGACGGCCGACCCGTCTGCCGCCGCCGAGGAACCGCCGCCCTACACCGAGGCGCCCTTCCCGACCGAAGTGCGCGACGCGGCCTACGACACCCTCCACCAGCGGATCTTCGTGGCCGCGCACGATGTGATCAGCGTCGTCAGGCTCGACGGGTCCGTACAGAGGACCGTCACCGCCTTCGACGACCCGCGGTCGCTGACCCTCAGCCCCGACGGGAAGACCCTCTACGTCCTGGAGCAGTACCGCGAACGCGTGGGAACCCTCGACACCACCACCTTCGCGGTGAAGTTCTTCCCCATCCCGAACGTGTGCCCCTATGAGGCGACGTTCACCGGCGGCAGGCTCTGGTTCGCCTTCATCCGCTGCTACGGCGAGGGCGTCGGACTCGGCTCCCTCGACCCCGCCACCGGGCAGTTCACCGACGGCCACGCGAAAGTCGGCCTGGCCCTGGACATCCGGGCTCTCCCGGAGAGCCCCGGCCGGCTCGTCTTCATCCGCGGCTACGCGCCGTACGGGCCGATGCTCTTCGACGTGACCTCCGGAACGCCGGTCGAACTCGACTCCATCCCCGACGTGAACTGCTGCGGCACGGCGATCCCGCTCCCGGCCACCGATGAGCTCGCCGTCGTCCTGTGGGACTCCTCGCCCCTGGCGATCTACCCGGCCGGTGACCTGTCGGCCGAGCCGGTCCGCGTCGCCGAGCACGCCGACCCCGTGACGGTCGAGATCAGCCCCGACCGCCGCTACCTGGCGGTGCTGGAGTGGCACGGCCGGTCGGCGACGGTCGCCGTCCGCGACCTGCTCGCCGGGACGCCCGGTGAGCTGCTGCGCGTGTACCAGCTGCCCGAGGACTTCTCCCCGAGCTACCGGCTGCTGTTCACCGGTGACGGCCGGATCGTGGTCAGCGGCTACAACTACGACACCTCCGACGCGTCGATGTTCGTGCTGAACAACGCGACCGTCTACGACACGCGCATCAAGGCCACCGTGCCCACCGTGGCGAAGCACGGCGCGTCCTTCGAGGTCACCGGCGGCCTCGACCGCGGCCCCGGCGCCGGAACGGTCCTGTCGGTCACCCGCACCGACCGCGCCGGAACCCACCTGAGCACCATCACCACCGCCGCCGACGGCACCTTCGCGTTCCCCTTCGACGGCACCGGGCTGGCCGGGCGAGTCACCTTCACGGTGTCCTACGCCGGGGACGCCGCCCATGAGCCCTCCACCTGGACCGGCTCGACGCAGCTGCGCACCCTGCCCTGGGACTTCAACGGCGACGGCTACACCGACGCGGTCGTGGGCACCCCCGGCGAGGACGACGGCGGCACCACCGACACCGGCCAGTTCCACGTCCTCTACGGCACCGCCACGGGCGTGACCGCGTCCGGATCCCGCGCCATGGACCAGAACACGCCCGGCGTCGACGGGGCCAACGAGCCCGGCGACATGCTCGGGCAGGCCACCGCCTCCGGCGACTTCAACGGCGACGGTTACGCCGACCTCGCCGTCGGCGCGCCCGGCGAGGACGACGGCGACTGGACCGACGCGGGCATGGTCGAGGTCCTCTACGGCTCCGCCGCCGGGCTCACCACGACCGCCTCGACGTCCCTGTGGCAGGAGTGGTACTTCCACGGCGCCTACGGCCGCGCCCTCGCCTCCGGCGACTTCAACGGCGACGGACTCGACGACCTCGCCGTCGGCGCGCCCCAGGCAGGCATCGGCGGCGCCGTCTTCGCCTACCTCTCCACGCCCACCGGCTTCCGCCTCGACCGCGTCATGTGGCAGGGCGGCCAGGGCTTCCCCACCACGACCGATGACGCCGGCGAACGCTTCGGCTGGTCCCTGGCCACCGGTGACATCGACGCCGACGGCTACGCCGACCTCGCCATCGGCATCCCCGGAGACAACGAGGACAAGGGCTGGTCCACCGGCGCCGTCGTCATCGTCCACGCCGACCAGTGGGGCCTGTGGACCGACCGCGTCAAGCGCGTCTCGAAGGACACCCCCGGCGTCCCCGGCGCCCCCGGCAAGTACGAGCCCCGCACCGGCGACGGCGCCGACGAGTTCGGGCTCAAGGTCGCGATGGGCGACTTCAACGGCGACGGCCTGGCCGACCTCGCCGCGTCCGCGCCCGGAACCCGCCTCGGCGACCAGGCCGACGCCGGCTCGGTGACCGTCTTGTACTCCAACGGCACCGAACTGAGCGCCGACGGCTCCATCCAGATCACCCAGGACACCGACGGCATCATCGGCCTGCCCTACGACAACGACTTCTTCGGCGACAACCTCGCCGCCGGTGACTCCAACGGCGACGGCGTGTCCGACCTGGCCATCTTCAGCTACGGCGACGAATACGTGACCGTGACCCCCGGCGCCCCCGGCGGCCTCGCACTGACCTCGACCACGGCCTGGACCCAGGACTCACCCGGCATCCCCGGCTCGCATGAGAGCGGCGACAAGTGGGGCGCGAGCATGCGCTTCCTCGGGGGTGCGAGGCCGGCGCTGCTGGTGGGCGCGCCGGGGGAGGACTCCCGGCAGGGTGCGTTCACCGTGGTGTGGGTCGGGCCGAACGGGTTGACCGGGGACGGCGCGCAGTACTTCGGTGAAGGGACGCCGGGCGTGCCGGGCGAGCCGGAGAACGGGGACCGGTTCGGGACGTTTTAGCAGGTGATGGACGAAGGCCGCCCGCTTCGGCGGGCGGCCTTCGCCGTGCCGGGCAAGATCGACCGGGGATAAGATCGGGCTCGCCCTTCTTGATGCCCACACCCCCGGAAGACACATGAACAGACGCACGCGCGTGCGCGCCCTCCTGGCGGCGCTCGCCGTTCTCGCCGGTGTGCTCATCGGCGCACCGCAGGCGGTGGCGGAGGTACCCGATGCCGGGATCACCTCCATCCCGTTCCCTCTCGGCTACGCCGACTTCGCCTATGACGCGGCACGGCAGCACATCCTCACCGCGGAGGCGGGCTGGGTGTTCATCCGCGATCTCGACGGTACGAAGGTCAAGGAGATCACCGGCGGCCTCGGGTTCCCGAGCAGCCTCAGTCTGAGCGCCGACGGGAACACCCTCTACACCCTCGATGAGGGCAAGCCCCGCCTCAACGTGATCGACACCGTCACCTACGCCAAGAGCAGCGTGGCTCTCGACCCCTCGATCTGCCCGAACCGGAGCGTGTTCACCGGTGGGCGCCTCTGGTTCGACTACCAGAAGTGCGGGCGGGCCGGGACGGGATTCGCGTCCTACGATCCCGCCACCGGTACGGTCACCGACGGCGGGCTCTCACTCGGGCTGGCCACCGAGCTGCGCGCGCTGCCCGACCGGCCGGACCGGCTGGTGTTCGTCCACGCCTCCCTGCCTTATGGCCAGGAGCTGATCGACGTCTCGGGAACGGCTCCCGTCGTGCTCGGCACCATCGCGGGCGGTTCCTGGCGCGGAACCTCGATCGCGCTGCCGAAGACCGACGAGGTGGCCGTGGTGCCCGGGGACGGAACGGCCCTCGCGCTGTACTCGGCGAACGACCTGACCGCCGCGCCGCGCCGGATGGCGGAGCACGACCGCGCGTTGGGCGTGGACGTCAGCCCGGACCACCGGTTCCTGGCGGTCCTGCGCACGGAGGGCATCTCCGCCGCCGTCGGCGTGCGCGACCTGACCTCCGGCACGCCCGGTGAGCTGCTGCGCGAATACGTCCTGCCCGGCCCGGTGATGGACGCGCGGCGGGTCATCGCCGGCGCCGACGGCACCGTCCTGGCCGCGGGCACCGAATGGAACACCCGGACCCCGACGATCTTCGTCATGCGCGACGCCACGAAGGCCGCCACGTCCATCACCGCCACCGCACCCGCCCGGGTCGGGCACCGGGAGAGCGTGACGCTGACCGGTGTGGTGAAGGGGATCGACGTGAGCGCGACCGTGACGGTCACCCGTGTCACCCGTGCCGGGACGCGGCAGAGCACGGTCACCACCGCGCCGGACGGTTCCTTCACCTTCGCCGAGAAGGCCGACGTGACCGGCTCGGCCGAGTACAGGATCACCTACGCGGGCGACGCCGAGCACGCGGCGGCCAGGTGGACCGGCAAGGTCACCGTCCGGCCCACCGCCTGGGACTTCAACGGCGACGGGTACACCGACGTCGTCGTGGGCACCCCCGGCGAAGACGACGGGCGCACCACCGACACCGGGCAGTTCCACGTCCTCTACGGCACCGCCTCGGGCGTCACCGCGTCCGGTTCTCGTGCGATGGACCAGAACACGCCCGGCGTGGACGGCACCAACGAGGCCGACGACCGGCTCGGGCAGGCCACCGCGTCCGGGGATTTCAATGACGATGGCTACGCCGACCTCGCCGTCGGCGCGCCGGGCGAAGACGACACCACCGCCGACTCCGGCATGGTGGAGATCTTGTACGGATCGGCCGCCGGGCTCACCACGAGCGGCTCCGGTTCCTTGTGGCCGGAAGGGAAGTACACCCACGACTGGCTGGGCTCGTCGCTGGCCGCCGGGGACTTCGACGGCGACGGCGTCTCCGACCTCGCCGTCGGCTTGCCGGGCGACTTCGGCGGACGCGTCCGCGTGTACCACGGCACCCCCACGGGCCTGGCCTGGCGCATGCAGCTGTCGGAGTACGACACCGGCGGAGAGCAGGCCCTCGGTGACAGATTCGGCTGGTCGCTGGCAACCGGAGACGTTGATCAGGATGGCCGCGACGACCTCGCGGTGGGCGTGCCCGGCGATGCACAGGACAAGGGCTGGTCGACGGGTGCGGTCTACTTGTTCCAAGGCGATGCTGGCGGGCTCGGCGACGACGTCCAGCGCATCACCAAGAACACCCCCGGCGTCCCCGGCTCACCTGGCAAGTACGAACCCCGCACCGGTGACGGCGCCGACGAGTTCGGCCTGAAGGTCGTCCTCGCCGACTTCAACGGTGACGGCAAGGCCGATCTCGCCGCGTCCGCCCCCGGCAGCGCGGTGAACGGTGTGACCGATGCCGGGACGGTGACCGTCCTGTACTCCGACGGCTCGCGCATCGGTACCGACTGGGCTTTCGAGATGAGCCAGGACACCCCCGGCATCGTCGGCCTTCCCGGCGAGAACGACTTCTTCGGCGACAACCTCGCCGCCGGTGACTCCAATGGCGACGGGATCGCCGATCTGGCGCTCTTCTCCTACGGCGACGACTACCTCTCCGTCATCCCGGGCTCGGTCGACGGCCTCGCCTTCGGCAAGAGCGTGTGGTGGAGCCAGGATTCGCCGGGCGTCCCGGGTTCGCAGGAGTCCGGGGACAAGTGGGGCGCGAGCCTGCGCTTCCTCGGTGGCGCCAAACCTGCTCTTCTGGTCGGCGCGCCGGGCGAGGACGACCGGCAGGGCGCGTTCACCGTCGTCTACATCGGACGGAACGGGCTCACCGGCGAGGGTGCGCAGTACTTCGGCGAGGGGACGCCGGGTGTTCCGGGCGAGCCGGAGAACGGTGACCGTTTCGGCACCTTCTGACCTCGAATACCGATAGTGAAAGGGCCGTCTCCTCAGGGGCGGCCCTTTTTCACGGCGTGGCGCACGTCCATTCACATGGGCGAGCTTCGCTGTGCCCGTAGTGCACCTACGGTCACCGGCAGGCCTGAGGGAGAAGCCATGTCACCGCGCACCCATGCCACAGTCTCCGCGCTGGCCTTGGCCACCGCTCTCTTGATCGCCCCGCCCGCCGCCGTGGCCGAGGATCCCGGCTACACGGCCGTGGCGCTGCCCGCCGACAGCTCGGACTTCGTGCTGGACGCCGCCCGGCAGCGGGTCTTCGTGGCGGCGGGGAACTCCGTCGCCGTCGTGGGCCTGGACGGCGTTGTGCAGCGCTCGTTCGCCGAGCTGGCCTGGCCGCGCTCGCTCGCCCTCGGCGGCGACGGGTCCACTGTGTACGTCATCGAGAGCGATCAGGCGCGGGTGCAGGTCATCGACGCCGCCTCCCTGGCGATCCGGCAGGTGGGGTTGCCGGAGTCGGTGTGCCCGGACGCGGGCGCGTTCAGCGGGGGCCGGTTCTGGTTCGGCTTCCACGACTGCCAGAGCTACGCGGGCGGGCTGGGCTCGCTGGATCCCGCCACCGGCGCGTTCGTCGACAGTGGACTCTCGCTGCCCACCGGCGTGAGCCTGTCCCCGGCGGGGCCGGGGCGGCTGCTCGTGCTCGCGCCCTACGAAAAGGTCGCGCTGTACGACGTGACCGGCGGAACGCCGGTGCAGAAGGGTGAGCTCACCGGTGAGGACTGCTGCGACGGCGCGGCCTACCTGCCGCTCACCGGCCAGGTCGCGGTCCGCTCGGGCGCGGCGGGTTCGCTGACGGTGTACCGCGCGCCGGGTTTGAGCGATCCCGCGCCGCTGTCCACTGTGGTCGAGCCGTGGGACGTGGCGGTGAGCCCGGACGGGCGGCACCTGGCGGTCTACGACGGGAGCGGTGAGCGGGCGGCGCTGTCGGTGGTCGACGTGTCCGGCGGGCTGCCGGGTGCCGAGAACCGGCGGTACGCGATGCCGGACGCGGTGGAGCCGGCCCGGATCGCCTTCACCGGCGACGGCCGGATCCTGGCGCTGGGCGGCGATCCGGCGACGGCCGAGGTGAAGCTGTTCGTGCTGGGCGACGCCGGGACGTACCTGCCGTCCATCGAGGTCACGGCACCGGCGGCGGTGGAGTACAAGAGCGCCTTCGACGTGAGCGGGACGCTGAAGCGCGGCCCGGGCGGGGCGGTCCCGCTGGCGCTGACCCGCGTCGACGGCTCGGGCACCTACCGGAGCACGGTGACCACCGCCGCCGACGGGACCTTCGCGTTCCGGCACGACCCGGGACGCCTGACCGGCCCGATCCGCTTCACCCTCGACTACGCCGGGGACGCCGGGCACCGCCCGGCGACGTGGACGGCGACGGTGACGGTGCGGCCGGTGCCGTGGGACTTCAATGCCGACGGCTACGCCGACGTGGCGGTGGGCACGCCGGATGAGGACACCGGGGACGCCACCGACACCGGCCAGTTCCACGTGTTCGCGGGGACGGCCTCGGGGGTGACCGTGACGGGTTCGCGGGCGCTGGACCAGAACACGCCGGGCCTCGACGGGTCCAATGAGGACGGTGACATGCTCGGGCGGGCGCTGGCCTCCGGCGACTTCAACGGCGACGGTTACGCCGACCTGGCGGTGGCCGCGCCCGGTGAGAGCGACGGCGCGGCGGAGTCGGGGATGGCCGAGATCCTCTACGGCTCGGCGAACGGACTGGCCACCATGGGCTCCACCTCGATCTGGTCGCGGGCCGCGGCCCGGCTGACGCTGGGCTGGTCCCTGGCGGCCGGTGACTTCGACGGCGACGGGCGCGACGACATCGCCCTGGGTGCGCCCGGCACGTCCGGCGGCGGGGTCGAGGTCTACTCGGGCACGCCGACTGGTCCGGTGTGGAAGACGTGGCTGCGGCCGGTGGGCGACCCGGTCGCCGGGGAGCGCTTCGGCTGGTCCCTGGCCACCGGTGACATCGACGGTGATCACTTCGACGACCTGGCGGTGGGCGCGCCCGGCGACACCGGCGACAAGGGCTGGTCGACCGGTGCGGTGCTGGTCTACAAGGGTGGCCGCAACGGGCTGCCGGTCGATCCCAGGCAGCGGATCTCCAAGGAGACACCGGGCGTCCCCGGTACGGCCGGGAAGTACGAGCCGTCCACAGGGGACGGTGCCGACGAGTTCGGCCTGGAAGTGGCGCTGGCCGACTTCAACGGCGATGGACGCGACGACCTGGCCGCCTCCGCGCCCGGCAGCCTGGTCAGTGGTGTCACCGACGCCGGGACGGTCACGATCCTCTACTCCGACGGGTCCAAGCTGGGCACCGCCGGGGCCGCCGAGATCTCCCAGGACACCCCCGGCATCGTCGGGCTGCCCGGCGACAACGACTTCTTCGGCGACAACCTCGCCGCCGGTGACTCCAATGGGGACGGTCGCGCCGACCTGGCGGTGTTCTCCTACGGCGACGAGTACCTCTCGGTGATCCCCGGTACCGCCACGGGCCTCAGTTCCGGCGCGAGCGTGTGGTGGAGCCAGGAGACGGCCGGGATCCCGGGCTCGCAGGAGGCCGGGGACAAGTGGGGCGCGAGCCTGCGCTTCCTGTCCGGCGCCAAGCCCGCCCTCCTGGTGGGCGCGCCGGGCGAGGACGACCGGCAGGGCGCGTTCACCGTCGTCTACATCGGATCCGGCGGGCTCACCGGCACCGGCGCGACCTACTTCGGCGAGGACTCCCCGGGCGTGCCCGGAGCCGCCGAGAACGGCGATCTCTTCGGCACGTTCTAAAGCGAAAGGGGCCGCTCCCACCGGGAGCGGCCCCTTTCGCCGGAGAGCTAGCGCAGGACCAGGTCCAGCAGCGCGAACAGGAACAGCGCGATGCCGACGAAGCCGTTCGAGGTGAAGAACGCCCGGTTCACCTTCGACAGGTCATCGGTCTTCACGATCGAGTGCTGGTAGACGAAGGACGCCGCCGTCAGCCCCAGCCCGATCCACCACGGCCACGAGAACTCCGCCTTCATCCCGAACCACACGAACAGCGCGAAGGTCACCACGTGGACGACGCTCGACGTCCACAGCGAGGCCTTGATGCCCCACTTCGCGGGGAAGGACTTCACGCCGTTGGTGCGGTCGGCGGCCACGTCCTGGCAGGCGTACATGAGGTCGAAGCCGCCGATCCACAGCCCGACCGCCGCGCCCAGGATGATCGCCGGGGACGCCCCGTCGAAGGTCCCGGTGACGGCCAGCCACGCGCCGACCGGCGCCACGGCCTGCGCGATCGCCAGGATCAGGTGCGGGTAGTTGGTGAACCGCTTCCCGTACGGGTACAGCACCATCGGGGCGATGGCCAGCGGCGACAGGTACAGGCACAGCGGGTTCAGCAGGGCCGCCGCCGCGAAGAACACCACCAGCGCCACCGCCGAGCCCGCGTAGGCGGTCTTCAGGCTCACCGCGCCCGTCACCAGCTCACGCTTGGCGGTGCGCGGGTTGCCCGCGTCGATGTGCCGGTCGATGATGCGGTTGGCGGCCATCGCGAAGGTCCGCCCCGCCACCATCGCCACGGTCACCAGCAGCAGGTCCACCCACCGCACCCACCCGCCGGAGGCCGGCGGGTTCAGGCGCATGGCGGTGAGCGCGCCGATGTAGGCGAAGGGCAGCGCGAACACCGAGTGCTCGATCACCACCAGGCGCGTGAACGCGCGGACGGGGTTGACGCGTGCGGCGGGCGCGGCGGCGTTCATCGACGGACCTCCGGTAGAGAAGCGGTCACAGCCCGAACTCCTTCCACCGGCGGTCGACCTGGGCGACCATGTCCGGCGACATCACCGTCAGGTCCGGCCAGCCGCGCGTGTAGCCCTCGGTCGGGAGCTTCGCGGTGGCGTCCACCCCGGCCTTGCCGCCCCAGAACTGCTGGTAGGACGCGTGGTCGAGGTGATCGACCGGGCCCTCGGTGAGCAGGAGGTCGTGCTTGTAGTCGACGTTCCCGAACGCGCGGAAGGCGACCTCGCGCAGGTCCTGGACGTCGCAGTCCTCGTCCACCACCACGATCAGCTTGGTCAGCGACAGCAGGTGCAGACCCCACACCGCGTTCATGACCTTCTGCGCGTGCTTGGGGTAGCGCTTGCGGATCGACACCACCAGCGCGTTGTGGAAGACGCCCGGCTCGGGCATGTTCATGTCCACGATGTCGGGGATCATCAGCTTGATCAGCGGCAGGAAGATCCGCTCGGTGGCCTTGCCCAGCCCGAGGTCCTCCTGCGGCGGGCGCGAGGTCACGATCGAGTGGTAGACCGGGTTCTTCTGCGTCGTCATCGCCTCGACGTGGAACACCGGGAACGGCTCGACCGGCGTGTAATAGCCGGTGTGGTCCCCGAAGGGGCCCTCCGGCAGGCGCTCGCCCGGCTCGACGTAGCCCTCCAGCACGACCTGCGCGTTGGCCGGGACCTGGAGCGGGACGGTCAGGCAGTCCACCATCTCCACGCGCGCGCCCCGCAGGAAGCCCGCGAAGAGGTACTCGTCGATGTCCCCGGGCAGCGGCGCCGAGGCCGAGTAGGACACCACCGGATCGCAGCCGAAGGCGATGGCCACCGGCAGCCGCTCACCGCGCCGCTCGGCGACGGCGTGGTGGGCGGTGGAGTCCTTGTGGATCTGCCAGTGCATCCCGAGGGTCTTGTGGTCGTGCTGCTGGAGCCGGTAGAGGCCCAGGTTGCGCTTGCCGGTCTCGGGGTGCTTGGTGTGGGTGAGGCCGTAGTTGTGGAAGATCCCGCCGTCCCCGGGCCAGGTCATCAGCCCCGGCAGCCGGTTCAGGTCGACCTTGTCGCCCTTGTACACGATCTCCTGGCAGGGCGCCGACTTGAGCTTCTTCGGCGGCAGCGACTTCAGCTGCATGACCTTGCCCAGGCCCTCGCGGATGCCCGACCAGCCCACCGGCAGCTCCGGCTTGATCAGGTCGCCGATGCGCGCGCCGATCTCGTCCAGGTTCGCCACGCCGAGGGCCTTGGCGGTGCGCTCGATGGTCCCGAACAGGTTCATCGCCACGGGCATCGCGCCCCGGGTGGGGTTCTCGAACAGCAGGGCGGGTCCACCGGCGCGGACGACGCGCTGGGTGATCTCGCTGATCTCCAGGGTCGGGTCTACGGACGCGGTGACCCTGCGCAGGTCCCCGTCGCGTTCGAGCGCGGCGAGGAACTCGGGCAGGTCTGCGTACGGGAAGCCTTTGGCCATGGGGTCATTGAACCCGATCCCCGGCGGGGTCGATCACGCGCGGGCGCGGAGGGTGACGCCGGGCCCTACCGGTGGCCGGACCGTCGCCCGTCGACGTTGGCCGTCATCGTCCGCAGCAGCTCCGGCAGGCCCGCCACGGTCTCCTCGGAGAGCCCGGCCACGGTCTCCTCGGCCAGCGCGCACCACAGCTCCTTGACCCGCCCGACCAGCGCCTTCCCGTCCTCGGTGAGCTCGACGACGCTCGCCCGCCGGTCGGCCGCGGACGGCGCGCGGCGGACGAGTCCGGCGCCCTCCAGCTTGCGGACCATGAGCGTCACGCTCGGCGGCTCGCTGCCCAGGGCCTCGCTCAGCTGCGCCTGGATGGAGGGGCCGCTGCGGTCGAGTTCGAGCAGCAGCGCCTCCTGCCCGGTGTGCAGCCCGAGCGGGGTGAGCAAGGTCGCCGCGCGGGCGCGGTGACGCAGGCTGAGCAGGCGGATCGCCTGGTTGACGGCGTCGGCGCGGTCGAAGTCCACGGGGTCCTCCTTGACAGGATGGTTATGCGCATAACTATTATGCGGATAACTAAATCCTAGCCGAGGAGTACCGCCATGACCGTCAAGGTCGCCGTCATCTACTACAGCGCCACCGGCGCCGTCCACGCCCTCGCCGAGGCCCTCGCCGCCGGGGCCATCGAGGAAGGGGCCGAGGTCCGCCTGCGCAGGGCCGCCGAACTGGCCACCGACGCCGAGATCGACGCCACCCCGGGCTGGCGCGAGCACCTCGCGTCCACCGCCGCCGTCCCCGAGGCCGCGCTCGACGACCTCGCCTGGGCCGACGCCTACGCCTTCGGCACCCCCACCCGCTTCGGGACGCCCGCCGCGCAGCTCAAGCGCTTCATCGACCGGGCCGCCGGGCTGTGGAGCGACCGGGTCATGGTCGACAAGCCCGTCACCGCCTTCACCTCGGCCTACAACCGGCACGGCGGCGCCGAGGCGACCCTGCTGTCGCTGAGCAACGTCTTCTACCACTGGGGCGCGCTCATCGTCCCGCCCGGCTACACCGACGCCTCCGTCTACGCCGCCGGCGGCAACCCCTACGGCACCTCCCACGTCGGCTCCGCCAGCCCCGAGGGCCCCGCCGCCGCGACCCTCGAAGCCGCCGCCCACCAGGGCCGCCGCCTCACCCGCGTCGCCCTGCGCCTGCGCGAAGGAGTCCTCGCGTGACCGCCGTCCTGCCCCGGACCCGCTCCACCGGGCCCGTCCTCGCGCTCGTCTGCGCCGCCCAGTTCATGGTCATCCTCGACGCGTCCATCGTGAACGTCGCCCTGCCCGCCGTCGACCACGAACTCGGCTTCGGCACCGGCCTGGCCTGGGTGGTCAACGGCTACCTGCTCACCTTCGCCGGGTTCATGCTCCTGGGCGGACGCGCCGCCGACGTCTTCGGGCACCGCCGGATGCTCACCGGCGGGCTCCTGCTCTTCTCCGCCGCCAGCCTGGTCGCCGGGCTCGCGCAGACACCCGGCGTCCTCGTCGGCGCCCGCGTCGCCCAGGGCGTCGGCGCGGCCCTGCTCGCCCCCGCGACCCTCGCGGTCATCAACACGACCTTCACCGAGCCGGGCGCGCGGGCCCGGGCCTTCGGGGCGTGGTCGGCGTCCGGCGGCGTCGGCGGCATGGCCGGGGCCATCGCGGGCGGCGCCCTCACCAGCGGCCTGTCGTGGCGGTGGGTGTTCCTGATCAACGTGCCCATCGGGGCCGCGCTCATCGCCCTCGCGCTGGCCTCGCTGACCGCCGCCACCCGCCGCCGCGAGTCCCTCGACGTGACCGGCGCGGTCACCGGCACCGCGGGCCTGGCCGCGCTGATCTACGGCGTCATGGGCGGCGGCGAGCACGGCTGGACCTCGCCGTGGGTCCTCGCGCCCATCGCCGGCGGCGTGGTCCTGCTGGTGGTGTTCGTGGCGGTCCAGGCCCGGGTGGCGCGGCCGATGATGCCGCTGCGGCTGTTCGCCACCCGCGGCATCGCCGTCGGGACCCTGATGCTGCTGCTGTTCGGGGGCGTCACGATCGCGATGTGGTACTTCTCCTCGATGCTCCTGCAGAACGCGCTCGGCTACACCGCGCTGCAAGCGGGACTCGGGCAGACGCCCGCCGCGGTGATGTTCGTGCTGGTCGCGCGCGTGGCCGCCGGTCTGCTGCCGCGCCTGGGCGTCCGGCCGCTCATCCTGGCCGGGGCGGCGGCCTTCGTCATCGGCTTCGTGTGGCTCTCCCGCGCCGACGGCGGCAGCGCCTACCTCACCGCCGTCCTCGGCCCGACGCTCATCATCGCCGTCGGCATCGGCCTGACGTTCCCCACGCTCATGGCCGCCGCCACCGCCGAGGCCCCCGACGGCGACGCGGGCACCGTCGGCGGCCTCGCCAACACCGCCGGGCAGGTCGGCAGCTCGCTCGGGCTGGCCGCGCTGACCGCCGCCGGGCACGAGTTCCTCATCGCCGCCGGACTCGCCGTGGCCATCGCCATCGTCGGTCTCCTGCTGCGGCCGAGTAGGGTGTGAACTGCGGAAACGGTGACGCCGAGGAGGCGACGATGGACTTCACCAGGGCCGACGCGCTCAACACCGCCATCCGCACCATCGCCGTCCGGCACAAGGCCATCGCCACCGCCCTCCTCGCCGAACTCGGCCTCCACCCCGGCCACGAGACCCTCCTGCTCGCCCTCCAGGAACACGGCCCGCTCGCCCTGAAGCAGCTCGCCGACAAGACCGGCTGCGAACCCCCGAACGTCACCGTCATGGTCCGCAAACTCCAGACCGGCGGCCTCATCACCCGCGCCCCCGGCGCCGAGGACGCCGTCACCCTCACCGAGAAGGGCCGCGACCTGATGGGGCCGCTGCGGCGGACCTGGGTCCGGCTCGCCGAGGAGACCGTCGGCGACCTCGACGCCGACGCGGTGGCGGAGGTGCTGGGCGGGCTGGAGCTGCTGGCGGGCGAGTTGCGCTCGCGGGGACAGGTCACGCCCCGGCCACAACCCCCCACCCAAACCGGCCGCTAACCGGACGAACCACCTCCGGACACTTGCCGCGGCGGTGATCACCGGCTTAAATGGCCGCTACCTGGACCGGCCCTCACGGGCCGTCTCCCTTTACTCGGATCGTCCGGCACGTTCCTGCCGGTGAATGGAGCCACCATGGCCACGGTGACCTACAAGGCCGCCTCGCGCATCTACCCGGGCAGCGACAAGCCCGCGGTGAACAAGCTCGACCTGGAGATCGCCGACGGCGAGTTCCTCGTCCTCGTCGGGCCCTCCGGTTGCGGCAAGTCGACCTCCCTGCGCATGCTCGCCGGGCTGGAGGACGTCGACGAGGGCGCGATCCTCATCGACGACCGCGACGTGTCGAACCTGCCGCCCAAGGCGCGCGACATCGCGATGGTCTTCCAGAACTACGCGCTGTACCCGCACATGACGGTGTACGAGAACATGGCCTTCGCGCTGAAGCTGCGCAAGACCCCCAAGGCCGAGATCGACGCCCGCGTCAAGGAGGCCGCCGAGCTGCTGCAGCTGGAGGACTACCTCAAGCGCAAGCCGAAGGCGCTCTCCGGCGGTCAGCGTCAGCGCGTCGCGATGGGCCGCGCGATCGTCCGCCAGCCGCAGGTCTTCCTCATGGACGAGCCGCTGTCGAACCTGGACGCCAAGCTGCGCGTCCAGACGCGTTCGCAGATCGCCTCGCTCCAGAAGCGCCTGGGCGTCACCACCGTCTACGTGACCCACGACCAGGTCGAGGCCATGACGATGGGCCACCGCGTCGCGGTCATGCTGGACGGCCTCCTCCAGCAGGTCGACACCCCGCGCGCCCTGTACGAGACCCCCAAGAACGTCTTCGTGGCCGGCTTCATGGGCTCGCCCGCGATGAACATCAAGACCGTCCCGCTCACCGACACCGGCGCCAAGTTCGGTGACACGCTGATCCCGCTGACCCGCGAGCAGGTCGCCGCGGCCGGCGAGGGCGGCCAGAAGAGCGTGACCGTCGGCGTCCGCCCCGAGCACTGCACCATCGCCGACACCGGCATCGCCGTCGAGGTGGAGCTGGTCGAGGAGCTGGGCTCGGACGCGTACGTGTACGGCTTCGCCGAGCTGGGCAACGGGAACGGCGCCGAGCGCTTCGTGGTCCGCGCCCAGGGCGGCGAGATCCCGCGCCTCGGCGAGATCGTGCACATCAAGCCGCAGGTCGGCAAGGAGCACATCTTCCACGCGGAGAGCGGCGAGCGCATCGCCGTCTGATCTGGTGTGTGGACGGCCCGGGGCGTGGGCTCCGGGCCGTTTTTTCGTGCCCGCCCGAGATCCCCATCACGCTGATCCGCCCCTTTCGGCCCGCGCATCCCCCATTCCTCCACTCACTTCGCCCCATTCCGCCAGCCCGCTTTCTTGACACGACCCGCTACCTTGAATTCAAGACCCACGTGAGGAGCGGATCGGCTGTATGAGGCGCAGCAATGCGAGCGTGTGAGTGAGCACCCTCATCAAGGCCAGTCTCGCTTTCCCGGCCGTCCCGTTCACCGTGCTGCTTCTGGTGGTCATCGGTTTCTGGCTGTTCACCCTGATCGGGCTGGCCGACTCCGAGGTGCTGGACGGCGCCGGCGCGGCGGACACCGGTGGCGCCCTCGCGGGGCTTGGGCTGGGACATGTGCCCGTCACCATCGTCATCAGCTTCATGACCCTGTTCTCCTGGACGGTCAGTCTCATCGGGACCGCATTGCTGCTGGATTCGCCTCTCGCCGTGCGCATCGGCCTCGGCGTCGTCGTGCTGCTCATCGCCCTGGTCGTGGCGTGGGCGCTCACGCGGGCGTTCATCGCCCCGTTGCGCCGGGTTTTCGCGCCCGAACCCAACATTTCCCGCGCCGATCTGGTCGGCCGTCCTTGTCTCATCAAAACGGGACGGGTGACCGGCGATTTCGGTCAGGCGGAGGTTTCCTCGCCCGGTGGCGGGACCTCGATCGTGCAGGTCCGCGTCCACGGGGACGCCGTGCTCAAGATCGGTGACACCGCGCTGATCTTCGACTACGACGAAATCCGCGAGGTGTTCTTCGTGACGCCGGTCGGCGCCGACGGACTGCCCACGACTTCTCTGTAAGACATTGCCCAATTGCCCTTCACACCGAGGTCGAACACATGACTGAGTTCTTCTCGTCGACGGCGGTAGTCGTCGCCGCCGTGCTCCTGGTGATCCTGCTGGTGATCCTGTTCGCCGTCTCGCGGTTGTTCCGCAAGGTCGAGCAGGGCAAGGCCCTCATCATCTCCAAACTGCGCAAAGTGGACGTCACGTTCACCGGCGCCGTGGTGCTCCCGGTGCTGCACAAGGCCGAGCTGATGGACATCTCGGTGAAGACCATCGAGATCAAGCGGACCGGCACCGAGGGCCTGATCTGCCAGGACAACATCCGCGCCGACATCCGCATCTCGTTCTTCGTGCGGGTCAACAAGACCGTCGAGGACGTCGTCAAGGTCGCGCAGGCGATCGGCACCGCCCGCGCCTCCGATGAGCACACGCTCCAGGAGCTGTTCAACGCGAAGTTCTCCGAGGCCCTCAAGACCGTCGGCAAGCAGCTCGACTTCGTCGACCTGTACACCAAGCGCGACGAGTTCCGCGACCAGATCATCCGCGTCATCGGCACCGATCTGAACGGGTACAGCCTCGAAGACGCCGCGATCGACTACCTGGAGCAGACCCCGATGGGGCAGCTCGACCCGCAGAACATCCTGGACGCGCAGGGCATCCGCAAGATCACCGAGCTGACCGCGATCGAGTCGGTCCGCACCAACGACTACCGCCGCAACCAGGAGAAGGAGCTCAAGCGCCAGGACGTGGACGCCAAGGAGGCGATCCTGGAGCTGGAGCGGCGCCAGTCGGAGGCCGAGATCAAGCAGCGGCGCGAGATCGAGACGATGCGGGCCCGCGAGGAGGCCGAGATCGAGAAGGTCCGCGCCGAGGAGCGGCTGAAGTCGTCCACCGCCGACATCCGCACCGAGGAGCAGCTGGGCATCCAGAAGGAGAACCAGGCCCGCGAGATCGCGGTGGCCGAGAAGAACCGCGAGCGCGTCATCGCCATCGAGACCGAGCGCATCGAGAAGGACCGGCTGCTTGAGGTCGTCGCGCGTGAGCGCGAGGTCCAGCTGTCCACGATCTCCAAGGACAAGGAGGTCGAGGGCGAGAAGCGCTCGATCGCCGAGGTCATCCGCGAACGCATCGCGGTGGAGAAGACGGTGGCCGAGCAGGAGGAGAACATCAAGCGCCTGCGCACCGTCGAGGAGGCCGAGCGCACCCGCCAGGCCATCATCATCCAGGCCGAGGCCGAGGCGCAGGAGGGCCTGGTCAAGGACATCAAGGCCGCCGAGGCCGCCGAGGCCGCGGCCAAGCACAAGGCGCGCGAGAACCTGATCCTGGCCGAGGCGCGCCAGCAGGCCGCCGAGCTGGACGCGCGGGCCAAGATCCGCCTGGCCGAGGGCGTCCAGGCCGAGATGGCCGCGACCGGTCTCGCCGAGGTCCAGGTCCGCGAGCAGGAGGCCGACGTCAT
The DNA here is from genome assembly GCF_030269765.1 of Actinorhabdospora filicis. GTDB lineage: Bacteria > Actinomycetota > Actinomycetes > Mycobacteriales > Micromonosporaceae > Actinorhabdospora > Actinorhabdospora filicis. The sequence continues at coordinate 2,007,109 of NZ_BSTX01000001.1, read as the reverse complement.
CGAGAAGTCGGGTCTGGCCGAGGCGGCCGCGGAGGCCGCGAAGGGCAAGGCGCGCGCCGAGGTGCTGCGCGAGACCGGCGCGTCCGAGGCCGCCGCGCTGGAGGCGAAGGGCCGCGCCGAGGCGCAGGCCCTGAAGGACCGGCTGCTCGGCGAGGCCGAGGGGCTCACGCAGAAGGCGGCCGCGATGGCGGCGCTGGACGAGGCGTCCCGCGAGCACGAGGAGTTCCGGCTGCGCCTGGAGGCGGAGAAGGACGTGCGCCTGGCCGGCATCAACGTGCACCGCGAGGTCGCCGAGGCGCAGGCCCGGGTCCTGGCCACCGGCCTGGAGAAGGCCGACATCAGCATCGTCGGCGGCGACGGGGCGTTCTTCGACCGCGTCACCGGCGCGATCGGCATGGGCAAGGCCGTGGACGGCTTCGTCCAGCAGTCCGATGTGGTCTCCACGCTCGGCGCGAGCTGGCTGAACGGGTCCAGCGACTTCACGCAGGACATCACCCGCCTGCTGTCGTCGGTGTCCACCGAGGACGTCAAGAACCTCACCATCTCGGCGCTGCTGGTCAAGCTCATCGGCAACGGCGGCCCGCACGCCGACAAGCTCACCGAGCTGCTGGGCGTGGCCCGCAGCCTGGGGCTGGCCGACGCGCCGGTGGCGGCGCTGACCGCGGCCGCCAAGTAGGTCCACTGGGGACGGACGCCGGGAGGCGTCCGTCCCACTCCTTTGTGCCCGCCCGCCTATTCGTCATTGCCCTGGCGAGGAGCCGACATGAGCCAGCCCACCGAGACCATCACCCCCGCCCCCGCGGCCGAGCTCGACGCCGGGACCTACGAGGTCCTGCGCGCGCGGCTGGCCGAACAGTCGCAGAAGCTGGCGCGGCGGGCCGAGGACCTGAACGCGCGCCGCCTGGAGGTCTTCGGCGGCACCGAGCTGTCCCTGCTGGGCACCGAACGCGTCCGCACCGCCAACAACTGCGTCCCCCGCGACATCGTCGAGGTCGGCGGGCTGATGCTGTTCGGGTACAACGTGTTCATCGGGCTGCGCCCGGAGACCACCGTCTCCGACGTGTTCTCCCTGCACCGCTTCGAGCGCGACGGCGACTCCTTCACCTTCACCCCCGCCGAACCCGGCGACCTGCCGGGGCTGCTGGACGACGCCCAGTTCCAGCGCGACTTCGCCGAGCTGTACCGCTACTACCGGCAGGCGCACCTGCTCCAGCTGCGCCGGGTCGAGGGCCGGCTGCTCGCGGTGTTCCAGATCGGCGAGAAGATCGACGACATCCGCGTCCTGCGCTGGAACGTCACCGCCGCCGGTGATGTGTCCTACATGGACGCCCGTGGCGACCGCGACCACGTCTTCCCGCCCTCGCACGACTTCGAGTGGACGCCCACCACCCGCGACGACCACGTCCTGGGCCGCCACCCGCACGTCTCCATCGGCGGCGAGGTCTTCGTGGAGACCGTCGGCGGCGACCTGACCATCAAGATCGAGAACAACACCGAGACCGGCGAGGGCGTCTACCGCGAGGCCGTCGACGAGAAGCTGCAGAGCCTCGCCGACGCCGACATCTCCTACGCCCGCGTCGGTGCGCTGATCCTGCTGCGGATCCGCCCGTACAACGAGACCGTCGTGCGGCACCTGGTCTTCAATACCCGCACCAAGACCGTCGACCGGCTCGACGGCATCGGCCAGGCCTGCCGGGTCCTGCCCGAGGACCAGGGCCTCATCTTCCCCGGCGGCTACTACCTCGCCACCGGCGTGGCCAAGACCTTCGACACCGACCCCGCCGAGCTGGAGTTCGAGCGCGTCGTGCGCTCACCCAACGGCGAGGACGTGCTGTTCGTCTTCTACCAGCGCGCCGAGGGCCGCACGCTCCTGCTGCCCTACAACCTGATCCGCAAGGAAGTCAGCACACCCCTGAGCTGCCACGGGTACTCGCTGTTCGAGGACGGCACCATGGTGGCGTTCCGGGCCAACGGCGAAGAACCCTCCCGGGTCCACCCGATGCAGGTGTGGCAGACCGCCTTCGTGTCCGACACCTTCGCCGCCGAGCGGCCCGTCGGCACCGGCCCGCTGGAGCGGATCGGCAACGCCGAGCTGGTCCGCGGGGTGTCCGACTGCCTGTCGATCGCCCGCATGGTCGCCGAGATGGCGCCCTCCATCGAGGTCTACGAGGCGCTGATCGCCGCCTGCGTCCGCGCCGCCGACGCCTACTACTGGCTCGGGGACGACGAACTGGGCGGCCTGGACGAGCCGCTCGGCGGCGTCCGCGCCACCGCCGAGCAGGTCCTCGACGAGTACGAGACCGTCCGCGAGCTCACCGACCAGGCCGCCGCCGACCTCGACCGGGCCGAGAGCGACACGCGCTCGATGATCCGCCGCTCCAGCGGCGAGGCGCCCAAGACCGCCGACGCCTGGGTCGCCCAGCTCGCCGAACTCCGCGGCGCGCAGGGGCACCTGGTGACCCTGCGGGACCGCCGCTACCTCGACCTGGCCCGCCTGTCCACACTGGACGACGCGGTGGCCGCCGAGCTCGCCTCGGCCGCCGGGCGCGCGGTGGACTTCCTGCGGGCCGCCGACGCCTTCGCCGGCTACCACGAGTCCATCGCCCGCCTCACCGCCGAGGCCGAGGCCATCGGCTCGGTCGCGCAGGCCAAACCGCTGACCGAGCGGCTGGCCGAGCAGAGCGCCGGGCTGGAGGTCCTCACCGAGGTGGTGTCCACACTCGACATCGCCGACGCCACCGTGCGCACCGGGATCCTGGAGCGCATCGGCGAGGTGCTGGCCGGGGTCAACCGGGCCCGCGCCACCCTCGACGCCCGCCGCCGCGAGCTGCTGTCCTCGGAGGGACGCGCGGAGTTCGCCGCCGAGTTCGCGCTGCTGGGCCAGGCCGTCACCGGCGCGCTGGCCGCGGCGTCCACGCCCGAGTCCTGCGACGAGCAGCTCGGCCGCCTGATGCTCCAGCTGGAGAACCTGGAGTCGCGCTTCGGCGAGTTCGACGACTTCCTCGGCGAGCTGGCCGCCAAGCGCACCGACGTCTACGAGGCCTTCTCCTCCCGCAAGCAGAACCTGCTCGACGAGCGCGCCCGCCGCGCCGAGCGGCTGGCCGACTCCGCCGAGCGCATCCTGGACTCCGTCAACCGCCGGGTGTCCACTCTGGACTCGCTGGACGCGGTCAACACCTACTTCGCCACCGACCCGATGGTGGCCAAGCTCCGCTCGGTCGCCGATGAGCTGCGCGCGCTGGGCGACGGCGTCCGCGCCGAGGAACTGGCCGGGCGCATCAAGGCCGCCCGCCAGGAGGCCGGGCGCTCCCTGCGCGACCGGCAGGACCTCTACGACGGCGACACCATCAAGCTGGGCCGCCACCGCCTCCCGGTCAACACCCAGCCCCTCGACCTGACGCTGGTGCCCTCCGACGGCGAGCTGGCCTTCTCCCTCACCGGCACCGACTACCGGCGCGTGGTCGGCGATCCCGCCTTCGCCGCCACCCGCGACTACTGGGGCCAGGTGCTGGTCTCGGAGACCGCCGATGTCTACCGCGCCGAGTACCTGGCGGCGTCCATTCTGGACGCCGAGCGCGCCGCCGGGCGCCTGCTCCAGCTGCACGAGGCCGCCGTCGGCGACGGCCTGCCGGACCTGGTCCGCGCCACCGCCGAGTCCCGCTACGACGAGGGCTACGAGCGCGGCGTCCACGACCACGACGCCACCGAGATCCTGCGCGTGGTCCTGCGCCTCTACGAGAGCGCCGGGCTGCTGCGCTACCCGCCCGCCGCCCGCGCCGCCGCCCAGTTCTACTGGGCCCACGGGCCCGCCGAGGACGAGCGCGCCGCCCTGGTCACCCGCATCGGCTCGCTGTCGCGCGTCCGGGAGCTCTTCGGCGAGCCCGGCGCCATCGCCGACCTGCGCGCCGAACTGGCCGCCGCGATCGCCGCCTTCACCGAGTCGCGCGGCCTGCCCACTGTGGACGACGCCCCGCTGGCCGCCGAGTACCTCTTCGAGGAACTCGCCGGCTCCCGCAACGGCTTCGTCACCTCCGCCGCGGCCAAGCAGCTGACGCAGCGCTTCCGGACCGCCCTGGGCGCCCGCCTGGCCGCCTACGAGGACGACCTGCGCTCCCTCGGGGACGACCTGGCCGCCCGCCACCAGCTCACCTCGGCGTGGCTGGGCGCGTTCCTGGCGTCCGGCGCCGAAGGGGACGCGGCCGACCTGCCCGAGGCGGTGGCGATCGAGGCGCTCGGCAAGGACGTCGCCCGCCGCGACTCCTCGGCCACCCTCACCGCCACCGTGGACGGTCTACTGGGGACGCACGCCCGCGTCGAGGGCCGCCGCCTGTCCTTCCGGCTGGACGAGGTCCTGGCCCGCACCGCCCGCTTCCGCCGCGAGCGCGTGCCCGGCTTCCGCGACTACCAGCGCGCCCGCAACGTCCTGCTGGGCGCCGAACGCGATCGCCTGCGGCTGGAGGAGTACAAGCCGAAGGTGCTCACCTCCTTCGTCCGCAACCGCCTCCTGGACGAGGTGTACCTGCCGCTGATCGGCGCCAACCTCGCCAAGCAGATCGGCGCGGCCGGCGACGACAAGCGCACCGACCAGTCCGGGATGCTGCTGCTGATCTCCCCGCCCGGCTACGGCAAGACGACCCTCATGGAGTACGTCGCCTCCCGCCTCGGTCTGGTGTTCGTGAAGGTGAACGGGCCCTCCCTCGGCCATCACGTCACCTCCCTCGACCCCGCCGAGGCGCCCGACGCGACGTCCCGCCAGGAGGTGGAGAAGATCAACTTCGCGCTGGAGGCGGGCAGTAACGTCCTGCTGTACCTGGACGACATCCAGCACACCTCGCCGGAACTGCTGCAGAAGTTCATCTCCCTCTGCGACGGCCAGCGCCGCATGGAGGGCGTCTGGGAGGGCCGCACCCGCACCTACGACCTGCGCGGCAAGCGGTTCGCGGTGTGCATGGCCGGCAACCCCTACACCGAGAGCGGCCAGCGCTTCCGCATCCCCGACATGCTCGCCAACCGCGCCGACGTGTGGAACCTGGGCGACGTGCTGTCCGGCCGCGAGGAGCTGTTCGCACTGTCCTATGTGGAGAACTCGCTCACCTCGAACCCCGTGCTGGCGCCACTGTCCACTCGCGAGCGCGGCGACGTGGAACTTCTGGTACGCCTTGCCGACGGCGACTCCACCGCCTCACCCGACGCCCTGTCCCACCCCTACACCGCCACCGAGCTGGAGCGGATCCTGTCCGTCCTGCGTAAGCTCCGCCGCGTCCAGCGCGTCGTCCTGGCCAACAACCAGGCCTACATCGCCTCCGCGGCCCAGTCCGACGACACCCGCGTGGAACCCCCGTTCCAGCTCCAGGGCAGCTACCGCAACATGAACAAGCTCGCCGAGCGGATCGTGCCCGCCATGAACGACGAGGAGCTGGAAGCCGTCATCGACGACCACTACGCCGGTGAGGCCCAGACCCTCACCAGCGGCGCCGAGTCGAACCTGCTGAAGCTGGCCGCCCTGCGCGGGCGCCTCTCCGAGGAGCAGTCCCGCCGCTGGGACGAGGTCCGCCAGGGCTACCTGCGCGCCCGCGCCCTCGGCGGCAGCGGTGACGACCCGCTCGCCCGCGCCGTGGGCGCGGTCGGGCTGCTCGCCGACCAGGTCAGCGCGGTGGAGCGGGCGATCCGGGAGCGGTGAGAGGCGGTGTCACCGGCGGCCGTTGGTCCGCCGGTCGATCGCCTCGACCCACGCCACCGCCACCGCCGCGACCTGGATGAGTTCCGCGCGCAGCTTCACCGGGTCGTGCTCGGCGAGCGCCTCGGCGACCTCCTCGCTCAGGATCTCCGCCCACGTCAGCGTCCCCACCTCCGCCGAGCGGTCGGTGATGTCCCGGGTGGCCTCCAGGGCCTCCTGGTGCCGCTTCATCCCCGTCCCGTCCACGTGGTTCTGCTCGCCCCACAGCTCGTCCTGCCGGGCACGCTCGGCACGGACGTCGGCGAGCGCGGCGGTACGGGGCGCGGAATCGGTCACGGGTGACTCCTCCAATTGAACGACGCGTCGGGTGGAACGCGGACGGTGGGCGATCTGGAGAGTACGCGAAACGGCCGCGACCACAAGCGTGGTCGCGGCCGTTTCGGCGTGACGTTCAGAACGTCCCGAACCCATCGCCCTTCTCGGCGGTGCCCGGAACCCCCGGCGAGTCCTCGCCGACGAACACCGCGCCCGTGCCCGAAAGGCCCCGGATGACGGTGAACGCGCCCTGCCGGTCGTCCTCGCCGGGTGCGCCGACCAGCAGAAGGGGCGTGTCCCCGGAGAGGAAACGCAGGCTGGATCCCCACTTATCGCCGGATTCCGCCGAACCCGGGACGCCCGGTGTGTCCTGGCTCCACATGGCCGTCGCGCCGATGTCGAGGCCCTTGGGTGAGCCCGGGGCGATCCAGAGGCGGTCGTCGCCGTAGGAGAACATCGCCAGTTCGTCGGTGCCGTCGCCGTTGGCGTCTCCGGCGGCGAGGGTGTCGCCGAAGAAGTCGTTGTCGGCGGGGGCGCCGAAGACCGGCCCGGACAGCTGGGTGATCTCGGTGGCTCCGGTGGTGCCGAGCTTGGCGCCGTCCGAGTAGAGGACGGTCACGGTTCCAGCGTCCGGCTGGTCTTTCCCGGCCGCGTTCTTCACATGTGCGCCGGGCGCGGCGACGGCCAGGTCGTCCTTACCGTCACCGTTGAAGTCGCCCATCGCGACCTTGAGCCCGAACTCGTCGGAACCGTCGCCCGTCTTCGGATTCGCCGGTCCGGCGGCACCCGGGACCCCGGCCGTCTCCTTCGAGATCCACTGTGCGCCGTCGGAGGTGAGGAACGCCGTTTCGGCGCGTCCGTAGAGCACGGTCACCGATCCGGTGGGGGCATCGGTGTCATCGCGATCGTGCGGTGTACCCACGACGAGATCGGATCGTCCGTCCCCGTTGATGTCGCCGGTGGCGAGGGACCAGCCGAAGTGATCGCCGGTGTAGCTCGCCCCTGGAACGGGCCGTTGACCGAGGCCCTGGCCCAGGGCCACGCGTGCCGTCGTGTCCATCCCGCCGCCACGGCTTCCGGCGTACACGAAGGTTCGTCCGGAGCCTTCTCCCGGTGCGCCGACGGCGAGATCGGCCGCCCCATCACCATCGAAGTCGCCCGCGGCGAGAGAACGCCCGAACTCCGCCCCGGCGACATCCCGGGCGAGCATCCGGGAACGCGAGGTCAGCCCGTACACGGAGCCGTAGAGGAGGATTACGGCACCGCCGTCGCGATAGGCGTCATTGTCCTCACCGGGCACACCGACGGCGAGGTCGGCGAAGCCATCGGCGTCGAAGTCTCCCGAAGCGAAGGACGAGCCGAAGCGGTCGCCGGTCTCGTTGCTCCCGGAGACATCCGGGGTGTCCTGATCGAAGATCCTGCCCGCGCCGAGATCCAGGCCCTTGGCACCGGCGGGGAAGACGTGCAGTTGTCCGGTGTCCGTGGACCGGCCGGTGTCCTCCCAGGGCGCGCCGCTCACCCCGTCGGCGCGGCCGTCACCGTCGAAGTCGAAGGGGACCGGGCGGACGATCACGGACTGGCTCCCGCTGGACCTGAGGTGGCGTTCATCGCCGTCGAAGGAGAAGGTGTAGACGATCTGCCCGGTCACCGCCCCGGCCGGATCGTCGAAGGCGAAGGTGCCGTCCGGGCCCACGGAGGCCGTTCCCACGGCACGGGCGCCGGTGCGGTCGGAGCGCCATACGCGGATCGTGCCCGCGGCCAGCGGGCTGCTGCGCCAGTTCCCGTCCCAGGACATCAGAGTCCCCGACAGCCTCGCGGTGCCGTGGTAGTCGATGGGCGCGATGGCGGATCTGGCGTCGATGAAGGTCACCCGGTGATACGGGGCCTTATGGATGCGCAGGAGCGGGTGATTGGTGGCCGAAGCGTCGACGATGAGGAGCATCGAGCCGTCGGTGAGGACGACGCTCTCCGGCGCCAGGTCGCGAGCCGTGTAGCTCCGGACGGATTCGCCGGGAAGCCCGTTTCCGATCGAGCGAATACGGATCGTCTGGCTCGCGGCGTTCCAGGTCCTCGAAGCGACCGCGATGTTCTTCCCGTCGGGGCTGGCCGACACCGCCGCCGAAGTCGCGGTGTCGTCGGAGATGGACTGGTCGGTCGTAAGGTCGGCCGTGAGGTACACCGGATGCGCGTTGGAGCCGGCGCAGGTCGCGATGACCGCGTCGCCACCGTTGATGAAGGTGGCGGCGAAGCAGCCGCCCCGGTCCGTGCGAGCCACCTCAATCGGCGTGTCCCGCGTGGCGTCATAAACCCGCATGCCACCATCGGCCGCCGCGCTCAGGACCAGCAACCGTTCCGGACGCTGCGGCAGCGCGCGCACGTCGCCTGCAGCAACGTTCACACCGCTTTCGGTGATCGCGCCGGAAGCCGGGTCGTAGGAGGCCAGCGATCGTGTCTCGGCGCCGCATACACGGTAGGAGTACCAGAGTCGCCCGCCCGTGAACGTCGCCGATTCAGGGCAGTGGGTTTCCGGAAGGAGCACCCGGTCGACGGCGTTCGTCGCGGTGTCCACCCGCGCGAAGGAGGACGAGCCGCTCTCGATGGCGTAGACGGTCGCGCCGTCCGGGGCCACGACGAGTTCGGACGGCCGCGTCACGCCGGTGATGGTCGTGGCCAGCGTGCCATCGGTCCGGGCCACCGCCACCGCGTCCGGATTGTTCAGGGCGATATAGATCCGTCCGTGTGCGGTGTCATCGCCGAGCGCGGTGAACGTGCCGCCCGGCAGACGGACCGCTCTATCGGCCGGTACCGCGTTCGCGGGTTCCGCGGCCTCGGCGCTCGCCGGGACGATGGTGATGAGACCCGCCGCCACCACGGTCAGGGCGGCGAGGATCGCGGGCACGCGTTTGCGCATGGGTGTTCCAGGGGTGAAGTGGGGCAGGGCACGGAGTGGATCATCAAAATAGCAGGTCATCGATACAACGAACCGGCCGCGATCACTCTGGGTGATCGCGGCCGGTTGGGTGTAATGGGCCTAGAAGGTCCCGAATCTGTCGCCGTTCTCGGCGGTGCCCGGGACGCCGGGGGTGTCCTCGCCGACGTAGATCGCCCCCGTCCCGGTCAGTCCCGAAGGACCGCCGAACACGACGGTGAAGGCGCCCTGCTGGGCGTCCTCACCCGGCGCGCCCACGAGCAGGGCGGGCTTGGTGCCGGCGAGGAACCGCAGGCTTGAGCCCCACTTGTCGCCGGACTCCGCCGAGCCGGGGATGCCCGGCGTGTCCTGGTTCCACGCGGTGGTCGTGGCGAGCAGGAGCCCGGCGGTGGAGCCCGGCGTGACCCACAGGCGGTCGTCGCCGTAGGAGAACATCGCCAGTTCGTCGGTGCCGTCGCCGTTGGCGTCTCCGGCGGCGAGGGTGTCGCCGAAGAAGTCGTTGTCGGCGGGGGCGCCGAAGACCGGCCCGGACAGCTGGGTGATCTCGGTGGCTCCGGTGGTGCCGAGCTTGGCGCCGTCCGAGTAGAGGACGGTGACCGACCCGGCGTCGGGCTGGTCGGTCCCGGCGGCGTTCTTCACGTGCGTGCCGGGCGCGGCGGCGGCGAGGTCGTCTCTGCCGTCACCGTTGAAGTCGCCCATGGCGAGCTTGAGCCCGAACTCGTCGGCGCCGTCGCCGGTGGCGGCGTTGCGGGGACCGGCGGAGCCGGGGACACCGGGGGTCTCCTTGGTGATCCGCTGCGCCCCGAGTGAGTTGACGCCGGACCTTGAGCCGTACAGAACGCTCACCGAGCCGGTCGACCAGCCCTTGTCATCGGTGTCCTGAGGGGCGCCGATGGCCAGGTCGGCGAGACCGTCGCCGTCGATGTCGCCGGTGGCCAGCGACCAGCCGAAGCCCTCGCCGGTGTGGTTGACACCCGTCATGTACTCCTGGTCGAGGAAGGCCCAGGTGTCGAGTAGCCGGGACGCGTGGCGTCGCTCATAGACGAGGACGGCGCCGGAGTCCCACCCGGGCGCGCCCGCGGCCAGCTCGTCCATGCCGTCGCCGTCCAGGTCGAGTGCGACCAGCGACTGCCCGAGGTGGTAGCCGGTGCGGGCGCCGGAGGCGAACATGTTCGACTCGGTGCTCAGGCCGCTGGACGATCCGTAGAGGACGATGATCGCGCCGCTGTCGGTGAAGGAGTCGTTGTCCTCCGTGGGCGAGCCGACGGCGAGGTCGGCGTAGCCGTCACCGTTGAAGTCGCCGGAGGCGAGGGCGGTACCGAAGCGGTCGCCGGTCTCGTTGCTGCCGGACACGCCGGGGGTGTCCTGGTCGAAGATCTTCCCGGCGGTCAGGTCGGGGCCGTTGGCGCCGCCGGGAAAGACGGTGATCTGCCCGGTGTCCTTGCTGGATCCGGTGTCCTCGCCGGGAGCGCCGGTGACGGTCTCGGGGAAGCCGTCGGCGTTGAAGTCGAAGGCACGCACCTGGGCGACCACGGGCACCGACCGCTTGACCTCGCCGAAACCGTCGGCGTTGTACGCGGTGACCTCGTAGAGGAGACGCCCGGTGAACCCCTGCGGGTCGTCGGTGAACGAGTAGTTTCCGTCGGCATCGGTGGACACGCCGGGCAGGAACTCGGTGAGGTCATTGCGGGTCCGGGACAGCGACAGCAGGGCCGGGCGTCCGGGTGCCGGGGTGACCTTTCCCGTGATGGTGATCGGCGTGCCGGGAAGGACCCTGCGGGGGCCGGTGGCGGTGAGGCCCGCGTCCGGAGTGAAGGGATCGGCGTAGACGCGCAGGGAACGCGTCCCGTCCGATGCCGTCGGGACGATGATGAGCCGGCCGTCGCCGGTGAACGCGAGGGATCCGGGCGTCACGGCCGCGTCGGTGGGAAGTTCGAAGCGGCGGACGTACGCGCCCGACAGGTCGGCGCCCAGGTCGCGCACGTGGACGGCGAACTCGCCCGGGTAGCGGGCGAAGCCGAAGGCCGCGAACCGGCCGTCGGCGGAGGCCGCGACGGCGGTCTCCTCGCCGAGGTAGGTCGAGCCGCGCGACAGCAGGTCGGATGTGGCCCAGACCTGGAAGCGACTGGTGTCCCCACCGCAGGCGGTGAGCACGAGATCCCCTCGCCTGAGCAGGGTCGCGTCACCGCAGCCCGGCTCGGCGTTGCTCACCTTCTTCTGCGCAGCGGCGCCGGAGACGTCGAAGACGTCGGCGCCGGCCTCGTCCAAGCGCACCAGCCGGTCCGGGCGGTCGGCTCGCGCGAGCAGGCGGCCGGGGCGAGTCGTGAGGCCGCTCTCGGTGACCTTCCCGGTGCCGGGCTCGAACGAGGCGATCGAGCCTTCGCCCGGCGCGTCGCACTGATGGTAGGAGTACCAGACCTTGCCGCCGGTCACGGCCAGCGAATCGGCGCAGTGTGAGGCCGGAAGTGTCACGTGGTCGACGGCGAACGACGTGGTGTCGATCCGGGCGAGGGTTCCGCCGTCCAGTGCGTAGACGGCCGTCCCGCCCGGCGCGAGTTCCAGGTCCACCGGCGACGTCAGCCCGGTGACGGTCGTGATGATCCCGCCGTCGAACCCGGCAATGACCACGGCCGCCGGATCAGCCGAGGCCAGGAAGATCCGCTCGCGGGCGTCGTCCACGACGATGTCGCGATGGTCGCCCGCAGGCAGCGGGGTCACGGTGTCCGACCGGTCGGCGGCCGAGGCCGCAGCCGGGACCGTGAGGCTCGCCGCGATGACGGCGAGGACGGTCAAGGGCACGTGCTTTCTCATGGGCGTTCCACAGGGGTGAAGAGGGCACGGGGCACTGCGGTGGACGAATCTAGCAGGGACGGCGGACATGAAAGCGGCCGTGATCATCTCGGATGATCACGGCCGCCGAGGCTCGTCCTAGAAGGTCCCGAACCCGTCGCCGTTCTCCGGCTCGCCCGGTACGCCCGGTGTGCCCTCCCCGAAGTACCGCGCGCCGTCCCCCGTCAGTCCCTTCGGCCCGATGTAGACGACGGTGAACGCGCCCTGCCGGTCGTCCTCGCCCGGCGCGCCCACCAGGAGCGCGGGCTTGGCGCCGGTGAGGAACCGCAGGCTCGCGCCCCACTTGTCGCCGGATTCGTGCGAGCCGGGGATGCCGGGTGAGTCCTGAGTCCAGGCGGTCGTCGAGGTGAAGGCCAGGCCACTGGTGGCGCCCGGGGTGATCGTCACGTACTCGTCGCCGTAGGAGAAGATCGCCAGTTCGTCGGCGCCGTCGCCGTTGGTGTCCCCGGTGGCGAGGTTGTCGCCGAAGAAGTCGTTGTCGTAGGGGAGACCGACGATGCCGTCGGTGTCCTGGGTGACCTCCTTGGCGCCGGTGGTGCCGATCTCGTACCCGTCGGAGTAGAGGACCGTCACCGATCCGGCGTCGGCCCGCTTCTTGCCGCCGCTGGTCACGTTGGTGCCGGGGGCGGAGACGGCGAGGTCGTCATCGCCGTCGCCGTTGAAGTCGCCGATGGCGACCTTGAGCCCGAATTCGTCGGCGCCGTCCCCGGTCTTCGGATCGTGCGGACCTGCGGTACCCGGCACGCCGGGCGTCTCCTTCGTGAAGCGCTGCGCCTTCGACACCGTCTGACCGGGCAGGAAGGGAAGGCCGTAGAGGACGGTCACCGAGCCGGTGGACCGTTCGGCGTCCTCCCTGTCCTGTGGCGCGCCGATCGCCAGAGCCGGGTTGACGTGCGGACCCTGCACTCGCCCGGCGGCCAGGGACCAGCCGAAGGCGTTGCCGCCCCCGCCGCGTCCGGGGATCTCGTCGCTGCTCTGGTACAGCGCATGCGGGTTCGAGAGACCGGAGGGATTCCCGGTGTACAGGTACACGGTGCCCGATCCCGTTCCGGGCGCGCCGACCGCGAGTTCGTCGATCCCGTCGGTGTTGAAGTCGGCGGCCGCCAAGGCGTGCCCGGTGAGCGCTCCGGGCGCGTTGTCGGGTGTCAGCATCACCGAACCGGCCGAGGTCAGGCCGGACGCCGAACCGTACGCGACGATCACGGCGCCGGAGTCGGCCGCGCCGAACGCGTCCTTGCCGGGCGCACCGATGGCGAGGTCGGCGAAACCGTCGCCGTTGAAGTCACCGGACGCGGTGGCCGCGCCCAGCCGGTCCCCAGGGGCGTTGTCGCCGACGAGACCGGCCCAGCTCTGGTCGAACGCGAGGCTGCCACCCGCGGTCACTCCGGCCGTCGTCGTTGGGAACACGTGCACCTGGCCGGTGTCGGTAATGGATCCGTCATCCTCACCGGGCGTGCCGACGACGGCCTCGGCGATGCCGTCGCCGTTGAAGTCGAAGGGAACCGCCTGAGTCGCGACGGTCACGGACACGCTCGCGACGGTCCCGTAGGCGTCCCCGGCGAAGTCGAAGGTGTAAGTGGCCTTGCCGGACACCGGCGCTCCCGCGTCGGTGAACTCGAATCCGCCCTGGAGGCCGGTGGCCAGTCGCCCGAGTGGGTGCCGCCCGAGCCGGTCTTCACGCGTGACGGTGAGTTCACGGACCCGGTCCGGGCCGCCGCGCACGTAGCCCCTCAGGACCGCGGCCTCGCCGTAGGGGACGGCCTTCCACAGCGCCGCCGCGTAGGTGTCGGTGATGTACTTGGCCGGTTCCAGATGCAGGCGAAGACGGCTGCCGTGGAAGGTCATCAGCCGCCCGTCGCCGAGCCAGGCCATCGGGTGCTCGTAGAAGCCGGCGGCCCCGGGGTAGTCGTAGATCCGCACCGTCGACATGTCGGCGGCCTTCACGATCTCGACGTGCGTGCCCGGCCCGTTCAGCGGGCCTCCCACGGCGAAGTACGCGCCGTCGGGGGACACCGCGAGTGTCCCCCCGTGGTTCTCCGTGAGCTTCGTGGCGGTCGACGTCAGGGTCGCCGTATCGAAGATCTCCAGGTCGTAGGCGCGATTGCAGGACAGCGCCAGCCGTTCGCCGCCGTCGATGAGCGCCACGTCCCCGCAGTGCGAGGTGAGGAACGAGCTGACGGCCACCTCGCGGGGAGCGCCGGAGACGTCGAAGATCCGGAGTCGCTGCTTCTCGCCGTTCCAGTCTCGCTGCACCAGGCGGTCCGGACGGCCGGGAAGCGCCGTGAGGTTGCCCGCCGGTGCGCTCAGGCCCGATTCGGTGACCGTCCCGGTCGCGGGATCGTAGGACGCCAGCGAGCCGATCTTGCCGTTCCCGCAGGTGAAGTACGAGTACCAGAGCAGGCCGCCGGTGAACTCGGCCGAGATCAGGCAGTGGGTGGCCGGGAGCCGGACGGTGCTCAGCTCCCAGGTCGCGGTGTCGATCACGTCGATCGCGTTCTTCCAGCGTGCCGTCGCGTAGAGCCGCGAACCGTCGGCGCTCATGGTCAGCGTCCGCCACGGCAGGCTCCCGGCGATGGTGCGCTGGACGGTGCCGTCGAAGTCGAGGACGGTCAGGCCGGTCGGCGAGGCGTGGTAGACGAGCCCGCGGGCGTCGTCCACGACGAGATCCACGGGAGGGCCGGCGGGGAAGGCCATCTCCACGTCCGTCGCCGGAACCGGCTCGGCCAGGGCGGACCCCGGCACCACGACGAGGGACACGGCGGCCAGCGCGAGCGCCGAAACGCACGCGCGCAGCGTTGATCTCATATTCGGTTCCCGGGGGTGGGCGGGCACAAAAGGGCACTGCTCAAAAGGCACTCGGGCACGAGTGAACCTGGAGCTGGTGGCGGGACTCGAACCCGCAACCTACCGCTTACAAGGCGGTTGCGCTGCCAATTGCGCCACACCAGCGAATCTCCCCGATCCTACCCGGCGCTCTCGGTGGGCAGGGGCGGAGCCCGCGCGGAGGGTCGCGTGGCAAGCGCTCTCGGCGCTGGCGGGGGCTCGGGATACTCGCTGCTCCCCCAGGAAAGGAGAACCATGAACCGGCGCAGCATTCTCCGCGGTCTGGCTCTGGGAGCCGTGGCCGTTCCGGCGGCGGTCCTGCTCGAAGGGACGGCGCAGGCGGCGCAGTACAGCGTCGCGGCCACCGAGCAGGTCGCGAACAAGGTTTACGTGTGGCCGAAGGGCAAGGCGCTCACGGTCGCCAACCGGCAGTGGAGCTTCAGTCCGGGCGGTGGTGCCTGGGCGAACCTGTCGGACGTGCGGTTGCGCAATACCGCTGCTCACGGGTACGTCGTGCTGGTCGCGGCCTCGGGTGGGCGGGTCGGGATCGTCGATCACACCAGCGAGACCGACGCGGAGGGCAATGACCTGCTGTGGAGCGCGGCTCCGGGCGGGAATCCGCACGCCGTCGAGCGGATCGAGGGCAACGGGTCGATCGTGGCGGCGAGTTCCGGCGGGTTCCTGTCGCTGTACTCGCCGACGGCGGTCTCGAAGCCGTCGACGCTCGCCCTGGTGAAGACCTACAGCCTGCCGGGCGCGCACGGGGTGCTGTGGGACCCGAGCATGAAGGTGCTGTGGGCGATCGGGGACGGGACGATCCGGTGGTACAAGGTCACGGGGTCGTACCGGTCGACGCGCTTGTCGCAGGCGGGGAGCAAGAGCTTCTCGGGGCTCGGGCACGACCTGCAGCCCGACTACCAGAACAAGGGCAAACTGCTGTTCACCGCGTCCCACGGGACCTACCAGTTCGACACCGCGAGCAAGGCCATCACGCGGCTGAGCACCGAGACGAGGGTGAAGGCGCTCGTACGGCACTCCTCGGGTGAGGTGCTGTCGGTGCGCGCCGACGACACCGGGGCGCGCACGTGGGGCAGCCCGACGCTGCGGTTCTCCGATTCGGCCGACCGGACGCGAAGTGGCGCCGAGTTCTACAAGGCGCGCATCTGGACGCCCGCTTACGAGTAAAACGATCAGGCGCGGGCCGGTTCGGCGCCGGTAGGTTCCCGCGTATGGAGAAACTGGCCCGACGCCTGGGCGTGCGCGACGCCGTCGTCATCGGACTCTCGGCGATGCTCGGCGCGGGCGTGTTCGCCGCGTTCGCCCCCGCCGCGTCACTCGCGGGCGGGGGCGTCGCGCTGCTGGCCGCGCTCGCCGTGGCGGGTGTGGTCGCGTGGTGCAACGCGTCCAGTTCGGCCGTCCTCGCCGCGAGGTACCCGGAGTCGGGCGGCACCTATGTGTACGGACGCGAGAGGCTCGGCCCGTTCTGGGGTTTCCTCGCCGGGTGGGGTTTCGTGATCGGCAAGACCGCCAGTTGCGCGGCGATGGGCCTCACCATCGGCGCCTACCTGTGGCCGGAGCGGGCCCGCTGGGTGGCGCTGGCGGCGGTGATCGCGCTGACCGCGGTCAACCTGCGCGGGGTCGCCAAGACCGCGCTGGCCGCGCGGGTGTTCCTCGCGGTGACGCTGCTGGTCCTGGCGGGCGTGCTCGCCGGGGGAGTGCGCGCGGTGGCGTTGGACCCGGTGCCGCTCACCGGTGGTGGCAGCGCGCTGGGTGTGCTGGGCGCGGCGGGGCTGCTGTTCTTCGCGTTCGCCGGTTACGCGCGGATCGCCACGCTCGGCGAGGAGGTGCGCGATCCGGCGCGGACGATCCCGCGCGCGGTGGCGATCGCGCTGACGGTCGTCCTGGCCCTGTACGCGGCCCTGGCGACGTTGGCGCTGCTGACGCTGGGCGCCGGGCGGCTGGCGGCCTCGAAGGCGCCGCTGGTGGACGTCGTCACCGCCGCCGGGTGGCCGTGGCTGGCGCCGGTGGTGCGCATCGGCGCGGGCGTGGCCGTGGTGGGCGTGCTGCTGTCGCTGCTGGCGGGGGTGGGCCGGACGGCGCTGGCGATGGCGCGGCGCGGCGACCTGCCGCGTCCGCTGGCCGCCGTCCACCCCGTCCACCGGGTCCCGCACGTGGCCGAACTGGTGGTCGGGGCGGTCGTGGCGGCGCTGGTGATGGCCGCCGACCTGCGCGGCGTCATCGGCTTCTCCAGCTTCGCGGTGCTCGTCTATTACGCGGTGGCCAACGCCTCGGCGTGGACGCTCGGCGGCGCCCGGACGCGCGTCGTCGCCGCCGTCGGCCTCACCGGCTGCCTCGCGGTCGCGGCGAGCCTGCCGTGGCGCAGCGCCGCGGCGGGGCTGGCGCTGTTCGCGCTCGGCGCGGCCGTCTACGCGGGCAGGGCCCTGATCAGGCGGTCGAGGTCCTCTTCGTCGTTGTAGTAGTGCGCCGAGGCCCGCACGACCGCTTCCAGCCCCCGCGAGGGCAGGTCGTAGCGGGACGAGGGCGCGCGCGAGACGGAGACGTTGACCCCGGCGGCGCTCAGGTGCCCCTTGACCTCGTCCGGCGTGTACCCCGGGAGCGTGAAGGTGACGATCCCGCCCTTGTGGACGCCCAGGTCGTGCACCACCGCGCCGCGCTCGGTCAGCAGCTCCCGCAGCCGCGCGCCGAGGGCGACCACCCGCTCCTCGATGGCCTTCATGCCCCACGACAACGCGTAATCGGCGGCCACGCCCAGGCCGATCTTGGTGGCGATGTTGCATTCCCAGTTCTCGAAGCGCCGCGCGTCCTCGCGGACGGTGTAGGCGTCGGGCGCGGTCCAGGTCGCCGCGTACAGGTCCAGCATCGGCGGCCGCAGCTCCAGGTCCCGCCGGACGTACAGGAACCCCGTCCCGCGCGGCCCGCGCATGAACTTGCGCCCGGTGGCCGACAGGATGTCGCAGCCGATGGCGCGCACGTCCAGGTCGACCTGCCCCGCCGACTGGCAGGCGTCCAGCAGGTACGGCACCCCCGCCTCCCGCGCGACCACCCCGACCTCGGCGACCGGGTTGATCAGCCCACCCTGCGTCCCGATGTGCGTGATGGAGATCAGCTTGACCCGCTCGTCGATGCGCCGCCGCAGGTCGGCGACGTCCAGCTGCCCGTGCTCATCATCGTCGACGACCTCGATGACCGCCCCCGTCCGCTCGGCCACCTGCAAGTGCGCGATCGCGTTCGAGGCGTACTCCGAGCGGCCGGTGAGTATCTTGTCGCCGGGTTCGAAGGCGAAGCCGTAAAAGGCCATGTCCCAGGCCCGCGTGGCGTTCTCGATGACGGCGATCTCATCGGCGTCGGCACCCACCAGCCGCGCGAGCGCGTCGTACGTGTGCTGGACCTGGTCCCGCCGCGCATCGGCCAGCTCGTACCCGCCGGCCAGGGCCTCCTCGCGGAGATAGTCGACGACGGCGTCGACGACGACCGCGGGCGGCAACGCCGCACCCGCGTTGTTCAGATGAGCGGAGCGCGCGGCCCCGGGCGTCTCGGCACGTGCACGAGCGAAGTCGAGGGTCATGCGAGGCAGTGTATTGAGAACCCGGCCCCAACGGCCGCCCCATTGAGGACCGAACATGTCCTCAAGGCCGCGTAACCTTTGATCTGTAAGCAAGAGCGCCATCCAGTACGTGAGAACCGAAGAACCGCCGCCCAACCCGTGAAGAATTTGGAGTCCCCGTCATGACCTCCACCTGGCCCATCATCGACCGCGCCCACGCCTCCCTGGCCGCCGCCACCGCCGGCCTGACGGAGGAGCAGAAGGCCCTGCCGACCCCCTGCGCCGCATGGTCCGTCCAGCACGTCATCGAACACGCCGCCGGCGACCAGATCGGCCTCGCCGGAGCAGCCGGCAGCGGAGAGAAGCCCGCCTACGACCCCTTCAACCCGCCCGGCGACCAGACCGACCTGGAGAACCTCGTCGCCGACGGCAACGCCACAGCGGCAGCCGCCTACGCCACCGTCGCCCACGACGCCGAAGAAGTCGGCATCCCCATGCCCCCCTTCAAAGCCCCCGCCCGCCTTGCCGCCGCCCTCACGGCACTCGACGCGGCCATCCACGCCTGGGACATCCAAGTCGCCACCGGACGCCCCGTCACCCTGACCGAAGAAGACGCCGCCGAACTGCTGGACCAGGTGAAGGACGTCGTTGACGGCGTCAGGCCCTGGGGCGCGTACGCACAGGCGGGCGACCCGGTGGAGGGAGACAGCGCGGTGACCGCACTGCTGCGATTCCTGGGCCGCGACCCGGAGTGGAAGCCGTAGAGGGAAGAGCGGGAGAAGAGCGGAAGCACGGAAGGGCCGACCCGAGAAGGCAGAAGGCGGGTCGGCCCGGAGAAGGGCGGGACGAAGGCAAGCCGGGGCGGGCTGGGCTGGGACGGGCCGGGACAAGCGCGAGACGAAGGCAAGAGCCGGGCCACCCACGCGGCGATGGGTGAAGCCCGCCCGAGGTGAGGGTGGCAGACGTAAGACCGGCCGGGTGTGATGCGAAGCCTGGTGCAGTGAGGGTGGGACGAAGTCCTGGCCGGGTGGGGACGCCAGCGGTGGGTGAAGCTCGCCCGAGGCGAGGTCCGGGGACGATGTGTCGAGCCGGGTGCGATGCGTAGCAGGGTAGGGCTCTTGACCGAAGCCGCCGCCGATAACTAGAGCTGGCCCGAAGACGAGGCCCTGCACAACCTTTCCCGAAGAGAGCTGGATCTTTTGGCGTGCGGCCTGACGGGTGTTTGGAACGAGGGTTCTGGGGGTGTCAAGACATGTTCTTCCGTCTTGACACCCCCGGGTTCCTCGTTCACCGTCTGCGAGGCCGAACGACGGGAGATCCGCGGCCGGTAACCCGAACGACCAGGGTGGGGATGGAAGGGCGGGCCAAGCGGGAGAGGCACGACGAGGCGGGTGCGGGCCGGGGTGGTGCAGGCGCGGGCGGCGACCGGGGTGAGGCCGCGAGGGTGGGGACAGGCGGAGGGAACTCCGGGAGGCGGGGTGGCGTGGCTCCGGTGGCCGGGCGTGGCCGGGGTGAGATGCGTGGCCCGCAAGCCGAGAGATGCGGCCGAGGGCCAACGGGGGCTGCGGGGACAGGTCAGGGGGATGCGTGACGGGGGTGGTGCGGGCCGGGGTGAGGCCGAGAGGCGGGGAAGGCCCGGGGGGACCCGGGAGGCGGGCTGGTGTGCCCCGGCGGCCCGGGCCGTGGGCTGGCGGTGAGGGAGACGGCCCGCAAGCCGAAAGACGGCGGAGGGTGACGGCGGGGGCTGACGGCGGGGGCTGACGGCGACGGTCGACGAAAGCCCCCCTCCCCCTACCCCCTCAAATCAGTAATATCCGCGAACTCCGGATGCTTCCCCACCCAAGCCACCACAAACGAACACAGCGCCAAAACCCGAACCCCCTCAGCCCGAGCCGCCTCCATGGCCCCCCGAGCCAGCGCCGACCCCACCCCGCGCCCCCCAAACTGCGGAAACGCCTCCGTATGCACCAGCATCAAATGCGAAGCAGACCGCGCGTAATCCAAAAACCCCGCGAGCTCTCCATCCAAATAAGCCTCGAACCGCTTCTCTGATGGCGCGTCCCGCACCGTGATCTCCGACATGCTCGCCTCCCAAAAAAGTTACTGCCAGTACATCCGCCGCGCCCGCATCCGCTGCAACCGCCGCACCACCCTGGGCTCCGCCGCCATCGCCTCCGGCCGCTCCACCAGCGCGTTCAGCCGCTGGTAGTACTGCGTGAGGGTCCACCCGAAGACCTCCCGGATCTTCTGCTCCTTGACCCCCGGCCGCTTCCACCAGGCCTTCTCGAAGCGCAGGACGGACAACTCCAAAGGGGAGAGGCTCACACCACGTCCACCAGATCCGCCACCGAGTTCACCACCCGGTTCGGCTGGAACGGGAACCGGTCGATCTGCTCCTTCGACGTGATCCCCGTGAGCACCAGGATCGTCTCCAGCCCGGCCTCCATGCCCGACACGATGTCGGTGTCCATCCGGTCGCCGATCATCGCCGTCGACTCCGAGTGCCCTTGGACCTTGTTCAGCGCGCTGCGCATCATCAGCGGGTTGGGCTTGCCCACGAAGTACGGCTCTACCCCGGTCGCCTTGGTGATGAGCGCGGCCACCGCGCCGCACGCGGGCTGGATGCCCTCGGGGGACGGGCCGGTGGCGTCGGGGTTGGTGGCGATGAAGCGGGCCCCGGCGTCCACGAGGCGGATGGCGCGGGTGATGGCCCCCAGCGAGTAGGAGCGGGTCTCGCCGAGGATCACGTAGTCGGGGTTGATGTCGGTGAGCACGTAGCCGATCTCGTGCAGGGCGGTGGTGAGTCCCGCCTCGCCGATGACGTAGGCGGAGCCGCCGGGCCGCTGGGTGTTCAGGAAGTCGGCGGTGGCCAGGGCGGAGGTGTAGATCGACTGCTCGGGGATGTCCAGGCCGGTGTTGCGGAGCCGGACGTGCAGGTCGCGCGGGGTGTAGATGGAGTTGTTCGTGAGGACGAGGAACCGGCGTCCCGTCTCCTTCAGGCGGTCGATGAACTCCTTGGCCCCGGGCACCGGCACGCCCTCGTGGACGAGGACGCCGTCCATGTCCGACAGCCAGCATTCGATCGGCTTGCGCTCGCTCATGTGGTGATCGTTCCAGGTTCGTGTGACGGGTATGGGTCGTGTCGGTCAAACACGGACGACGGTCACTCCGGCGGCCTCGAACTCGTCGATGACCTCGCGGGCCACGGACATGTCGGTGACCAGGGTGTGGACCTTCTCGATCGGGCAGATGCGCGCGAAGGCGTGCCCGCCGATCTTGGAGCCGTCGGCGATGATGACTATGCGCCGGGCGCGCGCGGCCATCAGGGCGTTGATGGCGGCCTCGCCCTCGTGGTGGGCGGCGGCGCCCATCTTGACGTCGATGGCGTCCACGCCCAGGAAGACCATGTCGAGGGTGATCTCGCGCAGGATCGGCGAGGCCAGCGGCCCGATGAGCTCGTAGGACTGCGGGCGCACGACGCCGCCGACGACGACGACCTTGACGTGCGGGCGCACGATCATCTCGTTGGCGATGTTGAGGGCGTTGGTGACGATGGTCAGCGGCGTCGTCCCGGACTGGGTGACCAGTTCCGGGCGTGTCGCCAGGGAGCGCGCGACTTCGGTGGTGGTCGTGCCCCCGTTGAGGCCGACGACCATGCCGGGCCCGACGAGGGCCGCGGCGGCTTCGCCGATGCGGTGCTTCTCGTCGATGCGCTTGGCGGACTTGTACCGCAGCGGCAGGTCGTAGGACACGCCGTTGGCCACCGCGCCTCCGCGCGTGCGGGTGATCATCTGCTGCTGGGTCAGCTGGTCGAAGTCGCGGCGGATGGTGGCCTGCGACACGTGCATGCGGGCGGCGGCCTCTTCGACGGTGATCCTGCCGTCCGAGGCCAGGATCTCCAGCAGAGTGTTCCATCGGGCGTAGCGGTCCACGGCATCCCTTCTTCCCCCCGGTCTCGACTATGAGCGGGTTGGTGTGCACAATAATGCGCGAAAGCGGGCCGCAGCGTCGAACCCGTTGCGCGTTTTTTATCAGGAGCGCTCAAACGCCCCACAGGAGGATGTATGACGTACGTCGAAGCGGAGATCGCCAGCCAGCCGAAGACGTGGCGTCGCGCCGTGGAGCTGGCCGCCGAGCGCGCCGCCGCGCTGCCCCGCCCGGGCGAGCGCGTCGCCGTCATCGGCTGCGGCACCTCCTGGTTCATGGGACAGTCCTACGCCGCGCTGCGCGAGGCCGCCGGGCAGGGTGAGACCGACGCGTTCGCCGCCTCGGAGTTCCCCTACGGCCGCACGTACGACCGGGTCCTGTCGATCTGCCGCTCGGGCACCACGACCGAGGTGATCGACGTGTTCAAGCGCCTGCCCGGGGACGTCCCGACGGCCGCGCTGATCGGTGACCCGGACACGCCCCTGCCGAGCCTGGTGGGCGACGCGGTCATCCTGGACTTCGCCGATGAGAAGTCGGTCGTGCAGACCCGCTTCGCGACCACGGCCCTCACTCTGCTGCGCGCCAGCCTCGGCGAGGACCTCACCCAGGCCATCGCCGACGCCGAGACGGCCGTCACCGCGCCCCTGCCGGTGGACGTGGCGAGCCTGGAGCAGGTCACCTACCTGGGCCGCGGCTGGACGAACGGCCTGGCCAACGAGGCCGGGCTGAAGATGCGCGAGGCCGCGACCTTCTGGACGGAGTCCTACCCGGCCATGGAGTACCGCCACGGCCCGATCTCCATCACCGGCCCCAACCGCGCGGCGTGGATGTTCGGTGAGGCCCCCGAGGGCCTGGCCGAGCAGGTCGCCGAGACCGGTGGCGCGTTCATCACCTCCGGGCTGGACCCGGTCGCCGACCTGATCCGCGCGCAGCGCGTCGCAGTCGCCGCCGCGCAGGCCCGGGGCGCCGACCCCGACAACCCGCGGAACCTGACCCGCTCGGTCGTCCTGTCGTGAGCGAGGCGAACCGGGAGGGCCGGGCATGAGCGCGCCGGAGCCCAAGGCCGCGATGGGCGATGTCGTCATCGCCGTCGATGTCGGCGGGACGCTCATGAAGTGCGCCCTGGTCTCCACCGACGGCCGGGTCCTGCACTCCGTGCGCCGCCCCACCGACCGCGAGCGCGGCCCGGAGGCGGTCGTGGACGCCGTCCTGGGCACCGTCGCCGACCTGGTCGCCCAGGCGCGCGGCTTCGGCGGGAACCCGCTCGCGGTGGGCCTGACCGTCCCGGGCGTGGTCGACTCCACCAAGGGCGTGGCGGTGTTCGCCTCGAACCTGGGCTGGCGGGACGTCCCGTTCCGCGCGCTCGTCGAGGAGCGCGTGGGCCTGCCCGCCGCGCTCGGGCACGACGTGCGCACCGGCGCGCTGGCCGAGGCGCGGCTGGGCGCCGGGCGCGGCAGCGAGTACATGCTGTTCGTGGCGATCGGCACCGGCATCGCCGCCGGGTACTTCCCCGGCGGGAAGGGCCTGGACGGCGCGCACGGCTCGGCCTGCGAGATCGGGCACATCTCGGTGCGTCCCGACGGCCCGCAGTGCGGCTGCGGGCAGCGTGGCTGCGTGGAGGTCATCGCCTCCGCGGCGTCCCTGGCCCGCCGCTACCAGGAGGCCACCGGGGAGAACCTGGGCGCCGCCGAGGTCGCGCACAAGGTCGCCGAGGGCGACGCGGTGGCCGGTGAGCTGTGGGCGGAGACCGTCGAGGTCCTCGCCGACGGCCTGCTCATCGGCATGGCCCTCTACGACCCGGACACCATCGTGCTCGGCGGCGGGCTCGCCGAGGCCGGGCCGCTGCTGCTGGAGCCCCTAGAGGCGCGGCTGCGCGCGAAGGCGACCTTCCACACCGTCCCGCGACTGGTGCACGCCGAACTCGGCGACGAGGCAGGCTGTATCGGTGCGTCCTTGATCGGCCTGGACAGAATGCGAGAGACCGCGCCATGAACCTGACCGGCAACATCGTCACCCCCGGCGGCATCTTCCGGGGCGTCCTGCGCACCGAGGGCGAGCGCATCGCCGCCATCGAACCCGACGACTCCGTCACCGGCGACGCGTTGCTGATCCCGGGCTTCATCGACGTCCACTGCCACGGCGGGGACGGCGCGACCTACACCACCGGGGACGCCGCGCAGGCCCGCAAGGCCGCCGCGTTCCACCTGCGGCACGGCACCACCACGACCCTGGCGTCGCTGGTCAGCTCGCCACGCGAGGTCATGGTGCGCGCGGTGGAGGCCTTCCGGCCGCTGGTCGACGAGGGCGTCCTGCACGGCATCCACTTCGAGGGCCCGTACCTGTCGGGCGCGCGCTGCGGCGCGCAGAACCCCGCCGCGCTGCGCGATCCCGACCTGGGTGAGCTCGCCGAGCTGGTGGACGCCGGCGCGGGCGCGGTCAAGATGATGACGATCGCCCCCGAGCGCGAGGGCGCGATGGAGGCCATCTCCTACCTCGCCTCGCGCGGTGTGATCGCCTCCATCGGGCACACCGACGCCTCTTACGAGGTCACCCAGGACGGTGTGGGCGCGGGCGCGCGGGCCGCGACGCACACGTTCAACGGGATGCGGCCCATCGGGCACCGCGACCCGGGCCCGATCCCGGCGCTGTTCAACGCGCCCGGGGTGATCTGCGAGTTCATCGTCGACCCGGTGCACCTGCACATGGGCACCGTCGCCTTCGCGGTCAACGCCATCGGCGCCGGGCGCATCGTCGCCGTCACCGACGCCATGTCGGCCACCGGCATGGCCGACGGCGAGTACGACCTGGGCGGCCTGCGGGTCCGCGTCGCCGAGGGCGCGGCGCGCCTGGTCGAGGGCGGCTCGATCGCCGGGTCCACGATCACCATGATCGACGCGTTCCGCAACGCGGTCCTGGGCGCCGGGCTGACCGTCCCGGAGGCCGTGCAGATCACCGCCACCACGCCCGCGCGGCTGCTCGGGCTCGACGACCGGGGCGTCCTGGCGGTCGGCATGCGCGCCGACGTCCTGGAACTGGACACCGGCATGAACCTGCGCGGCGTCGTCCGTGGCGGGAGCAAGGTTTGATACTCACCGTCACCCTCAACACCGCGCTCGACCTGACGTACACGGTCGACGCCCTGGTGCGGCACGAGTCGCACCGGGTGTCGACGGTGACCGAACGCGCCGGGGGCAAGGGCCTGAACGTGGCCCGCGTCCTGGCCGCCGTCGGCGCGCCCGTGCTGGCCACCGGCCTGCTCGGCGGGCGCACCGGCGAGCGCGTGGCCGAGCTCCTCGACGTCCCGCACGACTTCGCGCCCATCGCCGGGGAGACCCGCCGGACCGTCGTGGTCGCCGACGGCGACGCCACCGGCTTCTGGGAGCCCGGACCCGAGGTCACCCCCGGGGAGTGGGAGCTGTTCGTCGAGCACTACCACTCGCTGCTGCCCGGCAAGACCGCCGTCGCGCTGTCCGGCAGCGTCCCGCGCGGCCTGCCCGCCGACGCCTACGCCGTCCTGGTCACCGCCGCCCGCGAGGCCGGGGTACCGGTCGTCCTGGACGCCTCCGGCCCGGCCTTCGCCGCCGCCCTGGCCGCCGGGCCCGACGTGGTCAAACCCAACCGGGACGAGCTCGCCGAGTACGCCCCCGACCTGTACCTGTCCGTCGACGCCGGCGTGCGCATGGCCGCCGACCGGCTGCGGAAGGCGGGCGCGGGTTCGGTCGTGGCGTCCCTGGGCTCGCGCGGGCTGATCGTCGTCGACGGGGACGGCGCGCACAAGGCCGTCCCGCCGGTCATCTCCGGCAACCCCACCGGGGCCGGGGACGCCTGCGTGGCCGCGCTCGTCCGGGCCCTGCACGAGGGCGCCCCCGACGGCGCCGAGGTCGCCCGGGACGCCGCCGCCCTGTCGGCCGCGGCCGTGCTGCGGCCCGAGGCCGGGGACGTCGACCCCGCCGACTTCGCGCGGCTGCGCGCCGACGTGACCGTCACCGCGATCTAAGGAGACACCATGCCCCTCGTCCACACCGCCGCCCTGGTGACCGAGGCGCGCCGCGAGGGCTTCGGCCTGGGCGCGTTCAACGTGATCACGCTGGAGCACGCCGAGGCGATCGTGGCCGGGGCGGAGGCCGCCGGGCGGCCGGTGATCCTGCAGATCAGCGAGAACGCGGTGAAGTTCCACCACGGGCGCCTCGACGTGATCGCGCGCGCCTCCCAGGCCGTGGCCGCCGGTGCCTCGGTGCCCGTCGCGCTGCACCTGGACCACGTGGAGTCCGAGGCGCTGTGGCGGCAGGCGGCCGGGCTGGGCTTCGGCTCGGTGATGGTGGACTACTCCAAGCTGCCCTATGACGAGAACCTGCGGCTGACCACCGGCGCGGTGGAGGACCTGCAGGCCGAGGGGCTGTACGTGGAGAGCGAGCTGGGCAAGGTCGGCGGCAAGGAGGGCGAGGCGCCGCTGTCGGCGCACGCGCCCGGCGCCCGCACCGACCCGGGCGAGGCCGCGGCCTACGTGGCGGCGACCGGGGTGGACGCGCTGGCCGTCGCGGTCGGCTCCTCGCACGCGATGACCTCGCGCGACGCCGCCCTCGACCACGAGCTGATCGCCCGGATCGCCGCGGCGGTGCCGGTCCCGCTGGTGCTGCACGGCTCCTCCGGCGTCCCCGACGAGGAGCTGGCCCGGGCGGTGAAGGGCGGCATGGTGAAGATCAACATCGGCACCGCGCTGAACATCGCCTTCACCGGGGCCGTCCGCGCGCACCTTGAGGCCGACCCGAAGGTCGTGGACCCCCGCAAGTACATCAAGGACGCCCGCGCCGCCATGGCCGCCACGGTCGAGCACTTCCTGGGCGTCCTGGGCTGAGCGGCGGCGGAACCCGCGCGGCGGGCTCCGCCACCCTCACGTCAGCACGAACAGGGGCTGCACGCACCGGTGCGGATGTTGCAGCAGGCGTGGCAGTCGTGCGTGGGCGTCGAGCCGCAGATCTCCAAGCGGCAGGCCCAGGCGGTCTGTTTGGGCACCAGGCGGTTGAGTAAGCGGTCGGCGAGATTCCTCATGAGCTTCTCCATTCGTTGCCGGATGGGAAACATCGTCTCGCCGGGTGGCTTCGCGCGCCGCCCCGCCGCCTCAGCGAACCGGCGAAACCCGCCCAAGTCCACTGTGGATGGTCATTCACCGAATGCCCGCCCGGGTCCGCTCGACGTCAGCCCCGGCGTACATATCAAGTATGTACGTTCCGGCGGCAACCGAACCGGGCCGCCCGGCGTCTTTCAGGCGTGAGTTCCCTTCCAGCTTCGCGGCGCGCTCGCCGCATGACCGGTGCGGCGGTGCTGCTCGCGGCCCTCGCGCTATTCGGCGTTCTGGTCTACCTGTGCGGATCCGAGGACGGCGTGGCCAAGCCGGATCCGATGAAAGTCGTGGAAGACGGCCTGCATCTGCGGGATCTGCTACCGGGCGGTAACCCGGCGGGGTTGCACGACGACCTCCCGTGATGCCGGGTATTCGTCCGATCGGCGCATTAATCGGGCCTGAACGGACGCAACCTTTACCCGCCCCTGGCGCGTATTCAGGGCATGGATTCGCCGACCGCCACCGCCGAGAGCGACTGGCTTCGCCTCACCCTGCCCGACTGGGGGCTGCTCCGGTGGTCGGCCGTGGCCACCGTGGCCGCCATCGCGGTGACGGCCGGGCTCCTGGCCAGCGGCGGGAGGCTCGGCGAGGCCGAGCAGCCGATGGCGGTGGTCCAGTCCGCCTTCCTGCTGGAGGACAAGGTCATCAGCGTCGCGGTCGCGATGGAGCACAAGTGCATGGAGCAGCGCGGCTTCGACGTGCACCCCGACAATTCCGGCGGCTCCGACTACATCCTCGTCCCGGCCGTGGACGAGGCCAACCGCACCGGCTTCGGCGCCGGTGAGCGCTCCGGGAACGGCGTGGCCTTCGAGGCGCGCCCGGAGGCCTACCAGCGCTCCTACAAGAAGGCGCTGGCCGGATACGAGGACTGGGACTACGGTTCCGACCAGCCGCTGACCGACGACAGCTGCCTGGGGCGGACCAACGTCGCGGTGTGGGGCACCAAGGAGGGCGTCTCGCGGCCGCTGGCCTTCGACCCCGACCTCCAGCAGACCATCTACGGCGAGGACCCCGCGCTGGTCGCGGCCTACGCCGCCTGGCGCGTCTGCATGAAGTCCAAAGGGGACTACCCCGACTTCAAGACCATGGACGACGTCGAGCGCTACGCCGCCGAGCTGTACCTCGACGAGGACGCCGAGTACGACGAGGCGTCCGCGCGCGAGATCCGGGTCGCCGTCGACGCGTCCACCTGCGCCAGCGGCGCCGGTCTGCGCGACGCCTACACCGCCGCGCGCGACAAGGTCCGCCGCGAGCTCTACCACGAGTTCCTGCCCGACATCCTCGCGTGGCGCGCGCAGCTCGCCGCCGCGCTGCGACGCACCGGAGTGAGCCTTGCGACCGACTAGGGCGGCGCGGACCACCCTCATCGCCCTCCTGCTCGGCGCGCTGCTGGCCTCGGCCGCGTGCGGCAAGAAGGCGCAGCAGTCCGCCGACGCCGGGGGCGGCGCGGGCGCGGAGCAGAGTTCGGCCGCCGACGGCGTCTGGCGCGTGCTGGCCGACGGCGCCCGCGTCTACGACCGGCTCGGTGAGATCCGCTTCGAGCTGGAGCACCGCTGCATGGACGAGAGCGGATACCCCGTCCACCCGACCGTGGCCGCCGGTCCCTCGGGCTGGACGCCGGTCTCGCGCGACGCGCCCAGGCTCGCGCCGACCGTCGCCGAGGCCGAGCAGGACGGCTTCGGGCCCGAGGAGGCCTACTCCCCGGTCGCCGAGGCGGAGAATCCACTGTGGAAGGACCAGGCGTCCAGCTACGTGCGGGCCTACAAGCGCGCCTACGAGGGCGATGACGGCTGCCGCGCCACGGTCCGGGCGGCGATGTTCGGCAACGACGCCCCGGAGGGGGACGAGCCGATCCCGCTGCCGGACTCGTTCTCGATGCGGGCCCGCTGGGAGCTCTACTACGCGATGCCCCAGGTGGTCACCGCCCTGACCACGTGGCGGGCGTGCATGAAGGAATCGGTCAAGGACATCGGCTACGGCACCGTCCAGGACGTGCGCGCCGCCGCCGAGAAGGTCTCCGCCGCCGACGCGAAACTGCTGGCGAAGGCCACCGCCCGATGCGTGGACGGGGCCGGCTGGCGCGACATCCACGCCGCGGCCTGGTCGGAGGCGATGGACCGGCTGGTGCGCGAGGAGGAGCCGGCGATCCGCGGCTGGCGCGAGCGGCTCAACCGCGTCCTCGACGACGCCGAGGGGCTGCTGCGCTAACCGGCGGTCGCGGTCACCGGCGTGCGGTCCTTGCCCAGCAGGCCCGCCGCGAGGCGCTTGTCGAGACCCGGCAGGCGCATCGCCTTGAGCGCCCACCGGCGCATGAGCAGCCGCAGCGGTGACGAGGGCAGGATCCATTCGGCTCCCCGCCGCCCGATCCGGGCGCGCTCGGTGGCCACCGGGTGCCAGCGCGCCTGGTAGGCGGCCAGGGCGGCGTCCACGCTCGGCTCCTCTTCGAGCCGCCGGGCCAGCACGTAGGCGCCCGCGATGCCCAGTGACGCCCCCTGTCCGGCCACAAGGGACACCGCGTGCGCGGCGTCGCCGATCAGCACCACCCGCCCGGTGAACCAGCGCGGCAGCAGGATCTGCGCGACCTGGTCGTAGTAGAGCGCGCCCGGTTCTTGCGGCAGGTGCCGCAGCGCCGTCGGCGCGAGCCAGCCGAGACCGGCGTAGGTCTCCCGGACCGTGGCGCGCGGATCCACCGGCAGCGGCGGATCGGAGCGGTGGACGGCGAAGGCCGCCACCATCCCCTCGCGCAGCGCGTAGAAGCCCATGTGCGCGCCGATCGTGTCGGTGAGGTAAAAGCCGTCGCGGACCCGCTCGTGCGCACCGGCGTCGGCGAAGACCCAGGCCGCGGTGTGCATCCCGAGATGGCGGACGAACGACTCCTCCGGGCCCAGCACCGCCGCGCGCGTGGCCGAGCGGATCCCGTCGGCGCCCACGAGGAGATCCGCCTCGATCGAGTCACCGTCCGAAAGGGACACCGTGACCCCGTCGGCCCGGTTGTCGAAACCCGCCACCGTGGTGGCGTACCGCAGATCCACCCGCCCGGCGGCGTACTCGCGCAGCCCGCGCTCCAGATCCGGGCGCATGATGCTGAACAGGCGGCCCTCGGCGACCCGCTGGAAACGCCGGTAGTCCAGGCTCGCGCGCGTCCGGCCCCGCTCGTCGACATAGCCGAAACGCTCGATCCGGTAGCCCAGCTCGCGCAACCGCGGCAGGACCCCGATCGCCTCGGCCGCCTCGAAACCCGGGCCGAAGAAATCGATCATGTACCCCTGCTCGCGCGGACCCGGCGCGCGCTCCACGACCGTCACCTCACCACCCCGGTCGGCCAGCCGGCCCGCCAGGGTCAGGCCCGCGATGCCCGCGCCCACGATGACCGTCCTCATGAGACACCGCCCGGCAGTATCCGGCGCAGCACCGGGACGAGCGAGGCCGCGCGCAGCGACGGGTCCATCGTCCGTTGCAGCACGAAACCGTCCAGGACCGCCATGACGACCGTCGCGGTCGCCTCGTCACCGAAGCAGCCGGTGAGCGCGGCCTTGAAGCGGTGCATGACCCCGGCCATGCGCTCGCGCAGCTCGGGATCGCGGGCGGCGGCCAGGTACATCTCGGTGAAGACCAGGGACGCGGGATCGGTGCCGCGGTAGGCGTCCAGGCCCTGGACCAGGGCGTCCAGTGCTTCGGTGGGGGTGGCGTCGGTGAGCGCGGGGAGGGCGGCGGCCACGATCGGCTCGATCGTGGCCAGCGCGGCCTCGGCGAGCAGGGCCTTGATCGAGGGGAAGTGGTAGTGGACGATGCCCGGCCGGACACCGGCGCGCTCGGCGATCTGGCGGGTGCTGACCGCGGTCCAGCCGAGCTCGCCGATGAGGGCGGCGGCGGCGGAGGTGAGCTTGCGGCGGGCGGCGAGGCCTTTTTCGGCGGAGGGGGAGAGGGGGGTGGGAGGCATGGGGTGTCCTGGGTTGGGTGGGTGTCCAGGGCGGACGCCTTGGGCGATTGACCAAATCGTAGCGCGGGTGGGAGGGGTGAGGGTGCGTGGGGCTTGCGGTCGTGGCTGGCTGCGGCTTCGCTTGGTGCCCAAGGGGCTTTGCCCCTTGGATCCCCACCAGGGAACTCCGTCCCCTGGACCCCGGGAGCTCACAACATTTCTCCCGAGCCGGAGGTGGGCTCTGTTTTTTGGCACACGGTGCTTCGTGGCCGACCGGGTTGGTTGCGCCGCTGCACGCGCGCGTAGGGCTTCACCATGCGATCGAGACACTTTTCGTCGGCCGCGAGCCGCGAGCCGCCAGCCGTGAGTCGCGAGCCGCTAGGGGCTTGCCGGTGGTGGTGGCCATCGGTCG
>NZ_BSTX01000001.1:1123369-1975471 GCF_030269765.1 Actinorhabdospora filicis | reverse complement strand
GTGCCTCGGCCTTCGGCCTGGGGTCGACCTTGCCCGTCTCTCGGCGGGTACCGCCCAGCCGTCAGCCGCGAGCCGCTAGGGGCTTGCCGGTGGTGGTGGCCATCGGTCGTGCCTCGGCCTTCGGCCTGGGGTCGACCTTGCCCGTCTCTCGGCGGGTACCGCCCAGCCGTCAGCCGCGAGCCGCTAGGGGCTTGCCGGTGGTGGTGGCCATCGGTCGTGCCTCGGCCTTCGGCCTGAGGCCAACCTTGTCCGCCTGCCGCCGCCAGCGGCTTGCCGGTGACGGTGGCCGAGGGCGTCGCGGCCGTCGGGTGGCTCATAGCGGGCACCGCCCAGCAGCAGCCGACAGCTCGCCGGTGGTGATGGCCACCGGTCGTGCCTTGGCCTTCGGCCTGGGGCAGACCTTGCCCGCCTGCCGCCGACGGCCATCGGTCACGCTTCGGCTTGAGGCGGCCCTGCCCACCTCCCGCCTCCCGCCCCAAGCGCCCCGGTGGGCCTCCAGCGCCGCCTCGCGTGCGTGCGGCCCCACCCCCGGTCGGCTCTCCCCACTCGCCATCGATGCAGTTCAATGCATCTCGTACCCTGTCGATCATGGCCGACTGGATCTTGCGGGCCGCCTCGGTGGCCGATACCGAGGCGATCGCCGAACTGCGGGCGGTGGTCATGCGGCCCGATCTCGCCCGGCTCGGGCGGTACGACCCGGTGCGGGTGCGGCAGCGGTTCCGCGATTCGTTCGTGCCCGCGTGGGCGTGGGTGATCGAGGTGGCGGGGGAGTTCGCGGGGAGCATCGCGTTGCGGCCCGCCGAGGACGGGCACTGGCTGGAGCACTTCTTCCTCGACCCGCGCCATCACGGGCGGGGCATCGGATCCGCGGTCCTGGGCGAGGTGCTCGATGGGCATGAGGGGCCGGTGCGGCTCCAGGTGCTTCAGGGCAGCCCGGCGCGGCGGTTGTACGAGCGCCACGGGTTCGTCCCCGAATCGGAGGACGCCGTCGACGTGTGGATGCTGCGCGCGGGACCAACTCCCCTATTCGCCGGCCCCGCCGCTCCGTAGCGTCGATCGGGGGACTCCGCGCCCCGGGCGCCCGGGAAGTCCCGCGCCGAACGCGGTGACGGCGGGAGACGCCCATGTCAGATCTCATCCGCG
This sequence comes from Actinorhabdospora filicis, assembly GCF_030269765.1. Taxonomy (GTDB): domain Bacteria; phylum Actinomycetota; class Actinomycetes; order Mycobacteriales; family Micromonosporaceae; genus Actinorhabdospora; species Actinorhabdospora filicis. Next base: position 1,974,328 of record NZ_BSTX01000001.1, on the reverse strand, counting down.
AACTCGACCAGCTGCTCGCCCTCCAGACCGGGGTCCGCGGATACCTGTCCTATCAGGACGGTATGAACCGGAGAATGGCGGAGGAATTCGCGCCCATCCTCAAGCCCACCGAATCGCAGGCCGGGCTGCTCCTGGTCAACCTCATGAACGCCGGGAAGTTCGCCGTCGCCTGCGAACTGAAGGTCCGCGAGAACGAGCGCGACACCATCTACACCGGCGGATCCCGCGACGACGAGTACGCCGGGACGGCCGTGGAGTTCAATGAGCAGTGCGTGCGCTCCCTGGAACGCGCCCGCTACATCCTGCGCGGGCTACCGAAAGCGCTCCAGGAACTGCCCCGGCCCGACGACGAGGTCATCGCCGACGGGCGCACCGCGATGTTCAGGACCCTGGCGAAATTCAACATCATGCCGCCGGAGTTCGCCGAGGTCATCAAGATCTGGGAGGAGACCGTCGCCCCCGCCAGGCGCGGCGGCGTCCCCGCCATCTTCGCCACCCTCGACCAGAACCTCGAAACCCTCATCGGCCTGCGGACCCGCGCCGACCGCGGCAACGAGGCCCACTCCCCGCTGCCGTGGTGGAAGTACGTCCTGATCGCGGTCATCATCGGCGCGGCCCTCTTCGCGATCTTCGCCTGCTTCTACTGGGGCGCCTGCACCTGGGTGTGGCCCGCGCTGGCCCTGGTGGCGCCGTGGGTCTTCGGGATCATCGACCGCGGTTGCTAGCCGCGCCGGGAATCGGCGTAGGCCTCCAGCGCGGCCAGCTGACCCGGATCCAGTGACGGCCGGACGCGTGAACGCGCGGCCTTGACGTGCTCGGCGGTGACCTCGGTGGCGTCCAGGCTCTCCCGCATCGCCGAGAGCGCCGCCTCGCGGACCAGCGCCGAGCAGTCGGCGGCCGAGAACAGCTCCAGCTCACCCGCCAGCTCGTCGAGGTCGACGTCCGGCGCGAGCGGGACGTTCTTGGCGGCCGAGCGCAGGATCGACGCGCGCGCCCCCGCGTCCGGCGGCGGCACGTACACCACCCGCTCCAGGCGGCCGGGCCGCAGCAGCGCCGGATCGACCATGTCCGGCCGGTTCGTGGCGCCGATGACGACGACGTTCCGCAGCTCCTCGACGCCGTCGAGCTCGGTGAGCAGCGCGGCCACGACCCGGTCGGTGGTGCCGCCGTCGGTGGACTGGCCGCGCACCGGCGCCAGCGCGTCCACCTCGTCGAGGAAGATCAGCGTCGGGGCGGCCTGGCGGGCGCGGCGGAACAGATCGCGGACACTGGCCTCGCTCTCACCGACCCACTTGGTGAGCAGCTCGGCGCCCTTCACGCTCATCACGTTCGCCTTGCCCGAACCCGCGATCGCCTTCACCAGATAGGTCTTGCCGCACCCGGGCGGGCCGTAGAGCAGCACACCCCGCGGCGCCTCCACACCCAGCCGCGTGAACGCGTCCGGGTAGGTCAGCGGCCACAGCACCGTCTCGGTGAGGATCTGCTTGACCTCGGCCATGTCGCCGACATCATCGAGACTGACCTGCGCCAGCTCCAATGTGGAATCGGCCATCGAGGACGGCCGGACCGTCTGCGCGGCGGCCAGCAGATCGGCCGCGGTCACCTCGGCGACACCGCCGTCCCGCGCCCGCATCGCCGCCCGCACACCGGCCTCCCGGACCAGCGTCAGCAGATCGGCGGCCACGAAACCGGGCGTCCGGCCCGCCACCACACCCAGGTCCACATCGGACTCCACGCGCATGTTCCGGACCAGCACGCCCAGCAGCGCCTGCCGCGCGGCGGCGTCCGGCATCGGGGCGGTGATCTCGTGCTCCAGCAGCCCCGGCTGCCGCAGCAGCGGACTGACCTCCTCCGGGCGCGACGTGGTGCACACGATCGCGTGCCCCGCCGCGATCAGCTCCCGCATCAGCCGCCGGAACACCGTCGACAGCGGCGTGTTGTCCTCGCGCGGCGCCAGATCCTCGACACCGGAGACCAGCAGCAGACTCGGCTTCGGCAGCCGCGCGGTCGTCTGCCGCAGCTTCTCGGCACCGTCATTGGCGGTCAGCGCGGCGACCTCCGGGGCCCAAAGATGGGCGACCGGGACGCCGATCTCCTTCGCGACCGCGCGGACCAGCGTCGTCTTGCCGACGCCGGTGGGGCCGGTGAGGAGGATGCCGAGGGAGATCTTCGTGCCGACCGATTCGAGGATCTCGCGGTGGTGGAAGCCCAGGTCGAGGAGTTCTCGGAGCTGGTCGGCCTGGGTGGTGAGGCCGGCGAGGTCGGCTACGGGGGGTGTGTCGTCTTGCTGCTCTTTCGGCGTCTCGACCCGGGGGACGTCCCTTTGCGTTGTCTCCCGCTGCGCTCGCCGCCAGGTCACCACCGTGTCGGAGGTGACCATCGCCGCCTCGGCCGGGTCCGATTCGACGACGGTGAGGAGGGTCGTGGTGTAGGCGAAGCCGACGGTGTTCGAGAGGGTCCGGCGGGTGGCCTCCACGACGTCCCTCGGGGCGCCGCCGATGTCCAAGGGGAGGAGGGAGACATTGTCGTCGACGCCCACGACCTTGCTCAGCAGGGCGCGGCGCAGGATGTCGCTCGTGACCGCCGCCGCGACCTCGATCGGGCCGTCCAGGACAACCCGGCGGGCCGCTTGGAGGGTGACCGGTTCGATGGAGATGGAATCGCCGTCCAGCGCGCCCAGGTTGCCCAGGGTGAGGTCGTCGGCGTAGACGGCGCCGCGCGCGTCGCCCTCGGCTTGGAGGGCGATGCAGACGGTGCTGCGCTCGCCGGTCAGGCGGACGGGGTCGCCGGCCTGGAGGGCCAGGGCCGCGAGGACCTCGGGGTGCACGCGGACGATGCCGCGGCGGGCGTCGAGGGCGGCGGGCTTGAGGAGGATGGAGACGGTTAGGGCGGCCACAGGTGAAGAGTAGTGGGGGTGGGCTTGGGGGGTGGGGGGCTGGCTTCGGCTTGCGCTGCCTCGCCTTGCCTCACCCCGCCTCGCCTTGCCTCACCCCGCCTCGCCCCGCCTCGCCCCGCCTCGCCCCGCCTCACCCCGCCTCACCCCGCCTCACCCCGCCTCACCCCGCCTCACCCCGCCTCACCCCGCCTCACCCCGCCTCACCCCGCCTCACCCCGCCTCACCCCGCCTCACCCCGCCTCACCCCGCCTCACCCCGCGCCAGCCTCACTACCACGTGCGGGCAGCGCGAGCGGTGCGGCCGTTACCCATCACCCGAGGCCGTTTCACCTGGTCTCAGCGGGCATCCCCAGCCCGGGGGTCGTATGTTTCCGACGCCTGTTGTGGCTTGTCGCGCTTCTGGTCTGGCGCCCCGCGGATCGTCCGCCCGCTATGCATCCACGGCGTTGCGGCTATGACACCGTCGCCGTCTCCCCCCCACGGATCGGCCGCTTTCGATTCCCTGCATCGGCGCTATTTGACGGTCGCCGTCTGGCCTGGGCTTTCAGCCCTCGTCCCCGACCAGGACGCTGTCCTGGACCTGGGCCTCTCTCGGGAGGCGTCTCCTCCTCTGGCCGGCTGGTACGACGCTGAACGAGGAACCCCGGGGTGTCAAGCCAAAGAACGCGGCTTGACACCCCGAGAACCCTCGTTCTGAAACCACGTCTGGCCGACCGACGGAGGATCCACCTCTCCTACCCCGAGAGGGCTTTCTTGCGCGTCTGCTCGTCTTCTGGCCCGGCTCAGTTTTGCGGCTTGCGGGCCGTCCCGGTCCGGCTCTACTGCAACGAGCTTTTGTCCTCGCCCGGGTTTTGACCCCGTTGCCCGCCAGTCACCTCGCGGGCTCTCAAACAACCAGCTTGTCTGTTGCCCGGGTTTTGACCCCGTTGACCGCCAGTCACCATGCCCGGCTCAGTTTCCTTGGCTTGCGCTTACTTCTCGGTCAGTCGTCCCACCAGTACGTTCTTTCCGCGTCCTTCGGTCGTCTTTCCGCCGCTGACCTTCAGGCCGCCCGCTTTTTCCACCGTCAGGTCCTTCGACGTGACGATTCCCGCCGTGGAGCAGGGCACCGATGTCGTTACCGCCGCCGATGCCAGTGTGAGTTCGATGTACGCCTCGCCTTCGCCTACGCAGACGAGATCGAGTACATATCCGCCTTTCGGGAACGTGGTCTCCGAGGCGTAGTCGGTGCCGCCGCCGACGGTGCCTTTCCAGAGGGCTTGTTCGTCGGTGGCGGGGAGTTTGCGTTCGGCGGTGTCGCGGTAGGCGTTCCACTGTTCTTCGGTGAGGTCGGTGGCTTTCGTGCTGGGTTCTTGGGGTGGTGCGGGGGCTGCCGGGTTTTTGGGGTCGCCTGTGCCGCAGGCGGTGAGGAGGAGGGTTGCCGCTGCCGTTGCGGTGGCGGCGGTCAGGATGGTCTTGGCCATCTTCTTCGGTTCCGCCGTCGGGGTGATTCGCATTTCGTTCCGTTCTGGGGCTAGCCAGTTGGGGGTTCCCGGGGCCGCGTTCTTCCTTGCGCCGGACGACGTGGTCCGGGCGTGGTGTGGCGCGGATCCGCAAGATCAGCGCAGTCTAGAAAGCGCATTCACTGAGATGGCGGACACATCGCACCCCTACTCATGAGTAACCTACGATCGCGTAGGTTTGTCTCAGGAGGTGGTCCCACCATGGCTCAGGTAACGCAGGTGACGCGGGTGACGGACGTGGCCGATGTGTCCGATGCGGCCGGGCCGGTCGAGGCGAAGCCGCGGTGGCGGGGTGCTCTTCACGCCCTGACGTTTCCGGCGGTGCTGGTGGCGGGGCTTTTTCTGGTCGCGTTGGGGCCGACGGTGGCGGCGCGGGTTTCGTCGGCGATCTATGTGCTGACGTCGGCGAGTTTGTTCGGTGTGTCGGGGTGGTATCACCGGGCCACGGTTCGTCCTCGGACGGGTGAGGCTCTGCGGCGGGCCGATCACGCGAACATCTACCTGATCATCGCGGGGACGTACACGCCGTTCGCGGTGCTGGCGTTGTCGGGTGGGGCGCGGATCCTGCTCCTGGCGATCATCTGGGGTGGGGCGGTCGCGGGGGTTGTGTTCCGGGTCGTGTGGATCGGTGCGCCTCGCTGGCTCTACACGTCCTTGTACGTGGCGCTGGGGTGGACGGCCGTTTTCTTCCTGCCGCAGTTGCTGCCGGGGGCCGGGGTGCTGTCGAGTGTGCTGGTCTTCGGGGGCGGGATCCTGTACAGCCTCGGGGGGCTGGTGTACGGGTTGCGGCGGCCGGATCCCTCGCCGCGGTGGTTCGGGTTCCACGAGGTCTTCCACGCGTTCACGGTGGCGGCCTACATCTCGCAGTTCGCGGGGGTGGCGTTGCTGGTGGCGCGGTCGTGAGGCGGGGTTTCGGGACGGCATCGCGCGGCGACACCCTGAGACGTCGCTGAGACCGTCCACGCGAAAATCGTTCCCGGCCGTACCCTTCCCGTCATGCGGACATGGCTGGCGAAACGGCGCGGATGGGTGATCACCGCGATCGTGCTGCTCCTCGTGGCGGGCGGCGGGGTGGTGTGGCAGGCGGTGACGGCGCCGCCGGGGCACACCACCGAGGACGCGAGGCTGACGGTCCTGTCGGGGCCGGGGCGCGATGAGCCGGTCGAGCTGGACACGACGCTGTACGTGCCCGCGTCGACGCCGGCGCCGGCGGTGCTGCTGGCGCACGGTTTCGGGGGGACGAAGGACTCGGTGCGCGAGTCGGCGGAGAAGCTGGCCGGGCAGGGGTACGTCGTGCTGGCGTACACCGCGCGGGGTTTCGGGAACTCCGGCGGTGAGGTGCACCTGAACCAGCCCGACTACGAGGTCAACGACGCGCGGGCGCTGCTGGACTGGCTGTCGCGGCGCTCGGAGGTCGAGCTGGACCGCGCGGGCGACCCGCGGGTGGCGGCCGTCGGCGGGTCCTACGGGGGCGCGCTGTCGCTGCTGCTGGCCGGTTACGACCAGCGGGTGGACGCCATCGTCCCGCAGATCACCTGGAACGACCTGGCCGCCTCGCTGTTCCCGAACAACGTGGTCACCGACGACCCGGGACCGTTCGGGGTCGGCGAGCCGCACCAGGGTGTCCTGAAGAAGTCGTGGGCGGGCCTGTTCTTCGCCACCGGCATGGGGCGGGGCCCGACGCCGAACCCGGCGTGCGGGCGGTGGGCGGCCGACATCTGCGCCGTCTACCAGCGGATCGTGGCCAGTGGTGAGCTGGACGACGAGGCGCGCGCGGTGATGGCGAAGGCGAGCCCGAAGTCGGTCCTGGACCGCATCTCGGCCCCGACGCTGCTGGTGCAGGGCGAGGCCGACACGCTCTTCGGTCTCGACCAGGCCGACGCGAACGCGAGGGGCATCACGGGTGCGCCGGTGCGGGTCGCCTGGTATTCGGGTGGGCATGACGCGCAGGGCGCCGAGGCCGACCGGAACCGGGTGGAGCTGCTCACCGGGCAGTGGCTGGCGCACTACCTGAAGAAGGAGGGCGATGCCCCGGGCGGCTCCTTCACCTATTCGACGGTGACGGGCATCCGCAACCAGCAGCTGGACATGTCGACCCTGGGCTACAAGGCCGACTCCTACTCGGGGCTGTCGGGCGCGTCGAGCCAGAAGGTGGACCTGGCGGGCCGGCCGCAGGCGATCGCGAGCCCGCCGAACGGGACCCCGGCGGCCATCAGTTCGCTGCCGTCGCTGGGATCGCTGGCCTCGCTGGCGGGCAGCGCCGGGGTGGGGCTGGACCTGCCGGGGCAGTTCGCGGCCTACGAGTCGGAGCCGCTGAGCGCGCCGCTGGAGATCACCGGCGCGCCGACCGTCCGGATCAAGGCGGCGTCCCCGACGGGTGAGGCGACCCTGTTCGTCAAGCTCTACGACGTCCCGGACAACGGCAACCCGACCCTCCCGAACGGGCTGATCGCGCCGGTGAAGCTGACGGGGCTGGCCACCGACATCGCGCAGGCGCAGCCGATCGAGGTGCGGCTGCCGGGCATCGCGCAGCGCTTCGACGCCGGGCACCGCCTGCGCGTCGTCATCGCCACCGCCGACCAGGCCTACGCCAACCCCGTCGAGCCGGTGACCTACACCGTCGTGGTGGACGGGCCGGTGACCGCGCCGACGGTGACGGCTTCGCTGCTGCCCAGCGAGGACGCGATCTGGCAGATCGCGCTGGTGGTCGTCCTGGTGGCGATCCCGGCGGGCATCCTCATCGCGTGGCTGACGGTCCGCTACCGGGCCCGCCGCCGGGTGCGGAACCTGGTGGAGGCCGACGCGGAGACGCCGCTGGTCGTGGCGGGCCTGCGCAAGACGTACAAGGACGGGTTCGTGGCCGTCGACGGCGTGGACTTCCGCGTCGAGCGCGGCCAGGTCGTGGGCCTGCTCGGCCCCAACGGCGCGGGCAAGACCACGACCCTGCGGACCCTGATGGGCCTGCTGCAACCCACCTCGGGCTCGCTGACGGTGTTCGGGCACCAGGTCACGCCGGGCGCGCCGGTGCTGTCGCGGCTGGGCGCGCTCGTCGAGGGCCCGGGCCTGCTGCCGCACCTGTCGGGGGTGGACAACCTGCGCCTGTTCTGGCGCGCGACGGGGCGTCCCATCGAGGAGGCGCACCTCGACGAGGTCATCAAGATCGCCGACCTGGGGGAGCGCATCCACCGCAAGGTCCGCACCTACTCGCACGGCATGAAGCAGCGGGTGGCGATCGCGCAGGCCATGCTCGGCCTGCCGGAGCTGCTGGTCCTCGACGAGCCGACCGACGGGCTCGACCCGCCGCAGATCGCCGAGATGCGGCGCGTGCTCCACGAGTACGCGCGCGACGGCCGGGCGGTGCTGGTGTCCTCGCACCTGCTGGCCGAGGTCGAGCAGACCTGCACGCACGTCGTGGTGATGAGCCGCGGCCGCGTCGTGGGCGCCGGCGAGGTCGCCGACGTGATCGGCACCGGCACCGGGGCGCGCCTTGAGGACGCGTTCCTGAATCTCGTGGAGAACGTGGGGAAGGACTCATGACCGTCACCACCGCGCGGGCCGACGGAGGCGCGGCCGGGTACAGCCCCGGCCGCACCCTCACCTTCGGCACCGAGTTCCGCCGCCAGCTCACCCGCCGCCGCACCCAGTGGACGCTGGCGCTGCTGGCCCTGCTGCCGGTCGTCCTGCTGCTCGCCTTCAAGATCGGCGGGGACGGCGAGTCCGGCGGCAACGACGGCAGCTTCGCCGCGATGGCCGACCTCGGCACCGCCGGGGCCGCCAACTTCACCCTGTTCGCGATGCTGGTCAGCTCCACCTTCCTGATGGTCGTGGTCTTCGCGATGTTCTGCGGCGACACCGTCGCGGGCGAGGCGAGCTGGGGGAGCCTGCGCTACCTCCTGGCCGTCCCCGTGCCGCGCGGGCGGCTGCTGTCGGTGAAGCTCGCGGTGGCGCTGGCCTACTGCGTCCTGGCGATGACGGTCCTGACCGGCATGTCGTTGCTGGTCGGCGGCATCGTCTACGGCTGGGGGCCGCTGCGCGCGCCCCTCGGGGGCGAGGTGGCGTCCCCGGAGGCGATCTGGCGCGTCCTGGCCGTCGCCGGGTACCTCACGGTGACGTTGATGGTGGTCGCCGGACTGGCGTTCCTGCTGTCGGTGCTCACCGACGCGCCGCTGGGCGCGGTCGGCGGGGCGGTGCTGCTGTACATCGTGTCCAACATCCTGGACGCGGTGACCGCCCTCGGCGACCTCCGCGACGTGCTGCCGACCCGCTATACGACGGCGTGGCTGGGGTTGCTGTCACCGGAGGCGCAGACCGACGACATGGTCCGCGGCATCGTGGTGGCCCTGGTCTACGGCGCGGTCTTCGCCTCGGCGGCGTTCTGGCGCTTCACCCGCAAGGACGTCACGTCCTGATCGTCGGGGCCCGGGGTGGTGTTCTGGCGCTTCACCCACGGGTCACCGGCGGGGACGTCACGTCCTGATCGTCGGGGCCCGGGGTGGTGTTCTGGCGCTTCACCCACGGGTCACCGGCGGGGACGTCACGTCCTGATCGTGGTGGAATAGGGGCTTACCGCGAGCGAGGGAGCCGCCGTGAGCGATCAGCAGGGCCTGGGGCGCCGTCCCGACGGCGCCCCGGAGATGCTCGCGCCCGGCGAGCCCGGCTTCACCGCCGAGCAGCCGGCGCTGCCCGCCGCCGTCGGCGAGCCGCGTCCCTGGGACCCCGAACCTCCGCGCACGCGCGGCCCGCTGGTCGTGCTCGCGGTGTTCGCGCTGATCCTGATGGCCGGGGTCGCCGCCGTCGGCTCCTACCTGCTCACCGACGCCCCCCACGACCACGCCGGGGACGCCTCGACGCAGCTGGAGGCCGTCCCGCCGCCCCCGTTCGAGCAGCGCGTCCACGCCGGTGAGCTCTACGACGGCGACTGGGACTTCCGCCTGGGCGAGACCACCGCCTCGGCCACCCACACCGGCGACTGGGACCACCCCGACTGCCGCCGGGCCGCCCTCTTCAGCGCCGACAACGACCGCCTGGTGTCCCTCGGCTGCACCTACCGCGTCGAGGGCGCCTACCGCTCCAGCGACGGGCACGCCGTCGTCTCCGAGCAGGTCCTGGTCTTCGCCAGCCAGAGTGCGGCCGAGACCGCCGCGGCCGAGTTCGACTGGTCGGCCTTCGCCTTCCAGCCCGACGGGCTCACCGGCGACGCCGTCCTCACCGGTGGCAGCATCGATGTGGTCAAGACGTACGTGATCGTCACGATGATCACCATCGACACCACCGACGAGGCGGTCACCGAGTCGGCGGAGAAGCTGCTGCACTGGTTCCACACCGACCATGTGGGCGTCTTCCACTGGAAGTGAGGCATCATTGGCGGGCTTGATCGACCCGCCCCCAAGAGAGTGCCCACAGTTGAAGAAGACCATCGGTTCCGCCGCGCTCGCCGGCGGACTGCTCCTGGCCGCCCTCACCGGATGCGAGACCGGCTCCCCGGCCGCCTCCGATCCCTCGCCGCAGCCCTCGGCGCCGGACAAGCTGACCTCGGCCATCGCCTTCCCGCAGACCATCACCCTCCAGGCCACCGACAAGAGCGGCGAGAAGACCTTCACCCTCGACAAGGGCTGGGACGAGTCCTGCCCGAAGCCCGAGGAGAAGGTCGCCGAGCTCTTCAAGGGCTGCGAGGGCCGCGTCTCGGCCGGTTACGAGAGCGCCGATGGCATCCGCGTCGCCATCGACTTCTACGTCTTCCCCGCCGCCACCGGCAGCATGGACGACGAGATCCTGGCGGCCAAGAAGTCCAAGGCCTTCGACGCGATGCCCGACCCCCTGGGCCTGGACACCAAGCTGCCCCGAACCTGGAACGCCACGTCCATCAAGACCTACATGGTCGTGTGCGCCGCCGGCCCGGCGAGCGCCGAGAAGCTCAAGGAGCGCGAGAAGACCGCCGGGCTGTTCACCAACCCCGCCTGCGACTGGGGCGTGAACCAGATCAAGGGGATCTTCCCCTCATGAGAACGGCACGACCGCGCCTCGCGGCGGCCATGCTCGCGGCCATCGCGCTGTTCGCCCTCGCCGCCTGCGGCAGGGTGGCGGTGATCAACCCGCCGCGCGAGAAGCCCGTCGAGCTCGACGGCGTCTACCAGGGCACCGTCTCGGTGTCCCTCAGCACGACCACCGACCTCGTCCGCGAGGAGCGCGAGGAGACCGGGGACTGCACGAAGTACTTCGAGCGCTCGGTCAAGGTCCGCGACTGCCGCCGCGCCCTCTACGGCTGGTACCGCAACCCCGAGGGCGACCTCACGGTCATGCTCCAGCTCTACGAGATGGAGGACGTCGACGCCTCCGTCCAGCTGGTCACCGACGTCCTCGGCGGCGACTCGGTGGGCTTCTACGAAGGCGCCTGGAACTCCTCCGACCGCACCGGCCGCTACGCCCTGAGCATGTGGGTCCTCGACCCCGACGGCCGCGAACTGGAGGGCGAGCGCAAGGACCGGGCGCAGCAGCTCGCCTTCGCCGTCGAGTTCTGGTTCAAGCCGCGCGTCGAGGAGCTGACGGGGCTGTGAGACGCGTGGCCGTCGCCCTGTCGGCGCTGCTCGCGCTCGCCGGATGCGCCGCCCCGGCCGATGGGCCGGAGGGCGCACCGGAGAAGCGCATCGAGCCCGGCGCGCTCTACCCGGGCTCGCTGGCGGTGTCCTTCGACGCCACGACCACCGTCCTGGAGCGCACCGACCGGGGCGCGGACGGCGACTGCACGGAGTTCGACCAGGACGTCATCGGTTGCGAGCGCGTGATCTACGCGACCTACCGCGCCGGTGAGCTGGCGGTGTCCCTCACGCTCTTCGAGATGAGCGACCACGCCGCCGCGCGGGGCTTCTTCGAGTCCGCCTACGGCGCGATGCCGTCGGTGGGCGACTGGGGCTACGGCTGGCGCGCCGCCGATCAGAGCGGGCGGTACGTGCCCGCGTTCCAGGTGGAGTACCCGGCCGGGGAGACCGATGACGCGGTGCTGGACCGCGCCAAGAGCCTCGCCTACGCGGTGTCGGCGTGGTTCAAGCCGCGCGTGGCGGAACTGCGGGGGCTATGAGACGCGCCGCCGTGCTGATCGTCGCGCTGCTCGCGCTCGTGGGCATGGCCGGATGCGGGCCGGTGGTGGCGTTCCAGGAGCCGCGGCAGCCGGTTTTCGCCGCCGAGGACGTCTTCCCGGACGACTTCGCCCCGCAGGTCGCGGCGAACGCGGCCGGGCCGGTCACCGAGGTCCTGGCGATGGACGAACGCACCCAGGAGGAGGGCTGCCCGGCATTCCGTGCGACCTTCGACAACGAGCAGGCGTGCGACCGGACCCTCGGCGCTCGCTACTACACCACCGACCGCAAGCTCATGGTGTCCGTGCAGATGATCATCTTGCCGGACTCCGAGACCGTCTCCGGCTACAACAACGTCTTCTCCGGCGAATACCTTCACAAGGGGTTCATGCAGGTGAGCGGTGGTTCCGTGGGGCGGTACGGCCTCGCCGTCGGTGTATACGACGGCAGCCGCGGGTCGCGCCCCGGCAAGCAGGTGGAGCAACTCACGGGCGAGCTGGCCGAGCGAGCCCGCGCCCTCGCGCACGGCACCCGGGTCTTCCTGGAGGACTCCATCAAGCAGCGCGTCGGCCTCTGACCCCCGCTCGCCCTCATTTCGACGTTTCCGCAGCTCACGCCACCCTCCACACTAGTAGTAGTGCAAGCAACTACTCCATCTGCTATCGTCTCGGTACGTGATCGAACGCCTCACCGCCCTGGGCTTCACCACCCAGGAGGCCCGCGTGTACGTCGCGCTGCTCCAGCGCCCGTACTCCACCGGCTACGAGCTCGCCAAGGCCACCGGCCTGCAGCGGGCGAACGTGTACCAGGTCCTGGCCACGCTCGACGAGCGTGACGTCGTCGACCGCGCCACCGCCGATTCGCCGGCGAAGTTCGTCGCGCATCCGGCCGCCGAGGTGCTGGGACGCATCAAGCGCCAGACCGCCGAGACCGCCGACGCGCTCATCGCGGAGCTGACCGCGCTGGGGCGTCCGCAGGAGCGGGCCGCTTACACCCTCAAGGACCGCGACGAGGTCGTGGACCAGACCGTCACGCTGGTCGCCGAGGCGGCCCACCGGGTCGCGGTGTGCGTGTGGGCCAGCGATCTGGAGTGGCTGGCGGCTCCGCTGCGGATGGCCTCGCGGGCCGGGCGGCAGGTCGTGGTGAACGTCTTCGGCGAGTCCGACGAGCTGGACTTCGGCGAGGTCTACCGGCACGAACCGCTCGCGCGGACCGTCGGCGGGCACTTCCTGACGCTGGCCGTGGACTACAAGACGGCCCTCGTGGCGTCCTTCGACGAACCGGCGGGGGCGGTCTTCACCAGCCATCCCGCGCTGGTGCGGGTCGTGGAGAAGCTCATCCGCGACGAGACGTACATGGCCGAGATCTACCACCGCTTCGGGCCGCAGCTGGAGGCCGAGTTCGGCCCGCACCTGGTCGACCTGCGCACCCGGCTGCTCCCGCCCGATCAGGCCGAGGCGCTGCTGTCGATCGTCGGCTTCGGCGCCACCACCACCAACGCGACCGCCCTCCTGGAGGACAAATGACCGCCACCGTGATCGTCGACGCCCTGTGGGGCGACTCGGGCAAGGGCAAGGCCTGCGCCCACCTGGCCCGCCGCGACGGGGCCGCGCTGACCGTCCGCGCCGGGATGGGCACCAACGCCGGGGCCAGCGTCACCCTCGACGACGGTGTCCTGGTCAAGCAGCGGCAGCTGCCCACCGGCTGGATCAACCCGGGCACGTCGGTGGCCGTGGGCCCCGGCGTCATGGTCGACCCGCGCGTCTTCCTCGACGAGGTCGAGCGCTTCGGCCTGCGCGGGCGGGCCTTCGTGGACGGCCGCTGCGGCGTCATCACCGCCGACCACGCCGCCGCCGAGCGCGACGACGCCAACCTGATGGCCGTCGTGGGCTCCACCGCCTCGGGCACCGGACGCGCCCGCGCCGACTTCGTGCTGCGCCGCGCGTCCCAGGTCAAGGACGTCGCCGAGCTCGCCGAGTACACCGTGGACGTGCCGCGCCTGGTCAACGACGCCGCCCGCGACGGCGGCGTCATCGTGGAGGGCTCGCAGGGCACCATGCTGTCGCTGGCCTTCAGCCCGGACTACCCGTACACCACCAGCGGCAACTGCACCACCGCCGCCGCCATCGACGACGCCGGGCTCAACTGGCGGCTGGTCACCGACGTGGTCATGGTCGTCAAGGCCATGCCGACCCGCGTCGGCGGCGGCCCGCTGCCCTTCGAGATGAGCGGCGAGGAGGCCGTCGCGCGCGGCATCGCCGAGTACGGCGTGAACACCGGCCGCCAGCGCCGCAAGGCGTCCAAAGTGGACCCGGAGCTGCTCGCCTACGCCGCCATGCTCAATGGCCCCACGCAGATCGCGCTGACCTTCACCGACCACCTCGACCCGGCCATGAAGAGCCGCCGGACGGGCGACGCGCTCACCCCGGAGGTCCGCCGGGTTATCGCCGAGGTCGAGGAGGCCACCGGCGCGCCGGTGACGATGCTGGACACCGGCCCGGGCGTCAGCGACGTCGTCGACCTGGCCTAGGACGCCAGTCGCTCGGTCTCCCAGCGCTCGAACAGGGCGGGCATCTCCCGCTCCAGCCAGGTGAAGAAGCTGTGGATCTCCTCCAGGCGCGCCTTGCGTTCGGGACCGGCGCCCTCGCCGTCGAGCATCGCCAGCCCGTTGGCGGCCAGCTGGGCGAAGGGCCCGTACTGCTTGCCCTGGAGCCGCACGATATCGGTGATGGCGGTCTCGCGGACCGAGAAGTAGTCCTTGCGGTCGCCGGGGCGGGAGGTGCGGATCACCCAGTGGGCGGTGGTCAGGAACTTCAGGGCGTTGCTGATGGAGCCCTTGGACGCCTGGAGGGTTTCGGCGATCTGGTTGAAGGTCTGCTCGGGCGGGTCGCAGATGGTCAGCCAGCCGATCACCCGGCCGGTCATGCGGACCAGGCCCATGCGCTCCATCGCGAGGGCGAACTCCTCCACGTACTCCAGTTCCGCGTCGGTCGCGCCTTCGGTCGTCATGCCCATCAGTATCCCTTCCGGCAGGCGGTGGCGGCCCGGGACGTGATCGTCCCGGGCCGTCGTTCAGACCGCCAGGTCGCGGCGGCCGAAGCGCCAGGCGCCGGCGGTGATCGCCAGCGCGGTCAGGCCCGCCAGGACGGCCAGGCCGCTCCACTGCCAGCCGTTGGCCAGCGGTGTCTGGCCGTTGAAGTGGTAGAAGGGCGACAGGTGGCGCAGCCAGTCGGCGCCGAGGGTGTTGGCGAAGTAGGACAGCACCGCCAGGACGGCCGATCCGGCGATGGCGATCGCCCGGCGCCCGCTCGCGGCGCCGATGAGCAGCGTCAGCGCGCCGAACAGCAGCGCCAGCAGCCCGAGGCCGACGGTGGCCGCGGCGATGTCGGCGGCCGGGACGTCCATGTCGCCCGCGGCGGCCGCGCCCACCAGCGCCAGCAGGAACGCGCCCGTCAGCAGGGCCGTGGCGGTGGCCAGCGCGGCGAAGCGCTGGAGCAGCAGGGAGACGCGCCCGATCGGCTGGGCGAGCAGCAGGTCCAGGACGCCCGACTCCTCCTGCCCGGCGGTGCGCGCGCCCGCCGAGACCGCGAAGATGATCATCAGCAGCGGGCCCATGAGCGCGAAGACCGCCGAGTTGAGGTAGCCGACGGGGGACGCGAGGTCGCCGACGCCGATGGCGTCGAACATCGCGTTGCCCTTCATGTCGAGGATCCCCTGGTCCCGGTAGGTCTGGTAGGACGGGATGTAGATGAAGGCCACACCCGCCAGGGCGATCGCCCAGATCAGCAGCGAGCGCCGCTGGTCGCGCAGGGCCTGGGTGTACACGCTGCGCTTCATTCCCGGCCTCCGTAGTAGGCGAAGAAGATCTCCTCCAGGTCCGGTTCGGTGGACCGGATCGAGTGGACGGTGTGCCGCGCGGCGGCCTTGACCAGCGCGTCGGCGGACCCTTCTGTGGTGCAGCGCAGGACGCTCCCGTCCACCGACACGTCGCGTACGCCCGGCAGCCCGGTGAAGTCGGCGAGCGCGACGGGGCCGCCGAAGGCGATCTCGACGTTGCGCAGGGCGCGCTTGCGCAGGTCGTCGACGTCTTCGGTGGCCAGGACGCGGCCGCCGCGCATGATGACGGCGCGGTCGGCGACCTCCTGGACCTCGGAGAGCACGTGGGAGGACATGAAGACGGTGCGGCCGTCGTCGCGGGCGGCGCGGACCAGGTCCAGGAAGCGGTGCTGGAGCAGCGGGTCGAGGCCGGAGGTGGGCTCGTCGAGCACCAGCAGAGCGGGGTCGTGCATGAAGGCCTGGACGATGCCGACCTTCTGCTTGTTGCCCTTGGAGAGTTTGCGGACCTGGCGGGAGAGGTCCAGGTCGAGCAGTTCGGCGAGTTCGGTGATTCGCCCGGCCCGGACGCCGCCGCGCCGGGCGGCGAGGAAGGCGAGCAGGTCGGCGGCGGTCTGGCGGCCTTCGAGGTGCAGTTCGCCGGGCAGGTAGCCGATGCGGCGGCGCAGCTGCGGGCCGCCGCGGCGGGGGTCCTTGCCCAGGACCTCGATGGTTCCGGCGGTGGGCCGGATCAGGTCGAGCATGAGGCGGATGGTGGTGGTCTTCCCGGCGCCGTTGGGGCCGAGGAAGCCGAAGACCTCGCCGGGCGCGACCTCGATGTCGAGGCCGTGGAGGGCGGTGCGGTTCCCGTAGCGTTTGACCAGGCCCGCGGCGCGGACGGCGGCGATCAGCACGGCTCTCCTCCTCTTACGGAAGGTTCCATAGATTCAGTCTGCACTGAACAAACTGAAGGCACAAGAGTGATCCGGACCTCAAGCCGGGCGCTTCCCGGTCCGGGGCCTCTCCTTTACACTTCGGCTCAGTAACTCATCCAGAGGAGCTGAGGGATACGGCCCTGTGACGCTCCGGCAACCACCGTCTGCTCATCAGCAGGCGGAAGGTGCCAACTCCGTCCCGCCTTCGATGCGGGAAAGATGAGGGAAGGAGCCTCTCTATGTCCGCACCCACCGTGCCGTTCACCGCCAGCCCCGCCATCGGTCTGGTCTGTCGCGCCTGTCAGGCGAAATACCCGCTCATCGCCCAGCACGCCTGCTGGAACTGCTTCGGCCCGCTTGAGGTCGACTACGACCCGGCGCTGCTGGCCAAGGTCACCCGCGAGCAGATCGAGTCCGGCCCCCAGAACATCTGGCGCTACGCCGGGCTGCTGCCCGCCGGCGTCGACCCCGCCACCCGCGTCACCCTCAACCCGGGCATGACCCCGCTCGTGGACGCCACCAACCTGGCCCGCGAGCTGGGCATGAAGAAGCTGTGGGTGAAGGACGACTCGGGCAACCCCACGCACTCCTTCAAGGACCGCGTGGTCTCGGTGGCCCTGACCGCCGCCGCGCAGCTGGGCTTCGACCGCTTCGCCTGCGCCTCCACCGGCAACCTGGCCAACTCGGTGGCCGCGCACGCGGCGCGCGCCGGGGTCCCGTCCATCGTGTTCATCCCCTATGACCTGGAGGCGGGCAAGGTCACCGCCTCGGCGGTCTACGGCGGCACCCTGGTGGCCATCGAGGGCTCCTACGACGACGTGAACCGGCTGTGCTCGGAGCTGACCGAGACCGACGAGTTCGAGACCACCGCCTTCGTCAACGTCAATGTCCGGCCCTTCTACGCCGAGGGCTCCAAGACCCTCGGCTACGAGGTCGCCGAGCAGCTCGGCTGGCGCCTCCCGGAGCAGGTGGTCATCCCCATGGCCTCCGGCGAGCTGCTGACCAAGGTCGACAAGGCCTTCGAGGAGCTCGTCCAGATCGGTCTCGTGGACGCCGCCGTGCCGCGCGTCTTCGGCGCCCAGTCGGCCGGTTGCGACCCCATCGCCACCGCCCTCAAGGCCGGCACCGACGAGATCACCCCCGTCAAGCCCACCGGCATCGCCAAGTCCCTCAACATCGGCGACCCCGCCGCCGGGCCCTACGCCATCGAGTCGGTGCGCCGCACCGGCGGCTGGATGGAGTCGGTGACCGACGACGAGATCCGGGACGGCATCCGGCTGCTCGCCCGCACCACGGGCGTATTCGCTGAAACGGCGGGCGGCGTCGTTGTCGCAACACTTCAGAAACTCTTGCGCGAAGGCAAGCTCGACCCCGAGGCCGAGACCGTCATCTACAACACCGGCGACGGGCTCAAGACCGCCGACGCCATCGACGGCCGCCCGACGCACCAGGTCAAGCCCTCCTTGAAGGCCGCCCGTGAAGCGGGGCTGCTCGGCTGAGGTCAAGTACCACGGCCGATGATCTACGCGGAATTACTGTCAGATTCCCGACAGTTGACGGAGTATTGACCCCGTGCCCGAATGGGCGCAGAATATCGCGTGCGGGAGGTCACAGCACCGAGTCGTATCACTCCCAGTGGGGATGCGGCTACCGGCGGCGGAGTCGTCGGGGTGCGGTCACCTCCCGACCAATCGTACGGATGAGCCCCGGTTCGCGAAGCGGATCGGGGCTCATCCGCGTACCGCCACCGGCGCGGTGTTCGCGCACGTCCGCCGCCCCGCAGCGGCCCCGGATCGCTAATTCAGTGGCGCGCTCGCCGACCTGCCGCGATCCTCAGGACATGCGCATCGAGCCACTCCACGTCCACGACGACTCCGTCGCCATGGACGTCTTCGCCCTGGAATCGGCTCATAAGCGTCATGACCTCCCCGAATACGCCGAGTTGTTCCCCGAGGTCGCCATCGCCCGCTACCGCGCGGACATGCCCGGGTCCGACATCGAGCGCTGGGGAATCCGCGTCGACGGCGAGCTCGCCGGTTTCGCCGAGCTGACGCTGCCGACGATCGAGAACCTCCAGAACGCCCACGTCGAGGGCTTCGTGCACCCGTCCCTCCGCCGCCGCGGCATCGCCACCGCCCTCTACGCGCACTGCGTATCGCGGGCACAGGCGATGGGACGGACGAAGCTCTCCTCCTTCATCGAAGCACCGGCCCCGGACGGCGTGGAACACGCCGACGGGGCCGGTGTTCTCTTCCTGGAGCGCGCGGGCCTGCGCCGGGTCCTGGACGAGGTGCGCCGCCGCCTCGACCTCGGCTCCCTCGACACCACCGCGCTGGCGAAGCTGCGCGCCGACGCCGAGGCCGCCGCGGAGGGCTACCGGCTCGTCTCGTGGACCGGCCCGGCCGCCGGCGAGCTCGCCGAGGGCCTCGCCTACCTCGAAGGCCGCCTCATCCAGGACGCCCCGACCGGCGAGCTGGAGTGGGAGCCGGAGAAGTACGACGCCGACCGCTGGCGCGCCACCGAGGCGATGACGGCCGCGCGGCTGCGCACGCAGCACACCACCGCCGCCCTCGCGCCCGGCGGCGAGGTCGTGGCGTGGACCGGCCTCCTCGTGGCCGCCCGCCCGCGCACCGACGCCTACCAGATCACCACGATCGTCGATCCCGCCCACCGCGGGCGGCGGCTGGGGACGCTGGTGAAGCTGGCCAACCTCGACCACGCGCGGGCCGCCGAGCCGGAGCTCGCGCGCGTTTACACGTACAACGCAGCAGACAACACGCACATGATCGCCGTGAACGAAGCGATGGGGTTCAAGATCGCGCACCTCGGCGTCAATTTCCAGGGAGACATACCGAAGTGAACGTGGAATTCGAACTCGTCGATCCGGCCGATCCAGTCCGATTCGACGAGTACATCGCCCTGCTCACCGCCGTCAAGACCGCCGACCACCCAGAAGACGCGCACATCCCCGTGAGCAGGGTGGAAGAGCTGGCCGGGATGCGATATCCATGGCCGGGTGAGCTGATCGAGTACTGGCAGGTCCTCCTCGACGGGGAACTCGTCGGCTCCTACGACATCGGTTTCCCGCAGCTGGAGAACCTGCGCACCGCGTGGACCGGGGGCCAGGTGCACCCCGATCACCGGCGCAAGGGAATCGGGCGGCGGATGTGGGCGCACGCGCTGGAGCGCGCCGCCGCGCACGGCCGCTCGGTCATCGGCTCGGGCGCGCACCGGGGCGTCGAGGGCGGCCCGCCGCGCGACGGCGCCGGGCTGGCGTTCCTGGCCGCGATGGGCATGGGCGAGAAGCTCGACGAGGCGCACCGCCGCGTCGTGCTGTCGACGGTGGACCAGGCCGACCTGGACGCGATGCTCGCCGAGGCGTGGACCCACGCCGGCGGCTACCGCCTGCGCCGCTGGATCAACCACGCCCCCGAGGACCTGGTGGACGGCCTGGCCTACCTCGACGGCCGCCTGCTCCAGGACGCCCCCATGGGCGACCTGGACATCGAGCCGGAGAAGGTCGACCGCGACCGCTTCCGCGAGGGCGAGTCGATGCTGGACAGGCGCATGCGCACCCGCTTCCACGCCGCCCTCCAGCACGAGGAGACCGGCGCGGTGGCCGCGTGGACCACGTTCAACACCGAGCTGGAGTACCGCGAGCGCGCCCACGTCGGCGTCACCATCGTCGACCCCGATCACCGCGGGAAGCGCCTGGGCACGATCGCCAAGATCGAGCTGCAGAACTGGGCCCGCCTGGTCGAGCCGGCCATCGTCGAGATCGACACGTGGAACGCCGAGAGCAACGCCTACATGATCTCCATCAACGAGCGGATGGGGTACCGCCTGGTGGAGTCCGCAGTCGACTTCCAGGGACCGGTTCCCGGGGTCGCGGAGTAGCGCCGGAGCCGGTACCGGGGCGGGGACATCCCCGGCACCGGCCCACGAAGACACAGCCGGGCCGACAGCCCGGACGCAATGAAGCAAGTGAGCAATGAGGGAAGGATTCACCGTGAGCGATATCGAGATCGTCAAACTGACCCAGGCCAACATCGGCGACGCCGACGGCTGGACCGAGGTGCTGGCCGCCAGCTGGGGCGCCGACCTGCCGAACTTCCCGGCGCCTTCGGTCGCCGAGTTGGTCGGGTCCGTCTCGCGGCCGTCCGTGCACGCCCGCATGGAGCGCTGGATGGCCAAGATCGACGGCCGTGTCGTCGGCGTCATCGAGGGCAACTTCGGCCTGACGGACAACACGCACCTGGTGGAGTTCGAGCTGGACGTGCACCCGGACTTCCGCCGCTCGGGAGTGGCCACCGCGCTGCTGGCCAAGCTGGAGGAGCTGGGCGCTGCCGACGGCCGCACCACCTACATTTCCTACGCGCCGGACACCATCGATCCGGCCGCCCCGCGTCCCGACGCCGGGCAGAAGTTCCTGGAGAAGAACGGCTTTGTCAAGGGCCTCGACGAGATCCGCCGCGCGGCCGATCTGGACCTGGTACCGGCCGCCGAGCTCGACGACCTGCTCGCGCGGGCGTGGGAGAAGGCCGACGGCTACGAGCTGGTGCAGTGGGTCAACCGCTGCCCCGACGACCTGGTGGACGGGGTCGCCTACCTCGACGGGCGGCTCATTACCGACGCGCCCTCGGGCGACCTGGACCTCCAGCCGCAGAAGGTGGACGCCGCCCGCATCCGCGAGAACGAGGTCCGCGCCATCTCGCGTGGTCAGCTCAATGTCGACACCGCCGTGCGGCACGTGGCCTCGGGCGCGGTGGCGGGCTGGACGAACATCTCCGTGTCCGCCGGTCAGGAGGAGCACTCCTGGCAGGGCATCACAATCGTGGACCCCGATCACCGGGGCCACCGCATCGGCACCATCCTCAAGATCGAGAATCATCGTCTGCTGCGCGCCTACCGGCCGAAGATGAAGTGGGTCCAGACCTGGAACGCCGAGGTCAACGACTTCATGATCTCCATCAACGAGGCCGTGGGCTACCGCGCTCAGGAGCGCTGGATCGCCTACCAGAAGAAGAGCTAGTGAGGGAACACGTGGAACTGGACATCATCGCCGTCACCGCCGATTCGCCGTCGCGGGACCTGGAGGACTGGCTGGACGTCAAGGCCGCCGCGCACGCGGTGGACATGGCGGCCTACTACCCGTTCTGGCGCGAATCGGCACTCGGCGGGCTGACGGTCGACTTCCCCGTCGTGCGCACCGACTACCGCCTCGTGCGGCAAGGCGGCGTGCCGGTGGCGGCGTTCCACGTGTCCCACCAGCTCAAGTCGAACGCGGCCGTCGGCCCGTTCGAGCTGTCGGTGCACCCGGCGCATCGCCGCCGGGGCATCGGCACCGCCCTCATCGACGCCATCGTCGCCGAGCACAAGGCCACCGGCAAGAAGTCGGTGCTCACCTACGCGCTGCGGACGGTGCCCGGCGGGCCCGCCCGCGACGAGTCCGGCATCGCCTTCGCCAAGGCCCTCGGCTTCACCTCGCCCGGCACCGAGATCCGCCGCCGCGTCGACCTCGGCGCCGTCGACCACACCGAGGCCCACGCCAAGGCGAAGGCCGCCGCCGGTGAGCGCTACTCGGTCGTCCGGTTCATGGACCCGATGCCCGAGGAGTACCTGGCCGACCTGGCGTTCGTGAAGCGGCGGCTGTCGGCCGACCTCGCCGTCTACCGGGACGACTGGGAGGCCACCCCGCACGACACCGCCTCCCTGCGCGGCTCCGAGGCCGCCGCCGCGGCCCGGCTGTGGCGGCGCCCGAACGTGGCGATCCGCGACGAGGAGAGCGGGCGGCTGGTCGCCTGGAGCAACCTCTCGCTGATGGACGCCGACGGCGTCCACGCCGACCAGGGCATCACCGTGGTCCTTCCCGAGCACCGCGGGCACCGCCTGGGCGCCCTCGCCAAGCTGGAGCTGCACCGCTACGCCCACGAGATCGCCCCCGGCATGCGGTTCATCGACACCTGGAACGACGGCGAGAACGTCCACATGATCCGCATCAACGAAGAGCTCGGATTCGTCGCCGTCGAAGCCGGTGACGACGTCATGCGGGACATCTGAGCCCCACCACCCCTCCCACCCCCCCTCGAACGGAGCACCACCGTGAGTTCACTCGAACTCGTCCACCTCACCGGCGCCTCCCCGGAGGCCGACCTCGCCGACTGGCACGCCCTCCGGGTCGCCACCCACGCCGTCGACGCCCTCGACGAGGCGCCGCCGTGGCGGAAGTCGGACGAGGGCGGGCTCGACAACCCGTGGCCGGGCGGCTGGGCGCGGCACTACCTCGTCCGCCGCGACGGCGCGCCCGTGGCGCACCTGCGCCTCAGCGGCTCCACCCAGGCCAACACCACCGTCGGCAACTTCGAAGGCGCCGTCCACCCCGCCCACCGCAGGCGCGGCATCGGCACCGAACTGCTCGCCGAGGTGGAGCGGATCTTCCGCGCCGAGGGCATGAAGAAGACCATGACCTGGGCCAACACCTCCCTCGACCACGGCACCGCCCGTGACGAGTCCGGCGCGCGCTTCCTGGCCGCGCTCGGCTTCCGGGAGGTCGGCGAGGAGACCCGCCGCGCCATCGACCTCCCGTCGCTGGACGCAGACGCCGTCGCCGCGCGGCACGCCGACGCGCTCGCCAAGGCCGGATCCGACTACGAGGTCGTGCGCTTCACCGAGCCGGCCCCCGAGGAGTTCCTGCCCGACCTCGCGGTGATGAACGGGCGCCTGTCCCAGGACGTCGCCGGGTACATCGAGGACTGGGAGCCCACCCCCTACGACACCGGCAAGCTCATCGCCTACCAGGACGCCTCGGCCGCGCGCGGCTGGCGCCGCCCGCACGTCGCCGTCCGGCACAAGCCCTCCGGGCACCTGGTCGCCTGGTCCTTCGTCGCCATCAACAGCGAGGACGGCGCCCAGGCCGAGCAGGCCGTCACCGTGGTCCTGCCCGAGCACCGGGGCCACCGCCTGGGCGCCCTGGTCAAGTACGAGCTGTACCGCTATGCGACCGAGATAGAGCCGAACCTGCGCCGCATCGACACCTGGAACGCCGCCGAGAACGAGCACATGATCGCCATCAACGAGCAGATGGGCTTCTTCCCGGTGGAGTCCTTCCACGAGTACCAGCGGGAGCTGTGATGCGCGTAGAGATCTACGACAAGGGCGATGCCGCCACCCTCGACCTGATTCACGCCACCGGCCGCGCGGCCTTCGCCGTCGACCGGCCCAGCGTGCCACTGGCCGACCGCGACGCCTTCGCCGCGATCATGGACGACGACCGGCCCACCGGCGAGCACCTGCTCTTCCACGTCCGCGAGGGCGACACCGTCCTGGGCTGGGTCAAACTCGACCTGCCGCTCGCCGACAACACCCACAGCGGCGAACTGTGGGGCATGGTCCACCCCGAACACCGCCACCGCGGTGTCGGCCGGGCCCTGCTCGACGCGGCCATCGCGCACATGCGCGCCCAGGGCCGCGACACCCTCCAGGCCGGCGCCCAGGAACCCCTCCCCGGAGGCGGCGGCAGCTTCGACGGCGCCCGCTTCCTGGCCGCCGCCGGGTTCCAGCGCGCCCTGGAGGAGCTCACCTCCCGCCTCGACGTCACCACCGTCGACGAGGCCGCGCTGGAGAAACTCCGCTCGGAGGCGTGGTCCAAGGCCGACGGCTACGAGCTGATCCAGTGGACCGACGGCGTCGACGGCGAACCGCCCGCCGAGGTCCTCGACGGACTCGCCGCCCTGCTCAACCGCTTCTTCACCGACACCCCCATGGGTGATCTCGACGTCACCGACCTGAACTACACTCCCGAACGGCTGCTCGCCGACAACGCGTCGGCGGCGAAAGGCGGACGGCGCACGTTCAACTCCGCCGTCCGGCACCGGGAGAGCGGCCAGGTCGTCGGCTGGACGAAGATCCACATCAGGTCCACCGCTCCGCACTACGGCATGCAGGGGATCACGATGGTCTCCGACGGCCACCGGGGTCACCGCCTCGGCACCGTCCTGAAGGTCGAGAACCTGCGGTTCATGCGCGAGCGCGAACCGGAACTCACCGCCATCGACACCGACAACGCGGTGAGCAACACCCACATGCTGGCCGTCAACGTCGCCATGGGCTTCGCCCCGTTCCAGAACGCCGTCTTCTACCAACTGAAGGTCTAACCGCACATGAGTGTCACCCCGTTCGCCCCGTCCGACGCCGCCGCGCTGCACGCGATCGCCACCGAGGCCCACCCCGTCGACCACGGCGGCCCGCTGCTGCTGGACCGGGAGTCCTTCACCGCCGGTCTCACCCACGCGGCCGAGGGCGAACGGGTCGACACCCTCGTCGTGCGCGACGAGACCGGCCGCATCGCCGGTTACACCACCGTCACGACCTGGACGCGCGACAACACGCACCTCGCCGAGATCTCCGGCGCGGTGCTCCCCTCGCTTCGGCGACGTGGGCACGGCAGGGCGTTGGTGGACGCCGCCCGCGCCCACGTCGCCGAGCTCGGCCGCCGCACCCTCGTCGTGGAGACCAAGAACCCCGTCGGCGACGGCCCCGGCGACCCCGGCGCCACCGCCATGTTCACCGCCCTGGGCTGGGACGAGGTCCTCAACGAGAACTACTACCGCCTCGACGTGACCTCCTTCGACCCGCAGATCTGGGAGAAGGAACGCCTCCACGCCTGGCAGAAGGCCACCGGCTACGACCTCGTCACCTGGGCCGACGGCCTCGCCGGGCCCATGCCCACCGAACTCGCCGACGGGATCGCCGCCCTCCTCGGCCGCTTCCAGTCCGACATGCCCACCGGCGGCCTCGCCGTGGAGGACATGGACTACGACGCCGCCCGCGTCATCGCCGACGTCGAGCACGCCGGTCGCCTCGGCCGGACCGTGGTCAACGCCGTCGTCCGCCACACCGCCACCGGCGAGGTGGCCGGCTGGACCAAGCTGTCCTTCAAGCGCGGCAGCGAGGACACCGCCTCGCAGGGCATCACCATGGTCGCCGCCGCCCACCGCGGCCACCGCCTCGGCATGGTCCTCAAGACCGAGAACCTGAACTACGCGCGGAGCCTGTACCCGGGCCTGGCCACCGTCCTCACCGACAACGCCGCCGACAACACGTACATGATCGCCGTCAACGAGGCCATGGGCTTCACCCTGCACCAGCGCTCCTCGGTCTTCCAGACCGAACTGGCGTCCCGGGAAGAGCGGTGACGATCCGCCCGGTCACCGCGGCCGACCACGACGCGATCCACGAACTGGCCGGGCTCTTCGCCGAGGAGGAGGGCGGGCTGTTCCCGCCCCCGCCCCGGGCCTCCATCGCCGCCTACCTGGCCACCCCCAGGGACGGCACCACCGGCGAGACCCTCGTCGCCGAGGCCGACGGGCGCGTCGCCGGATTCGTCCGGCTGCGCCTGTCGCAGCGCGACAACCGGCACCGGACCGCGCTGCACGGCGTCGTCCACCCCGGCCTGCGCCGCCGCGGACTCGGGCGGGCCCTCTACGAGCGCGCGCTCGCCGAGAGCCTCGCGCTGGGCCGGACCGTCCTCACCGCCACGGCCGGGGACGGGGGGCCGGGCGAGCCGTTCCTGACGGCGATGGGCATGGAGCGCGTGCACGCCGAGCGGGTCAGCGTCCTGGACCTGGGCCGCGAGTTCGCCGAGCCCACCCCGGTGCCCGGCTACGACCTCGTGCACTGGCTGGACGGCGCGGCCGGGCCCGTCCCGGACTCGCTGGTCGCCGATCTCGCCGATCTCATGGGACGCCTGTCGACCGACGCCCCCAGCGGCGGCCTGGCCGTCGAGCCCACCGCCTACTCGCCCGAGCGCGTCATCGAGCTCTCCGAGCTGGCCGCCTCGCTGGGGCAGGTGCGCATCTCCACCGGCGCGCGCGAGCGCGCCACCGGCCGCCTCATCGCGGTCACCACCCTGCGCCACGACGGAAGAAGCGAGCGCCTCATGCAGCTGATCACCCTCGTCCACCCCGAACACCGGGGACACCGGCTCGGCACGGTGGTGAAGCTGGCCAACCTGGAGCAGGCCCGCAGCGTCGCGCCCGACGCGACCTCGGTGGTGGCCACCAACGCGCTGGCCAACGAGAAGATCTGGCGCGTCAACGAGGCCCTCGGCTTCGCCACGGCCGGCGTGGACGGCTACTACCAGGTGGTGGCCGCGTGATCCGCCGCCTCGACTTCACCGGTCCCGACATGGCCGCCTACGCCGCCGTCCGGGCCGCCGCCGACGCCAACGACCGGCCCGACCGGCCGCCGATCCCCGCCGAGCGGCTCGCCGCCCTGCTGGCCCACCCGCAGCCGGGCAAGACCACCGAGTACTGGGGCTGGTTCGAGGGGGAGGAGCTGGCCGGTGCGGCCCTGCTGTTCCTGCCGGGCGAGGACAACACGCACACCGTCGAGCTGGAGGGCCAGGTCGCGCCCGCCTTCCGGCGGCGCGGCATCGGGCGGGCCCTGTTCGAGCTCACCCGCGAGCGCGCCCAGGCCCTGGGCCGCACGCTGATCCTGGTCAACGTGCTGGCTCCGGCGCCGGGCTCGCCGCTGGTCCGCGACCGCGCCGGGGAGGCCTTCTGCGCGGCCATGGACATGGAGGTCGCGCTGGTCGACATCCGCAGCGAGCTGACCGTGGGGCCTGTGGACGAGCCTGTGGACGACGGCCGCCTGGTGCGCTGGGTGGACGGCGTGCCCGGCGATCCGCCCGCCGAGTGGCTGCCGGAGCTGGCGCGGCTGATGACGCGCCTGGACGCCGACGCGCCCGCCGGGGACCTCGACGTCACCCCCGAGGTGTGGACGCCGGAGCGGTTGCTGGAGGCGGCGGCGGTCTCTCGCGAGACCGGCACCACCGCCGTCCACACCGCCCTGCGCGACGGCGACCGGCTGATCGGCTGGAGCACCATCGAGCTGACCGGCGGGACGCACGCCGAGCAGGGCATCACCGTCGTCCTGCCCGAGCACCGGGGCGCGGGCCTGGGGCTGCTGCTCAAGCGCGCCAACCTGTCCTTCGCGCGCCGGATCTGGCCGGCGCTGGCCACGGTGACCACGTTCAACGCCGAGACCAACGCGGCGATGCTCGCGGTGAACCGGCGCATGGGGTACGTGGACCTCGACCGGATGGTGCATTTCCAAGCAAAGGTCGGCCAGGCCAAGGTCTAGCTGCGCCGATTAGTACGAACGGGCCCCGATCGCGATGCGGTCGGGGCCTTTCGCGTGCCCGGGTCTTGCGCCTGGCGCAAAGTGCCGTCAGAATGACTGCATGAGCACTCCGAGCGCAGTCACTCTTGACATCAAGACCTTCACCGCGGACGACGCCGACCTCATGCGGTCGCTCTACGACGGCTGGGCCGAGGCCATTCCGGTGGACCAGCCGGGCATACCGGCGCCCTCGCTGGAGGACGCCACCCGGTCCCTGGCCACCCCGCCGCACGGCGCGCGGGCGGAGTTCCTGGCCGCCGTCGCCGACGGCACCGTCGTCGGCGCGGCCCTGATGTTCATGCCCGACACGGTGAACACGCACTTCGTCCACCTGGAGGGATGGGTGAACCTCGGCTGGCGCCGCCGGGGCGTGGGCACCGCCCTGCGCGACGCCGTCGAGGCGAAGATGCGCGAGTACGGCCGCACCACCTGGCTCGCCCAGGTCCGCGAGAACCCCGGCCGGGAGTCGCCCGGCCCCGCCTTCGCCGAAGCCACCGGAATGACACGAGCGATGACGGAAGTATGCCGTCGTCTCCACCTGGAGGACCTCGACGATGACGTCTTGACCGCCCTCAGTGCCGACTGCCGGACCCGGCTCGACGGCTACGAGGTCCTGGTCTGGGAGGACGGCACGTCCGGCCCCCACCCCGAGGAGTACGTCGACGGCCTCGCGCGCCTCGAACTGCGCATGGATACCGACGCCCCCCACGGCGACATCGACATGAAGCCGCGCACCGAGCCCGAGCCGGAGGCGATCCGCGCCCGCTCGCAGCGCTCCGGCCTCCAGAACATGCGCTGCTTCAACGCCGCCGTCCGGCACGTCGAGAGCGGCGACATCGTCGCCTGGACCGTGCTGATGCTCCACCCGGGCGAAGGCGGCACCTTCGCCTACCAGAACATCACCGTGGTCGACCCCGCGCACCGCGGCCGCAAGTTCGGCACCCTGGTCAAGCTGGAGAACCTGGCCGCGATCCGGGCCGCGTGCCCCGATCTGCGCACCATCGAGACCCGCAACGCCGACGAGAACGCCCACATGATCGCGATCAACGACGCGCTCGGCTTCCGTATCTTCTGTCTGGTCCACAACTATCAGAAGGAGATCTGAGTGCAGATCACCCCGTTCCGAGCCGACGATCCCGTCGACTTCGAGGACTACTTCTCCGTCCGCACGGCGCTGCACCTCCCGGGCATCACCGTGAAACCCACCCGCGAGCGGGTGCGAACCACCGCCGGTGTCTCCCGCCCGGGCGTCACCCGGCACGAATGGCTGGCCCGTGAGGACGGCAAGGTCGTCGGGCACCTGTCCGTCGACCTGCCGCAGGAGGCCAACCGTCATATGGCCCTTGGTTTCGTCGGTGTGGTCCCCTGGTACCGGCGGGCCGGACGCGGGCGCGCCATGCACGACTTCCTCTTGGACTTCGCCGCCGCCGAGGGCCGCACCACCGTGCTCAGCAGCGCCCGCGCGCCCATCGAGGGCGGCGCCGAGATCGACCCGGCGGGCGTGCGCTTCGGCGAGGCGATGGGCTACACCGTCGCCCAGACCACCTTGCTGTCCCGCCTCGACCTTGACACCGTCGAACCGGGCGCGCACGAGGAACTGGAGGCGAAGGCCGCCGCGCACGCCGACGGCTACACCTTCGTCACCTGGCTGGAGGGCCCCGGGCACGAGCTGCCCGAGGAGTACGTCGACGACCTGGCCCACCTGGAGTACCGGCTCACCGCCGACATGCCCACCGGGGACATGGACGTCGAACCCGAGCCGCCCAACCCGGAGCTCATCCGCCAGCGCGCCCGCCAGGCCGCCGCGACCGGCACCCCGCTGGTCCACGCCGCCGCCCGGCACGAGGAGAGCGGCCGGCTGGTCGCCTGGACCTTCATCTCGGTCTCCCCGATCGACACCACCCGCGCCGCGCAGGCCATCACCGTGGTCGACCCCGACCACCGCGGCCACCGCCTCGGCCTGCTGGTGAAGCTGGCGAACCTGCGCCGGGGCACCGCCGAGCACCCCGGGCTGCGGCTGATCGACACCAACAACGCCGAGGACAACGCCCCGATGATCGCGGTCAACCGGGCCCTCGGCTACCGCCCGCACTCCTACGAGCTCAACCTGCAACACAAGGCCTGACCACCCGATCACCCGAAGTGCCATGGTGTGCGCGGTGCCAACGCCCGGCGACTGCGGCATCATGGCCAATATGACGCACCCGATGCTCACGAAGCACCGCGACCTCCTCGACCGCGCCCTTCAGGCGATCGGTGAACGCGGGTACTGGTCGGCCTACCCTGAGTCGCCCAGTCCCCGCGTGTACGGAGAAACCGCCGCCGACGAAGGGAAGGCGCGCTTCGAGTCCTACCTCGGCGCCGACTTCCCGCTCGACCAGCCCGGCAGCCAGGGAGTGGTGGCCACCGAGCGCAGCCCGTACGGCATCGCCCTCGACGTCCGCTACCCGCGCGCCGACGCCGGGGCGCTGGTCGCCGCCGCCCGCGCGGCGCAGCCGGCCTGGCGGGACGCGGGACCGGCGGTCCGCGCGGGAGTGTGCCTGGAGATCCTGGCGAAGCTGTCGGCCGACTCCTTCACCATGGCCAACGCCGTCCAGTTCACCACCGGCCAGGGCTTCATGATGGCCTTCCAGGCCGGGGCCCCGCACGCCCTGGACCGCGCGCTGGAGGCCATCGCCTACGCCTACAGCGAGATGACCCGCACCCCCGGCACCGCCCACTGGGAGAAGCCGCAGGGCAAGCACGACCCGCTCGTGCTGACCAAGACCTTCCACGTCGTCCCGCGGGGCGTCGCGCTGGTCATCGGCTGCAACACGTTCCCGACCTGGAACTCCTACCCGGGCCTGTTCGCCTCCCTGGTCACCGGCAACCCCGTGATCGTCAAGCCGCACCCGGGCGCGGTCCTGCCGCTGGCGATCACCGTCCGGCACGCCCGCGAGGTGCTCGCCGAGGCCGGGTTCGACCCGAACCTGGTGACGCTGGCCGCCGAGGACCCCGGCGACAAGGTCGCCTCGGCCCTCGCCGTCGACCCGGCGGTCAGGATCGTCGACTTCACCGGCGGCACCGCCTACGGCGACTGGCTGGAGGAGAACGCGCGCCAGGCGCAGGTGTACACCGAGAAGGCGGGCGTCAACACCGTCATCATCGACTCCACCGACGACCTGAAGGGCCTGGCCCGCAACCTCGGGTTCACCCTGGCCCTCTACAGCGGGCAGATGTGCACCACCACCCAGAACATCCTCATCCCGGCCGGCGGCATCGACACCCCCGAGGGCAAGGTGTCCTTCGAGGAGGTCGCCGGGGCGATCACGGCCTCGGTGGCGAAGCTGACCGGGGACGCCGCGCGCGCGGTGGACCTGACCGGCGCGATCGTCAACGACGCGGTCCTGGACCGGCTGGCGCGGGCGGAGAAGCTGGGCGAGGTGCTGCTGGCCTCGCAGCCCCTTGAGCACCCGGTGTACCCCGACGCGGTGGTCCGCACCCCGCTCATCGTGAAGCTCTCGGCGGGCGACTCCGACGTCTACGGCGAGGAGTGGTTCGGCCCGATCGCGTTCATCGTCGCCACCGCCGACACGGCCGAGTCGATCCGGATTTTCCGCGATGTGGTTTCGGCGAGGGGCGCGCTGACCGCCGGGGTCTACTCGACCTCCGAGGAGGTCCTGGACGAGGTGGAGCGGGCCGCGCAGGACGTCTACACCCACCTGTCGGTCAACCTGACCGGCGGGGTGTTCGTCAACCAGTCGGCGGCGTTCTCCGACTTCCACGCCTCGGGCGGCAACCCCGCCGCCAACTCGGCGCTGACCGACGGAGCCTATGTGGCCAACCGGTTCCGGGTCGTCCAGAGCCGCCGTCACACGGCCCGCGAAGAAGCGTGACAGCGGGACTCCGGTGGGTGGCCGCCCACCGGAGTCCATCGACGTTTGTCGAAGTCTTAGGCCCGTGCCGAAAGGGTTGCCGCCCGACGCCGTCCGTTACCCGACAGAGACGCCGAGTGGTGCTTTCCGCCCATGTGGGACCGCACAAAACCGGTCTTTCCGGAACAAGATCCAACGTCTACACGCACGCGGCGTACCTAGCCAGGCGGGCGCCGCTCGTGTAGCGTGCGACACGGTCGTCCTTGACGCGGAAGCAAGTCCACCGCTGGTGTGGGTGCGCCGGCGGTGGGGGCGATCCCGGACCCGCGCCGCGAGTCCGGTGCATGCAGAGCAAGGGAAGTGCACAGTGGCACAAGGCACCGTCAAGTGGTTCAACTCCGAGAAGGGCTACGGCTTCATCGCCGTGGACGGCGGGGCGGACGTTTTCGTCCACTTCTCGGCGATCCAGGTCGACGGATACCGTTCGCTTGACGACGGTCAGCGCGTCGAGTTCGACGTCGCGCAGGGCCAGAAGGGCCCGCAGGCGGAGAACGTCCGGGTCATCGGCTGACCCGGGTCAGACTCAGACCTACCCGAGGCCGGGGCTCCCAGGGGGTGCCCCGGCCTCGGCGTGTCCGGCGACGGGTGATAAGGCGTGGATCTTGATGAACAAAGATCATCATTGCCATATGTCCTGAATGGCGGCTTTTGAGTTGCTAGCTTGCCGATATGACAACTCCGCCACCGCCTCCTGGCGGGACGCAAGGTCCCGATGACCCGTACGCGGCGCCGTACCAGCCGCCGCAGCCGCCGGCTTCCGAGGGCTACCCGGCGCAGCCCCACCCGGGCGAGTACCAGCCGCCGCGGCACGGGGACTACGCGCCACCCCCTCCGCCCCCACCGCCTCCGCCGGAGCCCGCGGTCTACCCGCCCGAGCCGGAGTACCCGCCCTACCGGGCGCCGGAACCCTCCACCGGCTCGTACCAGCAGCAGCCCCCCGCGAGTTACGGCCCCTCGGCCTCCACGTACGGCACCGGAAGCGGCGACTACCCCTCGCAGACTCCCCCGCAGTCCGGCGCGTACGGCACGTCCAGCTACGGCGAGCCCTACACCCCGCCCCCGCCCACCGGCGGTGGCGGTGGAGGCAGTGCCGGCGGCGGCTACTGGCCGCCCGGCACCGGCGGGGGCTACGGGCCGTCCGACCCGTACGACCCGATCGTGCCCACCGACTTCAACACGTGGATGAACCGCGTCCAGGGCGTCTTCAAGCGCAGCTGGAAATCGATCGGCATGATCATGCTGGTCGGCGCGGTGATCCCCAGCATCGCGCTCGGGACGACGGTGAACACCTCCGTCGGCCCGATCGGCCGCGACGCCAACGACAACTGGGACTGGGGCGCCTACGTGGGCGGTGGCCTCTGGGGCCTGCTCGCGTGGGTGATCACCGGCTTCCTCGCCGCCGCGGCCGTCGTCGGCGCCATCCGCGCCGCCGTCCGCGAGGGCACACCCGGCGTCCAGGTGCCCTTCGGGGAGTCGATGTCCTACGGCTTCGGGCGCGCGCTGCCCATGTGGGGCTGGACGATCCTGGCGTCCATCGCCATCTCGATCGGCCTGTGCGCCTGCTTCCTGCCGGGCGTCTACCTGGCCATCGCGCTGTCGGTGCTGGCGCCCGCCTTCGTCTTCGAGGGCGGCAACCCCTTCGTCCGCAGCTTCAAACTGACCCACGCCGACTTCGGGCGGGCACTGTCGCGGGTCCTGGTGATCTTCGTGGCGGCCCTCGTCTACGGCTGCGTCATCGGCATCCCCGTCGGCCTCATCGAGGGCGCCATCATCGGCAACGACGGCACCGTCGGCTTCGGCGGCTTCATCGGCGTCCTGATCATCGAGATCGTCCGCGCGGTGGCGATGCTGCCCCTGGCGATCTTCGCGGTGGCGGGCATCCTGGTCACCTACGCCGAACTGCGCGGACGGCAGGAAGGCCTGTCGACCCAGCAGATGGTCAGCGAGGCGGACGCGATCGCGAACAAGTAGGCGCCCTCGGGCGAACTGGCGGAGTGGAACGGCCCCGGGCCGCAAGGCCCGGGGCCGTTCGCCGTGGGGGCGGTGCCGGACATCGCCCGCGCACGCGGCCCGCTCAGACAGCACCCACGCACACGCAACCCACTCGCACGCAGCCCACCCACCCAGCGCCCACCCATGCACCATCCGCCCACGCGCCTCGCGGGCGTCGGCCCGGCGGGCCGGGCGGCAGGGTCGTGTCGGCTGAGCGTCGCTTCACGTCATGTCCACTGCCCCGCGTCCGATCCCGGTGGCCGTGGTCGATCGGGCCGGGCGGGTGAGATGCGGCCGCACGCCACCCGCTCACGTGTCGTCCCCGCGCCCTCCGTGCGCCGCGCGGCCACCGGCCGGAGTGGGCCGACCTCGCGGTGGGGCCGGGCGCGTCAAGCGGGAGCCCGATGGTGCGCACACCCGCCACACCGCGGCCGCCCTCGCACCTGCGGCCACCGGCTGGAGTGGGCCCGGGCGTCCGAACGCCGCCCCGCCCCAGTGCCCGAGGCCGTGCCCGTACCCGGGCGGGGCAGGCCGGGCCGGTGAGATGCCGCCGCGCGGCCGTCACGGCCCGCCGGCGGCCTCACCCATGTCCCTATCCCGCCAGCGGCCTCCGCCGCGCCGCTCCGATCACGCACGCCACGCACAGCCCGATGAACCACGCGCTGAGGTGCCCGACGTCGGTGAAGGTCCGCGAGAACACCACGTACCCGAGCAGGTACATGCTCACCAGCGCGATGTACACCAGCTTCATGTGGACGGTGGCGAACCACGCGACGACGATCCCGGCGACGCCGACGAGCGCGTAGCTGACGCCGACGTCGGAGGCGAGCCGGACGGCGGGGTCGACCAGGCCCTTGCTGATGCCCGAGCGCAGGAGCACCGACACCAGCAGGGTCGCGCCGATGTGGCCGAAGGCGGCGGTGATGATCAGGATCGCGCGGCCGAGGAGGGGCTGCACGATCGAGAAGACCACCAGGATCATCGGGATCTGCAGCCACAGCCCCGACCACGAGGGCAGCACGAACGCGCTGGTCACCAGCACGGTGAGGGGGTGGACGCGCAGGTTGCGCAGGTTGGTGCTGGTGAAGGCCACCACGTGGTCGTGGACGGAGTCGGGCACCAGCTGGAGCACCACCAGCACGATCGCCAGGAGGATCGAGTAGACGATCCCGACGTCGCTGGCCAGGACCCATTTGCGGACGAACCGCCACACGTCACGCCGGTTCACGCCATGTCCTCAAGTTCGCGGCCCTTCGTCTCGCGCACCGCCTTCCACACGAACACGAACGCGAGGAGCGCGAAGACCGTGTACAGCCCGTAGGCGAGGCCCAGGCCGACCTTCGCCAGCATCGGGAACGACGTCGAGATCAGCCAGTTCGCCAGCCACTGCGCGGCGGCGGCCACCGCCAGGGCGGTCGCGCGGATCTTGTTGTTGAACATCTCGCCGAGCAGGACCCACACCACCGGCCCCCACGAGCAGCCGAAGAAGAACACGTAGGCGTTCATCGCGATCAGCGCGGTGGTGGACCAGCCGCCGGTCAGTTGCGGTTCGTCGCCGACGACGGTCGCGGTGGAGAACGCCACCGTCATCAGCGCCAGGGTCACCGTCATGCCGGCCGCGCCGATCAGCAGCAGCGGCTTGCGGCCGATCCGGTCGACCAGCGCGATCGCCACCAGTGTCGTGACGATGTTGGTGATCGAGGTGATCACCGAGGTCAGCATCGCGTCCGACTCGCTGAAACCGACCGACTGCCACAGCGTCGAAGAGTAGTAGAAGACCACGTTGATGCCCACGAACTGCTGGAACACCGACAGCAGGATGCCCACCCACACGATCCCCAGCAGTCCCACCACCGGGCCGCGCAGGTCCCGCAGGTGGACCGCCTTCTGCCCGGCCAGCGAGCGCGCGATCTCCTTGATGCGCTCGTCGACGTTGCCGCCGACGAGTTTGCGCAGGACCTCCTTGGCCGTCGACACCTGGTTGATCTTCACCAGGTAGCGCGGCGACTCCGGGATCTGCAGGGCCAGGACGCCGTAGACCGCGGCGGGCAGCACCGCCGAGGCGAACATCCACCGCCACGCCGTCCCGCCCCACGGGACCGTCCCCGAGGCGCCGCCCGCCGACTCGGCCAGCACGTAGTCGATGAGCAGCGCGGCGAAGATGCCCGTCACGATCGCCAGCTGCTGGAGCGAACCGAGCCGCCCGCGCATCTCCGCCGGGGAGATCTCGGCGATGTAGGCGGGCGCGATGACCGAGGCCGCGCCGATCGCCAGGCCGCCGATCACGCGCCAGCCCGCCAGGCTCGCCGCGTCCCAGGCCAGCGCCGAACCGATCGCGCTGATCGCGAACAGGCACGCCGCCACGATCATCACCCGCAGCCGCCCGTACTTGTCGGCGATGGGCCCGGCGAACCACGCGCCGATCGCGCACCCCAGCAACGCCGAGGACACCACGAAACCCAGGACCGTCGAGGAGATCCCGAACTCGGCCTGCACGGCGTCGACGGTGCCGTTGATGACGCTGGTGTCGAAACCGAAGAGGAAGCCGCCGAGGGCCGCCGCCACCGCCACGAGGATCGTCGCGCCGTGCTTCGCGGGGGCGTTGACCGCGCCGCCGCTCATGGAGTCACCGCTCATACCTCAGCTTGACAGCAGTAACACCCGTTTCGCGCCGATTTCGGCCGCTAAGGCGTCGTTCAGGCCACGCCGAGCGCGCCCGCGTCGACCGTCCCGCGCCAGCGCCGCACCAGCTCCGCCTCCACCGGACGGTCCCAGCCCGGCCGCGCCATGCCCCCGATGTGGAACGCGCGCACACCCATGTCGACCAGCGCCGGGACGTGCTCCGGCCGCAGCCCGCCGCCCGCCATCGCCAGCCCGGGACGCGCGTGCGCGGCCAGCGCGCCCAGGCCCTCGCCGACGCCCGCCGCCGAACCCGCCGTCAGCACCTGGTCCAGGCCCGGCAGCCCGCCGATCGTCTCCCACGCCCGCGCGTAGGACGCGGCGTGATCGACCGCGCGATGGAACGTCCACCGCCGCGACGGCACCGCCCCCGCCACCGCGAGGGTGGCGTCCAGGTCGACCTCGCCCCCGGCGTCCAGGAAGCCCAGGACGAAACCGTCGCGCTCGCCCATCACCGCGTCAAGCTCCACCGCCGCGGCCCGCAGCGCGTCCAGGTCGCCCGGCAAGAACCCGGCCTGGCGCCGCAGCATCACCCGAAGCGGCAGGTCACAGGCCTCGCGGATGGCCGCGAGGGTCTCGCGCGAAGGGGACAGGCCGTCGGCGGCGATGTCCGAAACGACCTCCAAACGGTCGGCTCCGCCCGCCTGCGCGGCGGCGGCGTCGGCGGCGTCCAGCGCGATGACCTCAAGCAGCATGGGCCCGATCTTAGGGGCTCAGGCCACATCCGTTGATCACCGCGCGGGGGCCACTGGACACGACCTGGAAAATTGCTCAGGATTCCAGGGCAACCTGAAGGCCCCCCAGACACGTCTACACAGGTGGAATTCCACCGCGCACCCCGGAGAACAGCCAGTATGAGTGCACCGGCGGACGATTTCGACGAGTTCGTCCGCGCCTACACGCCTACGCTGCTGCGCACCGCCTATCTTCTGACCGGCGACCAGCACCACGCGGAGGATCTCGTGCAGTCGGCGCTCGCCCGCGCGCACCGTTCCTGGCACCGCATCGACGAGAGCCCCTTCGGCTACGTCCGCCGTACGATGTACCACCTTCAGGTCGCCACCTGGCGCCGCCGCCGCATCCGTGAATGGCTCGGGACCAGCCCGACCGAGCCGTTGCCCGAACCGGACGTGGCCGCCGCCGCAGACATGAGAATCACGTTGCAGAAGGCCCTCGCGCAGCTCACCGACAAGCAGCGTGCCGTGATCGTCCTGCGCTTCTACGAGGACCGCTCGGTGGAGGACACCGCGCAGATCCTGCGGTGCAGCACCGGCACGGTGAAGAGCCAGACGGCGAAGGCGCTGGGCCGCCTGCGACAGTTGATGCCGAGCATGGCCGGACTGCTCGAAGGGCGACTGTAGGGATGATGAAGGATCTGTCCAACGGGCTCAGGGAGCTGGCGGGCGACGTCGAGATCGTCGACCTGCGCGACCGTTCCATCCGGCATTCCCGCAGGCTGCGGGCCCGCCGGGCGGCGGTGGCGATGGGCGGCGCGATGTGCCTGGTGGCGTCGCTGATCGTGGGCGGCAGCCTGCTGTGGCGCGGCGGCGACAAGGTCCCGCCGGCCGGGGTCTTCGACTCCGCCGACGGCGTCGAGCAGGGCACCGGCTTCTACCTGAAGAACGAGCCGGACGGCGCCTACGCGGTCTACTCGTGGACCGAGGGCGCCGCGCCCGAGCGCGTGCTGAGCGGCGACGAGCGCTTCGGGACCACCGTGTCGGTCTCCCCGGACGGCCGTTACGCCGCCTACTACGACGAGTCGGCGATGATCGTGACGAACCTCGCCGACCAGTCGCAGGTGACCTCCGTGCAGGGCGTCGGCGACACCTGCCTGGAACCGGCGTGGTCGCCCGACTCGATGTCGGTGCTGCTGTCCACCGAGACCTCCGCGCAGCTGGTCGACCTGGTCCCCGGCAGCACCATCGTCAGCCAGGTCCGGCGCCCGGTGGGCTGCCACGTGCGGCTCGTCCAGTACTCCGACGGCTTCGCCGGCTACGTCGCCGTCTCCGAACAGGGTGACCGGGTCACCTACATCGACCGCGAGGACGGCGCCGAGTTCGCCGCCGCGACCGATCTGCCCTCGCTGTCGGCGGTCCCCGTCACGGTCAACCACGACGGCTCGCTCATGTGCCTGTCCACCGAGGCGGCCACCGGACGCACGCTCAGCTGCGACTCCTTCGCCACCCGCGGCGGCCTCGACCAGCAGGTGACGCTGCCGGTGGAGGGGGCGACGCTGGTCGGCGCGGTCTTCACCATGTCCGAGTCGCTGCTGTCGATCCCCTACGACGGGCCCAGCGGCGATCCGAGCACCGGCCCGAGCGGCGGCGCGAGCGACGGGCCGAGCATCGGGCCCTCCGACCTGGGCACCCAGGCGATCCCGGCCGACGGGACCGAGGTCGCGCTGCGCCTGCTGGTGTCGGGCAAGACCGTACTGGTGCGCGCCGAGCTCATCGCCACCCGCGACGACGACGGGACCGTCATCGACCTCGCGGGGTTCGAGGCGACCCGCACCGTCGAGGAACCGAACTCGCTGTCCGGGGCCGCACTGCTCACTTTCGTGCCCTGAGAAGTCCTCCACATGGGCGGCAACCCGCTCGGCATCGTCCGGCATCTTGATGGGTGACGCGCGGCCCGCCGACCGGCGGCCACGGCTACCTGGAGTGAGTGTCGATGACGCTGAGAAGCCTCGGTGAGGGATTGCGGGACCTCGCCGACGCCGTCGAACCGGCCGATCTGCGCGATCGCGCGCTGTCCGCCTCACGGCGGCTGCGCGCGCGTCGCGTCGTGGCGGGCATGGGCACCGCCGCCGTCGTCCTCTTCGCGCTCGTCCTGGGCGTCAACGCGATGCTGCCGGGCGGCTCGCTCCCCCCGCCGCGCGACCTGGCCGGGGACATGGCCGGGCCGACGGCCTCCTCCAGCGAGGGCCTCAACTACACCGACTCCGCCACCGACGCCCTCGGCGGTATCACCTCCATGGACAAGGGGACCTTCTTCTACCTCGCCGAGGCCGCGACCGGCGGCACCATGGAGGTCCTGCGCTGGACGGCCGGCGCGGCCACCACGACGGTCGTGGCCAGGGACCTCCCCGCCACCGGCACCGAGCAGCTCTCGCCCGACGGCCGCTACCTCAGCAGCGTCGAGAAGGGCAGGCTCCAACTGCGCGACCTGATCGCCGGCACCCGCCACGAGTCGATCGAGGTGCCCGACGGGCAGCTGTGCAACATCCCCACCTGGACGCCCACCGCCGACCGGCTCCTGGTGGCGACCGGTCCCGGCGGCACCAGCGGCCCCCTCGGCTTCGTCGACGTCGCCGACGACAGCTACACGCAGGTCTCGGCCGAGTCCCGCGGCTGCCACACCTACCCGTCCTACGGCCCGACCGGTGACGTCGAACTGACCTTCACCGCCTACGCCGCCACCTCGCAGAGCGTCGCGCGCGCCACCCTCGAAGGCGTCATCACCAGCAGCGTCGCCTGGGACGCGCTGCCCGGCGACGTCCTGCTCGACCAGGTCACCGACGTCTCGCCCGACGGCGGGCTGGTCTGCGTCGGGCTCGTCCCGGCCGGGACCAAGCCCGGGAACCTCACCGGCTCACAATCCCGCACCTGCCAGGCGATCGGCATGTGGAGCGGCGGTTTCCAGCGCATCGAGGTCGGCGAGCCGTTCAGCGAGGCGCTGATGCTGCAGAACTCCTTCGTCACCCGCACCGCCACCAACGGCGGCGGCTCGACCCTGCGCCTGCACGACGGCACCGGCGCCGAGATCCAGCGCATCGGCGAACCGGACCTGCCCGACGGCAGCCTGCTCCTGGGTTTCGTGCCCGGCTGACTTTCCCCGCCCGCGGCTGACAACCGCCGGTGACCGCGCGGCGTCTAGTGGGGGACACTGCCCACCCACGGGGACCACGTCCCCACCCCACGGGGGGATCGATGCCCGAAGCAGAGACGGACTTCGCCGTCTTCGCCCGCGCGCACACACCCGCGCTCATCCGCTCGGCGTACCTGCTGACCGGCGACCAGCACCACGCCGAGGACCTCGTCCAGTCGGCGCTCTCACGCACCCACCGGCACTGGCGGCGCGTCGGCGACCCCATCGCCTACACCCGCAAGGCCATGTACCACCTCCAGGTCTCCCGCTGGCGGCGCGGCCGCGTCCGCGAGCACCTCACCGACGTCATCGCCGACCGCACGCCCGCGCGCGTCCCCGACGTCGCTCTCCGGCTCACCGTCCGCAACGCCCTCATGGACCTGTCCCGGCAGCAGCGGGCCGTGATCGTCCTGCGCTTCTTCGAAGACCTCGACGTCGCCGGCACCGCCGCCGTCCTGGGCTGCTCGCCCGGGACGGTCAAGAAGTACACCTTCCGGGCCCTGGCCCACCTGCGCGAAGCGCTCCCCGAACTGGCCGAACTGATGGAAGGGGACGCGTGATGTCGGCGGACCGGCTGCGCGGGATCCTGCGCGACATGGCCGACGAGGCGCACCCGGCGCCCCTCGTCGCGGGAGCGGTCCGGCGGACCCGCCGCGCCCGCGCCCGGCAGGCGGCGGTGGCGGTGATCGCCGTGCTCGGCGTCCTCGCCGGGCTCATCGCCGTCCTCGGGCCCGGGACGGACGCGCGCCCGGAACCGGCGATCAGCCCATCGCCGTCACCCTCTCCGTCGGCCTCGGCCTACACCGGCGCCTTCTACTACCTCAAGCCCGACGGGAGCGTCTGGCGCTGGCGGGTGGCCGGCGTCCCGGAGAAGATCCTGGACGGCGGCGGGTACCACCGCGCGACCGCCTCGGTCTCCCCGGACGGGAAGTACCTCGCCTACGTCGACGACGACATGATGCTCACCGTCGTTCCCACCCGCGGCGGAACGCCCAGGAAACTGCTCGCCTACAGTCCCAACCTCACCTGCGTCGAACCGGTGTGGGCACCCGACTCGCGTTCCCTCCTGGTGTCCCCCCGCGAGATGGAGGGGCTCTGGCTCGTCGACGTCGAGGATCCCGGGAACCCGTACCCCATCGGCTACGAGGTGGACGGCTGCCACCCGCAGTTCCGCTACCAGTCCGGCCTCGACCTCATCTGG
Organism: Actinorhabdospora filicis; assembly: GCF_030269765.1. Lineage (GTDB taxonomy): Bacteria > Actinomycetota > Actinomycetes > Mycobacteriales > Micromonosporaceae > Actinorhabdospora > Actinorhabdospora filicis. Next base: position 1,933,276 of record NZ_BSTX01000001.1, on the reverse strand, counting down.
GTCACCACCGACGGGGAGCGCATCCGCGGCAGCGGGGGCGAGAACTACACCGCGATCATGCCCCGGATGCGGGTCACCGGCCTCGCGGTCCTCATCCCCGACACCCTCATCCAGTTCTGCGCGACGACCTCCAAGGACCCCCTGACCACCGTCCCCCCGCGCCCGCTCTCCTGCACGGTGATGATGGAGACCGCCCTCGGCGACCAGATCCGGATGTTCCCCGACCCGCCCACCGACAACGGCATCATGGACGTGATCCCACGGGGCCCGAAGAACGCCCAGGGGCAGACCTGCGTCGCCTTCCGCGAACTCACCCAGAACGGCGTGGCCATCATGTGCCACGCCGGCTACTTCGGCAACGGCGTCAGCGAGCGCGTCAACGAACCCGTCGACCTCATCGAGGCCGACCTCCTCGTCTACGTCCCCTGAGGTGTCAACCGGCGCGGGCGGACCATCGTCTTAGTAGGTGAGAGCGGACCCGGCCGGGCCCGCCCCGACCCGAGCCGGAGCGATCCCCTTGATGCCAGTCGACCGCCTCCGATCGATCATGCACGACTCCACCGAACACGTCGACCTGGTCGACCTGGCGCGGGCGGCCATCCGGGAATCACGGCGGGCCGCCCTGCGGCGGGCCGTCCTCATCGTCCTCGGCGCGCTGGCGCTCCTGCTGGCCGCATACGCGGCGTGGACGCTCTTATCCGTGACGGTGGTCTCCACGCGAACCGGGTGCGTCCACATCGGACGCGCCCGGTTCGCCTACACGGCAAGGCATTCCGCCACCGGCCCGGTATCGCCACGGTTCCTTCCGGTGACACCGTGACCATCCCGTGACGAAACCGGTGTCAACCCGTGCGCCGACCTCGGCGTCTAGGGGATCGACAGTCCGCAACCACCCGCGGGGGAGCCCTAGATGCCCGATATCGCGGCCGAATTCACCGAATTCGCTCGCACGCACACGCCGTCGCTGTTGCGTGCGGCGTTCCTCATCACGGGGGACCAGCACCTCGCCGAAGACCTCGTCCAGACCGCGCTCGCCCGCACCCACCGGGCCTGGCGGCGGATCGAGGAAGGCAACGCCCCGGCCTACACCAGGAAGATCATGTACCACCAGCAGATCAGCTGGTGGCGTCGCCGTAAGGTGAACGAGCAGCTTTCGGAGACGATCGCCGACACGCCCAGCCGCGGCGACTCCGCCGAGGACGTGGCCCTGCAACTGACCGTCCGCAAGGCGCTCCTGCAACTGTCGAAGACCCAGCGGGCGGTCGTCATCCTCCGGTTCTTCGAAGACCGCGACGTGGCCGAGACGGCCGAGATCCTCGGCTGTGCGCAGGGGACCGTCAAGACGCACACTTTCCGCGCCCTCGGGCACCTGCGGAAGGCCCTGCCCGAGCTGGCCGACGCGATGAAGGGAAACGTCTGATGTCGACCGACCGACTCCGCGACGTTCTGCGCAACAGCACCGAACACGTCGACATGGTCGAGCTGACCGATGCGGCCCTCAAGCAGTCCCGGCAGATCACCGTCCGCCGCGCCACCGTCGGCGCCACGCTCGCCGTGGTCCTGCTGGCCGGGGGCGTCTTCGGGGCGGCGAACTTCTGGCCCAAGACGCCCGGGGACGGGGTGAACGTCGCCGACTCGGGCTCGCCCTCGGCGAGCGCGCCGGTGGAGCCGGGCCCGTCCACCGCCGAGGGCGGTGGCGAGGTGACCGTGCCGCCGAGGATCGACGGCGCGTTCCTCTACGTCACCGAGAACAACGGCCTGATCAGCTGGAAGCCCGGCTCGTCGCCGAAGACCCTCATCGCCGACCACAAGGGCGGCGAGGACATGATCTTCGAGACGGCGAACGTGTCGCCCGACGGCCGTTCGGTCGCCTACAACACCACCAGCGGGAAGCTGCGCTTGCGCGACCTGGCCACCGGCAAGGCCCGTGACCTGATGGACGTGTACGAGGGGAACTTCTGCGGCACCCCGGCCTGGACGCCCGACGGGCGCATCCTCATCACCCCGAACACCGAGGGCAAGTCCGGTCTCTTCAACCCCGTGACGAACAAGTACACCGAGCTGTCCTTCACGGTCAACGGCTGCCAGCCGCGCGTGGTGAAGCAGGGCGGCGTCCTGATGGTCTACTTCATCGACGGCTCGGTCTCGCACCTGCGAGGCATCGAGCTGGAGTCCGGGAAGGTCGTCGTCGACGTGCCGAACACCGCCGGTTCGCGGCGCGCGACGGACATGTCGGCGGCCATGGTGACCGCCGACGGCAAGGTCAGGTTCACGATGCGGACCACCACCCTCAACGGCACGCTCGGGGACGGCCTGCGCGGCTTCGGCGGCGACTCGCTGTTCGAGCTGCGGGACGGCAAGCTCGTCGACCTCGACTTCGACGACCGGACCATGGGCGCCGCCTACCAGGGCGGTGACGGGCTGATGGTGCTGCGGCAGAAGATCGACGGCAAGTACGAGGTCTCCATCTGGGACATGCACCAGGGCGGCGGTTTCGATACCGAGGACGAGCCGGCCTCGCTCAAGGACGCCCTCCCGCTGGGCTACACCTACTGAGGAACGGGCCCGCGCCACCGGTGCGGGCCCGTTCTCACGCCCGCGCCTCGGCCAGCGCGGCGGTCAGCGCGTCGGCGGCCGCGACCGGGACGTCCGGGCGGACGCCGACGCCCTCCCAGTTGCCGCCGGTGCGGGCGTCCACGAGCAGCTCATTGGGCACGAACGCGTCGATGTTCGCCGTCACCGGGTACACCTCGAACGCGTTGGCCGCGCCCGCGGTGGTCTCCCCGACGACGCGCGCGCGGCCCAGGCTCTGGAGGGTGTAGGCCGCGTCCTCGCCGCCGGAGAAGGTCTTCGCGCTGGTCAGCACCCACAGCGGCGCGGTGTAGCGGGGGCCGGGCAGCGCGGCGGGGCTCCACTGCTGGCGGACCTCGCCGGCGGTGCGGATGTCGCGCAGCCGCACCGGTTCGCCGTCCAGGAAGTACCCGATGAGCTGCACCGCGCTCCACGGCCAGCCGCCGTGGTTGACGCGCAGGTCCAGGATCATCGCCTCGGTGTGCGCCAGCAGCCGGAACACCGCCTCGTAGACGGGACCGGTGTCGCGCGGGTCGCCGAAGCCCTCCAGCGCGAGCAGGCCGATGTTCGGTTCGAGCCGCTCGACGCGCCGGACGGCCTGTCCCTCCCGCCGGAAGCGCTCGCGCCAGTCCCCGGCGGCGTGCCGGGGTTCGTCGTGCCAGTCGAGGGAGAGGTGGCGGTCGTCGTAGACCTCGCGCAGGTCCTTCGTGACGGCGGCGCAGAGGTCCGGGCCGTCCAGCGCGTCGTAGGCGCCCCGCGCCAGGCGGCGCTTGACGTGGGCGTCCATGGCGGCGGCGATGTCCCGCTCGACGTAGTGGGCGGTGATGTGGGCGAGCGCGCCCGTCACGACATCATGAACAGTCATGTCGAAGACTGTAACGATATATCGCGAGCGAATCAAGAATTCGAGTGGCGGCGGATCGGACGGGAGGACATCATCCGGACGTGGATCTCACCGCTCTCCTGCGCGACCGCTACGGCCTCGACGCCGTCCTCACCGCCGCCGACGGCGGACACGACCCCGATGCCGCCGTCTGGCGGGCCGTGGCCCCCGACGGGCGCGTGTACGCCGTCAAGCGCAGCGCGGCGGGCGTCGCGCACGGGCTGCACGCCGTCGCGCACCTCTCGGCGCATCACGTGCCGGGCGTGCCCGCGACCGTGCCGACCCTGGACGGGCGGGCGTGCCTCGTCCTGGACGGCGGCGAGCTCTCGGTGACCGAGTGGATCACCGGCGAGGGCGGCTGGGGTCAGGTCCTGGGCGAGCGCTGGCGCGCCTACGGCGAGCTGATGGCCGCCGTCCACGCCGTGTCCGCCCTCGGCGGGCTGCCGGTGGAGGACTGGCGGCCGATCGCCACCGGGCCGACCCGGGTGATGGACGAGCGCATGTCCGGTCTCGGCGACGAGATCGCGGTGGTGTGGCGGGCGAACTCCGCGCGGATCCTCGCCGCGGCCGACCGCACCGAGAAGCTCGCCGCGACCCTCGACCGCGACGTCCCGTACGTGCTGACGCACGGCGACCCGCACCTGGGCAACGTGATCCAGGACGAGCGCGGGGTGTGGCTCATCGACTGGGACGGCGCGGCGATGGCGCCCGCCGAGCGCGACCTGTCGTTCTTCCATTACGGGTGGATCGCCGATCCGGCGATGACGGCGGCGGACAAGGCGGCCTTCTTCGCCGGTTACGGCGGCCGCGAGCCCGACCCGGCGCGCCTGTCGTACTACCTGCACGCGCGCGCCCTGGAGGACCTGGAGTCCTGGGCGCGTTCAGGGCTGGAGGACGCGGCGGCGGAGGACCGGGACTTCTCGCTGCGGATCTTCCGGGGCCTCGTCGGCGACGGCGGCGTGCTGACCCTCTCGGAGGGCTGAGACGAAGAAACCGGCCCGCCCCTTGCGGGACGGGCCGGTTCGGGCCTGGGAACAGGCGGTTCTAGAGAGTCTAGAAGCCCATGTCCGGGGCGCCACCGCCGGCGGCGTCGGCCTTGGCCGGCTCCGGCTTGTCGGCGACGACGGCCTCGGTGGTGAGGAACAGCGCGGCGATCGAAGCGGCGTTCTGCAGCGCCGAACGGGTCACCTTGGCCGGGTCGGGGATACCGGCGGCCAGCATGTCCACGTACTCGCCGGTCGCGGCGTTGAGGCCGTGGCCGGTCGGCAGCGAGCGGACCTTCTCCGCCACGACGCCGCCCTCAAGGCCGGCGTTGACGGCGATCTGGCGCAGCGGCGCGTCCAGGGACAGCTTGACCAGCTGAACACCGGTCGCCTCGTCACCCGTCACGTCGAGCTTCTCGAACGCGTGCACGGCGGTCTGTGCCAGGGCCACGCCGCCACCGGCGACGATGCCCTCTTCGACGGCGGCCTTCGCGTTGCGAACGGCGTCCTCGATGCGGTGCTTGCGCTCCTTGAGCTCGACCTCGGTGGCCGCGCCGACCTTGATCACCGCGACACCGCCGGCGAGCTTCGCCAGGCGCTCCTGCAGCTTCTCACGGTCGTAGTCGGAGTCGGAGTTGTCGATCTCGTTGCGGATCTGCGCGACCCGTCCCGCGATCTGGTCCTCCTCGCCGGCACCGTCGACGATGGTGGTCTCGTCCTTGGTGATGACGACCTTGCGGGCGCGGCCCAGCAGGTCGATCGTGGCGGACTCCAGCTTGAGGCCGACCTCTTCGCTGATGACCTGACCACCGGTCAGGATCGCGATGTCGGTCAGCATCGCCTTGCGGCGGTCACCGAAGCCGGGGGCCTTGACGGCGACCGACTTGAAGGTGCCGCGGATCTTGTTCACGACGAGCGTGGCCAGGGCCTCGCCCTCGACGTCCTCGGCGATGATGACCAGCGGCTTGCCGGCCTGCATGACCTTCTCCAGCGTGGGGAGGAGGTCCTTGACCGCGGAGATCTTCTGGTTGGCGATGAGGATGTAGGCGTCCTCGAACACCGCCTCCATGCGGTCGGGGTCCGTGACGAAGTAACCCGACAGGTAGCCCTTGTCGAAGCGCATGCCCTCGGTGAGCTCCAGCTCCAGCCCGAAGGTGTTGCTCTCCTCGACGGTGATGACGCCTTCCTTGCCGACCTTGTCCATCGCCTCGGCGATGATCTCGCCGACGGTGGAGTCACCGGCGGAGATGGAGGCGGTGGACGCGATCTGGTCCTTCGTCTCCACGTCCTTGGCGATCTTCGCCAGCTCCTCGGCGACGGCCGCGACGGCCTTCTCGATGCCGCGCTTCAGCGCCATCGGGTTCGCACCCGCGGCCACGTTGCGGAGACCCTCGCGGACCAGCGCCTGCGCGAGGACGGTCGCGGTGGTCGTACCGTCACCGGCGACGTCGTCGGTCTTCTTCGCGACCTCCTTGACGAGCTCGGCGCCGATCTTCTCGAACGGGTCTTCGAGCTCGATCTCCTTGGCGATGCTCACACCATCGTTGGTGATGGTGGGGGCGCCCCACTTCTTCTCCAGGACGACGTTGCGTCCCTTCGGCCCCAGCGTCACCTTCACGGCGTCGGCGAGGATGTTCATGCCGCGCTCAAGGCCGCGACGGGCCTCCTCGTCGAACGCGATGATCTTGGCCATCTGGCTTGGTCCTCCGGATACGGGTCACGTGCCCGGGTAGGACACGTGGTGTGTAGCTGTCTCCGGTCGGGCGGATGGCCCGCGACGATAACGACCGCCCAGGTATGGACGGTCCCACCACCCCGACCTTGGCACTCACGGGGGGCGAGTGCCAATGACTTGTTTAGCACTCTCGGCGGGGGAGTGCAAGCGGATGGGGGTGGGGTCACGGTTTTCGGGGGGAGGTGAGAGGGGGTGAGGGGGTGGTGTGAGCGGGGCGACTGGCTGGACGGACGCTCGTGTGGCTGGCGCTTAGGGCGGGCCGCGACACGTCTGTAGGGCTGTCGGCCACTGTGCTTTGTTTGCTCACCGGACCGCCCGCCCGCGCGCGCATCGCCCGCCGCGCGCCCGTGCGCCAACGGGGCTGCCACCCGCCGTTCTCACGCCCGTCCGTCACGGCCACCATGCCTTGGTCACGGTCGGCGCGTGCCGTTTTCGCGCGCCGACTCTGTTGGTGGGGGCCCGAAGCCCGCCCCGCTGGGGCGAACGTAACCCCACCTCACGCGTGCTCCACCAAACGGCCCATCGCGGAACCTGTGGATAACCACCTCAATGTGGATAACTCGCAGGCGTGAGACCCCACCGGCCGGCGGGTGAGGCGAAGTCATTCGCCGACCGAGCCCCACCGGCCCGGCTCGCCCCGAGTGCCGCCGACCATCACCCGCCACGAACGAAGCAACCGCCCCACGCAAAGCCCACCGCCCCACCCACCCGCCGCCCACCCCGTTGTGCGCGACGCGCGGAGCTTCACCCCCCGAGCGCGACGCCCAGGCGTCCGCCCGCCCGTGCCAGCAGTGCGGCGCCTTCCTCCACGTCGACCGAGCGCTCCAGCATCACCACCGCCAGCTTGGTGTTGCGTCCGGCGCGGGCGAGGGCGGCTTCGGCTTCGGGGAGGCCGACTCCGGTGATCTCGGCGACCATGCGGGCGGCGCGGACGGCGAGTTTCTCGTTCAGGATCTGCATGTCGACCATGCGGTTGCCGTAGGTCTTGCCCAGGCGGACCATGGTGATCGTCGAGATCATGTTCAGCACCATCTTCTGCGCGGTGCCCGATTTGAGCCGGGTCGAGCCCGCCACGACTTCGGGGCCGACGGGGATGTCGATGCCGAAGTCGGCCTCGCCGGCCAGGCGCGAGCCGGTGTTGCAGGCGATGCCGATGGTCAGGGCGCCCAGTTCGCGGGCGCGCGCCAGGGCCGCCAGGACGAACGGGGTGCGCCCGGACGCGGCGATGCCCACGACGACGTCGGACGGCCCGACCCGCTCGGCGTCCACCGCCGCCGCGCCCGCCGCCTCGTCGTCCTCGGCCCCCTCCGCCGAGTTGACGAGGGCGCTGGGGCCGCCGGCCAGGATCGCCTTCACGAACTCCGGCGAGGTGCCATAGGTGGGCGGGCACTCCGAGGCGTCCACGACCGCCATGCGCCCGGCGGTTCCGGCGCCGAAGTAGCGGATGCGGCCGCCGGACTCCAGGCGCGGGACGAGGGCCTCGATCGCCGCGGCGATCTGCGGCAGCGCCCGGTGCACCGTCTGCGCGACGGTCGCGTCGGCGTCGTTCATGGTCGCCGCCAGCTCGGCCACGCTCATCCGGTCGATGTGCGCGTACCGCGCGTCGGCCTGCTCGGTGCCGAGTTCGGCCAGCGCCGCGGCGTCGTCTACCGTCGTCATCCCGCTCCCCAGGTGCGAAGTTTTCCTCCGCATGGAGGAATCCGAATGAAGGCTAGCAACGGATTCCGCACATGGAAAACTGTCGTACCCCTCGCATACCGTAAGGAGTACAGACGCGGAGGGAGGGGTACATAAATGCCCAGCCAGTTCGAGATCACCCTCAACGGATTCGTCGACTTCCTGCGGACCCGCGGCGCTGCCCGGGTCGACGTCGTGACACGGCAGCTCACGCAGTACACCGAGCCCTACTCCCCGGCTCGGGACTTCTACCGCCGAATCCTCAACGCGATCGTCTCCGGCCGGCGCACCGGCACCGACGAGGAGACCCTGCGGGCCGTGCTGGAGGCGGCGCCGCAGTACAAGAAAGCGCACTACCAGCAGGTCGTGGACGGTTGGCTCGCGGTCCTGCCGCAGTTCACCGGCACGCGCTGCCTGCGCGTCCACACCGGGCGCTGGCACAACCCGTCGGTGACCGTCCGGGCCACGCCGCACCTGCTGCTGGCCCGGCCCGACGGGCGCAAGGAAGCGCTCTGGCTGTACCTGAAGGCCGACCCGCTGCCCGCGGGCGACGCCGAGGCCATGCTCTACCTCGCAGGGGCGGCGATGCCGGAGATCTTCGCCGGCGCCGAACCGGTGGTCGTCGACGTCCGCCGCCAGAAGATCTGGTGCCGCGGCGAGGAGACCGAGGGCTTCGGCGTGTGGCTGGAATCGGAGGCCAACGGGTACAAGTTCCTGGCGGAGAAATGGGAGGACGCGCGCGCCTGACGCGCGAGTCGCAAGGGGTCGGCGAGGGAAGAAGACGGCGAGTCGATGAAGAACGGGCGGTCCGGGGACGGGCCGCCCGTGGTCGTTTCGGTGATCTGACGGGGGCGGCGCCGGTGGCGCCGGGCCGCTACGGTGCCGGAGGCGGAAGGGGGCGACGCCGAGTGCCCGACGTGCCACGCCGGTTCCGCCCGAACCGGTGACACGGTGCCCCGAGGGAGATGCCCATGTCCTTGAGCGAGCTGCTCGACCGCGCGACGTTCTCCGTCACGTCCCCCGGCCGCGTCCTGCGGCTGGACGCGACGATGCGGGCGGTGAACCTGGTCCTCCTCGCCGATCCCGCCGCGATCGCCTCGCGGGATCTGGAGCGTGAACTGGCCGCCGTCCTGCACAGCTGGATCCTCACCCGCGACCGCGTCTTCCGGCAGGCCACCGCCCGCGCCCGCGAGGCGGCCGGGCTGCCCGAGCCGCCACCAGATCGAGGCACGTCCCGGATGGCGGACGCGGTGAGCCGCCTGGAGGCCGAGGGCCGCTCCCGGCACGGCTGGGCGACCGTCCGCTGGACGGGACACGACTCCTTCGACGTGACCATCGACGCCGTCCGCATGCGCCGAGCCAAAGGCGGCGAGCTGCGGCACGAGTTGCTGTCGGCGGTCTACTCCGCCATCAGCGACCAGCGCGAGCAGTACGCGCTGCTGCGCCGGCGGACCCTCGGACGGGTCTTCGCCGTCCGCGACGAGCTGCGCGGAGACCGCCGATGACCGGCCCGTACGCCTCCTTCAAGGCCGAGACCAAGGTCCTCGTGGAGAACGGCGTCAACCGCATGGAGGACGCCCTCGCCTGCGAGGCCGCCCGGCTGCTACTCCTGGAGGTCGGTTCGGTCCCGGCCGCCGCCTTCGGTGCCATCGCGAAGTTCTCCACCGAGATGCACCGGGACTGGACCGAGCAGTTCGCCGCCCGCTGCGCCGAACTGGAGTCCATCCGCGACGCCCTGTGGGCCGCCGGATCGGGGCTCCTGCGGGTCGCCGCCGGCTACGAGAACACCGACATCGAGGTCGCCTACCTGATCGGGAACAGCTGGTCGGTTCAGGGCACCGCCGTCGGGTCCTATCTGGACACCCTCTTCGCCGTGTACGGCGGCCTGACCTACCCCGCGCACGGCTCGTTCCCCGCCGACTTCCGGAGCCTCCGGGACACCGTGGCCGCCTCCAGCGGTGGTGACGGATTCGATTTCGCCTCGCCCGTCGAGACGCCCGTACTGCCGACGTACTCGCAGGAGACGGTGCTGGAGAGCATCCCCTTCGAGACGAAGTGGGCATGGCCGTGGGAGGACGAGTGGCCGTGGCCGTGGGAGTCGGAGTACTACGAGTCCGCGCTGACCACGACCGTCGAGGTGCCGAAGGTGTCCATCGCCGCCGACCCCGGTGTCGAGGCGGACAAACTGGTCGCGTTCGTCATGGACGACACCAAGGGCAACGCGCTCGCCCTCGGTGAGGCCATCATCGAATTCGAGGACGGCTCGACCGGCGGGCGGCCGATGCAGGACATGATCGTTCCGGCGTGGACGGCCTCGGCGAAGGTCTTCGCGAGCCGCCAGCCGTCGATCCAGGCGGTGGCCTCGGCCGTCGCCGAGATCGCCGAACGGGTCATCAACCAGTCCGGCCGCCTCAACACCTACTGGGAAGGCGTGGGCGCGGCCTCCTACCTCTCCAAGGACCAGTCCGGCCTCGCCCCGTTGATGGGCGCATACCTGCAGGGGCTAAGCGCGCGCATCGACTGGCTCACCACGCGCAGCAGCAAGGTCTCCGTAACCATCGAGTCCATCCGGAACCTCTTCGCCGACGGCGCTTTGAAGCAGGTCGAAGCGGTCAACGCGGCCAACGACGAGTACCGCAAGGCGGTCGCCTCGGTGCTCGGCGGAGATCCGGCCTCGTCGGTGAAGACCGCCATCGAGGCCGTCTTCAGTGTCTACACGGCCTCGCGGAAGATGGACGCCGACATGGTCAGAGCCGAGATCGAAGAGGAGAAGGGCTCCATCGCCCACAAGCTCGGTGTCGGACTGGGCGAGCTGTACCTCGAACCGCGCAGATTCCAGCCGCCCGGCGGTGGCCCCGGCTGGAGCGAACCGGGCCTGTGGAAGAACAAGGGCGGCGCATTGCCCGCGTACTCGACCGAACAGGAGAGCGGCTCGTGACGGACGAGAAGAAGCCCGGCTTCTGGGCCCGCTCACCTATCGGGACCACGATCATCGCCTTCGCCGTCGTGGGTTTCATCGTGTTGGTGCTCGTCGACACCCGGCTGTTCGGACTCGTGCCGGCCGAGCCGGAACCGGCTCCGTCGGTGGCCGTCCCCGAGCCCATCGCGCTGACCTGTGAGGCGTGGCGGGCGTCGGTGAAGGAGCCCCTGCTCGGCGAGCTCCAGACGCGGGGTGTCGACAGGTCCGTCGCCGACTTCGAGCGGTCGTGCTTCGCCATGGGGCTCGATGACGGGGGCGGTTACCTCGCCTCACTCGATGTCACGATCAACAGTTATGCGACCGACACCGCTCTGGATGACGTGAACCGGATGCGGCTGGGTCAGATGGCGTACTGCTCACCCGGTGCGCCGTCGGAACCGTACGGGCCGGTGTCCTGCTTCAAGACGCCGAGCGTGGTGCGGTGGTCGGGAATGATCCGGCAGAAGACGGTTCGGTTGATGATCGAACTCGATCGGAAGAAGCTCCCCGCCGCCGCCGAAGCCGCCGCCACCACCCCCCAGGCCCTCGCCACCGAGCTCGCCGACCGGGTCGGGCGCGATCTCCTCACCCGCGTCTGAACGCCCTGCGGTACCCCGCCGGTGTCGTCCCCAGCCGCGCCCGGAAGTGCCTGCGCAGGTTCACCGCCGATGACAGCCCGACCCGGGTCGCGATGGCCTCCACGGGCAGGTCGCCGGTCTCCAGGAGTTCGCGGGCGGCGTCGACGCGGCGGTCGAGGAGCCACTGGCCGGGGGAGGCGCCGACTTCGGCGGTGAAGCGGCGGGCGAAGGTGCGGGGTGACATGCGCGCGTGTTCGGCTAGCGACGTCACTGTCAGGGGGGCGTCGAGGCGGGCGACGGCCCAGTCCAGGACGGGTGACAGCGACAGCTCCCGGCGCTCGGCGAGGGGGCGGGCGTACTGGGACTGGCCGCCCTCGCGGTGGGGTGGCATGACCATGTCGCGGGCGATCTCGGAGGCGTGGGCGGCGCCGTGGTCGCGGCGCAGGAGGTGGAAGCACAGGTCGATCCCGGCGGCGGTGCCCGCGCTGGTGGCCACGTCGCCGTCGTCGACGTAGAGGACATCGGGGTCGACCGACACCAGGGGGAAGCGTTCGGCGAGTTCGGCCGCGCGCCGCCAGTGGGTGGTGGCGGCGCGGCCGTCGAGGAGTCCGGCTTCGGCGAGGACGAACGCGGCGGTGCAGATGGACACCACGCGGGCGCCGCGCGTGTGGGCCGCCCGCAGCGCGTCCAGTAGTGGCGCGGGCGCGGGGCCGCCGGACCAGCCGGGCAGGACGATGGTGTCGGCGCGCTCGAAGGCGGCCAGTCCGGCGGGCACGTCGATGTCGTAACCGGCGGTGGTGCGCAGGGGGCCGGGGGACAGCGAGCAGGCCTCGAAGGAGTAGTGCGGCGCGGCGAAGATCTGCGAGACGATCGCCAGCTCGAAGGGCTGCTGCGGGGGATGCAGGAGTGCCACGATCCGGTGCGGGGACATGGCAGAAAAGTACCCGAGGATGACATCCCTGCCACTGACGTCCGCGCCGGATCCGCCGCAGGATGGCCGCATGACACCAGAGAAGCGCGTCACCGCCGTCCGGCTCGACGAGATCGTCCCCACCGATGTCGCCCCCGGCATCACCCGCCTCGGCCTGCCGGGGGAGCAGGTCACCGCCCGCGCCTTCGACTTCGCCCCGGGCGCGGTGTGGCCCGAGGTGGACGAGCACCCGCACGACGAGCTGATCTACGTCGCCGACGGGGTGCTCCTCGACAACGGCGTCACCTACCCGGCGGGGTCGTTCCTGCACTACTGGCCGAATTCGCGGCACCGGCCCGGGACGGAGACCGGCGCGCGCATCCTCGTCTTCACCCGAGGCTGAGTCAGAGACCGAGGGCCCCGGGCACCGACACCACGCCCGCCCCGGCCACGTTCCCGCCGCACGCGGACAGCGACTGCTCGCCGGACAGGGTCCGGGCGCCGTTCGCGGGCACCGCCGTCGACTTCAGGGCCGCCACGGTGCCCGCGATGTCGCCGGCGAGTTCGGGACGCGCCTGCCACAGCAGCGCCACCACGCCCGCCACGTGCGGGGTGGCCATCGAGGTCCCGGACAGCGCGGTGTAGCCGCCGCCGGGCACGGAGGAGACGACCTCCTCGCCGGGGGCGACCACGTCGGGTTTGCCGACCGAGGACGGGCCGCGGCTGGAGAACTCGGTGACCTCGCCGCTCTTGTTGACCGCCCCGACCGAGAAGGACTCGGGGAGGTCGGCGGGCTCGTCGGCGACCGAACCGCAGTCGGGGCCGGTGTTCCCGGCGGCCACCGCGAAGAAGATCCCCGCCCCGGTCAGCGCCTGGACGGCCGGGCGCAGCACGTCGCCGGAGCAGCCCTCCATGCCCGGGCATCCCCACGAGTTGGTGATGATGTCCGGCGCGCGGGAGGGGTCCCCGGCGGTGAACGGGTCGCCGCCCTGCGGGAAGGGCGCGAGCATGAACTGGAGGCACGCGGTGTAGTCGATGGGGTTGCCCATGTTGCGCGGCAGGTTCGCGCAGCCCATCCAGGACGCCCCGGGTGCCACGCCGATCCCGTCGCGTCCCAGCGCCAGCCCCAGCGCGTGCGTGCCGTGCCCGTTGGGGTCGTTGGGCGCGCTCGTGCCGTTGACCGGGTCGAACCAGGAGTCCGCGCCGCCCCGGTACCCCGAGGCCAGCGCCGGGTGCGTCCCGTCGACGCCGGAGTCGGCGATGCCGATGGTGATGCCGGTGCCGTCGAAGCCCTTCGCCCACGCCTCGGGCGCGCCGATCTGGGTGATGTTCGGCTGGACGCCGTTGACGGCGGTGTCGCCGTGGATGGGGGAGGCGGGCGCGGGCACCGGGCGCGTGCGCGGCGCGATGAGCACCCGCGCGACGTCGCCGCGCTCCTCCAGCCAGGGCCGCGACTCCGGTCCGGTGTCCACCGCGATCGCGTTGACCAGGTAGAACGGCGTGTAGGACAGCCCGCGCGAGTCGAGTTCGGCCCGCAGCTCCTTCTGGGTGGCCTCGGCGTATGCCGTGAGGCGCTGGTAGGTCTCGGTCAGCCGCCGCTCGCGGGGCAGGAACTCCAGGCCCGACAGGTCGGCCTGCCCGCCCATCACCACGAACAGGCGCTCGCCGAAGGTCCCCGGCGAACCGGCGGTGTAGTAGACGGCGCACGCGGCGGCCAGCGCGACGACCGTGACCCCGGCGCCCACGGCGGGCAGCCGGATGATCCGCGAGGACAGCAGCGCGTAGACCAGCCCGGCCAGCCAGGCCGCGCCGACCGCGATCAGCGCCGCCCAGCCCGCCCAGGTCCCGAACTCGGGACCGGTGACCAGCGGCACGAACTCGTCGGAGTCCACGAACGCCAGGGGACCCAGCACCGCCGGTCCGACCGCGAGGGCCACCACGCGCCCGGCGCGCGCGCCGGTCTGCAGGGCCGCGATCGCGAAGCCGAGGGCCGCGGCGACGGTCATGACCAGCAGCTGCACTCCCGTCGCCCCGAAGCCGGTGCCGATCATGAACAGCGCGACGCCCGCGGTGGCGCCGCCGCCCAGGACCCGCCGCCACGCCGGTCCGTCGACGAAGGGCGCCCAGAAGCGCTCGCCGAGGACGGTCGCGGCCAGGGCTGCGCAGCCCGCGGCGGCCAGCACCGCCGCGCCGGTCTCCCACCACGAGCCCAGCGCGCCCGCCCACGTCCACGGCACGAACGCGGCCAGGCCGACGACCGCCGCCCACCAGTACCGGCCGGACGGCTGCGGCTCGCTGCGCCGCGGGCGCCGGATCAGCCACGCCACCACCGCGATGAGCAGCGCCAGCGCGCCCTGCGCGGCCAGCGCCAGCTCGTTGACCACGCCGGGGACGAGCTTGGGCGCGGCCAGCAGCAGCATCGCCACGGACGCCCCCAGCCACGCGCCACCGGCGGCCCACGCGGCCGGCCAGCGGCGCATGAACAGCATCGGCAGCATGGCCAGGGCGACCGTGACGGCCCCGGCGATGGTGACGCCGGGCCAGAAGGCGCGCCCGCTGTCCTGGTTGTAGAGGAGCCCGATCTGCCAGACGACCCATCCGCCGCCCTGGAACAGGAAGGTCCACGCCACCGCCCACAGCCCGGCCAGGACGGTGTAGATCGCGGCGAACGGGCCCCACGTCGACTCCGGCCGGGCCGCCGGTGGCGGGGGCGGGGGTGGTTCGAGCGTGCCGACGGCCGTGGGGGGCGGCGGGGGCGGATCGGCTTCGAGGCGGCCCTCTGGCGTCGTCATGAGGTCACTTTAGGAGAGTCGGGTGAACCTGCGGACGCTCAAGGGTGCGAAGACGCCGATGATGAGCAGGGGCCACAGCACCGCCGGGAGTACTTTGCCGTCTGCGCCGGGGTTGCCGAAGAGTTCGCGGCAGGCCGAGACGGTGGCCGACAGTGGGTTCCATTCGGCCAGGACGCCCAGCCAGGCCGGGAGTTGTTCGGGGGCGACGAAGGTGTTGGCGAGCATGGTCAGCGGCAGCAGGACCATCCAGCCCATTCCGGCGGCCTCGGGGGTGAGGGACAGGCCGAGGTAGATGCCGAGCCAGACCATGGCCCAGCGCAGTAGCAGGAGCAGCCCGATCGCGGTGAGGGCGGCCGGGAGGCTCCCGTGGGCCGTCCAGCCGATGGCGAGGCCGCAGGCGACCAGGACGATCAGCTCGAAGACGGAGTTGACCAGGTCGGTGACCGAGCGGCCGAGGACGACCGAGGCCGGTGAGACGGGTGAGGTGCGGACGCGGTCGGTGACGCCGCGGCGGGCGTCGGTGGCGACGATGACCGAGGTGGTGAGCAGCCCGTTGGCCATGGCCTGCGCGAACATCCCCGGCATCAAGAACTCGGCGTACTCGCCACCACCCGGCACCACCATCGCACTGCCCAGGATCAGCCCGAACAGCCCGACCATCACGATCGGGTAGGTCAGCCCCGAGACCAGCACCATCGGGTTGCGCCGCCAGTGGATCAGGCCCCGGTGGGTGAGCACCAGCGCGTCGCGGATCATCGCGGGCCTCCCGTCAGGCTCAGGAACACCTCGTCGAGCGTGGGACGCCGCAGCGCCACGTCCCGCGGGGTGACGCCCGCGTCGTCCAGGCGGCGCAGGACGGCCACCAGCTCGGCCACCCCGCCCGGCACGGTCAGCCGCCCGGTCTCCGGATCGCCCTCGCCGCCGATGAGCGCGGCGGCCCCGGCGAAGTCCTCCTCGCCCACGACCAGTTCGACGCGGTCGCCGCCGAGCCGTGCCTTGAGCGCGGCGGGGGTGTCCTCGGCGACCACGCGCCCGTGGTCGAGGACGGCGACGCGGTCGGCGAGCCGGTCGGCCTCCTCCAGGTACTGGGTGGTGAGCAGGACGGTGGTCCCGGCGGCGGCGACCTCGCGGACCGCGCGCCAGGTCTCGGCGCGGGCGCGCGGGTCGAGGCCGGTGGTGGGTTCGTCGAGGAACAGCACGGCCGGGCGGGTGACGAGCGCGGCGGCCAGGTCCAGGCGCCGCCGCATGCCGCCGGAGTAGGTCTTGACGCGCCGGTCGGCGGCGCCGGTGAGCCCGAAGGCCGCCAGCAGCTCGGTGGCGCGGGCGCGCGGGTCGGGCAGGTGGTGCAGCTTCGACCACATGACCAGGTTCTCGCGCCCGGTCAGGATCTCGTCGACGGTCGCCTCCTGCCCGACGATGGCGATGCGCTCGCGGACGGCCTTGACGTCGGACAGCGGTACTCCGGCCACGCTGCCGCTCCCGGCGTCGGGGCGGGTGAGGGTGGCCAGGACGCGGACGGCGGTGGTCTTGCCCGCGCCGTTGGGGCCGAGCAGCGCGCAGACGCGCCCGGCTGCCACGGTCAGGGAGAAGCCGGTGAGGGCGGGGGTGGCGCGGAAGGACTTCCGCAGGTCCTCGGCTATGAGCATTGGTCCTCCAATCTGGATTTCGAAAGTACCACTATGGAACGCGAGTGTTCCAGTAGATAATCTGGGCATGACCGTCCGCAACCGCACCCGCGCGGCGATCCTCGCCGCGGCCGCCTCGGCGCTGGGCCGCAACCGGGCCGCCACGCTCGCCGAGATCGCCGAGGCCGCCGGGGTCGGGCGCACGACCCTCCACCGCTACTTCCCCGACCGCGAGGACCTCGTCCGCGCCACCGTCGCCGACTCCCTGCGCGCCATCGCCGAGAACGTCCTCGCCGCCCGCCCCCACGAGGGACCCGCCCGCGAGGCCCTGCGGCGGCTGATCGCGGCCATGGTCGAGACCTACGAGCGGTCCCTGTTCGTATGGGGTGAACCCGCCGGCGTGCCCGAGGTGGACGCCGGGCCCGGCCCCGCCGAGGCCGACGCGGCCGTGCGCGCCCTCATCGAACGCGCCCGGGACGAAGGCGCGGTCGACCCCGCGATGAGCGTCGACTGGGTCCAGCAGATCCTCTGGGCGGTCACCTACACCGGCGGCGAGGCCGGGGCCAAGGGCCAGATCGCGCGCGGCGGAGTCGTCGACCTCGTCGTGCGCACCTTCGAAGGCGGGGTGCGCCCGGCCGCCTGAGACCCGTTCGGGCGAGCTCCCGACTCCCTCGCGGTCCCTAGGATCGGGGTATGACCCGCGACGCCGACCCGGCC
Source organism: Actinorhabdospora filicis (assembly GCF_030269765.1). GTDB lineage: Bacteria > Actinomycetota > Actinomycetes > Mycobacteriales > Micromonosporaceae > Actinorhabdospora > Actinorhabdospora filicis. The sequence goes on along the minus strand of NZ_BSTX01000001.1, from coordinate 1,915,846 downwards.
GAGACCCGCCGCCGCCGAGAGCGGCGGCTGTTCACCGGCGTCGCCCTCGTCCTGACCATCGCGCCCAGCGCGCTCGCCTTCGCCGCACGCGACCTGTGGTACCCGGCGATCACCTTCACCATCGCCGCCATCGGCGCGCTCGCCCTCGCCTGGGCGGCCGTGCGGGTGCCGGGGGCGCTGCACCGCTGGCGGCTGCCCCGGCGCGGGATCACCGTCACCGCGCGCATCCTCGACAAGCACTCCGGGCGGCTCACCTACGTCTACCGCGACGACCGCGACCGGGACCGTGAATACGCCACCGGCTGGACCCTGGCCTCGGGCACCACCCTCGCCGTCAGCTACGACCCGCGCGACCCGTCCATCGCCGTGGCCGCCGACGGCGCGGGCCGGTGGGCGAACCTCGTCCCCGGGCTGCTCGGCCTGGCCTTCGGGCTGGGCGTGTACGCCTTCGCCGTCACCATCGCGATCGCGGCCGCCTTCACTGACTGACCCAAGATCAGCCGCCCCCCTCTCCGCGCGCCCGGGCCTTAGTAGTCTCGGCCGTATGACCCTGAGCAGCGACGCTCCCGTGAGCGGCCCCCGTCCGGTGCGTTCCCCCATCGGCACGTCCCTGACCTGCGACAACTGGCAGACCGAGGCCGCGTTCCGGATGCTCCAGAACAACCTCGACCCGGACGTCGCCGAGGCGCCCGACCAGCTCGTCGTCTACGGCGGGACGGGCAAGGCCGCGCGCGACTGGCCGAGCTTCGACGCTCTCCTGCGCACCCTGACCACCCTCAAGGCCGACGAGACGCTGCTCGTCCAGTCGGGCCGTCCCGTGGGCGTCATGCAGACCCACGAGTGGGCGCCGCGCGTCCTGATCGCCAACTCCAACCTCGTCGGCGACTGGGCGACCTGGCCGGAGTTCCGGCGCCTGGAGCAGCTCGGGCTCACCATGTACGGGCAGATGACCGCCGGCTCGTGGATCTACATCGGCACCCAGGGCATCCTCCAGGGCACCTACGAGACCTTCGCGGCCGTCGCCGAGAAGCGCTTCGGCGGCACCCTCGCCGGGACCCTCACCCTCACCGCCGGATGCGGCGGCATGGGCGGCGCGCAGCCCCTCGCGGTCACCATGAACGGCGGCGCCTGCCTGATCATCGACGTGGACCCCGTGCGCCTGCGCCGCCGCGTCGAGACCCGCTACCTGGACGTCGTCGCCGCCGACCTCGACGAGGCCGTCAAGCTCGCCGTGGACGCCCGCACCGCCAAGAAGGCGCTCTCGGTGGGCGTGGTCGGCAACGCCGCCACCCTCGTCCCGCAGCTCCTGCGCATGGGCGTGCCGATCGACATCGTCACCGACCAGACCTCCGCGCACGACCCGCTCGCCTACCTCCCCGAGGGCATCGACCCCGGCGACGCCCCCGACTACGCCGCCAAGAAGCCCGAGGAGTTCACCGACCGCTCCCGCGAGGCCATGGCCAAGCACGTGGAGGCCATGGTCGGGTTCATGGACGGCGGCGCCGAGGTCTTCGACTACGGCAACAGCATCCGCGGCGAGGCCAAGCTCGGCGGCTACGACCGCGCCTTCGCGTTCCCCGGGTTCGTGCCCGCCTACATCCGGCCGCTGTTCTGCGAGGGCAAGGGCCCGTTCCGCTGGGCCGCGCTGTCCGGCGACCCCTCCGACATCGCCAAGACCGACAAGGCCATCCTCGACCTGTTCCCCGAGAACGAGTCCCTGGCCCGCTGGATCAAGATGGCCGGTGAGCGGGTCGCCTTCCAGGGCCTGCCCGCGCGCATCTGCTGGCTCGGCTACGGCGAGCGCGACAAGGCCGGTGAGCGCTTCAACGAGATGGTCGCCGACGGCACCCTCAAGGCCCCGATCGTCATCGGCCGCGACCACCTCGACTGCGGTTCGGTGGCCTCGCCCTACCGCGAGACGGAGTCCATGCTGGACGGTTCGGACGCGATCGCCGACTGGCCGCTGCTGAACGCGATGGTCAACGTGGCCTCGGGCGCGTCGTGGGTGTCGATCCACCACGGCGGCGGCGTCGGCATCGGCCGCTCCATCCACGCCGGGCAGGTCACCGTCGCCGACGGCACGGCCCTGGCGGGGGAGAAGATCCGCCGCGTCCTCACCAACGACCCGGGCATGGGCGTCATCCGGCACGTCGACGCCGGTTACGACATCGCCGAGCGCGTCGCCGAGGAGAAGGACGTGCGGATCCCGATGCGGGAGAGCTGATCCCGGCCTAGATCTCGTAGAAGTACATCCCGTCGCCACCGACGGCGGCCAGTCCGTCGTCGGTGAGCGCGAAGCCCTGGCCCTGGATGCGGGCGTAGGCGCCGCTGGCGGTGTTGATCAGCCAGGTGCGCGGGCCACTGGACAGCATCAGCCGGTCGCCGATCAGCTGCGCGGTGTCCGGGGCGCGCCCACCGATGTGGACCATCCACGAGGGACCCTCCAGGGTCCCGGTGGCGGGATTGAAGAAGACGTCCCCGGAGTCGGCGGCGCCGATCAGCAGCCGCCCGAGCGTGTCGCCTTCGCGGGCGTTCCCGTCGTCGCCGGTGACGAGGTAGGGGCCGGTGATGAAGTTGCGCTCGGGCGTCCCGAAGACCAGGCGGCCGTTGGAGCTGAACATGGTGCCGCGGTCGCCGGCCCGCCACAGCTCGCCGCCGGTGACCGGGTCGAGTCCGCGCACGGTGTCGCCGTTGCGGCCCAGGACGTGTCCGTCGAAGGCGGTGATGTCGCTGTCGTGCCAGGTCGACAGGGTCGCGCCGGTGGCCAGGTCGACGGCCACCGCGCCGCGGCCGGAGCCGATGATCCCGTAGCCGACGGGGGTCCGGCGCAGCGCGCTGAAGGTGTCGCCGCCCAGTTCGCGCGGCCATTCGGGTTCCTGCGCGTCGCCCACGATCATCTGCCCCTCCCAGGCCACCGCGCCGGTGGCGGCGTCGCGGCCCCGGAAGCGGCAGCCGTCCGGATCGCAGAGGCGCGTGACGATGACCGGCGCGGGCACCGCGACGTAGGTCTCGCCGGCGTCGAGTTTCACGGTGTAGCGGGTCTCGCCGGTGTCCAGGTCGACGCCCTCGAAGGCGTAGAAGCCGTCGCGGGGCACCACGACGGTGTCGCCGAACAGGCGCGGGACCCGCGAGTCCAGGGTCCGGTCGCCCTCGTCGAGGTCGCGCCGCCACAGCCGCTCGCCGTTGTCGCGGTCGAGGACGACCACGGCGAAGTCGGTGGTGACCACGACCCGGTCGGCGGTGGTCTCGGTGGCGAAGGGCAGGCCCCGGTCGCCGAACCCGGCCGTCCACACCGGACTGACGCGGTGCGCCGAGGACGCGGCCAGGAACGCGCCGGCGCCGACGAAGATGACGGCGGCCACGGCGGCGGCGGACAGCAGGACGGCGCGCGGCCGGCGGAGCTGATGCATGGGGCACCTCGGGTCGGCGGGAGGGGTGCTGCACAAGGTAGGGGGTCCCGTCACCCCCGCGCGACCCCGCGCGTCCCGGCGGGCCCGCACACCGCGACCGCTACCCTCGTGGCGTGAGCCTGCTGATCACCGACATCGCCGAACTCTCCACCTGCGACCCCGCCCACGGCGAGGGCCCCACCGGCGTCCTCACCGATGCCGCGCTCGTCGTCGAGAACGGCGAGGTCGCCTGGATCGGCCCGGCCGCGCAGGCCCCGGACGCCGACGAGCGCCTGTCGGCCGAGGGGGGCGCGGTCCTGCCCGGTTTCGTCGACAGCCACGCCCACCTCGTCTTCGCCGGTGACCGCGCGGGCGAGTTCGCCGCGCGCATGGCCGGGCAGCCCTACGCCGCCGGTGGCATCCGCACCACCGTCGCCGCGACCCGCGCCGCCTCCGACGAGCAGTTGCGCGCCAACGCCGCCCGGCACGTCGAGGAGGCCCTGCGGCAGGGCACCACGACCATCGAGATCAAGGGCGGCTACGGGCTCACCGTCGCCGACGAGGCCCGCAGCCTGCGCCTGGCCCGCGAGTTCACCGCCGAGACGACCTACCTGGGCGCGCACGTCGTCCCCGCCGGCACCGACGCCGACGCCTACGTGGCCCTGGCCGCCGGGGAGATGCTGGACGCGGCGGCGCCCTACGCCAAGTGGGCCGACGTGTTCTGCGAGCGTGGCGCCTTCGACGGCGACCAGGCCCGCGAGATCCTCACCGCCGCCGCCAAACGCGGGCTGGGCCTGCGCGTCCACGCCAACCAGCTCACCGAGGGGCCGGGGGTGCGGCTGGCGGTGGAGCTGGGCGCGGCCAGCGCCGACCACTGCACGTTCCTCAGTGACGCCGACGTCGACGCCCTGGCTTCATCGTCTACTGTGGCCACTCTGCTGCCGGGTGTGGAGTTCTCCACCCGCCAGCCGTATCCGGACGCCCGCCGCCTCATCGACGCCGGGGTGAACGTGGCCATCGCCAGCGACTGCAACCCCGGGTCCTGCTACACCAGCTCGATGCCGCTGATGATCGCCCTGGCCGTCCGCGAGATGCGCATGACCGTCCCGGAGGCGATCCTGGCCGCCACCGCCGGCGGCGCCAAGGCCTTGCGCCGCACCGACATCGGCCGTCTGGTGCCGGGCGCGCGGGCCGACCTGGTGGTCCTGGACGCGCCTAGCGCTCTCCATTTGGCGTATCGGCCGGGGGTGCCGCTGGTGCGGTCCGTGCTGCGAGCAGGGGCGCGGGTGGCGTAGACCGGGCCGGGTGCAGCCGGATCCCGATGCCGCACAGGGCCAGGCCGATGCCGACGATGGCGATCGGCACGGCCTTGTCGTTGCCGGTGAACACCCAGACCAGCGACCAGATCTCGGCGACGAAGCCGCAGAACAGCACGAATCCGGACAGCACCGAGACGTCACGGGAGGTGGCGGGACGCGTTTGGGGCGACATGCGCCGACGATACCGCCGGGACGCCGCCCGCGGGGGTGCCGAAAGGGCACGGTCGAAGACACCGTCGACAGTGGACCCAATCATCCGCCCGAGCCGGGAACCCGACACCCGCCTCACCCTTCCCTTCCCCCGAAATCGGGCGTATGGTCTGGCCTTATGCCACCCTCGACGCCCACGCCGAGGCGGCGGGGAGGACGAGCGCTCGCGGTGCTCTTCTGGTGCGGGGTGGGGCTCGCGCCGGTGGCGGCGGGCGTGCTGTTGGTGGAGGACGGTGGTGGTCCGTCCGACGTCGCCGTCCTGCTCGCGGTGACCTCGATCGTCCTCATCGGACTGTCCGTCGGCCTGCGCTCCGACGCCGACGTGACCTTCGAGGACCTGTCCCGGCAACTGGCCCTGGCCCGCCGCGACGCCGCCGAGGCCGATGAGGCCGCCCGCGTCGCCATCGTCACCGCGCGCACCGAGATCCGCGACCTGAAACTGGTGGTGGACGACATGTGCGCCCGGCTCCTGGGCTCGGTGCAGCAGACCCGGACCGCGCTGGACGGCCTGCACACCGGCCAGCAGCCGTTACTGCGGGCGGTCCCGGCGAACCTGCCCCGGCGGGCCGAACCGCCCGCGCCGACTCCGCCTCCGGTACCGCCGCCCCCGCCCGCACCCCCGCCTTCGCCCGCGCCCTCACCCTCGTCCGGCAGGCAGCCCTCTTCGCCCGCCTCCGGCAGGCATCGCCACACCGAGGAGCCCGAGCGCGTGGTCGCCCGCGCGCAGGTGCCCGCGCCGCGCAACCCGGTCACCCGGGGCGGCCCCAGCGTCCAGCCGGCCGTGCCCGCGCCCGATCCCCGCCAGACCCGCATTCCCCGCAGCCGGCACGCCGGGGACGATCCGCGCACCGAGGCCTGGATCGACGCGCTGCGCCGGGACGAGGCCATGCGCCGCCACGAGGAGCCGCGCACCGACGCCCCCGGGCCGCGGCTGTCCAAAGAGGACACCTCGGCGTTCTGGATCCGGCAGCAGCACGAGCGTCAGCGCGCCGCCCAGCAGCAGTACCCGCAGCCCCAGTACCACCAGGAGCCGCGCCGCCACCGCCGTCGCGAGGACGAGGAGTACCGCGGCTGGCCGTCCTGAGTGGATGGAGCGCTACTTGTCGACGTCGCCGACCACGAAGAACATCGAGCCCAGCACCGCCACCAGGTCGGGCACCAGGCAGCCTTCCAGCAGCGTGGCCAGGGCCTGCACGTTCGAGTAGGACGCGGTGCGCAGCTTCAGCCGGTAGGGCGTCTTCTCCCCGCGCGAGACCAGGTAGTACCCGTTGACGCCGAGCGGGTTCTCCGTCCACGCGTAGGTGTGCCCCTCGGGCGCCTTCACGACCTTCGGCAGCCGCACGTTCACCGGCCCGCTGATGGCGTCCACCCGGTTCAGGCACTCCTCGGCCAGGTCGAGCGAGACGTACACCTGCTCCAGCAGGCATTCGAAGCGCGCGTGGCAGTCACCGGCCGTCCGCGTCACCACCGGCACCTTCAGCTCGCCGTAGGCCAGGTACGGCTCGTCGCGGCGCAGGTCGAAGTCGACGCCCGAGGCCCGCGCGACTGGTCCGCTCACCCCGTAGGCGACGGCCTTCTCCGGCGTCAGCACGCCGACGCCCTTGGTGCGGGCCAGGAAGATCTCGTTGCGGGTGATGAGCTTGTCGATATCGGGCATCCGCTTGCGGACCAGCCCGATCGCCTCGCGGGCGCGCCCCGTCCAGCCGACCGGGACCTCCTCCTTCAGCCCGCCGATCCGGTTGAACATGAAGTGCATGCGCCCACCGGCGGCCTCCTCGAAGACCCCCTGGAGCACCTCGCGTTCCCGGAACGCGTAGAACACCGGCGTGATCGCGCCGATCTCCAGCGGGTAGGAGCCCAGGAACATCAGGTGGTTGAGGACGCGGTTCAGCTCGGCGAGCGCCGTGCGCAGCCACACCGCCCGCTCCGGCACCTCGATGCCCATCAGCCGCTCCACGGCCAGCGCGACGCCCAGCTCGGAGCAGAACGCCGAGAGCCAGTCGTGCCGGTTGGCCAGCATCAGGATCTGCCGGTAGTCGCGCACCTCGAACAGCTTCTCCGCGCCCCGGTGCATGTAGCCCACGACCGGCTCGCACGCGGTGACCCGCTCGCCGTCGAGCTTCAGCTTCAGCCGCAGGACGCCGTGCGTCGACGGGTGCTGCGGCCCGATGTTCAGGACCATCTCGGTGGTGTCGAGGTGGTCGGCGCCCGCGCCGACGCCGACGGTCATCTCCCGCGTCATGCTCAGCAACTTACTCGCTGCAAGAGCCACCAGTGCGCACCCAATCCGGCCGGATCGGTCAGTTCGGCGACTTCCCCCGTCCGCGACAGGCCCCGCAGGTACCCGCCGGGGTCGGCCGAGGCGAGCGCCAGCGGCGGCCTCTCCGTGCTGAAACCCAGTCCCCGCAAGGCTTCTCGCTGCGTGGCGAGGCTCGTGGCCGTGGCCCCGGCGCGCACGCCCGCCGCCGCGACGGCGTCCATGGCCACGTGCGCGGTGATGTCGCGCGAGCCGTCCGGCACCGGCGGCACCTGCCGCCCGTGGGCGAACCCGGTGAGGGTGCCGTGCGCGGGCCGCGCGGCCTTGAGGTGCCCGTAGTCCACCGCCAGCGCCGCCCCTCGCTCCACTGTGGACACCAGTGTCGCCCACGCCAGGTCGCGCGGGCGCCCGATCTCGGCGCGTTCCCCGTCGGGCCACCACGCGTCCAGCCACGGATCGGCGACCGGCTCGCCGGGCTCCGTGACACCGTGCGCGTCGACGCGTTCGAGGCGGACGCCGGTTTCGGTGCGCACCACGACGTCGAGCGGCACATTGTCCAGCCACTCGCACGCGGTGATCAGGCCCGTCACCCGCGACGGCGGCACGTCCCGCCACCCGATGCGGGCGTCCAGGCCCACCGGGCGGTGTCGCAGCTCCACTCCGACCGGCCTGAGTCGGGCGGCGAGCCCGTCGTCCGCCAGTTCGAGGACGCCCGTCAGCAGCTCGCCCTCGCCCGCGCCCACATCGACCAGGTCGAACTCCGCGGGATGGCCGAGCGCGGCGTCCAGCTCCTTCACCACTCGCAGGATCGCCTCGGCGAACACCGGCGACCTGGCGGAGGTGTGGAAGTGCCCGGCCGGGCGGTTGCGGCGGTAGAAGCCGTCGACGCCGTAGAGGGCCTCGCGGATGGCCTTGCGCCAGGGGAGCATCCTGGGAGTCTGGCACGCCGGATGGGAGATGCCCGTGTCCGACCTCGCCCACGCCGACCGGCTCGCCGCCGCCGCAATCATCCTGCTGCGACGCGGCGAGGCGGGCGATGAGCGCACCCGCGTCCTGGACGCGACCCTGACGGAGCTGCGGGAGTTACTCGCCCGCGATCTGCGCCCGGTGCGGCGGTGGCTCCTCGACACCGGACCCCGCGTCGTCCTGGCGTTCCTCGGCCTGGCGGCCGGGACGGCCTGCCACCTGCTCGACGCCCGGTTCTGGGGGATCGCGGCCGTCCTCCCCCTCACACTCGCCGCGGTGTTCCTGCGCTCCCGTCCCCCATCGCCCTCCCCGGAGCCCGGCGGTGAGGCGGAGGGCGACGTGGCCGCGATCGTCCGCGAGATCGGCGTGGCCCTCGCCACGCACGGAGCGCAAGGCTCCCACGGCGGCCGCCTCGCGCACACCGCCGCGTGCCTGGCGCGAGCCTGGGACGTCCTCAACCTGGGCGCGATCCCCCCGTACACGCCGGGCGCGGGCTACCAGCGCTTCGGGCGTGTCCCCTTTCTCGAACGTCATGACGCGAGCCCCGCCATGCGCGCCATGCGGGCCACCGGCCTGCGCTGGAACGTGGCCGCCACCGCGCACCGGATGGTCCACCAGTACTGGTATCACTCCCTGTACCACCCGGCGGGCCGGCGCATACTCGCCCGCGCCGACCACGTCCTCCGCTACACCTGGCGTGCTCCCGGTGGACTGCCCGCTCGTCTGGTCGTGACGCTGCCGCCGCTGCTCGTGGCCGCCTTCCTCGGCGGCCTCCTCGGGCTGGCCGCCGCCGTGGTCTGCCTCGGCGCGATCGAGCTGACCCGCCTCGACCCCTGCCACGAGTACCCCCCGTCGAGCTACGCGGCCTTCGACGTCCGCGCCGACGACGCGCACACCCGCTGGCTCTTCTCGGTGAGCGGCGATCCCGTGCTGCGGGAGCTGATGCGCTGAGGCCGTATGCTCGCCCCCGCCCACGTGAAGTACCGCCCACCGCCCATGGAGTGCCCGCCATGATCGCCTTCTCCGTACCCGGAGCCCCGGGATGACCCGCCGCTTCATCGAAGCCGACCGCCTCGCCGCCGGGCTGGGGCTGGGGGAGTTGCGGTGGCACGTGTCCCGCACCCAACCCCGCCGCCCCGGCCCGCTCGTCCACGCCCTCGCCTGCGCCGCCCGCGCCTGGGCGCAGACCCACGACGGCCTCCGGCAGCTCTATGGCCCCGGCACCCCACCCGGCACCGACCGGGGTGACGCCGTCGCCCGCCTCGACCGCGTCCTGCACGACACCGCCGCCGAGCTGCTCGACGGACCCGACCCGGACACCGCCCGCCGCCGTCTCGCGCGACTGGACCACGCGCTGCGGCTGGTGTCGGGCCACATCCCCAAGCCCGATTCACCGCAGCCATGGTGCCGGGCGACGACGAAGCCGGTCGCCGACCGGGAGGCCGTGCTCCGGGACGTCGCGGAGGCGTTCCCGCACCCCGTCGTGCGCGGCTACCTGGAGGTCTCGTGAGGTACTTCGCCGAGGCCGACCGCCTCGCTGCCGCCCTGGGGGAGACCGAGCTGCGCGAGCACCTCGCGGCCGCCGACGCGGCCGTGGGCAGAGCGCGGTGGAGAGGCGTGACCGCGTACGCGACCATGGCCGTACTCGCGGCGGCCGCCGTGATGCTCATCGGTCGCCTGGACTCGCCGTGGCCGCTCAGAGCACTGCTCGGAGCGGGCGTGTTCGCCGCCCTTCTCACCCTGATGCTCCTGGTGGCCCGCCGCCCCGGCAGGCCGGGGGTGGTCGAGCCCGTGCCGGACGCGACCCACGACGCGCTCGTGGCGGCCGTCGATGACGCCTTCGGTGCCCTCCGGCCCCGCCATCGGCGACTCGGCCCGGTCCTGCACGCGCGCGCGTTCGCCGCACAGGTGTGGGCCGAGGCTCGCGGCGAGCTGCCCGACGCGGATCCGCCGCACCGGCCCTTCGACCGGCGGCGGGCCAGAGCAGCGCACTGGCTGCACGGCCTGACCCATGACCTGGCCGGCCGCGAGTCCCATGACGACCGCAGCCGAGCCACGCTCGCCAGGCTGGACCGCGCCTCGCTGCTGGTGGACCACGGCCCGCGCGCGAGGCTGCCCTGGATCGCCTTCGGCGTTGCTGCCGTGGGCGTGGGCGCTGTGGTGACGGCCTTCTCACCCGCGATGAGCGGCGGAGTGTGTGGGCTGCTCGGGTCCCTGATGAGGCCGGTGCTGGACGGCGCCATGCCCGCCTGCCCGCACTCGTTCTCGTCGTGGCCTCCCCGGGACCGCGAAGAGGCCCTCCGCGAGATCGCCGAGGTGTTCCCGGGCCTCCGCGAGCTCATCGCCCGCGACCACCTGGAGGTCTCGTGAGGTACTTCGCCGAAGCCGACCGCCTCGCGGCGGGGCTGGGGGCGGTCGAGCTGCGCGAGCACCTCGCGGCCGCCGACGCCGAGATCACCAGGGCGCGGTGGACGGGCCTGATCGCACGCCTCGTCGTCACCGCGCTGGTCACGGCGGCGGTGGTCATCATCGGCTTGTCCGACATGACCTGGCCGCTCAAGGCTCTGCTGGGCATGGGTGCCTTCGCCCTTGTCGTGACACCGGTGATCGTGGTCGGGCGGTGGCCGAGCCGCCCGGTGATGGCCGCGCCGGTCCCGGACGCGACTCCCGACGCGCTCATGGACGCCGTCGACGCCGCATTCCGCGCGCTGAAGCCCCGGCACCGCTCACTCGGCCGCGTCGTGCACGCCCGCGCGTTCGCCGCGCGGGTGTGGGCGGAGGCTCGCGGCGAGCTGCCGGACGCGGATCCGCCGCGACCGCCTTTCGGCCGGCGGCGCAAACGGGCCGCGCAATGGCTGCATTCGCTGGTACACCGCACCGCCACCGACGAGTCCTGCGACCGCCTCACCCTCGCCCGCCTGGACCGGGCACTGCTGCTGGTGAGCACCCCGTCCCGGATGAACCTCGTCTGGACCGCCATCGGCGTCCTGGGGATGACGATGGCGGTGGCCGGACCCGACCACCCGTACGTGATGGTCCTCGGGTACGGCCCGGTGATCACCGCCTCGATCGGCGCCGGAATGGAGCTGGCCCTGCCGGATTGCCCGGTCGCGGGCTGGCGTGTGCGTCCTCGGGATCGCGAAGAGGCCCTCCGCGAGATCGCCGAAGCCTTCCCCGGCCTCCGCGACCTGGTCCGCCCATGACCCCCGAAGCCCTCGCCGCCGCCCTCCTCGCCCGCCTCGACCCCGGCGACGCCCTCCGCTACCGCGTCACCCTCATCCAAAACGCCTCGCGCGCCGCCGCCAGGCTCGCCGCGCCGGTCGGGTGGGTGCCGTGGCTCGGCGTGGCCGCGAATCTCGCGGTGGCGGCGATCCTCTACTACGTCATTGACCTGGACCGGCTGGTCGAGCTGGTGATCTATGGCGTCTGTGCCTTCGCCGTCGTCGTGGGCCTGCTCCGGGTGCTGCGGGAGCGGCCGGAGCCCACGCCCGTCATCGGCGGCGACGTGCCCGAACTCGCCGGTCGCCTGCTCACCGCCACCCGGGACGCCTACGTCACCGCTCGCCGGGGACGCCACCTCCTGGCGCACGCCTACGCGCAGGCGGCGATCGTGCGCACCTACGTGGAAGAGGACGGCCACCTTTCCGTTGCCGACCCGGGCCACCTCGGTGAGCGGGTCCACCGGCTGCTGCACGACGCCTGTGACGACCCGGACGTCGCGCCCGGGGTACTGGCGCGGTACGCGCGGGCCCAAGAGCTCGTCGGCGGGAACGCGCCGAGTGGGGTGGTCCTCGGGAACGCCCGGACCCTGCTGGTCCTCGGGTACATGCCGGGCTTCGTGTGGATCCTGGCGGACACGCCGGGCTTCCCGGTCGGTCTCAGTCCGCTGATCGCGCAGGTCTTCGTCATATTCCTGGGGATCCGCCGTGCCACCCGCTGCCGCCTGTCCGACCCCACCACGCCGGATCGCGTCCGCGCCGAGCTCCCACCCGATCTCCGTCACCTAATCCCGTAGCAGCGCCCACCCCATCAGCACCGACGCGCGAACCGACACCGCCCCCGGCTGCATTCCCGACGGCATGGGCGGAGCCGCCATGGCCTCCATCCGGTACATCACCGGCCCGGGGTCCCCGGCGTCCAGGTCCTCCACGTGCAGGACCGCCCCGAGCCGGACGCCGGACGCCGAGGCGAGCTCGGACGCGCGCGTGAGCGCCGCCGACACCGCCAGGGACCGCGCCCGGGACGCCAGCGCGGCCGCGTCCCGGACGGTGTAGGTCACCTCGTCCACGCGGTTGGCCCCGGCGTCGGTGACCGCGACGAGCATCGGCTCGACGATGTCCAGGTCGCCGAGTTCGACGGTGAATCCGGCCTCGCAGCGGTAGCCGAGGAACTTCCGCTCGATGCCGTAGCCCTCGTACTCCGAGGACAGCGTCAGCCGGGATTCCTGCACCGCCTCGTCGGGGACGCCGTGTGCGCGCATCGCTTCGCGGATCGCCGCGACGCGCAGGCGGGTGGCCCCGAACGCGGCGGCGGCGTCGGGTTCGACGCGTTCGGCGGCGAGGCGGACGCGGGCGAGGTCCGGTGACGCCACGGCGGTGCCGGTGCCGTAGGCGGTGAGCCCCCAGGGCGCGGAAATCTGCATGCCCGCAGCTTAGGACGAAATGGGGTGGTAACGAGTGCCTAACCTCACTGTCGCAACATCTCCCCCGCGAGCGCTCCGAAGGCGATACTTGACCACGTTGACCGGTACCCCTGGCAGGACTGGATCGCAGAACAGGAGTTCGATGACGAACGCCGCCCGACTGACCGTGGGCATCATCTCCGCCGGACGCGTGGGCTCCGTGCTCGGTGCCGCGCTCGCCCGCGCCGGGCACCACGTCATCGCCGCCACGGCCGTCTCCGACGCCTCGCGCGACCGGGCCGGGCGGTTCATCCCGCAGGCCGAGCTCGCTCCCGCCGAGCGCGTCGCCGATCTCGCCGAGCTCCTCGTCCTGGCCGTGCCGGACGACACCCTCCCCGGCCTCGTCAAGGGCCTCGCCGACACCGGCCATCTCGTGCCGGGACGCATCGTCGCCCACACCTCCGGCGCGCACGGCATCGGCGTGCTCCGGCCCGCCACCGACGCGGGGGCGCTGGCGCTCGCGCTGCACCCGGCGATGACCTTCACCGGGCGCGCCGAGGACCTCGACCGGCTCGCCGGCATCTCCTGGGGCGTGACCTCGCACGAGGACGCGCGCGTCGTCGGCGAGGCGCTGGTCGTGGAGATGGGCGGGGAGCCGGAGTTCATCGCCGAGCACCGCCGCGCGCTCTACCACGCCGGGCTCACACACGGCGCGAACCACCTGGTCACCCTGGTCAACGAGGCCTGCGACATCCTGCGCGCCTCGGGCGTCTTGATGCCCGAGCGGATGCTGGGCCCGCTGCTGTCGGCGGCCCTGGACAACACGCTGCGCCTGGGCGACGCCGCCCTCACCGGGCCCGTCTCGCGTGGCGACGCCGGGACCGTCGCGGCTCACCTGAGCGCGCTCGCCGAGACCGCGCCCGACTCGGTGGCCGCCTACCTCGCGCTGGCCAGGCGCACCGCCGACCGCGCCATCGACGCCCACCGCCTCAGCCCCGAGGCGGCCGAACCGCTGCTCGGCGTGCTCGCCGACCGACCCCAGGAGGCATCGCAATGACGCGACTCGTCCCCGACCGGGCGACCCTCGCCGAGGTCCGCCGCGAGATGACCGGCACGGTCGCCGTGGTGATGACCATGGGCGCCCTGCACGACGGGCACCGCGAGCTGATCCGGGACGCGCGCGGCCGCGCCGACCACCTCATCGTCACCGTCTTCGTCAACCCGCTCCAGTTCGGGCCCACCGAGGACTTCGACCGCTACCCGCGCACCCTCGACGCCGATCTGCGCATCTGCGAGGAGGAGGGCGCCGACGCGGTCTTCGCGCCCAGCCGCGAGGACATGTACCCCGGTGGGCGCCCGCAGGTCCAGGTCACCCCGGGCCCGCTGGGGGAGCTCCTCGAAGGCGCCTACCGCCCGGGGTTCTTCACCGGCGTCCTGACGGTCGTGGCGAAGCTGCTGAACGTGACCCGCCCGGACGTGACGTGCTTCGGGGAGAAGGACTACCAGCAGCTCACCCTCGTCCGGCAGATGGTCACCGACCTGTCGTTCCCCGTGGAGGTCGTGGGCGTCCCGACCGTGCGCGAGGACGACGGGCTGGCCCGCTCCAGCCGCAACGTGTACCTGTCCCCGGCCGAACGCCAGGCCGCCCCGGGCATCCACGCCGCCCTCCGGTCCGGTGCCGCCCTCGGCGCCAAGGGGGCCGCGGCGGAGGAGATCCGCGAGCGCGTCATCGGCGAGCTCCCGGCGGGCGTCGACCTGGACTATGTGCAGGTCACCTCACCGGAACTGGGTCCCGCGCCCACCTCCGGCCCGGCCCGGCTACTGTTCGCCGGCCGCCTGGGCTCCACCCGGCTCATCGACAACATCCCCCTCGACATCGCGGAGGCCGAGTAATGCTGCTCCGTACCATGTTCAAGTCCAAGATCCACCGCGCCACGGTGACCCAGGCCGATCTGCACTACATCGGCTCGGTGACCGTCGACGAGGACCTCCTGGACGCCGCCGACCTGCTCCCCGGCGAGCAGGTGGCGATCGTGGACATCACCAACGGCGCCCGGCTGGAGACCTACATCATCCCGGGCGAGCGCGGTTCGGGCGTGATCGGCATCAACGGCGCGGCGGCGCACCTGGTGAAGCCGGGTGACCTGGTCATCCTCATCTCCTACGGGCAGATGGACGACGCCACGGCCCGCTCGTTCGTGCCGAAGGTCGTGCACGTCGACGCCGACAACCGCATCGTCGGACTCGGCGGCGACCCGTCGGTGGCCGCGCCCGGCACGGCGGGCGATCCCCGCCCGGCCCCGCACGCGGTGCCCATCGGCGTCGGCGCCCACTAAGACGTAGGCTGCCTTCCCATGAGCGACACCCCCGAGAAGGCCGAGCGCCCCGAGCCCAAGGACGACCTCGTGACCAGCCAGCACACCTTGGTGTCGCCTGGTCACGAGGATCTCCACTACACCGCGACCACGGGACGCGTCGTCCTGCGGGAGGAGACGCACACCGACGACGTCTTCGACGGCCACAAGGCGAAGGCGGAGATGTCGGTCACGGCCTACACCGTCGACGGTGAGAACCGGCCGATCCTGTTCGCGTTCAACGGTGGTCCCGGTTCGTCCTCGGTGTGGCTGCACCTCGGCCTGCTCGGGCCCCGCCGTGTGGTCATGGGCGACGCCGGTGAGCTGCTGCCCCCGCCCTATGGCCTCACCGACAACCACGAGACGCTGCTGCGGCACGCCGACCTGGTGTTCATCGACCCCATGTCGACGGGCTTCTCGCGGGCGGTGGAGGGCGGCAAGGCCGGGGAGTACCACGGCTACCTCAAGGACGTGGAGAGCGTCGGCGAGGTGATCCGCATGTGGATCACCCGCAACAACCGCTGGCTGTCCCCGAAGTACCTGTGCGGCGAGTCCTACGGCACGCTGCGCGCGGCGGCCCTGGCCGAGCACCTCCAGTCCCGGCACGGCATGCAGCTCAATGGGCTGGTGCTGATCTCGGCGACGCTGGACCTGGGCACCATCGACTTCACCGACCACAACGACGACCCCTACGTCTACTACCTGCCGACGTACGCGGCCACCGCCCACTACCACGGCCTGCACGGGGACCGCCCGCTCGCCGAGGTCGTCGCCGAGGCCGAGGAGTACGCCTCGAAGGACTACCAGTGGGCCCTGCACCGGGGCGCGCGCCTGACGCCGGAGGAGCGCGCGGAGGCCGTGGCGACCGTCGCGCGCCTGACCGGGCTGTCGGAGTCCTACGTGGACCGCGTCGACCTGCGCCCGGAGCACATCCGCTTCCAGTCGGAGCTGCTGCGCGAGAAGCGCCTGGTCGTGGGCCGCCTCGACGGCCGCTTCACCGGCGAGGACAGCGACTACGGCCGCGAGAACTGGTCGGCCGACCCGTCCATGTCGGCGATCGTGGGCCCCTACACCGCCGCGCTCAACCACTACCTGCGCGCCGAGCTGGGCTACGAGAGCGACCTGCCCTACGAGATCATCACCGTGAAGGTCCACCCCTGGTCCTTCAAGGAGTTCGAGGGCAAGAACATCTCGGTGGCCGACAAGCTCGCCCACGCGATGCGCAACAACGAGCACCTGCGCGTCCACGTCGCCGCCGGGTACCACGACGCGGCCACCCCGCACTTCGCCGCCGAGGCCACCATGGCGCGGCTGGCGATCTCGCCGAAGCTCCAGGAGAACATCTCCTTCGAGTACTACGAGGCCGGGCACATGATGTACGTCCACGAGGAGTCGCGCCTGCGGCAGTCGGCCGATCTGGCCGCGTTCGTCCGAGGCGAGCGGTGAGCACACCCCTTTTGATCCCGCCGGCCGCGCTGCCCAAGATCCCCCAGAGGCTCCTGGCGGCCGAGCCGACGTGGACCGAGACCACCGACGTCGTCGTCATCGGCTCCGGCATCGCCGGTCTCACCACGGCCCTGCACCTGCGGGAGCAGGGCCTGCACGTCACCGTCGTCACCAAGGACAACCTCGACGACGGCTCCACGCGCTGGGCGCAGGGCGGCATCGCCGCCGTCCTCGACCCGCTCGACACCCCCGAGGCGCACGCCGTCGACACCGAGATCGCCGGTGTGGGCCTGTGCGACCCGGCCGCGGTGAAGATCCTGGTCACCGAGGGCCCCGGGCAGGTCCGCGAGCTCATCCGGGCCGGCGCCGAGTTCGACCGCAACGCCGACGGCTCGCTCGCCCTCACCCGTGAGGGCGGGCACCGCGCCAACCGCATCATCCACGCCGGTGGCGACGCCACCGGCGCGGAGGTGCAGCGCGCGCTGCACGCCGCCGTCCACCGCGACCCGTGGATCCGGCTCATCGAGCACGCCCTCGTCCTCGACCTGCTCACCGACGCCTCCGGCCGCGCCTGCGGCGTCAGCCTGCACGTCCTGGGCGAGGGCACCGAGGACGGCGTCGGCGGCATCCTCGCCCGCGCCGTCGTCCTGGCCACCGGCGGGCTCGGCCAGCTCTTCGCGACCACCACCAACCCCTCGGTGTCCACCGGGGACGGCGTGGCGCTCGCCCTGCGCGCCGGGGCCGCGGTCACCGACCTGGAGTTCGTGCAGTTCCACCCCACGTCCCTGTACCTGACGGGCGTGCGGGACCGGCAGCCGCTCATCTCCGAGGCCCTGCGCGGCGAGGGCGCCCACCTCGTCGACGCCGACGGCAAGCGCTTCATGGTCGGCGCGCACGAGCTCGCCGAACTCGCCCCCCGCGACGTGGTCGCCAAGGGCATCACCCGCGTCATGCACCGCGACGGGCTCGACCACGTCTGGCTCGACGCCCGCCACCTGGGCGGTCCGATGCTGGAGGAGCGCTTCCCGACCATCCTGGCCGCGTGCCGGGCCGCCGGGATCGACCCCGTCACCGACCTCATCCCCGTCGCGCCCGCCGCGCACTACGCCTCCGGTGGCGTGCGCACCGACCTGCACGGCCGCACCTCCGTCGCCGGGCTCTACGCCTGCGGCGAGGCGGCCTGCACCGGTGTGCACGGCGCCAACCGGCTCGCCTCGAACTCGCTGCTGGAGGGCCTGGTCTTCGCCCGCCGCATCGCCGACGACATCGCCCGCGACCTGCCCGGGCAGGCCGATCCGGTGCCGGTGCCGCGCGACTGCTCGCAGTGGGTGGCGTCCACGACCTCCCGCGCCGAACTCCAGCGCGCGATGACCCGCGGCGCGGGCGTCCTGCGCTCGGCGGAGGGGCTGGGAGAGGTCGCCGAGACCCTCGGCGCCCTCGGCAAGGCCCGCTCGGGGCGTCCCCGCACCGAGACGTGGGAGGTCACCAACCTCCTCACCGTCGCCGCGGCGCTCGTCTCAGCCGCGCATGCCCGCACCGAAACCAGGGGATGCCACTGGCGGGAGGATTTCCCCGAAGCCGATGACGCCTGGCGGGGCCACCTGCTGGCGTCGATCGGTCCAGACGACCAGATGAACACGACCTGGGAGGCCATCGCGTGAAGTCGACCGTGGAACGCATCGAAGACGGCGGACTGGACCTGCTCGAAGTCACCCGCATCGCCCGCGCCACCCTCGCCGAGGACCTCGGCGGGCCCTCCGGCGTCGACGTGACCAGCGTCGCCACCATCCCCGAGGACGCCGTCGCCACCGCCGACCTCGTCGCCCGCGAGTCCGGCGTCATCGCCGGGCTGCCCGTGGCGGCGATGGTCTTCGAGGCCGCGTCCAACACCGCCGCGACGTTCGAGTACCTCGTCGAGGAAGGCACCGAGGTCGGCCCCGGCACCGTCCTCGGCACCGTCAGCGGGCCCGCGCGCGCCCTGCTCACCGCCGAGCGCTCCGCGCTCAACCTGATCTGCCGCATGTCCGGCGTCGCCACCCACACCCGCGCCTTCGCCCGGGCCCTGCACGGGTTCAAGGCGACCGTCCTGGACACCCGCAAGACCACCCCCGGCCTGCGGCACCTGGAGAAGTACGCCGTCCGCGTCGGCGGCGGCGACAACAAGCGCATGGGCCTCTACGACGTGGCCATGATCAAGGACAACCACATCATCGCCGCCGGTGGCATCACCGCCGCCTACGACCGGGTCCGCGCGGCGTTCCCCGACGTGCGCGTCCAGGTCGAGGTCACCACCGTGGAGGAGGCCGTCGAGGCGGTCAAGGCCGGCGCCGACTTCCTCCTGTGCGACAACATGTCCACCCAGGCCCTCACCCAGGTGGTCTCGCAGGTCGGCGGCGTCGCCGAACTGGAGGCCACCGGCAACATCACCCTGTCCACCGCCCTCAACTACGCCAAGACCGGCGTGGACTACATCTCGGTGGGGGCGCTCACGCACTCCTCGCCGATCGTCGACATCGCTCTGGACATCAGGGAAGGCTAGAAAGCTCATGCTCCTGTGCATCGACGTGGGCAACACCAACACGGTGCTGGCGACCTTCGACGGCGACAAGCTCGTGCACTCCTGGCGCATCCGCACCGACTCGCGCGCCACCGCCGACGAGCTCGCGCTGATGCTCAAGGGCCTGCTCGCCGGGGACAACGTCCAGATCACCGGCGTCGCCCTGTGCTCGACCGTCCCCCAGGCCGGACGCGAGATCCACCGCATGCTCGACCGCTACTACGGCAACGTGCCCCACGTGGTGGTCGGCCCCGGCACCCGCACCGGCGTCCACCTCGCCATCGACAACCCGAAGGAGGTCGGCGCCGACCGGGTCACCAACACCCTCGCCGCCTACACCCTCTTCGGCGGGCCCGCGATCATCGTCGACTTCGGCACCTCGACCAACATCGACGTCATCAGCGGTAAGGGCGAGTTCCTCGGCGGCGCCTTCGCGCCCGGCATCGAGATCTCCATCGACGCCCTCGCCCAGCGCGCCGCCCAGCTGCACAAGGTGGAGCCGGTCAAACCCCGCTCGGTCATCGGCAAGAACACCACCGAATGCCTCCAGTCGGCGATCGTCTACGGCTTCGCCGGCCAGGTGGACGGACTGGTGTCGCGCATGATCGCCGAACTCGGCGGCGAAGTCGCGGCGGTGGTCGCCACGGGCGGACTGGCGCCGGTGGTGATCGGGGAGTGCGCGACGGTGACGCACTACGAGCCGATGCTGACGCTGATCGGGCTGCGGATGATCTACGAGAAGAACTCCTGAGGGAGTGGTTCGAGAACGCGGGGCCGTCCTTCGGGGCGGCCCTTTCTCACCCCTCCCCGAAGTCCATCCGCATCACCACCCGCCGCAGCGTCGGTTGCGCCACCTGCGTGTACCCCGCGTCCAGGAACGCCCCCAGCGGGCCCACGTGCAGCTCGCCCCAGGTGATCACCTTTCCGGGGACGGTGATCATCGCGTAGCCCTCGACGGCCGTGGCCCCCTGCTCGCGCGCGTAGTCGGCGGCGGCCTTGGCCAGGACGGTGGTGAGTCCTTCGCGCCGGTGGTCCTTGCGGACGAAGAAGCACGTCACCGACCACACGCCGGGGTCGGTCTTGTCCTCGTCGCGTTTCGCCCAGGTCACGCGCCGTCCGAGCAGGCCGGGGTAGCGGGTGCGGGGGGCCACCGCGACCCAGGCGATGGGTTCGCCGTCGCGGTAGCCGATGAGGCCGGCCGTGGGGGCCCCGGGTTCGCCGCAGCGGGCGTCTTCTTCGAGTGAGGCGGCGCGTTCGGCGTCGGTGGCGTACCAGAAGGTGCGGCTGGGCATGGCGAAGCGGCGGCAGTAGCAGCGGTCGCCCTCCTTGCCGAAGCCGAGGAGCCCGGCCAGGTCGGCCCAGGGGGCGCTGGAGGCGGGCACGATCGTCAGGTCACTCATCCGGTTCGTCCTCGCCGACGAGGCCGTCGATGGATTCGCGGATCAGGTCGATGTGGCCGAGGTGGCGGGCGTACTCCTCGATCATGTCGGCGACGAGGCGGCGGACGCTCACCTTGAGCCCCTTGGACGAGGTCCAGGGCGCGATGTCGCCCAGGTCGAAGCGCGCCAGGTTCGCGCGGGAGCGGGCGACGGCGGCCTCCCACAGCTCCACGCCGCCCTCGGGGGACCACTTGTCGGCCACCGACACCGCGGCGGGCTCGCCGAGGCGCACCTGGAACATGTCGTCCTCGACGGTGGCCAGGTGGGTCAGCAGGCCGCCCAGGGTGAGGGTGGAGGGGGCGAGGGTCGCGCGCATCCCCTCGGCGTCCAGGCCGCGGGTCTTCCACGCCACGAGGCGGCGGCCGCGTTCCAGCGAACCGATGAAGGTGTCGCGCTCGTCGCCGATGAACGCGGGCTCACGAAGGATCTCCATGTCGAAGCACGCTAACGTGCTATCCGGACGTTCTACTGCCGGGTTGGGGAAAAGATGCGTGACGAGAGTCCCACCGCGCGGGCGCTGCTGGCCCTGGAGCTCATCCAGAACCGCCCCGGCGTCACCGCCGACCGCCTGGCCGCCCGCCTGGGCGTGACCGAGCGCGCCGCCCGGCGCTATGTGGGGATCCTGCGCGAGGCGGGCATCCCCGTGGAGTCGGTGCGCGGACCCCACGGCGGCTACCGGGCGGGCCGGGGCCTGCGCCTGCCGCCGCTGATGTTCAGCGCGACCGAGGCGCTCGGGCTGGTCATGGCCGTCCTGGACGGCAATCACGCCGCCGACCCCGAGGGCCCGGCCGGACTCGCGCTCGGCAAGCTCATGCGCGTCCTGCCCGAGACGGTCGCGGGACCAGCCGAGGCGGCCTGGTCGGCGGTCTCGCGCGCCGCCGACCCGCAGGCCGCGAGGCCGGACGTCGAGGTCGCCGCGGTCCTCCTGCGCGGCTGCGCGACGAAACGGCGGGTGCGGCTGACCTACCGCGAGCGCGTCACCGAGGTCGATCCGTGGGCGGTGGTGGTCCGGCGCGGCAAGTGGTACCTGCTGTGCTGGTCGCACGCGGTGGACGCGCGCCGGATGCTGCGCGTGGACCGCGTGCTGGCGCCGGAGGTGCTGGACGTGCCCGCCGAGGTCCCCGAGGGGCTCGACCCGATCGCGGCGGTCGAGGAGCAGCTCTCCGAGGGCTGGGGGATGCCCACCGAGGTCATCATCGACGCGCCCGTGGAGTGGGCCTCGCGCTGGGTTTCGCGCAGTCTCGGCCGCCTGGAGCCGTACGGGACGCACCAGTCGCGCCTGCTCGGCAGTACGGAGGCGCCCGGCTGGTACGCGCGGCAGCTCGCCGTCATCGAGGTGCCGTTCCGGGTGGTGGGCTCGCCGGAGCTGCGCGAGGCGGTCCGGCACTTCGCCGAGCGCTTCGCCCGCGCGGCCGGCGAAGGCGACGATCGTTGATCGACGTGGTGACGGCTCCCCGGGCCGGGTGACGTGGTTCGCCCGCGCGTCCGCCGAGCGCGACGATCGTTAGACGGAGTAAACACTCCCGTTCCAACCCCCATCCGCGCGGGCTTGGGCGCGGGGACCGCGTTCCGGTCGGTCCCCGCGCCGGCGTCCGCACGGACGCCCATCCGCGCTCTCCCTCGAAGGCGCGGACGTCTTCAGTCACCCCTTACCCCTTTGACGCCCCCGGGCCCCATCCCGGTTGACGCACATGGTCCCCGATCCGTCAACCCGTCGCGCACGGTCATCGCATTGCCCCGATCGGGTGGGTGTGCAGTACTGTCCGCAACGCCCCTTCGAGAATTCACCGAATCAGTCCCCTTCCGCAGCCCCCCAGACGCGAATCAGGCCGATACGCGCCGATTTCGCGTACCCCATCTATGCGGATCGATATGCGAAAGGCAACCCGTCATGACCGACCCAGCGCACTCCTTCGGGCAGGCCGCCGGCGTTTACGACGCCATCCGCCCGACATACGCCTCCGAACCGCTCGTATGGGCCTTGGGGACCGCACCGCTCACGGTGGTCGACCTGGGCGCCGGAACCGGAATCCTCTCTCGCGCGCTGGCCGCCCTGGGCCACCGCGTCATCGCCGTCGAGCCCGATGCCGAGATGCTCGCCAAGCTCGCCGAGAAATCGCCGGGAGTGGAACCGCGCCAAGGCGACGCCGAGCACATCCCGGTCGACTCCGGCAGCGTCGACGCCGTCACCGCCGGTCAGGCCTACCACTGGTTCGACCCGGCGAAAGCGCACCCGGAAATCGCCCGCGTCCTGCGCCCCGGGGGCGTGTTCGCGCCGATCTGGAACCTTCGGGACGAAACCGTTCCGTGGGTGTCGCGAATGTCGGAGCTGATCGGCAAATCCGAGGCCGAAGTCGTCGCCCACGCCGTGCCCGATCTCACCGCCGACGGCTTCGAACGAGCCGAAAGTCACACTCTCTTCTACGACCGCGTGATGACCGAGGAGGATCTGGTCACCCTCGTGAAGTCGCGCTCCTACTATCTGATCGCCGATGAGGAGGGCCGCGCCGAACTGGAACGCCGAACGCGGGAACTCGTCCGGACCCATCCCGATCTGGCCGGAAGAAGCACGTTCGAGCTGCCCTACGAGACGCTGGCCTACCGGATCCGCCGGAAGGGCTAAAAGCCGTCGAACCCCCGAAGACGCTGCACGTATTCTGGTCGGCGACATAAGCACCGCCCCAGCGAGACCGTGTAGCAAAGGAACGTGGCGTGACCGACACAGGCGTACCCGGAATCGATGATCTGCCCGAGCAGATGCGAGTCAGGCGTGAGAAGCGCGACGAGCTGCTCGACTCGGGTGTCGAGCCGTACCCGCTCGGTGTCAAGCGCACGCACACCCTCGCCGAGATCCGGCGGAACTACGACGGCCTGGCCGTCGACACCGCCACCGGCGACAAGGTGACCGTCACCGGACGGGTCATGTTCCTGCGCAACACCGGCAAGCTGTGCTTCGCCACCCTCCGCGAGGGCGAAGGGGTGGAGCTGCAGGCCATGCTCTCGCTGGCCAACGTCGGCGAGGAGCGCCTGGCCGACTGGAAGCGCCTGGTCGACATCGGCGACCAGGTCGCCGTCACCGGCGAGGTGATCAGCAGCAGGCGCGGGGAGCTCTCCGTCCTGGCGGACGACTGGGAGATGACCGCCAAGGCGCTGCGGCCGCTGCCGGTCGCCCACAAGGACATGAGCGAGGAGTCTCGCGTCCGGCAGCGGTACGTCGACCTCATCATGCGCCCGCAGGCGCAGCAGGTAGTGCGGGACCGGGCCGCCATGGTCCGCTCGCTGCGCGAGCAGTTCCACGAGCGCGGCTTCATCGAGGTGGAGACCCCGATGCTTCAGCCGATCCACGGCGGCGCCTCCGCCCGGCCCTTCGCGACGCACAGTAACGCTTTCGATACCGATCTATTCTTGCGGATCGCACCGGAGTTGTACCTGAAACGCTGCGTGGTCGGCGGCCTGGACAAGGTATTCGAGATCAATCGGAATTTTCGCAACGAGGGCAGTGACTCCAGTCACGCGCCGGAGTTCGCAATGCTGGAAGCCTATGAGGCATACGGCAACTACGACACCATGGCGGCCCTGGTCCGCGATCTGGTGCAGGGCGCGGCCCGCGCGGTCTACGGATCCACAGTGGTCACCCACGCCGACGGCTCCGAGTACGACCTCGGCGGACAGTGGAACGAGATCACCGTCTTCGGTTCCATTTCCGAGGCGCTCGGTGAGGAGGTCACCGTCCGCACTCCCTACGAGGAGCTGAAGAAGTACGCCGAGGGTATTGAGCTGGGCGTCGACCCCGCCTGGAGCGCCGGGAAGCTCGCCGAGGAGCTTTTCGAGGCCCTCGTGCAGGACAAGCTGCGGGAACCGACGTTTGTGCGCGATTATCCCGAGGAGACCTCGCCGCTGGTCCGCCAGCACCGCACCGAGCCCGGTCTCACCGAGAAATGGGACCTCTACATGCTCGGCGTCGAGATGGGCACCGGGTACTCCGAACTCGTCGACCCGGTCGTCCAGCGTGAACGCTTCATGCAGCAGGCGCGCCAGGCGGCCCGCGGCGACGACGAGGCCATGCGCCTCGACGAGGATTTCCTGCGGGCAATGGAGTACGGGATGCCCCCCACCGGCGGCTTCGGCATGGGCATTGACCGGCTCCTCATGGCGCTGACCGGTCTCGGTATTCGGGAGACCATCCTCTTCCCAATGCTGCGGCCGGAGTAGCCGAACGGACGAGTCGCAGATCATCACTCGGGCTCATCAACCGCAGGTCGCACCCGGAATAGAGTGCGCGCTGTTTTGTTCGGAGTACGGTTGAGCTAAGGTATCTCCGTAAACAAGGTTGAGGTCGTTATTTCCCGAAGGGAACCCACGTGGCATCGAAAGTTCAGGTAATCCTCGTCGATGACCTCGACGGCGGTAAGGCGGACGAGACCGTCAAGTTCGGTCTCGACGGGAAGATCTACGAGATCGACCTGGCCGAGGACAAGGCCGCCACCTTGCGTGAGGCGCTCGCCGACTACGTCGCCGCGGGTCGCAACATTGGCCGTTTCCCCATGGCCGGTGGCAAGGCGCCGGTGGGTATCCCGGGTCGCGCGGTCGGCCGTCCCACTACCGACCGTGAGCAGAACAAGGCCATTCGGGAATGGGCCAAGCGCAATGGCAAGCCCGTCTCCGACCGCGGCCGCATTCCGCAGGAGATCATCGACGAATACCACGCCCAGGCGTAGTACCAGCTCGGTCCTTCATCGGACCACCGGCATCACCGCGACCCCGCCCCACCCGTCAAGGGGCGGGGTCGCGGTGTATCCGCAGAACAGCGCCGTTAATCGGACGTAACCCGCTGTTTTCGGCCTCCTCTACCCCGCAAGATCACTAAACTTCCTCACGTCCGGCTCGCGTCGCGCGGGCCGGGAGGCGCGGCCGTCGCGGCCCACGCCGTCCGGGGGGATGCCGATGACCACCGCGCCGAGCGGTCTGGCACCCGGCCTCTCGCCGCCGGACCTGGCCGCCGCCTACCGCTTCTGGCATCCCACGGTCGCCACCGAGGGGCTCCTCCAGGGCCTGCGCGATCTGGGCATCGCCGAGGGCGCGGCCATGGCCATCGGCGTGGCCGGTCCCAGGCACACCGGCTTCACTCTCGACCCCGGTACCGCCCGCGGCCTCGCCGCGCTCGACCTGCGCGCGGGCGCCGTCCGCGTCGAGCTGCCGCCCGGCCCGGTCACCGGGCACGTGGACGACCGCCACCGCACCCGGGTCGCCGATCTGGCCGCCGGCCGAAGCCATCTCATCCGCCCGCCGGGCGACCTGTGCCCCGAGGCCCGATCTGGGACCTCGATCGCCCTGCTGCACCTGCGCGTCCCGCTCACCGGCGGCGACACCGGCCGGGCCCTGGACACGCTGCGGCGCGTGAACGTCCAGCGGCCGGGCGCGCAGCCCGTCCTCTTCTTCCCGTGTGTCGACGTGAGCGCGCTGTCCACCGACGGCACGTGCCTGCGCTGGGAGGAGGGCCCCGAGTACTGGCGGGTGCTGCGCCGGGTCCTGGCCGCCGAGCCGCGTCCCGATGGGCCACCGATCCCTCCCGGCGCCGGACGGTGGACGCGCGAGGCCCGCGACGCGATGCTCGCCGAGGCCTACGCGGGCACGCGCCCGGCCTGGCCCGGGCGGCGCTGGGAGCGGGTCGAGCCCGCCGACACCCCCGGCCTGCACTGCCTGACCGCGCGCGACTCCGCCGGGCGGCTCCTCGACGGCGGCGCGAACTACCGGCTGGGCGCGCCCCCGCCCGTCCCGGAGTGGTCGGTGACCGCCTACGACCGCCGGACGCGCTCCCAGGTCCGCACCGACCAGGACCGGGCCGCGCTGCGGTCCCTCGCCGAGCCGGTCCCCGCCGGCGCCGAGCTCTTCTTCGGGCCCGCGCCGCCGATGGAGTACGCCGACAGCCGCTGGGTCAAGACCGTGCCCGGCGAGGGCTGGTTCGCGCACCTGCGCGTGCACGGGGCGGCGGGGGAGTGGCGGCCCGGGGACTTCGAGAGGCTCTGATGCCGGTCCGGCCGGAGAATCTCGCGGTGGGTGCGTGCGGGCTCACAGTCGGGTCGGCGACAGTCGGCAGCGGCGTTCACGCCGTCCTGCGCGGTGATGGCGGTGTTGCCGCTGGTGATGGGGATGCCGCTGGTGGGGAAGGGGATCGGCGGGCTGTAGTGCCGCACACATGCCCCTGAGCGGGGAACAAAACCCTCACCGGACGCGCTGTCCCGTCATCGGGTGGTCGCCCGGGAGCTTCCCGTGTTCGCTGACGGCGTACAAGCACAAGTCGGCGGAACACATGGTTCGCCACGTAGGTTGGGGCCAGGGAGTGTCACGGAGCGACGATAGAGTGAAGACCCGGGCACTTGGCACTAACTGTCCCGGGCCGGCGAGAGCCGGGCCAGCGATTCGAGGTCCGGCCCGGCGTCGGGAGCCCCGTCGCAGGTATGTGAGGAGCACGTAGGAATGTTTGAGAGGTTCACCGACCGAGCGCGGCGGGTTGTCGTCCTGGCCCAAGAAGAGGCCCGGATGCTCAATCACAACTACATCGGCACCGAGCACATTCTGCTCGGGCTCATCCACGAGGGTGAGGGCGTCGCCGCCAAGGCTCTGGAGAGCCTCGGCATCTCGCTTGAGGGCGTGCGCCAGCAGGTGGAGGAGATCATTGGGCAGGGACAGCAGGCCCCCAGTGGGCACATCCCGTTCACGCCTCGCGCCAAGAAGGTTCTTGAGCTGTCGCTGCGGGAGGCCCTGCAGCTCGGCCACAACTACATCGGCACGGAGCACATCCTCCTCGGCTTGATCCGTGAAGGCGAGGGTGTCGCCGCTCAGGTGCTCATCAAGCTCGGCGCGGACCTCAACCGGGTCCGCCAGCAGGTCTTGCAGCTTCTGTCGGGTTACCAGGGCGGTAAGGAGCAGGCCACGACCGGCGCCGCCACCGGTGAGCAGACGCCGTCGACGTCGCTGGTCCTGGACCAGTTCGGCCGCAACCTGACGCAGGCCGCGCGCGACGGCAAGCTCGACCCGGTCATCGGGCGCGAGCGTGAGATCGAGCGCGTCATGCAGGTCCTGTCCCGCCGCACCAAGAACAACCCGGTGCTGATCGGTGAGCCCGGCGTCGGCAAGACCGCCGCCGTGGAGGGCCTGGCGCAGGCCATCGTCAAGGGCGAGGTGCCCGAGACCCTCAAGGACAAGCACCTCTACACCCTGGACCTGGGCGCGCTGGTCGCCGGTTCCCGCTACCGCGGTGACTTCGAGGAGCGCCTGAAGAAGGTGCTCAAGGAGATCCGCACGCGCGGCGACATCATCCTGTTCATCGACGAGATCCACACCCTGGTCGGCGCCGGCGCCGCCGAGGGCGCGATCGACGCCGCCTCCATCCTCAAGCCGATGCTGGCCCGCGGTGAGCTGCAGACCATCGGTGCGACGACCCTCGACGAGTACCGCAAGTACCTGGAGAAGGACGCCGCCCTGGAGCGCCGCTTCCAGCCGATCCAGGTGGACGAGCCGACCCTCGCCCACACGATCGAGATCCTCAAGGGCCTGCGGGACCGTTACGAGGCGCACCACCGCGTGTCCATCACCGATGACGCGCTGGTGGCCGCCGCGACCCTCGCCGACCGCTACATCTCCGACCGGTACCTGCCGGACAAGGCCATCGACCTCATCGACGAGGCCGGCGCCCGCATGCGCATCCGCCGCATGACCGCGCCGCCGGACCTGCGCGACTTCGACGACCGGATCGCCCAGGCGCGCCGGGACAAGGAGTCGGCGATCGACGCCCAGGACTTCGAGCGTGCCGCGCAGCTGCGCGACAAGGAGAAGCAGCTGATCGATCAGCGCGACCGCCGTGAGAAGGAGTGGAAGGCCGGCGACCTCGACGTCGTGTCCGAGGTCGACGACGAGATGATCGCCGAAGTGCTGGCCAACTGGACCGGTATCCCGGTGTACAAGCTCACCGAGGAGGAGACCTCGCGTCTGCTCCACATGGAAGACGAGCTGCACAAGCGGATCATCGGCCAGAAGGACGCGGTCAAGGCCGTGTCGCAGGCGATCCGCCGTACCCGCGCCGGGCTGAAGGACCCCAAGCGTCCCTCGGGTTCCTTCATCTTCGCCGGTCCCTCCGGTGTCGGTAAGTCCGAGCTGAGCAAGGCCCTCGCCGAGTTCCTCTTCGGTTCCGAGGACAGCCTGATCCAGCTGGACATGTCCGAGTTCCACGACCGCTACACCGTGTCCCGCCTGGTCGGCGCCCCTCCCGGGTACGTCGGCTACGACGAGGGCGGCCAGCTCACCGAGAAGGTGCGCCGGAAGCCGTTCTCCGTCGTGCTGTTCGACGAGATCGAGAAGGCCCACGCCGACGTGTTCAACACGCTCCTCCAGATCCTGGAGGACGGCCGCCTGACCGACGGTCAGGGCCGCATCGTGGACTTCAAGAACACCGTCATCATCCTCACCACCAACCTCGGTACCCGCGACGTGGCCAAGGCCGTGTCGATGGGCTTCCAGTCCGACGAGGACGGCGGCGAGGCCGGTTACGAGCGCATGAAGCAGAAGGTCCAGGACGAGCTCAAGCAGCATTTCCGGCCCGAGTTCCTCAACCGCATCGATGACATCATCGTCTTCCCGAAGCTCTCGGAGAGCGAGATCGTCTCGATCGTGGACCTCATGCTCAAGCGCATCGAGGAGCAGCTGAAGAACAAGGACATGACCCTCGACGTGACCCCCGGCGCCCGCCTGTACCTGGGCACCAAGGGCTACGACCCCGTCCTGGGCGCCCGGCCGCTGCGCCGGACGATCCAGCGCGAGATCGAGGACACCCTGTCCGAGAAGATCCTGTTCAACGAGCTGCGCCCCGGCCAGATCATCCACGTGGACGTGGAAGGCGAGCCGACCGACATCGAGAACGCCCACCTGGTGTTCAGCGGTGCCGAGGGCGAGCCGCTGGTGAAGGTCCCGGACGGCGTGCCGCCGGAGCTCGCTGCGGAGCAGGTGACCAACGGGGACGAGTAGGCCCCGGGTTAGTGGGTTAGTGGAGAGCGCCGGTTCCCTTGGGGGACCGGCGCTCTTGCTTGTCAGAGGGTGACGAGGGTGACCTCGACCGTCGAGGGGGCGGGGACGGGCTCGCCCATCTCGCGCAGGAGCTCGATGTGGAAGCGCATGGCCTCGCGCATCTCGGCGAGGGTCTCCTCGGGGGAGTCGGCCAGGGCGACGCAGCCGGGGAGGTCGGGGGACCAGGCGCCGAAACCGCCGTCGTCGGCGCGTTCGATGATGATGGCGTACCCCTTCATCGCTCACGTCCGGCCAGGCCCGCGACTTCGAGAACACTTCGCGTGACGCCGGGGGACGCCGCCCGGGTCGGCCTCATGCCCATGGTCACGAGCCCCGCCTCAGACGGGTTGGTGAACTGCATGCAGCCACCGTTTCGGCGCACGTGGTTCCATCCGGCTTCGGTGAGCAGGCCGACGAGCCCATTGGTGCTGCCGGGGTCCTTCGAACCCGGCCGGATCGGGATCTCGCTCGCGATCAGTTC
This sequence comes from Actinorhabdospora filicis, assembly GCF_030269765.1. GTDB lineage: Bacteria > Actinomycetota > Actinomycetes > Mycobacteriales > Micromonosporaceae > Actinorhabdospora > Actinorhabdospora filicis. Next base: position 1,885,747 of record NZ_BSTX01000001.1, on the reverse strand, counting down.
GGCGGCCGTGGGCAGCGGTTTGCCGAGGCTGGCGAAGACCCACGCGTAGTGGTCCATCGCGGGCGTGTCCTCGGGGCCGCGGCAGATCGCCTTCATCACCTTCGCCGCCCGCTTCCGCCGCTGCTCGGGGGTCTCGCCGGGGTAGTACGCCATCGTGTCCCCTCTCTAGATCGTCCATCTGCGGTAACGACCTGCATCTGCAGAAGTCACGTGAGCCCTCCTGTCGCGTCCGCGACAGCTACTTCTTCAGCGCCTCCTTGCGCATGAACTCCACCAGCCCGATCCGCGCCGAAGGCGTCGCCACCGCCACCGCCCGCCCGACCCACCTGTCCTCCGAGGCGCAGGCGAGCATGAACGCCGCCAGGTCCGCCCGCGAGGTGAACCGGTACCCGCAGTGCCCCTCCTCGACATGAAACGCGGTCCGCTCGCCCTCGAAGAGCCCCGACGGCCGCGCGATCACCCACTCCAGCCCGCTCTCCCGCACCGCCGACTCCATCCGGCGCATGTCGTCATAGACCGTCCGCCCGAGCTTCTTGATCACGTACGGCTTGAGCAGCTTCTCGAAGACGAGCCCGCCCCCGGTGTCGTGCCGCAGCGCGTCCGCGTCGACGGCAGACGAGCTCACCACCACCAGTCGCCGGACGCCGTGCGCCCGCATCGCGTCGATCATGTTGCGCGTGCCGCGCGAGAAGGTCTCCACCTCGTCCTTGCCGAAGGGGACGCCGAGGGCCGACAGGACGGCGTCGCCGCCCGCGATCGCGCCCGACACGTCCTGCGGCGAGAGCGCGTCCCCGACGTGCACCCGCAGGCGGTCGTGGGCGATGGGGAACGCGGTGGACCGGGTGAAGGCGGTGACGTCGTGCCCGGCGGCCAGTGCCTGGCGGACGAGGTGGTGGCCGGTGGGGCCGTTGGCCCCGAAGACGCGGATGTCCATGGCATACTCCCTACAGTGATCTGAGCCCCGTACTACATGGAGAACGTATCATATGAGTTCCATATCTTCTAGGGATCGCCGTCACCTCACCAACGGCGTCAAGGAGCACCTGCGCGAGCTCTCGGTCCAGCTCGCCCTCCTCAACCACCGGGTCAGCGCCGGCGCCGGGCTCAAGCAGGTCGACCTCGACTGCCTCGACCTCATCACCCGGCACGGCCCGATCGGGCCGAGTGCGCTGGCGCGGCGGGCGGGGCTGCATCCGGCGACGATGACGGGCATCCTCGACCGCCTCCAGAAGGGCGGTTGGATCGTCCGCGAGCGCGATCCGGAGGCCGCCGACCGGCGGGCGGTGACGCTGCGGGCGGTCAAGGAGCGCATGGGGGAGATCTACCGCCTCTTCGGCGGGATGAACGCGGCGATGGACGAGCTGTGCGAGGAGTACACCCCTGAGGAACTGGAGGTCATCGCGGGTTTCCTGCGCAGGACCACCGACGCGGGACAAGAGGTGACGGCGGACCTGGTGTAAAGGACATGGCGTAAAGCCGACACCCCCGCCGTTCGCCCCCGCGGCCCCCGGGCGCTCCGGTAGTACTTACTCCCAAAGGGGGGAAGTCATGAAGAAATGGATCGCCCGCGGCCTGCTCATCCTGGCCGCCGCGACACTCGGGGCCTACTTCGGCAAGAAGTCGGAGGCCGCGCCGCCCGTGCCGGTCTGCGCGGCGAGCGCCGAATGCCACGGGGGACGATGATCTAGGCTCGCCGCATGCGCGCCGCCGTCCTGTCGGGTCCCGGACCCGTCGAGAACCTCACCGTCACCGACCTGCCGCTGCCCGAGCCGGGACCCGGGTGGGTCCGGGTTCGCGTGGAGGCGGCCGGGATCAACCGCTCCGAGCTGCACACGCGGCTCGGCCTCGCCGTGGGGGTGACGTTCCCGCGCGTCCCGGGCATCGAGGCCGTCGGCACGGTCGATCTTGATCCCGACGGTGTGCTGGAGCCCGGGACGCAGGTCGCGGCGATGATGGGCGACATGGGCCGGAGCTACGACGGCGGTTACGCCGAGTACACGATCGTCCCGCGCGAGATCCTCATCCCGTTCCGCTCGGAACTGCCGTGGGAGACCATCGGCGCGGTCCCGGAGACCCTGCAGACGGCCTACGGCTCGCTCACCACCGGCCTGGACCTGCGCGAGGGCCAGACGCTGCTCATCCGCGGCGGCACCTCGGCGCTGGGCATGGCCGCCACCGCGCTCGCCCGCGACATGGGCGCGAAGGTGCTGGCCACCAGCCGCAGCGCGGCGAGGCTGGGCGCGATCGAGGCGCAGGGCGCGCACGGCATTGTGGACGACGGGAAGGTCGCGGAGAAGGTGCGCGAGCTGTACCCGGAGGGTGTGGACGCCGCGCTTGAGCTGGTCGGCACCGACGTCCTGCCCGACACGCTGCGCGCGGTTCGCGTGCACGGCACGGTGTGCTTCACGGGGATGCTGTCCAACCAGTGGACGGTCCCCGATTTCTACCCCATCGGCTACCTGCCGAAGGGCGTACGGCTGGCCGCCTACGGCGGTGAGTCCTCGGATCTGCCCGCCGAGGTCCTCCAGTCGTACCTGGACCGCATCGCGGCCGGTGCGGTGACGCTCGGGCCGGTGACGGTGTACCCGCTGGCGGACGTCCGTCGCGCCCACGACGACCTGGAGCACAATCGCGTGTTCGGCAAGCTGGTGCTGCGGACGCGGTGAGTTACTCCAGCCGCCGCACCCGCTCGGCGGCCAGGCACGCCCGCAGGAGCCCCGTGCGCACGCGCGGGGCGTCCAGCCCGCAGCGGATCACGTAGAACAGCACCAGGTTGATCAGCGTGACCGCGCCGGCGTAGACCCACACGTCCTTCAGGACGCCGAAGTAGATCAGCAGCCCGATCCACCAGCAGTTGAACGCGTAGAAGGCCGCCGTCGAGGTCCATCCCCGGATCGCGCGGGCCCCGTAGACGTCCGAGCGGTCCTCCTCGCCGACCGCGCGGGGGACCGTGGTGAGCCCCTTGTCCAGGGCCCGCTTCAGCGCCAGCTGCGCGAACCGCGCGCACATCAGGTTGCACAGGAACGTCGCGGTGATCCCCAGCGCGGTGCAGATCGGCCACCAGTCGCGGTCGATGAGGGTGGGGCTGACGGTGAGCACGAACGGCACCAGCGTCATCGCGCGCATGCCGATCTCGGCGGCCACCGCCCGCCGCCAGAGGGGGCGGTCGTTGCGCGAGGCGATCAAGGGGCTGACCCCGGCGAAGACGTTCTGGTAGTACTTCGCCCCGGCGAAGGCGAAGCTCAGGCACACCATCCGCGCCGGGAGGCTGTTCAGCGGCTCGTCGTGCGGGTACCGGAGGATGTCGTCGAAGCCCGGCAGGGTGTCCCGGGAGGTGCCGGTGACCAGCTGGATGAGGTTGATCAGCCGCGTGTCCCAGCTGAAGCCGATGTCGCGCGTCCAGTACATGATGATCAGGGTCGCCGCGACGAAGAACGCGTAGGCGCTGACCATGGACCACTTCCGCAGCCGCCGCAGCTCCGGGTCGCGCCGCCCGGCCGAACGCAGCCGCCGGTTCTGCGCCCACAGCCGCCGCTGCTCGGCCGGGACGCCGGACAGCGGCCGCGCCAGCTCCCGCAGGTGCGCGTACCAGGGCGAGTTCGGGCCGGGACGCCCGCCGCGCCGCGACTCGCTCACCATGGTGATCTCGTCGAGGAGGATCCGGCACAGCCGCAGATAGCGGCCCGCCCGCTCGCCCCCGCCGGGCTCCTCGGGTTCCGGGGGCTCCCGGGCATCGGGGGGCTTGTCCGTCTCGCCGGCCTCCTCGATGACGAGGAGCCGCTTGGCCGGGTCGCGGTCCACCAGGTCCTCCAGGAACCGCGCGAGCCGTGGCGCCTCGGCGTAGAAGGCGTCCGGGACGGTCCCGTCGGGAGTGTTCGCCCCCGCCCCGGCCCGGATGAGCAGCTGCCCCAGCGAGTACAGGTCGGCCCCGGCCAGGTCCCGCCGGTCGGATCCCAGCTCCGGAGCGGTGAAGGCGGTGTCCTCCCCGCGCCCGGGGATGCGGTGGGTGTGCAGGTAGTTCGGTCCCAGGTCGATGAGGGTCAGTTCCGGGGTCACGCCGCCGTTGTCGACCAGGACGTTGGACATGGACAGGTCGCCGTGCCGCAGACCGGCCCGGTCCAGCTCGTCCAGCGCGGTCAGCAAGCCCTTCCCGACGTCCTGGAGCAGGTCCAGCCGCAGTCCCGGACGAGTGGGGCGGTGCCCGGCGAGGTGGGCGTCGAGCTGGACGCCGGGCACGAAGTCCATCAGGATCCAGCTGTCGGCACTGGCCCGGACCTTCGCGGTGTGCTTGAGGACGGCGACGGCGACGGTGTCCCCGTTGCCGCGCGGTGTCGTGTCGGCCTGGTAGGCGACCGTCGCCCGCGCGATCGCGGGGATGCGCAGGTAGGGGTAGAGCAGGCACTTCAGAACCGCGTCGGAGGTCTCGCCGCGCTCGCGGACGGTGAGGATCACCGAGGTCGTGCCGTGCCGGTGGAAACGGAACTCGCCCAGGCCGCGCCAGCGCACCGACAGGCCGGTGGTGAGCCGGGCGGCGCCGGCGCGGCGGCCGTCGGGGTGCCGGACCGACTCGGGCAGCGCGCCGGGCTTGTAGATCGCGGTGACGGCGTCCTGGACGCGCGGGTCGGCCACCAGCGGGACGCAGTCGCGGGCGCAGTCGTGGGTGTAGGAGGTGCCCATGCGCACGCTCTCGGAGTGGCGCAGCCCGATGAGCGTGAGCATCACCAGCCCCAGGTATCCCCGCAGGGGGTCGTCGGGGGTGTCCGCCCACCAGGACCGGAGGCGTTCGATCACCCCGTCGGCGTCGGTGACCAGCCGGTCGTAGAAGGCCGCGGAGTCCTGCGGCAGGTCGGCCAGCGCGAGCCGCCAGTCCTCATCCGTCCAGGCCGCCAGGGCCGCCGGGCTTTTCGGCAGCCTGTCGCAGGTCGTGATCAGCGTCCGGACGCGGGAGACGGGACGGGGTGGCGCCATGCTCTCTCCTGACGAACGTGAACCGGGGCAGGGCCTGGACCCCGCCCGACCGCACGGTGGAGGGGTCGAGGCCTTCGATGGCGCAGCACATCAGCTCGTAGCCCTGGCGGGCCCCGGCGATCAGGTGGCCGAGCCGGATCTCGTGCCGTTTGACCTCGGTCATGTGCGACAGCGGGGCGAGGTCGAGGACGTAGGGGGCCTCGCCGGGCTCGCGCATCCGCTGCTGGAGGCGGACCCGGTCGACCCGGTAGCGGCGGACGGCGTCGAGGTAGCCCGAGCCGAGGCCCTTCTGGAGCTTCTCCAGGTGCCGGTGGGTGAGCCAGTGCATCAGGTTGAGCCGGGGTCTGGGCGGCTGGATCGGCCGTGTGCTCAGGGACAGGACGTGCGTGCAGCCGTCGTTCAGGGCGAGCTGGAAGGGGTGGGCGGTCAGGACGCCGCCGTCGACGGCCCGGAAGTCCCGGAAGCGCGTGGTGCCGCGGATGGCGACCGGCAGCCACATGCTCGCCCGCAGCGCGGCCATCACTTCGTCCCCGGAGGCGTATTTGGCGACGGACTCGGTGCGCAGCTCGTCCACGTTGGTCATGGTGATGTGCACCGGGACGGGCGAGTCGACCAGCGCGGCCACGTCGAGTGGTTTGACGCGCGAGACGATGTGGCCGAGGGCGTAGTCGAGGTTGAGGATGTTGCCGCCGAAGGCGCGGCGGAAGTCGACGAACTCGCGCGTGCCGAGGTCGTCGAAGTAGATGGTGAGCGGGTACCAGGTGTCGCCGCCGACGTAGTACGCGCAGTTGATGGCGCCCGAGGAGGTGCCGAAGATGACGTCGAAGGACGTGTAGGGGATGCCCAGGTCCTCAAGCGCGGCCAGCATCGCCGCCGAGATGACGCCGCGCATGCCGCCGCCTTCGACGGCCAGGCCGATGCGGAGCCCGTCCGGGCGGTCGCCGGGGACGCCGGGGCGCTCGCGGCGGGCGCGGAGGGCTTCGAGGACGGGGTGATGGGGGTGCCAGGGCATCTCACCGGGCATCCTGTCGGCCGGCCCGCCGGGCATTCCATTGGGCGCTGCGTCGTTCATCCGTCCCCCACCCCGTCGTGGCCCCGATGAGCGGCGGCCCGGGTCGCGTCCGGGCCGGAATCGGTCCATTGTAGATGGAATGGGCGATCTTGGGCGGCCCCGGTTTTGCGCCATCTGAGGCCGCGGGGCCGAGGACCGAGGGCAGGGGCAGAGGGATGGTGAGCGGGAAGGGAAAGCGGGTCAGTTGCGGACGGCGGCCTCCACGAGCAGTCCGGTGCGGTAGCGGACCTGTTCGGCCAGGGCGATCACGGAAGAAGCGCGCAGGACGCCCTCGTAGCCGACGATCTGGTCGATGACGCGCTGGAGGTCGGCGTTGTCGCGTGCGACGACGCGGGCGACGATGTCGCCGCCGCCGGTGACGGTGTGGGCTTCGAGGACTTCGGGGATCCCGGCGAGGTGGCGTCCGACGCGGTCGTGGCCGCCGGCCTGGCGGATTTCGAGGGTGACGAAGGCGGTGACGCGGTAGCCGAGGGCGGCCGGGTCGATGTCGGGGCCGTAGCCCTGGATGACGCCGCGGGCGACGAGTTTGTCGAGGCGGGCCTGGACGGTGCCGCGCGCGACGGCGAGGCGGCGGGCGCATTCGAGGATGCCGATGCGCGGCTCCTCGGCCAGTAGGCGGATCAGGCGAGCGTCGAGGACATCGATGGCACTCACTGCCGTAACAGAGCCCATAGCCGTAACAGGTCCGGGACTGGTCATGTTGACCAGCATACGGGCGGGTACGGCCGTCAGATCGTACAAGTTGACCATGTGAATGGTGACGTGTTGCCCAGTGTGCTGGGGGTACGCGATCCTTCGCTCGTAACCGGACGAGGAACGCGAGGAGGCGGATCCATGACTGCTGTTGAACCCGAGATCAGCGAGGCCGTGCTGGTCGGCGCCATCGAGCACGACATCAGCCAGGACCCGTTCCCCATCAAGGGCTGGGACCACGTGACCTTCCACGTGGGCAATGCCAAGCAGGCGGCGCACTACTATTCGACCGCCTTCGGCATGAAGCTGGTCGCCTACCGCGGGCCCGAGCAGGGTTACCGCGACTACGCCGAGTACGTCATGGTGTCCGGTGGGGCGCGCTTCGTGCTCAAGGGTGCGGTTCATCGGAACGCCCCCGGCGCCGAGCACCACACGATTCATGGGGATGGCGTCACCGACGTCGCCCTGGAGATCCCGGACGTCGACGCCGCTTATGCCTATGCCATCAAGCAGGGCGCGCGGAGCCACACCGAGCCCACCACGCTCAAGGACGAGCACGGCGAGATCCGCTACGCCGCGATCCACACGTACGGCGACACGATCCACTCGCTGATCGACCGGTCGGCGTACAGCGGGCCGTTCCTGCCCGGCTTCGTGGCGCGTCAGCCGATGGTGGAGCGCACCACCGGCCCGAAGCGCTACTTCCAGGCGATTGACCATGTGGTCGGGAACGTCGAGCTCGGCAAGATGGACGAGTGGGTCGAGTTCTACAAGCGCGTCATGGGCTTCACGAACATGGCCGAGTTCGTCGGTGATGACATCGCGACGGAGTACTCGGCGCTCATGTCCAAGGTCGTCGCGTCGGGGACGCGCAAGGTGAAGTTCCCGCTGAACGAGCCGGCGATCTCGAAGAAGAAGTCGCAGATCGACGAGTACCTGGAGTTCTACGAGGGACCCGGGCCGCAGCACATCGCGCTCGCGACGAACGACATCCTGGCTTCGGTGGACGCCATGCGCGCGGCGGGTGTGGAGTTCCTCGACACGCCCGACTCGTACTACGACGACCCCGAGCTCCGCGCGCGGATCGGTGAGGTTCGGGCTCCCATCGAGGAGCTGAAGAAGCGGAAGATCCTCGTGGACCGGGATGAGGACGGGTACCTGCTCCAGATCTTCACCAAGCCGCAGCAGGACCGGCCCACGTTCTTCTATGAGCTCATCGAGCGCCACGGCTCGCTCGGGTTCGGCAAGGGCAACTTCAAGGCCCTGTTCGAGGCCATCGAGCGCGAGCAGGACGCCCGCGGCAACCTGTAGGGCCGGGGTAGGTACGGAGCTTTAAGACACAGGGAGAAGTCCCGGGAACCTCATGGTTCCCGGGACGCTGTGTTTAGCGGGGGTCGAGCTCCCCGCGCTTCAGGTCGGCGAGGAGACCCCGCCACTGGGGGACGGTGAAGGTGAGCAGGGGGCCTTTGCGGTCTTTGGTGTCGCGGAGGGCGACGCCCGTGAGGTCGGTCAGTTGGCCGACCTCGACGCAGTTGCCGCCGGAGCTGCCGCTGCGGCTGCTCTTGCGCCACCCGCCGACTTCCACACAGTTACCGCTGCTCGAACCGCTGCGGCTGCTCTTGCGCCACGCGATCACAGTTTGTTCCTCTCGGCGATGATCAATTCCCGGGAAGCCTGCACGTCAAGGCACGCTTCTAGGAGGCGATCATACGATCGGACCAACCGATCGACCGCTTCTCCTTCTACGCACAACTCCCCCGCACTCGTATCCGCGAAGCCGACGACTGGGTACGGCCTGACCATCGTGTACACGGCGAACGCACCTGACAGACCGGCATGGGCGGCCACATCGACGGGCAGCACACGTAGCTGAATGTTCGGCCGCTCCAGCGCCATGACCAGGTGATCAAGTTGCCGCGCCATCACCTCAGCCCCACCGATGCGGCGTGTGAGGGCCGAATGGTCGATGATGCCGTCGAAGCGAAGTGGCCGATGGCCCATCACGACCGCCTGCCGGTTCATGCGCACGTCTACCCAGCGCTCGATCTGCTCGTCTGGGGCATCGGCGTCGAGGGCGCGAATGACGATCTCGGCGTACTCGCGGGTTTGCAGTAGGCCGGGAGCGAGTATCGGCTCGAACGATGCGATGGTCGTGGATCGATCTTCGATCCAGGCGCGATCCATGAGGGTGCTGGCGATCTCGCCGCGATAGCCATCCCACCATCCTGCCTGCGCCACATCCTTGTGGATGAACTCCAAATCGGCCCGCCGGTGTGGGTCTTTGAGGCCGCACATCTCGAAGAAGGCCTGCAGCATTGCGTCGGTGATGTGTACCTCGCCGAGTTCCATCCGCGTGACGGTGGTGGCGTCGCGCGACAGGTACGTGCCAGCACCTCTCGCACTGAGCCCGGCGTTCATGCGAAGACTGCGGAGTTCCTGCCCGAGCCAGATGGCTCGGATCGTCGGCACCCTCGCCAAGATCGCACTCCCTTCCTGCTGGCGGCAACACGCAGGCTGATCATGTCTGCAGTGTTGCATCAGTGAGAAAGGTCATGATATACAACGAGTGAGCGATAAAGTGAGGGCGGTAACGTCATCGCGAAAGTTGCTCATAAACGACCGGGACGGGCTCCTCATGGTTGGTAGCCCTGGACCCGTCCCGGTCCCCAAATCGAAGAAAGGAGATCCCTATCGAGTAGAGCTTTCGACGATCATCATCAGTCTTGCACGCGTGATGATCGTTTGTCACCTGCCATTAGCCCGACCGTGCACGCGGTGGGGGCGAGCACGGCCTTGCTGTCGATGATCCATTCCCGGGATCGAAACTCCCCAGGCAGGTGACGGCACATCCCCGGAGGACCGGGCGGGCAGCGCACCGACCATTCCCAACGCGCTGCAACTGCATTCGCCCGGTCCTCCCCATCACGCACACCTTGGGGGATCACCGTGCGCTCTTCCGAACCCTGCCCAGACCAGTCCGCCGAGTGGCACCGCTGGTGGGCCGCCATCCTCAGACACCACACCCACGCGGGCGACTCCGTGTGCTCCTGCGGCAAGCCCGTGGCGACTTGTCTGATCCGAGTGAAAGCCGTCGAGCGCGGCGTCCTCGCGTCCCTAACTGCCTGAAGACAGAAACGAGCCACCCCGCCTAAAGCCTGGACAGCTATCGGGGTGGCTCCTCCACACGAAGGACAAGCCTCCATGCTGCTCCATAACCTAGCCGACCTACCGCCGCTCGTCACCGCACTGGGCGGCGCGTCGTCCACGATCATCACGGTCGGCGTCCTATCTCTCCTCGAACGAGGCCGACGCCGGTACCGGTGCACGACATGCCAACTCGTCGGTTCGCTGATACGCCGCTCGCTCGCCGCCGGGATGTCGACGCTTCACCCCCGCTCGCGAGGCCGCCACCGGATGTGGGATCTGTTCGAGCACCAGTCCGGGATCCGCTCCGACCATCACCACCTGACCCGGCGCAGCTAAGGGACACCCCCGGGACCGGGCACGGTCCCGGGGATGCCCGGCTACCTACACGCTCAGCGCACCCACAAGTCCCAGTGCCTCGGAGTCACCGGCTCACAGTGGTACTGCCGCCACGACCCGTCCATCTGCCCCTGATGCCCGATGTACCCGCAGAACTGGTCACTCCCGTACCAGCCCTCCCAGGTGTACGGACCCGCCCCGGTCCCGGCCTGCGCCGACCCCGCCACGCCGCCGACCACCGCGGTCGCCGCCGCCAGCGCCAACGCCGCACGCGCGGCCCACTTCAGCTTCGTCCCCATGACTCATCCCCCCGTGTTTGATCCGGCCTCAGTACAGAACCCACAGGTTCCAGTCGACGGCACTCTCTTCGCAGTGCCACTCGCGCCAGTTCCCCTGCGCCTTCCCGGACAACCCCGCCTCGCGGCAGCCCGCGTAGGTCCAGTAGTCGTCATAGAACTCGTACCCCGGCGGGACGACGTGCTGCGGCCCCGCCGGCGCGGCCTGCGCCGTCCCGGCGACGGCCATCCCCCCGAGCGCGATGGCCCCCGCGAGCAGTCCTCCGGCCAGTCCCCGTGTCACCAGCTTGCGCATGATCCCTCCCGTGTGACGGGTGCCTCCCGTCACGCCCTCCTGTCTACCGGCGGTCCTCACCCACACCCACCCGGACCGGCGGAAACGGCGGAAACACGGCATGATCGAGGAACCGACCCCAGGGAACGATCAGGAGGGCCCTGACACAATGGCGCGGGTGAGCAGTATCGAGCCCGGCTGGTACCGGGATCCCGCCGCACCCGAAACCCAGCGGTACTGGGACGGCGAGCAGTGGATCGGCGCCGCGCTGCCCGCCGACGCTCCCGCGCCCGACGGCCCACCCGCCCCGGAGCCCGAGCCCGTCCCGGTCCCCGGCACCGCCACTTCCACCAGTGCGAACAGCGAGCCGGACCCCAGCTGGGCACCCCCGCGTCCCGACGTCACCCCCATCGACCGCCGCCCGCCCACGGGCTATCAGCCCGGCGCCGGACCCGCCGCTCGTCCGGGGACGCCCTTCGGCATGCCCGAGACGAAGATGCGCGGCGTCGTCCTGGCCACCCCCGGCCAGCGGCTCGTCGCCCGCCTCATCGACATCGTCGCGATCCTGCTGCTCATCGCCGTAGTCGACGGCTACTTCATCTTCCAGTTCATGCAGGAGGTCTGGCCCCAGGTCGAGGCCGCCGCCCTGAACGGCGAGACCACCTACCCCCTGAAACTCAGTGAACGAGCCGGGCAGCTCCAGATGACGATCATCCTCGTCGCCCTCCTGCTCTGGTACGTCTACGAGGTCCCCATGACCACCTACACCGGTCAGACCCTGGGCAAACGCATGGTCGGCATCAAAGTCGTCCCCGTCTACGGGCAGCCGATGCGGATCTTCCCCAACAGCCTGCGCTGGTCGTTCATGGCCCTCCCCTTCTTGATCCTGATCTGCGGATGGATCATCCTCGTGGCGGACGCACTGTGGTGCCTGCGCGACAAGCCGCTGCGCCAGTGCCTGCACGACAAGTCCCCGGGCACGGCGGTGATCCTCGCCGGCTCCATCCCCACCCAAGGAGACCCCGATGGCCAACCTGACCCGCGCTGACCTCGAAGCGCTGCCGAAGTACGTCCCCGGCCGCAGCCCGGCCGACCTCGCCCGCGAGCTCGGCATCGAAGAGGCCATCAAACTCGCCAGCAACGAGGTCCCCTACGGACCCCTGCCCGGCGTCGTGGAAGCCGTCACCGAGGCCGTGACCAACGTCCACCGCTACCCCGACATGGGCGTCCTCGCCCTCCGCGAAGCCCTCGCGGCCAAGCTGGACGTCCCGGTGGACCGAGTCGCCACCGGCTGCGGCTCCGTGGCCCTCTGCGAGCACCTCGTCAAGGCCACCGCCATGCCCGGCGACGAGATCATCTTCTCCTGGCGCTCCTTCGAGGCCTACCCGATCATCGCCGCCACCGCCGGCGTGACCGCCGTGAAGATCCCCAACACCCCCGTCCACGGTCACGACCTGGACGCCATGGCCGCCGCGGTCACCCCCCGCACCAAGCTCATCCTGGTCTGCAACCCGAACAACCCGACCGGCACGTTCCTGCGTCGCGAGGAGATTGAGCGCTTCCTCGACACCGTCGGCCCCGACGTCCTGGTCGTCCTCGACGAGGCCTACCGCGAGTTCGTCACCGACCCCGGCGTCCCCGACGGCATGGACTTCGCCGACCGCCCCAACGTCGTCGTCCTGCGCACCTTCTCCAAGGCCTGGGGACTGGCCGGACTCCGCGCGGGCTACCTCGTCGCCGCCCCCGAGGTCGCCGACGCCGTCCGCAAGGTCATCACCCCCTTCTCCACCAACGCCTGCGTCCAGGCCGCCGCGCTGGCCGCCCTGCGCGCTGAAGAAGAAATGGCCCGCCGGGCCGCCCTCGTCATCGCCGAGCGCGACCGCCTCACCGCCGCCGTCCGCGAGCTCTTCGCCGACGTGCCCGAGTCGCAGGCCAACTTCGTGTGGCTGCCCCTCGGCGACAAGTCGGTCGACTTCGCCAAGCACTGCGAATCCAACGGCGTCATCGTCCGGCCCTTCGCCGGTGAAGGCGTCCGCGTCACCGTCGGCACCGCCGAGGAGAACGACGTGTTCCTTAAGGTCGCCGCGGCCTTCTAGCCCGGCCTCAGACCAGACCAGGCCAGATCAGATCAGACCAGATCAGAGCGGCACGGGCCCGGGGGAGACTCCGGGCCCGCATCTGATCAATCACGCCTGATCACCCACCCCTGACTACCCGTCTCTGATTACCCACCCTCGACTAGTCACTTCTGACTGATCACTCACCGCTCGGGCCGGAGGCACCGGTGATCACCTTCCACCTCCCCGCCTCGGCCGTCGACCGCCTCGCCTTCGCCTACTCCCCGGCCCTCGAAGCGGTCCTGAGCCTGCACGTCCTCATCGAACCCAAACACCACCCGCTCCAGCACGAATGGGTCCGGCGGATGCGCGGTCTCTCACCCACCCTGAAACGCGAGATCGCCGCCTTCGGCTTCGTCTACCGCTCCCACTTCCCGGCGTTCTTCTACCCCACGCCCACCGGGCCCTTCCCGGGCTTCGCCGACGAACTGACCCGGCTGCGCGCCTTCACCCCCGAGGTCCTGGCCTTCGAGTTCACCGAGACCTTCGCCGCCACCCGCGATCCCGCGCGCCTGAACGATCCGGCCGCGCGCGACCGACTCCTCACCCGCGCGGCCGAGCTGGCGCCCAAGAGCCTCGACCTCGTCCGCCTCGTCCTCGACGAGCCGCACACCGTCCTCGACCGCTTCCTCGACCTCCTCACCGGCTACTGGGACGAGGCCTTCGGCGAGGAATGGGCCCGGCTGGAGAAACTCCTCGCCGCGAGTGTCGCCGAGGCCGGGACGACCCTGGCCGCCCACGGGCTCTACCCGTTCCTGCGCGGCCTGCGTCCCGAGATCCGCGCCGACGAGGCCGCCGGGCGCTTCTGGCTCGACCGCCGCCACGAACACGACGTGACGATCGGGCCCGATGAGCGGTTCACGCTCGTCCCCAGCTTCCACGCCTGGCCGCACGTCCGCGTCAACTGCGACCGGCCGTGGCCGCCCACCCTCGTCTTCCCCATGGCCCGGCGGCCGCGCCCCCCGGTGCCGCCCGAAGACCTGCTGCGGGTCCTGCGCGCCCTCGCCGACGAGACGCGCCTGCGAGCCCTGCGGCTCATCGCCGAACGGCCGCGCAGCACCCAGGAACTCGCCCCACTCGTCGGCCTGAGCGAGGCCGCCCTCTCCCGGCACCTGCGGCTCATGGCCGAAGCGGGTGTGCTGACCACCGAGCGGAGCGGCTACTACGTCCTCTACCGCCTCGCGCCCGAGCCGATCGACGTCGTGGTGGACGGCCTGCGCGGCTACCTCGAAGGCTGACCCCCTTCCCTTACACGGCAACCGATGTCGCATGTTCCGAATCAGTTGATCACCGCCCTCGCGCGTGGGTAGCTTCCGAGCCCCCGGGGATCCCGTCATCCCCGGGGATCTCACCCCTCAAGCCCTGAGTGAGGACCGATGGCCCATCTCGTCGTGGAACCGCGCAGCTTCTACTTCGGCACGCCCGTCGTGCTGATCAGCTCCCTCAACGAGGACGGCTCGCCCAACCTGGCCCCCATGTCCTCGGCCTGGTGGATGCGCCGGTCCTGCATGCTCGGCCTGAGCACCCGCGCGGCCACCGCCCGCAACCTCATGCGCGAACGCGAATGCGTGCTGAACCTGCCGTCCTGGGAACTCGGCGACAACGTGGACCGCCTCGGCGGCACCACCGGCCTGAACCCCGTCCCGGAGTCCAAAGTGGAGCTCGGCTACCGCTACGAGCCCGACAAGTTCGGCACCGCGCAGCTCACCACCGCGCCCTCCGACCTCGTCAAGCCGCCCCGGGCCGCCGAATGCCCGGTCCAGCTGGAGGCCGTGGTCGAAAACGTGCATCCCTTCGGGGACCCCGATGCCGACATCGTCAGCATCGAGGTCCGGGTCGTGCGGGCCCACATCGACGAGGCCATCCTGGTGCCCGACCAGCACCACTACATCGACCGGGACCGGTGGCGCCCGATCATCTTCAGCTTCGGCGAGTTCTTCAACCTCACCGCCTGAGCTAGACCGTCCCGGTCATCCGCAGCACGTCCAGGGCCTCGTCCAGCTCGGCCTCCGTCAGCCGCCCCTCGGCCACGTGCCCGCGCTCCAGCACCACCTCGCGGATCGTCCGGCGCTCCTTCAGAGCCTGCTTGGCGATCGCCGCCGCCTCCTCATAACCCAGGTACCGGTTCAGCGGCGTCACGATCGACGGGGAACCCTCGGCGTACTCGCGCAGCCGCTCCTCGTTCGCCTCCAGCCCGGCGACGCAGCGCTCGGCGAAGACCGCCGACACGTTCGCCAGCAGGTTCACCGACTCCAGCAGGTTCTTCGCGATCACCGGCAGCATCACGTTCAGCTCGAAATCCCCGGCCGCGCCCGCGAAGGCGATCGCCGCGTCATTGCCGACGACCTGCGCGGCGACCTGCCGGACGGCCTCGGCCAGCACCGGGTTCACCTTGCCCGGCATGATGCTCGAACCCGGCTGGAGATCGGGGATCCGCAGCTCGGACAGCCCGGTGCGCGGGCCGGAACCCATCCAGCGGACGTCATTGGCGATCTTGAACAGCCCGACGGCGATCGTGCGCAACTGCCCCGACAGCTCCACCAGCGCGTCCCGCGCGCCCTGCGCCTCGAAGTGGTTGCGGGCCTCGGTCACCGGCAATCCCGTGCGGGAGGCGATCAGCGCGATCGTGGCCGCGGCGAACCCGGGCGGCGTGTTCACACCCGTCCCGACGGCCGTGCCGCCCAGCGCCAGCTCCGCCACGCGCGGCAGGCTGCTCCGGACGCGCTCGACGCCGTAGCGCACCTGGGCGGCGTAGCCGGAGAACTCCTGCCCGAGGGTGACCGGGGTGGCGTCCATCAAGTGCGTGCGGCCGGACTTGACCGTCCGCGACCACTCCGCCGACTTCGCCTCCAGCGCGCTCGCCAGCGTCGTCAGCCCCGGGATCAGCTTGTGCACGGTGGTGTCCACGGCGGCCAGGTGCATCGCCGAGGGGAACACGTCATTGCTGGACTGCGAGGCGTTCACGTGGTCGTTCGGGTGCACCGGACGTCCCAGGCGGGCCGTGGCCAGGGTCGCGATGACCTCATTGGCGTTCATGTTGCTGGAGGTGCCCGAACCGGTCTGGAACACGTCCACCGGGAAGTGCTCGTCGTAGGTGCCCTCGGCGACCTCGTCGGCGGCGGCGCCGATCGCGGCGGCCATGTCGGCGTCCAGGACGCCCAGCTCGGCGTTGACCGCGGCCGCGGCCGACTTCACCCGGGCCAGCGCGGCGATGAGCGCGTGGTCGAGACGCTGCCCGGAGATGGGGAAGTTCTCCACCGCGCGCTGCGTCTGGGCCCGCCAGGCGGCCCACGCCGGGACCGCGACCTCGCCCATGGTGTCGTGCTCGATGCGTACGTCCTCGTCGCTCATGCGTCCATCGTGCCGCAGTGTCCGGTCCGCCGGTGCGCGAACGCATCGGCTGAGCTGCGGGTTCGTCGCATGGGTGATCAAAGAGACAAGCCGGCCGACCAGGTTGACAGGCGTGTTCGCAGGTCGAGAGACTGTTGACCACAATTTCATCTTCGGCCCGCGGGGGAAGTCCGGTGCGATTCCGGCGCTGACCCGCAACGGTGTGCGTCCCATTCGGCGGCGCGAGCCCGAGTACCCGCGTTCCGTCCCACTCGTTCACTCCTCCCGTCGCGGCAGCGGGACGGAACGGGCCTCACGCGGTCCTTTCTGTGCCCAGGCCGCGGAAAGGCCCCTCGCATGCTCCGCCGTTCCCTCGCCGTGGCCGCCGTCACGGGCGCGATCACCACCGCCTTCCTGGCCGCGCCCGCGCAGGCCGCCGAGCCGGTGCCCGCCGCCAAGGCCGCCGCGTCCTGGCTGTCGACCCAGCAGCCCGCCATCCCCAGCTTCGGCCTCGACCACGCCCTCGCGCTGGTCTCGGCCGACGTGGCCTCGGACAAGGCGAAGGCCCTCGTCGGCGCCTTCGACTCCAAGACCGCGCTGGAGGCCTACGTCAAGGACGCCAAGACCGGCGCCTACAAGCCCGGCGCGCTCGGCAAGGTCATGCTCGCCGTGGAAGCCGTCGGCGGCGACGTCCACGCCTTCGGCGGCACCGACCTGGAGCAGACCCTGCGCGGCCTGATCGCCCAGGACGGCAAGCTCACCGGCGCCGGCACCCCCAACGACCAGGGCCTGGCCGTCCTCGCCCTCGGCAAGACCACCGGCGGCGCGCCCGCCGCGACCGTCACCGCCCTGGCCACCGGCCAGTGCCCCGACGGCGGCTTCGGCTGGGACTGGGGCGGCGCGAACTGCTTCTCCGACATCGACGCCACCACCCTCGTCGCCACCGCGCTCGTCGCGCAGAAGTCCCCGGCGGCCACCAAGTCCCTCGACTACGTGGAGAAGGCCCAGAAGGCCGACGGCGGCTTCGCCGACTCCTACTCCAACGTCGAAAACGCCAACACCACCGGCATGGCCGGGCAGCTCCTGCGCTCGGCCGGGCGCACCGCGTCCGCCGACAAGGCCGCCAAGTTCCTGCTCACCCTCCAGGTCGGCTGCTCCGCCAAGGAGAGCGAGCGCGGCGCCATCGGCTGGAACGAGCCGGCCGTGGACGACATGACCGCGATGGCCACCGCCCAGGGCGTCCTCGGCCTCACCGGTGAGGGCCTCATCGAGCTGAACGCCAAGGACGACACCACCGCCGTCGTCGGCCTCGACTGCTCCACCAAGCCCACCCCGACCACCCCCACCACCAAGCCCACCAACGTGGCGAAGGACCCCCTCGCGAAGACCGGCACGTCCCTCGGCGTGGCCATCGCCGCCGGTGCCGCGCTCGTCGGCGCGGGCGCCGTCCTCGTCCTGGTGAACCGGAAGCGGGCCCGCCGGTGACCTCCCCACGGCGACTGTCGGCGGCCCTGGCCGCCCTGGCCCTGTGCGCCACAGCCGGGACGGTGATCGCCGCCCCGGCCGCGCAGGCCGCGTCCTGCCGTGAAGGCGGCGGCGTGACGGTCGTCGTGGACAACGGTGGCGGCGCGCAGACCTCCTGCGCCAACGGCGATCCGGGCAGTGGCCTGGCGGCTTTGTCGAGTGCCGGTTTCGGCTACCGGCAGAACTCCACCAAGCTGGTGTGCAGCATCAACAGCACACCCGGCGACTGCCCGGACCCGCCGCCCACCAACAAGTACTGGTCCTACTGGTACGGCTCGCCCGGCGGCTCGTGGACCTACAGCCCCAAGGGCCCCGGCACCCGCAACCCCAAGCCCGGCGACGTCGAGGGCTGGGCCTACGGCGCCGGGAAACCGCCGTCCATCGCGCCCCCGGCCGAGCAGCCCGCGCCCAAGCCGCCGCCCAAGACCGAGGACCCCAAGCCCGGCGGCGACCCGGCCAAGCCCGGCCAGACCGCCACCACCGAGCCCGGCCCGAAGGACCCCGCGTCGCCCTCCAGCCCGGGGCCGTCCACTTCGGACGCTCCCGCGGACTCGGCGGCGGCCTCCTCGTCGGCGGCCTCGGGTGAACCCGGCATCAACGCGGACAACGCCTCGGCCTCCTCCGGCACCGGCACGGTCAGCTGGATCCTCGGCGCCGTCGCCATCGCCGCCCTCGCCGGTGGCGCGGTCTGGCAGATCCGGCGGCGCAAGACCAGTGAGTAAGCGGCTCCACCCGGTCGCGTGGTGGGCATGGGCGCTCGGGCTGGCCACCGCGGCCAGCCCGGTCACCAACCCCTGGCTGCTCGCGCTGATCGTGGCCGTCGCCGGATTCGTCGTCGCCGCCCGGCGCGGCCCCGAACCCTGGTCCGACGCCTACAAGGTCTTCCTGCGCCTCGGCCTGCTGGCCATCGGCATCCGCCTCCTCTTCCACCTCGTCCTCGGCGGCGTCGAAGGCCCCACCGTCCTCATCGGACTCCCGCAGCTCACGCTCCCCGACTGGCTCTCCGGGATCCGCATCGGCGGGCCCGTCACCGCCGAAGGCGCCCTCGCCGCCCTCTACGACGGGCTGCGCCTGGCCGTCCTGCTCGGTTGCGTCGGCGCCGCCAACGCCCTCGCCAGCCCCCGGCGCCTGGTCCGCTCCATGCCCGCCGCGCTCTACGAGGTCAGCGTCGCCGTGGTCGTCGCACTGTCCATGGCACCCCAGCTGGTGGCCTCCACCAAACGCGTCAACCGCGCCCGGACCCTGCGCGGCGACACCGATCGCGGACCCCGGCACCTGCTGCGCGCGGTCGTCGCGCCCGTCCTGCACGACGCCCTCGACCGCTCCCTCGCCCTGGCCGCCGCGATGGACACCCGCGGCTACGGGCGTCCCGGCACCGTCTCGAAAACCGCCCGCCGCCTCACCGCCGCGCTCATGCTCACCGGCGTCCTCGGCATGTGCGTGGGCGCCTACGGCCTGCTCGCCAGGGAATCCACCGGCCTCACCGGCGGGCTCTTCCTCGCCCTCGGCGGCGCGCTCGCCGTCACCGGCATCGTGCTGGCCGCCCGCCGCGTCCCGCGCACCCGCTACCGGCCCGATCCCTTCGGCTGGCGCGAATGGGCGGTGACCCTGTCCGGCGCGGTCGCCGCCGGGGCCGTCATCGCCACCCAGGCGCTGGACCCCGGCGTCCTCAACCCGCCCGTGACGCCTTTGAGCGTGCCGGGACTGCCGCTCTACGCCGCCCTCGGCGTGCTGGCCGCCACGCTCCCGGCGTGGATCGCGCCCGATCCGAACAAGGAGGCCGCCCGGTGATCCGCTTCGAAGACGTCTCCATCGCCTACGGCACCCGGACCGTGCTGTCCCATGTGGACTTCGAGGTGCCCGAGGGCGAGCTGCGGCTCCTCGTCGGCCCCACCGGCACCGGCAAGTCCACGCTGCTGGGCGCGGTCTGCGGGCTCGTCCCGCACTTCACCGGCGGCACCTTCCACGGCACCGTCACCGTCGCCGGGCGCGACACCCGGAAACACCGGCCCTCCGAGCTCACCGACGTCGTCGGCTACGTCGGCCAGGACCCCCTCGCCGGATTCGTGACCGAGTCGGTGGAGGAGGAACTGGCCTACGCCATGGAATCCCTGGCCACCCCCGACGCGATCATGCGCAAGCGCGTCGCCGAGACCGTCGACCTGCTCGGGCTCGCCGAGCTGCGCGACCGTCCACTCTCGACCCTGTCGGCCGGGCAGCGCCAGCGCGTGGCCATCGGCGCCGCGCTGACCGCGCAGCCGAAGGTCCTCGTCCTCGACGAGCCCACCTCCGCCCTCGACCCCGGCGCGGCCGAGGAAGTGTTGGCCGCGCTGCACCGCCTCGTCCACGACCTCGGCGTGACAGTCCTGCTGGCCGAGCACCGGCTGGAGCGGGTCGTGCAGTACGCCGACACCGTCGCGCTGCTGCGCCCCGGCGTCCCCGGCATCGAGGTCGGCGAACCCGGCGAGGTGCTACTGGACGCGCCGGTCGCGCCCCCGGTGGTGCGGCTGGCGAAGCTCGCGGGCTGGTCGCCGGTGCCCGTCTCGGTCCGCGACGCCCGCCGCCGGGCGGCCTCGCTGCGGTCCTCGCTGCCCGAGCCGCCGGAACCGTCCCCTGTGGAGGGTGAGCCGCTGCTGTCGGTGCGGGACCTGACCGTCCGGCACCCGGGCGTCACCGCCGTGAACGGCGTCGGCTTCACCGTCGGGCGCGGCGAGCGGGTGGCGGTCATGGGCCGCAACGGGTCCGGGAAGTCCTCGATGCTGTGGGCCTTGCAGGGCACCGGGAAGCGCGCCGGTGGCGTCATCGAGGTCGCCGGCGCCGATCCGTCCACACTCGACCCGAAGCGGCGGCGGCGACTGGCCGGGCTGGTCCCGTCCGAACCCGCCGACCTGCTCTACGCCGAGACGGTGGCCGCCGAATGCGCCCAGGCCGACCGGGAATCCGGCGGCAACCCACCCGTCTCCTGCTGGGACCTGCTCTGCCGGTTCACACCCGGCATCGACCCCGCGGCCCATCCGCGCGACCTGTCCGAGGGGCAGCGGCTGTCGCTGGCCGTGGCCGTCGTGCTCACCGCCGCGCCGCCCGTCCTGCTGCTCGACGAGCCCACCCGCGGTCTCGACTACCCCGCCAAGGCCGCCCTGGCCACCCGGCTGCGCGAGCTCGCCGAGGCGGGCTCGGCCCTGCTGGTCACCACCCACGACGTGGAATTCGCCGCCGAGTACGCCACCCGCGTCATCGTGCTCTCCGACGGCGAGATCGTCGCCGACGGGCCCGCGCGCGAGATCGTCACGTCCTCGGCGATCTTCGCGCCGCAGGTGTCGAAGGTGCTGGCGCCCGCGCGGTACCTCACCGTCGAAGAAGTACGGGCGGGCCTGGCGTGATCGGACTGCGTCCCCGCACGCTGGTGGCGATGTCGCTGGCGCTGGTCTTCGGCGTCCTCGCCATCGGCTGGCCCCTGCTGGTCGCGCCCTCCGGCGCGCTGGCCGGCGGGCCCGCCGGGTCCTGGATGTTCGCCGCGCTGCTGCCGCTGGTCCTGGCGGTGGTGCTCGCGCAGCTGTCCGACGGCGGCATGGACGCCAAGACCGTGGCGATGCTCGGGGTCCTGTCGGCGGTGATCGCCGCGGTGCGGCCCTTCGGCGCCGGAACCGGCGGCGTCGAGACCGTCTTCTTCCTGTACGTGCTCGCCGGGCGCGTCTTCGGGCCCGGCTTCGGCTTCGCCCTGGGCAGCACCTCGATGTTCGCCTCGGCGCTGCTGACCGGCGGCGTCGGGCCGTGGCTGCCCTACCAGATGCTCGGGGCGTCCTTCTTCGCCTTCGGGGCGGGCCTGCTGCCGCGCGCCAAGGGCAAGTGGGAGATCCTCCTGCTGGCCGCCTATGGAGCCGTGGCGAGCCTGCTGTTCGGGCTGGCGCTGAACCTGTCCTTCTGGCCCTTCTTCGCCGACGGCTCACAGCTGTCGTACCTGCCCGGCGGCGGAGTCGGGGAGAACCTGAGCCGCCTCATCGCCTACAGCGTGGCGACGTCCCTGGGCTGGGACGTGGGCCGCGCGGTCACCACCGGCCTGCTCATCGCGGCCACCGGGCCGCTGCTGCTGCGGGTGTTCCGGCGGGCGGCGCGGCGGGCCGACTTCAGGTGAGGTTGGCGCACATCCGGTCCAGGGCCGCCACGCACTTCTCGTAGTCCTCGCGGTCGAGGCCGGTCATCATGCGCGCGCGGAACCCGTCCACGCCGACTTCGAGCTCCTTCTGAGTCGCGCGCCCGGTCTCGGTGATCTCGACGAGGTCGGCGACGGTGACCAGGCCGCGGCCGATCAGGTCGTCCAGCACCGACGCGAAGGAGACGTCCTCCTCGGTCCAGAACGGGGCGAGCCGGGCGGCGAGTTCCCCGGGCGCGCCGGGGCGCTCGGCGAGCGTGGTCAGCACCTGCCAGTGGCGGCGGCGCAGGCCGTGCCCGGCGAGGACTTCGTCGAAGGCGGCGGTGATGAGGCCGTCGAGGCGCTTGAGATAGAAGCCGATCGGTTTGAACACGGCACACTCCCGCTAGACTGGTTGCAGTGGAGCAAGTAGTTGTCTACTGACATGTACTTGTCGGCGAGCATATATTGGAGTCCGCGTGTCCGTCAACCCCGCCGAACAGGTCGCCCGCGCCATGACCGGCATCCGGCGCAGTCAGCGCCGCCGCGCCCTGCTGGCCAGGAACGCCCCCGGCGACCCGGCCGCCGCGCACTTCGACGTCCTCGACGCCATCGAGTCCGCCCACGAGAAGGGCGAACACGTCGGCGTCCGCGAGATCGCCCTCGCCCTCGACGTCGACCAGCCCCGCGCCAGCAAGCTCGTGTCGGCCGCCGTCGAGGCCGGGCACGTCCGCCGCGAGGCCGACCAGTCCGACGGCCGCCGCACCCTCCTCAAGCACACCGAAACCGGCCGCGAGGTCATCGCCCGCGCCACCGCCGCCCGCGAGGCCGCCATGGACCGCGCCATGACCGGCTGGAGCGAAGCGGAACGCGCGGAGTTCGCGCGGCTGCTCACCAGGTTCGTGGCGGGATTCGAGCGTTAACCGAACCGCACTTGATCACCCACGGCCACCCGGCTTCAATGACCCCATGCCGTACCTCCCCACCGACGTCCACCTCGCCCACGCCCGCCACGAGCTGGCCGCCATGCGAGCACTGCTGACCCCGCTCGACCTGCCCGTCCCCGCCTGCCCCGGCTGGACCCTGCGGGACCTCGCCGAACACGTCGGCGGGTACAACCTGTGGGTCGCCGCCGCCATCAACGAGGGACACGGCGACCTCGAACCCCCGCCCGCGCCCGAAGACGTCCTCGCGTGGTTCGACGCCAACGCCGCGCAGGAGCTGGCCGCGCTCGCGCTCGACCCGTCCACGCCCGCCTGGACCTTCGGGGACGACCGGACCGTGGCGTTCTGGCGCCGCCGCCGCTGCTTCGAGTTCCTCATCCACCGCTGGGACGCCGAGGACGCCCACGGCGCGCCCGGCCCGATCGACGCCGAGCTGGCCTGGGACGGCGTCCTGGAGGCCGTGGAGTTCTTCGCGCCGCGCCAGGTCAGGCTCGGGCGCATCGAGGCACCCGCGTACGCGGTCGAGGTGAGCGACGGCGCCCGCTCGGTGGCCTTCGGGCCCGGCGAGCCGGCCGTCCGCGTCGAGGGCACCGCCGAGGAGCTGCTGCTCGGGCTGTGGGGACGGCGTCCCCTGCCGGGTGGCGTCGACCTGAGCCACTGGACGCCCTGACCTGCCGCACCTCATCCTTTCGGCCGGATCGGCGGGAGAATGTAGCGGTGGGCGCGGCGGCTCCGAGGTACCGGTGTCAGAGCACCCCGAACCTTGGAGCACACCATGCGCAGCGAACACCTGAAGGCCCTCGGCGACCTCCTCGTCGGCACCTGGACCATCACCGGGCAGGCGAAGGGCACCACCACCTACGAATGGGCCGAGGGCGGCCACTTCCTCATCCAGCGCTGCGACATCACCCACGACGGGCACACCGGCCGCGGCTTCGAGGTCGTCGGCCACCTCCAGCCCTTCGGCGAGGAACCGCAGACCGCGATCCGCTCCCGCTTCTACGGTGCCGACGGCGCCACGCTCGACTACGAATACGAGCTCGACGGTGACATCCTGACCATCTGGGGCGGCGAGAAGGGCTCCCCGGCCTACTGCCGGTGCGTGCCCGCCGACGGCGTCATCGAGGCCGCATGGGTCTGGCCCGGCGGCGGCTACACCGCGACCCTGACGAAGGAGACCGGCCGATGAAATACCTGCTCATGGCCTACACCAGCGTCACCGGCTGGGACGAGATGGACCCGTCCTCGCCGGAGTTCCTGGAGATCTGCGCCTTCTACGCCGCGCTCGGCGAGGAACTCTCGGCCACCGGCGAGCTCGTGCTCACCGAGGGGCTCGACCACCCCGCGCTGACCCGCACGGTCCGCCGGGTCGACGGGAGGGCGGCGGTCGTGGACGGGCCGTACGCGGAGTCGAAGGAGGTCGCGGCCAGCTTCGCGATCCTGGACGTGTCCGGGGTCGAGCGCGCGCTGGAGATCGCCGCGCGGATCACCGAGGCGACCGGCGACGACATCGAGGTGCGGCCGATCGGGAGCGGGCCGGAGTGAGTTCGGGGGTGGCGGTGGGGTGGGCTGTGGGGTGAGGTTCGCGGGGGCGGCGGTTGGTAGCGGCCGAGGTGGTCGGCGAGGTCTCGCGGGGGCCGGGGCTGCCGGGGGACCGGGCCCCGCTGGCCAGGGCACCGCGTGGAGCGCGCGTGGGGCAGGCGGCGGGTGCCTGCCTCCGTGTCCGGGGGGACGGTCCCCGCGGGCCGGGGCGGTGGCGACCCGCAGGAGCAGCCGCCGACGTGGTCGGCGAGGTCCCGCAGGGGCCGGGGCGGCCGGGGGGACCGGGTGCCCGCCTCCGTGTCTGGAGGGACGGTCCCCGTCGGCCGGGGCGGCGGCGACCCGCAGGGTGGCCGCCGACGTGGTCGGCCAGGTCCCGCGGGGGGCCAGGGCCGCCGGGGGACCGGGTACCCGCTGGCCAGGGCACCGCGTGGAGCGTGTGGGGCAGGCGGCGGGTGCCTGCCTCCATGTCCGGGGGGACGGTCCCCGCTGGCCGAGGTGGCGGCGACCCGCAGGGGTAGCCGCCGACGTGGTCGGCCAGGTCCCGCTGGGGCCAGGGCCGCCGGGAGACCCGGCACCCGCTGGCCGGGCACCGCGTGGAGCGGGTGGGGCAGGGCGGCGGGTGCCTGCCTCCATGTCCGGAGGGGCAGTCCCCGCCAGCCGGGGCGGTGGCGACCCGCAGGGGCAGCCGCCGACGTGGTCGGCCAGGTCCCGCAGGGGCCAGGGCCGCCGGGGGACCGGGTCCCCCGCGGGCCGGGGCGGCGGCGCGCAGGGCGGCCGGCTTGCGGCTCGGTGGGCTTCGGGGTGGAGTGAGCTTCGGGTCGAGTGAATGTCGAGGTGGGCGTGAACTACGAGGCGGGCGTGAGCCGGGAGCTCGTCCCGGGCGTGCTCGGCGCGCTGGTGCGCCGCTACGGGCACTTCGCCGAGGCCGAAGACGCCGTCCAAGAGGCGCTGCTGGCGGCGTCCCGCCTCGCCGCTCCGCCCGAGGATCCGCGGTCCTGGCTGATCCGGGTGGCCTCGCGGCGGCTGGTGGACATCCTGCGCGCCGACGCGGCCCGGCGTGAGCGGGAGGCGGTCTACACCCGCCTCCCGGCCGGGTCCGTAACCACTTCGCGGGATGAGTCGTTGGATCTTATGTTCCTGTGTTGCCATCCCGCGCTGACCCGACCGGCGCAGGTGGCCCTGACCCTGCGCGCGGTCGGCGGGCTGACCACCGCCGAGATCGCCCGCTGCCACTTCGTGCCCGAAGCCACGATCAGGCAGCGGATCACGCGCGCCAAGGCGGCGGTGAAGGCCGCCGGGCTCGGCGCGCGCGGCGACGCCGACGCCGTCCGGGAGGTCCTCTACCTGATCTTCAATGAGGGCTACCTGTCCGGCGGTGGCGAGCTGGCCCGCGTCGACCTGACGGCCGAGGCGATCCGCCTGACCCGGATGCTGCTGGCCGCGCTGCCCGCCGACGCCGAGACGGCCGGGCTGCTGGCGCTCATGCTGCTCACCGACGCGCGCCGCCCCGCCAGGGTGGACGCCGAGGGGCTGCCGGTGCCCATGGAGGAACAGGACCGCGCCCGCTGGGACGCGGGGATGATCGCGGAAGGGACCGCGCTCATCGACGCGGCGATCACCGCGTCCCCGCCCTTCCTGCACACCCGCCTGCCCGGGCCCTACCGGCTCCAGGCGGCCATCGCCGCCCTGCACGCGGCCGCGCCCACGTCCGCCGCGACCGACTGGCGGCAGATCGCCGCGCTGTACCGGCTGCTGGAGGTGCGCACCGGCAACCCCGTCGTCACCCTCAACCGGGCGGTGGCCGTCGGGCACGCCCACGGGCCCGACGCCGGGCTCGCGCTGCTGGACGGGCTCGTCCTGGACGGGCTCCCATTCCAAGGACACCCGTTTCAAGGACACCGCCTCGCCGCGGTGCGTGCGCATCTGCTGGAGCTGAAGGGGGATCCGGCGGCGGGGGAGTCGTACCGCGAGGCCGCTCGGCTGACCACGAGCGAGCCGGAGCGGCGGTTCCTGCTGGGCCGCGCCCGGAACTTGGCGGGCACAGAGCCGGGCGGCACGGATTGAGGCCGTCCGGAGCCGGGACGCGCCCTGAACTTGGCGGGTACAGAGCCGGGTCGCCTGGAGCGGAGCCGCGTACAGAACCTCGGCGGCACGTAGCCGGGCCGCACGGAATCGGCCCGCACGCAGAACTCGGGCGGCACATAGCCGGGCGGCACGGAACCGGCCCGCACGGATCCGGCCCCCGCGCAGAACTTCGGCGCAACGGGCAGAACGGACCGGGGACGCGCTCCCCGGTCCGCTCCAGACCCAACGCCATAGCGCCTCCGTCCGTCTTCCCCTCGGCACGCAGGCCGATCACGGACGGGCGGCGGGCCGCCGCATCGCCGGTCCCCGGTCGTCACGGCTTCCACGCGCATCCGTGACGTCGGTTGACCCGCACCATTGGGGCACCCGTGGCCGACTGGCTGGCGGTTAGCGTCCGGCCGGGTGTGTGGCGGTGCGGAAGCGGAGTCCCCGCGCCCCGCCGGCGTTACCGCCGGTGGACGATCAGGCTGCGATGCTCCGCGGGCGCGATGCAGTTTTGCCGTCGGCGTGACGGGTCCGGGACTGTTGCCCCTGCGAAGTGGCGCCCGTGCCGCACCGAGTCAGATAGACATCGAGCAACTTCGAATTCACCCTCCGTGATCGAACGGTACCACGGGGCAATATGAAAAGCGCTCAATCGATGGTGAAGGCCGCGGGCTTGCCCCACAGCGTCCCGCACCGGGCCGTGACCTCGTACTTCCCCGCCGGAACCGTCCGCGAACCCGAGCGGCAGCCCGGTGTCGAGGTCTTCCCGTTCCACGTCACCCGCGAGGTCACCACCTCGCCGGGCTGGAGCGTCCGCTTGCCCGGATCACCCGCGCCCGCGCAGTCGTCGGAGGACCACAGGCGCTCCTCACCGGCCTTCACCTGGACCTCCTGCGCCTTCGAGCCCACCTCCCGCGCGCACGCCACCGCCGACGTGTTGGTCACGGTCACCTCGATGGTCAGGTACCCGCCCTTCGGGATCACCGCCCCCGACGGCTTGGCGACCACCGCGAGCGCCGCGTCCGGGCACACCGCGCCCGGCACCGGCCCCGACGCGCTCGGCTTCGCGGCCTGCGAGTCCCCCACGTACGGGTGCTTCACCCCGTCGTCCTCGGCCGGCGGCGGCGCGCTCGTCGCCCCCACCGTCGCCTCGGCCGCGGCGGGCGTCGCCGGTGGGGCGTCCTCACCCCCCGAGCAGGCGTAGAACCCGAAGGCCGCCACCACGACCACCCCGCCCAGCACCATCGCCCGGCGGCGCCAGAACGTGCCCGTCGATCTCGCTCTCACCAGCGGAACGTAACCCCGCCCTGCGCTCCGGGCCGCGCGACACGCTGTGTCAGGATCGACGGCGATGACCGACGACATCTGGCGCCTGGCCGCCGACTGGTTCGCCGAGAACGCCCGCGACCTCCCCTGGCGACGCCCCGGCACGACCCCCTGGGGCGTCCTCGTCAGCGAGGTCATGTCCCAGCAGACCCCCGTCAAACGCGTCGCCCCCGCCTGGGAGGCCTGGCTCGACCGCTGGCCCACCCCCGCCGACCTCGCCGCCGAACCCACCGGCGAGGCCATTCGCATGTGGAACCGCCTCGGCTACCCCCGCCGCGCCCTCCGCCTCCACGCCGCCGCCGTGGCGATCGCCACCGACCACGACAACCAGGTCCCCACCACCATCGCCGCCCTGGAGGCCCTCCCCGGCATCGGCACCTACACCGCCCGCGCGGTCGCCGCCTTCGCCCACCGCCAGCGCCACCCCGTCGTCGACACCAACGTCCGCCGCGTCGTCGCCCGCCTCGCCGGGAGACCCGACGCCGGCATGGCCACCACCCCCGCCGACCTCCGCGCGGCCGAGCAGTTGCTCCCGCCGGGGGAGGAGGACGCCGCGGTGACCTCGGCGGCGCTGATGGAGATCGGCGCCCTCATCTGCACCGCCCGCGCACCGAGTTGTGCGGAGTGTCCCCTCGCCGCGGTGTGCGAATGGCACGCCAGCGGTGAAGAGCTGCCCGAGGGCCCCTCCCGCAAGCCGCAGAAGTACACCGGCACCGACCGCCACGTCCGCGGCCTGATCATGGCCGTGCTGCGGGAGGCGGACCTGCCGGTGCCGAGGGTGTCCCTCGACGGCGTGTGGCATGAGGCCGAGCGGCGAGAGCGTGCCCTGGCAGGGCTCGTCGCGGATGGCCTGGTGGCGGTGGAGGACGAGAGGTACCGGCTGCCCTAGGGGTGTACGCACCAGGCTGGCCGCCGCGACGACCTGCCTCGGTGGATCTGTCGGAGGCGGCGGGTAGATTTCCGTTCGCCCTCGACCCGTGCCCGCCCCGGAGGACGACCATGCCCTTGACCCTGCGCTACTGCGACGGCTGGGACTGGGATGCGGGTGAACAGGTCGGCTGGTGGACGGCCGCCGACGCGCTCGCGGCGGACCGGGAAGGACGGCAGTACTCGGTACTGGTGCTCGACGGCGACACCCCGATCGCGGTCGTCGACGTCGCCTGGCACTCGCACTACCTCGCCGTGTCGCACATGGACGACCGGCGGCGACGCACCCGGAAGACGGTGTACCGCCGACTCCGCGACGACGCCATGTTCCCCACCCGGGACGTCGAGTGGCGCTACCGGCCCGACCAGCGTCACGGCGATGCCGACGTCTGGCAACGAGAGACGACCCGGACCGCACACGGGCGGGTTCACGTGGCGACCCAAGAGCGCGGCGCACGCGGCGGCCTGCGCACCACCGTCGCCACCAAGGACATCGGCTCGCTATGGCGGGCGCTCCCGCGCGCGGAGGAGCCCGAGGGCTTCGCTCCCGATGCCACGGTCACCGAGCCCGATGACGGCTCGCGCTTCGGGAAGACCCTGCCGTGGCACCCGCCGGTCCCGCTGACCGTGCCCTACCTCGACGCGCTCCTGACCCCCGGCACCACCGTCGCGTGGCCCAAGCCCGAGGACAAGGCGACGATCCGATGGTGGCGGCCCGCGACTGGGCTGAACCTGCCCACCGGCCGTGTCCTGGCCCGCGACCCGCTCCTGCTCGGCTCGGACACGGAGAAGCCCTTCGCGGCCGAAGTCCCACCCGGGACCTACCCGGTCGTGTTCGCCATGGCCGTCCGAGAGGGTGAGACCGACGAAGGCCCGGTGGCCGCGGTGATCCTGCGGATCAGCGAGGAACCGGTCGTCTCATGGAGCCTGGCCGTCGCCGAAGACCAGGACCCGCGCACCCTCGGCGACCGCGAGTACTTCGGTTTCGGCGTCGACACGGGCATGGGCTGCTTCACCGACGCCGGGAACGCACCCGCGCTCGCCGAGTACGTCGAAGAGCTCTACGACATCACCGAGCTGATCGAGGAGACCGCCACGATCACCGTCCCGGGCACCGAGGCCAACTTGATCGGCTGGTCCTGCTTCTACGGCGACGGCGATTACCCGACCTGGCTCGGCCGCGATGCCCGGGGCGAGGTCGTGTGTTTCGTCGCAGACATGCTCATTCTCCGCTCCCGGCCTTGAAAACAGGGCCGGCCGCCCACCCTCCCCGCGCGGGTCAGCGCGGGCAGGGCAGGCGGCCGGTGCGACGGTCCCCGGGCCGGGTGGACGGGCGCCCCATCACGGTGGGCGCCCCAGCCCGGTGGCGCGGCGGTGGGAGTTGGATCGCTGCTGGTGATCCTGTGCCGCCGCGCTCAGGCCGTCAGATGTACTCGCCGATCGCGTTCATGAGCAGATCGGCCCGGACGCCGGAGTTGGGGCAACCGCCGAAGTGGTGGAGGGCGATCACCTTGTGCGTCGAACGGGCCAGGACCGGCGAGCCGGATGAGCCGAATTCGGTGTCGCAGTAGTAGCTGACATCGGTGTCGGCTTGATATCCCTGGTACTTGGGCGAGTCGACGCGGCAGTATCCGCCCTCGTCGGAGTCGCTGTCCACGGACAGCTTGAGCGGCTCGCCGCTGGGGTGCTGTGGAATGTAGAGCTTCTCGCCCTTGGTGGCGACGCGGTCGTCGAGCTCCAGGAAGCCGAAGTCCTTGATCGCCTCGAAATCCTGGACGGTGAAGAGCGTGTAGTCGAGGTTCTGGTCGGTGGACAGGACCTCGTCGCCGAGGACCTTCACCGGCTCGCGGGTGGCGCCGCCACCGCAGACGCGGCACTCGTAGCCGAACCAGACCTCGGTGGCGCGGGCGTCACGGGTCGTCTCGAAGCAGTGGTGGTTGGTCAGCATGCGGTTCTGCGCGCCGACCCGCCAGGCGGTGCAGAGGGTGGTGCCGTTGATGAGCAGGCGGGCCACCGGCTCGGTGTGCTGGTAGACCTGCGGGTCGGACTCGGCGTAGCAGACCGCGTCCTTCTTGTCGTCGCCGCCGCAGAGGCTCTCCTCATGGCGGGGCGCGTGCGCGGCGGCCTCCTCGGCGCTGAAGCCGCGGGAGATCTTGTCGACGGTGACGCCGTAGGCGGGCAGCTTCGCCAGCAGCGCCGATTCGCGGATCGGCCGCTCCAGGTGCAGGGTCAGCCGGGCCTTGTCGCCGGACACCGAGGTCGCCCAGGTGTCGCCGTTGTCGTAGCGGCGGTTCTCGCGTCCGTCCATGCTCGACACCGTCACGTAGTCGCCCTCGGCGAGCAGCATCCGCTCGAAGTGCACCTTGATGAAGGACGCGCCCGGCCGCGAGATCACCCGCTCGGTCACGCCGTCGTAGCCCAGCTTCACGTCGGCGTCCTCGACCTGGGCGACCTGTGCCGGGGCGTATTCCTGCCGCGCCGTGGGGGGCGTCTGCGCCCCCGCGTCGGGGCCGAGGAAGGGCAACAGCCCGCCCAGGAGCAGCATCGCCCCGCCGATGATCGTCTTACGAGCCCTTCCGGACACCCGCGCCTCCCCATGGGGTCGATTCGTCGCCTGGTGTAACGAGGCGGACGTCGGAGAGTTGCGGGACGCGTGTGTGCGCCGCTATCGGCGTATCAGCACCTCGTCGAGGGACTTCCGGTGGATGTCGGGCACGCGCGCGCCGCGCGCCGGGTAGCCCACGGGGATCAGGACGTAGGGCCGCTCGTTGGCCGGGCGTCCCAGGATCTCCCCGAGGAACTTCATCGGCGAGGGCGTGTGCGTCAGCGTCGCCAGCCCGGCCCCGTGCAGCGCGGCCAGCAGGAACCCGGTCGCGATGCCCACCGACTCCTTCACGTAGTACGGGCGCGGCTCGCTCTCTCCCTTGTGGACCTCGAAGACCACGATCAGCGCGGGCGCCTCCACCAGGAACGGCTTGTCGGAGTCGGTCCCCAGCGGCGCCAGCGCCGCCAGCCACTCCTCCGAGGCGCGCCGCTGGTAGAACTCGCGCTCCTCCTCCTCGGCGCCCAGCCGGATCTCGGCCTTGAGATCGGGATCGGTGACGACGACGAACCGCCACGGCTGGATGTTCGCCCCGCTGGGCGCGGTCGCCGCTGCGCGCACCGCGTCCTCGATGACCTCCATCGGCACCGGGTCGGGCGCGAAGTCGCGGATCGTGCGCCGCAGCTCCATCCGGTCGGCGAACGCCGCCGCGCGGTGCCGCGACTCCTCGGGAGAGAGGTCGAAACGGGGGGCGGCCACCGTCGGCCAGGAATCGATAGCTGGGTTACCAAAAGACATGCGAACAGGATCACCGTCCACAATCACCCCGGCAAGGACGATCAAGTCCCTGAAATGGGCGTCTCCGCGCGGCGCATGGTCCGCCGCAGGTCGGCGCGGCCGGCCACCACCAGCATCCGGTCGCCCGGATGCAGCACGAGCGACGGCGGCGGCCCGAAGTGCTCGCCCACCGCCAGCACCCACACCCCGGTGCGGACCGTCCCCTGACGCACCGACCCCACGTGCGCCCCGTCGAGATCGGAGCGCTCGCCGACGACGACCTCGGCGATCACCAGGACCGCCCGGTCGACGGTCATGGTGCCCTTGACGTCCTGCGCGGTCAGCGCGGCGGCGAACGCGGGCGCGGCCACCGTCGACACGCTCAGGGTGCGCGAGATGTCGGAGCGCTCGTCGATGCGCCTGGCCAGATCGCCGTCCCCCACGCGCAGCACCACCCGCAGCCCGGCGCGGATGCCTCGCGCGTTCCACGCCGCCTCCAGGTTCACCACGTCGCTGCTGGTCACCGCCACCAGCGAACGGCACGAGCGGACGTAGGCGGCGTCCAGGATCTCCGGGCGCGAGGCGTCGCCCAGCACGACCGGGACGCCCAGCGCGCGCGCCGCCTCCACCCCCGGCGCGGCCTCGTCGCGCTCGATCGCCACCACCGGCACGCCCAGCTTCGACAGCTGCGTCACCACCCGCACGCCCACGTTGCCCAGGCCGATGACGACGACGTGGTCGCTGACCGGCCGCCGCAACCGCCCTGAGGCCGCCGCGAGCCGCCGCCCGACCACCGTCTCCACGATCGACGCGGTCAGCACCGGAACCAGCGCGACCCCGGAGAAGGCCACCAGCATGTGCGTCACCTGCTCCATCCCCGCCGCCTTCAGGTCGGGGTCGATGCCCCCGGCGGTGGTCAGGATGACGACGTAGGCCGCCTGGAGCCAGGTCAGCGCCGGCTGATGGTTCTCGGCGATCACGAACGTGCCCGCGATGACGACGGCGCCCAGCACCAGCGCCGTTATCCGCAGCTTGCGGTCCATGGTCTCCCGCACCACGTCCCACGACGCGGTGAACGCCCGCCGCAGCCGGTGCGGGACCGTCGGCCGCGCCGGGCGCGGGGGACGCTCGGTGACGGCCAGCACGAGGTCGGCCTCCGGATCGCCCGCGGTGACCAGCCGCCGCCCGTCGTCGGCCGAGGCGACACCGCACACCACCGTCGCGTCCGGCACCGACCCGTTGCGGGTGAGGTAGAGCGTGCGCCCCGAACCCAGCTCGACGTGCGCGTCCGGGATCTCCCCGAGCGCCGTCGCCACGAACGAGGGCGCGGCCATCTCGGCGTCGGAGAGCACCACGCAGTCGCCGATCAGCTCCTCGACGCGCTCGCGCAGCGCGGTGTTGAACAGCCGCAGGACGATCGGCAGGCCCGGGTTGGCCGCGCGGACGCGCAGGGCCGCGTGGACGTTCTCCACGTCGTCCTGGTGGACGAACGCGATGGCCTTGGCGGTGTCGGTGCGCGCGGCCCGGAAGGCGTCCTCGTCCAGGCGCTCGGACTCGATGAGCAGGACCTTGGAGATCTTCCCGATCTGCGGGCCCCGGCCGGTACGGCGCGACTTCAGCAGAACGGTGACCTGCTCGTCCCTCATGGACAGCTCCTCCACCAGGCGGTGGGCGAGGGTGTCCTGACCACAGACGACCACGTGAGCCTTGCGGCGGATCGAGGTGAGAGAGGTGACCGTCGACAGCACGCAGCGAAGCCTATCGATCTAGCGCCACTGTGCTCCGACCCCTCGCGACACGCCCGGGATCACGGCCGCGTTCCCTTTTCCGGTGGTCGCTCGTTGTATCGACCGAGACACAGCCAGTGTCTGACGGCCTCGCTCGCCTGGGACCGCTTCGCGGGCTCATGGCGACGGCCGACGCGCACACGGCGCAGCCCGCGTCGTGCGCCCGGGAGGGAACAGCGCGAGACGTGCGCGAGACACGGCCGGAAGTGGCGACTGCCGGCCCTCACGTCCCCGCGTCCCACCCGGACCGGTCCACTCGCGGACCTGCGCCGGCCCTTGAGCCCACGATCCGCCCAACCGTCCGCCCGGGCATCCGGCCCGGCCGGCACCGCGGCACCCGCCGCGGCGGCGAAGAGGCCGCAGAAGAGCGCCTGCGGGATGAGCAGGCGCCTGAGGCAGTGATTCAAAACCGAAAGGTACGCAATGAAGAAGTGGCTCAACCGCACCGCGAGCACTGTGGGTATGGCCGGCGGGATCGTTCTGCTGGCCGCGGGTATCGCGCAGGCCGCCGACGACGCCATCGTCGCGCAGTCTCCGGTTCCCGGCCTCTCCAGTGGCGCGGGGCTCGGCCAGCTCGACCCCACCGGCCTCGTCGGTGGCCTCTCCGGCAGCCCCCTGGGCCTGCCGAACCCGGCCACCGGCGTGACCGACGGCCTCCTGGGCGCGCCCGCGCCGCACCACGGCAAGGGCAAGCACAAGGAAGCCGGCATGACCGACGCCTTCACTGGGATGTCCAGTGGGCTGGCGCAGGGCTTCACACACGGCCTCCCCGTCGCGGGCGAGGTCCCGACCCTGCGCTCGCTGCCGGCCGGTGCCTCCGACCTGAGCGAGATCAACTCCACCGACGTGGTCGCTGACCTGATCCGCGTCCAGGACGTTCTCGACCAGACCACGGAGTCCGGCCCGCTCCCGCTCGGCCCCGGCCTGCCGGTCGGCGGCCTCGACACCTCCGCCGCGAACGTGGTGGACGGCGTCACCTCCGGCCTCCCGGCGAAGGACCTCGTCGGCGGCCT
Organism: Actinorhabdospora filicis; assembly: GCF_030269765.1. Lineage (GTDB taxonomy): Bacteria > Actinomycetota > Actinomycetes > Mycobacteriales > Micromonosporaceae > Actinorhabdospora > Actinorhabdospora filicis. Next base: position 1,850,933 of record NZ_BSTX01000001.1, on the reverse strand, counting down.
CCCGGTGGTCGGCGGGCTCGCCCCGCAGGTCACCGCGCCGGTCAAGCACAAGGTGAAGGCGGGGGCCCCCATGGTCTCCGACACCACCAACACCCTGGGGGAGCGCAAGGCCGCGCCCGCCCCGGTTCCCGGAGCCGACCTGCTCGGCGGCCTGCCCCTCGTGGGCGGGCTGACCGGTGGCGGCCTCCCGGTCGTCGGCGGTCTCCCCGTCGGCGGCATGGTCCCCACCGAGTCCGGTGCGACCGACCTGCTCGGCGGGCTGCCCGTGGTGGGCGGCCTGACCGGTTCGGGTCTGCCCGGCTCGGCGGCCCTGCAGGCCGTCCCCGGCCTGGGCGCCACCGAGAAGGGCGGTCAGGCGACCGACCTCATCGGCGGCCTGCCCCTGGTCGGCGAGCAGCTGGGCGGCACGTCCTCGGTCCTGCCGGGTGACGTGGCGAGCCTCGGTTCGCTGGGCGGCATCGCCTAACTCGCGATACGCGGCGGCCTTCGGGCCGCCACCGAAAGGGATGGGACCGGTGGGTTCACCACCGGTCCCTTTTCCCTTCCCGGGGACACCCCCGTGGTACCCCGGGGAAGGGCCTCAGAAGCCCAGGTTCGCGGCTTCGGCGGGCAGCCCGGCCGAGGGGCTGACGTACATGGTGCCGATACTGCTGACGCAGTCCATGGTGCGCAGGATCGTGCCGTCGGTGAGGCTCACCAGTTCGAGCTTCGGCGTCGCGCCGATCCAGGAATAGCGTGCGATGGTGTTCGCGTCGTACCAGGCCAGGTTCTGCCCGTAGAGACCGTTGTCCCAGTCGATGTTGACGATCGGGGTGCTCTTAAGGCCGGTGGTGAGGTCGATGGTCGCGAAGTACCCACCGATGCCGCCCTGCGATTCGCTATTGGCGCGGAACTCGTACAGCAGGTACCGGCCGTCGGGTGACACCCGGTGCAGCAGTGTGCGCCAGTTTCCCTGGAGCGTCATTGCCGCTCCCATGGCGCCGTTGTTGTCGAGGGGCCGCAGTTCGGTCGTGTCCGTGCCGGGGTCGCCGGGCCCGGAGGAGAGGTCGCCGATGGTGGCCAGGTAGGTGTTCGAGTCGGCGGCCCAGGTCACGCTCCGGATCCCCTTGCCCGCCGGGAGCGGGATCTCGGTCATGGTCCCGGCGGCCACGTCGTAGCGGAACAGCTTTGCGAAGTTCTGCGCCATGGGCTCGTTCGTGTAGACGGGGATGAGGGCCTTGGCGCCGTCCGGGGACCAGAGGTTCTCCGGCTCGTTGAGGAACGTCACCCCGCCCGTCTCGATCCAGGTGACGGCGGCCGGTCCCTCGTCCAGGTACTCCTCGCGGTCGGCGACACCGACACGGGTGTGGATTCCGGTCTCCTGGTCCTGGGTCAGCTCGTTCACCAGTACGGTCCGCTGGTCGGGCGAGGGCACCGTGAGGTACGGGACGCCCTGGTAGCGCCCGGTGCGCCGGTCCAGCAGGTAGTGGTCCCGGTCGCCACGGGCGAACCCGTCCAGGACCATCGGCCCGCCACCGGGTCGCGGGATCTCCGCCTCGGGGAAGTAGCTCGAAGAGTAGGACGGCGACGGCCCCGAACTCGGCACGCCCGCGCGGTTCAGCCACATGGATCCGCCGATGAACAGCGCGGACACCGCCACCACCGCGATCAGCGCCCGGCGTCCCCGGACGACGTTGTTCCGGCGGAGGGCACTGTCGGCCGCGTCGTGGACCGGCAGCAGGTCCGGTGGAAACGGAATGTCCCGGAACTCGTCGACGAGTTCCCGCTCGTCCTTCATCTGAAGGCCTCCGTACGGTTTTCGGACGCCGCCCGCAGGCGGCGCAAGTTGGCGATGCCGCGCGCGGCCTGACTGCGCACGCCGCCGGTGGAGATGCCGAGGACGGCCGCGACCTCCGCTTCGGGCCGGTCCTCGTAGTAGCGCAGGACGACGATCAGCCGCTGCCGGTACGGCAGCCGCGCCAGATCGGCCAGCAGGTCTCGCCGCGTGGCGACGTCCTCGGCGTGATCGCGTTCGGTGTCGTGCTCCGGCGGGGCAGCGACCACCGACTCCGGTCGCCGCGCCCGCGTCCGCCACGCGTTGTACTGGCTGCGGTAGAGCGCCTTGCGCACGTAGGCGAAAGGCTGATCGCGGTCCCGGATCCGGTGCCAGCGGCGTGCGCACGCCGCCAGCGCCGACTGGACCAGGTCCTGCGCCAGGTGCACGTCACCGGACAGCAGGTACGCCACCCGCAGCAGCGCGGGCGACTGCGTGTCGACGAATTCGCGGAACTCCCTCTCGTACTCGGCTCTCACACGGGTTCCGCCTTTCGGGCTGAGGGGCGATGATGGGCCATCACGGGTATAGACACCGCCCGTCCACCGCGCGCTGCTCGTCGCCCGGAGATCTTTCCCGGGCACGCGAAAGGGCCGCGCGGTACCCCGCGCGGCCCTTCGCAGAACCCTAAGCGCCCGTGCGGATCGTCAGCACCGGCGTGGTGACCTCGGCGAAGAAGTCGTTGCCCTTGTCGTCGACGACGATGAACGCCGGGAAGTCCTCCACCTCGATCTTCCAGACCGCCTCCATGCCCAGCTCCGGGTACTCCAGGACCTCCACCTTCTTGATGCAGTCCTGCGCGAGGCGGGCGGCGGGGCCGCCGATGGAGCCGAGGTAGAAGCCGCCGTGGTCGCGGCAGGCGTTGGTGACGGCCTTGGAGCGGTTGCCCTTGGCCAGCATCACCTGGGAGCCGCCGGCGGCCTGGAAGCGCTCGACGTAGGAGTCCATGCGCCCGGCCGTGGTGGGGCCGAAGGAGCCGGAGGCGTAGCCCTCGGGGGTCTTGGCGGGCCCGGCGTAGTAGACGGCGTGGTCGCGCATGTACTGCGGCATGGGCTCACCGGCGTCGAGGCGCTCGGCGATCTTGGCGTGCGCGATGTCGCGGGCCACGACGAGGGGCCCGGACAGGGACAGGCGCGTCTTGACGGGGTACTTCGACAGCTCGGCGCGGATCTCGCTCATCGGCCGGTTCAGGTCGATCCGGACGACGTCGTCGGCGCCTTCGAGGTCGGCGTCGGTGGTGTCGGGGAGGTAGCGGGCCGGGTCGCGTTCGAGCTGCTCCAGGAAGACGCCCTCGGCGGTGATCTTGCCGAGCATCTGGCGGTCGGCCGAGCACGACACCGCGATCGCCACCGGGCAGGACGCGCCGTGGCGGGGGAGGCGCACGACGCGGACGTCGTGGCAGAAGTACTTCCCGCCGAACTGCGCGCCGATGCCGAACTTGCGGGTCAAGTCCAGGACCTGCGCCTCCAGCTCCACGTCGCGGAAGCCGTGGCCGGTGGCCGAACCGGTGATCGGCAGGTTGTCCAGGTAGTGCGCCGAGGCGTACTTGGCGGTCTTGAGCGCGAACTCCGCCGAGGTGCCGCCGACCACGATCGCCAGGTGGTACGGCGGGCACGCGGCCGTGCCCAGCGAGCGCAGCTTCTCCTCCAGGAACTGCATCATGCGCGTCGGGTTGAGGACGGCCTTGGTCTCCTGGTACAGGAAGGACTTGTTGGCCGAGCCGCCGCCCTTGGCCATGAACAGGAACTTGTACGCGTCATCGCCCTCGGCGTACAGCTCGATCTGCGCGGGCAGGTTCGAGCCGGTGTTCTTCTCGTCCCACATGGTCAGCGGCGCCATCTGCGAATAGCGCAGGTTCAGCTTCGTGTAGGCGTCGTAGACGCCGCGCGAGATGTGCTCGGCGTCGCGGCCGTCGGTGAGGACGTGGCGGCCGCGCTTGCCCATCACGATCGCGGTACCGGTGTCCTGGCACATCGGCAGGACGCCACCGGCGGCGATATTGGCGTTCTTGAGCAGGTCGCGGGCCACGAACTTGTCGTTGGCCGAGGCCTCCGGGTCGTCCAGGATCGACGCGAGCTGCGCCAGGTGCGCCGGGCGCAGCAGGTGCGAGATGTCGTGCATGGCCTCTTCGGTGATGTACCGGAGGGCGTCCGGCTCCACGGTGAGCAGCCGGCGTCCGCCCGGGGCCTCGATCACGTCGATGCCGTCGGTGGTCAGCAGCCGATACTCCGTCGTGTCGGGGCCGAGGGGGAGGAGGTCGGTGTACGTGAAGTCGGTGGTCACGACCACCAAGATAGCGCCGCGCGACCCGCCCTCCCGACCCCGGATGGAGCCCGTCACACGTCCGCTTTGACCGCCGCGAAGATCGCCGTACCGGGGATCACCTTGCCGCGCAGAGGGCTCCAGCCGCCCCACACGTGCTCGTTCTCCTCCGGCCACTCCGGCTCGACCAGATCGGCGAGGCGCAGCCCGGACGCGGCGATCGCGCGCACCCAGTCGCCGACGGTGCGGTGGTGCTCGACGTATGTCACCGCGCCCGACTCGTCCTCCTCGACGTAGGCGTTGCGGTCGAAGTAGCTGTGCACGGCGGCCAGGCCCGGCTCGGTGGGGTCGTCCAGGAAGCACCAGCGGATCGGGTGCGTCACGGAGAACACCAGCCGTCCCCCGGGACGCAGTACGCGCGTGATCTCCCGCAGCGCGCCCCCGGCGTCGGCGATGAACGGGAGGGCGCCGTAGGCGGAGCACACCACGTCGAAGGACGCGTCGGCGAACGGCAGGACCTGCGCGTCGGCCTGCACGGCCGGCAGCGTGACGTCGCTCTCCAGGTCGATGCGCCGGGCGTGCTGCAACTGCCGCCAGGACAGCTCCAGGCCCACCACGTGCGCGCCCTCGCCCAGCAGCCACCGGCCGCACTGCCCGGCGCCGCAGCCCAGCTCCAGGACGCGCCTGCCGCGCACGTCCCCGAGGAGCCGCAGGTCGGCCTCCTCGACGCCCTCGGGTCCCCACACGAAGCGGGCGTCGCCGAGGAACTCGCCGTGCTCGGCCTGGTAGGCGTCGGCGGCGCCGTCCCACCACCGGCGGTTGCCGGCGGCGCTCTCGGCGGTGGAGGCGGCCCGGCGGGCGACGCGGGCGGTGTCGGTGGGGTACTGCGCTGATTCGGGCTCGGCTGCGGTCACCCCGGGATTGTCGCAGTCGTGCCTATGCGTCCCGGAACCGCCAGACCGTGTAGCCGTCGCTGCCGTGACAGGCGAGGACCTTCTGGTCGGGCACGCAACCCGCGACGCCGATCTGCCCGAGGCCGATCTCCACGCCGTCGAGCGCGCCCAGGCCCTTGACGTCGAAGGCCTGGGTGGAGGTGCCGCCCGGGAAGAGGAGGAGGCTGCCGGAGTCGATGGCGCTGAAGGTGCCCGCGTGCGGCGCGCCGATCGGCTTGAAGTCGGCGTCCAGGATCGTGGTGGTCGGGCCGGTCTTCTCATTGTCGACGTAGAGCGCGAAGTGCTCGCCCATGCCGGTGATCCAGGTGGTGTTCTGGTCGGCGGAGCTGTGCCAGGCCAGGACCGGGCCCTTGTCGGTGAGGTCGAAGACGGCGACGGCGTACTTGCCCGCGTCGGTCTTCTCCCGCAGGCACAGCCGCTCCTCGCCGCATCCCCACAGGAGGTCGGGTTTGCCGACCCCGGTGACCTGGGTGGTGGCGCCCGCGGTGAGCTTCCCGTCGTACTCGGTGAGGCCGTAGTTCGTGTCGCCGCTGGCGATGTAGAGCTTGCCCTCGAAGAGTTCCGTCTTGTCCTTGGCGGGGTCCTTGAGGATGGACGCCGAGGCGACGGTGGAGCCGTCCTCGGCCTTCCACACCGTCACCGTCTTGTCCTTGCCGAGGCCGTAGAACAGCCCGGCGGAGTCGACGGTGGTGTTGGCGGGGGCCGAGATCGCCGACCAGAGGCCGCCCTGGCCGACGTCGCCCTTCCAGGGGTGGTTCCAGACCTCTTTGCCGTCGGTGTCGTAGGCGTAGGCGGTCTCCACGTCGCCGCGGTAGACGATCAGCCGGTCGCCGAGGAACCAGATCCGGTCGTACATGACGTCGGCGACGATGGTGGCGCGGACCTTGCCGGTGTCCGGATCGATGAGGTACAGGCTGTCCAGCGGACCGCTGTTGTCGGCGCGGACCAGGATGAAGCCGCTCCCGACGGCGAGGCTGCCCCAGGCGCTCCCGGTGACCAGCCCGGCGGAGTTGCGCCACTGCTCCTTGCCGGACTCGGTGTCCACGGCGGTGATCTCGCCGGTCTTGCCGTCGCCGGTGGGGGAGAAGAAGTAGGCGACGCCGTCCTCCAGCTCGGCCGAGGCGCTGCCGGTGGCGCCCTGCGGGAGCGGCGCGGTCGCGCCCACCTGCGCGAGCTGGTGCATCGGCAGCTGCGGGTACGGGTCCCGCAGCAGCCACCAGCCGCCCACGATGACGAGGAGGAGCACCACGGCGGCGGCGATCCAGGCCGGCGGCCGCTTCCACAGTGGACGCGCCGGCGTCGGCGGGAGGAAGGGGCCGTCCGTCCCTTGTGGAGGCTGGAAGTGCCCGTCGGCGCCGTTCGGCGGGGTGTACGCCTGCACCGGCGGCGCGGGCGAGACCGGCGGCTCGGTGCGGGCCAGCGTCATCGGGTTGTGCGAAGGTAGCTGCGGCTGGGTGGCCAGGGCGCCCTCGGCGACCGGCAGCTCCGGCTGCTCCAGCACGATCGGCGCGATCCCCAGGCGCTGGTGCAGAAGCCTGGCCACCAGCGGGATCCGGCTCGCGCCGCCGACGAGGTACAGCCCCCGCAGCTGCGCGGGCTCCAGCCCGGCGGCCTGGATGACCCGGACGGTCTCGCCGATCGCCCGGTCCAGCAGTGGAGTGGCCAGGCCCTCCAGCTCATCGCGCGTCAGGTGCAGCGACACGTCCACTGTGGGCACCGGGACGGGCGCGACGGTGGTGCGCGACAGCATCTCCTTCGCGCCGCGCACGTCGTCCCAGAACTGGCGGCGCGAGCGCTTGTCGGTCTGCGACTCAGGATGCTGCAACCGCTGCCACAGCTCGGGCGCGTTGTGCGCGATGGTGCGGCCCAGATGCGCCACGAGCGCGGCGTCCACGTCCAGCCCGCCCAGGTCGGAGAGGCCACCGTCGCCGAGGACGCCGAAGCCCATCACACCGTTGTTGCGGACGACGGCCACATCGAGCGTCCCGCCGCCGAAGTCGAAGACCGCGACCGAGCCGTTCGGCGGGATCGGCTGCGCGGCGGCGAAGTAGTGCGCGGCCGCGATCGGCTCGGGCACCAGCCGCACCGGCGGGAAGCCCGCCTTCGCGGCGGCGTCCTGGAGCAGGTCGCGGCGGCGCGCGGTCCACTTCGCCGGATGGGTCAGCACCGCCGGGGGCAGGAAACCGACGGCCTCGATCGCCTTGTCGGCCACCGCCCGCAGAATCGCGGTCAGCAGCGCGACGACCGGGACCTCCCGCTCGCCCAGGAGGATGGCGTCCTCTTCGGTGCGCTGCTTGGGATTGGGCTCGTACCGCCCGGGCGCGGTCAGCGCCAGCCTCTGCGCGTCACGGCCGACGTGGATGTGGCCGCCCTCGTCGAGGAAGACCGAGGAGGGCATCACGTGCGTCCCGTCGACCAGCAGCGGGCGGACGCGCCCGTCCGGCCAGCGGATCACGGCGACGGTGTTGGACGTGCCGAGGTCGACGCTCAGGAGGTAGCCGGGCTGCGGGGATGCCATGGGTGCGCGCTCCAGGGGTGGGGGTGCGCGTCGATTTTAGGGGGTGGGGGCCAGCCCTCAGGAGGTGCGTCGTCGGCCCTCCAGCCGAGCGAGGTCGATCGAGCATTCGATCGGTTCGCGAAGGTCGAGAACCCCGCCCGGTGCGACCTTCTCGGCGAGGACGTAGGCGTCATCACGAAGCAGGTACAGCGTGGCGGCGAAACCCGCCGTCTCCTCTTTCAGGATGAGGTACGCCGGGACTCCCGCCTCGGCGTAGTCGGCCATCTTCTGCCGGAACTCTTTGCCCCCGCCCGGCGAAATGACCTCGACGACCAGCAGCAGGTCCTCGCCGGGCAGCGGTCGTCCCTTGGCGGGGGTGCGAAGCACGAAGGCGTCGGGACGGTAGTAGATCTCACCGTCGGCGAGGCGTACGTCGACGTCGGTGCCCACCTGGTCGGTCTCCTCGACGGACTCTTCGAGGATCATCGCGAGCCGACGAGCGGCGTTGTTGTGGCTGTTAGAGGCGCTGGGGGTCAAGATGAGCCTTCCGTAGTGCAGTTCCGCGCGCAGGCCCTCGGGAAGCCGGTCGAAGTCCTCTTCCGTCCACGGCCCCGGGTGGTGCAGGGCCGCCTCCCAGCCGATGTCCTGCGAAACCGCTGCCATTGCGATCACCTCCGGATAACGAGCCTAGTCGACCGGTGGTGATCGTCATGAACTGTCGGAAACCTGATCATGTGTCACACCTGCCAAAACGGCCCCCGGCGCATCGCCGGGGGCCGTCACGTCACACCGCGACTAACCGTGCCGCGCGCCGCCGCGCCACCTCGGCGAGCGTCACCGACGCCGCCACCGACGCGTTCAGCGACTCCACGGCGTTGGCCATGGGGATCGACACGCGCAGGTCGCAGGTCTCGGCGACGAGCCGGGACAGCCCGCGGCCTTCGGAGCCCACCACGATGACGAGGGGCTCGACGGCCGCCTCCAGCTGCGGCAGTTCCAGTTCGCCGTCGGCGTCGAGGCCGATGACGAGGTAACCGGCCTCCTGGCACTGCTTGAGCGCGCGGGTCATGTTGACCACGCGGGCGATGGGCATGCGGGCCGCCGCGCCGGCGGAGGCGCGCCAGGCGGTGGCGGTGACGCTGGCCGCGCGGCGTTCGGGGACGAAGACGCCGTGGGCGCCGAAGGCCGCCGCGGACCGCACGATCGCGCCGAGGTTGCGGGGGTCGGTCACGCCGTCGAGGGCGACCAGCAGGCCGGGGGCCTGTTCGTCGGCGATGGCGAGGACGTCCTCCAGGGGCTCGTAATGGAACGCGGGGACCTGGAGGCCGACGCCCTGGTGGAGGGCCTTGTTGCACATGCGGTCCAGTTCGGCGCGGGAGACTTCGAGGATCGCGATCCCCTTGTTCCCGGCGACCCGGATCGCCTCGCGGACGCGCTCGTCGATCTCGATGCCGCGCGCCACGTACAGCGCGGTGGCGGGGACGCCGCCGCGCAGAGCCTCCACGACCGGGTTGCGGCCGACGAGGACCTCGGGCGTGTCGGGGTCCTTGCGGCGGATCGGCTGGCGCGTCGGCGCGGACTTGCCGATGTGGGACACGCGGCCTTCGGCGGCCGCCTCGCGGCGGACGCGCTCCTGCTTGCGGCGGGTCTTCTTCGGCTTGTCCTCGCCGGTGTACTCCTTGTGCCAGGGCCGGTCCTGCGCGCCGAGAGTCTTGCCGCGGCCTTCCAGGGCCTTCTTGCCCTGACCGCCCGAGCCCTGTGCGGGGCCCTTCTTGGCGGTGGTGCGTCGCCCGCGACGCTGTGAATTGCCGGCCATCAGTTGCCTTTCGTGGTTTCGTACGTCCATCGTGGACCGTGTGGCGTGTCCTCGACCTGCACGCCCGCGGCCGTGAGCTGGTCGCGGAGCATGTCGGAGGTGGCGTAATCGCGGCGGGAGCGGGCGGCCTGCCGCTGTTCCAGGGTCAAGGCGACCAGCGCGTCCAGAGTGGACCGCAGGTCGTCGCCGCCACCGGCCTTCGTCCACTGGGGAGCCAGCGGGTCGAGGCCGAAGATGTCCAGCATGCGTCGTACGGAGGCCGCCGTGGACGTCAGGAGCTTGACGTCACCGGCGTCGCAGGCGGTGTTCCCCTCGCGGACGGCGTCGTGCACGGCCGCCATCGCGCCGGAGGTGTTCAGGTCGTCGTTGAGGGCGGCCTCGAACTCGGGCGCGAGCGCGCCCAGGTCGGGCCGGATGTCGTCGGCGCCGACGCGTTCGGCGGCGCGCTGCACGAAGCCCTCGATGCGCCGGAAACCGGCCGCCGAGTCGCGCAGGGCGTCCTCGGAGTACTCGATCACCGAACGGTAGTGGGGGACGGCGAGGTAGTAGCGGACCTCGATGGGACGCACGAAGGCCCGCAGCGAGTCCAGGTCGATGACGTTGCCGACGGACTTGCTCATCTTCTCGTTGCCGAGGTTCACCATCGCGTTGTGGACCCAGTAGCGCGCGAAGCCGAGCCCGGCCGCCCGCGACTGGGCGACCTCGTTCTCGTGGTGCGGGAAGACGAGGTCGACGCCGCCGCCGTGGATGTCGAAGGTGTCGCCGAGGTAGCGGCGGGCCATCGCCGAGCACTCCAGGTGCCAGCCGGGCCGCCCGCGCCCGTACCGGGTGTCCCAGTACGCGTTCTGCGGCTCGGTGTCCTTGGGGCCCTTCCACAGCGCGAAGTCGCGCGGGTCGCGCTTGGCGCGCACCGGCCCGTCGGCCGCGGCCTGCATGTGGTCGACGCGCTGGCCCGACAGCTTCCCGTACTCGCCGAAGGAGAGCACGTCGAAGTACACGTCGCCGGAGCCGTCGGCGGCCTGGTAGGCGTGCCCCTTCTCGATGAGCTCGGTGATGAGCGTCATCATCTCGGGGATGTGCCCGGTGGCGCGCGGCTCGTAGGTGGGCTCCAGGACGTTCAGGGCGGCGTAGTCGGCGGCGAGCAGGCGCTCGTTGGCGTAGGCGATCGTCCAGTACGGCCGGTCCTGCTCCAGGGCCTTGGCCAGGATCTTGTCGTCGATGTCGGTGATGTTGCGGACGAATGAGACGTCCATGCCGTTGTAGGTGAGCCAGCGGCGCAGGACGTCGTTGTTCACGCCCGACCGCAGGTGGCCTATGTGCGGCGGTGACTGCACGGTGAGACCACACAGGTAGACGCCGACCGATCCGGAAACGCGCGGCGTGAAGTCGCGCACCGAACGGGTGCCGGTGTCATGCAGTCTCAGGTTCACCGATACAGGGTATCTCCGGGCAGGTGCCCCATGGCGCTCAGGCGGGCGGTGTCAACCCGTGTGAACTGTGACCCGCGTCAATGCCGGTGGTGGTTGTCGGGCTGCCCGGGGTCGCCCGGGTGCTCCAGTCCCGCGACCAGGCGGACGCGCCGCTCGCGCTCCCCGTCGAGCCAGATCACGAACGCGCGCCGGGCGGCGGCGTCGCGGACGTGCGCGACGGCGTCGTCCCAGGTGGGTGGCTCAGGACGGTGCGCGGTGGCGGCGAGGTAGGCCTCGGCCTGGGCGTGGTCGGCGGCCGTGGACGCGGCGACGTGTTCGAACGCCGCCCGCACCGCCGCGCTGCCCTCGTAGGCGGCGGCGTTGATGGAGCCCAGCTCGACCGCCGCGACCGGGTCCAGCCGCGCCAGGGACGTCCCGCCGCCGAAGGACGCCTCGCACAGCCGCTCGGTGACGATGACCTGCGCCACCCACCGGCGCAGCTGCCGGTCCTCGGCCGACCCGGGGACGGGCAGCGCGGCGGCGCGCGGGCCCTCGCGCAGGCGCGCGACGCGCTCGTCGAGCAGGGCGATCGGCAGGGGGACGCCGTCCAGGTACGCGAGAGGCATGGGCGGAGGCTAGCGCGAAGTAGGGTGACGCATGGCCACCCCCTTAACTCGCGTCCGCCCGTCCGGTGGGCGCACCGCCGCCGTGTGGGCCCTGCTCATCGTGTCGGTCCTGGCGCTGGCCCTCGCGGGCCTGCTCGCCCTCGGCCTGTACGTCGGCGACGGAATGCGCTGCGACCATCCGACGCTCACCTGCGACTACACCGAGTCGGCCGGCATGGGCGCGGTCCTGGCGGTGACCGGGATCGGCGGGTTCGCGATGGCCCTCGCCGGGGTCCTCACCCGCCGTCGGCCGATGTCGGTGTGGCTCGGTGCGGCGGGCGTCGCCGCGCAGTGCCTGTCACTGTTCGTCATCGTCGGCGTGGTCTTCCGGGTCTTCGGGTGACCCGTCCGGTCCTCACCGCGCTGTCGGTCATCGGCGCCGTCGCCGCGGTCTGCTGGGCGGGGTTCATCGCGCTGCTGTCCCCGGCGGTGTGCCGGGGCGGCGGGGGAGCGCTCATGTGCTCCACCGGCGGGCTGCTGCTCATCGCCGCGCCGTTCGTGCTGACCGCGGTGGGCGGGGTGGCGCTCGTCCTGGTCACGCGGGGACGGCTGGGCTGGGTGGCGATCGCGGTCCAGCTGGCCGGCGCGTGCCTGGGCGTGTACCTCTCGTCGCGTTAGCGGGCGGTGGCGGCGATGGCCCAGATGGTGCCGAAGCCGATGACCAGCGCCAGCAGTGCCAGCGCGCCGGGGATCGGTGAGGGCCGCCGGGCGCGCACCGCCAGCCCGATGATCGGCGCCAGCAGCGCCACCCCCGCCATGGCGAGGGGTACCAGCAGGATCGTCCACTGCCCGGCCACCGTGCAGATGAACCCGTCGGCGGTGGTGCCGCACCCGTCGGAGGACATCGGCGCGAGGATGCCGACCATCGTCAGCATCGCCGCGCCGGGCACCGCGATGGCCAGGCACACGATCGCCCAGGCGAGACGGCCGCCCGAGACCGGGGGGCGAGGGGGACGTGGGTACACCATGCGGCCGAGGGTAGATCCGGTTTGCCAGTGGCCGCTACCGTGCGCTGATGCCCAAGCCCGCCTCGGTACCGCACGTCGCCGTCACCGTGCTCATCAACCTCTGCGCCGCCGCCTGGACGGGTCTCACCCTCTCCCTCGGCCTGCTCCTCGACGGCACCGAGGGCGGCTGCCACCAGGACGCCCCGGGCCTGTTCTGCACCGACGAGGGACGCGAGCGGCTGGGCGCGGTGCTGGCGATCCCGGCGGTCCTGGGCCTCCTGCTCACCCTCGGCGGCTGGATCGTGAACCGCCGCCGCCCGCCCGTGTGGTTCGGGCTGGGCGGCCTGGCGGTTCAGCTGGCGGGAGCGGTCACCGGCGTCATGCTCGCCTGACCTCGACCCGCACGGCCTCGGTGTAGGCGACGCGCCCGAACCACATGACCTTCACCATCGCCCAGTAATGACCCGGGCGGGCGTCGGGCGGCACGTGCACGGGGAAGGCCACCTCGGTCTCGTGCCCGGGCTCGACCGACGCGCCCAGCACCGCCCGCGGGAACAGCTCCCACGTGCCCCACGGCGAGGCCAGCTGCAACTCGGCGGAGATCGCGCTCTCGCAGCCGTTCTCCAGCCGCAGCCGCAGCTCGCCCGCACCGCCCGCGACCAGGTCCAGGGACGGCGTGAGCAGCGTCGTCGTCAGCCCGGTCGCTCGCGCCTCGGCCGCCGTGGTGCCCTGGGCGGAGTCCTTCCACTCCTTCACCGGGTCGCCCACGGGCAGCACCGGCGACTCGCCGCACACCACCGTCACCACGTCCTCGATCTCGTGGCGGCCGTCGAAGGCGCGGGCCCGGATGAAGTAGACGCCCTCGGCCAGGTCATCGGGCACTCGCATTTCCAAGCGCTGGACGACGTGCCCGCGCGGCGGCAGCTCGTAGACGTCGAGATCGTCGTCGCGCCACGGCGAGACCACCGTGACGTGCCCGGCGACCGTCGCGTCGGTGCGCTGCGAGGACACCCGCACCTCCAGCGCGACGTCCTGCCCCGGCTCTACGGTGAGCAGCGCCGGGGACACCGCCAGCCCGAGCGGCTGGTAGCCCATCGGCGCCGGACCCCGGTTGTGCAGCCAGTAGCGCGCGTAGACCGGTTGGGCGACCTCGGCGTCGGCGCCCAGCACCGGACCCGGAGCCGGTGGCACGGACGCGACGAACGTGGCGATCTCGTGCCCCTCCAGTACGAATTGCTCATCGGCGGGCTCGCCGGGCCGCTCCAGCAGATCGGCGCAGCGCAGATCACCGAAGTCCACCGACACGATCTGCCCGAGCCCGCTGGCCTCCGACAGCCGCAGCGCCACCTCGCCGTCCACAGGGGACTCACCGAAGGCGATCGCGTGCCCGGCGGGCTTGAGCGCGGTCAGCAGCACGTCCCGCTCCGGCTCGATCCGCAGCATCGAGTGGACGCCCGGCAGCCCACCCCCACCGGTCGACATGCGCGCGTGCAGCGGCGTGGAGAACTCCTGACCCTGCGCCGACAGCCGCAGCTCCCGCCAGTCGCCGCCACCGGAGACCAGCGCGTAGTCGAACTCGTGCGTCCAGTGCTGCAACTGGAACCCCGAGCCGTCCGGCGCGGTCCGGCGCGGCGGATCGATCCACACCCCCGAAGGCCAGCCCGTGCACGAGCGCATCAGCGACGCGTGCAGCGCGCCCGTGGCGTCCACCGCGAAACCCGGCAGGCCGTAGGTGAGCAGCGCGACCGTGCGGCACTCGCGCACCACCGGCTCGCCCTCCGGCGGCGCCAGGACGCAGGCCGCGCGGATCTCGGCCGGGCGGTTGCGGCCGCGCTGCTCGTCCAGCTCGTCCAGCAGCGCGGGGACGTCCGCCGCGAGCAACGCCGGCAGCGCCCGCAGGTCCCGCAGATCGGCGTTCGGCCGCCACACCTCCGTCAGCGGCCGCTCCGCCGGAATCCACATGAGACCCCCGACGCCCGCCACCCCCGCCAGTAGCTCCGCCGCCACCGCGTTCCGCTCCGGGCCGCCCAGCACGATCCGGGTGTCCGGCAGATTCGAATCCACGTGCAGCCACCCGTAACGCGGCCCCTCCGGGCGCGTCACCGTCGCCGTCACACCCAGCCGCGCCAGCTCCACCACCAGATCCCGGACCCCCGGCTCGCCCTCCGGGGCCACGATCTCCACCACCCCCACCGAGCGGAAACCGCCCTCGCCCAGATCCACCCACAGCGCCGAGGACAGCCCGAACCACGTGTTCGCCGGATTGTCCAGCGTCCACGGCGCCCCGGCACTGTCCACATCGGGCAGCGCGAACCCGCGCCCGATCGCCGCGCCCGCCACCTCCGACACCGGCAGCGCGCCCGGCAGATCACAGGCGAACCTCACCCGCAGCAGCCGGTCGGCGCCGGTGAAGTCCAGGACCCGGGTGCGCAGATCGACCCGGTCGTGGCCGCGCAGCAGCGTCACCGTCTGCTCGTAGTCCACGTCCTCCACCCGGCCCCGCACGACCAGGCGCTCGCCGAGGGCCGAGACCTCCTTGCGCACCACCGCCTCCGTCTCGCCCGAGGAGCGGACGGGACCGGCGGGCAGCAGGTGCCAGGGGCCCTCGCCGAAGTGCGGGTGCGTCGGGTACTCCTCGTAGACGCGCAGCTCGTTGCCGAGACCGCCCTCGCGCAGCAGTTCGCGCTTCGCGGCCTTCTCGACAACACTGGACAGTCCGCCGCCGCGGCCGGGGTCGGCGCACACCGCGTAGTGCTCGTTCTCGATGCCGGTGCCCTCGGCCGGCGTCCATCCGCCGTCGCCGCCCTCGGTGAGGGTGAAGGTCTTCCAGCCCATCGACGGCACGCCCGTGGCCAGGAACACCAGGTGCCCGTCCAGCACCGCCGAGGGCACCGGCGTCTCTCCGTCCGCGACGCCCACTGTGGACGAGGCGACCGGCAGCCGGACCAGTCCGTCGCGCTCGAAGGCCAGGGTGTTCACCACGACCACGCCCTCCGCCGCGACGTGGCCCACCAGGGCGTCCAGGGCCGCGTCGCGGACCCCGGCGGCCAGGTCGTGCGCCTCGCGCCAGCCGGTGAGCAGGTCGATGTAGACCTGATCGGACTCCGAGCCGGTGATCGCGTCGTGGTGGGCGCCGTAGGCCAGCTGCCGCCACACCTTGTCCATCGCCGCGTGCGGATACCCGTGCCCGCCGAGGATCCCGGCCAGCACCGCCAGCTTCTCGGCGTCGGTGGCGGCGGTCTCGGCGGCCCGCTGCGCCTGCTTGGTGTCGATGTAGGAGACGTCCTTGCCGGTGTAGACCGGGTTCATGTCCCGCGACTGCGGGGACGCCGCCATGCCGCGTTCGGCGAGTTCGGCGCGCACGGCGTCCAGGAAGTCGCGCGGGGTCGCGCACACGAACCGCGGCCACAGGTAGCGGGAGTTCCAGTCGCGCTGGATCGCCGTCACCCACTTGTTCGGCGGGGTGTAGTCGGTGCCGACCGGCAGCAGGATGTTCTTCGTGGCCGCCACCGGTTTCAGGGCCGCGTACAGCTCGTAGGTCTGGCGTTCGGCATCGGCCAATGTGGACGCCGAGTCCATCCGCCACCCGGCCGAGTAGTGGTTGGGCATGTAGTGGGTCAGCACGCCCTTGCCGGAGGGCGAGATCCACTCGAATTCGCTGTCGAACTGCATGACCGAGGCGTCGCCGCCGGCCTCGCCGTAGTTCTTCAGCATCGGCCCCCACTGGTGGAACGGGCCGCGCGCCCAGGCCGAGCCGGTCAGCCCGGCGTCGGCGAGCAGGCCGGGGAACTGCGGATCGTGCCCGAAGACGTCCAGCTGCCAGGCGGTGCGGGGATCGCCGCCGAGGATGCCGCGCTGGTATCCCACGCCGTAGGCGATGTTGCGGACGGTGGTCTCCAGTCCGGTGAGGTTGGTGTTCGGCTCGTTATAGGTGCCGCCGAGCAGCTCGGCCTGTCCGGTCGCCAGGAGCCGGGCGAGGTCGGCGCGGCGCTCGGGGTGGGTGTCGAAGAACGGCTTGAGGTAGTCGATCTCGGCGAGCACGAACTTGTACAGCGGGTCGCGCAGCGCGAGGTCCATGTGCGCCTCGACGAGCGCGAAGCCGTTGCCGGACCACAGGGGGCGCGTCGAGCCGTCCCCGGCCAGGAACTCCCATGGGCTGGTGTAGGCGGCCTGGGTGTTCCACCAGACGGGGTCGTAGTGGAAGTGCGAGACCAGGTGCATCGTCCAGCCGGGCTCGTGCCGCTCCACTGTGGACTCGGCGCGGGCGAGTTCGGTGCCGTCGTCGTGGAGGGTGACGATGACATCGTTGTCCGGGCCGGTGAACTCGATCGGGACCTCGACCTCGGTGGCGCCGGGCGGGACGGTGGCGGTGCCGCGCACGCCGCGTCCGGCGACGGCGAGGGTGAGCCCCTCGCGGGCCCCGTCGAGGGCGACCCGCAGGATCTGGCGGGGATCGTCCGCGGTGCCGGTGAACAGGTCGGTGGAGACGACGGCCGTGATGCGCGGGGTGGTCATGCCGGGGGAGGCTACCGGCTGCGACCGGCGCGGGCCAGCCTTTCGATCGCCTCGATGCGCGGGCGCCGGGAGGCCGGGCTGTCCAGGCTGGAACCGCGCAGATCACCCAGCTCGGCGCGAACGAACGCCTCGGTGGCCGCGACCGTCTCGCGCAGGGCGTCGGTGGCCGGAACGAAGGAGCACCAGACGATCGCGCCCGCCTCGGGGTCGTACTCCCACAGTCCCACGATCCGCCCGCGATCGACGATGGCCTGCGTGGCCAGGTCCGACAGGCCGCCGATGGGCTTGCCGAGGATCTCATTGGCCGCGTCGGCGGGGTCCACAAGGGACGCCAGGTCGCGGCGGAGCAGTACCAGGCCGTCGATCCAGCAGACCAGGGAGTACGCGGGGTTCGGCGGTGGCGTGAAATCGGCGAACGCGGCGGCGTCCCCGGGGAGCATGAGCAGCCCGCCGCCGACGTCGACCAGGTCCAGGTCCGCCACGGCCGCCTTGGCCTCCTTGACGCCGAAGGCGGTGAACCAGCGGAACTGCGACAGGCTCGCGGGTCCCGCCCAGGTGAAGTAGCGGCGGGCGACGCGCTCGGCCGCGTTCGCCACCGCTTCCACGCCGCTCCAGCGGATGTAGGAGTAGCGCTGCCGATCGAGACGCCCGCCCTCCGGCACGCGCCGGATCTCGCCGTGCGACTGGAGCAGCCCCAGCGCGGTCGGCAGCGTGGTCGACTCGCCCTTCTTGCGGCCCTCCTCGCCCAGGTTGCGGACGGCGTCGCCCAGCGCCTCGCGCAGCTCGGCCGGGCTCATCGGGGCGCCCGCGCCGTCCAGCACGGCCAGCACCTCACCGCACAGCCGCTCCACCTCGGCCTCCCCGACGCCCAGCCGCGCCAGGACCCGCAGCGGCGCCCGGGCCGCCGGGCGCGACAACGTCAGGCCGAGGTTGAAGTCGCAGGCGGGCAGGACGTAGGTGCAGCCGCGCGCCGAGGGCAGCTCGTGGATCTCCAGTGCCGCCACCGCCTCGTCCACAGTGGACCGGCCCAGGCGGCCGCGGGCGAACAGCTCGACGTACGGGTTCGCCCCGCCCACCGAGCGCGCCCACCCCGTCGTGGCCAGCACCTCGGCGGGAACGGCCGCGCCGGGCGCGGGCAGCCACTGGCGGGCCGACCACCAGGCCCGGAGCTTGTCGTCCATGGCCCCGATCCTGTCAGTCCACGCCCGCCGCGACAGGGGATTCGGCCCTCTTCTTCGTGAAGCGGCCCTGCGTCAGGGCGATCGCCGCCAGCACCACCAGCGCGCCCACCGGCTGATTCCACGAGATGTGCTCCCCGAGCAGCGCCACCCCCGTCACCCCCGCCACCACCGGCAGCAGATAAGTGACCGTCGACATCGTGGTCACACCCACGATCCGGACCGTGCGGTACATCAGCATGTAGGCCAGCCCGGTGCCCAGCGCGCCCAGCGCCAGCACACTCGCCCACGCCTTCGGCTCCACCGCCTGCGTCGGCACCGGCGAGACGCCCATGATCGGCGCGATCACCAGGATCTGCGCGGTCGCCGCCACCAGCTGCCCGAACGACAGGGCCACCCCCGACTCCGGCCGGTCGGAGAGGAACTTGCGCATGTACACCCCGCCCAGCCCGTAGCTGGCGGCGGCGATGAAGCACGCGAGGCTGCCCATGATCGCCCCGCCCGCCATCGGCCGCCACACCCCGAGCACCACCATCACCCCGAGGAAACCCAGGACCAGCCCGCCGATCCGCCCGGCGCTGGGGCGCTCGCCCTTGAGCAGGACCAGGGTGAACAGCAGCGTGCACAGCGGCGTGGTCGCGTTCCAGATCGCGGCCAGCACCGAGGACACCTGCGTCTCCCCGTAGCCGAACAGCGTGAACGGGATCGTGCTCATCACCGTCGAGGCGGCGAAGAAGTGCCCCCACAGCTTCCAGCCGCGCGGCAGCCTGTCGCGGGTCACCAGGATGATCGCGAGCATCGTCAGCGCGCCCACCACCACCCGGATGAGGGTGAGCTGGAACGGGTGCAGGTCGGCGACGGCGACCTTGATGAACAGGAAGCTGTTGCCCCAGACCAGGGCGAGGACGGCGAACGCGGGCAGCCACGTGCGCGGGGACGGGGTGGTGGCCATGGGGCTCCTTCGATGACGGACGCGGCAGCCTAAGCCCGCCGAGCCGCGCGCGTCCAGGCCACTTCTCAGGTGGGTGGCGCTGACGGTAGGTGTCAGTGGCCCACTGCTATGTCCTCAGAAGGTGTCAAGGACGCGTCAAGATCCTGGCCGCGGCACCCGCCCCGCCGCACACTCGGTGACATGGCAACACTGACGCCTCCCCACCGCGTCCACCACGAGGACAAGACCCTGCGCATCGCGGTGCTCGTGGCCCGCGCCGTCCTGCTCGGCGGGCTGCTGGCGCTGGTGGTCTTCGCGCTCGACTAGCGTCCCAGCGCCGCCATCGCAGCGTTGTGACCCGGGACGCCCGACACCCCGCCGCCGCGCTTGGCCCCGGCCCCGCACACGAACACGTTCGCGTGGGCGGTCTCCACACCCCACCGGCCGTCGCCGTCCTCGGCGAAGGGCCAGGCCAGCGGGCGGTGGAAGATGTTGCCGCCGGGCAGCCGCAGCTCGCGCTCCAGATCGGCCGTGGAGTGCGCCTCGACGCACGGGCGGCCCTCGGCGTCGCGGTACAGGACGTCCTCGATCGGCTCGGCCAGCACCGAGTTCAGCGACCGCAGCGTCGCCGCCAGCGCCGCCTCGCGGGTCGCCTCGTTGTCGCGCTCGAACAGCCGGTGCGGCATGTGCAGCCCGAACAGGGTGAGCGTCTGCGCGCCCGAGGCGCGCAGCCCCGGTCCCAGAATCGACGGGTCGGACAGCGAGTGGCAGTAGATCTCGCACGGCGGCAGCGACGGGACACGCCCCCCGGCGACCTCGGCGTGGGCCGCCGCCAGCTGCGAGTAGGTCTCGTTCACGTGGAACGTCCCGGCGAACGCGTCGGCCGGAGCGACGCCGCCGCGCAGCCTCGGCAGCCGCTTGAGCAGCATGTTCACCTTCAGCTGCGCGCCCTCGACCGGCTCGGGGGTCTCCCCGAGCAGCGCGGCCAGCTCCGTGGGCGAGGCGTTGACCAGGACCTGCGCGGCGTCCAGGACGTGCTCGCCGTCGCGGGTGCGGTAGTGGACGCGCGCGTGACGGCCGTCCGTCTCGATCGCGGTGACCTCGGCGCCGGTGGTCAGGCTCGCGCCGTACTCGGCCGCCCGTGCCGCGAGCTGCCCGGTGACCGCGCCCATGCCGCCGATCGGCACGTCCCAGTCGCCGGTGCCGCGCCCGATCACGTGGTACAGGAAGCAGCGGTTCTGCGCCAGCGAGGCGTCGTCGGCGGTGGCGAAGGTGCCGATCAGTCCGTCGGTGAGGACGACGCCGCGCACCAGGTCGTCGGCGATCTCCCGCTCGATGAGCTCCGACAGGGGCCGCTCGAAGACCGCCTCCCACGTGCCCGGGTCGACGAGCGCGCGGAAGTCCTCGCGGCTGCGCAGCGGCTCGGTGAGCGTCCCGAACACCGCCTTGGCAAGGTCGGCGGTGCGGCCGTAGAGCCGCGCCCAGCCCTCCGCGTCGCCGGGGGCCAGCCGCGCCATGGACGCCCCGCCGTCCCCGATGAGCAGGCCGTCGTCCCCACCCGGCACGGGGGTGTAGGACGAGATCGTGCGGCGCGCCAGGCGCAGGTCGACGCCCAGGTCGCGCGCGATGGCGTCCGGGAACAGGCTCACCAGGTAGGAGTACTTCGACAGGCGCGCGGCCACACCCGGGAAGACCTCGGCGGAGACCGCCGCGCCACCGGTGTTCCGGCGCCGTTCGAGGACGGCGACCCGCTTGCCGGCGCGGGCCAGGTAGGCGGCGGCGACCAGGCCGTTGTGGCCGGCGCCGACGACGACGGCGTCGAAGTGCGTCATGCCGGGAGGCTACAGCTCCGCGAGCGCGTCTTCCAGAGCCGCGACGGTGGTGAACGTGTGCGCGCGCCAGCCCTTACGGCGCGCCTCGCGCGTGTTGTCCGGGTTGTCGTCGACGAAGAAAATCTCGTCCTTCAGGGCCGCCGTGACCTTGTCGAAGGCCGCCGGGTCGGGTTTGCGCAGGCCCAGCCCGCAGGCCCAGAACCGGCGCGGGAACAGCGCGGCGACCTCGGGGAAGCGCTCGTCGAAGAAGTCGGCGAACAGGGGCCCGTTGTTGGAGAAGATCGCCAGCGGCAGGCCTCGTCCCCGCAGCGCGGCGATGACGTCCTCGTCGGGGGTGAACGCGCTGGTCCAGATGCGGCTGACGGCCGCCACGTCCTCGTCCAGGCCCAGGTGCCCGGCCAGCCAGGCGCGGATCTCGGCGGGCGTGTGGCGTCCTTCTTCGCACGCGGTTTCGAAACCGGACGCGAAGACCCGCTCGTGGATCACCTCCGGCGCCAGGCCGGTGCGGCGGGACAGCTCGGCCAGGCGCGGCGCCGGGTCGAAGCGGAACAGGACACTGCCGACGTCGGCGAGGAGAACGGTCATCCCTCGCGCCTCTCCAGCCGCGCCGGAAGCGGCACCCGCTCCCACGGCAGCCGGAAGAAGACGCGCTCGATGATGATGCCCAGCGCCAGCCCCGCCAGGACGTCGGTGAACCAGTGGAACGCCAGGTAGGTCATCGACCACGTGACGATCACCGGCGGGACCAGCCGGATCCACAGGCGGTACCGGTCGAGTTTCGGGAACAGCGGCACCAGGAACGCCAGCAGCAGCGCGTACCAGACCACCGCGTTGACCGTGTGGCCCGAGGGGAACGACATGGCCTTGTCGAACTGGAAGAAGTCCGACTGCTCGACGGTGGGATACGGCGGCCCGAGCTTTTCGGTGCCGGGCAGCGTGTGGGGGGCGTAGCGGTCCGTCCACAGCTTGATCGGGCCGATCACCCCGCCCACCGCGAAGTACGCGGCGACGAAGACGACGAGCGGCCGGATCGTCTTCTTCCGGTAGGCGAGATACGCGGCGGCCAGGCCCGTCAGGACCGCCAGCGGCGTCCCCTGCCCGAGGAAGTTCAGGATCCGCGCCAGCCAGAACATCGGCGCTGGTCGATGCGAATCGACCCAGTCGCGGATGGCCACGTCCATCCGCACCGCCCAGGTGACCTCCGACAGCAGCAGCATCAGCCCGGCCACGAAGGCCAGGCAGAACAGGACGGCCGCCACGTCCACCCACCAGCGCGGACGCGGTGCGTACGGTCGGGTCATCGGGCCACTCATCGGGCCATGGTCGCATACGCGGGGAGGGGCGCCCACCGTTCGTGGGGTGCGAGGGCTTGCCGGGGGGCTCTCTGAAGCCGCTCACCACAGCGGCTTCATCGTCACCTGCCCCTTCGAGCTCGCGTCGGCGACGATCGCGCACACGGCGTCCCGGACCACGTCGAGCCGCTCGGCGCCGACCAGCGCGGCCCAGTCGTCCTCGATCGCCCGCCACTCGTTCACCACCGCCGAGACGCAGTGCCACCCCCGCTCGGTCAGGCTCACCAGCCGCGCCCGCCGGTCCAGCGGATGCCCCTCCCGCCGGATGTACCCCTTCGTCTCCAGCTCGGCCAGCAACTGCGTCGCCGCCTGCTTCGTGACGCCCAGATGCGCGGCGATCTCCACGGCCGTCGACCCGTTCGTGTGCGAGAGCAGCTGAAAGACGAAGCCGTGCGCGGGACGGACGTCCCCGTAACCGAGCTCGGCGAGCTTGGCGTGCACCCGGTCCATCGCCGCCCGAAACGCCATCGACATGTGCCCTGGCAGGTCCCCGTAGGCCATCTGACCTCCCGATTCTTCCCGGCTCGACAAAGTGGTCAAGTTGATGTACCTTATGGTCAACCTGATTGACCAACCTTAGAGGAGTCACCGTGCGACTGTCCCCTTCGGACGCCAAGAACCACGCTATCGGCACCACCTCCGCCCTGAGCCTCGCCGTGCCCTCCCGCGGCACCAAAGAGCTGGCGGTCTGGATCACCACCCTCGCGCCCGAGAGCGTCGGCGTCGACCACACCGTCGACCGCGAAGAGATCTTCATCGTCCAGTCCGGCCGCGTGACCGCCTGGCTCGGCGGGGAGTCCTTCGACCTCGAACCCGGCGACGCCTTCGTCATCACCGCCAACACCCCCACCCACATCGACAACCCCACCACCGAGCCGGCCGTCCTGACCGCCATCACCACCGCAGGCGTCAAGGCCCAGGCCGGTGGGAAGGAAGTCATCCCGCCCTGGTCGGTGTGACCACCGCGAGGCCGCGCGAGCTGGGCACGGTGCCGGGCGGGACGGGGCACACGGACCGGGACGGCGTGATCGGAGAGATCCGCCGACCCGGTGCGGGGGATCGGGAGGGGGAGGGGTGGAGGCGCGAGGCACACTCGGCTCAGGGTGGCCCGCGCGTGGCCCATTCGCGGCCCGGTTAGGCCCAGTACGGCCCTGGGGGACTCAGGGCGGCTCGGCATGGTCCAGCGCGGCTCAGTGCGGTTGGCCCGGTGAGCTCGGATGACCGGTCACGAGCCGGTCGAAGAACTCGCGGGGTACGCCTGCCGGTCCGGTGAGGTGGGCGATCTGACTCCCGGCGGGCCAGGGCGGCGCTGATGGCGTGACCGCGGATCGCTCATGCTCGACCGACTGGCCCGACTGGCCCGACTGGCCCGACTGGCCCGACTGGCCCGACTGGCCCGACTGGCCGGGCTCCCGGCCCTGGCTGTGGCCCGACCTCGGCTCCGGCCCTGACGGCGATCTCGATCCCGCCCCGACCCGGCCTGTCCCCGACCCGACCGGCCTTGGCCCGGCCACAGTCCGACCTCGGCTCCGCCCTGATGGCGATCTCGATCCCATCCCGGCCTATCTCCGACCCGAGTGACCTTGGCCCGATCTCGACCCTGACCCGACCGATCTCGTCCCGGCCTGTCCCCGACCCGACCGGCCTTGGCTCGACACCGACCCGACCGATCTCGTCCCGGCCTGTCCCCGACCTGGCCTGAGCCCGACTCGGCCTGCCCCTGGCCCGAGGGCCCAGACCCGATCTCCCCCCCGGCTCCGACCGAACCTGACCTCACCCTCACTCTCGGCGTTACCGCTGGCCTTGGCCTCGACTTCGAGCTGGCCCTGGGGCTCGGCCGGGAAGTGGGGCCGTGGCGCCCTGCGTGCGTGGGTACACACCACGCCCGTCACGCCCGCCATGCCCACCGCGGTCATCGCGGCCATCGCGGCCATGACAGACGCCGTGGCCCGCTGGTCGTCGCGTGATGGCAGCGGGCGCGGCATGCGTTGTCTTCGTCGCGGTGTGGGGTGGCGTGGGAGCGTGCGTCCCCGCTGAGTCGCGATGTGCTTCGTGCGCTCTGGCGGTGCATCGCCACCTGCCCGATCGTCGAGAGAACGCGTACCCGGCCCGGGGGCTCATGTGTCCGATCTGGTGCCGATCGCTCAGGTCACGCGACCTGGCGCGGGTCGAGGTCCGGCTTGGTGTCAGTCCGGCTTGGTGTCAGTCCGGCTCACCTGTTTCCCATCACCCGACATCGCGCCACGTGCCCCGCCGGAGTCGCCGCGCGCCTCCCGGTGCCGCCGTGCGGTGCCTCTCGTGGCGGTCGCCGGGTGCCCGCACGCCCGCTTCGGCCTCCACGGCCTCAACCTCCGCCATGAGCCGTCCGGCCGTGCATCCCGCGATGCCTCCCCGCGCGTCCGGGTCGTCGGCTCTCCCCGCCGCCGTCCCGTCCCGCGCTCTCGTGCCGCCGCCGGTCCCACCCATCGGGCCCGTTCCGCCCCGCCGTCACCGGGGTGGCCCGTCCCATCTACTGTCCACAGTGGAACGGAGCCGCCCGCGCCCGCCCGCCGGGTGCCCGCGGTTCTACGAGAGGTGGGGAGTTGACGGTCATCAGATCCCTATGTCAGGGGGTCATCCCGTCCGCGGGGTGACTCCTCCTGGCATCCGGGCCTCCGGCCGCCGCCACCCGCGTCCGCCCACTCGACACCGGGTCAGACGTAGCGTTCCAGGATCGACGATTCCGCCAGCCGCGACAGTCCCTCGCGCACCGAGCGCGCGCGGGCGTCGCCCACGCCCTCGACGGCCTGGAGGTCCTCCACGGTCGCCGAGAGCAGAGCCTGAAGGCCGCCGAAATGCTCCACGATCCGGTCCACCACCGCGCCGGGCAGGCGCGGGACCTTGCCGAGGAGCCGGAAGCCGCGCGGCGACACCGACGTCTCGTAGGACTCCGCCGTCGTCGGGTAGCCGAGCGCGCGCGTGACCGCGCCCAGGTCCAGCAGCTCCGCCGGAGAGATCTCGTCGAGGGCCTCCAGGCCCTCGGTGAGGTGCTTCTTGTCGAAACCGTTCGGCAGGTAGTCGCGGATGACGAGGGTGCGCTCCTCGTCCACCCCGGCGAGCAGCTCGTCGAGCTGCAACGCGAGCAGCCGCCCGTCCGTGCCGAGCTCGATGACGTAGCCCTCGATCTCATCGGCGATGCGGCGGACCATCTCCAGCCGCTGGATGACCGTCATCGCGTCGCGGACCGTCACCAGGTCCTCGATCTCCAGCGCCGACAGCGTGCCGGACACCTCGTCGAAACGCTGCTTGTACCGCTCCAGCGTCGCCAGGGCCTGGTTCGCGCGCGACAGGATCGCCGCCGAATCATCCAGGACGTGCCTGCGCCCGTTCACGTAGAGCCCGATGATGCGCATCGACTGGCTCACCGAGATCACCGGGTAGCCGGACTGCTTCGCCACGCGCTCGGCGGTGCGGTGCCGCGTCCCCGACTCCTCCGAGTGGATCGACGAGTCGGGCATGAGATGCACGGCCGCGCGCACGATGCGCGTGCCGTCGTTGGTGAGCACGACGGCGCCGTCCATCTTGCACAGCTCGCGCAGACGCGTCGCGGAGAACTCCACGTCCAGCGAAAAACCGCCGGTGCAGATCGATTCGACCGTCTTGTCGTAGCCGAGCACGATCAGCCCGCCGGTGTTGCCGCGCAGAATGCGCTCCAAGCCGTCGCGCAGCACCGTCCCCGGCGCCATCAACGCCAAGGTCGCGCGCAGCGGATCGTCCCGGTCGATGGGCACTGGAAGCCTCCACTCCTGCTGAAACGTCACCAGTCTACGGACGCTGAGAGAGCGGGCGCCGTGTGGATCTTCGTGGCGCGCTCGCCGGTTGGGTAACGATTCAGGCACCTTGAGCGATACGAGGAGGGGAAGGGACGGCACGACAGGTGTGACGCACGGGGGACCGATGGCGCTGAAGTGGGGGCGATCTCCCGAAGACCGCCCGACGGGATGACGCGGGAGCCGACCCCGGGCGCGGACCGTCCGATACGACGATGCTGGACGCGATGACGCCGGAGACGATGAATACGGACGCGCCCACCACCGGGCCCGGAACCGACGCGGCGGCACCCCGCGGACAGGGAGAGAACGACGCGGGGGACCACGCCGTAGGGGGAGGCGCCCGGGGGAGCCGTGCCTCGGGGGGCCGGGTCTTGGAGGATCGGGACCCGGAGGATCGGGACTCGGCCGACCGGGCTCCGGGAAACCGGGCGGCGGGACGGTTCCAGCGAGACCAGTGGCAGCCCGGCCGGCTCCATCCCGACCGGCTCCATTCCAACCACCTCCGGCCCGACCGGAACCAGCCCCACCGAGACCAACCCGACCAGCTTCAGCCCGATCAACTCCGGCCCGACCCAGACCGGCTTGACCCCGACCGGCCCGACCAGCACCGAGCCGATCGGCCCGAGCGGGTCCCGTCCAAGCCGGATCGCCCCCGGCGGGACCGGCCCCGAGCGGATCGGCCCCGAACGGATCGGCCCCGGCCCGTCCGGCACGATCCCGACCGGCGCGAGCCGCACGAGCCCGACCCCGGCGACAGCGAAGAGAGGAGGCCGCCCATGACCACCACCCCCCGCCCCCGCGCACGCGGAGAGGCGCGCGTGCGCCTCCGCCGGAGGTTCCCCTGGCGCCACGTGCTCCGGCTGCTCGCCTACCTCGTGCTCGCGGCGGCGATCCTCGCGCTCACCAGGTACCTGTTCGCGATGGAGCCGGACATGCTGGACACCGGCGTCCCCAACCCGCTCCGGCACGCCGAGGCGTTCGTGGCCGGCGTCCTCATCGCCGGGACCATCCCCTACGCCTACCGCCTCATGCGCCTGCCGAAGCTGGAGGTCAACCACTTCGGCCTGATCGTGCGCCCCGGCGCCCTGCGGACCCTCGTCCTCCCGTGGGTGCACATCGAGCAGGTCGCGGTGTACACGGCGGCGAAAGGGCGGACGTACCTCCTGATCGCCTGCGACGGCCACCAGGGACGCCTGGGCGACCGGCCCGGCTACGGCGACCGGATCGTGCTCCGCGAAGCGCTGCACCTCACCGGCGGCATGCTCGCCGACTTCGACCTCGCGGTCAGATCCCGCGACTTCGCCGACACCCCCTCGGCCCAGCTCGCGCAACTGAGCGCGTTCGCGCCGGCGCACGTGGACGTGGTGGACGCGACGGAGGCGTAGGACCCGGCGAGCAGGGAGCGGCGGTCGGCCTTGGGGACGCAGCGGGTCGCGGGCCCGGGGGCCGGACACTCGGGACGCGGGCAGGACGGCCCAGCGGACAGCGCGGCGGCCGAGCGGGACGAGGAGCGCGACAGAGGACATCGGACGCACCGGCCGCGCAAACCGTCCCTCGACCGCCCGGCGCACGGACGGGCACACGGGCACACGGACGCGCCACGCCGAAGCCACCGCCGGGCCACCGGTCGCCCGTGCCGCACTGGAGCCGCCGCCCATTGCCGGATGGGTGCGTGCCGCGCGACGGTGGCCTCTCGATCGCCGGTTGGTCGTTCACGCCGCGCAGGAGCCGCCAGCCGACCGCCGGAAGGCGCCCGTGCCGCGCCTGACCCGCTGGCCCGGATGGCGGGTTGGGCGTGGTCTACCTCGGGACGTACTGCGCTGGGGGAAGTCGCTGGTCTGGGTGGTGGGTGGGGCGTGGCGGGTACGCCTCGGGCCGCAGAGTGCCGGGGGTGAGGTTGCCGGCTGGGGGAGGGTTTGCGCATGGAGGTTGCGTGCTGGGTCTACCTCGGGCCGCAGTGTGCCGGGAGTGAGGTCGCTGGTCTGGGCGATGGCTTGCAGGCAGTGGGTTGTGGGCTGGGTGCGCCACGGGCCGCAAGGCACCCGGGGTGAAGTCGCCGGACCGGGCTTCGGGTGATGGGTGGCAGGATGCGAGCCGGTGTGGATGCCGTGCCGACGCCGGTGTGGTGCCAGCCAGCCAGCCAGCCAGGGCAGCCAGGCCAGGTATGCCGAGCAGAGCAGGCCAGGCCAGGTATGCCGAGCAGAGCAGGCCAGGCCAGGCCAGGTAGGCAGGCCGGGCAGGCAGGCAGGCAGGCAGAGCAGGCAGAGCAGGTAGGCAGGCCAGGCCAGGTAGGCCGGGCTGGGCAGGGCAGGGCCGGGCAGGCAGGCAGGCAGGCAGAGCAGGCAGAGCAGGTAGGCAGGCCAGGCCAGGTAGGCCGGGCTGGGCAGGGCAGGGCAGGGCCGGGCAGGGGCAGGCGGGCAGGCGGCATGAGCGACTTTCGCGCGCCTCTTATTGGTGGGGGCCCAGAGCCCGCCCCGCTGGGGCGAACGTAACCGGCCCTACGCGAAGGGTGCCAAACGGCTGAATCCACAGCCTGTGGATAACGGGTCAATTGTGGATAACTCTCGCCAGGATCGGGCCGATCTGGCCGGATCCTGGCGGATGAGCGTGATTCATGCGCCACCCGAAGCCGATGGCGCGGACTTCGGCTGCCCGGCCGCCTCTAAGGCGACGTGGGCACAGGCGTGGGCTGCGAGCGCACGCTGACTCCGGTCCCTACGGCTGTGGTGGATGGTGCGCGCTCGTCGTGACGGTTGCCGTGCCGCTCGCTCGGTGCTTAACCTGGCGGTGGACGGACGGCCTCGACCCGATCGTGGGAGCCGGTCGCGGTTGCTGAATGCAACTGAATGAGAATCAGCGTTCGGCCGGGCGGAAGCCCAGGTCGGGAAGTGTCGGCCCCGCGCGTGCGGGGATGAGCCCGTCATCAGGTCCAAGGCGTAGCCGTTGGTGACGTCGGCCCCGCGCGTGCGGGGATGAGCCCGTGATCATGTGGCGGCCGTTGCGGCGGAGCGTGTCGGCCCCGCACGTGCGGGGATGAGCCTGCGGGCAGGTGGCGGATGTGCCAGTTCATCGCGTCCTCCCCACCCCGCGAGGCCCCCACACGCAATGAGGGCGACCCGAAGGCCGCCCTCATGACATCGATATGTACCTCGTGCGCCAGTACTCGTACCTGTACTCGTACCGCTGTGACCGCTACCTCACCGGGCCCGCTGGCTGGCGGTCCGCTTCGGCCTGTTGTCTCGTTGTCTCACTCGTCCCGCTCGGCGCTGCTCTAGCCGTGGACTCCGACGCTTCGGCGACCGATGCGGCCGTGGCTGGCGGCCGGTGGGGTCGTCGGGTGTCGGGGTAGGTGTGGCTAGTTGCCGGACAGCACCTTGTCGAGGAGGACTTCCGCGTCGTCCTTCGTGCTGCTCTCGGCGAGGGCGACCTCGCCGACCAGGATGTCGCGGGCCTTGGCGAGCATGCGCTTCTCGCCCGCCGACAGACCGCGCTCACGCTCGCGACGCCACAGGTCACGGACGACCTCGGCCACCTTGAGCGGGTTGCCCGAGGCGAGCTTTTCGAGGTTGGCCTTGTACCTGCGCGACCAGTTCGTTGGCTCCTCGGTGTGCGGAGCGCGCAGGACGTCGAAGACCTTGCCAAGGCCCTCGGCGCCGACCACTTCGCGGACACCGACGATTTCCAGCGACGTGGCCGGAACGCGTACGGTCAGGTCGCCCTGCTCGACTCGGAGGACGAGATACTCCTGCTCGACGCCCCTAATCGTGCGCGTCTCGATCGCTTCGATGAGTGCGGCCCCGTGGTGGGGGTAGACAACGGTCTCGCCGACACTGAAACCCATAGGATCGGAACCCCTTTCGCTATGACTAGGGTAACACGGGGTTCCCGTATTCCACGACCTCAAGTGATCGTGTTTTCGCAGCTCAAGCGGCATGTGAGCGAATTCTCCCACGCGACGCGTTGGTATTCGAACGATCCGTGACGATCGCTGCCCGGCGTGCGCCCGGGTGACCGAAATGCCTCAACCGGACGTCAAGAGCGCCGAGTACAAAGTCAGTCCCGGACCGAAAGACATCGCCACGATGTCATCCACTTCAGGATTGTCACGGCGCAACCGATCGATCACCATCAGTACTGTCGCCGATGAGCAATTGCCGTGTTCGGCCAGCGTCGCGCGGGACGCGTCGAGGCCGTTCGCGGACAGGGCGAGGGCCTTGCCCACGACGTCCAGGATACGCGGGCCGCCGGGGTGGACGGCGTACGCGCGGGCGTCGGACAGGTCGCGCCCGGCGGGTTCGACGAGGGCGCGGACGGCGTCGGCCGCGTGGCGGGCCAGCACCAGGGGGACGCGTGAGGCGAGTCCCATGCGGAAACCGTGGTCGGTGACGTGCCAGGTCATGTCGTCGGCGTGCGCGGTGTCGGTGCGAGAGGCGACGTTGCGGACGGCGAGTCCGGGACCGCCGGGGACGAGCACGGCGGCCGCGGCGGCGTCGCTGAACAGCGAATGCGCCACCGCCTGCCCGAGGTCGTCGGTGGCGGGCTGGAGGTGCAGGCTGGTGAGCTCCACGCACAGGATCGCGGCGGGCCTGCGGTGCTGGGCGACGTAGTCGGCGGCGGTGCGCAGGGCGGGGATGGCGGCGTAGCAGCCCATGTGCCCGATGACCATGCGCTGCATGTCGGCGGACGTGGACAGCGCGGCGGCCAGCCGGATGTCGAGCCCGGGCGTGGCGTAGCCGGTGCAGGACACCACCACGAGGAGCCCGAGGTCGGTGGCGTCGACGCCGGACTCGGCGAGCGCGCGGGTGAGGGCCTCCTTGCCCAGGGGCAGCGACTCCTCCTCGTAGCGGCGCATGCGGCGGCCGGTGGACCACTCGGAGATGTCCTCGATGAGGGGGTTGATGACGCCGTGGCGGGTGTGGACGCCGGAGTTGGCGAAGACACGCTCGGCGCGCGCGGAGCCGCCGGTGTAGGCCTTGAAGTACCCGTCCCACAGGTCCTGCTGGAGCTGGGGCGGCGGGGTGACGACGCCGATCCCGGCGAGGACGGCGTTCACCATCGGGGGCCCGAGCCCTCGCGGTAGGGGTCGCCGCCGAGGGCGGCCACGCCGAGCCAGTCGGCGCACACGTCGGAGGTGGCGGGCTGGAGGGCGCCGCAGCGGGCGTCGCGGTAGAGGCGTTCGAGGTCGCTGCCGCGGCGGATGGCCGAGGCCCCGGCGGCCTCCAGCATCGAGGCGGCTACCTGGGCGGCGGTGTCGCCGGCGAGGAGCTTCGCGCGCCACACCCAGCGGGGTGATTCGGGGTCGCCGGCGTCGACGCGGCGGGCGGCCTCCATGACGGTGGCGTAGGCGGCGGACACGGCGGCGTCGGCGCGGCCGACGCGGCTGCGGACGTTGGCCAGCCCGCGCAGGTTGCGCTCGGTGGCGTGGGCGACGGCGGCGTCCACGGCCGCGCGGGCCACGCCGACGTAGACGGCGGCGTAGGAGGCGACCATCCAGTGGGGGGAGACCTCGGTGGCCAGCAGCGCCAGGCCCTCGATGCCGCCGAGGAGCGCCGAGGCGGGTACCCGCACGTCGAAGTCGACGTCGTTGGAGCCGGTGGCGCGCATGCCCATCGCGTCCCAGGTGGGGTGGACGGTGACGCCCTCCCCGGCGGGGACGAGGAACTGCGAGACCTCACCCGCGGCGGATTTGGCCGCGACGAGGTAGCCGTCGGCGTGCCCGGAGCCCGACACGAAGGACTTGCTGCCCTTGACGCGGTACCCGCCGTCCTCGGGGAAGTAGCGGGACGACATCGCCGACAGCCGCGCGCCGGTCCCGCGCTCGCTCATCGCCACCGCGTACAGCTTCCCCTCGGCCGCCGAGCGCAGGATCTCGTCGCGGCGGGGGAACCACTCCTCGGGCGCGCCGAGCTCCTCGGCGATCTCGTCGGGGGTGAGGGCCAGGACGCCGGTGATGGCGGCGTGCATGTTCAGGATCAGCGCGGTGGCGCCGTTCCCGCGGCCCAGTTCGTAGGCGAGGGCGGCGTAGTCGGCGAAGGACCTGCCCATCCCGCCCAGCCGGGTGGGGACGAGGAAGCCCAGGAGCCCCGCCGCGCGCAGCCCGGCGAAGTCCTCGGCGGGGAAGGAACCGTCGCTGTCGTGCGCGGCCGCCCTGGCCGCCATGCCGTGACGCAGTTCGGAGATGGAGTGTGCACGGGCCACGTCAAGCACTCTTGCGCCCCCAGACCTGGTAGAGGGTGGACGTCGATCTCGTCGGCGCCAAGGCGTCCACTGAGACGGTACGGCGTCGTGATCGAGTGAGCCAGCGAACCAGCGGACCGATCCTGGGACGCAGGCCACGTGTCTCGACGCCGACGCCGTGGCGCGCGCATTCGGCGGCCAGCTCGCGCGGCGGCACGAACAGCGCCGGATCGTGGATGCCCCGGGGGACGCCCGGCAAACGTTCTCCGATGTGGACGGCCGCCAGGCGGCACAGCCACGTGTCGGCGAGGGTGTCGGCGACGAACAGCCCGCCGGGCGCCAGGACGCGGCAGGCCTCGGCGACCGCCGCGCGCCAGTCCGGCACGTGCTCCAGGATCTCCCCGGCGGCCACGACATCGGCGACGCCGGAGGCCAGCGGCAGGCGCGTGGCGTCACCGGCGACCGGGACGACGCCGTGCGCGGCGGCCGTCCGCAGCGCCGGTGGCCGCAGATCCACCCCGAGGTGCCGGAAACCGCGGACGTGCCCGGCCAGCAGGCCGCCGCCGCAACCGACGTCGACCAGCAGCGCGCCCGGCCGCGGCGGCGCGCCGATCAGCTTCGCGCGCGCCCCGGCCAGCCAGTGCAGCATCGCGAACGGGCCGCGCGGGTCCCACCAGGCGTCCGCCAGATCGTCGTACAGGCGGGGATCATTGGCCTCCACCACGCGAGCGTGGCACACCGCCGGGGGCGCACAGCCTCTACAGTGGCCGCCATGCCACTGCTGCCCCTGGTACGGGCCTCGCATCCGGGACCGGCCGTCGTGGTGACGACCGTGTCGGTCCTGCTCGGGGTCGCCTTCGGGCGCGGCCCCGCGACCACCGTCCTCATCGGACTGGCCGTGCTCGCCGGTCAGCTCTCCATCGGCTGGCACAACGACTTCCTGGACGCCGGGCGCGACCTGGCCTCCGGGCGTCTCGACAAGCCCCTCGCCACCGGCGAGCTGTCGCCGGACGCGGTGCGCTGGGCCGCCGGTCTCTCCGCGCTGGCCTCGGTGGTGCTGTCGCTGCTGACCGGCTGGACCGGCGGCGTCCTGCACATCGCGGCGGTGGCCGGCGCGTGGGCCTACAACCAGTTCTACAAGTCGACGCCGTGGTCGGTGCTGCCCTTCGCGTTCTCCTTCGGGCTGCTGCCCTCGTTCTGCGCGGGCGGGCCGCAGGAGGCTCCATGGTGGACGGTGGCGGCCGGCGCGCTGCTGGGCGCGGGCGCGCACTTCGCGAACGTGCTGCCCGACCTGGCCGAGGACGCCGCCACCGGCGTCCGCGGCCTCCCGCACCGCCTGGGACGCCTGGGCAGCGAGCTGGCCGCCTCCGGGCTGCTGCTGGGCGCAGCGGTCGTCCTGGCGGTGGGCATCGGACGCTGGTACGCGCTGGCGGCGGTCGCGCTGGCCGCGGTGGTGATCCCGCTGGGACTGTGGCTGGGCCGCCGGATCGGCGGCCGGATGGTGTTCCGGGCCGCCATGGCATTGGCGGTCGTCGATGTCGTGCTGCTGGTGGCGGGTTCGGCTACCGTGACGGTGTGAGCGACGAGACACCGGTCGACATCGAGCTGTCCGAAGAGGACACCGCGCTCGACGACGTCGACGACGACGGGCCCCGCCCGAGCCTGCGCGAACGCCTGCGCAAGCCCTGGCCGCGCCCGGTGATCGCGGTGATCGCCGCGCTCGCCGCCGCCCTGGGCACCGCCGCCGTCGTGCGGCCGGACCCGCCGCGGCAGCAGCCGCCCGCGCCGAACGTGGCCGAGCCGGAGCCGGGGCCGATCGTGAGCTACTGGATCCCCCTCGAAAAGGACCACGTCCTCACCGACAAGGGCTGGATCGCGCTCGACCCGGAGAACGGCGAGATCGTGGCCGACCTGGAGACCGACGCCAATAACAAGGTCGGCGCGGCGAAGTCGCCGGTGTGGGCCGGATCCGGTGTCATCCACCCGGTGTCCTCGGGGAAGCTGGCCGCCGGGAAGTACGACCTGCACGTGGCCTGCGCGGGCAACGCCGACTACATCAGCATGCGGTTCCAGGTCCGCGACCCCGACGGCGACTTCTTCTTCGAGACCGACCTGCCCTGCGACGGCCCGGCGAAGGTCTACCACCTGGAGCTGGCCACCTCCGCGTCGCTGCAACTGGAACCGGTGGGCCCCAACGCGCTACTGGTCGGTTACGCCTTCTGGGCCGCGCGTACTGATTGATCCGTCCGGCCCACCGATCCCCATCGGCGGTGAAGGCGAGTTAGCCTCCGATGATGGGGGAGATAGACCTGGATCAAAGCCCTCCAGCGGAGCCGGGGGGCGACACCGCGCGGTGGACCATCGACCGGCTGCGGCGCCCATGGCCGCGACCGGCGATCGTCGCCGTCACCATCGTGCTCACCTTGCTGGCCGCGGCGCTCGTGTGGCGCCCGGCCGCGCCGGAGGCGGCCACCACCGCCACGATCACCGCGGGCTCCTCCTGGGAGGAGCTGTACGGGCGGGCCGTGCGCAAGCTCGCCGGTTCGGGCGCGGCCTTCGACGTGGTCAACGCCGTCGACTCGGGGGTGCCGACGGTGTCCACGCTGGACGCCGGTGAGTACCGCATGGAGTTCGCCTGCGCCTCCGACAGCGCCGGGATCGACCTGGCCGTCCTCGTCGACGCCGGGGACGGCGCCGGTGTCCGCAGCGCCGCCGACTGCGACTCCGACCACACGTTCACCGTGTTCACGCTGCCCGAGGGCGCGCGGGTGACCATCTGGGTCGGCTCGTACCAGGTCGCGCAGACCGCCTACGCCTTCGCGGTGCGCTCCGGCTGACGATTAGGGCGGGTTGCGCTTTCGCCGATACGCGGACCAACTACGCTGTGTCCGATCCAAGAGCAGGGTCCGGTCGAAGAGCTGTGTCCGGTCCAAGAGCATCGATGAGAGGGCATCACCGTGACCGTCCGCGTCGCACGAATCGGAGCGTGTCTGGCCGCCGCCGCGGCCGTCGTCATGGGTGTCAGCGCTTGCGGCGCCGGCCAGGTCACCCAGACCGCCGACACCGTCACCGCCATCGCCGGTGCCGACCTGACCGTCGGCGACCTCATGCTGAACGACGTCAAGATCGACTGGAACGGCTCGCAGGGCTACCAGACCGGCGCGAACGCCGACCTGATCCTGCGCGTCTTCAACAACGGCACCGAGGCCGACCGCCTCACCGCCGTCAGCGTCGAGCCCGCCCCCGGTGACAACCCGAACGAGCAGAGCCCGGGCGCCCAGGGCGTCGTCTACGTCGACGGACCCGCCGTCACCCCGTCGGCCTCATCCTCGGACGCGCCCACTACCGGCGGCGGCAACCCCGCCATCAACGTCACGGTCCTCCCGCACGGCTACGTGATGCTGGTGCCCGGACAGGGCCCGTTCCTGCGCGTCAACGGCCTGACCGGCAAGCTCGGCCCCGGCGAGTCGCTGTGGATGACCTTCACCTTCGAGCGCGCCGGGACGATCCGCGCGCAGATTCCGGTGGGCCTGCCCAGTGAGCCCGTCGACCGCTCCAAGGCCGAGTTCCCCGAGACCGGCGAAGGACACTAGAACTTCACGGAAGCCCCCGCCACGGCGGGGGCTTCCGCGTACCCACCGCCCGCGTTGACGCGGGATGTCCGACCCCCGCGTTACCCTCCGTCCATGGCCAAACCCGCCCGCTCCGCCTGGCAATGCTCCGCCTGCGGTCACACCGTCTCCAAATGGGTCGGACGCTGTCCCGGCTGCGGCGAGTGGGGCACCATGTCCGAGACCGCGCCCGTCGTGGCCGCCAAGGGCGGGCCCATCCGCACCACCCCGCGCGTCTCGGTCAACCCGGCGCTGTCCATCACCAACGTCCCCGCCGAACCCGCCCGGCACCGCCCCACCGGCGTCGGCGAGTTCGACCGTGTCCTCGGCGGCGGCCTCGTCCCCGGCGGTGTCGTGCTGCTGGCCGGTGAGCCCGGCGTCGGGAAGTCCACGCTGCTGCTGGAGGTCGCCCACAAATGGGCCGCCGCGCCCGGCGGCGGGCCCGCGCTCATCGCCACCGGCGAGGAATCGGCCTCCCAGGTCCGCATGCGCGCCGACCGGCTCGGTGCCCTGCACCCCGACCTGATGCTGGCCGCCGAGACCGACCTGGCCGCCGTCCTCGGGCACATCGACGACATCAAACCCGGCCTGCTCATCCTCGACTCGGTGCAGACCATCTCCACCACTGAGGTCGAGGGCGTCCCCGGTGGCGTCACACAGGTCCGCGCGGTCGCCGCGCAGCTCATCGCGGTCGCCAAGGCCCGCGGCATGGCCACCGTCCTCGTCGGGCACGTCACCAAGGAGGGCACCATCGCCGGGCCGCGCGTCCTGGAGCACCTCGTGGACACCGTCGCCCACTTCGAAGGCGACCGGCACTCCGCTCTCCGCCTCTTGCGAGGCGTTAAGAACAGGTTCGGGCCCGCCGACGAGGTCGGCTGCTTCGAGATGACCGAGACCGGCGTCGTGTCCCTCCCCGACCCCGGCGGGCTGTTCCTCACCGAGATCGCCGAACCCGTCCCCGGCACCTGCGTCACCGTCACCATGGAGGGCCGCCGCGCGATGCTCGTCGAGGTCCAGGCCCTCGTCGGCGGCAGCGCCAAGGAAGGCGTCGTGCCCCGCCGGACCGTGTCCGGCCTCGACGGCGCCCGCCTCAACATGGTCCTCGCCGTCCTCCACCGCCGCAGCGGCAAGAAGGTCCTCGACCGCGAGGTCTACGCCGCCACCGTCGGTGGCATGCGCGTCACCGAACCCGCCGCCGACCTCGCCGTCGCCCTCGCCGTCTCCTCCTCGGTGTCCGAGGCGCCCGTCTCCGCCGACATCGTCGCCATCGGCGAGGTCGGCCTCACGGGTGAGATCCGTCGCGTCACCGCCGTCCCCCGCCGCCTCGCCGAAGCCGCCCGGCTCGGCTTCAAACACGCCATCGTGCCCCGGGGCTGCGGAAACGAGGCCCCCAAGGGCATGACCGTCAGCGAGGCCGGCAGCGTCGACGAGGCCCTGCGCCTGTCGGCGATGCGCTGGGCGGGACGCGGGTGACGCCCCTCTCCTGGCTACCCTCGAAACCGTGCTGATACCTCTGGTCGGAACCGGAACCGACGTCCACGCCTTCGAAGCCGGACGCCCCTGCTGGCTGGCCGGGATCCTGTGGGAGGACGCCGACGGCCTCGCCGGCCACTCCGACGGCGACGTCGCCTGCCACGCCGCCTCCTCGGCCCTGCTCTCGGCCGCCGGACTCGGCGACCTCGGCAGCAACTACGGCACCGACCGGCCCGAATGGTCCGGCGCCTCCGGCGTCCGCCTGCTCGCCGAATCCGCCCGCCGCGTCCGCGCCGTCGGCTACGACATCGGCAACGTCGCCGTCCAGGTCATCGGCAAGAAACCCCGCCTCGGACCCCGCCGCGCCGAAGCCGAGCGCGTCATGACCGAAGCCGTCGGCGCGCCCGTCCGCCTCTCCGCCACCACCACCGACGGCCTCGGCTTCACCGGCCGCGGCGAGGGCCTGGCCGCCACCGCCGTCGCGGTGGTCTACACCAACGAGCGCCGATCGTGAACACCCCGGAGGAGGCCGAGAGCTACATCGCGCGAGCCGAACTCCTCTACGAGCTCACCCGCTTCGACGAGGCCCGCGAGGAACTCGCCGGCGGGCTCCTCCACTACCCCACCAACGCCGCCCTGCTGTCCCTGCTCGCCGCCACCGAACTGCGCGCCGGACAGCCCAAGGACGCCCTCACCGCCGCCGACGCCGCGCTCGCGCACGACCCGTCCGACCACCGGGCCCTCAGCTGCCGCGGCTACGCCCTGGCCCTGCTGGGCCGCGTCGACGACGCCGTCGAGGCCGCCGAGAAGCTCCTCGACGCCGACCGGCTGGCGTGGTGGCGGCACATGCACTACGCGATGATCCGGCAGATCGCCCGCAACGGGCAGGAGGCCCTCGACGCCGCCTGGCAGGCCATCCGGCTGGCGCCCGACCGGCCCGAACCGCACGTCGTGCTGTCCTCCATCGCCGGTCAGCTCGGCCTGGCCGACCTCTCCGAACGCGCCTCCCGCGCCGCCAGCCGCCTGGGCAAGGACCGCGGCGGCGACTGGGACACCGACGACTTCCTCCACCTCCAGTTCGACCCGGAGCTGAAGCTGCGGCCCTCGACGCCGCCGCCGGACGCCGAGAAGCCCGACACCTACCTCTTCGAGCGCGTGGCGGGCGTCGTCCGCTACGGCGCCGCGTTCCCCATCGCCGCGCCCCTGCTGGTGGCGCTACTGTCGGCGGGCGCGACCGGCACCGCGCGCGTGCTGGCCGCCATCCTGGCCGTCGCGGGCGGCATCGGGCTGTTCGTGGCGGTCTCGCGGCTGCCGGAGCCCATCACCGTGATCCTGCGGAAGATGGACGGCTCCGAGCGCTGGCTGGAGATCGCCTTCGCGTGCGTGGCGGCATCCCCGGTGGTGCTGGGGTGCTACGCGGCGGTCGCCTCGCCGTTCCTGCTGGCGCTGACGGTGCTGCTGGGGTTCGTGGCGTTGTACGCGTTCGTGATGCGCGGGCGCTGACTAGGGTGACGTCTCCACCCCTGAGGAGACCACCATGACCGATCGTTTCGCCCTCGCCGACGACCTGTACCACGCCGCCGTCTTCCAAGGAGATCTCGCGGCCACCGACGCCGCGGACCGCGTGCTCGACGCCGTCGAGGCCGATCTGCTGATGGCCCGGGGCATGAACCTCCACGCCCGTTTCCTGGCCGACCGCGAGAACGTCGACGCGACGCCCGAACCGGCCATGTTCGAACGCGCCGGAGACCTCTACGGCTCCTTGAACGACACCGACGGCGTGGCCTGGGCGCGGTTCTGGACCGGCTGCTACCACCACGTCGTACGCGATGACGCCGCCACCGCCATGCCCCACTTCGAGGCGGCCCTGGCCGGATCCGCCCTGACCAGGTCCTACGCGCTGCGGCACCTCGGCTTCGTCGCGCACACCGAGGGACGCCTCGAAGCCGCGATGGACTTCTTCACCGCATCCACCCGCCTGCGCCGCGAGCTGGGCTTCACCGCCGGTGTCGCGGCCAACCTCGTCGGCATGGCCCACGTGAACCTCCAGGCCGGGCGTCCCGGGGAGGCCCGGAAGTACGCCGACGAGGCCGTGGAGCTGGCCGAGGCGGTGGGCGGCACGGGCGTCCTGACGTGGGCCCGGGAGGCCAAGGCAGCCGCCGACGCGGCCTGACTAGAACAGGTGGGCGTTGCGGCGGCACCAGTCCGCGAAGGTGCCCGCCGGGCGTCCCAGCAGCCGCCGCACGTCGTCCGAGGCGAAGCCCTCGGTGTTGGAGCGCGCTGCGGTGAAGGACTCCACCAGCGCCGCCGCCAGCTCCGGGGGAGCGCCGTGCGGGAA
Organism: Actinorhabdospora filicis; assembly: GCF_030269765.1. Lineage (GTDB taxonomy): Bacteria > Actinomycetota > Actinomycetes > Mycobacteriales > Micromonosporaceae > Actinorhabdospora > Actinorhabdospora filicis. Next base: position 1,811,352 of record NZ_BSTX01000001.1, on the reverse strand, counting down.
GCGGGCGCGCACGGCGTCCTCGGGCGAGGCGGCGGTGCGGACCTCGATCTCGCGGCCCAGTTCGGCGGCCAGGACGGCGGCCTGCTCGGCGATGGTCACCCGCTCGTCGCCGGTGAGCGCGTAGGTCGCGCGTTCGTGGCCTTCGCCGGTGAGGACGGCGGCGGCCACCGCCGCGATGTCGGCGGGGTCGATGGGCGCGTACCGGCCGGGCCCCATCGGGTCGAGGACGTAGCCGCCCTCGCGGAGCGTGCCGGCCCACTCCAGCGCGTTGCTCATGAACCCGCCGGGGCGCAGGAACGTGGCCGGAATGCCCGAGGCGGTGATCATCTCCTCGCGCGCCCGGTGCCAGCGGCCCATCGCGGGCACGGGCTCGCCGTCGGCCAGCAGCGACGAGAGCAGGACGATCCGGCCGACCCCGGCGTCCTTCGCCGCCGCCACGGCGTTGGCGGTGTGGTCGAGACCGGTGCCCGGTACGACCAGGAACAGCGCGGACACTCCCGCGAAGGCCTTCCGCAGGCTCTCCACGTCGTCCAGATCGCCGGTGATCCGGCGGGCGGACGCGGGCAGCGCGGTCGCGCGGGCGGGATCGCGGACGAGGACGGCGAAGTCGGCGCCGAGGGCGTCCAGCTCGGCGGCGACGGCACCGCCGACCTGGGCGGTGGCACCGGTGACGAGTAGCATGGGAACTCCGATCGTTTACGGGTTAACGACTTTGACGAAGAAACGATAACCGGTTAGCGATCTGTTGGCAAGGACCGTTCCGAGAGGACCCATGACCACCGGATCTTCAGCCGCCCGGCCACCCGAGGCGGACTCCTTCTTCGAGACCCACTGTCGCGTCAACAAGTCCCTGCGCGGCCTCACCGAGCCCGAACTGGCCGCCCTCGGCCTCTACCTGGGCCAGGACCGCATGCTCGGCGCGCTCTGGGACGCCGACGGGCGCACCCCCGGCGAGATCGCCGCCGCCGTGCACGTGAGCACCCCGGCCGTGGTCAAGATGGCCACCCGGATGGAGACCGCCGGGCTCCTCACCCGCCGCCCGGACGAGCGCGACCGGCGCCTGGTCCGGCTGTGGCTCACCGAGAAGGGACGGGCGCTGCGGGAGCCCGTACAGGCGATCTGGCGCGAGGCCGACACGAAGGCGACGGCGGGCCTCAGCGAGGCCGAACGGGCGCTGCTGGCGTCGCTGATGGCGAAGGTGGACGCGACCCTCACGTCCGGGGAATGACGAAGGAGGGCGGCCCCAGGGCCGCCCTCCGGTCGTTCAGTGTGGTGTGGCTCAGACCTTGCGCGCCCACGTCCACGCGTAACCCGGGTCCTCGCAGCGCAGGCCCGCGTCGCACAGGTCCAGGGGACGGAACGTGTCGACCATGACGGCCAGCTCGTCGAAGAACTCCGCGCCGATCGACCGCTCCGCCGCACCCGGCTGCGGGCCGTGCGTGAAACCGCTCGGGTGCAGCGAGATCGAGCCCTGGCCGATGCCGGAACCCTTGCGGGCCTCGTAGTTGCCACCGGTGTAGAACAGGACCTCGTCGCTGTCCACGTTGTGGTGGTTGTACGGGACCGGGATCGCCAGCGGGTGGTAGTCGACCTTGCGCGGCACGAACGAGCAGATCACGAAGTTCGGGCCCTCGAAGGTCTGGTGCGCCGGCGGCGGCTGGTGCACGCGGCCGGTGAGCGGCTCGAAGTCGTCGATGTTGAACACCCACGGGTACAGGTGCCCGTCCCAGCCGACCACGTCGAAGGGGTGGTTGACGTAGGTGAACTTCGTCCAGCCGATGCCGCCGCGGATGCGGTGCTGGACGAGCACGTCGACGTCCTCGCCGTCCTCCACCAGGGGCTCCTGCGGGCCGCGGATGTCGCGCTCGCAGTAGGGCGCGTGCTCCAGGAGCTGGCCGCGCTTGGAGAGGTAGCGCTTGGGCGGGGTGATGTGCCCGGTGGCCTCGATGACCAGGGTCCGCAGCGGCTCGGCGCCGGTGGGGACCACCCGGTAGATGGTCGAGGTGGGGATGATGACGTAGTCGCCGCGGCCCACCTCAAGGGCGCCGAAGGTGGTCTCCACCCGGGCCGTGCCGGCCTCCACGTAGAGACACTCGTCGCCGATGGCGTTGCGGTACAGCGGCGAGGGGGTGTCGGCCACGGAGTAGGAGATGCGCACGTCCTCGTTGGCCAGCAGGTGCTGGCGGCCGAGGATCGCGTCGGACCCGGCGGCGTCCAGCTTGTGCGTGACCAGGTGGCGCGGCTTGAGCGGCAGGTTCGCCTCGCGGGTCAGCGGCCACGGGGGAGCGAACTCCACGCTGGCGTTGATCGCGGTGGGCAGGTGCTTGTGGTAGAGCAGGGACGAGTCGGAGGAGAAGCCCTCCACGCCCATCAGCTCCTCGCTGTACAGCGTCCCGTCGGGCTGCCGGAACTGCGTGTGCCGCTTGCGCGGGATCTCGCCGATCTGGCGGTAGTAAGGCATCGTCGCCCCTCCTAGAGGTGTACGCCCCCACAGTACGACGGCGGCGCGGCGGGCATCGACCGGAGTTGATCACTGTTTCGAACACCGGCCGTGCGCGTATTGGACCCACCTCGCAGGATCGGCTAACGTCCGAGCCGTGTCAACCGGGCTACCCTCGGGCATGATCCCGAAACTGTTCCGCGGCTTCGTCGACGACGCGGCGGTCTTCCCACCTGGCAGCGCCTCGCTCCCCGACGCGGTGCGCGCGCATCTGGAGCACCGCGGCAGGTGGTACCAGGACCTGGTGGGTCCGCTGCTGGTCAAGACCAGCCAGCTGTCCCAGGTCCAGCGGCACCTGGACGAGTTCCGCACCGGCGACGAGCCGCTGCGCGTGGGGATCGTCGCCGACACCGGCATGGCCGACGTCGCCCCGGCGATGGCCCACCTGCGCGCCGACATCGTCCCCGTGCAGGTCGAGGTGCCCGTCGCCAAGCGCGGCGAGGACCCGATGCCGGGCGTGGCCGAACTGAAGGAGACCTACGGCGACTGGGGCGGCGTCCTCGTCTACGGCGAGATCCCGCTGACCTTCGGCCTGCACGAGGCCCTCGACGAGCTGGCCGGGACGCCGGTGATCCCGAAGTTCCGCACCGGCGGGCTGCTGTCGGAGCTGTTCCCGACGCCCGAGGAGCTGGCCGCCGTCATCGTGGCCTGCGCCGGGCGCGGCTCGGGGCTCAAGCTCACCGCCGGGCTGCACCACGCCGTCCGGCACACCGACCGCTCCACCGGATTCACCCATCACGGTTTCCTGAACGTGCTGGTGGCCTGCGCCGACGCCGGGAAGGGGGCGGCCGTCGCCGATGTGGCCGCGATCCTGCGTCACACTGATCCCCGTCCGCTCGTTGACACAACGTACGAACTGCGTGACCGCGAGCGTCCCCTGTGGGCGGGCTTCGGCTCGTGCAGTGTCACCGAACCGCTCGACGACCTGATCGGTCTCGGGCTGATAGAGGAGCCGGTTCAGCAATGACTTGGGTGGAGAGCGCGGCGGGAAGCCGGTACGGCGTGGACAACCTCCCGTACGGGGTCTACTCGACCGAGGACAACGCGGTACCCCGCGTCGGCGTGCGCATCGGCGACGAGATCCTCGACCTGCGCCGGATCGTGGAGATGGGCACCTGCGCCGACTGCCCGACCTGCTCGGCGCTGCGCGCCCCCGTCCTCAACCCGTTCATGGCCCTCGGCCGCCAGGTGTGGTCGACGGTGCGCGCGCAGGTCCAGGGCCTGCTGACCAACGAGGACCTGGCGCACCAGGTCCGCCCGCTGCTGACACCGGTCGCGGCGGCGACGATGCACATGCCGTTCCTGGTCGGCGACTACGTCGACTTCTACTCCTCGGAGCACCACGCGGTGAACCTGGGACGGCTGTTCCGTCCCGACTCCGAGCCGCTGTTCCCGAACTGGAAGCACCTCCCGGTGGGCTACCACGGGCGCGGCGGGACGGTCGTCCCCAGCGGCACGCCCGTGACCCGGCCCAAGGGGCAGCGCAAGGCCCCTGACGGGACCGTCCAGTTCGGGCCCTCGGCGCGGCTGGACATCGAGGCCGAGGTCGGCTTCGTCGTCGGCGTCCCCTCCAGGCTCGGCACCCCGGTCTCCGTCGACGACTTCCGCGAGCACGTCTTCGGCGTGGTCCTGGTCAACGACTGGTCCGCCCGCGACATCCAGGCCTGGGAGTACGTGCCGCTCGGCCCGTTCCTCGGCAAGTCCTTCACCACCTCGATCTCGCACTGGGTGACCCCGCTGGACGCCCTCGACGACGCCGAGATCACCGCGCCCGAACAGGACCCCGAGGTCCTGCCGTACCTGAGCGAGAAGGACCGCTACGGCTACGACCTGCGCATGTCGGTCAAGTGGAACGGCACCGAGGTGTCCCGCCCGCCCTTCGCCGACATGTACTGGACGCCCGCGCAGCAGCTGGCGCACATGACGGTCAACGGCGCCTCCGTGCGCACCGGCGACCTCTACGCCTCCGGCACCGTCTCCGGCCCCCAGCCCCACCAGCGCGGCAGCTTCATCGAACTGACCTGGGGCGGCAAGGAACCCATCGCCCTCGGCGACGGCGAGACCCGCACGTTCCTGGAAGACGGCGACATCATCGAGCTGAACGCCACCGCCATGGGCGTCAACGGCGAACTCATCGCCCTCGGCGAGGTCACCGGCACGATCTACGCGGCCGACTAGCCGACAGCGAACGCCCCGCATCGGTGTGACTCCCCCTGACGCACCGATGCGGGGCGTTCTGCCGTCCCCCGCGGCGACGGTCCAGACCCGGCCGCGCGGGTCGGTGGGAGCGATGAATCGCGCGGCCCGGCCTGGAACAAAGTCGATTGAGCACGGCCCGGCCACTCCGCGTCGACCGCCCCGGACGCTCCCGTACGCCCCCGTACACCGACCGGATACCATCGGCTCTCCCTGGAAGGAGGCGACGTGCCCGAGATCGCCGCCAAGGCCGACCCGGCGCGGGTGGCCACCTCGGCCGACCTCGCCCGCGAGCTGCGTTTACTCAAAGTCTGGGCCGGCGACCCGTCCCTTAGGACCCTCGCCCGCCGCATCGGAGTACCCGCCTCCACCCTCAGCGACGCCCTCGGCGAAACCCGCCCCCTGCCGCGCCTGCCCGTCCTGCGCGCCATCGTCGAAGCCCTCACCGACGCGCCCGTGGACCTGTGGGAGGCCGCCTGGCGCCGCGCCCGCGCCACCGGCCTCGGCGCCCCCGAGACCACCGTCGCCGCGCCCGTCGTCCCCCGCCAGCTCCCGCCCGCCACGAGCGGCTTCGTCGGCCGCGACGGGCTCCTGCGCCGCCTCGACGACCTCCTCGACCCCGAGACCCGCCCGCCCGCGGCGATCCTGTCCGCCCTCACCGGCTCCGGCGGCGTCGGCAAGACCGCCCTCGCCGTCCACTGGGGACACACCGTCGCCGACCGCTTCCCCGACGGGCAGCTCTACGTCGACCTCGCCGGCTTCGGGCCCGGCGGACCCCGCGAGGCCACCGAGGTCCACGGGCTGTTCCTGCGCGGCCTGGGCGTCCCCGCGTCCGAGATACCCGCCGACCCCGACGCGCGCCTCGCCCTCTACCGCAGCAGCACCGCCGGACGCGCGCTCCTCGTCGTCCTCGACAACGCCGCCACCCCCGAACAGGTCCGGCCCCTCCTGCCCACCGGCCGCGGCTGCTTCACCGTCGTCACCACCCGCCACGCCTTCACCGGCCTGCGCGCCCGCGACGGCGCCGTCCGCCTCTACGTCGACCTGCTCACCCACGACGAGGCCCTCGCGCTGCTCGCCGAACTCGTCGGCGAACGCGCCACCGCCGAACCCGAGGCCGCCCTCGCGTTCGTCACCGCCTGCTCCCGCCTGCCCTTGGCCATCCGCGTCGCCGCCCAGCACGCCGCCGACCGGCCCGGCGAGACCCTCGCCGCGCTCGTGGCCGACCTGACGTCCGGGGAACTCGACTTCTTCGCCGACCCCGGCGACCCCCACAGCGACGCCCGCGCGGTCTTCTCCTGGTCCCTGGACCGCCTCGACGCCCCCGCCGCCGAACTCTTCGCGCTCCTCGGACTGCACCCCGGGCGCCGCTTCGACGTCCACTCCGCCGCCGCACTCGCCGGGATCGGCCACGACGACGCCGAACAGCGCCTCGCCGCCCTCCTCCACGCCCACCTCATCGACGAGACGGCCACCCCCGAGCGCTACTCCACACACGACCTCCTGCGCGCCTACGCCGCCGAACTCGCCGCCACCCTCGACTGCGCGATCGTGACGGACTCCCGCGAGCGGCTCGCCGACTACTACCTCCACACCGTCGCCAACGCCTCGGTCACCGAACACCCCTGGGACGCCATCGACCGCGACGAGCTCCCCGGCTCGCCCGCCCACGCCCGCCGCTTCGGCCACGCCGCCGAGGCCACCGCCTGGCTCGACGGCGAACTCGACGACATCGTCGCCGTCGCCGTCCACGCCGCCGGGCACGGCCGCCCCGCCCACGCCGAACGCTTCTCCGGACTGCTGTGGCGGCGCCTGCACCTGCGCTCCCACCACGACCACGGCCTCACCCTGCACCGCGCCGCCTTCGACGCCGCCGACCTCGCCGGAGACGACAAGAACGCCGGGGCCACCGCCTTCCGCATCGGCGACGTCCACTGGCGCGTCGGCGAATACGAGCGCGCCGAAACCTGGTTCACCCGCGCCCGCGACCGCAAACGCGCCGCCGGAGACGAACCCGGCCTCGGGCACGCCCTGTCCGGGCTCGGCACCGTCCAGCTCCTCACCGGACGCCTCACCGAGGCCCGCGACAGCTACCGCGAATGCCGCGAACTGGCCGCCCGATCCGGCAACCCCGGATCCGAAGGCGTCGCCATCCACAACCTCGCCGAGGTCTGCGCCCGCCTCGGCGAACACGAGGAGGCCGCCCGGCGCTTCCGGGAGGCGCTGGACCTCGCCGTCCGCCACGGGCTCAAGGACCTGCGCGTCGCCGCGCTCATCGGCACCGCCGTCGAAGGCGCCCACATCGGCGACCCCGCCGCCGAGACGAACGCGCGGCAGGCCCTCGACCTCGCCCGCGACCTCGGCTCACGCGACATGGAGGCGCAGGCCCTCACCGGCCTCGGCGTCGTCCTCGGCTCGACGGGACGACGCGCGGAGGCCACCGGGCACCTGCGCCGGGCGCTGCGGATGTTCACCGAACTCGGCAACGCGGCCGGCCGCGCCGAGGCGGCGGCCGCGCTGGCGGGGGTGGAGTGAGGCGGCGGGGCCGGGTGGCCGGCGTCGAAGGCCTGCTTTGACGGCCGGGTTCGATGGCCGGGTGTGGCGGTGGAGTGAGGCGATCCACCGCGACACCACGTCTTCCGGGTAGTGCCGTGTTCTGGCGGTTCCGTTCTCGGCCGGTGCGGCTTTTCGGGCCGCGCGATCCTCTCGCACGCCCTCCCAACCGCGCGACGTCCACGCGCTCGCGCCGCCTCGGCGGGGCTCGTGGGGCACGGAGGCGGGCCGACCCAGGGGAAGCCGTCCGGCTCGGCGGCGCTAGCCGCTGACCCACTCCCCGGTGCGCAGGAACAGATCGATCAGCGCCTCATAAGGCGCCAGGTCCATGCCCTGCGCGGCGACCCAGCCGTCATCGAAGTAACTGTGCCCGTAGCGCTCGCCCGAGTCGCACAGCAGCGTCACGACACTGCCCGCGCGGCCCGCCTTGCGCATCTCGGCGATCAGCCCGAAGCACGCCCACAGGTTCGTGCCCGTCGATCCGCCCACGCGGCGTCCCAGCATCTTCGAGGCCACCCGCAGCGAAGCCACCGAAGCGGCGTCCGGGACCTGCGCCATGCGGTCCACGACCGAGGGCACGAACGACGGCTCGACCCGGGGACGCCCGATGCCCTCGATGCGCGACCCGCCCCGCACCGTCGCCGCCGGATTGTGCTCCGACCAGCCCGTGAAGAACGCCGAGTTCTCCGGATCGGCGACCAGGACACGCGTATCGTGCCGCTGATAGCGCACGTAACGCCCGATGGTCGCCGAAGTCCCGCCCGTGCCCGCGCCCACCACGACCCAGTCCGGGATCGGATGCCGCTCGGCCGACAATTGCTGGAAGATCGACTCGGCGATGTTGTTGTTGCCGCGCCAGTCGGTCGCGCGCTCGGCGTAGGTGAACTGGTCCATGAAGTGGCCGCCCTTCTCCCCGGCCAGCCGCCGCGCCTCATCGACGACGAGCGCCGGATCGTCCACCAGGTGGCAGGAACCGCCCATGAACTCGATGAGGTGGACCTTCTCCTCGCTGGTCGTGCGGGGCATCACCGCGATGAACGGCAGCCCCAGCATCCGCGCGAAATAGGCCTCGGAGACCGCGGTGGAACCACTCGACGCCTCAATAACCGGCGTCCCCTCGGTGATCCACCCGTTGCACAGGGCGTACAGGAACAGCGAACGCGCCAGCCGGTGCTTCAAACTGCCCGTCGGATGCACCGACTCGTCCTTGAGGTACAGGTCGACACCCCACTGCGGCGGGAGAGGGAACGTCAGCAGGTGCGTGTCAGCACTGCGGTTGGTATCGGCGTGGACCTTCGCGATCGCATCATTGACCCACCCGCGGGTCGCGTCACAACATCGGTCGACGGTCTTCATGATCGACAAGGCTAGTCTCCGTCCGCGTCGAGAGGCTGAGGACGGCTCTCCCACTTCGTGGAGAGCGCGATGGCGGTACGGGTCCGGGCGACCCCCGGCAGGCGGTTTATGCGCGTCACCAGCTGCTCCAGGTCCCCGATGGCGCCCACCCGCACCTTGATGAGGAAGGACTCCTCACCGGCGAGGAAGTAGCAGGACTCGACCTCCGGGATCTGCTCCAGCGCGTCGGTCACCGTCGAATACTCGGTGTCGGGCTTCTCGATGATGCCGATCAGCGCGGTCACCCCCAGTCCTACCGCCTCCGGGTTGACGTCGGCTCGATAGCCGGTGATCACACCCGTGCGCTCCAGCCGGCCCATGCGATCGTGCACCGCGGGGGCCGAGAGGCCGACCTGACGGGCGAGATCGGCGTAGGAGCGGCGGCCGTCGGTGCGCAGGAGGGAGAGCAGGCGGCGGTCGATGTCGTCCATGGGGGGAGCGTATGTGGTGGGGGGTGGGGGTGGGGGTGTGGGGCGCGGTGGGGGGTTTGGGGTGGGGGCGTTGTGTTGCCTTGGGCTGTCTTGGCTTGCTGGACCTCGCCTCGCCTCGCCTCGCCCTGCCTCGCCTCGCCTCGCCCTGCCTCACTCCGCCTCACTCCGCCGCACTCCGCCTCACCCCGCCGCACTCCGCCTCACCCCGCCCCGCCCCGCCCCGCCCCGCCCCGCCCCGCCCCGCGCCAGCCTCACTACCACGCGCGGGGGCCTTCCCCAGTGCGGCCGTCACCCGTCACCCGAGGCCGTTTCACCCGGTCTCAGCGGTCACCTGGCGCCCGGGGTCGTGTGTTTTCGACGCCTGTTGCGGCCCCTGGTGCTTCTGGTCTGGCGCCCCGCGGATCGTCCGCCCGCTATGCATCCACGGCGTTGCGGCTATGACACCGTCGCCGTCTCCCCCCCACGGATCGGCCGCTTTCGATTCCCTGCATCGGCGCTATTTGACGGTCGCCGTCTGGCCTGGGCTTTCAGCCCTCGTCCCCGACCAGGACGCTGTCCTGGACCTGGGCCTCTCTCGGGAGGCGTCTCCTCCTCTGGCCGGCTGGAACGACGCTGAACGAGGAACCCCGGGGTGTCAAGCCAAAGAACGCGGCTTGACACCCCGAGAACCCTCGTTCCAAGAACACGTCTGGCCGACCGACGGAGGATCCACCTCTCCTACCCCGAGAAGGCTTTCTTGCGCGTCTGCTCGTCTTCTGGCCCGGCTCAGTTTTGCGGCTTGCGGGCCGTCCCGGTCCGGCTCTACTGCAACGAGCTTTTGTCCTCGCCCGGGTTTTGACCCCGTTGCCCGCCAGTCATCGCGTGGCCTTACTTCACCCGTTCCACCTCGCCGCGCCTGTTTCACTCCGCCCCGCCCCTGACCTCGGCCTTCGTGCTCGCCTTCCTCTCCGCGCCCATCCGCACGGTCTACACAAATCCGTCCGTTTGTCCACCCCTAGATAACCTGGATACAGATGGCTGATCCCGTCGGTTTGGTGCATATTTAGGAGCATGGTGCTCTAATGGGGGTGTACGCGGCCTGAACGGGTGCAAGAGGGGCATGCCGAAACGTGTTCGGTCGCCAGACCGAACGGGCACCTTGTGACACAGCCCGTAGGGGCGCATGGGCAGGGGGGCACGTCGATGGACAGTGAAGACCGCTTGTTGACTCCGGGTGAGGTGGCGGCGCTCTTTCGCGTCGATCCCAAGACCGTCACGCGTTGGGCGGCGGCGGGCCGGATCAGCAGCATTCGCACGCCAGGCGGGCACCGGCGGTTTCGGGAGTCCGAGGTGAAGAAGTTGCTCCTTGGGGAGCTCGGTGGTGGCGCTGGTGGTGGCGGTGGTGGGGGAGCCGGGGCTGGTTCCGATCACCATTAGCCGTCTTCGCGGCGGTCGTGTGCGGGTGGGGTTTTCGCTTCAGGTGAGGCGGGCCGCGCCCAGGTCGCCGCGCCAGCGTTGGTAGAGCGTGTGCTGGACGCCGGCGGCGTCCAGGACGCGTCCGGCGACGAAGTCGACCAGTTGCTGGACGTCGCGGGCTCCGGCGTAGAAGGCGGGGCTGGCGGGGAGGACGGTGGCGCCCGCGTCGTGGAGGGCCAGCAGGTGGACGAGGTGGCTGCGCGAGGCGGGGGTTTCGCGGGGGACCACGATGACCTTGCGCTTCTCCTTGAGGTTGACGTCGGCGGCTCTTTGCAGCAGGTCCTTCGACAGGCCGAGGGCGATGCCGGCACAGGCGGCCGTTGAGGCGGGGACGACGATCATGCCGTTGACCTCGTAGGAGCCCGAAGAGGGCCCGGCGGCCAGGTCGGCGTGTGGCCAGTAGGTCACGTCGCCGAGGTCGCGGTCGAGCCAGGCGGACAGGTCGTCCTTCCAGTGGGCGTCGCGGATGGAGCCGCCCGTCTCGTCGATCAGGGTCAGGCGCGCCGCTTTCGACACGACGAGGTCGACGGACTCGCCGGCGTCGAAGAGCGCCGTGATGACCGCCTTGGCATAGGGCGTCCCGGAGGCGCCGGAGACGCCCACGACCCAGGGTTTCCGCATACCCCCAAGCCTGCCTCAGGCACGGCCGGGGGCACACATAACCCCGGTCACATCCCGACGGCTCGCAGACCCGGGAGGGCCGCGCGGGCCATTTCGCGGGCGCCGGACGCCGAGGTCGCGCGGCGGGCCGCCTCGGCCGCGCGTACGCACTGGGAGTAGGTGTGGGCCGCCAGGACGGCGCGGACCAGGGGCAGCGCGGGAGCCGACATCGACAGGCTGGTGACGCCGAGGCCGACCAGGACGCAGGCGAGCGCCGGGTCGGCGGCCGCCTCCCCGCAGACTCCGCAGGAGGTTCCGGCGGTGTTCGCGGCGGTGGCGGCCGAGGCGATCAGGTCGAGCATCGCGGGCTGCCAGGGGTCCTGGAAGCGGGACAGGGCGCCGATCTGGCGGTCGGCGGCGAAGGCGTACTGGGCGAGGTCGTTGGTGCCGATGGAGAAGAAGTCGACGGCCTGGGCGAAGTCGCGGGCGCGCAGGGCGGCGGCGGGGATCTCGATCATGACCCCGGCCTTGCCGGTGAGACCGGCGGCGCGGGCGGCGTCCATGAAGAAGCCCGCGTCGTCGCCGTCGGCGACCATGGGCGCCATCACCCACAAATCAACCGGCAGGCCGGACGAGGCGGCGGCGAGCGCGCGCAGCTGCGTGTCGAGCATGTCGGGGTGGTGGCGCATCATGCGCAGGGCGCGTTCGCCGAGGGCGGGGTTGGGTTCGTCCCCGGCGGGCAGGAACGCCAGGGGCTTGTCGGCTCCGGCGTCGAGGGTGCGGACGACGACGCGTTTGTCGCCGAAGGCGGACAGGACCTCGCGGTAGACGGCCTGCTGCGCCTCCAGGGTGGGGGCGGTGGCGGCGTCCAGGAACAGGAACTCGGTGCGGAACAGGCCGACGCCTTCGGCGCCGTGCGCGAGGGCGGACTCCACGTCGGCGGGTCCGCCGATGTTGGCCAGCAGCGGGACGAGCTTGCCGTCGGCGGTGGCGCCGGGGCCGCGTGCGCCGGAGACGGCGGCGGCCAGGGCGTCCCCGGCCTGGCGGGCGGTGCGGACGGCCTCCTCGGAGGGCTCGACGGTGACCTCGCCGGTGGTGCCGTCGACGAGGACGGGCGTGCCGTCGGGGAGGTCGAGGGCGGCGGGGGCGGCGACGACGGCGGGGACGCCCATCGTGCGCGCCAGGATCGCGGTGTGGCTGGTGGGACCGCCCTCGGCGGTGACGAACGCGGCGACCTTCGCCGGGTCGATCAGCGCGGTGTCGGCGGGCGCGAGGTCGCGGGCGACCAGCACGAACGGGACGTCGGCGTCGGGGACGCCGGGCATGGGGCGTCCGGACAGGACGGCGATGACCCGGTCGCGGATGTCGTCGAGGTCGGCGACGCGCCCGGCGAGGTAGGCCCCGGCCGAGGCGAGCAGGTCGCGGAAGGTCCCGAAGGCCTCGAAGACCGCGCGGGCCGGGCTCAGGCCCTCGCCGATCTTGGCGGCGGCGAGTTCGGACAGGCTCGGGTCGCGGGCCATCATCGCCTGCGCGGCGAGCACTTCGGAGGCCTCGGCGCGGCCTTTCTGGGCGGCGCGCTCGGAGCGGGCGTCGAGGTCGGCGCCGACGGTCTCCAGCGCCGACGAGGCGGCGGCGAGCGCGGCGGTGGCGTCGCCGTCGTGGCGTTCGCCGGGCGGCGGCTCGGGCGGTGCGGCGGCCATGGCGCGGACCGGGCCGGCACCGACGCCGGGGCTGACCCCGACGCCGGTGAAGGATGTGGCGGTGACGGTCAAGACGTCTCCTCCGTGACCAGGGCGGCGAGCCGGTCGACGGCCTCGGCGTCCTCGCTGGCGATGATGACCTCGTCGCCGTTGCGGACGTCGAGGCCCAGCACCGCCAGGATGCTCTTGGCGTTGACCCGGTTCTGCGACTCGGCGGCCGGATCGAACTTCGCGAGCGTGACGTCCTCGGACGACTGGGCCGCGCTCTGCACGAACACCGCCGCCGGGCGGGCGTGCAGGCCGACGTCGGTGGTGACCTTGACCTGTCGTTCTGCCATGTCTACTCCCAGGTGAACAGCGGATCGGCGGTGTGCACGTAGTCGGCGCCGGTGACCGTCACGCGATCGGCGGGCGCGTCCAGCGCGATGACCGGGACGACCGGTGAGCGGCCGCCCTGCTCGATGGCCCCGGCGTCCCAGCGGACGATCTCGGCGCCCGCGGCGACGTGCGCGCCCTCTTCGGTGAGCAGCTGGAAGCCCTCCCCGTCGAGTTTGACGGTGTCGATGCCGAGGTGGACCAGGACGCCCCGGCCCTCGGCGTCGACGATGACATAGGCGTGCGGATGGAGCTTCTGGACGACCCCGGAGATGGGGGCGACGGCCACGCCCGGCCCCCGGTCGGGGTCGACGGCGGTCCCGGGACCGACCATGCCCTCTGCGAACACCGGGTCCGGGACGCCCGGCAGGCCGACCACCTTCCCCGCGACGGGGGAGACGATGCGCGCGGTCACTCCTCCTCCAGCAGGTCTTCGATGTCACTGGCGATGGTGTCGGCGTCGGTGCCGACGACGACCTGGACGTTCGTGCCCATCTTGAGCACGCCGTAGGCGCCGGCGGCCTTGAGCGCGGGCTCGTCGACGACGGTGGCGTCCTTCACCTCGGTCCGCAGCCTGGTGGCGCAGGGCTCCACCTCGATGATGTTCTCGGCGCCGCCGAGCGCGGCCACGATGGCCTCGGCCTTGTCCATGGGACTCCTCTTTCCGCCGCCCCCCAGGGCGGTCTGTCCGACACCCCCGGTACAGGGGTGTCACACGGGTCAACGCTCACCCGTATGTCTATTTAACCGGATTCGCCCGTGTTGTCGGACACACTGCTTATGATCTCGACAACCGACCGGGGGGTATGTCGCATGAGCGCCACAGCAGCGGCGGGGGACGCCGCCTCAGGAGGATCGAAGGTCTTCGCGTTCCTGCAGAAGTTCGGGCGCAGCCTCATGCTGCCCATCGCCGTCCTGCCCGCCGCCGCGCTTCTCCTGCGCTTCGGGCAGCCCGACATGCTCGGCAAGGACGGCCTCGGCAAACACTGGACGTGGATGCTGCCGGTGGCGAAGGTCCTCGCCGCGGCCGGGCAGGTCCTCTTCGACAACCTGCCCCTGCTGTTCGCGGTGGGCGTGGCCCTCGGGATGGCGAAGAAGGCGGACGGATCGACGGCCCTCGCGGCCGTCGTCGGCTATCTGGTCTTCGACCGCGTCACCAAGGCCATGTTCTCCGAGTCGCGCATCCGCGACCAGGTCATGGTCACCATCCTCAAGGCGGACGGCACCAGCCAGCTGAAGGTGGACATCGGCGCGGCCAACCCCACCGGCGTCCTCGGCGGCATCATGATCGGCGTCATCGCCGGACTGCTGTGGCAGAAGTACCACCGCATCAAGCTGCCCAGCTGGCTGTCATTCTTCGGCGGCCGCCGCTTCGTCCCGATCATCACCGCCGTCACCGCGATGCTGCTCGGCGTGGTCTTCGGCTGGATCTGGCCCGTCGTCGGCTCCTGGATCGCCAGCTTCGGCGACTGGGTGACCGAGAACGGCGTGGTCGGCGCCGGCATCTACGGCGTCGTCAACCGCCTCCTGCTGCCCATGGGCCTCCACCACATCATCAACTCGATCGTGTGGTTCACGATCCCCACCTGCGACGTCAACGGCGTGGTCGCCCACGGCGACCTGAACTGCTACTTCGCCGGGCAAGACGGCGCCGGCACCTTCATGGCCGGCTGGTTCCCCGTCCTGATGTTCGGCATCCCCGGCGCCGCCCTCGCCATGTGGCGAGCGGCCCGCCCCGCCAACCGCGCGGTCGTCGGCGGCCTGATGATCTCCGGTGCCCTCACCGCCTTCGTCTGCGGCATCACCGAGCCCGTGGAGTACTCGTTCATCTTCGTCGCGCCACTGCTCTTCGGCATCCACGTGGTCCTGAGCGGCGTGTCCCTGGCCCTGGTAACGGCCCTCGACATCAAGATCGGCTTCGGCTTCTCCGCCGGACTCATCGACTACCTGCTCAACTTCAGCAAGTCGAACACCCACAAACCACTGCTGCTGTTGCTGATCGGCGTCGTGTACTTCGCGGTCTACTTCCTGATCTTCTACGTGCTGATCAAGAAACTGAACCTGCCGACACCCGGACGCGAAGCAGAAGGCGAAGACGAGAAGGAGAACACGGCCTGACCCGCCGGGCAGGGCCCGGCGGGAAGGTCGGCGGAGGACCGGTCGCGCGAGCGGCCGGTCCTTTCGCGGGAGTGGGGGTGGGGTGGGGGTGGGGTGGGGGTGGGGTGAGGCCGCGAGATGACTGGCTGGCAACGGGGTCAAAACCCGGGCACGGACCGAAGCTCGTTGTTTTAGACCCGGGCACACTGATTGGCTTGCTACGGGGTCAGAACCCGGGTGGGGACGAGAGCTTGTTGTTTTAGACCCGGGCCGAAGACAAGCCGCAGGCCGCACGACAACACGAACCCGGGACCAGCTTGTGCGGGGGCTGTCTCGGGATAGGAGAGGATCCTCCCTCGGTCGGCCGGATGGTTCTTCGAACGAGGGTTCTCGGGGTGTCAAGCCGCGTTCTTTGGCTTGACACCCCGGGGTTCATCGTTCACCGTCGCAAAGGCCGAGCGGGGGTGGAGCCTCCCGAGAGAGGTCCGGCGTCCAGGGGCCGCACCCCTGGTCGGGTCCTAGGGGTGAAACCCCTGACCAGACGGCGACCGTGTCATAGCCGCAGCGTAGTGGATACATCGAACACGGACGATCCGCGGGGCGCCAGACAAGAAGCGCGACGAGCCACAACAGGCGTCGGAAACACACGACCCCCAGCCTGGAGACGGCCACGAAGACCAGCCGAAACGGTCCCGGGTGACGGGTAACGGGTGATGAGGACGGCCGCACAAGACCCCCCAAAACAAAAGAGCCCCACCGTCCACCGGTGGGGCTCTTTCACTCTCCTACTGCCTGGGCTCCCCGCCCGGCGCCATAGGTGGCCAAGGCATCTCCTCCGGCGGACGACCGTAGGTGCGAGGCGTCGCCATCGGCAAGCGGGCCGGGAGCTCCTCGGCGGTCAGCCGGTTGGCGGCCGGAACGGTCGCAATACCGCGCGCAGCCGCACCAGGGTCACCGGTCGGCGGCGGCACGGCGGCCGACTCCGAGAACCACGAGTTCCCGTTCTCAGCCGAACCCGAACCCGAGACCGGAACCGAAGCCGGAGCCGGAGCCGAGGCCGAGGCCGAAGCCGAAGCCTCAACCGGCGGCGGAGCAAAAGGCTCGGCCAAAGACGCCCAAGCGTTCCCAGACCCCTGCGGCTGCGCCGGTTCAGGCGTATTCCACTCATCCGGGATCGGCGCAGGCTGGAAGACCGGAGGCTTCTCCGGCTCCGGAGCGGGCTCCGGGTCAAAGCTCGACCGCGGCTCACTACCGGGAACGGCGAACGCGGGCGGCGGCTCCGGGAAAGCCGAAGGCCCCGGAGCGGGCTCAGGATCGAAACTGGACCGCGCCTCATCACCGGGAACGGCGAAGGACGGCGGCTCCGGAGCCGACTCAAAGCTCGGCCGCGACTCCTCGGCGGGAACCGCGAAGGAAGGCGAGGGCTCGGGATCGAAGCTCGATCGCGGCTCACCGCCGGGAACGCCGAAGGAAGGCGCCGGGTCGGCAGCCTGCGGGGCGAACGGCTCGGGATCGAAGCTGGACCGCGCCTCACCGCCGGGCACCCCGAAAGAGGGCGCCGGTTCAGCAGCCTGCGGCGCAAAGGCCGGTTCCGCATCGAAGTTCGACCGCACCTCGCCACCCGGCACCCCAAACGAAGGCGCCGACTCAGCAACCGGCGAAGCCGAAGCCCCCTCGTCCTCATCCCCCTCAGGCACGTCCGCCGCGAGCCCGGCCAGCGTCGCCCGGTCCTCCTCCGACATCTCCGGCTCCGGGCCACCGGACGCGGGTGCCGCGCCCTCCCAGATCGCGCCATCGGCGGGCGGAGGGGGCGGCGGAGCGTCGTCGGGGTCCCCAGCCGGGGCGGGAGCGGCCGCGTCGAGGCGCTCCCCGACCGGCGGGGGCTCGGGAAGCGGGGGGAGCTCCCAGTCCTCGTCGCGGTCGGAAAGGTCGCGCTCGACCGACGGAAGCCGCGGCAGGTCGTCGTCGTCGGGCTCACCGGGACGGCGCACGTCGTCGTCGGACGCGCCGAACGACGGCGGAGGCGGCGCCCAGCCACCGGCGTCCGGGGAGGACGACGGGGGCGCGAACCCGGGTGGTGCGAAGGCGGGTGCGGCATCGGCCGACGGCGGAGCGAAGTCCGGTGGCGGCGGGCCGAACCCGGGCGGCGGAGGCGGAGGCGCGCCGAAGTCGCCACCGGGAGGCGGCGGGAACGCGCCCGGGCCACCCGGCGGAGGCGGTGCGAACTCGCCACCGGGCGGGGGACCGAAGTCGCGGGGGCCGCCGGACGGAGGGTAGTCCCCGCCGGGAGGCGGGCCGAAGTCGCGGGGAGCGCCCGGAGGCGTCCCGAACTCCGGCGGCGGGCCGAACCCGGGCGGCGGCGGGAAGCCACCACCGGGAGGCGGCGGGGGCGCGCCGAAGTCGCCTCCGGGGGGAGGCGGGGGACCGAAGCCACCGCCGGGCGGCGGGCCGAAGTCGCGCGGGCCACCGGAGGTGGGCGCGTTCGGCGGGTAGCCGGGCACGGGCGGAGGCGACGGGTGGTCCTGGGGACGCCCGAAGTCCGGCGGGGGCGGACCCCAGCCCGGGCCGCCCGAGGTGGGCGCGTTCGGCGGCGGGAAGCCACCCGGAGCGCCGGGAGGCGGGGGGTAGTCGCCGGGACCACCGGGGGGCGGGAAGCCTCCGCCGGGAGGCGGCGGGTAGTCACCGGGGCCGCCGGGAGGCGCGAAGTTCCCGGGCGGGGGACCGAAGTCGCGCGGGCCGTCGCCGTCCCGGACCGGCGGAGGCGGCGGACCGCCCCAGCCGCCACCACCGGAGGTGGGGGCGTTCATGGGCGGCGGAGGTCCACCCCAGGCGGGTCCGCCGGACGTGGGCGCGCCCGGAGGCGGGCCGAAGTCACGCGGGCCGCCGGGGGCCGGCGGGTAGTTCCCGGGCGGCGGGGGCCCGAAGTCGCGGGGGCCGTCGCCGTCGCGCATGGGCGGCGGAGGCCCGCCCCAGGCGGGTCCGCCGGACGTGGGCGCGCCGGGGGGCGTGCCGAAGTCGCCGGGAGGCGGCGGGAAGTTGCCCGGGCCGCCAGGGGGCGGCGGGTAGTTCCCGGGAGGGGGAGGCCCGAAGTCGCGCGGGCCGGGCGGGAAGTCGCCGTCGCGCATGGGCGGCGGAGGTCCACCCCACGCCGGTCCACCGGAGGTCGGCGCGCCGGGGGGCGTGCCGAAGTCGCCGGGAGGCGGCGGGTAGTCACCGGGACCGCCGGGAGGCGCGAAGTTCCCGGGCGGCGGCCCGAAGTCGCGGGGGCCGTCGCCGTCGCGCATGGGCGGCGGAGGTCCACCCCACGCCGGTCCACCGGACGTGGGCGCGCCCGGAGGCGTGCCGAAGTCGCCCGGGGGAGGCGGGAAGTTGCCCGGGCCGCCGGGAGGCGGCGGGTAGTTCCCCGGAGGCGGGGGACCGAAGTCGCGCGGGGCGTCGCCGTCACGTGGGCCGGGTGGGAAGTCGCCGTCACGCATGGGCGGAGGCGGCGGACCGCCCCAGCCGCCGCCACCGGAGGTGGGGGCGTTCATGGGCGGCGGGGGAGCACCCCACGCGGGTCCACCGGAGGTGGGCGCGCCGGGAGGCGTGCCGAAGTCGCCGGGCGGCGGGAAGCCACCGCCGGGAGGCGGCGGGTAGTTCCCGGGAGGGGGAGGCCCGAAGTCGCGCGGCGCGTCGCCGTCGCGCGGGCCGGGCGGGAAGTCACCATCGCGCATGGGCGGCGGAGGTCCACCCCACGCCGGTCCACCGGACGTGGGCGCGCCGGGCGGCGGGCCAAAGTCACCGCCGGGAGGCGGGCCGAAGTCGCGAGGGGCACCAAAATCACCGGGTCCCCCGGGAGGCGGCGGGCCGAAATCACCGGGTCCACCAGGTCCACCAGGTCCCCCGGGAGGCGGCGGGCCGAAATCACGGGGTCCACCGGGTCCACCCGGTCCCCCGGCAGGCGGCGGGAAGTCATTCCCCGCCCCGGCCGGCGGCCAGCCCCGGCCATCACCGGGCGGCGGCGGGGCGGCGTTCCAGGGGTTCGCCGGTTCCGGCGCGGGCGCCTGCCAGTCGTCGCGGTCGGCGTGCCAAGACGTGTTGGTGTGCGGCTCGGGGGGAGGCGGAGGTGTCGCGTACGGCGCAGCGCTCCCCATGGGGGGATTCACGTACAGGCCGCACTGCGGGCAGCGTTCCGCGGCGGCGTGCACCTGCGCTCCGCAAGCGGCACAGGTTCGGTTACCCATCAAAGCCCTCCAGGCCGAAGCTTGCCAGGTACTTCCCACCGTGCCACATCACCGCAAGCCGGTGTGGGGCTCAGTCGTTCGTCCAGCATTCCCGATCACGATCCGTAACCGGTCGCTGCCGTACGTTCGGTTCGTCCTCGCTCACTACGTGGACGGGACGATCGAGCTGGAACCGGGCTCTTCCCGACCGGAGCCGCCCGTGTTGTCCCCGGGCGGCGCGGCGGCCGCGGGCGAGGAGGACGGGTCGACGACCGGCGAGCTCGACGGGGGCGTCGTCGGCGGGGTGGTCGGAGGCGTCGTCGGAGGTGTGGTGGGCGGGGTGGTCGGCGGCTTCGTGGACGACGGCGGCGAGGTCGGGTTGGACGTGCCGCCGGGGTTGGAGGTGCTGGAGCCGTCGTCGTCGGCCTTGACGGCCTTCAGGGGACGGGTGGCGCCGAAGTAGTCGTCGAAGCGGACGACCGAGGTCTTCACGAGCTGGCCGGCGGTGGGCGCCTCGATCATCTTGCCGTCGCCGATGTACATGGCGACGTGGTAGATGGAGGTCCAGTCGGTGGCGCGGTCGCCGTAGAAGAGGAGGTCGCCGGGCAGCAGGTAGTCCGGCGTGATCGTCTGGATCGCCGAGGTGATGTGGTACTGGTCGTTGGCGATGCGGGGGATGGACACGCCGACGGAGTTGTAGGCGGCCCAGGTCAGCCCGGAGCAGTCGAAGCTGTCGGGCCCCTCGGCGCCCCACACGTACGGCTTGTTCAACTGCTTGAAGGCGAACTGGACGGCCTGGATCGCCTTCGGGTTGGCCTGGTAGCCCTTGACCTTGGACGACAGGTTGCCCTGGTACTGCTTGGCGAAGTCGGCGCGGGCGCGCTCGGCGTCGGCGAGGGCCTTCTGGTTGTCCTGGACGAGCTTGGTGACCTCGGCGTTGAGCGTGTTGAACGAGGTGCGCAGCTGCGTGTCGCGCTGCCCGGCGATGGTCTGGGCGGCGATGGCGGCGTCGAAGGCGGCCTGCGACTCGGCGAGCTCGGCGCGGGCGACGGCGAGCTGCTCGGTGACCGCGTCGGTGGTGTCCTGGGGGCCGATGCCGAGGTCGGGGGTGGCCTGGCTGTCGGTGTACTTCTTGGCGGCGACGTCGCCGGCGGCCTGCTCCAGGGCGGCGACGGTGGCCTTGTCCTGGGCGAGCATGCTGGACACGGCGGTGGTCCACTGGACGCGGTCGGCGAGGTCGGCGGCGGAGCCCTTGGCCTGTTCGGCGAGTTTGGCCAGCTCGGTGGTCTTGACCGAGATCTGGGTCGCGAGTGGACCGACGCCGGGGATGCTGGTCCCGGTGGGCGGCAGGCCGGTGCCGGTGCCGGGGTTGTTGGGGGCGGTGACGGACCCGGGCTGGGCGCCCTTGGCGGGCGGCGCGCTGATCCCGTTCGGGTCGGCGAGGGCCTGGGTGGCCGGGAGGGCCGCGCTCAGGATCATCGCCGTGCCGAAGATGAGAAGGACTCGTCCGGCTTTGCGGGCGGGTGTCCACATCGGTCGCATGTATGCCGTCTCCCTCGTGTCGCCGCCTAAAGCCTGCGTGCTTTATGAGTCCGGGCGGCATCGTGCGCGTTGCCACCGTACGACGGGAAAGCCAGATCACACCAGTGCGGGACGCAAACTGAGTGAATCTTATACGCATTTCGGGCACCGGTCCGGGGCTCGCCGGATCATGCCGAAGGGCCCGGCAGTAGTCTCGCTTCCGTACGTACGTGAACGCGGTAATGATGCGAGGCGGCAGGGATGACGGACAAGTCCTTTCGGGCATCCATCGAGGAAAAGGTTGCGGCCGGCGAGCGCCTCACCCGTGAGGACGGCGTCGCCCTCTACGAGTGCGACGATCTCGCGTGGCTGGGCGGGCTGGCGCATCAGGTGCGCGTCCGCAAGAACGGCGAGCGGGTCATGTTCAATGTCAACCGGCATTTGAACCTCACCAACGTGTGTTCGGCGTCCTGCGCCTACTGCTCCTTCCAGCGCAAGCCGGGGGAGAAGGACGCGTACACGATGCGCGTCGAGCAGGCCGTGGAGCTGGCCAAGCAGATGGAGGGCGACGCCCTCACCGAGCTGCACATCGTGAACGGGCTCCACCCGACCCTGCCGTGGAAGTACTACCCGCGCGTGCTGAGCGAGCTGAAGAAGGCGCTCCCGTCGGTCAACCTCAAGGCGTTCACCGCCACCGAGGTCCAGTGGTTCGAGAAGATCTCCGGCCTGGGCGCCAGTGAGATCCTCGACGAGCTGATCGAGGCGGGCCTGGAGTCGCTGACCGGTGGTGGCGCCGAGATCTTCGACTGGGAGGTCCGCCAGCACATCGTCGACCACGACTGCCACTGGGAGGACTGGTCGCGCATTCACCGACTCGCCCACGAGAAGGGCCTGCGGACTCCGGCGACGATGCTCTACGGGCACATCGAGGAGCCGCGTCACCGTGTCGACCACGTGATGCGCCTGCGTGAGCTGCAGGACGAGACCGGTGGCTTCGCGGTGTTCATCCCGCTGCGCTACCAGCACGACTTCGTCGACTCCAAGGACGGCAAGATCCGCAACAAGCTCCAGGCGCGGACGACGATGGCGTCCCCGGCGGACTCGCTGAAGACCTTCGCGGTCTCCCGGCTGATGCTGGACAACTTCGACCACGTCAAGTGCTTCTGGGTCATGCACGGCCTGTCGGTGGCGCAGCTGTCGCTCAACTTCGGTGTGGACGACCTGGACGGCTCGGTGGTCGAGTACAAGATCACCCACGACGCCGACTCCTACGGCACCCCGGACAAGATGGGCCGCGAGGACCTGCTGGAGCTCATCCGCGACGCCGGTTTCCAGCCGGTCGAACGCAACACCAAGTACGAGGTCGTGCGCGAGTACGACGGCCCGGTCTCGATGGCCGAGCGCCGCGCGGTCCCTCAGGACGTCTGGTCGTAGCCGAGGACCAGATCGATCGCTTCCCGGAGCCCCTCCGCGACACCGCGGAGGGGCTCTCCCGTTGGCAGGACCGTCACGACGGTGAAGGCCCAGGCCTGGTGCAGCCGCTGGCTGCTGAGGACCCAGCGCAGCCGGACGCGTCCACGGCCCTCTGGAGCCGCGGTCACCGACAGGCGCGCGTCGATGGACCGCCAGGATCCGGCGCCGCCCTCGGCGAGCGCGTCGAAGAAGTCGGCGAGTCCGTCGGTGGAGGTGTCGGCGACGCTCAGGCGCAGGTCCACATCGGTCCCGGTGGCGGCGATGACCAGTTCGACGACGCCGTCGCCGGAGTCGTCGGCGGCGACCTCGGCCACGCGCAGCCGCACGTCGCCCGCTAAGGGCTCGCCGAGCTCGATGCCGTCGTCCACACGCCGAAACCTAGACCGCGCGGGCCAGGCGGACAAGCTCGGCGTTGCCGCTGACCTGCTGCCCGGCGGGGCCGGTGACGGTGTCCTCAAGGCCGATGCGGGTGGCCAGGCCCAGCCCGGCGGCCATCTTCACCATCGGCCACGTGGACGCCTCGTCGCCGTGGAGGAGCCGCGGGTTGTCCACGCCGAGCTCGTCGAGGCGGGTGATGATGCGCCCGGCCAGTCCCGGCGCGACCTCCGGGGGGACGCCGATGAGCTCGACGAGGACCCGCAGGCAGCGCGGCGCCAGGCCGCTGTCGCGCAGGGTCTCGGCGTCCTCGGTGGACCAGACGCCGGCCTCGACGCCGATGCCGAGGTCCAGCAGCTGCGCGGCGAGGGCCATCGAGCCGGGCTCGCCGACGTTGACGGAGGCGAAGTCGGGGCGGGCGGTGGGCTCCAGGTCGGCCCAGGTGGCGATGGTGCGGCGGCGGCGCTCGGGGTCGCCGTCGCTGATCCACAGGCCCGTGGACACGCCCAGGGGGATGCCGGGGCAGGTCTCGCGGACGGCGAGTACGGCCTCGGCGACGTGGGGGGCGTCGAGGGTCTCTGCGCCGTCGGGGGTGCGGGCGTGCATGTGGACGGCCGACGCTCCGGCCGCGACGGCCGTGGCGGCGTCGGCGGCGAGCTCGGCGGCGGTGAGCGGCACCGAGGGGTGATCGGCTCGCAACCGCCCGCCGTTGAGGCACACCTTGATCAGCACCACGCGATCATTCCACTGCGGGGACGTGAAAACCACTGCGCGAATCGGCCGCAGCGGCATTAACCTCGCTGCTGTGACCGACGTCAACGACACCCTAGCCCGCGCGGGCGCCCTTATCGGAGCCGAGCTGACCGAGGGGGCCGATCTCGGCGGTTCGCGGCGAAGCCTGACACTCCGGGCGCATCGTGCCGACGGCTCGTCGGTGATCGTGAAGGCCTACGACCCCGGGCAGCCGTACGCGGCCTCGGCTTTCGTGCGCGAGGCGGCCGGGCTGTCCTTCCACTCCGGCGGTCCGGAGCTGCTGGGCGCCGACGGGGACGCGCTGATGACGGTCATGGCCGACCTGGGCGACTGGCCGAGCCTGGTCGACCGGCTGCTGGCCGGCGACCCCGCCGCGGCCACCGAGGGCCTACTGGCCTGGGCGCGCGCCTACGGCGAGATGGGCCGGGCGTCCCTGGGGCGTGAGGACGAACTGGACGCGCTGCGCGAGAAGTTCGCCATCGACGGCGACGACGATCCGGCCCTGTGGGACGCGCCGAAGCTCGCCCGCCTGCGCGGGCTCCTCGACGGCGTC
Organism: Actinorhabdospora filicis; assembly: GCF_030269765.1. Lineage (GTDB taxonomy): Bacteria > Actinomycetota > Actinomycetes > Mycobacteriales > Micromonosporaceae > Actinorhabdospora > Actinorhabdospora filicis. The sequence continues at coordinate 1,787,173 of NZ_BSTX01000001.1, read as the reverse complement.
GGCATCACCACCTCGGCGGCCTTCGCCAGCGAGGTCGACGACCTGAACGTGCTGTCGACGATCGGCCCGCGCGTGTTCTCCCCCGGCGACATCTGCCCGGACAACAACCTGCTCACCGGCGACGGTTTCCGCGCCATCGACTTCGAGGGCGCCGGGTACCGCTCGGCCTACCTCGACGCCGCCTACGTCACGATGCCCTTCGCGACCTGCTGGTGCGTCTTCGCGCTGCCCGCCGAGGTCGTCGCGGCCGTCTCCGACGAGTACTGGACGGCGCTGCTGGGCCGTCCCGCCCGGCGCGGCGAGAGCGAAGGCGTGCGGCTGGCCGTCGTCCACTGGACCCTGGACATGCTCACCTGGCTGATGGAGCGCGCCTTCGCGGGCGACGAGCCGATGGGCCGGGGCCGGGCGGTCGTCTCGTCGATCCGGCAGGTCCTGCGCCACCGCCTGGACACCGTCGCGACGATGCTGGACGGCCTGCCCGCCATCGCCGCCGTCATCGAGGCCCTCCGCGAGCGCACCGACGGCTGGCCGCGCATCGAGCGCTACCCCGCCTACACGACCGATTCGTACAAGCCGGGGACCTGATCACGCCCGTAGCGTCGTCGGCATGAGACTGAACGCGATCGAGATCCTCACCGTCGACATGCCGGCCTCCCTCGCCTTCTACCGGCTGCTGGGCCTGGACATCCCCGCCGAGATGGACGCCGAGGGCCACGTCGAATGCGACTTCGGCGCCTTCAAGCTGATGTGGGACACCGTGGAGTCGGTCCGCTCGTTCCTGCCCGGGGTCCAGGTCGTGCCGGGCGGGCGGATGTCCCTGGCCTTCCAGTGCGACACCGCCGAGGAGGTCGACGCCGCCTACGAGCGCGTCACCGCCGCGGGCGCGAAATGCCACCTGGAGCCCTTCGACGCCGTCTGGGGCCAGCGCTACGCCGCCGTGTCCGACCCCGACGGCAACGGCGTGGACTTCTACGCCCGGCTCAGCTGAGCAGCGCGCCCATCGTCGTCCCCGCCAGGCCGCGGACGTCGCGCGCCAGGTGTGCCTGATCGGCGTACCCCGCGCGCGCCGCGGCCTCGGCGTAGGCGACACCGCCGCGCGCCAGGTCCAGCGCCCGCGTCATGCGGAAGATCCGGCCGAGGGTCTTCACGCCGTACCCGAAGGACGCCAGGGCCCGCCGGTGCAGCTGCCGCTCGCCCAGGTTCACCGCCCCGGCGATGGCGGCCACGCCCTCACCGGCCCGCGCCCGCGACACCACCGCGGCGATCAGCCGGTCGGCGGGCGGCGTCGGCACCGCGCCCAGCACCTCCGCCGGGTCCTCGCCGTACTCCAGCCGCGCGATCAGGTCCCCGGCGTCGAAGACGTCCTCGGCGGCCACCCGCGCGTCCCGCAACTCCACCGCCGGCACCCCCAGCACCAGCGGCGCCAGGCCCGGGTCGAAACGCACCCCCGTGTAGGACGCCCCCGGCGCACCCGTCGCGTACTGCGCCCGCGAGTCCGGGCCCGCCACGATCAGCCGCCCGCCGGTCCAGATCAGGTCCATCGACCCGTCGGGCAGGATCACCTGCGGACCGGCCGCCGCCACCGGCGCCCGCTCCCACAGGACGCCGCCGGGCACCGGCCGCTCGCGGTACACGTCTAGTCGTCGTCCCCGGCCAGCGCCGCCCGCATGCGCTCCTTCTCCTCGCGGCGCTTGGCCACCGCGCCGCCGATGGCCTCGCTGGCCTGGTCGCGCCACTTCTTCAGCACGAAGATCGACAGGATCATCGAGGCCAGCAGCGCGATCATCAGCTTGACCAGCGGGTTCAGCGTGAACGGCCACACGATCGCCGCGCACACCGCGAACACGCCCAGCCGGCCCAGGCCGTACTTGAATGCGGGACTCATCTAAACCTCTCGTCCGATCATCCGGATCCCGGTGAACCACAGGATCGTGTACACCACCACCGACACCGCCGCGCCCAGCGCGCCCGACAGCAGGTCCAGCCAGCCCGAGGGCATCGCCATCGCGATGCCCAGACCGGCGACCGTGCCCAGGACGACGGCGGCGATGAAGACCGGGACCCGGTACTTCGTGCCCGACCAGGCGCGGAAGTCGTCGATGAAGATGAACGCGGCCAGCGTCACGCTGATCCAGCCGGAGATGTGCCCGAACTCGCCGAAGTCGAAGCCGGAGAAGATCAGGTCGACGATCGCCAGCAGCACGAACGTGAACAGGGTCGCCCCGAGCACGGCCGCGAGGTACTCGGCGAGGGACTCCACGCGCCCGCGCTCGTCACGCGGGGGGAACTTCGCCGGGGTCTTCGTTTCCTCTTTCATCGCCTTCGATGGTCTCACGCGCGCGAGGCCTCGACCGTGTGCGCCAGCAGTAGCGCGGTGGTGACCGGTCCCACGCCGCCCGGGACGGGCGTGACGGCGCCCGCGACGCCGCTCACGTCGGCCACGTCGCCGACGAGCCCGCCGTCCTCGGTGGCGTTGGTGCCGACGTCGATGACGACCGCGCCGGGACGCAGATGCGCGGCGGTGATCAGGCCGGGACGCCCGGCGGCGGCCACCACCACGTCGGCGGTGCGCGTGACGGCCGCCAGGTCGGCGGTCCGGGAGTGCGCGACGGTGACCGTGGCGTCGCGGGCCAGCAGCAGGTGCGCCAGCGGCTTGCCGACGACGTTGGAGCGGCCCACGACCGTCACCGTCTTCCCCGGCAGCTCCACGCCGTGGTGGTCCAGCAGCGCCATGACCGCCTCGGCGGTGGCCGGGGCGAACGCGGGCAGGCCCGCCGCGAGCAGCCCCAGCGACAGCGGATTGGCCCCGTCGACGTCCTTGACGGGGTCGATCGCGCGGGCCAGCTCCTCCAGGCGCGCGCCCTTCGGCAGCGGCGTCTGGAGCATCAGGCCGTGCACCGACTCCTCGGCCGACAGGCCCGCCAAGGTCGCCTCGACCTCCTCCGGGGAGGCCCCGGCGCCAAGGTCGACGACCTGGCAGTCCAGGCCGGTCCTGGCCGCCGCCGCCGCGATCGAGCGCACGTACCAGGCGGAGGACTCGTCATCGGTGGCGACCACGACCGCCAGCCTCGGCGTGACCAGCGCGCCCTCACAGGCGCGCTTCGCCTCGGCGCGGATCGCGGCCGCGAGGTCCTTGCCGGACAGCACCCCGGTCACTTCAGTCCCTCCCGGACGGCCTCGGTCACCGCGGCGGCGCGGCGGGCGATGTCATCGACCCCGGCGGCCACCCCAGCCAGCTCGGCGCGCGCCCCGGCGTCCTTGATGCCGCCCAGGTTGATCTCGATGTTGACGCGCGCGGTCGTCGCGGCCGCGCGGGCGGCCTCGGTGGCGGCGGCGACGTCGGTGATGACGTTCTTGTTGCCGATCGGCAGCAGCTCCTCGGCCAGCTCCACCAGCCGCGCGGCGGTGGCGACCACCTCGGCCGGCGGACGCGCGGCGCCCACCAGCGAGGCGGCGATCATCGCCGAGCGCGCCGCCTTCTCCTCATCGGTGGCCTTCGGCAGCTTGTAGGCGTCGGTGACGGCGGTGAACGCCTCGGCGTCCTCGGCGGCCAGCGCCACCGCCCGCTCCCGCAGGGCGTCGGTGGCGTCGATGACGTGCTGAACGGGCGGATTGGTGTACCGGGCGACCATCCCGAGGAGGGCCGCGGCCTGTGCGGCGTGCAGGGCCGCCGTCGCGCCGCCACCGGGGGCGGGGACGCGGGCGGCGAGGGCTTCCAGGAAGCCGCCGATCGTTTCATCGCGCATGTCGGCCTATTGTCCCGGGAGCCGCAGCACCGCGAAGACCGGGAGGTGGTCGGTGCCCGGCGGATCACCGAAGTCCACCGACTCCACCGCCACCCGCTCATCGACGAAGACGTGATCCAGAGCCACGCGCGGGGCGAGCGCCAGCAGGCCCGAACGGCCCTTCCACGTCCCGCGCAGCGCCATCCCGACCTCATCGGCGGCGTCGTTGAAACCGCGGTCGAGGACCTCCCGCAACGCCGCGTGATCCAGCGTCGCGTTGAAATCGCCCGCGATGATCCGCGTACTCCCACCCGACGCGCTCGGCAGCGACTCCAGATCCTTCAGCCACCGGCGCAGCTCCGTGGCCGCCCACGGCGCCGCCGGATGCGCCGCCAGCAACTCCACCGGCGCGGTACCCGGAACGGTGATCGTCACCCCCGTCATCGCGAACGTCGCCGGGAACTCCAGGACGGTGTTGCGCGCCAGCGGATACCGCGAGTAGACCCCCGTGCCCTCCGACTCCACCCCCGGCGTCACCCGGACCTCCCGGTAGGGCAGCAGCGCGCCGATACCGGCCGCGTCCAGCCGCGCCACGGCCTCCACCGACAGCTCCTGCACGCTCAGCACGTCCACACCGCGCTCGCCGACCATCTCGACGACCTTCCCCGCGTCGGCCTGCCCGATCCACAGGTTCAGCGTCATGACCGTCAGGCGCGGCCCGGTGGCCTCCGGCTGCGAGTCGGGGAACGCGCGCGGGACGACCAGGGAGGCCAGCACCAGCGGCGCGATGAGCCCGGCCAGCGCCAGCCGCCACTTGCGCAGGACCGCCGCCGCGATCGGCGGCACGAGCGCCAGCAGCGTCAGGTACGGGGTGTAGGCGACCAGCGTCCGCAGCGGCCAGGTCCGCTCCAGGCCGGTCAGCCGCATGAGGGCGAACAGGGCGGCGGCGACCGTCGCGGTGATCACCAGTGCGAGCGCGATGCGGCGGACGAGGGTCTTCTGGGGCACGCGGGAACTCCATCTGTCAGATAACGCACCCTAGACGCCCCTGGACCGGCGCGGGGTTCAGGAGAGGCGATCCAGGTAACGCCCGTAGGCGGTGATGACGGGCGGCAGCAGCGCCTCGGTCTCCCGCTTGAGGGCCGTGCGCGCGTCCTCCTGGGCGAGGCGGATCGCCTCGGCGACCTCGGCGCCCTCGCGTGCGGCGCCGCCCAGGTCGAGGTCGATGACGCGGCCCTCCAGGTTCACCGTGACCGTCACCGGGCCGTGGTGGCGGCGCAGTTCGCGCGTGGCGGCCAGCTCGGCGCACCTGTCCGGGAAGTCCATGAGCGCGTCGAAGGCCGCGTCGGCCATCTCCTGCGCCCGCGGGTCGGTCAGTTCCACGTCGAGCACTCCGTCACCGTCGTCCATCTCGCCCTTCCGTCCGGTCCCACAGCCGCGCCAGTTCCGCCTCGTCGTATCCGGCGAGCACCGCCTCGGCGAGGTGCCTCGGCGAGCGCCCCTCGGCGTCCGGGAGGAAGACCACGGCGCGCACGAAGCCCCCCGCGTCGACGGTCACCTCGGCGATCCGGGCGGGATCGCGTCCGGTGTGACCGGGCCTCGGGCGGGGCGGGCTCATGGCACTAGTGACGCATGGACGAGGCCGCGAGGTTGCCCGTTCGGCGGCTTCGGGGTGCAAGATCGCCTGGTCCGATCGTCCACATTCGGTCGTACGAAGGTGCCGAGCGGTGACGGGAACGTGAGTATCGGTCCACTTTGTCCAGCGAAGACGCCTGGAACCGTTTGCCGCGCTGTCTTAATGTGTCCCAGCCCACTGCAATACCTGCTCTTTCGAGAGGAACCCCTCATGACCCACCCGCCGCAGAGCAACCCCGGTGCCCAGGCGGTCGTCCTCGGCAAGACCCGGAGCCCGTTCGGTGTCTGGCTGCTGACGCTCGTCACGCTCGGGATCTACGGCATCGTCTGGCACTACAAGGTCAACAAGGAGGTGAAGGAGTTCGCCCGCCTGGAGGTCTCCCCGGGTCTCGCCGTGCTGGCGCTCTTCGGCTCCTGCCTCGTGGTGCCGCCCATCATGACCCTGGTCAACACCGGCTCGCGCATCGCGAAGGCCGAGGAGGCCGCCGGTCTCCAGGAGCGCGCCTCCGGTGGTGTCGGCTTCCTGCTGGCCATCATCGGCGGTTTCCACTCGGTGTACTACCAGGCGCACCTGAACAAGGTGTGGGCCCGCTACGGCCAGCAGTAGCACGCCCCTGCGACGCGCCCCCGCGCCTCCATTGTGGAGGGCGGGGGTTTTTCTCGGCCCGGGATGACGGGTTTCTGCCCGAAAACCATCGATGTTTCCGGTAATAGATAGGAGTGGACTCTCCCCAGAGCGGCGTTCCCACGAGCGGTGTTCCAAAGAGCGGTGTTGCGCGCAGCAGCGTCGACTGGGTCCGCTCGCTGACCAGGACGGCCGCGATCCTCACGGGTGGCGCGGCCCTGGTGTCCTGCGCGGTGATCCTCGGGTTCGCGGTGTTCGGCGAGCCGGGGGCCGACGATCCGTCCGCGACCTGGCTGGCGGTCTCGCTGGTGGCGATGTACCTGCTGATCGGCGTCGCCCTGTCGGTCACGGTCACCAATCCGGGCCGTCCCGCGCTGATCTCGGCGGCGGCGCTGACCGGCGGATCGCTGATCCTGTGCGCGATCACCGTGGCCACGATGCCCGATCCCGGGCACGGCCACTGGATCTCCCACCGCCAGTCCCTGGGCGCCTTCGCCTTCGGCATGGCCGCCTTCGGGGGCGCGCTGCTGATGCTGGCCGAGTGGGTCGTGCGGACCGGGCCCGGCGACACTCCGCCGGTGAGCCTGGTGGTGCGCGTGTGCGTCCTGTCGGTGGCGTTCGTGGCGGTCGTCGCCGCGGCGGGCACTTCGGCGGCGCACGAGCTGGCCGAGTCGGCCAACACCGAGGCGACCACGACGGCCTCGGCGGTGCCGGTGGCCGACCTGTCCGACTTCGAGCACCTCAACTCCGCCTATCCCGGCGGCGGCGCGGTCGGCACGCCCTTCGGGCTGCTCATCACCTCGCCCGACACCCTCGCGGTGACCGCCTACGACGCCGGTTCGGGCAGGAAGCGCTGGGAGCACGTGCGGCACAACCGGACCTTCGCGCAGCCGCCGATGACCTCGGCCGACGGGCGCGTGGTCGCCCTCGTCGGCGACCGGCGCGACGCCCCGTCGGGCACCTCGGCGATCCTGCTGGACACCGCCACCGGCCGCATGTTCGCCGACCGCCGCTACACCGGCGAGGAGGGCAGGGTCCTGGCCGTCACCGACCAGGCCCTGCTGATCCAGCCGGAGAAGGCCCTCGGCACCGTCGAGGCCTTCGCCTACGGCGGCGCCCACCTGTGGACCTACACCGCCCCCGAGCGCTGCCTCGTGCGCGTCGTGGAGCAGGCCGGGCCGCGCCTGGCGGCGGCCATGAACTGCGCCGCCGACGACGTCAGCGCCGACAAGCCGCGCGTGGCCGCGATCGACGCGCAGTCCGGTGCGGGCCTGTGGGAGTGGCAGGGGCCGGTGGTCGGCGAGATCGAGCCCGGCTCGCTGACCGTGGCCGGTGAGCGCGTCATCGCCGACGTGCGGCAGGACGTCTCCGACAGCGAGGGCCTGTTCGCCGCGCGCGTCTTCCGGCACGACCTCACCGCCCTCAACTCCGCCGACGGGGCCGAGCTGTGGCGGCGCGAGGGACTCGACCTCGGCAGCACCTACGCCGTCTCCTGCGCCGGGACCCTGCAGGTCGGCGGCGAGGACCTCGTCCTCGGCGAATGCCACCACGCGACCCTCGGCGGGCAGGCCACCTTCGACGTGGTCGCCTTCGCCCTCGCCGACGGCGCCGACGCCTGGCACGCCGCCGCGCCCCTCGGCTTCACCCCCGGCGACGGGGCCGACCCGGCGGGCTGGTTCGCCGCGCTGCCCGACGGGCGCGTCCTCATGGTCACCGACGCCTCCAGCGACGTCACCCGGCCCGAGTGCGGGCTGTTCGTGGCCGCCGGTGGCGAGGTCGACGAACTGAAGGCCGACGACGGCATCACCGACGCCGGATGGTGCCGGGGCGCGCGCCTCCAGGCCACGCCGAACGCGGTCTCGGTGAGCTTCCCGGGGAAGGTCTTCTCGGTGCGTTAGCCGTGGGCTGTCGGGCCGCGGCTCTTGGCCGCCGCGGCCCTCTCCCCGTCTCCACCCCGCTGCAGGGCCCGGTCAAGCCGTTTCGCTCCGGTGGGCGTGTCTCCGGTGCGGCAGGCCCGCGCTGGCGGTGGTCCGGCGCACGCGCCAGTGGGCACGGCGCGTACACGGATCTCACGTCAAGCCGATCTCGCCGGTTGCGCCGATGCGCGGGGTTATCCGATCGTTACGAACCCCCCGGCCGCGGCCGGGGGTTCGGTGGTCTTCGCGGTGGCCGCCCCCGCGGGGGGCGGGGGCGGCCGGCCGGATCAGCGCCGGCGGGTCAGCGCGAGGGCGGCGCCCCCGGACACGACCAGCACGGCGGCGAACCCGGCGGTGACGGGCAGCGACACGCCGGTCTTGGCGAGCGGCCCGGTGCCGGTGAAGGTGGCGGCGAGTTCGACGCGGTCGTTGGCCTTGTCGGCGTCACCGTGGAAGAAGGGCGCGCCCTCCTCCCGGTCCCAGCCGATCAGCGCCGCCGAGCCCTTGGCGCCGGTGACCGATTGGTCGAGCTTGACCTTGACGGTGACCTTGACCGACTTCCCGGCGTCCAGTTCGAGCGCGTTCTGCGGCCAGACCTTGCACATGCCCTTCAGGGCGGGGTCGGGCGAGTAGGCGATCGGTTCGCAGTTCTTGGCGGTGACGCCCTTGGGGAGCGTGTAGGCCACGCCCGCCACGGCCGGGCCGTCGTCGGTGGTGATCTTCACCGGGCCGGTGTTGGCGATGGTGAAGGTCAGGTCGGCCTCGGTCCCGGCCTTGCCGGTGATCGCGGTGGCGGTGAGCGCGAGGTCGTCCTTGCGCTGGCCGCTCAGCCTGATCAGGACCGAGCTGTAGTTGTACTTGCCGGCCGGCGCGGTGCTCGTGGTGGTGAGGGTGAGCGCGGGGCCGCTGCCGGGCTCCCAGGCCATGCGGTCGCCGCGCTTGTACGGCTCCCACGAGTAGCTCATCTTCACGTCGCCGGTTGTACCGGCCGCGACGGCCAGCTCCAGGGGCGAGGTCAGCTTGTAGGACTTGCCCGCCGCGAGCGGGGTCTCGAAGAAGCACGCGTAGTCGAAGTCGTCACCGCGCGCCTGACGGCGGCAGTTGGACGGCAGGGACGTCGGCGTGACCGTGTTCTTCAGCGTGAACCGGAGGGCCGCGTTGCGGACCTCGTTGCTTCCGCCGTTGCGGACGCTCAGGGGCACCGGAACCTTGCCACCGGCGCTGCCCTGGACCTCCCCGGCGACGTCGGTGTAGAGGCTGCCGTTGTCGGCGACGGTGAGGTACTGCTCGGTCTCGGCGGGGTCGGAGGCGTCGCTGGTCATCCGCCAGGTGAGCTTCCGGGAAGCCGGGACGGCGTCGTCGGCGACACTGAAGCCCACGTTGCCCAGTTCGACCTTCTCGGGTTCGGCCGCGGTGAACGTGTGGGTGAACGTGCAGGTGTACACCGTCCCGGCGCCGGTGCAGCCGGGGCCGTCGACGACGACCTTGCCACCGAAGGCGGCGACGTCGACGGTGAAGGCGAAGTTCACGGTGGCCGCGAAGCGCTCCTTGCGCACGACGGACACGGGCCGGGCGGCTCCGCCGCCGACCTGGACCTTGACCTCGCTCGGCACCTCCGGGGTGAGCGAGTACTTCTCCGCGGCCGATGCCGGTGACGCCACCAGCGTGCCGCCCAGTGCCAGCGCGCCCAGGGCGATCAGGCCCCGGGTGATTGCGCGGACCGGTGAGTTCATAGGGGGGTTCTCCTCATCTCATCGGGTCCGAGACTCCCCACAGGGCCTGCGGCGGAAGCCGCTCGCGCTAAAGTGCCCTGGAGGGATGTTTCGGACATGGGACTCCCTTTTCATGGGGACCGCGAGGTCCCCGGGCCGGTCCGTCTCGGCCAGGAGGCGGACCGGTCACTCAGGGCGCCTGTGTCAGGCGCGTCGGCGGCGCGCGAGCACGAGTGCCGCGCCTCCCGCCGTCACCAGCAGCCCGGCCGTCCCCGCGGCGGCGGGCATGGACAGCCCGGTCTTGGCGAGGGGGCCGGTGGCGCTGCCCTTGCCGGTGATCTCGGGCTTGAGGACGACTGAGTCGTTGGCCGCGTTCTCATCACTCCATGTACGGATGTTGCTGCCCTCGAAGTCGCGGTTGTAGAACGTGGCCTTCGCCGAGGCGCCCGCGACGGCCTTCTCGACGGTGTAGACGACCGTCCACGCCATCGTCTGCCCGGGACGCAGGACGTAGACCTCGTTCTGTATCCCGCAGAGCCCCTTGAGCGGCTGGTCGACCGAGCCGAAGAGGTCGATCAGTGAGCAGTCGGCGGCCTTCAGGCCCGCCGGGACGCCGTAGGCGAGACCGGCGGCGACCGTCGAGGCCGTCTGGTTGATGATCGCGGTCTTGCCGACGTTGGTCGCGGTGAACGTGACGGTGATCTTGTCGCCGACCTTGCCCTTGATCGGGGTGGCGGAGATCGCCAGGTCGCGGTGTTCCTGCCCGCTCATCGCCACATTGAGGTTGCCTCCGGCGCTGGTCGAGGTCGGCGCGCCGTCGGTGGGGACCAGGGTCAGCGCCGGGCCGTCGCCCTGCTCTCCGGCCGCCGCGAGCTTCGCGGTGTCGCTCGGCAGCCAGGTGTAGCCGAAGTAGTAGGAGGCGAACTCGCCGGTGACGGGGGTGTCGGCGCCGACCTTCACCGCGACCGGCGAGCTCAGCCTGTACGCCTTGCCCGCGGTGACGGTGGTGTCGAAGTAGCAGTCGACGTAGACCCTGTGGTCGCGCCCGTTGACCTGGTAGCGGCAGTTCGACGGCCGCGTCACCGGGTCGAAGGTGAGCGGGAGGGCGTAGCGGAGCGAGGGGTTGCGGACGTCGGTGCCGCCCGCGTTGCGCATCCGGTCCGGGAACGTGATGGTGTCGCCGGCCTTCGCCGAGAGCTTGCGGTCGCCGTCGCCGTACAGGGTGCCCTTGTCGGCGATCACGATCTCCTGGCTGATCTCGGCCGGGTCGGACCGGTCGGTGGTCAGCTTCCAGGTGACGTCCCTGTTGGCGGGGACGGCGTCCTCGGTGGCGGTGAACATGAGGCCGGTCATCCGGATCCTGGTGGGTCCGGGCGCGGCGAACTTCACCGCCTTGACGCAGGTGTAGACCGTCCCGGCGCCGGTGCAGCCGTTGCCCTTGAGGGTGAGTTTGCCGCCGAAGGCCGCCAGGTCCACCGTGATCTTCGCGTTGACCGTGGCGTTGACCGACTTCGGCGCGATGACGACCGAGAGGGACTGTTCCTCGTAGGTCGTCGTGCCCCGCTGGAAGTAGACGTCGCTGATCTCGGGCTTGAGGTCGAGTTTGTCGGCCGCCGAGGCGGCGGGGGTGAGCGTGAGGACGCCCGCGGCCAGCGCGGTCACCCCCAGCAGGGAGCGCACGAGGGCGCGCCCGAGGAGTCTCTGGGACATGGGATCTCTCTTCCAAAGAGCCGGTGCGCCCCGGCCAGGGGACGCACCGGCGGTTCGATCTATGCGAGGCCGCGGGCGCGACGGCGGCGCCCGAACAGGAGCGCGCCGCCTCCGGTGAGCATCAGGACACCGGCCACCCCCGCGATGGCGGGTGCCGAGACCCCGGTCTTGGCCAGCGGCCCGCCACCGGCGATCTCCGGCTTGAGCGTGATGTGGTGGTTGCCGTTGTCGGCGTCGGTGCGGACGTAGGTCTCCTCCGCCTCGGAGTCCTCCGAGAAGATGGTCGCGGTGGCGCTGGCGCCCGGCACGGCCTTCTCGACGGTGAAGGTGGCCGTGAAGGTCATCTTCTCCCCGGCCCGCAGGTGGTAGACGTCGCCGCGCAGGATGTGCAGGCCGCGCAGCTCCTTGGGGACGCGCTGGTCGTCGGCGCCGAACTGCGCCTTGACGTCGGTCTTGAGACCGGCGGGGACTCCGAAGGCGACGTTGGCCAGGACCGCGCGCTGCTCGTGCGCGCTGACCATGACCGGCCCGACGTTGGTGATGGTGAAGGTGACCTTGATCTTGTCGCCGACCTTGCCCTTGATGGGCGTGGCGGTCAGCGCCAGGTCGAAGCGGTCGGTGCCGCTCATCTTCGTCTGGAGCGCGCCGTCCGGCTTGGTGGAGGTGGGCGCCTTGTCGGCGGGGACGAGGGTGAGGGCGGGGCCGTCGCCCTTCGTCCAGCCGTTGCCGCCCGCCGCTCGCGTCGACCACTCGTAGCCGAGGTGGTAGGTGCTCCACGGGCCGGTCACGGGGGTGTCGGCGGCGATCGTCATCTCGAAGGCCCGGTTCGGCCGGTAGGCCTTCCCGGCTTTCGCGGTCATGTCGAAGGCGCAGGAGACCTCGTAGTACTCCTCGTAGCCCTGCCCGACGAGACGCCGGTTGCAGTTCGAGGGCCAGGAGGCCGGTTCGAAGGTGAGCGGGACGGTGAAGTTGACGACGGGCGAGCGGACGTCGCCGGTGCTGCCGTTGCGCATGGTGAACGGCATCGCGACCTTGTCGCCGCGCTTGGCGTCGACGGAGCGGTCACCGTCCCCGAACAGCTTCGTCTCCTCGCGGACGCCGATGCCCTGGGCGTACTCGGCCGGGTCGGACTTGTCGCTGGTCAGCCGCCAGGTGACGCGGGCGCCCGGCGCGGTGGCGCCGGGGGCGGCGGTGAAGGTGATCTTGCTGAGCGGGACGCGGTAGCCGGCCGGGTCGGTGTCGCTCAGCTGGAGCGTCTTGGCGCAGGTGAAGACCGTGCCCTCGGTGGTGCAGCCGTCGCCTTTGAGGGTGACCTTCCCGGCCAGGGCGGCCAGGTCGACGGTGGCCTTGACGGCGACGGTGGCGTTCACCGGTTTCGGCGTGCGGACCCACAGGTCCTGCGTGGCGCTCGTCCCGGCGGTGACCATGACGTCGTAGATGTCGGGCACCAGGACCAGCTTCTCGTCCGCCGAGGCGGCGGGGGACAGGGTGAGCATCCCCGCCGCGAGCGCGGTCGCGCCCAGTAGGGAACGCACGAGGGTGCGCTGAAGGAATCTTTCGGACATGGAACTCCTCTTGTTTCGGCCGGTCCGCCTCGGCCAGGAGGCGGATGGCTCTTGGGGTCAGGCGCGGCGGCGGCCGAGCGCGGGGGCGGTCACGCCGAGCGGAGCGCGCGCGGGGGCGCGCCCGAGGGGTCTTCCGGACATGGGACTTCCTTTCCGTGTCGCCGTCGTGGCGACTTCGGGCCGGTCCGCCTCGGCCAGGAGGCGGACCGGTCACTGCACCTCTTCGAACCGCACCTCGTAGAACCCGGCACGGACGACCGGGAACCGGGCCCTTGGGGAGGGACGCCGTCACGCGCTGGTTCTCGTTCGGCCGTGTGCGCTTAACACGCCGTTGCCCGGGCGCGAGGTTGCATTTCTTCATGGTTTGCGTGGAGATATTCCCCGCAGTCCATTCACGCGGTTCGATGACGTGTCGGTGACAAGACGCGGAAGCGGGCTCCGGGGTTGGGGGTGATCGCAAAACTTTTCGCCGAAGTCCCGGATCCGCCGCACCGATGCGTCCACTGTGGATATATCTATGTGGACGATATACCTTCGCGTCCGATACATTGCCGGGCATGACCACCCCGCTCCGGGAACCCGCGTTCCTGATCCTCACCGCCCTGGCCGGCGGCCCACTGCACGGCTACGGCCTCATCAGCGAGGTCGCCGAACTCTCCGCCGGGCGCCTCACCCTGCGTCCCGGGACCCTCTACGGCGCGCTCGACCGCCTCACCGAGGACGGCCACGTCGCCCCCGACCACGAAGAGATCGTCGACGGGCGGCTGAGGCGCTACTACCGCCTCACCGACGAGGGCGCGGCCCTGCTGGCGGCCGAGGCGGCGCGGCTGCGCGCCAACGCCGAGGCGGCCGCGACCCGCCTGCGGATGCGGCTCGCGGGAGGCACGGCGTGAGCCTGGAGAGGAAGTACCGGCGGCTCCTGCGCGCCTACCCGTCCGCTTGGCGCGCCGAACGCGCCGACGAGATGACCGCGACCTACCTCGATCTCGCCGGTGACCGCGTGACGCCCAGCCTCGCCGACCGGTGGGACGTGTGGCGGGGGGCGGCGCGGTACCGCGCCGCCCACGGCGGGCGGTTCTTCGCGGGCGCTCGCGCGTCCGCAGACGTCGCCCTCACCCTCCTGGCCGCGCTCGCCGCCTACTACTTCACCGCCTTCGGGCTCCGCGGGGAGGCCCACTGGTACCCGGCGAGCATCTCCGACGGCAAGGTCCTGGAGTGGGCCTGGTGGGAGCCGCCGCCCGGCATCGGGCCCTTCGCCGACTTCAGCGGCATCACCTGCGCGGTGTGGCTGCTGGCCGCCGTCGCCGCGCTCGCGCCCGCGCGCTGGACCCGGGCCGCGGTGCTCGCCGCGCTGGGCGTGACCCTCGTCCAGGTCGCGATGAGCGACGCCGGGGGCATGCCGCTGATCGAGGCCGGGCTCACGGGCGTGTTCGTCGTCCCGGGGCTGATCGCCCTGGCCGTGGGGAAGCGGCGCGGCCTCGCCCGCCGCCTGCTCCCGCTGGTGGCGACGCTGCCCGGGATCGTCTGGGGGCTCGGCGTGCGCGAGGTCATCGACTGGGGTCTGCCCGAGGTCGGCACCACGATCATCGGGCAGCTCGTCGGCATCGCCGCCGTGGCCCTGTGCGTGATCGCCTACCAGCGGGCCGGTGTGTGGCCGGTGGTGCTGCTCGCGCCGGTGGTCGCCGCGCTGTTGCTCGCCGAGGCGCGCGTCGGTCCCGAATACATCGACTTCGACTCCACCATGGCCACCCTCGTCGCGCTGCTGGTGGTCGCGGTGACCGTGCCGGTGGCGGTGCTGCTGACGGCCGTGCTCTCGCGCGGCCCCCGTCCGCCTCAGAAGTCGTAGTCCACGACCAGCTCGTCGCTCACCGGCTCCGCCTGGCAGGTCAGCACGTACCCGGCCGCCAGGTCGGCGTCGGTGAGCGCGTAGTTGCGCGCCAGCCGCACCTCACCCGTCACGACTTTCGCCTGGCACGTCGCGCACACCCCGCCCTTGCAGGCGAAGGGCAGCTCCGGCCGCACCTTCAGCGCGGCGTCCAGGACCCGCTCGTCACGGCGCATCGTGAAGCTCGACTCGCGCCCGTCCAGCAGGATCGTCACCTCGGCGGTGCCCTCCGCGCGCGCCTCCTGCTCGGGGGTGCGCGGGATCTCCTCGGCGAAGAACAGCTCGTGGTGGACCGCCGACTCCGGCACACCCCGCTCGGCGAGGGCCTTCTGCGCGCCGGTGACCATCCCGAACGGCCCGCACAGGAACCACTCCTCGACCTCGGCGGACGCGTCGAAGGCGGCCAGCAGCCGCGGCAGCCGCTCGTCGTCGATGCGGCCCGACATCAGCTCGGCGCCCGGCTCGCGGGACAGCACGTGCACGATCTGCAACCGCGCCGGGTAGCGGTCCTTCAGGTCGGCCAGCTCGTCGGCGAACATCACCGTGCGCGCCGCCTTGTTCCCGAACAGCACCAGGAAGGTGCTCTCCGGCTCGGTCTCCAGGGCCGCCGCGACCAGCGACAGCACCGGGGTGATCCCCGAACCGGCCACCACCGCCCCGTAGCGGCGGGCGCGGCCCGCGTCCAGCTTCGTCGTGAAATGCCCCAGCGGCGGCAGGACCTCCACCGCGTGCCCCTCGGCGAGCTCGCCGAGGGCGTAGGCGGAGAACAGCCCGTTGGGGACGCCTTTGACGCCGATGCGCAGCAGGCCCTCGCGGGCCAGCAGCGACGGCGGCGAGCAGATCGAGTACGAGCGGCGGACATCGTCCTGGCCGACCGGGAGCTTCACCGTCAGGTGCTGCCCCGGCTCGAAGGCGAAGGCCGCGCGCAGCCGCGGCGGCACCGCGAAGGTGATCCGCACCGCCTCGTCGGTCAGCCGCTCCACCTCGGCGACGGGCAGCCGGTGGAAGCCGGGGCGCCGCTTGGCGGGGACGGAGAGGCTGATCCTGGGCTCGCTCATCTACAGCACCTTCACGTGGTCGAACGGCTCGGCGCAGCCACGGCAGCGCCACAGCGACTTGCAGGCGGTGGACCCGAAGCGGGAGATCTCCTCGACCTCGGGCGAGCCGCAGCGCGGGCACACCGGCGTCCGCTGGAGCAGCGGCAGGCTGCGCGGCGGGGGAGGGGCGGTGCCGGCGGCGGCGAGTTTGGCGCGTCCCTCGTCGGTGATCCAGTCGGTCGTCCACGCCGGTGACAGGACCGTGCGCACCTCGACGTCGGGGTAGCCCGCGGCGGTGAGGGAGCGGGCGATGTCGGCGCGGATGGCGTCCATCGCCGGGCAGCCGGAGTAGGTGGGGGTGATCGTGACCCGCACCGTCCCGTCGGCCTCCTCCTCGACCTCGCGCAGGACGCCGAGGTCGGCGATCGTCACGACCCGCAGCTCCGGGTCCACGACCCGGGCCGCGGCCGCGAACGCCGTCGTCACCAGGACGCCCCGGGGTGCGCCCGGTGCAGCGACTGCATCTCGGCGAGCAGGTAGCCCATGTGCTCGGTGTGGACGCCCTTGCGCCCGCCGGTGGGGCGGAAGCGGCCGTCCTCCGGGCGGTCGAGGGTCGCCTCGGCCAGCACCGGCTCGACCGCCGCCAGCCACGCCTCACGCAGGTGGGGGCGGTCCTCGAACAGCTCGAACGTGTAGGGCCACAGCCGGTCCACCGCGGCCTGCGCGCGCCGGTGCGACTCGTCGGTGCCGTCGCCCAGCCGCAGCGTCCACATGATGGCGTGGTCGACGTGGTAGGCGACCTCCTTGGACGCCTTGCCCGCGATCGCCGCGAGGCGCTCGTCGGGACCGGCGGCCAGTTCCGCGTACAGCTCGCGCTGGTAGGCGGCGAAGAACAGCATCCGGACCAGGGCGTCGGCGAAGTCGCCGCGCGGCAGTTCGGTCAGCTGCGCGTTGCGGAACTCGCGTTCGCCGCGCAGGTAGGCCAGGGCGTCCTCGTCGCGCCCGGCCCCTTCAAGGCCGGCCCTTTCAAGATCAGCGGCGTAGGACAGCAGCATCCGCGCCTGGCCGAGGAGGTCGAGGGCGATGTTGGCCAGCGCGACGTCCTCCTCCAGTTCGGGGGCGCGCGTGGTCCACTCGGCGAGCCGCTGCGCGGCGATGAGCGCGTCATCGCCGAGGGCGAGGAGCTCGTCCACCGTCGTCATATGTGCTCGGCCCCCTCGGGCACCTCGTAGAACGTGGGGTGGCGGTAGATCTTGTCGGCGGCCGGGGCGAAGAACGCGTCGCGCTCCTCGGGGCTGGACGCGCTGATCGCGGTGGCCGGGACCACCCAGATCGAGACGCCCTCCTCGCGGCGCGTGTACAGGTCGCGCGCGTTCCGCAGGGCCTGCTCGGCGTCGGCGGCGTGCAGCGAACCGACGTGCTGGTGGTTCAGACCGCGCCTCGGGCGGACGAAGACCTCCCAGAGGGGCCAGCTCATACCGTCGCTCCTTCTCGCTTCTTCGCGTACGCCGTGGCCGCCTCGCGCACCCACGCGCCGTCCTCCCAAGCGGCGCGGCGGTGCTCGATGCGCTGCCGGTTGCACGGGCCGTCGCCCTTGATGACGGTGAACAGCTCGTCGTAGTCGGGCTGCGTGTAGGCCCAGTGCCCGTCCTCGCCGAGGCGCAGGTCCGGGTCGGGCAGACTCAGGCCGAGCACCTCGGCCTGCTGCACGGTCATGTCCACGAACTTCTGCCGCAGCTCGTCATTGCTGAAGCGCTTGATCTTCCACGCCATCGACTGCGCGGAGTGCGTGGAGTCGGTGTCCGGCGGCCCGAACATCGCCAGCGACGGATACCACCACCGGTCGATGGCGTCCTGCGCCATCGCCTTCTGCTCCGGCGAGCCGTTGGCCAGCACGTGCAGGATCTCGTAGCCCTGCCGCTGGTGGAAGGACTCCTCCTTGCACACGCGGATCATCGCCCGCGCGTAGGGCCCGTACGAGCACCGGCACAGCGGCACCTGGTTCACGATGGCCGCGCCGTCCACCAGCCACCCGATCGCGCCGACATCGGCCCAGGTCAGGGTGGGGTAGTTGAAGATCGAGCTGTACTTCTGGCGTCCGTCGAGGAGCATCTCGTACAGGTCGGCGCGGTCGACGCCGAGCGTCTCGGCCGCCGCGTACAGGTACAGGCCGTGGCCCGCCTCGTCCTGGACCTTCGCCAGCAGGATCGCCTTCCGCTTCAGCGAAGGCGCCCGGCTGATCCAGTTGCCCTCCGGCTGCATGCCGATGATCTCGGAGTGCGCGTGCTGCGCGATCTGCCGGATGAGGGACTTCCGGTACGCCTCGGGCATCTCGTCCCGCGGCTCGATCTTGCCGTCGGCGGCGATCACCGCGCCGAAATAGTCGTCGGCACCACCCTCGGTGCCGTCTCCACCCAGGCCACGCCCGGTCAGATCCCGCTCCGCGGCGGCCACCTCATCGAGCAGCCGGGCATGGCCGGGCTGCTCGGGGATGTCGTTGCCGTACACGAGCCAAGTGTTACAGGTACGGGACGGATGAGCAAGGGTGTGTCACATCGGCGTGGTGCGGGGTGGGGTGGTGTGGGGTGGGGTGTGGGGGTGTGTGACGCCACTGGAGGACCGTGCCACGGCGGTGCACGCCGGGACCTCACCCCGCGCCGGTGGCCCGCGAGCCCGCGGTTCGCCGCGTCCGCACGGCGCGCCGGACGGGATCGGCGGATGGCCCGGGACGGCACACCGCCCTGCCCTCGTGGGTGCCGATCGGTGCCCTGCGCGGGCTGTCGCGGTGTCGGCATGCCGTGCCGGAGTGACAAACCCGGCCGGGCCGGTGCCGCACCCGTCGTCCTCAGCCGGGTGCTCGCCGAAAGGCGGCCGTGTGCCCCACCCCGGGCTCGCGTCACCCGCGCGAGGCACGCTCGGCGGGCGAAGTCGTGTCGCCTCGTGCCGCCACATGCCGTCTCGGATGCTCCGGCTCGTCGAGGCCGTTCGCCCGGTCCGATAGGGGCGCTCACCACTCGGTCTCGACGCAGGTCGGGCGGTCGCCGGTGAGCGCACTCGCCCGGGCCACCCACGAACCAGCTCACGGCATCTCTGTACGCCATTCCCTGTACGCCGTACAGCACGGATCCGGCCGTCCCCGAACCTCACGGCCCCCCACTGCACGACCTCAGCGAACCGGCGAGTCCCGCATCCCCGCGGCAACCCCCGTCCGCGCTACTCCTCGTCGCGCCCGCGGGTGCGCGAGCGCACCCAGAGCGTCAGCCCGCCGGCCGCGATGCCGACGACCGCCGCGACGACCGCGTTCCCGGCGGTCACGCTGGTGGGAGCGCCGTCGGCGGCGTAGGCGGCGCCGCCGATCAGGGCGCCCAGAAGACCGATCGCCGCCGCCGCAAGTGCGCCTCTGCGCCACCCCATGCGCTTCTCTCCTCGGATCCCCGGAAACCGCTCTATAAGGCCCTACATCGAGAAGACGCCCATTCGCGGTTTACGGCTGCGTATGTCCGGAAGTCTTTACCGGATCGTGATGCCCCGTTCAATGGCCGAGGCCTCCCCCGTGGGCGACCAGCGCAAGCCACGGGGAAGGCCTTCTGGTGACCTCACGCCCCCGGGCGCGCCGGGGATGCGGCCCTGAGCCACTCGTGACGCGATCGTGATCTTGCCGCGACCCGGGGCCCGAGCCCGAAGCCTCAGCTCCCGAACTTTCAGCTTCCGAAGAACTCCGGCCCCTCCGCCGGCAGCGCCGGGACGGTGCCCAGCCGGTGGGCGCGCGCGGCGAACTCGCGCAGCCCGGCCACCTGCCGCGCGCCGAGCGAGAAGTCCAGGACGCGGAAGTAGCCCGCGAGGGTCTCCGCCGAGAACGGCTCCCAGCGGGCCGCCGACTCCGCGACGGTGTCCAGCTCGGCCAGGCACAGCTCGCGGGACCGCAGGAACGCCTCGTGCACGTCCTTGACCATCCCGGGGTGCGTGACGGCGAAGTCGCGGCGGGCCGCCCACACCGCGAAGACCATCGGCAGGCCGCTCCACTCGCGCCAGGCCGCGCCCAGGTCGGTGACCATGAGGCCCTTGGACGGGGCCTCGTACATCGCGCGGAGGGCCACGTCGCCGATGAGCACGGCGGCGTCGGTCTCGGCGAGCATCGCGTCGAGGTCGGGGGCCATGCGCACGAACTCCGGCCGCGCCTCGTAGCGCTCGTCCAGCAGCATCCGCGCCAGCATCACCCCGGTGCGCGAGGTCGAGCCGAGGGCGACCTTCTTGCCGTCCAGGGTCTCCAAGGGCGCCCGGTGGACGATGTTGACCGACAGGACGGGCCCGTCGCTGCCGACGGCCAGGTCGGGCAGCAGCAGCAGGTCGTCGGCGTTGCGCAGGTACTCCACCAGGCTGATCGGGCCGATGTCGAGATCGCCGCGGACGAGCGCGTCGTTCAGCGCGTCGGGATCGGCCTTGGTGAGCTCGACGTCGAGGAGCGCGCCCGAACGCATCAGACCCCAGTAGATGGGGAGGCAGTTCAGGAACTGGATGTGCCCGACGCGGGGCCGGCGGCGAACGCTCATGACGCCAGACGCTACGCCGGAAAGGCTGGACGCGACCTGTGAGGTCCGGATTCGGCGCGGAATGATCACGATCGGATGACGGCCGCAACCCGCTTTCCGGCAAGCGCGTGCCAGATGTGCCCGTGTCGCCGCGTGCCCCGCGTGCGGCCGCCGTGACGCGCCTCCGTCACGGCGGCCGGAACCGATCTCCGGCCGTCCTCCGAAGCGGCGCCTCTCAAGCGGGCGCTCGCAAAGGGCGCCACCCGAAGCGGTGCCCGCCCGGAAACGCGATCGGACGGATTCCCTCTTGATTCCGCGTCTGATCGAGAGCCATTGCTTCCGGACATTCGCCGCCCACTCGAAAGTGCCTCCCGAAACCGGCCGCCGAACCGCCACCGCGACCGCCCGGCACCCTCGACCACACCGTCCACAAGGGCGAAACCCTCTGCGCATTCGTTGTCCCGCAAGGGAAAGAGGCATAGTGGAAGTAGTCGCACAATTGCCTGGCACCCGGCCGGCCGGGTCGGGAGCCCGAGGCTCGAAGGGGGAGCCGCCATGTGGACCTGGAATTTCTGGAAACAAACCCTCGAACGCGCCATCAAAACCGCCGCGCAGGTCGCCGCCGCGCTGCTCGGCGTCGCGGGCATGGGCATCCTCGACGTCAACTGGAAGTCGATCGGCAGCATCGTCGCGCTGGCCGTACTGGCCTCCCTGCTGACGAGCATCGCCACGTCGGGGATCGGGCAGACGGACTCTCCCAGTGCCGTCGCCGTCAACCCCACACCCCTCGCCCCCGCCGTCGCTGACGCGGCACCCGCGCCCGCTCCGGCCGACTGACCTTCCGCCCATCGCCCCCTCGCCGCGCCCCGGACTCCCCACCTCGGAGGACGGGGCGCGGCCCACTTCCGGCGGCGCCCGGCGAACCCGAACCCCTTTCGCCGTAATTGAATACGGACTGTCACGACGCGCTGGATATGCGCCGAAGGCCCGGGGAGGCGGTGCGCTCATGGCGCGCGGCGAGTAGGCTCGTCTTGTTTCCACAACGGGCACGTGGAGACACCATGGCCACGGCGTCTCGTGACCGGTATGGGCATACCGAGTCTTGCCGTGGCAGCCTCGCCGAAGGTGTGCAAGGGCAATGCATGACCAACCTTCGGCGAGGCCCCTATCTTTTCGGGCACAGGGCTTTTCGGGCACGCGGCCTTTCGGGTGCGCGGTGCCACCACGGCCCGGTGTCCCGGGCCCGGTGATCCTGACAGGACACCTTCCCGTCGCGACAGCCATTTGTGCTCGCGGCCGGTGTCCGGGTCCGCATCCAGGACGCCGTGTCGCGGGTCACCCGTGACGTCCGGCACGTGCCCCGCCGACCCCCTGGTTGCCCCCTCCGGGGCCACCCCGTACACTGGGCGATCGGAGCGGCTCGACCGTCTCCTCGTGATGCGCAAGTTCCGGATCCGATCCGGGCTCTTCATATGTGGAGTGTGCGATATCCCGGGGATGCGGTAGGTTGCTTCCGGAACACCAAGGGGTGTGGCGCAATTGGTAGCGCAGCGGTCTCCAAAACCGCAGGTTGCAGGTTCGAGTCCTGTCGCCCCTGCTGCCGAAGGCACACCGGCATGGCCGGACGACTGCGAGCAGGAGACGCGACGTGGCCGACAAGGACCGCCGGGGTGACGATGAGGCTGAAAAGACCGAGGCCGTAAAGGGCGACTCGGGCAAGAAGGATGCTGGATCGGTCAAGAAGGACGAGAAGTCCCTCGCCAAGGCCGATGGCACGGCCAAGAAGAGCGAGCCCACGAAGAAGTCCTCGGAGACCGAGGGCGGGCAAGGGCGGGGGCCCCTGCGGTTCTTCCGTGAGGTCGTCGAGCAGCTTCGGAAGGTCATTCGGCCCAGCCGCAAGGAAATGCTCACCTACACGCTCGTGGTGCTGGTGTTCGTCAGCGTCATGGTCGCGCTGATCTACGGCATCGACCTCGGCTTCACCAAGCTGGTCCAGCTGACCTTCGGCTCGAAGGACGCCGTAACCGGTCAGTGACCGCAGTTTGAGAAGAGAGAGCAAGCGTGCCTGAGAACAACGAGACCGCAGAGACCCTGGCCGAAGAGGTCGAGGTCGACGAGGTCGACGAGACTCCCGCCGCCGTGGAGGAGACTCCCGCTGTCGTGGAGGACGCCGTCGACCCGGTCGAGGAGCTTAGGCAGGCGCTCCGCTTCGCGCCCGGCGACTGGTACGTCGTGCACTCCTACGCCGGGTACGAGAACAAGGTCAAGACCAACCTGGAGAGCCGCATCACGTCCCTCGACATGGAAGAGGAGATCTTCCAGGTCGAGGTGCCGACGCAGCAGGTCGTCGAGATCAAGAACGGCAAGCGCTCCCACGTCCAGGCGAAGGTCTTCCCGGGCTACATCCTCGTCCGCATGGACCTGACGCCGGAGTCCTACTCCGCGGTGCGGAACACCCCCGGCGTGACCGGGTTCGTGGGCGCCACCGACCGCGTCGACCGGCCCACGCCGCTGACCCTCGACGAGGTCCTGAAGTGGCTGGCCCCGACCGTGGACGAGGGCAAGAGCGAGGGCGGTTCGTCCCGCGCGACCGAGGTCAAGGTCCTCGACTTCGAGGTCGGCGACTCGGTCACCGTCACCGACGGTGCCTTCGCCTCGCTGCCGGCCACGATCAACGAGATCAACGTCGACCAGCAGAAGCTGAAGGTCCTCGTCTCCATCTTCGGACGTGAGACGCCGGTCGAACTCAACTTCAACCAGGTCAGCAAGATCTGAGTTCCGCTCACGCGCTACTCTTGCGAATTGTCCTCCGGCATGGACCGGACGGATCGTCAAAAATCCCAGGACCGGGCCGTGAGCGCGTGCGCGCGCGGCCCTGAAGGAAGTAGTAATGCCTCCGAAGAAGAAGCTTGTCACCACGTTCAAGCTGGAGCTGACCGCCGGTCAGGCCACCCCGGCCCCCCCGGTGGGTCCCGCGCTGGGTCAGCACGGCGTGAACATCATGGAGTTCTGCAAGGCGTACAACGCGGCCACCGAGGCCAACCGCGGTGAGATCGTCCCCGCCGAGATCAGCGTTTACGAGGACCGCTCGTTCACGTTCGCTCTGAAGACCCCCCCGGCCGCCCGGCTGCTGCTGAAGGCCGCGGGCGTCGACAAGGGCTCCGGCGAGCCGCACCGCGTCAAGGTCGCCACCGTCACCAAGGCGCAGATCCGTGAGATCGCCGAGCGCAAGCTCCCCGACCTCAACGCGACCGACCTGGACATGGCCGACCGCATCATCGCCGGCACCGCCCGGTCGATGGGCATCACCGTCGCCGAGTAAGCAGACTCCAGTCCCACCCGTGGCAGGGCGATGCGCTCGTCCCGACCACACCATCCTTGAGGAGGATGTCCATGCAGCGCAGCAAGACTTATCGCAAGGCCACCGAGCAGGTCGACAAGACCAAGCTCTACGGTCCCCTGGAGGCCGCCACCCTGGCCAAGGAGACCACGGTCACGAAGTTCGACGCCACGGTCGAGGTGTCCATGCGCCTCGGTGTCGACCCCCGCAAGGCCGACCAGATGGTCCGCGGCACCGTCAGCCTGCCCCACGGCACCGGCAAGACCGTCCGCGTCATCGTCTTCGCCACCGGTGAGAAGGCCGAAGCCGCCCTCGCCGCCGGCGCCGACGAGGTCGGCAGCGACGACCTGATCAAGCGCATCCAGGACGGCTGGCTCGAATTCGACGCCGCCATCGCCACCCCCGACCAGATGGCCAAGGTCGGCCGTATCGCGCGGATCCTGGGCCCGCGCGGTCTCATGCCGAACCCGAAGACCGGCACGGTCACCGTGGACGTGGCGAAGGCCGTCACCGAGATCAAGGGCGGCAAGATCGCCTTCCGCGTGGACAAGCACGCGAACCTGCACCTGATCATCGGCAAGACCAGCTTCAGCCCCGAGCAGCTCGCGGACAACTACGCGGCCGCCGTCGAAGAGGTCTCCCGCCTCAAGCCGTCCTCGGCCAAGGGCAAGTACCTCAAGAAGGTCACCATCAGCACCACCATGGGCCCCGGCATCCCGGTCGACCCGAACAAGATCCGTGAGACGGCGGACGCGGCGTAACGCCGTAACCCACTCGCAGACTTGGGGCCGCGCCTTCGGGCGCGGCCCTTTTGCGTGGGCGGGGGGTTTTGGAAGAACACACGCTGGTTCGCAGTGCCGTGCCCGTGGTGGCGGGGAGGTGGGCGGCCGGTGGCCTGACGGGCGGGTGGGGTGGGGGACCGGCTCGGTGAGTTCGCGGTCGGGTGGGACGTGTGCCATCGGTGACGTCGGCGCTGCCCCACTACGTGCCAGCCACCACGTCACAGGCGACACGGGAGTTGCCCGCCCACAGGCGAGAACCGCCGCTGACCGTTCGGGCGGCGGAGTGGGCCATCGGCCCGGTGAGTGTGCCGTCCGCTGGGACGTGTGCCGCCGGTGACTTCGGCCCCTGCCCCCACCATGTGCCAGCCGCCGCGTCTCACGGGCGACGCGGAGTGGCCTGCTCGCAGGCGAGAACCACCACCCCACCGCTTGAGCGGCAGGGTGGGCCACCGACTCGGCGGGCACCTCGCGAAACGCGTGCGCCGTGCGCCCGTTCTCGCCATTCGCCCCGGCCACGCTCGGCGCACGGCTCGGGCGGGTGGCCCGCCCCGCGCGGCGCCACGGCGGTGACTCGGCGTCGGCAACCCGGTTCCCGGCCGGCATGCGCCCAGGCGAATGCCATCAACGCGGCGTGGTTTCAGCGCGCGGCAGCCGCACCCCCTGTCCCACTCGGACATCCCCCACACCTCGCCGCGCGAGAGCGGCCGGGTGGCAATTCGGGCGCGGCGGCGTAACCCGCAAGATGGCGGTATGACGATCTGGATCCGCGCCCACCATGAAGACGAGGGCCTGTGGCTCTACTTCGAAGCCGATGAGGACGGCCGCGTGACCCGCCAGATCGAGCTCCGGGTCGATGACTCACGGCCCGTGGCAGCGGCTTCGCTCGACGAGGTGCTGCATCTGCGCGATCACGCCGATCTCGCGGCGATGCGGGAGTACGAGTCGCGTTACGGCGTCCTGGCCGAGGCCCCCGTCGACGGGTGGCGCGAGGAGCCCTCGGTGGCCGAGATCCCGGCGGCGGAGTTCGAGCATCACTGGATCCAAGCGCGACAGTCCCTCCCCGGTGCGCACCCACACCGTCCTCGCCTCGCCGGGTTACCGTGTCGTGGTGACGCCGACCCGGTTCCGTGCAGCGGTTCTGACGCTCGCCATGGGTTTCGGTGTGGCCGTCCTCCCCGCTCCGGTCGCCGCGGAGGACACCGGGCCGGATTCCGCGCAGTGGTACCTCGACGCGGTCGGCGCCGATCGGGCGCAGCGGTTGGTGAAGGGCGACGGGGTGACCGTCGCGGTCGTCGACACGGGCGTGGACGCCGGGCATCCGGATCTGCTCGGGCGGGTGCTGCCGGGGGCGACGGTGACCACGGGCGGGGACGTCGACGTGAAGCAGCCGGGCAGCCGGGACCTCGACGGGCACGGGACGGCGATGGCGGGGCTGATCGCGGGGCAGGGGGAGCCGCTGGGTGTGGCACCGCACGCGAAGATCCTGCCGGTGCGGGTGCTGCGGCGGGAGGACGGGGCGCTCGACCCGGATCACGTGTACGCGGGGGTGCGGTGGGCGATCGACGCGGGTGCGCAGGTGGTGAGCCTGTCGCTGTCGGGGCGGCCGACGGAGGACGCTCCGTGGAAGAGCGAGCTGATCGCCCACGCGATCGAGCACGACGTGGTTCTGGTCGCCGCCGCGGGTAACCGCGCGACGGGGGATGTGCGGGTGGGGGAGCCGGCCGCGATTCCGGGGGTCGTGGCGGTCTCGGGGCTGGGACGCGACGGGAGCGTGTGGGACGGCTCGGTCACCGGGGGCGCGGTCGTGCTGAGCGCGCCCGCCGAGGACCTGCCGCACCTGAGCGCCGGGGGCGGCTGGCGGACGGAGTCGGGCACCTCGGGCGCGGCGGCGATCGTGGCGGGGGTGGCGGCGCTGATCCGTTCGCGCTACTGGGATTCCGGCGCGTCCGGGGTGGTCAACCGGCTGATCCGGACCGCGCACGACCAGGGCAGCCCGGGGCGGGACCCGGGATTCGGCTACGGTTCGGTGGACGCCTACGAGGCGCTCACCGCGGCCGTCGCGCCGGTCGGGCGCTACCCGCTGGAGGTCGCCGAGTCGCCACCGGCGGCGCTGACGGCCCGTCCGCGGCGGGTGTGGCCGGGCTGGTGGGCGGTGGGCGTGGGCGCCGCGCTGCTGGTGGGAGTGGCGTGGGTCGCATGGCGCGGGGGTGCCCGTCGGGGCAGGTAGAAGGCTTCGTGTTAGAGTTGCCGACGTTCCACGTAACCCGAAGACCGCCGGTCGGCGCGTTCAACCGAACGCCCCTAAGGCGTCGTGAGAGATCACGACGGACCCGCGCAGGGAGACGCAAGTGTGTGCCGGCCCCCGGGCCGATGGTCACCCCGTGCGCTCCGCTGCGCCGGGGTTTTTCGTTTCTCACGCGCCGCCTCCGACGGGATTCATCTAGCGTCCCGAGAGGAGGAACATGACGGACAAGCCAGTTCGTGAGGACAAGGCGACCGCGGTCGCCGAGATCGTCGAGCAGTTCAAGGGCTCGACGGCGGCGGTCATCACCGAATACCGCGGCCTCAAGGTCTCCCAGCTCACCGGACTTCGCCGCTCGCTTGGTGCTGGCGCCTCTTACCGGGTCGCCAAGAACACCCTGGCCAAGCGCGCCGCGGCCGAGGCCGGTCTGGAGGGTCTCGACGACCTTTTCACCGGCCCGACCGCTTTGGCGTTCGCCACCGGTGACCCGGTGGAAGCCGCCAAGGGCCTCAAGGAATTCGCCAAGGCGAACCCGAACTTGATCATCAAGGGCGGGTTCATGGACGGCAAGGCGCTCAGCGCGGCCGAGGTCGAGCGTATCGCCGACCTTGAGTCCCGCGAGGTGCTGCTCGCCAAGCTGGCCGGTGCCATGAAGGGCAACCTCACCAAGGCCGCCGGTCTCTTCCAGGCCCCCCTGTCGCAGGTCGCGCGCCTCGCCGCCGCGCTCCGCGACAAGCAGGAGGGCAACGGGGGCGAGTAGTTCCCGTGGGGCTTCACGGCCCCGTTGTTCGACCCACAAACGTTCTGTGTACTGAAAGGAAGCCGTCATGGCGAAGCTGAGCACCGAGGAACTCCTCGACGCGTTCAAGGAGATGACCCTTCTTGAGCTCTCCGAGTTCGTGAAGCAGTTCGAGGAGACCTTCGAGGTCACCGCCGCCGCCCCCGTCGCGATGGTGGCCGCCGGCGGCGGCGCCGGTGGCGCCGTTGAGGCCGAGGCTGAGAAGGACGAGTTCGACGTCGTCCTTGAGTCGGCCGGCGAGAAGAAGATCGCGGTCATCAAGGAGGTGCGCGCCCTGACCTCCCTCGGCCTGAAGGAGGCCAAGGAGCTCGTCGAGTCCGCCCCGAAGGCCGTCCTGGAGAAGGTCAACAAGGAGACCGCGGACAAGGCCAAGGAGCAGCTTGAGGGCGCCGGCGCCACGATCTCGCTCAAGTAGTACCGGACTTTTCCGGAGCTGCTGAGGCTCGAAAGGGCGGTGTGCATTGGCACACCGCCCTTTTTCGTGCCCGGGGGAGGACCGGTGATTGCGGGCCGGGGAGGACGGCGCCGCTGGTGATGCCTCCGTGCTGCCGGGCCACCGGGGGAGGTGGGGCGGGCCGTCGTCGCGACCTGGTCGTCGTGCGTTGCGGCGGGTGCCGCGAACCATCGTTACCGGGCCTTCATCGCGAGGCAGGGGCGGCGCGGCCGTCGCCGCCACTCCGCCATAACCGGCGTCGGCGTCGACGTGGGCGTGGGCGACCCGTCCCCCGCCCCGGAACCACTCAATCCACGATCACCGGGTCACACGGTCACACGGTCACACGGTCACGCGATCACAGGGTCACCCGGTCACATGCTCACCACGATCTTCCCCGTGGTGTGCTCCCGCGCGAAGGCCACCACCGCCGCCGGTCCTTCCTCCAGCGCGAACTCGCGGCCGATGACGGCGGGCAGGGTTCCGGCCAGGGCGGCCTCGCCCACTTCCGCCATGCCGCCCGCTTCGCCGGCCAGGTCCAGGATCAGCTCCAGGGTCACGTCATCGCGTCCGGCGCTGCCGGGTACGGGCGGGGGGAACGTGATCGTGTAGACGCGGCCGCCGGGGCGGGCGGCGGCGGCCAGTCCTGACAGGTCCTCGCTCTGGACGACGAGGTTGACCACGACGTCGACGCCTTCGGGGTGGCGGCGGAGGGTTTCGGCGACGGGGGCGGACGCGCGGTAGTCCACCGTCTCGGCCGCGCCGAGGCGCCGCAGGAGGGCCTCGTCGGTCTCGGTCGCGGTGGCGATGATGTGCGCGCCGGTCGCGGCCAGGTACGGGACGACGGCGGTGCCGGTGCCGCCGGTGGCGCCGATGACCAGGACCTTCTCACCCGCGGTGACGCGGGCGCGGTGCTGGAGGGCGCGGGCGGTGAAGCCGACGGTGGGGATCGCGGCGGCGTGGACGACGTCCAGGCCCGCGGGGCGGTGGGCGATGAAGGGGGTGTCGGCCTCCACCACGACGTACTCGGCGAGGGCGCCGGTGCCCAGGGACGGGCGGGGCCCGGCCATCGCGCGCAGGGCGCGGGGGAGGGCCATGCCGAAGACCTCGTCGCCGACGGCGTAGCCGGTGACGCCGGGGCCGATGGCCACGACGGTGCCGGCGAAGTCGTTGCCGGGGACGTGGGGGAAGTCCAGGTCGACCATGCGCTCGGCGACCACGCGGACCTCGGCGGGGTTGATGGAGGCCGCCGCCACGCGGACCTTCAGCTGTCCGGGCCCGGCTTCGGGCTCGGGGATCTCGGCGACGGTGTAGTGCTCCGGGGGGCCGTAGCCACGGGCCACCACTGCTCGCATGTTCACTCCAGGTCAGATAAACGGACCGGGCGGTCCGGTTGGCGACTGTAGCGCTAACCGGACCGCTCGGTCAACTTAAGCTATCGTGGTGCGGTGACCAGGAATCTGCGCGCCGACGCCGTCCGCAACCGCGAGGCGCTCATCGCCGCCGCCACCGCGGAGTTCGCCGCGCGCGGGGCCGAGGCCTCGGTCGCCGAGATCGCCCGGCGCGCCGGCATCGGCAAGGGCACGGTCTTCCGGCACTTCCCGACCAAGGACCACCTGCTGGCGGCGGTGCTGATGGACCGCATGGAGAGCCTGCACGCCGAGGGCGAGCGGCTGCTGGGGGCGCCGGACGCGGGTGAGGCGCTGCTGGAGTTCATGATGTTCGCCGGTGAGCAGAAGCAGCGGCTGGACCTGTCGCTGCTGGTCACCGCGAGTCCGGAGGTGCTGGCGGTGCCAGAGGTCGCCGGGGCGCAGGCGCGGATGTTCGCGATCTTCGACGCGCTGACCGATCGCGCGCGGGCGGCGGGCGCGGTGCGGGACGACGTCACCGGCACCGACGTGGGGCTGCTGATGTGCGCGCCGGGGCACCTGGCGGCGCCCTTCGCCGAGGAGCGGCCGGAGCTGTGGCGGCGCTACATGGCGCTGATCTTCGACGGGTTGCGCCCGGCGGGAGCGCATCCGCTCCCACCGGGCTGAGGTCTCAGGCCCGCGCGAGCACCTCGCCGTGCGGGACCATGAACCAGCCGTCGGGGGACGCGGCCCACTCGCGCCAGGCCGCCGACATCTCCGTCAGCTCCTCGCGGGTGGCCAGGCCCAGTTCGACGGCCTGGCGGGCGACCGCCGAGTCGAGGATGCGGTCGGCCCACATGCCGCCCCACCAGGCGCGGCCCTCGTCGTCGGCGTAGACCCACGTCGAGCCGGACGCGGTGACGTCTTCGAACCCGGCCGCGCGGGTCCAGGACAGGAGCTTGCGCCCGGCGTCGGGGTCGCCGCCGTTGCCGCGGTGGACGGCGCGCACCAGCGCCAGCCACTGGGTCAGCTCGGGGGAGGCGGGGAACCAGGTGAAGACCTCGTAGTCGGCGTCGCGGGCGGCGACCAGGCCGCCGGGGCGGGTCACCCGGCGCATCTCGCGCAGGGCGGCGACGGGATCGCCGAGGTGCTGGAGGACCTGGTGGGCGTGGACGACGTCGAAGGAGGCGTCGGAGAAGGGCAGCGCGTAGGCGTCGGCGGTCTGGAACTCCACATTGGACACTCCGGCACAGGCCTCGCGGGCCTGGTCCAGGACGTCGGCGGCGGCGTCGACGGCCACCACCGAGGCGACCCGGGTGGCGAGGTCGGCGGTGATGGTCCCGGGGCCGCAACCCAGGTCCAGGAGGCGCTCGGTGCCGGTGAGGTGCGGCAGCAGGTAGGCCGCCGAGTTCTCGGCGGTGCGCCACTGGTGGGAGCGCAGGACGGAGGCGTGGTGGCCGTGCGTGTAGGTCGCGGACATGCCGGAAGCCTAGATTCACCGTCCGCTTCTTGGGAAGTGAGTCCTAGCAACTGGAAAGTAGTCGGCGAGAGCTGGAGTGAATCCCCTGGTCGGACAGGGGTCCCATCGCACTGAACGGATGTTACTCACCCGTTACCCTTCAGCCCGTTCCGTGACGCCGACCACTCTCGTTAATCTCCTACAGCCGGACGCCACCCCTCTCGTCCGGCGAGGAGGAGCGCTGTGGGCGTCGCCGTGGAGATCGACGGGCTGACGAAGTCCTTCGGGGCGCAGACGGTCTGGTCCGACGTCTCCTTCACGCTTCCGGCCGGGGAGATCTCGGTCCTGCTGGGCCCCTCGGGCACCGGCAAGTCGGTGTTCCTGAAGACCCTGGTGGGCCTGTTCCGGCCCGATCGGGGCACCATCCACATCGACGGCGAGGAGATCACCTCGCTGCACGAGCGCGAGCTGTACCGGGTCCGGCGGCGGCTGGGGGTGCTGTTCCAGGACGGCGCGCTGTTCGGCTCGATGAACCTCTACGACAACATCGCCTTCCCGCTGCGCGAGCACACCCGCAAGACCGAGGCCGAGATCCGGGCCATCGTCAATGACCGCCTCGACCTGGTCGGCATGAGCGGGGACGGCGAGAAGTTCCCCGGGGAGATCTCCGGCGGCATGCGCAAACGCGCGGGCCTGGCGCGGGCGCTGGTGCTGGACCCCGAGCTGATCCTGTGCGACGAGCCGGACTCCGGGCTCGACCCGGTCCGCACGGCCTTCCTCGGCGAGCTCATCGCCGAGCTGAACCGGACCACCGGCGCGACGTTCCTGATCGTCACCCACGACATCAACACCGCCAAGACGCTGCCCGACCACATCGGGATGCTCTACCTGCGGCGGCTGGTGGCCTTCGCGCCGCGCGAGGAGATCCTGGCCTCGGACGACCCGGTGCTGCGGCAGTTCCTGGCCGCCGACATGGACGGCCCGATCGGGATGGCCGAGGAGAAGGACGCCGTCGGCAACGGCAAGGGCGAGACCCTTCCCGAAGAGCAGTACCGCGGCGAGCACCGGGAGGACGCGTGAGGGTCTTCCGCGCCACCGGCGAGTTCGTCGCGTTCGGGCTGGACACCGTCCGGGCGGCCTTCCGGCGGCCGTTCCAGCTGGGCGAGGCGATCCAGCAGGCGTGGTTCCTGGTGAGCGTGTCGATCCTGCCGACGGCCCTGGTGGCGATCCCGTTCGGCGCGGTGGTGGCGTTGCAGCTGGGTTCGCTGACCAAGCAGCTGGGCGCGCAGTCGTTCTCCGGCGCGGCCAGCGTCATCGCGGTGGTGCGCGAGGCGGGCCCGATCGTGACGGCGCTGCTGATCGCCGGTGCCGGTGGCGCGGCGATGTGCGCCGACCTGGGCGCGCGCAAGATCCGCGAGGAGCTGGACGCGATGCGCGTCCTGGGCATCGATCCGGTGCAGCGCCTCGTCGTGCCGCGGGTGATCGCCAGCGCGGTGGTCGCGGTCCTGCTGAACGGTGTGGTCTCGGCGGTCGGCATCGCCGGCGGTTACGTGTTCACGGTGGTGCTGCAGGACGGGACGCCCGGCTCCTACTTCGCCAGTTTCGCCGCGCTGGGGCAGGTCGCCGACCTGGTCTCGGCGGAGTCGCGGGCGCTGGTCTTCGGGATCCTGGCCGCGCTGATCGGCTGCTACCTGGGCATGAACGCCAAGGGCGGTCCCAAAGGCGTCGGCCAGGCGGTGAACGCCTCGGTGGTCATCAGCTTCATGCTGCTGTTCGCGGTGAACTTCGTGATGGTGGCGATCTACTTCCAGCTCGTGCCGCAGAAGGGGTCGTGATGCTGGCGCTTCTGGGCAGGCAGCTGCTGTTCTACGTGCGGGCGGGCGCGGCCACGCCCCGGACGCTGGCGCGCTACAAGAAGGAGATCGTCCGCATCCTCGGCGAGATCGCCTTCGGGACGGGCGGGCTGGCGCTGGTCGGCGGGACGGTCGGGGTCGTGGTGTTCCTGACCTTTTTCACCGGCACCGAGGTCGGGTTGCAGGGATACCAGGCGCTGGACCAGATCGGGTCGAGCGCGTTCACCGGGTTCATCTCCGCCTACTTCAACACGCGCGAGATCGCGCCGCTGGTCGCCGGGATCGCGCTGTCGGCCACGGTCGGGTGCGGGTTCACCGCGCAGCTGGGCGCGATGCGCATCAACGAGGAGATCGACGCGCTGGAGGTCATGGGGCTGCCGTCGATGCCGTACCTGGTGACCACGCGGATGATCGCCGGGCTCATCGCCACCGTCCCGCTGTACGTGATCGCGTTGCTGTCGTCGTACTTCGCGACCCGCTTCATCGCCGTCTGGTACTTCGACCAGCCATCGGGGACCTACGACAGCTACTTCGACCTGTTCCTGGTGCCGCAGGATCTGCTGTGGTCTTTCGGGAAGGTGCTGTTCTTCGCCATAGTGGTGATACTCGTGCACTGCTTCTACGGCTACCACGCCGAAGGAGGGCCCGCCGGTGTCGGCGTGGCCACCGGCCGGGCGGTGCGCACGTCGCTGGTGTCGATCAACGTGGTGAACCTGTTCCTGGGCCTGGCGGTCTGGGGCGCGACCACCACCGTGCGGATCGTGGGGTGACCATCGTGAGACCGCGGACGAAGGAACGCTTCACCGGACTGGCCTTCTCGGTCATCCTCCTGGCACTTCTCGGCGTCTGCATCGCCGCCTACGCCAAGGTCTTCACACCCGTCGTGTGGGTCTCGCTGGACACCGACCACACCGGACTCCAGTTCAACCGCGGCGCCGACGTCAAGATGCACGGCGTCCTGATCGGCGAGGTCCGCTCCATCGACTCCGAGGGCGCCGGAGCGCGCCTGCGGCTGGCCCTCGACCCCGGCATGGCCCGCAAGGTGCCCGCCGAGGTCAGCGCCCGGCTGCTGCCCAAGACCCTGTTCGGCGAGAAGTACGTCGAGATCGTGCCGCTGGGCGAGGACGGCGTCCTGGCACCCGGCACCACCATCGGGCAGGACCGCACCTCCACCGGCGTGGAACTGGAATCGGTGCTGAACAACGCGCTCCCGCTGCTGCGGGCACTGCCGCCCGACAAGCTCTCGGCGACCCTGACCGCGCTGGCCACCGCCCTCGACGGACGCGGCGACAAACTCGGCCGGACCCTCGTGCGGCTCGGCGACTACGTCCGCGCCCTCAACGAGCAGATGCCCACCATCACCAAGGACCTCGACCTGCTGGCCACCGTCCTCGACGACTACAAGGGCGCCGCCCCCGACCTGGTCGGCGTGCTGCGCAACCTCACCGTCACCGCCAACACCATCACCGACCAGCGGATCCAGCTCCAGTCGTTCCTGACCACCACCGCCGACTTCGCCGACGACACCCGCCTGTTCCTCGACCGCTACCAGGGCCGCCTCATCCAGTTCGGGGACGTCACCGCGCCCGTCCTGGAACTCCTGGCCGCCTACGCGCCGGAATACCCCTGCCTGTTCGAGGGCATCGTGAAGATCCAGCCGGCCGTGGAGGACACCTTCGCCACCGGGCGCCTGCACATCACCCTGGAGATCGTCCGCAACAACGGCAAGTACGAGAAGGGCCGCGACGAACCGGCCTGGAACGACCACCGCGGACCCGACTGCCGCGGCCTGCCCAACCCGCGCGTCCCCGACGGCCCCAACCCCGTCGACAACGGCTACGACTGGGACGGCAACCGCGTCAACCTGCCCATCGGCCTGCCCGGCCTCACCGACCAGAAGGCGGCCATCGCGCCCCCGGCCGGACTGCCGCTCATCGACGACCCCAAGAGCGACAACCCGGCCGTCTTCGACCCCACCATGGGCTACGCCGGGACCCCCGAGGAACGCGCCATCCTCAACCCGCTCGTGGCCGCCGCCACCGGGCAAGAGGTCACCAGCCTCAGCGACCTCGCCGCGCTCCTGTGGGGACCGCTGCTGCGCGGAGGGACGGTGAACGCCACCGGCTAGCCCACCCGTCCCGACCCGTACCCCCGATCCGTCCCCCTCACTTCGCACACCCGGCGGGAGGAGCCTTGCGAACCCCATCCACCGCCAGGGCGGCCGTCAAGTTCGGCGTCTTCGCCGTGGTGACGCTCGTGGCCCTGGCGTTGCTCACCGAATCGCTCGGCGGCTTCGACCTGCCCGGCGGCGTGGCCTACCGCGCCCGCTTCACCGACGTCACCGGCGTCCTCGCCGGAGACGACGTCCGCATCGCCGGAGTCAAGGCCGGCGAGGTGACCAGCGTCGAACTCGTCCAGGACGACGGCGGCAACTACGCCCTCGTCGGCTTCCGCCTCGACTCCGCCTCCCGCAAACTCCCCGGCAGCGTCAACGCC
This sequence comes from Actinorhabdospora filicis, assembly GCF_030269765.1. Lineage (GTDB taxonomy): Bacteria > Actinomycetota > Actinomycetes > Mycobacteriales > Micromonosporaceae > Actinorhabdospora > Actinorhabdospora filicis. The sequence goes on along the minus strand of NZ_BSTX01000001.1, from coordinate 1,752,081 downwards.
ACCATCCGCTACCGCAACCTCGTCGGGCAGCGCTACCTCGCCCTCACCGAGGCCCCCGGCGACGCCGCCCCCCTCCAGCCCGGCGCCACCATCCCCCTCACCCAGACCCACCCCGCGCTCGACCTGACCGCCCTGTTCAACGGCTTCCGGCCACTGTTCTCCGCGCTCAACGCCGAAGACGTCAACAAGGTCAGCTACGAGATCGTCCAGGTCCTCCAGGGCGAGGGCGGCACCCTCGCGTCCCTGCTCAACCACACCGGATCCCTGACCTCCGCCCTCGCCGACCGCGACGCCGTCATCGGGCGCGTCATCACCAACCTCAACACCGTCCTGGGCACGGTCGCGCAACGCGATGACGAACTGTCCACCGCCATCGCGCGCCTCCAGGAATTCGTCTCCGGCCTCGCCGACGACCGCGTGGTCATCGGGCAGTCCATCGCCACCATCGGGCAGCTCGCCGACGCCACCCAGGACCTGCTCGCCGACGCCCGCCCCTCCCTCAAGGCCGACATCGGCGCCCTCGGCGAACTGGCGAACAACCTCACCGCCAACTCCGACGCCATCGAGACCGCGCTGGCCCGGCTGCCCTACACCTACGCCAACCTCACCCGCACCGGCGCGCACGGCAGCTGGTTCAACTTCTACCTCTGCAACGCCGACGGCACCGTCACCCTCCCGCTGGTCGGCCCGGTCAACCCCGCGACCCTGAACTCGCCCAAGGCGAGGTGCCGGTGATGAAGTCCTTCAGCGAACGCAACCCCGTCCCGATGGGCATCACCGCGGTGGCACTGCTGGTCCTCGGCGTCATCGGCGCCTTCAGCATCAAGGACGTCACCGCCTTCCTCGGCGGCTCCAGCTACGCCGCCGACTTCCGCGACGCCGCCGGACTCGCCCCCGGCACCGAGGTCCGCGTCTCCGGGGTCAAGGTCGGCGAGGTCACCGGCGTCGGCCTGGAAGGACTCGGGACGCCCGAACCGCACGTCCGCGTCGACTTCCGCGTCGACTCCGACGTCACCCTCGGCGAGCAGACCAGCGCCACCGTCCAGCTCAAGACCCTCCTCGGGCAGCGCTACCTCGCGCTCGTGCCCGCCGGCGGCGGCGAGCTCAAGACCATCCCCACCGGCCGTACCGCCACCCCCCTCGACGTCGTCGACGCCGTCAACGGCCTCGCCGACACCGTCGGGAAGATCGACACCGACGCCCTGGCCACCGCCATGGAGACCCTCACCGACACCCTCCGCGAGACACCCCAGGGCTTCGACACCACCATCGACGGCATCGCCCGCCTCTCCCAGACCATCGCCTCCCGCGATGACGAGCTGCGCGAGCTGCTCGCCCACGCCGCGACCGTCACCCAGGCCCTCGCCGACCGCGACGACGAATTCGTCAAGCTCGTCCAGGACGGCAACCGCCTGCTGGAGGAGGTCCGCAACCGCAAGGACGCCATCCACCAGCTCCTGGTCGGCACCGCCGCCCTCGCCACCCAGCTCGAAGGCCTCGTCGCCGACAACAAGGCCCAGCTCAAACCCACCCTCGACAGCCTCTACGGCGTCACGAACCTGCTGCTGGCCAACAAGGAGAACCTGGAGGCCACCCTCACCAGCATGGGGCCCTTCGTCACCGCCTTCTCCAACGTCCTGGGCAACGGCCGCTGGTTCGACTCCTACATCGACGGGCTCCTCCAGCCCTACGGCGTCGGCGATCCGCCCGGCAAGAAGGAGGGGAAGAACTGATGCGCGCCATCCTGCGACGCCCCGTCGTCGTCATCGCCGCCATCGCCGTCCTGCTGCTGGCCGGGTTCTTCACCTGGCGGGCCCTGACCTCCCGCGAGAACACGGTGACCATCGAGCTCACCCGCGCCGTCGGCGTCCACCCCGGCAGCGAGGTCCGCGTCCTGGGCGTCAAGGTCGGCCAGGTCCGCGAGGTCTCCCCTGAAGGCGAACGCGTGAGCGTGGTCCTCGACTGGGACCGCGACGTGCCCGTGCCCGCCGACGTCCGCGCCATCGTCGTGCCGCCCAGCCTCGTCGCCGACCGCTACATCCAGCTCGCCCCCGCCTACACCGGCGGCCCCAAGCTGAAGGACGGCGCGCGCCTGGGCACCGACCGCACCGCCGTCCCCCTCGAACTCGACGAGGTCTACACCGCCCTCAACCAGTTCGCCGACGCCCTCGGACCCGACGGCGCGGCCGGAAACGGCGACCTCCAGGCCCTCCTCGAAGCCGCCCGCAAGAACCTCGAAGGCAACGGCGCGCCCCTCGGGCAGAGCCTCGACGCCCTCGCACAAGCCCTCTCCACCGTCTCCGACGGCAAGGGCGACCTGTTCGCCACCATCAAGAACCTCCAGCAGTTCACCACCGCCCTGGCCGCCAGCGACGAACAGGTCCGCCTGTTCAATCAGCAGCTCGCCGAGGTCGCCGGGCAGCTGTCGGGCGAACGCGACGAACTCGGCGACGCCCTCCACAAACTCGCCGGGGCACTCGTCGTCGTCACCGGTTTCATCGAGGACAACAAGGACGCCCTCGTGCAGAACGTCGACGCCCTCGCCGAGCTGACCGGCGTCCTGGCCCGCCAGCAGAACGCCCTCGTCCAGGCCCTCACCTACGCGCCGGTGGCCCTCTCCGACCTCCAGATGGCCTACAACCCGTCCGCGGGCACCCTCGACACCCGCGACAACGTCCTGGGCGCCAACGACCCCGCCGGGTTCGTGTGCAACCTCATCGCCGGGCTGCTGCCGGAGGGCCAGGTGCCCATCGAATGCGTCAACCTCGCCGAGGCCCTGTCCAAGGCGGGCGTGAAACTGCCCGGCGACCTGGCGAAACTGGTGGGGGGCAAGTGATGCGCAAACTCCTCGCGGTCCTCGCCCCCGTCGCGCTGGTGCTGTCCGGCTGCTCCTCGATGCCCCTGCCCGGCGGCGCCGGGGCGGGCGGATACGCCGTCACCATCGAATTCGCCGACGTCCTCGACCTGGTCGCCAACTCCGCCGTCAAGGTCAACGACGTGACCGTCGGCAACGTCGAGGACATCGAGGCCGAGGGCTGGACCGCCAAGGTCACCGTCCGTGTCGACGAGGACGTCAAGCTGCCCGCCAACGCCACCGCCGCGCTGCGCCAGACCAGCCTCCTGGGCGAGAAGTTCATCGCGCTCAGCCCGCCCATCGACGTCCCGCCCGCCGGGGACCTCACCGACGGCGCCACGATCCCCCTGGAGCGCACCCGCCGCTCCGCCGAGGTCGAGGAGGTCCTCGGCGCGCTCGCGCTGACCCTCGGCGGCGGCGGACTCGACCAGCTGCGCACCATCAACACCGAACTCATCGCCGCCCTGGAGGGCCGCGAGAGCGACATCCGCGACACCCTGAACCAGCTCGACGTCTTCGTCACCGCCCTCGACGCCCAGCGCGACGACATCGTCGCCGCCATCGAGGCCCTCGACGGGCTCGCCGCCGAACTGGCCGCCCAGAAGGACGACATCGGCGCGGCCCTGGAGGCCCTCGGGCCCGGCGCGGAGGTGCTGGCCGATCAGCGCGAGAACCTCACCTCGGCGCTGAGCGCGCTCGGCGAGCTCGGCCGGGTCGGCACCCACGTGGTCAACGCGACCCGCGAGGACACCCTGGCCACCGTCCGCAGCCTCCAGCCGGTGCTGGAGCAGCTGGTGAAGGCCGGGGACGACTTCCCGCGCGGGCTGGAGCTGGCGCTGTCCTACCCGTTCCCGCACAACGTGTCGGGGGCGATCAAGGGCGACTTCGTGAACCTGCACGTGACCCTCGACCTGGACCTGGGCAACGTCCTGTCGAACCTGTTCGGCGCCGAACCCGAGCCCACGCCGGTCCCCGGGAAACCCGCCGGGGAGAAGGACCCGGTCACCGGCGCCATCGACCCGCTCGTCGGCGGCCTGACCGACCTGCTGCTGGGAGGCCTGGCGAAATGATCACCCGGAAGGCCAAGATCCAGGTCGCGGTTTTCGCGCTGCTGTCGGTGCTCGGCGCGCTCGTGGTCGGCTTCAAGTACCTCGGCATCGGCGACGGCTCCTACCCCGTCTACGTCGAGATGGCCGACACCGGCGGCGCCTACACCCACGGCTCGGTCACCTACCGGGGCGTGCCCATCGGCCGTGTCGGGGAGATCGACCTGATCCCCGGCGGCGCGCGCGTCCGCCTGGACATCGACCGGGGCGTGGAGGTGCCGCGCGACCTGAGCGTGGTGGTCGCCAACCGCTCCGCCGTCGGCGAGCAGTACGTGGACCTGCGCCCGGCCTCCGACACCGCGCCGTTCCTGGCGCCCGGCGAGACCATCCCGGCCACGAAGGTCACCCCGCCGCTGAAGGTGGAGACCCTGCTGACCAACCTCGACAACCTCGTCGCCGCCGTCGACCCCGAGGACCTCGGGGTCGTCATCGACGAGCTCGGCGCGGCCTTCGAGGGCAACGGTGACGCCCTCGCCCAGATCCTGGACGCCACCGACGTCCTGCTCACCGACGCCACCGCCTACCTCCCGGAGACGGTGGCGCTCATCAAGGACGGCCGGATCGTGCTGGAGACGCAGGCGCTGTCCGGTGACGCGATCGCCGCCTGGGCCAAGGGACTGCGCGAGTTCACCGACACCCTGCGCACCTCCGACGGCGACATCCGCTCGCTGCTGGCCGAGGCGCCCAAGGCCACCACCCAGGTCTCCGGGCTCATCCGCGACCTCGACCCGGCCCTGGGCGTCCTGCTGGGCAACATGATCACCGTCAACGGCGTGGCCGTGCGCCGCTTGCCCGGACTGGAGTCCCTGCTGATCTCCTACCCCTCGGCGGTGGCCGGGTCCTTCACCGTGACCCCCGGCGACGGCACCGCGCACTTCGGGCTCGTGCTCAACTTCGACAACCCGCCCCCGTGCGTGTACAACAAGGGCGCCGGGCCCTACACCTGCACCGGCGGCGAGAAGGGCTCCGGCTCATCGGTGCGCGGCTGGCAGAACGCGCCTGGGCCCACCGGGCCCACCGTCACGCCCGTCCCCCTGCCCGGCGAGCCGCTGCCCGACAAGCCCGACCCGGCCCTCGCGCCCGCGCCCGCCGGTCCGACCATCGCCGGATACGACCCCGCGACCGGGCTCGTCGTCGACAGCCTCGGGCTGCCCATCGTCTTCGGCGGCACCGGCGGGCAGTACGCGCTGGCCGGCGATCAGTCCTGGCGGCAGCTCCTGCTGTCCGGCCTCGCTTCCTAGGAGGAGACAGCGGTGAAGAAGGAAAGCGCGTACGAACGCGCCCCCCTGTGGATCGTCGTGGTGGTGGTCCTGTCGCTCATCGGCGCCGGGGCCGTCGCCCTCGGCGCCTGGAAGGGCTGGGACCTGTACGAGTCCAACCGGGCCGACGGCCTCGAACAAGAGGCCCTGGACGCCGCCGGGCAGCTGGTCACCAACTTCATGACCACGTCCGCCACCAGCGTCGACGCCGACCTCGCGCGCATCGTCGAAGGCGCCACCGGCGAATTCGGCGACCAGTTCAAGAACGGCCAGGCCGCCCTCAAGGAGACCATCGTGGCCAACAAGGCCGCCTCCGTCGGCAAGGTCCTGTCCAAGGCGATCCTGCACGGCGACCCCGTCTACCAGACCGACACCGACTCCGCCGGCGTCATCGTCGCCTGCGACGCCCAGGTCAGCAACGTCAACGCCCCCGACGGGCGGCTGCTGCACTACCGCGTCAAACTCGGCCTCACCCTCGGCGGCGACGGCGTCTGGCGCATCTCGAAACTGGAGTTCGTGGGATGAGCGGCAAATACGTCTCGCGGAACCTGCGCGGGAAGAAGAGCGGCGGCACGACCACCACCCGGCCGCGCCCGGCACCGCGACCCACCGAGGACGCCACCACCGCCCCCGCGCGCAAACCCAGCCCCGGGCCCCGCCGGGCGCCCGCCCGCGCCCGCCGCAACAGCGCCGCCCGCCTGCGCGCGGCGTCCCTGAGGCTGACCGCGGTCGCCGTCCTCGCCCTGCTCCTCGGCGGCGGCGTCACCTGGTTCGCCTACCGCGCCGAAGCCGTCGACAAGGCCGTCGCCGCCGCCCAGGCCGAAGCCGTCGTCGGCGTCCAGGCCGTCCTCGCCTACGACTACCGCAGCTTCGACTCCGCCAAGAACAACGGCATGGCCCACCTGACCGGCGCCTACAAGGACGACTACGCCAAGCAGATGGACGCCCTGCGCGTCCAGGCCGAGCAGGAGAAGGCCGTCCTCGTCGCGCCCGTCACCTCCGCCGGCGTGGTCGCGGTGGAGAACGGCTCGCCCTTCTCCTTCAAACCCAAGTCCGTCGACGTGCTCCTCTTCGTCGACCAGACCCGCCGCAACGACAACATCACCGGCGAGAAGGTCGACCAGAACCGCGTCCTGGTGACCATGGTCCCGGTCGGCGACGGCTGGAAGATCACCTCGCTCAAGGGCCTGTAGATACGGGGACGACCGGCTCCCGTGGTGCCGGTCGTTCCCGTTTTCCATCAGGTCAGTAGGCGACGGTCATGCGCTCCCGCACGTGCCGGTTCGCCTCCAGCTCGTTCACCACCGCCACCGCGTAGTCCTCCGCCGAGATCCGCGAGCGGCCCTCGGCGTCGGTCAGCAGGAAGTTCCCGCCCGTCCGGAACACGCCCGTGCGCTCACCCGGCGCGATCTCGGCCGCCGGGGAGATGTAGGTCCAGTCCAGATCGGCGGTCTCCCGGAACACGTCCAGCACCTCCGCCTGCGCCGCCGCCTCGCCCTTGTAGGCGTCCGGGAAACCCTCGGTGTCCTGAAGCCGCCGGTTCCCCCCGACCTCCAGGCTCCCCGCGCCGCCCACCCACACCAGCCGCGACGTCCCCGACTCCCGCGCCGCGCCGATGATCGACGCCGCCGTGGCCAGGAACGGCCCCACCGGCGGCGACCCGTCCCGCGGCGGCGAGACCGCCGAGACCACGGCGTCCGCCTCGGCCGCCAGACCCGCGATGGCCTGCGTGTCACCCGCGTCGGCGGCCACCGCCGTCAGCCCCGGATCCGCCGACGGCGCCTTCCCCTCCCGGTTCACGCCCACCACTTCATGGCCGCGCGACAAGGCCTCGGCGGTGATCCGCGAACCGACCATCCCGCTGGAGCCGATGACGACGATCTTCATGACGGTCCCTTCCCACGGCGTCGGGACCATCGAACCACCCGGGAAAGGGGGTGGTGGGGGTTTTGGGGATAGGCGAACGCCTCGGGAGGTGACCCCGTGATCCGCCACCTCACCACCGCCCACCTCCGCCGCCTCGCCGGCCTCGCCGTCACCGGGACCGTGCTCGTCCGCGACGAGAACCTCCTGGAGTCGGCCGCCCAGCGACCCCGCACCCTCCTGTTCGGCGTGGAGAGACACCCGACCGTGCTGGAGAAGGCCGCGGCGATCTTTCATTCGGTGGCACCCGATCTTTGGGGCAGGGTCACCCGCTCATCGACGGGAACAAACGCCCCGCCTGGATCGCCGCCGCCGTGACCTGCGAGATCAACGGCGTCACGGTGACCGCGACCAACGACGAGGCCTACGACGTCACCATCGCCGTCGCCTCGGGCGAGCTGCGTGAGGTGGCGGAGATCGTCGCCGCACTCGCGCCGCTGGTGCGCGAGGGGTGAGAGAGACGGGTGGGACGGCCGCCGCGCTCGCCGCGCCTGAGCCGCGCCACGACGGAGGCCACCGGCACGCGGGGCGGGGCGGGCGTAGCCGGAAGACCGGGCCGTGGGGAAAAGGCCTCGCGGGCCCGTGGCGTGCCGGTGCTTCGAGTAAGCCGCAGGTGGGGTGAAGGACGGCATGCCCGAGTCGCACCATCCGACGCGCCCGGTGCTTCGGGCGAGCCGGGAAGCCGCCGACACGACCGGCGAAAGCGGGCACCTCGCGCGCCGATCGCCGGGCACGAGCTCGCCGCACCCGGCGCGGCCCGCGGTGAGAGCGCGGCGTGAGCTTCGGTCGCGTGGCGCGGCCGGGTGTCGTGACATCGCCGTCAGGCGAGCGGGCCGAGGCCGCCGGGGTGACCCTTTCGCCCGCCGTGCGGGTTCGCACGGCCGGCAGCCCGCGCGCCTCGGCCGACGTGTGAACCGGGTCGAGGCACCGAGCGCACCGGACACCGCGGGCGAAAGCGGATCACGCCGCCTCAAGTGACCCGTGTCCACCGCCCGCCCGCGACGCCTGAAGGGCGAGGGAACGTCGCCGGTGGCGAACCGGTCGGAGGGTGGCGCCGCTTCCGCACGGCCTCTCGGTGTCGTGCGGGCGACTGCGGCCCGGCGGGCCGGGAGCGAATGTTGGCGGTCACGGTGGCGAACTCGCCGGAGGTCGGCGCGGCTTCCGCACGGCCTCTCGGTGTCGCGGGCCACTGCGGCCCAGCAGGCCCGGAGCGAACACCGGCGGTGGCGGCGGCGAACCGGCCGGAAGGCGACGCGGCTTCCGCACGTCCACCGAGCGGGTGCGCCTCGCGATGTCACGCGGGCGGCGCCGGCACCGCCACCGAGTGGCCCACCCGGCCCACCCGGCCGCGATCACCGTGACGTCCGGCCCGGGGGACACCGCGCCCGAAATCACCCAATGCCGCCATGGCGCACGTCCCCGCCCCATTCACGCCGCTCAATCACGCCATCGCCACTCCACCACCACAACTCCACCACCACTCCACCGCACCCATTCCGCCCAACTCCGCCGGTAGCGCTCACCGCCGCCGCATTCATTGCACGCACGGGTGAATCGCGGGCGAATCACCCGATCGGCGCGGGCGGTCCGTTTCGCATTCATTCCACCCGCGTTCCGCGTCCGTTCTTCCATCCCGCTCCGCCCGCCCTCCTCGCGGTGCGGGTGCGCGGGGCGCGTACTCTCATCTCCGCGCACTCCCCTCACGCGCACCCTTCCTCCCGCTCCTCTTCCCCGCCCGGACGCCGTCGTGGCGCGCGGTGCGACACGCCCGGACGCGATCACCTGTTCGAATCGATCGCCGTCGTGCTCCTCAGGGGCCGGTCAGGGTGGGTTCGGGCTTCGGTGGGGGACTTTGCCGAGGTCGGCGGGCCGTGGTGCGGAGTCCGGGTCGACTCGTGTCACATTCGCACCACCCGTCACCGTGACGGCTTCGTGACCAAAACACGCCGACCCCCTTGACGACGTGACCTCCGTCAAGGCAAGCTATGCGCAGACAACGCCACCACGCGTGGCCACACTTGTTCCAAGAGGCGTCCGCCTGGGGGTTCAAAGGGGCGCCTGGACAGTTGTCTGTGCTTCGGCTACACTGCTAGTTTGCGCTGCCCTCTCGCTACTGAACTCGTGGGGACCTGTCCGCTTATCGCGACTTCTGGACGCATTTGTCCGATTCGAAGAGCGTCTTCGTTTCGCCTTGGCGTCTCCGTTGATAAGACGGCCGGTTTGACACGGGTCGTGTGGGGTGCGCGCTAAACGGCCGTTGCAACACAGGTCCTCGGAAGGACGCATCTTGGCAGCTTCCCGCCCTGCGAAGACCAATCTCACCTCGAGCGCTCTCGCTCCTCGCCGAATCTCATTCGGCCGGATCAAGGAGACTCTTGAGGTACCCAACCTCCTCGCCATCCAGAACGAGTCCTTCGACTGGCTCGTCGGGAATGAGGCGTGGCGCGCCCGGGTCGCCGACGAGACATCGCCCAAGTGCGGTCTCGACGAGATCCTGGAAGAGATCAGTCCCATCGAGGACTTCTCGGGCACCATGTCGCTTTCCTTCTCCAACCCGCGCTTCGACGAGGTGAAGGCCTCCACCGAAGAGTGCAAGGAGAAGGACCTCACCTACTGCGCGCCGCTCTTCGTCACCGCCGAGTTCATCAACCACAACACCGGCGAGATCAAGAGCCAGACGGTGTTCATGGGCGACTTCCCGATGATGACGCCCAAGGGCACCTTCATCATCAACGGCACCGAGCGCGTCGTGGTCTCGCAGCTGGTGCGTTCCCCCGGCGTGTACTTCGACAAGTTCCCGGACAAGACCTCCGACCGCGACCTCACCAACGTCAAGGTCATCCCCGGCCGCGGCGCGTGGCTGGAGTTCGACGTCGACAAGCGCGAGACCGTCGGTGTCCGCATCGACCGCAAGCGCCGCCAGGCCGTCACCGTCCTGCTCAAGGCGATCGGCTGGTCCGGCGAGCAGATCCGCGAGCGCTTCGGCTGGTCCGAGATCATGATGGCCACGCTGGAGAAGGACCACGTCGCCGGCACCGATGAGGCGCTGCTCGACATCTACCGGAAGCTCCGCCCGGGCGAGCCGCCGACCAAGGACAACGCGCAGGCGCTGCTGGAGAACCTCTTCTTCAACCCGAAGCGCTACGACATGGCCAAGGTCGGGCGTTACAAGCTGAACAAGAAGTTCCACGCCGAGGACCCGGTGCGGACCAACACGCTCACCGAAGAGGACCTCGTCGCCACGATCGAGTACCTCGTCCGCCTCCACCAGGGCGAAGAGGGCTACGAGCCGGACGACATCGACCACTTCGGCAACCGCCGCCTGCGCACCGTCGGCGAGCTGATCCAGAACCAGGTCCGCGTCGGCCTGTCCCGCATGGAGCGCGTCGTCCGCGAGCGCATGACCACGCAGGACGTCGAGGCGATCACGCCGCAGACCCTGATCAACATCCGTCCCGTCGTGGCGGCGATCAAGGAGTTCTTCGGCACCTCGCAGCTGTCGCAGTTCATGGACCAGGTCAACCCGCTGGCGGGCATGACCCACCGTCGCCGCCTGTCCGCGCTGGGCCCGGGTGGTCTGTCGCGCGACCGCGCCGGCATGGAGGTCCGCGACGTTCACCCGTCGCACTACGGCCGCATGTGCCCGATCGAGACGCCCGAGGGCCCGAACATCGGCCTGATCGGCGCGCTGTCCTCCTTCGCCCGCGTGAACCCCTTCGGGTTCATCGAGACGCCGTACCGCAAGGTCGTCGACGGTGTGGTCACCGACCAGATCGACTACCTGACGGCCGACGAAGAGGACCGCTATATCAAGGCCCAGGCCAACGAGCGCATCAAGGCCGACGGCACCTTCGTCACCGACCGCGTCCTGGTTCGCCGTAAGGGCGGTGAGGCCGACCTGGTCACCCCCGACCTCGTCGACTACATGGACGTCTCGCCGCGGCAGATGACCTCGGTCGCCACCGCGATGATCCCGTTCCTTGAGCACGACGACGCCAACCGTGCCCTCATGGGCGCGAACATGCAGCGGCAGGCCGTGCCGCTCATCCGGCCGAAGTCGCCCGTGGTCGGTACCGGCATGGAGTACCGCGCCGCCGTCGACGCCGGTGACGTCGTGGTGGCCGAAGAGGCCGGTGTCGTCGAGGACCTGTGCGCCGACTACGTCACCGTCCACCAGGACGACGGCCTGCGCCGCACCTACCTGCTGCACAAGTTCCGCCGCAGCAACGCCGGCACGTGCGTGAACCAGATCCCCGTGGTCAACGAGGGCGACCGGGTCGAGCGCGGCCAGGTCCTCGCCGACGGTCCCTCGACCGAAAAGGGCGAGATGGCCCTCGGCAAGAACCTCCTCGTGGCGTTCATGTCGTGGGAGGGTCACAACTACGAGGACGCGATCATCCTGTCGCAGCGCCTCGTGCAGGAGGACGAGCTCACCTCGGTGCACATCGAGGAGCACGAGGTCGACGCCCGTGACACCAAGCTCGGTCCGGAGGAGATCACCCGGGACATCCCGAACGTCTCCGAGGAGATGCTGGCCGACCTCGACGAGCGCGGCATCATCCGCATCGGCGCCGAGGTCCGCGACGGCGACATCCTCGTCGGCAAGGTCACCCCGAAGGGTGAGACCGAGCTGACCCCGGAGGAGCGCCTGCTGCGCGCCATCTTCGGTGAGAAGGCCCGCGAGGTCCGCGACACCTCCCTGAAGGTGCCGCACGGCGAGACCGGCACGGTCATCGGCGTGCGCACGTTCTCCCGCGACGACGGCGACGAGCTGTCGCCCGGCGTGAACGAGCTGGTCCGCGTCTACGTGGCCCAGAAGCGCAAGATCTCCGATGGTGACAAGCTCGCCGGCCGTCACGGCAACAAGGGCGTCATCTCGAAGATCGTGCCGCAGGAGGACATGCCGTTCCTCTCCGACGGAACCCCTGTCGACGTGGTCCTGAACCCGCTGGGCGTGCCCGGCCGCATGAACATCGGCCAGGTCCTGGAGGTCCACCTCGGGTGGATCGCCAAGCAGGGCTGGAAGATCGAGGGCGAGGACGCCGACTGGAAGAAGGCGCTGCGTTCCATCGGCGCCGATGAGGCCCCGCCGAACTCGAACGTGGGTACGCCGGTCTTCGACGGTGTCCACGAGGACGAGATCGTCGGTCTCCTGGAGAACACCCTGCCCAACCGCGACGGCGAGCGCATGGTCGGCGGTAACGGCAAGGCGCGTCTGTACGACGGCCGCTCCGGCGAGCCGATCCCGGACGCGATCGCCGTGGGCTACATGTACATCCTGAAGCTGAACCACCTGGTGGACGACAAGATCCACGCGCGGTCGACGGGTCCGTACTCGATGATCACGCAGCAGCCGCTCGGTGGTAAGGCCCAGTTCGGTGGTCAGCGCTTCGGTGAGATGGAGTGCTGGGCCATGCAGGCGTACGGCGCCGCCTACGCCCTGCAGGAGCTGCTCACCATCAAGTCCGACGACGTCGTCGGCCGCGTGAAGGTCTACGAGGCCGTCGTCAAGGGCGAGAACATCCCCGAGCCCGGCGTCCCGGAGTCGTTCAAGGTGCTGCTGAAGGAGCTTCAGTCCCTGTGCCTGAACGTCGAGGTCCTTTCGAGCGATGGTGTGGCGCTGGAAATGCGCGACACCGATGACGAGATCTTCCGCGCTGCGGAGGAGCTCGGCATCGACCTGTCCCGGCACGAGCCGAGCAGCGTCGACCTCGAAGGCGCCTAGGTCAGATCGATGGGAGCCGCCGCTTCGGCTGGCGGCTCCCGCCAAGACCCCATAGACAGTGCTAGCAACAACAAGGGGATTGAAACCAAGTGCTCGACGTGAACTTCTTCGATGAGCTCCGGATCGGTCTGGCCACCGCAGAGGACATCCGTCAGTGGTCGCACGGTGAGGTGAAGAAGCCGGAGACCATCAACTACCGCACCCTGAAGCCGGAGAAGGACGGGCTCTTCTGCGAGAAGATCTTCGGTCCGACCCGTGACTGGGAGTGCTACTGCGGCAAGTACAAGCGCGTCCGCTTCAAGGGCATCATCTGCGAGCGCTGCGGCGTCGAGGTGACCCGGGCGAAGGTGCGCCGTGAGCGGATGGGCCACATCGAGCTGGCCGCCGCCGTCACCCACATCTGGTACTTCAAGGGCGTTCCGTCGCGTCTGGGTTACCTCCTGGACATCGCGCCCAAGGACCTTGAGAAGATCATCTACTTCGCCGCCTACGTGATCACCTCGGTGGACGCCGAGGCGCGCACGCGCGACATGTCGACGGTCGAGAACGAGATCGCCGCCGAGAAGCGCCAGCTGGAGAACATGCGGGACGCCGAGCTGGAGAAGCGCGCGTCCAAGCTGGAGGCCGACCTGGCCGAGCTGGAGGCCGAGGGCGCCCGTTCCGACGTCCGCCGCAAGGTCAAGGAGGGCGGCGAGCGCGAGATGCGCCAGCTGCGCGACAAGGCCCAGCGCGAGATCGACCGGCTCGAAGAGGTCCTGGACACCTTCCGCAAGCTCGACGCCAAGCAGCTCATCGGCGACGAGATGCTCTACCGCGAGCTGTACGACCGCTTCGGCGACTACTTCAAGGGCGGGATGGGCGCCGAGGCCATCAAGGAGCTCCTCGCCAACCTCGACCTGGCCGAGGAGTCGGAGCTGCTGCGCGAGACCATCCGCTCCGGGAAGGGCCAGAAGAAGGTCCGCGCCCTGAAGCGCCTGAAGGTCGTCGCGGCGTTCGCCACCACCGGCAACTCGCCGATGGGCATGGTCCTGGACTGCGTGCCGGTGATCCCGCCGGAGCTGCGCCCGATGGTGCAGCTGGACGGTGGCCGCTTCGCGACCTCCGACCTCAACGACCTGTACCGCCGGGTCATCAACCGCAACAACCGCCTCAAGCGCCTCATCGACCTCGGTGCGCCCGAGATCATCGTGAACAACGAGAAGCGCATGCTGCAGGAGTCGGTCGACGCCCTGTTCGACAACGGCCGTCGCGGCCGCCCGGTGACCGGTCCCGGCAACCGGCCCCTGAAGTCCCTCAGCGACATGCTGAAGGGCAAGCAGGGTCGTTTCCGCCAGAACCTGCTGGGCAAGCGCGTCGACTACTCGGGCCGTTCGGTCATCGTCGTCGGCCCGCGCCTGAAGCTGCACCAGTGCGGTCTGCCCAAGCAGATGGCGCTGGAGCTGTTCAAGCCGTTCGTGATGAAGCGCCTGGTGGATCTCAACCACGCGCAGAACATCAAGTCGGCCAAGCGCATGGTCGAGCGCGCGCGTCCGGTCGTGTGGGACGTCCTCGAAGAGGTCATCACCGAGCACCCGGTCATGCTGAACCGTGCGCCCACGCTGCACCGTCTGGGCATCCAGGCCTTCGAGCCGCAGCTGGTCGAGGGCAAGGCCATCCAGATCCACCCGCTGGTCTGCACCGCCTTCAACGCCGACTTCGACGGCGACCAGATGGCCGTGCACGTGCCGCTGTCGGCGGAGGCGCAGGCCGAGGCCCGCATCCTCATGCTGTCCAGCAACAACATCCTCAAGCCGTCGGACGGCCGTCCGGTGACCATGCCCACCCAGGACATGATCATCGGCCTCTACCACCTGACGCACGGCCGTGACGATGTGATCGGCAAGGGCCGGTCCTTCAGCTCGGTCGCCGAGGCGCTCATGGCGCACGACGCCAACGAGCTGAACCTGCAGGCGCCGATCAAGATCCGCCTGGAGGGCATCTCCACCATCGACAACGGCGCCGCCCCCGCGTGGTCGGCTCCGGAGGAGTGGGAGACCGGCACGCCGCTGATCGTCGACACCACCCTCGGCCGGGTCCTGTTCAACGAGACCCTGCCCGTCGACTACCGCTTCGTGAACTACGAGGTCCGCAAGAGCCAGCTGTCCGACATCGTCAACGACCTCGCCGAGCGGTACCCCAAGGTGCAGCTGGCGGCGTCGCTGGACGCGCTCAAGGAGGCCGGTTTCCACTGGGCCACCTGGTCGGGCGTCACCATCGGCATCGAGGACGTCGTCCCGCCGGCCCGCAAGGCCGAGATCCTGGAGCGGTACGAGAAGGAAGCCGAGCGCATCGAGAAGCAGTTCCAGCGCGGTCTGCTGACCGCCGAGGAGCGCCGCGTCGAGCTGATCGGCATCTGGACCAACGCCACCAACGAGGTCGCCAAGGAGCTGGAGCACTCGCTGCCGCAGGAGAACCCCCTGTGGAAGATGATCAACTCCGGTGCCCGAGGCAACATGCTGCAGCTGCGGCAGATCGCCGCGATCCGTGGCCTGGTGGCCAACCCGAAGGGCGACATCATCCCGCGCCCGATCAAGTCCTCGCTGCGTGAGGGCCTGTCGGTGCTGGAGTACTTCATCTCGACGCACGGTTCCCGCAAGGGTCTGGCCGACACCGCGCTGCGTACCGCCGACTCGGGTTACCTGACCCGCCGTCTGGTGGACGTGTCGCAGGACGTCATCGTGCGCGAGGAGGACTGCGGCACCGAGCGCGCGATCCGCCTGCCCATCGCCGACAAGCACGAAGACGGCTCGATCACCAAGCACGAGCACGCCGAAACGGCCGTCTACGCGCGCACCATCGCCGAGGACATCTCCGACGACAAGGGCAACCTGATCGTCGCCGAGGGCACCGACCTGTCCGCGCCGCTCATCGACGCGCTGGTCGCCAACGGCGTCCAGGAGGTCCGGGTCCGCTCGGTGCTGACCTGCGAGTCGGCGATCGGTGTCTGCGGCGCCTGCTACGGGCGGTCCATGCCGACCGGTAAGCGCGTGGACATCGGTGAGGCGGTCGGCATCATCGCCGCCCAGTCCATCGGTGAGCCCGGTACCCAGCTGACGATGCGTACCTTCCACACCGGTGGTGTGGCGGGTGACGACATCACGCAGGGTCTGCCGCGTGTCCAGGAGATCTTCGAGGCGCGCGTCCCGAAGGGCAAGACCTCCATCGCGGAGGTCGCCGGCCGGGTCCGCATCGAGGACACCGACAAGTCGCGCAAGATCGTCATCGTCCCCGACGACGGCGGCGAAGAGGTCGTGTACGACAAGATCTCGCGGCGTGTGCGGCTGCGCGTCCACGACGGCGGTCACGTCGGCGTCGGCGACAAGCTGCACGAGGGCACCATCGACCCGCACGAGCTCCTGCGCATCCTCGGCCCGCGTCAGGTGCAGATGCACCTGGTGGACGAGGTGCAGAAGGTGTACCGCTCGCAGGGTGTGCTCATCCACGACAAGCACATCGAGATCATCGTGCGGCAGATGCTCAAGCGCGTCACCGTCATCGACTCGGGCGCGACGGAGTTCCTGCCCGGCTCGCTGACCGACCGCGCGCGGTTCGAGACCGAGAACCGCCGCATCGTCGCCGAGGGCGAGGAGCCGGCCTCCGGCCGTCCCGTGCTGATGGGTATCACCAAGGCGTCGCTCGCGACCGACTCGTGGCTGTCGGCGGCCTCCTTCCAGGAGACCACCCGCGTGCTCACCGAGGCGGCCATGAACGCCAAGGGCGACTTCCTCGTCGGCCTCAAGGAGAACGTCATCATCGGTAAGCTCATCCCGGCCGGTACGGGCATCGCCAAGTACCGCAACGTCCGGGTCGAGCCGACCGAGGAGGCCAAGGCGCGCGTGTACTCGATGTCCGGGTACGACGAGCCGACCGGTTTCGGTTTCGGTCCGGGTGGCGGCGCCGCGGTGCCGCTGGACGACTTCGACATCGGCGGTACGTTCTAAGCACGTTTGAGGCCCCCCTCCCAGCACGGGAGGGGGGCCTTTTTTCGTCGTGAGTCCCCTGGGTCAGAGCCAGCCCCGCAGGGCCGCCTCCGCTCCCAGCGCGAATCTCGACGCCGCCCCCACCTGCGACATCAAGGACGCGACCTCCCGCTGGACCGTGCGCTGGCCGATGTACAGGCGACGTGCGATCTGTACGTCGGAGGCGCCCTCCGCGAGCAGCGTGACGATGTGCGTCTGCCGTTCGTTGAGGCGGTCCGGACCGCGCCTGGTGCGCGGCCGGGAGTTCTCCGGCCGGATTCTGTTGTCCCGATGCATTTCCCGGTGTTCGTGCAGGTTCCCGTATAGGCCGGGATCAGCCGACATGCTCCTCACCCCGTATCCCGCGACGACCGGACGGCGAGCGGTGCCGCCGGTGCTTCCCCACCGCAGGGTGGATGATGCCACGCGAGTGAGGGTGGGGCAAGACGGATATTCACTGTGGCAACGGGAGGAACGGTCGGGTTTGCGTCAGAAGCGGGATGAAGGTGGGGCCGGGGCGGGGGAGCGTGGCGGGAAGACGCCGAGCTGGAGCGCGTTTCGGGGCGCCGCGGCGGGGGTATCGCCGGGTGTGGCGATGCTCGCCAGGAGGCCAGGAGGCCAGGAGGCCAGGAGGCCAGGAGGCCAGGAGGCCAGGAGGCCAGGAGGCCAGGGCCTCGCCGGCCAGCGGGCACGGCCCGGCCGCGCAGCCTGTGGAGCCGGGACACCCCGAAGCGGTCGGCGTCCAGGATGACCATCATCGTCGCGTTCGGGACGTCCACGCCGGCCTCGATGACGGTCACGGCCACGATCACGTCGAGCGTGGTTCTTGAAGGCGCGCAGGGGGCCGCGGACGCGGTGTGGCGGGGAGTCGCCGTGTGCTGGACGGGCCCCGCGCGCGGGCAGCATGAGCCGCCCGCGCGCGCTGCGGGTCGTCGTTGATCCCGGTGCGGCGGATCCGTGGCGGGGATCCGCGCGGTGATCGGGCGCGCGGGCATCCGGCGTCCCGATGGGTCCGCATTCCCGGCGGCGGGTGCGCGTGCCGGGTCCGGCCGGTGGCGGCGGTCGGTGTGCTGCGGGTTCTTGCGGGTCGGTGCGGGGTCGTCTCAGTGCGTCGCGGCGCCCAGCCAGCCCAGGCGGGTCGCGGCGGCGCCCAGGGTGAACCTCGATCGGCTTCCGGACATTCGCATGAGGCGGTTGATCTCGCGCTCGACCGTGCGCATTCCCAGGTAGAGCTCGTCGGCGATCTGCTGATCGGTGTATCCGTCATGCATCAGGAGCAAGATCCTCAGCTGCCGCGAGTTGGGCCGCTGACCTGCCCTTTCCGCCATGGCAAAGTCCCCCTAGGGGTTCGGGTGGGTCGGGATGTCATTCGCAGGATGTCACATCTCGCTCGCGCTGCGCAATAGTCACCCACTTGGCGGGAAGTCGTCAATGCCGCTGTTTGCCCTTGAATTGGCCGATCGGGCGTGCGTAGGTTGGCCCTTGGGAACGGGCCGCGCACGCGGCCGGACATGCGGTTTCGGAACAGGCGCCACCCGTCCCCGAACGTTCACGCAAGGAGCACTCAAGGGGAGGAGCGGCTAATGCGTAAACCGTTCAATTTCCGCCGCGGTATGTGGGGCCTGAAGGCCCTGGCGGTGGCGGGCATCGCGGTCATGGGCATGGTCGTGGCGGCGCCGGTGGTCTCGGCGAATCCGGGCGACTACACCGCCGACGGGGCCAGGATCTGGCACAACCCGGGGTGGGGCGGGCCGGACGGCCTGGGCTACCGCGGCGATGGCGCCAACGTGTACTGCTACGTCGGGGAATGGAACTACCACACCAACCTGAAGACGGGTGTCACCGGATACTCGCACGACTCGGTCATCACCTGGACGGGCGGGATCGGCCCGTGCTGATCGGGACGGGTGCGCGTTGACGTCGTTCGCGCGTACCCGTTTCGCCCGGTATTTCGCGCAGGGTAGATGCGTGCACAGATCGGGAGCCGAGATTTTTGCCCATTGCGCAACGAGGGAATTCGGCGAGGTCATCGCTCATTTCCAGACGCTTTTATGACGCCTCGGGTAAGCCAATGTTACGCGGGGAGGGATAATGAAGCCATTCAGGGAAATCCTGCTGTCGGCGCTGGTGCTGCCGGTATTCGCCGCGTGCGGCGGGGGCGCCGGGCCGGTGCCGCTGGACGCGGCCGCCGCCCTCCCGCTGGACGCCTTCCGTCCCGCCCCGGAGATCGCCGCCGCCGTCGACGGCCTGACCGCGCGGTGCATGGCGCGGCTCGGCCACGACTGGGCGCCCGACCCGGTCCCGGCGGCCAGGCCGTGGGAGTCGGGCCTGTCGATCGGCCTCCTGGACGCCGCGCACGCCGCCGAGTACGGGTACCGCCCGCCGCCGCGGCTGCGCGAGCGCCTGTCCACCACCGACCGTGCGGTGCGCGTCGCCTACGCCGGTCCCATGCCCGGGGAGACCGCGCCCGCCGGCGTTCCGGACGGGGGCTGCGCCGGTGAGGCGCGGCGGGCGCTGGCCGGGCCCGACACGTCCATCGTCTCGCGGCTGGCGGGCGAGGCGGAGGACGGCGCACACGCCGACGAGCGGGGGAGAGCGGCCCTCGACGCGTGGAGCGCGTGCATGTCCGGCCGGGGCCACCGCTACGCCGAGCCCGCCGAGGCGCAGTGGCAGTACTGGCCCGAGGCGGTCACCGACGTCGAGCGGTCCCTGGCCACCGCCGACGTCGCCTGCAAGGACGCGGTGGGCCTGCCCGCGACCTGGCGCGGCCTGGTCGGCGCCTACCAGGAGCGGCTGGCCGCCGGGCACGCCGCCGAGCTCGACGCGGTCCGGCGGGGCCAGGACGCGCAGCTGGCGAAGGCGCGGGCGGCGACATGAAATGGCTGGTGGTGACCCTCCTGGCGCTGGCCGGATGCGGCGGCCCGGCGCCGCGGGCCGCGTCCCCTCCGGCCGGGCTGTCGTCCGGGTACGAGGAGTTCTGGGTCGCCTGGGGACGCGCCGAGCGGGCGGGCGATCCGGACCTGGTCGTGGCCGCCGACCCGCTGCTGACCACGCTGCGGCGGGTGATCGCCGAGCGGGCCGCGGCCGGGGGCGCCGTCCGGGGCGAGGTCGCCCGCCGGGTCGTGGCCGAGGAGGAGGTCACCGGCGGCGGGTACCGGGTGACGGCCTGCGTCGACTACGACGGACGGCGTGAGCTGCGGGACGGCGAGCCGGCCGATCCGGCCGACAAGCCCGAGCAGCGCGTGGCGGTGGTGATGAGGGAACACGACGGGGGCTGGCGGGGCGTGAACCTGTACTACGAGGGGGACTGCTGAACCGGCGAGGGAAAAACCTCCCGTCGGCGCCCGTTCCTCCCCGGGAGGGCATGATGGTGGGGTGCAGCAGCAGGCCCTCGGTGAGATTCGCGATCCGCGCGATCCCGACCCCGTGCCCTCGACGAAGGCGGCGACGGCGTTCGGGCTGGCGATCGTCGGGGTGATCACCGCGCCGTTCATCGGCGGGGTGGTGCCCGCGATCCTCGCGTTGCGCCTGGCCGGTGAGGCCGAGGCGGAGATCCTGGCCTCCAAGGGCTTCCTGACCGGCAGCGTGAAGGTCCGGCGCGGGCGGTTCCTGGCCCGGCTGGCCCTGCTCATCGCGCTGGGCGCGGTCCTGCTCGGGGTGGTCGTCTGGCTGGCCGTGCGGGTGGGCGGTTCGCCGGGCGGGACCGCCGACTTCCCTTCGAACGTGGATTGAGCTGCCGGTGAGCGAGCAGGAACGTCGTGAGGAGACCGGCGGCTGGGCCGCGCCGGGCGGCAATGGCGAGCCGGTCTGGCCCGGCGGTGAGCCCGGGGCGACGCGTCCCCCCGTCCATGAGCCCGCGCAGCCGAGCTGGGACAACGGCGAGCCCGGTGCCACGCGCCCGCCCGCCGACCGCGGCGCCCGGCCCTTCTTCGACGACGGGCCCGTGGAGGACGCGCCGGTGACGGCGATCCCGGGGCCCGACTTCCGGGGCGCGCCGATCGTGCCGCCCGCCTACCGGCCCGAGCCGCTGCTGCCGCCGGTCCAGCCGCCGCAGCCCGCGCCGCAGCCGGTGGTCAGGCAGCCGATGGGCGCGCCGACGCCGGTGCCGCCGCGCATCGGGCGTCCGCAGATGCCCTACGGCTACACCGGGCAGTTGCAGCCGGGACCGGCCGGGTACCAGCTGATGCTGCCGCAGATCAAGCCGATCCACTCCGGGCCGGCCATCGGGGGAGTGCTGGCCGGGTCGGCCGCGATCCTCACCGCCGTGGCGGTGCTGTGCGCGGGGGTGGCGTTCCGGGACGCGGTCTTCGGCATCGCGTTCACCGTCCTGGCGGTCTTCCTGGGCGGCATGGGCCTGGTGCTGTCCTTCATCGGCCTGCGCCAGGTGCGCCTGTCGAACGGCGAGTACACCGGGCGCGGCACGGCGATCACCGGGATGGTGATCAGCGGGGCCGGGCTGTTCCTGACCATCCTGATGTTCCTGGTGGTGGCCGCGCTCTCGACCGGGAACGGCGGCGACAACGGCCCGATGGACCCGACGGTCATCCCCACTCACGGAGTGAGCAAGAGCCCCGCCCCGCGGTGACCCCCTGTGGATGACGGCACGCCGGACGGGCTATCCTGGTCGGCGGTGTGCTCTCGCTCAGGCGGGGCCGCCCTCCGGGAGGAACCGCGTGGGAATCCCGGCAGGCGAGATCTGTCTGCGGACTGAAACCGCGTCGGCGGACCGGCGGCACCGGAAGCGACCGCCCGAACTCACATGGTGAGACCGGGCACGTCTCCGGTCGAACCCGGGTCCGCCGCGACCTGGCATGTCTATGGTAGGTAGGCTTCAGTCAGCGCTTGGACCATGCGCTTTGGGACTCAAGGTCCCCAAGCCGCCGGTCCGGGCCGTGCGCGCTCCGCTTCGGAGCGGCGTACCCCCAGATGCTCAGACCCGCTCGGTTTGAGATGTGCGAAGGCGACACGCCCGAGCGCGGGGGACGGACAAGAGCACGCACACCAAGCGATATCGAAATAACCAGGAGAAGACGGCTCGGCTCCGGCGAACGGGATGCCAAGAGGAGCCACAAAGGAGACGGGAAACCCGGTGCCAACGATCCAGCAGCTGGTCCGAAAGGGCCGCAAGGCCAAGGTCAGCAAGAGCAAGACACCTGCGCTGAAGGGCTGCCCTCAGCGACGCGGCGTGTGCACGCGTGTGTACACCACCACCCCGAAGAAGCCGAACTCCGCCCTGCGGAAGGTCGCGCGTGTCCGCCTCATGAGCGGCTTCGAGGTGACCGCCTACATCCCCGGCGTCGGCCACAACCTGCAGGAGCACTCGATCGTGCTCGTGCGCGGCGGCCGTGTTAAGGACCTTCCGGGTGTCCGCTACAAGATCGTCCGTGGATCGCTCGACACCCAGGGTGTCCGTGACCGCAAGCAGGCCCGCAGCCGCTACGGCGCGAAGAAGGAGAAGAGCTAACAATGCCTCGTAAAGGCCCTGCTCCGCGCCGCCCGCTCGCCGCGGACCCCGTTTACCACTCGGTTCTGGTGACGCAGCTCATCAACAAGGTGCTGGTGCGCGGTAAGCGCCAGCTCGCCGAGCGCATCGTCTACACCGCCCTTGAGGGCACCCGTGGCAAGACCGAGACCGACCCGGTCGTCACGCTCAAGCGCGCCCTCGACAACGTCAAGCCCGCCCTTGAGGTCCGCAGCCGCCGTGTCGGTGGCGCGACCTACCAGGTGCCGGTCGACGTCCGTCCCGCCCGCGCCACCACGCTCGGGCTGCGCTGGCTGGTCCAGTTCTCCCGCGCCCGTCGCGAGAAGACCATGACCGAGCGGCTCATGAACGAGCTGCTGGACGCCAGCAACGGCCTCGGTGCCGCGGTCAAGCGCCGCGAGGACACCCACAAGATGGCCGAGTCGAACAAGGCGTTCGCTCACTACCGCTGGTAGGAGCCCGAGGCCCGTACCGGCGGTGGCGACAGCGGTCGCCGGTACGGACCCATCCCGGTGGTCGGCCCTGGCGGCCTGAAACACAGTCGCGAGGAGCCACCGATACCGGGGAAAATGGCTCCCGTCGGGCGGGTCGAGACGATCCACCCGGCACACGGAGCCGTCGGCGAGAGCCGGCGGCACGCGTGCGTTCACGCACCTGAAGCGCGGCACGTGCCGAGGGTGATGGCGAAGACACAACTGCACATCCCCAAGACACGGCCCCACGGGTGAGACCGCACGGCCAGTGGGTAAACGACTAGAGAATCAGGACAAGACAGTGGCTAAGGCCGACAGCGCCCTGGCGAAGCTTCGCAACATCGGCATCATGGCGCACATCGATGCCGGTAAGACGACCACGACTGAGCGGATCCTGTTCTACACCGGTATCACGTACAAGATCGGTGAGGTCCACGACGGCGCTGCCACGATGGACTGGATGGAGCAGGAGCAGGAGCGTGGTATCACCATCACCTCCGCCGCCACCAAGTGTGAGTGGAAAGACCACACGATCCAGATCATCGACACGCCCGGCCACGTCGACTTCACCGTCGAGGTCGAGCGGTCCCTGCGCGTGCTGGACTCCGCGATCGCCGTCTACGACGGTGTCGCCGGCGTCGAGCCCCAGACCGAGAACGTCTGGCGCCAGGCCGACAAGTACGGCGTTCCGCGCATGTGCTTCGTCAACAAGCTGGACCGCACCGGCGCGAACTTCTTCCGCTGCGTGGACATGATGGTGGAGCGCCTCGGCGCCAACCCCCTCGTCCTGCAGCTCCCGATCGGCAACGAGTCCGACTTCATCGGCGTCGTCGACCTCGTCGGCATGCGCGCGCTCGTGTGGCGCGGTGAGACGCAGATCGGTGAGGACTACGAGATCGAGGAGATCCCCGCCGATCTCGCCGATGACGCCGCCGAATGGCGCGAGAAGCTCCTTGAGGGCCTCGCCGACGTCGACGACGAGATCGCCGAGAAGTTCCTTGAGGGCGAGGAGCTGTCGGTCGAGGAGATCAAGGCCGCGATCCGCAAGGCCACGATCGCCGGTAAGGCCAACCCGGTCCTGACCGGTACCGCGTTCAAGAACAAGGGCGTGCAGCCCCTGCTCGACGCGGTCATCGATTACCTGCCGTCGCCGCTGGACATCCCGCCGATCGCCGGCACGAAGATGGACGGCGAGACCCCGGACAGCCGTCCGTCGGACAATGAGGCCCCCTTCGCGGGTCTGGCCTTCAAGATCCAGACGGACAAGCACCTGGGCAAGCTGACCTACGTGCGCGTCTACTCCGGTCGCATCGAGTCCGGTACCCAGGTCGTGAACTCGACCAAGGACCGCAAGGAGCGCATCGGCAAGATCTACCAGATGCACGCCAACAAGCGCGAGGAGCGCTCGTTCGCGGAGGCCGGTGACATCATCGCCGTCCAGGGTCTCAAGCAGACCACCACCGGTGACACGCTGTGCGACACGGCGAACCCGGTGATCCTGGAGTCGATGACGTTCCCCGAGCCGGTCATCTCGGTGGCCATCGAGCCGAAGTCGAAGGCCGACCAGGACAAGCTGTCGACCGCCATCCAGCGCCTCGCCGAGGAGGACCCGACCTTCCGGGTCAAGACCGACGAGGAGACCGGCCAGACGGTCATCTCCGGCATGGGCGAGCTCCACCTGGACATCCTGGTGGACCGCATGCGCCGCGAGTTCAACGTCGAGGCCAACATCGGCAAGCCGCAGGTCGCCTACCGCGAGACGATCCGCAAGCGGGTCGACAAGGTCGAGTACCTGCACAAGAAGCAGACCGGTGGTTCGGGTCAGTTCGCGCGCGTCATCGTGGCCATCGAGCCGCTCCAGATGACGTCGGACGGTCCGACCTACGTGTTCGAGAACAAGGTCACCGGTGGCCGCATCCCGCGGGAGTACATCCCGTCGGTGGACGCCGGTGCCCAGGACTCGATGCAGTACGGCGTGCTGGCCGGCTACCCGCTGGTCGGCATCAAGCTGGAACTGCTCGATGGCCAGTACCACGAGGTCGACTCTTCGGAGATGGCCTTCAAGATCGCCGGTGCGCAGGTCCTCAAGGAGGCCGCGCGCAAGGCCGATCCGGTGCTGCTCGAACCCATGTTCGCCGTTGAGGTCATCACTCCCGAGGAGAACATGGGTGATGTCATCGGCGACCTCAACTCCCGCCGCGGGATGGTCCAGGAGATGGGCGAGCGTGGAAACGCCCGCACCGTCAAGGCCCTGGTCCCCCTGAGCGAGATGTTCGGCTACGTCGGCGACCTGCGGTCGAAGACCCAGGGCCGGGCGAGCTACAGCATGCAGTTCGACTCGTACGCCGAGGTTCCGGCGAACGTGGCCAAGGAGATCATCGCCAAGGCCACGGGCGAGTAGTTACTCCAACGATGGCCTTGAAGATGATCCGGAAACGGGGTATCGCCAAGGCCACGGGCGAGTAGATAGCGAGTCACGGCCCCGGACGGGTTTCCGTCCGGGTGCCGGGTCCGTAGTACGAGCCGCATGGCAAGGCCGGGTGCGAGTGCCTCACGAGTCACGAACACCCAGGCCACCGGCGGACAGCCGGAACCGATGCGTTAGTTTCGGGCAGCCTTGTTCGAGGGAGACCACGGCCGTGGGAGATCTCGGACACCGGCCGCCCGGGACGGCGAGTCAAACCGCATAACCCGCACGGCCCGAAGGGTCTTTGGACCCGGCGGGCTGTGACCCAAGGTAAATCGACGTAGATCCAAGCAGTCCACAGGAGGACGACAGTGGCGAAGGCGAAGTTCGAGCGGACTAAGCCGCACGTCAACATCGGCACCATCGGTCACATCGACCACGGTAAGACGACGCTGACGGCGGCCATCACCAAGGTCCTGCACGACAAGTTCCCGGACCTGAACCCGTACACCCCGTTCGACGAGATCGACAAGGCGCCCGAAGAGAAGCAGCGCGGTATCACCATCTCCATCGCGCACGTGGAGTACCAGACGGAGACCCGTCACTACGCCCACGTCGACTGCCCCGGTCACGCCGACTACATCAAGAACATGATCACCGGTGCCGCCCAGATGGACGGCGCGATCCTGGTGGTCTCGGCGACCGACGGCCCGATGCCGCAGACCAAGGAGCACGTGCTCCTGGCCCGCCAGGTCGGTGTCCCGTACATCGTCGTCGCGCTCAACAAGTCCGACATGGTCGACGACGAGGAGATCCTCGAACTCGTCGAGATGGAGGTCCGCGAGCTGCTGAGCACCTACGAGTTCCCGGGCGACGACGCTCCGGTCGTGAAGGTCTCCGCGCTCAAGGCCCTTGAGGGTGACGAAGAGTGGGCGAACTCGGTCGCCGAGCTCATGGACGCCGTCGACGCGTCGATCCCGGAGCCGGCCCGTGAGACCGACAAGCCGTTCCTCATGCCCGTCGAGGACGTCTTCACGATCACCGGTCGCGGCACCGTGATCACCGGTCGTGTCGAGCGCGGTGTGCTGCTCCCGAACGAGGACGTCGAGATCATCGGCATCCGCGAGAAGGCGATCACCACCAAGGTCACCGCCATCGAGATGTTCCGCAAGACCCTCGAAGACGCGCGCGCCGGTGAGAACGTCGGCCTGCTCCTCCGCGGTGTCAAGCGTGAGGACGTCGAGCGCGGCCAGGTCGTCATCAAGCCCGGCACCTCGACCCCGCACACCAACTTCGAGGCCCAGGTCTACATCCTCTCGAAGGACGAGGGCGGCCGTCACACGCCGTTCTTCAACAACTACCGTCCGCAGTTCTACTTCCGGACCACCGACGTGACCGGTGTCGTTACCCTCCCCGAGGGCACCGACATGATCATGCCCGGTGACAACACCTCCATGACCGTTGAGCTGATCCAGCCCATCGCCATGGACGAGGGTCTCCTCTTCGCCATCCGCGAGGGTGGCCGCACGGTCGGTTCCGGCCGTGTCACGAAGATCCTGAAGTAATTCAGGCTCTGAAGTAGGACCTTCACCACAACGCACGCATCGAAAGCTCACGCTTCCGGTGTGACGTACGCCGGGGAGTGGCCCCCGGACTGGGATCGCTCCCCGGCGTACGGCATAATGAACAGGTTGCGCCCTGCGGGGCGACGGGCAGGTCTGCGCCCAGATCCGGAATAGATCGGATACGGGCGAGGGGACTCCGGCACCGCATCAAGGGGCGCGCAAGAGCCTTCCGCGTTCGAAAGCTCCTCGTTCTCCGGCTTCGCCGTGGGATGAGACTGTCCGGAGGACGCGACACGCCCGACCTCGGGGACCGGACAAAACGGCCCTGAAACGAGTGGGATGAGAGTAAAGGAACCATGGCGGGACAGAAGATCCGCATTCGGCTCAAGGCCTACGACCACGAGGTCGTGGACTCCTCGGCGCGGAAGATCGTCGAGACGGTTACGCGTACCGGTGCCAACATCGCGGGGCCCGTGCCGCTCCCGACGGAGGTCAACCGCTTCTGCGTGATCCGTTCGCCGCACAAGTACAAGGACTCGCGTGAGCACTTCGAGATGCGCACGCACAAGCGCCTGATCGACATCCTTGACCCGACGCCCAAGACGGTCGACTCGCTGATGCGCCTCGACCTGCCGGCCGGTGTCGACATCGAGATCAAGCTGTAGGGACCAGAGGCGATGGATAGGCAAGTCAACGGCATCCTGGGCAAGAAGCTCGGTATGACCCAGGTGTGGGACGAGAACAACCGCGTCGTCCCCGTCACCGTCGTGCAGGCCGGCCCGTGTGTGGTGACGCAGGTGCGCACCACCGAGGTGGACGGTTACTCCGCGGTGCAGCTCGCGTTCGGTGCGATCGACCCCCGCAAGGTCACGCAGCCGCTTCGCGGTCACTACGCCAAGTCCGAGTCCGCCCCCCGCCGCCACGTGGTGGAGCTGCGGACCCCCGACGCCGGCGAGTACACGCCCGGCGACGAGGTGACGGTCGGCAAGTTCGACGGCGTCAAGCTGATCGACGTGACCGGCACCACCAAGGGCAAGGGCTACGCCGGTGTCATGAAGCGACACGGCTTCCACGGTCTTCGCGCCTCGCACGGTGTGCAGCGCAAGCACCGTTCCCCGGGCTCCATCGGCGGTTGCGCCACGCCCGGTCGCGTGTTCAAGGGCATGCGCATGGCGGGTCGCATGGGTGGCGTTCGCCAGACCGTGCAGAACCTGACCATCCACGCGGTGGACACCGAGAACAACCTGATCCTGATCAAGGGTGCGATCCCCGGTCCCAAGGGCGGCCTCGTGCTGGTCCGCACGGCCGTGAAGACCGCGCTGGGCAAGGGTGGTGCGGCCAAGTGAGCCTCCAGGTAGACATCAAGAACCCCGTCGGTGACGGCAAGTCGACCGAGACGGTCGACCTCCCGGCCGAGGTGTTCGACCGCCAGGTCAACATCCCGCTGATGCACCAGGTCGTCGTGGCCCAGCTGGCCGCGGCCCGCCAGGGCACGCACAAGGCGAAGACCCGCGGCGAGGTCTCCGGCGGCGGCAAGAAGCCGTACCGCCAGAAGGGCACCGGCCGCGCCCGTCAGGGCTCGACCCGCGCGCCGCAGTTCGCCGGCGGTGGCGTCGTCCACGGTCCCCTGCCCCGCGACTACTCGCAGCGCACCCCCAAGAAGATGAAGGCCGCCGCCCTGCGCAGCGCCCTCTCCGACCGGGCCCGCAGCGAGCAGCTGCACGTCGTCTCCGCGCTCATCGAGGGCGAGACCCCGAAGACGAAGACCGCTCTGGAGAACCTGCGCAAGGTCACCTCCGCCAAGCGCGTCCTGGTCGTTCTCGACCGCTTCGACGAGGTCACCTGGCTGAGCCTGCGCAACGAGCAGTCGGTGCATCTGCTGGTCGTCGACCAGCTGAACACCTACGACGTGCTCGTGAACGACGACGTGGTCTTCACCAAGGGCGCTTACGACGCCTTCGTTGGCCGCGACAACAAGATCGAGGAGGCCGCGGAATGAGTGGCGTCGACACCTCGGACCCGCGCGACATCATCCTCGCGCCGGTCATCTCGGAGAAGAGCTACGGCCTCACCGAGCAGAACAAGTTCACGTTCCTGGTGCACCCGAGTGCGAACAAGACGCACATCAAGCAGGCCATCCAGGCGATCTTCGAGGTGAAGGTGGCCAGCGTGAACACCATCAACCGTGAGGGTAAGCGCAAGCGCACCCGCACCGGTTGGGGCAAGCGCAAGGACACCAAGCGCGCGATCGTGACCGTTGACGGAGACAGCACCGCTCTCTCCGAGATCTTCGGCGCCGCGGCCGGCTAAGGAGCTTGAACCAGAATGGGCATCCGCAAGTACAAGCCGACGACCCCGGGTCGTCGCGGTTCGAGTGTGGCCGACTTCGTCGAGATCACCCGCACCACTCCCGAAAAGTCGCTGCTGCGTCCGCTGTCCTCTAGCGGTGGCCGCAACTCCCACGGCCGGATCACCACCCGGCACCGTGGTGGCGGCCACAAGCGCCAGTACCGTCTGATCGACTTCCGTCGTCACGACAAGGACGGCATCCCGGCCAAGGTCGCGCACATCGAGTACGACCCCAACCGCACCGCGCGCATCGCGCTGCTGCACTACGCCGACGGTGAGAAGCGCTACATCCTGGCGCCGAAGGACCTGAAGCAGGGCGCCGCGATCGAGAACGGCCCCTCGGCCGACATCAAGCCGGGCAACAACCTCCCGCTGCGCAACATCCCCGTGGGTACCACCATCCACGCGGTGGAGCTGCGCCCGGGCGGCGGCGCCAAGCTGGCCCGTTCGGCCGGCTCGTCGATCCAGCTCCTCGCCCGTGAGGGTCAGTACGCGCACCTGCGCATGCCGTCCGGCGAGATCCGCCTGGTCGACACGCGTTGCCGCGCGACCGTCGGCGAGGTCGGCAACGCCGAGCAGTCGAACATCAACTGGGGCAAGGCCGGCCGTATGCGCTGGAAGGGCCGTCGTCCCACCGTCCGTGGTGTCGCCATGAACCCGGTCGACCACCCGCACGGTGGTGGTGAGGGTAAGACCTCCGGTGGCCGTCACCCGGTCAACCCGCAGGGTAAGCCCGAGGGCCGTACGCGCGCCAAGCGCAAGCCGAGCGACCGGCTCATCGTCCGTCGCCGCTACGTGAACCGGAAGCGATGAGGTAGGTAGCCAATGCCGCGCAGTTTGAAGAAGGGTCCGTTCATCGACGACCACCTCCTGAAGAAGGTGGAAAAGGCCGTCGAGACGAACTCCAAGAACGTCATCAAGACCTGGTCGCGCCGGTCGACGATCATCCCGGACATGATCGGGCTGACCTTCGCCGTCCACGACGGGCGCAAGCACGTCCCGGTGTTCGTCACCGAGGCGATGGTCGGGCACAAGCTCGGCGAGTTCGCGCTCACCCGGACGTTCCGTTCGCACGACAAAGACGACCGCAAGAGCCGCCGCCGCTAGGCGCGGATAACGAGCAAGGGGACTATTGATGGCAAGCAAGGACGCCGTTCAGGCGCCGGGCGCCCGCGCCATTGCGCGGCACGTCCGCGTGTCGCCGAACAAGGCGCGTCGTGTCGTCAACCTCGTTCGTGGTCTGCCCGCGACCGAGGCTCTGACGGTGCTGAAGTTCGCCCCGCAGGCGGCGAGCGAGCCCGTGTACAAGGTGGTCGCCAGCGCGATCGCCAACGCGGAGAACAACGAGCGGCTCGACCCCGAGTCGCTGCTCATCTCCGAGGCCTTCGTTGACGAGGGCCCGACGATGAAGCGGTACCGTCCGCGGGCCCACGGCCGCGCGTACCGGATCCGCAAGCGGACCAGCCACATCACGATCGTGGTGGAGAGCGTCACGGCGGCTGCCGCCCCGGTGACCGCGCCCCGCCGCCCGGCTCGTGCCGCCGCCGAGGCCCCCAAGGCCGAGGCTGTCGAGACGACCGAGACGACCGAGGCGACGGAGAAGGAAGGCGCCGAGTAATGGGTCAGAAGATTCACCCGCACGGGTTCCGGCTCGGCATCAGCGCCGACTGGACCTCGCGCTGGTACGCCGACAAGCTCTACCGCGACTACGTGTCCGAGGACGTGAAGATCCGCAAGCTCATGTCCACGGGCATGGACCGCGCGGGCATCGCGAAGGTGGACATCGAGCGCACCCGTGACAAGGTCCGCGTCGACATTCACACCGCCCGTCCGGGCATCGTGATCGGCCGCAAGGGCGCCGAGGCCGAGAAGCTTCGCGAGAAGCTGGTGAAGCTCACCAACAAGCAGGTGCAGCTGAACATCCTTGAGGTCAAGAACCCCGAGTCGGACGCGCAGCTGGTTGCGCAGGGCATCGCCGAGCAGCTGGCGAGCCGGGTCAACTTCCGTCGCGCGATGCGCAAGGCCATTCAGTCGGCCATGCGCAACCCGACCGTGAAGGGCATCCGGGTTCAGTGCGGCGGCCGTCTCGGCGGCGCCGAGATGTCCCGCTCGGAGTTCTACCGCGAGGGTCGCGTTCCGCTGCACACGCTGCGCGCGAACATCGACTACGGCCTGTTCGAGGCCCGCACCAACTTCGGCCAGATCGGCGTGAAGGTGTGGATCTACAAGGGCGAGGGCGTGCCCGGTCGCGATGGCGACCAGCAGCAGCGCCCGCAGCGTCGCGCCGGTGAGCGTCCGGAGCGGGGTGCCCGCCGCGGCGGCGACCGTCCCGCCCGTGTGCGCTCGGGCGCGTCGGGTACGACGGCAACTGGCACCGAGGCCGGCCGCGCCGCCTCTGGTGAGACGAAGCAGGAGGGCTGAGCAGCCATGCTTATGCCACGTAAGCCCCCGAAGGGCTTCCGTAAGCCGCACAACCCGAAGCGTTCGGGTAAGAGCAAGGGCGGCACGAAGGTCACTTTCGGTGAGTTCGGCATCCAGGCTCTTAGCCCGGCGTACGTGACGAACCGTCAGATCGAATCGGCCCGTATCGCGATGACCCGCCACATCAAGCGTGGCGGCAAGGTCTGGATCAACATCTTCCCGGACCAGTCGATCACGAAGAAGCCCGCCGAGACCCGCATGGGTTCCGGTAAGGGAACTCCGGAGTGGTGGATCGCGAACGTGAAGCCGGGCCGGGTCATGTTCGAGCTGTCGTTCCCGAACGAGACGGTCGCGCGTGAGGCACTTCGTCGCGCGATGCACAAGCTCCCGATGAAGTGCCGGATCGTGACGCGCGAAGTGGGTGATGTGTGATGGCGGCGACTATCGCTGCCGGCGAGCTCCGTGAGCTGGCCGACGATGAGCTGCTCGCGCGGCTGAAGGAATGCAAGCAAGAGCTGTTCAACCTGCGTATGCAGGCGGCCACCGGCCAGCTCGACGACAACCGGGGATTGAAGGCCGTGCGCCACAACATCGCCCGGATCTACACGATCATGCGTGAGCGCGAGCTGGGCCTGTCCGTCGCGCCGACGGAGGTTGAGGCATGAGCACCGAAGAAGCGCGCGGGCGCCGCAAGGTCCGGGAGGGCCTGGTCGTCAGCGACAAGATGGACAAGACCGCGGTCGTCCTCGTAGAGGACCGCGTCAAGCACCCGCTGTACGGCAAGGTCCTGCGCCGTACGAAGAAGTACAAGGCTCACGACGAGCACAACCAGTGCGGCATCGGCGACCGTGTCCAGATCATGGAGACGCGTCCCCTCTCGGCCACCAAGCACTGGCGCATCGTCGAGATCCTTGAGAAGGCCAAGTAGGGAGCCGACGTGATTCAGCAGGAGTCGCGACTTCGCGTCGCCGACAACACCGGTGCCAGGCAGATCCTGTGCATCCGCGTGCTCGGTGGTTCGGGCCGGCGTTACGCCGGTATCGGCGACCTCATCGTGGCCACCGTCAAGGACGCCATCCCGGGCGCCGGTGTGAAGAAGGGTGACGTCGTTCGCGCCGTCGTCGTTCGCACCGCCAAGGAGAAGCGCCGTCCGGACGGTTCGTACATCCGCTTCGACGAGAACGCGGCCGTCATCATCAAGGACGACGGTGAGCCGCGCGGTACCCGCATCTTCGGCCCGGTGGGCCGTGAGCTGCGCGACAAGCGGTTCATGAAGATCATCTCCCTCGCGCCGGAGGTGCTGTAACCAATGAAGATCAAAAAGGGTGACCGGGTTCGGGTCATCGCCGGCAAGGACAAGGGCGCCGAGGGTCAGGTCATCGAGGCCTACCCCCGCACCGGCAAGGTCCTGGTCGAAGGTGTGAACCGGGTCAAGAAGCACACGCGGGTGAGCCAGACTCAGCGCGGTTCCAAGACCGGCGGCATCGTCACGCAGGAAGCGGCCATCGACGTCTCGAACGTCATGGTGCTCGACGCTGACAACCAGCCGACCCGCGTCGGTTACCGCACGGGTGAGGACGGCCGCAAGGTGCGCATCTCCCGGCGTACGGGTAAGGACCTGTAGAAGCATGAGTGACACGAAAGTTCTGCCGCGTCTGCAGAAGCGCTACCGCGAGGAGATCGCGGCGGCCATGCAGACCGAGTTCAGCTACGCCAACGTCATGCAGATCCCGGGCGTCGTGAAGGTCGTCGTGAACATGGGTGTCGGCGACGCCGCCCGTGACTCGAAGCTGATCGACGGCGCCGTCCGCGACCTGACCACGATCACCGGTCAGAAGCCGCTTCTGCGTCGCGCCCGCAAGTCCATCGCGCAGTTCAAGCTGCGCGAGGGCATGCCGATCGGCGCGAAGGTGACCCTGCGCGGCGACCGGATGTGGGAGTTCCTCGACCGGCTCCTGTCGATCGCGCTGCCCCGTATCCGCGACTTCCGCGGTCTGTCGGACCAGCAGTTCGACGGCAACGGGAACTACACCTTCGGTCTCACCGAGCAGTCGGTGTTCCACGAGATCGACCAGGACAAGATCGACCGGGTCCGCGGCATGGACATCACCGTCGTGACAACGGCAAAGACCGACGACGAGGGCCGCGCGCTGCTGAAGCAGCTCGGCTTCCCGTTCAAGGAGAAGTGACAGGATGGCCAAGAAGGCGCTGATCTACAAGGCCGCGCAGAAGCCGAAGTTCGCGGTTCGCGCGTACACCCGCTGCAACAAGTGCGGGCGTCCGAAGGCCGTGTACCGCAAGTTCGGCCTGTGCCGGGTTTGCCTGCGTTCCATGGCGCACCGGGGCGAGCTGCCCGGTGTGTGGAAGGCCTCCTGGTAACCAAACCAACCACTTCGCCACAGGCCCCCGTGTCCACGGACACGGGGGAACCGGGGCGAGAAGGGCGAGATCTGTAATGACCATGACCGACCCGATCGCGGACATGCTTACCCGTCTGCGCAACGCCAACCAGGCGTACCACGACCAGGTCGTGATGCCCCACTCCAAGATCAAGGCGAACATCGCCGAGGTCCTGAAGGCCGAGGGTTACATCGCGGGCTGGAAGGTGGAGGAGCCCGCCGAGGGCAAAGTCGGCAAGACGCTCGTCGTCGACCTGAAGTTCGGCCAGAACCGTGAGCGGAGCCTCGCCGGCATCCGTCGCGTGTCCAAGCCGGGCCTGCGGGTTTACGCCAAGTCGACCGAGCTGCCGCGTGTGCTCGGCGGCCTCGGCGTGGCCATCGTGTCCACGTCCGACGGCCTGCTGACCGACCGTCAGGCTCGCAAGCGTGGAGTGGGCGGGGAAGTCCTCGCCTACGTCTGGTAAGGGAAGGCTGCGAGCACATGTCGCGCATCGGACGTAAGAGCATCCCGGTCCCGGCCGGCGTGGACGTCGCCATCGAGGGTTCCTTCGTGAAGGTGAAGGGCCCCAAGGGCGAGCTGACCCACACCCTGGCGGAGCCGATCACCATCAGCAAGACCGAAGCCGGTGAGCTTTCGGTCGAGCGCCCCGACGACGAGCGGAAGTCCCGTGCCCTGCACGGTCTGTCCCGCACCCTGGTGGCCAACATGGTCACCGGCGTCACCGAGGGTTACAAGAAGAGCCTGGAGATCAACGGCACGGGTTACCGTGTGCAGATGAAGGGCACGGACCTTGAGTTCGCGCTCGGGTTCTCCCACCCGGTCGTCGTGAAGGCGCCCGAGGGCATCGTCTTCTCCGTCGAGCGCCCGACGCTGTTCCACGTCGAGGGCATCGACAAGCAGAAGGTCGGCGAGGTCTCCGCCAACATCCGCAAGATCCGGCCGCCGGAGCCGTACAAGGGCAAGGGCGTCAAGTACGTCGGCGAGCACATCCGTCGCAAGGCGGGGAAGGCAGGTAGGTAAATGTCGGCCACGCTCGCCAAGCGTCGCAATTCCGGTGGCGTCAGCGGTATCCGCCGCATCGCCCGCGACCGTCGTCACTTCCGGATCCGCCGCGATGTCACCGGCACCACCGAGCGTCCGCGCCTGGTGGTCACCCGGTCCCTCCGGCACATCGTCGCCCAGCTCGTCGACGACACCAAGGGCCACACCGTGGCCTCGGCGTCGACGCTCGAAGACTCCTTCACCGGTTTCGAGGGTGACAAGACCGCCCAGGCGAAGAAGGTCGGCGCTCTGCTGGCCGAGCGCGCCCTGGCCGCCGGTTACGACAAGGCCGTCTTCGACCGTGGCGGCAACCGCTACCACGGCCGTATCGCGGCTCTCGCCGACGCCGCCCGTGAGGGTGGCCTGGCGTTCTAAGTAGTCTCAGGACTACTCGATCTCGTGCGGATGGGGTGGAGTTCTCACCCCATCCGCATCGGTCGGTTGACGGTCGGTAAGGTTCTCCGGTCGTCACGAGCGGTTCTCACCGCTCATACCCCCGTGAGGGGCAGCGAGTCGGCGAGGTTCGCCGGCGTTTAGCGAATGAACAGAGAGAGGTAAGTGCCTGATGGCAGGTCAGCAGCGCACTGGCGGCGGCCAGGCGGCCGGCGGCGGGGGTGGCGAGGGCCGCGGCCGTCGCGACCGTCGTGACGGTGGCCGCGGCAACGCCGCCGAGAAGACCCCGCACATCGAGCGGGTCGTCTCGATCAACCGTGTCGCCAAGGTCGTCCAGGGTGGTCGTCGCTTCAGCTTCACCGCGCTGGTCGTGGTCGGCGACGGCAACGGCACCGTGGGTGTCGGCTACGGCAAGGCCAAGGAGGTGCCCGCGGCCATCGCCAAGGGTGTCGAAGAGGCCAAGAAGAACTTCTTCAAGGTGCCCCGGATCGGCAACACGATCCCGCACCCGATCATCGGTGAGGACGCCGCCGGCGTCGTCATGCTCAAGCCCGCTTCGGCCGGTACCGGCGTCATCGCCGGTGGTTCGGTTCGCGCGGTGCTGGAGTGCGCCGGTATCCACGACATCCTGAGCAAGAGCCTGGGCTCGTCGAACGCGATCAACATCGTGCACGCGACGGTGGCCGCGCTGAAGGCTCTGGAGTCGCCCGAGGCCGTGGCCAAGCGCCGTGGTCTGCCGCTTGAGGACGTCGCCCCCGCAGCCATGCTGCGCGCGATGGCCGGCGTCGAGGCGTAGGGGGTAGACAAGATGGCTCGCCTGAAGGTCACCCAGACCCGCTCGAAGATCGGTAACAAGCACAACCAGCGCGAGACGCTCCGCAGCCTCGGCCTTAAGCGGATCAATGACGTCGTCGTGAAGGAAGATCGTCCGGAGATCCGCGGCATGATCGCGACCGTGACGCACCTCGTCTCGGTTGAGGAGGTCGACTGACCATGGCCGTGAAGATCCACCACCTGCGCCCGGCGCCCGGCTCGAACACGGCTAAGACCCGTGTCGGCCGCGGTGAGGGTTCGAAGGGCAAGACCGCGGGTCGCGGTACGAAGGGTACGAAGGCGCGTAAGAACGTGTCGGCGGCCTTCGAGGGTGGGCAGATGCCCATCCACATGCGCCTGCCGAAGATGCGCGGTTTCAACAACAAGTTCAAGGTCGTGTTCCAGGTCGTGAACCTGGACCGTCTGGCCGAGCTGTTCCCGCAGGGCGGCGAGGTCGGCCCGGCCGAGCTGGTCGCCTCCGGCGCCGTCCGCAAGGGCCAGCTCATCAAGGTGCTCGGCTCCGGCGAGCTGAACGGCGTGACGCTGCAGGTCAGCGCGCACGCGTTCTCCACGTCCGCCAAGGACAAGATCGCCGCGGCCGGTGGCTCGGTGACCGTCGTCGGCAAGAAGAACGACTAGTACGTGAACGCCGTGACCGGGGGTTCCCTTTCGTTGACACGAAGGGGAGCCCCCGGTCGTTCCCGGGGACTGTTAGAGTCCGTCAGCGGCTTTGTGGACCCCATCACAAATCCGCGACGAGTCGGCCGAATCACCCGGTCGGTGCGTCAAATGCCCGTGACACACGCCATTGCCTGGCCCCCAGGCCCCGCAGCGCAGGAGGACTGAGTTGCTCTCCGCCTTCTTCAGCGCGTTTCGGACCCCCGATCTGCGCAAGAAGATCCTGTTCACGCTCTTCATCCTCGCGCTCTACCGGTTCGGGGTCCAGATTCCCAGCCCCGGTGTGTCGTACGAGAACGCCCAGTACTGCATCAACCTGAACTCCGAGAACGGCGCGACGGACGTCTTCACGCTCCTGAACCTGTTCTCCGGTGGCGCGTTGCTGCAGCTGTCGGTGTTCGCGCTGGGGATCATGCCCTACATCACCGCGAGCATCATCCTTCAGCTGCTGACGGTGGTGATCCCGCGCCTGGAGGCCCTCAAGAAGGAGGGTCAGCCCGGCCAGGTGAAGATCACCCAGTACACCCGGTACCTCACGCTGGGTCTGGCGGTGCTGCAGGCCTCCGGTTACGTGGCCCTGGCCCGTGGCGGGCAGATGTTCCAGAACTGCCCGCGCGACGTGGTCCCGGTCAACGACAAGATCCCGGACTGGCTGACCCTGGTCGTGCTGGTGACCACGATGACCGCCGGCACCGCCGTCATCATGTGGTTCGGCGAGCTGGTGACCGACCGTGGCGTCGGCAACGGCATGTCCATCCTGATCTTCACCAACATCGCCGCGCGCCTCCCCGCCGAGGGCTGGGCCATCAAGGAGGCGACCAACTGGTTCGTCTTCGGCGCGATCATCGCCATCGGCATCGCGATCATCGCCCTGGTGGTCTTCGTGGAGCAGTCGCAGCGGCGCATTCCGGTGCAGTACGCCAAGCGGCAGATCGGCCGTCGCATGTACGGCGGGACCTCGACCTACATCCCGCTGAAGGTGAACCAGGCGTCGGTGATCCCGGTGATCTTCGCCTCGTCGCTGCTGTACATCCCGTCGCTGATCACGCAGCTGGACTCCACACCGAACAAGTTCATGGTGTGGATCAACGACAACCTGGTGTCGCCTTCGAGCTGGGTGCACATCCTGGTGTACTTCCTGCTCATCATCTTCTTCACGTACTTCTACGTGGCCATCTCGTTCAACCCGACCGAGGTCGCCGACAACATGAAGAAGGTCGGCGGATTCGTTCCCGGTATCCGTCCGGGCAAGCCCACCGCTCAGTACCTTGAGTACGTGTTGAACCGGATCACATTGCCAGGTTCGCTTTACCTTGGCATCATTGCGATCCTGCCCAACCTTGCGCTCATCTGGCTCGGCGGTGGCCAGTATCTGCAGAACTTCCCGTTCGGTGGCACCGCCGTGCTGATCATCGTGGGTGTCGGCCTGGAGTCGGTCAAGCAGATCGAGAGCCAGCTGATGCAGCGCAACTACGAGGGCTTCCTTCGTTAACGCGCGAGGTTGTTGAACGGGAGTAATTGGATGCGTTTGGTACTCGTAGGGCCTCCCGGGGCCGGTAAGGGCACGCAGGCGGAGTTCATCGCCGCCCAGCTGTCGGTCCCGAAGATCTCCACCGGTGACATCTTCCGCGCCAACGTGGCCGGGGAGACTCCGCTGGGGCTGGAGGCGAAGCGGTACATGGACGCCGGCGAGCTGGTGCCGGACGAGGTCACCATCAACATGGTGGCCGGGCGCCTCGCCGAGTCCGACGCGACCGACGGCTTCCTTCTCGACGGGTTCCCCCGCACGGTCCCGCAGGCCCAGTCCCTGGACAAGCTCCTGGCGGACATGGGCACGCAGCTGGACCTGGTGCTGGAGCTCGTCGTGGACGACGACGAGGTGATCCGGCGGCTCTCGGGCCGCCGGACCTGCCGCGGCTGCGGCAAGACCTGGCACCTTGAGTTCGACCCGACCACCGTCGACGGTGTGTGCGACCGCTGCGGCGGTGAGCTGTACCAGCGCGACGACGACAAGGCCGAGACGGTCCAGAACCGGCTGCGCGAGTACGCCGACAAGACCGCTCCGCTGGTCGGTTTCTACAGCGCACAGGGCAAGCTCGCCGGGATCGACGCGACCGGTCCGGTCGAGGACGTCACCCAGCGCGCCCTGGACGTCCTGCGCTCCTACGACGGCTAAGGTCGCGGCATGGGGTGGCGCAGGGAGCACATCGAGATCAAGACCCCCGAACAGATCGGCCTGATGCGCAAGGCCGGTCTGGTCGTGGCGGCCGTGCACGAGGCCATGCGTGAGGCGACGCGTCCGGGGGTGTCCACCAAGCGGCTGGACACCATCGCCGAGACGGTCATCCGCGATCACGGGGCGATCCCGTCGTTCCTGGGTTACGACCTGGGCGACGGGGCCTACCCGGCCTCGATCTGCTCGTCGGTGAACGAGCAGGTGGTCCACGCGATCCCGACCGAGGCGCAGGTGCTCCGCGAGGGCGACCTGATCTCCATCGACGTCGGCGCGATCCTGGACGGGTGGCACGGCGACGCCGCGATCACGCTCCCGGTCGGCGAGGTCGAGCAGAAGCTGCTGGACATGGTGACGGCCGCCGAGGACGCGCTGTGGGCGGGCATCGCCGCCGCGCGCGTCGGCGGGCGCCTCACCGACATCTCCCACGCGGTGGAGACGGCCGTGGACGCCGCCGGTGAGTACGGCATCGTCGAGGGCTACGGCGGGCACGGCATCGGCACCGAGATGCACATGGACCCGCACATCCTCAACTACGGCGACCCGGGCCGGGGCGTGAAGCTCAAGTCGGGCATGGCCCTGGCGATCGAGCCGATGATCACGATGGGCTCCTCGGAGACCGTCGAGCTCGACGACGCCTGGACCGTGGTCACCGATGACGGGTCCTTCGCCGCGCACGTGGAGCACACCATCGGGCTGTGCGCCGACGGCGTGTGGGTGCTGACCGCGCCCGACGGCGGTGTGGCGCGGCTCGGCGAGCTGGTCACCGCCCGCGCCCGGTAGGTCTAGGCCCCCAATTCGCGAAGGGGGCTCGCCTTTGACGTCAGTCCGATGGCATCCTTGACGCAACCCATGGGATATGAGCACAAGGATGAGACCGCGTGGACAGTGAGCGGATGCGGGCGGGCGACTCCGACCGCGAGAAGGTCGTCGAACGGCTGCGCACGGCGATGAGCGAGGGACGGCTGTCCCTCGCCGAGTACGACGAGCGCGTGGCCGAGGCCTACAAGGCGCAGACCTACGCCGACCTGAACGAACTGCTGGTGGACCTGCCCGCGCCCGCCTCGGCGGAGCGTTCGCAGCTCGTGCCGCCGCCCTCTCCGTCGGAACGCGACCGGCAGATCGACCGCCGGCACCGCGACCGCCGCAAACACAAGCACAGCATCGCCAACGCCTGGAAGGGCTGGGCCGGTTTCGCGGTGTTCCTGACCGGCATCTGGTTCCTCTCCTCCTGGAGCGACATCCAGGAGAAGGGCTGGTCGGAGGCCATGGACGACCACAACTTCTGGCCGATGTGGCCCATCGCCGGCATCGGCCTGATCGTGCTCATGCGGACCATCTCCGGATCGAGAAGGCATGACGACTGAATCGGCTTCGACCAAACCCGCCGTGACCGAATCGGGGGAGCGCCCGGTGGAACCCAATGACAAGCTGCGCATCTCCGACGCCGACCGCGAACTGGTCGGCAAACTCCTGAAGGTCGCCATCGAGGAGGGCCGCCTCACCCTCGCCGAGTACGACGAGCGGCTGCGGCAGGCCTACGAGGCCAAGACCGTCGGCGAGCTCGCGCCGATCATCTCCGACCTGCCCCGGGTGGGGGACGGGGCGGTGGAGCACGTCGTGCCGCGCCCGGCGTCGGCGGCCTCGGGGTCCTGGTACGACCAGCCGGGCACCACGCCGCAGTGGATCAAGTGGCTGTGGGTGTCGTGGATGGTGCCGGTGTCGATCACCATGCTCATCTGGGTGATCACGCTGGTGACCGGCGACGGGACGATCTACCCGTGGCCGCTGTGGGTGGCCGGGCCGCTGGGCGCGGTGTACCTGAGCCTGACGGTCGGGGAGCGCATGACGCGTCCGGACCGGCTGCGGGCGGAGGCCGAGCGCAGGGCGCGGCGGCAGCGTCCGCAACACTGATCTGGCGCGACCGAATCCAACAAAACTTAATAGTCGGGTCTTGACGGACTGTGGTGATTCCCGATAGCAATACGGGCAACGTTGTTTAAAGCTTCCCGTGGGGAAGCAACAGGGAGGCAACGATGCCCAGAAAGTCCCATGCGGTTCCGTTACTGACGGCCGCGGCTCTCGTGGTCGCGGTCCTCGCCGCTCCTCCGGCACAGGCGGGGCCCGAACTGTCCGGCACCGACGAGCAGGCCCTGGCCGCCGCGCTCGCCTACATGGGGGACGGACCGGCCCCGCGGGGCGCGGCTCCGGCGCCCTTCACGGCCCTCTCCAAGACCGCCGACGGCGATGACGTCACCGTCCGGCTCCAGCAGAACCTCGACGGGGTGCCCGTCTTCGGCGCGCACACCCTCGTGCACCTCACCGGCGGGGCGGCCGACGCTGCCCAGGACCCGGTGACCGGCCGCTCCTACCCGGGCCTGTCGGTGTCGACGACGCCGACGGTCGCCTCGGCGCGCGCCGGTTCGCTCGCGCTGGCGAGCCTGGCCGACTTCCGCACGCGCGCGGCGGCGAAGGTGACCGGCGCGCAGCTGGTCGTCCTGCCGCTCGGCGCGGGCGTGCTCGCCTGGCGGGTCAGCGTCGCCGGGCTCGACTACGAGAAGCAGACCCCGCTGATGCGCGACGTGTTCGTCGACGCCGCCACCGGTGGGATCCGGCTCGCCTACGACACGGTGGAGTTCGCCGCGCCCGTCCACGGGTCGGGCACCGCCGCCGACGGCGACACCCTGCCGCTGGAGGCCTGGCGGAACGACGCCGGGGCCTATGAGCTGCGCGACCGGACCCGGCCCATGTGGGACGGCACCGAGGGCGAGGTCCTCACCTACGACGCCGAGGGCGGCAACTACTGGGACTACCTCGGGGTCCTGCCGCCGGACACGCCGCTGGTGAGCGGCCCGACGTCCACGTTCACCGGGCGCGCCACCGAGTCCGGCGCCGTCGACGCCCACTGGGGCGCCGGGCAGGTCTACGACTTCTACCGCGACAACTTCGGCCGCGACGGGCTCGACGGCCAGGGCATGACGATGGTGTCGGTGGTGGGCACGACCTACTTCGGGCGTCCCTTCATCAACGCGTTCTGGGACGGCACGAAGATGGTCTACGGCTGGGCCAACGGCGAGTACCGGCCCCTGTCGGCCGATCTCGACGTGGTCGGGCACGAGATGACCCACGGCGTCATCTCCCACTCGGCGAACCTGGTCTACATCGGGCAGTCGGGGGCGATGAACGAGGCGCTCGCCGACTACTTCGGCAACGCCATCGACGTGACCGTCTCGGGTACCCCGATGAGCGACCCGACGGCGGGGCTGCTGGGTGAGGACCTGTGCCGCACGACGCCGCCGGCCGAGTGCGCGCTGCGCGACCTGAACGACGCGCGGACCACGCTCGACTCGTTCCTGGGGGTGACGATCCGCAGCGACTCCGGCGGTGTGCACCTCAACTCCACCATCTTCTCCGGCGCCCTGTGGGACGCCCGGGAGAAGCTGGACCCGAAGGTCGTCGACAAGGTGGTGTACAAGGCGCTCACCGAGTACATGACGCCGACCGACACCTTCAGCGACGGGCGGGCGGCGGTGGAGGCCGCGGCGAAGAAGCTGAAGCTGTCCAAGGCCGATCAGCGGGTCTTCTCGCGGGCCTTCGACGCGCACGGCATTTACCCGGGCTGGGAGCGCGACCTGGGCGTGGACTCGCGGGTGCTGTTCAAGGGCGTCACCGACTCGCAGGTCATGATGAACGCCAGTGGCGGGGCCTACGCCGTCACCAGCTCCGACGAGCAGGGCGGCGCGCCGGCCGCGGTGTACGCGGGCAGCACCGACGGCGGGAAGGCGCGGCGGATCAGTCCCGATGACGGGCTGTGGCACTCCAGCCCGGCCACCGACGGGCGGACCGTGGTGTGGGAGGCCAGCGGGTACGTCGACGACGCGCCCTACGCGGCGGTGCTGGCGCGCTCGCTCAAGGGCGGGCCGGTGCGCGTGATCGCCGAGGCGCGCGACGGGACGTCCTACGCGTCCCCGACCGTCGACGGCGACACGATCGCCTACACCGCCAACGAGGTGGCGACCTTCGAGACCGAGGTCTACGTCAAGAAGGGTTCGGCCGCCGCGGTGAAGGTGACGCCGGGCGAGGGCATCCAGGGCTCGTGGCTGGACCTGCGCGGCGGGCGGCTGGGGTACATCGAGGTCGATCCTTCGGGCTCGTGGACCTACAAGCCGGCCGTGTACGACATCGCCTCGGGAAAGAAGACCTACTTCGAGGCCAGCACGGACTTCGTCTACAACAAGGACGTCGTCCTCGGCTCCGACGGGCTCAGCTGGGTCCGCGACAGCGATGTCGACGGCACGGCGGCGATCATGCGGGCCGACTACGACGGTTCGCACGTGCGCGCGCTCATCGCCGAGGACGCCGCCGACGCGCCGTTCCAGCCGGTGCTGGACGGCAGTGACCTGTTCCTGACCTACGCGAGTCGCGACAAGGCCGGGGCCGGGAACGCCGGTCTGCCGAAGCTGCACCAGTTCTCCGTCTACGGCGGTAAGCCGTGGCGGGTCTCGTGCAACCGCGGCGACCAGGGCCAGTTCGCCGCCGACGAGTTCCTGCGCGTGGTGTGGCTGGACGGGACCACCGGGTCGAGTGACCTGGTGACCCGCTTCTTCCCCGCCGGGCGCTGCTAGCGACGGATACGACGAGGGCGCGCTCCCATTCGCGGGAGCGCGCCCTCTTGGCGTGCCTCAGGCCTGGACGGCGCGTCTGGCGGTGCTGCGCCAGTCCAGGAAGCCCTTGATGACCAGGACGGCGAAGACGATGTAGACCAGCGCCGAGAAGTACAGGTGCGCGCCGATCTGCAGCGGCACGCCGACGATGTCCACCGCCAGCCACACCAGCCAGAAGTCGACCAGGCGGGCGGCCTGCGCGGCGAAGGCGACGAGGGTGCCCACGAAGATCCAGGCGTCGGGGAAGGGG
The DNA here is from genome assembly GCF_030269765.1 of Actinorhabdospora filicis. Lineage (GTDB taxonomy): Bacteria > Actinomycetota > Actinomycetes > Mycobacteriales > Micromonosporaceae > Actinorhabdospora > Actinorhabdospora filicis. The sequence goes on along the minus strand of NZ_BSTX01000001.1, from coordinate 1,708,047 downwards.
TTCCAGGACGCGTAGAAGCCCTGCGCGTTCAGGTAGGCCAGCAGCCCGCCGAAGGCGGCGGTCCCGGCCAGCATCACCGCGGCCATGATGACGCGCTCCTTCGCCGTCGCCGAGCGCACGACCATCCCGAAGACGGCCTTCTTGTGGCGGGTCCAGGCCCACCAGCCGAAGACCGAGATCAGCAGGATCGCCACCTGCCGCGCGGCCAGGCCGTACAGCGGCGCCGAGGCGTAGACGATGAAGAGCATGACGGTGGCCAGGATCTGCACCGGCCAGGTCCAGATGGTGCGCCGGTCGGCGAGCAGCACCACCAGCAGGGCCGAGATCTGGCCGATCAGTTCGGCCCAGGAGATCTTCTGGCCCAGGAGGTTCAGGCCGTGATCGAGGAGGAGGCTGCTCACGGTGGCGAAGCCTACCGCCGGGGTAGGGAAACGCGGTAGGGGTTGTGTCGGACGCGAAACCGTGGAATTTCCGTATGGATCCTTCGCGTTCCCTGATGGTTCATCGCGGGCCTGAGCGGCCCGGTGTCCGGTGCGCGATCTTGCGGGCGCTTCGGGTGGCTTTCGGTCCCGGTGGGGCTTTCCGGGCGTCAAGGCGCGCTGACGGGCCGCTTGTAGCTTCCCGTCCCATGACGCAGCAGTTCGACCTCGACGAGTGGACCCGCGGGTTCGAGGAGCGCATCGCGGTGATGCGGCGGCGCGCCGAGGAGGCGAGCGCGGCCCTCACCGAAGGCGAGAGCACGCACACCACCCGGGACGGATCGGTGACGGTGACCGTCGGCCCGTCCGGCGCGCTGGTGGACGTCCGCTTCGGCGCGCGCGCCGAGGGCATGAGCGCGCCGCAACTGTCGACGGCGATCATGGCCGCCTACCGCGAGGCCGCCACGGCGTCCGCGCGCCGCCTCCAGGAGACGATGTCGGGCATCGTCGGCGCCGACTCCCAGATCATGGACGTGTTCAAGACGCACGTGCCGGTCCCCGGCGAGGAGGACAACCGGTGACCGCCCCCGGCTACGGCGTGACCCCCGACGCGGTCACCGCGCACGGCGAGCACCTCCAGAACGCGATCATGGACCGCGTCCGGCTCGTCGTGGACGCCGCCGACCAGGTGAAGTTCGGCGACGACGAGGTCTACGGCAAGATCCTCGCCCACGTCATCCCCCCGATCGTCACCGCGTGCACCGGGGACGCCGTGGCGGCCCTGCGCAAGCTCGCCGACCTCGGCGACGAGGTCACCGGCAACGTGAAGGCCGTCGCCGAGACCTACCGCGAGGCCGACGACGCCGTCCGCGCGCTGATGGAAAAGATCATCACCCGATGACCAACCCCCTCATCGTCACCGCGGGCAGCCCCAACCCCACCGGCGGGGCGCGACTGGCCGACTCGGCGTACAACACGGTCAACGACTTCAAGAACATCGGCGGGGAGAACTTCTCCGGCATCGCCCTGGGCATGGACCTGCTCACCGTCGGCCTGGACTTCCTGGCCGTGGTTGCCAACCCGCTCAAAGAGCTGATGATGGCCGGGATCGGTTTCCTCATCGAGCAGGTCGAGCCGCTGCGCGAGGCGATCCACGCCGTCACCGGCAACCCCTACGAGATCACCGCGCTGGCCAAGACGTGGACGCAACTGGCCGTCGAACTGCGGCAGGCCGCCGACGACTACACCGCCGCCACCGGGCAGCTGAAGGACTGGCACGGCGAGACCGCCGAGGGGTACCTGCGCGTCGCCGCCGACTTCCAGATGTCGCTCAAGGGCGCCGCCTCCTGGTGCGAGGAGGTCGCCACCGGAGTGGCGGTGACGGGGGCGGTGGTGTCGACCATCAAGGCCCTCGTCGTCGAGCTGATCTCGGACCTGGTGTGCCGGGCGATCATGGTCCTGGTGCCCGCCATCGCCTCCGCGGCGGTGACTTTCGGGGCCTCGCTCGCCTCGGGCCTGTCGTGGTTCTTCGCGCAGATGGCCATCACGTGCGCCCGGATCGGCTCGGCCTTCGCCAAGCTCCTCAAGGCCGCCGGGCGCCTCGCCGGGCGCTTCGGGCGCATGGGGCAGACCATGCGCACCGTCGGGAACAAGCTGGAGAGCGCCGGGACGAACCTGGCCTCCAAGAGCCGTGCCATGCGCAGCAACGCCGCCAACCGGCACGCCGACTTCGCCACCAAGGCCGACGCGTGGAAGACCGGGACGCACACCAAGATCGGCGACCTGAAGAAGAAGTGGCAGGACAACTACAAGTGGGGCAACCCGAAGGTCGCGGCCAACGCGCCGGACAAGAGCTGGTACGACCCGGCGGTGCGGTGGACGGGCTCGTATCCCGCCACCGGGATCCGGGGCGCGGCCTCGGGGACCAAGGACGCGTTCGGGTCGCGGCAGGAGGGCACCGCCCATGAGATGGACGCCGGGAAGGACGAGCGGCCGGCGACGGGGGGTAAGGCGTGAGCCGAGGGCGGAGGTGCGGCGGGGGTGGCGTAGCCGGGCCTCGCGGGCCGTAGGCGTGGGCTGGGAAGCGGGCACACGGGCGGGACGGCGCGTGTGCCACGCGCCGAAAAGACCCGGGCGTATGTGGGTGCTCGCGGCCGTGGGTTGGCGTCTTCTCCGCTTGGTGCCCAAGGGGCTTTGCCCCCTGGACCCCCACCAGGGAACTCCGTCCCCGCCGACCCCGGAATCAAGACACTTCTCCCGAGCCGGGGGCGGGCTTTGTTCTTCGGCACACGGTGATTCGTGGCTCTGGGGGTTGGTTGCGCCGCTGCACGCGCGCGTCCTTCACAGACACGCGGCCAAAACCCTTCCCTCGCGCCCCTCGGCCTCCGGCCTCAGGCGGTCCGGCCGACCGCCCGTGGCCGCGGCTCGCCGCGTTCCTCCCCGCCCTGGCCGGGGATACCTCACCACGATCACGATCCTGAAAGGAAGGAAGAAGTCGGCATGAGCGGATACGGCGTCGACCCCGGTGACCTCACCCGGCACGCCCACGCGACCCTGGAGCTGCTGGCGCCCCTGCGCGCCGCGCTCGCCTCCGGCGATCTCGACCCGGCCACCCTCGCCGCGCTGCGCGGCCTCACCGAGCTCGGCGAGGGACTCAGCACACTGGTGGACGCCTCCGCCCTCGCCTACGCCCGCTGCGAGACCGAGGGGACGTGGGCGTGAGCGGTCCGGAACCGGTGGTGGCGGCGCTGCTGGCCGCGGCCGACGCGCACGAGGCGGCGGTCGCCGCCCTGACGTCCTGGCACGGCGAGGCCGCCGACGGCTACCGGGCGGTGGCCGCGCTCTTCGCCGGTGAGCTGCGGGCCGCCGCCGGCGCCCTGGCCGCAGGGGACGCCGGGGCTCTGCGCGACAAGGCCCGCGACCACCGGGAGGTCGCGGCGTTCATGCTCGCGCGAGCCGCCACGGTGCGGGCCGAGCTCACCGGCGGCTAGCCGGATCTCTTTCGTGCCAACATTTTCCGCCGTCTCAACGGGTCCTGCCAGCGACGTCATCTCAAGTTTCCCTTCGTTAGCGGAAGATCCACTTGAACGTCACGATCGTGTCCCGCCGTCCCGTCTAGGCTCGCGTGTCCGAATCCGACGGAGATGCTGGGACGGCGCGATGGCACAGTTCGATTACGAGGAATGGGCGCGCGGCTTCGACGACCAGATCGCGGTCATGCAGGAGAAGGCCGAACGGGCCTCCGCCGCGGTGACCGAAGGGGACTACACCCACAGCCACCGGCGCGGCGTCCTCACCATCACGGTCGGGGCCTCGGGCAACGTGGTCCAGGTGCGGTTCGGCGCGGCCGCCGAGGGCCTGTCGGCGCCGCAGCTGTCCATCGCGTTCATGGAGACCTACGGCGAGGCCGTCACCGAGGCCGCCCGGCGGCTCCAGGAGCGGCTCGCCGAGATCACCGGCGACACCTCCTCCCTCATGGAGGTCCTGCGCGCCAACGTGCCCCTCCCGGACGCCGACCGGTGAGCACCGGATACGGGGTCGACCCCGTCGTCGTGAAGGCGCACGCCACCGTCCTGAAGAACCAGATCATGGACCGCGTCAAGCTCGCCGCCGACGCCGCCGGGCAGGTCAAGTTCGGCGACCGAAGCGTCTACGGCGTCCTGCTGTCCACCTTCATGCCCGACATCGTCGAGGCCTGCACCGGCGACGCCGCCGACGCCATCAAGAAGATGGGCGAGCTCGGCGACGGCATCGCCAAGAACGTCGACGCGGTCGCGGCCAACTACGCCACGACCGAAAAGGACCTGCGGGACATGATGGAAAGGATCATGACGCGATGACCAACCCCATGATCGTCGGCGAGCGCGATCCGCAGCCGTTCGCCGGCGTCCGCGTCATGTCGGGCGGGTACAACGCCTACACCGACATCAAGGCGGGCCTGGACGGCGAGGGCTGGAACGGCATCGCCCTCGGCATCGACGGCGCGCTCATCGCCCTGGACTTCCTGTCGGTGGTGGCCAACCCGCTCAAAGGACTGATGGTCTCCGGCATCGGCTGGCTGCTGGACCACGTGGAGTTCCTCCAGGAGACCATCCACTTCTTCACCGGCGACCCCTACGAGGTCACCGCGCTGGCGGCCACCTGGACGCAGCTGTCGGTCGAACTCAACCAGGCCGCCGACGAGTACGAGCAGGTCACCGCGGGCCTCACCGGCTGGAACGGGCAGGCCGCCGACGGCTACATGACCGTGGCGGGGGAGTTCCAGGTCTCGCTGCGGGGAGCGGCGGCCTGGTCGCAGGAGGTGTCCCGGGGCATCGCGATGACCGGCGTGGTCGTGGCCACCATCAAGGACCTGGTCGTCAAGCTCATCTCGGACTTCGTCACCCAGGTGATCATGGTCGTGGTGCCCGCGGTGGCCTCGGCGACGGTGACCTTCGGGGCGTCCCTGGCCAGCGCGATGGGCTGGTTCTGGGCGCGGCTGGCCTCGGTGATGGCGAGCATCGGCAAGCAGATCGCCAAGCTCATGAAGGTCTGCGGCAAGCTCGCCGGGCGCTTCGGGAAGATGGGCGGCGCCATCCAGAAGGCGGGCACGAAGATGGGCAACGCGAGCAAGGACCTGGCGATCCGCAGCAAGAACCTCGCCGACAACGCCTCGCTGCGCCAGATGGACCTCAAACTGCGCGGCGAGGGCTGGAAGCAGGGCGGTCACAACAGGGTCGACGCCTTCAAGACCGGCTGGCAGAACAAGGTGAGCACCGGCAACCCGTGGGTGGCCAAACCGGCTCCCGGGCAGCCCCCGAACCACTCCTGGGACAACCTCGTGCGCGGCGCGGGCAACTACCCCAACAGCGCCGGCAAGGGCGCCATGAAGGGCATCCGCGACGGCATGGCCTCCCAGAAGGAAGGCGACCCCACCAAGCTCGACCCGAACAAGGACGAGTCCCCGTAGACCGCGCGGCGGCCGGGCACCGGTCCGGCCGCACCACCCCGTGGAAGGACCACATGAACGGCTACGGCGTCGACCCCGCCGCCCTGCGCCACCACGCCGACGCGACGCGCGCCGCCCTCGACCCGGCGCGCGGCCTGACCGCCGAAGGCGAGGCCGCCACCGCGGCCCTGCGCGCGCTCGTCGACTTCGGCGACCAGCTCGCCGACTTCGTGCGCGCCAGCGCCGACGCCTACGCGCGCGTCGACACCGCCCGGCTGTGGGAGACCGGGAGCCCCGAGGCCGAACCCGCCTCGCCCCCGCCGTCACCCGCCCCCCGGGCCGACCCCGGCGGGGACCCGGTGGCGGCCCTCCGCGCCGCCGCCGACGCCCACGAGACCGCCGTCGCCGCCCTCACCGGCTGGACCGGCCGCGCCTCCGAGGGCTACCGGGGCGTCGCGGCGATGCTGGCCACCGAACTGCGCGCCACCGCCGCGCTCCTCGCCACCGGCGACGCCGACGGGCTGCGCGGCAAGGCCCGCGCATACCGCGAAGTCGCCGCCGTCCTCGCCGAACAGTCCACCGGCGCCGAGATCCTGCCCACACCCACCCCGTGAACCGGGCGGGCCGACCAGCCCGGAACCACCCGTTCACCCGACCCGGACGCCGTCCGGTTCGCCGGAACCGTACCCGTCTCGGATTTGGCATCCCATTACGCACCCGATGTACTTTCGCGATCCCACCACGACGAGCACGGGATGTGTCATGACGCGTTCCTTCGACTTCGACGACTGGACCCGCCGCCTCGACGAGCGGCTGGACCACATGCACCGGCGGGGAGAGCGCGCGGGGGCGGCGCTCGCCGGGGCGACCTTCACCGGCCGCGACCGCGACGGGACCGTCACCGTCACCGTCGGCGCGGCCGGGAACCTCCTCGCCGCCGACTTCACCGACCGGGCCACCGGCCTGCCGCCCGCACGCCTGTCGGCGGCCCTCATGGACGCCCACGCGCAGGCCGCCGACGCGGCCGCCGCCCACGTCCACCTCGCCCTCGACGAGCTCGGCGTCGGCGACCTCACCGCCGTGGCCACCGGACGCCGACCCGAAGGAGTGGACGGGTGAACTACGGAGTCGACCCCGCCGGACTGCGCGAACACGCCGAACGCGTCCGCGACGAGGTCGTCGCGCGCGTCCGCGCCGCCGCCGACCTCGCCCGCGGCGTCCCCGGCGAGACCGGCACCGCCGCCGCCCTGCGCGGCCTGGCGGTGATGGGCGACGAGCTCGCCGGGCTCGTCCACGCCACCGCCGCCGCCTACGCCGGCACCGAGCAGACCGCCACCCGCGCCATGGACGGCGAACGGTGATCCGGGAGACCGCCGAGGCGCTCGCCCGGCACGAGGGCACCGGCGGCGCCTGGGAGCGCGTCGCCGAGGAGCTGCGCGCGGCCGCCGAGGCCTACACGCGCGCCGTCGACAAGCTCACCTGGACCGGGCCCGGCGCCGCCTCCTACCTGGCGGTGGCCGCGTCCTACCGCCGGACGCTGCTGGAGGCCGCCGAGCGCGCCGACGCCGTCGCCGCCGACGTCCGGCGCGAAGAGGAACAGGCCGACACCACCGTCGCGCTGGAGAGCGCGGCGGGCGTGCTCGCCGAGATCGCCGCCGTGCACGGGCTGGCCCAGGCCATGTCCGAGGCCACCGGCGGCGCCTCGATGCTGGCCGCCGTCGCCTGGCACGCCTCGCGCGGCGAGGAGGCCCTGGGCGTCCTGCGCGACGCGGTGGAGCGGACCCGGGCCGCCTCGCGCCGGGTCGCCGAGCGCGGCGCGCGCGCCGGGGACGACGACCGGGGACGGGCGGTGGGCTACGCCGAGGTGAGCGAGCTGCTCGCCGTCCAGTCGGCGCGGCTGCGCGGCCGCGCCGGAGCCGATGATCTGGGTCACAGCACGGGATGATCCCGGTCTCTCGGGACATTGACGTACCTGCCGGGCCTGGGGTGACATCACGCCCCGTCGCGCGAGCGAACTCACGTTCCGCGTACCCTTCCGGACCCGAAGTGGCGGGTCTCGATGAAGGGGAGTAGAGTTCAGCGCTGGCGCAGCGCGCCCATTCTGCCGTGCCTAGGAGCGCTTCCCAAGGCCGGCGGAGCGGCTGAGGGTGCGTGTGCCTTCCGGGTCCGTCCCGGGCAACTCTGCGAACCAACGGATCGCGGAGCCACATTGTTCGCAATCAGAAAGTCACGGTAGCGGAGGACATGCCGAAAAAAGACGGCGCCATCGAGATCGAGGGTCGTGTCATCGAGCCCCTGCCCAACGCCATGTTCCGGGTGGAGCTGACCAACGGCCACAAGGTTCTGGCCCACATCAGCGGCAAGATGCGACAGCACTACATCCGGATTCTGCCGGAGGACCGTGTCGTGGTGGAACTTTCCCCCTACGACCTGTCCCGCGGCCGGATCGTCTACCGCTACCGCTGACCGACGAAGACACAAAAGGGCAGCCGTGAAGGTCAAGCCGAGCGTTAAGAAGATCTGCAACAAGTGTCGCGTGATCCGCCGCCACGGCCGGGTCATGGTGATCTGCGAGGACCCGCGCCACAAGCAGCGTCAGGGTTAATTCGCGGCCCACCGGGCACCGCAGCGTCCCCCGCCGTCCGCGCTCACGCGTGGACGACCCCTGGTATCGGAGGCCAGGGCCTCATCACGGGCTGATGAGGGATGGGGTGGCGACGACCTCCGTACATACAAGGAGCACCAGCCTTTTATGGCACGTCTAGTCGGTGTCGACCTCCCGCGCGAAAAGCGTCTGGAGATCGGCCTCACCTACATCTACGGCCTCGGCCGTACCCGTGCGATCGCCACCTGCGCGGGCACGGGGATCGACCCCAACAAGCGGGTCAAGGACCTCACGGACGCCGAGCTCGTCCAGCTCCGTGACTGGATCGAGCAGAACTACCAGGTGGAAGGTGACCTTCGCCGCGAGGTCGCCGCGGACATCCGCCGCAAGGTCGAGATCGGCTGCTACCAGGGCATCCGGCACCGCCGCGGTCTGCCGGTGCGCGGTCAGCGCACCCGCACGAACGCTCGCACCCGCAAGGGTCCGAAGCGCACCGTGGCCGGCAAGAAGAAGCCCGGCAAGAAGTAGCACCGGTCCCTACAGGCTTTTAACAAGGAGCGCATAGACACATGCCGCCTAAGGCACGCGCCGGAGCCGTCAAGAAGCTCCGCCGCAAGGAAAAGAAGAACGTCGCTCACGGGCACGCCCACATCAAGAGCACGTTCAACAACACCATCGTCTCGATCACCGACCCCACCGGTGCCGTCATCTCCTGGTCGTCGTCCGGCCAGGTGGGCTTCAAGGGTTCCCGCAAGTCGACTCCGTTCGCCGCGCAGATGGCCGCCGAGGCCGCCGCTCGCCGCGCGATGGAGCACGGCATGCGCAAGGTCGACGTCTTCGTCAAGGGTCCCGGCTCCGGCCGTGAGACCGCGATCCGTTCGCTCCAGGCGGCGGGTCTTGAGGTCGGCCAGATTCAGGACGTGACCCCGCAGCCGCACAACGGCTGCCGCCCGCCCAAGCGGCGCCGGGTCTGAGGTAGGGGATTAGAGACAATGGCTCGTTACACCGGACCTGACTGCCGTCGCTGCCGTCGCGAGAAGGTCAAGCTGTTCCTCAAGGGCTCCAAGTGCGAGAGCGCGAAGTGCCCGCTTGAGTCGCGCCCCTACCCGCCCGGCCAGCACGGCCGCGGCCGTCCGAAGGAGACCGAGTACCTCCTTCAGATGCGCGAGAAGCAGAAGGCCAAGCGCACCTACGGCGTGCTTGAGAAGCAGTTCCGCAACTACTACGAAGAGGCCAACAAGCGCCAGGGCAAGACGGGTGAGGTTCTCCTGGAGATCCTTGAGTCGCGCCTGGACAACGTGGTTTACCGCGCCGGCTACGCCAAGTCCCGTGACATGGCCCGCCAGCTGGTCAAGCACGGCCACTTCATCGTGAACGGCCGCAAGGTCGACATCCCGTCCTACCGGGTCTCCCCGAAGGACATCATCGAGGTGCGCGCCAAGTCCACCGAGATGACGCCGTTCCTCGTCGCCCGCGCCGAGGCCGGCGAGAAGCGCGTCCCGGCGTGGCTGGAGCCCATCCCGAGCCGCATGAAGATCCTGGTTCACTCGCTGCCGGCCCGCTCGGTCATCGACACCCAGGTCCAGGAGCAGCTCATCGTCGAGCTCTACTCGAAGTAGCAGCTCACCGGCCGCGTCTGGTCCACCAGGCGCGGCCGACACCGTGTTCGCGGACGTCAAATAGTGGTCGTCCCCGTACTACTGGAGGAAGTCAGTGCTCATCACTCAGCGACCGTCCCTGGTCGAAGAGTCCATTTCCGAGACGCGCTCCAAGTTCACCATCGAACCCCTGGAGCCCGGTTTCGGTTACACCCTCGGGAACTCGCTGCGCCGTACGCTGCTCAGCTCGATCCCGGGCGCGGCGGTCACCTCGATCAAGATCGACGGCGTGCTGCACGAGTTCACCACCATCCCCGGCGTGAAGGAAGACGTCGTCGAGCTGGTGCTGGCCGTGAAGCAGCTGTGCGTGTCTAGCGAGCACGACGAGCCGGTCACCATGTACCTGCGCAAGCAGGGCCCGGGCGAGGTCACCGCCGGTGACATCCAGCCGCCCGCGGGCGTGTCCGTGCACAATCCGGACCTGCACCTGGCGACCCTGAACGGCAAGGGCCGTCTCGACATGGAGTTCACCGTCGAGCGTGGGCGCGGTTACGTCTCCGCCCCGCAGAACAAGGCGCCGAACTCCGAGATCGGCCGGATCCCCGTCGACTCGATCTACTCGCCGGTGCTGAAGGTCAGCTACCGCGTCGAGGCGACCCGTGTCGAGCAGCGGACCGACTTCGACAAGCTCATCGTCGACGTCGAGACCAAGCCGTCCACGACCCCGCGCACCGCACTGGCCTCCGCCGGTTCCACGCTGGTGGAGCTGTTCGGGCTCTACCGCGAACTCGACTCGACCGCCGAGGGCATCGACGTCGGGCCGTCCCCGCAGGACGCCCAGATGGCCGCCGACCTCGCGCTGCCGATCGAGGACCTGGAGCTGACCGTCCGCTCGTACAACTGCCTGAAGCGCGAGGGGGTAGACACGGTCGGTGAACTGATAAACCGCACCGAGGCCGACCTGCTCGACATCCGCAACTTCGGGCAGAAGTCGATCGACGAAGTGAAGATGAAACTCGCCGGCATGGGACTGTCCCTCAAGGACTCCGTGGGCACCTTCGACCCGGCCGAGGCCGTCGACGCCTTCGGTGAAGACGACGGCGACGACTACCGGGAGACCGAGCAGCTCTAAGCTGCGGCGGCACTGTAAACACAAGGAGCTAGACCAATGCCACAGCCCACCAAGGGCGCGCGCCTCGGCGCGGGGCCGTCGCACGAGAAGCTGCTGCTGGCCAACCTGGCCACGTCGCTGTTCAAGCACGGCAAGATTCAGACGACCGAGGCCAAGGCGCGCAAGCTGCGTCCCTTCGCCGAGCGCCTGGTCACCTACGCCAAGCGCGGCGACCTCGCCTCGCGCCGTCGCACCCTCGCGATCCTCCACGAGAACGACGTGGCCCACGCCCTCTTCGAGGAGATCGCCCCGCGCTACGCCACCCGCAACGGTGGTTACACCCGCATCACCAAGCTCGGCCCGCGCAAGGGCGACAACGCCCCCATGGCGCAGATCGAGCTCGTGGAGGAGCTGGTCGTGAGCGCTGCGGCCCCCGCCGCGAAGAAGGAGGCCCGCAAGGCCGCCAAGTCCGAAGCCGTGGCCGCCCTCGCGGGCGAGACCGAGGAGACCCCGGTGGCCGTGGCCGCCGAGGAGACCCCGGTCGAGGCCGCCGCCGAGGTCGCTTCTGACGAGGACGAGAAGAAGGACGACGAGAAGTAGTCGTCGTTCTTCCGAACGTGGAACGGCCCCCGCTTCGGCGGGGGCCGTTTTTTGGTGGGCCGGGGGCGGGCTCGTCTCGGGTGGCGGCCGGTGCCATCGCCGGGCCGGTGGCCTTCGGCGATGTGGTCTCGCGCACCGTACCGGCGGCGTCCACGGCTCTGCGGGCGGTGTCCTCCCAGGTCACGGCGCCGCCGGGGTTCGCCGTGCGGGTGCCGGATCTTTTGGGGCCGGGGTTGACCTGAACCTTAGTTGATGTACGAGAGTCGTCTCATCGGAACGCGAGATGAGGAGACGGCGATGACACAGCCCAGGATTCTGGTGACCGGAGCGACCGGGAAGGTCGGCGGCGCACTGGTCGCCCAGCTGCACGCGGCGGGCGTCCCCGTGCGGGCGCTGGTGCGCGGCGAGGCCGCCTTCCCGGCGAGCGTGGAGACGGTACGCGGCGACCTGGGCGACCCCTCGTCGCTGGACGCGGCCCTGGACGGCGTCGACGCGGTCTTCCTGGTGTGGCCGTTCCTGAGCGCGGCGGGCGCGTCCGACGTGATCGACGTGATCGGCGAGCACGCCCGCCGGGTGGTCTACCTGTCCTCCGCCGGGGTGGCCGACGCGGCGGAGGAGCCCGGCGAGGCGATCACCACGTTCCACGCCGAACTGGAGCGCCTGATCGAGGCCTCCGGCCTGGAATGGACCGCGCTGCGGCCCACGGGCTTCGCCGGCAACACCCTCGGCTGGGCCGACGAGGTCCGCACCACCGGGGTCGTCCGGGCCCCACTGGCGAACCTGGCCCGTCCCCTGATCCACGAGGCCGACATGGCCGCGGTCGCCCTCAAGGCACTGACCACCGACACCCTCCTCGCCGCCCGCCCCGTGATCACCGGCCCCGAACTGGTCACCCAGGAGCGGCAGGTCGCGCTGATCGCCGAGGCGATCGGCCGCCCGGCCCGCTTCGAGGAGATCGGCCAGGCCGAGGCGATGGCGGAGATGAAGGCCGCGGGTTACCCGCCCGAGCTGGTGGACGCCGTGATCCCGGCCCAGGCCAAGCTGCTGGCCGAGCCGGAGCCGGTCAACGACGAGGTCGAGCGCATCACGGGCAGCCCGGCGCGGACGTTCAGGCAGTGGGCGGTGGACCACGCGGGGGACTTTCGCTGAGGGGGATTGGCGGCGGCCGGGGCGATGGGGTCGTGGCCCGGGACGGGGACACCGGCGGGCATGGAGGCCGCTGGCTCGCCTGGCGCGCAGCGGCCGCGACGGCCCGGACCGCTTCCGTGCCGACCGGTGGATTCGCGCGGCTTGCCACCGGAGGGGCGTGACGGCGGGTCGGCCGGGGCCGTGATTGTCCACATTGGGTTATCCACATTGGGGTGCTTGTCCACAGGCCGCGCGATGGGCCGTTTGGTGGAGCACGCGTGGGGTGGGGGTACGTTCGCCCCAGCGGGGCGGGCTTCGGGCCCCCACCGAAATGAGGTGCCGCGTTGCGATCGTGCGGGTGGCGGTGGCGGTGGCGGTGGCGGTGCGGAGCGCGGGAGCGGGGTGCGAGGGCGGGAGCGTGAGCAGGGCGCGAGTCGTGGGTGGCCCTTGCTAGTCGCCGGTGGTGCTCCCGAGCGTCCGCATCCGCCGGGTGGCACCGTCCCGTGCGAGCCAGCCGTCCCGGTCGGCCGGGTAGTCGACCCGCACCAGCGTCAGGCCGTGCGCCGGGGCCACCACGACCTCGCTGGACCGCTCGGAGCGCGACAGCAGCGCCACCGGCCATTCCGCGGCCCGCCGTCCGTCGCCGACCGCGAGCAGCGCGCCCACCAGGCTGCGCACCATCGAGTGGCAGAAGGCGTCGGCGGAGACCGCCACCAGGATCGACCCGTCGTCCGAGCGCGTCACATCGAGCCGCGACAGGGCACGGATCGTCGTCGCGCCCTCCCGCCGCTTGCAGAAGGCCGCGAAGTCGTGCTCACCGAGCAGGGTCGCCGCCGCCCGGCCCATCGCGTCCACGTCGAGCGGACGGTTCCAGGCGAGCGTGTCGCGCCGCTTCAGGGGCTGCACGCCCCACACGTCGTCGGCGATGCGGTACTCGTAGTGCCGGGCGAGGGCGGAGAACCGCGCGTCGAAGGCGGGATCGATCTCCTCGACGCCCGTCACCCGCACGTCCGGCGGCAGGATCCCCCTGAGCCGCCACAGGACCTTCGCCGCGCCACCCGACGTCGCCCACCGTTCGGCGTCCACGTCCGCGTGGCAGACCTGGCCCGTCGCGTGCACTCCCGCGTCGGTGCGGCCCGCCACCACCAGCGTCCGCAGCCGCCCGAACAGGTGCTCCAGGCCCGTGCGCACCTCTCCGGCGACCGTCCGCGCCGAAGGCTGCGGCGCCCAGCCGTGGAACTCGGTGCCGTCGTAGCTGATCGAGAACCGCAGCCGGACGGTCGGAACCGGCTCGGCGGCGGGCTCAAGGGCGGGCGCGGGGATGGGAGTGGGCTCGGCGGCGGCTTCGGTCACGCTGGTCAGGATGGCATGCGCCCCACCGGCGACGGCCACGCGGGCCACTCAGGGTCCGGCCCACCCCTCTGCCCTGAGCTGATCCGCGCACGGCTGAACCCCTCCGTCCCACCCCGCCCGCGGCCGTAGCTTTCCCCACATGAACGCAGTCATCCCCGGTTCCCTGTACCGCCTCGACGCTCCCGTCGGTCACGCCTACCTGTGGCGGGACGGCGATGAGCTCACCCTCGTCGACACCGGCCTGAAGGGCTCGGGTGCGGCCATCGCCGATGCCGCCGCGCGGCTGGGTGGGCGGATCGTGCGGCTCGTCATCACGCATGCGCACGAGGATCACTACGGGGCCGCCGCCGAGTTGGGCGGCGATGTCGAGATCGTCGCGCATGCCGGTGACGCCGCCGTGGTGCGGGGTGAGGAGCTGATCGCGCCGCCGGTGCTGGCCGATTGGGAGCGGGCGGTGTGGGACGCCGTGCACGCCGAGCCGTTGCCGCCCGCGCCGCCCGTGCGGGTCGACCGGGTGGTCGCCGACGGCGAGGTGCTGGACTTCGGGGGTGGCGCGGTCGTCGTGCACGTGCCGGGGCACACGCCCGGCAGCATCGCGGTGCACCTGCCCGCGTACGGGGTGCTGTTCGCGGGTGACGCCTTCGCCAATGTCGGCGGGCGGGCGATGCCGGGCGTGTTCAACGTCGACAGCGCGATGGCCGCGGACTCGCTGGGGCGGCTGGCGGCGCTGGAGCCCGCGCTGGTGCTGCCCGGGCATGGCGAACCGGCGGACGGTGCCGCGCTGAGCGCGGCCTACGAGGCGGTGCGCTTGCGGTAGGCGCGCATCTTCGCGCGGCTGCCGCAGATGCTCATCGTGCACCAGCGGCTGCGGCCGGAGCGGCTGGCGTCGTAGTAGACCCAGCGGCAGGAGTGCATCGCGCAGGCCTTCAGGCGGCGCCAGGTGCCCTCGGCGGCGGCCTTCGTCACGGCGGTGGCGAGGGCCGCCGTGAGCGCCTCCAGATCGCCGAGGCCGGGCGCGGGACCGATGTCGGTGTCGCCGTGGGCGTCGACGCGCAGGACGAGGTGGGCGCGGTCGAGGACGCGGGTGAGCTCGGCGAGGCGGTCGGGGGGCACGTCGACGCCGGCGTGGGCCTGGCAGACGTCGCGGAGGAGCTCGCGCAGGTCCAGCAGGGCGGCCAGGTCGCCGGGGGTGAAGTCGCGCAGGGGCAGGCCGTGCGCTTCGCAGAAGGCGATGAGCCCGGTGGTGTCGGCCAGGTCCTCGCGCCCCACTTCGATGTCGGTGGTGTTCAGGAAGTCCTGGACCAGGGCGATCACGCCCGGAGCCGGTTCGCGGTCCCCCGGTTGATACATGCGAAAAGGTTACCCCTAAACTTCCCACGCCGGTAACGTTACCGGTGAAGTTACTATGGAGGTAACGCTTGACTCATGTTCTTCGCCGGAACCGGGACTTCCGCCGTTTCTGGCTCGGACACACCATCTCGGTGTTCGGTGGGGACGTCACCTACGTCGCCCTCCCGCTGATCGCCACGCTCGTCCTGGGCGCCGGTGCCGCGGGCGTGTCGGCGGTCGCCACGGCGGGCGTGCTGCCGAGCATCCTGCTCTCGCTGTTCGCGGGCAACTGGCTGGAGACGCGCAGGCGGCGGGGCGTCATGATCACCGCCGACATCGCCCGGGCCGCACTGCTGGGCGCGCTGCCGGTGGCGTGGGCCCTGGACGCGCTGACGCTGCCGCTGATGGTGGTCCTGGCGTTCCTGACGGGCGTGGCCACCGTCGTCTTCGACCTGGCGAGCTTCGCCTACGTGCCGACCATGGTCGACGCCGAGGACCTGCCCGCCGCCAACCAGGCCAGCCAGGGCTCGACGACGGCGGCGCAGGTCGCCGGACCGGGCGTCGCGGGGCTGCTGATCACCCTGCTCGGACCGGTGCTCGCGCTCGTCGTGGACGCCGCCAGCTACCTGGCCAGCGCCCTCGGCATCGCCGGCGCCCGCCGGGCCGAGCCCCTGCCGCCCAGGCCCGACCGGCGCCCGGGAGTGTTCAGCGGGCTGAGGCTGGTCCTGGCCAACCCGTTCATGCGCGCCATGACCGTGCACGCCGCCGTGTACAACGCGGGCGCCCAGATCCTCATGATCAACATGGTGGTCATGGCGGTGCGGGAGCGCGGCCTGGCCCCCGGCTGGTACGGCCTGGCCCTGTCCGCCGCGGGTGTCGGCGCGCTGCTGGGGACGCTGATCGCGCTGCGGCTGATCCGGCGGTTCGGCTTCGGCCGGTCCTTCATGATCGCCCTCGCCCTGGAGACGGGCGCGCCACTGCTGCTGGCGGCGATCCCGTGGGACGGCCTCGCCTTCGGCGGCGCGCTGGCCGGACTGGACTTCATCGCCGGTGTCGGCCTGGGCGTGGCGAACGTCCTCTCGGTGACACTGCGGCAGAACGTCCTGCCGCAGGGCACGATCGCCCGCAGCAACGGCAGCTACCGCATGATCACCTACGGCGTCCTGCCGATCGGGGCCGCGCTCGCCGGGATCCTCGGCGAGACCATCGGCACGCGCGCCAGCGTCGCGGTCGGGACGGCGGCCATGGCGATCTCGGCGCTGCCGATGGTCGCGCGGCGCGTGCGGCGGCTGCGGGACGTGCGCGAGGCCCGTCCCGAGCCGGTGCCGGTCGGGTGAGGCGCTACTCGCCCCGCCAGTGCAGCGCGCCCGCCAGGTGCGTGTCGACGACCTCCCCGACGATCGCGGAGTAGGCCGGATCGTTCTGATCGGCCTTCTTCCCGTCGGTGGGTGCGATGACCGCGTACAGCAGGTAGTGGCCGTAGGTGTTGTAGCCGACGACGGTGGCGCTGCGGCCCAGGACCGCCGACTCGCCGCCGTCGTGCAGGGTCGTGAAGTCCCCGGCGTCCTCCTCGACACCGGCGCGCACCGCCTGCGCGCCCGCCGCGTCGGCGAGGTTGACCACCCCGGCGGTCAGCGCGAACGCGCCGTCCTCCCGCAGGAGCGTGGCGCGCACGACCTGGCTGCACTCGTAGCGGTCCAGGAGCTTGGCCAGCTCGCCGGTGGCGGCCTGCCGGCAGTCGGGCAGGTCATCGGACTTCAGGACCCGGTACCCGGCGACGGCGCCGAAGGCCTCGGCCACGGTCACCGCCTCAGTGTCGGTGGCGCGGGACGCCAGGCGGTCCACGCTCGGGGACGCCGCGGGCGGCGGCGCCACCGTCTCCGGCGGGATCACCCGGTCGTCGCGCAGCAGGAAGAACGTGCCCGCAGCGCAGGTGGCCAGCAGCGCGATACCGGTGATGGTGGCCAGGATCCGCAACCACGACCGGGAGTTGGCGCGGGACTGCGCCACCCGGCGCGGTTGCGCCCGCCGCGCGCCCGGCTGCCGCCTGCGGGGGCCCAGACGCGGGTCGACCAGGGGCTCGGCCTCGTAGGGGGTCTCGTCGATGATCGTCTCGGGAAAGGCTTCGTACGGGGGCGCTTCGTCCGTCGGGCCGGCGGGGGCGCGAAAGGGGGAAGGTCCACCGTCGAGCTCGCGACGCCGGGAAGAGGCGTCCGTCGCGGTGCGATAACTCACGCGGACAGAGGGTAGTCAAGTAAGCGGGCCGGCGTGCCGAGATCCTGGAGAATCGTCACACCATCGGGGACGACAGAATGGTCGCCATGACGCAGGAGCACTACTTCTCGGCCGAGCCCACGGGCGAGGAACGCCGCCGCTACGTGAACGTGTCGGCCGCCGGACGCCAGTTCCGGCTGGTCGCATCATCGGGCGTGTTCTCCGCCGACCGGCTCGATCCCGGTACCGCCGTGCTGCTGCGGAAGGCGCCCATCCCGAAGGAGAAGGGCGTCTACCTGGACCTCGGCTGCGGCTACGGGCCGATCGCGACCGCGCTGGCGGCGTCCAGCGGCGGCGTCGTGCACGCCGTCGACGTGAACGCGCGCGCCCTGGAACTCGCCCGGGAGAACGCCAAGGCGCACGGCCTGGCCGACGCGGTGATCGCCTCGACCCCGGACGAGGTGCCCGATGGAGTGGTCTTCGACGAGATCTGGTCCAACCCCCCCATTCGTGTAGGCAAGGCCGTCGTCCACGAGCTCATGGAGACGTGGCTGCCGCGCCTCGCCGAGGGCGGCACCGCCTGGCTGGTGGTGGCCAAGTTCCTGGGCGCCGATTCGCTCCAGGGCTGGCTCACCGAGCGCGGCTGGGACGTGGAGAAGCACGCCAGCCAGAAGGGCTACCGGGTCTTCGCCGTCCGCAGGGCGTAGGAACCTCCGGGACCGTCGCCGCGCTGCCCGGTCCACGGGCGCGGGTCGTCCTCGACGATGGCGTAGGCGGCCGAGTCGCGCCATTCGCCGCGCTGGAGGGTGTCGGAGCGGTGGACGCCCTCGAAGCTCAGCCCGCACTTCTCCAGCACCCGCCGGGAGCCGATGTTGGCCGGGTCGGTGTGGCCGATGACGCGGTGCAGGCCCAGGTCGTCGAAGGCGAAGTCGATCAGCAGGGCCGCGGCCTCGGTCGCCAGTCCCTTGCCCCACTGATCGTGGGCCAGGACGTAGCCGACCTCGCCGGTGTGGCGGCCGCGCAGCTCGATGCCGCCGGTGCCGATGACGCGCCCGTCGAGGGTGAGGGCGAGCTTGTAGCGGGCCCGCTCGGGGTCCTCCAGGGTGCCCAGCTGCTCGCGGAGGTAGTCGCGCAGGGCGTCGGCGGGCGGCACGTCCTCGTCCAGGGTCTTGTCGAAGACCGCGGGGTGGACGAGCAGGTCGTGGAGGGCCTCGGCGTCGGCGGGGGACATCTCGCGCCAGCACACGCGCGGCCCGACCAGAGTGACAGGAAACATGACGTAAGTATGACGCCACATAGGCGTCATTACAAGTCAAAGAAGAGGGCCTCCCGATTCCCACCGGGAGGCCCGTACGTTCGCGCCGGTCAGCGGCCCATCCGCCGCAGCCCGACGAACTGGAGCTCGGCGAAGGCGGCGACCACGACCGCCTGGACGATCATCATCCCGACGCCCACCGCCGTCAGCGGCCACAGGCCCGCCACCACCGCGATGACGCAGTCGACGGCGTAGACGGCGTTCAGCGCGATCACCGCCCACGTCAGGCCCCGCGACGGCGCCGGCCGCGAGCCCAGGGCGAAGACGCCGGCCGCGTAGGCGAGCAGGAAGGCCCCCAGGCCCGTCTGGATCCCCAGCGGGACGCCCGTGAGGTCATCGGCCAGGCCCAGGCCGGTCGCCAGGAGCAGCAGGCCCGACAGGCCGGTGGCGACACCGTCGACGCGCAGGGCCAGACGAAGGAAGCGGGCGGGGGAGAGGGTGGCAGTGGGGTTCGGGGTGGGAGTAGCGAGCGAGGCGTTCATGGCGGTTCCCTTTCGAGCCGGGGTTCGTTGCGACGAGCCCCAATCTGCTCAGGAACCACTGCCTCGCACAGACTCCGCACTGCCAACGGGGGCCGAAAGTACTGCCAGAGACTGCCGAAGTTCGGCCGCGACCAGTTCGGCCGCCCGATTCTGCCAGTTGTGCAACGTTCGTTCCGGCACCCCGGCGCGGAACCACTTGAGGGCCGCCGCCGCGTCCGGCGTCAGATCGTCGTGCCGCGCGCGGACGCTGTACGGGCGCAGGCCGACCACGTACGGGTAGTGGACGGCGTTGAAGAAGCGCCACTCGTCGGAGGTGCCGAACTCGCCGGGCACCGGCCGCAGCCGCTCGACGCCGTCCCGCAGCAGCGACTTGAGCTCGGCGGCGCGCTCCAGCGGTCCGTCGGCGGCACCGCGCGCGGCGAGGCGCTCGCCGAGGGCGGGGACGGTGGTGAGCGGGCTGGCCACCAGGCGGCCGAGGTGGGCGTAGTCGCGCAGGGCGCGGCGGACGAGGCGGGTGAACTCCGCGTCGTCCCAGGCGGGGGCGGGCTCGGCGGGGCGGCGGGCGACGGCCTCGACGGCGTCGCGCAGGTCGGCGGCGTCGGTGCGGGTGAGGCGGTCCACGAGCCGCAGGAGGAAGGCGTGCAGCGGCTGGATGGCCACGGCGGCCCCCACGACGCCGAACAGCAGCGCGACCATCGGCGCGGTGCGGCCGGTGGCGAGCATCGCCAGCCACGCCTGGCCGCCGAAGACCAGCGCGGCGAGCCCGGCGGTGACGGCCGAGCGGGCCAGGTCGGGCCCGAGGCTCGCGCCCTCCTCGAAGGCGTCGGAGACGACCACCGCGACGGCCAGGATCACCAGGTCGACGCCCAGCAGTGGCAGCGACAGCCACGATGGCAGCAGCCCGGAGGCGTAGATCGGTGTGGCCATGCCCAGGGCGAAGAGGATCGTGGCGGTCACCGTCAGGGCCCGCGCGCCCTTGTGCCGGACGCGCTTGACGGTCAGCGCGAGCGTGAGCGGCGGCAGCAGCGCCAGGACGGTGAACGCCACCAGCGGCGCGACCGGGCGGCCCAGCGTCGCCGCGGCGACCACGACGCCGAGGGCGGCCACGGTGATCGTGGCGCGCCGCTGCCACGCCGGGACGTCCCCGGCCAGGTGCAGCAGCACCATCGGCCACGCCACCAGTGGCACCAGGAACAGGCCGGTCGGCCACAGCGTGCCCGGCGCGATCGCGTCGGCGGCCAGCGCCAGGGCGTAGCCGAGCGCGCCGGTCGCGGCCCACCGGACGGCGGGTTTGCCCGGCGCGCGGGCCAGGAGGTGCGCCCCGAGCCAGGCGGCCAGGGCGAACGTGAGGAGTTCTACCGGCATCCGCCCATGCTGTCAGGCGATGATCGACCCCGGATCGGCCAGGCCCGTGGGCGCCCAGAAGTCCGCGCCCGGGAACGCCTCCAGGTCCAGGCGGCGTCCGTCGTGGTCGAAGGACAGCCGCCAGGAGTGCAGGGCGGTGCGCCCGGTGGCGACCTCGTCTTTTGGAACTCTGTCGAAAAGGGGATCGCCGATGATCGGCTGCCCGATCCAGGCCAGGTGCACCCGGATCTGGTGGCGGCGGCCGGTCTCGGGGATGAGCGCCAGGACGGTGTGCGTCCCGTCCTGCCACAGCCGCCGGAACGCCGTGGTCGACGGGTAGGTCTTGACGTGGGTGAACACGTCGGCGTCGGGGACGCCCCAGATCCCGCCGTGCTCGGCGATCGACTCGCGGGGAGCGGCCACGCGGACGCGGTTCTTGCGGCCCACCGACAGCGGCAGCTCGATCGTCCCCGACTCCGGCAGGCCCGTCCCGGCGGTGACCGCCAGGTAGGTCTTGGCGACCGTGCGCTTGTTGAACTGCCTGGTCAGCGCGCCGTGCGCGGCGAGGTCGGTGGCGAACAGGATCAGCCCGGAGGTCACCTTGTCGATGCGGTGCGCCGGGTAGAGGGTCACGCCCTCGTCGGCGGCGAGGCGGACGATGTCGGTGTCGTGGCGCTCACCGGTCACCGACAGCCCGGCGGGCTTGTCCAGCACGATCGTGGTGGCGTCCTCGTGGACGGTGTGGGCGGCCTTGACGTCCGCCCAGGTGATGTCGGTGGTCACGGCGAAGATCGTAGCCGGGGGGTCACCCCGCGCCGACGGCGTCCACAATGGATCCGTCTCGTACAGGGAAAGGGAGACCATGTCCGACTCGTACAGCTTCTCCAACTCCGACGCCCACTCGCGCGTGCAGCTCGACACCATCGAGGCCTACCTCGACCCGATCACGATCCCCGCCCTGGCCGCGCTGGACCTGCCCGGCGACGCGCGCTGCCTGGAGATCGGTCCCGGCGGCGGCTCGATCGCGCACTGGCTGGCGGCGCGGACCGGCGAGGTCGTCGCCGTCGACATCGACCCCTCGCGCGTGTCGCCCGCGCCCAACCTGCGCATCGTCCAGGCCGACATCCGCGAGGGACTGCCGGTGGAGGGCGAGTTCGACCTGATCCACGCCAGGCTGGTCCTGCTGCACCTGCCCGCGCGCGAGGAGATCCTGCGCTCGCTGGTGGCGCGGCTGCGCCCGGGCGGGCACCTGCTGCTGGGCGAGTTCGGGGAGCAGCCGATCCGCGCCTACCGGACGCCGGGGAAGGCCGCCGAGGAGCTGTTCGAGCGGGTCACGCGCGGCATCCTGGAACTGGTCCAGGCTCACGGCGCGGACATGAACTGGGCGTACCGGGCCTACGCGGCGCTCGCCGAGGCGGGGCTGACGGGCGTGTACGGCAGCGAGCGCTCCGAGGTGTGGTCGGGCGGCGGCCTGTCGCTGTACCGGAACAACGTGCAGATGAAGCGCGGCGAGCTGCTGGCGGCCGGGTTCACCGAGGCGGAGCTGGACGCGTACCTGGCGCTGTGGGAGGACCGGGGCTTCGCCGCGCCGGGCTACCGGTTCGTGCTGACCGGCGGACGGCGTCCCTAGTGGGGTTCCTGGTTCTGGCGGCGGTGGTGATCGCCGCCGCGCACTACTACCTGTGGCGGCGGCTGGTGGTCGACACCACGCGGCCGGGCCGGTGGCGGCGGGTGTTCACGTGGGCGGTGGCGGGGATCGCGTCGGTGCTGCTGCTGACGCTGACCGCCGGGCGGTTCATGGACCTGACGTGGCTGGCGTGGCCGGGGTACGTGTGGGTCGCGCTGATGTTCTATCTGACGCTGATCCTGGCGGTGCTGGAGATCCCGCGGCTGGTCGCGCGCAAGACGGTGGCCGTCGACGAGGACCGGCGGCGGCTCCTGGGGCGGGGCGTGGCGCTGGCCGCGGGCGTCGGGGCGGCCACCACGGTCGGGTTCGGGATCGCCTCGGCGCTGGGGCCGCCGGAGGTGACGCGGGTGCCGATCGCGCTCCCGCGTCTCGACCCGCGCGTGCGGGGCCTGCGGATCGCGGTGGTCAGCGACATCCACCTGGGCCCGCTGACCGGGATCGGGCACACCGAGCGGATCGTGCGGCTGATCAACGAGTCGGAGGCCGACATCGTCACCATCGTCGGTGACCTGGTGGACGGGACGGTCGCCGAGCTGGGCGATCTGGCGCGGCCGCTGGCCGACCTGGAGCGCCCGAGCTACTTCGTCACCGGCAACCACGAGTACTTCACCCGGGGCGGGCCGCAGCAGTGGGTGGACGAGCTGGAGCGGCTGGGCGTCCGCTGCCTGCGCAATGAGCGCGTGGAGATCACCCACGGCGGGGGCGTGTTCGACCTGGCCGGGATCAACGACCTGGGCGGCCGGGCCTTCGCCGAGCCGCCGGATCTGTCGCGGGCGCTGGACGGGCGCGTCCCGGACCGCGCGGTGGTGCTGCTGGCGCACCAGCCGGTGCAGGTCGGCGACGCCGCCGGGCACGGGGTGGACCTCCAGCTGTCCGGGCACACCCACGGCGGGCAGCTGTGGCCGTTCGGCGCGGTGGTGAAGGCGCAGCAGGGCGCGGTGGCCGGGCTGTCGGAGGTCGACGGGACGCAACTGTTCGTCACGCGTGGGGCGGGTTACTGGGGTCCGCCGGTGCGAGTGGGCGCGCCACCGGAGATCACGGTGGTGGAGCTGACCTAGAGGCGCGGCCTTTCTAGAGGCGCAGCCCTTCTAGAGACGCAGTGCGTCGGCCACCAGCTCCGGTTTGGCGCGGGCCTCCTCGCCGGTGAACTCGGCGGTGACGCGGCCGGTGGTGAGCACGGTGATCTCGTCGGCGACGCGTGCGACGGTGTCCCAGGCGGGCGCGGTGACCAGCACCGCCACGCCCTCCCCGCGCAGGACGCCGACCACGTCGGCGATCGCCGTGGCCAGCGCGGGCACGAGGCCCTCGGCCGGTTCGTCGAGCAGCAGGACGCGCGGCTGCCCGACCAGGGCGCGGCCGAGGGCGAGCATCTGCTGCTCGCCGCCGGACAGCTTGCCGCCCGGGTGGCTCCGGCGGGCGGCCAGGCCGGGGAAGACCTCGTAGACGCGCTCGGCGGTCCACGGGCCGGGCCGCCGTGCCAGCGACAGGTGCTCGGCCACCGACAGCGACGCGAAGCAGCGCCTGCCCTGCGGCACCAGCCGCAGGCCGAGGCGGGCGCGGCGGTGGGCGGCGAGGCGCTCGACGGGGCGCTCGTCGACGTCGATGCTCCCCGAGGTCAGCGGCAGCAGTCCGGCGACGGCGTGGGCGAAGGTGGTCTTGCCCGCGCCGTTGTGGCCGAGCAGGGCGTGGACGCCGGTCACCGTCAGCGAGACCCCGCGCAGGACCTCGCCGCCGTGGTACCCGGCGCGCAGATCGGACACGGTCAGCACGCCGCCCCCTGGTAGACGGCCGCGACATCGGCGTCGGCGGCGATGGTCGAGGGCGTCCCGGAGGCCAGCAGCGCGCCCTGGTGCAGGACCGTGACGGTGTCGGCGTAGGCGCGCACGAAGGCCTGGTCGTGCTCCACGAGCAGCACCGGCACCTCCACCGCGCGCAGCACCGACAGCAGCAGGGCGCGGTCGTCGTCGCCGAGACCGGCGGCGGGCTCGTCCAGCAGCAGGACCCGGGGAGCCCCGGCGAGGGCGACGGCGACCTCCAGGAGCCGGCGGCGGCCGTGCGGCAGCGCGCCCGCCGGGAGCCGCTCGCAGCCGCCGAGGCCCACGTCGTCCAGCGACACCGGCGCGCGCCCGCCCAGCCGCAGGTTCGTGCCGCAGTCGGCGGAGTCGACCAGCGCGGGCGTCTGGAAGGTCCGCCCCAGCCCCAGCCGGGCACGGCGGCCCGGCCCTGCGCGGGTGACGTCCCGGCCGTCCAGCAGGACCCGGCCCGCGCTCGGCCGCACGTTGCCCGCCGCCAGGTGCAGCAGCGTCGACTTGCCCGCGCCGTTGGGGCCGATCAGGGCGTGCCGCGAGGACACCGTGAGCGAGACGCCGTCCACGGCCGTCAGCGAGCCGAAGACGCGGCTCAGGCCGCGCAGCTCAAGCATCACGCCTCCGGTTGATCCCGGCCAGCCCGCGCGGCAGCACGTAGACCGCCGCCACGAACAGCAGACCCAGCAGCAGCGGCGCCTGCCCGGCGGGCGCGAGGTTGTCGCGCACGGCGACCACCGCCCCCGCCCCGGCCACCGCGCCCCACAGGGACGCCGCGCCGCCGATCACCACCGCCAGCAGCGTCAGCGCCGAGACCTCGAAACCCACGTCGGCGGGCGAGACGTATCTCTGTACGGCGATCAGCAAAGCGCCGCCGACGCCCGCGACCGCACCCGCCCACACGTGCGTGAGCAGCAGGATCAGGCCCACCCGGTGACCCGAGGCGCGCATCCGCTCCTCGTTGTCGCGGCAGCCGCGCACCAGCGCGCCCGCACGCGTCCGCAGCATCAGCCACGTCGCCACCAGCACCACCAGCGCCGTCCCCACCGCGTACACGTACAGCGGGACGCCCTTCAGCATCGGCTCGCCGCCCCAGAACGCGCGGACGGCCGGGACGCGCGCCATCCCGTCGGTGCCGCCGGTGACCGACTTCCACTGATCGGCGGCGATCGCGGTGAGCTCGCCGACGGCGAGGGTGACCATGAGGCAGACCGTGCCGCGGGTGCGCACCACCGCCAGCCCGGTGAGCAGCGCGAAGACCGCCGCGGCGGCCGCGGCGACGAGGATCTGGACGAGCCCGACGGCTCCGGCGTGCGCGAGGTGCCCGGCGGTGTAGGCGCCCACCGCGTAGGGCGCGACCTGCCCGAGGGTGGGCAGCCCGGCGGTGCCGGTGAGCAGCGCGGTGGAGGCGGCCAGCAGGCCCAGCGCGGCCACGCGCGCGATGGTGAGCAGCGCGAAGTTGCGCAGCACGAACGGCAGGACCACCAGGGTCACCAGGACGGCCGCCACCGCCGCCAGGGTCGGCCACTTCTTCACGTCGCCCACCTCCGGCGCCGCGCCAGCAGGGCCACGCCCATCGCGGCGAACAGCAGGTAGGGCGCCCAGTCGGGCGCGACGATCACGCCCAGGCTCTGCACCTGCCCGACGGCGATGGCGGCGATGAACGCGCCGCCGATGGAGCCGAGGCCGCCGACGACCACGATGATCAGCGACAGCAGCAGCGTCGTGTCGGCGGTGCGGGGCCCGGGCCCGAGGATGGGCGCGCCGAGGGCCCCGGCCGCGCCCGCGAGGGCGCCACCGGCGGCCAGGACGCCCGCCATGACCGCGCGCGGGTCGAGGCCGAGGACGGCGACCATGTCCCGGTCGTCGGCCACCGCCCGCACCGCCGCGCCGAAGCGCGTGCGGCGCACCAGCAGGACCCCGCACAGGGCCAGCACGGCGGCCACGCCGATGAAGCCGAGCCGGTAGGCGGGGTAGCGGTGCCCGAACAGGTCCACCGGCGCGTCCAGGGCCGCCGGGAGACTGGGGCGCAGCTCGTCGGTCCCGAAGGCCCGCACCAGCAGCGCGCCGCCCGCCAGGGCCACGCCGAAGGTGAGCAGCGCCTGCGCGAGGTGCCCGCGGCCCTCGATCGGGCGCAGCATCCCCCACAGCAGGAGCCCGGCGGCCAGGCCCGCGCCGGTACCGGCGAGCGCGCCCAGGGCCAGGCCCGTCCACGTGCCGTCGGACAGGGACACCGCGAGGTACCCGCCGAGGACGTAGACGGTGCCGTGGGCGAGGTTGAGGACCCCGGCCACGCCGAAGGTGAGGGTGAGCCCGGCCGCGACGGTGTAGAGCAGCAGCCCGTAGGCCACCCCGTTCACGGCCGGGATCAGGTAGGCGTCGGCCACCGTCAGCCGCCGACGGTGGCGAGGTCCTCGACGAGCAGGTTGGACAGCTTGGTGCCGTCGAGGGCGACCTCGCGCAGGTACCAGCGCTGGATCGGGGAGTGCGTCTTGGGGCTGAACTGCCAGGGGCCGCGGGGGCTGTCGATGGTGCCGAGCGCGCCGATCGCGTTGTTGATCAGCTCGGGGCTGACGTCCTGTCCGGCGGGCACGGCGGCGATGGCGCGGTCGAGCACGGCGGCGGCGTCGTAGGAGGCCATCGCGAAGGTGGTGGGCTGGCGGTCGTGCCGGGCGCTCCACTCGGCGACGAAGGTGCGGTTGGCCGGGTTGTCGAGGTCGGGGCTGTAGTTGAGGACGTTGCGGATGCCCTTGGCGGAGTCGCCCTGGGCGTCCAGGATCGCGCCCTCGGTCAGGAACGCCCCGTACAGCGGCAGGTCGGCCACGTCGGACTGGGCGTACTGCTTGACGAAGTCCACCGCGGCCTTGCCGGCGTAGAAGCAGTAGACGGCCTTGGCGTTGGTCTGGGCGATCTCGTTGAGGTAGGGCAGGAAGTCGCTCGTGCCGGGGAACGGCGTCCAGCGGGTCTTGCCGTCGGGGTTGGCCAGTACGCCGCCGAGCTTGGTGTAGGTGTCCACGAAGCCGCGCAGCTCGTCGTGGCCGCCCTGGTAGTCGGGGCCGATGGCGTAGACGGGCCCGGCGACGTTCTCCTTGACGTAGGGGGCGATGGCGATGCCGGGTTCGTCGCTGATGTAGCTGGTGTGCCACAGCCAGTCGGTGGACTTCATGTCCGGCCGCGCGTTGGCGCCCACGAGGGGGATCTTGTTCTCCTGGGCGAGGTTGGCGATGGCCGCGTAGGAGCCGCCGGCGACGACTCCGGCGAGGGCGTCGACCTCGTCCTCCTGGACCAGCCGGGTCGCGGCCGGCAGGGCCGTCTGCGGGCCGTCGCCCTCGTCGGCGACGACCAGGTCGACGGTGCGCCCGCCGAGTTTGCCGCCGTGGGTGTCGAGGTAGAGCTGGAAGCCGTCGCGCATGTCCTCGCCGACGGTCTGGTAGGTGCCCGACAGGGAGGCCACGAAGCCGATGGTGACCTTCCCGCCGTCTCCGGCGTCCTCGGCGTTGCACGCGGTGAGCGCGACGAGGGCGACGGTGGACAGGGCGAGGGCGGATCTCAGACGGGGAAGTGTCATTGATGCTCCCGTTGGTGGGGTGGGGTGAGGGGATGACCGCAGCGGTGGGTGCGCGGTCTCGGTGGTACGGAAGCGGTGGCGGCCCGGGTACGGGACCGCAGATGCGCCAGGGTGGTGGCGAGGACGCGCCGGGCGGCGGATCGCACCCGCGCGTCGCAGGTGAGGACGCGGACGGTGACGGGCAGGCGCAGCTCGGCCCGTACCTGTCGCGGTGTGGGCAGCGGTGCGTCGTCGAAGCGGTTCACCAGGACGACGAAAGGGAGCCGCCGGGTGCCCAGGAAAACGCGCGCCGGGCCGCTGTCGGCGACCCGGCGCGGATCGGCCAGCAGCAGCGCGCCGCGCGCGCCGTGCGCGAGCCGGTCCCACATGAACCGGAACCGGTCCTGCCCGGGCGTGCCGAACAGGTACAGGTCCTCGCGTTCGAAGCCGACGCGGCCGAAGTCCATCGCCGCCGTGGTCGCCCGCGCGCGGGGCGCGGGCGTCTCGACGGTGATCTGGCCGAGGTCCGACACGGCCCCGATCAGGGTGGTCTTGCCCGTGGCGGGGCCGCCCACGACGACGAGCTTGGTCGCCGACGAGGGCGGCCGCGCCCTCGTGGCGAGCGCAAGGCCGCAGGGGTTCGCGGGGGCCATGGGGGGTCCTTCGGGGCAGTCCGGGCTCAGGTCGTCTTGTGCGGCAGCAAGGTGGGGCGGGCGTGGGGGGTGAGGGCCGGGCCGACCTGGTTGATGAGCTTGGTCAGCTCGTGGCCGACCTGGCCCAGGTCGCCGTCGCGGCTGATCAGCGCGACCAGGCAGGCCCCGCTGGACACCGACATCGTCGACAGGTAGCCGCCGTCCATCTCGGTGAGGTTGGAGATCACCCGCCCGGCCTCAAGGGACTTGGCGGCCGAGTGCAGCAGGCTGACCAGCCCGGAGGCCACGGCGGCGAGCCGGTCGGCGTCGTCCTCGTTCAACGCGTTGTTGCGCGCGATGAGCAGCCCGTCTGCCGAAACCGCCAGCGTGTGGGTCACGTCGGGCACTCGCGCGACGAAGTCGTTGAGGAGGAAATCCAGGTCAAGCTCGGTCACTGTCCTGCTCTCGATCGGTCGTCATGGACAAGGTCGTGTTGGTACTGCTCGTTCCCCGCTTGTAGGCGGCGAACGTGGCTCCGACCGAGGCCGGGTCTCGGTAGTCGCTGACGGGCGCCTCGGCGGTGGCGGGCATGCCGCCGGGCACCAGGTGCGCCATGGGGGCGCGTCGGGGGAGGACCGGGAGGGCGTCGTGCCCTCGCGGGTCCGGCATGTCATCGGTGATCACTGGGATGACCTCCGTCGGCGTTTCGTCCTCGACGGGAAGACGGGCCGTGGGCACGCGCTGGGTGAGGGGGAGCGGGGACGGCTTGACCAATGGGGCGTCCAGGGGCCGGGAGTAGCCGTCGGCGACGGGCGCGGCGGGTTCGATCGGCCAGCGCGAGTCGAGGGGCTCGGGCTCGTGGACGGGGTGCGCGAGGGTCTCGGGCTCCTCGAAGGGCTCGGCGGTCTCGGGCTCCTCCACCGGGGCGGCGGCCGCCTCGGGGACGGGCGTCTCGGTGGCGACGGGAGCTTCGGTGGCGATGGGAGTCCCGGTCGCCTCGGCGATGAACTCGTCCAGCGGGAGCGAGTGGCCGTCCACGATCGGCTCGGGCTCGGGCGGCGGCTCGGGCGCGAAGAGGGCCGGGATCTCCTCGGCGACCATCTGGGGCTCGGGGGCGGGCCGCTCGGGGAGCATGTCGCGGCGGATGCCGGCGTGGCCCTCGTCGCGGCGCTGGAACAGCGGCGCCGCCGGGCCGGAGGCGGTGGCGGGCTCGGCGGGCGCGTCCGGCGCGGCCTCGCGCGGCTCCTCCTTGACGAGGATCGCCGCCGGGACGGTGACCTCGGCGATGGTGCCGCCGTCGGGACCGCCGCGCAGCTCCACGGTGATCCCGTGCCGCTCGGCGATGGTGCCGACCACGGTCATGCCCATCGAGTGCAGGGAGTCCAGGTCCAGCTTCGGGTAGGCCAGCCGCGCGTTCAGGGCCTCGCGCTGCGGCGGCTCGATGCCGATGCCGTCGTCGCTGATCTGGATGATGGTGCGGTCGGCCAGCGCCGAGGCGCTCACCAGCACGTGCTGGGAGAAGCGGGTCGCGTTGTCGATGAGTTCGGCCAGCAGGATGACCATCTCGTCGATCAGTTTCGCCTTCACCGCCATGCCCTCGGCGATCTCGCCGATGTGCACGCGCTTGTAGTGCTCGACCTGGCCCTGGGCGGCCTTGAGGACGTCGGCGACCGGCTCGTCGTTGACGCGCGCGTGCGCCGGGGACGAACCGCCCAGCACCAGCAGCGAGTTGTTGCGGCGCGACAGCAGCGTCACCATGTGGTCGAAGGCGAACAGCCGGTCCAGCGCCTCCGGGTCCTCCTCGGTGTGCTGCGCGGCGTCCAGCGCGCGCGTGAGGCGCCCGGTGAGGGAGTTGCCGCGCCGGGCCAGCTCGACGAACATCCGCGCGATGTGCAGGCGCAGGACGGCCTGCTCGGCGGCGACGCGCACGGCCTCGGTGTGGACGGCGTTGAACGCGCGTGCCACCTCGGCCAGCTCGTCGCTGCCCTTGGCGGGCAGCAGTTTGGTGTTGCGCCCGGCGAACTGGTCGGGCGTCAGGTCGCCCAGCCCGTCGCCGGAGTTCAGTTTCGCCACCGCCATCGGCAGGTCGGCCGAGGCGACCCGGTCGGCGGCGTCGCGCAGGCGGCGCAGGCCTAGCACGACGGGACGGCCCAGCCGCACCGCCAGCCACAGCGCGACGATGACCGCGATCAGCACCAGCCCGGCCTGGAGGCCGCCCCACACGCGTTCGGTGGTGCGCAGGTCGCTGATGGCCTTGACCACGTCGGCGTCCACGGTGGACTGCACGGCGTCGATGTGCGCCAGGCGCTTGTCCATCGCCTCGATCCAGGCCTCGTCGTCGATCTTGATCGCCCGGCCCGGCCGGACGCGCGAGACGGCGTCCTCCAGGACCTGCACGGTCACCGCGTCCTGCGACATCTCCGCCTGGTAGCGGGCCAGCCAGCCCGCCCCCGACAGGGTCTCGAAGGTCCGCATCGACTCCAGGTAGCCCGAGCGGGCGGCGGTGATCTCCTGCTGCGCGGCCGGGGTCAGCCGCCCCGACTCGATCGCCCGGTCCACCGTGATCTGCTCGGCCCCGGCGTACTCGGCGGCCTGCGCGAGGGCCGCGGCGGCGCGGATGCGGTCGGCGTTGTCGCCGCGCGCGCCGCCGTTCTGCACGATCGACTCCCGGTAGGTCACCAGGTCGCCCAGCAGGATCCGGTAGCGGAACGCCGTCGCCGAGGCCGTCATCGCCCCGCCCGACACCTGCCGCCGCAACCGGGGCAGGTCCTTCAGCTGGCGGTCCATGCGGTCCAGCAGCGAGGTCAGGTTCGGGCCGAACTCGCCGAGGCGGTCACGGGCGTCGGCGTACTTCTTGACGGCCACGTCGGTGTCGCGGGCGCTGGCCAGGAACGGGTCGGTGCCCAGTTCCTGGTGCGCCAGGCCCTCCACCGCCGCGGTGCGCTCGATCTGCAGGCGGTGCGACAGGTCCCCGACGGCGTCGGCGGCGACCACGAGGGTGCGCAGGCGATGCGCCTGGAGCGCGTCGCCCACGGTGGTGGCCACCGCGAGCGCGGCGAACGCGACGGCCGTGGCCAACGGGACGGTCACGAGCACGCCGACTTTCCGCGTGATCTTCAGCGGATCCTCCTACCAAGCTCTGCGCCCCCGCTTCGCCCACTCAGGGTGGCGGCAGCGGTGCGTACGGACCATGACATCGGGCTGCCATTTCGCCGGTGGACGGTCACAGGTGGGCACCCGCCGTGAAGGCGTCGATGGTCTCGCGCAGGTCCACCGCGGCGCGGGACTTCTTGAAACGGGGGGACGCCAGGCGTCCCCGGATGCCGCCGAGCCGTTCGGTGAGCCGCGCGGTCCGGCGGGCCGGGTCAAGCCCCAGCGCCGGTTCCAGGGCGTCGCGGACGCCGTCGAGCTCATCGCGCAGGATCCGCGCGGCGGCCAGGTCCATGCTCGCCCCGGCCAGGACGCCGAAGCGGCGCTGCTCCACCGGGGTCCGCTCGTACATCGCGATCGCCTGCTGCGCGCTGAGCGCGGCGTGGTCACCGTCCCCAAGGGACAGATGCACCGCCGCGGTGCACATCGACAGCCGGGCGGGCGGGAAACCGAACTCGCCGCCCACGTCGGTGGCCAGGGAGTCGGCGCCGTGGCAGCGCCCGGCGGCGTCGACGGCGGCCAGCGCCTCGCGGCGGGAGCCGAGGAGGGCGTGGGCGCGCGCGGCGACGGCGTGCAGGCGGCGGGCGGTGGTGCCGGAGGCGTGGGCGAGGCCGCCGGCGACGTGGTCGAGGGCCTCGCGGGGGCGGCGGCTCCAGAACGCGATGGTGGCGCGGGTGCCGCGCACCCACGCGGTGAGCGCGGGCTGCTCGGCGATGTCGGCGTAGATCCCGGCGGCGCGCGCGTGGTCGTCGGCGGCGTCGGGATCGCCGAGGTCATAGGCGGTGGTGGCGGCCAGCGCGCAGACCTGCCCGGCGATGGCGAGCAGCGTGGCGCAGTGGCGGGGACGGCGGGTGGTCTCCAGCAGCGCGTAGGCCAGGTCGCGGGTGCGCAGCAGCCGCGGCAGGAGACTGCCGGGTGCCAGGTGCGCGTAGTCGCGGGCGTGGCGGCGGACTTCGGCGCGCAGCTGTTCCACCGGCGCCTCGGACAGGTCGGCGGCGGCGATGGCCACCGCGTGGTCGCGGGAGGCGTCCTGGCCCAGCGGGTCGGCGTCCGATGTGGACGGAGCGGGGGCGAGCAGATCGGTGGCGGGCATGCCGAAGACGGCGCGCAGCACCTCGGCGGTGACCGGCCGCATGCGCGTGGACTCCGCGGCCAGGTAGCGGTCGAACTGCCGTAAACCGAGCGTGAAGCCGGTCAGGCCGAGTTCGTGCGCCTTGCGGTGCAACAGCTGTAGTGCCCGTTCTCTCCCCCAGGACCGGGTCCTCAGCTCCGCTTCCAGCCGCGTGCGCGGCGGGGAGGGATGATTCGACACGGGTGCTTTGTCCAATCTGGAGGGCCTGCCGCCAGATGGTAGCGGTTCGTGCGGCCCCGGTCGCCCGGTGGTGTGGACGCGAGCGGTAACGGGCGGTCAGCCCAGGAGAGCGTACACAGTGGATGCCTGGGCGACCTGCGCGCCCGTCCCCTCAAGTGCGGCGTCGATGTCGGTGAAGGCCATCGAGCGGCCGAGCTTGTTGACGGTGGCGGTGAACAGCACGTCGGCGTCGATCACGGGCCTGCGGAAAGTCACTGACTGCTGCACCGTGGTCATCGGCCGGTAGGTACCGGAGGCCGAGGAGATCGCGATGACGGTGGCGGTGTCGGCGGCGGCCATGATCGCCTGGCCGGACAGCGCGCCGCCCTCCCGGGCCAGCGCCTTCGACCAGGGCAGGCGAAGGACGGCGGTGGGCCCGTCGACGGACACGGTGTGCAGGCCGAGGGCCTGGACCCAGGGCGCGAAATTCCCGGCGAGGACGGCGTCGGCCTCGTCCACTGTGAGCGGCATCTCATCATCCTAAGTGGACGACGTTGCTACGCGGTGACGGCGGCGTGTTCCTCGTCGTAGCGGATCCGGGCGGCGGTGATGTCGCCGGTGTGCCGGTCGGCCCAGGTGGTGAGGGTGATGAGCGAGTCGTAGAGCTCCAGCGCCATCGGCGTGGCCTGGTACTCCACGCGCGGCGGCACCGTCGGGTAGACGGTGCGCACGAGCAGCCCGTCGCGTTCGAGGTTGCGCAGGGTCAGCGTCAGCATCCGGCGGCTGATGCCCTCGACCTTGCGCTCCAGCTCGGTGAAGCGCACCGGTCCCTTCCCGGCCTCGACGATGATGCCGATGGACCACTTGCCGCCGACCCGGTCGAGGACCTCCCGGACGGTGCACACGTCGGGTTTGCGTTCGGTGCCGGTCTCGGGCGTGCAGATGGCGTCGTGCGTCCTCAGGTTGACCATGGCCCCATGGTCACACGCGATGCCGTCAGTTACAAGTCGTGCCCTCAGCGTTTGCGGGCCAGCCACAGCCGGTGCGCGAACAGGCCCGCGTACGCCGCCAGGACCGCGCCCAGCGGCAGCGCGCCGCTCCGGCCGCGCAGCGCCAGCTCGGCGACCATCCCGGCCAGGGCCGCGCACACGACCAGCGAGACGTGGTTGGAGGCCCAGAACACCACCGGCGTCATCGTCACCGGATCGCCCTCGCGCATGTCGCCGCGCCGCAGACGGGTGACCAGCCAGGCCGACAGGGGCGCGGTCGCGATCATCGCCAGCCACACCAGCCACGGCACCCACCCGAACACCGCGAACGCGGTGAGCAGCCCGTAGGCCACCGCCTGGGCCACGGTGATCAGCAGGACCGAGCGGTCGTGCCCGAGCCGGACCGGGATCGTGCGCTTGCCGACCGAGGCGTCGGAGACCCGGTCGCCGAGGTTCATCACCGCCATGCGCGCCGTCTGCAGGATCGCCGTCGGCGCCAGGATCGCCAGGAGCATCCACGGCACCCGCCCGATCTGGAGCAGCACCGCCACCACCGGCCACAGCCCGTTCAGGATCGCGGCGACGGTGAGCTCGCCCAGCGCGCGGTAGTTCAGCTTCAGCGGCGGCGCGGTGTAGAACCAGGCCAGCGTGACGGTGAGGGCGGCCAGCGCCCGCGCCGGCCAGTCCGGCATCGCCACCACCAGGCCCAGGCAGGCCGTCCACAGCAGGAACGAGGTGGCCAGCGAGACCTCCGGCCGCACCAGCCCGTCCACCAGGGCGCGGCTGCCGCCGGTCCAGGGCGTGTAGCGGGTGTTGGCGCGGTCGGCGGCCAGGTCGAAGTACTCGTTGCAGTAGTGCGTCATGACGTGCACGGTCCAGGCGAACACCTGCGCGTACAGGTACCAGCCCAGACGCACCGGGTGGCCCGTCCAGGCCGCCGCGGAGACCCCGAGGGCCACCGGGAGCACGTTGTACAGCAGAAAGCGGAACCGGGCCAGCCGCAGGAAACCGCGTAACGACCGACGGGTCAGTAGACCGTCCATTCGGATCAAACTAGGCCCGTACCGGACAGTGCGCAGTGGCCTGGGTCACAGCCCCAGCTCGGCGCCGTCGAGGACGACCGAGTGGTAGCTGAGGATCCGCGAGACGATCGCGTCGCGCGGGCCCTCGCGCCAGGCGTCCCCGCCGTAGAACGCCGTCTCCAGGCGCTCCAGCTCCTCGATCGAGTCGAACTCGCGGACCAGGTAGGCCTCCTCGTGCCCGTTCTCGGCGACCAGCGACCGGCCGACCGTGCGCACCCTCAGACCGGCCGCCGCCAGCAGCGGCAGCACCTCCTCCCGCGCCACGCGGATGAACTCCTCGGCGGTGCCGGGCTTGAGCCGGTAGGTGCGAATCTCGATGACCATCGGACCTCCACAGGTGGTGAATGCTGCCCGACCGTACTGCCCTTACGTGACAACCGGCGTCAGGATCGTCGCCGGTCTGACACGATCGCGGCATGGGGGACGAACGCACTCGACGCGCCGTCGCGGCCGCCACCGCGGCCGCGCGCGACCTCGACCTGACCGTGACCGACCCGGTCGTCCTGCACGACCTCTTCTCCGTGGTGGTCCACCTGGCGCCCGCGCCGGTCGTGGCCCGCGTGCCCACCGTCGTCCCGGAGCCGCTGCGGGCCGACACCGCCGCGCAGGCCACCCGCATGCTCGACGAGCTGGACGTGGTGGCCTGGCTGGCCGGGCGCGGCTTCCCGGTGGTGGCGCCCAGCCCGCTGGTCCCGGCCGAACCCGTCGAGCGCGACGGCTTCGCGATGACCTTCTGGGAGCACCTGGACGTCGTCCCCGGCGCCCACCCCGACCACCTCCGCGAGACCGCCGCCCTGCCCGGCCTGCACGCCGAACTGGCCGGGTACCCGCGCGAGCTGCCGCTGCTGACCTCACTGGACGACACCATCCCCGCCTGCCTCACGCAGCTGCGCGACCACCCCGAGCTCATCCACCCCGACGAGCTGGACCGCGCCCGCCGCGAATGGGACCTGCTGGCGCCGGTGGTGACCACCCGGGCGGGCCTGCGGAAGGAGTTCCCGGGCATCCGCCTCCAGCCCATCCACGGCGAC
Organism: Actinorhabdospora filicis; assembly: GCF_030269765.1. GTDB lineage: Bacteria > Actinomycetota > Actinomycetes > Mycobacteriales > Micromonosporaceae > Actinorhabdospora > Actinorhabdospora filicis. The sequence continues at coordinate 1,672,408 of NZ_BSTX01000001.1, read as the reverse complement.
TCGCCCGTGTACAACGTCATCGCCACGACCAGTGGGAACGTCTACGCCGACTTCGAGATGACCTGCCTGGGCCCGGTCGAATGGGACCTCGCGCTGTCCGGCGAGGAGGCCGTCGACGCCTACGACACCGCCGCCGCCGTCCTGGGCCGCCCGCCCGTCGACCGCCGCCTCCTGACCGTCATGGAGGCCGGGCGGATGCTCCAGGTCGTCGCCTGCCTCGCCCTCGTCCCGCGCCTGCCGCAGCTCGCCGACGGGCTGGCCGGCGTCCTCGACCAGTGGCGCGACAGCCCCATCGCCGGCGGCCTCACCGACGAGCACGCCGAGGCGCCCGAACCCGAGACGGAACCCGCCAAAGCCGGGACCCGAGAACCATTCGCATGATCCACTGAGGTCGTGGAACCAGCACCGATGCCCGCCGCCCGCATCTTCGACGAACTCGGCGAGGACTACGAGACCGGCTTCCGCCGCCTCCCCGAACAGCACGCCGCCCTCGGCTGGCTCGCCGGGCGCCTCATGCCCGGCGACCGCGTCCTGGACATCGGCAGCGGCACCGGACGGCCCGTCGCCGAACGCCTCGCCGGGCTCGGCTGCCGCGTCACCGGCATCGACGTCTCACCCCGCATGATCGACGTCGCCACCCGGCACGTGCCCTCCGCCAGCTTCCTGCTCTGCGACGTGCGCGGCTTCAACGCCCTCGCCGGGACCTTCGCCGCCGTCTGCGCCTTCTTCCCCCTGCTCCAGATGACCCGCGACGAACTCGACGAGACCCTCGTCCGCATCGCCGCCTGGCTGCGCCCCGGCGGCGCCTTCGCCATGGCCACCGTCCCCGGCGACTACTCCGAGACCGACACCGAATGGATGGGCCGCCCCCTGCGCATGAGCAGCTACACCGAACCCGAATACCGCCGCCGCCTCGCCGAGACCGGCCTCGACGTCGTCCACACCTCGCTCACCCGCTACGAACCCGACCTGCCCACCGCCGCCCCCGAAGACCACCTCTTCGCCTACGCCGTCAAACGCCGCGAGTAAAAGACCGCGCACCGGGTATTCACCGGCGAACCGGCGCGGCGTCCTTCCATCGGCCGCCGCGAAAGGTGAAGATGGGACGGCCCGGTCCGTAACCCGTCGACACGGCCGGCCGAACCGACCGCCATGGGAGCCCGTCAGCCATGCGCACCGCTGCCGTCATCAGCGCGCTCGCCCTCGTCCTGACCGCCTGCGCCGGACCGGCCGACACGCCGTCCGCCGCCTGCGGGCTCACCCCCGCAGAACCCTCCGGCCGCTTCGCCGCCGAGGACTTCACAGAGCTACTGGGCACCGACCCCGACCTGGTCGAGGAGTCCTACACCGCCACCGGGCCCTGCTCCCCGGCCCCGGTCCGCCTCGGCTGCGTCACCGCGCCCCTCGTCGACGTCGGCGACCCCCGCGTCCTCACCGCCCTCGGCGTCACCGCCGCGCACCGCGTCAGTGTGCGCGGCGACGGCGGCGACGAGGACGAGTCCGCGCTCGAACTCACCGGCACCGTCCTGGAGACCCCCGACCCGGCGGCCCTCCTGGAACGCCTGGCCGCGACCTGCACCGAGGCCGAACTCGCCGAGGGGCACCTGATCCTGGACACCGGCGAATTCCAGGCCGAACCGGACGCGGTGGTCGGCATCGAGACCATGAGCACCGGCTGGCACCGCGAGGACGTCGCGGCCCTGCTGGGTTAGCCGCCCACTCCGCGGTGTCACAAACCGAAGTGGGGCAGGCATGGCGCCAGGCCCTCGATCTCCACCGGCACCGGGCACGCCCAGTCCGCGCGCTCCAGGCGCATCGTCTGCGAGACCCACACCCGCCCGTCGGCGGCGTCGCGGGTCAGCCCGGCCGGTCGGTAGCCGAGCTTGCGGGAGACGGCCAGCGAGGCGTGGTTGTCGGCGAAGGCCGCCGAGTTCGCCGCGATGGCGCCCAGGCCCTCGAAGGCCAGGTACAGGCTCGCCGCGCGCATCCGCGTCCCGATGCCGCGCCCGTGGAAGTCCTTGCCGAGCCAGGACGAGCCCCAGATCTCGCGCACGAGCCCGAAGTCGCGCGCCCGCACGGTCTGCGAGCCGACCGGCACCCCGTCGTCGAAGACGGCCAGGGACAGCGACCACGCCTCCGGCCTCCACTCGCCGAGGGACTGCCAGTGCCCGCGCAGGATCTCCAGCGGACCGCCGTCCAGCCACGGCGTCAGGAACCGCCGGACCCCCGGCTCGTGGACGCCCGCCGCCGCCAGCTCCGCCAGCTCGGCCGCCTCCGCGTCGGTCGGCAGGCGCAGTTCGAGGGATCCGGTCCGGATGCGCAGGCCCGGCAGGGGCCAGATGTCGATCAACACTCCGGGAGTGTGGCCGGGGCCCCACCCGGGCGCACGGGGTTTTAGGGTGTGGCGTGCCCCATGACTGGATGATCGAGGAACGCGAGTACCTGCGCCACGAGGAGCGACGCGGACGCCGCTTCGCCTACGAGCGCGTCGATCCGGCGCGGACCGCGCTGGTCGTCATCGACATGGTCCCCTTCTTCCTGGACGTCAACCGATACGCCCGCGAGATCGTGCCGAACATCGCCGCCCTGGCCGGCGCGCTGCGGACGGCCGGCGGAACCGTGGCGTGGGTGGTCCCGGCGCCGGGACCGGAGAGCCTGCGCGCGGTCGCCGAGGAGTTCTACGGCCCCGAGATCGCCGCCGTCTTTCGCGCCTCCGGCGGCGAGGGCCCGGTGCGAGACCGCCTGTGGCCGGAGTTCGAGGTGGACGGGGAGCGCGATCTGCTCGTGGAGAAGACGGCGGCCAGCGCCTTCTTCCCCGGCCGAAGCGACCTGCACGAGCAGCTCACGGCACGCGGGGTCGACACCGTCCTGATCACCGGCACCGTCACCAACGTCTGCTGTGAGTCGAGCGCACGGGACGCCAGTACCCTCGGCCACCGGGTGATCATGCTCGCCGACGCCACCGCCGCCCGCCGCGACGCCGACCAGAACGCCTCCCTGTACACGATCTACCGCTCCTTCGGGGACGTGCGCACCACCGCCGAGGTGCTGGGCCTGATCGCCGTTCACTGATCACCTCGCCTTGACCCCCACCACCCCGGCCAACACCATCCGTGCATGACCCGACGACTCCTCACCGCCCTCGCCTTACTCGCCGCGCTGCTCGCCCCGGCTCCGGCCGCGGCCGCGTCGCCGCCGTCCTGCCGGGACGCCTCGGTCCCGCTCACCGTCGAGGAACAGCGCCTCACCCGCACCATCGGCACCGACCCGGTGCCCGTCGCGCAGCGGCTCATCGCGGCGGGCGGGCTCACCCGGCTCGTGGCGAACTTCGAGCGCTCCCTGTGCTCGGGCCACCCCGACGTCGCCCTCCAGGGCCGCCTGCTGTGGGAGACGGCGGTGGCCCGCAAGGGCGACGACCGGCCGCTCTACTGGGCGCGCCTGGCGATGACGGCCGCGCTGCGCCAGTGGAAGCCGCGCCACCCGGTCGACAAGCCCGCGCTGGAGCACCGCTTCGAGTACGCCTCGCGGGGCATCGACAGCTCGGACTTCGCCCGGGGCGTCCGCAAGATCTTCGTCTCCGGTTTCGACCCGTTCACGCTGGACCGCGACCTGCGGCAGGCCAACCCGTCCGGGGCCAACGCCATCGCGCTGGACGGGCGGTGGCTGCGGGTGGGCCGCGAGCTGGTGCAGATCCAGACCGTCGTGCTTCCGGTGCGGTACGCCGACTTCGACGAGGGCATCGCCGAGGACGCCTTCCGCCCGCATTTCCAGAAGGGCCCGCAGCGCGCCGATCTGGCGGTGACGGTCAGCCAGGGCCGGCCGGGCCGCTTCGACCTGGAGATCCACAATGGACGCCGCCGCTCGGTCTCCTCGATCGGCGACAACAACAACGTCTGGGGCGGCGGCAGTCTCACCGCCCCGGTGGTCTTCCCGGGCGTGGGCCCCGGCGGGGAGTTCGTGGACACCTCGCTGCCGGTGGACGCCATGAAGCTGGCCACCGGCGCGTTCCCGGTCAACGTCAACCACGAGGTCACCGAGATCCCGGCGGGCGGCACGGATCCCGTCTACCGCGCGGACGGCCCGACGCCCGGCTCGGTCGCGGTCAACGGCTCCGGCGGCGGCTACCTGTCCAACGAGGTCGCCTACCGGGCGTCCCGGCTGCGGCAGGCCCTGGGCGCGAACATCGGCGGCGGTCACGTGCACACCCCGGTCCTGGCCTTCGGGCCGGGCAACACCACCGAACTGAGCGATCCGGTCTTCGAGAAGAACCGGGCGGACATCCTGGCGCAGCTGGAGGCGATCCTGCGCGCCGGGGCCGAGACGCTGTAGGGAAACGGAGAGAGGCGGGCCGCAGCCCGCCTCTCTCCGTCCCTTGTGGATCAGATCGTCTGGAACCAGCGGACCAGGTCACCCATGGACCGCAGGTGGCTGCCGGCGTGGTCGGTGGCGCCGAGGTCCACGATGGACACGTCCTTGCCGGCCGCGTCGAACTTCGCCGCGCAGGAGTCGGTGTTGGTCGAGGCGGCCTCGGCGTCGGTGCGGGTCACGTAGAGCCGGACCGGGGCGTCCGGCGCGAAGGAGCAGACCCGGCTCTCGGCGGCCAGGGCCTTCGCGAAGCGCCCGCCCGGGTGCTCCAGCAGCGCCTTGCCCTGCGGGGTCAGCAGTTCGGCGACGGTGCCGGGGGTTCCGGTGAAGATGTCCTTGCCGGAGTGGTCACCGTCGAAAAGGGACTCGATGTTCTGGTCCCAGGGAGACTGGAAGATCTCCGCCGGGGAACCATAGATGTCGTAGGTCTTCTCCCACGAGGTCAGCAGGTAGGTGGTGTAGAGGACGGACAGTTTCGGGTCGAGCTTCGGCTGGCCCGGCGCGCCCAGCAGCGCGGGCACTTCGGCGCCCGCCATGTCGTAGGCGCCCGAGACCGCGCCGACCGCGCCCAGCTCGAAGCGGTGCCGCCCGGCGCCGTCGCGCCCGGCGTCCAGGACCTTCGCCAGGCCCAGGGCCGCCGAGGCGCCCTGCGAGAAGCCGGTGACCATGACCTCGCCGTTCAGCTTGCGGTGCAGCGTCTTCACGTAGCTGTCGGAGGCCCGCAGCATGTCCATGGACGCGGTGGTCTCGGTCGGCAGGTGGAACCAGGGGTGGCGGCCGGGGCCGGTGCCCAGGCCGAGGTAGTCGGGCATGAGGGTGGCGAAACCGGAGGAGGAGTAGAGCCAGGCCGGGGCCTGGTCCCACACGTTGTCTTCGAGGTTGGGGACGGACGGGACGCCCACGCGGTTGCTCTCGGTGCCGTGCGCGAACGACACGGCGGTGAGCCGCTTGTCGCGGTTGTGCGGCAGCGCCAGCAGGCCGCTGGCCATGATCGGCGAGCCCCACGGGTCCACCGTGGAGTACTCGACGCGGTGCAGGTCGACCTCGTAGCGCAGGGACGACACGTCCACGCCCTCGTCGGTGAGCCCGGTGCGGATCTCGTCGAGCCCGACGGTGCGGACGAAGGACGCGTTCAGCACGTCGCCCCGCTGGGGCCCGTGCTCCTTGGCGGTGGCCATCGCGGGGAGGGCCAGGATGATTGCGGCCGTCGTGGTCGTCGCGGCCAGTGCCCTGGTGATCTTCACGCCTTCGAATCTATGGACCGGCGGGCGCTTCCACAGTGGACGCAGGCGGCGTCTCGACGGGGGCCTGGGCCCACTTCGGGTAGTCGGTGTAGCCCTCCGCGGCGCCCTCGTACATGAACTCCTCGCGCAGCGGATTGAGCGGAAGGCCCTCGCGCAGGCGCTCCACCAGGTCGGGGTTGGCGATGAACGCGCGGCCGAGGGCGATCAGGTCGGCGCCCTCGTCCAGCAGGCCCTCGGCGGCGGCGAGCCCGCCGTCGGCCGGGAGGGCCTTGCCGAGGTCGGGGTTGGCGATGAGGACGCCGGTCCAGTCGCGCCGGATCCGGGCGAAGACCGGGTCGCCGGCCGGGACGCGTACCACGTGCAGGTAGGCGGGGCCGAGCTCGCGCAGCGCGGGCACGAGGGCGGCGTAGATCGCCCCGGTGGCCGCGCCCTCCTCGATGCCGTTGACGCGGTTGCGCGGTGAGACGCGCACGCCGACCCGCCCGGCGCCCACGGCGTCCACGACCGCGCGGGTGACCTCGACGGTGAAGCGGACCGGGTCGGCCCACTCGTCGGCGCGGAGGTTGGTGTTGGGCGCGGTGAACTGGTGCAGCAGGTACCCGTTGGCGGCGTGCACCTCGACGCCGTCGAACCCGGCGGCGACCGCGTTGCGCGCGGCCCGGGCGAACTCGGCGATGATCGCGGTGATCCCGGCGCCGGTCAGCTCGCGCGGGACCATGTCCTTCAGGGGGACCGGTGAGGGCGCGACGCCGGGCTCGGTGGAGCCGTGGTGGCGGACCCGGCCGCCGTGCTGGAGCTGGAGGAACATCCGCCCGCCGACCGCGCCGGTCAGCCGCCGCCAGCCCTCGACGTGCGCGGGGGTGTGGACGCCGGGGATGCCGGGGTGGGTGCGGCCGATGAGGCTGGGCGTGGTCGCCTCGGCCACGATCAGGCCCGCCGTGGCGCGCTGGGCGTAGTACTCGGTCATCAGCGCGTTCGGGGTGCCGTCGGCGTCGGCGCGGGTCCGGGTCAGCGGCGCCATCACAAGGCGGTTGGGGAGCGCGAGGCCGCCGATCTCGGCGGGTGTGAACAGCCTGGACATGCCGGTACCGTAGGACCTGACATCAGTGTCAGCGTCAAGGCGGAAGGGTGCCGGAATGCGCATCGGCGAACTCTCGCGGCGGACCGGGGTGAGCGAGCGGTCCCTGCGCTACTACGAGCAGCAGCACCTGCTGTCCTCCGAGCGCACCGCCGGTGGCCAGCGCGAGTACGCCGAGCGGGCGGTCGACCGGGTCGTGCTGATCCAGGAGCTGTTCGCCGCCGGGCTGCACTCCAAGACCATCGCCAAGCTCCTGCCGTGCATGCGCGACAGCGACGGCGGCCCCAACGAGATGGCCACCGACAGCCTCGTGGTGGAGCTGGTCGACGAGCGCGACCGCATCGGGCGGCTCATCGCCGACCTGGAGCGCTCCCGGGAGGTTCTCGACGAGGTCATCGGCAAGGCCGAGGAGGTCCGGGAGCGCCCGCTCGCTCAGGCCAGCGCGCCCACCGGCGCGCCCGGGTAGGCGGTGTAGCCCCCGGGACCGCCGGTGTGCATCACTCGCCGCGCAGCGCGGTGGCGGTGCGGACGCCGGCCGCCCAGCTCGCCGGGCACAGCGCGCCCAGCACCGCGATCACCGGCCCGGCCACCGCGACCGCCGCCAGCAGCCCCGGCCCGAACACCTCCAGCGCGGCCACCGGCAGCTTCGTGCCCGCCCCCGATCCCATCGCGGGCACGACGTAGGTGTGCAGCGCCATGCCCGCCGGGACGCCCAGCAGCGCGCCGAGCAGCCCGGCTGGCGCGATCGAGGCGACCACCCCGGCCACCGTCTGCCGGGGCGTCATCCCGAGCGCCTTGTGGACGCCCAGGTCGCGCGCCCGGTCCCGCACGTCCAGCACGACGCCGTTGACCACGCCCAGCCCGGCCACCGCGACCAGCAGCACCGTGAACGCGGCGGCGATGGCGTTGAGCGCGCCGATCATCTGCCCGCCGCCGTCCCCGGAGTCCTCGGCCACCAGCCCGAGCGCGGCGATCTCGTCGGCGGTCGCGCCCGCCACGTAGAACATGTCGGGCTCCATGCCCAGGTCGCCCGCCGCCGCGAGCACCCGCATCCCGTCGAAGCGGGTGTCGAAGACCTCCCCGACGATGGTCAGTGTCGTGCCCTCGACGGTCACGGTGCCGCCGATGGCGGTCCCGGTCGCGGCCAGGAACGGCCCGGCGGCCACCGCCTCCCCGGGCGCGCTGAACCAGCGGCCCTCGGTCATCCGGTAACCGGCCAGCGCCGTGTCGCCGGTGAGCCCGGTGACGTCGGTGTTGCGGCCGGACACGATGCGCTCGGTGGTCCGCGAGCCGTAGAACCGGTGTCCGGCGAGCTTGGCGGCCACCCCCGCCGGATCGTCATGGGCCTCCACGGTCACGTCCAGGCCGTGCGAGCGGGCCGCGGCGACCTCGCCCAGGGACGTGGCGAGCCCGGCGGCGAAGGTGACCGCCGCCGCGCCCAGCGCCACCGCCAGCAGCACCGCCGCCGCCCGGCCCGGCCGGGCGAAGGGCCGCGCGAGCCCCAGCGAGACCGAGCGCGGCAGTGGCGAGCGCGCCGCCAGCGCCGCCGCCCGGCGTCCCCTGGCGCGGCCGGTGGCGCGGGCGGGCGCGAGGGCGTCGACGGTCCGCAGGCGCCCGGCGCGAGCGGCGGCAGCCCACGCGACCACGGCGACGATCAGGGGGAGCCCGATCGCGGCCGCGACGGTCACCGGCGGGTTCGGGCCGGACGGGACGGTCCGGTAGGCCTCACCGGCGGCCTCCAGCAGCGGCACCGCCCCCAGGTTGCCGATGACACCGCCCAGGACCACGCCGACCGCGGCCGGGACCAGTGCCCGCGCGACGTAGCCGCGCACGACCTGCGCGGGGGTGAAGCCGACGGCCTTCAGGACGCCGATGCGCCGCCGCCCGCCGCTGACCGCGCCCGCCACGACGTTGCCGACCACCAGCCCCGACAGCACCAGGCCGAGGACCCCGAAGGCCGACAGGAACGGCAGGTAGACGCCGGTGTCCCGCTCGGCGGCGGTCTTCACGTCCAGCCAGGACGCGGCCGCCTCGACCGGCCCGAGAGCGGCCTTGGCGGCGTCCACGGCCTCGGGGTCGGACAGCCGGTAGAGCATCTGGGTGCGCCCTTTCGCCCACGCCGCCGCCTGCGCGGGCGTCGCCCACGCCGAGGCGGTGCCGGTGACCGAGTAGGCCGTCCCGACGATGGTCAGCTCGCGCCCCTCGACGGTGAAGGCGAACCCGGGCGGGGGCGGGCCCTCGCCGGGCAGGGCGGACATGACGATCTCGCCGTCGGCGGCCGGCCAGCGCCCGTCGAGCAGGGTGAGGGCGTCGATGCCGCCGCCCTCCTCGCGCCCGGCGATGGCCAGGGGGATCTCGAATCCCTCGCGGGACCTCGCGGTGACCATGGCCAGCGGGTAGGGCCCGGCGGAGGCGGCTACGCCCGGCGCGCTCGCGGGGAGGTTCGTGCCGGTGACGGCGAGGTGGGCGCCGTTGTGTGCGGCGAAGGCGTCCTCGAAGGGCCCGTCGGAGACCGCGAGGAGGTTGCCCGCCAGCACCGCCGCGGTCATCGCGATCAGCGCCGACAGCGCGATCACGATCGCCGGGATCCGGCGGCTCATCCCAGCACCTCGCCGTCGGCGAGCCGCACGGTCCGCGTCGCGCACGCCTCGGCCAGCGCGAGGTCGTGGGTGACCAGGACGATGGTGTGCCCGTCGGCGTGCAGGTCCTTCATCAGGCCCGCGACCTCGGCCCCGGCGGCCGAGTCGAGCGCGCCGGTCGGCTCGTCGGCCAGTAGCACCGGCGGGCGGTTCATCAGGGCGCGGGCCACCGCGACCCGCTGCCGCTGGCCGCCGGAGAGGCGGGCGGGGTGGGTGTCGCCGAAGCGGCCGACGCCCAGGTCGTCCAGCAGCCGCTTCGCGCGCTCCTCGGCGGCCTTGCGGGACAGGCCCAGCAGGCGCGCGGGGAGCAGCACGTTCTCGGTGACGGTGAGGTCGTCGAGCAGGTGGAAGAACTGGAAGACCATCCCGATCCGGGCTCGCCGGTGCTTGGCGGCGGCGGTCTCGCTCATGCCGTCGACCCGCACGCCGTCGACGGTGACGGTCCCCGAGTCGGGCCGGTCGAGGCCCGCGATCAGGTTCAGCAGCGTCGACTTGCCGCTGCCGGAGGGCCCCAGCACCGCCACCGACTCACCCGCCGCCACCGACAGGGACGCGTTGTTGAGCGCCGGGGGGCCCGCGTCATAGGCGCGGGTCACATGGTTCAGCTCGATCATGCCGGGGACGCTATGGCCGCGCCCCCGTCCGCGTCGTCGCCCGCACGAGCGCAAACCGCGCCCGCCGCGACTACATCGCGCGGATGATGCCGCTGGGCGCGCGGGCGGGAAGAATGGTCCGGTGATCCACCCGCTCACCCTCCTGTGGCGGGCGAGCGGGCCCGCGCACCGGCCCATCGTCCGCAATTACCTCTTCGACACCGCCCTGGCGCTGTTCCTGTCGGTGATGGTCGCCAATTTCTCGCTGTTCGGCATGTACTCGCGGTCTCCCACGGCCGCCGACCGGGTGCTGATGACCGCGATCGGCGTCCTGTCGGCGCTGCCGCTGATCTGGCGCCGCCGCTTCCCGCTGACCACGCTGAGCGTGATCCTGGGCGTCACGCTGGCGTCGATGCCGGTGATGAACGGGCGGCTGACCTACTACCACCTGGTCGTCGCCTGCGTGACCGCCGTCCTCTACGGCCGCTACCTGGTGGCCACGGTGGCGCTGCTGCCCCTGGCGGGGGTGCTGGTGGCGGTCCGCTCGGAGGACGGCTGGCCGATCATCCCGGCCCGCTACGCGCCCCTGCTGGTGCTGGTGCCGTTCGTGCTGACCGCCCTGGGCGTGCGCGACTGGCGGGACCGCACCACCGCCGAGCGCGAGCGGCTGGCCCGCCTGGAGCACGCCCGCGAGGAGGAGCTGCGCGCGGCCGTCGCCGACGAGCGCGCGCGCATCGCCCGCGAGCTGCACGACGTCGTCACGCACGGGGTGAGCGTCATGGTCATCCAGTCGGGGGCGGCCCGGCGGGTCATGGACGCCGACGGCGAGCGCGCCCGCGAGGCGCTGCTGGCGGTGGAGGCGACCGGGCGGGACGTGCTGGGGGAGCTGCGGCACGTCGTCGGGCTGCTCGGCGCGACCCCCGAGCTGGCCCCGCAGCCGGGCCTGGACGAGCTGGACGGTCTGGTCGGGCGGCTGCGCGACGCCGGGCTCCCGGTGACGCTGCGGGTGGAGGGCGCCGCCGAGGTACCGCCCGGCCCGGCGCTGGCCGCCTACCGGGTGGTCCAGGAGGCCCTGACCAACACCCTGCGCTACGCCGTGGGCGGTTCGGCGGCGGTGACGGTGGTGCGCGCGCCCGAACGCGTCCACGTCGAGGTCACCGACACCGGCGGCCCGGCGGTCCCCGGCGGCGGCGGGCACGGGCTGATGGGGCTGCGGGAGCGGCTGGCGCTCTACGGCGGCGAGCTGAGCGCGGGTCCCCGCCTCGGCGGCGGCTGGCGGGTCGCGGCCACGATCCCGATCGGAGCGACGGCATGAGCCCGCGCGTGGTAATCGCCGACGACCAGACCCTGGTCCGCAGCGGCTTCGCGATGATCCTGGGCGCCGACGGCGTCGAGGTCGCCGCCGAGGCCACCAACGGCGCCGAGGCCGTCGAGGCCGTCGAGCGCACCCAGCCCGACGTGGTCCTGATGGACGTGCGGATGCCCGTCATGGACGGCCTGGAGGCCACCCGGCGGATCCTGCGCGGCGAGCCCGGCGAGCCGCGCGTGATCATCCTGACCACCTTCGACCTCGACGAGTACGTCTACGCCGCCCTGGAGGCCGGGGCGAGCGGGTTCCTGCTCAAGGACGTCACGCCCGAGCAGCTGACCGCCGCCGTCCGGCTCGTCCGCGACGGCGACGCGCTGCTCGCGCCCACCATCACCCGCCGCCTCGTGGCCCGCTTCGCACGCCCGGCCCTGGCGCCGAGCCCGTCGCTGGCGGCGCTGACGCCCCGCGAGGTGGAGGTGCTGGAGCTGCTGGCGCGCGGGCTGTCCAACGCCGAGCTGGCCGCGCGCCTGTACCTGTCGGAGGCGACGGTGAAGACGCACGTCGCGCGCATCCTGGCCAAGCTGGGGCTGCGCGACCGCGTCCAGGCGGTGGTCGCCGCCTACGAGGCCGGGCTGGTCGTCCCGGGCTCGGATGGGGACTGATCTTCTGATGGGGACTGAGCCGCGTCGGTGAACAGCTCGCCCGCCCGGCGCAGGTGGTCGCGCAGCTCCGGCGGGCCCAGCACGGTGAACGGCGCGCCGAGCCCGGCCAGGATCGTCGCCGGGTCGGCGAGGTCGTGGACGTCCATGGTGAGCAGGGTGCCGCCCTCGGCGGCCGCCACCCGGCCCCAGCGCCCGGCGGCGGCCGCGACCTGCTCGACGGGGGCGCGCACCAGCACCTCGACGTGATGGCGGGTCGGCACGCCCGAGATCTGCTCGCGGACGTAGGCGGCGGCATCGCCGCCGGGCAGCTCGCGCGGGCGGAACCGGTCGCCGGTGGGGGCGGCGTCCACGAGCCGGTCGAGGCGGAAGGTGCGCCAGGCGTGCCGGTCGAGGTCCCAGGCCACCAGGTACCAGCGCCCGGCGTGCGGCACCAGCCGCAGCGGCTCGACCAGGCGCGCGGTGACCGCGCCGCCGTGGGCGGTGTAGCCGAAGCGCAGCCGCTCGGCGTCGCGGCAGGCCAGCGCGATCACGGTCAGCGCGGCGGAGTCGATCGCGGGCAGGCGCGGCGGCGCGGCCACCGTCGAGGCGCGCAGGGCCTCCACCCGGTGCCGCAGGCGCGGCGGCATCGCCTGGACCACCTTCGTCAGGGCCATCACCGCGCTCTCCTCGACCCCGGACACCGCCCCGGCGGCGGCGGCCATCAGGCCGATGGTGATCGCGACGGCCTCCTCGTCGTCCAGCAGCAGTGGCGGCAGCGAGGTGCCGGTGGCCAGCTGGTAGCCGCCGTCCACACCGCGATGGGCGTCCACGGGGTAGCCGAGCTCGCGGAGCCGGTCGATGTCGCGGCGCAGGGTGCGCGGCGAGACGTCCAGCCGCCCGGCCAGCTCGGTGCCGGGCCAGTAGCGGTGGGTCTGGAGGAGGGACAGCAGTTTCAGGGTCCGTGCGCTGGTGCTCGCCACGTCACAACTGTTTCGTCGATTGCGGCCGGAAACTGGCCGCAATTGACTTTAGTCTTCGCCACATGACGAACACGAGCCCCTCCACCACCACCGAGATCCGCCTCGCCCGTCACGTGACCGGCGACCCGTCGCCCGCCGATTTCAGCTTCGCCGAGGTGCCGGTGACCGCTCCGGGCGAGGGCGAGGTCCTGGTCCGCACCGACTACCTGGGACTGTCGGTGGCCTACCTGGAGATGATGCGGGAGGACACGATCCTGCCGATCCCGCCGTGGCGGGTGGGCGACCGCGTCGGCGGTGGCGGCGTGGGCACCGTGGTCGCCTCCGGCAGCCCGGACCTGGCCGTCGGTGACCTCGTGCAGACGATGGCCGGCTGGACGGAGTACTCCACCGGGCCCGCCTCCGCCTACCCCCGCCTGGACCGCGACGCGCTGCCCACGCCCGTGCACCACCTGAGCCAGGGCACCACCGCCTTCTACGGCATGGCCGAGATCGCCAAGGTGACCGAGGGCGACGTCGTGTTCGTCTCCGGCGCCGCCGGTGGCGTCGGCTCCCTGGCCGGGCAGATCGCCGAGCGCCTGGGCGCCGCGAAGGTCATCGGCAGCGCCGGTGGCCCCGCCAAGGTCGCCTACCTCGTCGACGAGCTGGGCTTCGACGCCGCCTTCGACTACCGCGACGGCTCGGCCTCGGCGCACCTGCGCCGCCTGGCGCCCGAGGGGATCACCGTCTTCTTCGACAACGTCGGCGGCGAGCAGTACGCCGCCGCGCTGGACAACGCCGTCCCCGGGGCCCGCTTCGCGCTCTGCGGGTCGCTGTCCACCCAGATCGGCGGGCACGCCGACCGCTTCCCCGAGCCGGACGCCGAGGCCGCCGCCGCCAAGGACGTCACGCTCCTGCCGTTCTCCACCTGGCACACCCCCGAGCAGGTCGCGGCCTGGAAGGAGCACTTCGCCGCTTGGCTGCGAGAGGGCTTCGTCTTCCCGCACACCGTCGTCGACGGCGGCCTCGCCGCGGTCCCGGACGCACTGGTGTCCCTGCTGGGCGGCGCCCACCGCGGCAACGTCTCGGTGCGGTTCTGATGCGCACCACCTTCGAGCGGGCCACCGCCCGCCGCCTCGCCCGGCACGGGCTCGCCGGGCCCGTGCCGGGCGACCGGCTCGCCGCGCAGGCCGGGGTGATGTGCGGCGTGCACGCCCAGGTCATGTCGGCGGCGGAGATCTCGCTGGCGCTGCGGGTCGAGGGCGGCACGCGCGAGGCCGTCCGCGAGGCCCTGTGGAGCGACCACGCCCTCATCAAGACCTACGGGCCGCGCGGGACGGTGCACGTGTTCCCGGCCGCCGACCTGGCGGTGTGGGCGGGCGCGCTGGGCGCGGCGGCCCCCGCGTCCCGCTTCGCCGACGGCGTCCGCCTCACCGCCGCCCAGGAGGACGAGGTCGTCGCGGCCATCGGCGCGGCCCTGTCCGGCGGCGAGCTGACCGCCGACGAGCTCGGCGACGAGGTGGTCGCGCGCACCGGGCCCTGGGCCGGGGACCTCGTCATGCCCGCCTTCCAGGGCATGTGGCCGCGCTGGCGGCAGGCGATCAACGTCGCCGCGCACCGGGGCGTCCTGTGCTTCGGGCCGAACCGGGGCCGCAAGGTGACCTACACCAACCCCGGCCGGTTCGTGCCCGGCTTCGCCCCCGTCGCCGCCGGCGAGGCCGACGCGGCGGTCCTGCACCGGTTCCTGCACGCCTACGGACCGGCCACACCGCAGCAGTTCGCGCAGTGGCTGGCGGTGTCCAAGACCTGGGCCGCGCGGGTCTTCGAGACCGCCGACATCGAGCGCGTCACCGTCGACGGCGCCGAGGCGTGGGTCAACGCCGGCGACACCGGCTTCGGCGAGGAGCCCTCGGGCGTGCGGCTGCTGCCCTACTTCGACGCCTACGTCGTCGGGAGCCACCCGCGTGAGCGGCTGTTCCCGGGCCGCGCGGTGTCCCGCGCCCTCGACGGCGGGCAGGCCGGGACCTTCCCGGTGCTGCTCGTGGACGGCGTGGTCGCCGGGGTCTGGCACCAGAAGGCCGGGCGCCGCCGGACCGCGATCACCGTGGAGGCCCTGGACGAGCCCGGCCCGGCGCTGCGCGCGGCGATCGAGGAGCAGGCCGAGCGGATCGCGGCGATCCAGGGGCTCACGGCCGCGCTGACCTTCGGCGAGATCACCGTCGGCGCGCACGCCTGAGTGGCCGATCGGGACGTGGCGGGGCATGATCATTCTGTTCGTGCCCCGCCCCTGATCAGGAGTCCCCGTGCCGAAGTCTTCCGGTGGTATGGACGCCCCCGTCCTGCGCGGCGAACGCGTGCGCCTGGAGCCGCTGTCCCAGGACCACGCCGCCGGGCTGGCCGCCGTCGTCGACGCCGACCGCGCCACCTACGGCCACACCGTCGTCCCCACCGCCGCGACCGTGCCCGCCTACATCGACGAGCAGCTCGCCCGCCCCGGGCTCACGCCCTTCGCGCAGATCCGCGTAGCCGACGGGCGGCCCGTCGGCTGCACCGGCCTCTGGTTCCCGCGCACCTGGCCCGGCAGTGAGGAGCTGTGCGCGATCGAGATCGGCTGGACGTGGCTGGCGCCCACCGCGCAGCGCACCGGCCTCAACGCCGAGGCGAAGCTGCTGCTGCTCACCCACGCCTTCGAGGACCTGCGCGTCCAGCGCGTCGACTTCAAGACCGACGCCCGCAACGAGCGCTCCCGCCGCGCCATCGCCGCCCTCGGCGCGACCTTCGAGGGCATCCTGCGCAGCTGGTCCCCGTCCCGCACCCCCGGCGAGGAGGGACTGATGCGCGACTCGGCGATGTTCTCGATCATCGCCCCCGAATGGCAGGACGTGAAGACCCGGCTGCGGGGGCGCGTCTATTCGTCGGGTTCCTGAGCCCGCGTCAGGCCCTCGGGCGTGACACCGACGGAGTGGACCTCCTCGGCGCCCTCGCCCTGGGTCCGGCCGCGCACGTAGGGCGGGTTCGTGCCGCCCAGCTCGGCGATGGACTGCACCACGGTCCGGTCGTCGAAGGGCAGCACCGCCAGCCAGCCCCGGACCGGGCGGGCGGCCCCGCCGTCCCGGGCGGCCATGGCGCGCAGCACCGCGATGGCCTCGGGATTGATCTTCATGTCCCCATCGTCCCAGCCACCCGCCGCGAGGTCTCAAGGATCGCCACACGGGGTATCACCCACGCGCGGAAGCGGCCCGCGCGCGCACGCGGGCCGCTTCCGGTCTCGCCGGGCTACTTCAGCCCGTAGGAGCGGATGGTCGTCTGGACCGAGGAGTTCCCGTCGGCGTCCACCATCGTCATGCGCGTGGACACCCCGGTAGCCCCGGCCGGGTGGAACAGCACCGCCACGGCCGTCTCGCCGTAACGCGCCACCGGGACGGTCGTCCAGGTCTTGCCGTCGTCGTAGGAGACGTCGAAGGTCAGCGACTTGGTCGCCGCCTGCCCGGTGGGCGTGAGCACCGACAGCGACACCAGCTGCGGCAGCCTCGCCGAGGCGAAGCCGTCCTTGACGCCGGTGGCGTTCAGCCGCACCGCGCGCATCAGCACCGGCAGGGACGTGTCGGGCTGATAGCCCTGCTTCCAGCGGTACTCGGCGCTGGCCCGGGTGCCGATCGCGCTCCACGGGACATCACGCTCGGCGTCCAGCCGCAGTGTGAAGTCGCCCGACAGGCCGTCGGGGATCACGAAGCGGTTGGTGAAGCCCAGGTCGGCGTCCAGGACCCGCTCGCCGTTGGCGTCGAGGGAGATGTGGCTGTTCGGTGAGCCGTAGGAGCTCTGCCGCTCCGGGTCGGGCGAGGCGAACATGCCCAGGTTGGCGGTGATGAAGTGGTTGTAGCGGCCGATCGGGGTGTAGCGGGCGTCGAAGCCGAAGCTCAGGGGTGAGCGGTTCCAGCGCGGCTTCGCCGTCTGCCCGAGCGCGGCGGTGAACCGCCCGCTCTCGTCCTCGTCACCGTCGCCCCAGGACAGGATGCCCGACCAGAGGCCCGGCGAGTAGTAGACGGTGACCGTGCCCGGCGCCGGGTGGCTCGTCCCGGTCCACGTCCCGGCCCCGGAGGGACCGAACATGAAGAGCGCCTTCGTGCCCGTCACGCCCCGGCTCTCCACCTGGTGGTCGACGCGGGCCAGGTCCGCCCGGCGGAAGAACACGTCCAGCCCGGCGGGCAGCGGCCCGTCCGTGCGGTGCGTGACGTAGATGGACTCGGTGTCGGTGCGGTACACCGCGAACATCTCCAGCCGGGCCGGAGCCGTGGAACCGCCCGGCAGCAGCCGCATGCCCTGGGGCCAGGCGTTGGTGTACATCTCCTCGCCGGGCTCGCCGATGGTGAACCAGAGGTCGCCGCTGGACAGCCGCTCGCCCTCGCCCTCCAGGTCCAGCGTCACGGGCTTCGCCGCGCGCAGGTCGAAGGGCAGGGACGTGTCGGCCCGCACCTCGATCTCGCCGACGCCGAGGGTGGAGTAGTGCTCCTCGCCGAGCACGGTGAAGAAGGTCAGCATGACGCGGTAGTGACCGGGGGAGACCCGGGGTTCGATCGGCTCGCCCGCGCCGGGCAGCCAGCCGCGCTCACCGTTGTCGAGGTTGATGTAGTCGATGCTGTAGAAGTCGGTGGTCTCGCCGTCGGGCTTGGTGACCGGCAGCGAGAGCGTGTACAGCTCCGGCTCGGTGCTGGCGCCCACGGCCGTGCGGACCGACGTGGTGGCGTCGGAGGCGACCAGCTCGGCGGCGAAGTCGCCGTAGCCGCGCGCCGGGTCCGGGTCGTAGGACACCGCCACGGTGGCGCTGCCGTGCGCGGGGACCGTCACCTGTGGACTGTCCACACTGAACCCGGGCGCGGCCCGGGTGAGGCTCACGTCGAGGGTGACGTCGGTGTCGCCGTCGTTGGTGTAGGTGACGGTCTTGGTGGCGGCCGGCTGGTCCTGCGGGTAGGCGAACATGCCGAAGCCCACGCCGCCGTCGGCGGTGACGTGCTGGCCGATCGCGCGCGTCAGGTCGAGCCGTCCGGCGCCTTCCTGGAACGCGCTGAGCCCGTCCAGGCCCTTGGCGGAGGAGACGAGGGTGCTCTTGAGGCGCGCGGCCGTCCAGTCCGGGTGCTGCTGCTTGAGCAGTGCCGCCGCGCCGGTCACGTGCGGGGTGGCCATCGAGGTGCCGCTGTGGGTGGCGTAGTCGCCTTCGCCCTCGGTCCCGGCGGCCCGCGCGGCGGTGATGTCGCTGCCGGGCGCGGTGATGTCGGGCTTCATCGACCAGTCGTAGTTGGGGCCCTGGCTGGAGAAGTCGGAGCGCTCGTCGGTCTTGGTGACGCTGGCGACCGTCAGCGCCGAGGGCGCCGAACCCGGCGATTCGATGGTGCGCGGCTCGTAGGAGTTGCCCGCCGCGACGGCGAACAGCGTCCCGGACTCGGCGGTCAGCCGCTCCAGCGCCGCCACCACCGGGTCGTCGGTGCCGCCCGCCGGGCCGCCCAGCGACATGTTCGCCACGTCGGCGCCCTGCGCGACCGACCACTCCATCCCGGCGATGATGTCGCTGAACTGGCAGCTGCCGTTCACGCACACCTTGGCGATCAGCAGATCCGCCTTCGGCGCCACGCCCTTGTACCGCCCGTTCGAGGCGGCGCCCGAACCGGCGGCGATGGACGCCACGTGCGTCCCGTGCCCGATGTCGTCGGCGCCGTCGGGCGCGGTGCCGGTGAAGTCCCTGATCGCCTTCACCCGCCCGGCCACGTCCGGGTGGGACGTGTCGAGCCCGGAGTCGATGATCGCGATGGTCGTGCCGGTCCCGTCGTAACCGGCGGCCCACGCGGCCGGGGCCCCGACCTGCGGGACGCTCACGTCCAGCGCCGGGCGCATCCGCCCGTCCAGCCACACCTTCGACGCCCCGGCGGCCTTGAGCCCGGTGCCGCTCATGCTCGCCCACAGCGCGGTCATCGCCTCACCGTCCATCGTGGACGCGGTGGCGTCGATGCTGTCGAGCCGGGTCCCATCGGCGGCCAGGGACCTCGCCGCGCTCCCGCCGGAGACGATCAGCGGCAGCGCGCCGGTGTCGGCGTACCCGTCGCGCAGCAGCCCGCTCACGTTGAACAGGCGCTCGTCGAGCCGCCCGTCGGTGAACGCCCGCACCGCGTCGCCGGGGATCACGTACCGGTCCCCGTTCCGCGTCCGGTTCAGGTGCCCGACGCCCTCGCGTCCCTTCCCCGGCAGGAAGACCGCCGTGCCGTCGGCCTCGATCCGCACCCGGTCGCCGGTGATGAGGGTGAGCGTGTGCGTCCGCCCGTCCCCGGGCGCGGCCACCGGTACCGGCGTCGCGGCCGGATCGGCCTGTGCGGCGTGCGCCGACCCGAGCAGCAGCGTCACCGCAGCCGCGCCGGCCAGTGCCATTCTTCGCGTTCTCTTCACTCGCGCTTCTCCCCGTTCGTAGGTGACGGCGGCGGGCCACCGTCCTTTCACGACGGTCCACATGGGGCCAATGAGAC
The DNA here is from genome assembly GCF_030269765.1 of Actinorhabdospora filicis. Classification (GTDB taxonomy): domain Bacteria; phylum Actinomycetota; class Actinomycetes; order Mycobacteriales; family Micromonosporaceae; genus Actinorhabdospora; species Actinorhabdospora filicis. Next base: position 1,653,074 of record NZ_BSTX01000001.1, on the reverse strand, counting down.
AAACGAGGTCGACGGGGTGAAAGGTTGAGAAGATCGACTTCTTCGTGCCGCCGCCTGCCCGCTGACCGGCGGCGGGACCTCAATCACTTAATGCGGTCCGGATGACGAAACGGCCCGCCGGATACCCCGGCGGGCCGTTCCCTGGATCTCGCGGGCTACCAGGTCGCCTCGGTGTCCGGCTCGCGACGGCGGATCAGCGCGATCAGCATGACGCCGCCGCCGGCGATCGCGCCGCCGATCAGGCCGATGGTCGCCACGTCGGCGCCGGTGGTCGGCAGGCTCGTGCCGGTCGTGGTGGTCGGGACGACCGGGGTGGCCGAGCCGGACGACGAGGGCGTCACGCTCGGGGACGCCGAGGCCGACGAGCTGGTGCTCGGGCTCGGCGAGGCCGAGGACGAGGAGCTCGCGCTGGGCGAGGGGCTCTCCGACGGCGAGGGCGACTCGCTCGGGGACGTCGACGGCGAAGGAGACTCGCTGGGCGAGGCCGACGGGGACGGCGACTCCGAGGGCGACTCACTGGGCGAGGCCGACGGCGAAGGGCTCTCCGACGGGGACGCGCTCGGGCTCTCCGAAGGCGACTGCGAGGGGCTGGGCGACTCCGGCTCCGTCGGCGGGACCGTGGTCGGCGGGACGGTCGTGGGCGCGACCGTCGGCGAGGACGAGGTCGGCGTCGGCTCCGGCTTCACGCGCGGCTCGCACACCACGGACACGTGCCCGACGGTGACGTCCAGCAGCGGGCCGTCGTAGACGACGTCGTCGCCCTTGTTCCGCAGCTCGCCACCGACGGTGACGCGGATGTACGCCTCGGCGCCGGCCTCGGTCGGGGTGGTGGTCACCTTCTCGTAGCGGGTGAAGCTCGCCCGCAGCTTCGCCTGCTTGATGTCGGGGAGGCCGATGTCGGCGCCCTTGACGGTGATCGTCTTGTCCCCGGTGACCTTCTTGCCGGCCACGAACACCAGGTTCGAGTTGGAGCGCGCGTAGGCGAGGTAGCCCTGGCCGCGCACGCAGCTGGCGTAGTTGTCGACCGAGCCCATCGTCAGGAACCCGGGCTTGCCCGCCAGGGATCCGTCGAGGCCGGTGATGTTGGCGCGCGCGGTCAGCTGACCGGAGCCCTCGTCCCAGCTGGTCTCCGAGAGCTTGGTGCCCTGGACGGTGACGCGCTCGATCGGCGTGCCCCACACCGCCTCCACCGCGCCGGAGGGCTGCGAGAGGTCGGGCGTCCCCGCCGTCCCGTACACCGCGCTGTAGGCGGTGAGGGGCGTGCCGGGCACGGCGGTGTAGTCGGCGCTGATCAGCACCGATTCGGCCTTGCGCGAGTCGGCCGCGGCGGCCTCACCGCCGACGAACAGCAGGCCGGTCAGCGAGGCGACCATGACGGCCCCACCGGCCGCGGCGAGGCTCCAGCGCCGCCGCCCGGTACGTGAACTGGACAAGGGGGACCTCCATGAGGGGAAGGGAAGGCCGGGGCGCCGCGATGGTAAACACAGTGAACAGATAAATGCGAATGCCCCGCCGGGGGCCGCACGCCGCCGATCGGGCCTACCGGCGCAACTCATCGCCCATGCCGTGACCGGCGCGAATGCCGCGCCCGAAGTGGACGAAGGCCGCGATGCGGGCGGCGCTCATCGCCCGAACGGCGTCCCGCGACGGCGATCGCGGCGGCGGACCGGTCGATCGGCGCCAAAGCCGGACCGGGACGGCGAGCGAGATCCGCGTCTCCGTCCCGCGCGCCGGGATCCCCTGCGGGCGCGCGGGACGGCGTGCCGGGTCAGGAGCAATAAGAAGTACTGCGGTAACAGGTGACCCGCTGGTAGCCGGAGTGCGAGTGGTCCCACACCTCGACCTCGATCATCGTGATCCCGCCGGGCACCGCGCTCCCGTCGAGGGTGATGTCACTGAACGGCCAGGACTGCGGCCCGCCCGCCGGGGCGCAGTAGTCGCGCGTCCAGCTGCGGTAGTCGATCAGCGTCGAGCCCTGGTAGCCCGCCACCATCCAGCTGCCGCACTCGCCGGCGGTCACCCACAGGTGGATGTTCGTCAGCCCCACCGACCGGGCGTACCAGGTCATCCCGCCCACGACCTGCACGGCGGTGGCGCTGGCGCCACCGCCGTGCACCGCGGCGGCCTTGAACGAGCTCGCCCCGGCGGTGGCGGCCGGGCTCAGCCCGAACACGGCCGCGGCGACCATGCCGATGGCCAGTGCCGTGCGGGCGATACGTCGTTTCAGCATGTTTTTCTCCCTTCTATTCCGTGGCGGGAGCGACCGTATCGGACGGTGTCCACCGTCACGGTGGACAATTACATGACAACTGTTGTGTGAACGTGTCATGTTACATACCATCTATGCTCGGGGGGTCGATGCGAGCAAGGAGAAAGGTGCCTCAGGTGGCCGAGACGAAGTTCCGCAAGAACGGTCTCTACAAGGAGATCTCGCCCGAGTTGTCGGCGCTCATGAGGACCGGATGGGCCGACACCGAGCGGCACGACATCCGGCTCGACGAGCAGGCGCCCTACGCCGCCGCCCGCCGCGAGGCGCTGTCGGCGCTGTTCCCCGGTGAGCGGCTGATCGTCCCGTCGGGGCGCCTCAAGGTCCGCGCCAACGACACGACCTACCCGTTCCGGCCGTTCACCGGCTACGTCCACCTCACCGGCGACCAGGCCCGCGAGTGCGCGCTGGTCCTGGAGCCGCGCGCCGAGGGCGGGCACGACGCCGTCCTCTACCAGCTGCCCCGCGACGGCCGCGACGACGACGAGTTCTGGCTGGGCTACCACGCCGAGCTGTGGACGGGCCGCCGCCGTTCCCTCGCCGAGTCGGAGCGCCTGTTCGGGCTGCCGTGCCGCGACTCCCGCAAGGCCGCCGCCGAGCTGGCCGCGCTGCCGCCGGTGCCGACCCGCATCGTGCGCGGCCACGACGCCGAGCTGGACGCCGCCGTCACCACCGACGCCGAGCGCGACGCCGAGCTGGGCGAGGCCCTGGCCGGGCTGCGCCTGGTCAAGGACGAGTGGGAGATCGGCCAGTTGCGCCGGGCCGTCGACTCCACCGTCGCCGGGTTCACCGACGTGGTCCGGGAACTGGCCACCGCGATCGCCACCTCCGAGCGGTGGATCGAGGGCACCTTCTTCCGCCGCGCCCGCCTGGAGGGCAACGACGTCGGCTACGGCTCGATCTGCGCCGCCGGTGAGCACGCCACGATCATGCACTGGCAGGACAACGACGGCCCGGTGCGCCCCGGCGAGCTGCTCCTGCTCGACGCGGGCGTGGAGACCACGACGCTCTACACCGCCGACGTGACCCGCACGCTGCCGATCAACGGCACGTTCACCCCGATCCAGCGCAAGGTCTACGACGCCGTCTACGAGGCCCAGGAGGCCGGGATCGCCGCGGTGAAGCCCGGCGCGGCCTACCGCGACTTCCACGACGCCGCGCAGCTGTACATGGCCACCAAGCTCGTCGAGTGGGGCCTCCTGGAGGGCGACCCGGCGGAGGTCTTCCGCCTCGGGCTCCAGCGCCGCTTCACGATGGCCGGGACCGGGCACATGCTCGGCCTCGACGTCCACGACTGCGCCGAGGCCCGCGTCTCCGACTACGTCGAGGGCGCGCTGGAGGCCGGGATGGTCCTCACCGTCGAGCCGGGCCTGTACTTCCAGGCCGACGACCTGAGCGTGCCCGAGGAGTACCGCGGCATCGGCGTCCGCATCGAGGACGACATCGTGGTCACCGCCGAGGGCAACGAGAACCTGTCGGCGGGCCTGCCCCGCTCCGCCGACGAGGTGGAGGCCTGGATGGCCTCGCTGACCGGCTGAGCGCCCGGTCGTCCCCGGGGTCACTCGATCCCGGGGACGACCAGCCCGGCCTCGTAGGCCGCGATCGTCAGCTGCACCCGGTCCCGCAGGCCCAGTTTCGCCAGGATCCGGCTGACGTGCGTCTTGACCGTCGCGTGGCTGAGCACCAGCGCCCGGGCGATCTCGGCGTTGCTGAGCCCGCGCGCCACCAGGCGGCTGATCTCTTGCTCGCGCCCGGTCAGGGCGCCCAGGTCCGCCCCGCCCGGCGCCGGGGCCCGCAGGACCCGCGCGATGAGCGCCGCCGTCGGTCCCGGCGACAGCAGCGACTCACCCGCCGCGACCGTCTCGATGGCGGCCAGGAACTGCGCCGGACGGCAGTCCTTCACCAGGAAGCCGCTCGCCCCGGCGCGCAGCGCGGCGATGACGTTCTCGTCGGCGTCGTAGGTGGTCAGCATCAGCACCCGCGTGCCCGGCAGCCGCGCGGCGATGGCGGCGGCGGCCTCGATCCCGTCGCCCCCGGGCATCCGCAGGTCGAGGACGGCGACGTCGGGGCGGGTGCGGGCCGCGGCGGCGACCGCGTCCCGGCCGGTGGCGGCCTCGGCGACCACCTCGAAGCCGGGCGTGGCCTCGATGAGCAGCGCGAAGGCCTCCCGCACCAGCGACTGGTCGTCGGCGAGAAGTACGCGTATCACTGCGGCATCACCACGGTGAGGGTGTGGACGGCGCTCAGCTCGCCCCGGTGCGCCCGCGCCCGCTCGGCCATGCCGCGCAGGCCGTTCCCGAAGGCCACCGGGTTGGCCACGGTGAGCGTGAGCCGTCCGTCCTCTCTGGACACCGTGACGGCCGCCGGTCCCGAGCCGTGCCGGGCGGCGTTGGTGATGGCCTCGGCCAGGATCAGCCGGGCCGGTTCGGGCAGCTCGCCCGGGTCGCCGTCCACGGTCAGGCCGAGCGCGCCCGCGCCGAAGTCCGCCGGTGGCCGCAGCCCGTCCACTATGGAGCCCAGGTCGGCGCGCGCCCGGTCGCAGGCGGCCACGATCGCCGCAAGGCAGCGGCCGAGCCGTTCGCCGTCGATGGCGCCCGCGGCCAGCAGGTGCGCGGCGACGTCGGCCTGCACCCGCGCGGCGGTCACGGTGTGGGCGAGCAGGTCGTGGACGTCGGCGGCCACGCGCAGCCGTTCCCGCGCGGCCAGGTGCGCCCGGCCCCGGCGGACCGCCTCCCCGCACGCGGCGGCCGCGAGCATCCACGCGACCTGGTCCACCACGCGGATGTCGCCGCCGAGCAGTCCACTGAGGACGGCGAGCCCGGCGACGCCGCCGAGCGCCACGCCCGTCCGCCGCCCCGGCCCGTCCTCGGCGACCCGGAACAGCGCCACCAGGACGGGCGCGGCCAGCGCGTCGTGCGGGTAGTCGAGCAGGTGGTACGGCAGCGCGACGGCGATGACGGCCGCCAGCGCGGCCCAGGAGCGCGGCAGCGCCACCGCCGCGCAGGCCGCCACCGTCAGTCCCAGCGCGAGCCAGTTGAAGGGCCGCACCCACGTCGTGGTGAAGCCCACGACGAGCACGGCGGCCAGGGCGGCCGCGGCCATCGTGTACTCGCGCCGTATCACCGCTGCTCCTCAAGACCCTTGCGCACCACCGCGATCACGAGGGTAGCCAGCGCGATCACGGCGTAGCCGGAGATGAGCGCGATCCGGATCCAGTGGGTGTCCACATAGTCCAGTTGCGCCGGGTGCGGGCCGCCGTCCGGCAGCCGCACCCCTTCGGCCCGCACGGTCTCCGCCCACGCGCCCCACAGCCACAGCCGCGAGAACCACACCGCCGCCTGCACCGCCAGCCCGAGCGCCGGCAGCCACCACGGCACCCGGGGATGCCGGTAGACCAGCAGCGCCACCGCCAGCACCGCGCCGATCGCGTTCACCGGCACGCCCAGCGTCGCGGTGAGCGACTCGTACGGGCCGTCGTAGGCGGCGGCGTCGGCGACCAGCGGCAGCGCCAGGTGATGCATGTGCGTCATCCACACGAATCCCGCGCCGAATCCGGCGAGCAGGACGGCGAGGGCGGGCAGGAGCAGGGCGGGGACCGGTTTGGCTCTCATGTGGACAGCCTCGCCCGCGCGGCCCGGCCGCCGCGTCGCCCGCGAGATGGCTCCCGGGCCTACATCCCGCGATGTACCAGCGACCGCTTCCAGTCGAGGGCGTCGGCGAGGTAGGTCCGCCCGGTCATCGCGGCGCCCGCGAGCCCCCGCGGGACGCGCCCGGCCTCCCGCAGCCGCCGCCACTGCCCGGCGTCCAGGGTGAGGACCCGCAGCGCGGGGAACCCGTCGAGCAGTTCCAGGTCGGTGACGCCGGAACCGGACAGGTCGAGGTGCGCCAGCCCGGGGATCGTCGCCAGCGGCGCGATGGAGAGGGTGGGCACGTCGAGCTTGAGATGCCACAGCGCGGGGTGGCCGCGCAGGGCCTCCGCGTCGAAGCTCATGGCGCCGATCGAGAGCCCCTCCACCGGCAGCCGCGCGGGCAGGACGCCCACGACACCGCCCGCCCGGTTCACCGACAGCTCCCGCAGGTTCGGCAGCACCGCCAGCTCGCCGAGCTCGATGATGAGCCCGTCGTTGAGGTAGAGCTGCTGCGTGTGCCGGGGAACGTCGATCCCGGCCAGGATCTGCGCCGTACCAGAGGTCCCCACCACATGCGACTCGCAGTAGCGCGGCATGCGGGAACGGCCGAGCCGCGCGGGCAGCTCCAGGTACCCCTCCTCCGTCGCGGTCACGCCACCCGCCCGCAACGCCACCACGACCCGCCGCAGCAGCGAGAGCACCGAGTCGGCGATGTAGCCCACGTGGGAGTGGAAGTCCCGCCCGTACTCGAAGAGCTGCCCGCGCGTGCCCGACGGCGCCGGATCCAGGTCCACCGCACACGAGTTGCACCCGAAGTCGGTGGCGAAGGTCAGCCACCAGTCGCTGCGGGTCAGCCGCCGGATCCGGTCCGGCGGCTCCGAGTCGAAGATCGCGGCGTTGACCGGGAACAGGCCCCCCGACTCCACATCCGTGCCCGGCTCGCCCTCCAGGTAGCCCGACACCAGCGCGTCCAGGGGAAGCAGCGACTGCGCGCCCAGCAGCCCCACCTCGCCCAGGTCGGCGCGCACCGTCCGGTACAGCGCCCGCAGGTCCTCCGGCAGCCGCACGCCGATGGCGGTCTCGGCGGCCAGCAGCTCCTCCTCCGAACAGCCCGCCCCGAAGTCGGGCGCCTCGCCGCGCAGGGCCATCGCCCGCTCGGTGAACTCGCCGACGAGCGCGGCGACCTCGGCCAGCACTACCGGGTCCGTCGGCCGCGCGGTCACCTCGACGCCCTCCGGCCTGGCCATCCCCGCCGCCGGACGCCCCGGGTACCGGTACCCGCCGTCCAGCACCAGCCGCGCCGGCGACAACTCCGCCAGCTCCCGGGAGTGGCGCACCATGTACCCGTCGCCCGTCCGCCGCACCTCGACGACGAGCGTCCCGTCGATCTCACCCCCGCCGAGCGCGGCGTGCAGCGCCTGAACCTCGCTCGCCAGCCCCGGCCCGCCCGTGAAACGCGCCATGGCCTCCTGGATCTCGCCGCGCTCCATCGCCGCCCGCATCTCGGCGAAACTCGGCCGCGGCGGCCCGTCCGCCCGCTCCAGCTCCTTCGTGGACACCGAGTAGCGGCTGCTGACGAACTGGACGAAGGTGATCCCGTCCCGGGCGGCCCCGGCGATCAGCGCCCGCTCAAGCGAGGCGACATCGGCGGGGCTGTTGATCTCGGACATCCCGGCACTCTAAGCGCGGGGTCCGACACCCGCCATCCCCCGTTCATCAGCCTCGGCACGGCCGATCGCACCCGGGCTCCACCCGTAGCGGCGACCGCAGGCCGCCGCCTCCTCCGGCGGGCTCTAGGCGAACGGCGCGCTCGCCAGGTGATACGTCAGCGCCACCGTCACGAACGCCAGCAGCGACACCGCGATCAGGCTGTACCCGAGGCGTCCGGCCACCGATCCCCACCGCCGCCACCACGCGCCGGCCGCCCCGGCGAGGACGGCGGCGGTGGCGAAGACCGTCACCGTCACCAGCACGGTCAGCGCGACCATCGAGCCCGCGCCGAGCATGACCGCCTCGTTGAGCGCGTTGCCGTCGCCGGAGACGGCGGCGAAACCGGCCGCGAAGGCGGTGACCAGCGCCGAGGCCAGCCAGGCGGCCCACCACGCGGCGCGCGACCACGGTCCCGGTGAGGGACGCTTGCGCCGCACCAGCGCCGTCACGGGGATCGCCAGGAACGCCAGGAACGGCACCAGGACGCCCAGGCCGAGCAGCGGCAGGTGCAGCGCGGGCGAGGCGTACCAGGCGAGCTTCTCGTAGGCCTGCCCCGGATCGGCTCCGGCGTGCAGGACGCCGTCGGCGTCGAACAAGAGCAGCCCCTGGCCGCCGCGCTCGCCGAAGAGCCCGTCGCCGAGCGGCACCCACGTCTGGCTCTCCACCGCCGGGTCGGGGGAGAGGCCGCTGGTGACCAGCGTGTCGCCGTCGGCCTCGACGGTCACGGGCGCGGTGAGCCCGGTGACGGCCGACAGGTCGCTGCGGCTGGCGCGCGTGCTGCGGTAGGTGCCCTCGTAGCGGTCCAGCCCGGTCGCGGGCACGGCCGTGACCGGTGCGCCGCCGGGGAAGTAGCGGTCGAGGACGTCGTTGATGACGCGCTTGCCGGCCCAGGAGCCGACCCCGTCGGTCCCTTCGCCGTTGACGACGACGTAGATCCCGAAGCCCTGTTCGGGCAGCAGCGCGAGGTTGCCGTGGTAGCCGGGCACGTCGCCGTCCTTGAACAGCACCCGGTGCCCGTTGCGGGGACGCTCCTCGAACATGAAGCCCAGGCCGGGGACGCGCGGGTCGGCGCCGAACTGGCGGGCCTGCATGGCCTCGGCGACGCCTTCGCCCAGGCGCGGGTCGCGGGTGAGCTGGGCGGTCATGAACCGGCCGACGTCGGCGGGCGTGGACACCGTCCCGGCGCCGGTCGGGGCTCAGCCGCCGTACTGCCCGCGCGACGGGGTGTACCCGTCGCCGTCGGGCCGGTATCCCTTGGCCATGACCAGATCCAGGCCGTGCGGCTGCCGGAAGGAGCTGCCGCTCATGCCCAGTGGCGTGAACACGTTCTTCGCGACGTAGTCGGCGAAGGGCTCGCCGGACACGACCTGGACGAGGTAGCCCGCCAGCGTGACGCCGTAGTTGTCGTAGGCCGCCAGCTTCCCGGGTTTCCGCAGCCGCTCGGGCTGCGCGTCGGCGACGACCCGCTCCAGCGCGGGCGCGTCGGCGGGGTCGGTGACGGCGATGTCGAAGGTGGCCGAGTCGAAGCCCGCGGTGTGGGTCAGCAGGTGCCGCATGGTGACCGGCTTGCCGGGGAAGGTGTCGGCGATCTTGAAGGCGCTCAGGTAGGTGTTCACGTCGGCGTCGAGGTCGATGCGCCCGTCCCTCTGCCGTCCGATGTGGACGGTCCTCATCAGACCGGCGCGTACCGCAGGATCGCCGCCACGTCGCCCTTCTCCGGGACGTCCTCGCGCCGGACGGCGACCACGTTCCCGCCCGCCAGCAGCACCCGCCGCGCGATCTCGTCCACGATGCCGTAAGCGACTGCGTCGTCGACCTCGGCGTAGGTCACCGCGCCCTCGTCGTCGACGGTCCCCGGCACGGTCGCGTCGAAGTCCACGAAGACCGTGTCCACCGCGCCCTGCGTGGCCAGCCGCGCGACGTCGCCGACGTCCACCGCCGTCCGGCCCTGCGAGGCGCGCTCGGCGAAGCGCTCCTGGAGCCCCTTGAGCGCCTCGGCGTGCACCTGGTCGAGGACCTCCCGCCCGGCGGCGGCCAGCTCGGTCTCGCCCCGGCCCTCCGGGTTGCCCGCGACCACGCCCTCGGCGACGTCCGGGTACGCGCACACGCCCCGGAAGATGCTCAGCAGCGGCTCGGTGCCCGCCAGGATCAGCGGCACCCCGCTCTGCGGCAGGACCCCGCGCAGCGCCTCGTCGATCTGCCGCGCGTACTGCTTCATGCGCAGCTTCTGCCCCTCGCTGCCCTGCACCCGCCCCTCCGGTGCCCGGTGCTTGATGGACGCCTTGCCCACCGCGTCGGCCACGTCGGAGGGCAGGCCGGGGACCTTCACCGGCTCCGGCGAGATCCCCTCGGTGATCTCCAGCAGCCGCACCGAGCCCTGCGCGAGCGCCAGCAGGTACCCCGTCTGCGGGAACGTCACCGACCGCAGCAGCGGCTTGAGGTGGAAGCGGTCGGAGACCGCCGTCATCGGCTGGAGATGGTTCGGCAGCCGGAACGTGGTCACCCGCCCGGGCGTGAGGAAGACCGCCAGGCTGCGCGCCTGGTACCGCCAGAACAGCGCGTCGTCCAGGAGCGCCTCGACGTGCTCCTCCAGCGCCTCGACCTCGGCCTTGCCCGTCCCCGCCGCCCGCAGCTGCGCCACGGCCTGCGCCGCCAGGTCCTTCAGCCCGATCCGCGCCGCCCCCGTGGACGACCCGATGCTGCTGCTCTCCCGCGCCGCCGGGTCCGTCGGAACATAGATGCTCACACTCGCCGGATCCCGCGCGACCAGCAGCGCCTCCAACTGCGGACGGGTCGGAATATCGGTGTACAGCCCGGGCATGTCGATGGACCCCCTCCGGACGCCGGCGCGTCCCCCACCTCGGATGCTACGGACGCGCGGCCCGGCCAGCGGCGAAACGGCGAGCCCGGGCGGCCCCCGGGGGATGCGCGGGGCCGCGGGCCGCGCGCAGGCTCCCGGCTCGCGCCCGAACATTTTCCGCGCGCCCACGCCGTCCGGGGTCTCGTACTTCATGGCCGCGCTGCCCATCGTGGCCTTCGCGGGCGGTGCCTGACCCACCGCCCGAGCGCCGCGATCACCGGCCGCGCCATCTTCGCCGTCACCTACCGCCGCCGACGCGAAAAGGGCGGCCCGTCACCGGGCCGCCCGACTCATCGTCCGTCCTCAGAGGATGGACAGCGGGATCGCCCGCGCCATCGCCGCCAGCCCGGCGTCATTGGGGTGCAGGCCATCGGAACCCGCGCTGTACAGCGGCAGCATCCGGTCCCGGTCGGCCGGGTCGGACACGGCCAGGTCGAAGTCGGCGACCGCGTCGAACTCGCCGGAGCCGCGGATCCACGCGTTGACCGCGTCCCGCACCGCCTCATTGGCCGGAGTGTCGTAGTAGGAGCCCTTGAACGGGGTCACGGTCCCGCCGACGATGCGGACACCGCGCTCGTGCGCCGCCGCGATCAGCGTCCGGTACCCGGCGATGAGCGCCTCGGCGGTGACCGGAGTCCCCGTCCAGCCCGACATCCCGATGTCGTTCACACCTTCGAGCAGCACGACCGTCCGCACACCCGGCTGCCCCAGCGCGTCCCGCTCGAAGCGGTGCAGGCCCGACTCCCCGTACAGCGGCGAATCGGCGAGGACCTGGTTGCCCGAGATACCGGCGTTCAGGACGCCGTACCGGCCGCCCAGCCGCTCGGCGAGCTTGTCCGGGTAACGATTGTCGGCCCCCTGCGCCGACCCGACCCCGTCGGTGATGGAGTCGCCGAAGGTCACAATGGACTGCCGTCGCGGCCCGTGCCCCGAGACCTCCGCGCCCGACAGGAAGTAAGAGGAGTGCGAGGTCTGCGTGCCCAGGGACTTCGTGCTGTACCGCCGATCGCCCCCGGCCACGTACGCCAGGTCCGACGCGGCCTCATGGAACGTCGCCGGACCCGTGGCCTCCTTGAAGTACAAGGTGACGCTGATCCGGTCCAGCGCGGCCGTCCGCAGGTTCGCCGCGTCGGACATCAGCTCGCGACCCGCCGCGACCGCCACCGACGACCGCCCGCCGAACGTCAGTGTCCGCACCGTCCCCGGCACCACCGACCCACCCGGCCCCGCGAGTCCCACCGTGGCTCCCGCGACCTTCAGCGGCCGGTCACCGTACACATTGGACAACTCAATGCGCAGCCTGCTCCCGCCCTCGGTGAGCCGCAGCTCCTGCCGCAGCGTCTGATCGGCGAACCCCGTCAGGGACCAGTTCGGCCCCGCCCAGCTCTCCGGCGCCGCCACCTGCTGCGCCCGCGCCCAGGCCCCCGACCACGGTGGGGCGGCTTCGGCGGGAGCGGCGAGGGAGACGGAGGCGGCGGTGGCAAGGAGCGCGGCGGCGATCTTCGTTTTGATCATGCCGTCAGCCTAAGAACCCTTGAGGACAGGACCTGTCCTCAAGGCGAAATCGATGCCGGCCGGTACATCGGAGGCTGGAGGCGCCGGGCCGTGCCGAGCGTGTAGAGCGCGGCGGGGCGGCCCCCGTCCCGGGTGGTCTTGCCGCCCGTGGGCACCAGGAAGTCCTCGGCCCCGGTGACCTTGCGGTTGAAGTTGCGCACGTCCAGCGCGTGTCCCCAGATCGCCTCGTAGACGCGGCGCAGTTCGGTGACGGTGAACTCGGCGGGGCAGAAGGCCGTGGCGATCGTCGTGTGCTCCAGCAGGGATCTGGTGCGCTCCAGTGAATCGATGACCATGGCGCGGTGGTCGAAGGCCAGCTCCAGCCGTCCTTCAAGGATGTCGCCGACCGGCGCCCAGGTGGCGTCGTCGGCGTCCCCGCCCGCCACCGCCGGGGGTGGCGACGGCACGAGGGCCATGTGGCAGAAGGACAGGACGCGTCCCCTCGGATCCCGTTCGGGGTCGGTGTAGTCGGCGACGTGCTCCAGGCGCGGACGGGCGAGCGCGAGGCCGGTCTCCTCGGTGAGCTCGCGGTGGGCGGCCTCCCCGACGGTCTCGTCGTTGTTCACATAGCCGCCCGGGAGCGCCCACATCCCCTGGTACGGCGGCTCTCCACGCCGGACGAGCAGAACCTTCAGCTCACCGTCGACGGTGTAGGCGGCGATGTCGACGGTGGCGTACATCAATGCGGGCGTCCAGTCCATGATCGGCACCCTACCCGTTCTTGCTGTCCTATTGACAGTATGTGACTCCGGGTCATATCGTCCCCTTAATACTGTCGGGATGACAGTAAAGATCACCTGGGGGACAGGATGGCAAATGCCCGACGACCCATGGCGGTGCTCTGCGCCGCGCTTCCCCTCGAATACGGCGCTGTTCGCGACCTCTCACCGGGGCCGGTGAGCCGGGAGGAACTCGGCGGCGTGCACTACGAGACGTCCTCACTGGGTGGCTGGAAGGTCGTGCTGGCCTTCATCGGCCGCGAGAACACGGCGGCGGCGATCCAGGTCCAGCGCATGATCACCGCCCTCGACCCGCAGGTGGCCATGCTCGTGGGCATCGCCGGCGGGCGGTACGTGAGCCACGGCGACGTCATCGCCGCCGACTGCGTCTACGACTACGAGGCCGGACGCGACGACGATGAGGGCTCCTACTCCCGGGTCAAGAGCCTGCACTCGGCCGCCGGCCTGGTCGCCATCGCCCAGACCGTCGCCATCGACGCGGCGTGGCCCGGCCGCCTGGCGCAGCCGCCCGACCCGATGCCGAGGGCGTACGTGGCGCCGCTGGCCTCGGGCGGGAAGGTCGTCACCGGCAGCGGCTCCCACACCGCCCGCCTCATCGAGCGGCGCTGCGACGACGCCCGTGGCGTGGAGACCGAGGGCTTCGGCTTCCTCGCCGCCGTGCGCGCCAACGACGGCGTCGACGGCATCGTCCTGCGCGGAGTCTCCGATCTCCTCGGCGACAAGACCTCTGACGGCGATCGCGTGTGGCAGCCGCGCGCGGCCCGTCACGCCGCCGCCTTCGCCTTCGAACTGCTCAGCCGGACCGAACCCCGTCCCGTCACGCCCCGAGAGAGCGGTGAACCCGTCATGGTCAACAACGGCATCGAGAACTCCGGCGGCGGTAACGCCCACCTCGGGATCGGGGGGCAGGGCAACAGCGGGAACACCGTCGGCACGGTCGGCACCTCGCACGGGGACGTGCGGATCGAGTGGACGCCGCTGGCCCCCACGGAGCTCGACGAGCTGCGGGTCGCCATCAAGCGCCTGCTGGCGCTGCTGAGCACGCACGCCGGTGCGATCGCCGGTCGCGACGCGGAGTACGAGCACGCGGTCCGGGAGCTGGAGACCAGCGTCCGCGGCGGCAGGCCCGAATCCGGCCGCGTCCTGGCCGCCCTGCGCTCCATCGGCAGCTTCGCCGCCGCGCTCACCGGCGTGCGGCAGGCCATCGAGGCCGTCCAGACCCTGATCAACGCGAAGTAGGCGAGGTGTCCACGTCATGACCCACCTGACGACCAGCGCGCAGCCGCAGGCGGCCGTTCCGCCGTCGCACAACCTCGCCACCCGTCACCTGAGCGCGGGGGTGTTCCTCGACGCCGCGTACCGGGACAAGGTCCTGCGGGACGTCTACGACGACCGCCGCAGCGCCATCGCGCCCTACGCCGGCGCCGACACGCCCACCGTCCTCGCCCACGCGAGGAACGCCCGGAATCTCGCCCTCATCGAGGCCGGCGTCCTGATGGCGATCACGGTGATCCTGGTCTGCGGCGTCCCGAGCCTGCTGAACAGCCTCGTGGTCGTGCTGGTGATCTGGCAGCTGGCGGTACTGGCGGTCAAGCTCGTGCGCGACACCGTCGGCTACATCCGCGATGGCCGGGAGGAGTACCGGCGGGGCATGCTCGGCCGGCTCATCCTGTTCCTGGTCCTCGGCATGGCCGCCGTGCCGCTGCTGATGTCGGCCGTCGCCATGATGCTCACCTCGCTGGCCCTGTCGCCGCCCGCGCTGGGCGGCTCGGGCCCGCTCGGGAGCGCGCTCAACGTGATCTTCAGCCTGATCGGCACCTCTCTGCCGGTGCTGCTCTTGATGCTGGCGCTGGTCTTCACCATGGGCTGCCTCCGCCGCCTCCAGCTCATCAAGATCAAGAACGGCGTCCCCGTCACGCTCACCGGGAACGCCGCCATCGAACGCGCCCACCGGGAGCAACACGCGTCCACGGTCATCTACGCCGGGACGGACCCCTTCGCCCACGAAGGCGCCCGGCTGGAGACCTGGCGGTGGGCGTTCAAGCTGAAGCCCCCGCGGGCGAACCCGAACACGACCGGCGACGAGGACTGGCCCGGCTTCGACGTCCACGAGCTCATCACCCACATCGGGAACGCCCTGTCGGCCCTGCGCGAGGAGACCCGGCGCTTCGCGCCGATCCCGGGACTCACCATCGAGGACAACCTCATGGTGCCCGGTCGCGACTGCTACTCCGGGGACAGGACCCAGCCCTCCGACGCCGACATCCGCGGCATCATGCACCTCCCCACGGGCAACGCCCGCCACTTCCTCAAGTGCCAGGTGATCTCCTGGAACGGCGAGCTCGCGACCACCGCCTACCTGCACACCGCACTCCAGGGCAAGACCCTGTACATGGAGTTCCAGGCGTTCGCCATGCCCCCGACCCGCGCCGACTTCCACGTCTTCGACGACCCCCGCGACACCAGCCCCGCAGCGGTCGTCCTCGACGGCCTGCGCGCCGCCGGACGCCTCCCCCGCATCCTGGGCCGCAGCCCCCTCGTCCTGTGCAAAGCCCTCGCCGCCTACTCCCGCGGCCTGGCCAAGAACCTCCCCGGCACCACCGACTTCGGCGCCAAGACCAGCATCCGCGCCCTCGGCGCCGACGACGACTTCCATAGCTACTTCCAGTGGCGCGACCCCCACAAGTACGTCGCCATCCTGGAGGAACAGCTGTTCGTGGCGCTCTTCGAGTTCCTGGAGGGCAAAGTCGACCTCGGCGAACTCCGCGAACGCATCACCACCATCATCAACAACGGCGTCATCAACCACGCCCCCGGCACCAACATCAACGTCGGCGTCGCCGGCCAGAACAACACCGGCAACGCCATCGGCGCCGTCGGCAACGTCCAGGGCAACGTCACCCAGCCCACCACCTGACCAGCACGACCCACGGGCCCGGTGTGCGAGAAGCGCCGGGCCGTGCGCGTCACGACGCACGGCATCGGCTCGGAACAGCACGCGGCCGGCGGACCTCGCATCCCATTGGCGCCCCTGGTGCGCGTGCTGCACGATGGGGCGGTGTCCGACATGGTGATCACCGCGCTCCTCGACGAACTCGACCCACTGCCCTTCCCCGAGCGGATGAGGCTGCTCGCGCGCCGCGCCGGCGAGTGGGCGGCCGAGGGCGTCCTGCGTGCCCGGCTGGACGTGTTGTGGGGCGGCGACGACTACGCGCGTGGCCTGGCCTTGACGCTGGGGATCATCGGCCGGGACGCGGGCAGCGTCATCGCCGGACTCGCCGACCCCGACCGGGTGATCCGGCACCGGGCGGTGCGGGCCTGCCGGGCGGTCCCGGTCGACCCGGAGGTCCTGGCCGGGCTGGTCGTCGACGCTCCCGCCGAGCTGCGCCTGCGCCTGTACGCCACGATCCGCCGCGCCCGGATGCGCGGCCTCGCCGACCGGCTGGTCGGAGCGGTCCGCGAGCGCCACGGCGACGCCGAGGCGGCCAAGCTGCTCATCTCCTGTGGTGAGGCGACGGTGCGCGAGCTGCTCCCGCGGATCGGCTACGCCGCCGGTCGATGGGACGCCCTCGCCCGCCGTCACCCGGGGCCCGTCCTCGACGAGGCCGAGCGGCACTTGTCCGGGAACCGTCTGGAAGCGCGCTCCTGGTGGTCGCGTTACGGGTGGTCGGTGCTGTCGGCGGCCGAGGGCGAGCCCGAGCGGGTGCTGTCCCTGCTGGAGGGCGATCCCCGCCTGGCGCGCGTCGGCGCCGGCAAGGCCCTGACCTTCCTGGCCGCGCACGATCCCCGGCGCGTGGCGCGGCTGCTGTCCCGGCACGTGTACACCGGCACCGGCCCGTCCGGGCTCGGTGCGGGAACGCTGCGGCGCCTGGCCGCGCTCGACCTGCCCGTCCTGGTGGAGCTGGGCACCCGCTGGGACGGCCCCGGCGAATGGGCCGCGCTGCTGAAGCGGCGTCCGCCATCGGCGCGGGCGGAGCTGTTCGAGGCCCTGTCGGCGACGCGCCCGGTGAGCGCCGAGCCGCTGCCGGAGGTCCTCCTCGACGTCCTCCCGCGCGCCCTGCGCACCCGTGAGGCCGAGCGCGCCATCGGCCTGCCCGCGGTCGCCGAGGACGAGGCGCGCGTCCTGCACTACACCGCGCACCTGCCCTTCGCCGACGCCTTCCCGGCGCTTCTCACCGCGACCCGCAGGCACCTCGCCGACGACCGCGCGGCCGGTTACGGGCTCCTGATCGCCTGCGTCCGCCGCTCGGCCGACCCCGAGGCCCTCGGCACCGTCCTGAACGGACTCGACCGTTTGCGCAACGAGCAGGACCCGGTCCGCGCCCGCTTCGTCACCGCCCTCTCCTCGATCCCGCCGCACCGCTTCACCGGCGCCCACGCTCCCGCCCTCACCGCGATCGCCAAGGACACGGTCGAAGCCCGTGACGCCTCCTGGTCCACCCGCACGGCGCTCACCGGGCTGGCCGTCCGGCTGCTGTCGGCCCGCTCCGAGGTGCCCGAGCTGCTGGACTGGGCGACGTCCACGCTGGACGGCCTGGCCGGCACCGGACGCCTCTATCTGCGCGACCTGCGGCGGCACCTGCGGCGCGGCGACGAGGCGCGCTTCATCGCCACGCTCCTGCCGTGGCTGCGCCGGGGCGCCGAACGCGCCCACTTCGAGCCGCTGTTCGGCGTCGTCGGCGGCCTCGGCCCTCGCGCGCACGGCCTGGCACCGCTGACCGAGCTCCTCGCCCGCGCCGCCGCGCCCGGCAACGTCACCGCGGTCGCCGCCACGGCCATCAGCCTGCTCCTCGACGACCCGCGCGAGCGCGCCTCCCGCGTCGAGGACATCCTCCTCGGCGACACGTCCACCGTCGCCGTCCACGCGGTCTGGAGGACACTGTGCACCACGCGCACCGACCTGCTCGACCTCGTCTTCGAGGGCTCACCCCCGGCGGGCGGGCACCTCGCCCAGGGCGTCCGCTGGGTGCCGGGCCACGCGCAGGCCGTCGACCGGTGGCTGCCCCGGCAGCAGGCCGCCTACCTGCGGCTGCTCAAGGCCGTCATCGGTGACGCCGGCACACGCCTGCACATCCGGGCCGCCGCGATCGCCCAGGCCGCGCACGTGCCGGGCGGCTGGGACCTGGTCAACCGCTACGTCGACTCGCCCAACACCGTCCTCGACGAAGCCGCCCTCGCCGCTCTCGTATGGACCTCACGTCCCGCGGAAGCCCTCGGCCTCCTCCTCGACCGCGCCGACGGCGACCGCGCCCGCGTCGCGGTCTACTCCGCCGGACGCGCCGCCCGTTTCACCCCGCCCTCGGCGCTCGCCGAGCCGCTGACCGCGCTGCTGGCCTCCCCGAAGGTCACCGCCCGCAAGGAGGCCGCGCGCCTGCTCGCGGCGTCCTCGGTGCCCGGCGCGATGGACGCCCTCCACGCGACCTGGAGCACCGGCCCGCACCGCGACGTGAAGGCCGCGATCGTCTCGGCCGTCCGCCACCTGCTCGACGACCCGCGCGCCTGGACGATCCTCGAAGAAGCCATCGCCGACCCCGAACCTGCGGTCGCCCAGGCCGCCCTCACCATCGGCCGCTGGGACATCGCACCCCGCCACGCCGCCGCCTACGCCGCCCTGGTCCTCGCCGCCGGACGCCACCCCGACCGCAACACCGCCCTCGCCGCCTGGAACGCATACCCGTCCTGGTCGGCCCAGGCACCCGGCGGGACCGCCACCATCGCCGACGCGGTCGCCGACCTCGACAACCGCACAACGTGGCGGCAGGCGGCCCACGCGCTCGTCTGGCTCCTCGACTCCGGCGTGCCGGAGGACACCGCGGCCGCCCTCATCGAGCGGCTGCTGTCCGCCACCGGCCAGCCCGACGCCCTCGCCGACCGCGACCTCCCGGCCCGCCGCCGCATCGCCACCCTGTGCTCAGACCTCGACCACTGGGCGCGCACACAAGACGGCACCGCCGACCTGGCACCCGTCGCCGCGGCCGGCAGACTCCTGGCCGCGCACCCCGAGTACCTCGCGGAAGGCTGCACCCTACTGGTCGCCGCCACCCTCCCCTATGGACCCGAGCCCGGCCTCGCAGCCATCGCCGACCGCCTCCACGACCGCCCCCTCGCCGCCGCCCGGACCGCCGAGGCGGTCGAAACCTGGTACGCCTCACGCACGTCCTTCACCCCAGAACCGCTCCTCGCCACCGCCGAAGCGCTCTCCACCCGCGGCGACCTCCCCGGCGGCCTCCTCTCACTGGCCCTGGTGGTCGCGGTCGCCAAAGCGACACCCGAGCGGCGCCCGTCCGACCCGGCAGCGCGCGGGCTCGTCGCCCGACTGCGCCGCCACCCCGAGGCGGAGGTCCGGACCCTCGCCCTGAACCTGGCCACCGCACCGGAGTGACGTCCAAACCAGGCGGACGGCCGATGGAGATCTAGATCGAATGCCGGGGCATACGCTGGGAACCGTGACCGGTCCCGAGACGCAGGAACACGACCCGGCCCAGGCGGTCATGGCCGCGGGCGCGCTGTTCACCGACGAGGCCGGGTCGGTGATGCTCGTGAAGCCGACCTACAAGAGCTTCTGGGACATCCCCGGCGGCTACGTCGAACGCGGGGAGAGCCCGCAGGACGCCTGCGTCAGAGAGGTCCACGAGGAGCTCGGGCTCAAGATCTCGCCGGGGCCGCTGCTCGTGGTGGACTGGGCACCGACGGCCAAGGAGGGCGGCAAGCTGCTGTTCGTCTTCGATGGAGGTCGGCTGTCGATCGAGGAGAGAAACGCCATCCAGATCGAGACCCGGGAGCTCGTCCGATACGAGTTCGTCCCACCTGAACGGTTCGCCGAGTACACCATCGACCGGCTCGTCCTGCGGCTGACAGCAGCGCTGGAGGCCACATCGAGCGGCGTACCGGCCTACCTCGAACACGGCAAGCGCACCTGATGACCCGTGACCGGCGCGCTAACCATCAAAGGGTCGCCGCTGACCTGCGAGCGAAGATCATGGCCGGTGAGATCCCGCCGAGGTCGGCGCTGCCGTCGACCCAGCAGCTCATTGACGGGTACGGCGTCGCCAACAGCACCGTCCAGAGAGCGCTCACCACACTCAAGGACGAGGGTCTGGTTGCGGGCGAGCGTGGGCGTGGCGTCTTCGTGTGTGAGCGGAGGCTGAGGCTGAACGAACCCCTCCCGTATCGCGTGCCGGGCCTGGACGACGGGTACGGCTACGACCTCCTCGAAGTCAGCACGACGCGTCCGCCTGTCGAGGTCGCTGCCGCCCTTGATCTCAAACCGGGACAACAAGCGGTGCTTCGCCGTCGGCTGATGCGCGTCAACAGGGAACCGGTGGAACTGATCTGGTCCTACTACCCGGCCTCGATCGCGGTCGGGAGTCCGCTGGCCCTACCGGGCAAGATCCGGGGTGGCGCTCCGCTAGCGCTGGCAGACCTTGGTTATCCACAGCGTCGTATGGAAGACCGGCTGACGGTGCGTCTTCCGACCAGCGCGGAGCTGGAGCTTCTGGAGCTCCCCATGGAGGTGCCGGTCATTCGCCGGCTGCGGGTCGTCTTCACCGATCGGGACCTCGCGGTCGAGGCGTCGATCCTGGTCAAGAGCGGTCATCGAAGTGAACTGCTCTACCGTCGCAGTCTCGACTCAGGCGCGCAGTAGCGGCCGACCCCGCAGGATGGATGGGTAGGAGAACTATGCGCTTCAAGGTCTGCTCGGATCGAGCCACCGTCGTCGTGTTCGAGCCCACCGCCGACGAGCACCGCCTGGATGCCGGTGCGACCATCACCATCGAGTGGCCTGCCGGTGGGGACGACGGCTTGGTCTCGGTTGTGGGTGACATGCTCGTGGTCTGGGCGCCGTCTGGCGGATACACGCGAGCCTGGCGGTCAGACGGGACGGAGATCTACGTCGGGCCGGAATCCGGGCCGGACGCCTCTTGAGCTTGGGCCGCATGAACCTGCGGGAGCCGGTCACCGCCGACTCGGTTAGCGGGCCAGCAAGGATTCTCGATGCCGCCAAGCGAGAGCGAGGAGCGCTGCGCCGGCTGCCTGCATCCGTTCTCGCCGGGCGTACCGCTCGACGTTCTCCCGGGTGAAGGCGATACCGACGTTGCCGTCGTCCCCACGCAGGAGCAGGCCCTCGGCGTTCTCGTCAACGAGTGTCCCGAACAGTTCGTCGAAGACCAGGCCGTCGAAGACCACCACGGTGAGCAGGTCCGTGGCGAAGGTGAGCGGGTCGACGCCGAGGCCCAGGCAGTAGGCGGAGGCTGCTCCAGAGGTCACGGCGGCATTCATGGCGACGGCGAAGGGCCAGGAGGCGTAGTCGATCGGCGCCAGCTCACTGCCGTACTCCTCGGGCCGTCCGAGGAGCTCCTCGGCGAACTCCTGCGTCATGCAGCGCCACAGGCTGAAGTCGTTCATGTCGTTCCAGTCGGCCTCGCCGGAGGCCTGGAAGATCCCGGCGGGCGCGACCTGGAACAGCCCACCCGCGTGCCCGACCTTCGCCGGATCCCGCCAGTGCAGGATGAATGTCGCCTCGCCCGTGCTGCGGTCTTCGCGGATGGTGAGCGTGCTGATGGCGATGTTCGTCGGCCGGCGTGCCGGATCGCACGGGTCGCCGATCGCTTCGCGCAGCACGGCCGACCGGCCTGAGGCGTACTCGTGGGCTGCGGCCTCACCGGTGTCGAGCCCATCGGAATAGCGGCCCCGGCTGAATGACATCCACGCCGCCGGACGCCGGAGATCGGCGGCCCGGAGTCGATAGGTGGACCTGTTCTCCAGCCTCGCTGGCGTCAGCGCGAGCAGTGCGTCCACGTACGAGCTGTAGCCGTGCGGAACGACCGTCGGCGTATCGAGTGGAAGGCGAGGGAGCGGCGGTGCGTCAGGGACCGACATCAGCTTGACGGCGTCCAGCGGGAGTGGCTTCTCCGGCAGCCACTCACTTCGGCTGAGCAGGGGCGTTCCCTCCACCTTGAGCAGGCCGGGATAGAGCTCCGCGGCCTGGACGCCGAGCTCGAAGCGCTCGTCAGTAAGGCGGGCTCGGGTGGCCAGCCACTCACGCTCGTCTGCCGAAAGCGCTTTCGGTGAGGACGTATCCGGCATCGCGTTGAGGCTACTCCGCAGAGGATCTTGCCTCGGACACGCGGCTGAGCGGGCACGACCTCGACCGGGCAGAACCAGAAACGAGCAGGCAGCCGGTCTGTGCCTGACTTGTGCCCGGGGAGACCTGGCGATGGCGACTGCGCGTGCCCGCCCAGAGCTACTCTCGTCCACCCGCTTCGAACCGGGTCAATCCGGCGAACGAGTCAGCAGGTCACCAGGCCTGTGACCCGTCGGTGCCAAGTCGGGCGAGTGAAGGTGAACATGCAGGTCAACCACCTGGAGGCGACATTGGAGGAGCCCAGACAGAAGCCCATAACAGGCGAACAAATCATCGCGGTCCACCGGCACTTGACCGACCGCGACCTCAACCTCATCGATGCCCTCGGTCAGCACCAGGTCCTTCTGCTCCCGCAGATCACCAGGATGTTCTTCCCCTCGGAGACGCGAGCACGAACCCGCCTCACAGTGCTCCGCGGCCTGGGTGTGGTGACGCGCTTCCGACGGTCGGTGCGTCCAGGCTCCCAAGCCTGGCGCTACACGCTGGGCCACGTCGGAGCGACGATCTACGCCCACTCCCGAGGCGAGAAGCCCCCGCGCGTCCCGGACACGACCGCACGGCTCGGCAAGCTCACGGCGCGCCGGGACATGGAGCACCTCCTGGGCGTGAACGAGGTGCTCTCTCACCTCTACGAGCACGCACGCCACACCGAAGGCGCGGAGCTCGAAGAGTGTCTAGGCGAGCCTGACAGCGTTGCCCTCACCTACGGCTTCGCCCGGCCCGACGCCAGCTGGGTCTGGCGCGAGGGCGGCCTCAGCCGAAGGTTCTTCCTCGAGTACAACACCGGCACTGAATCGCTGGTGCGCGTGGTGCGAAAGCTGAGGCTGTACGACACGCCGCTTGACCATGAAGGCGTGGTCGTGTTCGTCTTCCCGAACGCGACACGGGAGGCGAATTTTCGGTTCATGGCCTCTGATGCAGAGCAGGGGATAACCGTAGCTACGACCAGTCAGTCGTTTGTGCCTATATCAGCTGGACGAATCTGGTGGCCACTGGCGGGGAATGAGCGGAGCCGGTTGGTGGATTTCGGGCAACCTTGAGGGCCTTGGCAGGAGGCGATACGGCCCGAAGGGTCGGTCCGCTCGGGTTGCGAGCACATGGGCAGTCCGGTATCGCAATCATGGATCATGACAGTGTCGGGGGGCTACTTTCGAGACATGGGGAGGAAGAAGAGCGGCAAGAAGGTCGTGCAAGACTTCAAGCGCGCCTTGGGGCGGATCGTCGCGTTTACCGAAGAGGTTACTGTCAGCGGCCTTGGTAAACAGTCGATTACATGGGCTTACGAGGCGGCCTTGATCAGAACCTACGTCGAGTTTGAGCGCTTGATGCTCGACTGTATAGTCACGGCCATTAACAACGACACCGATGGCACCATTGGTCTCAGGACTAACGTGAGTTTCCCGAAACACCTGACCGACGAGGTCTGTGAGTATCTCGTGATCAAGGAGGGGTATTTTGACTTCAAGGGCCGAGATGGGCTAATTAGGAAGATTAGGGAGTATCTTCCTGACCGGCATTGGCTCATTGAGGTTATTAGGAAGCAGTCTTACGTAGGTCCTATCAACACGCTCGTCGCGCTGCGAAACTTCGCTGCCCACGATAGCCCCAGAAGCAAGCGAGCCGCCGCCGCTGCCGTCGGAGCGAGTCGACTGAGCAGTGCTGGAGCTTGGATCAAATGCAACCAGCGGTTCCCGCTGATGATCAAAGAACTGACCAGGTTCGCTGATGAGCTCGAAGGTCGATGGCCCTACTGAGACTCGCGCGTGCCTATCTGTAGCTCGCGGTCGACACCGTGCTTGCTTGCTGGCCGAGGTGTGCTTGGGCTCATGTGTATCCGGGATCGGTCCGGCTGTTGGTCAATGACAGGAAAGTCTGGACACTCTCTCCACAAGGTACGGTCCAGATCAGCAGGACGGCCAGGCCGCCGGGCGCATTGCGGGCGGCCACCCGTTGCAGCGGGGGCCGCCCTGCTCCGTGTTCAGCCAACAACAGAAGCGGGACCATCGTGCCACGACAGACCCCCACCGTGAACCCTGGAGATGATCACGACCCTGAAGAGCACAGTCGCCTGCCTCTCCGCTGGTTCGTCATCATCGTCATTGCTGCTGTCGCTGGCTGGGGCACCGCCGCTGCCAGCCAACCTATCTTGGCAATCCCGGTTGCCATTGGTGTTGCCGCAGGGCTCCATGGCTTCCTTAGTCGTTGACCTGTGCGAGGGGGTGACCGTCTTTCCGCCCCCTCGCACGATGCTTAGGGTTGCTACCGTCGGATTCGCAGGGGCCGAGGACGTGCTTGTGGGCGGCCCACCCTGCCAGCCTCAGTCTGAAGTCTGTCTGAGGCTAGGTAGCGAGGATTCCGGCACAGGCGAGTAGGACTCCCATATGGAAAGCCGATCGAGCTGTGGGGCCCCGCCGTTTCGCCAGAAGACGCCGTGCCGGACGCGCTCGGCGACCCAGGCGAGGAAGGTGCGCCGGTCGGCGAGGTAGTGCGTCCCGGCGTTCACCACGAGCGCTGCCGCTGCGGCACCGGGGTGGATGGGGAGCGCGAACAGGGTCGAGGCGATCGCGACGCCTATCGCGCATGTCAGCGTGTAGCCGACGACGTGCAACCCGCACATGAGGTGTCCATGCAGGTTGTGGTCTGCCTTGTGCGCGGCCTGGTGGTCGCCTTGCATCCAGTAGTCGGCGACCGGGTGTAACGCGTAGAGGACGGCGGCGAACACGCTGAAGGCCACAGGATTCATCATTGGGTTCTCTCCTTTGTGCATTGCGTGATGGGGAGACCCTCGGCGGGGGAGCTGGCCGGCGAGCCCGCCGAGGGCTTGTGTGTGGGTCTGGCAGTGGTGGGTTATCCCTGGCCGTCGATGACGGCCTTCACGGAGCCGTCGGCGAGCCTGCGGTAGCCGGTGCCGTCAGGTCGGAGCGCGACGGTCTCGCCCGCACGCGCCTTGAGCTCGTACTTGCCGACGCGGACGGTCGCGCCCTCGCCGGAGGCCGTGACTTCGCCGTCGCTGGTGATGGAGGCGTTGTCGCCGAAGGCCAGTGGGCCGGTGCTGGTGAGGTTGGCGATGTGGAACTTGGCCATGAGCTGACTCCTTTTGGAATGGTCGACGCCGCTGTGACGTGCGGTTTCACCGCGCGACCGGCGTCTTCTGGTTGGGTGGGAGCGGAGTCCTTGAGCGGGTCTACTGAACGGTGACCGGAACTCCGCGTCTTGCCGCCACCAGGCCGTCGCGTTTGAGCACGTCGACGGCGCGGTGGACGGTGCTGGGCGCGACGAAGTAGCGCGCCGCGAGCTCCTTCATGGAGGGCAGCCGGGAGCCGCTGGTGAGGATCCCCGCCCGAATCGCTCCGGCCAGGTCGACGGCGATCTTCTCGTAGGGCTCGGACGGTTCCTCTGGCAGTGCGGAACGCTCCTGGCCGTCGACGAGCTCCTGGAGCCAGCTCTCCGAGACCGGGACTCGCGGGCTGGTCAGCGCTGCCGCGCGCTGGTCGGCTTCGGCGACGAACGCCGCATACGTCTTCATCGTGGTCGTCCCGCCGCCGCCGTGGCCCAGGCGGCCGGCGACGGTGCGGATGTCGACGCCCGCGGCGATGAGTTCGGTGGCGGCGTACTCGCGGAGGCGTTTGAGGGAGGCGTTCATGCCGAGGCGGTCGCAGAGGCGCTTGAAGCGCTGGCCGACGGTCGAGGGCTTGAACCAGGTGGCGTGGTCGGGGTCGGGGGAGAAGAGGCGGCCGTGAGCGGCGATGGTGACGCCGAGCGCGGCGGCCTTGCGGGCGCGGTGGACGAGGTAGGCGCGCAGGAGGGCGACGTCGATGTCGTCGAGGGCGGTGCGGCGCTTCTGGTGGGTCTTGGTGGACTTCTCCCAGGTCCTGGCGCCGTCCTGGGCGATGGACGAGTCGACGCCGAGGGAGTGGGCGTCGAGGTCCAGGAGGTCGAGTTTCAGAGCGCAGACCTCGCCGCGGCGCTCGCCGGTGCGCATGCAGATCCACACGAACATTCCCCAGTCGGGGTCGTCTTCCCAGGCGGCGCGCAGGATGCGGGCGGCGTCGTTGGCGTTGGGTGGGCGTGGGTTGGGGACGGGGGTGCCGAGGGAGCGGGCCTGGCCGATGGGGCTGACGGTGATCCATTTCCAGCGGATCGCCTCGCGGAAGGCGCCGGAGAGGATCGTCATGATCTGCCGGAGGGAGCCCTCGGCGAGGCCGCGGCACTGGTGCGGGGGGCAGCGGTGGTCGCAGGTGTGGGGGCGGATGGTGCGGTGGTCGATGCGCTTCTTGCCGTCGCAGTGGACGCGGCAGCGGCGCAGCTCGCGGTGGAAGGAGTCCCAGGCGTGGGCATCCATGTCGCCGACGGACACGTGGCCGATGAGGGGACGGATGTGCCGGCGTTCCTTGGCGCGGTAGTTCTTGAGGGTGAGGACCTTGCCGCGGAAGTCCTCGAAGTACCGCTCCAGCATCAGCGTGATGGTCGCCCGGGTGCGCGGGTGGCGCCGTTCGTCGACCTGGTTGAGCAGGCGGGTGCGGACCTTCTCGGCCTCGCGGGCGGCTTTGGGGCCGGGCGGTACTACTTCATCCAGGTACACCCGGCGCTTGGTGACGGGTCCAGGCCCGCGTAGACCTTCACCCGGAGCGAGCCGCTCGGGAGGGTCTCGATGCTGCCCCGCTCGCGCTTCGGAGCGGCCTTGCGTGGTGCCATGGGTTCAACGCTAGAAACGTTCGCACCACGCACGGCACCACGGTGGCCCACCCGTGGCCCGACATGAAGAAACCGCAGGCCGTTGACCTGCGGTTACGCACGTGCCCCCGGCAGGATTCGAACCTGCGACGCACGGTTTAGGAAACCGACGCTCTATCCCCTGAGCTACGAGGGCGCGCGGCCAGTCTAACGGCCCGCTCGGTGGGGGTTCGGGTACGTCCCCCGGAGGCGGACTGACAGGCATGTCACGCAGCCTTCGAGCTTCTCGAACTCGCCGATGTCGACGGGGACGGGGTGCCAGCCGAGGTCGGCGAGGAGGGTTGTGGTGCGGGGGGCGCTAGTGGCGATGAGGAGGCGGCCGGAGCCGAGGTCGACGACGTGGGCGCCGCTTTCTTCGGGGACGGGGAGGAAGCTCGGGAAGAGGCCGGGGTCGTCGACGAGAGGTGGGTGGCCGATGACGGTGCCGTCGGGGAGGGCGGTGACGGCGGACTTGAGGTGCAGGACGCGGGTCACGGGCACGGCGACGACGCGGGCGCCGAGGGGGGTGAGGGCGGCGCGGAGCTGGGCGATGCCGGCGGCGTTGGTGCGGCCGCCGCGGCCGACGTAGACGGTGTCGCCGATCTTGAGGACGTCGCCGCCGTCGAGGGTGCCGGGTGCTTGGACGCGCAGGGTGAAGCAGCCGAGGTCGGCGAGGTGGGATTCGACGGCGTCGACTTCGCCGCGGCGTTCGGGGGCGCCGGGGCGGGTGAGGACGGCGGCGTTGCGCCACATGACGACGGTGTCCTCGATGAACACGGCGTCGGGGTGGTCGTCGGCGGGTAGGACCTCCAGGCAGCGCCAGCCGTTCTCGGTGAGGGCGGTGACGTAGGCGTCCCATTGGGCGAGGGCCGCCTCCGAGGACACCGGTACGCGTTCGATGTGGGTGACGAGGCCTTCGGTGAGGCGGGGGCCGGGGCGGCGGACGAGCGCGATCATCGAGGCTCCTGAATGGCTGGTGGCTTGGGCGCGGCTGTGGTAAACCTCTGCGAACACGACTTGGGAGGCGGCATGGACACCGACGTCATCGTGGTCGGCGCGGGACTGGCGGGGCTGGTCGCGACGGCGGAGCTCGCGGACGCCGGGAAACGGGTGCTGCTGCTGGACCAGGAGCCGGAGGGCTCGCTCGGCGGGCAGGCGTGGTGGTCGTTCGGTGGGCTGTTCCTGGTGGACTCGCCGGAGCAGCGCCGCATGGGGGTGAAGGATAGCCGCGACCTGGCCTGGCAGGACTGGCTCGGCTCGGCCGGTTTCGACCGGGACGAGGACGCCTGGCCGCGCAAGTGGGCCGAGGCCTACGTCGACTTCGCCTCGGGTGAGAAGCGCGCGTGGCTGCACGCGCAGGGCGTCCGCTTCTTCCCGGTGGTGGGCTGGGCCGAGCGGGGCGGGTACCTCGCCGACGGGCACGGGAACTCGGTGCCGCGCTTCCACGTCACGTGGGGCACGGGGCCGGGGGTCGTGGCGCCGTTCGAGCGGCGGGTGCGCGAGGCGGCGGAGAAGGGGCTGGTGCGGCTGGCGTTCCGGCACCGCGTCGACGAGCTGGTGGTGACCGGCGGGGTGGTGACGGGTGTGCGCGGGGCGGTGCTGGAGCCGTCCAATGTCAAGCGGGGCGAGGCGTCCTCGCGGGTCGTGGCGGGGGACTTCGAGTACTCCGCGCAGGCCGTCGTCGTCACCTCCGGCGGTATCGGCGGCAACCCCGAGCTGGTGCGCGCCAACTGGCCCGAGCGGCTGGGCACGCCCCCGAGGAAGCTGCTCTCGGGCGTCCCGGAGCACGTGGACGGGCGGATGCTCGGCATCGCCGAGGCGGCCGGCGGGCGGCTCATCAACCGCGACCGCATGTGGCACTACACCGAGGGCATCGAGAACTGGGCGCCGATCTGGAAGTCGCACGGCATCCGCATCCTGCCCGGACCTTCTTCTCTGTGGCTGGACGCCACCGGCAAGCGCCTGCCGGTGCCGCTGTTCCCGGGCTTCGACACCCTCGGGACGCTGGAGCACATCATGCGCACCGGCCACGAGCACACGTGGTTCGTGCTGACGCAGAAGATCATCGAGAAGGAGTTCGCGCTCTCCGGCTCCGAGCAGAACCCCGACCTCACCGGCAAGAGCGTCCGGCAGGTCCTCAAGCGGGTCCTGCCCGGCGCGCCCGGGCCCGTCGAGGCCTTCAAACAGAACGGCGTGGACTTCGTGGTCGCCGCGACCCTCGACGAGCTGGTCGCGGGCATGAACAAGCTGACGCCGGACACCCCGCTGGACGCCGCCGTCGTCCGCCACCAGGTCGAGTCCCGCGACCGGGAGATCCGGAACGCGTTCACCAAGGACCTCCAGGTCACCGCGATCCGGGGCGCGCGCAGGTACCGCGGCGACAAGCTCGTCCGGGTCGCCTCGCCGCACCGGCTGCTCGACCCGAAGGCCGGGCCGCTGATCGCGGTGCGCCTGAACATCCTCACCCGCAAGACCCTCGGCGGCCTCGAATGCGACCTGTCCGGCCGGGTCCTGGGACACGACGGACAGCCGGTCCCGGGCCTGTACGCCGCCGGTGAGGCCGCCGGTTTCGGCGGCGGCGGACTGCACGGGTACCGCTCGCTGGAGGGCACCTTCCTCGGCGGCTGCATCTTCTCCGGGCGCGTGGCGGGACGCGCGGCGGGCACGGCCTAGGAGAAATCGCCCGGTTCGCGGCGAAAGCGGTGGTAGACATCCCCTGAGGACGTCGAGGGGAGCCGTCATGCGCCTGCGGACCTGTGTGGTGCTCGCGGCGATGCTCGCCGCCTACTACCTTCTCCCGTCCCACCCTTCGGACGCGCTGCCGCTGCTGCGCGGCATCGGATCGGTCCTCATCCTGGCGGGACTCGCCGTCCTGTTCGTCCGGCAGATAAAGGCCCAGGCGAGAGCCTCGGAGGACACCACGGTCCGGCTGGAGTCGCTCTTCTACCTGGTGTCACTGACGGTGTTCGTTTTCGCCTTCACGTACTACGCGCTCGCCCGCTCGCAGCCGGGACAGTTCGCGGGCCTCTCCACGCGCACCGACGCGCTCTACTTCACCGTCACGACGATGGCGACGGTCGGTTTCGGGGACGTGCACGCCGCCGGGCAGGTCGCGCGGGGGCTGGTGACCGTGAACATGATCTTCAATGTCGTGTTCGTCGGCGTGTTCGCCTCGGTTCTGGCGGCCCGGGTGCGGCGCGCGGTCGAGCGGCGGCGAAGCGCGCGCGGCTGAGTTTCGCGCATTCGGCGTGCGCACTACAGACCGTTAAGTACTAGCACACCTTCTTAACAGTTCATTTACGGGGTCGGCAAGACTCCGTTAACCCCTGTGAGCACGCTAGATTCCTTACCTGGAAAGGAAACCGAATCGTGCCTCCGAAGTGGACTGTTCGTCACTCTCTGTTGACGATCATGTACCGCTTTGGAAGATAACGATTCGATACAGCTCCTAGCGCGCAACAACGCGCAGCCGTTACGCTCCAACGCACATCGCGCCGGGAGTGAGCTGCCTCACCCCGGATCCATCGATCATTGTCGATCTTGGGGAGGAGCTGCGTGGCATCCGTCAGCCCCGCCGCTCCCGGTGTCACCGCCAAGTCGGCGGGACCCGGGAACGGCCGGTCAGTCCTATCGCGGATATGGCGCAGCTATGTGCTCCGCCGCATCCTGCGGGCGATCTTCATCGTGTGGCTGGTCGCCACCGGTGTCTTCTTCATGGTGCGGCTGCTGCCGGGCAACCCGGTGGACGTCTACATCAACAAGCAGATCTCCGAGTACGGCATGTCCTACGACGCCGCGGCCGCGCAAGCGGCGGCGATGTTCAGCTTCGACCCGAAGACGCCCCTGTGGCAGCAGTACCTGGACTATCTGGCCGGGATGACGCACGGCGACTTCGGCATGTCGATCCTCTCGCCGGGCACCAGCGTCACCGACAAGATCGCCTCGCACCTGCCGTGGACGCTGTTCACCGTCGGCATCGCGCTGCTGATCGCCGTCGGCGTCGGCCTGGTGCTGGGCATGCTGATGGCCTACCGGCGCGGCGGGTTCCTCGACCACGCCATCTCCGGGCTCGGCTCGCTGCTGCACGCCATCCCGAACTACCTGATGGCGCTGATGATCGTGGTCTTCGGCGCGGTGAACCTCGGGATCATCGACTACGCCACCATCCGCGGGAACCTCTCGCCGGGCATCCACCCGGAGTTCTCCGCGCGCTTCTTCCAGGACGCCTTCTATCACGCGAGCCTGCCGATCCTCACCTACGTCCTCACCACGGTGGGCACCTGGGCGCTGATCATGAAGTCCTCCACGACACAGGTCCTCGGCGAGGACTACGTCATGGTCGCCCGCGCTCGCGGCCTGTCGGACGGGCGCATCCGCACCGCCTACGTGGGCCGCAACGCGGTCCTGCCGCTGGTGGCGCAGATCGCCACCGCCGCCGGCTTCGTGGTGGGCGGCGCGATCTTCGTGGAGTCGGTCTTCCGCTACGAGGGCATCGGGATCACCCTGTTCGACTCGGTGGCCGCCCGCGACTACCCCGTCATCCAGGGCGTGCTGCTGGTCGTGACCATCACCGTCGTCGCGGCCAACCTGATCTCCGACCTCGTGTACAGCGTGCTCGACCCGCGCATCCGCACCGGTGAGAAGGAGGACTGAGGTGGCCCAGGCGACCATCGCCGCCACGCCCGCCGGGGCGCAAGGCGCGTTCCGCGGGTTCCTGCGCGAGCTGACCCGCAGCAAGGCCGGGTTCGCCGGTTTCGTGATCGTGTTCCTGATCGTCGGCATGTCCATCGTGGCGCCGCTGTTCATCGAGGCCGACACCAAGGCGAACACCGACCAGATCTGGCAGGGCCCCTCGGGCGCGCACTGGCTGGGCACCGACGGCTCGGGCAAGGACACCCTGAAGCAGATCGTCCTGGGTGGACAGACGGTCATCTTCGTGGGCTTCCTGGCCGCGGCCATCACCACCGTCATCGCGGTGGCGATCGGCTCGCTGTCGGCCTACATCCGCGGGCGCTTCGACGCGATCATGCTCCAGCTCACCGACATCGTCATGACGATCCCGCAAATCGTGCTGCTGGCGGTGCTCGGCGCCTTCTTCAGCCTGAACAGCCCGCTCTACCTCGCCCTCATCATCGGCGGCCTGACCTGGCCGGTGCTGATGCGGTCGATCCGGGCGCAGGCGCTGTCGCTGAAGGAACGCGAGTTCGTCGAGGCCGCCAAGCTGCTGGACATGGGCACCGGCCGGATCGTGTTCGGCGAGATCGTGCCGAACATGGCCAGCTACATCCTCATCAACTTCATCATCGCCGTCACCAACGCGATCTACGCCCTCGTCGGCCTCTACGTCCTCGGCCTCGCGCCGCTGGCGGGCGCCAACTGGGGGATCATGATCAACAACGCCTGGATCGGCGGCGCGATGTTCCTGCCCAAGGCGATGCCCTACATCCTCGCCCCGATCGCCATGATCGCCCTCCTCCAGCTCGGTCTGATCATGCTGACCCGCTCCCTGGAGGAGATCCTCAACCCGCGCCTGCGCGACAAGTAAGTGGTGGACCGTGCGACTGCGCGCGAACAGAAGAAGGGTGTGGTGACCTTGGCGATCCAAGACCCGCCGGACGAGCCGATCCTGTCGGTCCGCGACCTGGCCGTGGCCTACAAGACCGGCGCGGGCAAGACCGTCGAGGCCGTGCGAGGCGTCGACTTCGACCTCTACCCCGACCAGTCCCTCGCCCTGGTCGGCGAGAGCGGCTGCGGCAAGACCACGCTGGGACTCGGCCTGCTGCGGCTGCTGCCGCGCCTGGGCAGCGTGCCGCGCGGCACCGTCACCTACCGGGGCCGCGACGGCTCCACAGTGGACGTGCTGGCGCTGAAGAAGCGCGAGCTGCGCGACTGGCGCTGGCGGGAGGCCGCGATGGTCTTCCAGGGCGCGATGAACTCCTTCAACCCGGTCCTGCGCGTCATCGACCAGATGGCCGACACGATCAAGGCCCACCCCGACGGTGAGCGCAAGCCGTCCAAGAAGGAGATCTGGGAGCGCTCGGCGGAGCTGCTGCGCGCGGTCCGGCTGGAACCCAACCGGGTCCTGCCGTCGTACCCGCACGAGCTGTCGGGCGGCATGAAGCAGCGCGTGCTCATCGCGATGAGCCTGCTGCTGGACCCCAAGCTGCTGATCCTGGACGAGCCGACCACCGCGCTGGACATCCTCACCCAGCGCGCCATCGTGGACGTCCTGCACGAGCTGCGCGCCGAGCGCAAGTTCGCCATGGTGTTCATCTCCCACGACCTGGCGATCGCCGCCGAACTGGCCGACCGGGTCGCGACGATGTACGCCGGGAAGATCATCGAGACCGGCACCGCGCGCGACATCTTCTACGGCCCACGGCATCCCTACACCGTCGGCCTGATCAAGGCCGTGCCGCCGGTGGTCGGGGACCTGCCGGAGCTGGCCTCGATCCCGGGCGCGCCGCCGAGTCTGGCGAACCTCCCGGAGGGCTGCAAGTTCGCCCCGCGGTGTCCGTACGTCCAGGACGCCTGCCTGACGGGCGATCCGGAGCTCGACACCATCGAGGAGCGGCCCCGGGGCACCGCCCACACCGCCGCCTGCATCCGCTGGCAGGACGTGAAGTACGAGCGCAAGGTGGTGGAGCGTGTCTGAGCCGCTGATCACGCTGCGGAACGTCTCGCAGACCTTCGGCAGCAAGAAGGGCGACCTGAAGGCCGTCGACGACGTGTCCCTGTCGGTCGGCCCCGGCGAGGTGCTCTGCCTGGTCGGCGAGTCCGGCTGCGGCAAGACCACCACCGCCCGCATGGCCGCCGGACTGGCCAAGCCGACCGCCGGGACCGTGGAGTTCCAGGGGCGCGACATCTGGTCCATGTCGAAATCGGAGTTCGCCGAGTACCGCACGGCCGTCCAGTACGTGCACCAGGACCCGTACGCGTCGCTGAACCCGATCCGCGACATCCACAAGACTCTGGCGTCCCCGCTGCGCAAGCACGGTGTCGCCAGGAACCGCAAGGAAGGCTGGGACAAGGCCGCCGCTCTCCTGGAGCAGGTGGACCTGACCCCGGCGGAGGCCTACCTGCCGAAGTTCCCGCATCAGCTGTCCGGTGGACAGCGGCAGCGGGTCTCGGTGGCGCGGGCCCTCACCCTGGATCCGAAGCTCATCATCGCCGACGAGTCGACGTCCATGCTGGACGTGTCGATCCGCATCGGCATGCTGAACATGCTCGGCAGGCTGCGCGACGAACTGAACGTGGGCTTCCTGTTCATCACCCACGATCTGGCCATCGCGAAGTACTTCGGCTGGCAGGGCAGGATCGCCGTCATGTACCTGGGCCGGGTCGTCGAGTTCGGGCCCACACCGCAGGTCATCAACAACCCCCAGCACCCCTACACCAAGGCGCTGCTGGACGCGGTCCCCGAACCCGACCCCGACCTGACCCGCACCAAGAAGGCCGGTGGCGGCCTGCGAAGCTCGGAGATCCCGAGCCTGGCGATGCTGCCGACCGGCTGTTCGTTCCATCCCCGGTGCCCGCTCTTCGAAGCCGACACCTGCGATGCGCACAGGCCCGAACTCCAGGGCCTGGACGCCGGCCGCGAGGTCTCCTGCCACGTGGTCGGGCGCGCAGCCACCACCCCGGAACCCACCGCTGAGGCGGGAACCGTCCCGGAACCCACCGCCCAGGCGGGATCCGTCCCGGAACCCACCGCCCAGGCGGGATCCGTCCCGGGTCCCGCCGTCCAGGCGGGATCCACCCCGGTGATACCCCAGCCGAGGGACGGCGAGGAGACCGAGTGACCCCGGTCGTCTCGCGCGCGGTGCTGAATCTGGCGGCCTTCCTGGTCGCCGGGTCGCTGCTGATGCTCCTGCTGGTCAAGCCCGGTACGGCGGAGCAGATCATCACCGTGTTCTCCCTGGGCCTGGGGTTGACCCTCGGCGCCATCGCGATCTTTCTCGTTCGTCGTTCCCGACGGCAAACGCCTCACAAGGAGGACCAGTGACCACCCAGGATTTCGATCTCTCTAGGAGAAGGCTGTTCCAGCTGGCGGGCGTCGGCGCCGTCGGCGCGGTCGGCGTCTCCGCCCTCGCCGCCTGCTCCCCGGCCGAGCCGGAAGGTGGCTCCAGCAAGGAGTTCCACGGGGCGTGGCCCTACAAGAAGGCCCCCGAGGGGCACTTCAACAACGCCGGAAACCCGTTCGCGGGCGTCCCGACGCGCATCATCGCCGACGGTCCCTACGGCGACCTCCTGTGCCTCCCGTCGGCCTACTACTACTGGGCCGACAAGCGCTGGGAGTACCTGCTGGCCGAGTCGCACACCGCCGACCCGGCGACCAAGTCCTACACGGTCAAGATCAAGCAGGGCCTGAAGTGGAGCGACGGCAAGGACATCACGTCCGCCGACTACGTCACCACGTTCAACCTGCAGTGGCTGCTGCGTTCGCCGCTGTGGAACTTCGTGGAGAAGATCGACGCGCCCGACCCGCAAACCTTCACCATCGTCATGCACAAGCCGTCCACGGTCGCCGAGCGCTACCTCCTGCGCTCCAACATCGTGTCCACGACGGTCTTCGGCGAATGGGCGAAGAAGGCCGCCGACCTGCGCGCCGCCGGTAAGGACATGAACTCCGACGAGGGCGTCACCCTCGGCAAGGACTTCCAGGCCTTCCGCCCGGAGAAGTTCATCGTCTCGGGTCCCTTCGACCTGGACTACGGCACGATCTCCGACTCGCAGCTGACGCTGGTGAAGAACGCGTCCGGCTACGGCGCGGCCAACGTCAAGTTCGACAAGGTCGTCCTCTACAACGGTGAGACCCCCGCGGTCACGCCGCTGGTGCAGCAGAAGGCCGTCGACTACGCCACGCACGGCTTCCCCGTCGCGTCCGAGCAGGCCTTCAAGGACGCCGGCTTCCGGATCATCCGGCCGCCGAACTACTCCGGCCCGGCCCTGCTGTTCAACCTCGACAAGCACCCCGAGTTCAAGGACGTCAACGTCCGCCGGGCCTTCGCGCACGCCATCGACCGCGCCGTCACCGGCAAGGTCGCGCTGGGCGACTCCGGCAAGGGCGTGGAGTTCATGGCCGGGTTCGCCGACGCGTCCATCGACGGCTGGCTCACCCCCGAGGACAAGGGCAAGCTGAACAAGTACGCCTTCGACAAGGCCAAGGTCGAGGAACTCCTCGGCAAGGCCGGGTGGAAGAAGGAGGGCGACTCCTGGAAGACCAAGGAGGGCAAGCCCGCCGAGTACGAGATCCAGTTCCCCTCGGAGTTCGCCGACTGGTCGGCCGCCGGCACCAACGTCGCCGAGCAGCTCACCACCGTCGGCATCAAGGTCACGCCCCGCGGCGTCACCTACACCCAGGCGCCGATCGACATCGACAAGGGCGAGTTCTCGCTGGCCATCCAGTCGTGGGGCGCCTCGCAGCACCCGCACCCGCACTTCTCGTTCGTCGCCGACCTGTTCACCCACAACATCCCCGTCGCCAAGAACCAGGGCGGCAAGGGCATGGCCTTCGAGCTGAAGACGAAGTCGGAGCTGTACGGCGACGTCGACCTCACCGAGATCGTCAACAACGCCGGAGCCGGACTCGACGAGGCCGAGCAGAAGGCGAACGTCACCAAGGCCGCGCTCGTGTTCAACGAGCTGCTGCCGATGGTGCCGCTGTTCGAGCGGTTCGGTAACAACCCCGCGCTTGAGGGCGACCGGGTGAAGGCGTTCCCGGCGGACTCGGACCCGGTGGTGAAGAACGCGATGTACGCCGACAACTTCGTGATCCTGTCGCTGCTGACGGGGAAGTTGGAGCCCAAGTAGGTCTGTTTCGCGCTTCTCTCCTTCTTCAGCCCTGGCCGGGGTGGTGCCCGGCGACTCCTGGGGCCGCGCTGCCGCTTCCGGCGGTGGGTGGTCGGGCTTGAAGGGGGAGGTGGGGGCGTGGGATAGTCCAGTGTGGACTTCGGTCCGGACGGCCTGAATTGAGGTCAGGCAGCGTTGCCCCCGGCTTTGGTCGGGGGTTTCGTTGCTTGGGGGGGTCTGGGCCCCAGCCGCAGTCCCAGTCCCAGCCCGGCCAGTTTCGCTAGCACGCGTCGCCCGGCGTCCCATCAGCCTCAGCCCGAGCCCGTCTCCCCGCACTTCCTGCCCACCCCACGGATCGACCATCTTCTATTCGCCACATTGGCGCTATGTCACGGTCGCCGTCTGGTCAGGGCTTTCAGCCCTGGGACCCGACCAGGGGTGCGGCCCCTGGACGCCGGACCTCTCTCGGGAGGCTCCACCCGCGTTCGGCCTTTGCGACGGTGAACGATGAACCTCGGGGTGTCAAGACGGTAGTGCGTGTCTTGACACCCCGAGAACCCTCGTTCGAAGAACCATCCGGCCGACCGAGGGAGGATCCTCTCCTATCCCGAGACAGCTTCAGCGGATCTGGTCGCGGGGTCGTGTTGTCTTGCGTCTTGCGGGCCGTCTCGGTGCGGCTCTACTACAACGAGCTTTTGTCCCCACCCGGGTTTTGACCCCGTTGCCCGCCAGTCGGTTTGCCCGGGTCTAAAACGACGAGCTTTTGTCCGTGCCCGGGTTTTGACCCCGTAGCCAGCCAGTCACCTACCCGGCTCAGAGCCTGTTCAGTGCCTGTCCCGTGATCTTCGCTAGTACTTCACTGTCCGCCAGGCAGCTGATGTGCGTGCGCTTCGGGAGGATTACCAGTTCGCCCCGTTTGCATGCCTTCAGGAAGCCTTTCTCTTCCGCGCGGAAGGGGTCTCTGGCGCCGTTCACCAGGGTGACGGGTCCTGGGTAGGTCTCCAGGGCTGCTCTTGGGTCCAGCTGGGACAGTGCGTCCACTACTTGTGGCATCGAGGTGGAGTCGAGGCCTCCGGCGACTATGGCGGCGGCCATTTCCGGGGGGAGGGTCTTTTTGAAGGCCCAGGTGCTGAAGCGGTCCGCCTTTCTTGCGTTGGCGGAGGCCATTTTCGCGGCGAGGCGGTAGGCGCTGAGCAGTAGTCCTTTGGGGGTTGCGGTGCAGCCCATGGCGACGAGGCCGGGGACGCGGTCGGGGTGGGCTGCTGCGGTGGCTATGGAGACGTAGCCGCCCATGGAGTGGCCTACTACGAGTGCTTTGCCGCCGAGGTCGTCGATGGCGTCGACTACTGCTTGGACGGCGGCGTCCACATTGAACTTCTGGTCGCGGTGGGTGCCGTGGCCGGGGAGGTCGGGGGTGGCGACGGGTCTGTCGCGGCCGACTATGGCGGCGACGGGGCCCCAGACGCTGCCGCTGATGCGGATGCCGTGAACGAAGACTACGGGGAGGGTGGCCGCGTCCATGTTTGTCTCCTGACCTCTGACCTTCGTCACTCGTCACTCGGCGTCCGGGGCTGGTCTTGCGTCACTCGTCATCTGCTGCTGCCGCCGGTGTTCCGCGACTCGTCATTCGCTGCCGGTCACAGTTAGTTCGGTGCGGACCGGGCGTCCGGGAACCAATAGTCCGTCGTGGACGAAGGCTTCGGGGCGTCCTGCGAGGGAATTCACCAGTCTGGCGCGTTGTCTGGCCAGTTCGGGTTGGTGGTCGTGGTCGGCCGAGAGGTCCCGGGCTTCTTCGGGGTCGGCGTGGAGGTCGAAGAGTTGTTCGATTCCCTCGGCGGAGAGCCACACGTATTTGTAGCGGTGGTCGGTGATCCAGTGCATCGACTGTCCGAAGAGGACGTGCTCGCCGTGGAGGTGGTCGCGGACGGGTGGGGCGGCGTTGCCCGATGGGGTTGCGGCCAGGGGGAGGAGGGAGTGGCCGTCCATTGTGGGTACGTCTTGGATCCCGGCGGCGTCGAGGAGGGTGGGCATGATGTCGCGGAGTTCGACGACGGCTTCCGATACGACGTGGCCGGGGAGGCCGGGGCCGGCCAGGATGAGGGGGACGCGGGCGGAGCCCTCGTAGGGGTAGGCCTTGCGCCACATGCCGTGGTCGCCGAGCATTTCGCCGTGGTCGGAGGTGAAGCAGATCCAGGTGTTGTCCAGTTCGCCGAATTCGGCGAGGGTCTGCAAGAAGTAGTTGAGCTGGGTGTCGATGTGGGACATGTGGCCGAAGTAGCCGGCGCGGGCGCGGTGGGTGGTGAGTTCGTCGTAGCGGGCGATGTTGGCGTCGGCGCGGGTGTCGTCGCGCCAGGGTTCGAAGGCGGACGTCCAGTCGCCCATGGGGGGAGTGGTGCCGGGGGCGGCGAGGTACTGCTCGAAGGCCCAGGCGGGTGGGTCGTAGGGCGGGTGGGGGCGGTGGAAGGACAGGTTGAGGAAGAACGGCGTGGTGGTGTCGCGGCGGTATAGGAAGTCGATCGCCTCGCTCACCACCCAGTTGGTGGGGTGCAGCTCTTCCGCCCAGGGCCAGGGGCGGGCGACCACGGAGTTGCACTGGAGGCCGAGGGAGGCCTCGTCGGCGGCGGGGTTGCCGGTGCGGCGGGCCAGCCAGGCGCGGTAGTCGTCGTGGAGGCGGGGATCGCGGCGGCGGTCGCGGGCGAAGTGGAGGTAGCCGTCGTGGAGGACGACCTCGTCGAAGCCGATGCGGTTGCGCTCGGGGTGGACGTGCATCTTGCCGATCGCGCGGGTCTGGTAGCCGGCGCGGCCCAGGGTCGAGGCGAGGGTGCCGGGGTAGGTCCAGGGGACGCCGTCCCGGTAGCCGACGCGGCCGTGGTTGCGCTGGGAGAGGCCGGTGTGGAGGGC
Source organism: Actinorhabdospora filicis (assembly GCF_030269765.1). GTDB lineage: Bacteria > Actinomycetota > Actinomycetes > Mycobacteriales > Micromonosporaceae > Actinorhabdospora > Actinorhabdospora filicis. The sequence goes on along the minus strand of NZ_BSTX01000001.1, from coordinate 1,613,767 downwards.
GGCGCGGGCGGGGATGCAGGAGGGGGTGGCGCTGTAGGCGCGGTCGAAGCGGGCGCCGCGGGCGGCCAGCTCGTCCAGGTAGGGGGTGCGGACCACCGGGTGACCCGCGCCGGAGAGGCAGTCGCCGCGCCACTGGTCGGCGGTGATGAGCAGCAGGTTGGGACGGGTCATGTCCCGACGGTAGCGGGGCGGGCCGCGGTTCGCCGAGGATGGCGACGGCGGCCCGCCCGTTCGCTCATTCCCGGACGGTGATCGCCCCCGAGGGGCAGACCCCGGCGGCCGAGCGCACGTCGTCGTGCCACTCCCGGGGCGGTTCGGGGAGCAGGACCAGCACGTAGCCGGTCTCCGCGTCCTGGTCGAAGACGTCCGGCGCGGTCAGCGCGCACATCCCGGAACCGCAGCAGCGCTCCCGGTCGGCCTCGACGTTCACCACGCCACCTTGAGCGAGTGGACGCCGTAGATGATCGCGTTGGTCTTGGTCGGCACGTCCTCGGGTGCCACCGCCAGCCGCAGGTTCGGGAAGCGCTCGACGAGCGTGGTCAGCCCGATGCGCATCTCGACCCGGGCGAGCTGCTGGCCCAGGCACTGGTGGACGCCGTGCCCGAAGGACAGGTGCCCGGTGCCGTGCGGCCGCGCCAGGTCCAGCTCGTCGGGATTCTCGAAGCGCTCGGGATCGCGGTTGCCGGCCGACACCGACAGGATCACGCACTCCCCGGCCTTGACGAGGGTGCCGTGCAGGTCGAGGTCCTCCAGGGCGGTGCGGGTCATGCCGACGTGGATGATCGACAGGTACCGCAGCAGCTCCTCCACCGCAGCCTCGGCGATCTCGGGCTCGGCCCGGAAGCGCGCCAGCTCGCCGGGATGCCGGAGGAGCGCGAAGGTGCCCAGCCCGAGCATGTTCGCCGTGGTCTCGTGCCCGGCCACCAGCAGCAGGAACGCGATGTTGGTCATCTCCTCGGCGGTCAGCTCGCCGGTGGCGGCCAGCCCGCCGAGGATGTCGTCGGTGGGTTCGGCGATCTTGGACATCACCAGGTCGTGCAGGAACTGGCCCATGGACTCGAAGGCGCCCATGATGTCCTCGCGGCTGGAGTCGAGGCTCATGATCGTCCTGGAGTTCTGCTGGAAGCGCGCCCGGTCCTCGTAGGGGACGCCGAGCAGCTCGCAGATCACCAGCGACGGCACCGGCAGCGCGAAGCGCGCCACCAGGTCGGCGCCCGGCCCGTCGGCCTCCAGCTCGTCGAGGGCCCGGTCGACGAAGCCCTGGATGCGCGGTTCGAGGGCCTTCATGCGCTTGACGGTGAACTGCCCGGTGAGCAGCCTGCGCAGCCGCCCGTGCTCGGGGGCGTCCATGCGGATGAACATCCCCGGGCGCGCGGGTTCCATGGGCTCATTGGCCAGCGCGTGGTCGAGCGGGAAGTGGCGCAGCTCCTGGCGGGAGCTGAAGCGCGGGTCCCGCAGGACGTCCCGGGCCTCCTGGTACCCGGTCACCAGCCAGCCCACGTGGCCGTCGGGGAACGCCAGGCGGCTGATCGGCTCGTTCTCGCGGAGTTCGGCCAGCCTGACCGGCGGGTCGAACGGGTTCGGGCGCTCCAGGGGCAGCCTGGGGGCCGATGGTGCCTGTGTCATCTCATGCTCCTTTGAGCCGAAACGGTGGCTACTCGTCCACTTAAGCGCACCCGGCAGAAATTTACAACCAGTGTAAAAATTCTTTGAGTGTAAGGTGTGGCCATGACGGACGACCTGGGCCTGCGCGACCGCAAGAAGGCGCTGACCCGGCGCGCCCTCGCCCGCGCCGCGCTGCGCCTGTTCACTGAAAAAGGCTTCGCCGACACCACCGTGGCCGAGATCGCCGCCGCCGCGCAGGTCTCCACCAAGACCTTCTTCAACTACTTCGCGTCCAAAGAGGACGTCGCCTTCGCCGACTTCCACCAGCGCATGGAGCTCACCCTCGCCGTCATCGCCGAACGCGGCGACGACGAGACCGTCCCCCAGCTGCTGCAACGGATCTGCGACCGCGCGCTCAGCCTGGTCGCCTCCCACGAATCGGTCATCGACCTCGCCGACGGCCGGGCGCGCTTCGGCCTCATCGCCCGCGAACCGGCGCTGCGCGCGCGGGCCCTGGAGCTCATGCACTCCGGCCAGCGCCGCCTGGCCGCCGCGCTCGCCGAGGCCTACCCGCACGTCCTCACCGAGGTCACCGCCGCCGCCGTCATCGGTGGCTACATCGGCGCGATCCAGGCGGCGATGATGATCTGCCTGGAACGCGGCGACGGGATCGAGGACGCCGTGCGCGAGGCGATGAACGCGGGCATGACGATCATGCGGGGCCTGCACAGCCTGGCATGATCGACCCGAAGACGGCGAAAGGAACCGAATGCCCCTCCGCGAACATCTCGTCTCCGGACCCGAGGCGGGCCCCTACGCGCTGACCGCCGCCGCCGACGGCACCATCTGGTTCACCCTCGTCCACCAGGGCGCCATCGGGCACTTCGACCCCGCCACCGGCCGGACGCGCACCTACTCCACCGGGGACGAGTCGATGCCCGGCATCATCGTCACCGGCGCCGACGGCGGCGTGTGGGCCTCGCTGTCGCGCAAGGCGAAGCTCGCCCGCCTCGACCCGTCCACCGGCGAGGTCACCGCCTTCGACGCGCCCGCCGGAGTGTTCGGGCTCGCCGCCGCCCCCGACGGGAAACTGTGGGTGACGGGCATGGCGGCCAACACCGTGGCCTCCCTCGACCCCGCCACCGGCGTCCTGGACGTCGTCGAGCTGCCCGTCGAGGGCGCGATGCCGTCCATGATCGCCGTCGCCGCCGACGGCACCCCCTGGTTCACCGCCAACCAGGCCAACGCGGTCGGCCGCGTCCGCGACGGAAAGGCCGAGCTCTTCGAGCTGCCCACCGCGTCCGCCGGGCCGGTCGGCGTCACCATCGGGCCCGACGGCGCGGCCTGGTTCGTCGCGCTGCTCGCCGGAATCGCCGGACGGGTGGACGCCGACGGCACCGTCACCGAGATCCCGCTGCCCGACCGGGGGAGCAAGCCGCACGCCATCGTCTCCGACGGCACCTGCCTGTGGATCAGCCTGTGGGGAGCCGACGCGCTCGCCCACCTCACCGTGGACGGCGAGGTCACCACCCACCCGCTCACGGCGGGCTCCGAGCCGCACGGACTGGCCGTCGCTCCCGACGGCGCGATCTGGACCGCGCTGGAGAACGGGCACCTGGCCCGCCTCACCCCTTGAGCAGCCTGCGGCTCAGCGCGTCGGCGCGGCGGGTGGTCTCGGGCAGGCGCGTGCCGCGCGTCAGCTCCAGCACCGCCGCGCACGCGCCGTCCAGGTCCGCGCGGTGCCCGACGGAGACGTAGACCGGCTTGACGGACGTGCGCGTGCGCAGGACGCGTCCCACCTCCGCGCCCTCGTGCAGGATCGGGGCGGTGTCGCCGCGCTCCTCGCCCGGGGCGTCAGTGGGCCAGGGCGCGTTCTTGGCCACGCCGATGGCCGGCACGTCCAGCAGGACGCCGAGGTGGCAGGCCAGCCCGAACGCGCGCGGGTGGGCCAGCCCGTGCCCGTCACAGACGAACAGGTCCGGCGCGGTCTCCAGGTCGGCCAGCGCCTCCAGGAGCGTGGGCAGCTCGCGGAAGGCCAGCAGGCCCGGGATGTAGGGGAACCGCGCGGTGCCGGAGCGGGTGACCTCCTCGACGGTGTCCCATGTGGACACGTCGACGGTCACCGCGGCGGCCACCAGGCGCTCGCTCGCCGGGTCGTAGGACACGTCGACGCCGGTCACCAGCCGCGGCGGGGCCAGCGGCTCGTCGCGGCGGAAGGCGCGCAGGCGCTCCTGCTCGGCGATCGCGGCGTCCTCGCCGTCGGGCCGGTAATCCTTGACACTGAACTGCACCGCGCGAGAATAGCCGCGCTCGGTCCCGGGTTGGGGAAAGGTGGAAGCCGTACCCGACGAAGGAGCGCGCATGAAGGCCATCGTGGTCAGTGAGACCGGCGGACCCGACCGCCTGGAGTACACCGACGTCCCCGATCCCGTGCCGGGTCCGGGAGAGGTGCTGGTGGACGTCAAGGCCGTCGGCGTCAACTACGTCGACACCTATCACCGCGAGGGCCGCTATCCGATGCCGATGCCCTTCACACCCGGGCAGGAGGGCGCCGGAGTCGTGGCGGCCCTCGGCGAGGGCGTCACCGGCTTCACCGCCGGGCAGAGCGTGGCCTGGACGCAGACCCTCGGCAGCTATGCCGAGAAGGTGGCCGTGCCCGCCGACCGGCTCCTGCCCGTCCCGGACGGCCTGGACCCCGCGCTGGTGGCGGCCTCGCTGCTCCAGGGCCTCACCGCGCACTACCTGTCCCACTCGACCTACCCGGTCCAGCCGGGCGACGTGGCCGTCGTGCACGCCGCCGCCGGGGGCGTCGGGCAGATCCTCACGCAGCTGGTGAAGCTGCGCGGCGGGCGCGTGATCGCCACGGTGTCCACCGAGGAGAAGGCGAAGCTGGCCCGTGAGGCCGGGGCCGACGAGGTCGTGGGCTACGAGGGCTTCGCGGAGAAGGTCCGCGCGTTCTCCGGCGGCGCCGGGGCGCACGTCGTCTACGACGGCGTCGGCCGGACCACCTTCGACGAGGGCCTGACCGCGCTGCGGCCGCGCGGGATGATGGCGCTCTACGGCGGCGCGAGCGGCGCCGTCCCGCCCTTCGACCCGATCCGGCTGTCGAAGTCGGGCTCGCTGTTCCTGACCCGGCCCACCATGGAGCACTACGTCGCTGACCGCGAGGAGATGCTCGGGCGCGTCGGCGACCTGCTCGGCTGGCTGGCCGACGGGACCGTCACCGTGCGCGTGTCGGCGACCTACCCGCTGGCCGAGGCCGCCCGCGCGCACACCGATCTGGAGGGCCGCCGGACCACCGGCAAAATCCTCCTTATTCCCTAAAAATCGGACGAATCCTCATCAATACTGGTCGGCATGACGTCACTCGACTACGCCGACCGGACCGACTCCGACGACGCCGACCGGGGCTTCATCGCCGCCCTCACCCCGGGGGTGGTGAAGGCCCCGGACGGGCGCGTCATCTGGGACTCCGACGCCTACGCCTTCCTCGAAGCCGACTGTCCCCCCACGGCCCACCCGAGCCTGTGGCGGCAGGCGCGGCTGTGCGCCAAGCAGGGGCTCTACCAGGTCACCGAGCGCGTCTACCAGGTCCGCGGCCTGGACCTCTCCAACATCACCTTCGTCGAGGGCGACACCGGCGTCATCGTCATCGACCCGCTCATCTCCTGCGAGACCGCCGCCGCCGCGCTCGGCCTCTACCGCGCCCACCGGGGCGACCGTCCGGTCACCGGCGTCATCTACACCCACTCCCACGTCGACCACTTCGGCGGCGTCATGGGCGTCACCGACGGGAACGTGCCGATCCTGGCCCCCGTGGGCTTCATGGAGCACGCGGTCGCCGAGAACGTCTACGCGGGCGTGGCGATGGCCCGCCGCGCCAACCTCATGTACGGCGTGACCCTCGGCCCCGGACCCGAAGGGCAGCTCGGCATGGGGCTGGGCCTGGCCACGTCCACCGGCCGCGTCTCGCTGATCCCGCCGACCGTCGACATCACCCACACCGGGCAGACTGAGACCGTCGACGGCGTGCGCATCAGCTTCCAGCTCACCCCCGGTACCGAGGCCCCGGCCGAGATGAACTTCCTGTTCCCGGACCTGCGGGCGCTCTGCATGGCCGAGAACGCCACCCACACCCTCCACAATGTCCTGACCCTGCGCGGGGCCGTGGTGCGCGACTCGCGCATGTGGTCGCGCTACCTCGGCGAGGCCATCGAGCTGTTCGCCGGCGGCTACGACGTCCTGTTCGCCTCGCACCACTGGCCGACCTGGGACGAGGAGCGCTGCGAGACGTTCCTGCGCGAGCAGCGCGACATGTACGGCTACCTCCACGACCAGACCCTGCGGCTGCTGAACCAGGGGTACACCGGCGTCGAGATCGCCGAGATGTTCCAGCTGCCCGAGGGGCTGGACACCGCGTGGAACACCCGCGGCTACTACGGGTCCGTCTCGCACAACGTGAAGGCGGTCTACCAGCGGTACATGGGCTGGTTCGACGGCGTCCCGGCGCACCTGTGGGCGCACCCGACGGTGGAGTCGGCCAAGCGGTACGTCGACTGCCTCGGCGGCGTCCCCGGCGTCCTCGGGCACGCCCGGCGGTACGCCGACGAGGGGGACCTGCGCTTCGCCGCGCAGCTGCTGCAGCAGGCGGTCTTCGCCGAGCCCGGCAGCGCCGAGGCGAAGGAGGCGCTGGCCGGGGTCTACACGAAACTGGGCCGCGGCGCCGAGAACGGGACCTGGCGCAACTTCTACCTGACCGGGGCCAAGGAGCTGCGCGACGGCGTCGACATGGTCCCCTTCGACCTCGGCGGCGACATGGCCACCGCCCTGAGCGTCGAGCAGATCTTCGACAGCGTCGCGATCAGGGTGGACGGCGTCAAGGCCGCGCGTGAGACGGCGGTGATCGACTGGACCTTCACCGACCTCGGCGAGAAGGTCCGCACCGAGCTGTCCAACGGGGTCCTCGTGCAGACACCCGACCCGAAGAGGGGCGAGGCGGGGCTGCGGGTGACGACCACGAAACTCGGGCTGCTGGGACTGCTGGCGGGGAAGCGGGAGGGAGTGGAGTTCGACGGGGACGCCTCGCTCATCGAGCGGCTGGTCGGCGTCATCGAGCTCCCGGATCCGAACTTCGCGATCGTCACGCCGTAATAAGTACCCGTGCGGATCCCGGCGGCGGTTCAGCGGTCGCGGTGGCGCAGCCACAGGGGCAGGCCGAACCAGAAGGCCAGCGCCACGGCCACCACCACCGCCGCCAGGGCCGCCGCCCAGACACGGTCCACGACCATGTCGACGACCAGGAACAGCGCCCCGCTCATCGCGGCGAGGACGAAGAACAGACCGGCCAGCGCCAGGTTCGAGGTCAGCCGCACGATCTGCGGCTTGGCGCCCTGCCGGAACAGCACCCGGTGCATCCCGACCGGGGTGATCATCAAGACCGTGGCGATGCCGGTCGCCAGCAGCGTCCCGACGTAGACGTCCCGCTGATAGGCCACGAGAGTGCCGAAGGCCTGGGTGAACGGGACGGTGAGCAGGAACGCGAACAGGATCTGGTTGCCGGTCTGCGCGACCCGCAGTTCCTGCAGGAGCTCGTGGTAATTGCGTTTCCATCGGTCGGCCTCGCTTTCGCCGGTGTCCATGTCAGGCGCTCTCCCGGTCCTCCAGGCCGACGGCGGCCCGGACCTCGTCCACGTCGTGGGCGAGTTTCTCGTCCCCACGCGCCTTGGCCATGCCGGCCAGGATCTCGGCGATCGCGTTCAGCTTGTCCTGCGTCGCCTCGTCCTGCCGGGTCTGGGTGTTCTGCAGCAGCGCCACCATCAGGAACGTGATGATCGTGGTGCCGGTGTTGATGATGAGCTGCCAGGTGTCCACATCGCCGATGAGCGCGATCGAAGGCGCCCACAACAGCACGATCAGCAGGCACACGGCGAAGAACCACGGCTTGGCGAAGAACCTCGCCGCGACCGCCGCGAAGCGGTCGAAGACGCTCACCTCGGACGTCACGTCGGAGGGCATGTGCGGAACCTTCGGCATGACGCCTCCACATGAGAGAGCGGCGGGACGGCCGGGGGGAGGACCGCCCCGCCGCGGGAACAGGGGAACCCGGAGGGCACCGCCCGAGCGCGCTACGGGTTCCACCTGTGGTCTACGGCGGGCGCCCGCTCACAGGCGGGTCGCGCCGTGCCCCAGCGCCGTCCACACCTCGTTCACGTCGGCGTAGAGGGCGTCGGGAAGCCGTGTCAGCTCGGTGCGCATCGGCAGCGGCACGCCGCTGGCGGCGGCCATCTCCCGGACGCGCCTGGCGTCGGCGGGGAAGTCGGCGTCGTCGAGGTAGTCGGCGAGCGGCGGTCGTGGCGTGTCGGTCATGCTTTCCACCTCCAGACGGGGGGATACCCGGATGGGGCGGGGGCAAACCCGCCGGGCCCGTGCGTCTCGGCTTCCATACGCCCCGAAATCCGTTCACCCGGCCCGGTTCGGGGTATACCGGGATCATGAAGGGTGTTCCAGGTTCCGAAGGCGCGCATCCCCGACCCGCTCCTCGCCGCCTGCGCTTCCACCTGGCCGTCTACGGACTGGTCCTGTGCGGCGCGCTGGGGGTCCTGGCCCTGGCCAACGGCCTGGCGTGGTTCGCCTGGCCGCTGCTGGGGCTGGCGATCCTGGCGCTGGCCGACGTGGCGTGGCTGTCGTGGCAGCGGCACATGGGGCGGTGGAAGGACGAGGAGGCGTGACGAACGCCCCGCCGGACCGGCGGGGCGTCGGTACTTCCGCTCACCTCGTGCCGGGAATGACCTCGGTCCGGTACAGCTCGAAGAACTCCCGCTGGTAGGGCCCGATGTTCGCCACGAAGACCTCGTCGAAGCCGGCGTCGGCGAACCGCCGGAACGCCGCCAGGTGGCGGGCCGGGTCGGGGCCGCACACGAGGACGGGGGTGGCGTCGTGGGAGGCGTGGGCCAGTGCGGTGGCCTCGGCTTCGGTGGGTGCCCAGCAGACGCGGTAGAAGCCCTGGGTGATCTTGTCCTGGCCGCCGAACTCGCGGAACAGGCGCAGGGTCTCGGCCTCGGGTTCGGCCGAGATGAAGCCGTCGGCGATGCGCCCGGCCAGCGCGATGGACGTCATCCCGGTGCCGGACAGGTACAGCGGCGAGGGCAGGTCGGGCAGGGTCTCCAGGCGCTCGTTCTCCACCGTGTAGTACTCGCCGTGGTGGTCGACGGGTTTGCCCGTCCACAGTTTCCGGACGAGGTCGACGGCCTCCTCCAGTTCCTCCGGTGGCCTGCCCGGCGCGGGGTCCAGGCCGAGGGCGAAGCGGTTGCCGAGCAGGACGGCCGAGGTGGCCGCGGCCCGGGCGAGGGCCACGGGGTGGAGGCGCTCGTCGGGGCACGTCACGGTGGTGGTGACCGGCAGGCGGCACACGCGTGAGATCGCGCCGGTCATGGGCCACGCGGACGGGCCGCGGCCGGTGAGGCGCAGGCCGGTGAAACCGGCGTCCTCGGCGCGGCGGGCCTGGTCGAGGAGCTCACCGGGGGCGAAGTCCTCGCCGGTGAGGCCGTATCCCAGGTAGGCCATCACATCGCCGATCCGTGCCAGGGCTCGTCCCAGGCCTTCGGCGGGGGAGCGGTGTCGTCCTCCATGTACTGCTTGAACTGCTGGAGGTCGCGGCGGACGCGGAGGTTTATCACGCCGAGGCGGTCGGCGGCGGCCTCGGCGAAGCCCTCCGGCACCAGTTCCACCCGGGCCGTCACGCGGGTGGTGTGCTCGTCGAGGGGTTCGAAGTCCATGGCCCCGGCGTGTTTGGGGCCGTCGATGGAGCACCAGGTCAGGCGCCGTCCGGGGATGCGCTCCAGGACACGGGCGTCGAACTCGCGGGTCACGCCGGCCACCGACACCGTCCAGTGCGTGACGTCCTCCCCGCGGCGTTCGACGTTCAGGACGCCGTCGGCGAACCGGGGCAGGGCCTCGTACTCGTTCCAGCGCTCATAGGCGGCACCCGCGGGGGCGGCGATGGTGACGCTCTCGGTGATGGTGCTCATGGGGGAGGGCTCCTCAAGTGGTGGGCGGCGCTTCGCTGATCTCGGCGAGGGCGGAGTTCGGGTCGCGTTCGGCGGCGAGGTCCCCGAGGGAGACGATCCCGACGGGCCGTCCGTCGGGATCGCAGACCGGGACGCGGCGGACGCGTTTCTCGCGCATCAGCCGCACCGCCTCGTCGACGGGGTCGTCGGGGGACAGGCGCGCCGGGTGCGGGGTGGCGAGGTCGCCGATCCGCGTCAGCCGCGGGTCGGCGCTGGAGGCCAGGCCCCGCACGACGAGGTCGCGGTCGGTGACGATGCCGCGCAGTTCACCGTGGCCGAGGACCAGGACGTCGCCGATGCCGTGGTCGCGCATCGTCTGCGCGGCGGTGACGGCGGTGGTGTCGGCGGGCAGGCAGACGGGATCGTGTGTCATGACGTCTCGTACGCGTAGCCGGTTCATGCTCGCCGTGTACCCGGGCGCGGTGATCTCATGCGCGGTGAGGGGCGCGGCCCGAAGGCCGCGCCCCCACTCCACCGGGAAAGGTCGTCACGCTCTGGCGGCCCGGGCCTCCCGGAGCCAGCCGCGCATGCGTTCCAGCGTCCGCGAGATCAGCCGCGAGACGTGCATCTGGGACAGGCCGACGCGGGCGGCGATCTGTGACTGCGTCTGGCCCTGGTAGAAGCGCATGATCAGGATGTCCCGCTCGCGTTTGGGCAGCCGGGCGAGCAGCGGCCGGACGGCCACGCGCGCCTCGGCGGCCTCCATGCCGGGGTCCTCACCGCCCAGCAGGTCGAGCAGCTCGCGCCCGCCGTCGCGTTCGGCGGGGCCGTGGATGGACATGGCCGCGTAGGCCTGCGCGCATTCCAGGCCCTGCCGGACGAGGTCCGGCTCGATGCCCAGGTGCTCGGCGAGGTCGTCGATGGTGGGCGTGCGCCCGAGCTTCTGCGAGAGCGGGTCCATGGCGGCGTTGACGCTCATCATCGCCTCCTGGAGCCGGCGCGGCACGCGCACCGACCAGCCCTTGTCGCGGAAGTGGCGCTTGAGCTCGCCGAGGATGGTGGGGATGGCGTAGCCGGCGAAGCCGCCGCCGCGTCCGGAGCGGAAGCCGTCGGCGGACTTGACCAGGCCGAGCCTGGCCACCTGGATGAGGTCGTCGATGGGTTCGCCGCGCCGCGCGAAGCGCTTGGCGAGACGGTCGGCGAGGGGGAGGGTGTCGCGGACGACCTGGTTGCGGACGCGGACCCGTTCGGGGTGCCCGGCGGGGAGGTCGTTGACGCTGCTGAGAGAACGGTCTACGGAATCGTCGACGAGAAGATGCGGCGTGGACACGAGTCCACCTCCAAGGGTTCCGTCGCCGCGGGCTGTGCCTCGCGCGGCGGCAGATGCAGATGCGACGCCCGTTGCTAGAGCGTCTGGGCGGCCCGAGTGGGCCGCGGGCGGAGCGGTCCGGGGAGGGCCGGGTTTAGACCCTCGGACGAACGGATGAGGATCCGCTCCTACTTACAGACGATAGCGGGTTCGCTTCCCCTTGGGAAGGGCGGACCGTCGTTACGTGAAGATGGACACGCCGCCGGGTCCGACGAGGAGGCCGACGATGATCAGCACGACGCCCCACAGGACCTGCCGCCTGAACAGGGCGACGATGCCGGAGACGACGAGGATGACCGCGAGGATCCAGAGAAGAAATTCCATGCCCATGGACTACCCCGTATCCGCCGTGTGAAACTTCGCACCGACTCCACCACCGGCCCAACTGGACAGCGAGGTGTCCATACTGTTGGCTGATCCCGTGACGGACGAATCCCTGGAGGCGCTCTCCCAGACGGTCGCCAGACTCCGCAAGGAGCGCGACGGGCTGCGGCGCGCCATGCGCAGCCGCTCGGTGATCGAGCAGGCCAAGGGCATCCTCTCCGAGCGGCTGGGCATCGCTCCGGAAGAGGCGTTCAAGCAGCTGCACGAGCTGTCCACGCACTCCAACGTCAAACTCGCCGAACTGGCCGCCGCGCTCGTCGCCGGGCGCAGCGGCGTCCCCGACGCGATCACCGAGACCGCCGGGGCCGAGGTCCTGGACCTCCTGCCGCCGCCCTCGGAGCCCGAGGCCGCCCACTTCGAGGACCTCGCCGAGCACCTCGCCGAGCCGATCGCGCGCGGGCGGCTGCTGACCGGGCGCATCGAGGCCGCCCGGACCCTCGACGAGATCGCCGAGGCCGTCGCCGCCTCCACCCTCGGCTGGCCCGAGCCCGCCACCGTCGTGGTGATGATGCTGGAACCCGACGGAGCGCTGCGCCTGGGCGGGTCCAGCGGGCTGCCCGCCGACGCGCGCAGCAAGTGGGCGCGCGTACCGCCCATCGACGGCCTGCCCATGATCGAGGCCATCAAGGCCCGCCGCCCGGTCCTCATCACCGACGCCGACGCCCTGCACGTCCGCTTCCCGACCACCGTCGCGCCGCTGTCCTCGCAGGGCCTGGCGGCGATCCCGCTGGTCCACGACGGCGCGGTCATCGGCGTGGTGGAGCTGTTCTGGGAGCGCCCCTGCCGCCTGGACGACGAGACGAAGGCGCACCTGCTGTCGCTGGCGATCCCCGTCGCGGCGCGCGCGGCCGTCCTCGACACCGGCGGCACCGACCAGGAGGGCGGCGCCGACGCCCCCATCGGCCTGGTGCTGGACGCGCTCACCGAACCGGCGCTGCTGCTCGCGCCCGTCCACGACGACACCGGCGTCATCGTCGACTTCACCGTCGAGGCCGCCAGCGCGCCCGCGCGCGCCCTCAGCGACGAGGAGGACCTCTCCGACGGCACCCTCATGACCGTCCTGCCGCGCCTGGGCTCCCAGCACCTGCTGCCGCTGCTGTCCACCGTCGCCGAGACCGGCGAGCCCGGCGAGCTGACCGGCCTCTACGTCGACCCCGTCGCCGAGGGCACCCGCGCCGCCTACCGCTTCGACGTACGCGCGGTGCGGCTGTGGGACCGGGTGCTGGCCACCGTCGCCGTCCACGACGAGGCGACCGTGCTGTGCGCGGAGTTCGTGCGCGCCGAGGGACGGCGCGGCTCCTTCTACTGGGACCTCGCCACCGGCTACTCGGTGTGGTCGCCGGGCATGTTCCGGCTCGCCGGGCGCCGCGCCGACGACGGGCCGATGGACCCCACCGCGATGGCCGAGCTCGTCGACCCCGCCGACCTGGCCGGGCTGCTGACCCGCCTCGGGCAGGAGGAGATCGTCGCCGAGGTGCGCGGCGCTGGCCCGCTGGCCGGGGCGCGGCTGGAACTCAACGCCGTCCTCGGCTACGAGAAGGGCGACCTGGCCTCGGTGTCGGGCACCATCCGCGACGTCACCCGCCGCCAGAACCTCACCGCGCAGCTCAAGCAGGCGCGGGTCGCGGTGGCCGCAGAGCGGCGCCGCCTGTCGGAGTTGCTCTCGGCGTCCCCGGACCGCCTCACCGTCCCCGGGCTGGTCGCCGAGGGCGTCTCCGCCGACCGGGCCCTGGCCTGCTGGTACGACATGGCCGAACTGCACGACGGGAGCCTGCTGCTCGTCGTCGGCGAGGCCGACCCCGTCGGCTCGGCCCAGCGGCTGCGGCACGCCGCCGTCGCCTACGGCATGGCCGGACTGGCCCCCTCCGCGGTACTGACCGCCCTCAACGCCCTGGCCCGCCGCCTCGAACCCGACGCCACCACCTCGGTCACCGTCGCCATCGCCCAGCCCGAACGCCTCACGTGGGCGGCGGCGGGGCAGGGCGCGCCGATCCGCCGCGCGGTCACGCCCACCGTCCACCCCGGCGCCCTGGGCCTGCCCGTGGGCACCGTCGACGGCCTGGAGTACACCGACAACGAGCTGATCCTCAACCCCGGCGAACGCTTCCACCTGTGCACCGCCGGCGCGCTCGGCGAGGTCCTGGAGGCGCTGACCGCCGACGGCGACGTGCCCGAGAAGGACCTGTGCCTGATCACCGCCACCGTCCTCACCAGACGATGAGCGGACGCGTCGCGGCGCGCGGGTGCATGATGGACGGATGCCACTGCCGATCGAACGGTACGCGCTGCTCGGTGACCTGACGACGGCCGCGCTGGTCGGGACCGACGGTTCCATCGACTGGCTGTGCCTGCCGCGCTTCGACTCCGGCGCGGTCTTCGCCGCGATCCTCGGCGGCCACGACCACGGCCGCTGGCGCCTGGGCCCCACCGACCCCGGCGCCAAGGTCACCCGCCGCTACGTCGGGTCCTCCCTGGTCCTGGAGACGGAGTTCACCACCCCCACCGGGCGCGTCCGCCTCACCGACTTCATGCCGCCCCGTGATCGCCGCGCCGACGTCCACCGCCGCGTGGAGGGCGTCGAGGGCGAGGTCGAGATGAGCCAGGAGTACGTCCTGCGCTTCGACTACGGGCGCGTGCGCCCCTGGGTGCGGCGGGTCCGCGACAACGAGGGACGCGAGGCCATCGCCGCCATCGCCGGGCCCGACGCGCTGTGCCTGCGCGGCGACGTCCTCCCCGACGCCGTCGACCACCGCCACGAGGGCTCCTTCACCGTCCGCAGGGGCGAGACCTACGACTTCTCCCTCACCTGGTACCCCTCCCACGAGAAGCTCCCGCGCTGCCACGACACCGGCGAGCGCCTCACCGCGACCCTCAACTACTGGCACGCGTGGTCGGAGCGCTGCTCCTACACCGGGCCCTACCGCGAGACCGTCCTGCGCTCGCTGCTGACCCTGAAGGCCCTCACCTTCGCCGAGACCGGCGGCATGGTCGCCGCGCCCACCACCTCGCTGCCCGAGCTGATCGGCGGACCCCGCAACTGGGACTACCGCTACTGCTGGCTGCGCGACGCCGCCCTGTCGCTGAGCGCGCTGGTGGAGACCGGGTTCACCGACGAGGCCCGCGCCTGGCGCGCGTGGCTGCTGCGGACCGTCGCCGGCGACCCCGAGGACCTCCAGATCATGTACGGCGTCGGCGGTGAGCGGCGGCTGTCGGAGTGGACCGCCGACTGGCTGCCCGGCTACGAGAACTCCGCGCCGGTGCGCATCGGCAACGCCGCCCACGGGCAGGTCCAGTTCGACGTGTACGGGGAGGTCATGGACGCCCTGGCCGCCGCCCGCGCCGCCGGGCTCGCCGAGGACGACTTCTCCTGGCCGCTCCAGGCGACCCTCGTGGACAGCCTCGCCGCCCGCTGGCGGCAACCCGACTCCGGCATCTGGGAGGTGCGCGGCGAACCGCGCGCCTTCACCCACTCGCGGGTGATGAGCTGGGTCGCGCTCGACCGCGCCGTCCGCGCCGTCGAGGAGTACGGGCTGCCCGGGCCGGTCGACGCCTGGCGCGCCGCCCGCGAGGAGATCCGCGCCGAGGTCCTCGCCGAGGGCTTCGACCCGGCGATGAACAGCTTCACCCAGTACTACGGCTCCGGCACCGTCGACGCCGCGCTGCTGGAGATAGGGACCTGCGGGTTCCTCCCCCACGGCGACCCCCGCACCGCCGGGACCGTCGACGCCGTCATCCGCGACCTCAAGCGCGGGCCGCTGGTGTGGCGCTACGCCACGTCCCACGCCACCGAGAAGGTCGACGGGCTCCCGCCCGGCGAGGGCGCGTTCCTGGCCTGCTCGTTCTGGCTGGTCAAGGCCCTCGCCGAGAGCGGGCGGGAGAAGGAGGCCCGGCTGCTGTTCGAGGAGCTGCTGGAGCTGTGCAACGACGTCGGGCTCCTCGCCGAGGAGTACGAGCCCGGGCTGGCGCGGCAGGTCGGGAACTTCCCGCAGGCCTTCAGCCACCTCACGCTCGTGCACGCCGCGCTCGCGCTGGAGCGGGCGCCGGGCGGCTAGGCCGCCAGCTTCTCGGCGCGGGCGAACAGGTCGTCCAGCTCGACCTCGTTCGTCCCCGCCAGCAGATGGTGCACCAGCAGCGACTCCAGCTGCCCGACGGTGGTCGGGTCGATGCGGGTGGCGTCGGCGTCCCCGAACACCGAGCCGATCAGCGCGGCGACCGCGTACGGGTCGATCATGAGCCCGCCGGGGTCCCACCGGTCGCGGACCTCGCGCACCAGCAGCGCGACCTGCACCGGCCCGGCGCCCTCGGGGAACCGGCGGGCCACCGCGAGATAGAACAGCGCGGCCAGGAACTCGCCGTAGCCGTCCCAGGCGTGGCGGCGGTCGATGTCGTCGATGAGGCGGCGTCGCTCGCCGAAGCGGCCGTGGACGAGGAGACGCGCCACCGTCAGGAGTTCTTCGGTCATGGTCCTCCGCCATAGTTCGAGGGGGCCGCGATACGTCGCGGGAACGTGGAGGGGGTCGGCTCATTGTTCGCCCGGACGGGTGACGAAAACCGGGGCCGTCGTTGATCGGACAGTCCCAAATGGACGCCCACCGGCGGGAGAGTCGGAAATCCGTCACCTCGCTCCACGCGTACACGGCCTCTTCGTGAAGCGCGAAGAATGCTCCCGATGACGTAACGCGGTCGTATTCTCACCGGTGGGCCTCGCGCCGGATCCACCGGGCGATCTCGGCCGCGACAGCCTCACGCACCGTCGCAATCTGCCACTTGTGTAGACAAGTTCGCAGGTCAGAGGGCATGCCGGAAGAGTGAATCGGCTTCGCGAGTGTCAACTTGACGACCGCCAATCCTCACCCGTCGTGCTGCACTTTCATCAACGACCGGAAGCCCGGCCGGACACACATTCATCCCAAGGAGCACACCGTCCAATGAAGACCGAGACGACCGTCCACCCCGCGACGGTCGACGAGCGGAACATCGATCACGACGCCAGGCACATCCACGCGGCCAACCCGGATGGTCTGTGCAAGGACGACGGTCTGCCTTACCCTTGCCCGATCGTTCGGGCGGTGGCGGCGGGGGCCGTTCCGCCACGTGCACCGTCTGAGCGGGGCTAGGGCTAGGGGCTAGAGGGGCGGCGGAGACAGCACTTTTCGCTTCTGCTTTCGCTTTCGCTTTAGCTTTCGCGACAACTGAGTGCGGGCGCGCCGGTGGGGGCGCCTGCGGCAGGGTGGGGAGACGAGGGCCGGTGGGGTCTTCGGCTCCCCTCCTGGGGTTGGGGGGTGTTTTGGTCCCAGCCTCAGCCCCAGCCCCAGCCGTCGCGAGCCTCGCTATCACACCCCCTGTTGCGCCACCTCTCCCGTCGCCCTCACCCCGAGCCCGGGCCGTCTGGCTTCTCGCCTTCCCCCCACGGATCGCACGTCCTCTAATGCCTGCGTTGGTGGTACTCGACGGTCGCCGTCTGGTCAGGGGTTTCACCCCTAGGACCTGACCAGGGGTGCGGCCCCTGGACGCCGGACCTCTCTCGGGAGGCGTCTCCTCCTCTGGCCGGCTGGTACGACGCTGAACGCAGAACCTGGGGGTGTCAAGACGGAAGGGCGTGTCTTGACACCCCCAGAACCTGCGTTCTGAAACCACGTCTGGCCGACCGACGGAGGATCCACCTCTCCTATCCCGAGCGAGCTTCAGCGGATCTGGTCGCGGGGCGGTGTTTGTCGGCGGGTTGCGGGCCGTCTCGTTGAGGCTCTACTACAACGAGCTTTTGTCCGTGCCCGGGTTTTGACCCCGTAGCGAGCCAGTCGCCATGCCCGGGTCTAAAACAACGAGCTTCGGTTGTTGCCCGGGTTTTGACCCCGTTGCCGGCCAGTCACCTTGCCCGGCTCAGTTCCCCGCCCCACTCACCCGCCTCCAACCCGCCCCCGACCCGTCCCGCTCCCTCACGAACTCCCCTCGAACCCCCCGGCGTTTCCCGCCCCACTGACCCTCCGATAGCGCGATAGTGGACGCAGAGGCCGTTTCCGCCCGCGACGGCCGGGGTAACCGGGAGGGACCATGACCACCACGACCGATCGCCCCGCGAACCCGTCGACCGCGCAGCTCGTCGCGCGGGCGGCGGATCAGGTCTCGCGGCTGGTGCGTGAGGAGATCGCGCTCGCGAAAGCCGAGATGGCGGCCAAGGGTAAGGCCGTCGGCACTGGTGTCGGCTTGTTCGCGGGTGCGGGGTTCATCGCGCTCTACGGGCTCGGTGCGCTCATCGCCACCGGCATCATCGCGCTGGCGCTGGTCGTGCCGTTGTGGCTGGCGGCGCTGATCGTGACCGTGCTGCTGTTCGCGGTGGCCGGGTTGCTCGTCCTGCTCGGGCGGGCGAGCCTGAAGCGTTCGGCGCCGTTGAAGCCGACCGAGGCGATCGCGGGCATCCAGGCCGACCTCGACGTACTTAAGGAGCACTCTCGCCGATGAGCACCGACGCAGAGGCCGTGCCGGCCGACGGCGAGGAGAAATCGCCACCGCCACCACCGCCGCCGCGCAGTATCGAGGAGATCCGGGCCGGGATCGAGGCCGAGCGTGCCGCCCTGGGTGAGACGATGGCCGCGCTCAGCGCGAAACTCGACGTCAAGACGCGGGTGCGGCAGCGGATCCAGGACACGCCGGTGACCGTCTACCTGCTCGGCCTGGGCGCCGCCGTCGCCGTGGGGGCGGCGGTCTGGCTGATCGGACGGAGGACCCGCTCGTGAAGCGGAAACCGAGCCTGCTCATGCGGCCTTTGGGGCTGATGGCCGGTGTCGCCGGGGGACTGGCCGCCGGATGGGCGTTCAAGCAGATGTGGCGGATGGCCACCGGTGAGGACGACGCGCCGGACGCCACCGACCCCGAGCGCGGCTGGGGCGAGATCCTCACCGCCGCCGCCCTCCAGGGCGCGATCTTCGCGCTGGTGAAGGCCACCGTCGACCGTGCCACGGCGGTGGGCGTCCGGAGGCGCTGAACCGTGTGGTCCCTGCTGAAGAGCACCGTCAAGCGCTTCGAGGGGAACAACCTGACCGACTGGGCCGCCGCGCTCACCTACTACGGCGTCCTGTCGGTCTTCCCGGGCCTGCTGGTCCTGGTCGCCATCCTCGGCCTGGCCGGTAAACCCGCCACGGGCCCGCTCATCGACGACCTGGGACGCATCGCGCCCGGCCCCGTCCACGACATCCTCGACCAGAGCGCCACCGGCCTCGCCCAGAGCGGCGGCTCCGGGTGGGTCCTGATGCTGAGTCTGGCGACGGCGTTCTGGGCCGCCTCGGGCTACATCGGCGCGTTCATCCGCGCCGCCAACGTGGTCAACGGCGTCACCGAGACCCGCAAGATCTGGTGGACGATCCCTCTGCGGCTGGGCGTAACCCTCGCGGTGGGCGCCATCGTCGCCGTCTGCGCGGTCATCGTCGTCTTCACCGGCGGCCTGGCGCGCTACGTCGGCGAACTCATCGGCGCCGGGGGCACCGCCATCACCGTGTGGGGCGTGGTGAAGTGGCCGGTGCTGCTGCTCCTGGTCAACCTGGCGTTCTCGATCCTGTACTGGGCCTCCCCGGACGCCCGCACCGGCGGTTTCCGCTGGTGGAGCCCCGGCAGCCTCACCGCGGTGTGCCTGTGGGTGGCCGCCTCGGCCGGGTTCGCCCTCTACGCGGCCAACTTCGCCTCCTACGACAAGACCTACGGCACCCTCGGCGGCGTCATCGTCTTCCTCGTGTGGCTGTGGATCTCCAACCTGGCGATCCTGTTCGGCGCCGAGATCGACGCCGCCCGCCGCACGCGCGAGGGGCCCGCGTCCCAGGACACGGGCCCCTCTTCGGGCTAGCGGATCAGGTCAGCAGTGCGAGCGCGGCTTGTCGCGCACGACCAGCGCGGTCGTGCCGTACATGCCGTCGAACCACACGGCGCGGGTGCCCTCGTCGGCGTTCACGTGGAACTGGACGCCGGTGGTGCACGACATCGGCTTGGCCTTGCCGCCGTCGATGGACACCTGCCAGATCTTCGGCGGGACGTCCCCGGGCCAGTTCTCGAAGGTCACCGCCGAGGACGTCGCGTCGTACTCGCCGAGCAGCGGCGCGTTCGCCGAGGCCTCGTCCACGAGGGTCTTCACGGTCTTGCCGTCGGCGGAGATCCGCACGATGCCCGCCTGGTTCCCGGGACGCGCGTCGACGCCGATGACGATGCCCTTGGACGTCGGCTTCGGCCCGTACAGACCGGCCGGTTCGGTGGTGGAACCCTCGGCCATGATCTCCGGCAGCATCGTCTCCTGGCGCGTGGCCAGGTCGCGGACGACGACGTTGAGGTGGTAGCGCTCGCTGTCCGGCCAGGCCAGGACGTAGTAGAGCTTCCCGCCGCGGATCTCGCCCAGGCCGGAGGTCTTGTGGTAGGTCCCGTCGACGGGCTCCTCGTAGGAGTTGGGGTCGTCGGCGTTCTTGTACCACTGCTTCGGGCCGGACGGCGTGCTCTCCTGCCAGGAGATCCACGAGCCCTCCACCGACAGGCGCGAGGGGTTGCGGGCGTAACCGACGACCTTCGCGGGCGCCGAGCCGTTCACCGGGGCGCGCATGATCAGCGCGTCGGCGGCGCCCCACGCGATCCACACCGCCCACTTGCCGTCGGTGGCGGGCATGACGTTGAAGCGGCCCTCGACCGGGTCGGCGAGCTTGACGGGCTTGCCGCCGGAGGTGCGGCCGGAGTACATCGAGTACGGCTCGCCGCCCTCGGGGGAGCCCTTCGCCGCGACCCACCAGCCGCCGGCGGCCGCGGGGGCGGTCCGCTCGGTGGTGATGCCGGTCATCAGCTGCGAGGCGTCGCCGATGCGCTTCTCCCAGCCGTCGACGATGCCGTGCTGGAGGAACGCCACCAGGACCTTGCCGCGCTCCAGCCACGACAGGCGCGAGTCGAGCGCGGCCTGGACGACGGCGTTGCGGCCGTCCACGAAGGACGACGTGGGCGTCAGGTACTCGGTGAGCGCCTTGTAGATCAGCTTGTCGGCCTTGGCGCCGCCGATGCGCTCGCGGATGTCCCACAGCGCGCCGGAGAAGATGGTGGAGTTGGCGTGCACGCCGCCGTTGTCGAACTCCCAGGTCAGGCCCTCGTAGTCGGCGGTGGTGCGGCCGTCGTTGAGGTCGCGCAGGGCGCACTCGCGAGGGGAGGCCGTGCGGCACAGGTCCTCGCCGAGCAGCCCGGCGTCGGGGTCGCGCATGGACGTGCCGGAGTAGTCGACGTCGATGGCGTTGCCGAAGTAGTCGGCGATGGCCTCGTTCATCGCGCCCGGCTGGTGGGCGTAGATGAGCCCGGCGGAGTGCTCGACCACGCCGTGGGTCATCTCGTGCCCGACGACGTCCAGGTCGGCCGACAGGGTCTTGAAGTCGCCGCCGCCGGAGCCGTAGACCATCTTGGTCCCGTCCCAGAACGCGTTCACGAAGGGCTGGCCGCCCAGGTCGACGCCGACCACGGACGTCATGTCCATGCCGTTGCCGTCGAGGCCGTTGCGGCCGAGCTTCTTCAGGTAGTACTCGTAGACGTGAGCGGCGTTGACGTGGGCGTCCACGGCGCCCGACTCGGTGGCGTCGCCGTCGAAGCGCGTCGAGGGCCCGCTGTAGATCGGCATGCCCTCGGGGACACCGCCGCCCAGGACCGAGCGGACGTCCCAGCCCCGGCCGTCGTAGGTGGTGATGTCGGTGGGCGCGTTGGCCTGGTCGACGAGCTTGTAGGTGCCGTCATCGGACTTCGTGACGCCGATGGGCGACTCGGTCCCGTCGTACTTGACGCCGGTGCCGGCGGCGGGCGAGTCGAACTGGATGCCGTCGTAGGCGAACAGCGGCCACGCGGTGTCGGCGTCGACGTACACCTCCTTGACCACGGGGGTGCCCTTGCCGTCCACGGTCGACACGGTCACGTGCCAGCTGAGGCGGCCGGCGCCCTCGGGCAGGACGACCAGGCCGCGCGAGGCGGCGGCGACGTCCGGGCCGGTGGCGGGCACGGTGAACTTCCCGCCCGCCAGCCCCTCCAGGACGTACTGCTTGGCGCGGTCCACGGCCGTGGCCTCGGTCGCCGCCGGGGCGGTGTCCACGCTCAGGCCCGTGTAGTAGGTGCCGTTGGCGCCGGTGACGGTGGTGTCGCCGCCGTCGGGACGCATGTGGACCAGGTACTGCGCGCCGAAGACGGGCACACCCTGGTGGCTCTGCGCGAAGCGGACGGTCTCGGTGGCGCCGTCGGCGTAGGTGGCGATGGGGGTGAGGTCGCCGCCGTCGATGGCGAAGGTCCTCTGGTTGTCGTCGAGGTACTGGCGGGCGGCGGCGACGGGCTCGTCGGCGGCGACGGTCTGCTCGTCGCCCATGACGCGGGCGGGCGCCTCGGTGCCGGTGCCGGGGGTGACCGCGGACGGGTCGATGCCCTCGTCGGCCTGCGCCGGCGCCGCGACGGCCAGCGCGGCGGCGGCGCAGGCGGCCGTCGTCATCGCCAGCAGGCGGGCACGGGATCGGGACACGTGGACTCCTTTGCGAGGGGGCTCCAAAAGGCGGAGTGGGACTCATTCAAAAGGGCCATGCGTCAGTGGATCAAGGATTTGCCGAGCCCACTTGTGGACATGAAGACTTGTGTGCGATTGATCGAAAGCGCAGACTCTTGCGCGTGAACGATCTCGCGAACTGGGCCGGACTCGACGCCACCGAAGCCGCACTGTACCGCGAGGCCCTGCGCGCGGGCGCCGTCCCGGACGGCGACGCCTTCGCGCTGTCCCGGCTGGCCGCCGCGGGCTTCCTCACCGAACGCGGGCCCGTCCCGCCGTCCATCGCCCTGCGCGCCCTCCTGCACCGCCGCCTCGCCGGGCTGCACGAACAGCGCGCCGCCCTGGAGTCGGCCGACCTCGACGGGCTCGCCTCGGCGTTCCTGGCCGCCGCGCCCGGGACGCTGCCGGTGGACGGCGTCGAGCTCGTCACCGGCCGCGACGAGGTCGCCCTGCGCGCCGGTGGGCTCGTGGCGACCGTCCGGGAGGAGCTGCTCATCCTGGACGCGCCGCCCTACGCGCAGCTCGCGGTGGCCGTCGTGGAGAACTGCGAGCCCTTCTCCAGCGCCGCCGACTCCGACTTCGGGCTGGCGCTCAAACGCGGGGTGCGCATGCGCCGGGTGATCGCGCAGGAGGCGCTCGACCTGCCCGGGCGGATGGCGGCCGTCAGCGAGCTCGTCGAGCTCGGGCTGGAGGTGCGGGTGGCGCCCGCTGTCCCCGTCAAGCTCATCGTCGCCGACCGGTCGACGGCGCTCCTGCCGCCCTCGGCGGCCGTCGACGCCGGAGAGCACGCCCTCGTCCTCCACGACGGGCTGCTCGCCAACGCGCTCGTGCCGCTCTTCGAGGCGGTGTGGGACGCGGCGATGCCGCTCGGCGGGACGCCCTCGGCGCCGGGCGAGGAGGACCGCGCGCTGCTGGCGCTGCTGGCGTCCGGGCTCAAGGACGAGGCCATCGCCCGCCAGCTCGACGTGCACGTCCACACCGCCCGCCGCCGCATCAGCGCGCTCCTGGCCCGCCTGGGCGCCACCACCCGCTTCCAGGCCGGGATGCAGGCCGCCAGGCAGGGCTGGCTCTGAGACTCATCGTCCTCTCATGATCGACGCGTACCGTCCGCCACCGGACGGAGGGAGCGATCATGACCAGGGAGGACGCCGACGGAGTGGTGTCGGGGGCGATCTACGTGCTGGGCAAGCCGGGGGTCACCGCGATCGTGCTCGGCGGGCTCGCGCTGGCCGTCGCGGCCGGGATCTGGGGACGCCGCAGGCCCTGGGCGATCGGGGCGGTCCTCGGCCTGACCGCGATCCTCGCGCTGACGATCCCGGTGGACGGCCTGTCGGGCCTGGACGCGCCCCGCACGAACGCCGAGGGCTTCTGGACGCGCCTGTTCGACCCCTCGGCCTACGAGATGTGGCGGACCTACGGGCTCCACTCGGCCGAGGGCATGGCCAACGTCCTGCTGTACATGCCCTTCGCGTTCTTCGCGGCCATGTGGAGCCGCCGCTTCGCGCTCACCGCCGTCGCGGGGGTGGGCCTGAGCGTGGCGATCGAGACCGTCCAGAGCATGACCTACCGCGCCGCCACCGTCGGCGACGTGCTGAACAACTCCATCGGGACCCTCATCGGCGTCGCCCTCGCCCTGGCGGTGAGCGTGCCGGTCTGGCTGTGGCGCAGAGGACGCGTCACGCCCGCGCACACATGAGCGAAGGCCCCGGACCGAGCGGTCCGGGGCCTTCGCCATCACGTGAGCGGTTCTCTCAGTCCCCGGTCCGCACGGCCGGGATCTGCTGGGTCGGGCGGTCCGACTCGTAGGGCTCGCGCTGCCGGTTGATCGACATCCCGGCATCGCCCATCAGGTCGCGCAGCGGGCTCGCGACGGTGCCGAGCTGGCGCTGGAGCTCGCCGAGGTGGGCGGTGACGGAGTCGCGGCGGGCGGTGAGCGCGTCGAGCTCCTCCTTGAGCGGGTTGACCATGCCCTGGGCCTCGGACTCGGCCAGCGAGCGGATGCGGGCGGACTCCGACTCGGCCTCCTGGCGCAGCTGCGCGGCGGAGGCCTCGGCGCGGGCGACGGTGTCGGCGGCGCGGCGGTCGGCGTCGCTCATGCGTTCCTGGGCGCGGTTCTCCGACTCCCGGGCGCGCTGCTCGGCGAGGAAGGAGCGCTGCTCGGCCTCTTCCACGAGGTGGGTGGCGGAGTTCATGGCCTGGGCGTGGCGGGCCGACTCGTCGCGTTCGGCGCGCTCGCGCTTCTCGGCCAGTGCCAGCGAGAGCTCCTGCATCTCGGTCTGGCGCTTGTCGGCGGCCTCCGCCAGGATCGACGACGCCTGGGCGTGCTGCTCGTCGACCTCGCGGGCGACCCCGGCGCGCAGCTGGGTGACCTCGCGGTCGGCGACGGCGCGCTGCATGGCGACCTCGCGTTCGGCGGAGGACTTCGCCTCGGCGGCCTCGCTGTGGGCGACCGCGCGCAGCTGCTCGGTCTCGCGGGTGACGTCGGCGCGTTTCAGGTCGTGGTCGCGGCGGGCGTTGGTGCGCAGCTCCTCGGCCTCCTGGGCTGCGGCGCCGCGGATGTCGGCGGCGTCGCGGGACGCCGAGGTGGTCACCGAATGGGCTTCGATGCGGGCGGACTCGGCCGTCGAGGAGGCCTCGGCGAGGGCCTTGGCGCGGATGTCGGCGGCCTGGCGGCGGGCGTCCTCGCGCTGCTCGTCGGCCTCCAGTTCGGCCGCGCGCAGCAGCTTCTCCACCCGGGCGCCGAGACCGGCCAGGGTCGGGCGCTCGTTCTCGGCGATCGCGGCGTCGGAGTCGGCGAGACGCCGCTCCAGGCCCGCGATGCGCTCCTCGGTGCGGCGCAGCTTGGTGCGGACGTCGTCGAGGCGGCGCTCGGCGTCGGCGCGGTGCTGCTTGGCGGTCTTCATGGCGGCGAGGATCTTCTGCGCGTAGGCGTCGACCTGGGCCCGGTCGTAACCACGCATGGCGACGGAGAACTCCGTGCTCTGGAGGTCCGAATCGAAAAAGTTAGACATGTCAGTCCGTGAGTCTTTTGGTGGATTTGACGGTGATGTCACATGATGGCACGCGGTGACGACGCCATCACCGCTGGGACCGACGGAAACGCGAAACCTTGATCATCTATCGCCGTGAATGCCCGGCCGGACATCGCCCGCCGCGTGCGGACGCGCGCCCCGGCCCGTCCATATGGGACAAGGGGCGGGCGCCGACCTCGGCGGCGAAGGGATCACCGGTCACATCGCCCGCCGAGTCGTGCGGACGGTCTTCGCGCCCGGCGTGGACGCGGCGCGGGATGCGCGTGAAGCGCCGGAGCGACGCGCGATGGGTGCGCTCACGGCGATGCCGGACGTGCCGGGGATGGCCGCGCGGGCCGGGAGCGCGAGAGAAGGGCCGCCGGGACCGCGGGCCGGCGATGCTCACCATGGCGTTCGCCGCCGGCATCGGCGCGACTCTGCTGGTCCGCCGCCTCTCAAGCGGCATCATCGGCGAGGCCGACGTACCGCCCCGCCGTGCCTCATCGGCTCCGCGCCGATCGCCGCCCTTCTAGGTGCGTGGGACCCGCCACCCCGCCAGGGCGGCGGGCCCCACGCCGCGTCTCAGCTCCCCCAGTTCGGCCGCAGCGGCATGTGCGCGTCGGCGTCGTCGTCCAGCCGCACCGCCAGGAACTGGTGCAGCTCGATGCCGTTGGTCTCGAAGCCCAGCTGCGAACCGACCAGGTACAGCAGCCAGGCGCGCGCGGTCTGCTCGCCGACCTCGGCGACCGCGGCCTCCCAGTTCGCCTTCAGGTTCGCCCACCACGCCCGCAGCGTCATCGCGTAGTGCTCGCGCAGGTTCTCCGAGTGCCGGACCTCGAAGCCCACGTCGTGGATGTGCGACATCAGCACGCCCGGGCCCGACAGCTCGCCGTCGGGGAAGATGTAGCGGGTGATGAACCCGCCGCGCTCGTTCGGCGGGAAGTTGCCGTGCGGGTGGGTGATGGTGTGGTTCAGCAGCCGCCCGCCCGGCTTGAGCTTGTCGTAGAGCGAGCGGAAGTAGGACGCCTGCTGCGCCCGTCCGATGTGCTCGGTCAGGCCGATGGAGCTGATCGCGTCGAAGTCGGTCTCGGCGGCGTCGCGGTAGTCCATGAAGCGGACCTCGGCCAGGTCCTCCAGGCCCTCGGACTTGATCTTCTCCTGCGCCCAGGTCGCCTGCTGCTTCGACAGCGTCACGCCCAGGGCCTTCACGCCGTACTCGCGCGCGGCGTGCATGACCATCCCGCCCCAGCCGCAGCCGACGTCCAGCAGCCGCATCCCGGACTTCAGGCCGAGCTTGCGGGCCACCAGGTCGTGCTTCTCGAACTGCGCCTGCTCCAGCGTGGCGACCTCGGTCGGGTACACCGCGCACGTGTAGGCCATGGACGGGCCCAGGATCAGCTCGTAGAACGCGTTCGAGACGTCGTAGTGGTGGGCGATGGCGGCGGCGTCGCGCTGCCGGGAGTGCGTCCGGCCGGACAGCCGCGCCTCGCCCGGCGGCAGCGGCGGGCGCTTGAGCAGCTTCAGCCCGCCCAGCTTGGAGAAGATCGCGATGGCCTGCGCCTTCGACACCGACGGCACCCGCGTCCACAGGGCCCGCAGCCCCGAGTACAGGTCGCCGGTCACGTCGATGGCCCCGGTCACGTAGGCGCGCGCCAGCCCGATGCCGCCTTTGAGGCCGGTGGCCAGGTAGTTCAGCGCGATGGGCTCGCGTATGACGATCGTGGCCACCGCGTCGGAGGGCCCGGCGTGGCTGCCGTCGTAGCCCTGGAAGGCCACGGGCACGTCGGGCCCGACGAGCTGTTCGTACACATCAGACAGTCGTATGGTCACCGGTCACCTTCCGATAGAGATCGGGGAAACGCCCGCGCGGGTCGTAGCGGTCCTTCAGTCCCCGGTACGCCTCGCCGTTGTAGTGGCGCCAGAACGCGTCACGGTCGTAATGAACCGTGGAGTAGAGCGATTTGTGCCCGCCGAGATCGTCGACGAGCCGCTCCACGAAGAGGTTGTGGTGGTCCGGCGACTGGCCCGGCGCCAGCGGCGCGGTCGCCCAGAAGCCGAAGTTCACGTACATCCGGCCCGGTGCCAGCGGGTACAGCGGCCACTGCGCGGAATCGGACAGGGCCAGCGGGCACAGCCAGAT
Organism: Actinorhabdospora filicis; assembly: GCF_030269765.1. Classification (GTDB taxonomy): domain Bacteria; phylum Actinomycetota; class Actinomycetes; order Mycobacteriales; family Micromonosporaceae; genus Actinorhabdospora; species Actinorhabdospora filicis. The sequence continues at coordinate 1,586,730 of NZ_BSTX01000001.1, read as the reverse complement.
CGGCCGGATCGGCACCTCGGCGCAGAAGTCCGCCAGGAACTCCGCGGCCCGCTCGATGGGCAGCTCGACGTCCTGGACGACCAGCTCGGCGCGCTGCCCGCGCATCGCGCCCAGCCTCGCCGTCAGCCCGTGCCGCCGGTCGAGGGCGACCAGCCGGCGGTACACGTCCGAACGCCGCAGCCGCTTGGGCCACAGCGCCCGCACCGCCGGGTTCTGGACCCCGAAGGCCGCCGAGCACCAGAACCAGTCGGTGTCCCAGCGCCACAGGTAGTCGCCGACCCGCAGGTGGTCGATCGTGCGCGTCCGCAGCGACTTGTAGTAGACGCCCATGCCCGTGTAGTCGGACGCGTAGGGCGCCTCGTCGGCGAACGTGCCCACCGACAGGTACATCTCCTCCGGCGAGAAGACCACGCCGTCCAGGAAGTCCACCGAGTGCCCCTCGTGGACGCGGGTGCGCGTCAGCTCGTCCATCGTCTTGAAGCAGGACGCGGCGTCATCGAAGCGCAGGTGCCGCACGGTCACGAAGGGCTTGACCGGCTCCAGGTCGATGACCAGCCGCAACGCGTAACCGAGGGTGCCGTAGGAGTTGGGCAGCCCGCGCCACAGGGCGTCGTGCTCGCCGCCGGGGACGACGGTGACCAGCTCACCGGCGCCGGTCAGGACGTCCATCTCGCGCACCGACTCGTGGGGGAGGCCGTTGCGGAAGGACGCCGACTCGATGCCGAGCCCGGCGACGGCGCCGCCGAGGGTGATGGTCTTGAGCTGCGGGACGACCTTCGGCATGAGCCCGTGGGGGAGGGTCGCGGCGACGAGGGCGTCGTAGGTGATGAGCCCGCCGACCTCGGCCGTCCGCGCCTCGGGATCGATCCGGATGACCCGGTCGAGGCCCATCGTCGGCAGTCCGGGGGCGGTGTCGCGCGCGCCGAATCTGAACAGGTTGGAACTCTGTTTGGCCAGGCGCAGAGGGGCGTCGGGCGGGAGGGCGGCGAGGGCGTCGCCGAGCCGGGTCACGGCCCGGCGGTGGATACCGTACGCGTCGGCCATTCCCGCACACTAGCAGTGATCGGGGCCTAGATCGACGGCCTTCGAACAGGCGCTCTACCCATGACGAACGGCGGCGGGGTGTGACCCCGCCGCCCTCAGTCCGCCTTCGGCCCGCTGATCCCGGCCAGCAGCGTGTCCACGACCCGCTCGGCGAAGGTCTCGCCGTCGATGCGCGGGTTGGGACCGTAGAGCTTGTTCATGAGCATCGGGCTCGACAGCATCGACATGGCCACGTCGACGTCGAGGTCCTCGCGCAGCTGGCCGGTGGCGACGCCCCGGCGCAGGACCGAGCGGGAGATCTCGCGCCGCTTCTCCACCACCTGCTCGTGCAGGGCGCGGAACTTGGGGTTGCGGCGCATCTCCAGCGCGATGCAGGGCACGATCCGGGCGTCCTGGTCGATGTCCTTCGACACCGCCATGGACCGCAGGAGCTGGAGCAGGTCCTCGCGCACCGACCCGGTGTCGGGCTCGACGAGCTTGCCCTTCAGGGACGCGATGGCGTCCATGACCAGCTCTTCCTTGCCCGGCCAGCGCCGGTAGATCGTCGCCTTGCCCACTCCCGCGCGCGAGGCGACCGCCTCGATGGACAGCGCCTCGATGGATCCGCCCTCGGCGAGCATCTTGAGGACGGCGTCGGTGATGGCTCCGGCGACGCCGGGGTCGCGCGGCCTCCCTGGAGGCCGTGAAACCCCGGCGTCGGTCGTATTGCTCATCCCCCTAGGCTTCCATGAGCACCGGCTCGGCGGCCGGGGCCTCCGCCTGGGAGCCCCCGCCGCGCTTTCCCGGCAGCAGGGTCCAGCTCACGATCACGCCGATGAAGGCGATGACCGCGGCGGCCAGGGTCGTGGTGTGCATGGCGGAGATGAAGGCGTCGTTGGCGGGCGCGATCAGCGCGTCGGCCGCGCCGCCGGAGTGCTCGACCACGCCGTAGGTGCCCATGATCGAGCTGGACGCGGCCTCGTGGGCCTCCGCCGAGAGGTTCGGCACGGAGTCCAGGGTCGGGCCGATCTTGTCGCGGTAGATCTGCGAGAGGACCGAGCCGAGCACCGCGACACCGAGCGCGCCGCCGACCTGGCGGATGGTGTTCGACACCGCCGAACCCACACCGGCCTTCTCCCGCGGGACCGACGCCTGCACGGCCTCGGTGGCCGGGGGCATCACGTTGGCCATGCCCGCGCCCTGCACGAAGAACATCACCGCGACCAGCCACATGGGCGTGTCGGTGCCGAAGGTGAAGTACACCAGGAAGCTGGCGGTGACGATCAGCATGCCGACCGAGGACACCGCGCGCGCGCCGTACTTCTTGACCATCGCCGCCGAGCGCGGGGCGAAGATCAGCTGCGCAGCCGCGAACGGGACGAACAGCAGACCGGTCTGGATCGGGCTGAGCTGGCGGACCGCCTGGAGGTAGAAGGCGAAGAAGAACATCAGGCCCATGGCCGCGAAGAACACCAGGCCGATGGTGCCGGTGGCGCCGGCGAACATGCGGTTGCGGAACAGCGTCACGTCCAGCGCGGGGTTGGGGATCTTGCGCTCGTAGAGCACGAAGGCCACCAGCACGACCACCGAACCGGCGAGGGTGCCCCACACCTTGAGCTGGCCCCAGTCGCCGCTGTCGCCGCCCTCGATGATGCCGTAGGTCAGCAGCGTCAGGCCGATGATGGACAGCAGCACGCCGACCACGTCGAGCTTGGCGGGCTTCGGGTCCTTCGACTCCGGGACCAGCATGAAGATCGCGATGATGCCGATGACGACCACGGGGACGTTGATCAGGAAGACCGAGCCCCACCAGAAGTGCTCCAGCAGGAACCCGCCCAGCACCGGCCCGATGGCCGCGCCGAGACCGACGGCACCCGCCCACAGGCCGATGGCCTTGCCGCGCTCCCGCGGGTCGAAGACGTTGGAGATGATCGACAAGGTGGCCGGCAGGATCGCCGCCGCGCCGATGCCCATGCCCGCCCGGAACCAGATCAGCTGGGTCGGGGTGTCGGCGAAGGCGGAGGCCAGCGAGGTCAAACCGAAGACCACCATGCCGCCCACCAGCATGATGCGGCGGCCGATGCGGTCGCCCAGGACACCGAAGGTGAACAGCAGGCCGGCGAAGACAAGGGTGTAGGAGTTGATCGACCAGGCCAGCTCACTCTGGCTGGCGCCGATGCCCGCGTCCGGGTCGGCGATGGTCTTCATGGCCACGTTCAGCACGGTGTTGTCGAGGACGACGACCAGCAGGCTGACGACGAGGACGCCGAGGATGGCCCAGCGGCGGGGGTGGCCGCCCATGGGGGCTTCGGCCGGAGAGGGCGGCGCTGAGGCGTCGCGTGACATTGGTGCTCCCTCAGGATTCGATACGGGGATGACTCGTAATTGACTCCGTCTGAACCTACGCCCGGGAATCCGATACGGCACCGTTTCGTATCGCAGGTCACATCGGTGGATCCCGGGGGACGGGCGGTGCCCCGTCGTGCCCCGTCCAAAGCGCTCGCGCCGGGAGGACGCGCCGCAGGTCGGAGGGGGTGCGGCCGCCGGATGGCGGCTTCGTCGGGAGGGGGCGGGGGAGGGGTGAAAAGGCGGGGGTGAAGAGGTGGACTGGGGGTGTCGCCGGCCCGGCGAACGGGCCGGCGGGCCCGGCACGCCCGCCGGCCACGGCATCGCCGTCCGGTCGCCGCCGGGCGCCTCTCGCCCGGGCGGATAAGAGTGGAGTGGGCGCTTGTGCACCACTCTCCTCTCTTATCTACCTATCGGGCCGCCCGTGTCGTGTCGTCCTCACTGTCGGCAACACGTCCGATTAAGCGTTTCGGGAAGGTCACCGGGCGGTTCTGATCAGTTAAGAGAAGTTCTTGCGGCCGGTCGCACAGTGCCGCAAACTGTAAACACGGCAAATCATTAAGGTTCCTGTCTTATCCCCTTGGCAGGCCCTACATCTGGGAGACAACATGCAACCCCGGCACCGATTTCGCCCTCTGCCGTTAGCCGTCGGCGCGGTGGTGGCCGCGCTGACGTTGGCGATGGGCGTCCTGATCCCCGCCATCGCGCAGTCGGCCGAGGACCACGCCGCCTGCCGCCCGGACGGGCTCTACCTCCAGGCCAACGTGAGCGTCCCGTACTGCAACGCCTACGACAACGCCGGCCGCGAGAAGATGGGCGGCAACGACCGCCGCGTCATCGGCTACTTCGCGTCCTGGCGCAACGGCTCCGACGGAACCCCGAAGTACCTCGTCCCGAACATCCCCTGGGGCAAGGTCACCCACCTGAACTACGCCTTCGCGCACGTCGACGGCAGTAACAAGGTCTCGGTCGGCAACGCGGGCCCGAACAACCCCTCCATCGGCATGGAGTGGCCCGGCGTCCCCGGCGCGGAGATGGACCCGAGCCTGCCCTACAAGGGCCACTTCAACCTGCTGAACAAGTACAAGAAGACCTACCCCAACGTGAAGACGATGATCTCGGTCGGCGGCTGGGCCGAGACCGGCGGTTACTTCAACGACCAGGGCGTCCGGGTCAATGACGGCGGCTTCTACACCCTCGCCGACGACCAGAACAAGATCAACACCTTCGCCGACTCCGCGGTCGCGTTCATCCGGCAGTACGGCTTCAACGGTGTCGACATCGACTACGAGTACGCCACCAGCGCGCCCAAGGCGGGCAACCCGCTCGACTTCACCGTCTCCGAACCGCGTCGCGCCCGGCTGATGACCGGCTACGTCAACCTCATGCGCACGCTGCGGGAGAAGCTGAACGCGGCCTCGGCCGCCGACGGCAAGTACTACCTGCTCACCGCGGCCGTCTCGGCCTCCGGGTGGATCCTGCGCGGCAGCGAGTCCTACCAGGTCACCCAGTACCTCGACTACGCCAACGTGATGACCTACGACCTCCACGGCGCCTGGAACAAGTTCGTCGGGCCCAACGCGGCCCTCTACGACGACGGCACCGACTCGGAGATGAAGAACTGGAACATGTACTCCACGTACGGCCAGGGCTACCTGAACACCGACTGGGCGTACCACTACTTCCGCGGCTCCATGCCGGCCGGGCGCATCAACCTCGGCGTCCCGTTCTACACACGCGGGTGGAAGAGCGTCACCGGCGGCACCAACGGGCTGTGGGGTGAATCGGCGCTGGCCGATCAGACGAAGTGTCCCAAGGGAACGGGTCCCGACGTGGGCTCGACCGTCCCATGTGGAGACGGCGCCATCGGCATCGACAACCTGTGGCATGACAAGAACACACAGGGAGCCGAGGAACCGGCCGGCGCCAACCCGATGTGGCACGCCAAGAACCTCGACGAGGGCATCACACCGGACTACCTGGCCGCCTACGGCCTCGACCCGGCCACCGACCCCGACGACCGCGTGACCGGCGACTACCAGCGCTACTACTCCTCCTCGCTGGGCTCGCCCTGGCTGTGGAACGCCCAGAAGAAGGTCTACCTGTCCACCGAGGACGAGCAGTCCCTGGCGGCCAAGGCCGACTACATCGCCGCCAAGGGCATCGGCGGCGTGATGTTCTGGGAGCTGTCCGGCGACTACAGCTTCAACGCCGCCAAGGGCCAGTACGAGATGGGCGACACCCTGGTGACGACCCTGTACAACAAGCTGAACAAGGCCGGGCCCTACGGCAACACCAAGTCCAACGCGGCGGTTCCGGCCGACCAGCTCAATGTCGGCATCTCGCTGAGCGGCTATGCCGTCGGCGACGCCAACTACCCGATCAACCCCGAACTCAAGATCACCAACAACTCCACCACGACCATCCCCGGTGGAGCGGTCTTCGACTTCGACTACGCCAGCACCGCCCCCTGCGACATGTCGCAGCAGTCGGGCTGGACGCTCACCAACGGGCCCTGCGGCCATACCGGCAACAACAACACCGGTGGCCTCAAAGGCGACTTCCAGCACGCGAAGCTGACGCTGCCGAGCTGGCAGAGCATCGCGCCGGGCGCCTCGGCGGCGGTGAAGATCGTCTACAAGCTGCCGGTCTCCACCCCGTCCAACTGGAAGGTCACCTTCGGCGGCAAGTCCTACTCCCTGTCGGCGGACTACCCGCGCGGCTCGGGCACCACCAACCCGACCAGCAACCCGACGGGACCGACCACCGGGCCGACCACACCACCGACGACCACACCGCCGACCACCACACCGCCCACCGGGGGCAACTGCACCAACCCCTCGTGGGACCGGGCGAAGGTGTACAACGGCGGCAACCTCGTCTCCTGGAAAGGCCACAACTGGCGGGCCAAGTGGTGGACCCAGGGCGAAGAGCCCGGGACCACCGGTCAGTGGGGCGTCTGGGAGGACAAGGGCGCCTGCTGATCGACGGTGAACGACGCCGTCGGCCGTTCACCGGACGGCCGACGGTGACATGAGGGGACGTGCCCGTCCACGCCCGGGCACGTCCCCTCACCCCGCGTCTCAGGCGGCGCGGCCGATCAGGATCCAGTCGGCCTTCCCCCGGTCCTTCGCGCGGTCCAGCTCCTTGCCGGACTCGTCGAGGTGGATCAGCTCGCCCTTCTCCCGCACGATCATCGAACCGTCGGCCAGGAACACCGCGCCGTTGAGACCGTCGCGCACGACCTTGCCGGAGACCAGGTCCACGATCGTGTCGCAGAACAGGCTGCGCGCCACGTCACCGGACGGCTCGCCGTCCTTGACGGTGTGCACGCAGGCCCGGCGGGCCCCCGCGCCCACGGAGCTCATGTCGATGACATTGCGGCCGGGGATCTCGATCGTCACCTCGCGCGCGTTCTTCCCGTCCTTGTCCAGGACGACCAGCGTGCCGGTGCCGGCGGCACCGCCCACCAGCGCCGAACCGTCGGCGGCGAAGCGGTAGTGGCACGTGGTGCGGGTCGCGAACGGGACCGCGGTCCCGCCGCCGGGCGGCAGCAGCAGCAGCTTGTCGCCCTCGGCGTACAGCAGCGAGCCGTCATTGCGCCACACCGGCTCGGCGCACATGCCGTCGGCATCGGCCGAGATCACCCGCGGCTTCGCCCCCGGCTTGTTCTCGGCGATCGACAGGCCCACGCCCTCGGCGACCCACGACACCTGGGAGCCGTCCGGAGAGACGTTCGCCGACAGCCACGCGTCGGAGAACTTGAGCACGAGCGTCTCGGTGACCTGGTCCCCATGTACAGCGTGGATCGTGGCGTTGGTGAAGTCCCGCTCGGCGGTCTCCATGTAGTAGAGCGTCCCGGAAGCGGCCCCGGGCGGGGGTGTCACAGGGGCGGGCGCCGAGGACGAGGAGGCGGGCGGGCTGGTGGGCGGCGGGGCGTCCTGGGCCTTCGCGCAGCCGGCCAGAGCGGCGAGCAGCAGGACGGATACGGCGAGCCGACGGTTCACGGTCACTCCTGGGCGATCAGTCGAGGGTCGAGGCAGGCTAGCCGACCGAATCCCTAGACGCCGCAACCGAAGATCCGGTTTACATCGTCTCCTCATCGGAACAACCGAGTCCACTGAGGAGCGTTCCACGTGAGATCACGCGCACTGCCCACCGTCATCGGTGCGGCCCTGCTCGCCGTCGCGGCACTCGCGCCGCCGGTGAGCGCGGCGGAACCGGCCGACACCCCGGTCCAGAAGACCGACCCGCACACCACCGAGAGCACCGTCGTCACCCTCGTCACCGGCGACCGCGTCCGGGTCTCCGACGAGGGCGCGATCGGATTCACGCCCGCCGAGGGCCGCGAGAAGGTCGGCCACAAGCGCTACCGGCTCGGCGGCGACACCTACGTCGTCCCGGACGACGCCTCGGCCGCGCTGGCCGAGGGGCGTCTCGACCGCCGCCTGTTCAACGTGACCGCCCTGGCCCGCGACGGCTTCGGCGAGAAACTCCCGCTCATCCTCGACCCCAAGGGAAGCGGCGCGGCCTCGCTGCGCAGCATCGGCGCCACGGCGCTGACCGTGGACGCCGCCCAGGCCGCCGACCTGTGGGACGCCGCCTCCGGCTACGACCACATCTGGCTGGACGGCCTGGCGAAGGTCCAGCTCGACAAGTCCGTGCCGAAGATCGGCGCGCCCACGGCCTGGCAGGCCGGTTTCGACGGCACCGGCATCACCGTCGCCGTCCTGGACAGCGGCTACGACCGCAACCACCCCGACCTCGCCGGGCTGGTCACCGGCGAGCGCGACTTCCTGTACGGCGAGCCGCAGGCCGATGACCAGAACGGGCACGGGACGCACGTGGCGTCCACAGTGGCCGGTTCCGGTGCCGCTTCGCAGGGGCGGTACAAGGGTGTCGCGCCCGGTGCGAAGCTGCTGGTCGGCCGGGTCTGCGACTACCGCGGGCGCTGTCCGGAGAGTGCGATGATCGAGGGCCTGGAATGGGCCGTCGCGCAGGGCGCCGACGTGGTCAACCTGAGCATCAGCGGCGCGATCACCGATGGCACCGACCCGCTGTCGCGGGCGGTGGACAAGGCGACGGCCGCCGGGACGCTCGTGGTGGCCGCGGCCGGGAACAACGGCGCTCCGGCGAGCGTCGGCACGCCGGGTGCGGCCGCGTCCGCGCTGACGGTGGGCAGCACGACCCTCGACGACACCCTGTCGTGGTTCTCCAGCCAGGGCCCGCGGTCCGGTGACTACGCGGTGAAGCCGGAGCTGGTGGCGCCCGGTGACGGGATCGTGGCCGCGCACGCGGCGGGTACGCCCGCCGAGGAGCCGGTCGGTGACTACTACATGCGCGCCAGCGGTACCTCGATGGCCAGTCCGCACGTGGCGGGCGCGGCGGCGATCCTGAAGCAGCGCCACCCCGACTGGGGTCCGGAGCGGCTGAAGGCGGCCCTGACGGGTTCCTCACACGGCCTGGAGACCGGTGTCTTCGAGACCGGCGCCGGGCGGCTGGACGTGGCCGCGGCGATCGCGACCACGGTGACCGCCAATGCGTCCAGTGTGGACTTCGGCTTGCAGGAGTACCCGCAGAAGCCGGGCCCGGTCACGCGCACCCTGACCTACGCCAATGACGGGGACGCGCCGGTCACGCTCGCCCTGGCCGCCACGGGACCCTTCGCCGTGGCGTCCACGGTGGACGTTCCCGCGCACGGGACCGCGCCGGTGACGGTGAGCTTCGACCCGCTGGGCGCGGGCGTCGGTGTCCACGGTGGCGCGATCACCGCGACCGCGCCGGGCGTCACCGTCCGCACCACGGTCAGCGGCTACACCGAGCCGGAGCGGTACGCGGTCGACCTGACCCCGACGGCCCGCGACGGGGAGACCTACGTCGGCACGACGGTGTCCTGGTACGACCGGGACAAGGACACCGGTGGCTTCATCGACGCCATCGGCACCGAGGGCAAGTCGATCCGGCTGGCGCCGGGGCGCTACACCTTCGCCGGTTCGGTGGACACCGAGCAGAGCACGACGATGTTCAGCGCCGACGTCACCATCACCGCCGCCGACCAGGCCCTGGTCTGGGACGCGCGCACGGCGAAGCCGGTCACCGTGGATCTGACCGACCGGTCCGACGAGCGGCTGGAGGTCGTGACCATGGCCGTGGCCTGCGGCCCGAACCCGTGGACCGGCCTGTTCTACGGGCGTGTCTCCAATGGACAGCCGATGTACGCCGCCGGTGGGGCCTCGGCCTGCCCGAACTACTCCTTCCGGCTCTTCCCGATCATGTCGGGGCCGGGTTACCGGTACTACCCGTACGTCAAGAGCACCGGCGGCGTCCCCGCCGACACCGCGTTCCGTTTCGCCGACCGCGACCTCCAGGCCGAGGACGTGCGCTACGAGACGCAGGGCGGCACCGCGTACGCCACGGCCTGGGACTACCCGCGCGCCGACTTCACCGACCTGAACCTGGCCTCGCCGGACCGCTGGCTCGACGTGGGCACGCGGGCGATGGAGTACTGGGGTCCCAACATGTGGGGCCGTCAGCTCTACATCGGTGACGGCCAGGACTCGGAGCTGACCCTGCGCAAGTGGACCGGCAAGCCGGGCACGCGCCAGGTCGTCCGCTTCAACGGCGGGCCGATCGGCATGGCCATCGCCCCCGACGGCGACGCGTACTACGCCTACGGGCCCAAGGGCATGACGGTCAACATCGGGCCGTTCAGCAGCCCGGCGCCCGACTCGGCGACCGGCGCGAGCCGCGGCACCACCGGCTGGATGACGCTGTCCCGCGACGGCGTGGAGCTCCAGCGGGTCGACGCGCCCTGCTTCGGCAACTTCGCCATCCCCGAGACCCCCGGGCGCATCAGCATCGCCTGCGAGGTCTCGCGCTCGGTGCCGTGGTCGACGATCGGCTCCAAGTCCAGCGGCGAGTGGAGCGTCGGCGCGGTCACCGGGGGCGACAACCTGACCCCGGGCGAGATCATGGCCGTGCGCATGGACGCCACCGGCGTCACCAACGGCTACGCGCACCGCGCGCTGCCGCAGCTGGTGAGCCTGCGCGTCGAGCACAACCTGCCCGGTGCGACCAAGGCGAAGACCCTCACCTTCGAGGTGTCCTACGACCACGGCGCCACCTGGAAGAAGGTCCCGGTCGCGCTGATCGGCGAGACCGGCCTGGCCGTGCTCAATCACCCGGCGGGCGCGACCAGCGTCTCGGTGCGGATCGCGGCCACCGCGGCGAACGGTGATTCGGCCAAGCAGACCACGATCGACTCCTACGGGCTGAAGTAGTCCACAGTGTCCGGAGCGTCGTTCAGCGAAACCTCCGCCGAACGGCGCTCCGACCTTGCATACATATCTGTCGATAATCGAGCTACGTCGGGTGAGAATGGGCGACGGGATCGCGGTAACCGACCGCCGATGCCCGCGCATCTCACATTCGTGGGCGCCAGCCCAGGGATCCACGCCGACAACTCGGGGAGTTGCATCGTGAAGTTCCGCCCGTTAATGGCCGCACTGGGGGTCGCGGCACTGGCGTTGACCGGCGCGCCCGCCGCCGCCAACGCCGCCGAGGGAACGGCCGCGCCGTGGTCGCAGGCCGGCTCGGACGCCTCCTCCAGCACCGTCACGCTCGTCACCGGCGACAAGGTGACCCTTCATCCCGACGGCCGTTTCGTCTTCGTCCCGGGGGCCGGACGCGAGACCATCGGCTACAACCGCTTCGCCACCAGGCGCGACGGCCGGACCGAGCTGTACGTCGTCCCGAACGACGCCGCCAAACCGCTGGCCGCCGGGACGCTCGACCCGCGCCTGTTCAACGTCACCGCGCTCACCCGTGACGGCCTGGCCGGGGACACCCTCCCACTGATCGTGCAGTACACCGCGTCCGCCTACGCCGCCCGCTCCGCCAGCTCACTGGCGGGTGCCACCCGCAGCGCCACCCTGAGCAGCATCAACGCCGACGGCGTGCGCCTGCCCGCCGCCGGGGCCACCGCGTTCTGGAACCAGGTCGTGCCCGGCGGCGCCACCGACCGCTCGGTGAGCCCCGGCATCGCCCACGTCTGGCTCAACGGCAAGAAGCACGTGACCCTGGACGAGTCGGTCCAGCAGGTCGGCGGGAACACCGCCTGGCAGTCGGGCTACTCCGGCACCGGGATCACCGTCGCCGTCCTGGACACCGGCATCGACCTCACCCACCCCGACTTCCGTGACCGCGTCCTGGCGGTCAACGACTTCACCAACACCTCGCCCACCGCCGTCGACGGCAACGGCCACGGCACCCACGTCGCGTCCATCACCGCCGGATCCGGGGCCGCCTCCAACGGCCGCTTCCGGGGCGTGGCGCCCGACGCGAAGCTGCTGATCGGCAAGGTCTGCGACAACGCCGGGCAGTGCACCGACGAGGACATCATCGAGGGCATGCAGTGGGCGGCCTCGCAGCACGCCACCGCGGTCAACATGAGCCTGTCCGGTGACCCCTCCGACGGCACCGACCCGCTCTCGGCGGCGATCAACAACATCACCGAGCTCACCGGGACCCTGTTCGTGGTCGCCGCGGGCAACGAGGGCGCCTTCGGCACCGTCGGCTCGCCCGGCACCGCCGACTCCGCGCTCACCGTCGGCAGTGTTACGAAGAGCGACGGTCTCTCCGGCTTCTCCAGCCAGGGCCCGCGCTTCGGGGACTACGCGGTGAAGCCGGACGTGGTCGCGCCCGGCTCGGCGATCACCGCCGCGCTGGCCTCCGGCCTCGGCTTCCCGGCCTCGCAGAAGTACGTCGAGGGCAGCGGAACGTCGATGGCGACCCCCCACGTCACCGGCGCGGTCGCGCTGATGAAGCAGTCGCATCCGGCCTGGACGGCGGCTCAGCTGAAATCGGCGATCATGAACAGCAGCAAGCGGATCGGCAGCGGTGTGACGGTCTTCCAGCAGGGCGCCGGGCGGCTCGACATCGGGCAGGGCGTCACGCAGACCGTCTACAGCGACTCCGGCAGCCTCAGCTTCGGCCGGTACGCCTTCCCGCACACCCAGCCCGCCGTCACCAGGACCGCGCGGCTGAACAACCCCGGGACCACCCCGGTCACCGTCAGCCTCGCCTTCACCGCCTACGCGCCCAACGGCGAGCAGGCCCCGGCCGGGCTGTTCACCACCGACCGGGCCGCGGCGACCATCCCGCCCGGCGCGAGCGTCGACGTGAACATCACCTTCACGCCGTCCCCGTCCGCCGCCAGCGGCTCCTACAGCGGCGACCTCGTGGCCACCAGCACCACCGGTGTCCGCGTCCGCGTCGTCGCCGGGGCGTACCTGGAGCCGGAGATGCACGACATCGTCATCGCCCCCAAGGCCCGCACCGGCAGCACCGTCGACGTCTTCGGCGCGGCCGTGCTGAACCTGGACACCGGCGCGTCCCACTGGATCACCACCATCGACGCGCAGGGCAAGGCCCGGGCGCACGTGCCGCTGGGCCGCTACCAGGTCATCGGCAACATCGGCAGCAACGGCGCGGCGGCGTCCCTGACGTCCTTCGCCTCGGCGCTGACCGTCGGCAGCGCCGACGTGAACCTCAACTGGGACGCCAACCAGGGCGTCCGCCGCTCCTACGCGCTGGCCGACCGCACCGACGAGGTGCGCCAGTCCATCGACGCCGAGACCACCGCCTCCAGCCTGGACGGATCGTCCTCGGTCCAGTTCGGCGGCACCGCCGTGGGCTCGGCGCAGACGATCTACACCGTCCCGACGACCGTGCAGCCCGCGGCCGGATTCTGGTACTCCGAGCGGGTCACCCTCATCAAGTCGGGCACACCGAACAACACCACCAGCCCCTACCGCTACAACCTCTACGGCGAGACCTCCGGGCGCCTGCCCGACACCGTGTCGGTCAACGCGCGTGACGCCGACCTGGCCGTGGAGACCGGGGTCTACCAGTCGCAGGGCAAGACCGCGCCCGCCACACGCCTGGACTACGCCCTCGCACCCGGCGCGGGCTTCGCCGTCGCGGCCTTCGGCCAGTACAACGGCGTGCCCTCGACCGTCCGCGAGTACTTCCAGGCCACCACCGGATGGCAGTGGCAGAGCGACCTCGTCTTCGGCACCGCCAATAGCTACGAGACGCAGAGCCGCTCGCTGACCCGCCCGATCGCCAGTACGACCTACCAGTGGAACCGGGCGCCGATCCAGGCCGCCGGGGCCACGGTGATCCGGCGGGGCGACCAGATGACGGTGATCGCGCCCATGTTCTCCGGGCCCGACCAGGTCACCGACACCTTCACCAACACCGGGATCACCGGCACGTCGGTACTGCTGATGGGCGGCACCGAGCTCTACCGGGACCCCACGGCCTGCGCCTCGGACTACGAGCTGCCGCCGGGCCTGTCCGGCCGGTTCGTCTACCGCTGCACCGAGACCCGCCCGGCCGCCTGGACCACCCTGGGCACCTCGGCCACCGGCGAGTGGAGCTTCGACAGCGCCACCACCGCGTCCGAGACCATTCAGCAGCTCACCACCGTCCACGTCGCGGCCACCGGGGTCGAGAACGGCGCCGCCAAGGTCGGCGTCCGCCAGGACGTCACCCTGGACGTGGTGCGCGCCACCGGATCGCCCGAGGTCAAGAAGTTCAAGTACGAGGTCTCCTACGACGGCGGGACCACCTGGATCTGGGTGACCGTCAGCCGCGTCGGCGACCACGGCACGGCCTCGCTCGTCCACCCGGCGGGATCGACCTCGGTGTCCACCCGGATCACCGTGACCGACACCGCCAACAACACCGCGATCATGACCGTGATCAGGTCGTACAACCTGGTCCCGTAAGACATCGCTCAAGGGACGCCGGCCGGGTGGGCCGTGCCGGCGTTCCGGAAAGGCGCGCCGCCGGGCGGGGGCGCGCCTTTTTCCTGCCCCGGTGAATATTCAGCCGGGTTGCGGAATTGCGCTCTGCGTCACACACAGGTGTCCTCAGGGGCCCTTCCGGTCGTATAACTCCGTCCGGGGACATCACCGTCGGTCCCGGGGAACGGAGAACCATGAAGCTCAAGACCATCGCGGCGGCGCTCGCGGCCGCGGCGGCCGTCCTGGCGGGCGTCGCGGCCACCACCGCGAGCGTCACCGCGCAGGAGCCCAAGGCGGTCGACACCGCCATCTACGACGGCTCGCCGTGGCTGAAGGCGCCGGTCCGCCCACCGACCCGATGGTGACCGTTTCGTGCGGTTGAGGCGCGGGTGCTCGGTTTCGCACCGAGCACCGGCAATCACTGAAAGCTCCCCGGCGGCCACATTTGCGGTACGGACCGACCGCGAAGTTGATCACTTACCGGGCAGATCGGTTCACCTTCTGTACAATTTCCGCCGCAGGTCTGGTCCACGGGCCGGAAGCTGTCGTACCGTGTCCGGAACTGATCCCTGAACCCACAGACATCCACAGGGGTGATCATGTCTTTGGCGCTGGTGCCACAGCCGCTCTCGGTAACCGAACATTCCGGAACATTCCTTCTCGACGGGTCCGTCTCCATCGTCGCCGCCGGTGACGCACAGGGGCCCGCCTGGCTGCTGCACGACGTCCTGCGCGCCGGAACCGGCTTCGCGCTGCCGGTGACCGCCGCCGCCGACGGGCGCGCCATCACGTTCGCCCTGGCGGGCGAGCGGCCCGAGTACCCGTCGGTCGCGGCCGAGCGGTACACGCTGGAAGTGAGCCCGGACAGCGTTGTCCTGACCGCGGCCCACCCGGCCGGGCTGGTCCGCGCCGTCCAGACGCTGCGGCAGGTCCTGCCCGCGTCGACCCTGCGCAAGGGCGCCGTCCGCCCGGGCACACCGGTCGAGGTACCCGCGGTGTCCATTGAGGACCGTCCGCGGTTCGCCTGGCGCGGCATGATGCTGGACGTCGGCCGGCACTTCCTGCCCAAGGTCGACGTGCTGCGCCAGATCGACCTGGCCGCGCTGCACCAGCTGAACGTGTTCCACCTGCACCTCACCGAGGACCAGGGCTGGCGCATCGAGATCCCCAGCTGGCCGAAGCTCACCGAGATCGGCTCCTGGCGTCCCGAGACCGTCATCGGCCACGCCCGCAGCGGGCTCGGCCACGACGGGACCCCGCACGGTGGTTTCTACACATTGGACGATCTGCGCGAGATCGTCTCCTACGCCGCCGAGCGGCACATCACGGTCGTCCCCGAGATCGACCTGCCCGGGCACGTCCGCTCGGTCCTGGCCGCCTACCCCGAGCTGGGCAACCGCGACGTCCCCGGCCGTGAGGACAAGGGCGTGGCGACCACCTTCGGCATCTTCGACGAGGTGCTGGCCCCGACCGATGAGGCCGTCGGCTTCATCAAGGACGTCCTGGACGTCGTCGTGGACGTGTTCCCCTCGGAGTTCATCCACGTCGGCGGTGACGAGGTCCCGCGCACCGAATGGCGCACCTCGCCCTACGCGCAGCAGCGCGCGGCGGAGCTCGGCCTGGCCTCGCCCGACCTGATCCAGAGCTGGTTCACCAAGGTCATGGGCGAGCACCTGGCCGCCCGCGGCCGCAAGATGATCGGCTGGGACGAGGTCCTGGACGGCGGCGCGCCCCACGACGCCGCGATCATGGTGTGGCGCGACTTCTCCATCGTCCAGAAGGCCCTGAACGCCGGGCACCAGGTCGTGGTCGCGCCCTGCAAGAACGTCTACCTCGACTACTACCAGAGCATCGACCCCGAGGAGCCCCTGCGCATCTTCGGACTGAACACGGTGGAGTCGATCGCGAAGTTCGAGCCGATCCCCGACGGCGCCAGCGCCGAAGGCGTCCTCGGGCTGCACTCTCCCCTGTGGAGCGAGTACTCCAAGGACCGCCAGGACTTCGAGTACTCGCTGTACCCGCGCCTGTCGGTGATCGCCGACGTGGCTTGGGGCCACCCCGACCGCCTGGCGGCCGAGCCGATCCTGGATCGCCTCGCCCACCACGCCGAGCGCCTGGACGCCCTCGGCGTGAACTACCGGCCCCTCGCCGGCCCCCGCCCGTGGCAGAAGGGCGGCACGGGCCGCAAGGCCCGCTACGACGCCGACTACTCCGGTGACTTCGAGGAGCACCTGGAGGAACTGGGCCTGCCGCCGATCTAGCGGCGGTGAAGTCGTGTGAAGGGCCCCCGGCGACGCCGGGGGCCCTTCGCCCGTTCGGGGTAGGCGGTTCGGGGGCGGCCATCGGGTAGATCCGGTGGATTCGCCGGTGCGATCCGGCGGAAGCGCGCCCGGATCCAGTCCAAAAGGGACATCATCGCGTCGCCATGGGCGGCGGCGGTTCTAGCGTCGAAAGATGAACGCCTGCAGGCGGTTCCGCCCGGCCGCCGTCCTCGCCCTCATGCTCCTGCTGCTCGCCGGATGCGGTGACCCGCCGGTGGCGACCTTCCACCCGGGCCACTTCACCGTGCTCGGCGCCCTCTACGTCGAGTACGAGATGGCGGGTCTGTACGGCAACGGTGATCCGTGCTCGACCAGCCTCGGCTACGACGACATCCGCGAGGGCACCCAGGTCACCATCTCCGACTCCGCGGACGCCACCGTCGCTCTGGGGCGGCTGGAGAGGGGAGCGGTGAGCAACGCCTACTCCGCCTGCGGCTTCGGCTTCGAGATCCCCGGCGTGCCCGCCGGGCTCGGCTTCTACGGCGTCTCGATCGGCCGGCGCGGCACGATGCGCTATGCGGAGGCCGAACTCAAGGGTGGGCGGCTCGAACTCCAGCTCGGCCTCGACTGACGCATCCGGTTAACCGCAGCAGTAAATGTTGTCGCACCCCATCCCGACCTCGCTCCCGTACGCCACCCACCCCGCCACCGGCGCCAGCGCGTCGGCGGCGTCCACCGACTCCATCGGCACGTCCGTGACGCGCGGGATCGTCCAGCCGGCGGGGGTCTCCTCCAGGTCGCCCCAGCGGCGTCCGCCGGCGAAGAGCGTCCACAGGGGATGGTCCGGGAAGCAGTTCAGCCGCAGGACCCACCAGAGCCCGTCGACGAGGGCGGCGGTGATGAACGAGTCGTGTCCGGTGCGGCGCCAGCCGGGGGACGCCGGTAAGGCCGGGCGGGGCGCGCGGGCGCGGTCGAGCTGGACGCGCAGGCCCTCGCGGTCGATCTGGATCCAGTACTCCACGATGCGGCCGTCGGCGACGCGGTAGACGGCGGAGGCGATCTCGACGAGGGGCGCGCCGGTGGGGCGGTGGCCGTCGTCGTCGGCGAGGTGGTTGCCGGTCTGGCGCCAGCGGGCGTAGACCTTGTCGCCGTCGGCGAGCAGTTCGGTGATCTCGAAACCGAAGTCGCCGTAGGCGGCCTTCATCTCGCGCACGTGCCCGGCGTACTGGGCGGGGGTGCGCTCGATGGTGACCGTCTCCTCGGAGACGACCTGGTGGGCCAGCACCAGCGGGGCCATGAAGTCGGTGGCCTCGTCCGCGTGCGCGCCGGAACGCACGCGCGTCAGGAACTCGCGGACGAGGGCCTTCGGGTCGCTCATACGGTCATCGTGCGCCACGACTGGCGTCATGGCACGCGATGACCGGGAACATCACATGTCAGGGACGCCCGAAGCCGTAGACCGGCATCGAGTCGACCGGTGACACGCGGACGCCCTGCCCCTCCTGGGGCGCGTGGATGATCATCCCCTCGCCGGCGTAGATGCCGACGTGGTGGATGTCGTTGTAGTAGAAGACGAGATCGCCGGGCTGCAGCGCGTTCCGGTCGACCTTGCGGACGGCGTCGTACTGCATCGCCGCGTTGTGCGGCAGCGAGCGCCCGGCGGCGGACCACGCGGCCGAGGTGAGGCCGGAGCAGTCGTATCCGCCGGGTGCGGACCCGCCCCACTGGTAGGGCGTGCCGAGGGCGGAGTTGGCGTAGCGGACGGCCGCGGCGCCATTGCCGCCGGAGGGCAGCGAGTGGAGCGTGTAGGTGCCGCCCTCGAAGTAGGACACGCCGTCGCGCATCTGCTTGAGGCGGGCCAGTTCGCCCTCGATCGCGGTCTTCTTCTCGGCCAGTTCCTTCTCCAGCCGCTGCTTGTCGGCGCGGAGGCCGCGGATCTGGCCCTGCTCGGTCTCCAGGGCGGACTTGGTGTCCAGGAGCTGCCGCAGGTCGGTGCCCTGCCGCCAGGCCAGGAAGTCCATGGTGGTCATCCGCTCGGCCAGCGTCATGGCGTCGCCGGTGAAGATCGCGTTGACGGTACTGAGACCGCCGGTCTGGTAGTAGTGGACGGCGATGGTGGAGATGTCGGCGTCATTGGCCTCGATGGCCGCGCTGAGCGGGCCGAGGGCCGACTTCACCGTCTTCGCCCGTTCGTTGACCGCGTCGAGTTCCTCGGCGGTCTTGTTGTACTGCTCGACGATCACTTCGAGATCGTGGCTCGCCTTGGTGATCTGGTCGTCGAGCGACGGATCGGCCCACGACGCCGAAGGCGCGGCGGCCAGAAGGGCGCCGCCGATGATCAGGATTCTGGAGATCGCGGTGAGATACCGGGGAGTGGCCATGTTCGACCGGCTCCTTCAAAGGTCCCCGGGGGTGGTGACAGGAAGTGTGGGGTCAGCGCCGAAGCGTACCACCCCCGGGTGGCTTTGATGCGATGTGCCCGGATCAGCCCGGGCGGCCGTAACCGACGATCGGCATGGAATCGAGCGGCGCCGTCGTCACCTTCTGCCCGGAAGTGGGGGCGTGGACGATGACGTTGTTCCCGGCGTAGATGCCCACGTGGTTCAGGTTGTTGTAAAAGACCAGGTCACCGGGGGCGAGCTGGCTGCGGCTGACGTGCGGGACCTCGTTCCACTGCATGTTCGTGTTGTGCGACAGCGAAACACCGGCGGCCCGCCAGGCGCCCTGGGTGAGGCCCGAGCAGTCCCAGCTGTTGGGGCCCGCGGCCCCATAGACGTAGTCGTCGCCGATCTGGTCGTAGGCGAACTGGACGGCCTTGCCCGCGTTGCCGTCGGGCGCCGGAGGGGCGCCGGGCGGGTTGTCGGGAGTGAGGTCGGCCTGGAGGTCCTTGAGCTTGCCGAGCTCGCCTTCGATCTTGTCCTTCTTGGTCCCGATCTCCTTCTTCAGGGTCTCCTGCTCGTCGATGGTGCTCTGCAGGGACGCCTGCTCGCCCGCGAGGGCGTCGGTGGCATCGTGGAAGGCGCGGATCTCGGCGATCTGGGTCTGCCCGAGCTGGCTGAGCAGGGACAGCCGCTCGACGGTCTGGTCGGGCGATCCCGACAGCATGATGTTGACCTGGCTGAGGTTGCCGCCCTGGTAGGAACTGGCGGCGATGCCGTCGATGGCCAGCTGGGCCACGGCCACGGCGTCGGAGAGCGGCTTGAGCTGCTCCTCGATCTCGCCCTGGCGCTCCTCGGCCTTCTTCAGGTTCTCTTTGGCACCGTTGTATTCCTCGATGACCTTTTCGAGTTCCTCGCCTTTTTCCTTGACCTGCTTCTTCACCTCTTCGAGGGTGGGTTCCGCCTGCGCGGGCGCGCTGCCTAGGAGCAGCGCCAGCACGGTCGCGGCCGCGGTCAGGGCGACGAAACGTACTCGCACCTGGGGTCGGCTCCTTCTTCCTCGAACCGCCTACCGGGTTAGCTGACGGGCTCGGGCGGGAAGAAGCATCGCCCTACTCGCGTTCTCCAACGCGGGATTCGCCCCAGTTGCCTGGTTCCCCGGTTCACCGTCAGCGCGGCGATTCGGCGGTCGCGCCCGGTGCCGCCGGGGTGGTGGCAAGGGGTCCGGGCTGACAGCGCCCAAGAGTAGGGTGAACCGGCGGCCTATATCAAGTCGTGACCCCCGAATGGCACAGGTCATCCGCGCTGTGTGCTGCGTCGATGACACGCCGGAGCGAGGTACTGTAGGGGGGTATCGTATATGGGTAGGGACAAGGGCCGGGAATCGGCAGAGGTGAGCGGCATGGCGGATTATTGGTACAGCACGGACAAGAAGGCCCTCCTGGCGCGCCTGCGCCGGATCGAGGGGCAGGTGCGCGGCCTTCAGCGCATGGTCGAGGGCGATGAGTACTGCATCGACATCCTGACCCAGATCTCGGCGGCGGACAAGGCGCTCAAAGCGGTCGCGGTCAGCCTCCTGGAAGGCCACATCTCGCACTGCGTCATGGAGGCCGGCAATGACGCCGAGGCCGCCGCGGCCAAGGTGAAAGAGGCCTCGGACGCCATCGCCCGGCTGGTCCGCTCCTGACACTCTGCGTACTCTCGACCCCATGAAGCCGATGCCCCCGCGCCTGCCGCTGTACGTGGGCGGAGTCGTCCTCGCCCTGCTCGTGGGCGTGGGCATCGGCCGGGTCATCGGGCCAGTCACCACCTACCCGCCCGACGCCGGCCAGCAGTCGGCCGCCCCGAACGCGGGCGCGCCGATGGTCGCCGCCGACGGGCACATCCACGGCGTCACCGGGGGCGGCTCGGGCGCGTCCGGGCTCGCCGCGGGCGGCCTGGAGATCTCGGCGGCCGGTTACACCCTCGTGCCCGCCGCCGATGTGGCCGAGCCCGGGAAGCAGGCGATCTCCTTCCGGATCCTGCGCAAGGACGGCACCCCGCAGACGAACTTCGCCGTGGTGCACGAGAAGCCCCTGCACTTCTTCGTGGTCCGCCGCGACTTCGGCGTCTACCGCCACCTGCACCCCACGATGGCCGAGGACGGCACCTGGACCGTGGAGACCGAGCTGCCCGAGGCCGGTCCCTACCGCATGTACGCCGACTTCACCGCCGTGGACGCCGCCGGCACCCAGACCGCGATCACCCTCGGGGCCGACCTGACCGTCACCGGCTCCTTCGAGCCCGTCGCGCTGCCCCCCGCCGCGACCGTCTCCAAGCCCGGCGGGCTGACGGTGACCATGTCCGGCACCGCCACCGTCGGCGTGGCCAGCCCCATCCTCTTCACCGTCGACGGCGGGACCTTCGAGCCTTACCTGGGCGCCTTCGGGCACCTGGTCGCCCTGCGCGACGGCGACATGGGCTTCGCCCACGTCCACCCCGAGCCGCAGCTGGCGCAGGGGGCGGTGAAGTTCTGGTTCACCGCGCCCTCCCCGGGCACCTACCGCTTCTACCTGGACTTCCAGGTGGGCGGCGTGGTCCACACCGCCGACTACGTCGTCGTGGTGGCCTAAATCGGTTGCCGGGCGCGTCCGGCCCGCCCGACGATGGCCGGATGCCGGAGATCCGCCGTTACGCCGAGGCCGACTGGCCGTCCATCGCCCGCATCCACGACGCCGCCCGCCTCGACGAGCTGCGCGACTCCGCCGGGGTCGAGGCGTTCTTGACCCTGGAGCAGACCGCCGAGGGCGAGGGCCTCTTCGACGGCGACCTGTGGGTGGCCGTCGAGGACGGTGAGGTCGCCGGATTCGCCGCCTACGCCGAGGCCGAGCTCACCTGGCTCTACGTCGATCCCGCCAGGTACCGGCGGGGCCTGGGTCGCGCGCTGCTGCGCCACACGCTCGCGAACAGCTCCGACGAGACCGTGGAGTGCACCGTCCTGGACGGTAACCCGGCCGCGCTGGCGCTCTACCTCTCCGAGGGATTCGAGGTGGTCGAGACGCGCACCGGGGGCCTGGCCGGGAACGAGTCCTTCCAGGCCACCGGGCACATCATGACCTGGCGGAGGTCCGCACCAGCGCGGTGACGACCGCGGCGACGACCAGCAGGGCGGCGGCCAGCACCAGCAGCAGGTCCAGGCCGCCGGCCCAGCCCTTCGCGCTGAGCACCGCGATCGAGGCCGCCACGCCCACCGAGGACCCGATGTAGCGGGCGGTGTTGTTGGCGCCGGAGCCCATGGACACCTGCTGCGGCGGCACCGAGTCGATCGCCAGCCGCGCCAAGGCGGCGTTGGTCAGGCCCGCGCCGACGCCGGAGACCACGAAGACCACCAGGACCCGCCACAGCGACCAGTGCGCGGCGGTGCCGATGATGCCCGCGATGGTCGCCGCGATTAGGAAGCCCAGGGCCAGCAGCCGCGTGGGACGCAGCCCGATCCGGCGCGCGTTCAGCGCCGCCAGCAGGCTCGCCCCGGCCCACGCGGTGAAGGTCAGGGCGGTGTACCAGGCGCTGAAGCCGTGGGTGTGCTGCCACACCAGCGCCAGCGTGCTGTTGACGCCGATGATCACCACGCCGTTGACCAGCGCGCCGAGGGTGGACAGCAGGAACAGCGGCTGCCGGAACAACCGCAGGTCCACCGCCGGGCTCGCGTGCCGCCGCTCCACCAGCACGAACGCCACCGCCAGCACCAGGGCCGCGGCGAACAGGACCGGCACCGCCGGGCGGGTCCAGCCCTCACGGCCGAGGGTGACCGCCGACAGCAGCGCCACCAGCGCCAGCGCCAGCAGCGTCATCCCGGCGGGGTCCATGCGGCGGCGGGTCTCCGAGCGCGACTCCGGCAGCGCCCGGGTGGCCACGGCCAGCCCGACGGCGGCGACGGCGTCCAGCCAGTAGACCGCGCTCCAGTCCAGCGCGGTCAGGCCACCGGCGAGCAGCGGCCCGACGGTGAGTCCCGCGCCCAGCGCGGCCGCCCACTGCCCGGTGGCCTTGCCGCGCGCGGCGGGGTCGGTGAAGAGGTGCCCGACGATGCCCAGGCTCGCCGAGATCAGCGCGGCCCCGGCCATGCCCTGCGCGGTGCGCGCGGCGATCAGCACACCCGCGTTGGGCGCGAGCGCGCCGAGCAGGCTGGCGGCGGCCAGCGCCACGGCGCCCCAGGTGAACAGGCGCCGCCGGCCGATGGCGTCGGCGAGGCTGCCGGTGACG
Source organism: Actinorhabdospora filicis (assembly GCF_030269765.1). Taxonomy (GTDB): domain Bacteria; phylum Actinomycetota; class Actinomycetes; order Mycobacteriales; family Micromonosporaceae; genus Actinorhabdospora; species Actinorhabdospora filicis. The sequence goes on along the minus strand of NZ_BSTX01000001.1, from coordinate 1,563,672 downwards.
AGCAGGACGGCGGCCAGGCCGAAGGGCGAGCCGTTCATGATCCAGGTCTGGGCGGTGACCCCGGCGCCGAGCGCCTTCGCGGTGTCGGCGGTGTTGACCAGGGGCACGGTGTAGATCGACAGGGCCAGCAGCGGCGCGGCGGCGGCCACGGCGAGCGCGCGTCCGGTGCGGGCGGTGGTCTGGGGTGGGGCGAGAGCGGACAAGACGCCTCCTGGTTCGTTCAATGAACCGTCAGACTAGCCCTGTTGGTTCGGTGAATGAACCCGGGTTGGTTCATTGAATGAACTAGCAGGTAGGATGCCTCGAAACCACGAGGTGAGGACGGCCATGGCGCTCGGCAAGGACTACGAATCGCAGCGGGACTGCACCATGGCGCGCGGCCTGGAGCTGGTCGGCGAGCGCTGGACGATGCTGATCCTGCGCGACTGCTTCTACGGCGTCCGCCGCTACAGCGACTTCTTCGTCCACCTCGGCCTGCCCCGCGCCGTCCTGTCGGAGCGCCTGGCGAACCTGTGCGAGCAGGGCGTCCTGGAGAAGCGCCGCTATCAGGACGCGCCACCCCGCGAGGAGTACGTGCTCACCGAGATGGGCGAGGCGTTCTGGCCGGTGCTGGCCGCGCTCGGCGCGTGGACGACGAAGTTCGCCTGGGAGCCCGGGCGCCGCTACCGCACCTTCCTCCACGACCCGTGCGAGACGCGCCTGGTCGCCTACGCGCACTGCCCGTCCTGCGACCGGGCGGTCCCGGCCGCCGAGGTGCGCATCGTCCCCGGACCCGACCTGCCCGACCAACCGGCCACCGACCCCGTGAGCGTGGCCCTGCGGCGCGGCCCGAAGCGCCTCCTCGAACCCCTCATCGTCACGCCCGGCGGGTCGGGAGCGCGATGAGCTGCCGCGGGCGGGTGGCGGTGTAGAGACTGCGGCACCCGTGGGTGGGGTTCGGGTACGAGACCCTCGCTCTGCTGGGGGACGCCGACCAGCTGGTGGTGGCGTACACGGCGGCGCCGGGGTCGGAGACGGCGCGGCGATTGGGGGACCTCGCCGGGTGACAGGCCCGCCGTCCTACTCCCAATGCGGCGGGCCGCCCTTCACATCACCAATCGCGTCCCCCCAAAACCCCGCCGCATCCGCCGGTCGTGGCTCACCAGCACCACCGCCCCCGGGTACTCCGCCAGCGCCGCCTCCAGCTCGTCGGCGAGTTCCGGTGTCAGGTGGTTGGTCGGTTCGTCGAGTAGCAGCAGGTCCACCGGCGCGGCCACCACTCGCGCGAGTTCGAGTCGCCGTCGCTGTCCGATCGACAGGTCGCGGACGGCACGGTCGAGGTCGCCGGGGTGGAACAGTCCGAGTGCCAGGAGCCCGTCCGCGTGGTCCTCGGGGACGCCGGGCAGGCCTTCGGCGTAGGCGGCCAGGAGTGTGCGGGCGTCGGTGGTGGGTTCGGCGCGCTGGCGGAGGTGGCCGACGCGGCCGGTGTGGCGGACGGCGTGCGGCCCGCCGTCGAGTTCGCCGGCGAGTACGGCCAGGAGGGTCGACTTGCCGGAGCCGTTGGGGCCGGTGACGAGTAGCCGCCCGCCGGGTTCGAGGCGCAGGTCGGGCAGCCGGATGCCGCGGGCGAACGCGCCCGACAGGGAGGTGGCCACGCCGTCGCCCTGGGGACGGCCGCTGAAGCGGAGGGGTTCGGGTGGGGCCTCCTTCGGTGCGGCGGTCAGGCGGGTGAGGCGTTCTCTGGCGTCCCGGACGCGGCTCATCGCGCCGTGGTGGCGGGAGCGGGCGCGGAAGGCTCCGGCGCCGCTGAAGGCCCAGGGGCCCTTGCGGGGGATGGCCTCCAGGCGGATGGCGTTGGACGTGGCCAGCTCGCCCTGGCGGCGGATCTCCTCGCGCCATTCGCGGTGCTCGCGCAGGCGGGTCTGGCGTTCGGTTGCCTTGGCCGTCAGGTAGCCGTCGTGGCCGCCGCCGTAGCGGCGGACGCGGTGTTCGGCGACTTCCAGGATCGTCGTGGACACGCGTGCCAGGAATTCGCGGTCGTGGGTGACGGCGACGAGGGTGCCGGGGTGGTCGCGGAGGTGGTCCTCCAGCCAGGCGACGGCCTCGTCGTCGAGGTCGTTGGTCGGTTCGTCGAGCAGCAGCAGTTCCGGCGCGGACGCCAGGGTCGCGGCGAGGTTGAGGCGGGCGCGCTCGCCGCCGGAGAGGGTGCCGAGGGGCCGGGCGCGGTCCGGCGAGGGGCCGCCGAGGTGGTGCAGCATCGCCTCGACGCGCTGGTCGGCGCGGTAGCCGTCGCGGGCTTCGAAGGCGGCGGCGAGGGCGGCGTAGCGCTCCAGGGCGGCGGGGGACGACAGGTCGGCCTCGGCTTCGCGCATGAGGCGGTCGAGCTCGCGGAGCCCGGCGAGGGCGAGGTCGATGAGGTCGCCGACGGTGGCGGAGGCGGGGAGCCCGTCGGTCTGGGCGAGGTGCCCGGTGCCGCCGGGGGCGTGGACGGAGACCGTGCCGTTGTCGGGGTCCTCGCGTCCGGTCATCAGCCGCAGGAGGGTGGATTTGCCGGCCCCGTTGTCGCCGATGACGGCGGCCTTCTCGCCGGGCTTGACGCTCAGGCTCACCCGGTCGAGGACGACCCGGTCGCCGTAGCGGCGGGTGACGCCGTCGAGGACGAGGTGGGAGGCGGTGAGTGCCGAGGTGCGCAACTGCGGCTCCTTCACTGAACGAGACGAGACGGTCCGTCTCGTATGTGAGAACCATAGCAGCGCCCTTCGCCGTTCGCAAGACGGTCCGTCTCGCCTATTGCGGGTTAGGCTCGCGCGATGATCAACGAGACCTCCGTCGCCGAGCTCGTCATGGCCTGGGGCACCGGCTGGGCCGCGTCCCGCCGCACGCCCGCCCCGGTCGCCGTGCCGGGCGGGTTCCGCGTCGACGTGGACGAGCCGGGCCATCGCGTCCGGCACGTCCTGCACGACCTCGGCGCCCTGCCCGCGCTGGACGTGGACGCCGTGCCCGGCGCGTGGGTGAAGGCCGTCGCCGAGCCCGGGGACCTGCACGCCGCCCTGCCGGGGTGGACGCCCGGGCCGCCCGGATACCTGATGACCGGGCCGGTCACGACGGACGTCCCGGCGGCGCCCGAGGGGTACAGCGTCGAGGCGGGCGAGGAGCCGGGAGTGCTCGCGGTGAGCGTCCGGGACGCCGCGGGAGCCGCCGCGTACGGGCGGCTCGGGCTCGCGGGCGACTTCGGCGTCCTCGACAAGATCGTCACCGAGCCCGGGCACCGCCGCCGGGGACTGGGCAGGCTCGTGGTGGCCGTGCTGCTGGCGGAGGCGGGCGCGCGCGGCGTCGGGACCGGCCTGCTGGTCGGCACCGACGACGGCCGCGCCCTCTACCGCGCGCTCGGGTGGAGCGACCGCGCGCCGCTCCCCTCGGCCTACGTGCCGGAGCCCTGAGGGGCCGGCCGCACCGACGCCAGGGTCCGCACGGTCAGGTCGGCGACGTCGCGCAGCAGCGTGTCGGCCTCCAGCTCGACGCCCGCGAGCGCGCTGAACAGGCTCGGCAGGCCCGGCAGGCAGAAGCCGTCCTCGGTGGCCACCGCCGCGCCGATGTCGCCGCGCTTGGCGATCGCCTCGCGGCTGCGCAGCCACACCTCCATGACCTCCTCGCGGGAGGGCACCCCGAAGCCGTGCCCGACCGGGGCGGCGTGCCGCAGGCGGATGAGCGCGCTGTCGCCGAAGGCGAGCGCGACGCCGTTGCGCACCGCGAGCGACTCGGCGACATCGGCGTCGAGGGTGTTCATGACGCCGCAGCGCGAACGGCAGCGCGCCGCGCACACCGCCAGCGCGTGAGAGACGTTCGAGTGCTGCCGGTCGAGGTAGGCGCGCCAGCCCTCACCCGGTCCGGTGGCGACCTTCAGGGACCGCTGCGTGGCGCCGGCGTCGGTGCGGTTGTGTTCGCATCGGCGCTCGTCCTGGGCCTCGCGGTCGCCGAAGCGGGAGTCCTCGACGGCCATCGTCGACGGCAGCAGCGCGGGATCGCCCGCGTGCCCCCACACCGACTCCCAGATCAGCAGCGGCAGGTACTCGGACATGATGTGCGCGCAGGAGACCAGCCCCGCCATGTCACCCCGCCGCCACCGGGCCTCCAGGACCTCCAGCAGCAGCCGGAACGCCGGGCGCATCGTCTTCAGCGCGCCCCGGTCGACCTCGCCCGGCTCCTGTGGCATCCGGCACCGCCGCGCGCGCACCACCAGCGCCCGCAGCTCGGGGCCAGCGTCGTCCAGCAGGCCGCCCATGTCGAAGTCCTCGGCGTCCAGATCGGCCAGCCGCTGGCCGAACAGGCACAGTCTGCGCAGTCTCGCCAGCGTCGGCGCGGGCAGTTCCAGCCCGGTGACCAGCGCGCGCACGTCCCCGAACGCGTAGCGGTGACACAGCATGACGAGCAACCGGTGGGCCAGATCGGCGGACGAACTCATGGCGGCCAGTTTGGTACACGGTCGCACACCGGGACACCCCGGACACCGATGTTGGAGAGGAGAGACCCCACCGGCCCGCCCGGATAAGCTGCGAGAGGCACGCCGAGCGGCACCAGTGGGAGTAGAGACGTGACCCGACCCGACGACGACCGCGTGGTCGACCTGTCCGACGACCTGGACATCCTGCCCGACCAGACCCGCGACGACACCGACCGCGGCTGGGGCGAGAACCGCGGCTGGGGCGACGAGGACAGCCGGTACCTGGAGGACCGCCCGCCGCACTGGGAGTAGGACGGCGGGCCCGTCCCCGGCAAGGTCCCCGAGCGCGCGCCAGGACGGCACCCGAAGTCTCCAGCCCAGTCGGCGGAGTCGATGAGCCCGGCCCAAACCCAACCCGGCCCGGCCGGAGACGAACGCCCGGCAGAACCACCCCCACCCCAAGGTCGAAGCCGGCCCGTGGACAAGCCGCGAGCCGGAAACGGTCCGGGTGCGATGCGAAGCCTTGTAGGGCCCTCGCACAGACCGGCCGAAAGACGCAAGACGAGCCGCCACGACGGACAAGCCCACGCCCGCCACCTTTCGGCCCGGAAGCGGGATCTTCTGGCGGGTGGACTGACGGGTCCATGAACGAGGGTTCTGGGGGTGTCAAGCCGCGCTCTTTGGCTTGACACCCCCAGGTTCCTCGTTCACCGTCGCCAAGACCGCACGACAGGAGATCCGCGACCCGCAACCAGCCCACACAGGGAGGGCTGGAGAGGAGGGGGAAGCGGCAAGAAGCTCGCGCGAAAGCCCTACCCCAGCAACCCCGCCAGCCGCGGCTTGACCCCCCAAGCCGCCACCAGCCCGTCGTACTCCACCCGCGCCGCCGTGCGCAGCGCCGCCGGGACGTCCGCGCGGCGTGCCCGCAGCATCGTGTTCCGCGGGGTGTGCGCCGAGGCGATGAACTCCACGACGTCGACCTCGTACCCGAGCGAGCGCAGCAGCAGCGCGCGCAGCGCGTCGGTGAGGGTGTCGGCGAAGCGCTCCAGGAGGATCCCGTCGCGGACGAGGGAGCCGTAGGGCGCGGGGGCGGAGCCGGAGCGGAGTTGGGCGGCGATGTCGTGGTGGCAGCAGGGGGCGGCGAAGATGTGCGCGGCTCCCAGGGACACTCCGCGGGCCAGGGCCTCGTCGGTGGCGGTGTCGCAGGCGTGGAGGGCGAGGACGACGTCGGCTCCCGGCAGGTCGGCGGACGCGGCGGTGTCGGCGACGAAGCGGACGCGGTCGGCGCAGCCCAGTTCGGTGGCGACCTGGCCGTTGCGGACGCGCTGGTCCTCGCGGACGTCGACGCCGATCACCTCGACCTCTCGCGAGGCGGCGAGGTGGCGGTAGGCGGCGAAGGTGAGGTAGGCGTTGCCGCAGCCGAAGTCGACCACGCGCAGGGGCGTCGAGCCGGTGAGCGAGCCGTCCACCAGGTGCAGGAACGCGTCGACCTGGCGGCGTTTGGCCGCGTCGCCGCCGACCACGTCGAAGAGGGGGTCGTCGGGGGCGATCAGGTGGGGTTTGGCGCGGTCGTGAGAGGTGTCGCGGACCCGGGAGGCCTCCGTGCGGTGCAGGAACGCCTTCCCGCGCTTGGTGACCCGGACCTGGACGGTGGCGTCGGTCAGTTCCACGTGCCAGTTGCCGTAGGGCCGGGCGAGCAGTTCGTCGACCGTCTCGGGGGTCCAGGGCAGGTTCTGGACGGTGGGCCGCGCGCCGTCGGAGGTCTCCAGCTGGAGTGCCTCGCCCGCCTTCACCGTCACGGGGCGCAGGCGGGTGTGGGGAGGCGCTTCGGTGCCCTTGATCCGTCCGGCGGCCACGGCGGAGACGAGGCGGTCGCGGTCGAGGAGGAGGGCGCGCAGCTCAGAGAGGTCGGCGGTCACCTTGAAATGGTGTCACGCCGCTCAGGCGGCCTTGGTGTCGCTCTTCGGCTTGGGCTTGCTCTCGGCCTTCTTCTCACCCGAGCCGGAGCCGGAGCCGGCGGCGGGGGAGGAGGTGGTGGTCGCCGAGGTCGACTTCGCCGATTCCTTGGAGGAGCCGGTGCGGTTGTCGGTGCGGTAGAAGCCGCTGCCCTTGAAGACCACGCCGACCGCGGAGAAGACCTTGCGCAGGTCGCCCGAGCAGTTGGGGCACACCTTGAGGGCCTCGTCGGTGAACTTCTGCACCACTTCGAGCTGCTCGCCGCAGTTGGTGCAGGCGTACTGGTAGGTAGGCACGGTTCCTCCGGGAAAGACTGGCACTCCGCTAGGCCAAGTGCTAATTGTGCAGGGCGGTGGGCGAATCGTCCAGCCGGAGGCGCCGGTGTGGTGAGCAACGCCATCCTCACAGGGGCCGGTGGCCCGCCGGGGTGACCACGGCGGTGACGCGCCGGTCGTGGGGTTCGGCGGGCAGCGCGTCCACGAACTCCTCCTCGTCGAGCAGCGCCAGCAGCGGCACACCGGCGGGGACGCGGGCCAGCGCGCGGTCGTAGGACCCGCCGCCGCGGCCCAGGCGCGTCCCGTCGGCGGCCACGGCCAGGGCGGGGACGATCACCAGCGCGGCGGTGAACTCCACGGCCTCGCCCGGGGGCTCCAGCAGGCCCTTCAGCCGCCCGGGCACGAGGGTGCCGTCATAGCGTCCCCAGGCGAGGTCGTCGTCGGGCAGCAGCACCGGCAGCAGGACGCCGTAACCGAGATCACGAAGACGTTCGGGCAGGTCGCCGCCACCGGGTTCATCGGCCATCGGGACGTAGGCGGCGACGTCGGCGCCGGGGGCCGCGAGATCACCGCAGGCGGCGCCGAGGGCGGAGAGGATCTCCAGGTCGGCACCTCTACGCTCCATGGTGGACAGCCCGCGGCGGCGGGCCAGGAACCGCTGTCGCAAAGCGCGCTTTTCGGTCCTCCGGTCGGATTCCATCCGTATCACCCTTCCGAGGATCAATGCCGCACGTTGCCGGGAGCGGTGGTCAATCGTTGTCTGAACGTGGTGTGCTGGCGAGTGCGACCGATGGTTACATTGCATCGAGCGGACTGCGGCCCGTGCGCGAACGGTACCGGTGGGCGACGTGATCTCCGGGCCGCGGGCGACTAGACCGACGAGGCTCTCAGTGGGACTGGGGTGAGCGCGACTTGACTTTGCGAGCGCGGCTCACCGCCGCCTTCCTGGCGGTCGTCCTGGGGCCCGTACTGGTCGGCGCGCTGTTCGTCGGCGTCACGGTGACCGCCGTCGGCGCCAACCGCGCCCAGGAGCGGCTCGGATACGGCGCGGCGAGCCTGCGCACCGCCGTCGACTCCCTCTGCACGCGCCTGTCGGCCGCCGCGCAGACCCTCGGGCTCCTCGCCGGCGAATCCGGCTCGCTGTCCCAGGCCCGCGCGGCCGAGTTCGCCGACGACGTGACCAACCGCGGCCTGGCCGCCACCGTCACCGTCGAGGACGCCGAGGGCGAGACCATCGCGCAGAACGGCGCGCGCGTCCACTCCTGGATCGACTGCTCCGACGGCACCGTCGCCCCCGCCGGGGACGGCGCGGAGAAGGGGCCCGGCGGCACCGTCGCCGCGCTCGCCGCGCACATCACCATCTACGACGGCGACCGGAACCCCGTCGGCGTGGTCCGCGCGGGCTTCCCCATCGACGCCGACCTCCTCGACGGTTTCGCCGCCCTGTCCGGCTGCGACGTGACGATCCTGTCCGACCCGCCGGTCTCCAGCGCCGACGCCGGGGCGGCCCTGGCGGCCAAGGCCCGTGACATGGAGCCCGGCAAGCCCGGCGACACCGCCGACGGCGGCCTCATCCAGGTCGTCGCCCCCGAGGGCGGGCAGCCCCTGCGCATGGCCCTGTCCACCACCCGCGACCTGCCCACCGGGCTGTACCCGATCCTGCTGGTCGCCGTCGCCGCCGCCGGGATCCTGGCCGTGCTGGCCGCCTGGTGGCTGGCCAGATCCACCACGAGACCGGTGACCGAGCTGGCCATCGCCGCCGACCGGGTCGCCGCCGGTGACCTGGACGCCCGGGTGCCCGTGCGCGGCGGCGACGAGGTCGCCGCCCTCGCCATGACCTTCAACCGGATGACCCGCGAGATGCAGGGCTACGTCCAGGCCCTCACCGCCAGCCGCGACCAGCTGCGCGGCAACCTCGGCCTCCTCGGCGACACCCTGTCCTCCACGCACGACCTGGACCGCATCCTCGAAGTCATCCTCTCCACCGCGATGACCGCCACCGGCGCCCAGGCGGGGGCGATACTCCTGGTCGACGAGGACACCGACGACCCCGGCCTGACGCTGGTCGCGCGCACCCACACCGGCCTGCCGCCCACCGGCATGCGCATCCGCGTCGGCGAGGGGCTCCTCGGCGCCATCGTCGCCGCCGGTGAACCCCGCCGGGGACGCGTCACCGAGCAGACGCCCCTGGCGCCCTCCGAACCCCGATGTCACACCTACATCGCCGTGCCCTTCGCCGGAGCCGACGTCCTCGGGCACGGCGCGGGCAAACCCGTCGGCGTCCTGGCCCTCTACGACCGCCTCGGCTTCGACGAGTTCGACGACACCGACCTGTCGACCCTGCGCACCTTCGCCGGGCAGGCCGCCGTCGCCGTGGAGAACGTCCTCCTGCACGAGGAGGCGCAGCGGCTGTCCCTCACCGACCCCCTCACCGGGCTGTGGAACTACCGCTACCTCAAGGTCACCATGGACAAGGAGGTCGAGCGCGCCCACCGCTTCGGCCGCCGCACCGCCGTCATCGCCATCGACCTCGACCGCTTCAAAGAGGTCAACGACACCTACGGCCATCCCGTCGGCGACCGCGTCCTCATCGAACTCGGCTCCCGCATCACCGCCCAGATCCGCGAGGTCGACTTCGCCTTCCGCTACGGCGGCGAGGAGTTCGTGGTCCTGCTGCCCGAGACCGACCGCTACGGCGCCATCCCCGTCGCCCGCCGCCTCGGCGAGGCCATCCGCGGCTGCGCGTTCACGATCCCCGGCAAGGACGGCGAACCCGAGCGCACCATCCCCGTCACCATTTCCATGGGCATCGCGATCTTCCCCGACCACGGCGAGACCGGCGCCGCCGTCCTCGCCGCCGCCGACGAGGCCCTGTACGCGGCCAAGGCCGCAGGGCGAGACACCTACCGAGTGTCCCGGCCCGCCGAGGAGCCCGCCGCCGACGACCGGACACCCGTCACTTAGATCGTTCCCGCGACTGCGGACGGTGAACCCGTAGGCTCACACTCATGTCGAACCGTGAGCCAACGCCACCGGACCGTCCACTCAAGGCGGTCATCCCGGCCGCCGGGTTCGCCACCCGATTCCTTCCGGCGACCAAGGCCGTCCCCAAAGAGCTCCTCCCGGTCGTGGACCGGCCCGTCCTCCAGTACATCGTGGAAGAGGCCGCCGCCGCCGACCTGCGCGACATCCTCCTGGTCACCGGGCGCGGCAAGACGTCCATGGTCGACCACTTCGACCGCCGCCCCGACCTGGAGGCCCGGCTGGCCGAGAAGGGCGACGAGGAGCGCCTGCGCGCCATCCTCGAACCCTGCGACCTCGCCGAGATCTACACCTGCCGCCAGGGCGAGCCCCTCGGTCTCGGGCACGCCATCTCCTACGCCGAGTCGCACGTCGGCGACGAGCCCTTCGCGGTCCTGCTCGCCGACGAGTTCACCGAGATCGGCGACCGGCTGCTGCCGCGGATGCTGGAGCTCCAGCGTGAGACCGGCGGGATCGTCCTGGCGCTGCTGGAGGTCCCGCGCGAGGACGTCGACCGCTACGGCGTGGCGGCGGTGCGCGGCGACGGCGACGTGGTCGAGGTGACCGGCCTGGTCGAGAAGCCCACGGTGGACGAGGCCCCGTCCAACCTCATCCTCATCGGCCGCTACGTCCTGCCGCCGCAGATCTTCGAGGCGATCCGGGAGACCAAGCCCGGCCGCGGCAACGAGATCCAGCTGACCGACGCGATGCTGCGCCTGCTGGACGGCGGCACGCCCGTGCACGGCATCATCTTCCGCGGCAAGCGCTACGACACCGGGGAGCCCGTCGGGTATCTCCAGGCCGTCGTGCAGCTGGCCTGCGAGCGAGATGATCTCGGCGCGTTTCGGGACTGGCTGGTCCGTTTCGTGGAAACTCAGGGATAGGTGATTGGGGGTGTACGTCGATGGCTGAGCTCCATCCCGACGCGCAGCGGGGCGACGAAGTGGTGCCACTGGTGCGGTTCCTCAGCGACGCCCTCGCGCGGGTGCGTCCACTGCCGTCCATTGACGTGCACCTGACGCAGGCGCACGGGCACGCCCTCGCGGCCGACGTCACCGCGCCCGGCGCGGTACCGGCGTTCGACCACTCCACCGTGGACGGCTACGCCGTCCGCTTCGACGACATCGTCGCGGCCACGCCCCGGCGGCCGGTGCAGCTGAAGGTCCTCGGGGACGTCTCGGCGTCCTCGTGGCGGCCGGTGCGGATCCTGCCCGGCACCTGCTTCTCGGTGGCCGCCGGCGCGCCGCTGCCGACCGGCACCGAGGCCGTGGTCCCCACGTCGTGGACCGACCAGGGCATGGCCACCGTGGAGATAGGGGAGGTGCCCAAGCGCGGCTACGGCCTGCGCCGGGCCGGGGACGAGGTCTCCGCCGGGCAGGTCCTGGGCCGCGCGGGCCAGCAGGTCACGCCGCACCTGATCGCGCTGTTCGCCGCCTCCGGCGTCAGCGACGTCCACGTGCGCCCGGAACCGCGCGTGGTCATCATCGCCACCGGCGACGAGCTGATGGACGCCGGGCGGATGAGCCAGCCCGGCCAGATCGTCGACGTCGACTCCCCGGCGCTCACCGCCGCGGCCGCCGAGGCGGGCGCGCACGCCTTCCGCATCGGCATCTGCGATGACGAGCCGGAGGCCCTGCGCAGCGTCCTCGACGACCAGACCCTGCGCTCGGACCTGGTGATCACCACCGGCGGGACCGGCCTCGGCCCCGGCGACATGGTCCGCCGCACCTTCGGGCGCGACGGGGCGGTCGACTTCGCCACGGTGTCCATCTTCCCGTCCTCGACCCTGGGCTTCGGCACGATCGGGCCCGAGGAGATCCCGATCATCTGCCTGCCCGGCGAGCCCGGCGCCGCGCTCATCGCCTTCGAGGCCTTCGCCCGTCCCATCATCCGCCGTCTGGCGGGGGTGGAGCCGGTGTTCCGGCAGCAGGTGAAGGCGCACCTCCTGGAGACGGTGTCGTCTCCGGCGGGTCTGCGGGAGTTCCGGCCCGCCGACGTCCAGGAGCGCCGCGGCGGCGGGTACACCGTGGCGCCGCTGTCGGGGGGTCCGTACACTCTGTCCGGTCTGGCGGTGGCCAGCGGCCTGATGGTGCTGGGGGAGAAGGTCACCAACGCCCCCGCCGGGTCCACCGTGGACGTACTCCTCTTTGACAGGCGCCGATGACTGAAGAACGTATGGGCTGGCCCGTCGTGCTCACCGAGGGCCGGCTGTCCCTGCGTCCCTACAAGCGCTCGGACGCCAGGGCGTGGAGCGACCTGCGCCGCGCCAACGAGGGCTGGCTGTCGCGCTGGGAGCCCACGTCCCTGGGCAGCTGGCACGACACCCACACGGTCGCCTCCTTCCGCGCCCTGCACCGCGAGCTGAAGCGCACCGCGCGCGCCGGGACGGCCATGCCCTTCGCGGTCTGCTGGGACGGGAACTTCGTCGGCCAGCTCACCGTCGGCAACATCGTGCGCCGCGCCTTCCGCTCCGCCTACATCGGCTACTGGGTAGACAAGGGACACGCCGGGCTCGGCATCATCCCCACCTCGGTGGCCCTGGTCGTCGATCACTGTTTCTCCCGCGGTGGCCTGCACCGCATCGAGGTCAACATCCAGCCCGACAACCGGCCCTCGCAGCGGGTGGTGGAGAAACTCGGCTTCCGCAAGGAGGCCCTGCACGAGCGCTACCTCTACATCGACGGCGCCTGGCGCGACCACATCGGCTACGCCGTCACCATGGAGGACGTCCTCGAACGGGGCGGCATGATGGAACGCGCCCGGGGACTGCTCAAGGCCCACTGACCGTCCACTTCGGGGTACGGGGGAGGCCAAACCCGCGCCCGCGCACGGGTCGGGGGCGTACCCTCGGGTAACAGCGAGGAGGGTGGGAACGCGAATGCCGACGTCGGTGCTGCTGGCGATTCTCGCGGCCGCCGGGCTACTCGCCCTGGCGCCCGCGCTGGTGCGCCGCTACGACGCCGGTGAGCGCATCGCCGCCGAGCGCGAGGCCTCCACCGCCCGCGTCCTCTCCCGTCGCGACAAGAAGACCACCGTAGCGGCCTGCGCGCCCGAGGATGAACCCGAAAGTCGCACAGACGACAGTTCACCCGGGTGGCAACGAGCTGGCCGTGCGCGCGCGGCCTCGGTACGGTTGACGGCTCAGGCTTCCTCGCGCTCGGTGGGTGAGACGGACGTGGCAGACAACGAACGACGCGCCTGGTGGCGACGTCGCCACCGCCGCATCCTCATCGGGATGCTGGTGGTCTGCCTCGCCGAGCTCGCCGGTGTGGTCTTCCTCGGCCCCGGGTTCTGGATCGGCTTCGGCGTCGTCTTCCTCCTCCTGCTCTGGTACGTCCGCCACCTGCGCCTGCGCGCCCTGGCCTCCGGACGCACCGTGCGCGGAGAGATCACCGAGGCCCCACGCGTCCCCCGCCAGGTCTCGGCGGTCGCCGAGTCCCAGCCCCCACTGATCGACCCACGCTGGCCGGACGAGCCCGCGCCGGTGCTGTACCGGCCCGCGGAGAAGAAGGAGCCGGAGGCGGTCCCGCGGGAGCGGGACGAGGACGACGACGATCACGACGACGCGGGTCGGCCGCCGGTGGGGCGCGAGGAGACGCAGCCGCCGACGCGTCCGAAGGGGATCCGGGGGCGGTCTTATGAGTCGCCTGCGGCGAATGTTTAGGGTGGCTGGGAGCAGGGCCGAGGTGAAGGTCGAGGCGAAGGCCGAGGCGAAGCCGGGGACCGGTGGGCTGGGCGCGTAGCGCATCCAGCCGGGCGAGGCATCGGACGAGGGTGAGCACCGCCGAGCGGGAAGTGTCTTGATCGGGTGTCTGCGAGGGACGCGTGCGTGCGGCGGCGCAACCAACCCGGTTGGCCACGACACCACCGGGTGCCAAAAGCTGAGGCCGCTTCCGGCTCGGGGGAAGTGTTTTGAGTTCCCGGGGTCCAGGGGACGGAGTTCCCTGGTGGGGGTCCAGGGGGCAAAGCCCCTTGGGCACCAAACGGAGAAGACGACAAACCACGGCCGCAAGTCCCACGCACCCGAGAAGAGAAGCCGGGGTGGAGCGAGGCCGGGCGACGCGGGACCGGTGCGGGGCCGGGGCGGTTCGGGGCCGGGGCGGCGCCCCGGCCCTTCTTTTCAAGCGAGTGACACCTGCGGTGTCACCTCGCCTCCCGGCCGTTTTGGTCGGGGTAGCAGGCGCTTCGCCCTGCACCAGACCAGGGCCTTGCCCTGGACCCACCAGGGAACTCCGTCCCCTGGACCCCGGAAGTCAAAACACTTCCCCCGAGCCGGAGGCGGCCTCCGCTCTTCGGCACACGGTGAGCCGTGGCTCTGGGGGTTGGTTGCGCCGCTGCACGCGCGCGTCTTTCTCAAACACGCGGCCAAAACACTTCCCCCCGCGTGGGGGGCCGCTCCTGTGCTCTTTGCCTGCGGCTTTGGCCTCAAGCCGACTCCTCCTCCACCCGCCCCCGTCGCCAGTGCCCCACCAGCCCGTACCCCCAAGCCCCAACCCAAACCGCCCCCAGCGTGACCGTCACCCAGCTCCACCCGTTCACCGGCATCCCGTCCGCGTTGCTCACCACCCCAGCAGCGCGCAGCGCGAACCCCACGAAGCCCGCGCCGATCAGCAGCAGTGCTCCCCACGAGGCGATGTGCAACCCCACCTCCACCCAGCGCGGCCAGCGGCGCAGCAGGGCCAGCGCCAAGGCGGCGGTGATGACGCCGAGGGCGGCGTTGCCCAGTTGCGCGGCGGTGGCGTCCCCGAAGGCGGCGTTGGCCTCGGGGGTGGCCTCGAAGCCGTCGATCCCGAGTTCACCGCGAACGGCGAAGTGGATCTTGCTCGCGGCGTAGGCGAGCCCGCCGAGGGCCGCGATCACCGCCGCCTGAGGAGTCTTCATGGCTCCAGCCTCGCCGACGGGCGGCGGCCGTCCCTCACCCGGGTGTGGCGGTCCCATCCCCCTGCCGGGGGAGTCCCCCGGCCGGGTGAATCAACCCCCCTGCCACGGTGCTGGCCAGGTCATCGGCGAAGCCCTCCCGGTCGCCCTCGCCGAAGACGTGCAGGCGCGCGAAGATCGCGCCCATCATCACCGCGTGGACGAAGGCGGGGTCGGGCGCCGCGGGGAGTTCGCCGCGCGCGGTGGCGCGGTCCAGGATCAGCGCGATGGTGGCGCGTTCCAGGGCGGCGAAGCCGCGCATGGCGGTGGCCACGGCCTCGTCCTCCATGTCGGCGAGCAGGCCGCCGAGGACGCCGCCGACGCCGGGGGCGCCGATCATGCCGGTGATGGTCGCGGCGAGCCAGCGCAGGTCGGCGCGCAGGGAGCCGGTGTCGGGCGGCTGGGGGACCTGGGCGCCGTGCATGGTCGCGGCGAAGACCATCTCCTGCTTGGTGGCGTAGCGGCGGTAGATGGCGGCCTTGCCGATGCCGGCGCGGGCGGCGACGGCGGCGACGGTGAGCCCGGCGTAGCCGGCTTCGGCCAGCAGCACGCGCGTGGCCTGCAGGATCGCGGCGTCGACGCGTTCATCGCGGGGGCGGCCTGGACGGTTGGGAGACATGGACGCATAATACAGAACCACGAGTTCCGATACTCTCGGTTCCGTAAGTTGTGCCGTGTCGTCGATAGTCTCTGAAAGGGAGTCCCCTCATGCGCAAGACCCTCTGGGCCGGCCGGATCATGATGGCCCTCGGTGTGATCCACCTGGTCCTGATGACCGGGCTGGCCTACAAGCACGTGCCGGGCTGGTTCGGGCTGGAGCTGTGGGACCCGAAGGCCGATCCGACCTCGATCCAGCCCTCGCTGGGCGCGTTCTGGTCGTCCTACGGCAGCTTCAGCGTCCCCCTGCTGCTGCTCGGCGCGTTCACCGTCCACCAGGGACGCCGGGGCGTGCCCGTGCCGAGGTTCGTGGGCTGGGGCGTGGGCCTGTGGGCGCTGGGCGGCGCCTACCTGCTGGAGCCGACGCCCTTCGTCCTGGCCCTCATCCCGGCGATCCTGATCCTGAAAGACAGGTCTCCGCGGGAAGATCAGGCCACCGCCGCGCCGAACACGTCACCCACGAAATAGGTCACCGCGGAGGCGACCGCGACGATGAGCAGCTGCCGGGCCGCGCCCCACCAGGGGCCGCGGCCCGAGCCCACACCGAGGTAGCCGCCCACGAACAGCGACGCCACCGCCGTCAGCGTCGCCGACCACAGCACGGCGGTGCCGCCGTCGGTGACGAACCACGGCGCGAGCGGGATGAACGCGCCGACCATGAACAGCAGCAACGATGAGACCGCGGCGATCAACGGTGAACCGGCGTCGTCGGAGTTGACGCCGAACAGGATCGTGGCGGCGTCCTTCGAGGCGGTCCGCTTCGCCGAGACCACGCCCTCGCTGGCGCGCTCGGCCGTCTCGGCGTCCAGGCCGTGCCGCCGCATGGACCGCGCCAGCCGCGCCAGCACCACCGGCGGCGACAGGTGCCAGGCCCGGTGCAGGTCGCGCTCGATGCCCTGGGCGACCTCGACCTGGCTGCGCACCGAGACCCACTCCCCGGCCGCCATCGACAGCGCGCCCGCGACCAGGCTCGCCAGGCCGGACAGCCGCACCGTCCCCGCGCTCGTCGCCGCCCCCGCCACCCCCAGCGTCAGGCACAGGTTGGTGACCAGGCCGTCGTTGACGCCCAGCACCGCCGCGCGGATGCCGCCCCCGGCGACCTGCCGGGCGGTCTTCTCGATGCCGTCGAGGGTCTCCTCGGCCTCGGTGTCGACGGCGTCGCTGCGGGACGCCGGGTCCCAGCCCGGCGCCAGTTTCGCCCAGTCCTCGCTCATCCGTCGTCCCCCTCCTTCACGCGCAACAACGCCTCGTACACGTCCCGGCGGCGCAGGCCGTGCCGCGCGGCGACCTCCGCCATGGCCGCCTTGCGCTGCGTCCCGGTCTCTTCGAGCTCCGCGACCGCCTCGGCCAGGTCGGCGTCGCTCGCCTCGGCGGGCGCGGCCGGCTCGGCCCCGGCGATGACGAGGGTGATCTCGCCGCGCGGGGCGTCGGCGGCGACGCCCTCGCAGAGCTGCGCGAGCGTCCCCCGCCGGACCTCCTCGAAGGTCTTGGTCAGCTCCCGGCACAACGCGGCCTGCCGGTCGGCGCCGAAGACCTCGCGCAGGTCGGCCAGGGTCGCCTCGACCCGGTGCGGAGACTCGAAGAACACCATCGTGCGGCGCTCGGCGGCCAGATCGTGGAAGGCGGCCCGGCGCGCCCCCTGCTTACGCGGCGGGAAACCCTCGAAGCAGAACCGGTCGCTGGCCAGGCCCGACACCGCCAGCGCGGTCGTCACCGCCGACGGGCCCGGTACCGAGGTCACCGGGATCCCGGCGTCCACCGCGGCCCGCACCAGCCGGAAACCCGGGTCCGAGACCGAGGGCATTCCCCCGTCGGTGATGACCGCGACGGTGTACCCGGCGTTCAGGGCGTCCACCAGCCCCGACTCGCGCTCGGACTCGTTGCCCTCGAAATAGGAGACGACCTTCCCCTCGGGTGAAACACCGAGTTCCCGGGCGAGCCGGTGCAGTCTTCGGGTGTCCTCGGCCGCCACGACGTCGGCGGAGCGGATCACCTCGGCGATCCGCGGGGAGGCGTCGGCCGGGTTTCCGAGAGGGGCGCCGAGGAGGATCAAGCGGCCGGGTGCTGCGTCAGTCACGTGGAAAGCTTAGGATCGCGTGGATGACCGCCATCGCCGAACGGGAGCAGACCGCCTCCAGCGTCCTCTCCACCGCTCCCGAAGTACGCGAGCGGCTCACCCCCAGCCTGCCCACCGACCGGTTGCGCGACTGGATCGTCACCGGTGCCGTCATGGCCGTCGCGGTCATCCTGCGCTTCGTGGGCCTCGTCCACCCGCGCGGCATGATCTTCGACGAGGTCTACTACGCCCAGGACTCCTGGGACCTGCTCAACCACGGCGTCGAATGGGACGACAAGGCCCGCAGCGGCGCCTTCGTCGCCCACCCGCCCCTGGGCAAGTGGCTCATCGCCATCGGCGAGAAGATCTTCGGCTACAACGAGTTCGGCTGGCGCATCAGCGCCGTGGCCGCCGGGCTCATCTCCGTCCTGCTGATCATCCGCATCGCCCGCCGCCTCTTCGGCTCGCCGATCCTGGCCGGGGCCGCCGGACTGCTCATGGCCCTCGACGGGATGGCCTTCGTCACCGGCCGCACCGCCCTGCTGGACGTGTTCCTGCTGGTCTTCGTGCTGGCCGCCTTCTACTTCCTGCTCCTGGACCGCGACCAGCGGCGCAAGCGCTGGATGACCGCCCTCGCCGGCGGCCTCGACCCCACCCGCCGCCGCCCGCCCTTCGCCGTCCCGTGGTGGCGCCTGGCCACCGCCGTCATGCTCGGCTGCGGACTCGGCGTCAAATGGAGCGCCGTCTGGTACGTCATCGGCTTCTTCATCCTCGCCTTCGTGTGGGAGTACCGGACCCGCAAGTCCGCCGGCGTCCCCCACGCCTTCCGCGACACCCTCATCGACGAGACCGGCTGGCTCGTCCTGTGCGGCCTCATCGTCGTCGCCGTCTACGTGTCGACCTGGACCGGCTGGTTCATGAGCGACGACGGCTGGGGACGCCACTGGCTCCAGTCCCAGGGCCGCGCCGAACCACCCGTCATCGGCGCCCTCCAGAACCTCCTCAAGTACCACGAGGACGTCCTGCGCTTCCACGAGACGCTCACCGCCGACCACACCTACGAGTCGCAGCCCTGGCAGTGGCTCCTCGACGCCCGGCCGGTGGCCTACTACTGGTCCAACGACATCGACTGCGGCGCCGCCAACTGCGCCGGCGAGGTCCTGCTCCTGGGCACCCCCCTCCTCTGGTGGTCGTTCCTCCCCGCGCTCATCGCCCTCGTCTGGTGGGGCATCGCCAAACGCGACTGGCGCGCCTGGGCGGTCCTCATCGCCGCCCTCGCCGGAGTCGTGCCCTGGCTCAACTACCCCGAGCGCACCATGTTCTTCTTCTACGCCCTGCCCGCCGAGCCGTTCCTGATCCTGGCCGTGGTCTTCGCCCTCGGCATGATCGGCGGCGCCGGGCGGGAGACCACAGTGGAACGACGCATGACCGGCGCGTTCGTCCTCGCCGGATACGTAGTGGTCATCGCCCTGTGCTTCGCGTACTTCTACCCGATCTACACCGGATCGCCCATCACCTACGACGACTGGTACGCGCGCATGTGGCTCGACAAGCTATGGATTTAAGGGCCCCGAAACCCTCGTGCTAAGGTAGTCACCGCACCGCCGCAAGGCGGCTGGTGAGGGGCTGTGGCGCAGTTGGTAGCGCGTCTCGTTCGCATCGAGAAGGCCAGGAGTTCGAATCTCCTCAGCTCCACTTTCCAGGCAAGGCCCGTGCTCGTAAAGAGCGCGGGCCTTCGCTGTTTTTCCGGGGCCCGAGCCCCGGACCCCACGCCGGGGGGAACCCCGGACCCCCGGTGGTCGCGCGAGTGGGTGAGTTCGGCCTGAGTGGTTGAGGGGTGAGGTCCCGCGGCATGCGAAGACCCCCTCGCCTCATGCGCGAGAGGGTCTTCGGGCCGTCGTTGCGATGCTCGTGGCGGGTGGGCCGGTGCTCCCGCGATCTCCCGTGTGCTCGATGTCGGTCCCCTCTCACACGTAGTTGATCGTGATGTCCCCGCCGTGGGTGCGGGCGCGGACCTTCACCGTGCGCTCGGTCGTCGCGACCGCTCCGGCGTACTCGCGGACGCGGCCGGCGGTGGCGCGGGCGTCCAGGGCGACGGCGGTGCCGTGGGGGACGCCGATCTCCACGTCGCCGTTGGGGGTGTAGAGCTCGACGGGGCCGGTGCCGATCTCGCCGAGGCGGAGGTCGCCGGAGGCGGTCTTGACGTTGACGGTGCCGCGGGCCGCGCCGACGGTGATGTCGCCGTTGGCGGAGTTGACGCGCAGGTCGCCGCCGATCTCGCCGAGGACGCTGGTGCCGCCGATGTTCTTGACCACGGCGTCGCCGTCGACGCGGTCGAGGCGGATGGCCCCGTTCCCCGAGACGTCGGCGTCACCGGTCACGTGCCCGACGGTCACGTCGCCGCCGACGGTGCGGACGCGCAGGCTCGCGGCGCGCTCGACGCGGACGTCACCGGTGGGGGTCTTCAGGCGGACGGCGCCGGCGGCGCCCTCGACGGTGAAGGAGCCGCTGGCGGTCGTGCCCTGCACGTCGGAGCCGGCGGGCAGTTCCACGACGACGTCCACGCGGCCGTGGCGGCTCTGGAACAGGTTCGCCAGGCGCATCTGGCGGTGCTTGACGGTGAGGCGGCCGTCGCTGAAGTCGATCTCGGCGTCGCGGGCGGCCTTCACGTCCAGGTCCCACGTGGAGTCGGCGGGGGTGACCTCGACGACGGTGGTCGCGCGGTCGCCGGCCACGAACCGGACGCTCCCGAAGACGATGTCGACGACGGCGGAGACGGGGGCGGGAGTGTCGTAGGTGTGCATGCCGGTGCCTTCCTCAGTGTGGTCGGCCCCCGCGGCGGGGACTGGGACGACATTGACCCGCCGCGCTGACACCGGACGGTCATCGCGCTGACACGGCTCCACCCGCCCGAGGCTACTCAAAACGGCACGAAACGGGACGGGAACCGGCCCACACCGGCCCCCACACGGTGTCAGCGGCCGTGTCAGGGCGAGGACAGGGCCGTGACAGGCGTCGCCGTGACAGTGGTCCACATGACGAACACAGCGATCGCGGTCTCCGGACTGCGGAAGTCCTACAAGGACAAGGTCGTGCTCGACGGCATCGACCTCGACGTGCGGGCCGGGACGATCTTCTCCCTGCTCGGCCCCAACGGCGCGGGCAAGACCACCACGGTCAACGTGCTCACCACCCTCATCGCCGCCGACGCCGGGACGGCCCGCGTCGCCGGCCACGACCTGGCCACCCAGGCGAAGGCGGTGCGCACGGCCATCGGCGTCACCGGCCAGTTCGCCGCCGTCGACGAGCTGCTCACCGGACGCGAGAACCTCCAGCTCATGGTCGACCTGACGCCCCGGGTCCGCAACGGGAAGGCCGTCATCGCCGACCTCCTGGAGCGCTTCGAGCTCACCGAGGCCGCCGACAAGGCCGCCTCCACCTACTCCGGCGGCATGCGCCGCAAGCTCGACCTGGCGATGACGCTCGTGGGCAACCCGCGCATCATCTTCCTCGACGAGCCCACCACGGGCCTCGACCCGCGCAGCCGCCGCACCATGTGGGCCATCATCCGCGACCTCGTCGCCGACGGCGTGACCATCTTCCTCACCACCCAGTACCTCGACGAGGCCGACCAGCTCGCCGACCAGGTCGCCGTCCTCGACAAGGGCAAGATCGTCGCCCAGGGCACCCCCGACGAGCTCAAGCGCCAGATCCCGGGCACCCACATCCGCCTGCGCTTCACCTCCGCGGCCGAACTGGACGCCGCCGCGCAGATCCTGCCCGGCTCCACCCGCGACGACGATGCCCTCGCCCTGCGCGTCCCCGGCGACGGCGGGACGAAGTCCCTGCGCGCCCTGCTCGACACCCTCGACCGGTACTCCATCAGCGCCGAGGAGTTCTCCGTCCACACCCCCGACCTTGACGACGTCTTCCTCGCCCTGACGGGCCACGCCACGGAGGTTTCCGCGAAATGAGCTCCTCGATCGTGATGCTGCGACGCAACTTCAAGCACGTCGCCCGCAACCCGGTATCGGTCTTCAACTCGATCTTCATGCCGATCGTGATGCTGTTCATGTTCGTCTACATGTTCGGCGACGCGTTCAGCGTCGGCGAGGACTACGTCGACTACGCCACACCCGGCATGATGCTGATGGCCGTCTGCTACGGCCTGGGCGCCACCGCCACCGCCGTCAACTCCGACATGACCAAGGGCATCATCAACCGCTTCAAGGTCATGGACGTCTCCCGCGGCGCCGTCCTCACCGGCCACGTCATCTCCACGGTGCTGACCAACATCCTCGCCATCGCCGCCCTCACCGGCGTGGCCTTCGCGATGGGCTTCCGGCCCGAGGCGAGCCTCGGGAACTGGCTCGGGCTGGCCGGCATCGTCCTGCTGCTCAGCTTCGCCGCCAGCTGGCTGATCGTCGCCCTCGGCCTGGCCGCGAAGTCGCCGGAGACGGCGGGCCTGGCCGCCGTCCCCATGATCATGCTGCCGTTCTTCAGCAGCGCCATCGTCCCCGCCGACAAGATGGGCCCCGGCCTCAAGCAGTTCGCCGAGTACCAGCCCTTCACCTCGATCATCGAGACCATGCGCGGCCTGCTGAACGGGACGCCCTCCACCGGCTACACGATCACCGCGATCGCCTGGTGCGTCGGCCTCGCCCTCGTCGGCTACCTGTGGGCGACCGCCACGTTCAAGAAGCGAGCGTGACCTCGGCCAGCTCCGCCCACGGCGTCCCCGCGCCCTCCCGAACCGCCTCGGTGAACTTCGCGTCACCGAGGCGGTTTCGCGCGTCCTGCTCGGCGCGCGCGTAGTCGGGGTGCGCGTGGTTGACCAGCCCGCTGAGGGTCTCACCGGCCCCCAGCAGCCGCGCGGCCAGCTCCGGACGATCCCCGCGCAGCGCCAGGTCGGCCAGGCCGACCATGGTCCGCGCGATCAGCGGCGCGTGCCCGCCCGCGGTCACCGCCGCCACTTCCAGGACCCGCTGCTCACGCGAGGACCCGGTGTCCTCGGCGAGATAGCCGAGCATGTGATGGACCGAGATGGCGATCTGCGCGCCGTCGGAGCCCATCACCGCCGTCGCCTTCACGATCTGCTCCCGGGCGGCCTCGGCGTCGCCGTTCCAGCGCGCCACGTCCGCCTTCGCCAGGGCCAGCACCGCCAGGGTCCCCGGCCACGCGACCCGCTCGGCGAACCGGTCGGCCTCGGCCAGCGCGGCCGCGCACGCCTCCCGGTCGCCCTTCAGCCAGTACAGGCTCGACTGCTGGGCCCGCAACCGGATCACGTCGTCGTGGGCGCCGATCTCCTTGACCGCGGCGATGGCCTCCTCGTAGTACTCGCAGGCCTCGGCGAGCTCGCCGCGCGCCGCGATCCGCTCGGCCAGTTCGGAGAGCGCGAAGGAGATCCCGAAGCGCTCGCCGATGGCCTGGAACTCCACCAGCGCCGTCTCCAGGTACGCGTCGGCCTCCAGGCCGGGGTCGCCGAGGACGGTGCGCATCTTGCCGACCTGGAGCCGCGCCAGGGCCCGCACCCACGGGTCCGGGTTGTTCAGGACCGGTTCGAAGGCCCGCGAGGCCGAGGACGGGTCGCGCAGCATCTGCTCCAGCGGGGCGATCAGGGCGATGCCGGGGTGGTCGCCGTCGCCGCGCTTGCCGTGCTCGTAGGCCTTGTGGATCCAGGTCGCGGCGTGGTTCTCGTCGCCGGGTCCGGTGGTGGCGAACATGACCAGGAGGGCGTAGACGGTGGCGATGATGTCGTCGGGGACCTCGCCGGGCAGGTCGACGGTGGCCCGGAGCAGTTCCATGCCCTCGGCCTTGTACCCGGCCAGCCACCAGAACCAGCCGGCGTTGGCGCCCAGCCACATCGCGGCGCGGGCGTCGCCGGAGGCGATGGCGCCGCGCATGGCGGCGCCGATGTTGTCGCGTTCGGCGTGCAGGACGTTCAGCCATTCGATCTGCTCGGCGCGGCGCAGGTTGGGTTCGGCGGTCTCGGCGAGCTGGGTGAAGAACGTCAGGTGCGCGCGGCGGGTCGCGTCGGTCTCGCCGGCCTCGGTCAGGCGCTGGTCGGCGTATTCCTTGATGGTGCCGAGCATGCGGTAGCGGGGGGCGTCGTCGTCGCCGGTGGTGACCAGCAGGGACTTCTCGGTGAGCGCGGTGATCAGGTCGAGGACCTCCCACTGCTCGACGGGTTCGCCCGCGCACACCCATTCGGCGGCCTCCAGGCTGGCGCCGCCGGAGAAGACCGACAGGCGCCGCAGGACGGCGCGTTCGGCCTCGGTGAGCAGTTCCCAGCTCCAGTCGACCATCGCGCGCAGGGTGCGGTGGCGGGGCAGGGCGGTGCGGCTGCCGCCGGTGAGGAGCCGGAACCGGTCGTCGAGGCGGTTGGCGAGCTGCTCGATGGACATGGTGCGCAGCCGGGCGGCGGCCAGTTCGATGGCCAGCGGCATGCCGTCCAGGACGCGGCAGACGCGGGCCATGGTCCGCAGGGTCGCCGCGTCGGCGGTGACGTCCTTGCGGACGGCGGCGGCCCGGTCGCGCAGGAGCCGGACGGAGGGGGAGGCCTCGATGGCGCCGAGGTCGGCCTCGGCGTCGGGGAGGGCCAGCGGCGCCACCGGCCACAGCGCCTCGCCGGTGATGCCGAGGGGTTCGCGGCTGGTGGCCAGGACGCGCAGGCGGCGGCATTCGCCGAGGAGGCGGTGGGCGAGCGCGGCGGCCGATTCGATGACGTGCTCGCAGTTGTCGAGGACGAGGAGCATGTCGCGTTCGCGGATGGCGGCGATGAGCCGCTCGACGGGTTCGGCGCCGGCGGATTCGCCGAGGAGGGAGTCGCGCAGCCCGAGCCCGGCGAGGGTGGCCTGGGCGACGTCGCCGTCGGCGCCGATGGCGGCGAGTTCGACCAGCCACGCCCCGTCGGGGACGTCGCCGAGCATGGTGCGGGCGGTCTCGGTGGCCAGGCGGGTCTTGCCGGAGCCGCCGGGGCCGATGAGGGTGGTGAGGCGGTGCCCGGCGATGAGCCCGGCGACGGCGGTGACGTCGGCGTCCTTGCCGACGTAGCTGGTGAGTTCCTCGCGGAGGTTGGTCTTGCGTTCCTCGTCGCGGCGGCCGAGTTCGCCGCGCAGGAGGGCCACGTGCAGCGCGGAGAGTTCGGGGGAGGGGTCGACGCCGAGGGTGTCGGCGAGGGTGTCGCTGGCGCGCTGGTAGACCATGAGGGCCTCGGAGTCGCGGCCGCTGGCGACGAGGGCGCGCATGAGGGAGGCCACGAGGCGTTCGCGCACGGGGTGCGCGGCGACGAGGTCGGTGAGCTCGGTGACGAGTTTGGCGCCGTTGCCGAGGTCGAGTTCGGCGTCGAAGCGTTCCTCCATCGCGGTGAGCCGCAGGCCCTCCAGGCGGGTGGCGGCGGCGTCGAAGGCGGCGCTCTCGGGGAGGCCGACGTCCTGCATCGCGCCGCCGCGCCACAGCCCGAGGGCTTCGCGCAGGTTCCGGACGCGCTGGGGGCCGTCGTCGTCGCGGGCGCGGGCGACGAGGCGCTCGAAGCGGACCGCGTCGACCGATTCGGGGTCGACGGTCAGCCGGTAGCCGTCGGTCTGGCCGTCCACGGTGCCCTCGGGGAGGGCCTTCCGTAGCCGGGAGACCAGCCGCTGGAGCGCGTTGGCGGCGTCGGAGGGCGGCTGTTCACCCCAGATCCAGTCGATGAGGGTCCCCTTGGGGACGGCGTGCCCGGCCTCCAGCGCGAGGGCGATCAGCAGCCCGCGCAGCCGGGCGCCCGGCACGTCGGCGATGTCACCTTCGGTGGTGCGAACCTCGAAGGGCCCGAGAATCCCGATCTGCACGGGCCGATTTTGCCATGGATCACCGGCATCCGGCGACGGCGGAGTGCCGCCAAAAGACGCCGACGTGACGCCAGTCGGGACAAGTCGTCATCTATCGGCGGCCCGTCCGCCGTTCGGGTCACTGTCGCTCCGCCGTTCGTCCCACTAACCTTCACCCGTAGTCGTCCCATCCACACGGAGCGCCCCCATGCTCGAACCTCTCGGCATCACGCCCGCCGCCGAGTCGGTCTACCTCGCGCTCCTGCGCGCGCCCTGCGCGGGCGTCGCCGACCTCGTGCGGGCCGTGCGCGCCGAGGAGAACACCGTCCGCGAGGCGCTCACCGAGCTCACCGCGATGGGCCTGCTGCGCGCGTCATGGCGCGAACCGGGCGTCCTGCGGCCGGTGGACCCCGAGATCGGCCTCGGCGCGCTGGTCGCGCGCGAGCAGGCCGAGGTGGCGCGCAGGCAGTCGCTGGTCGAGGAGGGCCGGGCCGCCGTCGCGCGCGTCCTGGCCGGTCAGGTCGAGTTCCGCGACGAGGGCGAGGTCGAGTGCGTCGACGGGCTCGACGCCGTCCGCGCCCGCCACAAGGAACTGGCCGCCGAGTCCCGCGAGGAGATCCTCGCCTTCGACCCCGCGCCCGGCGACCACCCGGGCGGCGTGCGCGTCCGGCAGGTGCACCTGGACGGCGTCCGCGCCAACGCCGCCGCCTGGGCGCTGGTGCGCGGCCTCGCCGAGAACGGCGTGGAGGTGCGCACCGCGATGTCGCTGCCGGTGCGGATGAGCGTCTTCGACGGCCGCCGCGCCGTGGTCCCGCAGGCCGGCGGCGCGCTCGTGCTGTCCGGGCAGGGCGTGGTCACCGCGCTGGTGACCCTCTTCGAGCACGTGTGGCGCGAGGCCACCCCCGTCGACGTCACCCGCACCACCGCGTCCGGCGCGCCGACCCTCCAGCAGCGCGAACTCCTGCGCCTGTGGGCCCGGGGCGCCACCGACGAGAAGGCCGCCCGGCAGCTCGGCGTGTCGCCGCGCACCGTCCGGCGCCTCTCCGGCGACCTCATGACCCGCCTGGGCGCCGCCAGCCGCTTCCAGGCCGGGGCCAAGGCCCTCGAACGCGGCTGGCTCGCCGCCGCCGACCTCGCCTAACCGACCCGCACCTCGCGCAGCGAGTACGCGCCGCCACCCGAGGCGCCGGTCACCGACTCGAACGCCAGCCTGGTCGCCGTGCCCACCGCGTGCCGCAGCGGACCCAGCACGCACAACCGGAACGTGGTGGTGCGGTCCTCGGCCTCCACCTCCACGTGCTCCAGCAGATCACCGGGACCGGCGACCAGATGCCGCCGGAGACTGGACGGGCACGGCTGCCATTCGGGGGTGTCGACGACGACGCTGATCAACCGCATGGGCACGGTCGGGCTCCTTCCCGTGGGCGAGGGGGCTCCTCCTTCCTACCGACCCCGCGCACGAAACACCAGGTCGGCGGCCTGTCCTACCCCGGCCACCCCACCCGCCTGGCCGCAACCGACCAGCCCGCCCACCAGCACGAACTGGACACCACACTTAACAGCCAACTTTCCAAAGCGAGCCCGCACAAAAACCGTCTTCAATCCGTGACGGCTCGCCACTAGGCTGGCCCGAAGGTGACGGCGGGAGGTGTCGCTGTGCGCATGGTGGGGCGCGGGCAGACGATGAGGCGGGCGGCCGCCGGGTTGCGCGCGCAACGCGGCGTCCTCCTCTACGGACCACCCGGCATCGGCAAATCGACCCTCGCCGACGCCCTCGCCGGATCCGCCCGCGACGGCGGCGTCCGCGTCCTGCGCGCCTCACCCGCCGAAGTCGAGGCCGAACTGCCCTACCTCGTCCTCATCGACCTCTTCGCCGACATCCTCGCCACCTCCTGCGGACGCGGCCTGCCCGGCCACCTCCGCGACGCCCTCGACGTCGCCCTCCTCCGCACCGGCGGCGCCGAGACCGGACCCGACGAACTCGCCGTCCGCATCGCCGTCCTGGAACTCCTGCGCCGACTCGCCGCCGACGCGCCCGCCCTCATCGTCCTCGACGACGCCCAATGGGCCGACCAGGCCAGCGCCGACGTCATCGCCTTCGCCGTCCGCCGCCTCGGCGACCTCCCCGTCGCGTTCCTCATCACCGAACGCGTCACCGACGGCGAACCCACCACCCGCCGCCTCTGCCCCGACACCGCCACCGCCATCCCCGTCCCGCCCCTGGCCCGCCCCGACATCGCCGACCTCCTCACCGGCACCGGCACCCGCGCCACCCGCCGCATCTGGGAGGCCTCCGGCGGCAACCCCATGTACGCCCTCGAACTCGCCCGCGCCCTCGGCGCCACCGCCCCCGCCGACCACGAACCCCTCCCCGTCCCCGACCGGCTCCGCGCCCTCCTCGCCAAACGCGTCACCGGACTCGACGACACCACCCGCACCGCCCTCCTCTACGCCGCCCTCGTCGCCCGCCCCAACCTCGCCCTCCTCATCCGCGCCGGCGTCCTCCCGCCCGACGGACTCCGCGCCGCCGAACACGCCCAGGTCGTCACCACCAACGACGCCGGAGACGTCCGCTTCCCCCACCCCCTCCTGCGCGAACTCGTCGCCACCGACGCCGGAAACGCCGCCCGCCGCGAAACCCACGCCGCCCTCGCCGCCCTCGTCGAAGAACCCGTCGAACGCGCCCGCCACCGCGCCCTCGGCAACCCCGCCGCCGACGAGGACACCGCCGCGCTCGCCGAAACCGCCGCCGCCGACGCCGCCAAACGAGGCGCGCCCGGCACCGCCCTCTCCCTTGCCCGCCTCGCCGCCCAGCGCACACCACCCCAGAACTCCCAGGCGCTCGCCGCCCGCCACCTCACCGCCGCCGGCTACGCCCACGACGCCGGGCACGTCGACGAGGCCCGCGACCTCGCCACCGCCGCCCTCACCGGCGCGGCCGGCACCCGCGTCCGCGCCCGCCTGCGCCTCATCGACCTCGCCGGAGCCGACCTCACCGGCATCCCCGAACACCTCGACGCCGCCCGCGCCGACGCCACCGGCGACACCGAACTCGAAGCCCGCGTCGACCTCTACGCCGCCGTCCTCGCCTACTTCGAACGCCGCCACCCCGACGCCGTCGAACTCGCCGACCGCGCCGTCGGCCTCGCGCGCCTCGCCGGTGACCGCGAACTGATCGTGGAGGTCCTCGTCACCCGCGCCAACCTCGCCAACGCCGAGGCCGACGGGATCTACGAACAGGCCTACCTCCTGGCCCAGGGAATGCCGCTGACCACACCCGTCGCCGACGCCCGGCAGATGTGGGCGATGACGGCGCTGTTCCGCGGCGACCTGGCCACCGCCGTCGACGAGATCACCCGGCTGGAGTCCGACGTCCGCTCGCGCGGGCTCATCGCCGACCTGATGAGCGTCCTCATCTCCACCACCTCCGTGAACGTGCGTGCCGGGCACGGCGAGGCCGCCCTGCGCGCCGGACGCGAATGCGAACGCCTCTTCCTGGACGCCGCCCCGTCCCCCGGCCCCGGCCTCGTGTCGGCCGCCAACGCCGAATGGTGCGCCGGCACACCCCGCACCGCCGTCGAACGCGCCGCCCGCGCCATCGCCGGATGCGAGGAACACGGCGACAACGAATGGCTGGAGGGCGCCCTCGTCCTGCACGGCCAGGCACTCCTCCTCGCCGGCGACCCCGTCGCCGCCGTGCTGTCCTTCCAGCGCGCCGTCGACCTGGAGAAGGCCTCCGGCCTGCGCGACCCCGCGATCATCCCCTGGCACGCCGACCACATCGAGGCCCTCGTCGCCGTCGGCGACCTCGGCCAGGCCGCCACCCGCCTCGAAGACCTCGACGGCCGCATAATCGAGTTCGGCCGCGACGTCATCCGCCTCCCCGCCGCCCGCGCCCGCGCCCTCCTCACCGCCGCCCGCGGCGACCACACCCGCGCCCTCGACGCCCTCCGCACCGCCATCGACACCCTCACCGGCTACCCCCTCGAAGCCGCCCGCGCCGAACTCACCTTCGGCCGCCTCGCCCGCCGCGCCCGCCGCCGCGCCCTCGCCCGCCAGGCCTTCACCACCGCCGCCGAAACCTTCGCCGCCATCGGCGCCGAAGCCCACCTCACCGTCGCCCGCGATGAGCTGGACCGCCTCGACCACCCCGGCGGCGACCGCCTCTCGGAAGCCGACCGCAGGCTCGTGGAGATGGTCCGAGCCGGAGCGACGAACCGCGAAGTCGGCGCCGCGCTGTTCCTGTCGGTGAAGGCGGTGGAGGCGAGGCTCTCCCGGCTGTACCGCCGCTTCGGGGTACGGAACCGGGCGGAGCTGCTGGGGCGGCTGGAGCCTTGAGGGGGTGCCGCGGCCTCCTCGTAGGGGCGGCGGAGGTGGATCACCGGCCGGGGTGTGCGGGGTAGGAGCGTGCCGGGACGGACGCGATGGCCGTGCGGCCTGGGGCCGTCGCATCGGCGCGACGCCCATGCCGCGATCGCGCAGACCCTCACGCGAAGAGCGCGAGGGGCTTGCGAGAGCGGTACGGCCGCGCATGCGCCTGGTGGGCCGCGACCTGTCGAACCCATGGGCCGCATCAGCTGAGTGATCCGGCCACCCCCTCCACCCCGACCACCCCGATCACTCAGCGATCGTGCGGCTCGTGCGCACCTTGCTCATCGCCACGAGTCACCCGAGGCCGGTTCACCCGCCCGGCAAGCCGAGACGGCCCACCCCAAGCCGCTCCCGCGTCATCCCCCAGGTCACCCGAGCCGCACTCACCCGCCCGCCCGACCCGACGAGCCCCCTCCCTACCCCACCCCCACCCCCGCCGCAACAGCCTCCGCCAGCCCCTTCGCCGCGAGGCGGTCGGCGCGTTCGTTCTCCACGTGCCCGTTGTGGCCCTTCACCCACAGCCACTCGACCTCGTGCCGCGCCACGGCTTCGGAGAGCGCGCGCCACAGGTCGGCGTTCTTCACCGGCT
This sequence comes from Actinorhabdospora filicis, assembly GCF_030269765.1. Classification (GTDB taxonomy): domain Bacteria; phylum Actinomycetota; class Actinomycetes; order Mycobacteriales; family Micromonosporaceae; genus Actinorhabdospora; species Actinorhabdospora filicis. The sequence goes on along the minus strand of NZ_BSTX01000001.1, from coordinate 1,533,602 downwards.
TCTTGTCCGAGGTCACCCAGCCGTTGGCGCGCCATTTGACCACCCATTTGGTGATGCCGTCGCGGACGTAGGTCGAGTCGGTGTGGATGCGCACGGCGCAGGGGCGGGTCAGGTGGTTGAGCGCTTCGGTGGGCGCGGTCAGTTCCATCCGGTTGTTCGTGGTCTCCTCGGCGGTGCCGCCGCACAGTTCCTTCTCCCGCGAGCCGTAGCGCAGGAGGGCGCCCCAGCCGCCGGGGCCGGGGTTGGGGCTGCACGCGCCGTCGGTGTAGATGTCCACGGTTGCGGTCATTGGCCGAGGGTAACGGGGACGCCGGAGGGGCCCGGCCGTAGCCGGGCCCCTCCTCCTCTCGCCGGTCGCCTGGTCTCCCGTGAACGGGAGACGCGGGGAGAGGATCACCCCCGTGGGGTCGTGCCCATCTCGGTGGCGGCCACGGCCTTGTCGACGCTCGCGCAGTCGGCGGACGTGATGCCCGCCGTGCCCGAGGACGCCAGGGCCCGGCACGCCGCCGGGAGGACGGTGTTCAGCTCGGAGTACGTCGCCGACGAGGTGAGCGTGTGCTGGACGCGCCACCAGATCTGCGCGGCCTTCGCCAGCCCGAGACCGGTGACGGTCTGGCCGTTGAAGGTGCCGCCGTCGGCGATGAGGAACGCCGCCTTGTTGCCCACCCCGGAGTTGATGTGCACGTAGGCGGAGTTGTTCGAGCCGGTGTACCAGTAGGAGCTGCCGATCCGGTCGGGGTTCTGGTACCGGGTCGGGTCGGACAGGCTGCGGATGACCCCGATCGAGGACGGCAGGTCCTCCCCGAGGTCCCAGCGCACCGAGGCGGCGTCGTTGCCGGTGCCGTTGGTGAGGTCGGAGTACTCGCCGAAGATGTCGGACAGGGACTCGTTGATCGCGCCGCTCTGGCTGGAGTACTCCAGCCCGGAGATGAACTCGGTGACGCCGTGGGTCAGCTCGTGGGCGATCACGTCATCGGCGGAGGCGAAGCCGGCGCCGAAGGTCATGCCCTTGCCGTTCCAGAACGCGTTCTCCATCGGGCAGCCGTAACCGGGGACGCAGGCGCGCACGATCGCGCGCAGCCGCTTGGTCCGGTCGCCGCTGGCGGTGGAGCCGATGCCGGCGGTCAGGTCGTAGCCGAAGTTGTCCTGGTAGAACTTCGAGGTCGCGCCGAACAGGTCGTAGGCCTTGTCGACGTCGGCCTGCCCGGTGGCGGCCTGGCCCTCCTTGCGGGTGGCGTTCTTCGAGGAGCACACCGTCGTGGTGCTGACCGAGCCGCCCTTGACGTCGCAGACCACGCGGTTGATGTCGTGCTTGTCGGAGATCCGCAGGACCTCCTCGCCGGTGGTGGCGTCGTAGAGCATCTCGCCGCCGAAGCCGATCAGCCCGTTCGGCTCGACCTTGACCGACCACACCAGCCGCAGGTCGCCGGTGGACGGCGCGCCCGACCAGATCGCGGAGTCGAACCACGCCAGGCTCGGCTTCTGGGCGGCCAGTTCCTTGACGGGGACGTCGGCCTCCTTCGCGAACTCCTTGAGCGCCTTGCCCTTGAGGGGGTTGTCGCTGCTGCGCACGACCGCGTCCTGGCCGTGGTTCTCGCTCACCGTGCCGTGCAGGGACGTGAGCGAGCCCGAGCCGTCCAGGACCGCGACCATCTGGGCGCCGAGCACCGGGATGTAGTCGACGGTCTGCTGGAACCGCACGACCGCGCCACCGGGGATGGTGGTGCCGCCGGTGACGGAGTAGGTCGCCGCGTCCACGCCGAACCGGGAGGCGTAGGCCGCGAGGTGGTCGCGCGCCTGGTCGACGGCGGTGCCGGGGCCGCCGTGACGCAGGACGCCGCCCGCCGGGGCGATCAGGGCGGTGAGGTGCCCGGCCGCGTCCTGGACGGACTGCGCGGACTGGGCCGGAGCCGTCGGCTCCTCCGCCGTGGCCTGCACGGCGGGCAGGGCGGCCATTAACAGGCCGGAGAGGGAGACGGCCACCGCCGCCTTGGTGAGGGGTCTGCGAGTCATGTGCCGCGACCTTTCGTGTGTCGCCTGAGGGGGATTGCGTTCTACGTGGGATCACTCGGCCGAACGGATGCGGCCGGTGTCCTTTTGTGCCACGCCGGAGCCGGGACGTCACGGGTCGCGGAGGTGATCAAGGGTGGCGCAAGGGGAAACCTACGCGCGGGTAACCGGCGTTGGGGTGCGGTGACGGGAAGGCATGGGGAGGTTTGTGTCCCGTTCACCCGGGGCGTCCCGAGGTCTTCGTTCCGTCCGTCGGTATCAACTTCTTCAAGTGCCACCTTAAGAAAATCAATTACGGACTCTTGTCGCCTCAAGAAACTCAATCTATAACTGAGGAATGAGCATCGAGCGAGGGAGCCGCGCATGGACTGGCAGGAACTGACCGACCTCACCCGCGGACGGCCGTTCGTCGTCGAGCGCGTCCGCCTCACCGACGCCGACGTCGCCATCGAGGGCTCCTTCGAGCCGCCGCAGCTGGCCCGGCTCAGCGCCGAGGACCAGGTCTTCGTCGCCGCGTTCGTCCTCGCGCACGGCTCCATCAAGGAGATGGAGCGGCTGTTCGGGGTCAGCTACCCGACGGTCAAGGCGCGGCTGAACCGCATCGCCGAGCGGCTCGACTTCGTCGACACCGACCCGGCGCCCACCGGCGCCGACGTGATCGAGAGCCTGCGCCGGGGCGAGATCGACGTCCAGGGGGCCCTGGACGAGCTGCGGAGGTCGCGATGATGCCGCAGCTGGTGACCGTGGGATACCGCCGCACGAGGGTGTGGATCCCGGTCCTGCCGGTGGTGCTGGTCCTGTCGCCGCTGCTGCTGTTCGCCGTCATCGGCGGACTGGTCGCGTGCCGTGTCGCGGGGATCAGCCCGCTGGGGACGCTGCGCGGCGTCGGGCGGTTCCTGTGCGCGCTGCCCGGCACCCGGATCGAGATCGCCGACGGCGAGCACGCCCTCCTTTTGAGCGTTCGATGAGTGAGAGGAACGAGCACGTGACCGAGCAGCGCCGCCAGATCCTGGAGATGCTGGCCGAGAACAAGATCACCGCCGACGAGGCCGAGCAGCTCATCGCCGCCGTGGAGGGGGAGCGGCAGGCGTCCCCGCGCGAGGCCGCGCCCCAGGCGGGACCCCGCCGCAAGTACCTGCGCGTGCTGGCCTCCGACGACTCCGCGGGCGCCGGGACGGGCCACGTGAACATCCGGGTGCCGTTGCAGCTGCTGCGCGCCGGGGTCCGGCTGACCAGCTTCATCCCGCCGCAGGCCATCGCCAAGATCAACGCCGAGCTCGGTAAGTCGGGCGTCCCGATCGACCTGAGCGAGCTCAAGCCCGCCCAGATCGAGGAGCTCATCGACCACCTCGACGAGCTCGTGGTCGACGTCGTCGACGAGACCAGCTCGGTGCGGGTGTTCTGCGAATGACGGCTTTAGCGGCCACACCCTGGACGGGGCTGATCCCGGTCGGCGACACCGCGCCGGCCGCCACCGACACCGGCGGGCCGGGCGTCCCGGTGGTCCACCTCAACGGCCAGTTCGCCACCCGGGGCTACTGGAAGAACGTGATCGCCGAGCTCGGCCCGGGTTTTCGGCACCTGGCGATCAGCGCGAAGGTCGCCGGCACCCACGGGACGATCCTGCGCAAGGACGCCCCGGCGATCGCCGCGGCCGTCCGCGAGGTCGCCGCCTAGCCGAAGGCGCCACCCGGGGGTGGCGCCTTCGGCGTGTGCTCAGTCCCGGCGTCCCGGTCCCGTCGAACTGCCCTGCGTGGGCGTCCCGCTCGGGTTCACCGGGGGATTGGACGGCGGGGTGGACCCGCCGGTGTCGGGCTTCTCCGGCCCGCCGTTCCACGGCGAGTTCGTCTTGGCGCCCACCAGCTTCGTGGGCGGCGTGAAGGAGCCCTTCGGGTTCTCCCGCCAGCCGGTGCCCAGCACCTTCGCCGACACGTCGGTGGGCATGTGCGAGAGGCTGCCCACGGCGTGGTTGGGGTTGTCGGGGTCGCTGATGAAGGACGCGGCGGCCAGGTTCGGGGTGAACCCGGCGAACCAGCCGGCCTGGTTGTTCTCGGTGGTACCGGTCTTGCCGGCGACGGGACCGCCGACGCTGCCGGACACCCCGGGCGCCGTCGACCAGCCACCGCAGGAGCCGGTGGCCGCGCCGTAGCCGGTGGTGCAGCGCGCGGCGTCGGTGGCGGCGCGGGCGACCTCGGCGGAGAACACCTGCCGCGTGGCGGGCTTGTTGAACTCGACGTCCTGCCCGGTCTCGTCCTTGATCGACACCACCGGGGTGGGCGTGGCGTAGACGCCGTCACCGGCGATCGTTGCGTAGGCGGCGGCCATCTCCAGGGGCGTCACGTCGGCCACTCCGAGGGTGAACGAACCCCACGCGACGGCGTTGGCGGCCTGGTCCTTGTCCGGCTTGGTCTTCCAGGTCAGGCCCATCTTCTCGGCCATCGCCACGGCCTTGTCGGCGCCGACGCGCTCCTCCAGCTGGATGAAGTACGTGTTGACCGACTTCCCGAAACCCGACCACATGGTCTGGTTGCCGGTCATCGACGGGCTGTCGTTGCTGGGGCAGTAGAACTCGCCGCACTTGCTGGTCCCGGCGCCGCCGTAGTACTTCGACTTGTACTTGTTCGGCGAGTAGATCATCGTGTCCAGCGGCATGCCCGCGTCGAGGGCGGCCAGCATGGTGAACATCTTGAACGTCGACCCGGCCTGGTAGCCGCTGACCGAGCCGCCGCCCGACAGCAGCGGGTTGGTCGTGGCGGGGTAGGTGCCCTTGCCGCTGCCACCGGTGTTGGGGCCGTTCTTGGAGATGTCGGTGGAGAAGAGCCGGTTGACGGCCATGGTCCGCACGTACCCGGTCTTGGGTTCGACCAGGACGGTACCCAGCGCGTAGGGCGAGTCGGTGCCGATCTGCTGGGCGATGGCCTGGTCGGCGGTCTTCTGCAGGTCGGCGTCCAGCGAGGACACGATCTTGAAACCACCGCGGCGCAGCAGGTTCAGCCGCTCGTCGGGGGTGGCCCCGAAGTCCGGCTGCTGCTTCCACCAGCTGGTGAAGTAATCGGAGAAGAAACCCCACTTGGGGTTCTCCACGCCACCGGCGCCGGTGGGGATGTCCTGCGGGTCGGTCTCGATGCCGGCGGCCTTGGCCTCGGTGGCCGTGGCGGCGTCGATCGCGCCGGTCTTGACCATCTGGTCCAGGACGTAGTTGCGGCGCGTGGTCGCCGCGGCCTTGTCACCGGCGATCGGGTCGTAGGCCGAGGGCGCCTGCACCAGCGCGGCCAGCATCGCCGCCTCGTCCAGGTCCAGCTCCGGCGCGGTCTTCCCGAAGTACACCCACGCGGCCGCGCCGATGCCGTAGGCACCGTGCCCGAAGTAGGTGATGTTCAGGTAGTTGGTGAGGATCTGGTCCTTGTCCAGTTCCTTCTCGATGCCCAGCGCCAGCCGCGCCTCACGGAGCTTGCGCGCCGGGGTCTGGTCGGTGGCCGACGAGGCCTGCTCGGGGGAGTCGGCGCCGTACAGGAGCGCGTTGCGCACGTACTGCATGGTCAGCGTCGAGGCGCCCTGCGTGACCCCGCCGTTGGCGAGGTTGGCCACCAGCGACCGCAGCACGCCCTTGGGGTCGACGCCATTGTGCTCGTAGAACCGCTGGTCCTCGGCGGCGACGATGGCGTCCTTCATGACCTTCGGGATCTTCCCCGCGGCGGTGTCGACCCGGTACTGGTCGAAGTACTTGGCGATCACCGTCTGCCCATCGGACGCGTACAGCGTCGAGGGACGCGGCGGCGGCGGCAGCTTCAGATCGGCCGGGGTGGTGGTGAACGCGTCGGCGCCGGCCTTGGAGGCCAGCCCGGTGCCGCCCACCAGCGGGAGCATGGCGAGGGCCACCACCAGGCCCCCGATGAGCCCGGTGGCGAGGAGGGTGAGTACGGCTTTACCAGGGGATGTTCTCTCCCGGCTGCTCACATAAAGGCCCAAGGGGCGCACCTCCGCGTAGATCGACTCCTGGACGGTACGTGGGATAGACGCCTGTCGACACATAACGCGTGCACACCGGTGCGCATCGTCACAAAGAGCGTCGTCACAGAAAGCGGCGCCAAAAGCGGCGGCGCCACGAAAACCGGCCTCACCAAGGACACGTGCCCAGATGGGTGCCCGGTTGCGGAAGACCGGCTGTGCGTTCCCCGAGAATCCCTACGCCCACCGGCGCACCCGCCCCTACCGCCACCGGCGTACCGCCCGCACCGCAAGTGCCGCCCCTCGCCGGACGACCCACCCGCCCCCGCGGCCATACCGTTTCTGCATGTCGAGCCCCACCCAGAAGCCCATCCCGCTGTTCCCCATCCCCGAACCCGTCACCGGCATCTGGCGCGACGCGCGCGCGATCGAACGCGCCGCCTACCTCGTCGCAGCCGTCCTCTTCGCGTCCGGCCTGTTCCACTTCGCGGTCTTCCTCACCGGCGACACCGCCTGGGCCGGACCCGTCTCCTGGCGCAAACCCACCACCTTCGGACTGTCCTTCGGCCTCACCCTCGCCACCCTCACCTGGGTATCGGCGCAGCTCACCACCGGGACCAGGCTCCGCACGATCCTCACCGGCGTGTTCATCGCCACCAGCGTCGCCGAGACCGGCGGCATCACCCTCCAGGCGTGGCGGGGCGTCCCGTCCCACTTCAACTACGACGACGGCTTCTCCTCCGCCGTCACCGCCGTCCTCGCCTTCGGGGGCGTCGTCATCGTCGCCGCCGTCCTCGCCCTCACCATCGCCGCCTACCGCAGGCCCGCCACCGACGCCGCCATGCGCCTGGCCACCCGCGCCGGGCTCACCATCCTCATGGGCGCCATGGCCTCCGGCGCGGCCATGATCGCCACCGGCGTCATCCTCAGCAACGCCGGAAACGAACAGGCCGCCTACGACACCGCCGGATGGCTCAAACCCACCCACGCCGTCACCATGCACGCCGTCGGCGTCCTCCCCGCCCTGGCGTGGCTCCTGGCCGCCGCCAAAGTCGGCGAACGGCGCCGCCTGACGATCACCAGACTCGCCGTGTGGGCCTACGTCGCCGCCGCCGCCGGCACCGCCGCCGTCAACCTCGTCATCGGACGCTAACCACGCCGCCCCGATGACACCCGCCGCCAGCACCAGCGGAATCCCGTACCCGGCCAGCACCGCCCAGAACCGGCCCCGCCCCTCCAGCCGCCACGCGCCCGTCGCCAGCGGAATCAGCGCCGCGCACACCAGCATCAACGCGAACCCGATCACCCACCGCAGGAACAACCCCGAGGTGTCCCCGGTGTACACCGTCCGCGCGTCGGCCGACACCGCCACCGCCGGCAGCACGTCCCCGACCACCTCGGTCGACTCCTCACCGGTGATCGTGGCGTACTCCAGCGTCAGCCCGCCGTCCTCCGACACGAAACTCCCACCGCACCGGTACGTCGCCCCATCGCCCTTGCAATGGGTCACCGTCACCGCCCCGTCGGTCCCGTGCCCCAGCGACAGCCAGAACGGCTCGGCGCTCACCCACGCGAAGAACGCCACCAGCAGCGACAACACCACCAGCATCGCCAGCCCCACCACCGGATTCCGCGGCGGCTTCACCTTCCTCGCCGCCGCCTTCACCGGCATCGGCGCCTGAGCGCCACCACCGTCCAGGATCTCGTTCACCCGCGCCACCGCCGACATCACGACGGTCGGCTTGTCGGCGTCGGCGGTGACATGGCGCTCGCCGTCCTGGTGCGGCAGATTGACCGCCTCCAGGCCCGCGGCCAGCACCTTCGGCTCCTCACCCTCGACGGTAGCCGGACGTTCCCCCGCGTTCTCGGACATGCCACCCATTCCACCCCAGGCGAGGCCGGTACGGGGGGATTTCGCGGGCCCTCGGCGTGCCGTTGGCCGAGGTAGAGACGCCGGTAGGCTACGTGCTCATGAGTCATGTCCTGACCGCGGTCGCCTGGCCGTACGCCAATGGTCCGCGCCACATCGGCCACGTCTCCGGGTTCGGGGTGCCCGCCGACGTCTTCAGCCGGTACATGCGCATGGCCGGCCACGACGTCCTGATGGTCTCGGGCACCGACGAGCACGGGACGCCGATCCTGGTGCAGGCCGACAACGAGGGCCTCACGCCCATCGAGGCCGCCGACAAGTACAACCGGATCATCGTGGAGGACCTGGTCGCCCTCGGCCTGTCCTACGACCTGTTCACCCGCACCACCACCGGCAACCACTACGCCGTCGTCCAGGAGATCTTCACCGCCCTCCACGACAACGGGTACATCCTCGCCAAGACCACCCTCGGCGCGATCTCCCCGTCCACCGGCCGCACCCTCCCCGACCGCTACATCGAGGGCACCTGCCCCATCTGCGGCTACGACGGCGCCCGCGGCGACCAGTGCGACAACTGCGGCAACCAGCTCGACCCCACCGACCTGATCGGCCCGCGCTCGCGCATCAACGGCGAGACCCCGAAGTTCGTGGAGGAGGAGCACTTCTTCCTCGACCTGCCCGCCTTCGCCGAGACCCTCGGCACCTGGCTGGACACCCGCGACGGCTGGCGCCCCAACGTCGTGCGCTTCACCCGCAACCTCCTGGACGACCTCAAGCCCCGCGCGATCTCCCGCGACCTCGACTGGGGCGTCCCGGTGCCCCTCGACGGCTGGCGCGACCGCGGCGACAAGCGCCTCTACGTGTGGTTCGACGCCGTCATCGGCTACCTGTCGGCCAGCATCGAATGGGCCCGCCGCAGCGGCGACCCCGAAGCCTGGCGCCAGTGGTGGCAGGACCCGCAGGCCCTGTCCTACTACTTCATGGGCAAGGACAACATCGTCTTCCACTCCGAGATCTGGCCGGCGATGCTGCTGGGCAACAACGGCGGCGGCGCCAAGGGCGGCAAGCCCGGTGCCCTGGGCACGATGGAACTGCCCACCGAGGTCGTCTCCAGCGAGTTCCTGACCATGGAGGGCCGCAAGTTCTCCTCCTCGCGCCGCGTGGTCATCTACGTCCGCGACTTCCTGGCCCGCTACGACGCCGACGCCCTGCGCTACTTCATCGCCGTGGCCGGGCCCGAGACCCAGGACACCGACTTCACCTGGGCCGAGTTCGTCCGCCGCAACAACGACGAGCTCGTGGCCGGCTGGGGCAACCTCGTCAACCGCGCGGTGGCCATGGCCGCCAAGAACTTCGGCGAGATCCCCGCCGCCGCCGACCTCCAGCCCGAGGACACCGCCCTCCTGGAGACCACCCGCGCGGCCTTCACCACCGTCGGCGACCTCATCGCCCGCAACCGCCAGAAGGCCGCCATCGGCGAGGCCATGCGCGCGGTGGCCGCCGCCAACAAGTACGTCTCGGAATCGGAGCCGTGGAAGCTCAAGGGCGAGGAGAACAAGGCCCGCCAGGGCACCATCCTCCACGTCACCCTCCAGGCCGTCGACGACTGCAAGACCCTCCTGGCGCCGTTCCTGCCGCACTCCTCGCAGAAGATCCACGAGATGCTCGGCGGCGAGGGCGTCTTCGCGCCCCTCCCGCGCATCGAAGAGGTCGACGACCTCGACGGCACCGGCCCCATCGGCACCCGCGGCTACCCGATCATCACCGGCGACTACACCGGCGTGCCCGCCTGGGAATCGCGGCCGATCCACGTCGGGACGCCGCTGGCCAAGCCCGTCCCGATCTTCACCAAGCTCGACCCGAGCGTGGTGGAGGAGGAACTGGCGCGGCTGGAGGCGGGGGAGTAGAGGTTTTACGGCCGTAAAGCCGTGACACCCCACCGCACACGGTGAGACATGCGCGAAGGCCGACCGGGCAACCGGTCGGCCTTTCGCGTGTGCGGGTCGGTTCGTCCACCCGCGCCTCTATCTCTGTTTCACACCCGTGTGCCGCTACCTTCCCTTCACACTCGTGCGAAGAGCCTCCCCGCCAGGTCCAGGCCCGTGATCGCGCCCGAGGCGTCCCGGTGGAACACGCCGCGCTGACCCTTCAGCCCGCCGTCGACCACGATGAACTCGTCGCTCTCGGCATCCAGCATCCCCATCGGGGCCGCGTCGATGTCCGGGGGCATCTCGTCGGTCGAGGTGGCCCGCACCTCCGCCTTGATCGCCGCCGCGATCGTCATCCCCGACTCCTGCGAGGTCACCGTCACCGTCATCGCGTCGATGTCGTAGCGGCCCGCGAAGACCGCCGTGCGCGCCGCGTCGTGCGCCACCGGCTCCGGATCGGCGTCCACCACACCCAGGTAGTGCTCCAGCGTCCACTTCGCCACCGCCTGGTTCAGCTGGTAGCCCGCCGCCGCGTCATTGGACGCCACCACCACCGCGAAACCCCGCTCCGGCACCAGCAGCAGCTCACCGAACTGGCCCGTGCCCGAACCGCCGTGCCCGACGGTGCGAACACTCCCACCATCGGAGCCGCCCACATCGCGCAGGAACCACGACAGCCCGATCGCGTCGGCGAGGGAGCTCGACTTCATCTCCACCCGCGCGACCTTCATCGCCTCCAGCACCTCACGCGACACCGGGCCCTCGACGTCGCCGAGCTGGAACCGCGCCCACCGCAGCAGATCCGCCATCGAGATCGCCAGCCCGCCACCCGGGTTGCCGCCGCGCCACGGCTTCCACATCCGCACCGCCCGCCGCGAACCGTCCTCCTCCGCGTCGTGCCCGACGGCGAACTCCCGCAGCATCGCCTCGGTGGCGAAGTACGTCGTTTCGGCCAGCCCCAGCGGCGCCAGCAGCATCCGCGCCACGACCTTCTCGTAGGGCTCGCCGGTGATCTTCTCGATCACCCGGCCCGCCAGGTTGTAGGCGGCCTGGCTGTAGGACGCGCGCTCGCCGGGTTTGCCGATCAGCTCGATGGTGGCCATGCGCTCCACGACCATGGCCAGCGCGCCGTCGCCCTCGTCGGTCTCGATGACGTCGCCCCAGCCGAAACCGGCGGTGTGGTCCAGCAGCTGCCCGACGGTGATGGCGGCGGCGTGCTCCTCGTCGGGCAGGACCAGTTCGGGGATGTGGGCGCGCACCGGGGCGTCCAGGTCGACCTTCCCCTCGGCGGCCAGTTGCGCCAGGACCGTGGCGGTGAAGGTCTTGGTCACCGATCCGATGGTGAAGAGGGTGTGCTCGGTGACCGGCCTGGGGTGGGCGAGGCTGGTGACGCCGTGGGAGGCGAAGACCTCCCGGCCTTCGAAGAAGACCCCGACGGAGGCGCCGGGAACCCCGTACTCGGTGGCGGTGCGGGTGATGAACTCCTGGAGCTGCGACATTTCCCTGTCCCGTCTCTCGTGTTGCTGACGAGGAACAAGGTCGCCGGTGCTGCTGACACGGCGCTGATACGGCTCAGGGTGTCACTGACGCGCCCAGGCGGCGATCGCGTCGACGGCCGCGTCGACGGTGGCTGCGGCGATGGTGATGCCGTGTTCGCCGGGGCCGAGGGGTTCCAGCGCGGCGAGCTGGCCGTCGACGAGCGCGGCGGGCATGAAGTGCCCGGTGCGGGCGGCCACGCGCCGCCGCAGTTCGTCGGCGGCGACGTCGAGGTGGGCGAAGGCGACGTCCCCGGCCTCGCGCAGGACGTCGCGGTGGGCGCGTTTGAGGGACGAGCAGGCCACGACGACGTCGCGTGCGGCCAGGACCGCGGCGACGTCGCGCAGCCACGGCCACCGGTCGGTGTCGGTGAGGGGACGCCCGGCGCGCATCGCGGCGACGCTGGCGGGCGGATGCAGGTCGTCGGCGTCGGCGAAGGGGACGCCGAGGCGGGCGGCGAGGGCCCGGGCGACGGTGGTCTTGCCCGCGCCCGAGGCCCCCATCACCACGATGGGCGTCACCAGTCCCCGAAGACCCGGGTGCCGGTGGCGTCGATGCCCGCGCACAGTTCGTCGACGCCCACGCCCTTGAGTTCGGCGAGGAAGCGGACGGTGAGCGGCACCAGGTAGGAGGAGTTGGGGCGCCCCCGGTAGGGCATCGGCGTCAGGAACGGCGCGTCGGTCTCCACCAGCATCTGCTCCACCGGCGTCACGAGGGCCGCGTCGCGCAGGTGCTGGGCGTTCTTGAAGGTGATGTTCCCGGCGAAGGACAGGAAGAAGCCGCGCTCGACGCACTCCCGCGCGAAGGCCTCGTCGCCGGAGAAGCAGTGCAGGACGACGGTGTCGGGCGCGCCCTCGTCGTCCAGGACGCGCAGGACGTCGGCGTGCATCTCGCGGTCGTGGATGACCAGGGCCTTGGCGTAGGTCTTGGCGAAGTCGATGTGGCGGCGGAAGGAGTACTCCTGCGCGGCCAGGCCCTCGGGCCCGGTGCGGTAGGAGTCCAGGCCCGTCTCACCGAAGGCGCGCACGCGCGGCTCGGCGCCCATCTTCTCGATCTCGTCGAGGGCGGCCTCCAGGTCGTCCAGCACCGGCGCCTCGTTGGGGTGCAGGGCCACGGCGGCCACGACACGGTCGTGCGCGGCGGCCAGGTCGGCGCCCCAGCGGGACGACCGCACGTCCACCCCGACCTGGACGATCCGGGTGATTCCGGCGGCGGTGGCCAGGTCCAGTTCGGCTTTGACCGAAGGGCCGGTGACCTCTGGCGGTTCGGCGCCGTCGGCACCCCATTCTCCGGAAAGCACTATGTCCAGGTGGGTGTGGCTGTCGAGGACGGGGACATTCAGTGGCTCGGGCGTCTCGGGCCGTTCACCCGTACGGCCTGCGCTCTTACGGTTCTTTCTAGACATCGCCTCAAGGATGGCACGGTCCCTCCCTGCCGGTTAACCGGATATTCATTCCGGTCACATAGCGTCAGTCTCTGTGAGTACACAGGCCCCCACAGTCGAGTACCGTGGTGTGCGCTACGCGGCCGAGATGATCGCGGGCGGTGCCGCTTACGAGATCTTCGCCGCCGACCCCGACCCCGGTTTCCTCCCCAACCCGCGTCCCGAGGCCCGCTGGCCCTACCGCCGGTTCGTGCACGTCAGCGAGGTCGGCGGCGAGTCGGCGATCAACGCCTGCGCCGAGTCGCTGCTGTCGGCGCCGCTGGCCGCCGGGGTCACCTGGCGCCGCATCCACGAACAGTCCCAGTCGCCCTACGGCGACGAGGCCACCCGCGCGCTCCTGCGCTCGGTGCGCGCCTCGGCGAGCGTCCGCTGCGGCACCAAGATGGTCAAACCCCTCTCGGTGCGCCAGGTCGTGCGCCTCCTCGGCGGCCCCGCGGTCGTGTCGGGCTTCTGCTTCCGCGAACACGACGTCGCCCACCTGCGCACCCCCATGCAGCGCCGCGTCCTGGCCGGCGACCCGATGCCCGCCGACGACTACGCGGCCTTCGCGCTGCGCTGGCGCGCCAGCGACCCCGTGGACTACGTCGTCCCCGCCGGTGAGCCCTGGGCCGGGATGGCCCGCATCCCCGGCAGCGCACGGCGGGGCGGACCGGTGCTCGGCACGGGATTCCTGCCCTCGAACCAGTACCTGCTGCCGGAATTCGTCACCGCCGACTTCGCCGACCTGCCCCTGCCCACGCGGGCGGAGATCCTCGCCTACACGGCCGACGGGACCGAGGTGACGATGTTCCAGTACGTCACCGAGCAGGGTGCGTGGACCCGGATGGCGGGGACGCAGTGGCGGCGGTTGCAGGCGGAGCTTCCGGGAGTCGACCCGCACCAGGAGTGGTTTCCGGTGCCGGCATCGGGGCACGTCGGGTTGTCGGGGGAGTACCGGGGGCGGCGGCACCCGGCGGTGGCGGATCCGCCGCACGGGTTCCGGATCGCGGCGCGGTCTCAGGCGGCTCGGTTTCCGGTGACTTCGGTGAAGAGGCTGGTGCGGTATGCGGCTTGGCGGGGGGTGCCGGTTTCGGTGGCGGGGGAGCGGGAGGAGTGGGTGCGGTTGAGGTTGGTCGTGCCGGGGGAGCAGGTGCTGGTGGTGACGGGGGCGGAGTGTGTGGAGCGGGGGGTTTATGAGGTTTGGGCGCCGGGGGATGAGGTGGAGGAGGGGCGGGAGGTGGAGGTGGCTTATCGGTCTTGAGGGGTGGGTCCTGCTTTAGGCCCTGCCTTAGTCCCAGCCTCAGCGCCAGTCCCAGTCCCAGTCCCAGTCCCAGTCCCAGTCCCAGTCCCAGTCCCAGTCCCAGTCCCAGTCCCAGTCCCAGTCCCAGTCCCAGTCCCAGCCAGTTTCGCTACCACCCTTCGCCCGGCATCCCCCGTCACCCCAGCCCCCACCCCGGGCTCGGGCCGTCTGGTTTCTCGTCCCGCCCCCACGGATCTTCCGTCCTCTAGTCCCTGCATCGGCGCTATGACACGGTCGCCGTCTGGCCTGGGCTTTCAGCCCTCGTCCCCGACCAGGACGCTGTCCTGGACCTGGGCCTCTCTCGGAAGGGGGCTTCGCCTTGGGTTGCGGGCCGTTGTCCACGGGCTTCAACCCGGGTCGGGCTTGTTTGGGGTTGGTCTTTGCGTGCGGTGGTGCCCTTCGTCGGTCGGCCCCGGCACCATAACGACGAACCTGGGGGTGTCAAGCCAAAGAACGCGGCTTGACACCCCCAGAACCCTCGTTACCAATTCCTTTACGGCCGACCGACGAAGGACCCCACCACCCGAAGCCGGCATCTGCGCTATCGCGCCGGCTTCCGTGGGGCACCTTCCGCTGCCACGGCCGCCACCCACCCCACTCACCTCGCACCGTCTTGCGCTCCCGCCCATCTTGCGCTCCCGCCCATCTTGCGCTCGCCCCTTCTTCTCCCCTTCCCCTTCTCTCTCCACCTCTCCCTGTCCGGCACGCAAAGAGGCCCGCGCCTTTCGCGCGGGCCTCTTCTGTGCGAACCGTCCTTCGTCTAGCTCCGTGCCTCGTGCCTGCCGTGCTTGCGCTTCACCAGTCCGGTGAGGGTGATCAGGAGGCCGACGAGGGCCACCGCCGTGACGAAGTAGAGGCCCGGCTTGAAGGCGTCCAGGGTCTGTTCTGGGGTGGGGTGCTCGATGTCGGTGGCGATGATCGCGGTGTTGATCGCGAGGATCAGTGCGATGCCGACTTGGCCTGCGGTTTGGACGAGGCCGGCGGCTAGGCCTTGTTCGTCATCGTGGATTCCGTTGGTGGCCTGGACGTTGATGGCGGGGAAGCCGAGGGCGAAGCCGACGCCGAGGAGGAGGACCGAGGGGAGGATGAAGGCGAAGTAGGAGGGGTTGGTGTCCAGTCGCAGGAACAGGACGTAGCCGATGGTCAGGGCGAGGAGGCCGCCGATGACGAGTTTGGGGGTGCCGAAGCGGTCGATGAGGTTTCCGGCGAAGGGGGCGCTCACGGCGACGAGGAGTCCGGCGGGGAAGAGGGAGAGGGCCAGTTCGAGGCTGGACCAGTGGAGTGAGTCCTGGAGGTAGAGGGAGACCATGAACTGGAAGGTCATGTAGGAGCCCATGAGCGCGATGAAGGCGAAGTTGGCGCGCAGGAGGCTGCCCTTTTTCAGGATGGAGAGCCTGATGAGGGGGTGTTTGACCTTCAGCTCGGTGATCACGAAGGCGGTGAAGAGGGCCGCGACTCCGGCGAAGGAGCCGATGGTGCGGGGCGAGCCCCAGCCGACTTCGGGGGCCGTCACCACTGTGTAGACCAGTAGCAGCATGCCGAGGGTGGAGAAGAGGGCGCCGAGGATGTCGTGGCCGCCTTCGGCGGCGGGCTTGTCCTTGGGGATCAGCAGGACGGCGCCGACGAGGGTGAGGAGGGCGACGGGGACGGGCAGGAGGAAGGTCCAGCGCCAGCCGACGTCGGTGAGGAGGCCGCCGACGATGAGGCCGAAGGAGTAGCCGCTGGCGCCGAAGACCGTATAGAGGGACAGGGCGCGGTTGCGGGCTTTGCCTTCGGGGAACGTGGTGGTGATGATCGACAGGCCGGTGGGGGCGGTGAACGCGGCCGACACGCCCTTGATGAAGCGGGTGGCGATCAGGAGGGGGCCGGAGTCGACGAGGCCGCCCAGCAGTGAGGCGACGGCGAAGACGGCGAGGGCGATGATGAAGACCTTGCGGCGCCCGATGAGGTCGGCGGTGCGGCCGCCGAGGAGGAGCAGGCCGCCGTAGCCGAGGACGAAGCCGGACACGATCCACTGAAGCGACGAGGTGGTCATGCCGAGTTCGGCGCCGATCGACGGGAGGGCGACACCGACCATGGAGCCGTCGAGGCCGTCCAGGAACAGCACGACGCACAAGGTGATCAGCATCAGCCACAGCCGCGCCGGCCAGCGATCGGGGATGCCTGGCGGGGTATCGGCGCCTTCGGCGGGGAGGGGGGTACCGGTTTTGGGGGCGATCGTTGCGGTCACGTCGAGGACCGTACATGCACACGCATCAGATGCACAAGCGAGTAATGCGTTTGCATCAGATGCATGGGCATGATAGGATGCCGCCATGTCCCAGACACGCGACGACGCGGTCGGGGGTGCGAAACCCCAGGTCGCGCTCGACTCCGATCCGATCGTGGAACGGTGGCGCGACATGCTGCGCTGCTACTCCGACATCTCCTGCCAGCTCGAACGCGCCCTCCAGGACGACCACGGCATCGGCATGAGCGAGTTCGAGGCCCTAGACCGCCTCGTCGGCGCCCACGGCAACAACCGCCGCATGAGCGAACTGGCCGCCGACATGTACCTCTCCCAGTCCGCGCTCTCCCGCGCCGTGGCCCGCCTCGAACGCGACGGACTCGTCATGCGCGGCATGTGCCACGAAGACCGGCGCGCCATCTTCGTCAACCTCACCGACGCCGGACGCGAAAAGCACACCGCCGCCCGCGTCACCCAGCGCGCCGTCCTCGCCGAACACCTCACCTGAGCGGTGCTGCCAGGCGATCCGTAAGATCGAGCCGGTGAGCGAACTTCTCGGCGCGGCCGCCATCCGAGCCATCGCCGGAGCACTCGGCGTCAAACCCACCAAGACCCTCGGGCAGAACTTCGTCATCGACGCCAACACCGTCCGCCGCATCGCGGGCGCGGCATCGCTGACCCCCGAGGACGTCGTCATCGAAGTCGGACCCGGCCTCGGCTCGCTCACCCTGGCACTCCTGCCACCCGCCGCGCACCTCCACGCCGTGGAAATCGACCCGCGCCTGGCCGGAGCCCTCCCCGAGACCGTCCGCGTCCACGCCGGACCCGACGCCGCCAAACTCCAGGTCCACCACGCCGACGCCATGCGCGTCACCCGCGAAGAAATCGGCGAACCCGCCCCCACCGCGCTCGTGGCCAACCTCCCCTACAACGTCGCCGTCCCCGTCGTCCTGCACCTCCTCGCCGAACTACCCAGCCTCCGCAAAGGCCTGGTCATGGTGCAGTCCGAAGTCGCCGACCGCCTCGTCGCCCCACCCGGCTCCAAAACCTACGGCGTCCCCAGCGTCAAACTCGCCTGGTACGCCTCCTCCCGCCGCGCCGGAGCCGTACCCCGCGGCGTCTTCTGGCCCATCCCCAACGTCGACTCCGGCCTCGTCGCCTTCACCCGCCGCGAACCCCCCGCCGGCGACCGCGACGCCACCTTCAAAGTCATCGACGCCGCCTTCGCCCAGCGCCGCAAAACCCTCCGCGGCGCCCTCGCCACCTGGGCCGGATCACCCGCCAAGGCCGAAGAGATCCTCATCAAGGCCGGAATCTCCCCCATGGCCCGCGGAGAAGCCCTCAACGTCGAGGAATTCGCCAAGATCGCCGCCGCCAAGGAGACCGCGTGACCGCCGTCCACGTCACCGCCCCCGCCAAGATCAACCTCCACCTCGGCGTCGGTCCCCTCCGCGAAGACGGCTACCACGACCTCACCACCGTCTTCGAAAGCGTCGCCCTCCACGACGACCTCACCGCCGAACCCGCCGACGACATCTCACTGGTCATCCACGGCGAAGGCGCCCACGACCTCCCCACCGACCGCCGCAACCTCGCCGTCCTGGCCGCCACCGAACTCGCCGCCTACACCGGCACCCGCGCCGGCGCCCGCCTCACCCTCACCAAACGCATCCCCGTCGCCGGCGGCCTCGCCGGCGGCAGCACCGACGCCGCCGCCGCCCTCATCGCCTGCAACCGCCTCTGGAACACCGGCCTGACCACCGGCGAACTCGACAAACTCGCCGCCGCCCTCGGCAGCGACGTCCCCTTCTGCCTCCACGGCGGCACCGCCCTCGGCACCGGACGCGGCGAACAACTCACCCCCGTCCTCACCACCGGACGCCGCCACTGGGTCATCGCCATCGCCGACACCGAACTCTCCACCCCAGTCGTCTACCGCGAAGTCGACCGCCTCCGCGCCGCCGGACACGGCCACTACCACGACGACCCCGCCCCCCTCCTGGCCGCGCTCCGCGTCAACGACACCGACGCCATCGCCCGCCACCTCCACAACGACATGCAACACGCCGCACTCTCCTTGCGCCCCCAGCTCACCGACACCCTCGAAGCCGGACTCGCCCACGGAGCCCTCGCCGCCCTCGTCTCCGGCTCCGGCCCCACCTGCGTCTTCCTCGCCCGCACCGAAGAACACGCCACCACCCTCGCCGAACGCCTCCGCGCCAGCGGCACCGCCCGCGCCGTCCACACCGGCAGCGGACCCGCCGGAGCCGACCTCACGTGAAGCACGTCCGCTGGATCGGCGGCGGCAGCGGCGCCGGCAAGACCACCATCACCCGCGCCCTCACCCAGGCCCACGGCCTCACCCGCTACGACACCGACGCCGTCATGCGCGACCACGCCACCCGCCACCCCATCGGCCCCCACACCGCCGCCTTCACCGCCATGACCATGGACGAACGCTGGGCCGACCGCGACCCCCACACCATGCTCGACACCTTCCACTGGTACCAAGGCGAAGGCTTCCAGCACATCGAAGACGACCTCCGCGCCATCGACACACCCGTCCTCGCCGAAGGCTTCCGCCTCCTCCCACACCTCGTCGCACCCCACCTCCGCGACGGCGGACACGCCGTCTGGCTCCTCCCCACCCCCGCCTTCCGCCACGCCGCCCTCACCGAACGCGGCACCCTCTGGTCCATCCCCGAACGCACCAACAACCCCCAGCGCGCCCTCGCCAACCTCCTCGAACGCGACCGCCTCTTCACCGAACGCATCACCGAAGAAACCCGCCGACTCGGACTCGCCACCATCACCGTCGACATCGGCACCGGACGCGACGAACTACGCGAAGCGGTCACCCACGCACTCGCCCTCTGACAGGCCGCGCATAATCCCACAGAACCGTGACCGGCGCCACTTTCCCGGCGAACTCACAGGGATCTAGCAGCAAAGAGGGGGCGTAGCCCCCCTATAAACCTACGCTTCCGTAGGCTACGGTTTCGTAGGTAAACGCATCCGCTTACACCTGCGAGGATCCATGACCACACCAGCCCTCGACGCCGCCACCGGAAGCGTCGCCAAGCCGGTGAACGCCCAGGCTCCCAAACCGCTCACCTCAGGAAAACAGGGCAAGGGCATCCTCATCGGCCTGTGGGCCTTCGTGGTCCTCCCGTTCATCGCGCTCGTGGCCGCCGTGCCCTTCGCGTGGGGCTGGGGCCTGTCGTGGATCGACATCGCCATCGCCTTCGTCATGTACTGCATCAGCGGCTTCGGCGTCACCATCGGATTCCACCGCTACTTCACCCACGGCGGATTCAAGGCCAAGCGCTGGCTCCGCGTCACCCTCGCCGTCTCCGGATCCATGGCCGTCGAAGGCTCCGTGATCCAGTGGGTCGCCGACCACCGCCGCCACCACATGTTCAGCGACGTCGAAGGCGACCCCCACTCGCCCTGGCGCTACGGCACCACCTTCGGCGCCCTCGCCAAGGGCATGTGGCACGCCCACATCGGCTGGATGTTCTCCCGCGAGCTCTCCAACCAGGAACGCTTCACCCCGGACCTGCTCGCCGACAAGGACATCCGCCGCGTCGACGCCCTCTTCCCGTGGCTCACCGTCATCACCGCCGCCGCTCCGGCCGTCGCCGGTGGTCTGCTGACCTTGTCCTGGCAGGGTGCCGTGACCGCCTTCTTCTGGGCCACGCTCATCCGCATCGGCCTGCTGCACCACGTGACCTGGTCCATCAACTCCGTCTGCCACGTCTGGGGCGAGCGGCCCTTCAGCACCCGCGACGGCGACCAGGCCACCAACTTCTGGCCCCTGGCCATCATCTCCATGGGCGAGAACTGGCACAACCTGCACCACGCCGACCCGACCTCGGCCCGCCACGGCGCGCTCCGCGGCCAGATCGACCCGTCGGCCCGCATCATCTGGTTCTTCGAGAAGATGGGCTGGGTCACCAACGTTCGCTGGCCCAAGCAGGAACGCCTCGAAAAGCTCCAGGAGCAGCAGCGGCAGAAGAAGGCCGAAGCCAAGAAAGCCAGAGTGTGACCGAAGCCAGAGACACCGGCCCGGCCCGATCGACATCGGGCCGGGTTCGCATGTCGGCGCCCAAGCGCCGCGAGCAGCTCATCGCCGTCGCCCGCAAGGCATTCGCCGAACGCGGTTACGACGGCACCAGCGTGGAAGAGATCGCCGCCCGCGCCAAGGTCTCCAAACCCGTGGTCTACGAGCACTTCGGCGGCAAGGAGGGCCTCTACGCCGTCGTCGTCGACCGCGAGGTCACCGCCCTGCTCGACCGCATCACCCGGGCCCTCACCGGTGGCCACCCGCGGGTCCTCGTCGAACAGGCCGCGCTGGCCCTGCTCGACTACATCGAAGAGGACACCGACGGGTTCCGCGTCCTGGTCCGCGACTCACCCGTCGGCGCCGAGGGCAACTTCTCCAGCGTCCTCAACGAGGTCGCCCACCAGGCCGAGCACATCCTCAACCGCGAGTTCAAGGCCCGCGGCTATGACACCAAACTCGCCGAGCTCTACGCGCAGTCCCTGGTCGGCATGGTCGCGCTGACCGGCCGCTGGTGGCTCGACGCGCGCAAACCCAAGAAGGAAGTGGTGGCCGCCCACCTCGTGAACCTCGCGTGGCACGGCCTGTCCCAGCTTGAGCAGAAACCCTCGCTCAGCGTCAAGAAGAACTAGTCCTTCTTCGCTTCCTCGACGTCCTCTTCCAGCACCACCGGCTCCTCCGCCTTCGCGGCCGCCGGGACATGGTGGCGGTGCAGCTCCTCGGCCGCGGCCAGCCGGGTGCTTCCCACGCGTCCGTACAGGCCTGCGGTGAACACGACCAGGCCCAGGATCGCCGACACCACGCAGGTGCTCACCCCGAAACCGAGGATGTTGGCGTCGGTGCGCAGGAACAGCAGCATCAGCATGCTCGCCAGCAGGAACACCGCGCCGCAGACCAGGTTGATCCAGCGGTCGATGTTCCGGCCGATCAGGGCGCCGATCACGATCAGCGCGCCGACCACGATGGACAGCAGCGAGAACGCCGGGTTGGCCTTCAGGCCCAGGACCCACGGAAGGCCGTCCTGCGCCGTCCAGGCCAGGCCCAGGTCGCTCTTCGACTTGACGAAACCCAGGATGCCGAACAGCAGGACGTAGGCGCCGGCGAAGAACGCCAGCACACGCCAGAACGGCCGCAACCTGTGGTTGATAGGTAGGTGATCCACACCCGGCATTGTCGCCTATCGCCCACCGGCCGTCTCGCCGACCTGCGGATGGCTACTCCCCGTCGGCCAACTCCAGCCAGCGCGTCTCCACGTCCTCCTTCTCGGCCAGCAGCGCCGTCAGCTCCGCGTGCAGCTCGGCCGCCCGGGCGTGGTCGGTGGCGTTCTCGGCGAGCTTCACGTGCAGCTTCGCCTCCTTGTCGCCGAGCTTGTCCAGCTGCCGCTCCAGCCGCTTCAGCTCCTTCTGCGCCTCCCGGCTCACCGTGGACGCGCTGGCGGCCTTCGCCGGGCCACTCGTGGCGGCCCCGGGCGCCTCGCCCTTCTCCGACAGCTCCAGGTACTGGTCGATGCCGCCGGGCAGCTCCTTGATCGAGCCGTCGCCGAGCAGCGCGATCGTCTTGTCGGTGACGCGTTCCAGCAGGTAGCGGTCGTGGCTGGCGACGACGAGGATGCCGGGCCAAGAGTCCAGGAGGTCCTCAAGAGCCTGGAGGGTGTCGATGTCGAGGTCGTTGGTCGGCTCGTCCAGCAGCAGCGTGTTCGGCTGGCCGGTCAGCAGCAGCAGGAGCTGCAGCCGCCGCCGCTGCCCACCCGACAGGTCGCGGATCGGCGTCCACATGATCTTGTCGGTGAAGCCGAAGGCCTCGGCGAGCTGGCCGGCCGACATGTCCCGGTCGCCGAAGGTGAAGCGGTTCCCGTTCTCCTGGATGGCCTCCAGCAGCTTCATGTCCTTCGGGAGCTCCTTGAGCTCCTGCGACAGCATCGCCGTCTTGACCGTCTGCCCGACGGTGACCGCGCCCTCGTCGGGCGTGCGCGTCCCCGTCATCAGGCCCAGCAGCGTCGACTTGCCCGCCCCGTTGGCGCCGACCAGGCCGATCCGGTCGCCCGGGCCGACATGCCAGTCCACATGCGACAGGATCGTCTTGCCCGGCACCGCCAGCGACACGTCCTTCAGCTCGAAGCCCTGCCGGCCCAGCCGCGAAACCGACATGCGCGACAGGTTCACCTTGTCGCGCGGCTCCGGGACGTCGGCGATCAGCGCGTCGGCGGCCGCGATGCGGAACTTCGGCTTGCTCGTCCGCGCCGGAGCGCCCCGCCGCAGCCACGCCAGCTCCTTGCGGACCAGGTTCTGCCGCCGCTCCTCACTCGCCGCCGCCTGCCGATCCCGCTCGGCCCGCGCCAGGATCCACGCGGAGTAGCCGCCCTCGTAGGAGTTGATGGTGCTGTCGGTGACCTCCCACGTGGTCTCGCAGACCGCGTCCAGGAACCACCGGTCGTGGGTGACCGCGATGAGCGTGCGCACCCGCTGCTTCAGCCAGTCCGCCAGCCACGTGATCCCGTGGATGTCGAGATGGTTGGTCGGCTCGTCGAGGATCAGCACGTCCACCGGCCGCACCAGGAGCGCGGCCAGCGCCACCCGCCGCCGCTCACCACCCGACATGGAGTCGGTGGGCGCGTCCAGGCCCAGGTTGTGCATGCCCAGGCCGTCCAGGATCGTGCGGACCGTGGCGTCACCCGCCCACTCGTGCTCCTCGGTGTGCTCCGTCGGCAGCCACACGTCACCGAGCACGACATCGGCCACGGTCGTGCCCGCCGGGTACTCGATCGACTGAGGCAGAACACCGACCCGCAGGTCACGCCGGTGCGTGACGCGTCCGGCGTCGGGGTCCTCGGTCTTGGTGATCAACCGCAGGAGAGTCGTCTTGCCCGTCCCGTTCAGGCCGACCACACCGATGCGGTCGCCCTCGGCGACGCCGGTGGAGAGGTCGGAGAAGAGGGTGGTGGTGCCGTAGGACTTGGCGACGGCGTCGAGGTTGATCAGGTTGGCCACGGGACAAGCGTATGGGGTGGGGTGGAGGGGGCGGGGAGTGCGATCGTACGAGGAAGATTCACATTTGTTACGAGAGTGAATGATCGTTACTTTTGGTGCGAACACCAGTTCGGATCAAGGGGGAAGATCATGGCGCGAGAAGAGAACTATGAGGAGAAGAAGTTCCAGGACCCGCGGGCGGCCGAGGCACGACGGCTGCGGGTGGAGGAGGGGATGTCCTCCGCGGAGATCAGAGAACGCCTGGGGGTGGAGAAGAACCAGCTGCAGTACTGGCTCGCCGGACTGCCGGGGAACAAGCCGAATCTCCGGCCGAACGCGAAAGACCACCTACGCGACGAGGCGCGACGTCTTAGAGCGGAGGGAAGCACCTACGACGAGATCGCTGAGGCTCTAAAGGTCTCAAAGAGCTCAGTCTCCCTGTGGGTGCGCGACATCCCGGTGCAGCGCGAGCGCACGTCGAGCTGGTCTGCCGAGGCACGGGCCAAGCGTGACGAGGGACATCGCCGTCGACGCGAGCAGAAGGTCGCCAGTCAGGAGGAGAGGCGCCTTCGGGCCGCCGGTGAGGTCGCCCGGCATGCGAGGGAGGCGATGCAGCTCATCGGGGCGATCGCCTACTGGTGCGAAGGCGTGAAGTGGAAGCCGTGGAACAGCGGGCCGCCGCGTGTGCGGTTCATCAACAGTGATCCGGGGCTGCTGAGGCTCTTTCAGGAGTTCGTGCGGGCCGCGCCCGTGCCGCATGGCGGCATGAGCTATCGCCTGAGCATTCATGAGAGTGGTGACGAGGCGGCGGCGCATGCGTATTGGGCCGAGCAGCTCGGGATCGAGCCGGGTGAGTTCCTTCCGACCACCTGGAAGCGTCATAACCCGAAGACGGTGCGGAAGAACGTCGGTGAGGGCTACTTCGGCTGCGTGACCATCGCCGTCTACGACTCGCTCAAGCTCTACTGGCA
This sequence comes from Actinorhabdospora filicis, assembly GCF_030269765.1. GTDB lineage: Bacteria > Actinomycetota > Actinomycetes > Mycobacteriales > Micromonosporaceae > Actinorhabdospora > Actinorhabdospora filicis. The sequence goes on along the minus strand of NZ_BSTX01000001.1, from coordinate 1,509,360 downwards.
CATCGATGCGCTCGCCTCGGCGACCATGGAGATGGCGAGCCTGGGTGTTCCGTGCGGCGATAAGCCGGATGAGGCCGAGAGGGGCGGCACGGTAATCTAAGCCGTGCTTGGTGTTCGTGAGAGAAAACGGACATTGGGGTCATCCCGGGTCGTATAAGGGCAATACCTTTGATTTTGGTTCAAATGATGGGGGTTCGAGTCCTCCCCCGGGAGCTGACCTGCGAAAACGCCCTCCGGGGCGTTTTCTAGTATCTGGCGTTCTAGGGTTCGGATCCCCTCCCTCAAGCCCCGCCCCCACCCCCTCTCCTCCCGGCATACGATGGCCCGAAGTCAGCCACAAGCCAGCACTGCCACGGACGGAGCCCTCATGCCGCAGCCCCAGCGCACCGTGATCCTGCTCGCCGCCGGGGAGGGCAAGCGCATGAAGTCCGCGCTCCCCAAGGTCCTGCACGAGGTGCTGGGTCGTTCGCTCATCGGGCACGTCCTCGCCGCCGCCGAGCCGCTCGCGGCCGCCGAGACCCTGGTGGTCGTCGGGCATGGCGCCGAGCAGGTCGAGGCGCATCTCGCGGTGATCACGCCGGACGCCAAGACCGTCCTGCAGGAGAAGCAGCTCGGCACGGGCCATGCCGCGCGGGTCGCGCTCGACACGGTTCCGGACGCCGTGGGCACCGTCGTCGTCCTGTACGGCGACACGCCGCTTCTCCAGGCCGACACGCTGCGCGAGTTCTGTGAGGCGCATGAGGCCTCGGGGCTGGCCGCCACCGTCCTGGTCGCCGATGTCGAGGACCCCACGGGCCTGGGCCGGATCATGCGGCACGAGGACGGCACGTTCCGCGAGATCGTCGAGCAGAAGGACGCCACGCCCGAGCAGCTGGCGGTCACCGAGATCAACTCGGGCATGTACGTCTTCGACGGCGCGCTGCTGCGTTCGGCGCTGGCGAACCTGTCCACCGACAACTCGCAGGGCGAGGAGTACCTCACCGAGGCGCTCACGAACCTGATCGCGGCGGGGCACGCGGTGGGTACGCACACGGCCGCGGACGTGGCCGACACGCTCGGGTGCAACGACCGGGAGCAGCTGGCGTGGCTGCGGGGCATCATGCAGAAGCGGGTGAACGGCGCTCTCATGCGCTCCGGGGTGACGATGGACGACCCGGCGAGCACCTGGGTCGACGTGACCGCCGTGGTCGAGCCGGACGTGACGGTGCGCCCGAACGTGCAGCTCAAGGGCCGGACGGTCGTCCGGGCCGGCGCGGAGGTGGGCCCGGATTCCACGCTGACCGACACGGTGGTCGGTGCGGGTGCGACGGTGGTCCGGACGCACGCGGAGGGTGCGAGTGTGGGCGCGGGGGCGTCGGTGGGGCCGTTCGCGTATCTGCGTCCGGCGGCGGAGCTGGGTGAGGCGTCGAAGGTGGGCACGTTCGTGGAGGTGAAGAACTCCACGATCGGTTCGGGTTCGAAGGTGCCGCATCTGTCGTACGTGGGGGACGCGACGGTGGGTGAGAAGTCGAACATCGGCGCGGGTGTGATCGTGGCCAACTACGACGGGCTGAAGAAGCACCGGACGTCGGTGGGGGACGCGGTGTTCATCGGGTGCGACTCGGTGCTGATCGCGCCGGTGACGATCGAGGACGGGACGTACGTGGCGGCGGGCAGCGCGATCGACGCGACGGTGGAGTCGGGTTCGCTGGGGGTGGCGCGGGCGCGGCAGCGGAACATCGCCGGCTGGGTGGAGCGGAAGCGGCCGGGGACCAAGACGGCCGACGCCGCCGCGCGGCACAAGTCGGCCGAATAAGCTCTTGTCGCGCGTCCCACAGCGACCAATGCCACATCGTTCGGGGATACCGCTCATGTGCGGTGAGCGCAGGGGCGAGACTTAGCGTGAATTCAGCAGCGCTACCAGGGAGCGGGTGGACCGTGGGCAGCATCGTGGCGGAGAACCGGAAGAGCATGATGCTCTTCTCCGGTCGGGCGTTTCCGGAGCTGGCGGAGGAGATCGGGCGTCATCTAGGTGTGGCGCCCACGCCGACGGACGCCTATGGCTTCGCCAACGGCGAGCTGTTCGTGCGGTACAAGGAGTCGGTGCGCGGCTCGGACGCGTTCGTGGTGCAGTCGATGTCGGCGCCCATCAACCGGTGGATGATGGAGACGCTGATCATGGTCGACGCGCTGAAGCGCGGTTCGGCCAAGCGGATCACGGTCGTGCTGCCGTTCTATCCGTACGCGCGTCAGGACAAGAAGCACCGGGGCCGGGAGCCGATCTCGGCGCGGCTGGTGGCCGACCTGCTGAAGACGGCGGGGGCGAACCGGATCCTGACGGTGGATCTGCACACCGCGCAGATCCAGGGGTTCTTCGACGGGCCGGTGGATCACCTGTTCGCGATGGACCTGCTGGCCGACTACATCGAGAAGAAGTACGCGGGCCGTCCGATGGCGGTCGTGGCGCCGGACTCGGGCCGGGTGCGGGTGGCGGAGCGGTGGACGGACCGGCTGGGCGGTTACACACCGCTGGCGTTCATCCACAAGACGCGTGACCCGCTGAAGCCGAACCAGGTGGTGGCCAACCGGGTCGTGGGTGACATCAAGGACCGGGTGTGCCTGCTGGTGGACGACATGATCGACACCGGCGGGACGATCTGCTCGGCGGCCGATCTGCTGGCCGAGGGCGGCGCGGCGGAGATCATCGTGGCGGCGACGCACCCGATCCTGTCGGATCCGGCGACCGAGCGGCTGCAGAAGTCGCCGATCTCGGAGGTCGTGGTGACCAACACGCTTCCGCTGGAGGACTACAAGAAGATCGACAAGATGACCGTGCTGTCGATCGCCCCGCTGGTCGCGCGGGCGATTCGCGAGGTGTTCGACGACGGCTCGGTGACCACCCTCTTCGGTGGCCTGTCGTAAGGACCTGTAGACTATTCCGGTTGCCACGGCGAGGGCGCTACGTGGTGTGTCCCGGGGTCGGCCCCTGCATGAACACGCAGCCGAATTTTTCGGATGGACACGCTTTCTCTTCTTCCGAAGGGGTTTCGTGAGCGCCGTCATCGACGCGGTGAGGGCTCCTTTTCTGGTGCCGCGCCATGCGTCGAGCGCCGACCTAGTCTGTAATTGAGGATGGAGTACTTCCCGTGTCCGAGGTCCGCATCAGCGCCGAGCCCCGCACCGAGTTCGGCAAGGGCGGCGCCCGTCGCACCCGGCGCGCCGGCAAGATTCCCGCCGTTCTGTACGGTCACGGCGAGAAGCCGAAGCACGTCGCGCTGCCGGCGCTTGAGTTCGCCGCCGCACTTCGTCGCGGTGGCATGAACCAGCTTTTCAGCATCGAAGTCACCGACGGCACCAAGGAGCTGGCGCTCCCGAAGGCCCTGCAGCGTGACCCCATCAAGGACACCATCGACCACGTGGACCTGCTGCTGGTCCGTCGTGGCGAGCAGGTCACCGTCGAGGTTCCGGTCGCGCTGACCGGTGAGCACGAGAAGGGCGGCCTGCTCGTCACCGAGCACGCCACGCTGTCCGTGCAGGCCGAGGCTTCGCACCTGCCCGAGTCGATCGAGGTGTCGGTCGAGGGCCTGGCCGTCGGCGCGAACATCACCGCCGCCGATGTGGTTCTTCCGAAGGGTGTGGCCCTGGTGTCGGACCCGGAGACGGTGATCGCGGTTCTGTCGGCTCCGGCCGTCGAGGCGCCCGCCGCGGACGAGACCGCTGAGGACTCCGCCGCCGAGTAGCGGCGTGGTCGTATGACCGAGGGTCCTTTCCTGGTCGTCGGCCTGGGTAATCCCGGGCCGAAGTACGCACGTAACCGGCACAATGCCGGGTTCATGGTCGCCGATCTGCTCGCGGAGCGGGTCGGCGACCGTTTCAAGTCCGCCGCGCGCGTGAAGGCGGACGTGGCCAGAGGGCGTCTGCCGTTGCCCTCTGGCGCGCCGGGTGGTCCGTCGATCGTGCTGGCGAAGCCGATGACGTACATGAACCTCTCGGGTGGCCCGGTGGCCGGGCTGGCGAACTTCTTCAAGTTCGGCATCGAGCAGATCGTGGTGGTCCACGATGAGCTAGACGTGCCGTTCGGGCAGATTCGGCTGAAGCGGGGTGGCGGCGAGGGCGGCCACAACGGGTTGCGCTCCATTTCGCAGTCGATGGGGTCGAAGGACTACATCCGGGTGCGGGTCGGTATCGGCCGTCCGCCGGGACGGATGGATCCGGCCGATTACGTGCTGCGCGATTTCCCCCCGGCCGAGGCCGAAGAGGCGGGTGTGTTGCTGGAGCGTTCGGCCGACGCGGTCGTGGACGTTCTGATCGATGGTCTGGAGAAGACCCAGAATCGTTACCACACCGCCAATTAGTGAGCCCGCTCACGTCTATTTTTCCTTTATGTGCTAAAAAGTGCCACACCATCGTCCGTTTTGAAGGGGATGCCGGGTGTTGGCAACAGATGTGCCGGTCGTGGAGGACATTTCGCGCGGTACGGTCGCGGTCCCGCGTCATCTTCCGCGTTTCGCGCGTCCGCAGTGGCAGGCGGTCTATCTGCGGAAACTCCTCGTTTTCGATCTTCTGGTCGCGCTCGCGGCGACGGTGACGGCGTTCGTCACGCGGTTCCGGGTGGTCAACGAGGCCAGTGAGGCTTATGTGCCGCTGTTCGTGGTGCTGCCGGTGGCGTGGCTGGTGTTCCTGTCGCTGAACCACGCCTACGAGTCGCGGTACCTGTACGTGGGGACGAGCGAGTACCAGCGGGTGCTGCGGGCGGGCATCGCGTTGATGGCGGTGGTGGCGCTGGTGTCGTACGCGCTGAACGTGCCGACCTCGCGGGCGTTCGTGCTGACGGCGGTCCCGTGCACGGTGGCGCTGACCCTGGCGGGCCGGTTCGTGCTGCGGCGGCGGTTGCACGGTGCGCGCACGAAGGGCCGGTGCATGCGCCGGGTGGTCCTGGTGGGGCACCCGTCGGCGGTGTCGGACCTGGCGCGGCAGTTGCAGCGGGAGCGGTTCCACGGCCTTGAGGTGGTGGGCGTGTGCTCGCCGGACGGGCGGGAGACCGGCGCGTTGCTGGACATGGACGTCCAGGTGCTGGGGTCGTTCGAGGACGCCGCCGACGCGGTGGCGATCGCTATGGCCGACACGGTGATCGTGCTGTCGTGCCCGGAGCTGGACGGGGTGGCGCTGCGGCGGATGGCGTGGCAGCTGGAGCGCGGTGACATCGACCTGATCGTGGCCTCGGCGATGGTGGACGTGGGGGGCTCGCGGACGTCGGTGCGGCCGGTGGACGGGCTGCCGATGCTGCATCTGGAGCACGCGGCCCTGTCGGGCACCAAGCGCCTGGTGAAGGAGGCCTTCGACCGGGTGGGGGCGTTGCTGCTGCTGGCGATGCTGTCGCCGCTGCTGCTGGTGCTGGTGATCTGGGTGCGCCGCTCGGGGGAGGGGCCGGCGATGTTCGCCCAGGAGCGCATCGGGCGCGACGCGAAGCCGTTCACGATCCTGAAGTTCCGGACCATGTACCCCGACGCCGAGCAGCGCCTGGAGGCCCTGCGCGCGCAGAACGACTACGACTCGGTGCTGTTCAAGATGCGCGACGATCCGCGGGTGACGCCGGTGGGGAAGGTCCTGCGGCGGTTCTCGCTGGACGAGCTGCCGCAGCTGTGGAACGTGGTGCGCGGGGACATGTCGCTGGTGGGGCCGCGTCCGCCGCTGGCGAGCGAGGTCGCGGTGTACCCCGACGACGTCCGCCGCCGGCTCGCGGTGAAGCCGGGCCTGACGGGTCTGTGGCAGATCTCGGGACGCTCCGACCTGCCGTGGGAGGAGGCGGTGCGCCTGGACCTGCGGTACGTGGAGCACTGGTCGCTGACGCTGGACCTGGTCATCCTCATCCGGACCGCCAGTGCCGTCCTCCGCTCCTCGGGTGCCTACTGACCGGTATGTGACGGGCGATACAGGACGTGTCGGTACAAGGCGTTACTCTGTGCCGCATGTCTGCGACCGATGGTGTTTTCGCGCGCGAGCTGGCCGAGCTGGCCGGACGGGAACTGCTGGCGCTGCGGCTGGCGGAGGGATTCGGCGATCCGGCGAAGCTGCGCGCCGAGGGCGACCGCCGGGCGCATGAGCTGATCATGGCCGAGCTGGCCGCGTCCCGGCCCGGCGACGCGATCCTGTCCGAGGAGGGCGAGGGCGAGCAGGGCCGCACCGGGACGTCCCGCCGTTCCGCCGATCGCGTGTGGATCGTCGATCCTCTCGACGGTACCCGCGAGTTCGGTGAGGAGGGGAACACTGATTGGGCGGTGCACATCGCGCTGTGGGAGCGGGGGAAGGGCCTGACGGCGGGTGCGGTGGCGTTGCCGGCGAAGGGGTACACGCTCGGTACCGATGTGCCGCCGGACGCGCCCGGGCAGGTGAGCGCCGGACCGCGCATCGCGGTGAGCCGGTCGCGTCCCCCGGCGTGGACGGAGAAGCTCGCCGAGGCCACCGGTGGTTCGCTGGTGCCGATGGGGTCGGCGGGCGCGAAGGTGGCCGCCGTGGTCACCGGTACAGTTGACGCCTACGTGCACGCCGGTGGCCAGCACGAATGGGACTCGGCGGCCCCTGTGGCGGTCGCGGTGACCGCGGGTCTGCACGCGTCGCGCATCGATGGGGCTGCGCTGGAATACAACGCGGAGGACCCGAAGCTGCCGGATCTGCTGGTGTGCCGCCCTGAGCTTGCTGAGGTGTTTCTGCGGGAGTTGGCCGGGCTGCTGTGATGAGCGGTCCGGCCGGTCAGAAGGGGTCCATTGTGGGCGATTACCGGGTGAGTCACCTCGACGCCCTGGAAGCGGAGAGCGTCTTCGTCTTCCGGGAGGTCGTGGCCGAGTTCGACCGTCCGGTGCTGCTGTTCTCCGGCGGCAAGGATTCGATCGTGATGCTGCATCTGGCGCTGAAGGCGTTCGCGCCGGCGCCGGTGCCGTTCCCGGTCATGCACGTCGACACCGGTCACAATTTCGCCGAGGTCATGGACTACCGGGACCGCAAGGTCGCCGAGCTGGGCCTGTCGCTCGTGGTGGCCAGTGTCGAGGAGGGGCTGGCGTCGGGGCTGGTGAGCGAGCAGCCGGATGGCGTCCGCAACCGCATCCAGACGCCGGTGCTGCTGGACGCGGTGGAGAAGCACCGTTTCGACGCGTTGTTCGGTGGTGCCCGCCGTGACGAGGAGAAGGCGCGCGCGAAGGAGCGCATGTTCTCCTTCCGGGACGAGTTCGGGCAGTGGGATCCGAAAAACCAGCGTCCGGAGCTGTGGTCGCTGTACAACTCGCGGGTGCACGCCGGTGAGTCGATTCGGGTGTTCCCGCTGTCCAACTGGACCGAGCTGGACATCTGGCACTACATCGCGCGCGAGAAGATCGATCTGCCGTCGATCTACTTCGCCCACGATCGTGAGGTCGTGGAGCGGGACGGGATGCTCTACGGCGTCACCGAGCACCTCCAGCCGCGCGATGGTGAGGCGGTGCGCGTGGAACGCGTCCGTTACCGCACCGTCGGGGACGCGACCTGCACCGCGGCGGTCGCCTCCGACGCCGTCACCGTCGAGGCCGTCATCGCCGACGTCGCCTCCACCAGGATCACCGAACGCGGCGCGACCCGGGGCGACGACCGGGTCAGCGAGGCCGCGATGGAAGACCGCAAGCGCGAGGGGTACTTCTAATGGAGACGGTTACCGAGCCGACCGAGTTGCTGCGTTTCGCCACGGCGGGCAGCGTCGACGACGGCAAGAGCACCCTGATCGGGCGCCTGCTCTATGACACCAAGACCCTCTTCGACGACCAGCTGGCGGCCGTGGAGGCGGTGTCGAGCGCGCGCGGTGACGATTACACCGACCTGGCGCTGCTGACCGATGGTCTGCGCGCCGAGCGCGAGCAGGGCATCACCATCGACGTGGCCTACCGGTACTTCGCCACGCCCCGGCGGAAGTTCATCATCGCCGACACCCCCGGGCACATCCAGTACACGCGGAACATGGTGACCGGTGCGTCCACCGCCGACCTGGCGCTGATCCTGGTCGACGCCCGCAAGGGCCTGGTGGAGCAGTCGCGGCGGCACGCGTTCCTGTGCTCGCTGCTGCGCGTCCCGCACATGGTGCTCGTGGTCAACAAGATGGACCTCGTGGACTACTCGCAGGAGGTCTTCGAGCGGATCGCCGCCGAGTTCACCGCCTTCGCCACGAAACTCGACGTGCCGGACCTGACGATCCTGCCGGTGTCGGCGCTTCGCGGTGACAACGTGGTGGAGCGCTCGCCGAACCTGTCGTGGTTCGAGGGTCCGTCTCTGCTGCACCATCTGGAGCGCGTGCACATCGCCTCCGACCGCAACCTCGTGGACGTGCGGTTCCCCGTGCAGTACGTGATCCGGCCGCAGTCGAACAAGTACCGCGACTACCGGGGCTACGCCGGGCAGGTCGCCTCGGGCGTCCTGAAGCCCGGTGACGAGGTCATGGTGCTGCCCTCGGGGTTCACCACCACGATCGCGTCGATCTCCACCGCCGACGGTGAAGTGGCCGAGGCCTACCCGCCGATGTCGGTGACGGTGCGGCTGACCGACGAGCTGGACGTGTCGCGCGGCGACCTGATCTGCCGGCCGAACAACCGTCCGGTGGCGGCGCAGGACGTGGACGCGATGATCTGCTGGATGGACGAGAAGACGCCGCTGCAGCGGGGGCGGAAGTACGCGATCAAGCACACGACGCGGTCGGCGCGGACGATCGTGAAGGAGCTGCAGTACCGGCTGGATATCAATACGCTGCACCGGGATGAGGCGCCGGATGGGTTGGCGCTGAATGAGATCGGGCGGGTGCGGTTGCGGACTACGGTGCCGCTGCTTTGTGATGAGTACCGGCGGAATCGGTCGACGGGGGGGTTTATCGTGATCGATGAGGCTACTAATCGGACGGTTGGGGCGGGGATTATTGTGGAGGCGGGGTAGGGGGCGGTTTTTTGGGGCGGCGTTTGCTGGGGGTGGGCGGCGGTTTTTGGGCCCAGCCCCAGCCCCAGCCCCAGCCCCAGCCCCAGCCCCAGCCCCAGCCCCAGCCCCAGCCGTCGCGAGTCTCGCTACCACAGCCCTCGTTGCGGCACCTCTCCCGTCGCCCTCACCCCGAGCCGGTCTCCCCGCGCTTCCTGCCCGCCCCATGGATCGACCATCTTCTATTCGCCAGATCGGCGCTATGACACGGTCACCCTCTAGACAGGGCTTTCAGCCCTGGGACCCGGACCAGGGGTGCGGCCCCTGGACGCCGGACCTCTCTCGGGAGGCTCCACCCGCGTTCGGCCTTTGCGACGGTGAACGATGAACCTCGGGGTGTCAAGACGGTAGAGCGTGTCTTGACACCCCGAGAACCCTCGTTCGAAGAACCATCCGGCCGACCGAGGGAGGATCCTCTCCTATCCCGAGACAGCTCACGCACAAGCTGGTCCCGGGCCCGTGTTGTCTTGCGGCTTACGGGCCGTCTCGGTGCGGCTCTACTACAACGAGCTTTTGTCCCCACCCGGGTTTTGACCCCGTTGCCCGCCAGTCACCTTGCCCGGGTCTAAAACAACGAGCTTCTGTCCGTGCCCGGGTTTTGACCCCGTAGCAAGCCAGTCACCTTGCCCGGCTTAGTTCTTGCGCGCGCACCTGTCCCTGCCCTGCCTGCGTCTCGCCCTGTGCTCTACGCCCTGAACTTCACCGAGGCGGTCATTTCCCGCAGTGCCTTCGCCAGTGATCCCGTCGTGTCCGTGCCGTCTTGTGGTTGGTCGGCGCGGAGGGTCAGCAGGATGCCGTTCTTGCTGATGTACACGTGTTCGGTGCCGCCGTCGGTCCAGGTGTGGGCGGTGGTGGTGGGGTCGGCGGTGGGGAGGTCGGTGATGGTGGCGGATCCGGCGTTCTTCTTCAGGATCTCGGTGAAGTCGCCTTCGAGGGGTTGGTGTTCCGCCTTGATGCCGGCTTTGGTGGGGAACCAGGTTTCGGGGGCGAATGTGGCGTCTGCGTGTTCGCCTTCGCCGGGGTTGGGCATGGTGGTGAGGCCGGCGGGGATGGTGAGGGTGTAGGGGAGGCTCGCCACGTCGAAGGGGGTGGGGGTGCCTTGGAGGGCGGGGTATTCGCGGTCGTAGCTCGGGAAGGGCTTGTAGTCCGTGCGGTTGTTCGAGATGACGAGGAAGACGATCATCAGCAGGACGAGGGGGATCAGGGCGATCGCGGGGGTGGTGGCCTTGTAGGAGGCGGTTTTGCGGTCGGGGATGCCGCTTCCGCTGCCGTCGCTGGCGGTCATGCCGTGGGCTCCAGGTTCTGCAGGGCGGTGGCGCAGCCGTCGATGAGGGGTTGGGCGTATTTGAGGTCGCTGTAGGCGCAGTCGAGGACGGTGACGGTTCCGGCCAGGTAGGCCTGGATGAGGACGCCTTGCCATTCGTCGGGTTCGTCGGAGTAGGCGATGGCGATGACCTGGAAGCCGTTGACGGAGGTGGGGTGGGGTTCTGCGGTGCGCCAGTGGGCGGATTTGGCGGTGAGGGTGGCGGCTCGTTCGCGTCCGGCGGCGGTGGTGGTGTCGAGGCCGGGGGCGAGGTGGTGGGTGGTCATGGTGATGGTGGCCTTGCCGTCGGCGTAGTCGCCTTCGCCGCGGTCGACGTACCAGCCGGCGGGCATGCGGGTGGTGACGGTGGCGGGGCCGGGGCCGATGGGGGCTTGGGCGGGGGTGCCGGGTGGGAGGGGGTGGGCGTCGGCGAAGTCTGGGGTGACGGGGGCCCAGGGGCCGAGGTGGTTGATGGAGGCCACGGCCCAGGCCAGGAGGAGGCACACGGTGAGGCTGGCGGTGAAGGCGATCCAGCGTTGGACGCGCGCTCGGCGTGGGACGGACATGGGACGCAGGGTAGCCCGGGGTGACCAGGGGGCCGGCGGAAGCGGGGCTAGCGGAAGTGCAGGGTCGCGATGAGGGACTCGGCGGCGTGGGTGAGGACCGTTTTGTCGTAGGTGTCGCGGTAGTCGGGCGGTTCTGTGGCGATGTGGACGGAGTGGGTGCCGTGGAAGAGGTGGTAGTTGCGGCTGCCGGGGGACTGGTCGGGCTCCGCGTAGGTGGTGATCAGGCGGTAGTCGTCGCGTTCGATCCGGTCGATGACGGTCGGTCCCGTCGGTCCCAGGTCGTCCCAGTCGCGGGTGTCGAAGTCGTCGACACCGGAGGTCCACCACACCTGGAGCATCGCCGGGGTGGGCAGCCAGGACTCCGGGACCAGCTCCAGGCGGTCGGCGGTGGGGTCGATGGCGAAGCCTTCGGGCACGGCGAAGGTGAAGGGCACCGAGGGGTCGTCGATGACGACCGTGCCGGGGGTGGCCGAGATCGGGGGGAGGTTGCGGTGGGTGCCCGGCTGGAAGGCCTCGTCGTCCTGGCCGCCGTAGGTGACGAGGGCGGCCAGGGCCCAGATGAGGGCGGTGAGCGCGGCGAGGGCGCCGGTGAGGACGGGGCGGCGCTTCACGCGGTGACCGGCTGATCGAGGACCTGGGCGCACTCGGCGAGGCGGGCCGGGCGGTCGAAGCCGTCGAGGCCGCAGTCCTGGACGACCATGGTCCCGGCGGGGAACCAGGCGGTGGCGACGCCGGTCCAGTCGCCGTTGGCGTCGGTGTAGGCGTACTCGACGGCGGGGAGGCCGCCGATGGTGCGCTGGACGGTGGGGCCGAGGCGGGGGTGGTCGCGGCGGAGGGCGACGGCGAGGGCGTGGGCGCGTTCGCCGGGGGTGGTGGTGGGGACACCGACGAGGGGATAGGCGTGTGTGGTGCCGACGGGGGGTGTGCCGGTGGCGGGGGTGACGCCGACGAGGGTGGGCACCGGGGCCGGCGTGGGCAGGGCCAGGTAGCCGGTGACGAGGGCGGCGGCGCCGACCGCGGCGAGCACGCCGAGCAGGCCCCGGACGTTCATGGGCATGCCCGCGAGGATAACGGTTTCGGCAGGTCGAAGACGGCGGTGACGGCGTCTCCGTCGATGGTGAAGGCCGCGCCGTTGCGGCGGAGGGCGCCGCGGGAGCCGTGATTGTCCACTGTGGTCTCGGCGACCACGCGGGTGGCGCCGAGGGTGGTGGCCTCGGTGAGGGCGAGGCGGATGGCTTCGGCGCCGACGCCTTTGCCGCGGGCGGAGCGGGCGATCCAGAGGCCGGTTTCGAGGACGCCGGGGGCGATCCAGTCGAGGCGGAGGGATCCGGCGGCGTGGCCGTCGACGGCGATGACGTAGGTGTTGCGGACGCGTTCGGCGCGGCGGGCGCGGTGGAAGTCACCGAACGCGGCTTCGCTGTCGGGGTGCCAGCCGGGTGGGCCGTCGACGGGTGGCATGACCTCGGTGGGGTCGGCGTCGGTGACGGCGACGGCGGTGAGGCTGGTCAGCCAGGGGTCGTCGAGGGGGTGAAGGTCCACGGCCATGTCGAGCAAGGTTAGCCGTCCGAACGAGTGACGCGCGGTCACCCGGCCGGTGCGGCGATGCTGTGCGTTCGGGGATTCTTGTGTAAGGGTTGGCGGGTGATCGTCGCGGTAGGGATCGACGTGGTTCTCGTCGAGCGATTCGCGCGGGCCTTGACCCGCACGCCTCTGCTGGCCGACCGTTTGTTCACCGAGAGTGAGCGGACGGCGTCCGGCGGCCGGTTGCGTTCGCCGGAGTCGCTGGCGGCGCGGTTCGCCGCGAAGGAGGCGGTGGCCAAGGCGCTGGGCGCGCCCACGGGCCTGCACTGGCACGACTGCGAGGTGGTGTCCGATCCGGACGGCCGCCCGTGGCTGACGGTGGCGGGCACGGTCGCGGCCGCCGCGGCCGACCGTGGTGTGGCGCGCTGGCATCTGTCGCTGTCGCACGACGGCGGGATCGCCTCGGCGATCGTCGTCGCGGAGGCCTGATGCGGGGCGCGTGGCGGGCCGGGCGGGTTCGGGCCGCCGAGGCCGCGCTGATGGCGACCGTCCCCAATGGAACGTTGATGCAACGGGCCGCGGCGGCGTTGGCGCGGCGGGCCGCGCTGATGCTGGACGGCGTGTACGGCTCGACGGTGCTGGTGCTGACCGGTCCCGGCGACAACGGCGGGGACGCGCTGTACGCGGGCGCGCGCCTGGCCCGGCGGGGCGCGCGGGTGCTCGCGCTGCCCCTGGCGTCCCGGACGCACGAGGACGCTCTCGCCGACCTCCTGAACGCCGGTGGCCGGGTCGTCCACACGCCACCGTCGCGTGTGGACCTCGTGATCGACGGGATCCTCGGCATCGGCGGGCGCCCCGGGCTGCGCGAGGACGCCGCCGCGATCGTCGAGGGCCTCACCGCCCCGGTGCTCGCCGTGGACCTGCCGTCCGGTGTGGACGTCGACACCGGCGACGTGCCCGGACCGGCCGTCACCGCCGACGTGACCATCACCTTCGGGTGCCTCAAACCCGCCCTCGTCGTGGGACCGGCCGCCGCGCGCGCCGGGCTGATCGAGGTAGCCGACATCGGCCTCGGCCCGTACCTGGACGAGCCGTACGTGCTGATCCCCTCCTCGGCCGACGTGGCCGCCGCGTGGCGCCGCCCGCGTCCCGGCGACGACAAGTACACGCGCGGGGTCCTGGGCATCGCCGCCGGATCGGCGCGCTACCCGGGCGCGGCGCGGCTGGCCGTGGCCGGCGCGCTGGCCGGGCCGGGCGGGTACGTGCGCTACGCCGGTCCCGCCGCGCGCGAGGTCGCCGGGGCGCACCCGGAGGTCGTGACGTACTGGCGGGCCGCCGAGGCCGGGCGCGTCCAGGCGTGGACCGTCGGGCCGGGGCTCGGCACCGACGGTGTCGCGCGCGCCGAACTGATGTCGATGCTGGACCATCCCGTCCCGGTGTGCGTCGACGCCGACGCGATCACCCTCCTGTCGCAGGACCCCGCCGCCCTCGCCGGGCGCCAAGGTCCCACCGTTCTGACCCCCCACGACCGGGAGTTCGCGCGCCTCTTCGGACGCGAGCCCGGCCCCGACCGCGTCGCCGCCGCCCGCGAGCTCGCCGAGCGCACCGGCGCGGTGGTGCTGCTGAAGGGCCACCGCACGGTCGTCGCCGCCCCCGACGGGCGCGCCTACGCCAACCCCACCGGGCATCCGGCGCTGTCCACGGCCGGGTCGGGCGACGTCCTGTCGGGCCTGCTGGGGTCACTGCTGGCCTCGGGTGTGGAACCGGCGCTCGCGGCGGTCTCGGCGGCCTATCTGCACGGCCTGGCGGGCGCGCGGGCGGCCGCCGACGGGCCGGTGACGGCGCCGCGGGTGGCCGATGCGCTGCGGGAGGTCGTGCGGGACGTCGTCGGCTGAGGCTTCCCGTCCAGCGGGCGCCGCACGGGGACACATCCGCCCGAACCGCGCCCGGACGTACGCTGTGACCATGCTTGATCAGACCGAGGCGCTCATCGACCTCGACGCCATCGGCGCCAACACGGCGCTGCTGGCGTCCATGACGAGCGCCGAGGTCATGGCCGTCGTCAAGGCCGACGGGTACGGGCACGGCCTGGTGCCCTCCGCGCGGGCCGCCCTCGGCGGCGGCGCGACGTGGCTGGGCGTGGCGACCCTCGACGAGGCGCGGCGGCTGCGGGAGGCGGGCGTGACCGCGCCGACGCTGGCGTGGCTGCACACCTCCGGGCAGGACTTCGCCGGCGCGATCGCCGCCGATGTCGACCTGTCGGCCTCGACCCTCGGGCAGGTCGCCGAGCTCTCGGCCGCCGCGCAGCACGCGGGCCGCCCGGCGCGCGTGCACCTCAAGATCGACACCGGGCTGTCCCGCAACGGCGCGCGGCCCGAGGAGTGGCCGATGCTGCTGGACGCGGCGGCCAAGGCGCAGGCCGACGGGCACGCCGAGGTCGTGGGCGTGTGGAGCCACCTGGCGTGCGCCGACGTCCCGGACGCCCAGGCCAACGCCGATCAGCTCGCGGTGTTCGTCGCAGCCGTGGAGGCCGCCGAGAACGCCGGGCTGGAGGTCCCGCACCGGCACCTGGCCAACACCCCCGGCCTGCTGGCCGCGCCCGAGACCCACTTCACGCTCGTGCGGCCCGGCATCGGCGTCTACGGGCTGTCCCCGATGCCCGGGGAGACCTACGGCCTCATCCCCGCCATGACGCTGCGGGCGCGCGTCGCGCTCGTCAAACGCGTCCCCGCCGGGACCGGCGTCTCCTACGGCCACACCTACACCACCGACCGCGAGACCACCCTCGCGCTCGTCCCGCTCGGATACGGTGACGGCGTGCCCCGTGCCGCCTCCTCCATCGGGCCCGTCGCGATCAACGGTGAGCGCTTCACCATCGCCGGGCGCGTCTGCATGGACCAGTTCGTCGTCGACGTCGGCGACCACGACGTCGCCGAGGGCGACACCGCCGTCCTGTTCGGACCCGACGGGCCCTCCGCCGACGACTGGGCCACGGCCACCGGCACCATCAACTACGAGATCGTCACCCGCGTCTCGCCACGCGTGCCGCGCAGGTACATCGGGGGCGCGTTATGAGCGAGGAGCCCAAGGCGTCCAAGGCCAAAAAGGCCGGGATCATCGGCGCCATCGTCGGCCTGGCCGCCGCCGGCATCGCCGCGGGCGTGGGCACCCAGCGCTACCTGGTGAAACGGGCCCGCAAGGCCGAGGACGACCCCTACGCCGACGAGCCCTTCGGGATCCTGCCCTACGACACCACCGCCACCGTCACCACCACCGACGGCGTCAAGCTCTACGCCGAGATCGAGGGCGCCGCCGACGCCCCGCTCACCGCGATCTTCGTCCACGGCTTCTGCCTGGACATGGGCACCTTCCACTTCCAGCGCCGCGCGCTGACCGCCGCGAAACTGCCCGTCCGCGCCGTCTACTACGACCAGCCCGGCCACGGCCGCTCCGACGCCCTGCCGATCCCCGAATACGACATCGAGACCCTCGGCGCGAGCCTCGGCGAGCTCATCGACGCCGTGGCGCCCAAGGGCCCCCTCGTCCTCATCGGGCATTCGATGGGCGCGATGACGATCATGGCGCTGGCGGAGCAGCGGCCGGAGCTGTTCGCCGAGCGGGTCAAGGGCGTGGCGTTGCTGTCGACGAGTTCGGGTGGGCTCTCGGAGGTGTCCTTCGGGTTCCCGAAGGTGATCTCGCAGCTGCGGCGGCCGCTGCTGCCGCTGGTGACGGGGGCGGCGCGGATGACGCCGTCGATGATCGACCGGGCCCGGCGGGCCGCGGGGGACGTGGCGTGGCTGCTGACCCGCCGCTACGGGTTCGGCACGGCCAAGCCCAGCCCGAGCGTGGTGTCCTACGTGGAGCTGATGAACACCGCGACGCCCATGCAGACCGTCGCGGGGTACCTCAAGACCCTCATGACGCACGCCCGTGAGGCCTCGCTGCCGGTGTTCAGCGGCGGTGACGTGCTCATCATCGGCGGCGCGAAGGACCTGTTCACGCCCGTGACGCACACCCACCGGCTCGCCGAGCTGATGCCGCAGGCGCGGCTGGTGGTGCTGCCCGAGGCGGGGCACGTCGCGCCCCTGGAGTTCCCCGACGAGGTCAGCGGGCCGCTGCTGGCGCAGCTGCACCGCATCAGCGAGGCCGTGACCGCCGGGCCCGTGAAGAAACTGTTCAGCCGACGCCGAAAGAAGAGCGACCAGTGAAGTTCACCGCCGCCACCGTCGAGGACACCCGCGCGCTCGGCGAGCGTCTCGCCGCGCTGCTCAAGCCGGGTGACCTGCTCGTCCTGATCGGCCCGCTGGGCGCGGGCAAGACCGCGTTCACGCAGGGCCTGGGCGCCGGGCTGGGCGTGTCGGGGGCGGTGACGAGCCCGACGTTCGTGATCTCCCGCGTGCACAAGGGACCGCTGCCGCTGGTGCACGTCGACGCCTACCGGCTCGGTGGGGCCCTGGAGGTCGACGACATCGACCTCGACGCCGACGTCGCCGACTCGGTCACGGTCGTGGAGTGGGGCGAGGGGCTGGTGGAGCAGCTCGCCGAGTCGCACCTGGAGGTTCGCATCGACCGCCGCGCCGACGACGTCCGCGAGATCACGTTCGTCCCGGCCGGGGGCGACTGGGCCGACCGGCTCGCCGGGCTAGGCTGACCGGCGTGTTCGTTCTCGCCGTCGATACCGCCACGCCCGCCACCTCCGCCGCCGTCGCCCACGTCGATGAGACGGGTGTGGAGATCCGCGCGACCGAACGGGTCGTGGACGCCCGCAGGCACGGCGAGGAACTCGCGCCGCTGATCGCCTCCGCGCTGGCCACCGCCGGGATCACCCCCGGTGACCTGTCGGCGATCGTCGCCGGTGTCGGGCCGGGCCCGTTCACCGGGCTGCGGGTCGGCCTGGTCACCGCCGCCGCGATGGGCCACGCCCTCGCCGTCCCGACCTACGGGGTGTGCTCGCTGGACGCCATCGGCACCCTCACCACCGGCCGCGTGCTCGCCGCCACCGACGCCCGCCGCCGCGAGGTCTACTGGGCCGTCTACGACAACGGTGAGCGCGTCGACGGCCCGGCGGTGGACAAGCCCGCCGCGCTCGCCGTGGACGACGTGACCTCGGCGGTGGGGGACGGCGCGATGCTGTACGCCGAGGTCCTGGGCCTGCCGGTGGCGCCCGAGCCGCGCTACCCCGACCTGGCGGCGATGGTGGCGGTGGCCGCCGGGCGTATCCGGGCGGGCGCGCCGACCGAGCAGCTCACGCCGCTGTACCTGCGGCGTCCCGACGCGGTGCCGCCCCCGGGCGTGGTCGTCGCTAGCTGATCTGGAGCGAGCGCAGCACCGTCTGGCAGGCGTTTCGGACGGTGCTCTCCTGCTTGTCCCACTGGCAGATGACCTGCACCAGCTTCGGGCCGAAGAACAGGTAGGTCGCCTCGAAGGTCACCGTCTTGCCGTTGACCGACTTGGTGACGACCTGCACGAAGCCCTTGTGGCGGGAGGCCAGCGCCAGGATCGGCTCGCCCTGGGGGGTGACCCCGGCGGCGGTGTCGTACTCGGCGATCTTGGCCTTGAGGGCCTCGTCGGTGGCGCCGGTGAAGTCCTGCGGCAGCGCGTAGGAGGCGGTCATGACCGCCTCGATGGTGTCGACGTTCTTCAGTGCCGCGATGCGGGTCTTCTTGTCGTCGGCGATGACCATGGGCAGGGCCACCGCGCTGGACTCGGCGAAGTCGGAGGGCATCGTCCAGGACACCTTGAGGGGGCCCTCGGCGGTCACCGCGGGTCCGGAGTTCGACGCCGAGGGCTCGGGATCGGGGGTTTCGGGCGTGCAGGACACCAGCGCGGCCAGCAGCGCCACCGCCGCCAGAGGGCGGATCCAACGCGACACAATGCACCTCCGAGGGGATGGGGCTCCAGCGTAGTGGGCAGGGGCACGCGACCGTTCCTCGCGTTCGCCGCGCGTGCCCGGGCCCGGTCCGCCCCGGCGACGACCTAGGCTGTACCCGTGGAGATCGAGCGGATGCGCTGGTGGCACATCGAGGCGCTGGAGCCGATCGAGCGCGAGGTGTTCGCCGCCGAGGCGTGGAGCCCGGCCATGTTCTGGTCCGAACTGGCCGCCGGGCACCACTACCTCGTCGCCGTCGAGGACGGCGAGCTGGCCGGCTACGCCGGGCTCGCGGTGACCGGTGACGAGGCGTGGATCAACAACATCGCCGTCGTCCCCCTGCGGCGCGGGCACGGCCTCGGCAGGCGCATGGTCGGCGATCTGCTGGACGAGGCCCGGCGCCGGGGCGCGGCGACCGTCGCGCTGGAGGTGGCCGTGGACAACGCCCCCGCCCAGCGGCTCTACGATTCCTACGGGTTCGAGCAGATCGGCGTCCGCCGCGGCTACTACCAGGCCACCGGCACCGACGCGCTGGTGATGATCAAGGAGCTTTCGTGACGGACGAACCGCTGGTCCTCGGCATCGAGACCTCCTGCGACGAGACGGGCGTCGGCATCGTCCGCGGGCACACCCTGCTCGCCGACGCGATCGCCACCAGCGTCGACCAGCACGCCCGCTTCGGCGGGGTCGTGCCGGAGGTGGCCAGCCGCGCGCACCTGGAGGCGATGATCCCGACCGTCCAGCGAGCCCTCGACACCGCCGGGGTCACCCTCGGCGACATCGACGCGATCGCGGTGACGGCCGGGCCGGGCCTGTCCGGCGCGCTGCTGGTGGGCGTGGCCGCCGCGAAGGCCTACGCGCTGGCGGCGGGCAAGCCGATCTACGGCGTGAACCACCTCTCGGCGCACATCGCCGTCGACACCCTGGAGAACGGGCCCATCCCCGAGCCCGCCCTGGGCCTGCTGGTCTCCGGCGGGCACTCCTCGCTGCTGCTGGTGGAGGACCTCGCCGGGCGCGTGGAGCAGCTCGGCGCGACCATCGACGACGCCGCCGGTGAGGCCTACGACAAGGTCGCGCGCCTGCTGGGCATGCCCTTCCCCGGCGGCCCGCCCATCGACCGCGCGGCCAAGGACGGCGACCCGCACGCGATCGAGTTCCCGCGCGGGCTGACCGGTCACCGCGACATGGAGAAGCACCGCTACGACTTCTCCTTCTCCGGGCTCAAGACGGCCGTGGCGCGCTGGATCGAGGCCCGCGAGAAGGCCGGCGAGCCCGTCCCCGTCAACGACGTGGCGGCGTCCTTCCAGGAGGCCGTCTGCGACGTCCTGACCCGCAAGGCCCTCGACGCGGCCAAGGAGCACGGCATCGAGACCCTGCTGCTGGGTGGCGGCGTCGCGGCCAACTCGCGCCTGCGCGCGATGTCGGTGGAGCGTTTCGAGAAGGCCGGGATGCGCGTCCGCGTCCCCCGCCCCGGGCTGTGCACCGACAACGGCGCGATGGTCGCCGCCCTCGGCTCACACCTGGTCGCCGCCGGTGTCGCACCCTCCGACCTGGGCATCCCCGCCGACTCGGCGCTGCCGGTGGAGCTGGTGAGCATGGTCGAACACGACGTGCGGGTGACGCGCTAGTCCCGTTCCTTGTGGACGGTGGCTAGGGTCGCCCGATGAGCCACCCCACACCACGCGAGGTGTTCGAGCGACTGGTCGAGGGCGTCTGCGCCGCCGACCCCGAGCTGCACCTGCTGTACGCGGAGAGCATCGACGTCCGCCACCCCCTCTGGCCCGGCGAGCCCCTGCGGACCCGCGAAGAGCTGCGGAAGCATTTTGCCGGGCCGCCGGATTCCAAGGCCGACCCCATCGAGCGCCGCCCCGTCGACATCGTGGTGCACGAGACGGGCGACCCCGAGGTGATCGTGGCGGAGTTCGCCTACGCGGGCCGCAACCTTCGCACCGGGCGGGAGTTTCGCGTGCCGTGCGTGTTCGTGATGCGAGTGCGCGACGGGCTGATCGTGGAATCGCGCGACTACATCGACCATGTGGGGAGCGCGGCGGCGCGGGGGATGTTCGAGGAGGCGGTGGCGCTGCGGAGGGGGCAGTGAGCCGGCGGGTCGCTGACCACGGAATGGACGTGATTCGCATGGCGACCGGGGCTGGCGTCATGCCGATGACGACACTTCAAGTGCGGGACGTGCTGGAAGAGACCATCGAGGCCCTCAGCGCGAGAGTGCCCCCACCGGAACCAAGGTTGCGGTGGATCGGGCTCGAAGACACTTTCCCCGAGATGGTGGTCGCGGCCGCACTCGGCACGCGGATGTGTCTCGCTCGAAGGGGCCGGATGCGCCGCTCAAAGAGCGGCGCATCCGTTTCTCAAGAGCGCCGGTACGCCCCCGGCCAGAACCGCCGGTGAGCCCCGCTCTGCTTGCCGGTTCGGGGCTTCCCGGCGATAACCGAGGCGGTACTCCGGCTCAGAACCGCCTATACGCCCCGAACTGCCGATCCCCCGCGTCCCCGAGCCCCGGCACGATGAACGCGGCCTCGTTCAGACCCTCGTCGATCGAGGCCGTCGTCAGGCGCGGGACCAGGCCGCTCTGGCGCAGCGTCTCCACGCCGTCCGGTGCGGCCAGGACGCAGACGACGTCGATGTCGGTGGCGCCGCGGTCGGCGAGCATGCGGCAGCAGGCGACCAGGGAGCCGCCGGTGGCGAGCATGGGGTCCAGGACGATGACGTGGCGGCCGGCGAGGTCGTCGGGGAGGGACTCCATGTACGCGCGTGGCTCGTGGGTCTCTTCGTCGCGGGCGAGGCCGACGAAGCCCATGGACGCCTCGGGCAGGAGGGCGTGGGCGGCGTCGGCCATGCCGAGGCCGGCGCGCAGGACGGGGACCAGCAGCGGCGGGTTGGCCAGGCGGGTGCCGCGTGCCTCGGCGACGGGGGTGGCCACCGGGAAGTGCTCGGCGGCGATGGTGCGGGTGGCCTCGTAGACCAGCAGGGTGGTCAGTTCGTGCAGGGCCGCCCGGAACTGTCCGGAGTCGGTGCGCGCGTCGCGCATGGCGGTGAGCCGCGCGGCGGCCAGGGGATGGTCTACGACGTGTACTTCCACGTCCACAGACCCTAGCGGCTACTCTCCGGTAGCTCCGGGGGGTGGCCCGTAGACTCCTGTTCATGACCGAGCTGTCCACCCTTCTGGCGGGCCTGCCGGGCGTCGACCAGGTCGGCGCCGAGCAGCGCGCCGCGAGCCTGGCCACACGGTCGATCAAGACCAGCGCGAAAGCGTGGGCGATCGACCTGTCCATCCGCATGGTCGACCTGACCACGCTGGAGGGGGCCGACACGCCCGGCAAGGTCCGCACTCTCTGCGCGAAGGCGATCCGTCCCGAGCCCAGTGACCCCACGTGCCCGAGCACGGCCGCGATCTGCGTGTACCCGTCGATGGTCCCGGTGGCCGCGGCGGCCCTGAAGGGCTCCGGGGTGCATTTGGCGAGCGTGGCGACGGCGTTCCCTTCGGGCCAGGCGCCGCTCCAGGTGAAGCTGGACGACACGCGCGCGGCCGTCGAGGCCGGTGCCGACGAGATCGACATGGTCATCAGCCGGGGCGCGTTCCTGGCCGGCGACTACCAGCACGTCTTCGACGAGATCGTGGCGATCAAGGAGGCCTGCGGCAAGGCCCACCTGAAGGTGATCCTGGAGACCGGTGAGCTGGGCACCTACGACAATGTGCGCAAGGCGTCGTGGCTGGCGATGCGCGCCGGGGCCGACTTCATCAAGACCTCCACGGGCAAGGTCGCCCCGGCGGCGACGCTGCCGGTGACGATGATCATGCTGGAGGCCGTCCGCGACTTCCGCGAGCTCACCGGCCGCCAGGTCGGCGTGAAGCCCGCCGGTGGCATCAAGACCACCAAGGACGCCATGAAGTACCTCGTCGTGGTCAACGAGGTCGCCGGACCCGACTGGCTGGACCCCGACTGGTTCCGCTTCGGCGCCTCCAGCCTCCTGAACGACCTGCTCATGCAGCGCCAGAAGCTCGCCACCGGCCATTACAGTGGCCCCGACTACGTGACGGTGGACTGATGACGATGTTCGAATACGCGCCGGCGCCCGAGTCGCGGGACGTCGTCGACATCAAGCCGTCCTACGGCCTGTTCATTGACGGGAAGTTCGTCGACGGCAAGGGTGAGGCGTTCAAGACCGTCAACCCGGCCACCGAGGAGACCCTCGCCGAGGTCGCCGCCGCCACCTCCGAGGACGTCGACGCGGCCGTGGCCGCCGCGCGCCGCGCCTACGAGAAGGTGTGGGGCCCGATGCCGGGCTCGGAGCGGGCGAAGTACCTGTTCCGCATCGCGCGCATCATCCAGGAGCGCGGGCGCGAGCTGGCCGTGCTGGAGTCGCTGGACAACGGCAAGCCCATCAAGGAGTCCCGCGACGTCGACATCCCCCTGGTCGCCGCGCACTTCTTCTACTACGCCGGGTGGGCCGACAAGCTCGGGCACGCCGGGTTCGGGGCCGACCCGAAGGCGCTGGGCGTGGCCGGTCAGGTCATCCCGTGGAACTTCCCGCTGCTGATGCTGGCGTGGAAGATCGCCCCGGCCCTGGCCTGCGGCAACACCGTCGTGCTGAAGCCGGCCGAGACCACGCCGCTGACCGCGCTGCTGTTCGCCGAGATCTGCCAGCAGGCCGAGCTCCCGGCCGGCGTGGTGAACATCGTGACCGGCGCGGGCGCCACCGGCGCCACCCTCGTCGAGCACCCCGACGTGAACAAGGTCGCCTTCACCGGCTCCACCGAGGTCGGGCGCCGCATCGCCCGGGCCGTGGCCGGGACGCGCAAGAAGCTCACCCTCGAACTGGGCGGCAAGGCCGCCAACATCGTCTTCGACGACGCCGCCATCGACCAGGCCGTCGAGGGCACCGTCAACGGCATCTTCTTCAACCAGGGACACGTCTGCTGCGCCGGATCGCGGCTGCTGCTCCAGGAGTCGATCGCCGAGGAGTTCCTGGCCAGGCTGCGCCGACGCATGGGCACCCTGCGCGTGGGCGACCCGCTGGACAAGAACACCGACGTCGGCGCCATCAACTCCGCCGAGCAGCTGGAGCGCATCCGGGCCCTCTCGCAGATCGGCGAGGCCGAGGGCGCCGAGCGCTACACCGCGCCCTGCGTCCTGCCCGAGCGCGGCTTCTGGTTCGCGCCCACGGTCTTCACCGGCGTGTCCCAGTCGCACCGCATCGCCCGCGAGGAGATCTTCGGGCCGGTCCTGTCGGTGCTGACCTTCCGCACCCCCGACGAGGCCGTCGCCAAGGCCAACAACACCCCCTACGGCCTGTCGGCGGGCGTGTGGACGGAGAAGGGCTCGCGGATCCTGTGGCTCGCCGACCGCCTGCGCGCGGGCGTGGTGTGGGCGAACACGTTCAACAAGTTCGACCCGACCTCGCCCTTCGGCGGGTACAAGGAGTCCGGTTACGGCCGCGAGGGCGGGCGTCAGGGTCTGGAGGCCTACCTCGATGTCTGAGACCGGTCGCATCGCCGTCCGCAAGACCTACAAGCTGTACGTGGGCGGGAAGTTCCCGCGCAGCGAGTCCGGGAGGTCCTACCTCGTGACCGGTGCCGACGGGACCGTCCTGGCCAACGCCTCCAGGTCCTCCCGCAAGGACGTCCGCGACGCCGTCGTGGCCGCCCGCGCCGCCCAGAAGGGCTGGGCCACCGCCACCGCCTACCTGCGCGGCCAGATCCTCTACCGCGCCGCGGAGATGATGGAGGGCCGCCGCGCCCAGTTCGCCGAGGAGCTGCGCGCCGCCGAGGGCGGCTCCCGCAAGCAGGCCGAGGCGCGCGTGGACGCCACCATCGACCGGTGGGTCTGGTACGCGGGCTGGGCCGACAAGGTCCCGCAGGTCCTCGGCAACGGCAACCCCGTCGCCGGGCCCTACTTCAACCTCTCCTCGCCCGAACCGACCGGCGTCGTCGGCGTCATCGCGCCCCAGCACGCGCCCCTCCTCGGGCTCGTCAGCGCGATCGCGCCCGCCATCGTCACCGGCAACACCGTCGTGGTCATCGCCAGCGAGAAGATGCCGCTGCCCGCGGTGACCCTCGGCGAGGTCCTGGCCACCTCCGACTTCCCCGGCGGCGTGGTCAACATCCTCACCGGCCACACCGGCGAGATGGCCCCCCACCTCGCCTCGCACGCCGACGTCAACGGCCTCGACCTCACGGGTGTGGACGACCCCGAGCTCGCCCGCACGCTGGAGGCCGCCGCCGCCGACAACCTCAAGCGCGTCCTGCGCCCGGCCGCCGAGGACTTCCTCGCCGAGCCCACGCTCAAGCGCCTGCGGACCTGGACCGAGACGAAGACGGTCTGGCACCCGGCGGGCGTGTGACCGCTCCGCCGATCCGCGCCGCCACGTCCGAGGACGTGGCGGCACTGTCGCGCCTGGACACCGTCGGCGGCCCCGAACGGGCGGCGGAGATCGCCGGGTGGGTCGCCGCCGGGCACGTCCGCGTGTACGACGACGGCTCGCCGCGCGGCTACACGGCGGTGACGCGCGAGTTCTTCGGGCGGCCGTTCCTGGCGATGCTCATGGTGGCCGCCGGTGCCCGCGGTGAGGGTGTCGGCGAGGCG
The DNA here is from genome assembly GCF_030269765.1 of Actinorhabdospora filicis. Taxonomy (GTDB): domain Bacteria; phylum Actinomycetota; class Actinomycetes; order Mycobacteriales; family Micromonosporaceae; genus Actinorhabdospora; species Actinorhabdospora filicis. The sequence continues at coordinate 1,484,541 of NZ_BSTX01000001.1, read as the reverse complement.
CTGCTGCGCGAGGCCTCGTCGGCCGGGACCTTCACGTCGGCGAACCTGTCGAACCAGCCGATGCAACGCCTGCTGGCGCGCTGCGGGTGGGAGGCGTGCGGGATGGTCCACGGCCTGGACGAGGGCGACCCCGAGGTCTTCTACCGCTTCACCGGGCCCTGACATGATTCACCCGGATGCGCGGAGTCGGGCTCGGCACGCATCCGGGGATACGTGAGTAATCGTGCGCTCGTGTACCCGGGGCATGACGGACAGATTGTGCGAACGTCGCCTACCGGACTCTTTCGCGCGCGAGATGATCGCGGATGAGCGCGTGCACGAAGATCCAGTCCCGCCCGACCCGGCGCAGCAGCAGGCACGCGCGGGCGTGTTCGAGCATGGGGGCGGCCGGATGGGGGAGCAGGTCGCGGCGGGCGAGGGCACGGCGGACCGCGCGCTGCTCGACGAGGCCCGACACGCCCACGTGCAGGACGTGGACCATCGCGGTCACCGCGCAGAACGGCATGAACGCGAAGGCGTCCCCGAACCAATCGCCCGGCAGCGGCGCCGAGACCACGAACACCGCCGCCGCCCCGGCCACCACCGCGCGGTCGACGGTGGCGCGCAGCAGCGCGCGCCCGGCCGGTGAGGGCGACTCGGCGCGCTCATGCCGCGGACGCACGCTCAGCCCGCGCACCACCGCCGGGCGGAACACCAGCACCGCCACCAGCGTCGTCGCGGCGGCCAGGAGCCCGCCGAGGGCCTGCCCCGTCGACATGGCCGTGAACCCGCCGGCGCGCAGGACGGCCGCCGCGCCCACCGCCACCGCGACGACGGCCGCGACCACCACGTGCACCGGCGCGACGCGCACACGCGAGCGCGATCTCGCGGTGAGGTCGGTGGCGCGCACGCTCAGCCGGTGCGGCGCGAACATCGGCAGGGCCGCCACCACGCCCGCCGCCAGTCCCGCCCGGCCCGCCCACAGCCACCCGCTCAGCACCGGGAACACCGCCAGGACCGCCGCCGCGTTCAGTTGAGCCGCCCAGGCGAAGAAGCCCGACCCGGGTGTCCAGGAGCCGTCCAGGTCGTCGAAACCGAAAACCGTGCCGCCGTGCTGCTTCGTCAGCCGCGCCAGGAAACCCAGCCACCCCTTCACCTTCTCCGGCGGGAAGCGCGGATCGGGCCGCTGCGCGAGCATCCGGTCGACGTAGGCCGCCAGCAGCCGCTCCCGCGCGTCGCCCTCCTCCCGGGCGGGCATCTCGGTGAGCATCAGCACGTTCAGCAGCAGCGGCGTGGTGACCAGCGCGCGCAGCTCCGCGTCGGTGTCCAGGACGCCGATCAGGCCGCCCCGGCGACGCGCGCGCAGGAACCGGTCGACCTCGCCCGCGGTGAGCGGCCGGATCTCCAGGCGTCCCCGCAGGCGCAGGGACTCGCCCAGCCCGGCGTACTCGGCGGTCCGCGAGACCACGGCCACCGGCACCGTCGGGTGCGCCTCGCGGAACGCGTTCACCGCCCGCACGCACGCCGGGCGCGCGTCCTCGGCGACCTCGTCCAGCCCGTCGAGCAGCAGCAGCTCCAGCGGCACGTGCTCACGCGGGACGCCGTACCGCGACGCCGCCTCCGCGACCGCCCACGACGCCAGGTCGCCCGAGCGCCACGAGGACAGGTTCAGCATCAGCGGCACCGGCTCGCCCGGCTCGGCGGCGGCGTCCAGGAGATCGCGCAGCAGCTCCAGCAGCACCGTCGTCTTCCCCGAGCCCGGCTCGCCGAGGATCAGCATCCAGCCGTGCATCTCGTCGCCGAACAGCCGGGTCACGTCCCGCCCCGCCGGGCGCGGCGGCGCGCCGGGCACATAAGCCGTCGCCGCCCACGGGTGCGGCTCGTCGATGGCGGCGTCGTAGTTGAGCCGGACCCGCGCCTCGCGGTACATCGAGGCGTCCAGGACACCCCGCACCCACGCGTCACGCTGCTTGACCAGCAGCAGACGCCGGGTCCGCGCGGCCGAGCCGTGCCGCGAGCGGCCGGTCCGCCACTCCCACAGCGCCAGACCGGCGGCGGCGAACGGGACGGCCAGCCACGCGGTCCACTTGTAGGGCCCGAAGGCGGCGGGCAGCTCACCGCTGGCGACGTTGACCAGCAGCCCCAGGACCACCGCCCCGAGCACGACGCCCGTCAGCCTGGCGCGGAAGGTCATGAGCCGAACCCGCGCGGGATCGGGCGGTCGCGCGCGTGATCTCGCCATGGGGTGGCGGGCCGGGCGCGGGTTCGCCGCGTGAGCATCCGTCCCGGGTACGCCTCGACCCGGCCCGGCAGGTCACCGGAGGCGATGCCGGTGGCCGGGCCGATCAGGGGCAGGGGCGGGATCGGGGCTAAGGTCCACCGCGGGCAGGGTTCCGGCACCTCACCTTTCTACAGGCACCGGGGGCCACCGGGCATCCGTCAGGAGCGCGCACACCGGCCGCGCCGCCTCCGGCATCGCCACGCCCGTCCTCGCTCACCCGCCCGACGGGCTCACTCGAACTCGTGCCGCATCAGCTGACGCGCCGCCTCGGTGATCGAACCCGACAGGGACGGGTAGATCGTGATCGTCTGCGCCAGCTCGGCCACCGTCAGGTGGTTCTCCACCGCCATCGCGATCGGCAGGATCAGCTCGCTCGCGCGCGAACCCACCACGACACCGCCCACCACCAGGCCCGAGGCCGGGCGGCAGAACAGCTTCACGAAACCGTCGGTGTAGCCGTTCATCTTCGCGCGCGCGTTGCCCTCCAGCGGCAGCATCACCACGCGCGCCGGGACCGTACCGGAGTCCTTGTCCGCCTGCGTGATGCCGACGGTGGCCAGCTCCGGGTCGGTGAACACGTTCGAGGCGACCTTCTTCAGCCGCAGCGGCTGGACGGCCTCGCCCAGCGCGTGCCACATCGCGATGCGCCCCTGCATCGCCGCCACCGAGGCCAGCATCAGCACACCGGTGACGTCACCGGCGGCGTAGATGCCCGGCACGTTCGTGCGCGAGACCCGGTCGACGGTGATGAACCCGCCCGGGCCGCGCTCGACCCCGGCCGCCGCCAGGTTCAGGTCGGCGGTGTTGGGGACCGAGCCCACCGTCATCAGCGCGTGCGAACCCTCCACCACGCGCCCGTCGGTCAGCTCGACCCGCACGCCGTCCCCGTCGCGCTTGACCGAGGCCGCGCGCGCCTGCGGCAGGATCGTCATGCCCCGCTCGCGGAACACGTTCTCGATCGCCATGGCCGCGTCGGCGTCCTCGTGCGGCATGACCCGCTCGCGGCTCGACAGCAGCGTCACGTCCACGCCCATCGCCTGGTACGCCCCGGCGAACTCCGCGCCCGTCACGCCCGAACCCACCACGATCAGCCGCGTGGGCAGCTCGGCCAGGTCGTAGACCTGCCGCCAGGTCAGGATGCGCTCGCCGTCGGGCTGCGCGTCGCGCAGCATGCGCGGGGTGGCGCCGGTGGCCAGCAGGACCACGTCGGCGTCGATCTCGTAGGGCTCGCCCTCGAAGGGCGTGACGGCGACCTTGTGCTGGTGGGCCTCGGCGGAACCGGCCAGCGCGGCGGTGCCCGCCACGAACGACACGCCCGCCTTCACCAGTTTCGCGTGTACATCTTCCGACTGCGCCACCGCCAGGGCCTTGACCCGCTGGTGGACCGAGGCGGCGTCCACCGCGACCTCGGGAATGGTCACGCCCAGACGCGACGAACGCCGCGCGGCCGTGACCATTCCGGACGACGCGATGAACGTCTTGCTGGGAATACAGTCCGACAGGACGCATTCGCCGCCCGCGCCGGCCGCCTCGATCACGGTGACGTCGGCGTCGAGTTGGGCCGCCACGAGGGCCGCCTCGTAGCCGGCCGGACCCCCGCCGATGATCGCTATCCGGGTCACTTGAGTACCTTCCTCGCCGCCTTGCCGGGGTTTTGTCCGGGCACAATGCTTCCACGGCATTGTCTCTCAAGCTATCGTCGTACAGTGCCGCTGTATGCCGCGTACGGATCTAACCTCGACCCCGGACGGATGCGGGCCACCTGCCCACACTCTCCCCAGGTCGACACCGGATGGCTGGAGGGCTGGCGACTGACGTTCGCCGGCGCCGAGCTCGGGTGGGAGGGATCACTCGCCACCATCGTCGAATCACCGGGCGACCGGGTCTTCGTCGCGCTCTATGACGTCGACACCGTCGACGCCGCGACCCTCGACGAACTGGAGGGCGCCACCGGCGGCGTGTACCGCAGACTCCACGCCCAGGTCGCCACCCTGAACGGGGACGCCTCGGCCTGGATGTACGTGTTCAACGGGTACGAGGGCGGCCTGCCGTCCAGCTGGTACCTCGCCGAACTCGCCGCCGCCGCCGAGAAGGCCGGCGCGCCCGAGGACTACGTCGACGCCCTGCGCAAACGGCCCACCGGCTGAGCGGGACCGGCCGGAGCCGGTCCCGTCCTCATCGTCCTAACAGCCCTAGGGCGTGCGCGACCTCGGTCCGCAGCGCCTGGACCGACGCCGTCGCCCGCTCGCGGGCCTCGGCGACCTCGCCGTCCACGACGGGCTCGACGACCTCCAGGTACGCCTTGAGCTTCGGCTCGGTGCCGGACGGGCGCACCACCACGCGCGCGGTCGGCGTGCGCAGCCGCATCGCGTCGGTCTCGGGCAGCAGGTCCTCCACGGAGGCCACCGGCTCGTCCAGCAGCGTGGCCGGGGGACGCTCGCGCAGGCGCGTCATCGCGTCGGAGATCTCCCGCAGGTCCTCCACGCGCACCGACAGCTGGTCGGTGGCGTAGACCCCGAACTCCTCGGCGAGCTCGTCGAGGCGCTCGGCGAGGCCGCGCAGCTCCGACTTCAGGCCCGCGGCGAGGGAGCAGGCGAGCACGGCGGCGCTGACGCCGTCCTTGTCGCGGACCATCCACGGGGCCACGCAGTACCCGATGGCCTCTTCGTAGCCGAAGGCCAGGTCGCGTGAGGCGCGCACGATCCACTTGAAGCCGGTGAGGGTCTCCTCGTAGGGCACGCCGCGCTTGAGGCAGATGGCGCGCAGCATCGACGACGAGACGATCGTGGTGGCGTAGGTGCCCTCGCGGCCGCGGCGCATGAGGTGGTCGGCGAGCAGGACGCCGAGTTCGTCGCCGCGCAGGAGCCGCCAGTCGCCGTTGTAGGGGACGGCGACGGCGCAGCGGTCGGCGTCGGGGTCGAGGGCGATGGCTATGTCGGCGTGGCGTTCGCGGGCCAGGTTGAGCAGGCGGTCGGTGGCGCCGGGTTCCTCGGGGTTGGGGAACGCGACGGTGGGGAAGGCCGGGTCGGGGCGGGTCTGCTCGGGGACGAGGTCGGGTTCGGCGAATCCGGCGCGGGTGAGGGCGGCGGTGATGACCTTGCCGCCGACGCCGTGCATGGGGGTGGCGACGATGTTGAGGTCGCGGGGGTCGTCGGCGTCGAGGATCCCGGCGACGCCGTCGAGGTAGGACTCCAGGAGGTCGGCGCCGATGAGTTCGGCGGCGTCGCCGAGGGGGACGTCGGACAGGCGCCCGACGGCGGCGATGGCGGTCTCGATCTCGGTGTCGACGGGGGAGACGATCTGGGCGCCGAAGCCCAGGACGCCGCCGAGTTCGGCGCCGAGGTAGACCTTGTAGCCGTTGTCGCGGGGCGGGTTGTGGGAGGCGGTGACCATGACCCCGGCGACGGCGTTGAGGTGCCGGACGGCGAAGGCGAGGACGGGGGTGGGCAGGGCCTCGGGCATGATCAGCGCGCGGCGTCCGGTGCCGGTGACCACGCGGGCGGTCTCCTCGGCGAAGTCGACCGAGCCGTAGCGGGCGTCGTAGCCGATGACGACGGGCCCGGCCGCGCCGGTCTTGTCCAGCCACGCGCACAGTCCGGCGGCCGCGGCGCGGACCACGGCGCGGTTCATGCCGTTGGGGCCGGCGCGTACGGGTCCGCGCAGCCCGGCGGTGCCGAAGGCCAGGCGTCCCGCGAAGCGGTCGGCGAGGTCGTCGGCGGTCTCGGGCAGCCCGTCCAGGACGCGGCGCAGCTCCTGCTGCGTGCGCGGATCGGGGTCGTCCTCGATCCAGGACTCGGCGGCCGCGGCGAGGCGGGCGAGCATCGACTCAGGCGTTGACTGGTTCATTGGTGCATGTTCGCATAACGGACGCGCACCTCAGTTCGCCGATGGGGAAACCCGGTCGGCGAGGGCTTCGATGACCGCGGCGACCTCGCCGGGGGCCCTGAGGTCGGCGCCGTGGTCGCGTCCGGGGAGGCTCACCCAGGTGGCGCCGGGGACGGCGGCGCGGACGGCGGTGAGGCGTTCGATGAGGTGGGCGGGGCTCTTCTCGCCGCTCAGGAGGGTGACGGGGACGCCGATCGCGCGGTAGGCGCCGAGGCGGTCGCCGAGGGCGTCGATGGCGGCGAGGTCGTCGAGCTGGGCGGGGACCAGCCGGCGGTATTTGGGTATGAGGGTGATCACGAGCCCGGCGAGGCGGGCCTTGAGCGCGGGGAGGCCGACCACGTCGCGCAGGAAGATCGCCATGGCCCGGCCGGGCCGTCCGTGCGCGAGCGCCTCGCGGGCGAGGGTGAGCGCCGCGCCGCCGAGGGGCGGTCCGGTGACCACGGGCGCCTCGAAGATCACCGCGCCGGTGAAGGCCTCGGCGGCGGCCAGGCATTCCAGGGCGAGGACGCCGCCGGAGGAGTGGCCGTAGAGCAGCACGGGGGAGCCGATGGCGCGCGCCAGTGTCAGGACGTCGGTGACCTCGTCGGCGAGCGCGCAGGGCGGCAGGTCGAGGCGGTAGCGGCGGCGCTGGAGGCGCAGGACCCGGTGGCGCGCGGCGAGGCGGTCGGCGAGGGGTTTGGTGCGGCTTCCGTCGTCGAGTCCGGGGCCGAGGATGAGGACGGCGGGTCCGGCGCCGGTGTCGTGGGCGCGGATCTGGGTGCCGTCCGGGGCGGTCGCGGTGAGCACGGGGACCCCCTTCAGCGGTGCTAAATTCTCCTTAGCAACGCTAAATTAGGCCCCTGCCGACGAAGGTGTCAAGCCGTGCCCGCGAAACCGAGACTGACCCGCGAGGCCATGGTCGCCGCCGCGATGCGCCTGCTGGACGAGGTGGGCCTCGACGGGCTCACCGTGCGGCGGCTGGCCGAGGAGCTGGGCGTGCGCTCACCCGCCCTGTACTGGCACGTCAAGACCAAGCGGGAGCTGCTGGACGCGGTCGCCGAGGAGCTGATCCTGGCCGGGGGCATGGGCCCGCCCGCCGCGGGGGAGACCTGGCGCGACTGGCTGGGCCGCCGCGCGCGCGGCTACCGCGCGGCGCTGCTGGCCCACCGCGACGGCGCGCGGATCGTGGCGCAGGCCAGGTCGGTGAGCCCGGCGACGGTGCGGTTCTTCGACACCGAGCTGGCCGCGCTGACCGGTTTCGGGTTCACTCCGGCGGTGGCGCTGCGCACCATCGCCGCGCTCACCTACTACGTCCACGGCTCGGTGCTCCAGGAGCAGGCCGCGGTGAGCGCGCCACCGGTGGGCGTGGAGCCCGGTGAGACGCTGGCGCGCGCCGTCCGCGAGGGCGCCAGCACCGTCGGCGAGGCCACCTTCGAGCACGGCCTCGCCGCGATGCTGGCCGGGATGGGGCCCGGTCAGGTCAGCGCGTAGGACTTGACCGCCGCGTCGAAGACCGGCTTGCTGGCCGCCCACTTCTCCTCGGGCACCGACAGGTAGATGTGGTAGCTGACGTCGTCGACCTGGATGATCGCCCAGATCGCGTGGCGCGGCTGGTCGTCGTCCTTGCGGGTGCCGGTGTACTCGATCATCGCGCCCTCTTTGCCGGCGACGGTGATCGGGCCGCTGGCCACGGTCTTGACCGAGTCCTTGGCGAACTGGCTGCCGTCGAGGCCCTTGACGGCGTTCTCCAGGACGGTGGCGGGCTCACCCTCCTTGGACACCACGTTGAAGCGGATCCAGGTGTCCTTGTCCTGGGGGTCGATGACGTCGACCTTGCCCTTGCCGTTGACCTTGACCGTCCAGCCCTTGGGGACCTTCACCGAGTACTTGCCCTCGGGGTCGTCGTAGGTGGAGCTGGGACCGGCGGGTTTGTCGCTGGTGTTGTTCCCGGCCGGGTTGGCGTTGTTCGGGTCGTCCTTGCCGCCGCCGAAGATGCCGATGCCGGCGAAGACCAGCGCGATGACGACCACGGCGGCGCCCACCGCGAGCATCCACGGCTTCGTGTGCCGCTTCGCGGTGGCGATGAGCCCGCCAATGCCGCTCGGCTTGCCACCGTCGGGCTGCGGCTGCCCGAACGGGGGCTGCTGCGGCGGGAACGGCGGTCCCTGCGGAGGTGCGCCGAAGGGCTGCTGCTGCGGCGGACCGTAGGACGGCTGCGGCGGCGGGTACGCGCCGGGCTGAGGCGGCGGAGAGAACGGCCGGGTCTGCTCATAGGACCCGGAGTCGAAGGGCGAGGGCGCCGGATGCGCCGCCGTGGACTCCAGGACGCCGGCCGCGTGCGGGCCGGAGACCGGCGCCGCCGATACCGGCGCGGGTGGGAACGCCCCCGTCGGGGGACCCGAGACGGGCCGCTGCTGTTGCTGCGGGATCACCCGGTGCAGGTCGGTGAGCCCGTCGATGTCCTGCGAGGCCAGCGCGCCGCGCCCGGACAGCAGCTGCTGCAGCGCCGCGCGCGTCTGCGGCACGTTCCAGCGGTGCTGCGGATCCTTGTCCAGCAGCCCGCCCAGGATCGGCGTCAGCGCGCCCGCCCGGCGCGGCGACTCCGGCGGGTCCTGGACCACGGCCTGCATCGTGGCCAGCGCGCTGGGCCGGTCGAAGGGCGGGCGCCCCTCCACGGCCGCGTACAGCGTCACGCCCAGCGAGAACAGGTCGCTGGCCGGGCCGATCTGCCCGCCGGTGGCCCGCTCCGGGGCGATGTAGTGCGCCGAACCCAGCACCATGCCGGGAGTCGTGAGGTTCGACGGCTGGTTGGTGCGCGCCACACCGAAGTCGGACAGCACGCAGCGGCCGTCGGCGGAGATGAGGACGTTGCCCGGCTTCACGTCGCGGTGCAGGATCCCGGCGGCGTGCGCGGCCTCCAGCGCGCCCAGCATCGACAGGCCGATCTTGGCCACCACGCGCGGCGGCATCGGGCCGTCCGCCTTGATGATGTCGGCGAGGCTGCGGGCCTGCAGCAGCTCCATGATGATCCACGGCCGGCCGGCCTCGGTGATCACGTCGAACACGCGGATCACCGACGCGTGCGACAGGGCCGCCGCCGCCCGCGCCTCGCGCATGGTCCGCTCGATGAGCGTCTGCCGCTCCGGCCCCGGCAGCTCGATCGGCAGCAGGACCTCCTTGACGGCCACGTCCCGCTGCAGCAGCGTGTCGTGTGCCCGCCACACCCCGCCCATGCCGCCTTCGCCGATCGCGGCGCGCAGCTCGTATCGTCCGGCGAGCATCGCCCCGGCGGCGGCTCGTCCATCGTCGGGCACAGGGGTCTGGGTGGTCACGATATTTCCTCCGAGGGGGCGAGGGATCCCATTTTGGCATCCTCCCCGGTCCGGGGACATCGACGTCTCACGCTGCGGCGGAGGTCGCGGCGGCCCGGACGGGGGCTCGGTCGGGGCGGTTCGGGGCGGTGGCGCTGGGGGGTTCGAGGGGCGGGCCAGGGGAAGGGTCGCCCGAGTATGCCCCCTCCGGGCAACCCACCGGGGGCGAGGGCGGCCCAAGAGGCCCGGGAACCACCCTAACGGGGACGCGCCCGGGGAAAGGAGGGCCAAGCGTGCCAAGCCGGGGAAAGGACGGCGAACACATGAGAACCGTGATCACGTGTGGTGGCGGCACGAGAGATGACCGGTGTGGACGTCACCCGACGTGGACGACCGGCACCGCTGCGCGAGAACGTGATCGCCGTCACGATCGCGCCCGAAGGCGGGCGGGGCCGCGGCCCCGCCCGCCGCGCTCAGAACGAGTCCGGCGGCGAGTACTTGCCCCACACCTCGCGCAGCGTCCCGCACACCTCGCCCACGGTCGCCTTGGCCCGCAGCGCGTCCTTCAGCGGGAACAGCACGTTCGTCTCACCCAGCGCCGCCTCCCGCACCCGCGCCAGCGCCGCCTCCACGGCCGCGTTGTCGCGCGACGCCCGCAGCGCCGCCAGCCGCTCGTGCTGCGCGGCCTCGATCGCCGGGTCCACCCGCAGGGGCTCGTAGGGCTCCTCCTTGTCGATGGTGAACCGGTTGACGCCCACGACCACGCGCTCACCGGAGTCGATCTGCTGCGAGGTGGCGTAGGCGCTGGTCTCGATCTCGTACTTCTGGAACCCGGCCTCGATGGCGTCCACCGAGGAGCCGTAGGAGAAGACCCGGTCGATGAGGCCGACGGCGGCCGCCTCGATCTCGTCGGTCATCGCCTCCACGACGTAGGACCCGGCGAAGGGGTCGACGGTGGCGGTCACGTCGGTCTCGTAGGCCAGGACCTGCTGCGTGCGCAGCGCCAGCCGGGCGGCCTTCTCGGTGGGCAGCGCGATCGCCTCGTCGAAGGAGTTCGTGTGCAGCGACTGCGTCCCGCCCAGCACGGCCCCCAGGCCCTGCACGGCCACCCGGACGAGGTTGACCTCGGGCTGCTGCGCGGTGAGCTGGACCCCGGCGGTCTGCGTGTGGAACCGCAGCATCAGCGACTTGGGGTTCTTCGCGCCGAACTCCTCGCGCATCACCCGCGACCAGATGCGGCGGGCCGCGCGGAACTTCGCGACCTCCTCCAGCAGGGTCGTGCGCGCCACGAAGAAGAAGGACAGGCGCGGGGCGAACTCGTCCACGTCCATGCCCGCCGCCACCGCCGCGCGCACGTACTCGATGCCGTTGGCGATGGTGAAGGCGATCTCCTGCGTGGGCGTGGCCCCCGCCTCGGCCATGTGGTAGCCGGAGATGGAGATGGTGTTCCACTGCGGGATCTCGGCCCGGCAGTAGGCGAAGGTGTCCGAGACCAGCCGCAGCGACGGCTTCGGCGGGAAGATGTAGGTCCCCCGCGCGATGTACTCCTTCAGGATGTCGTTCTGGATGGTCCCGTTCAGGGCGGTGCCGGGGACGCCCTTCTCCTCCGCGACCAGCTGGTACAGCAGCAGCAGGACCGCCGCGGGAGCGTTGATCGTCATCGAGACCGAGACCTGGTCCTGCGGGATCCCGTCGAACAGGACCCGCATGTCCTCGATCGAGTCGATCGCCACGCCGACCTTGCCGACCTCGCCGCGCGCGATCGGGTCGTCGGAGTCGAAGCCCATCTGCGTGGGCAGGTCGAAGGCCACCGACAGGCCCATCGTGCCCGCGTCGAGCAGCTGGTGGTAGCGCCGGTTGGACTCGGCGGCCGTCCCGAAACCGGCGTACTGGCGCATCGTCCAGGGCCGCGTCGTGTACATCGTCGGGTACACGCCCCTGGTGAAGGGGTACCTCCCGGGCTCGCCGAGGCGCTCGTCGAGGCCCTCGGCCACGTCCTCGGCCCGGTACACGGGTTTGATGGGGAAGCCAGACTCACCACGCCGTACGTCCGTCATGCCGCTGATAGTAGGGGCGCGGCCGGGGGAGTGACGGCGGGTGTACGCGAGGAGAAGGATCCGCCACACGCGGGGGACGCCCGTCACAGCGCCTGGACCTCCACCGCGGTTCAGGTCGTAGCGTCGCCGCCGTGCAGCCCTTCCTCATCACCGGCGCCACCGGACGCGTCGGATCCCTCGTCGCCGCCTCGCTGGCCGCCCTCGGCCACGACGTGCGCGGCCTCGCCCGTTCCACCCGCGCGGTCCTGCCGCCCGGCGTCACCCCGGCGCGCGGCGACCTCGCCGACCCCGCCTCCCTCGCGGGCGCCCTGGAGGGCGTGGGCACGGTGTTCCTGGTGTGGCCGGGACTCCCCGTCGACCCCCGCGTCATCGAGCTCATCGCCGCGCACGCCGGCAAGGTCGTGTACCTGTCGGCCGACGTCACCGACCTCGCCGAGGGCGAGGAGCCGGTGTTCTTCCACCAGGAGGTCGAGCGGCTGATCCGCGGCACCGGCCTGGAGTGGACCTTCGTACGCGCGATCACCTTCGCGGCCAACACCCTGGCGTGGGCGGCGCAGGCGCGCGAGGGCGTCGTCCGGCTGCCCTACGGGTCGGCCACGCGCGCGCCACTGCACGAGAGGGACATCGCCGAGGTGTCCGTGCGCGTCCTCACCGAGCCCGGCCACCACGGCGGCAAGTACCTCATCACCGGGCCCGAGACGCTCTCGCACGCCGAGCAGGCGCGCGTCATCGGCGAGGCCGCCGGGCGTCCCGTGCGCTGGGAGGAGCAGCCAGAGGACGAGGCCCTGGCCGCGCTCACCGCGCTGCTCGGGGACGCCGCCTTCGCGCGGCAGCGGCTGGCGGCCTGGCGGCGGCTCACCGAGTCCCCCGACCGGGTCACCTCCACCGTGGCGGACCTGCTGGGACGCCCGGCGCTCTCATTCGCCCAGTGGGCCGCCGATCACGCCGAGGCCTTCCGGTAGCGGCGGACCAGCGGCACCGCCGCCAGCAGCGAGACCATCGCCTGCGCGGCCGGGACCGTCCACAGCGGCCCGATCTCCAGGGCCGCCCCGGCGGCGAGGTTGAACAGCGGCGTCAGGGCCGTCGTGGCGGCGAAGAACAGGCCCAGGACGCGACCGTGCATCTCCGGCGGCGTCAGCCTGCGCACCAGCGCCATCACCACCGGAACGGTCGGCCCGGCGGCGAAACCGGCCACGGCGATGCAGGCCAGGCGCGCCGGGAAGTTCGGCGCGAGCGCGAAGGCGGCCACCGCCACCGCCTCCAGGGCCAGGGTGACGGCGAGGACCGTCCAGCCGGGCACGCGCGTGACGACGAGCGTGTACAGGCCGAGCCCGAGCAGCGTCCCGACGGTGTCGAGTCCCAGCAGCCAGGCCAGGCCGCCCTCGGGTGCGCCGGGAGCGGTGCCGTACAAGGGAAGCGCGACGGTGGCGGTGGCCGTGGCGAGCCCGGCCAGGACGCAGCCGGCCACGAGCGTGACGCGGACGTCGGGCGCGCGCCAGGACGCGCGCAGCCCGGCGAGCCAGTCGCCGAGCACCGAGCCGTCCTTGGCCGCCGGGCCGCGGCGGGCGCGGACGGCGGCGACCATGAGCGCGGTCAGCCAGAAGGACGCCGCGTCGATCCACACCAGCGTGGCCAGGTCCACCGCGGCGACCAGGAGCCCGGACAGGGCGATGCCGCCGACGTATCCGGCGTTCAGGAGGAACTGGTAGCCGCCCTCGGCGCGGTCGGCCGAGGCTCCGCTCGCGGCGGCGGCGTCCAGCAGCAGGCCGCGCCGGGCGATGCCGCCGGTCGATCCGCACGCGCCGGACAGCAGGCCCAGGGCGCACAGGACGGCGATGTTCAGCAGCCCGGCGGCCGAGGCGAGGGGGATCAGCGCGACCACCGCGCCGGCCAGCGCGCTCCCGGTGAGCGAGGCGCGGCGGGGGCCGATCCGGTCGGCGAGCGTCCCGCCGAGGGTGTTGCCCGCGACCATGCCCGCCGCCTGGAATCCGCCGACGAGCCCCAGGTCGAGGGCCGAGCCGGTGAGCCGGAGGACCAGAAGGGGTATGGCCACAGTGGAGAGTGCGCTGCCGAAGACGCTGACCCCCGTGGAGGCGAGCACCAGCGCCAGCGGGAGACGGGAACGGACGGGTGATTTTTCCAGCACGCGGGCATCCCTTCGAGACGGTCGGCCGTGCCGGGACGCTAGACGGGCGATCCCCACGGGGGAAGAGGGATGGCGCCAAGCCGCCATCCGGTCCGTTCCCGGGCCCGGCGGGCGGGCGGCACTCCGTGCTACACAAGGGGGATGCTGGAAGACGAGATCTTCTATCACCGGGTCGCCGCGCGGGCCCGCGCGGCGTTCGGCGTGCCGGTGTCGGCGCGTCAGGTGAAGATCGCCGATCTCCTGCATCGCGGCTACGACGACGTGCGCGTGGCCCGTGAGCTGGGCGTGGGCCGCCGGACGGTGCAGCGCGACGTGGCCGCCATCGCGGCGATGCTGGGCGCGCGGTCGCGCTTCGAGCTGGCGTTCCGGCTCGGCGAGCTGTGGCATCACATGCGCACCGCCGGTAAGGGGCCGCACGCGTTCGGGCGCCGTCCCGCCGAATAGCGTGATCAATTCGGCACCGTGCGCCGAAGATATTGCGGGAAACTGCACGGAGTGCCGAATGGACGCACATCTTGTGCGACGGGAGTACCGTTGTCGGGGTAACAATTGGACGGTGGGCAAATCCCGCGACCACCGCGTAACCGTTCAGTGTGTGCGAGTGCAGATCGTGACACAGGGTGAGAGTTATTGCGAACCGCCGTCACGATCGATACCCGCCGTAGTCCCCCCTATGTCGAACGACCGGCCGTAACCAGGTCGGCCGTCCATCCGTTATGGGAGGTGTGGGACAGGTGGCAGGTTCAGCACGGCCGCACCGGGAAAGTGAGTCCGGCAACGGCTCCGACCACGGGTCTGACCAGCAGCACGGGTCCGGCCAGCACAGGTTCGACCAGTACGGACGGGCTCGCGCCGGACAGGGGCGCGGACCCCGCGCGGCCGGCTTTCGCGAGCGATCCTCGGAAGGGCCGGACGTCAATCGGCCGCCCAATGCGGACAGTAATGGGTGGCGGTCTAGGCTTACCGAGTCCTTTGTGGACGATCCAAAGACAGACCGCGCCGCGGGCACCCGAGAACGCTCCGAGAAGGCGTGGACGCACAAGAACGAACAGGTCTACCGCAACGAACAGTGCGCCACCACTCAACAGTGCACCACGAAACATCGCAACGGAGTCCGACCTCAAGTCCATTCAATCCAGCACGAAGGTACCCACACCGTGACTATCACGCCGACGCTCTCCGCCGAGCCGATGCCCGCCCCATTCGGGCCAGTCGCCGAGTCCGACCCGTTGCCGGGACGCCTCGACGCCTGGCTCGCCGCGCATGCCGAGGAACTCGTCTCGATTCGCCGCCATTTCCACATGCACCCGGAACTCTCGGGTGAGGAGCACGGCACGGCCGCCTACGTGGCCGAGCGGCTTGCCGCCGCCGGGCTCCAACCGCGGCTGATACCGGGCGGCAACGGCGTGCTCTGTGACATCGGTGAGGGCGACCGGGTGATCGCGCTGCGCGGAGACATGGACGCGCTGCCGATCCAGGACCCGAAGGACGTCCCGTACCGCTCGACCGTCGACGGCGCCTGCCACGCGTGCGGCCACGACGTTCACACCACGGTCGTCCTCGGCACCGGGCTCATGCTCGCCGACCTCGCCAAGCGCGGCGAGCTGGCCGGCCGGGTCCGTCTGGTGTTCCAGCCCAGCGAGGAGAAGTTCCCCTCGGGCGCGCCGGTCATGATGCGCGCCGGTGCCCTAGACGACGTCGCCGCGATCTTCGCCGTCCACTGTGATCCCCGCCTGCCCGCCGGGATGGTCGGCATGCGCTCGGGGCCCCTGACGGCCGCCTCCGACATGCTGGAGGTCCGCCTCACCGGCCGCGGTGGCCACACCTCGCGCCCGCACCTGACGACCGACCTCGTCCACGCGCTCTCCCGCGTCGTGGTCGACGTCCCCGCCCTCCTCGACCGCCGCCTCGACCCCCGCGTCGGCGTGGCCCTCGTCTTCGGCGCGATCCAGGCCGGCCAGGCCGCCAACGCGATCCCCCAGGAGGGCATCGTCCGCGGCACCGTCCGCATGCTCGACCGCGACGCCTGGAAGACCGTCCCCGGCATGGTGGAGCAGCTCATCCGCGACGTCGTGGCCGCCACCGGCGCCCACGCCGAGATCGACTACACCCCCGGCGTCCCCCCGGTGGTCAACGATCGCGTCGCCACCGCCGTCTTCGCGGGCGCGGCAGCCGCCGCCCTCGGCGAGGACCGCGTCACCGAGACGCCCATCTCCATGGGCGGCGAGGACTTCGCCTGGTACCTCGAAGAGGTCCCCGGCGCCATGGCCCGCCTCGGCGTCGGCCGGGCCGGTCAGGCCCTCGACCTGCACCAGGGGGACTTCGACGTCGACGAATCGGCCATCGCCGTCGGGGTCCGCATGATGACCCACACCGCCATGGCCGCCGTCTCCTCGGCGGCCTTCTAGCCCGTACCGAACGAACCGGGCACCGGGCCGCGCCACGCGCGGCCCGGTGTTCGGCGTCCGGGGGCGCCCGGCAGAGCGTGCCGGGTTCGGGCGTGCGTACACGGTGGAGCGTGGACCGGCGACGGTCGGCGGACGGTGACCGGCAGCGGCTCGCGCTCGGCCCACCGGGCGAGGTCGCGCCGGAACTCCACCGGGTCCCGCCCGCGCGGCGCGCACGGCGTTGAGGCCGCGGGCCGCGCCGTCGATGTGCGCCCGTCGGCATCCGGGCCCGTACCGGGCCGCCGGGATCGTGGAACAGCGTGCCGACCCGCCCGGGCGGCTTCGTGGCGAGACGCCGGGAGAGGTACGGCGTCACCTTGCCCGTCGTTCGGGCGCGACCGGCCGGGCGTGCCGCACTCGGTACCGGGCCGTTCGCCGCAGGCGTGCGGGCGTCGGGTCGGCGGCCGTGGCGGATGCGATGACGGTGGCGGCGACTCCCTCGAAGGCCACAGAAGCGGTCCCGGGCCCTCCGCCGGAAGCCCGGTGGCCTTGCGAGCACCGTCCGCCATGTGTCCCACCTCACCCCCCTCACCCCCTCCCATCAGGCCGAAAAGCCCTGGCCACCGTCTCCCGCCGCGCGTAACCTCCACAGGCTGTGCGCCTCTCCATGCCCTCCCCCCATCCCGGTGTCCCCGACTCCCGAACGCCCGCCCGATTCATGTGGTGGCTCCTCCGCCAGCAGGGCTGGCGGGTCGTCGCGGGCATGGCCTTCGGCATCGTCTGGATGGTCTGCATGGCCGTCTCGCCCGCGCTGCTCGGCAAGGCCATCGACGAGGGCGTCGCCACCAAGGACTGGTCGCGCCTGCTCCCGTGGTGCGGGGCCATGCTGGTCCTGGCGGCCGTGGGCGCCACGGCGGGCATCATGCGGCACCGGACGGTCGTGCTCATCAGCAACCACGGCGCCACCCGCGTCATCCAGGTGGTGACCAGGGCGGCGGTCCGGGTCGGCGCCGCGCTGCCCAAGCAGGTGTCCACCGGCGAGGTCGTCTCGGTCGGCGCCTCCGACCTCACCAGCATCGGCATGGCGCTCGACATCACCGCCCGCGGCACCGGCGCGGTCGTGACGCTGCTGGTCATCATCGGCATCCTGCTGTCCATCTCGCCGACGCTGGGCGCGGTCATCATCGTGGGCGTCCCGGTCCTGATGGGCCTGGTCGCGCTGCTGATCAAGCCGATCCAGCGGCGCGAGGCGCACTACCGCGAACAGCAGGGCGAACTGTCGGGGCAGGCCGGTGACATCGTCTCGGGCCTGCGGGTGCTGCGCGGCATCGGCGGCGAGGACCTGTTCCACCGGCGCTACCGGGAGCGCTCGCAGAGGCTGCGGGCCGCGGGCTACCGCATCGGCGCGGTGCAGACCTGGGTCGAGGCGCTCCAGATCCTGCTGCCGGGACTGTTCCTGGCGCTGGTCGTGTGGCTGTCGGCGCGCATGGCCGCCGCCCACGACATCACCCCCGGCGACGTCGTCGCCGTCTACGGGTACGCGGCCCTGCTGACGATCCCGCTGCGCACCTTCGCCGAGGCCGCCTACAAGGTCACCCGCGGCATGGTCGCCGCCCGCCGCGTGATCAACATCCTGAACCTCCAGCCCGGCGTCGTCGACGGACCCGACACCCTCGACCCGCGCGAAGGCGAACTCGTCGACCCCGAGTCGGGCCTGGCGGTGCCCGCCGGGACGGTCTACGCGATCGCGGCCACCGACCCCGACGACTCCGCGCGCATCGCCGACCGGCTGGGCCGCTACACCGAGTCGGAGGCGACCTACGGAGGCGTGCCGCTGAACCGGCTGCCGGTCGCCGAGGTCCGCAGCCGCATCCTGGTCGCCGACAATGACGCGCGCCTGTTCGCCGGGGCCGTCCGCGAGGAGCTGGACGCCCGTGGCGGCGCGAGCGAGGAAGCGGTACTCGCCGCGGTGCGGGCCGCCTCGGCCGAGGACGTCATCGCCTCGGTGCCCGGCGGCCTGGACGGCGAGATCACCGAGGACGGCCGCTCGCTGTCCGGCGGTCAGCGCCAGCGGCTGCGGCTGGCCCGCGCGCTGCTGTTCGACCCGGAGGTGCTGGTCTTGGTGGAGCCGACCTCGGCGGTCGACGCCCACACCGAGGCCGCCATCGCCGACCGGCTGCGCGCCGCCCGGGGCGGCCGCACGACGGTCATCGCGACGACCAGCCCGCTGCTGCTGTCCAAAGTGGACCAGGTGGCCTATGTGGAGCGGGGAAAGGTGCTGGCCACCGGCACCCACGCCGAGCTGCTGGTCGCCGAACCGCGCTACCGCGCGGTGGTCACCCGTGAGGAAACTGCCGCCTAGGGCACGGCAACCGGGACCGGGTCCCTCGCATCTTGTCGGTTAGACACGGATGGAGGGACCATGAGGTCACGCGCGCACCGGCTCATGCCGGTGATGGTCCTGGCCGGCGCCTTCGCGCTCGCCGGATGCAGTGGCGGCGACGCCGACGACAAGCCCACCGGAGCCAAGGAAGCCTGGCTCGAAGGCAACAAGCTGGACGCCGAGCTCGACCAGACCGTCACGCGGCTGGTCCGCCAGTGCATGGAGGGCAAGGGCTTCACCGTCCACCCCTACACCGGCAGTGACGGCGAGATGTGGGTGTTCAACCCCGAGGAGATCATCAGCCCCGAGCAGCAGGGCCCGAAGCTGACCGTCGAAGAGGCCCAGAAGAACGGCTACGGGATGGACCCGCGCGGCATCAAGGGCCCGGGCACCGAGGGCGAGGGCCCCTCCGACGGCAGCAGCTCCGAGCCTGAGGTCTCCGGCAGCGACATGCCCATGCCGAGCGAGAGCGGCGAGGCCCTGCCCGGCGGCGGGGACCCCAATGCCTTCTACAACCTGCCTGAGGCCGATCAGGACCGCTACTGGGTCGCCATGGAGGGCGTCAACCGCAGCAAGATCCAGGAAGAGGACTGGAAGCAGCGGGAGAAGGACGGCGCCATCTCCATCGAGAGCAAGAACGACTACCAGGAGCCCGACTACCCGACCTTCGAGAAGATCGTGCTGCCCGACGGCTCCAAGCGCCAGTACCCGACGCAGGGCTGCGCCGCCGAGGTCAACGCCAAGATCTTCAAAGACGGCATGGGCGACTACCTGGAGACCGAGTACTACGCGCTGGACAAGTTCAGCAAGGTCATCTGGGAGGAGCTGGCCGAGACCGCCGAGATGCAGGCCCTGGACGTGCAGTGGGCCGACTGCATGGCCGGCCGCGGCTTCGACGGCCTGGCCAAGCCCGAGGACGCCTACCAGAAGGCCAGCGAGCTGTACTGGGGCAAGTCCGGCGACAGCGGTGACGGCCTGACCACGGTCCACCCGATCGAGCCCGAGCAGAAGAGCGACGACGAGCTCGACAAGGCCCGCGAGAAGGAGATCAAGCTGGCCGTCGCGCACGCCGAGTGCAGCACCGAGACCGGCTACGACGACGCCCGCTCGCAGCTCCTCAAGGGCGCCCTGGACACCTACCTGGTGGACCAGGAGACGCGCCTCTTCCACTGGTACGAGTACGTCAAGGCCTCCCTGTCGGCCGCCCAGGACCTCCTGAAGGGCTAGAAGTGAAGATCACCCGAGCCAGGGTCGTCATCGCGCTGCTGAGCGTGGGACTGATCGTCTCCTCCGGAGTCGCGGTATGGGCCGCCTCCAAGGCGCGCACACCCGCGCAGGTCTCCGCCGAGGCCGGCGAGCCCGAGCCGTCCACCATCACCGCGACCGTCCAGAAGGGACCACTGGCGTCCTCGCGGAAGTTCGACGGCGAACTCTCCCGGGAGGTGTCGCTGTCGGTGAAGGCCCCGGCCGGCGCCAGCGGCGGCCCGGCGCCGATCTGCACGTTCCTGCCCAAGAAGGCCGGTGACGAGATCCGCAGCGGGCAGGCCCTCATCGAGATCTCCGGCCGCCCGATCATCGTGCTCACCGGCGAGTTCCCGGCCTTCCGGGACATGAAAGAGGGCGACAAGGGCCGCGACGTCTCCCAGTTCCAGAAGGCCCTCGCGGCCAAGTACGGGACGCCGGTGACCGGGACCTTCGACGCCCGCACCGCCGCCGACACCAAGCGCCTGTACTCCGACCTGGGCTACGCCAACGCCACCGCCGACGGCGAGCAGGGCCCGGCCGACCCCGAGTCCGGCCAGCCCAAGGCCGCCCCGAAGATCGTGTCGGTCCCGGCCGCCGAGCTGCTGTACGCGAAGTCGCTGCCGGCCACCGTCGGCAAGATCAACGCCGAGGTCGGCCTGCCCGCCAAGGACACCATCGCCACCCTCGTCGGCGGCGCGTGGCGGGTCAGCGTCCCTCTCAAGGACGGCGCCAAGGGCCTGGACAACCTGCCCGAGGGCGCTCGCCTGACCTTCGGGGAGGGCCCGCTGGAGGACAAGGGCACCAAGCTCCTGGGCATCGGCAAGCCGCCCGCGGAGGACAAGCCGGAGGGCGAGGAGAACAAGGGCGACCCGTGGGGTCAGCCGCAGGGCGCCGCCGACATCGCCACGTTCGCGGTGGACGGCAAGGACCTGCCGGACAAGCCGAAGGTGGGCGCCGCGCAGAGCGTGGTGGTGGAGTTCAAGACGTCCCCGCCGGAGGCGGTGGTCGTGCCCGTCTCGGCTCTGTGGCGCAAGGCCGGGGCCGACGTGGTGACCGTGGTCGACGCCAAGGGCGAGCGCCACGACGTCGCCGTGACCGTCCACCTCAACCAGGAGGGCCTGTGCGCGGTGACCCCGAAGGAGGGCCAGTTGCCGGTGGGCGCGAAGGTCGTCGTGGCCGAACGGAGCGCGAAGAAGTGATCGAGCTGCGCGAGGTGGGGCGGACCTTCGCCGGGCCGCCGGAGGTGACCGCGCTGCGGGATGCCACCTTCGGTGTGGACGCCGGTGAGATCGTGGCGATCGTGGGCCCGTCAGGTTCGGGCAAGTCGACGCTGCTGAACGTGCTGGGGCTGCTGGACACTCCCACGACCGGTACGTACCACCTGGCCGGGGTCGACACCGGGAGCCTGAAGGAGCGGCAGCGCACGGCGTTGCGGGCCAGCACCCTGGGGTTCGTGTTCCAGGCCGCGCACGTCATCGCGCACCTGGATTGCCTGGGGAACGTGACGGTGCCGCTGGAGCACCTGGGGATTCCCCGCAGGGAGCGGGCGGCGATGGCGGAGAAGGCGCTGCTGGCCGTCGGGCTGGGGCACCGGCTGCGGGCGCGCCCGAACACCCTGTCGGGTGGTGAGCGGCAGCGGGTGGCGATCGCGCGGGCGATCGTCCACGAGCCGAAGGTGCTGCTGTGCGATGAGCCGACGGGCAACCTCGACTCGGAGAACACCGCTTCGGTGCTGGAGCTGCTGGAGTCGCTGGTGAGCGGCGATCGCGCGGTCGTCATCGTCACCCATGAGAGTGACGTCGCCGATCGCGCGCACCGGACCGTGAAGGTGGTGGACGGCGTTGCGGCTGCCCTGGCGGCGTAAGAAGGCGGCCGGTCCGGATCCCCTGGCGGGCCTGGCGCGCAAGGTGCGGACCTCGCCGAGGGACGCGCTGCGGCAGGCGGCGCTGGCGGTGAAGGGGCGGCGGCTGCGGTCGAGCCTGACCATCGCGGGCGTGGCCCTGGGCATCGCGACCGCGATCGGGACCCTGGGCATCACCGCCTCGGCGGCCGGGGCGGTCTCCGACCGTTTCGACGCGGTCAAGGCCACCGAGGTCACCGCGCGGTTCCCCGAGGGCATCAAGGCGCCGGCGGGCGATGCCGCCGACAATGTGCGCGGCCTCAACGGCGTGGACTCGGCGGGCCTGTCCTGCAAGGGACGCGAGGTCGAGGCCGGGCGCAACGCCTACGGCCGCAACGTGAAGCTGTCGTCCTCGGCGGCGCAGGCCGAGGCGATGCAGACCTACCGGGCCGAGCTGACCATGGGCCGCTGGTTCGACGCCGGGCACGGCGAGCGCGGCGACGCCGTCGTCATGCTCGACACCGCCGCCGCGCAGGCGCTGGGGATCAAGGACCTGGACGCCGGGCCGATGGTGTTCATCGGCGGGACGCCGTTCCTGGTGGTGGGCGTGTTCAGCGCGCCGCCGTCGGAGACGCGGTTCACGCGCGCGATCGTGTTCCCCTACGAGCGGTGCCTGGGTTCGGGGTTCTCCTCGGCCGAGGTGATCGTGCGGACCGATCCGGGCGCGGCCAAGCAGGTGGCGAAGGAGGTCGCGCTGGCGCTGTACCCGCAGGGCCCGCAGCGGCTGACGGTGACCACGCCGCCGGACCTGGAGACCTTCCAGAAAGGCGTGCAGTCGGAGACGCGGGCGCTGTTCCTGGGGCTGGCGGCGATCTCGCTGCTGATCGCCGCGATCGGCATCTCCAACACCACCTATGTGGCGGTGCTGGAGCGCAAGCCCGAGATCGGGCTGCGGCGGGCGACGGGCGCGACGCGGCTGGGCATCACCGTCCAGTTCCTGTGCGAGTCGGGGATCCTCGGGCTGGCCGGTGGGCTGATCGGCACGATCCTGGGCGTGGACGCCACGGCCGCCGCCGCGCTGTCGAAGGACTGGCTGGTGGTGCTGGATCCGCTGCTGCTGGCCGGTGGCCCGGTGCTGGGCCTGGTCGTGGGCACCCTCGCCGGGATCTACCCGGCGCTGGCGGCGGCGCGGATGCACCCGGTGGACGCCCTGAGAACCGCGTAGCTGGACGTGGGCCGTCCCCGGAGTGACGGCCCGCGCCGGGCGAATGGGCGCGCCCGGCGACCCGGGGACCGATTGTGGTGATCGGTTCCCGGGCCTCTTTTTATCGCTTGGATCTTCGCGCGCGATGGGCGTAGGGTTCGCCCCGCCCGCGCGCGAGGAGTCACTTTCATGTCCACCGATCTGCCCGTCGCCGATCCACCCGAGGTCCGCAAGGCCGCCTGGGAGCTCCTGCGGAGCGATCCCAAGCGCCTGACGGCCGTCATCGCCCTGCACCTGCTGGCCGCCGTCACCGGCCTGGCCGGGCCGTGGTTCCTGGGCGACCTCATCGACCGCGTCCGCGCGGGCACCACCACCGCGACGATCGACCTGATCGCGCTGTCGATCGCGGGATTCGTCGTGGTCAACGCGGTCCTGACGCGCTTCGCGCGGTACACGTCCTTCAAGTTCGGCGAGACGCTGCTGGCGCGGCTGCGGGAGACCTTCATCGAGAAGGCCCTGGCGCTGCCGCTGTCGACGGTGGAGCGCGCCGGGACCGGCGACCTGATGACCCGCAGTTCCCAGGACGTGGACGCCCTGGGCTCGGCGGTGCGCTTCGCGGTCCCCGAGATGCTGGTGGCGATCATCACCATCTCGGCGACGTTCGTGGCGATGCTGGTGATCAGCCCGGTGCTGGCGCTGTCGGCGCTGATCTGCGTGCCCAGCCTGTTCCTGGTGACCCGCTGGTACCTGCGGCGGGCGCGGGCGGTCTACATCAGCGAGGGCCGGGCGCGCTCGGCGGTCAACGAGCAGCTGGCGACCACCGTCGAGGGCGCGCGCACCATCGAGGCCCTCGGCATCGCCGAGCGGCGGGTGGAGCGCTCCGAGGCGGGCGTCCGCGCGTTCTTCGGGCTGCGCATGCAGGGCCTGCGGCTGCGGACGGTGTGGTTCCCCGTCGCCGAGTTCACCTACCTGATCCCGCTGGTGACGATCCTGGTGCTGGGCGGGCTGCTGTACATGAACGACCTGGCCACCGTCGGCGCGGTCACCGCCGTGGCCCTCTACGCCAACCAGATCATCGAGCCGGTCGACCGGCTGCTGATGTGGATGGAGAACCTCCAGGTGGGCAGCGCGTCCTTCGCGCGGGTCCTGGGCGTGGGCAAGGTCCCCGCCGACCGCGAGGAGCACGGCGTGGAACCCGAGGACGACCGGATCGCCGCCGAGGACGTGCGCTACTCCTACGTGGACGGCGCCGACGTCCTGCACGGCGTGGGCATCACCGTGCGGCCCGGCGAGCGGCTGGCCATGGTCGGCCCGTCCGGCGCGGGCAAGTCGACGCTCGGGCGCCTCATCGCGGGCGTGGACCGGCCGCGCACCGGCAGCGTCAGCGTCGGCGGCGCCGAGGTCACCGGCCTGCCCCTGGGCGAGCTGCGGCAGCGCATCGCGCTGGTGACGCAGGAGCACCACGTGTTCCTGGGGACCCTGCGCGACAACCTCGCGCTGGCCCGCCCGGAGGCCACCGACGACGAGATCCACGCCGCCCTGAACGCGGTGGACGCCGACTGGGCCGCCGAACTGCCCGAGGGGCTCGACACCGGCCTGGGCGCCGGGAAGTACGAGGTCTCACCCGCGCAGGCGCAGCAGATCGCGCTGGCCCGCCTGGTGCTGGCCGACCCGCACACCCTCGTCCTGGACGAGGCGACCTCGCTGCTGGACCCGCGCGCCGCGCGGCACCTGGAGCGCTCGCTGGCCGCCGTCTTGGAGGGCCGCACGGTCATCGCCATCGCCCACCGCCTGCACACCGCCCACGACGCCGACCGGGTGGCCGTGGTGGCGGGCGGGCGCATCGCCGAGCTGGGCAGCCACGACGAGCTCATCGAGGCCGACGGGGACTACGCGGCGCTGTGGCGGTCCTGGCGGTCCTAGAAGGACCAGTCGCCGAAGCGGCCCCAGGCTACGAACACCGCGATGAGGAACAGCACGACGTTGGTGCCGATGAGGGGGAACTCCCTGCGGCGGACGTGCACGACGGCCGCGCCGATCATCTCCAGCGCGATGCCGGTCGCGGCCAGCGGCGTGAGCCAGGTGGCGACATCGGCCAGCGGCGGGACGATGAGGCCGATGGCGGCCAGGATGTAGCTGAGGCCGATGAGCTTGACCGCCCAGGCGGGGAAGTCGTCGACCCAGCCCATCATGGGCCGCAGCTTCTCCTTGGGCAGCAGGAGCTTGGCCAGGCCGGACAGGGCCAGCAGGGACAGGGCGATCTGTCCCACCCACAGGGCGGTGTTCATCGTCGGCTCCGAACGATCAAGTGGAGGAGGCCCTCCGGGACGAGGTCCCCTGGAACCTAGCACAAGTGGAGGGTCGTCTCCGCTTGTCGGTGTCGCCGGTTAGTATCGCCGGATGAGCAGGGGGACCCTTCGATCCGACGCCGCCCACAACCGCGAGCGCATCCTGCGCGCCGCCCGCGACCTCTTCGCGGAAAAGGGCACCGACGTGCCCATGGACGAGGTCGCGCGCAGAGCCGGGGTCGGCATCGCCACCGTCTACCGGCGCTTCCCCACCCGCGAGGACCTCATCGCCGCCGGGATGGGCGAGACCATGGCCGCCTTCGCGCGGGCCCTGGCCGACGCGCGCGAGGCCGACCCGGCCACCGCCTTCGCCGAACTGCTGGAGCGCGTCCGGCGCGTCCAGCTCGCCGACCGCGCCTTCTCCGACGTGATGTGCCCCGGTGAGGACGGTTTCGCCGAGGCAAAGGCCGCCATGCACGCCGACCTGCTCGTCGTCATCGAACGCGGCGTGGCCGCCGGGGTCCTGCGCGCCGACTACGACGCCGGCGACTTCCTGAGCGTCCTGCTCGCCCACGCCGGGCTCGTGGCGACCGCCACCGGTGACGTGGACGCCGTCTCGCGGCGGTTCATGGCCGCGCAGCTGATCGCCTACGGCCCGAGCGGGGCCGAGCTCCCGCCCGGGAGCCCGGCGCCCGTCATCGACTAGACCCGGACCAGCATCTTGCCGAGGTTCTGTCCGCGCAGCATGCCCAGGAACGCCTCCACGGCGTTGTCCACGCCGTCGGTGACGGTCTCCTCGGCCAGGATCTTCCCGTCCCGCAGCCACGGCCCGACCTCGGCCAGGAACTGGGGCATCAGCCCGGCGTGATCGCCGACCAGGAAGCCCTCCAGGCGCAGGCGCTTGCCGATCAGGTAGGCCATGTTGCGGGGGCCGGTGGGCGTCTCGGTGGAGTTGTACTGGGCGATCGCGCCGCAGATGGCGGCCCGGGCGTGCAGGTTCATCGCCCCGATCGCCGCCTCCAGGTGCTCGCCGCCGACATTGTCGAAGTAGACGTCCACGCCCTGCGGGGCGGCCTCGGCCAGCAGCTTCGCCACCGGCCCGTCGTGGTAGTCGAAGGCGGCGTCGAAACCGAGCTTGCCGGTCAGGTGCGCGACCTTCTCGGGCGAACCGGCCGAGCCGATGACGCGGGAGGCGCCGCGCAGCTTCGCGATCTGCCCGACCATCTGGCCGACCGCCCCGGCCGCGCCGGAGACGAACACGGTGTCGCCGGGCTTCATCCCGGCCACCGAGAGCAGGCCCGCGTAGGCGGTCAGCCCGGTCATGCCGAGCGCGCCCAGGTAGGCCGAGACCGGGGCCAGCGCGGGGTCGACGACCCGGGCCTGACCGGCGTCCACCAGCGCGTACTCGCGCCAGCCCAGGCCGTGCAGGACGGTGGTGCCCACCGGGATCTCCGGGTTCGCCGAGGCCACGACCTCGCCGACGGCCCCGCCCAGCATCGGCTCGCCGAGGACGTAGGGGGGCGCGTAGGAGGGGACGTCGTTCATGCGCCCGCGCATGTACGGGTCCACCGAGACGAAGGAGTTGCGCACCACGATCTGCCCCGCGCCGGGTGCGGGCAGCTCGACGGTGACCAGGGCGAAGTCCTCCGGGACCGGCCAGCCCTCGGGCCGCCGGACGAGGTGCCACTCCTTTGACGTGTACGTCACCGGTTCTCCTTAACGGTCAGCGCGACGTCGATGTTGCCGCGCGTGGCGTTGCTGTACGGGCACACCTGGTGCGCCTTGGCGACCAGGTCCTCGGCGATCTCGCGCGGGACGTCCGGCAGCGAGACCACCAGCGCGGCGGTGAGCCCGTAGCCGGGACCGGACGGGCCGATGCCGACCTCGGCGGTGACCTCGCTGGCGCCCAGCTCGACCTTCGCACGCCGGGCCACGGTCTGCAGCGCGGAATGGAAACACGCGGCGTACCCGGCGGCGAACAGCTGCTCGGGGTTGGTGGCGCCACCCGGTCCGCCCAGGTCGGCGGGGACGGCGAGGTTCGCCTTCAGGAGGCCGTCGTCGGTGGCGACGGCGCCGGAGCGGCCTTCGCCGGTGGCGGTGGCCCGGGCGGTGTAGAGGACCTTCACGGGGTCTTCCCTTCGATGGTGCGGGTGAGTCGGGTGAGCACGTCGCGCAGCGCGATCAGCTCTTCGCGGTCCAGGCCCGCCTTCGCGGCGACCTGGCCGGGGACGCACGCGACGCTTTCGCGCAGCGCGCGTCCGCTGCCGGTGAGGTGGACGGTGACCACGCGCTCGTCGGCGGTCTCGCGGCGGCGCTCGACGAAACCGGCGGCCTCCAGGCGCTTCAGCAGCGGCGAGAGGGTGCCGGAGTCCAGGCGCAGCTCGGCGCCGATCTCCTTGACCGCGCGCCCGTCGCGCTCCCACAGCACCAGCAGGACCAGGTACTGCGGGTAGGTGAGCCCCAGGGGGTCCAGCAGCGGGCGGTAGGCGGAGGTGACGGCCCGCGAGGCGCCGTACAGCGCGAAGCAGGTCTGGAGGGAGAGGCGGAGGGTTTCGTCCACGCCGAAAACATAGCGCGCGATTGAGTTGTGCGCAATCTAAATGCCGGAGAGGTGGCCGAGGCCACCCGCCACCCGCGCCTAGGGCGCGATGTTCCAGCGCCGGATCACCCGCTGCTCCCGCTCGTAACCCAGCGCCGAGACCGTCGCGGTGTCCAGCCACAGCAGTCCACCGCCGCGCGTGCCCAGCCCGATCCAGTGCGCGGCGGCCACCCGCAGCGCGTGCGCGTGCCCGACCAGGACCACGTCCCCGCCGGTGAGCAGGTCGTCGGCGCGCTCCAGGACCCGGTTCATGCGCGTCCCGATCTCGCCGGGGGACTCACCGTTGGGAGCGCCGTCGCGCCACACGCTCCAGCCCGGCCGCTCCGCGCGGATCTCGGGCGTCGTCAGGCCCTCGTAGTCGCCGTAGTCCCACTCCGCCAGATCCGCGTCGACGGTCGCGTCGGGCAGGCCCGCCAGCTTCGCGGTCTTGAGCGCGCGCGTCCGCGGCGACGACAGCACCGCCCGGTACTCGCGCCCGTCCAGCAGGGGACGCAGGCGCTCCGCCTGCTGGACGCCCAGCTCGGTCAGGTCGATATCGGTGGTCGAGGTGTGCCGCCCGTCCCGGCTCCACTCGGTCTGACCGTGCCGAACGAGGAAGATCTCCGCCATGGCGACAGTCAAACATCCCCGGCGGGCTCGCCGAGGAACGCCACGCGCTTGCCGTCCACCCGCGTCACGATCAGCGTCGCGGCGTTCGGGCCCTCGGGCTTCAGCTGCCGGCGCAGCGCGTCCGGGTCGATGTCGGCACCGCGCTTCTTGACCGTCAACCGGCCCACGCCCCGCTCGCGCAGCTCCCGGCGCAGCGCCTTCACGTTGAACGCGAGGGGCTCGCCGACGCGGTAGGCGCGCGCGAACGGCGTCGGCCGCAGCTCGTCGGCGTGCAGGTAGCCGATCGTGGCGTCGGCCAGGCGCGCGTCCAGGTCCCGCGCCAGCTCGCTGACCAGGTAGGTGCGCAGCACCGCGCCGTCCGGCTCGTACAGGTAGCGGCCCGGGGGACCGACGGGCGCGGGCTCGCCCTCGCCGGTGAGCTCGCGGACCTCGCCGTCGCGCATCACGGTGGCCCGGAACGGGACGCGCGCGGCGGTGCCCAGCCACAGCGCGGCCTCGACGACGTCGCCGTCGATCGACACCCACTCCGCCTCAACGAGCCCTGCTTCCGCCTTCGAGGGGATCGCCTCGTGGGGGATGCCCGGGCCGACCTTGATCACCGCGCACGGCACCTCGCCCGCCCGCGCGACCAGCGCCGACAGGGGCGGCCCGTAGCCCTCGGGGTCGAAGACCCGGCGGCCCCGGGCGTCGCGGCGGGCCGGGTCGGCGAAGACCGCGTCGCAACCGGTCAGGTCGGTGACCAGGGCGTCCTCGTGGCGGACCTCGATGAGCCCGGCCAGCCCGAGCGCCTCGGCGTTCATGCGGGCGATGGCCGCGGTGGCCGCGTCGGCGTCCACCGCCACGACGCTCAGTCCGGCCCGGGCCAGCGCGATGGCCTCGGTGCCGATGCCGCAGCACAGGTCGGCGACCCGGGACGCGGTCCGGGCCAGCCGGGCGGCGCGGCGGGCGGCGACCGCGGGGCGGGTGGCCTGCTCCAGGCCGTCCCGGGTGAAGAACATCAGGCGGGCGTCGGCGCCGAACTTCGCGCGCGCCGCCAGCCGCAGCGTCGCCTGGTTCAGCGCCGCCGAGGCCAGCGCCGGGTCGGCGGTGTGCGCGCGCAGCGCCACCGCCGCGCGGGCGGGGTCCCGCTCGGCCAGCTCGGTCGCCGCGGCCAGCAGCGCGGCGCCCTCGGGGGTGCGCAGCTCCGCGAGGGGCGTCGGCGCGGCGGGCTCGTCCATGCGCCCATCCTGCGTGATCGCCGCCGCGGGCCTTCCCCCGGGCGGGGACGAACTGGGACACTGACCTCGCAAAGAACGCCGAGTTGACAAAGAGAACCGATCTCACAGAACGCCCACATACCCAACGAAGAGGAACGAAAGGAGGCGGAGTCCATGCGAGCGAGCGTCGGTGACCGGCTTCACGTGCACGGGAGGGTCGTCGGGCAGGGCGACCGGCACGGCGAGATCGTCGAGGTGCGCGGCGCCAACGGCGAGCCGCCCTACGTCGTCCGATTCAGTGACGGGCACCAGAGTCTGGTGTTCCCCGGGCCCGACTGCGTGGTCCTCCCACCCGTCACCCGGGACGCCCCCGAAGGGGTGTGACGAACGCCCCTACCTGCTTCGAACGTGGCGAGATTGGCACTCTAGTTGACGGAGTGCCAGCGAGCGCCTAGTCTCTGCGTTAGCACTCTCCCTGTGAGTGTGCCAGCTCAGCCGAGCGGACCGGGGGTTCCGCCACCCGCGACGACGGGACTCCGGTACATGTCAGTTCGTTCCCATGTACCCACGGAGGGTATCAGTGACCACGGCGACTCAGGTTGCTATCAAGCCGTTGGAGGACCGCATCGTGGTCCAGGCCAACGAGGCCGAGACCACCACCGCCTCCGGCATCGTCATCCCCGACACCGCCAAGGAGAAGCCCCAGGAGGGCACCGTCCTCGCCATCGGCCCCGGCCGGATCGATGACAAGGGCAACCGCGTCCCGCTCGACGTCAAGGTCGGCGACACGGTCATCTACTCCAAGTACGGCGGCACCGAGGTCAAGTACGCCGGTCAGGACTACCTGATCCTCTCGGCTCGTGACGTTCTCGCCGTCGTCGAGAAGTAATCGGGCTTTGACGATCTAGTCGGCTCACCGCCCCGGGACCCTCTGTTTGCGAAAACCGGGGGGCCCGGGGCGGAGCCGTACGAAGGGACAACTCTGACAATGGCAAAGATCCTCAGCTTCTCCGACGACGCCCGCCACCGCCTGGAGCACGGCGTCAACGCCCTCGCCGACGCCGTCAAGGTCACCCTCGGCCCGAAGGGCCGCAACGTCGTCCTCGACAAGTCCTTCGGCGCGCCCACGATCACCAACGACGGCGTCACCATCGCCAAGGAGATCGAGCTCACAGACCCCTACGAGAACCTCGGCGCGCAGCTGGCGAAGGAGGTGGCCACCAAGACCAACGACGTCGCGGGCGACGGCACCACCACCGCCACCGTCCTGGCGCAGGCCATGGTCAACTCCGGTCTCCGCAACGTCGCCGCCGGCGCCGGCCCGATCGCCCTGAAGAAGGGCATCGACCTCGCCGCGCACGCCGTGTCCACCGCGCTGCTCGCCAAGGCCGTCGAGGTCGCCGACAACGCCGACATCGCCAAGGTCGGCGCGATCTCCGCGCAGGACGACACCATCGGCACGCTCATCGCCGAGGCGATGGACACCGTCGGCCGCGACGGCGTCATCACCGTCGAGGAGGGCTCCGGTCTGGAGACCGCCCTTGAGGTGACCGAGGGCATGCAGTTCGACAAGGGCTACATCTCCCCGTACTTCGCCACCGACGCCGAGGCCGGCGAGGCCGTCCTGGACGAGCCCTACATCCTCATCGCCAACCAGAAGCTCTCCGCGATCGAGGAGCTGCTGCCGCTGCTGGAGAAGATCGCCCAGTCCGGCAAGCCGCTGCTGATCATCGCCGAGGACGTCGACGGCCAGGCGCAGTCCACCCTCGTGGTCAACGCCATCCGCAAGACCTTCAAGGCGTGCGCGGTCAAGGCCCCCGGCTTCGGCGACCGCCGCAAGGCGATGCTGGAGGACATCGCCGTCCTCACCGGCGGCGAGCTGATCGCCGCCGAGACCGGCGGCAAGATCGAGTCGGTGACCCTGGAGCAGCTCGGCCGCGCCCGTCGCGTGGTCGTCACCAAGGACACCACCACCATCATCGACGGCCAGGGCGACCAGACCGCCCTTGAGGGCCGCGTCTCGCAGATCAAGAACGAGATCGCCGAGACCGACTCCGACTGGGACCGCGAGAAGCTCAATGAGCGCCTCGCGAAGCTCGCCGGCGGCGTCGCCGTCATCAAGGTCGGCGCCGCGACCGAGGTGGAGCTCAAGGAGAAGAAGCACCGCATCGAGGACGCCATCGCCGCCACCCGCGCGGCCGTCGAAGAGGGCATCGTCCCCGGCGGCGGCACCGCGCTCACCCAGATCGTGGCCGCCATCGGCGACCTCGGCCTCACCGGCGACGAGGCCACCGGCCTGCGCATCGTGAAGGACTCCCTCCGCGAGCCGCTCCGCTGGATCGCCATCAACGCCGGCCACGACGGCTCCGTCGTCGCCGAGAAGGTCGTCGGCATGGACTGGGGCCACGGCCTCAACGCCGCCACCGGCGAATTCGGCGACCTCGTCGCGCAGGGCATCCTCGACCCGGTGAAGGTCACCCGCAACGCGGTCATCAACGCCGCCTCCATCGCGGGCCTCCTCCTCACCACCGAGGCCCTCATCGTGGAGAAGCCCAAGGAGGAGAAGGCGACGGCCGGTCACGGCCACTCGCACTCCCACGGCGGGCACTCCCACTCTCACTAGCGGGTACTCGCACTAGCGGGCACTCGCACTAGCAGGTACTCGCACTAGCGGGCACGCACGTTAGAACGCGAAAGGGCCGGGACCTGTGTCCCGGCCCTTTCGCGTGCCCGGCGTCAGCCGAACCGCCTGCCCGCTCGCCTGTCGCGAGCGGGCGCGGATGCGGCGCTGACCGGAGGCCGGGCCACCCGAGCGGGTGTGAAGCCGACGGGCGTGCTCGCAGGGGGAGTGTGGTGTCGCCGCCGCGATTGTGCGGCCTGGACCGGCAGCCCGGGCCTCTTGGCTCGACCTCGCCGCCCCGGCCCCACGGCCTTGATCCCGTCGCCTCGTTGAGAGCAGCCGCCGGGTGCGGGTGTGCGGCGGGGTGAGGTGGGCGTACGCGATCCCACGGCCTTGACCTCACCCCCGGCCCCTCGGCCTTCATCCTGTCGCCCTGCTGCGGGCACTCGCCGAATGCGTGTGCGGGGTGGGAGGTCTGTGCGTGCACGGTCTCACCGCTCGACCCGGCCGCCTCGATTTCGCCTTCGTGGGTGCGAGACCTCGCCGGGTTCGGAGCGGCGTGGGGCGGGTGAGGGCAGGTCTGGGTGTGGCTTCAGCTCGATCCCACCCGCGCGAGAACCTCGCCGGGTGTGGGTGTGGGTGTGGGTGTGGGTGTGGGTGCGGTGCCTGCTTCGCTCACCGACTCGACTTCGCCTCGCCGCGCGAGAATCTCGCAGTGCAGCCAGTGCAGCCAGTGCAGCCAGTGCAGCCCGTGCGGCCCGTGCGGCCCGTGCGGCCCGTGCGGGCAGGTCTGCGGCGTGCACCCGCCCCGCCACTCCGCCCCGCCGTCCGGCCCCGTCGCCCCACTCCGTGTCGGCCCGTCCTCGCCGCCGTCTCCGCGCCTGGGCTGGCCGACTTGTGCGGGAGCCTCGCCCGGAGCGGGGCCATGCGAGGCGTGGCCCGACCCCGACCTCGCATCCCCGGCCCCGTCGCCCCACCCCGCGTCGGCCCGTCCTCGCCACCGTCACCGCGCCCCCGGCCGGCCGACTCGTGCGAGAACCTCGCCCCGAGTGGGGCCATGCGAGGCGTGGCCCGACCCCGACCTCGCATCCCCGGCCCCGTGTCGGGGTGAGCGCGGGTGCGGGCTCCTCGGTCTGTGGAGCGCGTGGGCCGACCTCGACGGCGGCATCGCGACTCCGTCTCGCCGCGTGTGACCCCATGGGGTGCGGCTGCGTGGGGCGAGGGTGGCCGCGGGTGTGGGAGCGGGCGGCTCTGTGGCGTGACCGAGCCGGGCCACCCGCGGCCTGGCCGGGTTCGTCGTGCTCGCCGGCGTGTGATGACCGGCTGCTCGCCCTCTTTCCATGGCGCTCGGGCATGCGCTCGCCCTACCCGGATCGCATCCTCGGCGGGCCCGGCGCACTCGCCGTGCGGCCCTCGCGCGGTCCGGGGCCGGGGCCGGTCCTGCGGGGCCCGGTCCTCACCTGCCCCGCCGCTCCAGGTCCCGGGCCGCGTCGCGGCTCACGGTGGCGCGTACCGGGGCGACGCCTCGTCGGTCCATCGCGGCGTCGCCCCGGGTACTGCCGTCCCCACCCTGTGTGACCGCGTCAGGGCGCGGTCCGCCGGTTCCCGCGTGTGGTGTGGCGGGTCCGTGTGTTGATTCGCCGCCGGTCGGCTACCGCCGATGTCGCGGCCGATCTCCCCGGTCGCGGTGCCGCTGGTGGCGGCACCGCCGTGCTCGCTCTGTCCGGTCTTCCCGGCGGGCACCGCCCAAAGTGCCCGCCGGGGACCGTGTGTGCCTCCGGTTTCCCACCACCGGAAGCGTCTTACGTCGTCAGCTCACGAGGCCGGAGCGGAAGGCCTCGGCGACCGCGTGAGCCCTGTCCCGAGCACCGAGCTTGCGGAACAGGCGGCGGGCGTGCGTCTTGACGGTGTCCTCGGACACGAACAGGTCGCGGCCGATCTCGCCGTTGCTCTTGCCCTCGCTCATGCCCCGCAGGACCTGCATCTCGCGCTCGGTGAGGGCGGAGCCCCGGCGGGGGCCGGGCCGATCAGCGCCGACCTGGCGCGGGACCGTCCCGTTCGGACGCGGGCAGACCATCATGATCGCCTGGGTGAGGGCGACCACGAGGTCCTCCTCTTCGCGTCCGGCGCGGATCACGCCGCGCGCCCCGGCGGCCACCGCGAGGGCGGCGATACGGGGGTCGGCGTTGCCCACGAGGACGACGCCGGTGCCCGGCGCGACGGCCAGGACCTGCTTGGTGAAGGAGACCGGGTCGGGCCGGGTGAGGGCGACGTCGGCGAGGACGACGTCGGCTCGGCGTTCACGCAGTCTCATATGGACATCGGCGGATGACAGGGCGGTACGCACCGCCTGGGCCACCCCCGTCCGGCTCGCGCAGGCGCTGATGCGCTGCGCGGCGGCGGGGGTTCGAACACACACTAGGACCGATCTCATGGTGTCCCACCTCTCTCGTCTTGCGCGTGTGACGGGTGGGGCCACGGGGTTATGACGAGGTTTTGCAGCTGCAATCTGCCGAATTTGATGGTGATTTAGTGGGAAATGCCGGAGTTTCCGCCAAGATTTTTCTACTCGGGCGTAGATTCCTTCGATTTCAGCTCGGCCCAGACGCGGTGGGCGATCTCCTCGACGGTGCGGTGCACGTCGGCGTCGGTGAGTTCCGGGACGCCCGTCAGGCGGCCGTGGATGAGGCCGTAGGCGGCGGCGTTGGCGCGGTGGAGGGTGTCGAGGGGGACGGTGGCACCGGCTTCGGCGAAGAGGGCGGCCATGGCTTCGACCTCGGCGGCGTAGAGGGAGGTCATGGTGGCTTGGAGTCTTGGGCGGCGGACGCCTTCTAGGAGGAGTTCGAAGGCGACGAGGTATTGGGAGCGGTAGGGGCCCAGGGCTTCGGCGACTAGTTCGGTGAAGAAGGCTTGGACGTGGTGGGGGGTTAGGGGGGGTGGTTGGGGTGTCTGGGGCGGCTGGGGCGGCTGGGGCGTGTCGGACGTCTCGGCCGTGTTGGCCGGGTCGGTCGTGTCGGCCGTCTGGGGCGGCTTGGCCGTGTTGGCCGTGTCGGCCGTCTTGGTCGTCTTGGTCGTCTTGAAGACTTGGCGTAGGCCGACTTCGACGACGTGGGCGCCGATGAGGTGTTTCGCGGCGGCGAGTAGGAGGTCTTCGCGCGTGCGGTGGTAGTTGATCGTGGTGCCGATGGGGAGGGCGGCTTCGCGGTCGACGGCGCGGTGGGTGAGGCCTCGGCAGCCCTCGCGGGCGATGACGTGGACGGCGGCTTCGCCGATCTGGATGCGTCTTGCCGGGTTTTCCATGGGCACCCCGATTCGTATGGGTTCAGGGTACTGTAGGTGTACGTCAGGTGTAGTACTACAGATGACGGGGTTGATTGGGTTTCGGGGGGCCTTCGGGGTGCCCGGGGCCTTGGGCCGGTCTTGGGGAGGGGGCGCGGGCAGGTACGCGGAGGCGTAACGCACTGAGCTGACGGCACCGGAACCCACCGCCGGTGCCGTTTTTCTTGGGGTGGGGTTTGTTTCCGACGCCTGTTGGGGCTTGTCGGGCTTCTTGTTTGGCGCCCCGCGGATCGTTGGTCTGCTATGTATCCACGGCGTTGCGGCTAAGTGACGGTCGCCGTCTGGCCTGGGCTTTCAGCCCTAGGACCCGACCAGGGGTGCGGCCCCTGGACGCCGGACCTCTCTCGGGAGGCTCCACCCGCGTTCGGCCTTTGCGACGGTGAACGATGAACCCCGGGGTGTCAAGACGGTAGAGCGTGTCTTGACACCCCGAGAACCCTCGTTCCAGGACACGTCCGGCCGACCGAGGGAGGATCCTCTCCTATCCCGAGACAGCTCCCGCACAAGCAGGGCGCGGGCCCGTGTTGTCGTGCGGGTTGCGGGCCGTCTCGGTGCGTGTCTAAAACAACAAGCTCGCGACCCCACCCGGCTTTTGACCCCGTTGCCCGCCAGTCACTGCGCCCGGCTCAGTTCTTGCGCGCGCACGCGTGCTCTCGGCTGCGCGCCTACTCCTCCACGCCGCTGGCGTCCTGGACCCCATCGGTATATCCCCGCGCGTAATCCCACGACACGTACTGCGTGGGATCCGGGTCGTATGCGGGTTCGTGGAGTCTCGGGCGGTTGCTCTCCAGGAGGTGGCGCAGGTTCGATTTGAGCAGGCCCCACTCGAAGTAGTGGGGTTCGCGGCAGTCGGGGCATTCGATGACGAGGCCGCGGACGCCGGTGGGCTCCAGCAGGGTCTGGTAGACCTCCAGGCTGGTGAGGTCCTCGATGATCTCGGCGCGCTCGGTCTCGCTCAGGGGCTCGGCCGCGAGCTGGTCGTCGTCGTCATCGGGCTCGTCACTGAACGGGTCCTGTGGCTCATCCTGCACGTAACCACCGTATCCCGGGGCGGGGACAGTGTGTGCGTCCGCACGATTTGCGGGCACCTAGTATTACCGGATGGAACACCTTGGGGCTCCGGGCGGTAACTCCGCGGCGGAAGTGAACAGTGCCGGATTCGTACCGAATACTCCCATGGGCCTGGAGCATGCGCTTCCGCTCGGGCTGACCTTCGATGACGTCCTCCTCCTGCCGGGTGAGTCCGACGTCCTGCCCAATGAGGTCGAGACTTCTTCGCGGCTCACGCGGAATGTGACGCTCTCCATGCCGCTGTTGACGGCGGGGATGGACACCGTCACCGAGGCGCGGATGGCGATCGCCGTGGCGCGGCTCGGGGGGATCGGTGTGCTGCACCGGAACCTGTCCCCTGAGGACCAGGCGATGCATGTGGACCTGGTGAAGCGGTCCGAGGCGGGGATGGTCACGAATCCGGTGACCTGCCGGCCGGAGGACACCCTGGACGAGGTCGACCAGATGTGCGCCCGGTATCGCATCTCGGGGCTTCCGGTCGTCGACGCAGAAGGTCGGCTCGTGGGCATCGTCACCAACCGTGACATGCGATTCGAGACCGACCTTTCTCGTCCCGTGGGCGAGATCATGACCAAGACGCCGCTGGTGACCGCTCCGGTGGGCACCTCGGCCGAGGACGCGATCGCGATCCTGCGCCGCCACAAGATCGAGAAGCTGCCGATCGTGGACGGCGACGGGCGCATCAAGGGCCTCATCACCGTCAAGGACTTCGCCAAGAGCGAGAAGTACCCGCACGCGTCGAAGGACGAGTCGGGCCGCCTGCGGGCCGCCGCGGCCATCGGTGTCGGCGACGAGTCGTACAACCGGGCCGGGCTGCTGGTCGACGCGGGAGTCGACGTGCTGGTCATCGACTCCTCGCACGGCCACCACCGGGGTGTGCTGGAGATGGTCGCGCGGGTCGCCAAGGACTTCGGCGAGCGCGTCGACATCATCGGCGGCAACATCGCCACCTACGAGGGCGCCAAGGCGCTCATCGAGGCGGGCGTGGACGCGGTGAAGGTCGGCATCGGGCCGGGCGCGATCTGCACCACGCGGGTCGTGGCGGGTGTCGGTGCTCCGCAGATCAGCGCGATCATGGACGCCGCGCGGGCGGCGCGCCCGTACGGGGTGCCGGTCATCGGTGACGGCGGGATCCAGTACTCCGGTGACATCGCCAAGGCGATCGTGGCCGGCGCGGACACCGTCATGCTGGGGCAGCTGTTCGCCGGGTGCGACGAGAGCCCGGGCGAGCTGGTGTTCGTCAACGGCAAGCAGTTCAAGTCCTACCGGGGCATGGGCTCGCTGGGCGCGATGCAGGCGCGGGGGCAGGGCAAGTCCTACTCCAAGGACCGCTACTTCCAGGCCGACGTGTCCTCCGCGGACAAACTCGTCCCGGAGGGCGTCGAGGGACAGGTACCGTACCGGGGCAGCCTCGCGCAGGTCGCCCACCAGCTCGTGGGCGGTCTGCGGCAGGCGATGGGGTACGCCGGTGCCGGTACGATCGCAGCGCTGCACGAGCGGGGACGTCTGGTCCGGATCACCGCTGCGGGGCTCAAGGAGAGCCACCCGCACGACATCCAGATGACCGTCGAGGCGCCCAACTATCACTCGCGTTAGGAGAAGGTCCAGTGCCGGATGTCGTGGAGATCGGTGTGGGTAAGGTCGCGCGCCGCGGCTACCACCTCTACGAAGTGTCGATCGTCCCGAGCCGTCGTACCCGGGACGTCGATGACGTGTCGACCAACTGGCAGCTGGACGCCTACCGCTTCGGGATCCCGTGCGTGGCTCATCCGTCCGACGCGACGATGAGCCCCGCCACGGCGATCCGCCTCGGGCAGCTCGGCGGTCTGGGCACTTTGAACGCCGAGGGCCTGTGGTGCCGTTACGAGGACCCCGAGCCGATCCTGGCGGAATTGGCCACGCTGGACCACGCGACCAACGCGGCCACCCGCCGGCTCCAGGAGGTCTACTCCGAGCCGATCAAGCCGGAGCTGATCACCGCGCGGGTCAAGCAGCTGCGGGAGGCCGACGTCACCGTGGCGGTGCGGGTGTCGCCGCAGCACACCCTCGCGCTGGCGCCGGTGATCCTGGACGCGGGGATCGACATCCTCATCATCCAGGGCACCATCGTCTCCGCCGAGCACGTCTCGGCCCACGACGAGCCGCTGAACCTGAAGGAGTTCATCGCCGACCTGGACCTGCCGGTCATCGTCGGCGGCTGCACCAACTACCAGACCGCACTGCACCTGATGCGCACCGGCGCCGCCGGGGTCATCGTGGGCATCGGTCAGGGCGCGGGCTCCTCCAGCAGCGAGCAGCTGGGCATCAGCGTCCCGATGGCCTCGGCCATCGCCGACGCCGCCGCGGCCCGCCGCGACTACCTCGACGAGACCGGTGGACGCTACGTCCACCTCATCGCCGACGGTGACCTGGAGACCGCCGGTGACGTGGCCAAGGCCATCGCCTGCGGCGCCGACTCGGTGATGCTGGGCCAGCTGCTGGCCCAGTGCGAGGAGGCACCGGCCGGGGGCGCGTGGTGGCACTCGGCGGCCAGCCACCCGAAGCTGCCGCGCGGACGCTACCTGGAGCCCTTCCCCGAGCGCGAGGGCGACATGGAGCGGGTGCTGCACGGCCCGGCCGAAGACCCCAACGGCGCGCAGAACATCTTCGGCGCGCTGCGCCGGTCGATGGCCAAGTGCGGGTACTCCGACGTCAAGGAGTTCCAGAAGGTCGAGCTCACGGTCTCGTTATGACCCTGTTTCGTTAAGAAGCCGTAGTGAAAGCCCGAAACCAGGAGATGGGGTCGGGCTTTCACTTTTTTCCACGCCCTACCCCATTGACGGCGATCATGGGACCCTGGCATCCTTTTGCCCCGTGCTCCCCACCTCCGCCACCCGCCGGGACCGCGCCATCCCTCTGTCCACAAAGGACGAACGGGGTGCGCCGCACCACCTGCGCCGCTTCCCCAGCGGCCCCGCCCGCCGCCGCGCGCACCGGCGCATCGGGCGCCTGCGGAGCCTGTGGCTGGCCGGGTACCTCTTACTCGTCGCCGCCCCGTCCGCCTACGCCCTCCACCTCATCGTCGGCGAGGACCCCGCCTGGGGACGCCCCGTCCTGCTCCTCGCGCTGGGCGCCGCCACCCTCGGCGCCGCCGCGTTCTGGCTGTTCACCGGGGCCGCGCGCATGCGCATCGAAGCCGACATCGCCATCGACGGCCACCACCTCGTCGTCGCCGGTGAGGGCGAGCGCCCCGCCGCCGCCGACCTGCGCACCCCCGACGTGACCGTCACCGCCACCCGCACCCGGCAGGGTCCCCGGCACCTCCTGCGAGTGCGCGCCGGGTCCCGGCGGGTGACCGTCGCCCTCGACGACCCGCGCGTCGGGCAGGTCCGCTGCGCCGAGGACCTGACCGCGCTCGCCGACGCCCTCGCCGCCTCGCCCGAGCCCGAGGGCCGCGACGCCGGGCGCGCCGTCCGCGCGCTGGTTCCGGCGGCCAGTCCGCGTCCGGACGACCGCCGCGCGGCCGAGGACTGCGTGCCCTACCAGGTCCCGCGCGGGCCCTGGGACCGTGTGGGCGCGGCCTTGTGGGCGGTGGTGTTCCTGGCCGCCGGGGCCGCCCTGAACTGGCTGGCGGTGGACGGCTACCGCCACCAGCGGCGCCTCATCGAGGGCGGCGGGACGGTCTCGGTCACCGCCGGGGCGGTCGTGGACGTGCTGATGTTCCTGTCGGCGACCGTGCTGGGCATCGGCGCCTACCGGCTGCTGGTCAAGCCGTTCCGGCACGGCGTGGACGCCTACCTGCGCCCCCGCCCGCTCGCCCCGCACGAGGCGCCCGCCGACCCCGTCGCCGATTCGCACACGCCCTCGCCGCCGCGTCCCACCGAGGCCGGGCCGCGTTCGGCGCGCTTCGCGGAGTACCCGCCGCACCGGCACGGGAGCACCGGCCGCCGGATCGCGGCGGTGGCCGCGGCGCCGGTGGCGATCCTGCTGGCCCTCGCCGGGCCGGTCGGGTCGTCGCTGCTGCTGCTGTCGGCGGCGCAGTCGACGAATCCGCCGTGGTGGGCCTGGTACGCCGCCGGGTTCCTCAACTTCGGGCTGCCGCCGCTGCTGTACCTCGCGCACGGCGCGATCGTGCGCCACCACGTCGCGGTCAACCACACACGCGTGTGGCTGGACGGCCACCGCGTGGTCTGCGAGGGGCCGCGCGGTGTCCGCGTCGGCGACCTGCACGCCGCGCGCGTGTCGGTGCGCATGGTCCGCCGCAACGCCGTCCTCTACGTGCCCGTGGACGGCTGGTGGACGCGCTACCCGATCCTGCTCACCCAGGGCCGCACCGACACCTGGCGCCCGGTGCCCGACCTGCACCGCCTCGCCGCGGCGCTGCGGACGTCCCCGCACCCCGCCGGGCGCGCCGCCGCCGTGCGGGTGCTGGCCATCGCCCCGCTGGCGCCCGGCGAGCGCCTGCCGCGCGTCCCGGCGCCGTCGCGGCCGCGCGTGGCCCGCGTCGCGGTGGAGATGCCCACCACCGTCGCCGGGCGCGGCGCGCGCGCCATCGCGCTGACCTGCGCGGCGGCGTTCCTCGTCCTCGTCGGCCTCACCGCCGCCTCCCAGGCCGGTGGCCGCCCCTACGCCGAACCCGAGGGCCGCGAGGTGGTCTTCGTGGCCAACTGCCACCTCGGGCCGCCCATCGGCGCGCAGGGCTTCGGGCGGCTCAGCGAATGCGCCGTCCAGCTGGAGGACGGCACCTTCCGCGAGGTCGGCGGCGGCGAGTTCACCACCGCCGACATCAACACCCGCGTCCTGGCCCTCACCGCCCAGGACGGGCTCGGCCAGGTCATCGTGCGCGCCGACAAGCCCCGCGACGACTCAGCGCTGCCGCTGATGGTCTTCGCGATGGCCGGCGCGGCCCTGGTGTTCGTGCAGGCGTGCCGGCTGGTGTTCAGGCGCCCCTGAGCTTCTCCCCGACCCGCCGCCAGCCCGCCGACCACACCCGCCGTGCTGAGGCCGCCGGGCCCGCCGCCCGCAGCCGCAGGCGCAGCCCGGCGGGCAGCGCGGCGGGGTCGAAGCCCCACGGCGCGACCCCGCCGCGCTTGTCGAAGTGCCGGACCTGCTCGACGACGGCGTCCAGCTCACCGGCGCGCACCAGCAGCCACTGCCGCCGGTAGTAGGGCCCCATCGCCTTGGCGACCGGGCCGCGCGACCACTCGGCGACCGCCGGGCGGACCTTGTCGAAGGCCGCCCGGCGCACGTCCCGGTCGGGTTCGGAGCGCATCGCCCGCCACAGCGACTGGAGCCCCAGCTCCATGTGCCGCTTCAGGAGGGTGTCGCGGCGGCGGCCCGCCGGCAGCTCCGCCCGCAGCAGCGTCAGCATCCCGTCCAGCGAGGTCAGCCGCGTGGCCACGCTCGCCGAGTTGACGCTCAAGGCGCCCTTGCCCGCGTAATAGCAGTCGTAGTCGGCCAGCACCGAGATCACGCGCGCGTTCAGGTACGCGCGGGCGGTGAACGGCTGGTCCTCGCCGTAGTGCTGGCCCACCGGGAACCGCAGGGCCAGCGACTCCAGGAAGTCGCGGCGGAACAGCTTCAGCGGCGACAGGGTCCAGTAGATCCGCGAGCGGAACAGGTCGGCGCGGGGGGTGTTGCGGGTGAACATCGTCGTGGCCACGCCACGGCCGTCCACGCCCACCATCTTCCCCAGGACCACGTCCGAGGAGTGCTCCTCGGCCATCCCCACCATGCGCTCCAGCGCCTCCGGGCCCAGCCGGTCGTCGGCGTCCAGGAAGAACACGTACTTGCCCTGGGCCAGGTCCAGCCCGACGTTGCGGGGCACCGACGGGCCGCCGGTGTTCTCCTGGTGCACCACCCGCATCGCGTCGGGATGGCGGGCGGCGAAGGCGTCCAGGGACGCGCCGGTGCCGTCGGTCGAACCGTCGTCGACCGCGATCACCTCGACATCCGCCAGACCGATCGTCTGCTCCAGGGCCGAGGAGATACATGCCCCGATGGTCGTTTCGGAGTTGTACGCGGGCACGATGACGCTGACGAGAGGTGGCAAGGCGAAGTCCCCGTGAGATCGGCTAAGGCGGAACCGGACGTCCGATCTGCTCGCCGATTGACTCTAGGGCGGTGACGAGCGTCTCGCATTCCGTCCGGTAAAGAGCCCTTCTCCGGTATGTCGGTTGCCGGTCTGTGTCGGGGGTCACATCATCGGCGAGATCGGCCACCAGGCGCTCATAGGCCGTCCGCAGGGCCACCAGGGACTCATCGTCCTGCTCACGGCCGCGCAGCCGGTGCTCCAGCTCCTCATAGACCCCCGCCACCGCGCGCCGGAAATCGTCCAGCGGCGGCACCGCCGGAGCGTCCACCGCCGGCAGCGACGCCTCCAGCGCGATCATCGGCCGCGCCGCCCAGCCCAGATCCCCCGCCAGCTCCTTCGCCTCGGCGCTCATCGGGCCCGGCGAGGTCACCGGCTCGGCCGCCGCGCGCGTGATCGCCGACTGCACCTCCGCCCGCGACAGCCGCAGATCCTTCAGCAGCGACCGCATCCGCCCCTCCTTGAACCGGGACGGATCGGCGTGCCGCGACAGGATGTAATCGGCGTAATCGGCGTACCGGCCCGCCAGCTCCGCCAGGCGCTCGCCGAGCTGCGGGGTCTCCCACTTGGGCCAGGCCATGAAATAGAGCAGCGCGAACAGCCCGCCCACCAGCGTCGCGGCCACCCGCTGCCCGGCCGCGTACAGCGGCGCGCTGCCGCCCAGCTCCATGTTGAACACCACGAACCCCGCCACCGCCGCGCTGTAGGCGGGGTAGCTGGCCTGGAACAGCAGGTAGGCGATGAACGCGAAGCTCACCACCACCGGGGCGACCACGAACGGCTCCATCGGCAGCAGCGACGACAGGACGCCCGCCAGCAGCGCGCCCACCGCCGTCCCGATCGTGCGGCCGATGCCGCGCCCCAGGGTCGCGGCGAAGTCGGGTTTCAGGATCAGCCACGTGGTCAGCGGCAGCCAGTACCCGTGATCGCCCGGCCACGCGTAGGCGCCCAGGGACGCGATGCCCACCGCGATCCCCGTGCGCGCCGCCTGCCGCAACGCCGTCGACCGCCACGAGAGGTTCGCCCGCAGCGTCTTCCACGCCTCGCCCAGCGGCTCCCGGATCGGCGGGACCTCCGGGCGCAGCCGCCACCGCGAGGGGTCCATGCGGCCCGACTCCGGGTCGTCCACCGTCGGCGTCGCCGCGGTCGCCGCCGCCGCGCGCACCAGGCCCACCAGGCGGTTGGCCTCCCACTCAGGGATCGGCAGATAGGTGCCGCGGTTGTCCTCGGCGACCACCTTCACCGCCGCGTCCAGCCGGTCGTGCCAGTCGTGGGCGGGCTCCTCGCGGCGCGCGATGGCGTCCCCGATCACGTCGAGGGCGTCGGCGGCCTCCCGCAGCACCGCCGCCAGGTGCCGCGCGGCCGTCGGATCGGCGTCCACCACCCGCTCGCGGCCGGTGGCCACCGCCGAGATCACCGCGCGCAGCCGCCGCGCGTGCGTCAGCGCCGTCAGGAACACCTCGGGGGTGTGCCGGTGGGTGTCCAGGACCTTCTCGGCCAGCTCCAGCGGACCCGTCGAGGGTGCCACGTGGGCGTCCTCGGCCAGTTCCCGCGCCTCCCGCCCCAGCCAGTGGTACAGCTCGGCCAGCGCCAGCCGCTCACTGCGGTGCCGGTGCCGGGGCAGCAGCAGCACGATGACCGCCTGGATCACCCCGCCCACGACCGCCGCCACCGCCGCCTGCTCGGGCGTGTTGTCCACCGTCAGGCCGTGCGCCAGGAAGATCGCCACCCCGAGGCTCGCCGAGGTCGAGGCCGCCAGGTCGTTCAGCGAACCGAGGAGCGAGCACAGGAAACACCACGCCATCGCGGTGAGCACCGAGACCCACATCCAGTGCTCGGTGTGCCCGCCGATGAACACGCCCAGGCCCAGCACCGCACCGGCCAGCACCGCCAGCATCGGACGCGGACGCGCGTCCCGGTGGAACGTGGTCAGCCCCGCCGACCACGCGCCCATCGCCGCCGCGCCGCCCAGCGCGGGCTGGCCCAGCAGCATCCCGCCGAGCAGCGGAATCGCGATGCCCAGCGCGCATCGGAACGCCGACAGCGGGTCGATCCGCGACGGCGTGAACTCGACCAGCGTCCGGCGCACCTCTTGAACCGGAGCCCGCACCGCCATGGTCGGGAATATAGGTGATCAAGGGGGTCCCGTGGAAGCGGTCGGCCCGGCTCACACACGCGCCGGTTGCCTCGGCCGTGGCGAAAACGGGCGTTTAAGCTGCTGACATGACCCTGCCTGCACCGGTACTCGTCGTCGACTACGGGGCCCAGTACGCCCAGCTCATCGCCCGCCGCGTCCGCGACGCGCGGGTGTACTCCGAGATCGTCCCGCA
The DNA here is from genome assembly GCF_030269765.1 of Actinorhabdospora filicis. GTDB lineage: Bacteria > Actinomycetota > Actinomycetes > Mycobacteriales > Micromonosporaceae > Actinorhabdospora > Actinorhabdospora filicis. The sequence goes on along the minus strand of NZ_BSTX01000001.1, from coordinate 1,439,722 downwards.
CTCGATGCCGGTGGAGGAGATGCTGGCCAAGAAGCCGGCCGCGATCATCCTGTCCGGCGGGCCCGCCTCCGTCTACGCCGAAGGCGCCCCCCGCACCGACCCGGCGCTGTTCGAGGCCGGGGTCCCCGTCTTCGGCATCTGCTACGGCTTCCAGGCCATGACCGTCGCCCTCGGGGGCACCGTGGAGTCCACCGGCAAGCGCGAATTCGGCGGCACGCCCCTCACCGTCAGCGAAGAGTGCGCGCTGTTCGCCGGGCTGCCCGAGCGCCAGTCGGTGTGGATGAGCCACAACGACTCCGTCACCGCCGCCCCCGCCGGGTTCACCGCCACCGCCAGCTCCGAGGGCGCCGCCGTCGCCGCGTTCGAGGACCGCGAACGGCGTCTGGCCGGCGTCCAGTTCCACCCCGAGGTCGCGCACACCCCGCACGGGCAGGCCGTGCTCCAGCACTTCCTCTACGACATCGCCGGCATCGCGCCCACCTGGACGATGAGCAACATCATCGACGACCAGGTCGCGCTCATCCGCGACCTCGTCGGCGAGAAAGAGGTCATCTGCGCCCTCTCCGGCGGCGTCGACTCCGCCGTGGCCGCCGCCCTCGTCCACAAGGCCGTCGGCGACCAGCTCACCTGCGTCTTCGTCGACCACGGCCTCCTGCGCGCCGGCGAGGCCGAGCAGGTCGAGAAGGACTACGTCGCCGCCACCGGCATCAAGCTGCGCGTCGTCGACGCCGCCGAGCACTTCCAGCGCGAACTCGCCGGGGTCAGCGACCCCGAGACCAAGCGCAAGATCATCGGCCGCGAGTTCATCCAGATCTTCGAGACCGTCCAGCGCGAGCTGAAGGCCGAGCACGACGTGGAATTCCTCGTCCAGGGCACCCTCTACCCGGACGTCGTGGAATCCGGCGGCGGCACCGGCACCGCCAACATCAAGTCCCACCACAACGTCGGCGGCCTCCCCGAGGACCTGCGCTTCACCCTCATCGAGCCCCTCCGCACCCTCTTCAAGGACGAGGTCCGCCGCCTCGGCCTCGAACTCGGCCTCCCCGAGGCCATGGTCTACCGCCAGCCCTTCCCCGGCCCCGGCCTGGCCATCCGCATCATCGGCGAGGTCACCCCCGACCGCCTGGAGATCCTGCGCGCCGCCGACGCCATCGCCCGCGCCGAACTCACCGCCGCCGAACTCGACCGCTCGGTGTGGCAGTTCCCCGTCGTGCTGCTCGCCGACGTGCGCAGCGTCGGCGTCCAGGGCGACGGCCGCACCTACGGCCACCCCGTCGTGCTGCGCCCGGTGTCCAGCGAGGACGCCATGACCGCCGACTGGTCGCGGCTGCCCTACGAGCTGCTCGCCAAGATCTCCACCCGCATCACCAACGAGGTCCCCGAGATCAACCGCGTCGTCCTCGACGTGACCAGCAAGCCCCCGGGCACCATCGAGTGGGAGTAGGCCCCCACGGCCCCGCGCACACCGCGCGGGGCCTTTTCGTGCGCCACCACGTCCGGCCGGACCGCCGTCGGCCCCGTCACACGCACCGTTTGCGCAGGTCGCTCGCAGGATAGTCTTGATCGATGCGACAAAAGAACAGCTTTCGGCTCGCTAGCTACGGGGTGGTGTACGACGAAACCGGCCGCATCCTTCTGACGAAGGGCTCGCAGCGCTCCGTCTACCCGGGGGCGTGGTTCCTGCCCGGCGGCGGCGTCGAGCACGGCGAGCACCCGCGCGACGCGGTGGTCCGCGAGTTCGCCGAGGAGACAGGCCTCGACGTCGCGGTCGAGGACCTGAAGGACGTCGTGTCGATCATGATGGACGGGCCGCGGGGGCCGGTCCACACCAACGCGGTCCTCTACGGCGTCCGCGTCACCGGCGGCACCCTGCGTCCCGAACCCAACGGCAACATGGAGCAGCCGACCTGGCTGCGTCCCGAGGAGATCGCCGGGCAGGCGATGACCCCCGTCGTCTCGCGCGTCCTGGACATCCACGGCGGCCCCGTCACCTACCGGCCCGACCCCCCGCCGATCGAACCCAACGAGAAGCGCCAGCGGCGCGGCCAGCGCTTCGGCGCCTACGGCGTCACCACCGACGCCGATGACAACTTTCTCCTCGCCCGCATCGCCGACGGCTACCCCGGCGCCGGAAACTGGCACCTGCCCGGCGGCGGCGTCGACTTCGGCGAGCAGCCCCGCGACGCCGTCACCCGCGAGGTCTACGAGGAGACCGGCCAGCACGGCGAGGTCGGCGAACTGCTGGACGTGACGTCCTTCCGCACCCGCCGCGCCATCGGCCCCGAGGGCCACCCCCTCGACTGGCACGGGGTCCGCGCGATCTTCCGCGTCTTCGTCGCCGAACCCACCGACGCCCGCGTCGTGGAGATGGCCGGCGGCTCCACCGCCGATGCCCGCTGGTGGCCGCGGAAGGCGCTGGAGGAGCTGCCGCTGACGCCCGCGGTGGTCGATGGACTTCGGCTGATCTGAATGCGTTGATTAGGAGCTGTCCGGATTAGCCGGTACCTTGGTTAGGGTCACCGGCTCTCCCGGTGGCGCAGGCTACCCGATACAGCGTGGTGTCGGGTGCCGTTTCGCGCGTTTTCACCCCGTTCGACCGTCGAGAACGTGTCACGGGGATCGCCAAAGCTGGCACTGATGTGCCATGGTGTACAGCGCGAACCTGAGAGACCATCGTTTTGTGGGTGCCCGGTGGAAGGGCGAGGAGGACCGAGTGCAGAGGACCTTGTGGCTGCGGCGTCGTAACAACGACAGCCCGCGACCGGCGGGCCGTGGCATCGCCAGGGGGCTGCGTCGTGGCGGCACGCTCGCCCGGCGTCTGGTTCTCCAGCCGCTGCCGCCCATCCGGCTGCGGAGGCGCGGTGACGAGGTGACGGTGGAGATCCCCGCCGAGACGGTGGCCGAGCTCGACGGGCTCACGGCCGCCGCCGAAGACGCCGAGGACGCCCCGCCGGCCCCGATCCGGCTGCTGCCGGGCGAGGTCACGATGAGCCGCCGCGTCAAGTTCGCGCTGGTCAACGGGTGCACCGTGACGTCCATCGCGTTCGGCATGACCGCGATGCTGCTCGCCTCGCAGGGCCAGGACATGGTCAAGTGGGCCGCGCTGTGCCTGCTCGGCAGTGTCCTCATGGACGCCCTCGACGGGCCGCTGGCCCGCAAGTTCGGCGTCGCCAGCCCGTTCGGCCTGCAGATGGACTCGCTGGCCGACATGTGCTCCTTCGGCATCGCCACTCCGATCGTGGTGTACCAGTGGCTGCACGGGGACGCCCCCGTCGCGCTGGTCGCCGCCGCCTGCGGCCTCGTCGCGGTGTGCGCCGCGATCCGCCTGGCCCGCTTCAACGTCTCCCCGAAGGACGGCCGGTTCTTCTCCGGCGTGCCGACCACCATGTCGGCGGCGGTCCTGGTGATCGCCACCGTCCTCATCCCGCGCCCGGACGAGGCGGTCGTCCCCACGATCGTCCTGGCGGGCGTCGTGGGCGCGCTGGCGCTGCTGATGGTGTCGAGCTTCCCGTACGTGAAGCTGAACCAGCTGCGCAAGCTCCCGACGGTCCTGTGGATCCTGCCCGCCCTGGGCGCGCTGCTGGACCTCCAGGCGACCTTCGTGATCGTCGTCGCGCTGTACCTGGTCTCCGGCCCGCTCCTGTGGGTCAAGCACCGCCGCCGGGCCGGTTCCGCGGCCTGAGGGCCGCGCACGCCCCGTACGCCTCCTCCGCCAGCGCGCCGAACAACCCGGCGTGCTCGGCGAGGGGCGAATCCCGATGCCACAGCAGCCGGTGCCGCACCAGCATCGGTGTTCCCCGCAGCGGACGCACCACCACACCCTCCGGCGCGGGGAACGTCGCCTGGCACGGCACCAGACCCCTGCCCGACGCGAGCAGCTCGTGCAGCAGGCGCGTCTCCCCGACCCGGTGACCGACCCGCGGCGTGAACCCCGCCTGCGAGCACGACCGCAGGAAGTACTCCGGCCAGCCCGCCCCGTCCGAGCGCGGCAGCACCCACGACTCGCGCGCCAGCTCCGCCAGGTCCAGCTCCTCCAGCCGCGCCAGCGCGTGCCCGGCGCCCATCGCCACGCACACCGCGTCGGTCACCACCAGCGCGCTGTCCACGTGCGCGGGCGTGGCCAGCTCGTGCCCCGGATAGTCCAGGACGACCGCCGCGTCCAGCCGCCCCGTGGCCACCAGGTCCAGCAGCAGCCGAGGCGAGTACTCGGCCCGGATGTCGACCCGCCGATCCGGGAACGCCTCGGCCAGCCGGTCGGCCAGGCCCACGATGATCGGCCCCGACACCCCGCCCAGCCGCAGTTCACGGACATACTCGCCGCCCGCGCGCTGCCGCAGACCACCCGCCAGATCGTCCAGCTCCGCCAGGATCGCCCGCCCCCGGTCGATGAGGTACTGCCCCAGCGCGGTCGCCTCCACCCCGCGCAGATGCCGCGCGAACAGCGGCGCGCCCGCCGCGTCCTCAATGCGCCTCAACTGCGCCGTCAGCGCCGGCTGCGAGATCCCCAGGACCGCCGCCGCCCGCGTGATGCTGCCCTCGTCGGCGATGGCGCAGACGATGCGCAGATGGCGCGGCTCGATGTCCATGCCCCGGATGTTATGGCCGGTTGGGATGGGAGGCAACGCGGGCGTACGGCCATAGTCGGGAACATGAAGACCTACTTACGCGCCGGTGCCGCGCTCTTAGGCACCGCGCTCGCGCTCGCGTCGACCGCCCCGGCACAGGCGGCCACACCCACCCGGACCGAGGTGCGCGAGGTGTTCGCGCCCGACGGGACGATCACCCGGCAAGCCGTGCGCCTCCCGTCGAGCGAGTCCCCGGCTTCTCGCTCGGCCGTCGCGCAGGCCGTCGTCACCCCCATCATCAACAACGGCGACCCCGCCACGCACCTCGACCTCGTGTTCGTCGGCGACGGCTACACCTCCGGCCAGCTCGGCACCTACGACACACACGTCCGCTCCAAGGTCGCCGAGCTCTTCGCCGTCGAACCCTTCAAGAGCTACCAGTCCCTGTTCAACGTGTGGAAGGTCGACGTCGTCTCCAGCCAGTCCGGCGTCGACAACGACCCCTACGGCACCTACCGCACCACCGCCCTCGACATGTACTTCTACTGCGGCGGCACCGCCCGCCTCCTGTGCGTCAACGAGACCAAGGCCAAGCAGTACGCCGCCCAGGCCCCCGACGTCGACCAGGTCGTCGCGCTCGCCAACACGACCACCTACGGCGGCGCCGGAGGCGGCGTGGCCACCGCCGCGGGCGGCAACGCCTCCGCCGGGCAGATCGTCGTCCACGAACTCGGGCACAGCATCGGCGGACTCGCCGACGAATACGACTACGGCGGCGGGACGGTGTACACCGGGGCCGAGCCGCGCGAGGCGAACGCCTCGAAGCTGACCCGCACGCAGATGGTGAGCCAGCAGCGCAAGTGGTACCGGTGGATGGGACAGGCCACGCCCGACGGAGGTGTCATCGACACGTTCGTGGGGTGCAGGTACTACACCAGCGGGATCTACCGGCCCTCGGACAACTCGATCATGCGCACGCTCGGGCGGCAGTTCAACCTGCCCGGGCGCGAGGCGATGATCGCGGCGTTCTACGCGAAGGCGAACCTGGCGGTGGCGGAGGGACCCGGGCGCATCACGGTTCCCGACATCGCGACCCTCAAGACGTCCTGGACCGTCGATGGGGTGGCCGTGGCGGCGGCGCCGGTGGCACTCACCGGCGGGCACACCGTGACGGTGACCGTCACCGACACCACCGACTGGGTCCGGGACCCCGACCTGCGGAAGGGATTGACCATCACGTATTCCTGGCGGGTGTGACGGCCGGACCCGGGGTGCTTGGGATGGCTGCGGCTTCGCGTGGTGCCCAAGGGGCTTTGCCCCCTGGACCCCCACCAGGGAACTCCGTCCCCTGGACCCCGGGTCGGAAAACACTCTTCCCGAGCCGGAAGAGGGCTTAGTTTCTCGGCATACGGTGCGTCGTGGCTCTGGGGGTTGGTTGCGCCGCCGCACGCGCGCGTAGAGCTTCACCACACGGTCAGGACACTTCCCGCTTGCGGCTCGAATGAGCGAACGGCCCGCCTGAATCAGGCGGGCCGTTCCCTTACTTGCTCTCACTCTTCTTTTACAGCCAGCGGGCCACGACGGTCTCGCCGCCCACGACGCGCTCACCCGGGGCCACCAGGGCCTCGGCGCAGTCGGCGGGCAGGTAGATGTCGGTGCGGGAGCCGAAGCGGATCAGGCCGTAGCGCTCGCCCTTGGCGACGAGGGCGCCGACCTTGGCGCGGTTGACGATGCGGCGGGCCAGGAGGCCGGTGCGCTGGGCCACGACGGCGCGGCCACGGGTGTTCTCCACGACGGTGTAGCAGGCCACGTTGTGTTCGGCGGCGGCCTTCATCGCCGGGGCGTAGCCGCCCGACTCGCGGAAGACGTCCACCACGCGGCCGGACACCGGCGAACGGTTGACGTGCACGTCCAGCACCGACAGGAACACCGCGACCCGCAGCCACTCGGTGCACTCGTCGCCGAAGCGGTCATCGGTGAGGTGCTCCACCGACAAGACCTTGCCGTCGGAGGCGGCCACGACAGCCTCCTCTTCCTCCGGGATGGACCGCTCCGGGTCACGGAAGAAGGCCGCCACGGGCGCCGCGGCCAGGGCCGGGACGACCCACAGCTTCGACTTGGGGCGCAGGCGCTTGAGCAGCACGGCCGCGCCGAAGGCGATACCGGCGGCGGCGATGCCGTTGGAGTCGATGTGCATGCGGCCGGTCAGCGGGACGCTGGAGGGCCGGTAGGCCGGCAGCAGCTTCTCGGCGTCGGCGGCGGGCGCGACGCCGAAACGCAGCCGGTGCACGCGCAGCGGCGGGCGGTTGCGCAGGACGAGGTCCTCGGCGACGCCGTGCTCGGCGATCAGGTCGGTCAGCTCGAAGGCGACCGGGCCGCGTGCGGGGACGGCCAGGACGAGGATCCCGTTCTCGGCCACGACGGCCTTGACGGACTCCAGGTACTTCGCCGTCTCGCCGTCGAGGGTCGAGACGGGCGCGCCGAGCATGACGACGTCGCTGCGGGGCGCGTCGCTGATGGCGGTCACCACCTTGGCGCGGGCGGCGACCCAGCTGCCCTGCGCCTCCAGGTGCTCGCGCATGGCGGCGGCGGTGTCGGCCTCGGCGACCACGGTGAGCGTGTCGCCGGGGGCCAGGGCGTCCAGCGCGGCGGTGAGCACGGCGGACCCGGGTTCGGCGCCGATCAGGAGACCGGAGCGCGGGGTGGTGTCGCGGGCGAACTCGTCGGCGATGGCGCGGGCGGCGCGTTCACCGACTCGCGAGGATGGGGCAAGACTCATCAACAGCTCCACAGACGGCAGAAGACCGCCTCAAGCATATGTTCACTCGGGTTCGCGAGGGTCTTCGCCCTCTTCGGCCCGCGTCCGGCCGATCTTCCGGATGAGCTCGTCGGCGCGGGCGCGCTCGTCGTCGGTGAGCAGACCGTGAACGTCGAAGCCGCTGAAACTGGGCCGCTCGGCCGCCGGGGTCTCGCCGAGGACGGCGGTGGCGTCCGGCGCGGGCGCGAACAGCCCGGGCGTGGGCGCGGGGGTCACCGGGGCGGGTTCGAGGACGCGGCGGGGGCGCATCGCGGTGACGAGGCCGATGACCCCGGCGGCGATGAGCGTCCCGGCGACCATGAGGCCGAACCCGGCGGGACTGAAATCGGTGAAACGGGACACGATCCACCACACGACCACGCCGGTGAAGATCACGGCGAAGACGAGGGAGACGGTGTCGGTCTGGTGCCGCTTCATCGGGAGACCTCCACTGCGCCGTTGTTCACGTCGATGTTCAGCTTGATCTTGCCGCCCCCGGCGCCGTCGGCGCCGAGGTCGGTTCGCGTGCCGCCGCCGAAGGAGTCGTTGCCGAACAGGGTCGACGAACCGAAGTCGACCCGGCTGGTGACGGTCGCGTCGACGTTCTGCGGCAGCCGCACGCGAATTTCGCCGTTGTCGGCGCTGATGGTGACGGTGAGGTCGGTGGTATCGGTGAACACCACGTCCCGCAGGTCCAGCAGGCCCGTCCCGTCGTTCAGCTCGTACCGGGTCTGCACCTCGGCGACGCTCGTGGGGTGCCAGAGGCGGTCCTCGTCGGGGAAGTTCTCGTTCACCCACGCGGTCAGGCTGTAGATCCCCAGGGCCAGCGACAGGACGATGCCCACCGCGATCATGCTGCGGGCCCGGCCGATCCAGGTGGCGATGAACAGCCCGGCGGCGGTGATGGTCAGCGCGACCGCCAGGTACCAGCCGAAGGGCACCGAGGCCCCGGCCAGGTCGACGACGCCGGTGACGCCCGCGCCCAGCGCGATCGCCGAGAGCACACCCAGCGGCAGCTTCGAGCGCGGCTTCGGCGGCTTCGGGACGACCGGCGGGCGCGGCGGGACGTACACGGGCGGCTGCGGCGGGGTCCCGTAGGACACCGGCTGCGGCTGCGGACCGAACACCGGCGGCTGCGCCAGCGGCGGCAGGAACGGCGGCTTGCCCGTCGGGCTCGGCGCGGGAGCCGTCGCCGCGCCGTGCGAGGCGCTCTGCGTGGTGTAGGTGACGTAGGGGCCGTAGGGCGCGAACGGGGCCCGGTACCCGGGCGGGCCCGGGGGAGGGGGCACCGGCACGGGGGACGCGCCCAGCGGGCTGTGCCGGTAGGTCTCGGCGCGCTGGAAGCGCTGCGGCACCGTCCGCGTCAGGTACACCACCGCGCCGATCAGCGCCAGGCCGATGATGACGGCGACGGGGAAGTTGTCCCAGAACACCACGAACGCCGCGACCGCGACGCCACCGGACAGCGCCAGCGTGAGCGGCGCGGGCGTGCTGGAGCGGCCGCGTCCGAAGACCGCCTCCATCGGGGCGGCGGTGTCGCCCTCGGCGGGCGTGAACAGCCACAGCAGCGCGTAGACGATGAGACCGGCGCCGGCGAACAGGATCAGGACCGCGAACAGCACCCGCCACAGCAGAGCGTCACTGCCGGTGACACGGCCGATCGCGGCGCACACACCGGCGACCTTGCCCTCTTCCCGGGCCCGGACGATGCCGAGCAGCGGGCGCGGCAGGCTCCGCGGCGGGGGGACGTGTTCGTTCATGCCTTGAATCCTGCCGGGCCGCGCCGCCGCGCGCCTCGGGGATCGACCCTGACCCGACCCTGATATCGGGAAATGGGGGCCGGACCCCATGGCGGGCGCGTCGCGCGCGTGTGAGTATCGAGATCAAGAGCCAGACGACCACCCCCCGCGGATCAAGGGAGAGCCCCATCGTGACGGCCGCCATCGCGCCCGCCCCGGCGCCGCCAGAGGAGCGCCGCCTGCGTCGCGCCGTCCGCGGACGGATGCTCACCGGCGTCGCCCGCGGCCTGTCCAACCACCTGGGCCTGAGCGTCGTCCCGCTGCGTCTGGGCCTGATCGTGCTCTCGCTGTTCTTCGGGCTGGGCGCGATGCTCTACGTGGCCTTCTGGGCGGTCCTGCCGCGTGACGCCGATCCGGCCGGCGCGCGGACCCGCTCGGACCTGCGGCAGCTCCCGGCCTTCGTGGCGCTGGGCGCCGGGGTCCTCATCGTGCAGATCACCACCGGGTGGGGCGGCACGAACATGATCCTGGGCTGGCTGATCGTCCTGGTGGCGGCCGGCGCGGGCCTGATCTGGCAGCAGGCCGACCCGGCGCAGCGCCGCCGCTGGTCGGCCGAGGCCGGGGGAGCGGCATGGCTGGCGGCGTTGTTCGGGCGCGGTGGCAAGCGCGTCCTGCTGTACCGGATGCTCGGCGGGACGGTCCTCGTCCTGGTCGGCGTCGTGGGCGTGGTGGCCGTGGTCGACCCGTCCCGGGACGGCCAGGAGGCCCTGCTCAACTCGCTCATGTTCACCGCGATCGGCGTGGTCGGCATCGGCATCGTCCTCGGCCCGATGGTGTGGCGGATGATGACGCAGCTGTCGGCCGAGCGCGAGGCCCACGCCCGCGAGCAGGAGCGCGCCGAGGTCGCCGGGATGATCCACGACCAGGTCCTGCACACCCTCGCGCTGATCCAGCGGCGCGCCGAGGACCCCCGCGAGGTCGCGCGGCTGGCCCGCGGCCAGGAGCGGACCCTGCGCAACTGGCTGTACAAGCCCACCGCCGAGCCCACCGAGAAGCTGTCGGCGGCCATCGACCAGGTCGCCGCCGAGGTCGACGAGGTCTACGGGCTGACCGTGGACGTGGTCTGCGTCGGCGACTGCGACGTGGACGGCCCCACGGTCGCGCTGGTGGCCGCCACCCGCGAGTCACTGGTCAACGTGGCCCGGCACGCCGGGGTGGACACGGTGTCGGTCTACGCCGAAGTGGAGGAGGATCAGATCTCGGTGTTCGTGCGCGACCGGGGAGCCGGTTTCGACGTCGACGCCGTCCTCGGCAACGAGGAGAGTGACCGGCACGGCGTCCGTGGTTCCATAATCGGTCGCATGAAGCGCCACGGCGGCGACGCGAAGATCATCAGCGAGCCGGGCGCGGGCACCGAGGTGCGGCTGAGCATGCCGCGGGAGAAGGAGTAGGCGATGAGCGAGCCGCTGCGAGTGTTCCTGGTCGACGACCACGCCATGTTCCGGGCGGGCGTGCGCGCCGAGCTCGGCGACCGCGTCGAGGTGATCGGCGAGGCGAGCACCGTCAACGACGCCGTCCGCGACATCTCCGCGAAGCTGCCCGAGGTGGTCCTGCTGGACGTGCACATGCCCGACGGCGGTGGCCGGGCGGTGCTGGAGCGCGTCCGCGCCGCCCATCCCGAGGTGCGTTTCCTGGCCCTGTCGGTCTCCGACGCCGCCGAGGACGTCATCGGGCTCATTCGCGCCGGAGCGCGCGGCTACGTCACGAAGACCATCTCCTCCGACGATCTCGTCGACGCCATCCGCCGCGTATCCGACGGCGACGCGGTCTTCTCGCCGCGGCTGGCCGGTTTCGTGCTGGACGCCTTCGCGTCCAAGACCGTCGGCGGCGGCAGCGATCCCGAACTGGACCAGCTCACCAACCGCGAGCGCGAGGTGCTGCGGCTGCTGGCGCGCGGTTACGCGTACAAGGAGATCGCCAAGGAGCTCTACATTTCGATCAAGACCGTCGAGACGCACGTTTCGAATGTCCTGCGCAAACTCCAGATGTCCAATCGTTACGAACTGTCGCGCTGGGCCGCCGACCGCCACATTGTTTGAGTCCCAAGGGATTTGGACTCGCTCAAAAGGGTGAACCCGCTTAACGAAGCTTTTTCGTGATGTGCAACCGTGTCCCGTTGCCCGTCGTGTGAAGAACACACGCGTAACGCGCCCCCCATCTCAAAGTTCCCAGGGGAGGGACACCCTTCATGAAAACCCGCTTGATCAAGACGGCTCTGGTCACGGCCGTCGCGGGGATCACCCTCGTCGGCTGGGCCGGTTCGGCCGCCGCCGACGAAAAGGTAACCGGTACGGTCAGCTCGAAGCCCGGTATCTCCGTCAAGTACGACAACCACGATAAGACCGAGTACCTGGCGCACCCGCTGGTCCTCACCACCAGCGATCAGCAGACCCAGGTCGTGTACTGCATCGACCTGCACACCGCGCTGAAGAAGCACACCTACACCGAGGCCGACTGGAACACCTCCGGCGTCAAGAACCTCGGCAAGATCAAGTGGCTGCTCACGAAGTCCTACCCGAACGTGGCCGCCGATGATGTGCTGACCGCCGCGGGCGCGACCCTGCCCGGTACGTACAACCAGGCGCAGAAAGAGTCGTACATCTACGCCGCGACTCAGGCCGCGATCTGGAGCTTCAGCGACAACTTCAAGCTGCACCCGACCGACTCGACCAACATCGACGGCCAGGGTGGCGCGGTCACCGACGTCGACACCGCCGTGGCGAAGGTCTACAAGTGGCTGACCGAGAACGCCACGGACCTTCCCGACCCGGGTGCGCCGAACCTCGCGTTCAACGGTCCCGACGGCACCACCGGCAAGGTCGGCGACAAGATCGGCCCGTTCACCGTGGAGACCAACCTCGGTGACATCACCCTGACCGTCACCGGCGGCAAGGCCGTCGACAAGGACGGCAAGGAGCTGACCAAGGTCAAGGGCGGCGACAAGTTCTGGCTGACCGCCACCGCGCCCGGCAAGGTCGAAGTGACCGGCGTCGGCGAGGTGTTCGTCCCCGTCGGCCGCATCTTCGTGTCCACCGAGGGCGCCAACACCTCCCAGAAGCTGATTCTGGCCGGAAAGCTCAAGAAGCAGGGCGAGGCCAAGGTCAGCGTGACCTTCGAGGTGAAGCCCACCACCTCGCCGTCGAGCTCCCCGAGCCCGAGCCCGTCGAGCTCCTCGCCGAGCTCCTCGGCCACGCCCACGCCGAGCAAGAGCACGCCCGGCGGTGGCCTGCCCACCACGGGTAGCAGCCTGACCCTCTTCGGCATCGCCGGCGCGGCCCTTCTGGCCGCCGGCGTCGTCCTGGTGATCATGATGCGCCGCCGCCGTGCCGCGGCCGCCAGCTGGGGCAACGATGAGGACGGCGTCGCCTAGGCGACGCCGGCCGTAAGGCATCGCGAGTGAGGGGCGCGACCTTCGGGTCGCGCCCCTTCTCCGTGCCGCGCTGACCGGTTCCCGACACCCTCCCGTGTGGCGGCCGCGGGACAGTCGGATCGCCGACCGCGCAGGTCACGGCGTTTTGCGATGCTCTGCTGACCGCGCCGGAAACGGGGATCGGCGATCGTCGCGTCCTTCGGGGGGACGCCGTACCGGAGGAGCCGTCGATGCCGTCACATGTCTCGACCAGCCTGGCCGACCTGTTCGCCGCGACCGACGCCTCGGCGCCGGTGCGGATGCGCGGGCACTCGGCGCGTCTCCTGTGCCGCCTCGATCCCGAGGAGCACGCCCGGCGCACCGGGGCCGCCGGACGCCGTCTCGCGCTGGCCGACTGGGCTCCGCTGAACCTGCTGATGGGGCTGCCGCACGGCGAGCCGGTGCCGGTGGCCGCGCTGTCCATCCGGGAGCGCACGATCCTGCCCCGGCTGCCGCACTGGACGCACACCCTGCACGACGGGCACATCCGCCGCTCCGCGCGGCCGCCGCTGCACCCGGTGTACGCCGCGATCTTCGCCTCCCGCTGGGAGGAGGGCCGGGCCGCCGCGAGGGAGTTCCGGCCCTTCTCCGCCCCGGTGGTGGTGCTGGACGCGCTGGACGACCCGTTCGCGCCGATCGAGGCCGAGGGGCTCGGCATCGGCCTGGCGCTGGACGAGAAGCTCGTCGTGGCGCCCGCCCGGCGGGTGCCGAGCCCCGGTCCGACCCTGTGGTGGCTGGCCGAGCACGCCTACGCGCGTTACTGACCCTCAGGCGTGGGCGAGTTCGCTCCAGCGGTCGATGCGCTCCCACCAGCCGTGCAGCCAGCGGGCCTGTTCCTCGCGGCCCTGCGGGACGGACTCGGCGGGCACGACCCAGTAGCGGGCGCGGACGACGCCGTCGGCGGCGACGGAGCCACCGGCGGCCGGCGGCAGGACGGGCGCGAGTCCACTGTGGGCGAGGAAGACCACGTCGGGCTGGGAGCGCAGGGCGATCTGGACGCCGCCGGTGTGCGGCCACAGGGACCGGCGCAGCCGCTCGGCGCGATCGGCCTCGGCGTCGTTCCCGCCGCCGCGCAGGCGATCGGCGATGGCGCGGGCCCTGGCCCGGGTGTAGCTGGTGCCCTCGGGGAACAGCAGGACGGGCGCGCCCGAGCGGCACAGCCGGTCGATGGCGCGCAGCGCGGGCACGCGCCCACCGGCGTCGGTGCGGATGAAGGGCGCGTCGAGGCGGCGCAGCATGAGGTCCATCGCCGGGTCGAAGCCGATGGCGGTCTTCACGATCGGGACGGTGTCCTGGTCCAGCATGCGGTGGAGCAGGTGCAGCACGAGCGGGCCGTTGAAGCTGCCGATGTGCTGGGACAGCACCAGGATCGGGCGGGTGCCGTCGGGCCAGCCGGTGCCCGAGACCGAGAGCCGGATCCTCCCCAATGGACACAGCAGCCGGATCCAGGCCGCCAGCCACCAGCGTTGCGCCGCCGCCCACGCCGTCCGGGGACGGCGGCGCAGCCACAGCGTGAAGCCGGTGGCCAGGCACCCGGCCTCGTAGGTCGCCAGCCACGCCCACGACACCACCAGAAGCCGCAACCCGGGCCGCGTCCGGCGCGGCAGGACCGGGAGGACCAGGCCCAGCAGGACGATCAGCGGCAGCAGCGCCAGCGTCCCGGTCAGCGCGAACCCGAAGGCCGCCGGATCCCGCCAGATCCGTCTCGCGGGCACTCCCTTCACGGCCTAGACCGCCCGCAGGTACTCGGCGGTCGCCGCGTACGCGTTGGCCACGCGGGTCCGGACCTCCTCGATCTGGTCTTCGGTGCTGTCGAAGATGTCGATGTCCTCGTCGGGCGCGGTGTCGCCGGTCGGCAGCAAGTGGACGGTGACGCCCTCGGGGACGTTGGCCATGCCCTCGCTGAAGCGGTGGCGGCGGGCGATCTCGAAGGACACCGAGGCGATCTCCCACGGCCGCCGCGGTGGCCGCAGCGCCTTGTTCACGCGCCCGGCGTGCAGGACGTAGACGGTGGTGGCGCCCAGCTCGTAGGCGCGGTGCAGCGGGATGCTCTCCACGAGCCCGCCGTCCAGGAAGTGCTCATCGCCGATCCGCACCGGCGGCCAGACGCCGGGGACCGCGCAGGAGGCCAGGACCGCCGGGATCAGCGGCCCGGTGGCGAACCAGTGCGCCGAGGCGCGCTCGATGCTGGCGGCCACGCACTCGAAGGGCACCGCGAGGTCCTGGATGCGCGGGCGGCCCAGGTAGCGCACGAGCAGGTCGGCGATGGGTTTGTTGCTGCACATGTGCGTCCCGGTCACCGCGAGGGTGGACAGGCGCGAGGTCAGCGACGGGCGGAAGATCTTCTGCCGCATCACGTCGATCCACAGGTTGTTCAGCCGGTCCACGCAGCCCGGACTCGGGTCGGCGGCCACGAACGCGCCCTGCACCGAGCCGATCGAGGTGCCCAGCACCAGATCCGGGACGATGCCGGCCTCCAGCAGCGCCTTGAGCTTGCCGACCTCGTAGCCACCGCGCACGCCGCCGCCCCCGAGGACGAACGCGACCGTCTCCTTCGCCATGGTCGCCGATGATACGGACATAAGCCGCCTAACCGGCGGCGACGCTCCGTTACGCCACGAGCAGCGCGCGCAGGCGGTCGATCTCGTACCTCGCCCGCTGCTCATGCCAGCACAGGTACGAGCCGTCGGGCAGGCCCGCGTGGACGAAGTAGCGCGCGCCCTTGGCGGTGGTGACACCGACGGCGGACAGCTCGCGCACGCCGATCGTGTGGCCGCCCGCGCGCAGGCCGTCCGGGCCCAGCAGCAGCGGCTCGCGCCGGGCGAGCGCGTCGGCGAGCACGAGGGACGCGGCCCCGGGCGCGGCGGCCGTCGCCCAGGCCCAGACGGATGGGTCGTGGGCCCACTCCTGGTCCAGGAAGCGGCCGGACGTCGTCATCGCGGTGGGACGCGGCCAGGCCGGGTCGGGGTCGCCGGGCAGGGGTGCGGTGTTCTCGATGATGCCGTGGACGCCGCCCACGGTCGCGCCGATGAACCCGGCGGCGCGGGTGATCTCCTCCATGCGGTGCCCCTCAGGCGATCCGGTGCAGCCGCGAGGTCAGCTCGGCGGGCAGCAGGCTCTTCTTGGCGTCGCGGTAGTAGTCGAAGCCCGAGCCGTCGGGCAGCAGGATCCGCCGGTAGACCGGTTCTTTCACCGTGCGCCGCCGCATCTTGCGGACGATGTCGCCCCCGTCGGTCCACGGGCATTCGAGGACCGGCGTCAGCGGCACGGTCGGGATCGGGCGGCCGGGCGCGAAGGGCGGCTCGGGTTTGAAGGCCGCGACGACGTCCTGGGCGAAGCCGGTGACCTGCTTCAGCAGCGAGCGGCGGACCGGCGGCTCCGGGGGCGGCGCCAGGAACGCGAAGCGCCCCGGCGTGGCCACCCAGAAGCCCCGGTCGCGGGATTCGCCCGGGAGGTCGGCGAGCGCGGCGGCCAGGCATTGTGGACGGTCGGCCCAGGCGATGACCGCGGGCGGCGGTTGCGGGCCGTCCCCGGAGCCGCCGTCGGACGGGGCGGTGGCCGCGAGGGCGAGCAGTCCGGCGCCCTTGACGATCTTCGTGCCGAGGCCGTCGGCGGGCCGCCCGTCGCCTTTGCGGCCCTTCATCTCGTAGGTGGTGCGGCGGTAGGGCAGCATCCACAGGATCGGCTCGCCCGGCGCGGCCCAGTGCTCGCGGACGGCGGGCAGGCCGGACAGGCTCACCACATGAAGCCCTTGTCCTGGGACTGCTTGCGCTCCTTGTCGCTCTGTTTGCCGGTGATCTTGTCGGTGCCGGTGTTGTAGGCGGCGTCGGCGCCGAATTTGACGGCGGCGTCGGTGGCGGTGCGGACCCCGGCGTTCCAGGCCGCGCGGCCCCACATGGTCGAGCCGCCGAAGACCATGGACGCCGCGCCCTGCGCGACGTTGGTGGCCAGCGCGTGGCGTCCGGCCACGAAGCCGCCGCCGCGGGTGACGAAGCGGTTGGCCGTCACCGAGGCCAGCGTGCGCGGGTTGGCGCGGTCCAAAATGGACGGCAGGCCGATGCGCCGGTCGATGGTCCGGGCCAGCCACTGCTCGCGGCGGTTGCCGTTGCGCAGGGCGTCCATGCGGTTGACCACCTGCCGCAGCGGTCCGGAGCGGATGCGCTTCATGAGCTTCTCCAGCTGCACGAACAGCTTCCCGAGCTTCTGCTGAAGCTGGGCGAGGACCTTGGCGATGCGCGCGCCGGTCGTCGCCGTGCTGGCCGTGGTGGCCGCCGTGGCCGTGGCGACGGAGGTCCCGGCGGTGATCCAGGACGCCGCGAGCGCCGCCAGCCACTGGATGATCAGGCCGATCACGTACTCGGTGAGCATCTGGATGATGAATTCCAGCACCATGTCGAAGATGTCGGCGGTCATGGTGAGGATGCCGCCGATCTCGCGGACGTCCTGGGCCAGCGCGGTGACGCCGCCACCGAACTCGCCCATCTGGGCCCGGAACTTCTCGGCGGCCTCGCCCTTCCACAGCTCCGTGGTGGCCTGCGCGCGGGTCGGTTCGGTCTCGGCGACGTGGTCGAGCCAGCGCGCGACCTGCTCCCAGCCGGCGGCGGTGGCGCGCATCTGCTCGGGATCGCCGATGAAGGGCTCGATGAGCCCCTCCACCAATGGTGAGACCGTCCAGGACACCAGGAAGCCGACGCCGTTGGACATGAGCGCCTTGCCGGGGCTGGCGACGGCCTGGAGGTACTCCCAGCGGGCCTGTACGGTCGCGACCGACACCGAGGGCGGGTCGGTGGCGTCGGACAGGCCGTAGGCGGCGCCGAAGAGGCCACCGGCGTGCGAGGTCGCCTGGTCGGCCCAGCCCTTCTTGTCGTACGTGGAGGGGTTGTTCAGGGAGTTCAGGTCGCCGGGGCCGTCGGGTACCGGTCCCTGGTTCCACGGGTAGCTCATTTGCTCTCCATGGACTTGGCGACGGCGTCGAAGGCCTGGGCGATGGCCTCCTCGGTGCCGCCGTAGGACTCGGCGGTCTCGTGGACGGCGTCGCGCACGTGCTCCAGGTAGGTCTTGGCCTTGTCGGTGGTCTCGCGGGCGTCGTCGAGCGCGTTGTAGTAGGGCTTGGCGATGAGCCAGGCCAGCGCGGGACCGAAGCAGTCGTCGTCCACCCTGGCCTGCTCCAGCAGCGTGGACAGCTGCCCGAACTTCTCCGCCAGGGACCGGGTGCCCTCGCCGTAGGCGCGCAGGGCGTCGACCTGGACCTCGAAGCTCATCGTGACCACCGTTCCTCGATGTCGCGCATCAGGCTCTCCGGGCTGATCGGGGGCGGCAGCTCGGCACCGGACATGGCGGCCTTGAAGCCGGCGTAGTCCTCGCCGAGGGCCTCGCCCATCTCCTCCTCCATCGTCTCGGCGGCCTGTGCGGTGGCCTTGCGGACGACGTCCATCAGCTCCATGGCCAGGGCCTGGTGGCTGTAGGCGGCGATCTTGGGGGAGAACTTGACGTCGAGGAGCGCGCCGTTGGGGGCGACGGTGACCGTGATCGAGCCGTCGCGGTTGTGCGCGGACCCGTGCAGGTCCTGGATCTTGCCGCGCATCTGGCCGAGTTTGGCGGCGCGTTCCTCGAAGTTCTTGAGCATGGCGGTGATGCGCGGGGGCAAATGCGATTCGCCGGCGGGCTCTCTGTAATCGTTTTCAGCGTGCGGATCCTGGGACAAGGCTGGGCTCCTCGCGCGTCGGGGGAAACGGGCGCGAGGGCCAACCTATCGCATTAAAGCAAGGCTTTCGGCGGTGAAAACCGGCGGTGACCGGGAAGTGGAGCGCGCGGGATCAGGGCTGGTCGCCGACCTCGGCGGGGCCCTCGTCCTCTTCGCCCTCGCGCTGCACGAAGGTCTGGGCGGTCTCCTCTTCGCCCTCTTCCTCACGCTGCACGTAGGTCTGCGCGGTCTCTTCCTCGGCCTCTTCCTCACGCTGGACCGTGGTCGCGCCCGGGCTGCCGCCCTCCTCGACGCGCTGCACCGCACCGGCGGCGGCCGGAGCGGGCTGCGACATCAAGCGGTCGGCGTTGGCCACGGCCTCGCGCTCGAAGCGGTCGGAGGGGTTGCTGACCGAGATTCCGCCGCCGGTGGGCGTCCCGTCGACCGGGCCGCTGCGCTGCTGGACGACGTGGGTGAGCTCGTGGGCCAGCATGTGCTTACCGGCCTCGGTGCCCGGCTCGTAGCGCTGGAAGACGATGTTGTTGCCGACGGTGTACGCCTGCGCGTTCACCGCCTTCGCCGAAGCGGCGGCCTGGCCGTCGGTGTGGACGCGCACGTCGGAGAACGAGGTGCCGAAGCGGCCCTCCATGTCCGAGCGGGTCTCGGTGTCCAGCGCGCTGCCGCCGCCGGAGTTCACCACGTCGTGGACCGGCGAGCGGTCCTCCTCGATGAGGCCGGTGACGGCCTGGTTGCCCGCGGCGCGCTGCAACCCCAGCAACCCGCCGGCGCCGAGCACGTCCGGCTTGGCGAGCGAGGGCGCCTGCTCGAAGGCGCCCGCCTCGACCCGGTCCGACTTCGGACGCGCGCCGGACTCGACGTCGTTGACATGGTCGTGAGCGTGCATGCCGTCCCCCGAATCGATTGCGAGGCTCGTGGTGGGTGGAGTCCGTTCGACCGTCTCATATGGACCGCTGCCCCGTCAGGCGCGCGGGTGTGGGGTGCCGGGCAGCCGTGGATGCCCGAACGGGCACGGGAAGCGGGACTAGTCTTGCGCCTCCAGTTCGGTGTCGTCCTCGAAGCGGACGGCCTCCACGCGGGCCAGGAAGCGCGCGTAGGAGCGGAAGATCGGGTAGACCGAGCCGCGGACCGGGCGCCCGTCGTACTTGTTGTCCCGCAGGTCCGGTGCGGCGGTGTCGAAGACGCGCACGTCATCGGGCTTCTCCAGGTCGGCCAGCAGGTAGGAGCGGTCCTCGCCCCACCACGAGCCGATCCGGTACACCTGGGCGTCCTCGGCGAACAGCTCGCGCTCCTCGTCGTTGGCGTAGCCCGGGCGCAGTTCGTACCAGATGTCCTCGACGTCCTCGCAGCGCGGCGAGTCGTACCAGTCGAAGTCGTCGACGCGGACCTGCACGGGCGGGTCCACCGCGGCCAGCACCGAGCGCAGCTCGCGCAGCCAGGGCGGCAGCGGGACGCCGGCCTCTTCCTCGTGGTGGTCGAGGGCGGCGGCGTCCTCCTTGACGAAACACAAGGAGGGGAACCTGCCGATGAAGGTGAGCAGGTCCTCCTTCTGGTCCTGCGGCAGTCCGGAGGCCTCGACCCACCCCTTGGCGGTCTCGGCGTCGCCCTTGGTCACGTGCTCCTCGTACGAGAACCCGGTCATAGTTCCTCTTCTGGGTCGAACCACTCGGCTAGGTGAACCGCTTGAACAGCGCCTCGATGGCGGCCCGGTGCACGGCCTGGCCCGCACCGCTCACCGTGCTCCCATTCTTGTCGGTACAGGCCGGGTGAATCTCGGGATTCATCGCGCTTCCGTCCCACACCCACGCCTTGGCCACCGCGAGCGCCGCCGCGGCGGCGCCCTTCACGGTCGTGGACGAGGTGAAGGCGGTGCGCAGGTCGTCGTGGAAGTTGCTCGACCCGGCCGTCTTTTCCTTGCCCGAACGGCCCGGGTAGTAAACGGCGCCCACGTGCCCGCTGGGCACCGAGTAGTCCTTCTTCGGCCCGCCGCCGACCGACTCGTTCACGATCTCCGGGGCGGCCTTGCTCGGCGAGTACACGATCTGGAAGGTGTCGCTGCGCAGCTCGTGCTGCAGGTCGATCCACTTCGGACCCTCGACGATGTCGGCGGCCGCGCGCTGGGTGACCTCCAGGATGTAGTTGCTCGGCAGCCACTCGTGGCTGCCCTTCATCGCGTCCCGGAACTTGTTCTTCAGGAAGTCCACGTTCTTCTGGTTGCCCCACGCCGTCACCAGGTCGGCCATCGCGAAGTCGCCGGAGACCGCGCCCTGCGTCAGCTTCAGCGTCTTGCCCGCGGCCATCGCCTTGAGGAAGTCCACGATGCCGTTCTGCGTGACGGCGATGCGCAGCAGCGCCTCGTCGGTGGGCAGCCCGGCGATCTTCGCCAGCCGCGTCCTGGGGTTGATCTCGCCGTACAGCTCGACGGACTCGCCCTTCTTGACCATCGACACCTTGGAGACACCGGTCTGCCCGGCCAGCTGCGAACCCAGCGCCGACAGCGAGGACGCGCCCGGATCGGAGACCTTCGGCAGCGTCAGCGTGCCGCTGGCCTTGTCGTACTTGGCGTCGGAGTGCGCGGTCAGCAGCGACTTGGTGACCTGCTTGGGATCGCCACCGCCACCCTGGTGGATGGTCTTGCCGTCCTCGGCGGCCGAGATCTCCTTGGCCAGCTCCGGGGAGACCTTCGTGATGGACACCTCGGCCGGCTCGACGAGCTTCTTGGGCGCCTCGACGTCCTTGGCGTCGCCGGGTTTGCCGTCCTTGCCGTCCTTCTTCTTGCCGAACTTGTCCTTGAGCTTCGCCCAGATCTTCTTTCCGAAGCCGACGATTTTGCCGACGACCCAGTCCACGGCTTTCATGACGGGCTTGGAGAGTGCCTGGAAGAACTTCTTGACCTTGTCGGCGATCCCACCGACACCCAGCAGGGCCGCGAGGAACCCGATGAGGACCGGGATGCTCTTCGCCAGGGCGTTCTCGATCAGCGCACCGACCCCGCCGCCCCCGCCCTTGGCGATGGCGATGATGGCGTCGAGGACGGAGTTGACGAACTCCATGATCTGGGCGCCGCGGGTGAAGATGAACGTGACGATGTCGATGATCGCCTTGCAGGCCTTGATGAATGCGCTGGCGGGGTTGAGCAGCGAGATGATCCAGGTGATGCCCGCGACCAGGACGGTGGGCACCAGGTACTCGGTGATCTTGCCGAGGAGGTTCTCTTTGAGGTCGCCGACCTGTTCCTTGATGTCCTCCCAGATCCCCGCGACTCCACCCGAGGCGAGTTTCTGCGCGATCGGGACCGATGCCTCCACGGCGACCATGGCCTGTTCGGGTACACCCTTGGACACGATCCGCCCGCGGATCGCCGCCCACGTCAGGCCGAGCATGGAGGCGATCATCCCGAGGATGCCCTGCAGGTCGAACTTCGCCGGCAACTGCAAACCCGCACCCGACGCGGTCCCCAGCAGCCACCCGATCAGGCCCTTCTTCAAGTGCCCGGCGATGTTGGCGATGAAGGACTTCAGGCCCGACCCGATGGCCGAGATCAGGTTGCCGAGGAACCCGATGGGGTCCTTGATGATCGCCATCACCGCCTGCACGGCACGGGCGAGGACGTTCATGAGCATGTTCTTCAGCTCGATGATCGTCTTGATGACACCCGCCACGGCGTCCATGGCCTTGGCCACGAGGCCCTTGTTCTTCTCCTTCTCGGCCGCGATCTCCTCATCCACGGCCTTCAACGCGTCGTTGTACTTGGTGGCGAGGGTGTCGACCAGCTCGTTCTGCTTGGAGTTGACCTGCTCGGTCAGCTCATCGAACTTGCCCGAGAAGTCCCCGGCGGCCTGCTTCCCGATCGCCTGAAGGTCCTTCGGGAGCTTCTGGACCTCCAGCTGCAGGTCCTCACGGCCCTTCGCGATGCGCTGCTTGGCCTTACCCAGCTCCTGCCCGATCAGGTCGGCGACACCGGAGATCACGCCCTGCATGCCGTTGACGTAGGTCTGGCGGGCGGCGACGAAGATCTGGTTGGCCTCCGCCGGGAGGCCCATGAACTTGTCCTTGACCCACTTCAGCTTGCCCGTGAAGCCCGAGTACCGCTTGTCCTTGTACTCGTCCATCTTCTTGGAGTGCTCGTCGGTGAAGGCCTTGCGGACCTTCGCCTCCTCCGTGGTGAACTTGGCGTCGACCTTCCCGTCGAGCTCGGTGAGGATCTTCTCCACATCGGTCTTGGTGGCGTCGAAGACCTTCTGGAGCTTGCCGGTCACCTCGACGCGCTTGCGCTCGTCCTCCGACTGCGCCTTGCCCTTGCCCGAGGACACGTCCTGCCCGGACTTGTTGCGGGTCGTGGACAGGGCCTTCATCGCGTTGGCGCCCTCGGCCTGCGCGTCGGCCTTGGCGGACGTGAGGGTCTCGTTCTCCTTCGCCCGCACCTCACCCGGAGCGGTCTTGGCGTGCTCTTCCCCGGCCTTCTTCTCTTTCAGCGCGGTATCGAAGGCGGGTTCGTTGCCCTTGGCCAGCTGTTCCTCGGTGACCTCGTTGGAGGCCATCTCGGCGTTGACGTCCTTGGGGCCTTGCGAGAAGTCGGTCGCGGCGGGCGGGGCCTTGTCCGGGATCGCCTTGGCCGGGTCGGGCGTGCCGGGAGTCGCCGGAGGCTTGTCGGCCGCCAGGGGCTCGACCGGCTTCTCCTTGGCCGCGGCCAGGTCCGGCGGCGCCTTGGTGGTCGTCTCGATCGCAGAGGAGGACTGCTTCTTGCCGTCGCCGACCTTGTTCGACACGTCCTGCTTGACGCCGTCGGCCTTGCCGGAGTCGCCGAACTTATCGGCCTCATCGAGGTTCTTGGGCGCCTTGGCCGCGATGGCGTCGTTGACGGCTTTGATGAAGGCGGCCTTGTCGAACTCGCCGGGCTTGGCGGCGTTCATCTTCTCGGCGTTGGCGGCCTTGCCCTGGGCTTCCTTATCGTCAGCGGGGGGCTTGGCGGCCTTCGCGGCGGCATCGGCTTCCTTGGTCGCCGGAGGATGCGCACGCATCGTGGACGCCTTGTTCGACACGTCGGTCTTCAAGGTCTTGAACTTGGGATCCGAGGCGGCGCCGGGACGATGGTCGGGCGCCTCGGTGAGCCGCTGGACGGGCGGCGCGAAGTCCTCGGCGGCCTCGGGCGCGGCGGTGACGGCCGTGTCGGCGGAGGCGCTGGCGGGCGCGGAGGTCGCCTGCGCGGCGGCCGGTGCGGCGGTGCGCTGCGCGGGGACCTTCGGGCCCTTCTGCTTGGCGGCGAGGGCGGCGACGGCCCGGTTGCCGGCCTTGCGCTGGAGCGCCAGCGCCGAGCGCTGGCTTAAGCCGGGGGTGGTCCGAGCGGGGGCATGGTCGTCGCCGGCCGGACGTTCGACGTCGGGCCGGTCAGGACGTCGGGGTGGCGCTGACGGGGCGCGTTCGTGCTCGACGGCGGGTTCCACGATGACCTCCTGGGCGGTCGTCCCAAGGGTCCGGTCCACGCTGACACCGAATGCAAGACGCCGGGCAGGCACCCGGGCAACACGGCCTGCCCGAAGAGGAAGACTCCATGCCCAGAGGGCACGGCCCCGAACGAGCACCGTCCTGAATGGGGTGAGGGGCCCCCGGGATGGATCCGGGGGCCCCTACTGGGAAGGGACGGCAGGCCTTGACGCGGGCGGAACTCGCTGGGGGACGGTTCGCACGCCCGCACCCTGTATAACGGGCCACCTCACGAAAGGTTACGACCTGTCCGACAAAATGTGACAACCCGTCAGGCGTAAAAAGTGACAACCCGTCGGGCAGAGCGCCCGACGGGTTGTCAGTGGTGGTTCAGGTGGCTCAGGCGAGCTTGCGCGCCAGGTTGTCCGACAGGCTCGTGAGGAACTCGTCGGTGGTCTGCCACGGGGTGTCGGCGCCGACCAGGATCGCGAGGTCCTTGGTCATCTGGCCGCCCTCGACGGTCTCGACGCAGACCTGCTCCAGGGTGTTGGCGAAGGCGGTGACCTCGGGGGTGCCGTCCAGCTTGCCGCGGTGCGCGAGACCGCGGGTCCACGCGTAGATCGAGGCGAGCGGGTTGGTCGAGGTCTTCTCGCCGCGCTGGTAGGCGCGGTAGTGACGGGTCACGGTGCCGTGGGCGGCCTCGGCCTCCACGGTGCGGCCGTCGGGGGTCATGAGGACCGAGGTCATCAGGCCCAGCGAGCCGAAGCCCTGCGCGACGGTGTCGGACTGGACGTCGCCGTCGTAGTTCTTGCACGCCCAGACGTAGCCGCCCTCCCACTTCAGGGCCGCGGCGACCATGTCGTCGATGAGGCGGTGCTCGTAGGTGAGTCCCTTGGCGTCGAACTCGGCCTTGAACTCCGCGTCGAAGATCTCCTGGAACACGTCCTTGAACATGCCGTCGTAGGCCTTCAGGATGGTGTTCTTGGTCGACATGTAGACCGGGAAGTTCCGGGCCAGGCCGTAGGCGAAGGACGCGCGCGCGAAGTCCTCGATGGACTTGCGGTAGTTGTACATCGCCATGGCGACGCCGCCGCCCTCCGGGTACTCCGCCACCTCGAACTCGATGGGCTCGGAGCCGTCCTTCGGGGTGAAGGTGACCGTCAGGGTGCCGGGACCCGGGACCTTGAAGTCGGTGGCGCGGTACTGGTCGCCGAAGGCGTGACGGCCGACGACGATCGGCTTGGTCCAGCCCGGGACGAGGCGCGGCACGTTCCGCATGATGATCGGCTCGCGGAAGATCACGCCGCCGAGGATGTTGCGGATGGTCCCGTTGGGGGAGCGCCACATCTTCTTGAGGCCGAACTCCTCGACGCGCGCCTCATCGGGGGTGATGGTGGCGCACTTGACGCCGACGCCGTGCTTCTTGATGGCGTTGGCGGAGTCGATGGTGACCTGGTCGTCGGTGGCGTCCCGGTGCTCGATGCCGAGGTCGTAGTACTCCAGCTCGACGTCGAGGTAGGGAAGGATGAGGTTGTCTTTGATCTGCTTCCAGATGATCCGGGTCATCTCGTCGCCGTCGAGCTCGACGACGGGGTTGGCTACCTTGATCTTCGCCATGCGACCTGGTGCTCCTCTCGGATCTGCCGTGTAACAGTACGAGCGTACGGCACACCGTGCGGGCCGCCCGCGGGGGCGTGTGCAGCCTCTCCGGTGGCCTGGCTCACAGCAGGATGTCGTCGTACTGGGCGGTCTGGCCCTCGCCCTCGGCGTTGATCGCCTGCACGGTGATGCAGTCGAGGTCCGGGTGGAGGATGTCGGTGCGGTAGGTGCCCGCGCCCACCCGCTTGAGGACCGTCCCGTTGCACTTCTTGAGCACGTAGCCGGTCACCGGCGAGCCGCCGTCGTCCTCGGGGTACTCCCATTTCGCGGTGTAGCGGCCGTCGTCGGCCTCCCACGCGCCGAACTTGGTGGGACGCGAGGGGGTGGTGACGTCCCGTGGCGGCGGCTTCGGGTCCGAGACCGGCGGCTTGGGCTTGTCGACCGGTTTGTCACCGCCACCGTCCCCGTCGTCCTTCTTGGGCGATTCACTGGATGCCGACGGCGAGGAAGACGGCGACGGGGACGCCGAGGGCGACGCCGACGGCGTCACCGGCGCGGTCGTGGACGGCTCCCGCGAGGGCTCGCCCGCCGAGGCCGCCCGCCCCGGCGCGTCCGGCCGCATCGCCGCCAGCCCGATCGCGACCACCAGGACCAGCGCGACCAGACCGGCCGCCACCAGCACCGCCCGCCCGCTGCGCGAGCGGCTCCCCAGGCGCGCGGCGAGCGCACGCAGCCGTTGCGGCATGGTCCGGTCGTGGCTCCAGCGTCCGTCCACGGTCCCTCCTCAGATCTGGTCGACGGCCCACTCGCCCTCGCCCGCGGCGTTCTGCGCGCGCACCGCGATCGAGGTCAGGCCGGGCCGGGTGATGACGGTCTCGAAGGTGTCGGCGCCGACGGTGGTGATGTAGGCGTCATCGGTGGCGTCGCGCAGGACGTGCCCGGTGACCGGCAGCCCGCCGTCATCGCTCACCGCCGTCCACGTGACGCGGAACCGCCCGCCGCCCAGGGCGGTGACGGCCAGGTTGTGCACCATGCCCGGCGGATCGCCCGCCGGTGGCGGCATCTGCGACGGCGAGGACGCCTTCGGCGGGTTCTTGCCCGGCGCCGCCGGTGGCGGGGAGTCCGGGGACGACGGCGGGACCGCCGAGGGCGAGGTGGACGGGCGCGGGCCCGCCACCGGGTTCTCGGTGCGCTCGGCCAGGGACACGTCGGCGCCCGGTTTCGGCCCGGCCGCCGGCGCCCGGTCCTCGCGCAGGCTCACCATCAGCAACGTCGCGCCCAGCACGACCACCACCAGCCCGGCGGCGATCAGGACGCCCGTCGCGCTCGCCACGCGCCCGCGCACCGTCCCGGCCGCCGATCTCAGCCGCTCCGGGCCGCCGTAGCGCCATCGGCCTTCACTCACGTCGTCCCCCGTCAGGTGAAACTGAAGCGCTGCGATGACGAGCCGGACGCGCAGGGCTGCGCGCCGGCCTGCGCGCCCTTGTCGCGCCCGTCCCACGGGAAGTCCATGCACTCGCCGGTCGCCTGCGACTTGATCAGGTAGGCGTCACCGGCGGGCACCAGCAGGAAGGTCTGCAGGCCGCCGCCGTCGCAGCCGCGCGAGGAGTAGAGCTCGCCGGGCGAGTCCTGGCCCAGGCACGCCGACCATCCGGAATCGGCCCAGTACATGGTGAAGCGGACCTTCTCCGAGGACAGCTTCGTCATGGACAGCGCCGGACCGGCGTGCGAGCAGTCGTCCTGCACCAGCACCGTCCGGCCCTCGTTGCCCGGTTCGGGGCCGAAACCCAGGCACAGGCCGGTGTGGCCGGTGCGGATGCGGTAGGTGCCGCCGTCCGGATAGGACGGACCGGAGGCGGCCTCGCCCTGCTTCTCCTCTTCCTTCTTCCCGGTGGGCCCGGGGTCGGGCTTCTTCGAGGCCGAGGGTGAGGTGCTCGGCGACGCGGGGGGAGAAGCGGAGGGGCTAGCGGAAGGAGAGGAGCCGGGCGTCGGGGGTGACGGCGTGCCGGAACCCGTCTCGGCCGCGCCCGCGCCCGCCGGCGGAGCCGGGTCGGCGTCCGGGAGCACGGTGGCGGCCACCACCGCGACGATCAGGACGACCGCCACCAGCCCGGCGGTCAGCGCGACCGCGCGGGCACTGCCCGCCCGCCGCCGCCCGCCCCGGAAGGCCCGGCGCAGCAGATCGGGCATGTGCGGGCCGCCGCCGCGCCATCGTCCGTCCACGGTGATCTCCTAGAGCTTCTCGAAGCGGTAGCGCTGGGAGGCCGCGTCGGGCTTGCAGTGCTCCGCGGAGAACAGGGTGCCCGGCGTGGTGCCGCCCTCGTAGGCGTCCATGCACATGCCGCCGGGCGACTTGATGAGGAAGGTGCCCTCGGGGGCCGGGGTCAGCGTGAAGTCGTGGACCATGTCCTTCTCGCACTGCTGCGGGCCGTAGAGGTAGCCGGGCTCCTCGCCGTCCAGGCTCATGCACGCGATCCACTGGAGGTCCGGGTAGTGCATGAGCACGCGGTAGGTCTCGCCGTGCTTCTCCAGCGTCAGTTTCGGGACGGCCTCCGGGCAGTCCACCTGCATCATCGCGAAGCGGTCGTGGCCGGGCTGCTCCTGGGCGCCCAGGCAGAAGCCGGTGTGCGCGACGGTGATCCGGTAGTCGCCGTCACCGGGCGGGACGGCCGTCTCCGGCGCCGCCGTGGTGGGCCCGGCCTGCGGCGGGGTCTTGCCGTCGCCGCCACCGGCGGTGACCGCGATGATCACCGCGACCACCAGGACCGCCGCGACCAGTGCCGCCGCGATCGCCACCGTGCGCCCGTTGCGGCCGCGATCGCGGGTCGCCGACCAGGCGCGGTCGACGTCGCCGGGCGCGCCGCCGGGCTTCCATTCACCTGTCATGGAGGGCTCCTCAGGCCGGGATGAAGCGGAACCGCTGCGCCGCCGACCGCTCGTCGCAGCGGGCCGCCTCGGCCGCCGCGCCGCGCAGCGCGCTGCTTCCGCCGATCGCCAGGCACTCGTCGTTCTCGGGCACCGAGATCTGGAACCGGCCGCCGTCGTCGGATGACAGCCGGAAGGTGCGGTGGTTCTGGGCGCAGTCGACGCCGGTCAGCCGGTGCCCGGCGTCCACCGTGAGGCAGTCGCGCCAGTTGTCGCCGTAGACGAGGGCGAAGGTGAAGACACCCGGCTTCGACTCCCGCTCGGTGATCTCCACCGGCGGCCAGGCCGCCGCGCAGGGCTGCTGGACGAGGACCGCGCGCCCCTCATCGCCGCGCAGCGGGCCCACGCTCAGGCACATTTCACTGTGCTCGGCCCGCAGCAGGTAGACGCCGTCCTTCGGGTAGCCGCCGGAGGATGCCGGGTCCTCCGCGGCCGTGGCCGTGGGCGGCGGGGCCGCCTCCGCGCGAGCGCCGCGCCAGGTGCGTCCGATGTAGACGCCCGCCGCGCCCGCGATCAGCGCGGTGGCCAGCAGGGCGACGGCCAGGACGAGGGGACGCGCGCGGCTCATGTGCTCACCACGGCCGGGTTCTGGCGCCGCTGCTCCTCCTCGTTGATCTGCTGCTGCCGCTTGAACGCGCCGGTCACCGCCACCGCCGCCACGATCACCGCGACGAGGATGATCCCGGCCAGCGCGGCCGGCCACAGCGCCTGCCGCTGCCGCCAGCTGCGCGAGGAGCCGTACAGCATCGCCGCCCGCAGCTGCCTGCGCCGCAGGGCCGCGGCCTGGAGGATGTAGCGCTCGGAGTCACCGGTCCGGCGCATCGTCTCCGAGACGTCGACGGCTTCGAGCCGCCCGTCGTGCTGACCGGGCGGCTCGGACGTCGTGGCCGGAGATGTCATGCCGAGAAGGTGCGCACCAGGTCCGCGCCGAGCTTCGTCACGTGGCCGGAGGCGTCGTTGGTCGCCCCCTGCATCTTGTTCAGCGCGTCCTGCATCATCTGGAACTCGGTGCCGTACTTGTCCATGACGGCCTTGTGGTCGGGCTGGCCGGCGCCGTCCCAGAGCCCGAGCACGGTCGCCACGTTCGTCTTGACCTGCTCCATGATCGCGTGGAACTTGGCGTGGTTGGTCGCCTGGTCGGTGGCCAGGGTCGCGATCCTGGTGGCGTCGCCGCCGATTTCGAACTGCGCCATGTCGCTACAGCCTTCCTTCGATCAGGCGGTGATGTTGGCCGGGATGGACTTGCCTACCGTGCCGATCTCGCCCTCCATGAGCTGATCGGTCTGCACGGTGTAGTTGTTACCTTCGCCGAGCGCGATCGCCTTGCGGCCGAGCTTCTTCTGCAGCTGGTTGTAGCCGACGAGGAACTGCGTGATCGCCTCGTTGAAGCGGACCTGCGCGTTGCCCCACAGTGCGTCCTTGACCGGCTCCATGTCGGTCAGGAACGCGTTGACCCTCGTGTTGAGATTGTCGGTCTCAATGCCCTGGGAGTTGCTGGCATCGCTGAACGCGGTCGCCTTGGTCAGGCCGAGCATCTGGTCGCCTGGCATGGCGCCCTCCTGTGTCACTCGTTCGTGGACCTTGGAGGGCCCATCGTAGGGGTAGGAAAGCTACGACGCGAGTGTCCAATGTGAACAAAATCTGACCGGCGGATCCCCGTCGGGTGATCATCGGGCTCACGGGCCCGCACTGTTCACCCGTTCGATCTCCGTTCACGCAAAGGCCACCTTGACGAGTGAAGACGATCTATCCCCGTGATGCGCGCAGGCGATAAAGTCCGCTCCGGACTGTCCATGTTGGATGGAGGTGCGTCATGGCGGAAGTCGGGGTCAACCCGAACGAGGCCGCGGCCGCGGGCGCTTCGACGTCGGCGGCCGCCGAAGGGTTCAAGGGTCTCGCCGAGTCGTTCCGGACGATGGTCGGCATCGCCGAAAAGGCGTCCGGCAAGGATCCGGGCGTGGACGGCGGATACGCGCCGTTCGGCGAGAAATGGGTCAGCGCGCTGACGGAGGTCGAGCACCACGGCGTCTCCGTCGGCGACAACACCGTCGGCGGCGCGGGCAAGGGCGTGCAGACCGACACCAAAATAGCCACGCAGGTGGCGGCGGCCGGTTCGTCGATCAAACCGATCAACATCTAGGAGCGGGCCGTGGCGACCATTCCGTCCTTCAGCATCAAGGACACCGACGCCGACGCCGGGGCGATCTCGGGCGCGGCCGACAACTTCTACGACATCGCCGGGCGCGTGACCGGGCAGGGCTCCACCGTCCGCGACCTGATCAACGGCGGCGCCCGCGAGTTCAGCACGATCATCGCCGAGCCGATCAAGGGCCAGGCGCAGAAGAACATGATGGCCTGGCTGGCCGCCACCCAGGGCAGCGTCTACGGTGCGGCGGTCACCGCCGCCTGGGGCAAGAACGTCGCGGAGTTCAAGCGCCGCCGCGACGCGCTCCTGGCGGCCTGGTCGGCGGCCACGTCCTCCGACTTCGGCCTCACGATGCCCCGCAGCGTCGGCGGCGACGGCGCCGCCCGCGACTGGGAGCTCTACGACCAGAAGCTCCAGACCGCCGCCGACAAGAAGTTCGGCGAGGTCACCGCCGAGGCCACCGCCCTGTGGCGGTGGTTCGAGAGCGAGGCCGGCGCGCGCGGCCGCGAGCTGAAGGCCGGTCCCACCAAGGAGACCCTGAAGGAGCTCGCCGAGGCCGGGACCCTGGGCTGGGCCGGGTTCAACCTGTTCGGCGGGATGTCCCCGACGCCGCTGACCGAGGCCGAGGCGCAGAAGCTCGCCGAGCAGCTGGCCGCGCGCATCATGGGCGGCGTCCCGCTGACCCCCGAGGACCTGCAGAACCTCCGGAACATCCAGGCGCTGGTCACCCACGCCCAGTGGCTCCAGGGCAACGGCGGCCAGTTGTCGGCGGGTGAGCTGAAGTTCCTGGAGAAGTACTACGGGACGCTCGGGCTGATCCCCACCAAGGTCGAGGACTACCTGAAGAACGCCGGGCAGTTCATGAAGCCCGAGGACCGCGACCTGCTGCGGGCGACCCTCGGCGGCGGGCTGCTGGCACTGTCCAGTGAGGACCTGGGTGGCGGCTACGACAAGCTGCCGGCACCGCTGCGGGACCTGATCAACCACTCCACGCCGATCGTCGGCAACGACCCGGGCGCGAGCTGGGCGCCGGTGGCCGCGCTGGCCCCGCTGCTGCTGGCCGGTGGCAAGCAGATCATCGGCGGCAAGGAGTTCAGCGGGCGGATGACGTTCTTCGTCGCCGACCAGCTGCATCCCTTGAAGGGCAAGGACCTGGAGGCCGCCCGGCAGCTCCTTGAGGTCAGCCTGAACAACAAGTGGGCCAACGGCGAGATCCTCTCCGGCAAGTTCACCGACTTCGGTGACAAGGACGGTCGCGAGCGCGTCATCCGGGAGATCTTCGGCAAGGAGTGGGGCGACGACGGCGCCACCGCGGCCAAGCTGGTCGACTGGATCCCCGACGCCGCCGGGAGCAAGGATCAGGCCCTGAAGGACCTGGCGGGCGGTGCTTCGGCGGGGCTGTGGGACACCCTCACCAACACCAAGCCCGGCGCGTACAAGACCTCGGCCTTCGAGTGGGTCACCGACGGCTTCGGCAAGGCGGGCAAGGACCCGGCCGCGCCGCTGGGCGTGGTCAATCCGATCATCGCGCAGAAGCTGGGCGCGGCGGTCGTCCCGTACCTCACCGACACCTTCACCGAGGACCCCGAGGGCCTCAAGAACGGTTACGACCCCAAGTCCGGCCTGCACCTGGACGAGGACACCCGCCGTCGCGCGTTCCAGATCATCATGGGCGACGAGAAGGCCGCCGACGCGCTGGGCGGGACGGTGTTCGCCCTCGCCGGTGACGACCTGCGGAACCTGACGCACTGGGACGGCGCCGACGGCGAGCACGCCGGGGCGAAGGCCGGGCGGCTGACCGGTTACCTCGATTCGGGTCTGCAGGGCCTGATCAACGACCGGGAGGCCGGTGTGGAGCCGCCGCCGGCGGCGTCCACGAAGACCGACGACCGGATCGTGCGCTGGGGGAACCTGGCCGCCTCCATCACCAAGGAGGTGGTGACCTCGCTGCCGGGCTTCAAGACGGTGTCCAATGTGGGGCAGATCTTCTGGAAGATCGGCTTCGAGGGCGCCAAGAACCTGCCCGGCACCACCAACATGGAGGGCTGGTGGTCCACGGTGGACATGCCCGGCAACGGCGGGCACGACTCCGGGGAGCAGGGCCTGCCGGGGCCGGTGCGGCTGGGCACGACGCAGTTGCTGTTCCGGGACGCCGCCGTGCGGGCGATCATCGACGACCCGCGCATGGGCGTGTCGGTGGACGACCTGCCGCCCTCGCTGCGGGACGGCGATCACGTCAAGAGCATCAACGACATCCCGGCCGGGGCCGCGCGCGACCAGGCCCGTGAGGACATGCTGCGGATCATCAAGCAGCACCCGAACGCCGCCGACGCCTACGCGGAGTTCGAGAAGTCCTACCTGGCCTGGAAGGGCGACGCCTCGGGCAAGGACTACGCCGGGGGCAACCCCAAGGGCTAGCGGACGAAGGCCCCCGGTGCGCCGGGGGCCTTCTGGCGTCAGTTGGACATTCCGGCGATCATGTCGTAGAGGCCCATCACCTTGCCGGTGGCCGCGATCAGCGCGCTGACCAGGACGATCTCGGCGATGCCGATGACGCGGCGGGCCCGTGCGTTGCCGACGGTGGAGCGCGGCATGGTGGTCATGCCCGCGTAGGCGAGGGCGGCCAGCACGGCCACGGCGGGCAGCCACGGCTTCATGTCGGCCTGCGCGCTCAGGAACAGCCATCCGGCCAGGGCCAGGACGAGCGTCCCGGCCACCCGCAGCGGCGCCACGTGCCGGATCTGGTCGAAGACGCGCGAGCGGGTCAGCAGCGCCAGCCCGGCGCCGATGCCCAGCCAGCGCTCGAAGACGCCGCCGTCCAGGACGAGGACACCGGCGGCCAGCGCGGCCACCGCGGCCAGCGCGACGAGCCCGCCGCAGAGCATGGCGTCGATGCGTTCGAGGCGCACGCGCAGGTCGTCGGTGGTGGCCGGGCGTCCGGCCTGGATGCGGCGGTCCATGCCGAACAGGCCGCCGGTGGACATCGACACGCGCGGCAGGACGCCGAGCGAGAACAGCGCCGACAGCAGCACCGCCGAGGCGACCGGCGCGGGCCGCCCGCCCAGCAGCAGCGCCGAGGCGCCGGCCGAGCCGAGCAGCGTCGCCGCGCCCAGCCCGGTCACGTACGGGAGGGCCAGGGGAGTGCCGATGAGGCACAGGACGGCCACCAGCAGTGCCGCCCCGGCGCCGTAGACGTGCCGCAGGGCCTCGCCGGAGGTGTTGTCGGCGACGATGGACTGCGTGGCCAGGTGCGTGACCCGCCAGGCCCACAGGGCGCCGCCGATGATGGCCAGGCGCGCCAGGGCGTGGTTCTCGGCGGCCGACCACCAGGTCACCACCACCGACAGCAGGCAGATCAGGACGCCGGTGAGCAGCACCGCCGTCGACCCGCCGCCCAGGAACGCCGAGCCGGTGACGACCAGGGCGGCCACGGCGGTGGCGTAGACGCGGCCGGTACCGGCCCGCCAGGAGCGGCCCGCGCCGTCCACGTGGTCCTCGACGGCGTCGCGGACGTCCTCGACCGGGGTCGGGATGATCTCGTCGGTGGCGTCGTGGAGGTGCAGGACCTCGCCGTCGCCGACGCGCGCCTCGGCGAGGGTCCGGTTGGGGCTGAGGCGGCGGCCCTCGACGGTGGTGAGGGTCCAGCCGGCCGGTTCGTCCTCGGCGCGGTCGCCGCGCAGCAGGCCCGGACGCAACAGCTGGGGGAGCAGTTCGGCCACCGGCACGTTCACCGGCAGAGCGATGTCCCTTGTGGATTGCGGCCCGACGACGGTGACCGCGCTGTACTGGCCGGGCACGGAAATCTCCCTGTTGTTCAAGATCTGGCAATCGCAGCTTGCCAGGATCCAGGCTGCTGCACAACGATACGGTGTCGCACGTTGAACCAAAGATGTCTATTAGGGACACTGTCATAAGGGAGCGTCCACATGGGAGCCACGCGATGAGCACCGTCCTCGTCCGGCGGCCCGCGCGCAAGGCCGTCCCCGAGGTGTCCAGCGCGCCGATCGCCATCGCCGCGCCCCCGCAGCTCCCCGACGCGCAGAGCGCCACCATGAACATGGCCATGGTCATCATGCCGATGATGTCGGGCTCCGGCGCGCTCATGATGGCCCTGACCAACCCCAACCGCCCGCTCTACGCCGCCGCCGGGCTGCTCATGCTGGTCGCCAGCGTCGGACTCGGCATCGTCATGTGGGTGTCGATGCGCTCGGGACCCAAGCGCAAGCTCCGCGAGCAGCGCGAGCGCTACCTGGACTACCTGGAGGACGTGCGCGGCGTGGTCCGCAAGGCCGCCCGCGTCCAGCGGGCCGCCGCCGCCCTGCGCCACCCGCATCCGGAGCTGCTGCCCGACCTGGCCGGCGGCTTCGCCCGCCGCTGGGAGCGGCGCGTCGGCGACCGCGACCTGCTCACCGTCCGGTGCGGACTCGCCCGGGTGCCGCTGACCCGAACCCTCACCCTCAACATCGACAACAACCCCCTGAACACCTACGACCCGGTGTGCCAGAGCAGCGCCGAGGAACTCGTCGACCGCTACGCCACCGTCGGCGCCCAGCCCCTCACCGTCCCGCTGGGCCGCTACGCCAACGTCGCCGTCGTCGGCGACTACGCCCACGGACGCGCCGCCGCCCGCGCGATGCTCACCCAGCTGGCCACCCTCGTCTCACCCGACGACGTGCGCGTGGCCGTCGTGCGGCACCGCACCCGGGCCGAGCACTGGCACTGGCTGACGTTCCTGCCACACGTCCTGGCCGAAGGACCCGGCTCCGGCCCGCTGCCGCACCCGCTGATCTGCGACTCCACCGGCGAACTCGGCGAACTGCTCGCCGAGGACCTGCACCGCCGCGCCCAGGACTGGCGCCGCCGCCGGGGCGGGCCGCCCGGGCCCGGCACGCAGCACCTCGTCATCGTCATCGACGGCGAGCAGCAGGTCTCCATCTCCGGCATGTGGGACGAGGAGATCGACCCGGCCGAGCTCGGCGTCCACGTCCTCAGCCTGGTCGCCGAGGAGCGCCAGGAACCCGAGCGCCTCGACGCCCGCGTAAAGGTCACCGCCGACGGGTCGGTCACCGCCGTCCTCGACCTGCGCGCGCCCGCGCCCGCCGAGGGCGAGCCGCACCTTGAGATCGTGCCCCTCAAAGGCGCGCTCGACGTCATCTCGGAGGCCGAGGCCGCCGGTGTCGCCCGCGCCCTGAGCCCCTTCCGGCTCGCCGAGGCCGAGAGCGGCGAGGCG
Source organism: Actinorhabdospora filicis (assembly GCF_030269765.1). Lineage (GTDB taxonomy): Bacteria > Actinomycetota > Actinomycetes > Mycobacteriales > Micromonosporaceae > Actinorhabdospora > Actinorhabdospora filicis. The sequence goes on along the minus strand of NZ_BSTX01000001.1, from coordinate 1,404,127 downwards.
CTGCACGCCGTCCACGGCCTCACCGACATCCTCGGCGTCACCGATCCGGCCACAGTGGACGTCGGCGCGATCTGGCGGTCCCGTCGCGACGAGGACGCCCTGCGCGTCCCGATCGGCGTGGGCGCCGACGGCGAGATCGTCGACCTGGACCTGAAGGAGTCCGCGCTGGGCGGCATGGGCCCGCACGGGCTCATCGTCGGCGCCACCGGATCGGGCAAGTCGGAGGCCCTGCGCACCCTGGTGGCCGCCCTGGCCGTGCGGCACGACCCGGAACGGCTGGCGCTGCTCACCGTCGACTTCAAGGGCGGCGCGACCTTCGCCGACCTCGATCCGCTGCCCCACAACGCGGGCAGCATCACCAACCTCGCCGATGACCTCGCCCTCGTCGACCGCTTCCGCGAGGCCCTCTACGGCGAGATGATGCGGCGCCAGCAGCTGCTCAAGGACTCCGGGAACCTGCCGAACGTGCACGCCTACGCCCGGCTGCGCAAGACCCGCCCGGAACTGGCGCCGCTGCCGCACCTGCTGGTCATCATCGACGAGTTCTCCGAGCTGCTCACCGCCAAACCCGACTTCGCCGAGCTGTTCGTGGCCGTCGGCCGCATCGGCCGCTCCATCGGCGTCCACCTGCTGCTGGCCACGCAGCGCCTGGACGGCGGGGCCATCCGCGGCCTGGAATCGCACCTGTCCTACCGGATCGGGCTGCGCACCTTCTCCGAATCGGAGAGCCGCGACGCCATCGGCGTCCCCGACGCCTACCGGCTGCCGCCCGAACCCGGCTCCGGATACCTCAAAGTGGACACCTCGGTCTTCACCCGCTTCAAGGCCGCGATGGTCTCCGGCGCCTACGAACCGCCGCGCGAGGACAACGACGACCACCTGCCGATCCTGCCCTGGCCACCACCGCCGAGCCCGCTGATCGGGCTCACCCAGGCCCTGGCGGCGATCGCGCCCGACACCAGCGGCGGGCACGCCGCGCCCACCGAGCGCACCATCCTCCAGGTCCTCGTCGAGCGGCTCGCCGGCGCCGGTGCCGAGGCGGTGCGCCCGGTGTGGCTGCCGCCGCTGCCGGAGGCGATGCCGCTGGACGCCGTCCCCACCGCACTGGACAAAGTGGAGGACCCGGCGCGGGTCACCGCGATCATCGGCCTGCACGACTCTCCGCGCGAGCAGCGGCAGAAGCCGCTGGAGTGGGACCTCACCGGCGCCGACGCCAACCTGGCCGTCTACGGCGCGCCCGTCTCGGGCAAGTCCACCCTCATCCGCACCCTGGTGGCCAACCTCGCGCTGCGCTACGAGCCCGGCCAGATCGCCTGCTACATCATCGACTACGGCGGCGGCGCGCTGGCGCCGCTGGCCGCGCTGCCGCACGTGGCGGCGGTGGCCACCCGCGCCGAGCCGGAGCTGATGCGCCGGGTCATCGCCGACGTCAAGTCCATGCTGGACAGTCGCGAGGCGGTCATGCAGCGCCTCGGCCTGGACTCCGCGGCCCGCCTGCGCCGGGCCCGCGCGACCGGGGAGGTACCGGCGTCGGTGGCCGGGGACGTCCTGTTCATCGTCGACGGCTGGGGCGCCCTGCGCGACACCGACTACGAGCTGGAGGACCCGCTCATCGAGATCGCCGGGCGCGGTCCCGCCCTCGGCGTCCACACCGTCATCACCGCCGTCAACCAGACCCAGGTGCGCGCCCGCCTCGCCGCCAACATCGGCGGCCGCGTCGAGCTGCGCCTGTCCGATCCCTTCGACTCCGGCATCGAACGCAAACTCGCCGAGGCCCTGCCCAAGGAGACACCGGGCCGCGTCCTGTGGTCCGACGAGAACTACGGCCACGTGGCCCTGCCGCGCGTGGACGGCTCGGTCGACGTGGAGGACCTGCCCGCCGGCATCGCCCACCTGGCCCGGGAAGTTTCCCAGCGGTGGACGGCGCCGCCGGTACCGCCGGTGCGCGTCCTGCCCGGCCACGTCACCGCCGCCGAACTCGTCCCGCCCTACGTGCCGGGCGAGGAGCTCGACCCCTACGCGATGCGCCCGGTCATCGGACTGTCCGAAAGGGACCTCGGCCCGGCCCGCATCGACTTCGACACCGACCCGCACCTGATCGTCTACGGCGACCCGCAGACCGGCAAGTCCAGTGTGGTCACCACGATCATCAAGCAGCTCATGCGCCGTCCCGTCGGCGGGGTCGGCATCATGATGGTCGACTTCCGCCGGGCGCACCTGGAGGAGATCCCCGACGACTACGAGCTCACCTACTGCACCGGTGCCGCGCACGCCGCCCAGAACGCCACCGAACTGGCCGCCGCGCTCAAGAAGCGCCTGCCCGGTCCCGACGTCACCGCCCAGCAGCTGCGGGAACGCTCCTGGTGGAAGGGATACGAGGTCTTCCTCGTCATCGACGACTACGACCTGGTCGCCACCGGCGGCGGCAACCCGCTCGCGCCGCTCATGGAGCTCATCCCGCAGGGCCGCGACCTCGGCTTCCACGTCATCCTGTCCCGCCGCACCGGCGGGGCCTCGCGGGCGCTGTACGAGCCGTTCCTGCAGACGCTGTCCGACATGTCCCCGCCGACCCTGATGTTCTCCGGCGACCGCATGGAGGGCCGCCTCGCGCACGGCGTCGCACCGCAGCGGCTCCCGCTCGGGCGGGCGCTGCTCACCCGGCGCGGCGAACCGGCCGAGCCGGTCCAGATCGCGGTGACCTGAACAGGGGGCCGGGATCTCCCGGCCCCCACTTCGTCAGGCCTCGAACGCGACGTGGATCGCGTAGGAGTCCTCGTGCATGTGGTAGCGCACGACCTTCCCGTCCCGCACCGTCAGCCGCAGCGCGAAGGTGGAGTGGAACTCGCGGCCGGTGTCGTTGACCAGGTAGCGGAACTCGCCCAGCACGACCGCCTCCTCCCCGTCCACCACGACCGTCTCGACGGCGAACTCGCGCGGGGTCAGGTTGGTGTCCAGCAGGTGGAAGAACTCGCTGACCTGGATGTGGCTGGACCGCTCGCCCAGCCACGGGACCAGCGGCGAGCCGTGCACGGCCCAGTCGGCGGGATCGGCGGTCAGGTTGAGGATCGTGTCGATGTCGTGCTTTCCGATGGCGCGCAGGTAGGTCTCGACGGTGGCGCGGGTGTCGCTCATGGTTCTCCTCGTGATCACTTGGCGCGGGCGACGGCGAGGGCGACGCCCGCGCCGGCGGCGGTGATGACGGCCGCGATGACGGCCGAAGTGGACAGTCCATTGAGGGCGGTGCTGACGGGGCCGGTGACGCTCGCGCCGACCAGGAGGGCGGCATTGAATATCCCGGCGCCCAGGGCCCGGGCCGCGCCGGAGCGCATCCCGACGGCCTCGGCGAGGCTCGGCGCGGCCAGGGCCACGCCGAAGGTGAGCACGAACATCCCGAGCGCCAGCGCGACCGCCGGGGCGCCGGTCCCCAGCGCGGCCACCGCCAGCGCGGTGACGGTGACCAGGGCGAGCCCGGCGGCGGCCCGCAGCGGTGCGGCCCACCGTAGCCGGGTGAGCAGGAAGGGCACCAGGACCACGGCGGGGACCGCGCTGAGGCGGATCCACGGCAGGGCCGAGCGGTCGACGTCCGCCGACAGCTGGAACGTGGTGTAGAGGGCGACGAAGGCGACCAGCAGCGTCAGCGCCGCCGTCCACAGGCCGATGAGCTGCGGTGTCACTGTGAGCTTGACGCGCGTCCCCGGCTCGCGGGCGGGGTCGGGGCGCAGCACGAGCCGGATGGCCAGCGAGGCCAGCACCATCAGCGCGGCCGCGGCGAAGAAGGCGGTGCGCCAGGGCGCCACGGCCAGGACGCCCTGTCCGGCGACCTGGAGCAGCCCGCCCGCGGCCAGGAACCCGCCGGTCAGCGAGGCGAGGACGACGCCGCGCCGCTCGGCCGGGACGTTCATGCCGACGTAGGCGAAGGCGGCGGGCGGGAACGCGCCGGTGGCGAGCCCTTGCAGCGCGCGCAGGGCGTAGCCGGAGGCGGTGCCGCGCGCCAGCGTGACGGCGAGGGTGGCGACGGCGGCGGCGAGCAGGCCGTAGGTCATCACCCGGCGGGCGCCGATCCGGTCCACGAGCATGCCGAACAGCAGGACGCCGGCGGCGTAGCCGATGCCGAAGGTGGACAGGACGCTCATGGCGGTGGGGGCTTCGACGCCCCACTCGCCGGCGATGGAGGGGACGAGCGGGATGCCGAGGTAGAGCTGCCCGGTGGCCAGCATGGCGGGCGGGGCGAGCACGAGCACGGTGCGCAGGACCGGTGTCCGTACCGCCGACGGCGCGGCGCTCGGCACGGGCACCGCCGGGGTGGTGGTGGTCATGGGCACACGCTAACCAACCAACTAGTTGGTTGGCAACCGGGTAGGCTGTTGCTCATGTCACGCAACCCCGAGGAGACCCGCGCCCGCCTGCTCGCCGCCGCCCGCGTCGAATTCGCCGAGCACGGCCTGGCGGGATCCCGCGTCGACCGCATCGCCACCGCCGCCGGCTGCAACAAGGAGCGGATCTACGCCTATTACGGGTCGAAGGAGAAGCTGTACGACACCGTCCTGGAGAAGGCCCTCACCCAGATCCGCGCGGCGACCCCGCTGCACCTGCACGAGGGCGAGGACATGGGCGACTTCGTCCGGCGCGTCTACGAGTTCCATCGCGCCGACCCGAGCCTGATGCGCATCTTCATGTGGGAGGCCCTGGAGATGGACGGCCGCGAGACCCTCGTGGCCGACCAGGAGCGGCGGGCGTTCTACCGCGACCGCGTCCACGAGATGGCCGGGCAGCTCGGCGTGACCGACCTGGGCCGGATGCGGATGATGTTCATCGTGCTGGTCGCCCTGGGGGCATGGGCGACGGCGCTGCCGAACCTGGTGCACTTGATCGGCGACGGCGAGCTGGACGACGAGGCGGGCCGGGACGCGCTGCGGGAGTTCCTGGCGGGGATCGCGGTGGCGGGGCGGGGGCTGGTGGAGGGGGAGAAGGGCATGGAGTGGTCCGGAGGGCAGGGCGGGGACGCCTGAGCGGGCGGGGGTCGAACCGGGCCGTGGTGGCGGCGTGGGGTTCGTCCCGGGGTGATCAGTGCCGGGCCCGGCCCGTCACGTGGATGTCGGCCGGATCGGGCGGGCCGCCCGGGGCGAGCGAGTCGAGCGACTCCACCCGGCTGGGTGGCCATGGCCTGCGGCGCTTCGGTGGCCGTCGATTCGGTGCGCGGGGTGTGGCTCATGCCGGTGGGTGTCGCCGGGCGCGGCACCTCGGCGGCCGTCGCCCTCGTCCGGGTTCGGCGGCCGGTCTTCGTCGGCGTGCGGTCTTCTCCTCACCTCCTCGCTGTCGTCGCCACTTCTTCGCCTCGGCCCGGTCGTCCCGGGCCACGGCACCCGGCGGCCCCCGGCTCCACCCCCACCGCCCGCGGCGGGTCCGGATCGGGCGGCCGATGTGAAATGCACTCATCCATCGCATAACGGAATGCTCACACATCCCGTGTTAAACCACTGTGAGTCGATTAAGGTGAATATGTCCGCTTCGGTGGCGGGGTCCGCAGCCCGGCGCGGCGGCGGGTGAACAAAAACGCCCTCCCGGTGGACCGGGAGGGCGCTTCAAGCTCTGCGCGAGCTCACATCACATGCTCGCGACGTCGCTCTGCTTCGCGCGGACGGCCTCGGCGGCCTCCTTGAGACCGGCGAGCTCCTCGGCGGTCAGGTCCGTCTCGACCACGCGGCGGACGCCCTCGGCGCCCAGCTCGGCCTCGACGCCCAGGTAGACGCCGTCGATGCCGTACTCGCCGTCCACCCACGCGCAGACCGGCATGACCGCGCCGGAGTCCTCCGCGACGGCCTTGGCCATGCGGGCGGCGGCGGCCGACGGGGCGTAGTACGCCGAGCCGGTCTTCAGGAGGGCCACGACCTCGGCGCCGCCGTTGCGGGTGCGCACGACGAGCTCCTCGATCTTCTCGGCCGGGAGCACCTCGGACAGCGGCTGTCCCTTGACCGAGCAGGCCGAGGGGACCGGGACCATCGTCTCGCCGTGCGAGCCGAGGGTGAGGGTCTTGACCTCGGAGATCTTGGCGCCGGTGGCCTCGGCCACGAAGTGCGTGAAGCGCGCGGTGTCCAGCATGCCCGCCTGGCCCATGACCCGGTTCTTCGGGAACTGGGCGGCGATCTGCGCCAGCGCCGTCATCTCGTCGAGCGGGTTGGTGACGACGATGATGACCGCGTTCGGGGCGTACTTCGCGACGTTCTCGGCGACGGGACGGACGATGCCGGCGTTCTTCTCCAGCAGGTCCATCCGGCTCATGCCCGGCTTGCGCGGGAAACCGGCCGTGATGATGACGACGTCGGAGCCCTCGATGATCTCGTAGCCCGACCCGTCGAAGCCCACCGTCTTGCCGACGACGAGGGTCTCGTAGCCCTCGACCGGGCGCGACTGGTTCAGGTCCAGGGCCAGGCCCTCCGGCTTGCCCTCGACTACGTCCACCAGCACGACGGTCTCGAAGACGTCGTACTCGGCCAGCCGCTGCGCCGTGGTGGAGCCGTAGAAACCGGCGCCGACGACGGTGACCTTCTTGCCCATTCTGGGTGCTCCTTTGCGTCCTTGACAGGTCGTTAAGGCGAACCTACGCGCTCACCGGAGGTGAAATGGTGTCGGGTCGCCGTTACAAAAGTCTCAGGCGAGCTGCTCGGCCCGCTCGACGACGTTCGTCAGCAGCATCGCGCGCGTCATAGGGCCCACACCGCCCGGCATCGGCGCGAAATGCCCGGCCACGGCCGCGACCTCCGGGGCCACGTCACCGAGGATGACCGCCTTCCCGTTCGCGCCCACCTCACGCGTGACGCCGACGTCCAGCACCGCCGCGCCCGGCCGCACCATGTCCGCCGTCAGCAGCCCCGCCACACCCGCCGCGACGACGATGACGTCGGCGTTCTGGGTGTGCGCCTTCAGGTCCCGCGTACCCGTGTGGCACAGCGTGACCGTCGCGTTCTCGCTGCGGCGCGTCAGCAGCAGCCCCAGCGGGCGGCCCACCGTGATGCCACGGCCGATCACCACGACCTCCGCGCCGTTCAGTGGCACGTCATAGCGGCGCAGGAGCTCCACGATGCCCCGCGGCGTGCACGGCAGCGCGCCCTTCTCGCCCAGCACCAGGCGGCCCAGGCTCACCGGGTGCAGGCCGTCGGCGTCCTTGTCGGGATCGATGCGCTCCAGAACGGCCTGCTGCGAGATCCCCGCCGGGAGCGGCAACTGGACGATGTAGCCGTGGATCGCGTCATCGTGGTTCAGCTCGTCGATGACCTCGGCGACCTGCGCGAAGGAGGCGTCGGCCGGGAGTTCCTTCTGGACCGAGTGGATGCCGACGGCGGCGCAGTCGCGGTGCTTGGAGGCGACGTAGACCTTCGAGGCGGGGTCGTCGCCGACCAGGACGGTGGCCAGGCCGGGGGTGAGGCCCTTGGTGGCGAGGGACTTGACCCGGATGGCGAGTTCTTCCTTGATGGCGGCGGCGGTGGCCTTGCCGTCGAGTAGCTGCATGGGGGGATTTTCGCATGGGGGGTGGGGGGAGGGGGTTGGTCTGGGGTGGGTTGGTGGGGGTGGGGGGCTGGGCTGGGCTTTGCGTCGCCTTGCTGCGCGCTGCCTTGCCTCGCTGCGCCCTGCCCCGGCCCGCGCCGCCCCGCCCTGCCCCGCCCTGCCCCGCCCTGCCCCGCCCTGCCCCGCCCCGCCCTGCCCCGCCCCGCCCCGCCCCGCCCCGCCCCGCCGCCAGCCTCCCTAGCACGCGCGGGGGCCGTCCCCGGTGCAGCCTTTCCCCGTCACCCGAGGCCGTTTCACCCGGTCTTCGTAGCCGTCTCCAGGCCGGGGGTCGTGTGTTCCCGACGCCTGCTCGGCCCTCGGTGCTTCTCGTCTATCGCCCCGCGGATCGTCCGCCCGCTATGCATCCACGGCGTTGCGGCTATGACACCGTCGCCGTCTCCCCCCACGGATCGGCCACTTTCGATTCCCTGCATCGGCGCTATGACACGGTCGCCGTCTGGCCTGGGCTTTCAGCCCTCGTCCCCGACCAGGACGCTGTCCTGGACCTGGGCCTCTCTCGGGAGGCGTCTCCTCCTCTGGCCGGCTGTCGTGACGGTGAACGAGGAACCTGGGGGTGTCAAGACGGAAGAGCTGTCTTGACACCCCCAGAACCCTCGTTCCAAGGCCCATCCCGGCCGACCGACGGAGGATCCACCTCTCCTATCCCGGGTCGCTGTTTTCGCACGGGCTGGTCTTGGGTTGCCGTCTGTTCTGCGGGCTGCTGACCGTCTCAGTTGGGCTCAGAACAACCGGTCCTCTAGCTCTTTCCTCACCCTTCCCGCATACCGCTAATCCCCGAGCGCGTAACCCCATCCCCCTACACTCACCCCATGACCGACGATCTCGCCCTCGCACGCCGTCTCGCCGATCTCGCCGACCCGATCTCCATGCGTTACTTCCGTTCCGATGCGCTCGGGGCCGAGACGAAGGCGGACGGGTCGATCGTCACCGCCGCCGACAAGGAGATCGAACGGGTGCTTCGCGCCGAGCTGGCTTCTGCCGCGCCCGCCGATCGGGTGATCGGGGAGGAGTACGGCTCGGACGCGGACGACACGGGTGCGATCGGTTCGCGGTACTGGATCATCGATCCGATCGACGGGACCGCGCACTTCGCCTCCGGGAAGTCCGCGTGGAGCACGCTCATCGGGTTGCGGGTGGGGGAGACCGTGACGGTGGGGTTGGCTTCGGCGCCGGCCCTGGACAAGCGGTGGTGGGCTTCGGAGGAGGGCGCGTGGGTGGCGCCCAATGGGGGGTCGGCGGTGCGGTTGGGGGTGACCGACGTCGATGGGCTCGCCGAGGTCCGGATGGGGATGTGGCCGGTGGGCAAGCGGCTGAACGAGTCGCAGCGGCGGGTGTGGGAGGCGCTGTCGGAGCGGGTGGCGACGGTGCGGCCGACGGCCGATGAGGGGGGTTCGCTGCGGGAGGCCACGGGGAACGTGCACGGGGGGTTGATGGTGGCCGAGGGGTTGCTGGACGCTTATGTGCTGCTCGGTGGGGGGCCGTGGGATCACGCGGCGATCGTGCCGATCGTGACGGGGGCCGGTGGGCGGTTCAGTGACCTGGAGGGTGGGACGCGGGTCGACACCGGCGCGGGGGTTTACACGAACGGGAAGGTGCACGACGAGGTGCTGCGGGTCATCGCGGCGGCGCTCTGATCTGACGAACCGGACGGCCGGGCTCGATCGTCGAGCCCGGCCGTTCGTGTGCCGGTCGCTATCCGAGGGCCTCGTCGGTGTAGCACCAGCGCCAGATCTCGCCGGGTTCGACCGAGCGCATGACCGGGTGCCCGCTCTCCTTGTAGTGCGCAGTGGCGTGCTGGTGGGGGGTGGAGTCGCAGCAGGCGACGTTTCCGCAGGTCAGGCACATGCGCAGGTGCACCCAGTCGTGGTTGCCCTCGTCGAGGCAACGGGCGCAGGACAGCTCGGCGGGGACGGGGTGGTCCACCGCTTCCGAAAGATGGGCGCAGCTCATATTGATCACGTTAGCGGTCAGCCGTGCTCGCGCCCCAGGAGAGACTCCTCCAGGTCCATGTCGCGCTGGACGCGGGTGAGGACCTCATCGGGGATGCGGCCCTCGTCGCGGGCGGACACGAAGACGCCGCGCTCGGTGTCGAGCATCGCGTGGCGCAGGCGGCGGAAGGCGTCGGAGGGGGTCTCCACGTCGGCGGGGCCGAGGCGCTCCCAGGCGTGGTTCGCCCGGATCTGGGCGCCCTGGCGCAGGCGCTGCACGACCTCGGTGGGGGCCGGGTGCTCGGTGATCTCCTGTTCGAGCCGGACGAGCGCCGCCCGTGTCGCCTCGTGCTGGACGGAGGCCTCGGCGAGCGCGTCGGCCTTGGAGTCGTCGCGTTTGATCTTGAGCTTGCGGACCAGTACCGGCAGGGTCGTGCCCTGGAGCAGCAGGGTGACGACGATGGTGACGAAGGCCAGCCAGATGAGCAGGGTCCGGTGCGGGAAGGGCGTCGACCCGTCCGAGAGGTACAGCGGGAGGGTCAGCGCGGCGGCGAGGGTGATCGCGCCGCGCATGCCCGCCCAGGACAGCACGATCGGCTGGACGAGTGAGTCCCGGTCGCGTTCCCGGCTCGGGAAGAGCCTGGTCGTGTAGAAGGCGGGGATGATCCACACGAAGCGGGCGGCGATGACGATGCCGACCACCAGCGCCGACAGTCCGACGATGACCTCGATGGGCTCGGTCAGGTCGTGGACGATGAAGTTGACGTGCATGCCGACCAGCACGAACACCGCGCCTTCGAGCATGAACACGACCATTTTCCAGAACGCCGCCATCTGCAGGCGCGAGGCCGCCGACATCATCGTCGGCAGGCGGTGGCCCACGTAGAGGCCGGTGACGACCACCGCGACGACACCGGAGCCGTGGATGAGCTCGGCGGCGTAGTAGGCGACGAACGGCGTGATGAGCGACAGCGCGTTGTCCAGCAGCGGGTAGAGCGTCCGGCGGTGCAGGAACGTCATCACCACGGCGGCGACGAGGCCGACGAGGAGACCGCCGCCGGCCGACTGGACGGCGGTGAGCGCGATGCCGCCGATGCCGACGGCCTCGCCGACGGCGGCGGCCACGGCCACGCGCAGCAGGACCAGCGCGGTGGCGTCGTTGAGGAGGCTCTCGCCCTCCAGGATCGTGACGAGCTTGCGGGGCAGCCCGAGGCGGCGGGCGACGGCGATGGCGGAGACCGCGTCGGGCGGGCCGACGACCGCGCCGAGCGCGAGGGCCGCCGACAGGGGGATGGACGGCATGACCGCGTGGAGGGCGAAGCCCACGGCCAGGGACGTGAAGATGACCAGCCCGACCGCCAGCAGCAGGATCGGCCGCATGTGCAGGCGGAAGGCGGGCACCGAGAACTCCTGCGCGGCCACGAACAGCAGCGGCGGCAGGATCCCGAAGAGGATCAGGTCGGGGTCGAGGGCGGGCGTGGCGATCCACGGGGTGAGTCCCAGGATCACTCCGACGATCATGAGGGGAATGGGGGCCAGGATGCCCAGGCGCCGCGAGGCCGCGTAGACGGCGATCACGACGATGACGATGCCGAGGACGGTCAGGTACTGGGACATGCCATGACCCTATCTAGTGGACGAATGACCTATTTCTCCAAAATCTGCGCGTATGGTGGCCAATGTGACGTGGGTCGGCGCCGTAAGGGCGGCGGCCCCGCGGGTAGTTGAGGCAGAGGAGATGCGATGAAGAAGCGCGCGGTGTGGTGCGCCCTCGCGGTCCTGCCGCTGACGGCGGCGGCGCTCGCGGGGTGCGGCGGAGGGTCCAGTGGTGGTGGCGGCGACGGGGTGATCAGCGTCGGTATCGGCGAACCCAAGAGCCTGTTCGTGACCTCCGTCGGTGAGACGGAGGGCCATCAGGTGATCATGGCTCTCTATACCCCGCTGGTGCGCTACAACGACAACCTGGAGACCGAGCTGGCCGCGGCCGAATCGGTCACGCCCAGCGAGGGCAACAAGGTCTGGACCATCAAGCTCAAGGACGGCTACACCTTCCACAACGGCGAGAAGGTCACCTCCGACTCCTACATCAACGCCTGGAACTACGGCGCCTACGGTCCCAACGCGCAGGACCTGAACTCCTACTACTCCAAGATCGATGGCTACGCCGCCATCAACCCCACCGACGGGTCGACCCCGGCCACCAAGACCCTCTCGGGCTTGCAGAAGGTCGACGACCTCACCTTCAAGGTGACGCTGTCGGCGCCCTACTCCGGGTTCATGACCACCCTCGGTTACACCAACTTCATGCCGCTGCCGTCGGTCGCGTTCAACGACCCGGCCGCGTTCCAGAACTCGCCCATCGGCAACGGGCCCTTCAAGATGAAGGGCAACTGGCAGCACGACCAGCTGATCCAGGTCGAGGCCTGGGACGGCTACACGGGCACCAAGCCGAAGGTCAAGGGTGTCGACTTCAAGATCTACCAGGACGCGGGCGCTCAGTACAACGACGTGGTCGGCGGAAACCTCGACGTCGTGAAGACGATTCCGACACAGCAGATCGCCAACGCCAAGAAGGACCTGGGCGACCGCTACGGCCAGACCCCGTCCGGCTCCTTCCAGGGCCTGGCGTTCCCGGTGTACCAGAAGGACTTCGAGAACGTCGGCGTGCGCCGGGCGATCTCGATGGCCATCGACCGGGACGCGATCGTGCAGACGGTCTTCGCCAACTCCGCCGTCTCGGCCCGCTCGTGGGTGTCCCCGCAGTTCCCGGGGGCCCGCGACAACACCTGCGGCGAGTGGTGCAACTACAACCCGACCGCGGCCAAGGCGCTCTACACCGAGTCCGGCGGGCTGCCGAACAACAGCCTGAAGATCAGCTACAACGCCGACGGCGGCCACAAGGAGTGGATCGACGCCACCTGCAACCAGCTGGCCACCAACCTCGGCATCACCTGCACCGGCAACCCGGTGCCGAAGTTCGCCGACCTGCTGACCTCGCTGTCCAAGAAGGAGGCGGTCGGCATGTTCCGGCAGGGCTGGATCCCGGACTACCCGACGATGGACAACTACCTGGAGCCGCTCTACTCCTGCGACGCGGCCCCGCAGCCGAACTACTCCGGCTTCTGCGACAAGACCTTCGACGAGGACCTGGCCCAGGGCTTCGCGGCCGCCGACAACAACGCCGCGATCCCGCACTTCCAGGCCGCCGAGAGCATCCTCGCCGAGAAGCTGCCGCTGCTGCCGATGCGCTTCGGCCGCAACAACTTCGGCTACTCCGACAAGGTCAAGAACGTCACCATCGACCTCTTCTACGAGCTCGACCTGCTGGCGCTGGAGACCAAGTAAGCGCGAACGGCCGGAGTCGATGGGGATCGACTCCGGCCGTTCACCCACCCACCCTGACCTGAGGGCATACGCGGAAAGGGCCCGGCCGCGCCGGGCCGTGAGGGGCTTGAGCGATGTTCCGCTACATCATCCGCCGGTTGCTACAGATGGTGCTGGCCTTCTTCGGCACCACGCTGCTGGTGTACTGGCTCATGTTCGCCGCGAGCGGGGACCCGCTGGCGGCGCTGGCAGGTGAGAAACCGATGAGCCCCTCGGTGCGGGCCGCGCTCACCGAGCAGTTCCACCTCGACCAGCCCTTCATCGTGCAGTACTTCTACTACATGAAGGGCCTGCTCAGCTTCGACCTGGGCAACAACCTGTCCAACCGCGACATCGCCGACCTGGTCCTGTCGGCCTGGCCCTACACGCTGCGGCTGGCGTTCCTGGCCTTCATCTTCGTGGTCGTCGTCGGCATCCCGCTCGGGGTGTGGGTGGCCATGAAGCGCGGCGGGGTCTTCGACACCACCGTCCTGCTGCTGACCCTGGTCATCATCTCCATCCCCGTCTTCGTCATCGGCTCGACGCTGGCGATGATCGGCTCGATGTACGGCCTGTGGGTGACCAACGTCGGCGGCGCCGGGACATTGTCGGCCTATCTGGTGCCGGCCATCGTGCTCGGCTCACTGTCACTGGCCACGGCGGTGCGATTGACGCGCGGCTCGGTGAGCGAGAACCTGCGCGCCGACTACGTCCGCACCGCCAAGGCCAAGGGCCTCAAGCGGCTGCGCGTGGTCGGCGTCCACGTCCTGCGCAACTCCCTCATCCCGGTCATCACGTTCCTCGGCATCGAGCTCGGCGGCCTCATGGGCGGCGCCATCGTCACCGAGAAGATCTTCAACATCCCCGGCATCGGCTTCGAACTCGCCAAGGCCATCAACCTGGAGGACGGCCCGACGGTCGTGACGATCGTCAGCCTTCTCGTCATCGTCTACCTCGTCATGAACCTGATCGTCGACGTGCTCTACGCCGTGCTCGACCCGAGGATCCGCTATGAGTAGTGACCCGAACGCCCTGCCTCCCAACGACGAGCGGGCGGCCATCGCCGAAGGCGAGGCGGCCAGTACCGAGAAGCGCGTGACGGCCGAGCTGACGGAGGTCTCCGGCCGTCCCCGGTCGCTGGCCTCGGACGCGTTCCGGGACCTGCGGAAGAACCCGATCGCGATCATCTCGGCGGTCATCATCGTGATCCTGGTGGTCATGGCGATCTTCCCCACGCTGTTCACGCACAAGGACCCCACCGACTGCGCGCTCGGGCGCTCGCTGAAACCGCCGAGCTCCGAGGCCTGGTTCGGTTACAACTTCCAGGGCTGCGACATCTACGCCCGCACCATCCACGGCGCCCGCGCCTCGCTGATGGTCGGCATCGGCTCGGTCATCGTGGTGGCGTTCATCGCCATCGTCCTGGGCATGCTCGCCGGGTACTACGGCGGCCTGGCCGACGCGATCATCGCCCGCTTCACCGACATCATCCTGGGCATCCCGCTGCTGCTGGGCGCGATCGTGATCCTGTCGGGCTTCAAGAACAACAGCAACATGTGGCTCGGGCTGCTGATGGTCATCGCCGCGCTCGGCCTGCTGGGCTGGACGAGCGCGATGCGCATCGTGCGCGGCTCGGTCCTGTCGGCCCGCAACCAGGACTACGTGCAGGCCGCGCGGATGCTCGGCGCGACCAACTGGCGCATCATGACCCGCCACATCGGGCCCAACGCGATGGCGCCGGTCATCGTCGTCCTGACCATCGCCCTGGGCTCCTTCATCGCCACCGAGGCGACCCTGTCCTTCCTCGGCATCGGCCTCAAGCCCCCGTGGATCTCCTGGGGCGGCGACATCGCCGACGCCACCGCCCGCGTCCGCAACGCGCTCGGCCCGGTGCTGTTCCCGTCGTCCTTCCTGGCCCTGACCGTCCTGGCGTTCATCATGCTCGGCGACGCCGTGCGTGAGGCCTTCGACCCGAAGCTGAGGTGAGCGCGGTGGGCAAGCACTCCACGGACCAGTCGGTCATCGAAAAGGCGAGCGCGCCCGGGCCAGACGACGGCGGCGGGCACCTCCTGGAGGTCCGCGACCTGTTCGTGGAGTTCCGCACCGGCGAAGGCGTCGCCAAGGTCATCAACGGCGTGTCCTACCACCTGGACGCCGGTGAGACCCTGGCCGTGCTGGGCGAGTCCGGCTCGGGCAAGTCGGTCACCGCGCAGGCCATCATGGGCATCCTGGACAGCCCGCCCGGGTTCGTCACCGGCGGGCAGATCCTCTACAAGGGACGCGATCTGCTCACCGCGAGCGAGAACGAGCGGCGGGCGGTGCGCGGCAAGGAGATCGCCATGATCTTCCAGGACGCCCTCTCCGCCCTCAACCCGGTCTTCACCGTCGGCTGGCAGATCTCCGAAACCCTGCGCAAGCGCGAGGGCCTGTCCAAAAAGGACGCCCTGGACAAGGCCGTCGAACTGATGGACCTGGTGAAGATCCCCGCCGCGCGGGAGCGGCTGAAGGCCTACCCGCACCAGTTCTCCGGCGGCATGCGCCAGCGCGTCATGATCGCCATGTCGCTGGCGCAGCAGCCGAAGGTGGTCATCGCCGACGAGCCGACCACCGCGCTCGACGTGACCGTCCAGGCCCAGATCATGGACCTGCTGGCCGACCTGCGCCGGGAACTGAACACCGCGATGATCCTGATCACCCACGACCTCGGCGTGGTCGCCGACGTCGCCGACCGGATCGCGGTCATGTACGCCGGGCGCATCATCGAGCACGCCGAGGTCCACGCGCTCTACAAGAGCCCGGCCCACCCGTACACCCTGGGCCTGCTCAACTCGATCCCGCGCCTGGACGACAAGGGCAAGACCCTGCGCACCATCCCGGGCCTGCCGCCGAACCTGACGCGCATCCCCGCCGGATGCCCGTTCAACCCGCGCTGCCGCTACGTCCGCGACGTCTGCCGCACCGACGTGCCGCCGAGCGTGTCGCTGGGCGAGGGCCGCGACGCGGCCTGCCACTTCGCGCGCGAGGTGCTCGCCGGAACGCTGGAGCCGACCAGGAAGGACCCGGAGCTATGACCGCGCCCGCGCTGGGGGAGCCGCTGCTGAGCGTCAGCGGCATGGTGAAGCACTTCCCGATCACCCGGGGCATCCTGTTCCGCAGCCGGATCGGCGAGGTCAAGGCCGTCGACGGCGTCGACTTCGTCCTCCACAAGGGAGAGACCCTCGGCATCGTCGGGGAGTCCGGCTGCGGCAAGTCCACCCTGGCCAAACTGCTGATGCGCCTGGAGGAGGCCACCGCCGGGACGGCCGTCTACGACGGGCGCGACATCGTCGCGGCCAAGGGCGGCGAGCTGCGGCGGTTGCGGCGCGAGGTCCAGATGGTCATGCAGGACCCCTACACCTCGCTCAACCCGCGCATGACCGTCGGCGACATCATCGCCGAGCCGCTGATCATCCACGGCGTCGGCGGCGACCGGGACGCGCGCGTCCGCGAGCTGCTCGACCTGGTCGGCCTCAACCCCGAGCACATCAACCGGTACCCGCACCAGTTCTCCGGCGGGCAGCGGCAGCGCGTGGGCATCGCCCGGGCCCTGGCGCTCAACCCGGAGATCATCATCTGCGACGAGCCCGTCTCGGCGCTGGACGTGTCGATCCAGGCGCAGGTCATCAACCTGCTGGAGAAGCTCCAGGCCGAGCTCGGGCTGTCCTACATCTTCATCGCGCACGACCTTTCGGTCGTCCGGCACATCTGCGACCGGGTCGCGGTGATGTACCTCGGCCGGATCGTGGAGATCGGCAGCGAGGACGAGATCTACCAGCGCGCGACCCACCCGTACACGCAGGCGCTGCTGTCGGCGGTGCCCGTCCCCGACCCCGATGCCCGCGAGCACCGCAACGTCATCCGGCTCACCGGGGACGTGCCCTCGCCGGCCAACCCGCCCTCGGGCTGCCGGTTCCGCACGCGCTGCTGGAAGGCCACCGACCTGTGCGCGCAGGAGGACCCGCCACTGATCCCGCGTGAGGCCGACCCGCACCCGAGCGCCTGCCACTTCGCCGCGCAGGCCGAGCACATCATCGACTGAGCCGGTGAGGGCGGTTCGCGGGCGAGCCGGATGATGTGGAGCCGGTCGCGAGGTCACTGATCGGCGATGCGGGGGATGCCTGTGACCGGCTGTGCGGAGTTGTCTACACTCAGTGTCCGGACCCTCGCGGGTCCCGCGGAACGCCTTGTCTCCCGTTTCCGCCTCCGGTGGGGGGTCGCTCGCGACCACCCACCGGCTATTTTTTCGCTCGCCGATCGAGGGCGGGGCATCTGGCTTTGAGGATGGGCTCGGTCGGCCGGGGGTTGGTGGGGGTGCTCGCCTGGAGGCCGCGCGCGGGTGTGTGAGTGGTTGGGCGCATCGAGCAGGCCGTCTTTGACGATGTGCCCGGCAGGCCGATGGTCGTGGTGAGGCGCGCCCGAGACCCGCGCTCGGGTGTGTGAGGGGACGGGCGCACCGAGCAGGTGATCCGGGCGATCTTCGAGGTCAGCCGAACCCGGCCCCCGCGTGCGGAATCAAGGCGTGGGTCGTGTTCGAGGGCGGCGTGGTCGGCGTGGCGGGGCGGGGCGGACTTCCGGTATCTCTTCCCTCGTCTCCTCCCCTCCTCTCTCCCCCAAGAGCGCGAAAAACCCACCCGGGCGGCCCGGGTGGGCTTCGTCATGGGTCGGCCCGGGTCAGGCCACGCCCTGCCGCTGTCCCAGCTGGGTGAGCTGCGTCCGCAGGGTCTCCAGGATGTCGCCCGGCGCGTCGTTGGTGATGGTGAAGCGCTGGTAGGTGTCGTGCGCGGGTGAGGTCAGGCTGCCCTTGTCGTTGGCCTGGAAGATCACGTCGGTGGTGGCCTTGCCGGTCACGAAGGTCAGCTCGACCTCGGTGAAGCGCTCCTTGAACTCGCCGCCGGGCCAGAATTCGATCTCCTGGTAGAACGGCATGTGCGAGCCGGGGATGGTGCCCGACTCCAGGTCGGCGATCTGGAGCACGAAGCCCAGTTCGACCATGGCGTCCAGGACGGCCTTCTGGATCGGCGTCGGCTCGATCACCAGCGGGTCCAGGTCGCCCTTGTCGAAGGCGTTGTCCAGGGACAGCTCGGTGGACACGCCCAGCTTCATGGTCGGCAGCGGGCGGCCGCCGACGGCGCTGATCGGGGTCTCCAGCGGGACCGGGATCGCGAAGGCGACGGTGTGCGTGGAGCCCTTGGCGAGCTGGAAGGGGCCGGAGACCTGGGCGCGGTGGAAGTCGAAGGTGGCCTTGGCCTCCTCGCCCTTGTCGTCGAGCTCGACCATGGCGGTGAACTCGATGGTGATGCCCTCGACCTTCTGGTCGACCTCGCCGCCGGTGAAGGTGACCTCCCCGCTGAGGGTCCCGCCGGGGGTGACGTTGGGGTCGGTCAGGACACTGTCGACGGTGACCCCGGCACCGAAGATCGCCTTGAGCTGACGCAAGACCACGGGGGTGGGTCCTTTCTGGAGGGCAAGAGTGCGTACAGAGTATCCGGGCCGCCGTGCGGCACCGGGTACCGGACGCCGATGTCGGCGGTGAATCGGTTCGGTGGCACGGGATCGAGCGAATTCGGCGAATGGCGGCCAATTGCGCGACTCCAATGGGGACGAACACCATTCAGGGTGCCGTCGCGAGCCGTATGAGGGTTATCCCTCGCATCGGCGTTCACCCTCGGGACATCGGCGCGTTGCCACCTGGGACGTCGTCCTCTCCCCGTCCTCGCGGCGTCCTCCAAGGCCCTCACCACGGGCTCCCCGGCCCTTCGGTTGATTTACATCGGTCGATCGTCCGGCCTAGGCTTCGGGCGCGCGCCCTGCCCCGGCGCGTCTGCTCCCGGGGGAGCAGTCACTCAAACGGAGGGTGCACATCTGTGTCCTCGAAAATGTTCCCGGGCCGGAGATCGCCGGCGACTTTAAGCATTGCGACCGCGGTCATCACGACCGCCGCTTTCCTCTCCGTGCCGGGCGCTGCCGCGGCGGGGGAGGGCACGAGCACGCCTCCCACGACCTACACCGCCGGGCGCTACATCGTGGAACTGGAGCAGGCGCCCGCGTCCAGCTACGAGGGTGACGTCGCCGGTCTCAGCGCCACCCAGCCCAAGGACGGCGACCGGCTGAACCCGGACGGATTCGCCGTCAAGCGCTACCGCAACTACCTCGCCGCGCTTCGCAACGACGTCCTGGCGATCGTGCCGGGCGCCGAGGTGAGCCGCACCTACGACACCGTGTTCAACGGCTTCACCGCCGAGCTGAGCGCGTCCGAGGCGGCGACCCTGGCCAAGACCAAGGGCGTCAAGGGGATCTACCCCGACGAGGAGTTCGAGGACGACACCGTCACCACCCCCGACTTCCTCGGCCTGACCGGCTCCAACGGCGTCTGGCAGAAGCAGTACCAGGGCGTGGAGCACGCCGGTGAGGGCGTCATCGTCGGCGTCATCGACTCCGGCTACGTCCCGGAGAACGGCGCCTTCGGGGCGCTGCCCGAGCCGCGTCCCGACCAGGCGATCATCGACGCCAAGTGGAACGGCACGTGCCAGACCGGCACCACCGGCGACCCCACCAAGGACGTCGCCTGCAACAACAAGGTCATCGGCGCTCGCTGGTACAAGAACAACGTGACCGCCGTCCCCGAGGAGTTCGACTCCCCGCGCGACTACCACGGCCACGGCTCGCACACCGCGTCCACCGCGGCGGGCAACAACGGCGTCGACGCCATCATCGGCGGCCAGAACGTCGGCAAGATCTCGGGTATGGCCCCGGCCGCGCGCCTGGCCATCTACAAGGTCTGCTGGCGCCGCCCGACCGGTAACTGCGGTGCCAACGCCGCCAACTCGGTCGCGGCCATCGAGGACGCCGTCAACGACGGTGTGGACGTCATCAACTTCTCCATCAGCGGCTCCAACACCGTCGCCTTCACCGCCGTCCAGACCGCCTACTTCAACGCCGCCGCGGCGGGCGTTTTCGTGGCGAACTCGGCCGGCAACGACGGCCCGGGCAGCACCGTCAACCACAACACCCCGTGGACCACGACGGTCGCCGCCAGCACCCACGGCCGCGCGTACTCCACCACCCTGACCCTCGGCAACGGCGTCACCGCCGTCGGCGCGGGTCGCGGCAGCGGCCTGCCCAGCTCGCCGATCGTCCAGTCCAAGGACATCGCCAAGGCGGGTTCGTCGGTCGCCGAGGCCAACCTGTGCTTCCTCGGGACGCTCGACCCGGCCAAGGCCGCGGGCAAGCTCGTGGTCTGCCAGCGCGGCACCAACGCGCGCACCGACAAGTCGCAGGAGGTCAAGAACGCCGGCGGTGTCGGCATGATCCTGCGGAACATCGTCGGCGGTGGCCAGGACATCGCGTCCGACTTCCACGCCGTCCCGTCGGTGCACCTGACCGCCGCCGAGGCCCAGAAGGTCCTCGACTACCTGGCGGGTTCGGCGACCCCGACCGGCGCGCTGGCGCCCGGGGTCTACGCGCCGGACCGCGCGCCGACCATGGCCGACTTCTCCTCGGCCGGTCCCGCCATCGCCGGTGGCGGCGACCTGCTGAAGCCGGACATCACCGCGCCCGGTGTGGACGTCATCGCCGCCTACGCCCCCGCGGGCAACGGTGGCGCGAACTTCGCCTCCGCGCAGGGCACCTCGATGTCCAGCCCGCACATCGCCGGCATCGCCGCGCTGGTGAAGGGCAAGCACCCCGACTGGACCCCGATGATGGTCAAGTCGGCGCTGATGACCACCGCGACCACGCTGGACAACCAGGGCAAGCCGATCCAGCGCGCGGGCCACGACGCCACGGTCTTCGACTACGGCTCCGGGCACGTCCGCCCGAGCCTGGCCTTCGACCCGGGTCTGGTCTACAACTCCGACCAGGACGACTGGCTGGCGTGGGGTTGCGGCATCGGTGAGCTCCAGGTCAAGTTCCCCGACGTGTGCGCCCAGGACGGCAACACGATCGACCCGACGCAGCTGAACTACCCGTCGGTCTCGATCGGGAACTTCGTCAAGGCCGAGACGGTCACCCGTACCGTCACCAACGTCGGCAAGTCGACCAGCACGTACTTCGCGGTCACCGAGGCGCCCAAGGGCACCAAGATGACCATCAGCCCGACCTCGCTGGTGCTGCGTCCCGGCCAGTCGGCGTCCTTCAAGATCACGATCACCCGGACCGACGCCGCCCTCGGCGTGTGGACCTCGGGCTCGTACACCTGGAAGGACCTCAGCGGGCACGTCGTGCGCAGCCCCGTCGTGCTGAAGCCGGGCGCGGTCGCCACGCCGAAGGAGGTCGCCGGCAAGGGCGTCACCGGTTCGGTCGCGATCAACGGTGTGTCCGGTTACGCCGGTCAGCTGAACGCGTCGGTCATCGGCCTCGGCCTGGACAACACCAGCCACGTGGCCCTGTCCAACCCGCAGTCGGAGGGCTTCCCCACCAACGCGCCGGTGGAGAGCGACCACACCAAGAAGGTCGAGGTCACCGTTCCCGCCGGTAAGACCGGACTCGTCGACACCTTCGACAACGAGTACGAGACCGGCACCGACATCGACCTGTACGCCTACGTGAAGAACGCCGACGGTTCGCTGACGGCCGGCCCGACCTCCGGTTCGGAGGGCGCGACCGAGCACGTGAGCCTGCCCGGCGGCGCGACCTACGTGGTCTTCGTCGACCTGTTCGACTCGCCGCGGGGTGAACCCGTCGACGGGAAGCTGCACGCGGTGTCGCTCGGGGGCAACGAGGGCAACCTCTCGCTGAGCCCGGCGAGCCAGTACGTGACGGTCGACAAGGCCTTCACTGTCACCGGTTCCTGGACCGGTCTCCTCGCCGGACGCCGTTACTACGGCGTGGTCGTCCTCACCGACGGCACCGGCGCCGAGATCGCCCGCGTCCCGGTCACCGTCACCACATAGGACCGTCCATATCGGACGAGCATGGCCGGGCCGCCCGCGCGGTGGCCCGGTCCGTGGAGGAGCGGGCCGCCCGGTCTACCGGGTGGCCCGTTTCGCGTCCGGCGCGCCGGTGCTGCCGCGGATGGTGAGCTCGGCGGGGGCGTCGCGGTGGGCGGCGGGCGCGGCGCCGGAGATGACGTCCAGCAGCCGCCGGGCGGCCAGCGCGCCATAGGCGGGGATGTCGCGGCCGAGGGCGGTGAGCGCGGGGTGGGTCAGCCGGCACAGCGGGGAGTCGTCCCAGGCCACTATGGACAGCTCGCCCGGCACGTCCACCCGCAGCTCCTGCGCCACCGACAGCCCGGCCACGGCCATGATGTCGTTGTCGTAGACGATCGCGGTGGGCCGGTTGGGGGAACTGAGCAGCCGCCGGGTGATGCGCGCCCCGGCCTCGCCGGTGTAGTCCGAGGACAGCGTGATCGCGTCGCTCAGGCCCAGCCGCGAGGTCACCTCGTGGAAGGCGGCGGTCCGCACGCGCGTGTGCAGCAGCTCCGACAGCCCGGCCACGTGCGCGATCCGGCGGTGCCCGAGGGCGTAGAGGTACTCCACGGTCTCGGTGAGCGGCGCCGAGTCGTCGGCCCACACGCTGGTCAGGTCGCCGGTGTGGCCCGGGCCGCCGATGACCACCGCGGGCAGGCCGAGCTCCTCCAGCACCGGGACGCGCGGGTCGTCCACGCGCAGGTCGCACACGAGCACGCCGTCCACGCGCCGCTCGGCCCACCAGCGCCGGTAGACCGCCAGCTCGGAGGCGTGCCCGTCGGCGATCTGGAGGGTCAGCCCGTAGTCGTGGGCGTGGAGTTCGGCCTCCAGCCCGCTGACCAGGGCCATGAAGAACGGCTCGATGCCCAGGACGCGCGCCGGGCGCGACAGGGCCAGGCCGACCACGTTGCACAGGGCGCCGGAGAGCGTGCGGGCGGCGCTGTTGGGCTGCCAGCCGACCTCGGCGGCGATGGCCAGGATGCGGCGGCGGGTCTCCTCGGACACGCCGGGGCGCCCGTTGAGGGCGTAGGAGACCGCGCCCTTCGACACTCCCGCCCGCCGGGCGATGTCGGCGATGGTCGGGCGTCGGTGGGAGAGGCGCCGGGCGGGGTGGGTCACGGGGTTCTCCGGTTCACCGGTTGAGCTGTGCCGTCAAAACTACCCCGGTGTGCCCGGAACGCCCTCATCCCCGGCCCGGGGCGGTAGGTTCACGTCACGGGGGACGCGGGTGACCGGCCGGACCGGGTGCTTACCCGGTTCAGTAGGCTGCCCGGACAACCTTGTCTCGCACCTCGTCCCGATCCCCTCCGAGGAGCACCATGAGCCAGCTTCTGCCCCTGCGGACCGGCTGGCGGCTGACCGCCGCGACCGGCTCCGACGTGCCCGCGCCGATCGCCACCGCGACGGTGCCGGCCACCGTCCCCGGCTGCGTGCACACCGACCTGCTCGCCGCCGGGCTCATCCCCGACCCCTACCTCGACGCCAACGAGACCGCGCTGGCCTGGATCGGCCGCGCCGACTGGCACTACGAGACCGCCTTCACCTGGCACGACACCGGAGCCTCCGATGTGGACCTGGTGTGCGCCGGGCTGGACACCGTCGCCACCGTCACGGTCAACGACGTCGAGGTCGGCCGCACGGCGAACATGCACCGCGAGTACCGCTTCCCCGTGCGGCACCTGCTCCGCGAGGGCGAGAACACCCTCGCGGTCCGCTTCGACTCCGCCTACGCCTACGCCGAGCGGCTGCGCGACTGGCTCGGCGACCGTCCCAACGCCTACCCCGAACCGTTCAACTTCATCCGCAAGAACGCCTGCAACTTCGGCTGGGACTGGGGCCCGACCCTGGTGACCGCCGGGATCTGGCGCGACATCGCGCTGCACGAGTGGTCGCTGGCCCGGCTTGAGCGCGTCCGTCCCCAGACCCACCGCGACGACGAGGGCTGGCGCGTCCGCGTCGAGGCCGACCTGCCCGCCCCCGCGCCCGCCGGGCTGGAGGTGCGCGTGGCCGTCGCCGGGGCGTCGGCGCTCCTCGCCGTCCCCGAGGGCGCCACCACGATCACCGCCGACCTCGCCGTCCCCGGCGCCCAGACCTGGTGGCCGCGCGGGCACGGCGCCCAGCCGCTCCACGACCTCACCGTCACCCTCCACAAGGGAGACACCGAGCTGGACGCCTGGTCCCGCCGGATCGGCTTCCGCACCGTCGGCCTCGACACCGAACCCGACGAGCACGGCACGCCCTACACCGTCCTGGTCAACGACCGGCCGATCCTGGTACGCGGCGCCAACTGGATCCCCGACGACGTCTTCGTCGCGCGCATCACCCGCGACCGCCTCGCCGACCGGTTCCGCCAGGCCACCGAGGCCGGGATCAACTTCCTGCGCGTCTGGGGCGGCGGCATCTACGAGTCCCACAACTTCTACGACCTCGCCGACGAACTCGGCGTCCTCATCGGCCAGGACTTCCTCTTCGCCTGCGCCGCCTACCCCGAAGAGGAACCGCTCGCCGCCGAGGTGACCGCCGAGGCCCGCGACAACGTCGCCCGGCTCGCCTCCCACCCGAGCCTGGTCGTGTGGACCGGCAACAACGAAAACCTGTGGGGGCATCAGGACTGGGACTGGATCGAGGCACTCGGCGACCGCACCTGGGGCGCCGGGTACTACTTCGAGGTCCTGCCCGCCGTCGTCGCCGAACTCGACCCCACCCGCCCCTACTGGCCCGGCAGCCCCTACGCCGGAACCCGCGACATCCACCCCAACGACCCCGCACACGGCACCACCCACATCTGGGACGTGTGGAACACCGACGACTACACCCGCTACCTCGACTACCGCCCCCGCTTCGCCGCCGAGTTCGGCTACCAGGCGCCACCCGCGCACGCGACCCTGCGACGGTCCATATCGGACCCCGAACTCGCCCCCGACTCACCCGGCATGGCCCACCACCAGAAGGCCATCGGCGGCGACGCCAAACTCAAGCGCGGCCTGGACGCGCACTTCCGGCCACCCCGCGACTTCGACGACTGGCACTGGCTCACCCAGCTCAACCAGGCCCGCGCGCTCGCCCTCGGCATCACCCACTTCCGGTCCCTGTGGCCGCTGTGCACCGGCACGATCATGTGGCAGCTCAATGACTGCTGGCCGGTGACGTCGTGGGCCGCGGTGGACGGCGACGGACGCCGCAAGCCCCTCTGGTACGCCCTGCGCGACGCACACGCCGAACGGCTGCTCACCTTCCAGCGCCGCGGGGACGACGTCGTCCTCTTCGGACTCAACGACACCGGCGAGGACCTCGTCGGCGAGGTCGCCGTCACCCGCCGTGACTTCGACGGCCGCGTGCTGGCCAAACACGACGCGCCACTGCACGCCGCCGCCCGCGGCGGCGCGGCCCTCGAACTCCCCGCCGACCTGACCCGGCCCGACGACGCCCGCGCCGAACTGCTGCTGGCCGAGTTCGCCGGGCAGCGCGCCTGGTGGTTCTTCGACCGCGACAAGGACCTGGACCACCCGGCGGCCACCTTCGGCGTCACCGCCGCCGAAGTCCCCGGCGGCTACACCGTCCGCGTCACCGCCGGAAGCCTCCTGCGCGACCTCACCCTGTTCCCCGACCGCGTGCACCCCGCCTGCGAAGCCGACACCGCCCTCGTCACGCTGCTTCCGGGCGAGAGCCACACCTTCACCGTCACCGGACCCGCCGGACTCGACCCGGCCGACTTCGGCGCCGCGCCCGTCCTGCGCTGCGCCAACGACTGACACCCGGGCACCACCGGCCCATCGGGCGCGGGAGCCGGCCGGCCCCCGCGCCCGAAGCGTTACCGAAACCCTGACAGCCAATGGCAGCATCACCGCCGAGTCTTTCGGCATGAGCGAATTCGACTTCTTCACCGGCACCTGGTCGGTGGCCAACCGCCGTCGGACCGTCTGGCTCGCCGATGTCGAGGAGTGGGAGGAGTTCCCGGCCACCTCGGTCTGCACCTGGCTCCTCGGCGGCGCGGCGATGGCCGACGAGATGGACTTCCCGACCAAGAACTCCACCGGCATGACCCTCGGCCTGCGCGACGCCAAGTCCGGCGAATGGTCCCTCTACTGGGTCCGCGGCGACGACGGCGTCCTCTCCGAGCCCGTCGTCGGCAAGATCAACGACGGCGACGGCGTCTTCTACGGCGAGACCGAACACGACGGCCGGCCGGTACTGGTCCGCAACCTCTGGCACTCCCACGGCCCCGACGCCTTCGGCTGGGTACAGGACTACTCCGCCGACGGCGGCGACACCTGGGAGACCAACTGGACCATGGACTTCACCCGCACAGACGGGTGAACGGGGGCGGTGGGACCCACGTGGGCGGGTCCCACCGGCATCCTCTCTCCCAAGGGCGCGGGACGGCGGCACGGCCGTCCCGCGCCCGGGAGAAGGACGATGAGGCTTCTCCGGCCCGGGACAGGGCCGGAGAGGGCGGGGAACGAGATCATCCCGGGCGCGCGCGGGCCGCGCGCCCGGGATGGTTCAGCGACTACTTCGGCGCAGCCCTCCCCAGTGGCGCCGGAGTGATCACCGGGTGCGCGCGGAGATAGGCGATGAATCCCTCACGGTCGCGCTCGCCCCGGACCGGGTTCATGAACCCGGAGAACGCGCCGTAACCGTCCGCCCCGATCAGGGTGTACGCGAGGGCCGCCACCCGGTATTCGCGGTCCGGATCGAGTGGTTCGCCGCCGATCCGGACCGCGTCCGCGCCGATGCGCGCACCCGCCGGGCGGCTCAGGTCGTACACATAGGACACGTTCTCCGAGACGGCCAGCGGCGCGAACTTCACCGTACCGTCGGGCTGCGCCTGCCACTGCTGCTCCAGCACCTCCAGCAGCTTGGCGCCGGGCAGCGTCACGGTCAGTACCGGGTTGCCGTAGCCGATGGCGTTCCAGGCCTCGCCGAACAGGATCTGCCCGTCGGTGTCGGAGGGGTTGGTGCCCTTGGCGAACAGCAGATCGGCGGCGATGGCCACCGAGCCCTTGACCGGCTTGGTCGCGATCAGCGCCAGATCGGCCTCGCCGTCGGGGTTCTGATTGGCGCTCCACAGGAGATAGTCGGCGGCCAGGTTGCCCATCGTGGACTCGCCCGAGGCGTCCTGGGCGCGGGTGAAGTCGGCGGTGACGCGCGCCAGCGGCGTGGCGTAGCGGCGCTTGCCCTGCGCCGACCAGTAGTCGGCGATGTACTGGACCTCGGGGTCCAGCGGCACGTCCCGGGTCATGGCGTGGTTGGTGGAGCGGGTCAGCTCGCGGATCACGTGGCCGGTCTTGCGGTCCAGCTTCAGGTTGATCTCGGTGATGACCTGCCCGTGGTTGCCCGCCTCGGTGATGGGCCGCAGCACGCCGCTGGGGTCGGGCAGCATCATGTTGAAGCGGCAGTGCCAGTGCCCGGTCACGATCGCGGCAATGTCGGGGGAGGCCTTGGCGGCCAGCTCGAAGACCGGGCCGGACGGGTCGGTGCCCGCGTTGTAGTCGTTGCCCGCCACGCCGCCGTCGTGGATGTTGACGATGATGGCGTGCACGCCCTTCTTCTTCAGCAGGGCCGCGTACTTGTTGGCGGTGGCGATGTCGTCGAGGGCCTTCATCGAGGGCTGGTAGGACGTGGAGCCGACCGGGGTGTCCTCGACGGTGAGGTGGATGAAGCCGACGGGCAGCTTGCGCCCGTGCCCGGCGTCGACCCACTCGATGTTGTACGGCGGGACGACGGTCTTCTCCGTATCGGCCCAGACGATGTTGCCGCTGTAGAAGCGGAAGTCGGCGCCGCGGAAGCGGGTGCCGGTGGAGTCGAGGAAGCTGTTGTCGCGGCCCACGACCGGCCAGGGGCGGCCCTTCTCCATGTGCTTGATGAGGAAGTCGGCGGTCTTGTCCAGCTCGTGGTTGCCGACGGTGGTGAAGTCCAGGCCCAGCGCGTTCAGGACCTCGATGGTCGGCTCGTTGGCGTGGGCGTCGGTCTCGAAGGGCCAGCCGGCGAAGTTGTCGCCGGAGGAGAAGAAGATCGAGTTCTTCTTCCCCTCGCGCAGCCGCTTCAGGTGCGTGGCGATGTACCCGGCGCCGCCGACGGTGAGCTTCACGCCGTCCGCGCCGGTGATGACGCCACCGGAACCGGCCGAGGGCGGCTGCATGTAGCCGTGGAAGTCGGTGATGTTCAGGAGCTGGACGTCGACGTACTCGTCGGCGCTCTCGGCGGCGGCCGGGGTGGCCACGGCGAGGTCGCCGACGGCGGTGGCGGTGGCGATCGCCCCCGCGGCGGTGAGGAAGGTTCTGCGGCGGATCTTGTCGGGATGCATCGGGACGGCCTTCCGGGGGCGGTGGAATTCTGTCGGGGCCCGACGTTATTGAGCGCAGACCTCGCCGTCAAGAGCGTGGGGTCGATCTTCAGAGGCTGTTCACGCCGAGATCGGGTAGCGGACCCCGGGAGGGCGCCAGGAGCCGCGCCTCCAGCCGGTCCAGCGCCAGGGCCGCCCCGCCGAGGGCCGCGCTGTCGGCGTCCAGAGTGGATGCGCGCAGCTCGGGGACCACCGCGCACATCTTGGCCAGCTCCTCGGCCAGGCGCGGCAGGATCACGTCCGCCGAGCGCGACAGCGTCCCGCCCAGCACCAGCAGGCGCGGATCGGCGATCGCCACGGCCGTCGCGGCCGCCGCCGCCATCGCCGCGACATAGCGCCGGACGGCCGAACGAGCGTGCCGCCTGCCCGCGCGCGCCTCGGCGAAGGCGCGCTCGGCGCGTTCGGGCAGCGGCAGGGACGCTGGGACGTCCGGGCAGCGGTGCAGGTGCTCGATCGCGGCCTCCCAGCGCACGAACGGCAGGTGGGACAGATCCCCGGCGGCGGCGTGGAACCCGCGCCGGGGCGTGCCGTCCAGCACCAGCGCCATGCCGGTGCGGCGGCCCGCCTGGAGCAGCACGAAGTCGGGGGCGTCGGCGGCGGCTCCCCAGCGGCATTCGGCCATCGCGGCGAGCTGGCTGTCGTTGTCGGCGGCCACGATCGGGGCCCGGAACTGCGCGGGCAGCGCCAGTCCGGCCCAGTCGCGGATGGCGTTGCAGCGCAGGACCCGCCCGTCCCGGTCGACCTGGCCGGTGGTGGCGACCCCGATCGCCCACGGCCGCTTCGCCTTGGCCTCCTTGGCGGCGGCGGCGAGGGTGGTGCGCGCGTTCTCCAGCCGCTCCACTCTGGACATCGCCGGGCGCACCGCCGTCCGCGCGCCGCCCAGCACCCGTCCGGCCAGATCGGTGACCACGGCCCGGATCCCGTGCGCGCCCACGTCCAGGCCGCCGACCGCGCCCGCCTCGGCGCGGAAGCGGAAGGCCCGCGCGGGACGTCCCGGTCCCAGCACGGCGGCCTGTTCCTCGGCCAGCCAGCCGCGTTCGGCGAGCCCCGACAGGACCTGCTCGACCACGGTCCGGCCCAGTCCGCTGGCGGCGACGATGTCGGCGACGCGCATGCTGCGCCCGCCGCCCCGGACGGCGGCCAGCACGGCGCGCTCGTTCAGGTGGCGGAGCTGCCGCAGGTCGGCGCCGGTTCCATCGCGCATCCCTGCACGGTACGGGACGCCCGGCCGGCGGCCTGAGGGTGATCACGCCATGGCGGTGCGTGGCTCCATCGTTGAGAGGAAGCGAAACGGGCCGGGCGATCGCCCGGCCCGTCCACTGTGTTTGATCAAGTGCTGTGGTTCATGAGGTGCTGTGGTTGATCAAGTGCTGTGGCTGCTTAGTGGTAGAAGTGCCGCGATCCGGTGGCGTACATGGTCACCCCGGCCGCCTCGGC
Source organism: Actinorhabdospora filicis (assembly GCF_030269765.1). GTDB lineage: Bacteria > Actinomycetota > Actinomycetes > Mycobacteriales > Micromonosporaceae > Actinorhabdospora > Actinorhabdospora filicis. The sequence continues at coordinate 1,374,545 of NZ_BSTX01000001.1, read as the reverse complement.
GGCGGCGATGACGAGCTCGTCGCGGATGGAACCGGCGGGCTGGACGATGGCCTTCACCCCGGCCTCGATGAGCACCTCGGCGCCGTCGGGGAACGGGAAGAACGCGTCGGAGGCGGCCACCGAGCCGCGCGCGCGGTCCTCACCGGCGCGGGAGACGGCGAGGCGGGCGGCGTCGACGCGGTTGACCTGGCCCATGCCGGCGCCGACGGTGGCCTCGTCCTTGACCAGCAGGATCGCGTTCGACTTGACCGAGCGCACCGCGTGCCAGGCGAAGGCCAGGTCGGCCAGGGTGGCCGCGTCGGCGGCGGGACCGGCGATGAGCTTCCAGTTGGCCGGGTCGTCGCCCTCGGCGTTGTTGCGGTCGGGCGTCTGGCCGAGCACACCGCCGGAGATCTGCTTGAACTCCACCGGCTCGGGCGTCCACTTCGGAGCCCGCAGGATCCGCAGGTCCTTCTTCTTGCTGCGCAGCAGCTCCAGCGCCTCGGGCTGGTAGGAGGGCGCCACGATGACCTCGGTGAAGATCGGCCGGATCTGCTCGGCCAGCTCCAGCGTCACCTCGCCGTTGGTGGCGATCACGCCGCCGAAGGCGCTGACCGGGTCGCACTCGTGGGCCTTGCGGTGGGCCTCGACGAGGTCGGCGCCCACGGCGATGCCGCACGGGTTGGCGTGCTTGATGATCGCCACGCAGGGCGCGTCGAAGTCGTGCGCGGAACGCCAGGCGGCGTCGGCGTCGACGTAGTTGTTGTAGGACATCTCCTTGCCGCCCAGCTGCTCGGCCTGCGCGAGCCCGGCCGGGGCCTGCGGGTCGTTGTACAGGGCGGCCGACTGGTGCGGGTTCTCGCCGTAGCGCAGGGTCTTCTCCAGCGCCAGCGCGTGCCCGACGAAGGGCGGGAAGCCGTCGGAGGTCTGCAGCGCCATCCAGGAGGCGACGGCGGCGTCGTAGGTCGCGGTGTGCTGGAAGGCGGTGGCGGCCAGGCGCCCGCGCTCGTTCGGCGTGTACCCGCCCAGGGCGACGGCTTCGAGGACCTCGCCGTACTCGGCGGGCGAGGTGACGACGGCGACGTTGGCGTGGTTCTTGGCCGAGGAGCGCACCATCGCCGGTCCGCCGATGTCGATCTGCTCGATGCACTCGTCGAAGGAGGCGCCGGAGGCGATCGTCTGCTGGAACGGGTAGAGGTTGCTGATCAGCAGGTCGAAGGGCTCGACGTCGAGCTCGGCCAGCTGCGCGCGGTGGGTCTCCAGCCGCAGGTCGGCCAGCAGCCCGGCGTGGACGCGCGGGTGCAGCGTCTTCACGCGGCCGTCGAGGCACTCGGGGAACCCGGTGAGCTCCTCGACCTTGGTGACGGGGACGCCGTAGGACTCGATGGTGGCGGCGGTGGACCCGGTGGACACGATCGCCACGCCGCCGGCGTGCAGGCCGCGGGCGAGCTCCTCCAGGCCGGTCTTGTCGTAGACGCTGATCAGGGCACGGGTGATGGGTTTGCGTACGTCGCTCATGCGCTCTTCCGTCCGAGGGTTACTTTGCGTCCGGTCACGGTCCAGCCGTCGCGCACCATCACACCGACGGAGTCGACGAGCTGCCGGCGTTCGGCCACTTTGATGCGTTCGGTCAGGGTCTCGACCGTGTCGTCGTCGAGGACGGGCACCGCCACCTGCGCGATGATCGGGCCGGTGTCGACGCCCGCGTCGCAGAAGAAGAGGGTGGCCCCGGCGAGCTTGACGCCCGCCTCGAAGGCGTCCCCGGGGCCGTGCATGCCCGCGAAGGACGGCAGGAGGGAGTTGTGGGTGTTGATGTAGCGGCCGTCGAAGCGGGACAGGAAGCCCTCGCCGAGGATCTTCAGGAATCCGGCGCTGATGACCAGGTCGGGTTCGAAGGAGGCGACGGACGCGGTGACGGCGGCGTCCCAGTCGGCGCGGGCGGCGTAATCCTTCACCCGGTGCACGAAGGTGGGGACGCCCGCGGCGGCGGCGATGTCGAGTCCGGCGATGTTCTCCCGGTCGGCTCCGACGGCGACGACGGTCGCGCCGTAGGCGGGGTCGGCGCAGGCTTCCAGGAGGGCCTGCAAGTTCGTGCCGGAACCGGAGATGAGGACGGCGAGCCGCGCGGGGGAGGTCACGGCCTACCTTAACTTTCGGTCGCGTCCCAGCAGCGCACGGGTGGCGAGCGTGCCGATACCTGCCGCGACGGTGACGGTCCCGGCGGCGGCGAGTGCGCTGAGCCACACCCGGGGCCCGATCTCGGCGAGCCGCCCGGTGCCGAGGGGCCCGGTGGCGGCCAGGCAGGCGAGGGCGATGACGGCCCCGGCGACGAGCCCGGCGGTGAGCGCGGCCAGCAGGAGTTTGCCGACGCGCAGGTCGCCGCTGCGGCGGGTGAGGAAGACGCCCAGGATGACCCCGGCGACGACGGGGACGCCGAGGATGAAGCTGGCGTAGGAGGGCGCGGGCTGCGTCGGGAACGCCGCCAGCAGTGGCACGTTCGGGACGGGCCCGAGGACGACGTCGACGAGGCTGACGCGGGTCCCGGCGCCGAAGGCGAAGCCCGGCCCGAGCAGGTAGGAGGTGGCCCAGATGGCGACGGTGGGCACGAACAGCAGGCAGATCAGGCCGACGCCGATCGCGCCGGTGCCGTAGCCCTCCAGCATCTGCCGGGCGGCCTTGCCGTTGGCGGCCAGTGAGATGCCGACGGCGAGCGCGCCGCCGGCGAGCATGATGAGCGCGGCGATGAGCCCGGCGGAGGCGCCGCGTTGCAGCCACACCGGCGTCCGCGTCCACCGGCGGCGCCCGACGCCCGATTCGCGCAGCGCGCCCAGCAGCGCCAGCGCGGTGGCGAACACCGCGGCGTGCAGCGCACTTCGGGGGACGGAGACGTGGAAGAGGCCGCCGTCGACGAGCGCGGCCACGATGACCGCGATGAGCGTGTAGGGCGGCACGACGGCCAGCAGCACCGAGCGGATCGCGGCGGCGTCGCGCGCGCCGATGGCCCGGGCGGTGTTGGCGCCCGCGCGGTACGCGCGCCAGGCGAGCAGCGCGGTGATGAGCAGCGGCGTGAGCCCGATGAGCCCGCCGCCGATGCCGACCGGGACGCCGTGGCCGAGCAGCCACGCGGCGCCCGCGGCGCGCACCGCGTCCGAGACGCCGCCGGGATGCCCGGCGATGAACCACGGGACGAGGACCGCCACGATCAGCGGCGCGCCGGTGACCAGCAGCGCCCACCCGACCGTCGCCGCGCCCGCGGTGAAGACCGATCCGGCCGTGCGGGGCCGTTTCGGGCGCGTGCGTACCTCCACCGTCCGCTGCTGGCCGCCCCGCTGCCGCGGGGTGACGGGCACGGTCTCACGTTGCGTGGCGCGCGGTTTGCGCGCGCCCGTCACGTCGACCCTGGCGGTGTCGCGTTGCGCGCCTCGATTCCGGTTCTGCTCGGTCATCGCGGTAAGTGTCTCAGGATGAGCGCGCGAATGGGCGGCGGCCTGCCGGGGGCGATATACGCATCGTTCGGGGGATGTCAATGTCGTGTACACGACAGAGGTGGGCCGGTGTCGCCGCGTCGTCGTTGGTCAGGGCATGGGTACTGACACGTGGCATGAGATCCGCATCGGGACCGAGACCGTCGAGCAGTCGGCGGCGCGCCTGTTCCGCGCGCACCGCCTCATCGAGCGGCGCGAATCGCGCGGGCTGAGCGTGGGCGAGGCGGCGTCCCTGGCCGGGATCACCGTGGACGAGGTCTCGGCGATCGAGCGCGGCGACGCGGCCTCGCTCCCGGGACGGGTGACGGGGGCGTACGTGGGCGCGCTCGGGGGGAGCTTCGAGATGGTGGCGGACTTCGGGGGGCGGTGGGTGGTGCTGGATTAGGGGACTGCCGCACGCTTTCGCGGCTGTGGGGCGTTGCGGGGGCGCGATCTCGCCTCCCGGGCCTCTGGCGCCGGTGTTCGATCGTGACATGTGGCGGGCACGGCGGTCGTGAAACTTCTATCGCAAATCCGACGAATCGGTAACTCTTTCGAATCTTGCTCGTTCAGTACTTCGATATGCTAGTATCTCGAAGTACTGGAGAGTCGAATGAGCTGGCAGCTCAAGATGACCGATGACGTGAAGGAATGGCTCCATCGCCTGCGAAAGGACGATCGGCGAACGTCGCGACTCGTCGGGCGGGCCGTGGCCGCACTGCTGGAAGATGGTCCGGCCTTGGGACGACCGCTGGTCGATCGGGTCAAGGGCTCGCACTGGCACAACCTCAAGGAACTGAGGCCGCCGTCGGCAGGCCGAAGTGAGGTCAGGATCCTGTTCGTCTTCGACCCGATTCGCAACGCGGTGCTTCTTGTCGCCGGTGACAAGGCCGGGAGCTGGAATGCCTGGTACGCAACGGCCATTCCTCAGGCGGAGGCTCTCTATTTGGAGTGGCTCGACCAACTGGACACGGGTGGAGACGACGAACGATGACCAAGTTCCTTGACTGGGAAGACGCCAAGCACGAGATCTTCGACGACGAGGATCTCGCCGACATCGAGGCGGGGGCCGCTCAGCTCGTCGCCATCAGCCGAGCCGCCCGACTCGTCGAGATGCGCAAGGAACGCGGGCTGACGCAGCAGCAACTCGCCGAGCGCCTGCATGTCCGGCAGGAGCGCGTCTCGGCGATCGAGCGGGGTCAGGTCGCCAATAGCGAGATCGCCACGATCGCCGCGTACGTGAGCGCACTGGGGGGAACCCTGGAAGTCGTGGCGAACTTCGGTTCCACGCGGCTGCTCATCGCCTGATCGGTGAGAAAGGCCGGCGTCATGCCGGGCCGGGTTCACTCGTTCAGCCTGATGGAGGTGCGATGACCACGTTCTACGACTGGGAAGACGTTCGCCGCAAGCTCTTCGACGAGGAAGAACTCGCCGGTATCGAGGCCGGTGTGGCTGAATCGGTGGTGGCCTATCACGCCGCCAGGCGCCCCGGCGCACGTGTGGACCTCGGCCTCACGCCGTGTGAGCCCGACCGGGAGATCGACCGTCGTCGATAATCGCGAGTTATGTGCGAACACCTCGACCCCCACCCGTGAAAAAGCCCCGGACCACCGGCCCGGGGCTTCCTCATCACTCGTGCTCGCGCGTCCTAAAGCGACGCCACGACCTCGCGCATCAGCTTCGCGGTCTCCGAAGGCGTCTTGCCGACCTTCACGCCGGCCGCCTCCAGGGCGACCTTCTTGGCCTCGGCGGTGCCGGCGGAGCCGGAGATGATGGCGCCCGCGTGGCCCATGGTCTTGCCGGGGGGAGCGGTGAAGCCGGCGATGTAGGCGACGACGGGCTTGGTGACGTTGGCCTTGATGAAGTCGGCGGCGCGCTCTTCGGCGTCGCCGCCGATCTCGCCGATCATCACGATGGCCTCGGTCTCCGGGTCCGCCTCGAAAGCCGCGAGGCAGTCGATGTGGGTGGTGCCGATGACGGGGTCGCCACCGATGCCGACGGCGGTGGAGAAGCCGATGTCGCGGAGCTCGTACATCAGCTGGTAGGTCAGGGTGCCGGACTTGGACACCAGGCCGATCTTGCCGGCGCCGGTGATGTCGGCGGGGATGATGCCCGCGTTGGCCTTGCCGGGAGACTGCAGACCCGGGCAGTTGGGGCCGATGATGCGGGTCTTGGCGCCCTTGTCCTGGTTGTAGGCCCAGAACGAGACCGAGTCGTGGACCGGGACGCCCTCGGTGATGACCACGGCGAGGGGGATCTCGGCGTCGATGGCCTCGATCACGGCGGCCTTGGTGAAGGCCGGGGGAACGAAGACGACCGATACGTCCGCGCCGGTCTCGGCCATGGCCTCGGCGACGGAGGCGAACACCGGCAGGGAGGTGCCGTCGAAGTCGACCTTGGTACCGGCCTTGCGGGGGTTCACGCCGCCGACGACGCTGGTGCCCGCGGCGAGCATGCGGCGGGTGTGCTTCATGCCCTCGGAGCCGGTCATGCCCTGGACGATGACCTTGCTGTTCTCGTTGAGGAAGATGGCCATCGTTCTACGCTCCCTGCGCCGCGAGCTCGGCGGCGCGGTCGGCCGCGCCGTCCATCGTGTCGACCCGCTGGACCAGCGGGTGGTTCGCCTCGTCGAGGATCCGGCGGCCCTCGTCGGCGTTGTTGCCGTCCAGGCGGACGACCAGCGGCTTGGTGACGTCGTCGCCGCGCGCGGCGAGCATCTCCAGGGCCTGCACGATGCCCTTGGCGACCTCGTCGCAGGCGGTGATGCCGCCGAAGACGTTCACGAAGACCGACTTGACGTCGTTGTCGCCGAGGACGATCTCCAGGCCGTTGGCCATGACCTCGGCCGAGGCGCCGCCGCCGATGTCGAGGAAGTTGGCGGGCTTGGCGCCGCCGTGGTTCTCACCGGCGTAGGCGACCACGTCCAGAGTGGACATGACCAGGCCCGCGCCGTTGCCGATGATGCCGACGTTGCCGTCGAGCTTCACGTAGTTGAGGTCCTTCTCCTTCGCCGCCTGCTCCAGCGGGTCGACGGCGTTGACGTCGACGTACTCGGCGTGGTCGGGGTGACGGAAGGAGGCGTTCTCGTCGAGGGTGACCTTGGCGTCCAGCGCCAGGACCTTGCCGTCGCGGGTGAGGGCGAGCGGGTTGACCTCGACCAGCGTGGCGTCCTCGGCGACGAAGGCGGCCCACAGCTTCACGAACATCGGGACCAGCTGGTCCTTCAGCTCGGCCGGGAACTGGGCCCGCTCGGCGATCTCGGCCGCGAGGGCCTCGTCGACGCCCTTGATGGCGTCGATGGGGAGCTTCAGGACCTTGTCCGGGGTCTCCTCGGCGACCTGCTCGATCTCCATGCCGCCCGCGGTGGAGGCGATGCACAGGAAGGTGCGGTTGGCGCGGTCCAGCAGGAACGAGAAGTAGTACTCCTCGGCGATGTCGGCGGTCTCCGCCAGCATCACCTTGTGGACCGTGTGGCCCTTGATGTCCATGCCGAGGATGTCGGAGGCCCGGTCGAACGCCTCCTGGGCGCCGTCGGCGAGCTTCACGCCACCGGCCTTGCCACGGCCGCCCACCTTGACCTGGGCCTTGACCACGACCTTGCCGCCGAGCCGCTCGGCGAGTGCGCGAGCCTCTTCCGGAGTGGTGGCCACTCCACCGTCGAGCACCGGCACTCCGTGCCGCTCGAACAGCGCGCGCCCCTGATATTCGTACAGGTCCACGATTTAGTCCCTGCTCCCTGCGTCTTCGCTGACATGGTTTGAGACGGGCGGAGTCGCGCAATACGGCTCCTTCCCGCAGGGTAGCGAGGGGGTTGCGGTCACGCCCGGCCCGGGTGTGTCGTACGTGTCACAGCGTGGACGAGTCGTCAATCGCATTCCCATCGGACGCCTCGTGACCGGGTCGTGACGCGTTGATCCCGGCGATGATCTGCCAGCGGGACTTGTCCTTCCCGCCGTCGGTGAGCGCGAAGGGCGTGCCGTGAGCTTGGCGGGCCGGGGCGGTGCGCTGCCACAGCTTGGCGTGCGAGGCGAGCTCGGCGGCGGCGTCGTCGGCGTCGACGAGGACGAACCAGTAGCCGCCGTGGGTGCTGGTGCGCACGTCGGTGACGTCGGACCACGGGACGCCCGCCAGGTGCTTGACGCCGATGCGGAACCAGATGGCCTTGGGGGTGACGGCCAGGACGGGGAACGTGGTCTGGCGGCGGTACTCCAGCAGCGTGTGCACGAGTGTGGCCAGCCCGACCACGCTCAGGCCCCACGCGACGAGGGACTTCCAGTCGAAGGCGAGTGAGACGAGTCCGCCGAGCAGGACGAGCGCGCCGATCAGGCCCATCGCGCCGAAGACCTTCGCCTGCGCCTTCGGGTCGGCGCGAACGATGAAGGCGGCGTCGGTGGGCGGGCGGGTCGTGATCTCCATGGGGTCCTCTCGGGTCGTTTCGGCACCGACGATTGTGCCCGACAAGCGCGTGAATCCGACACGCCGAGAACTAGTTGTAGAAGATCTGCCTGCAGGGCGTAACCATCATCTGGCAGGATCGTTGATACAAACGTCGGCCCAAAGCGGACAACGAGCGGCGATAAGCCGCCACGTCTGGGGCCGACGATTACGGCCGATGCCCTGTCGGTCGAGGGGTGGCGGCGGGGTGTCGTGCATGAGAGGGACCGGACGTCTGAGGGGTGCGTCCGGTCCCTCGTTTATGCGCGAGTGAGGTCGTTCGAGGCCTTGGCACGAGGGGGAGCGGCGGTCCGGGGGACCGCCGCTCCTTTTTGTTCACCGCCGTTCGCGTGGGTGTGGCCCGCGTCACCGGGCGGTCTCGTGGGGGACGGGCGCGAAGCCGCGTGAGCCGCGCAGGGCGAGCTCCAGTTCCGCCAGCCGCCGCCCGCGTCCGCGCGCCACCGCGCCCATCGCCGTGACGGTCTGGGTGAGCGCGTCGGGGAGCCGGGTGCCCTCGGTGAACATCGAGGCGCTCACCGGCGCCAGCTTCGCCGCGATCGTGTCCGGCCGGGCCGGCAGGTCGAGGTCGGGGTCGGGGTCGGCCAGCAGGCAGTCCAGGTCGTACTCGGCCCGGTGCCCGTGGATGGGAACGCCGACGTTGACGCTGGTCGCCGGACCGCCGCCGAGGTTCTCCCCGACGTGGTAGTAGGCCGAGGGCCAGTAGAGCAGGTCACCGGGCTCGACCTCACCGACGAAGGACGTGCCGAGGTACTCGCGGTAGTCCAGGACGGTGGTCACGTCGTGCGTCCAGGGGCGTTCGGTCCAGAAGCGCATGCGCTTGCGCCCGGACAGGGCGAACATGAAGGTGGTGAACCGGTCCTTGTGGACGCCCACGGGGCTGTGCTCGTAGGTGCCGTGGAACATCGTGGTGATGGCGCCGGTGAGCGGCAGCCCGACCTGCTCCCACAGTCCGGCGTAGAAGTCGGTCTCGCGTTTCCACAGGCCGTGGTCGAAGGCGTGGAAGACGCTGACCACCAGGGCATAGCGGCGTCCGTCCAGCGTGGCCGACACGCGTGAGTGGTACCCGGCGAGGTCGCCGTCCCCGGGTTCCGGGGGCAGGGCGATGTCGAGTCGGCGGTCGGCGACGGAGAACGCCGCCGTGGTCGCGCGCGCGGCGGCGCGGAAGACCTCGTCGGCGGCGAAGGGGCGCGGCCGGACGTCCTTGATCAGCACCGGGCGCTTCTCCCAGTACAGCTCGGCGAACTCGGCCCAGTCGAGCCGGTCGATGACGGTGAGGGGGCTGTCCACTCCGTTCTCGGTCATGTCAGTCCTCCATGTCGATCACGCGGACCTGGTAGAGCCGCTGTAGCAGCGCGAACGCGCCCGGGAAGTCGGTGGTGGACGCCGTCCCGCGCGCGGTCAGCCGCCGCAGGATCCGCCCGGCGTCGGAGCCGCGCAGGGTGAAGGCGTGCCCGTTGGCCGCCCACACGACGCCGTCGTTGCCGGCGCGGACGCGCAGGACCTCGCCGGTGACGCGGATCCGGCAGTCCTCGGGCAGCTCCGGCGGGCGCGGGGCGGGCGCCGGATCGAGTCCGGCGGCGCTGCGCCGGGCCGCCCACCGCAGCCGCAGGAGCCGGGTCAGCTCGCCGGAGTCGACGATGCCGCTCACCAGGTCCACGGTCCGCGCCAGCGGGAACGGCCCGTCGCCCACGTAGGGCACACGGTCGTCGCCGTACCCGGCGTCCATGAGCTCGATGAGGGTCTCGCGGGCGTGCATGGTCGCCATGCGCGGATCGGTGGGGACGTGGACGCGCAGCGTCAGCGTCGGCTCGGTGTACTCGTCGGCGTGGACGGTGCCGGCCGGCCAGTAGAGGAGATCGCCCGCTCCCGCCTCCAGGGTCTCCTCGCCGAGGCGTGTCCGCAGCCGCCCGGCCAGGACCCACGTCAGCATCGCGTGCGTCTCCCCGGTGCCGGGCGCGCGCGACCACGCGTCCCCGGCGGTCAGCTCGGCCACGACCGGTGCGACGGGGGCGCCGACCTCGCGCCACAGCCCGTCCAGCAGATCGCGGACCGCCGACCACAGTGGCCAGTCGAGGAACAGCGGCTGCTCGGCCTCGATCAGCCAGCCGTCCGGTCCGGCGACGCGCGCGGCGTAGCCGGTGAGGTCCTCGCCGGGCGCGGGCAGCATGTCCCCGGGTGCCGCGCTGCGGCCGTCCCCTTGGTGGAAGCGGACGGCGGGCAGGACGCGGTGGCGGCTGCCGGTGCGGAAGGGCTCGGCCGACGTCGCCAGCAGCGTGAACGCGCGCGCCGGATCCACCGGGGGTGAGCCCGCGATCAACGCGGGGCCCTCCTCCCAGTGCTTCTCGGCGAAGCTGGACCAGTTCACGAGGTGGTGCCTCCCGTTCCGAAGCGGTTCCGGATCACGACGGTGTACTCGGCGAGCGTCCCCAGGCCCATCGCCGCCCGGCGCGCGTCGACGCCGCCGGGATCCTCGATGGGCAGGGGGACCAGGACGCCGTCGACCGGCGTGAACTTCGTGCCGTAGACCTGCGATCGGCCGTCGCCCACACGCAGCGCGTCGGTGGTGTACGCGACGTCCTTACCGGGCAGCTCGCCGCGCTCCATCGCCGCCGTCATCCGCGCCAGGCAGCGCTCGCGCAGCTCGCGGTGCCCGTCGGCGTGCTGGACGAGGCGGCCGGCGGCCTCAGCGGCGGCGGTGCCGACCCACGCGGGCGTGGGCCAGTCGTCCAGTTCGGCCAGCAGCGCCATGCCCTCGTCGGTGAGCGCGCGCATCTTCTCCTCCAGCGCGGTGTCGCTGAAGCCGCCCTCGGTCCACTCGACGCGCAGGGACGTGTCCAGCCGGTCGAGCCGGAGCAGCCGGGCGGCGAGTTCGCCCGCCGCCGGGTCGGTGTGTAGCCGGACCGACTCCGGCGACCAGGTCCAGGTGAAGGAGCGGCCGCCTTCCGGCCAGTCGATGACCGCGGAGTCGGGGGTGACGCGCACGCCGTGCCCGGCCAGCTCGCCCGGCGCGGCGTAGGCGAGCGCGTCGCGCAGGGCGATGCCGAGGCTCGACAGGTCCAGGCGCGCGCCCGCGCGCAGCCCGGCGTCGGGCGGCAGGTCCGATTCGGCCTCGCCCGCCGGTCCGTCCACGGTCAGCAGCGGGCCGCCGCCGGCGGAGCGGAAGAAGTAGGGGACGTCGCCGCGCGCGAGCTGGGCGGCCTCGGCGGGCGTCGGGTCGCCGGGCGGGTCGTCCCCGGTGTACTCCGCGGTCGAGCGCAGCAGCACCCGGACGGCGAAGTCGCGCTCCAGCCGCGCGGCCAGCTCCTCGCGGTACCGGCACATCAGCACCCACGCCTCGAACATCCCGCGCACGAACGCGGGCGCGTAGGGGCCGTAGCCGACGCGGCCCTCGGTGTCGGCGACCACGGTCCGGCTGTCCGGCTCGCCCCAGGCGGAGCGGCGGCGCACGAGCGCCAGGCCGCCGGGGCCGGGGAGGAACGCGGCGAGCGGGCCGTCCACGGCGCACCAGCGGGCGGTGTTCTCCAGCCCGACGTGGTGGGTGCCGTGGCCGTCCGGGACCAGGCCGGTCGCGGCCAGCGCCGTGCCCGGGTTCAGGACGACTTCGAGGTCCACCGGGTAGTAGAGCGGCCCGTCGCCGCCGACGAGGAGGTTCCCGGCGATGAGATCGGACAGCCCGAAGGCGTAGGCGACGGCGGTCAGCTCGCCCGCGCGGCGCCAGAAGGTCCCGGCGCGTTCCGGGGACAGGACCGTGCCGCGCAGCTCCTCGTCCCCGTCGGCCAGCAGGACGCCCTGGGGGCCGGGCTCGATCCACTCCGACCAGGAGTAGGCGCGCCGGTCGCGGCCCTTGCCGCGCCAGGTCCGGAACACCGGCAGCCGGACCGCGCCGCCGGAGACGCGGTTCAGCAGCGAGAACACCGAGCCGCGTGGGGCGGCGAAGACGTCCTCGCACCCGGCCGGGCGTGGTTTGTAGGCGACCGAGCCGCCACCGGCCATGCGCAGCCGCAGCACGCGCTGCCGGTGATTGTGGGTCTCGCCGTCGTGGGCCTCCACGGCCAGGACCGGCCCGGCCAGCCGCGGATCGCGCGGCCACGCGGTGCGCAGGTCGCGGTCCAGGCGGCGCTGGAACGACTCCATCGCGGCGGTGGCGGCGGCGAACTCGGCCGCCGGATCCGGCGCGCGGCCCAGGGCGCAGGCGGTGAAGACCTCGCGCAGCAGCGGCGCGAAGGAGGCCAGGGTGACGACCGGGTCGTCGCACCAGGCGTCCAGCCGCGCGGCGAGATCGGCCCAGGCGGCGAAGCGCGGCTCGGCCAGCGCGGCGGCGATCACGTCCGGGTCGCCGACGTGGTGGTCGAAGCGCCACACGCCGCCGGGGCCCACGCGGACCACCGGCGGCAGGGCCGCCCCGCCCGTCCCGGCCAGGATCGCCTCCACGAGGCGCGCCGGTGTTCGGCTGGGGCGTGCCCGCACGGGACGCCACAGCGTTTCGGGGACGGGCGGGACGGTCACGGTGGCGCCTAGAAGCAGTAGTAGTTGTGGACCTGGCAGGTGACGTGCGACGCCTTCGCGGCGGGGGTCTTCTGCTCCAGTGCGCCCAGGACGATGTCGGTCTTCTGGACGGTGACCTTCGGCTTACGTGTTTTGACTGTCATTTCTGCCTCCCGTAACCGAGCAGGACGCACGGTCATGCGCCCGGCACTGTCAGATGAGGACGGAGTCTAGGAAGATCCACGTCGCCCATGGGGGCACGTATGCGGTCGCGTATGCACTCTGGGTCCGAGCAGCGAAAAGACCCCGCCGGCCATCGGCCGACGGGGTCTTCGCGCTGGTGGGATCAGGCGGGCGTCTTGACGTTCCCGCGCACCCATTCGACGATGGAGGCGGTGGTCGCCCCGGGGGTGAAGATCTTGGCGACGCCCATCTCGGTGAGCGGCGCGATGTCCTCTTCGGGGATGATGCCGCCGCCGAAGACGACGATGTCCTCCGCGCCGCGCTCATTGAGCAGCTCGATGACCTTGGCGAAGAGGGTCATGTGCGCGCCGGACAGCACCGACAGGCCGACGACCTGGGCGTCCTCGGCGACCGCGGTCGCCACGATCTGCTCGGGCGTCTGGTGCAGGCCGGTGTAGACGACCTCCATGCCCGCGTCCCTGAGGGCGCGCGCGACGACCTTGGCTCCCCGGTCATGGCCGTCCAGGCCAGGCTTGGCCACCACGACCCGGATTCGCGTACTCATGGTTGTTCACCCTTCACGCTCGGCGCTTCGATGCGCGCGGACGCGTCGAGCCTACCGATCGTTCAGGTGAGCCGGTCGAGGGCGGTGACCCGGGTCGCACCACGCCGCCCGCCACCGCGCCGGGCGGCGGCGGGCGGAGGCGGTCACCCGCCGCAGTTGTTGTTGCGCGCGGCGGCCGTCGTCTTCGACTGCGTCCCGAACTGCGCGTGCACCCGCAGCATGCACGGCAGCTCGATGTCGCCGGTGTAGGTGGTGGTGTTGTCGTCGTAGTGCGTGGTGTCGCTGCTCCAGAGCGACCACGTGCCGTCGGCGGCCTGGCTCTGGACCTCCCAGTAGACGTCCCCGGAGCAGCCTTCGAGCCCGGTGACCCACTGAATGATGTTGGCGCCGTTATAGATCTCGCTCTGCACGAGCGTGCAGGAGGCCGCGGCCTGCGCCGGAGCCGCCGCGACGAGCGAGCCGCCGGTGATCGCGGCCGCCGCGCCGATGATTCCCAGGATCTTGCGCATGTGAAGCGGTCCTTCCTGTGTTCGGACAGCGCTTTCCGCTGCCCTTCGGTGGACGGTTATATCAGTGAAAGGGTGAGGTGGGCCATAGCTTGAGGGCGTGGGGGCGGGCGGGAGTCGATCTTTCGGGGGTGGCTATGCGGTTGGGGATGCGGTGTGAGGATGGCCCGATGAGCACACCCGCCGACTACGCCTGGTTCGAGACGGACTTCCCCGAGCTGGCCGAGGCCTACTGCTTCACCGCCGTCCGCGCGATCGATCCACCGGGACTGCTCGCCGCGCTCTCCGCCGAGCCGCTCGGGGAGACCGTCGGCGTCCTGGGCGCGGACGAGGCCGCGCACGCCGTGCTGGAGGACGGCCTCCAGTACGCGGCCGTGACCCGCCTCGGCGAGTGGGCGCTCATGCTCGAACCCAACGGCCACCTGGGCGTTTCCGACGCGGTCGGCGGCCCGCTGTCGCACGGCCGCCGGGCGGTCGCGCACTTCAGGAACGTCAATGCCGCCGACCACTTCCGGTTCTGGGACGACGGCGTCTCCCGGCTCGACTTCGAGCCGCTCTTCGCCGCCGGGGCCGAGGTGTCCGCCGACCTCCTGCCGGAGCTGCGGGCGGCCGGGTTCGACCTGGATCCCGAAGGCGCGTTCGGGCATCACTCCGCCGCCGCCTTCGTCCTCGCCGAGCGCCTCACCGCCCTCCCCGTCACCCCCGGCCTGCTGACCCGCTCGCGCTGGACCTGCGGCCTCGTCCCGATCCCGCGCTGATGTGCCCGACGCCACCCACCCCGTGCTCCCGGAATAGCCCCGGGTGGTCTACCGTTACCCACATCGAAGGCTGACACGTCAGCAAAAGACTCATCGGGAGTGATTCACATGCAGTTCGGCATCTTCACCGTCGGCGACGTCACCCCCGACCCGACCACCGGGCGGGAGCCGACGGAGAACGAGCGCATCAAGGCCATGACCGCCATCGCCCTCAAGGCCGAGGAGGTCGGGCTCGACGTCTTCGCCACCGGCGAGCACCACAACCCGCCGTTCGTGCCGTCGTCGCCGACGACGATGCTCGGCTGGATCGCGGCCAAGACCGAGAAGCTGATCCTGTCGACGTCCACGACGCTGATCACGACCAACGACCCGGTCAAGATCGCCGAGGACTTCGCGATGCTCCAGCACCTCGCCGACGGCCGCGTCGACCTGATGATGGGCCGGGGTAACACCGGGCCGGTCTACCCGTGGTTCGGCAAGGACATCCGCCAGGGCATCCCGCTGGCCATCGAGAACTACGCGCTGCTGCACAAGCTGTGGCGCGAGGACGTCGTCGACTGGGAGGGACGCTTCCGCACGCCGCTGCAGGGCTTCACGTCCACGCCCCGGCCGCTGGACGGCGTCGCGCCCTTCGTGTGGCACGGCTCGATCCGCTCGCCGGAGATCGCCGAGCAGGCCGCCTACTACGGCGACGGGTTCTTCGCCAACAACATCTTCTGGCCGCGCGACCACTTCAAGCGGCTCATCGACCTCTACCGGGAGCGCTTCGCCTTCTACGGGCACGGGACGCCGGACCAGGCCATCGTGGGCGCCGGCGGGCAGTTCTTCATGCGCAAGAACTCCCAGGACGCCGTCCGCGAGTTCCGCCCCTACTTCGACAACGCGCCCGTCTACGGGCACGGCCCCTCGATGGAGGAGTTCACCCGCGAGACGCCGCTGGTCGTGGGCAGCCCGCAGGAGGTCATCGAGAAGACCCTCTCCTACCGGCAGACCTACGGCGACTACCAGCGCCAGCTGTTCCTCGTCGACCACGCCGGGCTGCCGCTCAAGACCGTCCTGGAGCAGCTCGACCTGCTCGGCGAGATCCTCCCGACGCTGCGGGCCGAGTTCGCCAAGGGCCGCCCGGACACCGTCCCGGACGCCCCCACGCACGCCGCCCTCGTGGCCAAGCGTGACGCCGATCTCACCGACCCTGTCAGCGCCTAGGTCCACACGGTACGGTCGGCGGCGGTGCGGACCCCGGACCGCCGCCGACCCCGATCCCTCCGGAAGGACACCACGATGAAGCTCGTCGCCGTCTCGGCGGGCCTGAGCAGCCCGTCCTCCACCCGCCTGCTCGCCGACCGGCTGGCCGAGGCCACCCGCGCCGGGCTGGACGGGGACGTGGAGGTGCGCGTCGTGGAGCTGCGCGACCTGGCCGTCGACATCGCCAACAACATGGTCACCGGCTTCCCCTCGGCGGCCCTGCGCGAGGTCATCGACGCGGTCACCGAGGCCGACGGGATCATCGCCGTCACGCCGGTGTTCACCGCCTCCTACAGCGGCCTGTTCAAGTCGTTCTTCGACGTCATCGAGAACACCGCGCTCACCGGCAAGCCCGTCCTCATCGCCGCCACCGGCGGCACCGCCCGCCACTCGCTGGTGCTGGAGCACGCGCTGCGCCCGATGTTCGCCTACCTGCGCGCGATCGTGGCGCCCACGGCCGTCTACGCCGCCTCCGAGGACTGGGGCGGCAGCGGCGACGCCATCACCGACACCCTGCCCTCGCGCATCGAGCGGGCGGGCCGGGACCTGGCCGGACTGATGAGCGGCCTGTCGGGGACGGCGAAGCGCGGCGAGGACGAGGTCGTGCCCTTCGCCGAGCAGCTGGCGGCCCTCCGCAAGTCCTGACGGGGCGACCCATCGGCGTGATCTGGATCACGCCGGAGTGGTTCGAGCCTCCGTCCACAGTCGAGATCATCCGGCCGCGCGCCTTCGGGCGCGCGGCCTTTTTGTGTCCCCTGAGCTGCGTGAACGATGAGGATTCAGGTTCGGACGGCAGTGGATCTTCAGATACCGGAAAACGTGAAGTGAAACCTTCACGTCTCCGGGGCCGTCTATCTGATGACGAGGTGGAGTCCGTCCTTTTCGCGGCCTATTTGCAGAAGTATCCGATCTTGTTAATGTCGTGCCGCCGCCGACGCGGCACGTTCCGAAGAGAGGACCCCTCGTGAAGCTCATCGACCGCATGCTGAACCGTCTTGTCCCCGCCTCGAAGGCCGCGGCCGGTACCTGCGGCGTCACCAGCACCTGGTACCAGTGCCGTGGAACCTCCGAGTACAAGTGCACCTACGACTCCTGCAAGGTGACCTACTGCACGCCCACCGGCAAGCACTGCTGACGTAACACCGCGGGGGACGCCCCGGCGTCCCCCGCCCGATCCGGCCGGGGCACCTTGATCAGCACCTCCACCAGGATCAAGAAGATCCCCACTCCGGCGGCCGTCCACAGGACCGCCGGGGGCCCCGGCCGGTTCGCCGCGATCAGCACCACCAGCGCGACGCCGAAGGCGGCCACCCACAGCGCGGCCCGCCACGGTCCCACCACCCGCGCGACCCGCCCGAGGCCCGGCCACAGGCGTCCCAGGCCCGTCCCGGCCCAGGCGAGCACGCGGCCGACGACGCCCCGGATCGCGCGCGCCGGGCGGCTGCGCCCGGCCAGCCAGGCCGCGACCGTCCAGATCACCGCCCCGCAGAACAGCGCCTTGAGCGCGCTGGCCAGCACGCCCGCTATCTGGTCGTAGAGCACCATCGCCGCGTCGGCGTTCACCGTCGGCGGCAGGGCGTCCCGGTACAGTGAGCGGCCCAGCGGCACCGCCAGGACCAGGATCCCGGCGATCACCAGCAGGCAGATCCCGGCGACCAGGATCCCCCGGCGGCGGTCGGGCGCGGTCAGCACGCCGGCCACCAGCAGCGCCAGCGCGATCCACGGCAGCCACAGCGCCAGCGTGTTCAGCAGGCGCGTCAGCCGCTGCGCCTTGGCCAGGTCGGGGGAGTCGAAGACGGTGAACTCGATGTGCACCTGCGGGACGGCGTTGAGGAACGTCATCCCGCGCGCGACCAGGCGCTGTTTGACGACCTCCAGGAACGCCCCCAGGTCCACCGACACCGCCGTCCCGCTGGTCTGGATCAGCTTCGAGTCCTCGCCGGTGAGGACGGCGTCGAGCTGCTGGTGGGCGACGCGGTTGGCGTCGGCCCAGGCGGTGGTGAAGGCGTCCGAGGAGACGATCTTGGCGACCTCGGTGCCGATGAAGCTCTCCACGCCGTTGGCCAGGATGCCCACCAGCTTGTCCAGCGCCTTGGGGGCGCCGGCGTTCTGGAGGGCCTTGACGGCCTCGTCGGAGAGCTGGTCGACGTTGATGAAGGCCAGCAGCTCATTGGTCAGCCGCGTGCTGACCGCGGTCTGGATGTTCGGGTCCTGCGCCAGCGGCGCCACCGTCGCCACGTAGGTGTCGGTGTCGAGGAGCTCGTCGCGGGTGAAGGTGGCGATGACCGCGATCCCGGCCAGCAGGGCGGCGATGACCAGCAGGACCACCGCGCCGGTCCAGCGCCCGGCGCGCTTCCAGCGTCCGGGGCGGCGCTGGCGGGCCACCTCCGCCCTCAGCGCGTCCAGTTCGGCCCGGTCAACGGCATCATCCGGCATATCCGCACATTACGGCTGTTTCGGGCGGCTCGCGGCCCGGATCCAGCGCTCGGCCTCCACGACGGCGTCGTCGAGCGCGCCGAACACGCGCGCCCGCGCCGGATAGACCCCGTGCGGGCCGAGTTTCTCCACCAGGCCGCCGTGGTCGAGCGCCCGCAGCGTGCCGGGATCGGCACCGGCGATGATCAGGCGGCAGTTCCGCGCCTCCAGGCGCTCGGCGTACCCGAGCAGCGCCTTGAGCAGCGCCGTCGACGCCAGGCCCGGGGTGCCGCGCATCCGCAGGATCAGGACGGCGTCGCGCGCGCCGGTGAGCGCGGGGATGCGCTGCTGGAGCCAGGGCAGCTCGGCGAAGAAGCCCGCGCCGGTGTAGTCGAGGACGGTGACCTCGCCCGGCGGGAGCGTCGCGGGCGGTTCGGCCGTCCGCCAGCCGCCGCCGTCGCGGACGAGCGCGCTCAGCCCGCCCCGGCGCGCGGCCTGCCAGCAGTAGAGCAGCAGCGACAGGATCGCGCCGATCACGATGGCCTGCTGGAGCGGCAGCTCGGTGGTCGCCAGGAACGTCGCGACCAGCGCCAGCGCCGAGGGCCACGCGGTCTTGAAGACCAGCACGATGTCGGGGACGCGCCCGGCGATCAGCTCACCGCCGATGACGAGGATCAGCCCGCCGATGACGGGCATGGGGATGTACTCGGCGTACTTCCCGACGGTGAGCACGATCAGCGCCAGCCACGCCCCGGCGAACACGCCCGCCCAGCGCGTTTTGGCGCCCGCGCTGGCCGCCACGCCCGTCCGGGACAGCGAACCGCCGACCGGCAGGCCGCGCAGGAAACCCCCGGCGAGGTTGGCCAGGCCCTGCGCGGTGAAGTCCCGGTCGGTGTCGCCGCGCGAGCCGTCCGGGTTCGGCACGGCCGCGCTGATCCCCGCCGCCTGGGCGAGGGCGACCAGCGCCACCGAGACCGCCCCGGCGGCCAGCTCGGGCGCCGCCGACCAGTCCGGCCACACCGGCATCGGCAGCCCGCGCGGGATCGTGGCGATGTCGCCGACGAGCGGCACGCCGATCCCCGCGACGGCCACGCCGACGGTGACGACCAGCAGCGCGGCCAGCGTCGCCATCGCCCGGATCGGCCGCACCAGCCGCGCCAGCGCCCACACCGCGACCGTGGCCAGCGCGACCGCGGTGACCCGGGCGTCCCAGTCGCCCACGTGGATCAGCCAGTCGGCGATCTGGCGCAGCTTGTTGTGGCCTTGCGGGTCGTAGCCGGTGGCGTCGCCGAAGACGCCGGTGAGGATCTGCACGGCGATGCCGGTGGAGAACCCCGTCATCACCGCGTTGGAGACGAAACTGAGGACCACGCCCAGCCGCAGCGCGCCCAGCAGCGCCATCACGACACCGGTCAGCACCGTCAGCGTCGCCACCTGCGCGAGGTTCCGCGGGTCCAGGCCCGCGTCGGTCAGCGCCGAGTTCGCCGTCAGCGCGATCGCGCTGGTCAGCGTCGTGACCATCAGGACCGTGCGCGAGAACAGCGAGCCGACCATCGTCGGCCACATGCCCGCGTACAGGCCTTGCGCCGGGGCGAAGCCCGCGATGCTCGCGTAGGCCATCCCCTCCGGGATCGAGAAGAGACCCGTGACCAGCCCGGACAGCACATCGGACGGGCGCGGCGGCCTCATGGCTTGGCCGTCAGGAGGTGGTTCGCCCACCGGCCGTTCGGGGCGACGTCCACCAGCAGCGCCTTGGCCAGCAGCGTCAGCGGGATCGCCAGGATCGCGCCGAGCGGGCCGATCACCCACGTCCAGAACACCAGGGCCAGGAACGTGAGCGTGACGGTGAGGTCGATGCTGTTGCCGATGACCTTCGGCTGGATCACCGACTGCAGGACGAAGTTGATGCAGCAGTAGATGACCACGACCCACGCCGCCGCGCGCCACCCCCCGTCCAGCAGCGCCAGCAACGCCGGCGGGATCAGGCCGATGATGAAGCCGACGTTCGGGATGTAGTTGGTGAGGAACGACAAGAGCCCCCACAGGATCGGCAGCGGCACCCCCAGCGCCCACAGCGCGCCACCGTCCAGCACCGCCACGATCGCGCCGAAGATCGTGGTGACGAGCAGGTAGGAGCGGGTCCCGCGTGCGAACCGCTTCAGCGCCTCGGCCAGCCCCGGCCGGATCGCCGACAGGCCGGTGATGCGCGCCGGGTAGCCACCGGCGTCCAGGGCCATGAACAGCAGCAGGCACAGCAGGAACGCCAGGTTCGAGACGATCCCCGCCAGCGAACCCAGCAGCGTCAGGACCGTGTCGACCAGATGCCCCGGATCCAGCTGCTTCCCCAGCGTGGCCACCTGCGCCTGATCGACCCCCAGGTCGGCCAGCCACCCCTTCACCTGCGCGATCAGCGCGTCCGCCCGATCGGCGTACTGCGGCACCAGTGCGGCCAGTCGTCCCACACTCGCCACCAGGACGAGCGCGAACGACGCCAGGAACCCATAGACGACGAAGAGCAGCACCGCCGCGCTCAACCAGCGCGGCCACCCGTGCCGCACCAGGAAACCCTGCACCGGGCTCACCGCCACGACCAGCACGAGAGCGAGCGCCACCGGCGCGACCAGCGACGCGCCCGCCTTCAGGCCCGCGATGATGACGATGAGCGCGGCGGTGGAGATGAGCGCGCGATCGATGCCGCCGCCGGGGGCGGCGGGGGTGGGGCTGGTGGTGGAGGATGCGATGACTGCCCCCTTTCGTCCGGTTACATCACTTAACACCGTGATGTGGGACGAGAGGGTGGGAATCAGGCTTTCAGTGCGGTGACGAGCTCGGTGGCGGTGTCTCGGGTCCACCGGTCGGCGAGGTCGCGGGCGGTCCGCTCGTCCCAGTGGGCCACGGCGAGGGTGACGACCCAGCGGTCGACGCCGATGAAGGTGTGGACGGTGAAGTAGTCGCCCTTCGGGTCGTGGCCGGTCTCGCAGTAGCCGAGCACCTCGGCGTCGGGGATCGCGACCTCGGGGGTGAAGGTGCCGCACGAGGTGAGGTACTCGGAGTTCATGCGCTCCGGCACGGGGGCCTTGGTGAAGACGGGCCGTTCGTAGTCGCCGCAGCCCTCGGCCATCTCCCGGATCTCGCCGACGGCGATCGGGCCGATCGGGTGCTCGTACTCGGCGTAGGAGTGGCGGACGAAGATCCAGCCGCCGTCTTCTTGCGAGGACCACTCGCGGAACTCGCCGTCCCGGACATCGTGATCGGCGGGAAGGGCGTTCGCGCAGAAACCGTGCGGGTAGTGGGGCCGGTCGGCGTGGGAGGTGTCGGCGGCGTCGGTCCAGGGGACCGAGGAGAGCAGCACGTCGGGGGAGGGCTCGCCGGTGACCCAGGCGGGGTGGACGGCCTCGTCGAGGTAGGTGGGCTCGTCGGCCTGGGCGTGGGTGTCCATGACGGTGGTCGTGTTGACGTAGACGATCGCGGCGGTGACGGCGGTGAGGGCACAGGCGATCGCGGCGATGAGCGCGAAGCGGGCACGGCGTGAGACGGGCATGGCGGGAGGGTACGGAGGAGAAGCTGAGAGAACGCCTCGACCGAGCTGGGCGGGGTGGCGGATCTCGCGGTGTCGGCCGGGCCCGTCGCGGGCGTCTCACCCGCGACGATCGGCCCGTCCCCCACTACAGCGGCCCGCGTCCGGAGCGCAGCAGCAGCAGCGCGACCTGCGTCCCGTCCGCGCCCAGGGCCTCGCGGAAGCGGGACAGGATCTCGCGTTCGCGGGCCAGGACGAGGCGGGTGCCGCCGGAGGCCATGCGGGCCTTGCCGACTTCCTGGGACAGCGCTGATCGCTCCTGCCAGAGGCGGATGAGTTCGGCGTCGATGGTGTCGATGCGGTCGCGCAGGTCGTCGATGCCGAGCTCGGAGGCGGGGGAGGTGATGGCGTTCATGGGACAAGCTCCTCGGTGAGTTCTTCCGTCAGGAGCCCAGAGACAAAAAATCCCCGGGCCACTGCCCGGGGTCGTTAGGTCTTCTAGCTACGCGCGACCTACGACTGCCGGACTCCCGGTGCCGTAGTAAAAGTAAAATCGCGCGGTCTGCGTCACGGAAGCGATTATGCCAGCAGAAAGCCGGGGCCGCCACTGGCGACCCCGGCGTGTCTCAAAGATCAGGACGCCGGTCACAGCTTCTGCAGGGGCGCGTGGCGCACGACCAGCCAGCGTTTCGCGTCGCCGAAGTCGATCTCGGCGCGGGTGCGGGCCCCGATGCCCTCGACCTGGGTGACGCGGCCGAGGCCGAATTTGTCGTGGGTGACGCGGTCGCCGACGGTCAGCACGGGGACGTCGGAGCCGCCGCGCAGGTTGGACGCCGAGGTGAGCCCGACGCCGGCGAGGCCGAGCTTGGCGGCCATCTCCGACTCGGGGTGGCGGACGGAGGAGCGGATCAGGCGGGACGGGCCGGCGTCGATCTTCTCCCAGGCCAGCAGCTCCTCCGGCACTTCCTCCAGGAAGCGGGAGGGCGGGTTGTACTGGGGCTGGCCCCAGGCGGAGCGGGTCACCGCGCGGGACAGGTAGAGGCGGCGGCGGGCGCGGGTGATGCCGACGTAGGCCAGGCGGCGCTCCTCCTCCAGCTCCTCTTCCTTCGTGGAGCGCTGGTGCGGGAAGACGCCGTCCTCCATGCCGGTCAGGAACACCACCGGGAACTCCAGGCCCTTGGCGGTGTGCAGGGTCATCATGGTGACCACGCCGTCGGTGTCGTCGTCATCGGGGATCTGGTCGGCGTCGGCGACCAGCGCCACCTGCTCCAGGAAGCCCTCCAGGGTGGGGCGGGCCTCGTCGTCGCCGTCGTCCTCGGCGTCGCCCAGGACGCGCTCGGTGTACTCGCGGGCGGCGCTCACCAGCTCCTGGAGGTTCTCCACCCGGCCCTCGTCCTGGAGGTCGTTGGTCGCCTCCAGTTCGGCGATGTAACCGCTGTCGGCCAGCAGGTACTCCAGGACCACCTCGGGCCCTTCGGACGCCGACAGCTCGCGGGCGGCGTCGATGAGGTGGGTGAACTTCCTGATGCTGTTCGCCGCGCGGGAGGTCACCCCGACCACCTCGCCGACGCGCCACAGCGCGGCGCCGAAGGAGATGTTCTGCCGCTGCGAGAACGCGTCCACCGCCTCGACCGCCCGGTCGCCCACACCGCGCTTGGGGACGTTCACCACGCGGCGGGCCGACACGGTGTCGTCGCCGTTGGCCACCAGCCGCAGGTAGGCCAGCGCGTCGCGGACCTCCTTGCGCTCGTAGAAGCGCACGCCGCCGACGACCTTGTACGGCATCCCGGCGCTCATGAAGCGCTGCTCGAACACGCGCGACTGGGCGTTGGTGCGGTAGAAGACGGCCACGTCGGCGTAACGGACGTCCTCGTCGTCGGTGAGCCGGTCGATCTGCTTGACGATCCACTGGGCTTCTTCGTGCTCGGTGTCGGCGACGTAGCCGACGATGCGCTCGCCGTCGCCCTGGTCGGTCCACAGGCGCTTGGGTTTGCGGGAGCTGTTGCGGTCGATGACGGCGTTGGCCGCCGACAGGATCGTCTGGGTGGAGCGGTAGTTCTGCTCCAGCAGGATTGTGCGCGCGTCGGGATAGTCGCGCTCGAACTCCAGGATGTTGCGGATCGTGGCGCCGCGGAAGGCGTAGATCGACTGGTCGGCGTCACCGACGACGCACAGCTCGGCCGGGGGAACCTCACCGTCGGCGGGACCCACCAGCTCCCGCACCAGCCGGTACTGGGCGTGGTTGGTGTCCTGGTACTCGTCGATGAGGACGTGCCGGAACCGCCGCCGGTACTTCTCGGCCACCAGCGGGAACGCGCTCAGCAGGTGGACGGTGTGCCCGATCAGGTCGTCGAAGTCGAGGGCCTGCGCCTGGCGCATCCGCTCGTCGTAGCGGCGGTAGGCGTCGGCGATCATCTTCTGCCGGTCGGTGTCGGCGCGCGCGGCGGCGGTGTCGGCGTCCACGAGCTCGTTCTTGAGCTTGGACACCTCGGCGGCCAGCATGCGCGGCGAGTTGCGCTTGACGTCGAGGTCCATGTCGACGGCGACCATCTGCATGACGCGGCGGGCGTCGTCGGCGTCGTAGATGGTGAAGGACGACTTCAGCCCGAGCGTCTCGGCCTCGGCGCGCAGGATCCGCACGCACGCCGAGTGGAAGGTGCTCACCCACATCATCCGGGCGCGGCGGCCGACCAGGGACGTGACGCGCTCGCGCATCTCGGCGGCGGCCTTGTTGGTGAAGGTGATGGCCAGGATCTCGCCCGGGTGGACCTTGCGGTGGTTCAGCAGGTGGGCGATGCGCTGGGTGAGGACGCGCGTCTTCCCCGACCCGGCCCCGGCGACGATGAGCAGCGGTGTGCCCTCGTGCAGGACGGCGGCCCGCTGGGCCTCGTTCAGGTCGTCCAGCTCGGGGCGGGGGGCGGTGGTGACGGGGGAGGGGTCACCGAACAGGGAGTCCGAAAAGAGCGCATCCATGGCGTCACCGAGTCTATGCCGGGGGTCCGACAGGAGCTTCGGGACACCCGTTCGAACGGGTGAGTCCGGGACGGGGGAGCGAGGCTCAGCCCGGCACCAGCGAGTCGTCCTGAACCACCGTCTTGGCCGCCTTCGCCACGTCCAGCCCGCGCTTCTTCAGGTACGGCATCGGGTCGACCTTCTCGCCCTTGACGTGCACCTCGAAGTGGCAGTGCGGGCCGAAGGAGTAGCCGGTGTTGCCGACCCGCGAGATCGGGTCGCCCGCCTCGACCTTGTCCCCGGCCTTGGCGATCAGCGCCGAGTTGTGCGCGTAGTAGGTCTGCACGCCACCGCCGTGGTCGACGACCACGAGGTACCCGTACGTGCCCGCCCAGCCCGATTCGCTCACCACGCCCCGGTGGGCGGCGTGGACGGTGGTCCCGGTCGGCGCGGCCAGGTCGATCCCGGCGTGCAGGACGCCCCAGCGGGTCCCGTAGAAGGACGTCAGGTCGAACTCGCGCAGCGGCGGCGTCCAGTAGTCCTCGGCGTCCTGCGCCTTGAGGGGACTGCGGTCCATCGTGCGGGTCGCCGCCTGTGAGGTCTCGCGGGGGACGGCGACCAGCGGCTCCTGCGTCACCACCGCGACCACCGCCGGGGGACCCGCTGCGGGACGCACGACACCGCCGTCCGGCAGGACGCTGCCCGCCGCGAGGGCGATCACGCTCGCGCCGATCACGGCGGCGGCGACCACCGTCGCGTACTGGACCTGCGCGGTCGAGGCGGCCCGGCGGCGGCCGGTGTAGGTGCCGCAGAAGTCCCACTCGGTGCCGATGCGCAGCATCGCCCGGGACGCGTGCGGCTCCCAGGCGGGCGTCCGCCGGTGCCGCGCGACGAAGCGTTCGTGGTTCACAAGCCCCTCAAATGGTGCAGGCCCCAGATCATCGCTACGGTAGCCGATCCATCACCAACGGTGACGGCGACCCGTTTGCAACCGCCTTCCGACCCGCGCCCGCGAGGCTTCCCACCTCACCGTTGGGAAGGAGCCATCCATGGTCATGCAGGTCGATCCGGAGGCCGTGGCCTCCGCCGCCACCTGGCTGCGCGGGCACGCCGGGACCCTCGCCTCCGACATCGCCTCGGCCAAGTCGAAGATCGAGACCCTGCTCGCCTCCGGGTACAAGACGCCGAACTCCGAGACGTCGTTCCGGCCGTTCTGCGAGAGCTTCATCAAGAGCGCCAACGGCGTCTCCACGGGCCTGGAGGGCATCTCCGACTACCTCAAGGCCGTCGGCGAGGCGTTCACCAAGCTCGACACGGACCTGGGCGGAGCGCTCAAGAAGTAATGAGGCTCCAGCTTCGGGTCATCGACTCCGGGGACGCCGCCGACGTGCTCGTCGAGGCCGACCCCACCACGACCGTCGCGGCGGTGGCCGCCGAGATCAGCGCCGTGCTGCGCCGGGGAGAAGGCGACCCGGGCGTGCTCCACCTCGACGGCGTGCCCCTCGACCCCCAGACCTCCGTCTGGCAGTCGGCACTGCGGGACGCGTCCGTCGTCGGCTTCGCGCCGGGCGGGCGAGCCCCGTCCGGCGGCGTCGCCGAGGTCCGCTTCGTCGCCGGGACCGGCGCCGGGCGCGTCGTACGCCTCGCCCCCGGCGTCCACGACGTCGAAGGGCTGCGGGTGACGGTCCGCCGCACCGGCGCCTGCGAGTTCACCTCCGCCACCCCTGTCCCGCTGGACGGCGAGGAGACCACCGGCGGCGACTGGCCGCCCGGCGCGCAGCTCGCCCTCGGCGACATGCTCCTGGAGGCCCACCCCGTCACCCGTCCCGACGGGGCCCTCCAGGCCTCCGCCGACGGCGCCGGGCTCGACTTCTACCGCCCGCCGCGCATGGTCACCCCGGTCGCCGCGACGCGCCTGTCCGTCCCGCGCAAGCCCACCCCCAGCGAGCGCCAGGCGTTCCCGCTGGTGGTCGGGCTGGTCCTGCCGCTGGTGATGGCCTTCGCGTGCGTGGCGATCTTCAAGCAGTACTACTACCTGATGTTCGCGCTGCTCTCCCCGATCAGCGCGATCGCCATGCACTTCTCCAACCGGAAACGCGGCAAGGGCGCCTACAAGCGCCAGCTCGCCGAGTACGAGGAGACCCGCGCGGCCGTGCGCGCCAAGGCCGACGAGGCCGTCGCCGCCGAGCGCGCCCACCGCCGCGCCGCCCAGCCCGACCCGGCCGTCACCGCGCTGACCGCCGAGGGCCCGGGACGGCGGCTGTGGGAGCGCCGCCGCGGCGACGACGACTTCCTGCGCCTGCGCGCCGGGACCGCCGACCGGCCCGCCGCCGTCACCATCGACGACCACGACGACGAGGACGCCGCCCCGCCGCTGGCCGCCGACGTCCCGGTCACCGTGCCGCTCGCCGAGCACGGCGTCATCGGCATCGCCGGAACCGGGCTCGCCCGCGACACCGCGCGCTGGCTGCTGGCACAGGCCGCGGCCTGGCACTCGCCGACCGACGTGCGCGTCTACCTGCTCGCCCGGGGCGCCGACGAGGAGGAGTGGGGCTGGCTGCGCTGGCTCCCGCACACCCGCGACGGGGAGGGCGAGGCGCAGGGCCTGGCCACCGTCGCCACCGACCTGGACGGCATCGCCCGGCGCGTCGCCGAGCTGGCCTCCACCGTCGAGATGCGCCGCCACGTCCCCGGCGGGCCCGCGATCGTGGTCCTCATCGAGGACGCGCTGCGGCTGCGGCACATGCCGGGCCTGGTGCAGGTCCTGCGGGACGGCCCGTCCCTCGACGTGCACGTGATCTGCCTGGCCGCCGAGGAGAAGTTCCTCGCCGAGGAGTGCCGCGCGATCGTCACCGAGCAGCGCGATGGGACCCTCGCGGTGCAGCTGCCCGGCGAGGAGCGCCTGACGGGCGTGCGTCCCGACGCGATCGGCCGCGACTGGACCGAGCGGCTCGGCCTGGCGCTGGGCCCGCTGCGGGACGGGACGCCCGGCGCGGGCGAGGCCCTGCCGGAGTCGGTGCGGCTGCTGGACCTGCTGGGCATGGAGCACCCCGAGGCCGCCGACGTGCTCCAGCGCTGGCGCGCCTCCGGGCGCGGCACCGAGGCCGTCGTCGGCATGTCCCTCGACGCGCCCTTCACCCTCGACCTGCGCAAGGACGGCCCGCACGGCCTCATCGCGGGCACCACCGGCGCGGGCAAGTCCGAGCTGCTGCAGACGCTGGTGGCGTCCCTGGCCACCGGCAACTCGCCGGAGGCCCTGAACTTCCTGCTGGTCGACTACAAGGGCGGCAGCGCCTTCACCGACTGCGTCCGCCTGCCGCACACCGTCGGGCTGGTCACCGACCTCGACCCGCACATGGTCGAGCGCGCCCTGACGTCGCTGAAGGCCGAGCTGCTGCGGCGGGAACGGCTGTTCGCCGCCTACGAGGCCCGCGACATCGAGGACTACCAGCGCGTGGCGAACCGCCCGCCGCTGCCGCGCCTGGTGATCGTCATCGACGAGTTCGCCTCCCTGGTGCGCGAGCTGCCCGACTTCGTCACCGGCCTGGTCAACGTGGCGCAGCGCGGCCGGTCCCTGGGCCTGCACCTGATCCTGGCCACGCAGCGGCCCGCCGGGGTGGTCTCGGCCGACATCCGCGCCAACACCAACCTGCGCATCGCCCTGCGCGTCACCGACTCCAGCGAGTCGCAGGACATCATCGACGCCCGCGACGCCGCCGGGATCGGCCTGCACACACCCGGCCGGGCCTTCGTCCGCGCCGGGCAGTCCTCGCCGCTGATCCCCGTGCAGATCGCCCGCGCCTCCGGCCGCCGCCCCGAGGGCGCGCGCGGCGTCGTCGCCCCGACCCGGGTGACGGTGCTGCCGTGGCGGGCCGTGGGCAGTCCGCCGCCGCGTCCCGAGACCCCGCCCGAGGGCGAGGTCACCGACCTGACCGCGCTGGTGGACGCCATCAACGCCGCCGCCCGCGAGTCGCTCACCGGCCCGCCCGGGACGCCGTGGCTGCCGCCGCTGCCGGACCTGCTGCCGCTGGCCGACCTGTCCGCCCCCGGCGCGTGGGGCTTGGTGGACCTGCCGGCGAGCCAGCGGCAGGAACCCCTCGTGGTCGACCCGTCCACGATGGAGCACCTGCACATCGTCGGCTCGGCCCGCTCCGGCCGCTCGGAGGCCCTGCGCACCCTCGCGGGCGTCCTCGCCGCCGGGCACACCAGCGCCGAACTGCACCTGTACGGCATCGACTGCGGCAACGGCGCCCTGCTGGCGCTGGCCGACCTGCCGCACACCGGCGCGGTCGTCACCCGCGGCCAGCCCGACCGCGTCACGCGCCTCGTGGAGCGGCTGCGGACCGAGGTCGCCCACCGGCAGGAGCTGTGCGCCGCGCACGGCGTCCCCACCGTCGGCGAACTGCCGCCGGAGACCCGGCCCGCGCGCGCGTTCCTGCTGCTGGACCGCTGGGAGGTGTTCACCCGCACCATCGGCGCCGAGGGCAACGGCGAGATCCTCGACGGCGTCATGGCCCTGTTCCGCGAGGGCGCGGCCGTCGGCGTCCACGTCATCGCCGCCGGTGACCAGGAGCTGCTGTCCGGGCGGTACGCGCCGCTGGCGCAGGAGAAGCTCATCCTGCGCCTCCAGGACCGCTCCGACGTCACCATGATCGGGTTGCGGCCCGCCGACCTGCCCAAACGCTGGCCCGCCGGGCGCGCGATCCGCGCCTCCGACGGCGCCGAGGTGCAGCTGGCGGTGCTCTCCGGCAGCGCCGACGCCGCCGCGCAGGCCGCCGCGCTGAAGGAACTCGCGGTGCCCGCCACCGTCGGCGGACCGCGGCCGATGCGCTTCGACCCGCTCCCGGAGCGGCTCACCGTCGCCGAGGCGCGCGTCCTGCGCCCCGCCACCGCCGGTCCCCTGTGGACGCTCGTGGGCGTCGGCGGCGACGAGCTCACCGCCTACGGGGCCGACCTGGCGTCCGTGCCGACCCTGCTGGTCGCCGGACCCTCGCGGTCGGGACGCAGCACCGCGCTGCTGGCGATGGCCGCCGACCTGCGCGCGTCCGGCATCGACGTCGCCGTCATCGCGCCCAAGCCCTCACCGCTGCGGGACCTCGCCGGGCGGCCCGGCGTCCTGGCCTGCGTCACCGACATCGCCGCCCAGTTCTCGCGCCTCGAACGGGCCATGGAATCGCAGCGGCCGCTGGTGGTGCTCGCCGACGACGCCGAGCTGCTGCCCCGCCAGGAGGCCGACGACCTCCTGGAGGGCATCGCCGCCGGACGCCACCTCGGGCTGCGGGCCCTCATCGCGGGCGGCACCGTGGACGACCTCGCCGGCGGCTACGCCGCCTGGCAGGTGCACGCCCGCCGCAACCGCGCCGCCGTCCTGCTCTCACCGCAGGACCTGACCGCCGGTGAACTCATCGGCGGACGCGTCAACCGGCAGCTCATCGGCGGGCCCATCCGGCCCGGCCGCGGGCTGGCCGCGCTCGGCGAGCCCGAGCCGCGCCGCCTCGCGCTGCCCCTGGCCACCGGGGAGGACTGACACTCATGGCACGCAAAGGCTGGGAAGGGCCCGACGACGCCCGGGGCTGGGACCTCGTCGGCGGCGACCCCGCCCCCGGGGACCCGCCCACCATCCGCACCTACGCCACGCGGTACAAGGAGATCGCCGACAACACCGAGCACGCCGGAACCATCGCCACCATGCTCAAAGGCGACCAGTACGGCAAGGGCGGCGCGGGCAAGACCATGGAGCAGATCAGCTCCCGCGTCGCCGAACTGCCCGGCTGGCTCGGGAAGCTCACCACCGCCTTCCGCTCCGCCGGTGACGCCGTCGACAAGTACACCGGCGTCCTCGAACAGGCCCAGGGCGACGCCCAGCGCGCCCTGACCATGGCCCTGGAGGCCGAGGCGGAGATGAAGACCGCCGGCGGCGCCCTCGGCCACGCCCGCGCCGCGCTGTCCTTCGCCGCCGAAGTCGCCCGCGACGACAAGAAGGACCTCGCCACCGACCGCGACTACCTGGCCGCCAAGGACGCCTTCGAGGCCGCCAAACGCACCGTCGCCGGCGTCGAGGGCAAGATGAACATGGCCCGCCAGATCGCCGCCGACGCCCGCGCCCTGCGCGAAGGCGCGGTCAAGACCGCCGTCACCGCCCTCAACACCGCCGCCGAGGTCCGCGTCCCCGACCGCGGCCTCGGCGAGAAGATCGTCGACTGGATCAAGAACAACTCCTGGTTCAAGTGGGTCATCGGGATCCTGTCCTTCGGGCTCGCCTTCTTCGGCGCCATCGGCCTGGCCATCTCGCTCACCCTCACCGCGATCGACATGGGCACGGTCATCCTGGAAGGCGTCGTCACCGGCCACTGGGACATCGCCGCCCTCGTCCTGGGGGCCCTCGCGTTCGTCCCCGGTTTCGTGTGGGTCAAGGCCGGGAAGACCATCGCCGGACTGCCCGGCATCAAGCAGTTCCTGGCCCTGCCGAAGGTCGCCGCGTTCAACGCCGCGGCGGCGGCGAAGATCGGCACCCTGATCACGAAGGTCACCAACTTCGCCAAGACCCTGGGGAACCTGGCTCTGACCGGGGCGAAGAACCTCGGATCGGCGATCAAGGGGCTGATCACCAAGGGGCTGGACAACGTGTTCCAGATGAAGACGGTGAAGGTGGACGTGCGGCCGGTCTCGCCGGTGCACAGCACGACGCCGGCTCCAGCGAAGCCGGAGGTGAAACCGCGTCCGCAGTCGGGGGACTTCGACGACATCGTGTGGCAGCGGCCGGACGGCAGCAAGGCGCGTCCGCAGTCGCACTACCCGGGAGCGACGCCGATCCACATCGAGCCGCCGAACGTGGGGCGTGCGGCGGATGACATGGACATCGATCTGCCTCCGAGTCCGGGCCGGGCCGCCGACGATATGGACATCGATCTGCCTCCGAGTCCGGGCCGGGCCGCCGACGATATGGACATCGATCTGCCTCCGAGTCCGGGGCGTGCGGCGGATGACATGGACATCGATCTGCCTCCGAGTCCGGGCCGGGCCGCCGACGATATGGACATCGATCTGCCTCCGAGTCCGGGCCGGGCCGCCGATGACATGGACATCGACCTCCCGCCCAGCCCCGGTCGTGCGGCCGATGACATGGACATCGACCTGCCACCCGCCGGACGGGCCGCCGACGACCTGGACGCGATCCCGTTCAACCGGAAGCGGCGCGCCGAGGACGACCTCGAAACCGACCTGCCGAAGATGGCTCACTCCAAGCTGCCCGGCAAACTGACCGTGCCGAAATTCCCGCACTACGAGCCCCCGCCGCACGTGCCCGGGCCTTCCTCCGTCCCACCTGGCACGCGCGTCAACTTCGGTGACGACATCGAGGCCTTCAAGCTGCCCACCAAGGACGGCACGGTCGGTTACGGCTTCAAGCACGACGCCGAATGGGTCGGCACTCCCCGCTTCCCGGGTGACAGGTGGATGGGCGACGTCAACGCGTGGGGTCACATGGACATCCGCAAGGTCGGCCGTCCCGTCGACAACGGTCCTTGGACGAACCACACCAAGGCGCCATGGGCGAATGAAGAGATCTTCATGTTCAGTGCGCACGGCGACCTCAAGACCGTGGCGATCCCGAAGAACGTGGACATGCCCGCGAGCACGGTGACGGCCAAGGCCGAGGACATGGTTCCGGGCACGGCCTACCCCAACGTCGAAGGGATCGACATCGGCGGAATCAAGATCCACCTCGCCGACAAGTGGGTGGTCAACGTCGGCACGAAGGCCGAACCCATGTTCAGTGAGATCAAGAACTTCGCCTACAGCGCCGACAACATGCGCGTCACCGGCAAGGCCGATCATTTCCTGGACGCCTCCCAGACCGCCGAGGTGCTCATGAAGAACCCCGAGTTCCTCAAGATCAAGGAAGCGGGCGGCTCCCTGGTTCTGAACTCCTGCAAGACCGGTGAGATCTACAGCGGCTTCGCCGACAAGCTCGCGGAGAAGCTGGGCATGAAGGTCTACGCGCCCGACAACATCTCCTACATCGGCACCCACATCCCGATGGGCGCCATGGATCACGCCGCCACCGTCCCGGGCGCGTGGCGGACCTTCGAGACGAACAAGCTCGCCGAGATCACTCCCAAGTACTTCGGGGAGGCCTTCGACGCCGAGAAGATCATCAAGACCTACGAAGGCCCGGCACTGAAACGGGCTGAAGAGATGTACGACATCGCTGCGGCGAACGCCCGGGTCGGCATTCCGGACGAGCTGGTCTCCAAGTTCGCCACCGAGATCAGGACCATGGGGGTCCCGCTGGAGACCGCGCTCAACGACATCGCCGTGGTCATGCGCGACCAGCCGAAAATGCCGTTCGGGGATGTCGTCAAGACGGTCTCGAACATCCACTTCATGGGTGGCGGCGGCGCCAAGATCTACGACACCCTCTTCGACCTCGGCCGTGAGTCACGAGCCGCTGGGATGACCGTCGACCACTACCTCAACGGCAAGGTCCTCGACACATTGCTGAGCTCATGGGACTGACCGACCGCCTCCTCATCGACCCCGCCCACGAGGGCGACCCCGCCGACGCCCCCGATCACCTCATCGCCGGTCTCCTCCCCGAGACCCCGGACGGCGAGTTCGTCCCGAACCCCGGCTACCTCCCGTCGCCGCGCGCGATGGGCTGGCCGGAGCCGCTGTCCACCCTGGAGGGCGCGCTCCAGGACTTCGCCGCCGGGCACGTCAGCCGCGCGGTCCTGTACGGGGTGATCCTGCACTCGCCCGTCCACCTGTTGATGGACGGCGACCGGGTCGCCGTCGTCGAGGACGCCGGGGTCGCGCTGCTGGCCGTCCACACGCACGAGTCCTTCGCGCCGGAGGGACACACGCTCATCCCGGGACGGGCGCTGCCCGCGCTGCCCGACGACGTCGTGCTCGCCTTCGACCCGGGCCGGGCCTCGTCCTTCGAGCTCCCGGTCACCATCCTGCGCGCCTACGCCTCCGAGATCGCCGCCATCGTCCCCGAGACCGACACCGCCCCTGAGGACAGCAAGTGAAGCGTTTCGTCACGGCCCTCGCCGTGCTCGTCCTGGCCGTCACCGCGACCCTGACCGTCGCCGCCCCGACTCCGGCGCGGGCGGACTTCTCGACCCGCATCAAGAACGTCTCCTCGGGACGGGTGCTCGCGCTGAGCACCGAGAACCCGCAGAACGGGACGACGATCATCACCACGAAGCTCACCGACTCGTGGACGCAGTTCTGGACCGGCCACGAGACCAGCAAGGACATCACGACCTACTCGATCGACGGGTGGTACCTCGACACCCACAACATCGACAAGACCTCGATCCTGGCGTGGCCGTCCAATGGCGACGACAACCAGCGGTGGTGGCTGGACGGATCGCCCGGCAACAACACCTTCTACATGCACAACTACAAGTTCGACCACTGCCTCACCGACATGGGCGACGGCAACCCGGTCAAGCTGAAGGGCTGCGACAACCCGCGCACGCAGGTGTGGACGTGGGACACCGAGGCCGCGCCCAAGAAGGACGATCCCAAGCCCGGCGGCGGCGACAACGGCGGCGCCCAGCCCGGCGGCCCCGGCGCGCCCGGGGGACCGGGTGCTCCCGGTGGTCCCGGCGCGCCCGCCGGTGGTGACCCGGCCAAGCCCGAGGAGAAGGCCGAGGACAAGGACGCCGACTCCGAGGCGCCCTCACTGGACGCGCAACCCGCCTCCGACACCAAGGGCTTCGCCCTCGACGGCAAGATGCTCGCCATCAGCGGCGCCGCGCTCGCCGGGCTGCTGCTGCTCACCGGGCTGATCGTGCTGCTGGTCCGCTGGCGGTTCTGGCGCTGGCCCCTGGCCCTGGGCGGGGTGTTCGGCAAGGCCCGCGACAAGGGCCGCGAGCGGCAGGACCAGAAGGACGCCCGCCGCGCCGCCCTCGACGTGCTGAACGACGGCGCCTCGCCCGCCACCGCGCGGCTGGCGCTGGGGACGCTGCCCGCCGACGTCCGCGAGCTGGTGGGCGCCGTGGAGATCACCGGCGAGACCGCCGTGCTGCACCTGGTCGGCGCGCCCGAGCCGATCGCGCCGTGGATCGCGCGGGAGGCCGTCACGTGGGAGACGCCGCTGGGCGAGCTGCCCACGGCCGAGGCCACCGGCGAGCGCCTGCCGCTGCTGGGCGCGACCGCGTCCGGGCGGGTGTGGGTCAACCCGGCGGCGATGCCCGCGCCGGTCGCCCTCGACGGCGACCAGGCGGTGGCCGCGCGGCTGGCCGACCGGATGGGCGCGTGGCTGGTGCCCTCGGGTGAGCTGCCCGCCGATGAGGAGGCGACCTGGCGGTGGCGGCTGGACGCCGACGGGTCCCTCGACACCGGCGTGTTCGACCTGGCGCTGCCGGTCACCGTCGCCGACCGCGGCTACCGGGGGGAGTGACCGTGACCGTCATCAGCGTGCCCATCGAGGACCTCAAGGAGATCCGGACGCGGCTCACCCGGGCCATCGAGCTGCTCGACAAGAACGAGTTCTGGAGCTTCAAGAAGGTCGTCGAGCTGCGCGGGCGGGGCGCGTTCAGCGAGGCCCTGTTCAACTTCCACGACCGGCACTACGAGGGCCACGTCCGGGTCAACAAGGCCGCCAAGAACCTCAAGGAGGCCATCGACGCCACCGTGGAGCAGTTCACCAAGGCCGATGACCAGTTCGGGGACCGGCTGCGGGTCGCGCAGGGCACCATGACCGAGGCCGAGTTCGACAAGAAGTACCCGGGACCGCCCAAGCCGCACCTGCCCTCGGCCGACCTGCCCGACCCGAAGCGTCCGCTGCCCGCCAATGACGCCGGGCGTCCCCGCCCGAAGATGGAGATCTAGATGCTGCCGTCCTTCCAGCTCTCCGTCCCCGATTCCTGGACGCTGCTCGAACTGGCCTCCCCGAACCGGGACGCGGTTTTGCGCCGCTCGGTGGAGGCCTCCGTCGGCCGGTCGCTGCCGCGCCCGCACGTGGAGAAGATCACCCGGCAGCTGCGCAAGGCCGCCCGGGAGTCGCAGGCGCTCGGCGCGGTCTTCGCCGCCGGGATGTTCGATTTCGCCGACGGCGGCGCCATCCAGGCGATCGTCACCGGCGCGGTCGTCAAACCGCCCGAGGGCGCCGACCTGAGCCTCGCGGGCCTCCTGGCGAGCCTGGGCCGTCCCGAGCCGGAGCGGCCCGGCGGGCCGTGGGCGCGCATCGGTCCCGTCGACCTGCCGGCGGGACCGGCCGCGCGCCTCACCGGCGTCGACGACCTCGACCTGCCCGGCGCCGGGGCGCAGATCCGCTGCGCCGTCACCCACACCCTCGTGCCCGCGCCCGGCGGTGAGCGCGTCGTGGCGATCATGTGCGCCAGCCCCAACATGAGCCTGGTTCCGCAGCTCCATGAGCTGTTCGACGCGGTCACCGGGACCCTGGTCTTCCTCGAATAGCGGATTGATCTTCGGTGCAACAAATCGTCAAACGCGCCCGGGCAGGATGGCGGCCGTCAACCGTCATCCAAGGGGAGGAACGCAACACATGTCCATCGCACCGGTCCCGCACGTACGGCTGCTCGGTCCGGTCCAGGTCGAATACCAGGGGACGCCGCTGCCGCTCGGGGGGCCGCGCCAGCTCGCGCTGCTGGCCATGCTCGTGTGGGCCGACGCCCGCGTCCTGACCGTGGACGAGATCATCGAAGGCGTCTGGGGTGATGACGCGCCGCCCCGCGCGCGCCACTCCGTCCGCGCCTACATCTCGCGTCTGCGGACCGCGCTGTCGCCCACCGGCGCGGAGTTCACCTGGGCCGGGGGATACGCCCTGATCCTCCCGCCCGGGTCGACCGTGGACGTCCGCGAGCACCGCCGCCTGCGCGAGGCCGCCTCGGCCGCGACCGAAACCTGCGTGGCCGCCCAGCTGCTGCGGGAGGCGGAGTCCATGCACCGCGGACTGGCCCTCACCGGCCTGCCCGGTCCCTTCGCGGCCCGCCAGCAGATCCAGTGGGCCGAGCGCGCCCTCGCCGTCCGCGAGGAGCGCCTGGCGCTCGACGTGGCCTGCGGGCGTCCCGGCGCCGCGATCGCCGAACTGCTCGACCTGACCGCCGCCCACCCCGTCCGCGAGAGCCTGCACGCGACCTTCATGCGCGCCCTGGCCGCCGCCGGACGCCAGGCCGAAGCCGTCGACGTCTACCACCGCCTGACCCGCCGCCTGGCCGACGACTACGGACTCGACCCGGGCGCGGCCCTGCGGGAGGCCTACCTGGGCGTCCTGCGCGCCGAGGCGCCCGGCCTCGCGCCGGTCATCCCGATCCGGCGGAGGCTGGCGGCGGCTCGCTGATCGAGGCGAGCAGCGGCTCCGCCTCGGGGACGACCTGACGCGACCGCGGCGTGCCCACCGCCCGCGTCAGATACGCCCTGGCCCGCTCCACCTCGCCTCGCGCGAGGTGGATGCGGCCCAGCATCGTCAGCGACACCATCAGCGGCGTCGGGTCCATCGAATGGACCGCGATCGTCAGGGCGTGCTCGCCGCAGGTCACCGCCTCGTCCAGCTCGCCCAGGGTCAGCCGCGCCTCGGCCAGCCGGTACCACGGGAACGACTCCCACAGCGGCTCCCGGTTGAACTTGCGCGAGAGGCGCAGGGCCTCCTCATAGCAGGCGATCGCCACGCGCACGCGTCCCGCGTTGAAGAAGACCACCCCCACGTAGTAGAGGGCGTTCACGCGCGAATCCAGACCCGGCTCGGCCAGCGCGATCCGCAGGCCCCGGACCGCCTCCCGCACCGCCACCCGGTGCTGCCCCCGCACCGAGAGATTCCGCGCCAGCTCGGTCATCGTGGCCGCCGCCCACATCCGGTACCCGAGCGCCAGATGCTCCTCGGCGGCCGCCCGCTGAAGCGGCGCGGCCTCCTCGTAACGCTCGTGCACCCAGTAGTGCGCCGCCTCCAGCCGCAGCGCGTCGGCCCGCAGCAGCGGACTCGCGGCCAGCTCACGCGCCCGCCGCGCCGGCACCAGCGCGTCCTCGATGTTCCCCGCGCGCGGCACCGCCAGCGACACGCAGTACAGAGCCTGCGCCTCGGCTTCGGTGTGCCCCCACTTCCGCGCCGTCACCCGGACCGCCTCGGCGGTGCGCGCCCACGTCGGACCGTGCATCCGCGTGAAGATCGAATACGACGACACCCGCAGCAACGTCACCGCCGTGTGCAGCTCCGCGGCCGACTCGGCGACATCGGCGAAACAGGACAGCGCGGCCAGGAACCGGCCCGGCTCCTCGCTCTGCCACGCGCTCGCCTCCCGCCAGTCCCGGAACTCCAGCCCCGGCACACCCGGGCCCTCGATGCCGTCCAGGTAGTGCGAACCGGGATCGCAGGCCCGCCAGGCGTTGATCGAGCTCGACAGGTGGAACCGCGCCAGCCGGTGCAGCGCCTCGCGGCGCTCGCCGTCCCCGGCGCAGCGGCGCCCGAACAGGCGCAGCAGGTCGTGGAAGCGGTAACGGCCCGGCACCGGCGAGGACAGCAGGTTCAGGTCGACCAGGTGCTCGGCGTGGTCCTCGGCCTCGTACACATCGACGCCCAGGACGGCCGCGGCCTCCTCGATGGTCAGGTCCGGCATCGCCGGCAGCGACAGCAACCGGAACGCCGTGGCGTGCGCGGCGTCCAGCTGCCCGTAGGACAACGCGATCGACGCGCCCACGTCCAGGTCGCCCACCGCCAGCTCACTCAGCCGGCGGCGCTCGTCGGCCAGGCGCGTCAGCAGGTGCCGCACCGACCAGCCCGGCCGCGCCGCCAGCCGCGCGGCGGCGATCCGCACCGCCAGCGGCAGCCGCCCGCACGCGGCGATCAGCTCGCTGGCCGCCTCCGGCTCCTCGGCCACGCGCGGGCAGATCCGCGCGAGCAGATCCGCCGACTCGTCGAGGGTCAGCACGCCCAGGTCCAGGTGCGTCCCGGCCAGACCAGCCAGGCGCGTCCGCGAGGTCACCACGACGGCGTTGCCCGGTGAACCCGGCAGCAGCGGGCGCACCTGCGCCACGTTCGCCGCGTTGTCCAGCAGCAGCAGGACCCGCCGCCCGTCCAGGTCGGAGCGGAAGGCCGCCGCGCGCGCCTCGGGGTCGTCCGGGATCGCCGCGTCGGACCGGCCCAGCGCCCGCAGGAACGCGCCCAGCACCTTCGCCGGGTCGGCCGGTTCGGCGCTCGCGCCGCGCAGGTCCACATAGAGCTGCCCGTCGGGGAAACGCTCCCGCAGGCCGTGCGCGACGTGCACCGCCAAGGCGGTCTTGCCGACACCGGGGACGCCCGAGACCGCCGCGACCGCGCCCGGCTCCCCCAGCGCCGCCGCCAGCCGCGCCACCACCGCGTCCCGCCCGGTGTAGTCGGCGGTGTCGGCGGGCAGCTGCGCCGGCCGGTCCCGGGCCGGCAGCAGGCGCGGATCGTCGCGCAGGACCCGGCGCTGCAACTCGAACAGCTCCGGCCCCACGTCCAGGCCCAGCTCGCCCGACAGCTCACCGGCGATGTCGCCGAAGACCGCCAGCGCGTCGGCGCGCCTGCCGTCGGCGTACAAGGCCCGCATCA
The DNA here is from genome assembly GCF_030269765.1 of Actinorhabdospora filicis. Taxonomy (GTDB): domain Bacteria; phylum Actinomycetota; class Actinomycetes; order Mycobacteriales; family Micromonosporaceae; genus Actinorhabdospora; species Actinorhabdospora filicis. Next base: position 1,335,479 of record NZ_BSTX01000001.1, on the reverse strand, counting down.
GCAGCGCCGCCACCGACTCCCGGTAGCGATGCCCGGCCCGCAGCGCCAGCAGTTCCGGCAGCGCCGCCGAATGGTCGCCCAGATCCAGGTCCAGCGCCAGGCGGCGCTCCAGGACCGACAGGCGCAGCTCCGCCAGCCGCGCGCGCTCGCCCTCCGCCCACCGGCCGGGCAGGCCCACCAGGGCCTCGCCGGGCCACAGCGCGAGGGCCTCGCGCAGGCGCTCGCGCGCGGCGGCGGGGGTGCCGGAGGCCTCGGCGGACAGCGCGGTGAACGCGGCGAGGTCGGTGGCCGCGCCGGGCACCGCGTAGGCGTCGCCGTGGCGGACGACGGCGTCCTTGCCCAGCGCCGAGCGCAGCCGCGACAGGTACGACCGCAAGGTGGCCAGCGCCGTCGCGGGCGGTTCGGCGCCCCACACGTGGTCGATGAGCCGGTCGGCGGTCACCGGGCGCCCGGCGGCCAGCAGCAGCGCGGCCAGCACCAGCCGCTCGCGCGCCGAACCCAGCGAGACCCCTTCGGCCGTCACGGGACCGAGGAGGGTGTAGCGACGGATCAGGTGAGGCTCCAGGCGATGCCGTCGAGGATGTCGTGCTCGGAGGCGATCACGCTCTCGGCACCCGAACGCTCCATGATGATCCGCAGGATCATCGCGCCCGCGCCGATCACGTCGGCGCGGCCCGGGTGCATGACGCCGAACGCGAGGCGCTCGGCGCGGGTCAGGGCCAGCAGCTCGCCGGTGATGCGGGCGACGTCGGTGTAGGACACGCGCGTGTGGTGGATGCGCTCCGAGATGTACTCGGTGAGCCCCAGGGCCAGCGCGGTCACCGTCGTCACCGAACCGGCCAGGCCCACGAGGGTCCTCGCCCGCCGCTCGGGGTCCACGGTGGACAGTGCGGTGTCGACGACGGCGGTGATGTCGGCCTCGGCGGCCGCGATCTGCTCCGGCGTCGGCGGATCGGACTTGAGATGCCGCTCGGTCATCCGGACGCAGCCGATGTCCATCGAGCGCGCCGCCTCCACCGCCTGCGAGCCGCGCACGAACTCGGTCGAGCCGCCGCCGATGTCGACGACCAGGAACGGGCTCGCCACATCCGCGGGCAGGCCGCGCACGGCCCCGCCGAAGGACAGCGCGGCCTCCTCGTCACCAGAGATCACCTCCGGGGCCACACCGAGGGTGCGGGTGACCATCGCGGTGAAGTCGGCGGAGTTCTCCGCGTCCCGGCTGGCGCTGGTGGCGACCATCCGGACGCGCTCGGCGCCCAGGCCCTCGATCTGCGCGGCGTAGTCGGCCAGCGCCTTGCGGGTGCGCTCCAGCGCGGCCTCCGACAGGCGGCCGGTGCGGTCCACGCCCTCACCGAGGCGGACGATCTCCATGCGCCGCACCAGCTCCGACATCCGCCCGCCGTCGATGTCGGCGACCAGCAGCCGGATGGAGTTGGTACCGCAGTCGATCCCGGCGACTCTCATGCCTCGTCGGCTTCCCGTACGCACGGGCCGTTGGCCCACCACTCGCCCACCAGATCGCGGGTCTCGTCACCGAACGGGTTGACGCCGCGTCCCACCGCCAGCGAATGGCCGAGGTGGACGTGCAGGCACTTGACGCGATCGGGCATGCCACCGGCGGAGATGCCGTCGATCTCGGGGACCTCACCCAAGGCCCTGCGGCGCTCCAGGTAGTCCTCGTGGGCGCGTTCGTACTGCCGCTTGAGTTCGGGGTCCTCGGCGAGACGCTCCTGCATCCCCTTCATGACCCCCGCCGCCTCCAGGCCGCCCACCGCACCGGCCGCCTTCGGGCACGTGAGGTAGTAGGTCGTCGGGAACGGCGTCCCGTCGGAGAGCCTCGGCGGGGTCGTCACCACGTCCGGATTGCCGCACGGGCAACGATGGGCGACGTCGTGGACGTCCCTGGGCTCGCGGCCGAGCTGCTGCTTCACGGCCTCACGATCGGTCTCGCTGAAAGTCATCCTGCCTTGTCCGCTCCGTCGACGCTGCCCCACAGTTTCTCGTACCAGGTACCGGGCTCCTCCACGGGCTGGTCCAGAGGGTGACCTGAGTCCTTCGCCGCCCCCGCCGGGTCGTCGATGATGATCAGCGGCTTCTCACCCGGACGCACCAGCAGCAGATGGATCCGCGCCTGCGTGATCACGTAGGCGTCGTCGTTCCACTTCGCGCGCTCGGTCTCCAGCGCCGAGATGCGCTCCCGCTGCGACTGCTGCGCGGCCTCCAGGGCCTCGATGTCGGAGCGCTGCGCGAAGTAGGTGCGGACGGGGTAGGCGTAGGCCAGGGCGAGAGCCGAGAGGACGAGGGCGAGGATCGCCGTCCGCGCGGACATGCGGCGGGGACGAGGGGGTTTGATGCGCTGGACGGGCTTGGGGGTGGGGTCGGTCTTGCGGCGGGTGCCGGGGGCGCGGTCGGGGCGGGTGCCGCGGGGTTTGGGTTTTTTGGGGCCGGCGGTGGGTTTGGCGGCCTTGGTGGGCTTGGCGGGTTTGGCGGGTTTCGGGGCTCCCGGGCGGGGGGAGGGGCCGGAGGGGCGGCGGCGGGTTGGAGGCACGGGGTGACGGTATCAAGGGGGAGGGGTGGGGGGTGGGAGTTGTGGGGGTGGGTCCCCAGCCCTGGCCGCAGCCGTCGCGAGCCTCGCTGCCACACCCCCCGTTGCGGCACCTCTCCCGTCGCCCTCAGCCCGAGCGCGTCTCCCCGCGCTTCTCGCCCCACCCCACGGATCGACCGCCCTCTATTCGCCACATCGGCGCTATGACACGGTCGCCGTCTGGTCAGGGCTTTCAGCCCTAGGACCCGACCAGGGGTGCGGCCCCTGGACGCCGGACCTCTCTCGGGAGGCGTCTCCTCCTCTGGCCGGCTGGTACGACGCTGAACGCAGAACCTGGGGGTGTCAAGACGGAAGGGCGTGTCTTGACACCCCCAGAACCTGCGTTCTGAAACCACGTCTGGCCGACCGACGGAGGATCCACCTCTCCTATCCCGAGACAGCCCCCGCAGATCTGGTCCCGGGCCCGTGTTGTCTTGCGTCTTACAGGCCGTCTCGGTCCGGCTCTAAAACAACAAGCTCCGTCTGTTGCCCGGGTCTTGACCCCGTAGCCAGCCAGTCACTGTGCCCGGCTCTAAAACAACGAGCTTTTGTCCTTGCCCGGGTTTTGACCCCGTTGCCAGCCAGTCACCATGCCCGGCTCAGATCTTCCGCCTCCACATGTGACGAGGGCGCGCGGCTTGTGCCGCGCGCCCTCAACTCCCCACCCGGAGCCGTCTCCGCTCCGGGGAAGTCGTCGTCATTCAGTTCTCGCCCGCTACCGCAGCCCTGCGAACAGGTCGTCCTCCGGCTTCGCCGTCTCCACGGTCGACTCCACCAGTTCGTAGTCCTCGGTGGGCCAGACGTTCTGCTGGATCTCCTGGGGGATGGCGAACCAGAAGCCGTCGGGGTCGACCTGGGTGGCGTGGGCGCGCAGGGCGTCGTCGCGGGTGGGGAAGAATTCCGCGCATTCGACCTTGGTCGTGACGCGGGTGCCCTTGTCGCGGCTCCAGTCGCGTTCGTCGAGCCAGGCGGCGTAGGGGGATTCGAGTCCGGCGGCGAGCATGGCTTCGTGGAGGGCCATGACGCGCTGGCGGCCGAAGCTCATGTGGTAGTAGAGCTTGTCCACCTGCCAGGCTTCGCCGAGTTCGGGGTAGCGGGTGGGGTCGGCGGCGGCTTTGACGGCCTCCATGGTGATCTCGTGGGTCTTGATGTGGTCGGGGTGGGGGTAGCCGCCGTCTTCGTCGTAGGTCAGGACCACGTGGGGGCGCTGTTCGCGGATGGACTTGACCAAGGGGGCGGCGGCCTGCTCCAGGGGGACCAGGTAGAAGCAGTCCTCGGGGAGTTCCACTCCCGAGTCGGGCAGCCAGCCCTCGGGGAGGCCGGAGTCGACGAAACCGAGCCACTCCTGGCGGACGCCGAGGATCTCGCGGGCGCGGTCCATCTCCTTGGCGCGGATCTCGGTGATGTTCTCCAAGACTTCCGGGCGGTCCATCTTCGGGTTCAGGACGCTGCCGCGCTCGCCGCCGGTGCAGGTGACCACCAGGACGTCCACGCCCTCCTTGACGTAACGGGCCATGGTCGCCGCGCCCTTGCTCGACTCGTCGTCGGGGTGGGCGTGGACGGCCATGAGGCGCAGCTGTTCGGACACCATGTCTCCTTGATCAATTCGTCAGTGTTGGCCGGGACGTACGTAGATCCCCAACAGGACCGCGCCGCCGTTCATGCCCGGAAACCGGGGCGTAATTCTGCGCCGGGGCGTTGTCACCGTCGGTATCGATGGGACATGTGCGTACGATTCGGACCGGGGGTGGGCCGTTCGGCCCGGCGGCAGGCATAATCGATTCTTCCCGACGCGTACGACACTCAGGAGCGACCATGAGCGAGACCCGCACCACACCGGTGCGTTTCCCGCGCGGTCGTTATGGGCGGCGGCGAGAGGGACGTCGTGGCATGTCCCGTCCGCTCGTCGTCATCGCGGCCGTGGTGGCCGTCCTGGGCGGGCTGGCGATCTCGGTGAAGCTGTACCAGCAGTACGGCGACACCGACTACGCGGGACAGATCATCTCCTATGAGACGCATGACGCGTCGGTGGACATCACCTTCTCGGTCACCAAGCCCGACGGGGAGTCCGCCCTATGTCAGGTGCGCGCCAGGTCCCGGGACGGGGCCGAAGTGGGCCGCGCCGAGGTGTCCGTTCCATCGGACGGCGAGACCGTCACGATGACGTACACGCTCTCCACCAGCGGAGACCGGCCGGTGACCGGCGAGGTCCAGCGCTGCTACCCCGCGAAGCGGTAGCGACAAACTCCGTATTCGGGGGAGGCGCGAACTCACCCCACGCTGGTAACTTAGTCATTTAACCCAACCAATCCCGGAGGAAAAGGGTCGTGTCCATCAGTAACGAAAAAGCGGGCACCTGGCTCTCGCAGGAGGCCCACGACCGGCTCCAGGGCGAGCTGGACGAGCTGATCGCCAGGCGACCGGAAATGGCGGCCGAGATCAACGCCCGCCGTGAAGAGGGCGACCTTAAGGAGAACGGCGGCTACCACGCCGCCAAGGAGGAGCAGGGGAAGATGGAGGGCCGCATCCGGTACCTCCAGGAGTTCCTCCGCACCGCCCACGTCGGTGAGGCTCCCGACGCCTCCCAGGTGTCGGTCGGGAACGTGGTGACGATCGCGTTCGACGAGGACCCCGACGACACCGAGACCTTCCTCCTGGGCTCGCGCGAGATCGCGCCCACCACCGACCTCACCGTCTACAGCCCCGAATCGGCGCTGGGCGTGGCCATCCTCGGCGCCAAGACCGGCGACGTCGTCACCTACCAGGTGCCCTCCGGCGCCGAGATCAAGGTGAAGGTCATCGAGATCGGGCAGTACGGCGGCTGAGGCCGTCCACGAACCTTCGCGGAACCGGCCGGGTCGCGATGACCCGGCCGGTTCTCTTTGGCGTCCCCGGCGCTTTTTGGGGCCCCGTGGGCATACGATCACCGTATGTACCGGTTCGTGGTCACCCTGCACGTCCTGTTCGCGGTCCTGCTGACCGGGCCGGCGGCGTTCGTCCCGTTCATGGCGGTGACCGGGCTGGTCGCGCGCGACCCCGAGCGGATCCGCCGGGCCGGTAAGCGCACCCTCCAGTTCGGGCTGCTCACGCTGCTCATCGCCGGGAGCGGGCTGCTCGCGCTCGGGCAGAGCACGACCTACCGCTTCGGGACGCCGTGGGTGACGATCGCGGCGACCGTCTACGTCATCGCGGTGCTCCTGGACGTCCTGGTGCTCCCGGGCGTGCTGTCGCGGGCGGCCAAGCACGTGGAGGAGGCCGTCTCGGCGTCCCCGGAGGTCCCCGACACCCCCAACGACCCGGAGCGGGCCGCCGTCGCCACGGCCCTGGTCGACCAGCAGCGCGGACGCCTGCTCGCGCTGGCCGGGCTGACCGTCGCGCTCTACGCGGTCGCGGCGATCATGATGGCCTTCAAGCCCTTCGGGAACTAACGCCGCCTAGGGCAGAACCCAGGGGGCGTAGCGGCGCAGGTTCAGCGCCGAACCCAGCTGCGCGCCCAGGTCCAGCAGCGTCTCCTCGGAGTCCGGGGGGCCCACCAGCTGCACCGCCGAGGGCAGCCCGTCGCCGCGCGTCCCGGTGGGCAGGACCAGTGCGGGCAGTCCGGTCAGGTTCCACGCCGAGGTGAACGTGGTCAGCCGCGTCGAGGCCGCCAGGTTCGAGCGCCACGAACGCGCCGACCACTCCTCGGCGACCGGCGCCGGGCCCGGCAGGACCGGGGTGATCAGGACGTCGAAGGACTCCTGCCCGAACCATTCCGAAGCGCGTCGGCGCCAGTTGTCGACCGCGCCGAGCAGGCCGTTCAGGTAGACGCGCTGCCCGATGGACACGTGGCGGCGCGTCCGGCGCTCCAGGCGGCCCTTGTCCAGCCGCAGCGACGACAGGTAGGCCGTGGCCGTCCACGCCGAGAAGATCGCGCCGTGCGCGTGCGGCGGCAGCGCGAAGGACGCCTTGTGCGCGTCGTGCCCGGCGGCGGTCAGCAGCTTGATGATCGAGCGCAGCGCGTCCCACTCCGGCCGGTCGCCGTGCCTTCCGGCCAGCGGCGGGGACGCGGTGACCGCGATGCGCAGCCGCGAGGGTGCCACCGGCTCGAACAGCTCGCCGCCCGGGCGGACGCTGTGGCCGGCCAGGACGCCGAAGGCCGCCGCGGCGTCCCCGACGGTGGTCGCCAGGATGCCGGGCGCGGCCAGGCCGAACCAGTCGGCGGTCCCGCTCAGGGCCGGGACGACGCCCCGGCCCGGTTTGAAGCCCACGATCCCCGACGCGGCGGCCGGGATCCGCACGCCGCCCAGGGCGTCCACGCCGATCGCGATGGGGACCGTGCCGTAGGCGACGGCCGCGGCCGCGCCGTTCTCCGCGCCGCCCACGCCCCGGTCGTCGCGCCACGGATTGCGCGGGCCGTCCGATGTGGACCACAGGCCCAGCTCGGTGGTCCGGGTGATCCCGGCGATGACGGCGCCCGCGCCCCGCAGCCGCCGCACCGCCTCGTGGTCCTGATCGGCGACGGGCCCGGTGTAGGCGGCGCTGCCGTGGCGGGCGGCCACCCCCGCCACCGGGAGCAGTTCGCCCACCGCGACGGGGACCCCGGCCAGCGCGAGGCTGCCGAGGTCCGCCAGGTCGTCCACGGCGGCGGCCTCGGCGAGCGCGCCGAGCGTCCGCAGTTCCGCGTAGGGATCGCCGCGCCGTCCACTCTGGACGGTCGCGGCGTGGCGCAGGTGCTGGTCCACGACGGATCCGGCGGTGGCGTCGCCACGCCGTACCGCGCGAGAGATCTGGCGCGCGGTCGTCGCTGCCCAGCTCACGTGTCTCCTCTTAGTCGCCGAAGGCCTGGGACAGGTCCGCCAGCAGGTCCTCGGCGTCCTCGATGCCCACCGACAGGCGGAGCAGGTCGCCGGGCACCTCCAGCGGAGAGCCCTCGGTTGACGCGTGCGTCATCCGGCCGGGGTGTTCGATGAGCGATTCGACGCCGCCCAGCGACTCCCCGAGCGTGAACAGTTTAGTGCGGTTGCAGACGTCGATGGCGGACTGCTCGCCACCGCGCAGCCGGACCGAGATCATGCCGCCGAAGCGGCGCATCTGGGCGGCGGCGACCTTGTGGCCGGGGTGTTCGGTGAGTCCGGGGTAGCGGATCTCGCTGATGTCGTTGCGTCCGGCGAGCCATTCGACGACTCGTTCGGCGTTGTCGCAGTGGCGTTCCATGCGCACCGCGAGGGTCTTGATGCCGCGCAGGGTCAGCCACGCGTCGAACGGGGACGCCACGGCGCCCATGGAGTTCTGGTGGAACCCCAGCTCGGCGGCCATCTCCTCGTCCTTGACGATGAGCGCGCCGCCGACCACGTCGGAGTGCCCGCCCACGTACTTGGTGGTGGAGTGCACGATGACGTCGGCGCCCAGCGTCAGGGGCCGCTGGAGGTACGGGGACGCGAAGGTGTTGTCCACGACCAGCTTCGCGCCGATCTCGCGGGCGAGGACGCCGAGCGCCTCGATGTCGGCGATGTTCAGCAGCGGGTTGGTGGGCGTCTCGACCCAGATGACCGTGGTCTTGTCGGTGACGGCGGCGCGCACCGCGTCCACGTCGCTGATCGCGGCGGGGGTGTAGTTCAGGCCCCAGCGGCTGGCGACCTTCGCGAACAGGCGGTAGGTGCCGCCGTAGGCGTCGTTCGGGATGACGACGTGGTCGCCGGGGGAGCAGATCGCGCGCAGCAGCGTGTCCTCGGCGGCCAGGCCGGAGGCGAACGCGAAGCCGTGCGTGCCCTCTTCGAGGGCGGCCAGGCACTCTTCGAGCGCCAGGCGCGTCGGGTTCTTCGTCCGGCTGTACTCGTACCCGTTCCGCATCTGCCCGACGGCGTCCTGCAGATAGGTGGAGGTCGCGTAGATCGGCGTGACGACCGCGCCCGTCACCGGGTCGGCGGGCTGTCCGGCGTGAATCGCTCGTGTGGAGAAGCCTTCGGTCATTGGAAGAGTCTCGCTCACCGCGCGCCCGATCACACGCCGTCCCACCCGTTTGAGCCTTGCGAGTCTCTTACATCACGCGCGGACGCCGTTGCGGCGAGCGAGAATTGGGGCATGTTCCTGCGTCGCAAGATCGAGATGGTCACCCCCGACGTCGCCCTCCCCGGCCGCCCCGAGGCGATGCCGGTCCCCGCGCGTCACACCGTCCTGGGCACCCCCCTCACCGGCCCCTGGCCCGCCGACACCGAGATCGCCGTGTTCGGCATGGGCTGCTTCTGGGGCGCCGAGCGCATCTTCTGGCGCCTGCCCGGCGTCTACTCCACCTCCGTCGGCTACGCCGCCGGCTACTCGCCGAACCCGACCTACGAAGAGGTCTGCACCGGCTACACCGGCCACACCGAGGTCGTCCAGGTCGTCTACCAGCCCGCCGAGGTGGGCTACGAGACCCTCCTGAAGACCTTCTGGGAGAACCACGACCCCACCCAGGGCATGCGCCAGGGCAACGACATCGGCACCCAGTACCGCTCGGCGATCCTGACCACCACCGACGCGCAACTCAAAGCCGCCCTCGCCTCGAAGGACGCCTTCGAACCGGTGGTCAAGGCGGCCGGCTTCGGGCCGATCACCACCGAGATCGCCCCGCTGGGGGAGTACTACTTCGCCGAGGAGTACCACCAGCAGTACCTGGACAAGAACCCCGGCGGCTACTGCAACATCGGGCCGAACGGGATGAGCTGCCCGGTGGGGGTGGCGAAGGCGGAGTGAGGGGGGGCTCAGGGCCGCGCCCACCGACGCGGGCGGCCGTCCTTCGCGTTCTCCGTGACGGCCTCGCCGGGTTCGGCGAGGCCGCCGATCGATCCGGTCGCGAGAACGTCGGCCATGCGCCGGAGCTCCGTGAGAGCGTTGAGGCGGGCGGCCTCGTCATGGAGGAGCATCGCGTCGGCGAGGTCGCGAACGTCGCGGGCGGCGCCTGCATAGATTCGCGCCGACCGTGACGACTGCTCGCCCACTGCCGGGATGTCCTGCCGCCGGGCGGCGTCGAAGGCACCGGCCGGATACCTGAGTTGTCGGTCCGGCCGGTGAACCGGATCGACATCGGCGGTCGGGCGGTGCAGCTCACGGCTCAGCTCGCCCATGGTCGCGGCCATACGTGCGGCGATCTCCATGAGCGGCCTGGGCGTGTGGGCACGTTCGAAGGCGAACAGTGGGATGATCGTCAGCACGGTCGCGCCGAGGAAGGTGCCGGTAGCGGCGAGTTGTGTGACCGCCTCGGGTACCGAGCGCATGACGGAGGCCGCGAGGGCACCGCTGCAGACCAGGCCCGAGATGATTGGAACGGCCGAACGCATCGCGAGCCCCCAGTCCCGGGCGCGCTGCGAGACCCGGCCTTCGCGCAGAAAAGGGACGTCATACTTCCTCCCGAGTCGATGGTCGGCGAGCTGACCACTACACCACGGGCCGGCCGCTCAAGGCCCGGACGCGCTCGGCATCCCCCATCGTCGCCACGCGCCCGTCGAGGGCGAATCCCGCCGCCATTCCCAGCAGCGACAGCCCGGCCAGGGCGGCTCCGGCCCAGGCGGTGGAGGGGTGGCCGAGTCCGGCGGTCAGTAGCAGGCCGCCCAGCCAGGGGGCGGCGGTGTTGCCGAGGTTGTAGGCGGCGATGACGGTGCCGCCGGCGAGGGTGCGGGCCTCGCCGGCCAGGGCGTAGGCGCGGACGTTCAGGGGCGGGCTGATGAGGAAGCCGCCCACGCCGAGGGCGAAGACCGCGGGGACGACGGCCCAGGTGTGGGCGGCGCCGGTGGCCAGGGCGAGGGAGGCGAGGACGATCACCGCGCCGCCCGCCAGGGGAGTCGCGCGGGGGTGTGCGCTCGCGGTGCGGCCGCCGGTGGTGATGCCGATGAAGGCGCCGAGGCCGAAGACGGCGAGGACGGCCGGGACCCAGGCGGCGGGTACGCCGGTCACGTCGGTGAGCAGGCCCGACAGGTAGCCGAAGGTGATGATCACCGCGCCCGAGGCGAGCGCGGTGGTGCCGTAGGTCAGCCACAGGCGGGGGGAGGCCATCGCGCGGAGTTCGGCGCGCATCGAGGGGACGCCCGCGCCGCGGCCGCCGGGGACGGTGGCGGCGACGCCGGTCAGGGCCAGCACGGACAGCGCGGCCACCGCCCAGAAGGCCGCGCGCCAGCCGAGGTGCTGGCCGATGAGGGTGCCGAGGGGGACACCGGCGATGTTGGCGATCGTCAGGCCGCCCACGACCACGGCGACGGCCCGGGGGCGCAGGCGCTCCTCGACCATGGCCATCGCCGCGACCGTGGCGACGGCGACCAGCCCGGCCGCGGAGAGGGCGGCGATCGCGCGGGTGGCGAACAGGAGGGGGTAGGACGTGACGAGCGCGCCGAGGACGTGCGCGGCGGCGAACACGGCGAGGAAGCCGGTCAGTGCGGCCCGGCGGGGCAGGCGGATGGTGGCCAGCGCGAGGGCGGGGGCGCCGACGAGCATGCCGATGGCGAAGGCGGAGATGAGCAGACCGGCGTCGGGCACCGAGACCGACAGGTCCTCGGCGATGCCCGGCAGGATCCCGGCGAGCATGAACTCCGAGGTGCCCATGGCGAACACGGCCAGGCCCAGCAGGTAGACGGCGAGAGGCATCGGTACTCCAGGTGACAGGTTTTGGAGTGAGCACTCCAAAATGAGGGGTGAAAACGCGCTCGGGACCTTCGATGGGCCGGGACGACCCGGGGATGGCGCGACCGGGACGGCCGCCGCGCTCAGAACAGCCGGTACGCCGACTCCGCCACCGCCTCCAGCGCCGCCCGGTCCGCGCCACCCCGCGCGACCACGCGGATCCCGGCGATCGCGGCGTTCAGGAAGTGCGCCAGCGCCACCGGATCCGCCGACGCCGGAAGCTCACCGGACGCCCGCGCGGCCAGCAGGCGCGCGGTGATCGCCGAGGTCCGGCGCTCGTAGTCGGCGGCCAGGACCGCCGCCACCTCCTCGTCGCGCGGCGCCAGCTCCAGCGCGGTGTTGGTGACCAGGCAGCCCAGGCGCTCGCCGCACTCGTCGTCGATGATCGTGCCGACCAGGGCGCGGACGCGGGAGGCGAGCGGGCCGGGGCCGTCCAGGATCGCCAGCTGGGCGGTGGAGGTCTCGTCGATGTAGTGGCGCAGCGCGCGCAGGAACAGGGCGTGCTTGCTGCGGAAGGCGTTGTACAGGCTCGACTGCCCCTGGCCGGTGGCGGCGGAGAGGGCCTGGGTCGTGGTCGCCTCGTATCCGTGTGCGCGGAAGACGGCCATGGCGGCGGCGACGGCGGTGTCCTCGTCGAAGGTGCGGGGGCGCGGCATGCGGCCAAGCCTAGCAGGGTTTTGGAGTGGACACTCCAATATGTGGTCGCAACCCGTCTGAACTGCCCTTACGGTCAGTCACACGCCTTGCCCCGGGGAGATCGCTACGGCAGAGTAACCACACATGGAACTCCTGTGCGCGCTCTATCCGGCCGAGGACATCGACGCCGCGGCCGAGCTCTACCGGGGACTGGGTTTCCGGGACATCGCCCGGCCCGACGAGGACACGATCCTGATGTCGGCCAACGACGACGGGCACGTCGAGGTCATGCTCGAACGGCATCCGCTGGAGCGGAAGGCGGGCCCCGGCCCGGTGTTCAAGGTGGCCGACGTGGCCGCCTTCCACGCCGAACGGCCCGCGCTGACCTGGCTGCTGCCGCCCAGGGAGATCGCCACCGGCCATTACGCGGTCTTCGCCGATCCGGCGGGCAATCCCGTGCGGATCGTGGACTTCACCCGCGACAGCGGCCGCTACGCCCGGCTGTTCCGGCGCTGAAACGGCCCCCCACGAGGGATTCCATATCCCGGGACGCCGGGTTAGGCTCCGAAACCGGGGCGGGTATCTTCGCGTCCGTCCAGTCGGGTGAGGCCGTACCGGCCGGTGATCCTCCGGTCACCGACGGCCGAAGTCCGGCGGTGGCACGAATCCATGATTCGGGCCCCCCGGGCTCTCCGTAGAGTTCTGGATGTCAAGGCAACACGCTAAGAAAAAGCATCGCAAACCAAGGGGAACGACATGTCTTACGAAGAGGTTCAGGGCGACTTCGACGGCGACGGCACCGAGGACGACACCGCCTACCTCGGCGACGACGGTTCGGTCTACATCGACAACAACTCCGATGGCACCGATGACGTTGTCGCCCTGGACAACGATGGTGACGGCGAGCTGGACACGGTCTTCATCGACGAGGACGGTGACGGCGACGCCGAGCAGTACTACGAGGACACCGACTCGGACGGCACCTTCGACTACGCCGAGATCGACGCCAACAACGACGACGTGCTGACCGACGGCGAGATCTACAACGCGTAGGTAGCGGCACACGAAAGAACCCCGGCTCGGTTGGAGCCGGGGTTCTTCGCGTTCGTGCTATTCCGAGGCGCCGGGCTAGTTCGGGACGTAGGCCAGCAGGTCCTGCCGGGTCACCACGCCGCGCGGCTTGCCGTCCACCAGGACCAGGGCCGCGTCGTGCTTCTCCAGCAGCGACACCGCGTGCCCGACGGGCTCGCCGCCGCCGATCATCGGCAGCGCGGCGCTCATGTGCCCCTCGACGCGGTCGTGCAGGTGCGCGCGGCCGGAGAACAGGGCCTCCAGGAGGTCGCGCTCGGCGACCGAGCCGGTCACCTCGGCGGTCATCACCGGCGGTTCGGCCTTCAGCACCGGCATCTGCGACACGCCGTACTCGCGCAGGATGTCGATGGCGTCGCGGACGGTGTCGGTCGGGTGGACGTGCACCAGCTCCGGCAGGTCCTTGTCCTTGCCGGCCAGCACGTCGGCGATGGTGGTGCCCTCACCGGCGGTGGTCAGGAAGCCGTAGCGGGCCAGCCACTCGTCATTGAAGATCTTCGACAGGTAGCCGCGGCCGCCGTCGGGCAGCAGGACGACCACCACCGCATCGGGACCGGCCTCGCGCGCCACGCGCAGCGCCGCCTCGGCGGCCATGCCGCAGGATCCGCCGACCAGCAGGCCCTCCTCGCGGGCCAGGCGCCGGGTCAGGTCGAAGGAGTCCTTGTCGGACACCGCCACGATCTCGTCGCAGATCCCGGTGTCGTAAGTGGTCGGCCAGAAGTCCTCGCCGACGCCCTCCACCAGGTACGGGCGGCCGGTGCCACCGGAGTACACCGAGCCCTCCGGGTCGGCGCCGATGATCTTCACCTTGCCGCCGGAGACCTCCTTGAGGTACTTCCCGATGCCGCTGATGGTGCCGCCGGTGCCCACACCCGCCACGAAGTGGGTGATCTTCCCGTCGGTCTGCTCCCACAGCTCCGGGCCGGTGGTCTCGTAGTGCGAGCGCGGGTTGGCGGGGTTGCTGTACTGGTCGGGCTTCCAGGCGCCCGGGATCTCGCGCACCAGCCGGTCGGAGACCTGGTAGTAGGAGCGCGGGTCGGCCGGGTCGACCGCCGTGGGACACACCACGACCTCGGCGCCGTAGGCGCGCAGGACGTTCTGTTTGTCCTCGCTGACCTTGTCCGGGCACACGAAGACGCACTTGTAGCCGCGCTGCTGCGCCACGATCGCCAGGCCCACGCCGGTGTTGCCCGAGGTCGGCTCGACGATCGTCCCGCCGGGCTGGAGGAGCCCGGCCTTCTCCGCGTCCTCGATCATGCGGACGGCGATGCGGTCCTTGACGCTGCCACCGGGGTTGACGTACTCGACTTTGGCCAGTACCAGGGCCTCGATGCCCTCGGTCACCTTGTTGAGTCGGACCAGCGGGGTTCCCCCGATCAGGTCGACGACCGATTCGTAGTAGTCCACGCGGGTAGCCTATGGCACAGACGAGCGATTCCACCGAAAGGAGCCGGTCATGCGGCTGTCCACTCTGCTGCGCCGCGCCGGTTACACCGCGGCGATCGGGGCGGGCGTGGCCGTGGTGTCCGGCGCGGCCGTGCTGGCCCTGGAACTGCTGGCCGCCAAACGCGTCCGCCACGGGCACCCGACCCTCGGGCCGCACATGCGCATGTGGGCCGGTCCCGCCGACGGCGCGCCGCTGCGGCTGGTGGTCTTCGGTGACGACCTCGCCGCCGGCGTCGGCGTCGAGGACGCGCAGGAGACCGTCGGCGGGGTCCTCGCCGAACTCCTCGCCGGTACCGGCCACCGCGTCTCGCTGTCGAGCGCGGCGGTGTCCGGGGCGAGCACCGGCGACCTGGAGACCCAGGTCGCGCGTGCGCTGCTGGGCGAGGCGCCGGACGTGGCGGTGATCCTCATGTCGGGCCTGTCGGAGGCGGTGAGCCATCCGGCGGAGTCGGTGGCGCGCCTGGGCGAGGCCGTGCGGCGGCTGAGCGCGGCCGGGTCATCGGTCGTGGTCGGCACCTGCCCGGACCTGTCCAGCGTCACCGCCATCGCCCAGCCGCTGCGGTCGATCGCGGGCTGGCGCGGCTCACGCCTGGCCCGCGCGCAGGCACCGGCGATCAGGGTGGCCGGTGGCGTCCCCGTGGACCTCGCCGCGCGCTGCGGCGCGTTGTTCCGCGCCGACCGGGGGATGCTCTGCGAGCACGGGCTGCACCCGTCGGCGGAGGGCTACCGGGCGCTGGCGCACGCGCTGTACCCGGCGGTCTACGACGCCGCCTCGCGCGCCCGGGCCTAGAGCCCGGTGAACAGCGCGGTGTGCGCGGCCCGCAGCAGCTCTCGCGCGCGCTCGGCGACCGGTTCGTCCGTCACGGTCGCCAGGTCGCGGGTCATGACCCGCAACTGGTCGGGCAGCGCGTAATCGTTGTCCAGGCGCGGGACCGGGCGCGGCTCGCGTCCCTCGGCCTCGGCGCACAGGTCGGCGAGGCCCTGGATGAGGCGGTGCATCACGTCGCCGCGCGCGGCACCGTCCCCGGTCGCCGAACGCCACCGCGCAGGCCCCCAGCCGGAGACCTGCGCGGCGATGCGATCTGCGAGTACCTCCACCGTCACCGGCGCAGATACGACAGCAAGCGGAGGATCTGCCAGTAGAGGAAGATCAGCCCGGCGAGCATCCCGAAGGACGCCGCCCAGGCCATGCGCTTGGGGGCGCCGGAGCGCACACCCCACTCGACCATCTCGAAGTCGAGGACGAAGGTCATGGCGGCCACCACGATGCACAGGATCGTGAAGCCGATCGCCAGCCAGCCGGCCTTCGCGTTCAGGTCGTACTGGGCGAGGCCGATGTCCACCCCGAAGAAGTAGAGCACCAGGTTGATCATGGACAGCGCCATGATGCCGAGGACGGCGCCGATGGTGATCTTCCGGAAGCGCGGCGAGGAGCGGATCACCCGCGACTTGTACAGCAACGCCATGGTCGCGAACACGCCGAAGGTGCCCAGTACCGCCTGGATGACGATGCCCGGGAACTTCTGCTCGAAGACGTAGCTGACCGCGCCGAGCAGGAAGCCCTGCGCCACCGCGTACACCGAGATGACCGCCGGGTTCGAGATCATCGTGAACCAGGAAGCGATGATGACGGCCAGGCCCACGATCGACCCGACGGCCATCAGCACGCCCGCGACGGCGGGGGCGATGTCCCACATGTTCCACGCGACGGCCCCGGCCACGCCGGTGAGCGCCACGAGGCCGATGGTGCGGATGACGACGTCATCGAGCGTCATCGGGCTGACGCGAGGGGCGTTGGTCATGTGCCCGTACTCGGGGGCGGGAGCCTGCTGTCGGGCGCCCTGTACCCACCGGTTGAGCGCGGGGTTCGAGCTGCGCACGTCTTCCTCCTAGGTTGGACGTGGCTCAAGAGTAGATGCGCGAAACGACAATCCGGTAACGATCGGTCGCATGTCGGATGCATGGGCCCCGGGACGTCCCCTTCGGCCCGTTCGCGCGCTTGCGCGAGGGGCCCGGCGACGGTCACAATCGCTTGCCCACGCCCGCCCGCGCGTCCCCGTGCCATGCCCGAAAGACCACCGTGTCCCACTCCGAAACACCGCCCACGCAGGGAAACCAGCCCGTCACCCCGCCGCCCCCGCCCGTCCCGCCCGGCGGCTGGCCCCCGCCGAATGTGACCTCGCCCGCCGTGGGGCAGAACACGCCGCCGGCCTGGCACTACACCCCCACCGGGCGGGTCCGCGCCCGCCTCGGCCGCCTGCCCGGCTGGACCCGCGCCGTCGCCCTGGTCGTCGCCGCCCTCCTCGGCCTCGGCCTGGTGTCCTACCTCCGGTACGGGTGGAAGCCGTCCTCGTCGCAACCGGACGCGTCGTACTACACCGGCACGGAGGCCGAGAACTGGCCGGAGGCGGCCGACATCGTCCTGCCCGTCGCCCTCGCCCAGGAGCACTTCACCGCCGGGGAGATCCGCGCGATCCTGGACGACCTGGAGGACCTCATCGTCCTCGGCCGCGTCGACTGGGCCACCGGGAAGAGCGACCCCGCCGCCTACGTGCGCGCCCACTCGCCCGGCATGCGCCAGTACCTCGGCGACACCCTCGACGGAGCCGAGCGGCTCGCCCTGGTCTCCGCCCTCGCCGACGGGCACGAGCTGCTCGAAGAGGTCCGCTACACCTACGCCGAGCCCCCCACGGTCGATGAGGTGAAGGACGACGAGGGCGTGACGGTCCTGGAGATCACCGTCAAGGCCCGCTTCGCCTACTACTTCGACCGGCGCGGGCAGCGCTACTACAACCCCCTCGTCGTCCTCGACACCACGACGGTGTGGCAACTGCCCGTCGCGGGCGAGGTCGACCCGTCCGCCACCGGCCTGTGGCTCACCGACTACGAGTGGGCGCTGGCCAACGGCGACTGCGAAGAGGCCCTCGCCGGGCACATCGCGCCCGCCCACGTGGGCAGCAAAGAAGCCGTCCTCGACGACGAAGGCGGGCTCACCGCCTGCAAGTAGCCCACCCCGCACTCTCGAAGGATCGGCCCACCCCATGCTGCACCCCGCGCACCGCCGCCGTCGTCTGCTGAACCGTCTTAAGACCGCCGTCGGCGTTGTCCTCGCCATCGCCGTGTGCGGGCTGGCGGTGGTGTTCGCGCTGGGGAAGGCGGGCTTCATCGACCTGCCCAAGGCCGATGACGGCACCGACGCGTCACTACCGGGTTTCGTGCCCATGCCCGAGACGCCCTTCGAGGGCACCCCCACGGCGGACTGGAAGGAGTTCGGCGACCTGGCCTGGCCCGAGGCGAAGTCCACCGGCCACTTCACCCGCAAGCAGGTCGAGGGCGCGCTGAAGGACGTCAAGGACATCCTGTGGGCCGGTCGGGTCGACTGGGCGGCGGGCAAGATCGACCCCGAAGGGTTCCAGGGTCTGTTCGCGCCCGACGCCCGCAAGAACGTCGGCGGCTACCTGGAGGACGACCAGCGGCTGCACCTCGTGAGCGAACTCGACGCGGGCGCGTCCCTGGCGTCCCCGCCCCGCGTCACCGGAACGGTGAGTTTCAGTGAAAGCACCGACGAACACGGCCGCGCGGTCCTGCGGATCACCACGAACCTGGTGTGGGCCTACGGCTTCACCGGCGACCTCGTCTACTACGGCGACCACCTCATCGTGCTCAACCTGACGCAGAACTGGGAGATCACCGACCCCGACGACATCGCCCGCACCTCGCAGGGCGTGTGGCTCGGGAACGGCGGCCGAGCGGCGTGGCAGGGACTCTCCTGCGACGGGGTGAAGCGCGGGGTGCTCGCCCTGGAGCCGCCCATGACGGGCGACGGCACCGCCGACCCGAACGCCGAGCGGATCTGGGAGGCGGGCTCCGACACCTCCGTGTTCACCAACCACTGTAAATGAGCCATCCGCCGTCCGCCCCTTACGGATGCTTTGCCCGAAATGCATGCCCGAAGGGGCACGGACGCCGGAAAAAGCTGGCCGGACGGCGGAACCGGAAGCGCTCTCACGTCGTCCAAGATGAACACCGGCCGCAATGGGAAAGAACCCGGAGACAAAAGAAGGGGCCGATGTCCCAAGGGACGATCGGCCCGTCGACAGTGCCCGGGGAGGGACTCGAACCCTCACGCCTCGCGGCACCTGCTTTTAAGGCAGGTGTGTCTCCCGTTTCCACCACCCGGGCGTAGAAGACACGGTAGCGGTGACATGCCTCTCAGCGCTCCCCTGAAATAAGCCGTATAGAACGCTTATCCGGCAAAGGGTTCAGAACTTTTTTGGTGGTGTCGTCCCGGTACTCCCGGTTGATCTTCACCCCCGCCCGCACGGCCACTGTGGCCGGACGCGGCGGCGCTCCACCACCGGCGCCCCACGGCTTTCCGGATAGGGTGCGTGACGTGGCAGAGATCCCCCGGGAGGCGCCCGTCCCCCAAGACCCGCCGATCCCTCCGGAGACTCCGGTCCCCCGCTGGCGGAGGCGCGTGCGGACCCGCGTCGCCACCGACCTGGCCGCCGCGGCCGCCTTCCTCGGCCTCGCCGTCTACATCGGACACCAGTTGCTCGCCGCCCCGAACGGGCGGCTGCTCACCGCCAACTGGACCGACCAGGTCCTCATCGAATGGTTCCTCGGCTACGGCGGCCGCTTCTGGATCGGCGACTTCTCCCTCGTCACCGACCGGCTGAACTCACCCGACGGCGTCAACCTCATGGCCAACGCCTCCCACATCGGGCACGCGGTCCTGCTGGCACCCATCACCTGGATCTGGGGCGCGCCGGTCACCTTCGCCGTCGCGCTCGCCGGGAACCTCGCCGCCACCGCGTTCTGCTGGTACCTGCTGTTCTCGCGGGAACTGGTGTCCTCACGCCTGGCGGCCTTCACCGGCGCGCTCTTCTGCGGCTTCGCCCCCGGCATGCTCTCGCAGTCCCAGTCGCACCTGCACATCTCGGCGGGATGGCTGGCGCCGCTGCTGATCTGGTGCCTGATCAAGGTGTGGCGGGGCCGCAGGCCCGTGCGCTGGGGCGCGCTGCTGGGCGTCCTGTCGGCGGCGCAGCTGTTCGTCGGCGAAGAGGTGCTGTACCTGAGCGTCCTGGGCGCGGTGATCTTCGCGCTGGTGTGGGTGCTGGGGCACCTGCGCGAGCTCAAGGGACGGCTGGTCAACCTCGGGCTCGGGCTGACCACGGCCGCCTTCGTCGGCCTGGCGCTGGTCGCCTACCCGCTGATGGTGCAGTTCACCGGGGCGCAGCACCTGAACAACGCGCCCTTCGCCGCCGAGTACTTCAGCTCCGACGTGGTCTCCTGGACGACGTTCTCGCAGCTGACCATCGGCGGCCACGACGACGTGTCGAAACTGGCGCCCGGGCACACCGAGCAGAACACGTTCCTGGGCCCGGCCGTCATCGTGGTCACCGTGATCGCCATCGGCTGCCTGTGGTTCAGCCGCAAGGTCGTGCGCGCGCTGGCCGCGGTCATCCTGGTGATGTTCCTGCTGTCGATCGGCCCGCAGGTCCTGTTCAACGGCGAACCCACCCGCATCTGGGGACCCTACGAGCTCATCGGGTGGATGCCGGTCGTCGACGCGGCCCTGCCCACCCGCTACGCGCTGGCGCTGATACCGGCCGTCGGCGCGGTCCTGGCGCTGGCCGTGGACGCCGCCCGCCCGCGCGGGATCCTCACCGCGATCCGGCTGCGCCTGTCGGGCATGCCCAAGGGGCAGAACCTCATCGTGCGGACCTCGGTCCTGCTCATCGTGCTGGCCGCGCTCATCCCGCTGACGCCGCGCGCGCTGCCGGCCATGGAGCGCCCGCCGGTCCCGGAGTTCATCACCAGCGGCGCCTGGCGCGAATGCGCGCCCGAGGGCGGCGTCATCGTCCCCGTGCCCCCGCCCACGCCCGGCAACCCGAACACGATGCGGTGGGCGACGGCCGCCAACGGCGCCTTCGGGACGCCCGAGGGCTTCTTCCTGGGCCCCTACGGCGCCGACGGGGCGACGTCGATGGGGACGTGGTCACGCCCGACGGCCACCATGTGGCGCAAGGTCTGGGAGGGCGAGGACGTCCCCGAGGTCAACGAGGAGACACGCGCCCAGGCCCGCAAGGACATCCTGGAGTGGAAGGCCGACTGCGTGGTCGTGCCCACCGACTACCGGGTGCCGCAGATGGTGGAGCTGACCACGCGGTTGCTGGGGCCGGGGCAGCAGGTCATGGACGTGTGGGTGTGGAAGGTGAGCGACGCCCCCGTCGGGTGACGGGGGCGGGGGCTCAGACCTCGCCGGTGCTCGCTTCGGGGCACTGTGGGGCCGTGCGGTTCCCGTGCCCACCCGGCGTGTGTCGCGGTGCCGCCGGGTGGGGTCGGGTTCAGACCTCGCCGGTACTTGCTTCGGCGAACGGTCCATGCGGTTCCTGCAACTCGCCCAGCTGCACGATCTCGCGCTTCGTCAGCAGCGCCAGGGTCCAGTCGGCCACCACGCGCGTCTTGCGGCCGAAACCGGGCACGCGGCTGAGGTGGTAGGTCCGGTGCAGGAACCAGGCCAGGATGCCCTTGAGCTTGATGTTGTACACGTGCGCCACGCCCTTGTGGAGGCCGAGGCTGGCCACCGAACCGGCGTACTTGTGCCGGTACTCCACGGGCTGCCCGCCGCGCAGGACGGCCACCAGGTTCTTCGACAGCCGGTGCGCCTGCCGGACGGCGTGCTGCGCGCTCGGCGAGCAGTAGCCGCCGGGGTTGGTCAGGTCCGGGACCTGCGCGCCGTCCCCGGCCGCCCACGCGCCGGGCACGACCGTGCCGTCCTCGGTGGCGACCTGGAGGGTCGGGACGCACACCACGTGCCCCTTGGGGCCGGTGGGCAGGTCGCTCTCGCGCAGCATCGGGTTGGGCTTGACGCCGGCGGTCCACACGATGGTGTCGGACTCGAACTCGGTCCCGTCGGACAGGACGACGTGCCCGTCCACGCACGACTTCAGCAGCGTGTTCAGGCGGATGTCCAGGCCGCGCTTGAGCAGCTGCCGGACGGTGTAGACGCCCATGTCGGGGCCGACCTCGGGCAGGATCCGCTGGCTGGCCTCGACGAGCACCCAGCGGGTCTGCTCCATCTCCAGCTCGGGGTAGTAGCGGAGGGTGTCGCGGACCATGTCCTCCAGCTCCGCCAGGGCCTCGATGCCCGCGAAGCCGCCGCCGACGAACACGAACGACAGGGCCCGGCGGCGCACCTCCTCGTCGGTGGTGGACGCGGCGATGTCGAGCCGCGCCAGGACGTGGTTGCGCAGGTAGATGGCCTCGCCCATGGTCTTGAAGCCGATGCCGTTCTCAGCGAGCCCGGGGATGGGCAGGGTCCGCGACACCGAACCGGGCGCGACGACGATCTCGTCGTACTCGACCTTGCGCGCGGGGCCGGTGATGGGCTGGACGGTGACCGTCCGGTCGGCGTGGTCGATCCTGGTGACGCGCCCGGCCAGGATCGTGCAGTGCTTCAGCGAGCGGCGCAGCGAGATCACGCCGTGCCTGGGGGAGATGTGACCGGCGGCCGCCTCGGGCAGGAACGGCTGGTAGGTCATGTGCTGGTTGGGGTCCACGACGACGACTTCGACGGCGCCTCGACGGATCTCTTTGCGTAGCTTGCGGCCGAGGTCTGCGGCTACGTAAAAGCCGACGTGACCTGCGCCGATGATGAGAATCCTCTTGCGGTCCACCCAGCCATCATCGCGCGAACACGTCGGCCCGTGTATGTATTCCCCGGCACAGTCAGCGCTTTCTGCGGCCCATCGCCGTCAGCACGCACACCAGCCCGACCACGGCCACGAGGCCGATGGCGGCGACGACGAGCGAGGACGTCCGCTGGAAGACGCCTGGGAGCAGGCTGAACACCGCGGCCAGAATCGCCGAGATCAATAGCGTGACGCCCGTACGGCGCAGAAGGCCCATGATCACGTCGGGTGGCGTATAGGTGTCGGTGCGCAAGGTCACAGCCTGTGCGGCGGCCTGATGGTGGGCGTACAGGAGGGCCGCGATGGGGAAGAGCGTCAGGAAGTTCTCCGTCTCGCCGCCCATCAGCAGGACGCCCAGGCACACCACGATCAGCAGCGTCGCCCACGGTCCCGCCGGGCGCAGCGTCGGCATCAGCGCCACCGCCAGGCCCAGCGCCGTCACCCGCCAGAAGCCCAGGTAGGTGCCGCTGAGGCCGATGGCGAGCGCGCCGGTGGCGAACACCGCGACGCGGACGCCGAGCGCGATCGGGTCCAGGCGGTCCACCCAGGCGCGGCCCTGGCGGGCGCGCTCGGTGTAGTAGTCGATGTTGGCGCCCATCAGATGACCGCTCCTCTCGCCGCCGACATGCGCGTGACGTCGCGCAGGACCTGGTCGAGGCTGCCGGTGCCGGTCCACGGCACGACGGGGACGCCGTGCTCGCGCAGCTCGGCGACGACGTTCTCCCGGTCCAGGCGCCACAGGCGCTCGGCGATGGGGCTCCAGGGCGTGTCGTGCGGCGGGCGCACGTCCGGCGGGAGCGTGTCGACGACGACCACGAAACGGCCCGAGCGGGCCATGGTGGCCAGCGCGGCGACCGCGGAGTCGTCCAGCAGCGGCGTCAGCATCACCACTAGCGCGTTGCTGGGGAGCCCGCCGGTGCGCAGGAGGCGCTCCTCGTCCCCGCTGCCCTGCCAGACGCGCACGCCCAGCAGCCAGTCCAGGATCGCCAGGTAGTGGCGGCGCCCGCCGCCCGCGCGCAGGCGCCGGATGCGCCCGCCGTACTCCACGCACGAGACGCGGTCACCGCGCGAGAGGTAGTGGTCGGCGATGGACGCGGTGGCGCGCACGGTGGTGTCCAGGACGCTCGACGCGCCCTTGACCCCGCCGGACTCCCCGGCGTCGGCGCCCATGTCCAGCAGCAGCACGACCTCGGCGTCCCGGTCGGACAGGGTGTGGTTGACGTGCAGCTCGCGGGTGCGCAGCGAGACGCGCCAGTCGATGCGGCGCAGCCGGTCCCCGGGCTGGTAGTGCCGGACCCCGGCCAGCTCGCCGCCCTCGCCGGGCCGCCGCGAGCGGTGCGCGCCCGACAGGCCGCCCGCGCGGGGCATGGCGTCGTCGGCGGTGAACGGCTCGCTCACCGGGTAGGCGCGAACCTGCTGCATGGGCGCGGCCACCGGCCGGCACTGGAGCAGGTTGTCGCAGGCGTAGGCCATGACGTGCGCGGGACCGATGGGGTGCTCGCCCCAGCGCTCCACCGAGCCGCCGATCTGGACGACGGTCGCGGTGTTCGGCGCGACGGTCGCCGCGTAGGTCCCGTACCCGTGCCGCGCCTTGATCCAGCGGGGCACGGCGGTGCGGGTGACCAGGGACGAGTACTCGGTGTCCTCGGGGTTGAACACCATGAGCCGCGCGTCCACGTCGCCGCCCTCGGCGTTGATGGCGCGCTCGATGTCCAGCCGCACCGTCGGCGGGCGCGTCGGGCGCTTCAGCAGCGCGATCGACAGGCCCACGATGAACGGGACGGCGACGACGACCAGGTCCAGGCGGCCGAACAGGACGCCCAGGCCCGCCGCGGTGGCCGCGACGGCCACCGCCCGGCGCAGGGCGCGGGTGGGGGCCCACATGGGCTTGTCCTCGTCGTCCTTGGGCAGATCGGGAGCCTGGCCCGTGGCCGGGCTCAGGGCCATCGCCAGATTGGCGGTCATCAGCTCGTGTACCGGTTGACCGGGTGGTTCGGGTTCACCGCGGGTTGCTGGCCCGGCGCGTACGGGACGGGACCGCCCGGCGTGGCCTGCCCGGCGTAGGTGGGCAGCTGCTCGGAGGCCGGGACGGGCGTCTGCTCGCAGATGTGCCGGATGATCCCGGCCGGGTCGACGCGGCGCAGCCACATCTCCGGCTTCAGCGAGATCCGGTGCGTCAGCGCGGCGGGGGCGACGCTCTTGACGTCCTCGGGGATGACGTAGTCGCGTCCCGACAGCACCGCGCGCGCCCGGGCGGTCAGCAGCAGCGCCAGCGAGCCGCGCGGGGACGAACCGACCTGCACCTGCGCGTGCTCGCGCGTGGCGGCGACGATGTTGACGATGTAGCGGCCGATGGAGTCCTCCACCGCCACCGTCTCCAGGGCCCGCTGCATGGCCAGCAGCGTCTGGGCGTCCACGACCTGCGCGAGGTTGGCCTCCTCCTGCTGCCGGGCGATGCGGCGGCGCAGGACCGTCCACTCCTCGTCGGGGGTGGGGTAGCCGAAGGACACGCGCAGCAGGAACCGGTCCAACTGCGCCTCCGGCAGCGGGTAGGTGCCCTCGTACTCGATGGGGTTGGCGGTGGCCAGCACGTGGAACGGGGCGTCCAGGCGGTAGGTGGTGCCCTCGACGCTGACCTGCTTCTCCTGCATCGCCTCCAGCAGCGCCGCCTGCGTCTTCGGGGGCGTCCGGTTGATCTCGTCGGCGAGCATCAGGTTGGTGAAGACCGGCCCGGCGCGGAAGGAGAACTCGCCGTTCTTCTGGTCGTAGAGGAACGAGCCGGTCAGGTCCGCCGGGAGCAGGTCCGGGGTGAACTGGACGCGCTTGAACCCGATGCCCAGGCTCTGCGCGAAGCAGCGCGCGGTGAGCGTCTTGGCCAGGCCCGGGAAGTCCTCCAGCAGCACGTGCCCACCGGCGAGGATGCCCGCCAGCACCAGCTCCAGCGATTCGCGCTTGCCGACGATGACCGTGTTCACCTGGTCCAGGACCTGCTGCGCGTACGCGCTGACCTGGGCCAGCGGCATGGACGCGGTGGCGGCGGGTTGCTCGGACATCAGATCTCCTCAATGCGGGCGACGAACCAGTCGAGTTGCGCCGGGTTGGGCGTGACGGCGACCCTGTGGTGCAGGAAGTCCCACAGCGGCTGCCCGAGAGTCGCGTGGGCGCGGGCGGGATCGCCGTCGATGGTGAAGCCGTGCCGCCGGCGCAGGCGCTCGTCGGTGAGCTCGCGCAGCCGGACGCGCACCGCGCCGTCGAAACGCTCGGGATCGCCCGTCGTCCACGACAGGCGGTTCTCCCAGCGCGCGGCCGAGGCGAACGGGCGGCGCGGCACGAGATGGCTGTGCGTGCCACGTCCCGGGATCGGCGACGGGACGGTCTCCTTCGGTCCGGCCAGCAGCGTCAGGATCTTGCGGATCACGAGCGCGGCCAGGACCGTCGTGAAGACGTAGGCGGTGAAGTTCTTGCCGATCAGCGCCAGCACGCCGGAGATGAAACCGCCGATGAGGACGGTCAGGGCGAGGGTCCCGAAGACCCAGCCGACGGTGAACTTGCCCTTCACGCGGGCACCCCTGTGGTGGTGAGCTGCGCGTCCAGTTCGACCAGCGCCTGGCGGGCGTCGGCGCGCATGGAGTCGGTGACGTCGTGGGGGGCGTAACGGGCGTCCCGGTAGAGGGACGCCAGACGGTCCAGGGCGCGCGGGTTGATGCGGTGCGCGGCCAGGACCCGGTGCACCAGCTCCGTGGAGGTCTCCGAGGCGAGACGCTCGACGCCGGCGCGCGCGGCGGCCTTCTCCAGCGACAGCCAGCAGGCGATCACCGCGCGGCGCGGGTCGCCGCCCTCGTCGATGTCGGCGAGGCTCGCGCGGACCGCCTGCCGGACCTCCTCCAGCTCCGGGGCCAGCTCGGCGGCCTGCTCGTCGTAGACGACGTCGGGGATGGAGCGGTTCTTGACGTTGGAGATGAGGCCGCGGATGAGGAGGGTGATCAGGAAGGCGAAGAGGGCGACGATGATCAGCGCGGCCAGGGAGGCCAGGACGATGAGGAAGGGGTGGATGCCTTCCTCGGCTCCTGTCTTTGGTACCGGGGAGAGGGAGTGGGTGGGGGTGGAGCTCGGGCTTTCTGAGCCGGTCGGGGACATCATGTCCCGGAAGTCCGGGGGCTGCACGTCGGTGCCGCGGAGATCGACGATCGAGGCGGTGGCGGCGATGAGCAGGAGGAGGGTGGAGACGGTGAGGAGCGGCAGCCATCGCCTTAGGTGGGTCACGCGTGCCTCCATTGGCGCCGACCCCGTATCGGCGCTGGGGTAAGGGAAGCTCGGGGGGTGGGGGTGCGTCAAGGGGGTTGGCTGGGTTGTTATTTGACTGTGGCGGGGTTGGTGTTTTGGGGGGTGGGGCTTTTGTTGCCTCAGGCCTCAGGCCTCAGCCCGGCATCCTCTCTCCCATCACCCTCACCCTGAGCCCGTCTCCTCGCACTTCTCGCCCCACCCCACGGATCGACCGTCCTCTATTCGCCACATCGGCGCTATGACACGGTCGCCGTCTGGTCAGGGCTTTCAGCCCTGGGACCCGACCAGGGGTGCGGCCCCTGGACGCCGGACCTCCCTCGGGAGGCTCCACCCACGCTCGGCCTTTGCGACGGTGAACGAGGAACCCCGGGGTGTCAAGACGGAAGAGCTGTCTTGACACCCCGAGAACCCTCGTTCGAAGAACCATCCGGCCGACCGAGGGAGGATCCTCACCTTTCCCGAGACAGCTCGCGCGGATCTGGTCTCGGGGCGGTGTTGTCGTGCGTCCCCGGCTTGTCTTCAGCCCGGCTCTAAAACAACAGGCTCTCGACCCCACCCGGGTTTTGACCCCGTTGCCAGCCAGTCACCTCGCGGGCTCTAAAACAACAAGCCGGTTCCCCACCCGGGTTTTGACCCCGTTGCCCGCCAGTCGCTTTGCCCGGGTTAGTTCCTTCGCGTCGTGCTGCGCCTCGCACCCGGCTCGGCCCTGCCTCGTCCTGCCTTGCCCTCTTCGCCGTGACCGGGGGCGGGCCACCACCCGCCCCCGGAGATCTGCCGGCTGCTTCGCGCGCTGTTACCCCTCGGTGGTCGCTGTTGGTGCTTCCAGGCGGGGGAATACCGGGGCGGGGGTGGCGACCTTTTCCGCTTCGCCGCATTGGGCGACGATCTTCTCGGCGAGGGCTGGGGCGAATGGGGTGAGTTCGTCGCCGAAGACGCGGCAGGCTTTCACGAGGAGGGCGAGCACGGTGTCGAGGCGGACGCCGTCGACGGCGGAGCCGCCCTTCTCGCCTTTGGCGAGTGCCCAGGGGGCGTTGGTGTCGACGTATTTGTTGGCGGCGTCGACTGCCTTGACGAAGGCGCCGGTGGCTGCTCGGAAGTCGAAGGCGTTGAGGGCCGTGTCGATTTCCTTCGGCAGGTTTTGCAGGGTTTGGGCGAAGGTGCGGTCGCCTTCGTCGACGAGGGTGTCGGGGGTGTTGACCGTTCCGCCGCGGTAGCGGTGGACCATGCTGACGGTGCGGTTGACGAGGTTGCCGAGGCCGTTGGCGAGGTCTTCGTTGGCCCTGGTGATGAGGCGGTCGATGGTGAAGTCGGCGTCGCCGACCTTCGGGACTTCGCGCAGGAGCCACCAGCGGAGGGCGTCTGTGCCGTACTCGGCGGTGACGGCGACGGGGTCGATGACGTTGCCGAGGGACTTTCCGATCTTCTTTCCGTCGACGGTGATGTAGTCGTGGACGAAGATGTGGGTCGGGAGGTTCACGCCGGCGGAGATGAGCATGGCGGGCCAGTAAACGGCGTGGAAGCGGATGATTCCCTTGCCGATGACGTGGGCGCGGGTCTCGCCGTTGGTCCACCAGGTGTCGAAGTTCTGCTCATCGTCTTCGCCGCCGCCGTAGCCGGGGGCGGTGATGTAGTTGCCGAGGGCGTCGAACCAGACGTACATGACCTGGCCGGGGTCGCCGGGGACGGGGACGCCCCAGCCGTGGGCGCGGGCCACGGAGCGGGACACCGAGAAGTCCTGGAGGCCGCTGTCGATGAGGGAGAGCACCTCATTCTTGCGGGACTCGGGTTCGATGGTGAGTTCGCCGGAGGTGATGACGCGCTTGAGGTCGTCGGCGTACTTGGAGAGCCGGAAGAACCAGTTCTCCTCACTCACGACCTGCGGTTCGACGCCGTGTTCGGGGCACTTGC
Organism: Actinorhabdospora filicis; assembly: GCF_030269765.1. GTDB lineage: Bacteria > Actinomycetota > Actinomycetes > Mycobacteriales > Micromonosporaceae > Actinorhabdospora > Actinorhabdospora filicis. The sequence goes on along the minus strand of NZ_BSTX01000001.1, from coordinate 1,307,207 downwards.
CGTCGACGAGGTCGGCTTCGGCGTAGAACTGCTCGCAACCGACGCAGTACTTGCCCTCGTAGTGCTTCTTGTACAGGTCGCCGGACGCCTCGCAGGCACGCCACAGCTTCTCCACGCCCGGCAGGTGGCGGGGGTCGGAGCTGGTCTTGATGAAGTCGTCGAAGCTGAGGGCGAGGGGGCCGCGCAGGCCCTCGAAGAGGGCGGCGTTGCGGGCGACGAGCTCTTCGGTGGTGATGCCCTCGGCCTGGGCGGCCTTGACGTTCTTCAGGGAGTTGTCATCGGTTCCGGTCAGGAACCGCACCGGCTTACCGCGGTGGCGGTGGTGCCTGGCGAGCGCGTCGGCCTCCACGATCTCCAGGGCGAAGCCGATGTGGGGCGCGGAGTTGACGTACGGGATTGCGGTGGTGACGTAGAAGCTCATCGCGGGGGACCTCCGACTCAGGTGAACGGGGCCCGGACACGACCAAGGCCCCGTGAAGGGGCCTTGTGCAGCAGCGAACAAGCCCCGGTCAGGGGCGCATCATTCGGGTGAAGGCGGTTCGCATGCGCCAACGATACAACCCGAAGGAATCTTGGCCGTCACGAGGGACGCAGGTCGCCCTCGGTGACCGAACCCTCGTCCAGCTCGGTGACCTCCATCAGGCGGCTCATCGGGCCGCCGCGGGCGTCGGTGACCTCGCGCATCAGCACGTAGCCGTCGGCGACGAGGGTGCGCACCAGGCTGCGGAACTTGACGCCGTTGTCGCGGCCCTCCAGGAACGAGCGGTACTCCCAGGCGTCGCGGCCCAGGCGCGAGTCGCGGGCGGTGGGGGCGGTGCTGAAGCGGGGCGCGAAGACCTGACCGGCGACGCGCGCGATGTCCACCGAGTCGGCCTCCCACTCGCGGCCCGAGGGTTCGCGGACCATCGCGTCGGGGGACGCCAGGTCGCCCCACAGGTCGGTCTCGCCGCGGGGCGTGGACGCGGTGGCGTCCATGAACTCGCCGATCGTGCGGGGGACGAGCCCGAAACCACGCGGCTCGGTCACGTCCCCGACGATCTCGGCGTAGCCGCGCCCGTACCCGTCGCGGACGCGGTAGCGCTCGCCGAGCCACCAGATCGTCATCGGCGTCGACAGGGCCGGCGCGGGTGGCGCGGTGCGGGTGACGAGCAGGTCGAGGCGGACGTTCCTCATCGCGCGATCCTCCGCAGCCGGGCGGTGGCGCGTTCGAAGCCCTGGATGTCGGCGGCGGTCATGTCGAACGGGTGCGTGCCGCCCGGCAGGCCCTGCGACTGGAGGTGCGCCAGGTGCGCCATGCCCATGCCCTGGTAGCGGACGCCGTTGGCGACGGCGTCGGTGAGGGCCTGCTCGAAGTGCATGTTGCGCCAGGCGGAGAACATCGCGCCGCGCTCGGCGTGGGTGCCGGTGGGCATCCCGCCGAGGGCGGTCTGCTGCGCGCTGCTCAGGCCCGGGTCCGCACCGGCGCGGGCGATCATGACGGGCATGAACGCGTTCGCCAGGTCCAGCAGCGCCGGGAGCAGCGCGCGGTTGCGGCGGGTGTCGAGGGTGTCGCCGAGCCAGCCGTCCACGGCCAGGCCGGTGATGTAGGGCTCCAGCGCGGCCCGGTGGTTGGCGACCACCGTGGCCAGGGCCTGCTTGGCGGGCGGGACGGCCTGCGCGGTCGCCTGGAGCATCGCCACCTCCAGGGCCACGTCCTTCGCGTGCGCCCAGGTGACCTTGAGGTAGCGCTGCGCGGGCTGCCCGAAGTAGCCGTTGCGGCGGCGCAGCTCGCTGACGGGGCTGGCGCCGCTGAAGTACGGGGTCAGCGCCTCCATGTTGTAGGCGAGCTTCGGGAACACCGACTCGCCGCCGTGGTCGCGCTGGTTGCCGCCGCCCACGCCCATGCGGGTCATGCGCCCGCTGGTCTCGGTGTCCATCGCGGTGGCCGTGGCGCCGCCCACGACGTCGCGGGAGAAGGGCTCGTAGGTGAAGTTCGTGCTGCCCACCGCCGGGGCGACCTGTTCGAGGGTGACCTGCGTGTGGTTCTCGCCCAGCAAGTTCACACCGGTCGGGGAGAAGCGCACCCACGTGTTGCGGCTGGTCGGGCCCGGCAGGTGTCCCAGGTAGTCGGTGGTGCCGGAGGCGTGCGCGTTCATCTCGGCGTCGTCGACGTAGTCGCGGACCTTCCGGTCGCGCGCCAGCGGGCGCGTCGTGGCGTCCAGCCGGGCGTCGCGGCGGCCCACCTGCGTCCCGGCGATGAAGATCCACCGCTGCACCGTGGGGACGGGGTTGCGCGCGACGAGGTCACCGAACGCGCGGTTGCCGATGCGCGACTGGAGCGCGCTGGCCGCGTCCAGTGAGCTCTCCTCGGGACCGCCTCGCGCGGCCGGACGATGGGTGGGGGCGGTGGCTCGAAGGCGCATGGGGATCACCTCTCCACCTCAAGTTTAGGTAGGAAAGGGCAGCTCAGGGCCTGCCCGCGCGGGCAACCGTGCGGGCACGAACTCCACGCGCGACGAGGGCGGCCACCGTACGGTGACCGCCCTCGTGAACCGTTCGGGGCTACTTCAGCCCGAACGCCCGGATGACCTCCTGGCTGATGGCGCCGCCGGCGTCATCGGTGGCGGTCGCCCGCACCGAGACGTACTTGGCGGCGTCCTTCGGCAGGCTCAGCGTGGTCTTCCAGCCGCCCTTGCCGTCGGACACCAGCGTGGCCTGCTGCCACGTGACCCCGTCGTCATAGGAGAACTGGAAGGTCGCGCCGGTGACCTTCCCGGCGCCGACCACGCCCGGCATGTGCGAGGCCGACAGGCCCACGGTCACCTTCGACCCGGCCTTGACGTCACCGCCGAGATCGGTGGCGACGGCGTAGTCGAGCTGGAGCAGCGCGATCGCCTCCAGCCCGTCGGTGGTGGGCGCCGCCGAGGAGAACGACCACTCGGTGTGCGTGCGCGTGGAGTACTCCCAGGCCTCGGGACGCGAGGCGTCCATGACCAGCCGGTAGTCCTTCCGCTCCTCCGGCAGATCCAGGTACAGCGCCTGCGAGGAGCCCTTCTTCAGCAGCGTCTCGCCCTGGTAGAGGCGCGTGTCCAGGGTCTCCTCGCCCAGGAAACCGGCGTGCCCGGCGCCCGAGTCGGTCCACGGCGTGATGTTGATCGTGGTCCAGGTGCCCGGGTAGCGCACCGGCTGCCAGGCGCCCAGGCCCAGCCGCGGGCGCACGATCGGCGCGAACCAGTCCTTCACCTGCCGCGAACCGGGACGGTAGACGTCCAGCCCGCCGCGCGACTCCCAGTCCATCCCGGGGGAGTACACGTCCTCGTGGAACCGGCTGCCCTCGGGCGCCGAGACCCACTCGGTGCGCTCGGCCGGAACGCTCAGGCGCTCCAGGAAACCGATCGCGTGATCCGACCACGGACGCAGGTCGAAGCGGAACTCGCCGCCCTCGCCCGGGGTCTTGCCGTGGTACTTCGCGTCGACCCGCGCCAGGTCCCGCCGCGCGGGAACGAAGGTCAGGTTCGCCGGGACCGCGCCCGGGTGCACGTCCAGCAGGTCGTAGGTGACCGGGCTGTAGACCGTGGACGCCACCGTCACCGGCACACCCCACTTCGCCAGCCCGACCAGCCCGCGACCCTGATCCGCCTTCAGCGAGGCCACCGGCAGAGCCGCGCCCGGGTAGTACTCCGAGAGCACGCCCGGACCGTCGTTGACCACGATCAGCAGGACCGCGCCGGCCGCTTTCGCCGCCGCCGCGCGCTCCTCCGGGGAGACCTCATCGGAACGGGTTACCACCGCCACCGCGCCCTTGGCGCGCAGACCCGCGTAGTCGCTCGCCGCGCCGGCACCGGCGTAGACCGTCGCCTTCAGCAGCGCGTCGAAGTCCGGGCTCGGTGTCCCCGCCTGCGGCAGCGGATCGATCTTGCCGCAACCCAGCACGCTCAGCGTCAGCGGCGAGATCCCCTTGCGCCAGCGCGCGTAGAACTCGAACTCGCCGACCGTGACCGGCTTGGTGGGGGTGACGTAGACGTCCTCGACGTACAGCGGCAGGATCGCGCCGTTGTCCAGCACCGAGTCCTCGGTGATCTTGCGGTGGGTGAACACGTGCCGCTGCCGGTCCACGGTGCGCTCCGGCGCCCGCGACTCGCTCTTGACCGCCGTGCGCGCGTCGAGGGTGACCACGGCGTCGGCGCCCGGCTTGACCTCGGGCGCGATCAGCAGCGCCAGCGAACCCCGCGCGCCGCCATCGGCGCCGGGCTGCTCCAGGAACATCGTGATCGCGTACGTGCCCGGCTTCAGCCGCAGCTCCGTCTCACCGTCGACGGCCACCGGCTCCGGCTCGTACATGGTGTCGCCCTGCAGCGCGAAGTAGCCCGCCGCGGGCTTCCCGTCCCGGCCGATGACCTTCACGGTCAGGCCGTAGCGCTCCTCCTCCTTCACCAGGCCCAGCGAGGTGCTCGCCACCGCGACACCGTTGGCCGAGGCGGTCAACTTGCCGCCGTAGGTGTGGCCCAGCGGGAACAGCGCGGGCGCGGCGGTGACGTCCACCGAGACCGAACCGCCCGCCGGGACCGTCACCGACTCCGCCGACAGGGCCAGCGCGCCCGCCGGGACCGCCGCGCCCGTCTCGTCCTTCGCGGCCAGGGCCAGCGACAGCGTCACCTCGGCGGTGCCGCCGTTGGTGTAGGTGACCGCCCTGGTCACCGGGCCGTCGTCGTGCGGCCAGTCGAAGAAGCCGAAGTCCACCGAGCCCGACGAGGTCACCTCGGCGTCGATGGCCGCCGCGACGTCCACGCGGCCGGTGCCGATCTCGTAGGGGGTGTAGTCCAGCTGCTTCGAGGTCGACACCAGGGCGTCCTTGACGCGCTCGCCGTCCCAGCCGGGGTGGCGCTGCTTGAGGATCGCCGCCGCGCCCACCACGTGCGGGGTGGCCATGGAGGTGCCGCTCATCGACTGGTAGAGCCCGCTGCCGGGCGCCCACTGGGAGCGCGCGGCCTCGATGTCCACGCCCGGACCGGCCAGATCGGGCTTGAGGGCGTAGGAGCCGTAGAGCGGGCCCTGGCTGGTGAAGTAGGCGATCTGGTCGGCCTTGTCGACCGCCGAGACGGTCAGGGCGCCGGCCGCCGAGCCGGGCGAGCTGATGCAGCCCACGCAGCCGGCGTTGCCCGCCGCGATGACGAAGAGGGTGTCCGACTCCGCCGACAGGCGGTTGACCGCCAGCGACATCGGGTCGTTGCCGTCGTCGGGGGTCTGGCCGCCCAGGCTCAGGTTGACCACGTCGGCGCCCTGGGCCACGGCCCACTCCATCGCGCCGATGATCCAGGAGTCCTGGCCGTAGCCGTCGTCGCCGAGGACCTTCCCGACGATCACCGACGCACCGGGCGCGACGCCCTTGTGCGCGCCGTCCCCGGCGCCGGTCCCGGCGATCGTGGAGGCCACGTGCGTGCCGTGCCCATTGTGGTCCTCGACGCCGTACCGGGACCCGGTGAAGTCCTTCGTGGCGCCGACGCGGCCGCTCAGGTCCGGGTGGGCGGCGTCGACGCCGGTGTCCAGGACGGCGACGGTCACGCCGGTCCCGTCGAAACCGGCCCGCCAGGCGGCGGGCGCGCCGATCTGCGGGACCGACTCGGTCAGATCGGCCTTGACCTTCCCGTCCAGGTGGACGCGGGTGGGGGCGAGGCCGCGCGCCTTGGGGGCGGCGATGGCGTCCCACAGGGCGCCGGGCGCGTCGCCGTCGACGGTGGTTGCCACGGCGTTGATGCTGGGCAGCGCGCGCCCGCCTTCGGTACCGGCGAGGGCGGACAGCGTGCGCGGCGCGCTCCCGTACTGCACGATGACGGGGATGTCGCCGTCGGTGTAGCCGTACTCGATGAGCCGGTCGATGTTGAACAGGTCGCGGTCGACGGTGGCCGCCGCGATCAGCGGCTGCGCCTCGGCCGGGATGACGTAGGTGGAGCCGCCGTAGGTCTGGGTGTAGACGGCGCCGGTGGCGCCCTCGGGACGCTCCACGGCCAGCGAGGAGGTGCCATCACCGAGGGCGTGGACGGTGACGACGTCACCGGTGATGAGGGTGACGCGGGCGTCGGTGACGCCCGCCGGGCTGGGGACGGTCGTGGGGGAGAGGGGCTCACCCGCGGCGGCGGGCACGGGCGCGAGCCCGAGCGCCAGCGCCGAGGCGGCGATGACCGGCAGGAGTATCCGGCGTTTGTTCGGGGGCATGCGGTGTTTATATGCGCCGGAATGTTTCCGGGGTCATTTGTGGAGTGTCGGGTTCTCGCCCGGGCGGGAACCCGACAGGCCGCGCTAGGCCGCGATGCCGTTCTGCCGCAGCGTCCCCTCGACCTGTTCGAGGGTGGCCGCGCCCCTGGCGATGACCCCGTACCGCCCGTCAAGGGTGGCCAGCAGCGTCGGGAAGCCCTCCGCGCCGAGCACCTGCGCGCGGTGGAAGTCGGCCTCGGCGGCCTGGAGCGAGCCGGGGGACGCGTAGTCGCGCAGGACCGCCTCGGCGTCCAGCCCGAACTCGTCGGCCACCGCCCGCACCGTCTCCGGGGCGCCCAGGTCGTTGCCGTGGGTGAAGTAGTGCCGCTGGTAGGCGCCGGTGATGGCGACCATGCGCCCGCCCTCGGCACCGGCGCGCAGGGCGGCCACGGCCCGCGCGGCGGCCTCGGAGTCCATCACGAAGTCGCCCTGGTGGAACAGCTTCCGGAAGCCCTTCCCGAAGCGCGCGCCGGTGAGCCGGGTGACGCGCTCGTTGGCGTCGGCGATGTAGCCGAAGTCGCGCAGGGGACGCCGCCGCGGCCCGGTCATGAGGCCGCCGGAGATGACGTCGATGGGCAGCTCGGGGTGTCTGTCGGCCAGCGAGGTCATCGTCGCCGAGAATCCCCAGCACCAGCCGCAGTACGCGTCGAAGACATAGATGAGGCCCGCCATCGCCTCATCATCGCTCACTTGGAGCGCTGATCGACCAGCTTCCAGCCGGACGGCGGCGTGAAGACGTTCTCGTCGGCGTTCTGGCTGTAGCCGACCAGCAGCTGGTCCACCGGCGCGTCGTGGAAGCTGCCGGTGAAGCGGCCCAGGACGCCCCTGTCGGTCACGCAGGTGCGGAACTTCGTGGACGCCCCGCCGGTCAGCCCGTCGACCGAGGCGCAGTTGGCGTGCTCGGCGACCAGGGTGTCGTCGCCGGGGGTGAGCTCGGCGGACTTGTCCAGCGCGGCCTTGGTCAGCAGCGACATGACGTCCTGGACGGAGATGAAGCCCGGCCCGCCGGCCTCGGCGATCGCGTCGGTGTCCAGCGGCGCGTTCGTGGGCAGCGGGTCGGTGAGCGTGCAGGTCGCCGCGTCGCAGGTCATCTGGAACTCCGGCGTGCTCACGTACCGGCCGTCGGGGAAGATGTAGGCGTCGCGGTAGGGCGTCGGGGTGTGCACGACGGTCACGGTGACGCCACCGGTGAGCTGGTAGGTGGCGGTGTAGGCGTCGGCGGTGCCCTCGTCGACGTGGCTGGCCATCTCGTCCACCACGCGGCCCTGGTCGTAGACCTCGGCGCCGTCGGCCGGAGTGCAGGCGGCCAGCGCCGAGACGGCGAGCGCGGCCAGCGCGATCGCGCGCGGGACGTGCCCGCTCTTCGTCTTCCGGCCTGCCACCGGTCCACCTCCCCATCGCCCACTGTCGGCCAGGACACCCTACTCGGCGGCGGCCAGGGGCCACGGCGTGCCCCGCGACCCCACCTCACCGGCTGGAACTAGGCTCAGAGCGCGACAGCGTCGTCCCGGTGATCACCCACTGAAGAAGGAGCACTACGTGGCGGGCATCAGCAACATCTCCGCCCGGGAGATCCTCGACTCCCGTGGCAACCCCACCATCGAGGTGGAGATCCTGCTCGAAGACGGTACGCAGGCGAGCGCGGCGGTGCCCTCGGGCGCTTCGACCGGCGCTTTCGAAGCGGTGGAGCTGCGGGACGGCGACGCCGAGCGCTACGGCGGCAAGGGCGTCCTGAACGCGGTGGAGAACGTCGACGAGAAGATCGTCGAGGAGCTCCTGGGTTATGAGGCGAGTGAGCAACGTCTCATCGACCAGGTGATGCTGGACCTGGACGGCACGCCGAACAAGTCGGTCCTGGGCGCCAACGCGATCCTGGGCGTCTCGCTGGCCGTGGCCCGCGCGGCCGCCGAGTCGGCCGGGCTGCCGCTGTACCGCTACCTGGGCGGCCCGAACGCGCACCTGCTGCCGGTGCCGATGATGAACATCCTCAACGGTGGCGCGCACGCCGACAGCAACGTCGACGTCCAGGAGTTCATGATCGCGCCGATCGGCGCGTCGACCTTCTCCGAGGCGGTCCGCTGGGGTGCCGAGGTCTACCACGCGCTGAAGTCGGTGCTGAAGGCCAAGGGCCTGTCGACCGGCCTGGGCGACGAGGGCGGTTTCGCCCCGGACCTGCCCACCAACCGGTCCGCGATCGACCTGATCGCCGAGGCGGTGGGCAAGACCGGGCTGACCTTCGGCACCGACATCGCCGTCGCGCTCGACGTGGCCGCCACCGAGTTCTACTCCGACGGCGCCTACCAGTTCGAGGGCGCGGCCAAGACGGCCGCCGAGATGACCGCCTACTACGAGCAGCTGGTCGCCGACTACCCGATCGTGTCGATCGAGGACCCGCTGTCCGAGGACGACTGGGCGGGCTGGACGGCGCTCACCGCCGCGCTCGGCGACAAGATCCAGATCGTCGGCGACGACCTGTTCGTCACCAACCCCGAGCGCCTGCGCCGGGGCATCGACGAGAAGGCCGCCAACTCGATGCTGGTGAAGGTGAACCAGATCGGTTCGCTCACCGAGACCCTCGACGCGGTGGAGCTGGCGCACCGCTCGGCGTTCTCCACGATGATGAGCCACCGCTCCGGCGAGACCGAGGACACCACCATCGCCGACCTGGCGGTGGCCGTGGGCTCCGGGCAGATCAAGACCGGCGCGCCCGCCCGCAGCGAGCGCGTCGCCAAGTACAACCGCCTGCTGTGGATCGAGCGGGACCTCGACGACGCCGCCCGGTACGCCGGCGCGACGGCGTTCCCGCGCTTCAAGAAGTAAGCAGAGCAGTAGGTAAGTAAGAGGGTCTTAAATAAGCACGCTCCTAAATAAGCACAGTGGGGAGCCCGGGCGGCACCGCCCGGGCTCTTTCGTGTCCGTTCCCGCCCACGGCGTCCGATGCGCCGCCATTCCGGGGCCGTGCGGGCGCGCCCCCGACGGGCGTCCGCCCGGTACCCCGGGAGATGATCACCCCATGGCACCGCTGGTCACCCTCGATGACGTGCTCGCCGCTCGTGAGCTGCTCTCCGGCGTCATCCGGCCCACCCCGCTCGAACCGTCGCGGGGTTTTCCTCCGCACGCCGGTGAGCGGATCTTCTACAAGTGCGAGAACGTCCAGCGCGCCGGCGCCTACAAGGTGCGCGGGGCCTACGTCCGCATCGCGCGGCTGACCGACGCCGAGCGGGCCCGGGGCGTGGTGGCGGCCTCGGCCGGCAACCACGCGCAGGGCGTCGCGCTGGCCGCCGGGCTGCTGGGGGCGAAGTCGACGGTGTTCATGCCCTCGGGCGCGCCGATCCCGAAGGTCGCCGCGACCAAGGGCTACGGCGCGACGGTGGAGCTGGTCGGCCAGACCGTGGACGACGCGCTGGACGCCGCCCGCGACTTCGCCGAGCGCTCCGGTGCGGTGTTCATCCACCCGTTCGACCACCCCGACGTCATCGCGGGGCAGGGCACGGTGGCCCTGGAGATCCTGGAGCAGCTCCCGGACGTCAAGACGATCATCACCGGCGTCGGTGGAGGTGGGCTCGTCTCCGGCATCGGCGTCGTGGTCAAGGCCCTGCGGCCCGACGTGCGCGTCATCGGCGTGCAGGCCGAGGGCGCGGCGGCGTTCCCGCCCTCGCTGGCCGAGAACCGCCTCGTGCGGCTGCCGTCGGTGCACACCATCGCCGACGGGATCAAGGTCTCGGTGCCGGGCCAGGTCACCTTCGAACACGTGCGGCACCTGGTGGACGAGGTCGTCACCGTCTCCGACGAGGACATCTCGCACGCCCTCCTGCGGCTGCTGGAGCGCTCCAAGCTCGTCGTCGAACCCGCCGGGGCCGTCGGGGTCGCGACGCTGCTGGCCGACCCGGAGCGCTTCGAGGGACCGGTCTGCGTGATCCTGTCCGGCGGCAACATCGACCCGCTGCTGATGCTGCGCGTCATCGAACACGGCCTCACCGCGGCGGGCCGGTTCCTGCGCTTCACCGTCCGCTGCACCGACCGTCCCGGCGTCCTGGCGGCCATCCTCGGGCTCATCGCCCGCGCCGGCGGCAACGTCCTGGACGTCATGCACCAGCGCCACAATCCCGGCCTCCACCTGGGCGAGGTCGCCGTGGAGCTGTCGGTGGAGACGCGCGGCGACGAGCACTCCGCGCGGCTCACCACCGAGCTGGAGTCGGCCGGGTATCAGCTGGACTTCGTTCGCCCGCAAGGGTAAGGGCCACGCATGCGGTGTCACAGGCCCGATTTAAGGTGCAAACATGACAGCACGTCCCCTTGAGGAACTCGTGGACCCGGGCTGGGCCAAGGCCCTGGAGCCCGTCGCCGACAACATCGCCGCGATGGGCGCCTTCCTGCGCACCGAGGTCGCCGAAGGACGCACCTACCTCCCGGCGGGTGAGAACGTCCTGCGGGCGTTCAAGCAGCCCTTCGACGACGTGCGGGTGCTCCTGGTCGGGCAGGACCCGTACCCGACGCCCGGGCACGCCGTCGGCCTGAGCTTCTCGGTCTCCCCGGAGACCAAGCCGATCCCCGCGAGCCTCCGTAACATCTACACCGAGCTGATGGACGACATGGGCGTCCCCAAGCCGAGTAACGGGGACCTCACGCCGTGGGCCGAGCAGGGCGTCCTGCTCCTCAACCGCGCTCTCACCACCGTCCCCCGCCAGCCCGCCGGGCACAAGGGCAAGGGCTGGGAGCCCATCACCGAGTGCGCCATCAAGGCCCTCGCCGAGCGCGGCGGCCCACTCGTCGCGATCCTCTGGGGCAGCCACGCCCGCGCGCTGCGGCCCCTGCTCGGCGACGTGCCGTGCGTGGAGTCGGTCCACCCGAGCCCCATGTCGGCGCGCACCGGGTTCTTCGGCTCCAAGCCGTTCAGCCAGACCAACGCCTACCTCGTCGAGCAGGGCGCGCAGCCCATCAACTGGGAACTGCCCTAACGCACGCGAAAGGGGGCGGCTCGGGACCGCCCCCTTCACACGTCACCCGTCGGTCCCCGCGGCGGGACCGCGGGTCGCTCAGACCTGCCCGGCCTTCTCCAGCGCCGCGCAGCACGTCTCCACCATCAGGCGCGTCACCACGTACGGGTCGCAGTTGGCGTTGGGACGGCGGTCCTCGATGTAGCCCTTCCGCTCCGCGGCGACCTGCCACGGGATGCGCACCGAGGCCCCACGGTCCGACACGCCGTAGGAGTACCGGTCCCAGGGGGCCGTCTCGTGCAGCCCGGTCAGCCGCCCCTCGACGCCGAAACCGTAGTTCTTCACGTGCTCCAGGACGCGCTCGCCCAGCGACTCGCAGGCGGTGATGATCGCGTCGTAGCCCTCGCGCATCGCCTTCGTCGAGAAGTTGGTGTGCGCGCCCGCGCCGTTCCAGTCGCCCTTGACCGGCTTCGGGTCCAGGGTCGCCGACACATTGAACTCCTCGGCGGTGCGGTACAGCAGCCAGCGCGCGACCCACAGCTGGTCGGAGACCTCGACGGCGCCGAGCGGGCCGACCTGGAACTCCCACTGGCCGGGCATGACCTCGGCGTTGATGCCGGACAGCTCCAGGCCCGCCTTCAGGCAGTTGTCCAGGTGCTTCTCGACGATCTCGCGCCCGAAGATCTCATCGGCGCCGACACCGCAGTAGTAGCCGCCCTGCGGGGCGGGGAAACCGCCCTCGGGGAAACCGAGCGGACGCGAACCGGCGAAGAAGGTGTACTCCTGCTCGATGCCGAAGATCGACTCCTGGTCGGCGTACTGCTCGGCGGGGCCGGTCAGCAGGGCGCGGGTGTTGGTGCGGTGCGGGGTCATGTCGGTGTTCAGGACCTCGCACAGGACGAGGACGTCGTTCCCGCCGCGGATCGGGTCCGGGCACGTGAAGACCGGCCGCAGCACACAGTCGGAGGACGCGCCACCGGCCTGGTTGGTGCTGGACCCGTCGAAGCCCCACAGCGGCAGCTCCGCGCCGTCGTGGAGGATCCGCGTCTTCGACCGCAGCTTGGCGGTCGGCTCGGTCCCGTCGATCCAGATGTACTCGGCCTTGTAGCTCATGTCTGTCAGCAACCCTTTGACGCGGCGTGGACTATGGGGCAGAGTCTGTCGGCGGCCCTTTTCCCGGCCGTTGCCCGTTTGTGAACAGCGTGTAACGGAGGTGGCCGTGGCCGGCGCATGGGTACGGCGAGGCGTCAACCCGGACGACCCGGGCGAAGCCGTCCTGGTCGTGACGATCGACCCCGGCAACTCACCCGGCGAGGCCCTCGCCGCCGGGATGGGCGACTGGGGTCATGAAGGCGACGGCGCGTTCTACATCGTGCGCACCGACGGCTGGATCGCCACCCGCCTCGACGGCACGTCCCTCACCGCCGAGGTCCACATCGCCGAGCACTACGTCCGCGAACAGGACGCCGACCCCGCCGGCTACCCGCCCTCGCCCGGCGGCTACCTCCGCGTCGCGACCGCCACCGGCGAGGCCGATCCCGCGCTGTACGCCGAGGCCGCCGAGGGCGGCATCGTCGTGTTCCACGCACCCCACGGCTCCACCTTCGAGGAGGCCATGGCCCGCCAGGACCCCGAGGAGGACTGGCCGCTGATCTGGGCGCCCCCGCCCCCGCCCGGAGAGCTCGCCGGTGAGTAGCCGCGTACCGTGGACGGCGTGAACCTCATCGAGCTGCTCGCGGACAACAACTTCGGCGACACCAGGGCGCCCGCCCTCGCCGGGCCCACCGGCCTGGTCATTATCCTGCTGCTCGTGGCGGGCACGATCTTCCTGATCCGCAACATGAACAAGCGGCTCAAGCGCCTGCCGGAGAGTTTCCCGCCCAAGACCGGCGAGTTCCAGGCGAAGGCCGTCGAGCCGGAGCGCGCCAACGGCGCCCACGCCGAGGACGAGAAGTAGCGCAAGCTTTCTGCAAGGACCCTCCGGCAGGATGTGCCGACCGGGCGCTCAGGGCGCCCGGGGCACCTGCCGGGTGGGTCTACGGGGGATCCACCCGAGGCGTGAGACCGCCGAGGACGGCCTCCACTTCGGCCGCCTCGGCGGACCTCGCGTGCCGGAACCCGGCCAGTGCCGCGCTGAGCCACTCGCGCGCCGCGTACTCCTCCCCGAGCGCCAGATGCACCTCGGCGACCCGCCGGTGCGCCGTCGCGGTGTACCGCCGGTACCCGACTCGCTCCGACAGCACCCGCGCCTCCAGCGCCACCTCCATCGCCGTCGGCAGGTCGCCGGCGGCCAGCAGCGCCGGGACGGTGTGCAGCAGCACCTGCAACCGGACGATGCCCGCGCCCATCTCATCGGCCAGCGCCAGCGCCTCGCGCAACTCCACCAGGGCCTCCACCGGGCGCCCCGCCAGGTTCAGCGCCGCCCCCGTGTACAGCCGCGACTGCGCCCGGCCCTGCCGCTCGCCGAGCGCGTCGGCCGCCGCGCGGGCCCGCACCAGCCGCTTCAGCGCCCGCTCCGGATCACCCCGCCCGATGTCGCCGCGCGCCAGGTCGATGCGCATTATCGCCGCCTCCCGCACCCGCCCGGTGCGCTCGTAGCGCTCCAGCGCCCGCGTCCCGGCCTCCTCGGCCTCGTCCCAGCGCCAGTGGTCGCGGGCGATGGCCGCCAGCCGCGAGTCGGCCAGCGCGATCCCGAACTCCCAGCCCGCCGCCTCCGACATCGCCACCGCCTCCCGCAGCAGCCCGGCGGCCTCGTCGTGCTCGCCGACGCTCTCGTGGACCATCGCCACGTGCGTGAGGGCCTCGGCGGTCACGCGCGGGTCGCCGAGGGCGCGGGCGGCGGCCAGGGCGTCCCGGTAGAGCTCCACCGCCGTGCCCATCTGCTCGCCCATCGAGTGCGCCCGGCCCAGCTGGAGGGAGAGCGACACCGCCAGCGCGGGCTCGCCCGAGCGGCGGGCGGCGGCCAGGCCGATGAGGCTGGCGCGCACGAGGTCGGCCTGCCGCCAGCGCAGGTTCAGGTACCGCCACATGGTCAGCGCGAGCCGGGCCGCGCGCGTCCCGCCCGCCTCGTGTTCCCCGGCGTCGTCGAGGACGGCCAGGATCGTCTCGGACCGCGCGTCCAGCCACTCCTGCGCCACCGCGCCGTCGGCGAAGTCGGGGACGGGCGCGGCCGGTTCCGGCACGGGGAACCACGGCGGTGCCCCGAACAGGGCCCGGCGCGCCTCCAGCGCGGCGCGCAGGTACCAGTCGTAGAGCCGCTCGCGCGCCTCCGGCAGGCCCGGTTCGTCGCCGGCGAGCCCGGCGGCGTACTCGCGCAGCAGGTCGTGGACGGCGATCAGCCCGTCGGCGGACTGGGTGAGGCTCGCGGTGGTCAGCTCCGCCAGCAGCGCCGACGTCTCGTCCAGGCTCAGCCCGGCCATCGCCGCGAGTGAGGCCGGTTCGGGCCGTTCGGCGGGGTGCAGGCCGATGAGCCGGAACAGCCGCCGCGCGCCGGGCCCGAGCGCGTCGTAGGACAGCGCGAAGGTGTCGCTGAGGGTCACGTCGCCGGGCACGGTCAGCTCGTCGATGCCGCCGCCGGGCGGCATGGGCCCGCGCCCGAGGCGGCTGGCGGCCAGCCGCAGCGCCAGCGGCAGCCGCCCGCAGCGTTCGGCCAGGTGCCGCACGGTGGACTCGTCGGCCCCGGCGGCCAGGCGCCGCACCAGCCGCGCGGCCTCGTCGGGTGACAGCACGCCCAGGCTCAGCACGTCGGCGTCGTGGCTGACGACCAGCCCGAGCATGTCGTCGCGGCTGGTGAGCAGGACCTTCGCGGTGGCCGAGCCGGGCAGCAGCGGCCGGACCTGCGCCGGTCCCGAGGCGTTGTCCAGGAGGATCAGGAGCCTGCGCCCGGCGGTCATCGAGCGGTAGAACGCCGACCGTTCGGCGGTGTCGCGGGGTATCTCGTCGGGTGTCACGCCCAGGGCGCGCAGGAATCCGCCGAGGACGTGCCCGGGGTCGGCCGGGGGATGCGCGGCGAAGCCGTGCAGGTCGGCGTAGAGCTGCCCGTCGGGGTAGGCGTCGGCCGCCGAGTGCGCCCACCGCAGCGCCAGCGCGGTCTTGCCGATGCCGCCGGTCCCGGTGACCGCCGCGATCGGGCCGGACGCGTCCAGCGCGGCCAGCGCCTCGCCGCGCCCGATGAAGCCGGGCAGCTCCGGCGGCAGCTCGCGGGGCAGCGGGCGGGCCGCGGCCGGTTCGGCCAGCCGCAGCGCGGGGTCGTCGCGCAGGATGCCCCGGTGCACCTCGGTCAGCTCGCGGCCCGGTTCGATGCCGAGGGCCCCGGCGATGCCGTCGCGCGCGGCCCGGAACGCCGCCAGCGCGTCGGCGGTGCGCCCGGCCCGGTGCAGGGCCAGCAGGTAGCGCGCCGTCAGCGGCTCGTCGAGGGGGTGCCCGGCGACCAGCTCCGACAGCTCCGGCAGCAGCGTCTCGTGCTCACCGGCGGCCAGGGCGGCGTCGAAGCCGCGGACCAGGACGCCCAGCCGCTCGGCGGCCAGCGCGGCCCGCGTGCGCTCGGCCCAGTCGCCGCGCACGCCGGTGAGCGGCTCGCCGCGCCACAGCGCCGCCGCCGCGCGCAGGCTGGCGGCGTCCCCGCGTTCGGCGAGGGCGCGCATGCGGTGCACGTCGACGTCGCCGGGCTCGATCTCCAGGACGTAGGCGCCGCCGCGCTGCGCCAGCCGCAGCCCGTGCGGGTCGAGGAGCCGCCGCAGGCGCGCGGTGATCGTGTACAGCGCCGAGCGGGAGGCCGGCGCGTCCCCCCACGCGCGTTCGGTGAGGGCGTCCATCGTCACCGGGCGGCCCGGGTTGAGCGCGAGGACGGCCAGTACGCAGGCCTGGCGGGGCGGTCCGGCGCCCGCGCCCGCCACGGTCACCGGTCCCAGGAGACGGATGGCCGGCACGGTGTCGTTGATCACGCGCCCCATGCAAACACCTCGCGCGACATGTGGCAACGTCGGTGATTGCCGTGGGGGCGGGCGCGGAGTTAGGTTGTGCGCGTCTCTTGCGGGAACCGTGGAGGGCGCTGGGGCGACTGTCCCGGGAGCCCACCTCTCACTGACAAGGAACCACCGATGACCGAGGCCACCATCCCCTTCCAGCGCCAGGGCTTCGACCCCGTGGCGGCCATCGGTGACCTTCGGCGGCGGCGGCCGGTCACCCGGCTGGAGGTGCCGATCGGCCCGCCCATCTGGCTGGTGACCCGCTACGAGGACGTCAAGGCGGTGCTGGGCGACACCGAGCGCTTCAGCAACGACTTCTCCAACATCACCGCGCTGGAGGAGGCGGGCATCTCGGTCGAGATGAACCCGGGCGGCCTGGGCTTCGCCGATCCGCCGGACCACACGCGCCTGCGCAAGCTGCTCACGCCGGAGTTCACCATGCGGCGGCTGAAGCGGCTGGTCCCGCGCATCGAGGCGATCGTGACCGAGGCCCTCGACGAGATGGAGCGGCGCGGCCCGGGCGTGGACCTGGTGGAGACCTTCGCGCTGCCGATCCCGGCGCTGGTGGTGTGCGAGCTGCTGGGCGTGCGCTACGAGGACCGGGTGGAATTCCTGCGGCACGCCGAGGACCGCTTCGACCTGTCCGGCGACATCCTGGCGTCCATCGGCGCGATGAGCCAGTCCCTGGACTACCTGGAGGACCTCGTCGCCCGCGAGCGCCGCGACCCCGGCGACGGCCTGCTGGGCGCGCTGCTGCGCGAGCACGGCGAGGACCTGGACGACCGTGAGCTGGCGGGCATCGCCGACGGCGTCCTGACCGGCGGGCACGACACGTCGACCTCGATGCTGGCCCTGGGCAGCCTGCACCTGCTGACCAACCCCGACCACGCCAAGACCATGGTCGGCGACGACGCCGACGCGCACGACCTGGTCGAGGAGCTGCTGCGGTACATGACCGTGGTGCAGGTGGCGTTCCCGCGCTTCGCGCGCGAGGACCTGACCGTCGGCGGGCAGGACATCGCCAAGGGCGACATGGTCCTGTGCTCGCTGTCCTCGGCCAACCGGGACGACGCGATCGGCGCGGGCCTGGAGGCGGTGGCGCCGGAGCGCTCGACCTCGTCCTCGCACATGGCCTTCGGTTACGGCATCCACCGCTGCGTGGGCGCCGAGCTGGCCCGGATGGAGCTGCGGATCGCCTACCCGGCGCTGCTGCGGCGCTTCCCGGGGCTGCGCATGGGCGTCCCCTTCGAGGACCTGCGCTTCCGTGAGCTGTCCATCGTCTACGGCGTGGAAAAGCTGCCCGTCGAGTGGTGAGTTTTTGTCGCCAATCCCCGCAAATCGCCCCGGCGGTCTGGGCACACTGAGGGCGTCCGGTCCGCGGCCACAGGGGGAGAACGCGATGACCAGCCCGTTCGGGTCCTTCGACGACATTGTCAACCGGTTCTTCGGCGGTGACCCGTTCGCGGCGCGGCCCGTGCAGCGCGCCGATCTGGGGCGCCTGCTGAGCACGCAGGCGCGGCGGCTGCTCACCGCGGCGGTGGAGGCCGCCCAGGAGTGGGGCAGTCCCGACGTCGACACCGAGCACCTGCTGTGGGCGGCCACCGAGAACGAGCCGACCCGCACGATGCTGGAGCAGTCGGGCGCCGACCCCGACGCGATGGGCGAGGCCATGAAGGCCGTGGTGGAGAAGGGCGACGAGCGCGACGGCACGCCCGCGCTGACCCCGGCGGCCAAACGCGCCATCCAGGACGCGCATACGCAGTCGCGCATGGCCGGGGCCAGCTACATCGGCCCCGAGCACATCCTGCTGGGCCTGGCCGCCAACCCCGAGACGGCCGCCGGGCGGGCGCTGCGGGCGATGGTGGAGGGCGACAACGCGCTCCCGTCGGGCCCGGCGAAGGAGTCCAGCACGCCCACCCTCGACCAGTACGGCCGCGACCTGACCGAGGAGGCCCGCGCGGGGAAGATCGACCCGGTCGTGGGCCGCGAGGAGGAGATCACCGACACCATCGAGGTCCTGTCGCGCCGCACGAAGAACAACCCGGTGCTGATCGGCGAACCGGGCGTCGGCAAGACCGCGATCGTGGAGGGCATCGCCCAGCGCATCGTCAACGGCGACGTCCCCGACACCCTCGCCGGGCGGCGCGTGGTGGTGCTGGACCTGGCGGGCATGGTGGCCGGCTCGAAGTACCGGGGCGAGTTCGAGGAGCGCTTGAAGAAGGTCATCGACGAGGTCAAGGACGCCGAGGGCGGCCTGGTGCTGTTCCTCGACGAGCTGCACACCCTCGTCGGGGCCGGTGGCGGCGGCGAGGGCTCGATGGACGCCGGGAACATGCTCAAGCCCGCGCTGGCGCGCGGTGAGCTGCACGTCGTCGGCGCCACCACCCTCGACGAGTACCGCAAGCACATCGAGAAGGACCCGGCGCTGGAGCGGCGCTTCCAGCCGATCCTGGTGCCGGAGCCGACCGTCGACGACACCGTGCTGATCCTGCACGGCCTGCGCGACCGCTACGAGGCCCACCACCAGGTCCGCTTCACCGACGAGGCGCTCGCGGCGGCGGCGTCGCTGTCGGCGCGCTACATCACCAACCGGTTCCTGCCGGACAAGGCCATCGACCTGGTGGACCAGGCGGGCGCGCGCGTCCGGTTGCGCTCGCGGACCCCGGCGCCGGACACGCGCGTGCTGGAGAAGAAGGTCGAGGACCTGCGGCGCGAGAAGGACTCGGCGGTGGCCGCCGAGGAGTACGAGCGCGCCTCGGCCCTCAAGGAGGACATCTCGGCCGCCGAGAAGGACCTGGCCGCCGAGCGCAAGTCCGCCGGTCCGGTGCCCGAGGTGGGCGTGGACGACATCGCCGAGGTCGTCGCCCGCCGCACCGGCATCCCGGTCTCGCAGCTGAACCAGGCGGAGAAGGAGCGCCTGATGCGGCTGGAGGACCACCTCCACGAGCGCGTCGTCGGGCAGGACGAGGCGGTGGTGGCCATCGCCGAGGCGGTGCGCCGGGCGCGGGCGGGCCTGTCGGACCCGAAGCGTCCCGACGGGTCCTTCATGTTCCTCGGGCCCACCGGCGTCGGCAAGACCGAGCTGGCGCGGGCCCTGGCCGAGGCGCTGTTCGGCGACGAGGGCGCGATGATCCGTTTCGACATGAGCGAGTTCCAGGAGAAGCACACCGTGTCCCGGCTCATCGGCGCCCCGCCCGGGTACGTCGGCTACGAAGAGGCCGGGCAGCTGACCGAGGCGGTCCGGCGGCGGCCGTACGCCGTCCTGCTGTTCGACGAGGTGGAGAAGGCCCACCCGGACGTGTTCAACACGCTGCTCCAGCTGCTCGACGACGGGCGGCTGACCGACAACCAGGGCCGCACGGTCGATTTCAGCAACACGATCGTGATCATGACCAGCAACGTCGGCGCCCAGCGCATCCTCGACGCGCAGGCCGCGGGCCAGTCGGTGGACTCGCTGCGCGACGAGCTCATGGACGCCCTCGGCCAGCGGTTCCGGCCGGAGTTCCTCAACCGCATCGACGAGATCATCGTGTTCACCGGGCTCGACAAGACGCAGCTGCGGCAGATCACCGAGCTGTTCGCCGACAAGACCCGCCGGCGGCTCAAGGCGCAGGACATCGACCTCCAGCTGGACGTGGCGGCGGTGGACTGGCTGGCCGACAAGGGGCACCAGCCGGAGTTCGGGGCGCGGCCGCTGCGGCGGACCATCCAGAAGGAGCTGGAGGGGCGGTTGTCGCAGCTGCTGCTGTCGGGAGAGGCGGGGGAGGGCGACACGATCGTGGCGAAGGTCGCCGACGGGGACCTGACGCTGACGGTGGAGAAGAAGGCGACGAAGGAGGCCGTGGACGCCGAGACGGCCTCGGTCTGAGGGCCCTCGCGCCGCACCGGGGCACTCCCGCACCACGCGCCCCGGTGATCGGCGGAAGAACCCGGTCAATCTGAAAAAAGCTCGCCAATCGGGGTTCATCGGGCCCCTGGGGTGCGACAATGAAATCGGAGCGGGACCTGCCGACGGGCAAGATCGAGCGAGTCTCATCGGCGCGATGCCGAAGGGACGCGTAAGCCGACAAGCCCCGCTTCGCTAATGCTCTACGAAAGGCCGGATCCACTGGGTCCGGCCTTTTCGCGTGGGCGCGCCGCTGCCGGACACTTCCCGCTGGAGCGCGCCATCCCCCCACGCCCGCCGATCTCCGACATACTGTTCCCCGCCGGAAAGACCCCCACCCGACGGAGGCATCCGAATGGACCGGCTCACCGAACAGCGCCTGCGCGATGACGTCGCCACCGGCAAGGTGGACACCGTCCTGCTCGCCCTCACCGACATGCAGGGCCGCCTCCAGGGCAAACGCCTGGCCGCCGCGCACTTCCTGGACGAGGTCCTGCCGCATGACGCCGAGGCCTGCGCCTACCTGCTGGCCGTCGACGTCGACATGAACACCGTCGACGGCTACCGCTCCAGCTCCTGGGAGACCGGCTACGGCGACTTCGTCCTGCGCCCCGACCTCGCCACGCTGCGGCCCGTGCCCTGGCAGGAGGGCACCGCGATGGTGCTGGCCGACCTCGCGTGGCCCGACGGGCGCGCCGTCCGCGAGTCGCCCCGGCAGATCCTGCGCGCCCAGCTCGACCGGCTCGCCGCGCGCGGGCTGACCGCGCAGGTCGGCACCGAACTGGAGTTCGTCGTCTACCGCGACTCCTACGAGGACGCCTGGCGCGCCGGATACCGCGACCTCACCCCCGCCAATCTCTACAATGTGGACTATTCGCTGCTCGGCACCGCCCGCGTCGAACCGCTGCTGCGCGCCATCCGCAACGCCATGGCCGCCGCCGGGATGACCGTGGAGTCGGCCAAGGGCGAATGCAACCTCGGCCAGCACGAGATCGCTTTCCGCTACGCCGACGCGCTGTCCACATGCGACAACCACGTGATCTACAAGAACGGCGCCAAGGAGATCGCCGCCGCCCAGGGCCGCGCGCTCACCTTCATGGCCAAGCCGAACCCGCGCGAGGGCAACTCCTGCCACATCCACTTCTCCCTCACCGAGGACGGCGAACCCGTCTTCGCCGGTGAGAACGGCCATGGACTGTCCACGCTCGCCGGGCACTTCCTCGCCGGGCTGCTGGCCGGGATGCGCGAACTCTCCCTCTGGTTCGCCCCCAACATCAACTCCTACAAGCGCTACGCCGCCGGGAGCTTCGCGCCCACCGCCGTGCGCTGGGGCGTGGACAACCGCACCTGCGCCCTCCGTCTCGTCGGGCACGGGCCCTCCATGCGCGTGGAGAACCGCGTCCCCGGCGGTGACGTCAACCCCTACCTCGCCGTCGCCGCGATGATCGCCGCCGGGCTGCACGGCGTCGAGCACGAACTGCGCCTGCCCGAACCCTTCGCGGGCAACGCGTACACCGCCGACGGCGACCGCGTCCCCACCTCTCTCCGCGACGCGCTCGCCCTGTGGGAGCACTCCTCGCTGGCCGCCGGCGCGTTCGGCGAGGACGTCGTCGCCCACTACGCCAACAACGCCCGGGTCGAACTGGCCGCCTATGACGCGGCCGTCACCGACTGGGAGCTGTACCGAGGATTCGAGAGGCTGTAAATGGAAACACTGCCGGTGGTCGACCCGGCCTCCGAAGAGGTCATCGTCGAAGTCGCCGCCGCGTCGGCGTCCGATGTGGACCTCGCCGTCGCCGACGCCGTCAAGGTCGCCGCCGCCTGGCGCGCCGTCGCGCCCGGCGAGCGGGCCCGCCTGCTGCGCCGCTTCGCCGCGCTGGTCGAGGAGCACGCCGAGGAACTGGCCCGGCTGGAGTCGCGCCAGGCCGGGCATCCCATCACCGCCGCCCGCTGGGAGGCCGGGAACGTCGCCGACGTCCTGAACTACTACGCCGGCGCGCCCGAACGGCACACCGGGCGCCAGATCCCGGTGCCGGGCGGGCTCGACGTGACCTTCCACGAGCCGCTCGGCGTGGTCGGCGTGATCGTCCCGTGGAACTTCCCCATGGTCATCACCATGTGGGGTGTGGCGCCCGCGCTGGCCGCCGGGAACGCCGTCATCGTCAAGCCCGCCGAGAGCACCCCGCTCACCGCCGTCCGGCTGGAGGCGCTGGCGCTGGAGGCCGGGCTGCCCGAGGGCGTCCTGCAGGTGCTGCCGGGACGCGGTGAGGTCGCCGGGGCCGCGCTGGCCGCGCATCCCGACGTCCGCAAGATCGTGTTCACCGGCTCGGTCGCCGTCGGCCGGGAGATCGCGCGGACCGCCGCGGCCACCATCAAGCGCGTGACGCTGGAGCTGGGCGGCAACAGCGCCAACATCGTCTTCGCCGACGCCGATCTGGCCCTGGCCGCCGCGAAGGCGCCCGGCGCGGTCTTCGACAACGCCGGGCAGGACTGCTGCGCGCGCTCCCGGATCCTGGTGCAGCGCGAGGTCTACGACGAGTTTCTGGCCCTGCTGGAACCGGCCGTGCGGGCGGTGCGCGTGGGCGATCCCGGCGACGAGGGCACCGAGATGGGGCCGCTGATCAGCGGCGGGCACCGCGACCGGGTCGCCGCGTACCTGACCCGGGAACCCGACTTCGCCGGGACCTGCCCGTCCGGGCCCGGCTTCTGGTTGCCGCCGGCGGCCTATGTGGACGTGGCCGCCGACGATCCCCTGTGGACCGAGGAGGTCTTCGGCCCGGTGGTCGCGGTGGCGCCCTTCGACGGCGAGGCCGACGCGATCGCCAAGGCCAACGCCACGCCCTACGGGCTGTCCGGCTCGATCTGGACCCGCGACACCGGGCGCGCCCTGCGCATGGCCCGCGCGGTCGAGGCGGGCAACCTGAGCGTCAACTCCAACTCCTCGGTGCGGTACTGGACGCCCTTCGGCGGCGTGAAACAGTCCGGGCTGGGCCGGGAGCTGGGGCCCGACGCCCTGGACGCCTTCTGCGACACCAAGAACGTCTTCATCGCCACCGAGGAGTAGTCACATGCAGCGACTGTCCGGCCGGGTCGCGGTCGTCACCGGCGCCGCCAGCGGCATCGGGCTGGCCACCGTCCGCCGATTCCGCGACGAGGGCGCCACCGTCGTCCTCGTCGACGTGGACGAGAAGGCGGGCGCGAAGGCCGCCGCGGAGGTGGGCGGGCGGTTCATCGCCGCCGACGTCACCAGCGAGGAGCAGGTCGAGGGCGTCTTCGCGGCCACCGTCGAGGCGTTCGGGCGGGTGGACGTGGCGTTCAACAACGCCGGGATCTCACCGCCCGACGACGACTCGATCCTGACCACCGGGCTGGACGCGTGGAAGCGCGTCCAGGAGGTGAACCTGACCTCGGTGTACCTGTGCTGCAAGGCGGTCATCCCGCGCATGCTGCGGCAGGGCAAGGGATCGATCATCAACACCGCCTCCTTCGTGGCGCGCATGGGCGCGGCGACCTCGCAGATCTCCTACACCGCCTCCAAGGGCGGCGTGCTGGCGATGAGCCGCGAGCTGGGCGTCCAGTTCGCCCGCGAGGGCATCCGCGTCAACGCGCTGTGCCCGGGGCCGGTCGACACCCCGCTGCTGCGGGAGCTGTTCGCCAAGGACCCCGAGCGCGCCGCCCGCCGCCTGGTGCACATCCCGATGGGCCGCTTCGCCCACGCCGAGGAAATCGCCGCCGCGGTGGCCTTCCTGGCCAGCGACGACGCCGGGTTCATCACGGCCTCGGAGTTCCTGGTGGACGGCGGCATCTCCGGCGCCTACGTGACACCACTGTGATCGGGGATGCTGTGAGAAGGCCCGTCATCGGGATCACCTGCTACACCGAGCGGGCCCGCTTCACCGCCTGGGACGTGCCCGCCAGCCTCCTCCCGCGCTCCTACGTGGACGCGGTGACGGCGGCCGGCGGGCAGCCCGTGATCCTGCCGCCCACCGGCGAGCCCGCCGGGCTGATCGGCGTCCTGGACGGCCTCATCGTCGCCGGTGGCGGCGACATCGACCCGGCCCGCTACGGCCGCGAGCCGCACGCGGCGACCGGCTACGTCCGCGACTTCCGGGACGCCGCCGAGTTCGCCCTCACCGGGGCCGCGCTGGCCGCCGGGCTGCCGTTCCTGGGCATCTGCCGGGGCATGCAGGTGCTGAACGTGCACCTGGGCGGCACCCTCCACCAGCACCTGCCCGACCACCTCGGGCACACCGGCCACGCGCCCGCGCCGGGGGAGTACGGGCGGCTGGCCGTCGACGTGCGTCCCGGGACGCTGCTGGCCGCCGTCACCGGCGCCGCCAGCTTCACGCCCGCCCACTACCACCACCAGGCCGCCGAGCGGCTCGGTGCCGGGCTGGTGGCCGCCGCGACCGCCGGGGACGGGTGCGTGGAGGCCGTCGAGCTGCCCGGCGGCTTCACCCTCGGCGTCCAGTGGCACCCCGAGGTCGGTGCCGCAATGGGAGTCGACGCCGACACCGGCCTGTTCGCCGCCTTCGTCGACGCCGCACGTGGACGAATACCCCACTTAGGACCAATCGGTCGCGTATCCTGCGCTCAAGGAGCGAGGGGGGAGAGGCATGCGCGTCCGCGACCTGGCCGTGTGGGGCGGTCTGGCCGCCCTGGGCGTCCTCGCCCTCGGGCTCGCGCTTCCGCGTGACAAAGAGCCCGACGGCGTCATCTGGCTGCACTTCACCGCCTCCGACGGCCGCTGCCTCAGCGACGACGGCTACGGGACGCTGCACATGAGCGACTGCGGCGGCGGCTCCGGGCAGATGTGGAAGATCGGCGGCCCGGGCGTCTTCTACGGCTTCGGCGAGCGCTGCCTCGTCGACGACTACGGCACGCCCACCACCGTCGGCGGCTGCCAGCCCTTCGGGGAGGCCGCCACCTGGACGCCGGAGATGCGCGCGGACGGCTCGGTGGCCTACCGCAACGACCTCTCCGGCGACTGCCTGGAGCCCGACGGCGACACCGTCGTCCTGCGCAAATGCGGTGACGGGCCCGGCTGGCGCCTGGAGCCCGTCACCTGAGCTCAGTTCTCGCTGCCGATGCGGGGGAACGGCTCGGTGGCGAAGACGATCTCCACCGCCACCTCGAAGTAGGCCGCTATCCGCATCGCCAGGTGGAGGCTCGGGCTGTACTCGCCGCGCTCCAGGTAGCCCACGGTCTGGTAGTGGACGCCGAGCGCCTCGGCGAGCTGCCTGCGGGAGACGCCCCTCTCGGCGCGCAACATCGCGATCCGGTTGTAGATCACCTCGCCGCCCACCGCTTTGGACTCCTTCCTGCCGGCCATCAGCCGACGCGCTGCATCGCTCGCTGCTGGCGTTCCGCCACCGCCGAACCAGATTCTCTGCGGGCGACCCGGCGCAGCAACATCGGGGCCAGCAGAAGTCCCAGGACGGTCCAGGCGCCCAGGACGGCGAACATCTCCAGGTGCCGCCAGGAGCCGCCGATCTCGATGGCCGCCATGGCGTCCGGCAGCAGGGACGCGCGCATCCCCAGGCCGAGCCAGTACATCGGGAAGACCTGCCCGATGGCCTGGACCCAGGTGGGCAGCGCGGTGATCGGGTAGAAGATCCCCGAGATCGCCACCAGGCCCATCGTGGGCAGCATGACCAGCGCCAGGGACTTCGGGTTGGAGAACAGCGCGCCCAGGGCCGCGCCGATCGGCGCGGTCGCGCCCACGCCCATGATGACCGTGGCCAGCAACAGGAGCCAGGAGCCGGGCCCGTCGAAGGCGACGTTCTCGAAGACGATGACGCCGGGGATGAGCACCAGCGCCAGCGAGAACAGCAGCTGGATGAGGCTCTCGACGATGATGCCGACGAAGTAGGCGGTCATGCCGCCGGGGACGGTCTTGGCGCGCAGCAGCGTCCCGTCCTCGCGTTCGACGGTGAGGGCCTGGACGATGCCGAGCATCCCGAAGAAGGTGATGTTCATGCCGATCATGCTCGGCAGCGACATCGAACCGAGGGAGACCTCGGTCCCGGGGATGCTGACGCCGCGCAGGAAGAAGATCACCACCATCGCGATGACCGAGGGGATGACGATTCCCGCCATCTCCTCGGGGGTGGTGAACGCGTGCCGCGCCTCGATCACGCCGCGCCGGGCGCCGATCTTGAGGGGAGCCCACCGCATCATCGCGCCGCCTCCTCGAACTCGCGGAGCGTCGTCTCGCCCGCGCCGGACTCGATCTCGTGCACCAGGCGCATGTAGGTCTCCTCAAGGCTCGCCCGCCGGACCTCCAGGTCCGTCACGGCGTCCCCGTGCTGCTTGAACAGGTCGCGCACGAACGCCGTCGGGTCGCTCGCGGCGTGCACGAAGCGCTCGCCGCCCAGACTCCACTTCACCTCGGCCTCGGTGGAGACCCGGCGCGAGAGCGCGTCGGCGGAGCCGTCGGCGATGATGCGGCCCCCGGCCAGGATCAGGATCCGGTCGGCGAGCTTCTCGGCCTCGTCCAGGTCGTGCGTGGTCAGCAGGATCGCGGTGTCCAGGTCGGCCAGCCGGTGCACGAGGTCGTGGAACTCGCGCCGGGCCTCGGGGTCGAAGCCGACCGTGGGCTCGTCCAGGAACAGCAGCTCGGGACGCCCGACGATGCCGATCGCGACGTCCAGGCGCCGCCGCTGCCCGCCCGACAGCCGCGAGACCCGCTGCTGGGCGTGCTCGGCCAGCCCGACGGTCCTGATCAGGTCGTCCACCGGCCACGGCTCGCGGAACGGGGCGTAGTAGGACGCGAAGTGCGCCAGCAGCTCGCGGACCTTCCAGCGGCCGTGATCGCGCCAGGACTGCAGGACGACGCCCAGCCGCGAGCGCCAGACCTCGTCGCCCCGGGCCGGATCGACGCCGAGGACGGTCACCTCGCCCGCCGAGCGCATCCGGAAGCCCTCCAGGATCTCGATGGTGGTGGTCTTGCCCGCCCCGTTGGGGCCGAGCAGCGTCACCACCTCGCCCTGGGCGATGGAGATGTCGACGCCCTTCAGGACGTCCTTTGTGCCGTAACGCATCCGCAGGTCCCGTACATCGAGGACCGCGGCGGACCGGGGTGGTGGTTCCGTCACGAGCTCGCCCTTCACTGCTCAGGTGTAGTGCTTACGCTTCAATGGATAGCACATGTACTACATCTCGTCCAAGGGCTGTGTCTTCATCGGGGACGCCGGATCGCTTGTGGCGTACCGGTTCGGGGCGGTTCGGGCGGGTGCGGACATGGCGAAGGCCCGGCCGCGGGTGATCTCCGCGGGCCGGGCCTTCGTCCAGGCTCTAGCGCTAACCGGTCTTGTTGACCCATTTCGGGTGGGTGACCGCCCAGTCCTCAAGGGTGTCGTTCTGGAGCGCGGTGAACAGCTCCTCGGCGGCCTTCTCCTGCTCGCCGGGCTGGATCACCACGTAGGAGGTGTCGCCGATCATCGCCGGTTCCGAGGGCACCTTCAGGGTGGTGATCTTGGTGGCGTCGATGCCCTTGAGTGCGAAGGCCAGGTCGACGGGGGTGCGGCCCTTGAGGTCGACCCGGATCTGGTCGCCGATCTTCTCGATCAGCGTGCCGACCTTGAAGGGATCGGTGATGTAGCCCTGCTCCTTGGCCTTCTTCAGCAGCTGCTTGATGAAGTGCTGCTGCATGCGCTGGCGGCCGTAGTCGCCGATGCCGTACTCCTCTTTCCAGCCCGGCGTGGTGGGGTCGTAGGCGTAGCGCTCGCGGACGATGCCCAGCGCGATCTCGGCGTCGTACTCCTTGCAGCCCTTCTTGACCTTGGTGCCCTGCGGGTGGGCGAGGGTCATGTCGAAGGGCACGCACAGCTCGACGCCGCCGAAGAGCTCGACGAGGTCGGCGAAGCCGCCGAAGTTGATCATCGCGGCGCCGTCGAAGCTCTTGAGACCGGTGCGGTCCATGAGGGTCTGGGCGAGGTTCTGCATGGCCTTGGCCATGTCCAGGCCGCCCGCGGCGAAGGCCGTGTTGATCTTTTCCTTGCAGGAGTTGTTGCCCCAGCCCGGTCCGCAGTCGGGGATCTGGACGTAGAGGTCGCGCGGGATGGAGATGATGTTGGCCGCGGTCAGATCCTTGTTGACGTGCAGGATCATGATCGAGTCCGACTGGGCCGAGACCCAGTCCTTGCGCATGTCGGAGCCGATGAGCAGCAGGTTGAGGGGGCCCTTGATGTCCTCGCCCGGCTGGTGGGCGTCGCAGTCGGCGAGCAGGCACTCCGTCGCCACGGCGTTGTTGACCTTATTGAGCATCACCTTGATGTAGGTGACCGTCCCGATCGAGGCGGCCATCAGCACCGCGCCCAGCCCGACCAGCACCTTCGCCCAGATCGGCGAGCGGCGGTTGGTGGCCCGCCGGGTGCCGCGTTTCCTGCTCATGCCCGCTCCTCACACTGTCGCCACGATCACAAATGGCGACCGGCCGCAAAATGCTACCCACGTCGGCTGAGAGCCCGTCGTTCCCGGTTGCCCTGCCAGCGATCTGTGGTGATTCGTGATGGTTTTCCGGTGTGATCACGGTTGATCCCGGTTCGCCGTCGCCGTCGTCGGCTCCCCGTCCATCGTCCCTTGTAGATCTGGGGAACCGTACCCGGGGCTTGCTATCTTTGGCCGACTTCGGAACCCGATCACTGGAGCGCGGCCATGTTCGAGCAGTACGTCATACCCGGTGACGGCGTGTTCCCCGAGGGGATCACCGAGGGAATCGGCCGGCATGAGTTCTATGTCTCAGCCTCGGCCGGTGGCGCGATCTACCGCGGTGACACCGGTCGGCGCGAGCTGGAGCCGTGGCTGCCCGGTGGTGAGGACGGCCGGGTCAGCACGCTCGGCCTCGCCCTGGACGGGCACGGGCGCATCTTGATCTGCGGCGGCCGGTCCAAGGCGTTCTACGCCTACAACCTCTCCAGTGGCGACCTGGAGGAGCGGCACGAGTACGCCGGTTTCCTGAACGACGTGTGCGTCCACGGCGGTTTCGCCTATCTGACCGATTCGCACAATCCACGCATCCTGCGCGCCGAGGTGGGCGAAAAGGGCGTGGGCGCGCCGGAATTGTGGCTCGACCTGTCCACCGAGGAGACCGATCCCTTCTTCAACGGGATCGTGCCGACGCCCGACGGCTCGGCGATCGTGTGGGCCGCGCAGGGCTCGCACCACTTGTGGCGGGCCGCCGTGTCCCAAACCCCGGGGTCGTCCGGGAAGGCCGAGATGATCGACGTCGGCGACCTCCTGATCGCCGGTGACGGCATGGTCTTCGTCGGCGACGTGCTCTACATCTGCGACAACACCGACGAAGCGGACGGTTCGGCGCGTTTCTGGCTGACCGCGCTGACCTCGTCCGACGGCTGGCGCTCGGCGGAACTGGCCGGAAGGTGGGAGCGCCCGGCCGCCGACACCCCGACCACCGTGGCCCACCGCGACGGGCGCCTGCTGCTGGTGAACTCCCAGTTCGTGGGCCGTGACAAGGGCACCGCGGCGGCGCCCTTCACGGTCTCGGCGGTTCCCCTGCCCACTGTCTGATCCTGTCCTTTCGTCACATCCGGCGCTCCTTCTCCGGTCAGATGGAGTGAACGCGTTCCCACCTGATCGGAGAAGAGCCGCGATGACCCACCGCAGTTACCCGCTGTACGCCATCGGCGTCGTGGAGTCCGTGCTGACCGAACCCGCCGAGGCGCCCCGGCAGTCCGACGAGGACGCCCCGCCCGCCTGGCTGGTGTTCGAGCCCGAACTGCGCTCCGGCCTGGCGGGCATCGAGGCCGGCGCGGAGGTCATCGTGCTCACCTGGCTCGACCGCGCCCGCCGCGACACCCTCACCGTCCATCCCCGCGGCGACCTGTCCCGTCCCCGCCAGGGCGTCTTCGCCACCCGCTCGCCGCACCGGCCCAACCCCATCGGCCTGCACCGGGTGAAGGTGTCCGAAGTGGACGGCCTGCGGCTGCGGGTGGACCACCTCGAAGCCGTCCACGGCACGCCCATCGTCGACGTGAAGCCCGTCCTGGGCGACCCCTCGGAGCGATGACCGACCCCTCGGCGAGTCGACTGACCCCCCAACAAGTCGATCTTGCCGGTCGGTCACACTTTCCCGGCCTCGCGCGTCAACAGGTTGACGCCGTCACCGCCGATTGGAGGGGCATGGACACCCTTGCCGAGCTCTTCGAGACCCACCGCCCGCGCCTTCAGGCCGTCGCCCGCCGCATCCTCGGCGCGCCCGCCGAGGCCGAGGACGCCGTCCAGGACGCCTGGCTGCGCGCCTCCCGCGCGGGCCTCGACGGCGTGGTCAACCCCGGCGGCTGGCTGACCACCATCGTCGCCCGCGTCGCGCTGAACATGCTGGAGTCGCGCAAGACCCGCCGCGAGGACCCCATCGACGACGTCGTCGCCGAGCCCGTGTCCCCCGCCGATCCCGCCTCCGCCGCCGTGCAGGACGACGAGATCGGCCGCGCCCTCAGCGTCGTCCTCGACGAGTTGTCGCCCTCCGAGCGCGTCGCCTTCGTCCTCCACGACCTCTTCGCCGTCCCCTTCGGCGAGATCGCCGCCATCATCGACCGCACCCCCACCACCACCCGCAAACTCGCCTCCCGGGGCCGCCAGCGCGTCCAGGGCGCCGGAATCCCCGACAGCGACGCCGGTGACCGCAAGGACGCCGTGACGGCCTTCCTCGCCGCCGCCCGCGGCGGCGACTTCGCCACCCTGCTCACCATCCTCGACCCCGACGTCGTCCTCACCTCCGACGCCGCCGCCGTCCTGCTCGGCACCCCCGAGAACCTCGTCGGCGCCTCCGCCGTCGGCGGCGTCTTCAACGGCCGCGCCTCCGCCGCCATCGTGTCCCTTGTGGACGGCCTGCCCGGCGCGGTGTGGAACGTCCGCGGCAAGCCCCGCGCGGTCCTCATGTTCTCCGTCGAAAATGGACGCATCACCGGCATCCACGCCATCGGCGAGGTCGACTCCGTCGATATCGAGGAGCTCCCGGCGTCATAGACCCGAGAGAAGGGAAGCCGACACCATGCCCCGCTACCTGTTCCTCGGCTACGCCGACACCGCCACCGAACGCGCCATGACCCCAGCCGAACTCGACGCCGTCATCGACGCGCACAGCGCCTTCGCCGCCGAAATGCGCGCCGAAGGCCGCCTGCACGCCGGTGCCGGCCTCGCCGACCCCAAAACCGCCACCACCGTCCGCCGCACCCCCGCCGGCACCCCCGACGTCGTCACCGACGGCCCCTTCACCGAGCTCGCCGAACAGATCGGCGGGCTCTACATCCTGGAGTGCGCCGACCGCGAGGAGGCCCTCGCCCTGGCCCGGCGGATCCCGTACAGCGCGACACTGACGGTGGAGGTGCGGGAGGTCGTGGCGTGACGGGCGCGCCGGGCGGCGGTCACGGCCGCCCGACGCGAACGGGCCGCGCCAAGTCGGGCCCGCCGTCACCTTCGCGTGAGAGGCTGGCCCCATGAACCGCCTCGCCTCCTCCCTCTCGCCCTACCTCCAGCAGCACGCCGCCAACCCCGTCGACTGGCGCGAGTGGAGCGAGGAGACCCTCGCCGAGGCGAAGGCGCTGGACAAACCGCTGTTCATCTCCGTCGGTTACGCCGCCTGCCACTGGTGCCATGTGATGGCGCACGAGTCCTTCGAGGACGCCGAGATCGCCGCGCTGGTCAACGAGTTCACCGTGCCGGTGAAGGTCGACCGGGAGGAGCGGCCGGACGTCGACGCGGTGTACATGCAGGCCACGATCGCCATCGCGGGGCAGGGCGGGTGGCCGATGACGGTCTTCGCGGCGCCGGATGGGACGCCGTTCTTCGCGGGCACGTACTTCCCGCGTGAGCACTTCGCGCGGCTGGTGAACGCGGTGGGGACGGCGTGGGCGACGCAGCGTTCGGATCTGATGGAGCAGGGGAAGGCGGTCGTGCAGGCGTGCGCGACGGGTGGGCCGGTGCTGGCCGACGTGAGCGATTCGTGCCCGATCGACGGGCCGTGCCCGGCGGGGGCGCCGATCGAGGCGGGGGTGCTGGACGCGGCGGCGGAGCAGGTCGCGCGGGCCTTCGACCGGGCGCACGGGGGGTTCGGCGGGGCGCCGAAGTTCCCGACGGCGCCGGTGCTGGACTTCCTGCTGCGGCAGCACGCGCGCACCGGTGAGGCCGCGTCGCTGATGGTGGTGGAGCGGACCGCCGAGGCGATGGCGCGGGGCGGCATCTACGACCAGCTCGGCGGGGGGTACGCCAGGTACAGCGTGGACGCCGCGTGGGTCGTGCCGCACTTCGAGAAGATGCTCTACGACAACGCGCTGCTCCTCGACCTGCACACGCGCCTGGACGGGCCGCTGCACCGGCGGGTCGCGGGTGAGGTCGCGCGGTTCATCGTGGACGGCCTGGGCACCGCCGAAGGCGGGTTCGCCTCGGCCTTCGACGCCGACACCGACGGCGTCGAGGGGCTCACCTACGTGTGGACGCCGGGGCAGCTCCTCGACGTGCTCGGCGAGGACGCCGAGTGGGCCGCGCGGCTGTTCGAGGTCACCCAGCAGGGGACCTTCGAGCACGGCGCGTCGGTGCTCCAGCTGCTCGCCGATCCCGACGACGAGGCGCGTTACGCCAGGGTCCGCGACCGGTTGCGCCTGGCGCGCGACGCGCGGCCGCAGCCCGGGCGGGACGACAAGGTGGTCGCGGCGTGGAACGCGCTGGCGGTCACCGCGCTGACCGAGTACGCGCGCGTCCACGGGCAGGAGTGGGCCGACCGGGCCGCCGAGCGGGCCGCCACGCTGCTGCACGAGCTGCACACCGTCGACGGCCGCCTGCGCCGGGTCTCCCGCGACGGCACCGCGGGTGCGGCGGCGGGCGTCCTGGAGGACTACGGCGCCACCGCCGTCGCCTACCTCGCCCGGCACCGCGCCACCGGCGAGGCGGTGTGGCTCGACCGCGCCAAGGTCCTCGTCGACGTCATCGACGCCCGCTTCGCCACCGGCGACGGCGGTTTCCACGACACCGCCGACGACGCCGAGGCCCTGGTCAGCCGCCCGTCCGACCCCACCGACGGGCCCACGCCCTCCGGCTGGGCGCTGGCCGCGCGCGCCTACGCCGAGTACGCCGAGACCACCGGCGACCCCTACTACCGGGACGCCGCCTACCGCGCGCTGGCGGTCGCCGAACCGGTGCTGACGCAGCACCCGAGGTTCGCCGGCGGGCTCGGCGTGGCCGCGGAGGTCATGCGGGGTCACCTGTTCTGAACCACCGGGCGTCACCCCATCGATGGATGAGCCGTTGTTGTAGCGATAGGACTACGATCGGTCGGCGCGGGTGGACGGTACGCCCGCGTGGGGGTTGCGCATGTCTGGAATCGCCGCCTGCCTGGAGGCGAACCGCTCCGTCCTGTCCGCGCTCGGCGAGGGGCTGACGGCCCGGGGGGCCGATCAGGTGCTCTGGCACGAGCGCGGCATCGGGCTCGTCGCGCGTGCCGGGCTGCCGTCCGTCCACGGTGTCGAGGGCCTGAAGGCCGTCGCCGACGGGGTGGTGGAGACGGGCACGCTCATGGCGCGCTACCTCGACGACGGGGGAGCGGCGCTGTTGGGCTCACCGCACCCGTTCGCGATGATCCTGGCCGACCCGGTGCGGCGCAGCCTGTCGCTGGTCCGCAACGGGGACGGGCCGACGCTCTACTACGCCGTCACCGAGGACGGGACGGTGCTCGCCGGATCGGAACCGGCGGCGCTGCTGGCGGCGGGTGTGCCCGCCGCGCCCGACCGCGAGGTCCTCGGCCGCTTCCTGGACACCGGGCTGTGCGACGAGTCCGAGGCGACCTTCTTCGCCGGGATCCGCCGCGTCCTGCCCAACCAGGTCGTCGAGGCGCGTTCGGGACGCGTCACCGTCACCGCCTCCCGCAGCCTCCAGGGCACCGCCTACGCCCCCGTCCCGGTGGCGCTGCGGTGGGCGGCGCGGGGTGAGCGCGTGGGCGTGCGCTTCGCGCAGGGCCTGCCGGGCGCGGCCCTGGTCGGCGCGGCGGTCAGCGCGCAGGCCGAGTACGCCGCCGACCTGGACGCGCCGCTGGCGGCCGTCCCGGTGTACAGCGCGGCCTACGCCGGTGACGACGAGCAGGACTACGTCGCGCGCGTGCTGGCCGAGCTGGAGCCGCGCGCGTACCTGCATCGCACGCTGCCCTTCGACGCGGTGTCCTTCGCGGCGGGCATCGCCGACTTCGTCCGCGACCTGGGCGAGCCGATGCCGGACGCGTCGTCGTTCACGCTGTGGGCCTCGGCCCGCGCCGCCGCCGGGGAGGTCGACGTCCTGCTCGACGCGGCGGGTGCCGAGCGGCTGCTGTCCACCGAGGACGCCCGCGCGGTCCGCCCCGGGCACCTCTCGCGGCTGGTGGACCGCGTCTCGGCGCGCTTCGGGGTCAGCGTCCGCACGCCCTACCCGGACGTGGCGGGCGCGGGGGAGAGCCTGCGCTGCGAGCTGGGCGCGTTCGTGCGCGCCACCCTGCCCGACCCGGCGCCGCGCCTGGCCGACGAGCTGCGCGAGGCCGTCCCGCTGCTGCCGCTGCTGACCACGGCGCGCGAGCACGTCTACCGCGTCTTCACCTCCCCGGCCTTCGCCGCGCGCCCGTGGGTGAACCAGCGGCGGGTCCTGCGCCAGTTCCAGGCCCTGCTGAACGGGCGCGGCGCCGAGGACCCCGCCTACTTCTGGCGGCTGTACGTCGTCGAGCTGTGGCTGCGCGCGCATCACCCGGCGGTGGCGCTGCCCAGGCAGCGCCTGCCGCGCAGCCGCACGGTGCGCGGGGGCGTCACGTGGCAGCGGCATCCGGTCAAGACGCGCTGGTTCGGTCCCGACGACGGCACGGCCGGGTTCGTCGACGCCGTCGCCTGGTACGTCGGCGAGCTCATGGACGGCGACGGTCCCGGCCGCCGGGTGCCCGACGGCGCGAAGCAGCCCTGGTACGCGCTGGTCTCGGCGCGCGCGGCGGCCGTCGCGCAGGGCCGCTGCACGCCCATGTGGGAGATCCGCCCCGGGCGCCTGGCGCGGCTGGCGGCGAACCTGACCAGCGCCGACGAGTGGTGCGCGCAGGTGGCCATCAAGGACGTCGGGCGCGGCCGGGTGCTGCGGGCGACGATCGCGGGCGCGTGCGGGCGGCTGTTGCGGCGTCCGCAGTGGTTCGACCGGACGCTCGGGTCGATCGCGGTGCGCGCGCTGCGCGGCCCGGCCGAGGGCGCTCCGGCGCCGCTGGACGTGGGCGTCCTGGCCCCGCCCCGGCAGCCGGGGCGGCTGAGCGCGCAGCTGGAGCAGGAGATCCGCGCCAAGCTCAGCGGGAGCGTGCGGGACAACTTCGGCGGCGTGTACCTGCTGACCGGTTCGGGGGCGGTGCTGGGCCGCTCGGTCGCCGACCGCTCGTGCGCGCCGGGGGAGGACGTCATCACCACGCTGCTCGCCGATGATCCGCTCGGCGCGCGGGACGCGGCCACGCCCTTGTGCATTGTGGTGCAAGAGCGGCAAAGCGCCCGGTGAGACCCTGATTTCCCCCTGAGAACCATGGCGTAATCAGGTCAGCCGTGTAACGCTGTAATCGTCGCAACTTGTTGTGGGAGGAAACGATGCAGCAGAACTCCGAATGGACGCAGCAGTACCCGTCCGGCGGCTGGCAGTACGCCGACCTGCCGCCCACCGACGACGCCTCGGCGTGGATCGCCGCGCGCGTGCCCGACGACTGGTTCGTGGGCGCGCCCGAGGTCCTCGCCGACCGCGACGAGATGATCATCATCGGCCGTCTCGCCGAACCCCAGGTGGAGGACGACGCCACCGACGCCGACCGCGCCGCCGCCGAGGAGGGCCGCATCTCGCGCTTCCGCGAGGGCACCCGCGAGCAGCGCATCGCCATCTCGCAGCAGATCACCCACCGCTTCCGCCGCAAGGCCAGCTGGGGCGCCTCCTGCGGATCGACGCGCGAGATCTTCACGCACATGACCGTCCCGGTGATGACGCGCCTGCGTCAGCCCGAGCGGTGGGTCCTGGACACCCTCGTCGACTCCGGTGTCGCCCGCTCCCGCTCCGACGCGCTGAGCTGGTGCGTGCGCCTGGTCGGCGAGCACGCCGACTCCTGGCTCGCCGAGCTGCGCGAGGCCATGACCACCGTCGACGAGCTGCGCCGCAAGGGCCCGGACATCCAGTAGCGCGGCGGCGGGGCAGCCCGCCGCCCGCTCAGCACGTCGGCCGGAGATGCCCGGCCGTCGCGCGCGTGACCGGCGCGAGGGTCGCCACGGCCTCCCCGAGCATCCGCCGCACCCGCTCGGCGGCGGGGACGTCGAGGTGGACCCGGGCGTGGTCGCGGTCGTCCACGACCGTCAGGATCACCGCTTCGAGAGGACCGAGCCGGGCCGGCCGGACCTCCACGTACTCCTCGTGGGTGTCATGGGCGGCCTCCCAGCGCGTTCTCCGGCCACCGTGCACGGCCCGCCCCACCGGATCGGAACCGCGCACGCCGTGATCGTCGGCGCACCAGGGCGGGCACGGCCAGAAGGCCGCGAGATCTTCGTTCGTCTGCTCCATGACACATGATCATCACCGGTGGGTACGACAGTTCTCAGGACTCCCGGTACCGGTAGTACCCCAGGAACATGTCCACCCCGCCGTCGATCAGGGCCTCGGTCGTCTTCGCGTCGAGGGGCGTCCCGTACTGGTTATGGATCAGTTGCGGGTACAGCACCAGCGCGTACAGCTGCACGATCGCCAGGTCCACATCGGGCATCTCCAGCCGCCCCTCGGCCACCAGCCGCCCGAAGATCGCCGCCAGCCCCGGACGGGCCCGCTCGGGCCCGTTCAGCCGCCAGGCCTCGCCCAGCTCCGGGAACCGCTTGCCCTGGCCGACGACGAGATCGCGCAGCGCCCGCACGTCCGGCCGCCCCAGCCCCTCGGCCCAGCCGCGCGCCGCCCACCGCAGGGCCTCGCGCAGGTCACCCGACTCCTCCATGCGCCGCGCGCTGCC
Organism: Actinorhabdospora filicis; assembly: GCF_030269765.1. Classification (GTDB taxonomy): domain Bacteria; phylum Actinomycetota; class Actinomycetes; order Mycobacteriales; family Micromonosporaceae; genus Actinorhabdospora; species Actinorhabdospora filicis. The sequence continues at coordinate 1,270,214 of NZ_BSTX01000001.1, read as the reverse complement.
GGTGACGGTCTCGCCCAGCACCTCTTCGAGGGCGTCGCCGATGACGGCCAGGAACAGGTTCTCCTTGCCGCCGAAGTGGTTGTAGACGGTCACCTTCGAGACGCCCGCCTCGGCGGCGATGGCGTCCATCCCGGCGTCGAAGCCCTCGCGCACGAAGATCTCGCGCGCGGCCCGCACGATCTGCCGCCGCTTCCGCTCCGCCCGTTCGCCGGTGGGACGCCGTGGGGTCTCCATGCGACGATCCTATCAATGTACTGAACAGTAGAGTTCATGTGAACTGTGCTGTACAGTTCAGGCGCTCGCCCGTCCCGCTGGAGGCACACATGTCCGCCGCCGTGCTGAACGGGGCCCTCGCGCCCACCCCGTTCCATCGCGAACTCGCCCACCGGGCCTGGACCGACGTCCTGGCCGACTGGTGGCCCCGCCTGCTCTCCGGCATCGCCGCCGACGAGTCCCACGCCGTCATCGCCACCGGCCAGGCCGTCCGCGCCCTCGCCGACGCCGACACCCCCGCCCGCCGCGACGCCCTCGCCACCGCCCTGGCGCGCTGGGTCGCCCACGCGCAGCCGCTGCCCGGCGTCGTCCCGCCACGCGGACGGCTCACCGCCGCCGGGGCCCTGGCGGGCGTCCCGCGGATGATCATCCAGCGCGGCGACCTCGCCGAACGCCTCGCCCGCCTCGGCCACACGCCCGGCTGGCCGGCCTCGCTGACCGCGCTGCGGCTCACCGAACCGCGCGAACTGCTGCGGGACCTGGTCTCCGCCGCGCTCGCCCGCTACGCCGGGCACGCGCACGGCGCGCCGATCATGCTCGCCCGCGCGGCGATCGCGCCCAACGCGGTCCTGCGCGTCCTGCCGTACCTGCCGCGCGACCAGTGGGCGGCCTCGGCCGCCCGGGCCTGGGCCCTCTCCGCGGCCCTGACCGCCGCCTACGCCCCGGCCGCCGAGGCCGACGAGTGCCCGGTGCCCGCCGCGTCCCCGGACGCGGCCTTCGCGGCGGCGCTGGACAACGGCGACGTCCCCGTCCTGGAGCTGGCCGGTACCGCGATGGACGCCTACGCGCGCGACGGCGACAAGCGCGCCCTGGTGGCGGTCGCGCGGGCGGTGGAGCTGTTCTTCTAGGGGGAGTCCACTCCGTCTTCCAGGCGGAGCCTCCACCCCGGAGGTCCACATCCCGGAATTGGTCTGAACCTTTGCCGGGAGTTGGCGCTAGGGTCACCTGCCGTGCACCCACTCGCCATCGCCCTCATCATCTCCGCGGCCGTGACCCACGCCGTGTGGAACCTGTTCGCGAAGCGGGCCGCCGACGGCGGCCCGGTCTTCGTGTGGCTGAACTCCCTCGTCGCCACCGCGGTCTACCTCCCGGTGGCCGCCACCGCGTTCGTCCTGACGCCGCCGTCCTGGAGCTGGCAGGTGCCGGTGGCGCTGATCGGCAGCGCGCTCATCCACCTCGGCTACTTCGTCCTGCTCCAGCGCGGCTACCGCTACGGCGACCTCACCGTCGTCTACCCGCTCGCGCGCGGCACCGGGCCCGCCCTGTCGGTGCTGCTGGCGATGGCCCTGTTCGACGAGCGTCCCGGGCCGATCGGGTTGCTCGGGGCCGCCGGTGTCGTGCTCGGCATCATGCTCATCGGCTTCAGCCAGAAGAGCGACGGCGGCAACAAGAAGGTGCTGACCGCCGTCGGCTACGGCGTCGCCACCGGCCTGGTGATCGCCTGCTACACCGTGTGGGACGCGTGGGCGGTCGGTCCACTGGCGATCTCGCCGTTCATCTTCGACTGGGCCAGCAACCTGACCCGCTCGGCGGTGCTGGCGCCCTACGCGCTGCGGCGCACCGACGAGGTCCGGCGAGTGTGGACGCGGTACCGCTCGGCGGTGTTCGCCGTGGCGATCCTCAGCCCGCTCGCCTACATCCTCGTGCTCTTCGCCTACCGCTACGCCCCGGTGAGCCTCGTGGCGCCCGGACGGGAGCTGAGCATCGTCGTCGGCAGCCTCCTCGGCTGGCTGCTCCTGAGGGAAAACGGTGCTTCGCGTCGGATCGCCGGTGCGATCGTGGTGCTCGGTGGGGTTATCGCCCTAGCACTCGCTCGGGCGTGAACGTGCAAGATCTTTCAAGCGGTTGAAATACGCGCGGCGCGTGCGCGAACGTGTGACAGTTTCCGCTCACTCTCGCGCGCATGCGCACACGCGCGACACGCGACGCAACTTTGTGCACTCTTTCACAAGCAGTGGGTTTCCGCCGTCTGTCCGGTGGGCATACGCTGACCTCATTCCCAATGAAACCGCAGCACAGCTGCGGTCACCGGTCAGTGTCGACCCTTGAGGAGAGGTCACGATGAGCGTTCCGGTTCTGGTCCCCGGGCTGGAGAATCCGCCGACCACCCATCCCCGACTGATCGCCTGGGTGCGCGAGGTCGCCGAACTGACCACCCCCGACCGCGTCGTGTGGTGCGACGGCTCCGATGAGGAGTGGGGTCGGCTGACCGAGGAACTCGTGGAGGCCGGCACCCTGGTGCGCCTCAACGACGAGACGAAGCCCAACTCGTTCTGGGCGCGCACCGACCCGACCGACGTCGCCCGGGTCGAGGAGCGCACCTACATCTGCTCGGTCGACGAGGCCGACGCCGGTCCCACCAACAACTGGATGGCGCCGTCGGAGATGAAGCGGACGATGACGGAGCTGTACCGCGGCTCCATGCGCGGCCGCACTATGTACGTCATCCCGTTCTGCATGGGCCCGCTGACCGCGGAGAGCCCGATGTACGGCGTCGAGATCACCGACTCCGCCTACGTCGTCCTCAGCATGAAGGTCATGACCCGCATGGGCGCCCACGTGCTGGACGCCATGGGCGACACCGCCGAGTACGTCCCGGCCCTGCACTCGGTCGGCGCGCCCCTGGAGGAGGGCGAGAAGGACTCCGCGTGGCCCTGTTCGCCCACCAAGTACATCTCGCACTTCCCCGAGACCCGCGAGATCTGGTCCTACGGCTCCGGCTACGGCGGCAACTCGCTGCTGGGCAAGAAGTGCTACTCGCTGCGCATCGCGTCCGTCATGGGCCGCGACGAGGGCTGGCTGGCCGAGCACATGCTCATCCTGAAGCTGACCTCCCCGCTCAACGAGGTCAAGTACATCGCCGCCGCGTTCCCCTCGGCCTGCGGCAAGACCAACCTGGCGATGGTCGAGCCGACCATCCCCGGCTGGAAGGTCGAGACCCTCGGCGACGACATCGCCTGGATGCGCTTCGGTGACGACGGCCGCCTGTACGCCGTCAACCCCGAGTTCGGCCTCTTCGGCGTCGCCCCCGGCACCGACTACAAGACCAACCCGAACGCCATGCGCACCATCGCGCAGGGCAACTCGCTGTTCACCAACGTCGCCCTCACCGACGACGGCGACATCTGGTGGGAGGGCATGGGCGAGCCGCCCGCGCACCTCACCGACTGGCACGGCAACGACTGGACCCCCGAGTCGGAGGGCCCGTCCTCGCACCCGAACAGCCGCTTCTGCACGCCGATCAAGCAGTGCCCGATCCTCGCCGACGAGTACGAGGACCCCAACGGCGTGCCGATCTCGGCGATCCTGTTCGGCGGCCGCCGCGCCACCACCGTCCCGCTGGTGACGCAGGCCCGCGACTGGGCCCACGGCGTCTACTTCGGCGCGACCCTGTCCTCGGAGACCACCGCGGCCGCCGTCGGCCAGGTCGGCGTCGTCCGCCGCGACCCCATGGCGATGCTGCCCTTCATCGGCTACAACGGCGCCGACTACTTCCGTCACTGGATCGAGATGGGCAAGGGCGCCAACGGCGAAGGCGACGCCTCGAAGCTCCCCGCGATCTTCTACGTCAACTGGTTCCGCAAGAGCGACGAGGGCAAGTTCCTGTGGCCCGGCTTCGGTGAGAACAGCCGCGTCCTCAAGTGGGTCGTCGACCGTCTTGAGGGCCGCGCCGAGGCCATCGAGACCCCCATCGGCCACGTCCCGACCCCGGAGTCCCTCGACACCGACGGCCTGGACCTCACCCCCGAGCAGCTCACCGCCGCCCTCGAAGTCAACGCCGACGAGTGGCGCGCGGAGATCCCCCTCGTCCAGGAATGGTTCGAGAAGTTCGGGGACAAACTGCCCGGCGTCCTCTGGGCCGAACTCGACGCCCTGAAGGCCCGGCTTGGGGTGGATTAGTCCGCGACTAGTCTCTGAGTCGTGTGGCTGAAGGATCAGATCTACAAGGTATTCCTGCGGGTTTACGAACAGCGGCTTGCCGGCAAGCTCGTCGGCAAGCCGCTCCCGCAGCACATCGGCGTGATGGTCGACGGCAACCGCCGCTGGGCCCGCGAGATGGGCTTCATCGACCCCAACGACGGACACCGCGTCGGCGCCGAGCGCATCAAGCAGCTCCTACGCTGGTGCGACGAGGCCGGAGTCGGGCACATAACCATCTGGCTCCTGTCGACCGACAACCTCTCCCGCCCCGCGGCAGAGCTCGACCCCCTCCTCCAGATCATCGAGGACCTGGGCACCGAACTCGCCGAAGACGGCCAACCCTGGCGCCTGAACATCATCGGCGCCGTAGACCTCCTGCCACCCCAACACGTGTCCGCCCTGAAGACCGCCGAACAACGCACCCAGGGCCGCACCGGAGGCGCCCAGGTCAACCTCGCCATCTGCTACGGCGGCAGACGAGAGATCGCCGACGCCGTCCGCAGCCTCCTCCAAGAAGCCGCCGCCGAAGGTACGTCGATGGAGGAACTGGCGGAACGCCTCGACGTCCACCACATCGCCGAACACCTGTACACCAAGGGCCAGCCGGACCCCGACCTCGTCATCAGGACCAGCGGCGAACAACGCATGTCGGGGTTCCTGATGTGGCAGTCGGAGTACGCGGAGTACTTCTTCTTCGACGCGAACTGGCCGGAATTCCGGCGCGTGGACTTCCTGCGCGCATTGCGGTCGTACGCGAACCGGCAACGCAGGTTCGGCGGGTAGAACCCCGGGCAAGCCGAGGACGAAGACGAGGGATCGAAGCCGGGCAAGGTGACTGGCCAGCAACGGGGTCAGAACCCGGGCAACAGGCGGAGCTGGTTGCTTTAGACCCGGGCGAAGTGACTGGCCTGCAACGGGGTCAAAACCCGGGTGGGGAACCGGCTTGTTGTTTTAGACCCGGGCAAGGTGACTGGCTGGCTACGGGGTCAAAACCCGGGCACCAAACGAAGCTCGTTGTAGTAGAGCCCCAACGAGACGGCCCGCAACCCGCGAACAAACCGCGACCCCGTGACCAGATCCGCTGAAGCTCGCTCGGGATAGGAGAGGATCCTCCCTCGGTCGGCCGACGGGTCATAGAACGCAGGTTCTGGGGGTGTCAAGACAGCTCTTCCGTCTTGACACCCCCAGGTTCTGCGTTCACCGTCCTCAAAGCCGAACGTGGGTGGAGCCTCCCGAGAGAGGTCCGGCGTCCAGGGGCCGCACCCCTGGTCGGGTCCAAGGGGTGAAACCCCTGTCCAGAGGGCGACCGTCACAAAGCGCCAACCCGGGGAAGAGAGCAAGGCCGATCCGCGGGGATCGAGACAAGAAGCACGACAGGCGAACCCCCCAGTGTGACCCCCACCACCGAACACCAGTTCGGTGACCTCCATCACCCCCCCAAACCCCCCTCCAAGTCCCGCCCCTCCCCCCAAGTCGGTCATGTCCGACACCCCAAATCCCGGGTTGCAGTGAGATCCCCCATCGTCACCCAGCGCAGCCCCCGTCCTCCCGTCCAAGTCCGGCAGGGTCCCCACCTGGCCCAGCCCCCGACGGAAGGACCAAGCCGTGCTCTTCAACCGCGACCGATTCACCACCCTCAAGTCCGCCCTCTCCGAGAGCGGCAAGCTCCGGTACGCCACCCTCGGCGTCACGGGCCTCCTGGTGATCGGGGCGGCCCTCCTGGGCGTCACCTCCGCCGGCGACCCCACCCCGGCCTCCGCCCTGGCCGGTGACGCAAGGACCGTCGACGACCAGGCCGCCCGGGGCACCGAACGCAGCCAAGAGCCCACCCCGAGCACCCCGGCCACCCCCACCCCGGACCCCACCAAGTCCACCCCCGAGCCCGCGAAGGCCACCGAAAAGCCCGTCGAGGAGCCCAAGAAGCCCGCGAACGAAGGCGGCGGCAGCGGCGACAACGTCGACATCCCCGCCGACTGCTCGAACCTCTCCGGCTCCCGCGCGATCGGCTGCGCGGTCATGCTCGACTCGGGCTTCGGCATGAACCAGTGGTCGTGCCTGAACACCCTCTGGGACCACGAGAGCGGCTGGAACGTCCACGCCGAGAACCCCAGCTCGGGCGCCTACGGCATCCCGCAGGCCCTCCCCGGCAGCAAGATGGCCTCGGCGGGCGGCGACTGGCAGAACTCCGCGGCGACCCAGGTCAAGTGGGGCCTCGGCTACATCAAGGGCCGCTACGGCTCTCCGTGCGGCGCGTGGGGCTACTGGCAGAGCAACGGCTGGTACTAAGCCGCCGCGCATGAACGAGTGAAAGGGCCGCGCCAATGGGCGCGGCCCTTTGCCGTGCCCGGGTGCCGGTGGGGGTGGGTGTGGTGGCTGAAGGTCGTGACGACGGGCCGCAGGACATGCCGTGCCCGGGTGGGGGAAGCGCGCCGAGCCGGAAGGCACCAGTGCCCGGGTTTGTGCCCGGGTGCCGGTGGGGGTGGTGAAGGTCGTGACGATGGACCGCAGGACATGCCCGCGTACGGGTGAGGGCGCGGGTGGGAAGCGCGCCGAGCCGGAAGGCACCGGCGACCCGGGTCCGGGCCGAAAAGCCTCTAGGCGCGGCCCACGACCGCGCGCCCATCCCGGAAGGCCGCGCGGGATGGGCACGCGGCAGGATGGCGGCAGCCCCAGCCCCAGCCCCAGCCCCAGCCCGGAGCCCCCATGCCCGCCCTCCCCCTTCACCCCACCCCGCCCCCACCCCACCGCGCCCTCGCCTTACCCCTCCTCGTCGCGATCTGGTGGTGGCTCATCACCGCCGCGATGCTCTCCGAGCTCCCCCTGCCCGAAGCCGCCTGCGCCGCCGCCGTCCCCGCCCTCGTCGGCGTCCTCACCGTCGCGCTCCCGCTGCCACTGCTCGCCGAGACACCCGGGCGCGCCCTCCCGCTGCTCCTCACCGGCCTGGCGTTCGCCGTGGGAGCACCGGACTGGCTCGGGTTCGCCTATGAACACGAGCTGACGATCTGGGTGATGGCGGGCAACGCCGTCTACACGATCTTGGGGCTGCGCGAGAGTCGGAATCCCGACGCCAACACCCGCCGGCCCTCTCCCATCGCCGTTCTCGCGGTGATCGTGCTCGTGGCGATGGGTTTCCTGGTCTGGCTCGCCATTGTCGCAGGCTGAACCCTCCTGAGGGGACGGTCCGGCCATACACCCGCCCCCCGAAATCTTCAACCCATGTCGCTGTGGTACATCCAGTGAAAACGCGGCTACCTTCAAGGTCACAGGTGGGCACTCCCGGCTCACCCCGGCTTCGTGGGAGCTGATCGTGACGACACCTCGCACGTACGTACTCGACACCTCGGTGCTGCTGAGCGATCCGGCCGCGTTCCTGAGGTTCGCCGAGCACAATGTGGTCCTCCCGCTGGTGGTCATCAGCGAGCTTGAGGGCAAGCGGCACCACCCGGAACTCGGCTGGTTCGCCCGGCAGTGCCTGCGGCTGCTGGACGAGCTGCGCGTCGAGCACGGGCGGCTGGACGAGCCGCTGCCCGTCACCGATCTCGGTGGCAGCATGTGGGTCGAGCTGAACCACGCCGACAACGCCGTCCTGCCGGTCGGTTTCCGGCTCGACGCCAATGACCACCGCATCCTCGCCGTCGCGCTGGGGCTGGCGGCCGAGGGCAACGACGTCCGGCTGGTCACCAAGGACATGGCGCTGCGGGTGAAGGCCGCCTCGGTGGGACTGCCGGCGGAGGAGTACCGGCACGAGCAGGCCACGGACCCGACGTGGTCGGGGATGTCGGACATGAGCGTCACCGACGAGCAGATGACCGCCCTCTACGCGGGGGAGACCATCCCCGCCACCGGCGACCTGCCCGTCCACACCGGACTGGTGCTGTCCGGGCCGAAGGGCTCGGCGCTGGGCCGGGTGCGGGCCGACAAGACCGTCGGGCTGGTGCGCGGCGACCGGGAGGCCTTCGGCATCCACGGACGCTCCGCCGAGCAGCGGATCGCCCTCGACATCCTGCTGGACGACTCCATCGGGATCGTCTCGCTGGGCGGGCGCGCGGGCACCGGCAAGTCCGCGCTGGCGCTGTGCGCGGGCCTGGAGCAGGTCCTGGAACGCGGCCGGCACAAGAAGGTCATGATCTTCCGGCCGCTCTACGCCGTCGGCGGGCAGGAACTGGGCTACCTGCCCGGCACCGAGGCCGAGAAGATGTCGCCGTGGGCGCAGGCGGTCTTCGACACGCTGGGCGCGGTCACCAACGACAACGTGATCGAGGAGGTCCTCGGGCGCGGGATGCTCGAAGTCCTGCCCCTGACGCACATCCGCGGCCGGTCCCTGCACGACGCGTTCGTGATCGTGGACGAGGCGCAGTCGCTGGAGCGGGGCGTCCTGCTGACCGTCCTGTCGCGCATCGGGGCGGGCTCGCGGGTCGTCCTCACCCACGACGTGGCGCAGCGCGACAACCTTCGCGTCGGGCGCCACGACGGCGTCAGCGCCGTCGTCGACGCCCTCAAGGGACACCCGCTGTTCGCCCACGTGACGCTCACCCGTTCGGAGAGGTCCGAGATCGCCGAAGTGGTCACCGATTTGCTGGAGGATCTGCCGTAAAGCGCCGATTCGCCGGGCGATAGAGTTCCCTCGTTTGCGGGCCGGGACTTTGACAAACCCGCCGGGCATCCGGCAGGGTGATTCCCGGCCTGTGACCGCCGCCCCATCGGGCGCGGAGACTTTGTCGCCCAACGAGAGGACGCACGCGTGCTGCGTACGCTGACGCGCCTTGGCTGCCGGACCTTCGCCGTTCTCCTGCTCGTCGCGGGAGTGGCCGCCGGAATTCAGCTCGGGCTGGCGCCGGGGGACGGACACGACGACCGCGATCCCCGGCAGACCGCGCAGGACACCGCGCGAGCCGTCGAGGAACAGGCGCGTTCCACCCGTGACTGGCACCGCGAGTACGCCGAGCACGCCGCCGACGCCGATGCCGCCGAGAAGGCGGAACAGCTGACGAAGATCGTCGGCGAACAGGCGTCGACGGCCGACAAGGAGTACAAGCGCCGCAAGGAAGAGAAAGAGAACAAGATCCCGGGCATCGACCCGGGCGAGATCCCCGACGACTGCAACGAGTACTCGGGCAACCGGGCCGTCGGCTGCACCCTGCTGCTGAAGGCCGGTTACGGGCTCGACCAGATGCCCTGCCTGGACAAGCTGTGGAACAAGGAATCGCACTGGAACGAGAAGGCGTACAACTCCGGTTCCGGGGCGTACGGCATCCCGCAGGCGCTTCCCGGCTCCAAGATGGGCAGCTCCGGCTCGGACTGGGAGACCAACCCGGCCACGCAGATCCACTGGGGACTCGGCTACATCAAGGGCCGCTACGGCGATCCGTGCGGCGCTTGGAGCCACTCGGTGAACACCGGGTGGTACTAAGACCTGAAGCTTGACCGTGAGGCCCCACCGTTCGATGACGGTGGGGCCTCACGGCGTCTACAGGTCCCGCCAGTGGACGAGGTTGTTGTAAACGGCCTCCGTGACGCGCGGACCCGAGTTGTGATCGGACTCCGGTGAGGACTCGCCGTGGAACCCGTGCGCGTGCACCGCGATCGCGCACGGCCCGCAGGTGGAGTTCGCGTAGGTGTACACCGGTCCACCGCTGTTGCCGCCCGCCGTGTCGTGCCAGTAGAACAACTCGCGGTCCTTCGTCGCGCGGACCTGGTCGTAGCTCGCCCACTGCGTCCCCCACGGCTTGTCGCCGCCGTAGCCCCGGTTGTAGGTGGCCGTGCCGTCCTGGACGGCGTCGGTCCACATGAAACCGAAGGCCCCGGTGTTCTGCCCGACCGTGCAGTTCAGCTTCATCGCGCCGTAGTCCCAGCCGTCGGCGAAGTCGCGCGTCCAGCCCAGCACCGAATGCAGCGTCGTGACACCGCAGGAACCGTAGGGCGTGCTCGCGCCGTCCCGGCCCGGCCACACGGTGAACTCGGCGGCCGGGTACCACTCGGCCCCGTCGCGCGGATAGACGCAGTGCCCGGCGGTCACGACGGTGTTCGCGCCGATCAGCCAGCCCGTGCAGTGCGCGCTCACCACACCGTTCACCGTGCGGGTGATCTGCGCCGTCGCGCTGGCGGGCCACCAGTTGGCGGGCGTGGTCTGGTACCGCTCGTCCTCGCCGACGACGCTGTCCACCCCCGCGCCGTGCGGATCGCCCGGCGTGCCCTCCTTCATCTCGGCCGGAGTCGGGTCCGACCCGTCGGCGACCGGCTGGTCGGCCGGGGGAGTGGCGACCACGACGTCCCCGTCGATGGTGGCGGCCAGATCCGCCGGATCGGCGGTGGTGCCGTCACTGGCCACGGCGGTGGACGGATCGGCGGTGTCCTCGGCGGACACCGGCGCGGCCAGCAGGAGCAGGCCGGCGGTGAGGGCGATGGGGATACGTATGGCTGCGGGCATGTGCGCTCCCGGTTCGCGAGGCGGTGCGCCGGCGGAAGCGCCGCCGGCTAAGGGCATTGCACAGCCACGCGAGACGCGGGAGGTACTTCAATTGGGCGAAAAGTCCGGGATCCGACATGGGTCGGTCGTAGTAGTTGGACAGAGCCTCACCGAGCGACGCCGGTTTCCAGTAGGCGACGCCGGAGCGCAGGACGCGAGGCCGGGCTCGCGCGGGCATGTCGCGGTAGCGCAGCGGCGCCGAGTCGCCCGCCTCGGCGATCGCCGGGATCGGCTCGTCGCGCAGCCTCACGACTGCCACAGTGCGGTCGGGGTAGGCGATGACGCCCTGGTGGAAGCTCGGGGTGACGCACTCGGCGTAGCGGAACTCGGTGACCTGCCCGCCGGTGGCGAGCGCGGCGAGTCGGCAGGCGCGCCGGAAGGCGCGGAGGTCGAGCATGGGGTGAGGGGTAGGTAGGGGGTTCGGGGCGGTCAGCCCTCAATCTCGGCCAGCAGCCGCGGCAGGAAGAACTCCCACCCCGCCCGGTGGCTCTCGGCCTCCTCCCGCTCCTCCGGGGTGTCGGCGTACGGCCCGTGGGTCACCGTCACCGTCCCCTCGGCGGCCGTCACCGTCACCAGGTACGTGGGCTGCTCGGGCTGGTGGTCCCAGGCCCAGGAGAACTCCAGGCGGTCCTCGGCGATCAGCACGATCTCGCCGCGCATGGTCTGGTCCAGGCTCGGGAAGCGGGCGACGTACTCGCCGCCGGGGACGGGATCGCAGGTGAGTTCGGCCATCCACCAGCGCGCCACGATGGCGGGGTCGGTGAAGGCCTCGATGAGGGCCCTGGGGGCCGCCGTGGTGTCCACGGCGGCCGTGAGGAGCAGGCGCCCGTCGGGGCGCGGTGCCAGGGTGATCTTCATGCCCGCATTGTCAACTGCGGGTACGACAACTCATCCCGCGTCGGATGAGTGGCCGGGGAACAGGTGCGCGGACGGGTCGATCGCCACGGCGGCGTTGTTGACCGCCGTCGCCGCCTCGCCGAAGCCGGTGGCGATGAGCCGGACCTTGCCGGGGTACTCGGTGATGTCCCCGGCGGCGAAGACACGGGGGAGGTTGGTGGCCATGGTGGGGCCGACGAGGATGTGGCGCTTGTCCAGCTCCAGTCCCCAGCCGGTGAGCGGGCCGAGGTCGGCGACGAAGCCGAGGGCGGCGACGACGGTGTCGGCGGGCAGGTCGCGGGGTTCCCCGCCGCGGGTCTCGACGTGGACGCCGGTCACGTGGCCGTCCCCGTGCAGCGCGGTGACCTGCGCGTTGACCAGGATCGGTACGCCCAGGCCCTGCACGCGGTCCACGGTGTGCTGGTGGGCGCGGAACTTGTCGCGGCGGTGGACGATGGTCACGCTGCGGGCGATGGGATGCAGCGCCAGCGCCCAGTCGAAGGCGGAGTCGCCTCCGCCGACCACGACGATGTCCTCGTCGGCGTGGACGGCCAGTTTCGGCACGAAGAAGACCACGCCGGAGCCGGTGAAGCCCTCGGCGGCGGGCAGGGGACGGGAGGTGAAGCTGCCGATGCCGCTGGTGATCAGCACGGCGCCGCATTCGATGGACGTGCCGTCGTCCAGGGTCAGGACCGGCTTCTCGCCCATGTACGCGAGGCCCTCGGCCTGATGGCCGAGGACGTAGTGCGGCGCGAAGGGCGCGGCCTGTTTGACGAGGTTCTCCACCAGGTCGCGGCCGCGGATCTCGGGGAAACCGGCCACGTCGAAGATCATCTTCTCGGGGTACATGGCGGTGATCTGGCCGCCGGGCTCGGGAAGGGCGTCGATCAAGGTCACCGACAGGCCGCGGAATCCCGCGTAATAGGCCGCGAAGAGGCCGGTCGGTCCGGCGCCGATGATCGCTATATCGGTGTGCGGGGTCGGATCGGTCATGGCACTCACCGCCGCTCGTGAGGGGTGGGCTCGACCATTCGACGGTATCCGAGATGACCGTACTGTTAAAGGGGGATCTCGGCGAAGGTGGGCGGATCGGCCCCTTCGCGGGTGCAGGCGAGCGCGGAGGCCGCCGCCGCGTACCGCAGCATGGCCGCCACCGCGTCCCGGGACGCCGCCGCGCGGGCGAAGGACGCGGGGGTGAGTGCGTCGCGCGCGGCCAGCCACGCCAGCATGGCCGCGTCGAAGGTGTCGCCGGCGCCGACGGTGTCCACCACGTCCACGCGGGGGATCGGCACGGTCACCGTGCCGAGGGGGCCGTGGGCGGCCGCGGGCGCTTCGCCGTCGGTCACCACGACCAGGCCGCAGCCGGAGGCCAGCCAGCGCGCGGCGGCCGAGGCGGGCGGCTCGTCGCCGTAGAGGGCGGCGACGTCGGGGGTGGACACGCGCATCAGCGCGACCATCGGCGCGTAGCGCTCGGTGCGCGCGCGGGCCGCGTCCAGGTCGAGGACGGTGGGGCGCACGTTCGGGTCGAAGGAGACCACGTGCGAGGTGTGGACGCGCTCGATCCAGGTCTCCAGCACCGTCGCGCCGGGTTCCAGGTAGGCGGCCAGCGAGCCCAGGTGGACGGCGTCGCGGGGGGACAGCGCGGGCGGTGCGGCGCGGGTGAAGTCGGCGGCGCCGTCCAGCCGGAAGGCGTAACTGGCCTGACCGGCGTCGTCGAGGGTCACCTCGGCCACCGGTGTGGGGCCCGGGACGTCGGTCCAGGTCAGGCCTTCGGCGGCCAGCCGGGCGCGGACGGCGTCGGCGTGCGCGTCCTCGCCGGCGCGACCGGCGAAGCGCACCGGGGCACCCAGGCGCGCCAGCGCGATGGCGGTGTTGGCCGGACCCCCTCCGACCAGCGCACGCGTTCCTCCGTCACGGCCTGGCAACAAGTCGATGACGTTCTCGCCAACAACCACGATCACCGCGCCCACCTCCCATGACATGCTCGTTCGGGCAGCGTAATGTGACCGCAGTTCGCCTTGGCGGTGTGTGGCACATTCCCGGGATTCGCCGCTTGCCGCAACGCCGTACGGTGAACACATCAAGGCGGCACCGCCGCTCTAAAGACCGACACAGCCGCCATATGGGAGGGCATTGCGATGAGCGACTACGACACCCCGCACGACGACACCACCACGGACACTGACGACCACTCGTACGACGCGCAGTTCCACGAGGCCGTCGACCTCGACGGCAACGGTGTCGCCGACGACACGATCACCGTCGAGTACGCCGACCACTCGGAGACGCTGATCGACACCGACGGTGACGGTGACGCCGAGGGTGTGGCCGTGGACGCCGACAACGACGGCGACTACGACAACCTGTACGTCGACGCCGACGGCGACGGCACCATCGACTCCGAGGCCCTCGACACCGACGGTGACGGCCGTGTCGACACCATCGTGACCGACGCCGACGGCGACGGCGTGGTGGACCAGGTCGCCTCCGACACCGACGGCGACGGCGACGTCGACGCGGTGGCCATCGACGCCGACCACGACGGCCAGCTGGACACCTTCGCCGCCGACACCAACAACGACGGTGTCGCCGACACGATGGTGCTCGACTCCGACGAGGACGGGATCGCCGACGCGACCCTGACCGACACCAACGCCGACGGCGCGATCGACCAGGTCGTCTACGGCGACGCGTCGGTCACCGACGGCACCACCCCGCCCGCGTCCCCCTACGCGAGCTAATCACCCGGCCCTCCCGCGGCCGTAAGAGAAACCCCCGCCACGTTCGTGGCGGGGGTTTTTCGCGTCCGGGGTCTATTCGACGGGCAGGAGCTTGCCGTCGAAGTCGACGACCGAGTAGGCGCGCAGCTTCTCCAGGCGGTGGTAGGAGTCGATGACGCGGATGGTGCCCGACTTCGAGCGCATCACGATCGACTGCGTGTAGGCGCCGCCGCGCTGGTACCGGACGCCCTTGAGCAGGTCGCCGGAGGTGACGCCGGTGGCGCAGAAGAACATGTTCTCCCCCGAGACCAGGTCGCGGGTGGTGAGCACGCGGCCCAGGTCGTGCCCGGCGTCGAGGGCCTTCTGCTTCTCGGCGTCGTCGCTGGGCCACAGGCGGGCCTGCATCGCGCCTCCCATGCAGGTCAGCGCGACGGCGGCGATGATGCCCTCGGGCGTGCCGCCGATGCCCATCAGGACGTCGACCTCGCTGGTCTCGCGGGCCGCGGCGATGGCGCCGGCCACGTCGCCGTCGCTGATGAACCGGATGCGCGCGCCGGCCTGGCGGACCTTCTTCACCAGGTCGGAGTGCCGGGGGCGGTCCAGGATGCACACGGTGACGTCGGAGATCTCGGAGTGCTTCGCCTTGGCGATGCGGCGCAGGTTCTCCTCGACGGGCGCCTCGATGTCGATGACGTCGGCGGCCTCGGGGCCCACGGCCAGCTTCTCCATGTAGAAGACCGCCGAGGGGTCGAACATCGCCCCGCGCTCGGCGACGGCCAGGACCGCCAGCGCGTTCGGCATGCCCTTGGCCATCAGGGTCGTGCCGTCGACGGGGTCGACGGCCACGTCCACGCCCGGCCCGGTGCCGTCGCCGACGGACTCGCCGTTGTACAGCATGGGCGCGTGGTCTTTCTCACCTTCGCCGATCACGACGGTCCCGCGCATCGGCACGGAGTTGATCAGCAGGCGCATCGCGTCGACGGCGGCGCCGTCACCGCCTTCCTTGTCGCCCCGGCCGACCCACCGTCCGGCGGCCATCGCGGCCGCCTCGGTGACCCGGACCAGGTCAAGTGCGAGGTTGCGGTCGAGCTCTTCGGTCTGGCGGTCGTCCACAAGGATCTCCTCGGCGCTGAGGGTCGTTTAGCGCATCCTGGCACGGACCTCGGCGATACGGGGCGGTCGGGTCACGCGCTGTGGCGTACTCCCTCGACCCCACGACGGCCGGCGGGGACGGGCTGCGCGACGATGGAGGGCGTGTCGAGCCATTACACGCAGCCGCGCCGCCCGAGGGACATGGCCCTCTCGCTGGCGGTGATCCTCGTGCCCATCGCGTTGATCCTGGGCGGATGGCGGCTGCTGTCCTCCGGTACCGACCCGGGCATCGACCCCTCGGCCCGGTACCAGGAGGCCGCCGACTCCGGGCTGAGCGTGCTGCGGCCCTCGGCGCTGGACGGCTGGCGCGCCACCACGGCCGCCGTCGCGCGCACCGGCGACGGGGTGACGCTGCGGGTGGGTTACGTCGGCCCGAACGACTCCGGCGTCCAGCTCATCGAGAGCAGCGTCGAGGCCGAGAAGCTGCTCGGGAACGAACTCGGCGAGCAGCCGCGCCTGGAGGGCAACGTGGAGTCGCGGGGGCGCATGTGGCAGTCCTACGTGACCCGCGACGGCAACGCCGCCATGGTGTGGACGCAGGACGGGCGCACCATCATCGTCATCGGCGACGCGAAGCAGGCCGACCTGATGGGCATCGCCGACGGGCTCCAGTAGGGCCTTCTATAGGGGCAGCGCCCATTTCCGCTCGTCCAGCCAGATCCAGCCGCCCGTGGGCGTGACCGTCACGCCGTAGTGCGTGCGGTCGGGACGCCCGGCGGCCACGAACGCCTCCCACGCCGCCCGCACCTGCTCCGGGTCGACCGGCTCGTCGCCGCGTCCCACCGGCAGCGGGGGCGTGCCCGGCTCGTGCGCGAACTGCACGTGCCGCACGGTCAGCGACAGCCACAGCCGGAAGTCCAGGTCGCCCAGGGCCTCCACGGGCACGCCCGGCGGCGTCCCGGCGTGCTCGGGGACGGCCTGGCGCCAGATGTGGCGTTCGGTGCGGTCGGCGTCGAGGGTCGAGCGCAGGGGCATGAAGAAGGCGCACTCCTCGTCCACGCGGCCCTCCAGGCGGTCCGGCGCGGTCTTGGTGAGCACGGTCAGCGCGCCGCCCTCGACCAGTGGCGCGACCAGGCGCCCGCCGAGGGTGAGCTGCGCGATCCAGGCGGGCGGGAAGTCGTCCACGGCGCAGGTGACCACGATGCGGTCGAAGGGCGCCCGGTCGGCGACGCCCGCGCTGCCGTCGCCGGAGCGCAGCTCGGGCCGGTAGTCGATCGCGGCGAGGCGGGCGCGGGCCTCGTCCACCAGCTCCGGGTCGAGGTCGATGGAGGTGACCTGCCCTTCGCCGAGCCGGTGGCACAGCAGCGCGGCGTGGTAGCCGGTGCCGGTGCCGATCTCCAGGACGCTCATGCCGGGTTCGGCGCCCAGGAGGCCGAGCATGACCGCGATGACGGTCGGCTGGGAGGACGAGGAGGTCGCCACGTAACCGTCGCCGCCACCGGGGAGCGGGACCCGTCTTCGCCGGGTGACCAGCGGCAGGTCGGCGTAGACCTCCCACATCCAGCGCGGATCGGCGGCGTCCACGACACCGTCCAGGCGCCCGCCGGCGTCCTGGTAGAAGCGGGGGACGAAAACGTGGCGCGGCACGGCCAGGAAGGCCGCGCGCCAGCCGGGCGACACGCGCACCCCCCGCGCCAGCACACGGTCCAGCATGGCCTTGGCGTGGGCCCGCCAGGTGGTCATCTCCGCGCCTTCATGGCTCCCCGCCTTCATGAGGTCGGCGCCTCCACGGGCCATTGTCGCGCGAAGCGGACGCGTGTGGCGCCGCCTTGTTCGGTGACCGCCCTAAGGGGGTCTTCGGGCCACCCCCACTCACCGGAACGGGTGGCCGGTACCGCCGAACGACGGATAACGATTCGGCCTCAAGGCGTGACATCGCTGTTCGATTCCGTTGGAATGGCTGGGATTACCTCTGTATCGCCCGGGAGGAACCCGGACATCCCCCTGGAGGAAACATGACCCGACGCCCATGGGTGCTCGGACTCGCGGCCTGCACGGCGGCGGGCGCGCTGGTCGCCGTACCGGCGTCCCCCGCGCTCGCCGACGACACCGCCACGATCGGCTCGCCCGAGCTGAGCGTGGCGGTCGGCCGCGAGTTCCCGCGGATCGTGTCCTACGCCCACACCCCCACCGGAGCCGTCGTCCACGGCCGCTCCACCCCCCTCGACACCGTCCTGATCAACGGGACCGCCCTCAAGCCCGTCATCACCGCCGAGTTCGGCGCCGACGCCCGCTACCACCTCGCGTTCCCGCAGGGCGTGAGCATGGACGCGCGCATCTCCGTCGAGGGCGCCACCGTCACCTTCGCCGTCACCGCGATCGACGACACCGACGCCCTGCGGGTCAACACGATCGCGATCCCCGGCCAGGACCTGGTCTCGGTGCGCTCCACCGACACCGCCGCCCAGATCGCCGCCGCCCGCCTGGACATCGACGCCTCCCGCGTCGGCGACACCATCTACCCCGTCACCGCCGCCACCGCGCCCGACGCGTCCCCGATCGGCGCCAACTACGTCCTGGCCGCCGCCAACGGCGCGGCCGTGGCCATCGAGACCAACTCCGTCTACGACAAGCCCACCGGCACCAACGCCGCCGCCAACGGCCGCGTCATGCGCCAGGCCCGCAGCCGCGACGGCTACCGCGAGGTCGGCCTGTGGAGCGGCGAGTGGACCTACCGCGGAGCCGGGGCGTCGGCCACCGACACCGAACCGCTCCCGCTGGTGCGGATCGCCCTCACCGGCGACGCCAACGCCGACGCGGCCGTCGACTGGCAGGACGCCGCCATCGCGCTGCGCCCGCTCCAGCCCGCGATCACCGGCGCGGCCAACACCCCCTACCGGGTCGTGCCGCGCATCCCGTTCAACATCGCCAGCCTCGCCACCCACCCCTTCGGCAAGACCCTCGACGACACCAAGCGCATCGCCCTGGCCACCGACGGGCTCGGCCAGTTCGTGCTGCTCAAGGGCTACCAGTCCGAAGGACACGACGCCGCGCACGCCGACTACGGCGGCAACTACAACACGCGCGCCGGCGGTCTGGGCGAACTCAACACCCTCCTCGAAGAGGGCAGGGCGTACAACGCCGAGTTCGGCGTCCACGTCAACGCCACCGAGGCGTACCCCGAGGCGCACAGCTTCTCCGAGCAGATGGTCGACCCGTCCGCCAAGGGCTGGGCGTGGATGGACCAGTCCTACTACATCGACCAGCGCCGCGACCTCACCACCGGCGCGGTCATGGACCGCTTCGACCAGCTGTTCGCCGAGACGAACCACAACCTGTCGTTCGTCTACATCGACGTCTACTACAGCCAGGGCTGGCTCGCCGACTCGCTGTCGCGCCGCCTCAACGAGGCCGGGGTCGCGGTGGCCTCCGAATGGTCGCACCGCCTGCCGTCCAACCAGATCTGGTCGCACTGGGCCAACGACCCCGACTACGGGCCCGACTCCAGCCGGGGCGTCAGCTCCCACATCCTGCGCTTCATCGGCAACGACGCCAAGGACGTCTTCGTCCAGCACCCGCTGCTGGGCGGCTCGCGCATGAGCGACTTCGAGGGCTGGACCGGCGAGGTCGACTTCAACGCGTTCCTGGCCAACGTCTTCACCTACAACGTGCCCACGAAGTACCTCCAGCGCTCGCCGGTGACCAGGTGGGCCGAGCACGAGATCGGCTTCGCCGACGGCTCGCGCGTCAGCGACGCCGACGGCGTCCGCCGCATCACCGCCCCCTACGGCGAGGTCGCCGCCGGTGACGCCTACCTGCTGCCCTGGCCCGACGGGTCCGGCGGCACGAAGCTCTACCACTACAACAAGACCGGCGGCACCACCACGTTCGCCGTGCCCCCGGGCCTGACCACGGCCACGCTCTACAAGCTCTCCGACACCGGCCGGAAGGACGCCGTCCAGGTGCCGGTCGTGGACGGGAAGGTCACGCTCACCGCCGAGGCGGGCGTCCCGTATGTCCTGTACTCACACGAGGTCGCGGCCACGTCCGTCACCTACGGCACCGGTACCCCCGTCGCCGACCCCGGCTTCAACGCCGGGACCTTCGGCCCGGCCTGGACCACGCGCGGCGAGGCCACCGTCGAACGCAACGCGCGCGGCCAGTACGAGGCGATCGCCGGTGACGGCCGGACCTCCATCGCCCAGAAGATCGGCGGCCTGGCGCCCGGCACCTACGTGGCCTCGGCGAACATCGAGATCGAGCCGGGGAAGGAACGCGAGGCGACCATCTCGGTGACCTCCGGGCACAAGACCGCCGCCAACGGCATCGAACGCTCCTCGCTGCGCAACAACAACAACTCCGACGAGAAGGTCGGCACCAACTCCCAGCGCGTGCGCGTGTACTTCGACGTGACCGCGGGCAAACCGGTGACCCTCACCCTGGGCGCCGGACGCGGCTCGGCCCGGGTCACCTTCGACGACGTCCGCGTCGTGCCGGGCGTGCGCCCCGCCGCGGGATCGACGTGGGACTTCGAGCACGTCGACCAGGGCTGGGGCCCCTTCTACCGGGGCGGCGAGAAGGACGCCGGTGACGCCAATACGCACCTGTCCGAACTCCACGCCCCCTACACACAGGCCGGCTGGAACGGCAAGGTCATCGACGACGTGCTCGCCGGGCAGTGGTCACTGAAGTCCTTCGAGTACGACGACAAGCTCGCCTACCGCACCACCCCCGCCACCGTCGCCTTCAAGGCCGGGCACCGGTACCGGGTCGCGTTCTCCTACGAGAACGAGCTCGCCGGAGCCTACGGCTGGGTCCTCGGCGTCGACGGCCCCGGCGGCACCCGCGACCTGTCGGTCACCCCGTTCCCGCAGGCCACCACGCCGACCGCGCACGTCCAGGAGTTCACCGCCGGGAAGTGCGGCGACTACTGGGTCGGCCTGCGTCGCCTGCCACCGAACAGCGACCAGGTGGAGTTCGCCCTCGACGACTTCACGGTCGTCGACCTCGGGCCCGCGCCCGCCGAGGGCAACTGCGGCGCGGTGTCCATCGCGGCCAAGGACGCCAAGCTCACCCCCGGCAAGGCCAACGAGGTGACCACCACCTTCGTCAACGGCGAGCCCGGCACCGTCCGGGACGTCTCGCTGGCGCTGGCGGTGCCCACCGGCTGGACCGCCACCGCGTCCGGCACCACCGCGCGCCGCCTCGACAGCGGCGAGAGCCTCACCGTGAAGTGGGCGGTCACCCCGCCCGCCGACGCCGCCGACATCGGGCACGCCCTCACCGGGACCGTCGCCTACCGCGCGCACGGCCGCCAGACGGTGACCGGCACCAGCGTGGTCCGCACGCTGCCGCCACCCCCGTCCGGCGTCGTCTACGCCTCCGACCACACCTGGATCTCCGCCACCGGCGGCTGGGGACCGGTCGAACGCGACCGCGCCAACGGCGGCCAGGGCAAAGGCGACGGGCCACCGCTCACCCTCAACGGCGTGGCCTACCCCAAGGGCCTGGGGACGCACGCGCCCAGCGAGGTCGTGTACTTCCTGGGCGGCAGGTGCTCCACCTTCACCGCCTCCGTGGGCGTCGACGACGCCCAGCCCACCCGCGGGACCATCCGCTTCCACGTCTACGACGGCGACCGTGAACTCGCCGTGTCGCCACTGATGCGCGCCGACTCGGCGACCTTCGCGCTCACCGCGTCCCTGACCGGCGTGGAGTACCTGCGCCTCGTCGTCGACGACGGCGGTGACGGCAACGGCAACGACCACGCCGACTGGGCCGACGCGAAGTTCGCCTGCTGACCTCACTCCTCCTTCCCCGGGCCGCCGCGACCATGTCGCGGCGGCCCATTATTCGATTGCCCCGGCCGGTAGAACGGGATCATGCGCGCCTACCGTCCCTCCGACATGCCGCTGCTCCAGTCCACCGTCGCCGCCTGGATCGCCGAGGCCGGCCGCTGGGGCTACGACCACATCGGCGAGCTGCCCCACCGCGTCCACGAGAACCTGCGCGGACGCGACCTCTCGCGGCTGGTGCACCTGTGGGACGCCGACGGCCTCCTGTCCGGCATCACCATCGCCGGGCGCTTCGGCAACGCCTTCGACTGCTTCGTCGCGCCCTCGCATCGCGGAACGGCCTTCGAGACCGCGCTGCTGTCCTTCGCCTGCGAGACCACCCGCCGCGCCTCGGGCGCAGCCGAGATCCTGACCGACGGCTTCGACCGCGACACCGTCCGCGCCGAACTCCTCACCGGACTCGGCTTCGAGCGCTTCCGCACCTGGGACGACATCCGCGAACGCGACCTGACCGACCTCCCCACCGGCACCACCGCCGAGGGCTTCACCATCCGCTCCGCCCGCCCCACCGACGCCGCCGCGCTCGCCGAGGCCCGCAACCGCTCCTTCGAGGGGGCCGGCTGGACCGCGTCCGCCTACGCCGAGTTCATGCGCGCCCCCGGCTACGACCCGGCCCGCGAGATCGTCGCCGAAGCCCCCGACGGCCGCATCGCCGCCTACACCGTCTACTGGACCGACGAGCGCAACCGCCTCGGCCACTTCGAACCCGTCGGCACCCACGAGGACTTCCGCCGCCTCGGCCTCGCCGCCGCCGTCATGCGCCACGCCATGACCGAGATGCGCGCGCAGGGGATCACCCGCGCGACGGTCAACCACAACGCGGAGAACCTCGCGGCGCGGGGGCTGTACGAGCGCCTGGGCTTCGCGCGGGAGTACGCGACGTACGGATACCGCAAGATCATCGGCCGGTGAGACCCCACCGCGTCCTCACACTGTGCACCGTGTCGCGATCACGACACCCACGGCCACCTCGATGGCGCTAAGTTCCGCCATGGACACGTCATCGGGTGGGCCGACGAGAGGTCGCTCATGCCTGCACAGCCCTCCACCGAACCCTTCGTGTTCCCCTTCGCCGCCGCCTACGAACTCCGGCACGCGCCCGAGCTCGCCGCGTTGCGGGGGACACCGCCGCGCCCGATGCTCATGCCCGACGGCAGTCCCGCGTGGCTGATCTCCGCCTACGAGGACGTCCGCCGCGCGCTGGTCGATCCGCGGCTGTCGCGGAAGGCGGCCAGCGCGCCCGACGTCGCCCAGACCGCCGCGGCGGCGGGCCTGTCGCTGCTGGGCGTCGACGCGCCCGAGCACACGCGGCTGCGGAGACTGGTGGCGACGGCGTTCACGCAGCGGCGGGTGGAGGAGCTGCGGCCGGGCATCGAGCGGATCGTGGCGGGCCTGGTGGACGGGCTGTGCGACCTCCCGCAGCCGGTGGACCTGGTCGAGCACTTCTGCCGCCCGCTGCCGATCGCGGTGATCTGCGAGCTGCTGGGCGTGCCGCTGGCCGACCGCGAGGACTTCGCGGGCTGGAGTGCCGAAGTCATGTCGAGCATGGACGAGGTCGGCGCGGCGATCGCCGCGCGCGCCTACGCCGGCATCGAGCGCTACATTCGCGACCTGATCGCCGACAAGCGCGAGCGGCCCGACGGCGGGCTGATCAGCGGGCTCATCGTCGCCCGCGACCAGGGCGACCGGCTCGGCGAGGACGAGATGGTCTCCCTCTCCGTCCTGCTCCTCCTCGCCGGGAACGAGACCACGGGCTCGCAGTTCACCACCGCCTTCGCCCTACTGCTCACCGATCCGGGGCTGCGCGCGAGAGTCGGCGGTGCCGACATGGCGGGGCTGGTCGAGGAGATCCTGCGGGTGCAGAGCATCAGCGCCATCGGCGGCGCGCTGCCGCGGGTGGCGCTGGCCGAGGTGGAGATCGGCGGCGTCACGATCCCGGCGGGCTCGGTGGTGGTGCCCGCCTCGGCGCTGGCGAACATGGACCCCGGGGCCTATCCCGATCCGGAGACCGTCGACCCCGCCCGTCCGCACAAACCGCACCTGTCCTTCGGGACCGGCATCCACCACTGCCTGGGCGCGCAGCTCGCGCGCGCCGAGCTGCACGCGGGCATCACGGGCCTGTTCGCCGCGTTCCCGGAGCTGCGGCTGGCCGTGGACGCCGCGGAGCTGGCGCTGACGCGGGGATCGGTGATGCGGTACCTGACGGCGCTCCCGGTCCGATGGTGACCTGGCTGGTCACCGTCGACCCGGGACGCTGCATCGGCGCCGCGGTGTGCGTCGGGGTGGCCAGCGAGCGGTTCCGGCTCATCGACGGGCGGTCGGGGCCGGTGAGCGAGACGATCGAGGCCGACGAGTCCGTCCGCGACGCCGCCGAGATGTGCCCGATGGAGGCGATACTCGTGCGCGCCGCCGACGGTGCGCCGATCGCGCCCTAGACGTCCCGGCCGAGGTGGGCCGCCAGCCGGTCGGCGGCGGTCCAGTCGGCCGCGGCCCGCCCACCGCCGAGGGTCTCGGGACCGAAGTTGAAGGACATCGCCTCGCGCGGGAAGGCCGCGAAGAACGCGCGCCAGCTCGCCTCGGAGCGCTCGGCGATGTCGGGGGACAGGTCGGTGGACGCGCCGGTCGCGCGCGCCAGGTCCCAGGCGTGCGCGATCATCTCGTTGACCAGGTGCTGGACGAGGACCCGGCCCGGCTGCTCGCCGATGGGCGTGGGCCGGACCTCGTCGAGGTAGCCGGGGACGGCGACGGCCTCGGCGGCATAAGCCGCCCACTGGCGGAACGCGGCGACCGGGTCGGGGTAGTCCGGGTCGACCTCGGCCTCCTCGCGGGTGGCGGCGAAGCGGCCCCACACCTCGTTGAGTTCGGCGAGGTGGCAGATGACGCGCCGCACGTCCCAGTCGCCGCAGGGCGTCGGGTCGCCGTAGGCCGAGGCGGGGGTGGCCTCGATGAGGGCCCCGGCCTCGGCGGTGAGGCGCGCGTGCGCCGCCAGGAGGTCGGGCTCGGTGACGTAGGCGGTGACGAAGTCGCTCATGGGCGACAGGATGCCAGCCCGGTGCGACTATTCGGCCTCACGCGCCTCGCGGGCCTTCTCCAGGCGCTCGCGGGCGCCGTCCAGCCAGGCCTGGCAGGTGTCGGCGAGCTTCTCGCCGCGCTCCCACAGGGCCAGCGACTCCTCCAGGGTGGCCCCGCCGGCCTCCAGGCGCTCGACGACCTGCACCAGCTCGGCGCGCGCCTGCTCGTAGCTGAGGCTCTCCTCGGACACGGTCACTCCTTCACGGTCGCGTTGATCTCGCCGCGCGCCAGGCGCAGGCGCAGGACTTCACCGGGCTCGGCCTCGCCGGCCGCGCGCAGCACCGAGCCGTCGGCGCGCTGCACGATGGCGTAGCCGCGGTCCAGCGTCGACTGCGGCGACAGGGCGCGCAAGCGGGCGCGGACGTGGGTGAGCCCGTCGGCGGCCGCGTCCAGCCGGGTCGACAGGGCCTGGCGGGCGCGCCGGCGGCCCTCGGCGACGTCGCTCTGCCGCGAGTCGACCATCGCCATCGGCTGCGCCAGGCACGGGCGGGAGCGGACGGCGTCCAGGCGGTGCTGCTCGCGCTCCAGCAGGCCGCTCATCGCCCGGTCGAGGCGGTGGCGGGCGGTGTTCAGCGCGCGCAGCTCCTCGCCGAAGTCGGGGACGACGCGTTTGGCGGCGTCGGTGGGGGTCGAGGCGCGCACGTCGGCGACGTAGTCGACCAGCGGGTTGTCCGTCTCGTGGCCGATGGCGGCCACCACCGGCGTGACGCAGGCGAAGACCGCCCGGCACAGGGCCTCGTCCGACCAGGGCAGCAGGTCCTCGACGCTGCCGCCGCCGCGGGCCAGGATGATGACCTCGATCTCGGGGTCGGCGTCCAGCCGCTTGAGGGCCTCCAGCACCGCCGGGACGGCCGAGGCGCCCTGCACGGGCACGTTCACCACCTCGAAGTCGGCGGCGGGGAAGCGCTGGCGCGCGTTCTCCAGGACGTCCTTCTCGGCGGCGCTGGCGCGCCCGGTGACCAGGCCGATGCGGCGCGGCAGGAACGGCAGGGGCCGTTTGCGCGCCGGGTCGAACAGGCCCTCGGCGGCCAGGGCCTTCTTGAGCCGCTGGAGGCGCGCGAGGAGCTCGCCGAGCCCGACCGCGCGGATCTCGTCGGCGCCCAGCGACAGCGTCCCGCGCCCGGCGTACCACTGCGGCTTGCCGTGGACGACGACCCGCCCGCCCTGCTGGAGCGGCGGGTCGGCGTCCTCGACGCGGCGGCGGGGGACCGTCACGGTCACGCTGATGTCGGCCGACATGTCCCGCAGCGTGATGAACACCAGGGGACTGCCGGGCCGCTTGGTGATCTGGGCGATCTCGCCCTCTGCCCACACCCAGCCCAGGCGGCCGATCCATTCGCCGATCTTCTGGCTGACGACGCGGACGGGCCACGGGGTCTCGGGGGTCGGCGCTTCGGTCACCCGGTCAGGTTAGACGAGCGGTCGGACAGTTCAGGCCGCCCACTTCGGGTCACGCCCGGACAAAGCCAGCGCGCGGTCCAGCGCCGACGTTCCCTCGGGCGTTTCGACGGTGTCGCCGAAGCCCTCGTACTGGCGGTACATGTCCGCCCACTTCTCGACCACCGGCAGGAACTCCGTACCGAAGTCGGGGTCGTAGTCGACGCCGGTGGCCTTGGCGACGTCCCACGTGTGCAGGACCAGCTCCAGGGTCAGCATCGAGGCCACGTCCGCGGCGGCCATGGCGCCGCCGCCGGTGTCGATGTCGCCGTCCAGCGCCCCCGGCCGCGACCACGCCCGGACACCGGCGTCCAGGTGCTTGAGGTACTCCTGCCGCCAGCCGGGCTCGGACGCGAAGTCGCGCCCGGTCAGCTCCTCGCCGAAGGGCTCGCGCAGGGCGCGCTTCTCCAGCGCGTGGGAGGTCCACAGGACCCAGTGGTTCAGGAGTGCGCGCGTGTCCCAGTCCGCCGAGGGGGTGGGGGCGTCCAGGTCCACGTCGCCGACGGCCCGCGCGACGGCGGCGGCCTCGGCCGCGGCCCGCTTCATCAACTCGATCATGTGACCACGGTATGGCCCGGACCACCCGCGCCGATTGAACAAACGCGACGGGCCGCGCATGTGACCGCCCACACGGGCCCGGGTGGGCGCGCGGGCCGCCTGCGTACCATGGCGATGTGTCGAAACGCGTTCTTCTCGCCAAACCCCGCGGCTACTGCGCCGGTGTCGACCGTGCGGTGGAGACCGTGGAGAAGGCCCTGGAGGTCTACGGTCCGCCGATCTACGTGCGCAAGGAGATCGTGCACAACAAGCACGTCGTGGCCACCCTGGAGGCCAAGGGCGCGATCTTCGTCGAGGAGAACGAGGAAGTGCCCGTCGGCGCGACCGTGATCTTCTCCGCGCACGGCGTCGCCCCCGTCGTCCACGACGAGGCCAAGGCGCGCAAGCTGCGGGCCATCGACGCCACCTGCCCCCTCGTCACGAAGGTGCACATGGAGGCCCGGCGCTACGCCGCCGAGGACTACGACATCCTCCTCATCGGCCACGAGGGCCACGAAGAGGTCATCGGCACCTCCGGTGAGGCCCCCGAGCACATCCAGCTCGTGGACGGCCCCGACGGCGTCGACAAGATCACCGTCCGCGACCCCGAGAAGGTCGTGTGGCTGTCCCAGACCACCCTCTCGGTGGACGAGACGATGGAGACCGTCGACCGGCTGCGCCAGAAGCTCCCGCTCCTGCAGGCCCCGCCCTCCGACGACATCTGCTACGCCACCCAGAACCGCCAGCTCGCGGTCAAGGAGATGGCCCCCCAGTGCGAGCTGGTGCTCGTGGTGGGCTCGCGCAACTCGTCCAACTCGGTGCGCCTGGTCGAGGTCGCCCTCGGCGCCGGAGCCGACGCGTCCTACCTCGTCGACTTCGCCCACGAGATCGACGAGGCCTGGCTGCACGGGGTGGAGACCGTCGGCGTCACCTCCGGCGCGTCGGTGCCCGACGACCTCGTCCAGGACGTCCTCGCCTACCTCGCCGAGCGCGGCTACGGCGACCTGGCGACCATCGACAGCGCCGAGGAGCGGCTCACCTTCTCCCTGCCGCAGGAGCTCAAGCGCGACATGAAGAAGGCCGGCGTCTCCTAAACGGGAGTCACCAATCCGTCATCACCCCTCCAGGTGGCCGCCCCCGCGCCCGTACCGGTCCACGGCGTAGGCTCGGCAGTCAGACTCGTCACAGACGACTCAACGAGGAGTGGATTTCAGTGTCCCGTCTGCGCGTACTCGTCGATGCCACAGGGGTTCCCGCCGACCGGGGCGGTGTCGGGCGATACGTGGACGGGCTGCTGGGCGCGCTCATCGACGAGGACCTCGCGCTCACCGTCGTCTGCCAGCGCACCGACTCCGAACGCTACGGACGCGCGCTCCCGCACGCCGAGATCATCGCCGCGCCCGCCGCCGCGGCCCACCGGCCCGCGCGCCTGGCCTGGGAGCAGACCGGACTCCCGCTGCTGGCCACCCAGGTCAACGCCGACGTCCTGCACTCGCCGTTCTACACCTGCCCTCTGCGCGCGTCCTGCCCGGTGACCGTCACCGTCCACGACGCGACCTTCTTCACCGAGCGCGACCACTACGACAAGCCGCGCGGCACCTTCTTCCGCTCCGCGATCAAGACCAGCCTGCGCCGGGCCGCGCGCGTCGTCGTGCCCAGCAAGGCCACCCGCGACGAGCTGATCCGCCTCCTCGACGCCGACCCCACCCGCATCGACGTCGCCTACCACGGACTCGACCCCGAGGCCTTCCACGTGCCCGGCGAGGACGAGTGCCAGCGCGTCGCGGCGCGCCTCGGACTGTCCGGGACGCCCTACGTGGCGTTCCTGGGCGTCATGGAGCCCCGCAAGAACGTGCCCAACCTCGTGCGCGGCTGGGCCAGCGCCGTCCAGGGCCGCCCCAACCCGCCCGCGCTGGTCCTGGCCGGCGGCTCCGGGCACGACGACGCCATCGACTCCGCCATCGCCGAGGTCCCCGGCGAGCTGCGCGTCGTGCGTCCCGGCTACCTGCGCTACGCCGACCTGCCCGGCTACCTCGGCGGCGCCCTCGTCGCCGCCTACCCCAGCCACGGCGAAGGCTTCGGCCTGCCCGTCCTGGAGGCCATGGCCTGCGGCACACCCGTGCTGACCACACCCCGCCTCTCACTGCCCGAGGTCGGCGGCGACGCCGTCGCCTACACCGGCGAGGACTCCGCCGAGATCGCCCGCGACCTCGAAGCGCTACTGAACGATGAGCCGCGCCGGCGCAAACTCGCGCGTTTGGGCGTCGAACGCGCGAAGGAATTCACCTGGGAACGCAGCGCGCAGGCCCACCTGGCCACCTGGCGGAAGGTGGCGGCCGGACGCTAGACCGGCATCCCGCATACTGGTCGGCATGTTTCACGCCGTCATCCCGGCGGGAGGCAGCGGCACAAGGCTGTGGCCGCTGTCCCGCTCCAGCCATCCCAAGTTCCTGCACGACCTGACGGGCGCCGACCGTAGTCTCCTGCAGGCGACGGTGGAGCGGCTGGCACCGCTGGCCGACGCGGCGCACACCTACGTCGTCACCGGCACCTCGCACGCCGTGCCGGTCGCCCGCCAGCTGCCCACCGTCCCCGACGGCAACCTGCTGGTCGAGCCGTCCCCCCGCGACTCCTGCGCGGCCATCGCGCTCGCCGCGGCCGTCATCGCCGAACGCGACCCCGAGGGGGTCATGGGGTCCTTCCACTCCGACCACCTCATCCCCGACGCCGACAGCTTCGTCGCCACCGTCCGCGCCGCCGCGAAACTGGCCGAGGACGGCTACCTGATGACCATCGGCATGGTCCCCACCTACCCCGAGACCGGGTACGGGTACCTGCGCTGCGGCGACGACCTGGACGGCGGGAAGGTCCTGCGGGAGTTCCGCGAGAAGCCCGACGCCGAGACCGCCGAGCGCTACATCGCCGAGGGCTACCTCTGGAACTCCGGCCTCTTCGTGTGGCGCGTCGCGGTGTTCCTGGGCGAGCTGGAGCGCCAGCAGCCCGAACTGCACGGCATCATCCGCGAGATCGCCGCCGCCTGGGACACCCCCCACCGCGAGGAGGTCCAGGGCCGCCTCTGGCCGACCCTGCCGAAGATCTCGGTGGACCACGCGGTCATGGAGGGCGCCGCGGCCGCCGGGAAGGTCGCCGTCGTCCCCGGCTCGTTCTCCTGGAACGACGTCGGTGACTGGCACACCCTCGCCGAGGTCCTGGAGACCGACGTCAACGGCAACGTGGTCATCGGCGACGGCGACGTCCTCGCCATCGACACCACCGACACCGTGGTCGTGCCGCGCGGCGGACGGCTCATCGCGACCGTCGGCGTCCACGACCTCGTCGTCGTGGACACCGAGGACGCGGTCCTGGTGTGCCCGCGCTCGCGCGCGCAGGACGTGAAGAAGCTGGTGGACGTCCTCAAGCAGCGGGGCGACACCAAGCGGGTGTGAGGCAGGCCGGCGGCGGGAGCGTCAGCAGGACGAGTCCCCGCCGCCGCCCCCGGAGTCCGAACCGCAGTCGGCCGATCCCGACGACCAGTTCTGCCCGGGGGCGCCCGACCACGAGTCGTACGCATTCAGGCCGTCATGGTCGCCTTGTCGTCGCACAGTGCGTGGGCGCGGACGGAAGACGATCATCAACGTGATCACCAGGACGGCCATGCCGCCGAGAAAGAGCGGCCCTAACAGATCCCCCATGATCTGAGGTTAGCGCCGAGGGCGGCTCCTCGCCGCCCCCTCACTTCCCCCGCGTCCACGTTTCCACCGTGCGCTTGGCGGCTAGTCCCCGCCGCCGCCACCGCCATCGTCGTTTCAGGAGGAGGAGTCCCCACCACCCCCGGAATCCGAGGACGACGAACCGGAGTCCCATCCGCCGCCGCTGTCCTGGGAATGGGAGTCGTGGGAATGAGAGTGACCGCCGCCATCGTGGTGGTGATGCCCGCCGTGGTGATGGTGCTGCGGTCCCGAATCGTCCGTCCATGAGGGACTCGACGTGTCGGTGTATCCGGTGTGCGTCGGGCCGGCGTGGTAGCCGCCGGGCCGGGCTTTTCCCGGGTGCCCCGGCTTCTTGTTGTTCTGCTGGACGACGTAGTACACGCCGAAGCCGATGGCGCCCAGGATGCCCACCGTGACCAGCAGGCACAGGAAGTTGGCGAACAGGAATCTCATGCCTTCAAGCTAAGATCCGCGCGCCAGCCCGATCAGCCCCCGTACGGAGGCTGGTGAGGCGGCGGCTGCTGCCCGGGAGGCTGCCCATAGGGGTATTGGCCGCCGTAGGGGTCTTGCGGCGGCTGCGGCTGGCCGTACGGGTCGTGCGTCACCGGCGGCTGCGCGTAGGGGTCCGGCTGGTAGTACTGCTGCGGCTGCGCGGGCTGGCCGTACGGGTACTGCGGCTGCTGCGGCTGCCCATAGGGCTGCTGCCCGTACGGATAGGGCGGCTGTGCGCCGTACGGGTTGGCGTTCTTCTGCTTGTTCTTGCTGATCACGATGGGGATCGTGATGGCCGCGGCCACGATCCCGAAGAAGATGAGCAGGCAGAGGAAATTACCGAATACAAAGCGCACGTGCTTGGTCCTTCACGGTCAGAAGTCGCCGCCCCCGCCGAAGTCGCCTCCGCCGAAGTCGCCGCCGAAATCGCCACCACCGTAGTCTCCGCCCGCACCCCCGTCGGAAGCGGCACCATCGGCGAATCCGTCGGCGTAGGCGCCCTCGACGGCGCCGGAGTCGAAACCGGGCGAGATCAGCGCGTCGAAGACCAGCATCGCGCCGAGCATCCCGACACCGCTGGCGGCGGCCGTCCGCCACCACGGCTCGCTGTACCAGCCGGACGGGACGGGCCGTCCCTCGACGTAACCACCCGGGTAGTAGTGCGTGGTGCGGTTGGACGGCGTCGGGCTCGCGGTGTAGCGGTGGCCCTGGACGTCGGCCTCGATGCGCTCCTTGAGCCGGCCCGTGCGCGACTCCGGCAGCTCCGGCCCCGGGTCCATCCCCAGCGCCTCACGCGCGGCGCGCACGTAGAACAGCCCCTCGACGGCCGTCTGGCCCGCGAGCTCGTACTGCCGCAGCGTCGTCGCGCGGTCGAGCTGCGCGCCCGCCGCGTTGTAGCGCTCACCGGCGTCCACGAGGGCCTGCTGCGCGGCGAGGCTGTCGCCGCCGTGCAGGTTCATGGTCTGGCCGCCGAGGCGCTCGTACCACCGCAGCGCCTCCTCGCGCGCGTCGGCGAGGCGCCGCGCGGCCGCCTTGCGTCCGAGCACGATGAAGCCCGCGAAGACCGCCAGCAAGACGAGAACGATCGCGACCGGGAGCGCGTAATCCGCCATGCTTGAAAGGTACCTGCCGTTTCTGAGGGCACACTGGAGGTCATGTCTTATGTCCTGATCGCCGTGTTGTGCCTGGCCGCCGGGGTGGCGATCGGCTGGTACGCCGCCCGCTCCCGCGCCGCCGCCGAGGTCGCGACGCTGACCGCGCGTCTCCAGTCGCACACCGAGGGCGAGGCGCGGCTGGAGCAGTCGCTGCGCGCGCTCAGCCACGACGTCCAGCGCGAGGCGAAGGGCGAGCTGTCCGAACTCGTCCAGCCGCTCTGGGAGAGCCTGGACCGCTACCAGCGGCACATCGCCGACGTCGAACGCGCGCGCCTGGACGCCTACGCCACCCTGCGCACCCAGGTCGCCGAGGTCGCCCGCACCTCCGACAAGCTGCGCGGCGAGACGGCGTCCCTGTCCTCGGCCCTGCGCGCCCCCCAGGTCCGCGGCCGCTGGGGCGAGCACCAGCTCCGCCGGGTCGTGGAAGCGGCCGGGATGCTGGAACACTGCGACTTCACCGAGCAGCTCACCACCGCCGTCGAGGACCGCGTGATCCGCCCCGACCTCGTCGTGCACCTGGCTGGCGGGCGCAGCGTCGTCGTCGACGCCAAGGCGCCCTTCGAGGCGTACCTGGAGGCGATGGAGGCCACCGACGAGCCCACCCGCGACACCGCGCTGTCGGTGCACGCCAAGCAGCTGCGCGCGCACGTCGACGCCCTCGCCCGCAAGGAGTACTGGCGCGCCTTCGACACCACGCCCGAGTTCGTGGTCCTCTACGTGCCCGCCGACGCGTTCCTGGACGCCGCCCTGCGCCGCGAACCCGCGCTGCTGGAGTACGCCTTCTCCCGCGACATCGTCCTGGCCACCCCCGCGACCCTCGTGGCGATGCTGCGCACGATCGCCTACAGCTGGCGGCAGGACACCCTCGCCCGCAACGCCGCCGAGGTCCACACCCTCGCCAAGGAGCTCTACGGGCGGCTCTCCACGATGGGCGCCCACCTGACCCGCCTCGGGGCGTCCCTGTCGGCCTCGGTGCAGGCGTACAACAAGGCGGTCGGCTCGATCGAGACCCGCGTGCTGGTGACGGCCCGTAAGTTCGCCGAGATGGGGGTGAGCAAGGACGAGCTGGCGGTGATCGACCCGGTGGAGCTGACGCCGCGGCAGGTCAGGGCGGGGGAGTTGGGTGGGGATTCGTAGGTTTGTTCGACCCTGGGGGTAAATAGACGTGAATAGATGAATTACTCTCTGTGACTGCGTGCAGGCAATCTGCATATGCAGGAAGGAGAGATGCATGGTTACCCGAGACCATGAGGCGCCGATCGAGTTGCTCGACCGGATGCCGGAGCTCATACCGCGACTGATGAGGCTCGCCGACTGGCATGCGCCAGAGGACGGTGAGATCACCGTCGAGGACATCAGTGAGCGCGCCACCGACTTCAATCCCACTGAGGCCCGGGCCGACCGGGTCTACGGAGTGAAGCGCGACGGCGGGCTCAGCGCAACGGTGATCGTGGAGGTGCAGCGCAAGCGCGACGACATGAAGCAGCGAACCTGGCCGCTGTACATGGCCAGTGTCTGGGCGCGCAAAGGCTGCGCGGTCTACCTTCTCGTCATCTGCCCCAGTGCCAAGATCGCGACGTGGGCGGGAGAGCCGATTCGGATCGGCTCGCAGATGGTCGTACAGCCGACTGCCATCTCGCCGGAGAGCTTCCCAAAGGTCACCGATTCAGACGATTACGAGGAAGACGCGGAGATCGCCGTTTTCTCGGCTCTACTGCACGCGAAGAAACCTGATATCGAAGAGGTGCTGGAGGCACTGATGACCGTGCTCGCGAAAATCCCGGTTGACCAGGCACAAGGCTATGCTGGGGTCTTGGACGAGGTGCTGCCCGTCCAGGCCCGAGAGATCCTGGAGAGGTTGATGGCAACCGGCACTCACGAGTTCCAGCGGATGAACGAGCGGATCTACTCGCGAGGGATCTCCGAGGGTGAAGCGCGAGGTGAGGCCCGAGGTGAAGCGCGAGGTGAGGCCCGCGGCGAGCTGAGGCGGCAGCGTCAGATGACGGTGGCACTGCTCGCGATCAGGGGAATCGGCACGCCCGAGGCCGTCGAGCGCATCGAGTCCTGCGAGGACCTCGACACGCTCACCATCTGGTTCACCCGCGCGGCCACCGCCGCCACCGCCGAAGAGATCTTCGGCTAGCGCGACCCAACCCCTCACACCCCTCACCCCTCACTTCCCCAGCCGTCCCCCTCCCGCGATCGCGTTCCCCTGCGCGTACTCCCGGTACCAGTCCAGCTTGTGCTCCACGCGGGCCTTCTTCGACAGCAGGTCGCCGATGTGGTCCTCCACGCGGGAGTTGTGGGTTTCCAGCAGGGCGATGCGCTCGGGGATCGTGTGGTCGCCTTCGCGGCACAGTTCGGCGTAGCGGCGCATCTCGGCGATCGGCATGCCGGTGTCGCGCAGGCAGGCGAGGGTGCCGAGCCAGGCGAGGTCGTCATCGCTGAAGCGGCGGTGGCCGGAGCTGGCGCGGTGGGGCGCGTCCAGGAGGAGGCCGGCCTTCTCGTAGTAGCGCAGCGTGTCGAGGCTGAATCCGGTGCGCTCGACGGTTTCGGCGGGGCTGTAGTAGGTCGTCATGCGGGCAAGGATATTGACCTGGAGCGCGCTCCAGGTTGCACGCTGGGACGCATGACTTACGAACTCGCGCTCGGATCGTGCGGCTGGGGCACCGTTGTCGACGAGGACCGGGTCTTCCGGCTGCTGGACCGGTTCTTCGAACTCGGCGGGCGGATCATCGACACCGCCGACAACTACTCCTTCTGGGACGAGGGCGCCACCGGCCGGGAGGCCGAGGAGGTCATCGGACGCTGGCTCGCCTCGCGTAAGCCCGCCGACGCCGTGGTGGCCACCAAGCTCGGCGCGCAGCCGACCGGCCCGAAGGAGGACTGGCCGGGCAACTGGGAGGGCCTGTCGGCCGAGACCGTGCACGGCGCGCTCGACGGTTCGCTGGAGCGGCTGGGCGTGGACCGGGTCGCCGCGCTGTACGCGCACATCGACGACCGGACGGTGCCGCTGGCGGAGACGCTGGAGGCCCTGCACGAGGAGGTCGTGGCCGGGCGGGTGGAGCGGCTCGGCCTGAGCAACTACGCCACGTGGCGCATCGAGCGGGCACGGGCGATCATCGAGGCGAACGGCTGGACGCCGGTGGAGTGGCTTCAGCACCGGCACTCCCTCGTCCGGCGGGCCACGCGCGGGGACCTGTGGGAGGCGCGCTTCAACGACGCCGGTCCCGAGCTGATCGACTACCTGCGCGAGCACGAGGGCCTGACCCTGTTCGCCTACTCCTCGATGGTCTTCGGCGCCTACGCCGGGCGCGAGCTGCCCGAGGCCTACCGCGACTCGGTCACCGAGCGGCGGCTGGCGCTGGTCGGCGAGGCGGCGGAGAAGCTCGGCGCCACGCCGAGCCA
Organism: Actinorhabdospora filicis; assembly: GCF_030269765.1. Lineage (GTDB taxonomy): Bacteria > Actinomycetota > Actinomycetes > Mycobacteriales > Micromonosporaceae > Actinorhabdospora > Actinorhabdospora filicis. The sequence continues at coordinate 1,235,201 of NZ_BSTX01000001.1, read as the reverse complement.
GGTCGTGCTCGCGTGGCTCATGGGCGGTCCGGTGAAGACCGTCCCGATCCTGGGCACCACGCGGCTGGAGACGCTGGAGGAGAACATGGCCGCCCGCGAGCTGAGCCTCCCGGACGAGGTCAGGGCCACTCTGGACGCCGCGTAGGCTCACCGCATGACCATCCCGGAGCTCTTCGCCGCCGCCGCGGGCGCCGACCCCGCGCGACCGTTCCTGACCTACTACGACGACGCGACCGGCGAGCGCATCGAGCTGTCCTACCTGACCCTGGCCAACTGGGCGAACAAGACGGCGAACCTGCTCGTCGACGGCCTGGGGCTGGACGCGGGATCGGTGGCGGCGGTGGACATGCCCGCGCACTGGCTGACGGCGGCGCTGCTGACCGGCTGCTGGAGCGCGGGCCTGGCGGTCGCGCACGAGCCGTCCGATGTGGACGTGGCCTTCGTGGGCGAGGACCGGCTGGGCGAGGCGCCGAAGGCGCCGGAGGTCTTCGGCGTGGGCCTGCGGCCGATGGCGTTGCGGCTGGCGCAGGAGCATCCGGGAGTGGTCGACTTTCTGACAGAGGTCCGCACCTACGGTGACCACTTCCGGCCGGTCGCGCCGGTCGCCGGGGACGCGCCCGCGCTCGTCGCGCTGCCGCGCGGTGGGCAGCGCACGCAGGACGAGATCGTGGCCTCCGCGCGGGCTCGCGCGCAGGAGCTGGGGCTGGCGCCGGGCGCGCGGGTCCTGGTCGCCGGTGAGCGGCTGCGTCCACTGGACTGGCTGCTCACGCCCATGGCCGCGCACGGTTCGGTGGTGCTGTGCCGCAACGCCGAGGGCGTGGACCTGGACGCGCGGGCGGCCAGTGAGCGGGCCGTCCGGCTCGATCTGGGGTAAGGACCGGGCCGCCGATCATCCCTGACATTATCTAGTGTGATCCGCATCACAGTTTTGCGTCAGGGATTCGGCGGTTACCTCCCTATCTTGGGTGGTCATGGGGCTTTCCCGGGTCCATTTCGCGTGGAAAAACCAGGAGAGGACCGTCCGACCTGGCGGTTAATGTTCGGGCCATGCCCTCAACCACACATCCTCCTGATGCCGAGCCGCGTCCACAGCGGCACGCCATGTCCAATTTGTGGCGACTTCGCGAGTACCTGAGGCCCTATGCGGGCCGCATGGCCGCGATGCTCGTGCTGGCCGTCTTCGCCTCCCTGGCGGCCCTCGCCACGCCCCGCATGATCCAGGCCGTCATCGACGGTCCCGTCACGCGCGCCGACGACGACGGGCTCTGGTGGCTCGCGGCGGCCATCCTCGCCCTCGGTGTCGCCGAGGCCTTCCTGGTGTGGCTGCGGCGCTACATCCAGGCCACCGTGGCGCTCGGCGTCGAGGCCGACATGCGCCGCGACATCTACGCCCACGTCCAGAAGCTGCACGCCGGTTTCCACGACAGGTTCCAGACCGGGCAGCTGCTGTCCCGGGCCACCGGCGACCTCGGCCGCATCCGCAGGTTCGCCGCCTGGGGCATGATCTTCCTGGTCATCAACGTGTTCACCTACGTGGCCGTGATCGCCCAGCTGCTCCAGATCTACTGGCCGCTCGGGCTCGTGGTCGCCGCCAGCGCCGTCCCGCTGTTCTTCCTGTCCCGCAGCTTCGCGCGCGGCTACATCCGCGCCTCGCGCGCCGAGCAGGACCAGGCCGGCGAGGTGGCCAACACCGCCGAGGAGACCGCCCAGGGCATCCGTGTGGTGAAGGCCTTCGGCCGGTCCCGGCACGTGATCGAGCGCTTCGAGGGCGAGGCGGCCAAGCTGCGCGACATCTCCGTCGGCAAGGTCAGGATGCTGTCGAAGTCGTGGTCGATGTTCGACGCGATTCCGAACCTGGTGCTGGCCGCCGTCCTCATCGGCGGGTCCATCGCGGTGGCCGCCGGCGCCATGACCATCGGTGAGCTGGTCGCCTTCGTGACCCTGCAGCTGATGCTGGTGTGGCCCATCGAGGCGCTCGGCTGGATCATCGCCAACGGCAATGAGGCGATGACGGCCGCCGACCGCATCTTCGACGTGCTGGACACCGAACCGGCCATCGTGGACCGGCCCGGCGCCACCGACCTGGACCGTGCGGACGCCAAGGGACACCTGCGTTTCGAGGGAGTGCGGTTCGGTTACGAGGGCACCGGCAAGGAGATCCTCACCGGCCTAGACCTGGACGTCCGGCCCGGCGAGACCCTGGCCATCGCCGGTGTCACCGGCTGCGGCAAGACCACGCTGCTGTCGCTGGCGCCGCGCCTCTACGACGTCACCGAGGGCCGCGTGACGATCGACGGCCGCGACGTGCGCGACCTGACCCTGTCCAGCCTGCGCCGCAACGTCGCCACCGCCTTCGAGGACCCGACCCTGTTCTCGATGAGCGTCCGGGAGAACCTGACCCTGGGCCGCGAGGACGCCACCGAGGCCGACATCGAGGAGGCCCTCCAGGTCGCGCAGGCCGAGTTCGTCTACGACCTGCCCTGGGGCCTGGACACCCGCATCGGCGAGCAGGGCCTGTCGCTGTCCGGTGGGCAGCGGCAGCGGCTGGCGCTGGCCCGCGCGGTCATCGTCAAGCCCGCCGTGCTGATCCTGGACGACCCGCTGTCGGCGCTCGACGTGCACACCGAGGAGCTGGTGGAGCGCGCGCTGGCCTCGGTGCTGAAGGGCACGACCGCGCTGGTGGCGGTGCACCGTCCGTCCACGGTGGCGCTGGCCGACCGGGTGGCGCTGTTGCAGGACGGGACGATCGTGGCCGTCGGCACGCACTCGGAGCTGCTGGAGTCCACCCCCGCCTACCGGGCGGTGCTCTCCGCCGAGGCCGACACCGTGGGAGCCGCCGCGTGACAGTCCAGACACCCCCGAAACCCGAGGTCAAGGAGTCTCACGCGTGGCGTGGGATCGCCGACACCGAGGAGGCGGAGCGCACCTCCGCCGAGCAGGACGACGCGAGTTCGATCAAGGCGCTGCGGGCCCGCGGGCGCAAGCTGCTGGGCTCGCTGATCCGGCCCTACCGCAAGGTCCTGCTGTGGACGGTCGTGCTGCTGCTGATCCAGAACGCGGCGGGCATGGCCGGTCCGTTGCTGGTGAAGCTCGGCATCGACGCCGGCATCCCCCCGATCGTGGAGAACGAGAACTACGCGACGCTGATCGCGGTCGGCGCGGCCTTCCTGGCCGCGATCGCGGTGGAGTACCTGACCAAGCGCGGCTTCCTGTCGCTGTCGGGCAAGGTGGGGCAGCAGATCCTGCTCGACCTGCGGCGGCGGGTCTTCACGCACTTCCAGAAGCTGTCGATCGCCTTCCACGAGCGTTTCACCTCCGGCCGGGTGGTCGCCCGTCTCACCAGTGACATGGACGCCATCCGCGAGCTGGCCGACGGCGGCGTCAACGACCTGGTCCTGTCGGCCCTGAGCATCGTCACGATCTCGGTGATCCTGCTGGTGCTGGACCCGATGCTGGCGCTGGTGGCGCTGCTGTCGTTCCCGGTGATGCTGTGGCTGTCCAACTGGTTCCGGGTCAACTCCGCCCGCGTCTACCGCCGGACCCGCGAGACGATCGCGCTGGTGATCGTCTACTTCGTGGAGTCGATGGGCGGCGTGCGCGCGGTGCAGGCCTACCGGCGCGAGCCGCGCAACCAGCGCATCTTCGACGACCTGAACGAGGACAACCGCGCCGAGAACGTCGCCGGGCACCGGCTGTCGGCGACCTTCGCCGGCGGCGTCAAGGGCATCGGCAACCTGACCACGGCGCTGGTGCTGGCCTACGGCGCCTACCGGGTCCTGCACCACCAGACCGACGTGGGCGTGCTGGCCGCGTTCGTGCTGTACCTGCGCCGGTTCTTCGACCCGATGCAGGAACTGTCGATGTTCTACAACACGCTCCAGTCGGCCAACGCCGCGCTGGACAAGCTGGCCGGGGTCCTGGCCGAGGAACCGGACGTGCCCGAGCCGGCCGAGCCGAAGCCGCTGCCCGCCGCCCGTGGCGAGCTGCGCTTCGACCGGGTGCGCTTCTGGTACCACAAGGACAAGGTGGTCCTGCCGACCTTCGACCTGCACATCCCGGCGGGCCAGACGGTGGCGCTGGTGGGCGCGACCGGCGCGGGCAAGACCACGATCGCCAAGCTGGTGTCGCGGTTCTACGACCCGAGCGAGGGCGTGGTGAGCCTGGACGGGGTGTCGCTGAAGGACATCGCCGAGCCGGAGCTGCGGCGGGCGGTGGCGATGGTGACGCAGGAGAACTTCCTGTTCGCCGGGACCATCGGGGAGAACATCGCCTTCGGGCGTCCCGACGCCACCCGCGAGCAGATCGAGGAGGCCGCCCGGGCCATCGGCGCCCACGAGTTCATCACCGGCCTGCCCGAGGGCTACGACACCGACGTCCGCAAGCGCGGCGGCCGCCTGTCGGCCGGGCAGCGGCAGCTGGTGGCGTTCGCGCGGGCGTTCCTGGCCGACCCGCGCGTCCTGATCCTGGACGAGGCGACCAGCTCGCTGGACATCCCCAGCGAGCGGCTGGTGCAGCGGGCCCTGCGCACGATCCTGGCCGACCGGACCGCGATCGTCATCGCCCACCGGCTGTCCACGGTCGAGATCGCCGACCGGGTGCTGGTCCTGGACGGCGGGCAGGTGGTCGAGGACGGACCGCCGTCGGCGCTGATCGACGGCGGCGGCCGGTACGCCAAGCTGCACGAGCAGTGGCAGGACAGCCTGGTCTGACGGGCTGTGGAGGGCGGGCGCTTCGGCGCCCGCCCGCGATGTTTCAAAGATCGGGTCATGCTCGCGCGCGGCCCTCGGGGATCACGATCGGCGTCCCCGCCACCGGGCATTCGATGACCCGCACGGCCAGCCCGAAGACCTCGGCGACCAGTTCCGGGGTGACCACCTCGGACGGGTCACCGGCGGCGATCACCTCGCCGCCCTTCATCGCCACCAGGTGGTCGGCGTAGCGGGCGGCCTGGTTGAGGTCGTGCAGGACCATCACCACGGTCGTCCCGTCGCGATGGTTGAGGTCGCGGACGAGCTCCAGCACGTCCACCTGGAAGGCCAGGTCGAGGTAGGTGGTCGGCTCGTCCAGCAGCAGCACGCCGGTGTCCTGGGCCAGCGCCATGGCGATCCAGACGCGCTGGCGCTGCCCGCCGGACAGCTCGTCGAGGGTGCGCTCGGACAGGTCGAGCGCACCGGTGGCGCGCAGGGCGGCGTCCACGGCCTTCGCGTCGGCCGCCGACCACTGCCGCCACCAGCGCTGGTGGGGCGTGCGGCCGCGCGCGACGAGGTCCCACACGGTGATGCCGTCGGGCGCGACGGGCGTCTGCGGGAGCAGCGCCAGGCGCTGCGCCAACTCGCGTCCGGGCAGCTCGGCGATGGGGTCCTCGCCCAGGTAGACGGCCCCGTGCCTGGGGACCAGGAGCCGGGCCAGGGCGCGCAGGGCGGTGGACTTGCCGCACGCGTTGGGGCCGACGAGGACGCTGACCTTCCCGGCGGGCAGGGCCAGGTCGAGGTGCTCGGCGACGACGCGGTCCCCGTAGGACAGTCGCAGGTCCCTGCCGGTGAGGGCGGCCGATTCCTTATAGACCATGTCAGCCTCCCGTTCCGGCCCGGTTCTTACGGGCCAGCAGCCACATCAGGTAGGGGGCGCCGATGGCGCCGGTGACCACGCCGACGGGCAGTTCGATGTCCCCGAAGGCGGTGCGGGCGATGAGGTCGGCGATCATCACCAGCGCCGAGCCGACCAGCCCGCTGGTCAGCAGCGGCAGGTTCGCCGTCCCGGTCAGCCGGCGGGCGATCTGCGGCGCGGCCAGGGCCACGAAACCGATCGGGCCCGCGGCGGCGGTGGCGAAGGCGGCCAGGACGACGCCGAGCAGCAGCAGCGCCATGCGGGTGCGGGCCAGCGGCAGCCCGAGGCCGCGCGCGGTGTCGTCCCCGTACTGGAGGAGCTGGTAGGGCCGCGACAGCGCGATCGCGCACGGCACGACCACGGCCAGCGCGCAGCCGATCCAGGTCGCGTGCTCGAAGCCGCGCCCGTTCAGGCTGCCCGTCAGCCACACCATGGCCCGCCCGGCCTGGTCGATGTCGGCGCGGGTGAGCAGCCATCCGGTGAGCGCCGAGAGCGCGCCGTTGACGCCGATGCCGACCAGCACGAAGCGGTAGCCGGTGACCGTCCCGCCCCGGAAGGCCATGACGTAGATGAACGCCGCCGCGGCGAGGGCCCCGGCGAACGCGCCGAAGGGGACCGTGCCCAGCGAGCCCGCGCCCGCCGCGGTGACCCCGCTGAACAGGATCATCGCCACGCCACCGGCGCTGGCCCCGGCCGAGACGCCGATCAGGTCCGGGCTGGCCAGGGGATTGCGGGTGACGGCCTGGAACAGCGCACCCGCCAGCCCGAAGGCCAGCCCGACGAGGACGCCGGTGAGGGCGCGCGGCATGCGCAGCTTGAAGACGATGAGTTCGCTGGCGCGACTCCCGTCCCCGAACAGGGTCTCGATGACCTTGGCGGGCGGGGTGAAGGTCAGGCCCAGGCACAGCGAGGCCACGAACCCGGCGGCGATGACGGCGAGCACCAGCGCGAAGACCAGGCTCGTGCGCAGCCGGAGCGGGAAGCCGACCGCGCCGATCTGCACGCCCTTCACCGGGTGTGCTCCTTCAGACGCCCGCGTTTGACCAGGTACACCAGGAACGGCGCGCCGATCAGCGCGGTGACCACACCGGCCTGGAGTTCGCCCGGGTAGTCCAGGAGGCGCCCGGCGGTGTCGGCGGTCAGCAGCAGGATCGCGCCGCCGATCGCCGAGAACGGCATCAGCCAGCGCAGGTCGGGTCCGGTGAAGGCGCGCACGACGTGCGGCACGACCAGCCCGACGAAGGTGATGGGCCCGGCGGCGGCGACCGAGGCGCCGGTGAGCAGGATGACGGCCACCGCGCCCAGCGCGCGCGTGACGCCGACCTTCGCGCCGAGCGAGGTCGCCAGGTCATCGCCGAGGGCGAGGGCGTTCAGGCGCGGCAGCAGGCCCACGGTGAGGGCGGTGCCGATGACGATGAACGGGAGCATCCGCAGCGCCAGCGAACCGTCGCGGCCGGCGAGCGAGCCCACCGCCCAGTGCCGGTACTGGTCGAGGGTGCGCACGTCCAGCAGCACCAGCGCGTAGGTGACGCTGCCCAGCAGCGCGGTCACCGCCGCCCCGGCCAGGGCCAGTTTCGCCGGCGAGTTCTGCGAGCGTCCCGCGCCGCTGACGGCGTACACCAGGATCCCCGCCAGGGCCGCCCCCAGGAACGCGAACCACACGTAGGCGAACGGGCTCGTCAGCCCCAGCACGCCGATGCTGGCCGCGACCGCGACGGCCGCGCCCGCCGAGACGCCCAGCAGCCCCGGGTCGGCCAGCGGGTTGCGGGTCAGCTCCTGCGCGAGCGCCCCGGCCAGGCCGAGCGCGAGTCCCACGATCAGGCCGAGGACCGTCCGGGGCATGCGCAGCGAGGCGACGACCAGCGCGTCGCCGTCCCGGTTCCCGAAGACGGCGGCGAGGACGTCGCCGAACGCGATCGCCTTCGACCCGACCGCGAGGCTGAGAACAACCGCCGCGGCCAGGCCGAAGACGAGGACGGGCGCGATCAGCGCCCGCCGGAGGCTACTTCGCGGCATCGACGCCGAAGGCGGCCGCCAGGTCGTCCAGGATCATGTGCGCGCCCTGGACGGAGACCGAGGTCATCCAGATCTCGTCGCGGACGTCCTTGACCTGCCCGCTCTTGACGCCCTCCAGCCGCTGCCACAGCGGGTTCGACTCGAACTTGGACTTGCTGTCGGCGCCGCCCTTGTAGGTGGTCACGAAGATCCACTTGGCGTCGGCCTTCTCGATCTGCTCCTCGGAGATCTCCACGGAGAACTCGTCGACGTTCTGCGCCTCGGGCCGCGCCAGGCCCGCGTCGGACAGCACGATGCCGATGAAGGACTTCTTGCCCATCAGCCGCGTCGGGCCGTCCAGGAACCGCACGATCGAGATGGTCGGGTTCGCCGCCTTCGCGTTGATCGCGTCGCCGACCTTCTTCGCGCGCGCCTTGAAGTCGGCGAGCTTCGTGGCGGCCTTCTGCTCCTCGCCCATCGCCTGCGCGACCAGGCCCAGGTTGTCCTGCCACTGCGGGCCGGTGGTCTTCACGAACACCGTCGGGGCGATCTCGGACAGCTTGTCGTACAGCGCGTCGTGGCGGACCGTCGCCGAGACGATCAGGTCCGGCTCCAGCTGCGCGATGAGCTCCAGGTTCGGGCTGTCCAGCGGCCCGACCTCCTTGGTGTCCTTCACCGCGTCACCCAGGTACTCCGGGAAACCCGTCAGGTTCCGGTACGAGCCGATGCCGCCCACCAGCTTCCCGTCCAGCAGCACGACCGCCTCGACCAGCGAGTTGTCCAGCGCGACGATCTTCTGCGGCTTCGCGTCGATCTTCGTCTGGCCCTTGTCGTGGGTGACCGTGCGCGGCCAGGAACCGGCGTCACCGGACGCCGCGGCGTCGGGCTTGTCGTCCTTCGCACTGCCACACGCGGCCAGGCCGAGCGTCAGCACGGCGGCGGCGAGCATGGCCGTGAGGGCACGGCGGATCGGGCGGGACATGAAGGGCTCCTCGCGATCGGGGGGTCGGCGCGAGTGAGGTTAGCCTTAGCTTTGCTGGTCGTCCATCTGGGGGGTGGCGCGGGGGAGGCGAGTCACCTCGGCGGTGTGCCGCGCGAGGGTGACGGGGTCGAGGCGGGCGAGGGCGGCGGAGTACCAGAACTCGCCGCGCAGGTCGCCGTCGAGCTGGAAGGTGAGACCGTCGCCGTGGACGGCGGCGGAGCCCACCTCCAGGGAGATGAGGGTGGTGACGTGCTCGCCCTGGGGGGTCCAGATGCGCAGGAGGCCGTCCTGGCCGCCGGTGAGGAGTTTGGTGCCGTCGGGGGAGAAGGACATCGTGGTGACGGGGCCGTCGTGGGCGGTCCAGGAGTCGATGACGGGGCCGGCGCGCCAGGTTTTGACGAGGCCAGAGTCATCGGCGGAGGCCACCAGGCCGGTATGCCGGGCGACGTCGATCGCGAAGACGGGGCGGTCGTGCAGGTCGAACGTCGCCACGGAAGCGTCCCGGTCCAGATCGAAGATCTCAATGGCACCGTCGGCCAGTGCCCTGAGCACGGTGCCATCGTCGAGGATCGCGAAGACGGGCAGGTGGTGTCCGCTGCCGGGGACGACGCGGATGTCGCCGTTCCTGAGTGGCAGCCGCCGGATGGTCCCGTCTTGGCCGACGGCGAGCAGGAGTTCCTCGCTCAGCCAGCGTGCGTCGCGGATCCCGGTGATGTCCCAGCGGGTGTTCTCCTCCGGCAGGTCCACCGGCCGGACCACCAGACCCCGCGCGTTCCAGATGGCCAGCAGATCGCCGGATGGGGAGTGTCCGGCCGCCGCCCCCGAAACCTCAAGCCGCGCATCGGTCGGCTGGCCGCTTCTCGCCTGCACGTAGCGGATGAAGCCGCCGCGCTCGACGGCGATCCGGTCGCCGCTGCGGTCCCAGTCGGCCCAGGAGGCTTGTTGCGACCAGAGTGCGGTGGACGACTCGACCGACCACGCGGTGAGCCGGTCGCGGCCGTGCACCGAGGCGATCCGGTCACCCGAGGGCGACCAGGCCGCGCCGGTGACGGCCGCGCTGGACGGGGCGAAGGGCTCCCGGAGCGAACCGTCGGCCAAGTCCACCATGCGCAGCTCGCCGGGGCCCAGTAGGAGACACGTTCCGTCGAGGACGTAGGAGGCTTCGGTGCCCTTGTGCGTGATGGCCGGGGTCCGTCGCTCGACATCGTCGACGTAGGTCTCACTGAGGTAACCGAATCCATCAGCGGCCAGGATCCGTTCGCCATCGCCGGACCAGTCGAGCGAGGTGATCCCCGTGGTGTGCGCGCTAGGCAACGTCACCTCGCTCTCGCCGGACGGCGTTCGGCAGCGCAGTCTCCCGTGGGCGTCGCCGTAGGCGAGTCGGGACCCGTCCGGTGACCAGGCCACGGCCGTCGCCGACAGCGGCAGCATCGGCAGCGGGTCGGAGACGAAGGGCCCGGCCAGCAGGATGCCGTCCGGAGAGAAGGCCATCGGCCCGCTCGTGACGGCGAGCCGGCTCAGGCGGGAGACGCCGTCGTTGATGAAGTACAGGCGCCCCTCGGCGGTGGTAACGGCGATCTCGCCGTCGCTCGACCAGGTGACCGCCAGGATGTCGCTGGGGAGGACCACTTCCCACAGGACCCGCTCGCTGACCACGTCCCGGGCTCGCAGCACGTCTCCGATGCCGATGGCCAGCAGAGTTCCTTCCGGTGACCAGCGCAGTACCGCGATCACGGTGTCGCATTCGCGCCACTGCTTGAGCAGCCGTCCCGAGGCGAGGTCGGTGATCCGGACCCAGCCGACGGGATCGCAGGTGGCGACCAGGGTGGAGGTTGGGCTCGGCACGTGGAAGCCGCTCAGGTGGCATGGCTTGTACTGCACGCTCACCGGCTCGCCGGGCAGGGCGGTGCCGAATAGCGAGGCGGCATCGGCGAGCTGCGCCAGGGTGACCTCGGTGCCCAGGAGAGAGACGAAGTCGAGGGCCGACCCGTCGAACCTGGTCCGCTCCAGTTTCGCCCCGGAGAGGTTCACCCCGGTCAGGTCCGAGCTCAGGAACTTCGTCCCGGTGAGATCGTGCCCGGCGAGGTCGGCATCGGCGAGCGTGGAGTTGCGGTAGGTCGCTCCGATCAGGGTGTCGGCGCTGAAGTCATGCCCCCGCGCATCGGTGTCCCCGAAGTACAAGCCCTCGGAGTCCCCGATCAGCGCGATGTTGCGGCCCTCCACCTCCCCCGACGAACTCCCGGTGACCGTCCCGCCGAGCTCTCGATAGAACCGCGCCGCCTGCCCGGACAGTGTCCGCCTTCCCAGGAGCCCGGGGTCGGCGACCATCGACTTCGCCACCAGCCACTCCTGCACCGAGCGGTGGATGAACCCCAGATCGCCGTCCTCGTGCCGGATCAGCACGCTGCCCGAGCCGACCTGCCGGATGCGCGCGTCGGCGTCCACATGCGACAGCAGGTCCGCCGCCGCGCCCAGGTCCTCCACCGCGATCGATTCCCGCTCGGTGGTCCACAGATAGACCGCCAGCTTCGTGACCGCCGCCCACAGCTCCTCCGTGGTCAGCGCGGGCTTCTCGCCGGGACGCCGGAGTCGCTCCGCCTCGCGGTCCATCCACTGGTTCAGCAGGGCGCGGTAGAGCTCGGCGGAGTTGATCTCGCCGCCGCTGTCGTCGGCGGCCCGGCGCAGCCGGTCGGGTTCCAGGAGCGCCAGGAAGGAGAGCATGCGCGGGTTGCGTGCCACTTCCGGCAGCGGGCCGACGCTGCCGAGCAGCGCCAGGCGCTCGCGGGCGGCGGCGGGTGAGCCGAGGAATCTGGTCAGGAACTCCTCGACCTGGTCGTCGGCGAAGTCCTCCACGTGCAGTGCGCGGCGTCCGGACAGGGCGGCCGAGTTGCCGCCGAGGGCCTTGAGCACCTCTCGGTTGGACAGGAACTCGGTGTCGCGGGCGGTGATGACCACTTTCGCCTTGCCCTTGACCTTCTCGCTGATGGCCGACAGGTGTCCCACGGCACGGTCGTATCCACCGTGGACGGTCAGCTCGTCGAGCCCGTCCAGCAGCAGCGCGATGTGCCCCTGCTCCAGGTAGTAGTTGAAGCGGCCCATGTCGATGCGGTGTTCCTGGGCGTCGGCGAAGCGGCCCGCCACGTAGACGTCGAGGTTGGGGACGCGTTCCAGCTCGCGCAGCTGGAGGTAGACGGGGGTGAGCGGGCCGTCGTCGGCGGACAGCCGCTCGGCGAGGGTGCGCAGGAGGAAGGTCTTGCCGGCTCCGGCCGAGCCGAGGACGACCACGAGGCGGGCGGCGTCGTCGCCGAGCCAGGAGAGGATCTGCCGGTGCAGGTTCTCCTCGGGGGCGGGATCGCCGTAGCCGTCGTCGAAGGTCCCGCTGGAGGACACGCGGCGGTAGCGCTGGGGAATGTAGAGGTCGGCGGGGTAGCGGCGGTCGGCGGCGAGACGGGCCGTCTGCCAGCGGACGAAGGCGCGGGGGTCCCAGCTGAACTGGAACTGGCGGAAGCTGATCAGGCTCACCCGGTGGCGTCGCGCGTATTCGCTCACGCGCGGGTCGGGGAGGGGTCCGAAGTAGACGAGCTGCGCCTGGAGCAGGTCGTCGGTGGCGCGCAGCCGTTCGAGGACGCCGGTGGCGAACGCGTCCACATCGGACTCGTACACGCGGCCGGTGCGGACGCCCACCGCGTAGCCGCCGGTGGGCACCGCGCCGCCGCCGAAGTCGTGGGTGGTCACCACGTGGATGTACCGGTGGTCCCGGTGGACGATGAGGCGCGCGCCGGGCTCGCGGAACTCCAGGGCGCGCTGGACGCGGTCCATCTCGTCGGGTGCGGGCTTGGGCGGCCGGGTGATGACGGCTTCTCTGGCGGGCAACCCGATCGTCTCGGGTTCTGCCATCGCGAAGCCGGTGCCGTCGTGCGGGCAGCGCAGGGTCTTCAGCTCGCGTCCGTGGAGGACGTGCAGCTCGTAGCCGAACCCTTCCCCGGACAGCCGCACGTCGAGGTCCAGATCCCCGGCCGCGTCGTGCGCCGGGAACTCCGCGGCCACGCCGAGCCGGTGGGCCGTGGTCCCGACGGTGCCCAGGCGGGCGTGGAACCAGTCGGTCTGCTCGGTGCCGAAACCGGGTTCCCGCAGCAGATGCGTGTCGTGGACGGTGGAGTTCAGCCCGGCCACCACCAGCGGTGGGTCGGTCAACTCCACCCACCGCCACGGGGTTCCCTGCGGCAGCGGGTCCACAGTGGCGTACCTGCTCCACTTGCGCGCGTAGGGCCACACCGGTGCGGTCTCGGCGTCCTCGCAGTCCATGAAGTAGGCCCCGCACGCCTTCGCGCTCACATCCGAAGGCCCCGGCACGGTGACGATCCGCTCGGGACCGAGCCCGAACAGCGCGCGCAGGTCGGCGATGAGGGCCGCGACCAGCGCGTACTCCGTCGGGCGCGCGGAGGCGGCCAGGTTGCCGGAGAACACGACGGCGTCGGGACGGACGCCGTGGGCGAGGGCGCGCGCGGCGACGCTCGCCAGCAGCGCCGAGGCCCGCGCGGCCCCGTCCAGCCGCAGCCCGTGGACGTGCAGGACGTGCGCGCCGCCCACGTCACGCGCCGTGCGGGGCAACCGGTCGAGCGCCAGGCATTCCGCGTCGGACCGCCCCGCCCGCGCCGCCCGGACCAGCCCCACCACGCGCCCGTCATCCGTCCACACCGGACCACCGGAGTAGCCGCCGCGCACGCGGAAGGGCCCGTCGGTCTCCTGGTGCAGCTGCCACAGGCCCGGTGAGCGCTCACCGGCCAGGCGTCCGCGCACGTGGTCGAGGGCGGTGCCGTCGCGGTCGGGGCTCGGGCCGCAGACCCGCACGTCCATCGCCTCGGGAGCCGCCATGGCGGCCAGGACGGGGATCGCGGCGGGGACGGGGTCGAGCGCGGCGAGGACGGCGGTGTCGTCCCGGTCGGCCCACTTCCGGCCCGGGCCCCAGGCCGCGACCAGCGCGCGCAGCTCGGTGCCGTCGAAGAGGCGCAGGCCCAGGATCCCCTCGGGGACGCCCGGGTCGCGCCGGTCACGGCCCAGCGCCGAGTTCACCACGTGGGCGCAGGTGGCGAAGCGCCCGGGCGCGTGCTGGAACGCCAGTCCGGCCGCGCGTCCGTCCCCTGTGGACACTCGGGCGACGCCGTGGACGGGATGCTCAGTCAAGGCGGCGGACCTCCCCGGTGTGGGCGGCCAGTTCCACGGGGTCCATGCGGGTCAGCCCGGCGGTGTACCAGAACTCGCCGCGCAGTTCGCCGTGCAGGACGAAGGCGTTCTCGTCGTGGCGGATGGCGGCCGATCCGTTGCCGTCGAGGGGGACGAGGGTGGTGAGCAGGCGGCCTTCCTCGGCGTCCCAGACGCGGGTGAGGCCGTCGCCGCCGCCGTAGGCGAGGAGGCGGCGGTCGGGGGAGGTGGCGAAGGCGGTGACGGTTCCGGCGGGGGCGTCCAGGGCGAGGTTCGCCGCGCCTTCACGGGGTGCGGTGACCCATTGGCCGGACGGCGGCGCGTCGTCGGCGAGCCGGGTCGCCCTCATGGTGCCCAGGTCCCAGCTCAGGGCGGCGGTCGAGGTCACCGCGAGGATCGCCGTGCCGTCGCGGTTCCAGGCGAGATCGGTGACGGGATCGAGGTGGCTGATCCGGGACCAGACCCGCTGGCCGCCGCGCGGTTCCCACACCATCACCTGGTCGCCGGTGACGATGAAGAGGCCACCGGTGCCGGGGACGCGGCCGATGGCGGTGACGGTGCCGAAGAGTTCGAAGCCGCGGTGGGGGCCTTGCGGCCGGTCGAGCCGGATCTCGTGCACCGTGCTCCCGGACGCGCAGTAGAGCGAGCGGTCGTCGCCCGACCAGCACAGGGCCGCGACGGGGCCGTCCAGCTCGGCGCGCAGGTCGGTGTCCCACACGGTGATGGTGCCGTCGGCCTCGGCCCAGGCGAGGTGGTGCTCGACGGGCGACCAGGCCAGCGCGGTCACGCCGGGTTCGGCGGCGATGACGGTGCCGCCGGAGTCGCCCGCCTCGCGGAAGGTGACGGCCGCGCCGGTCGCGGTGGCCAGGCTGGTGCCGGTGGGGGACCAGTCCATCGCCGCCACGTGCTCGCGGTCCTGGAGGTCGAAGACGCCCTTGGCGCCGATGTAGAGGTCGTCGCCGACGGTCACCGCGATGGCCCCGTCGTGGGACGCCGCGATGGCGACCGTGCCGGTCTTGGCCAGCCGGGTCCGCCAGATCGCTCGCCCGGTCAGCGGATCCCACGCCGCCATCACCCCGTCGCCGCCGATCAGCAGCCCTTCGGCCGACCACGCCACCGTGTCGACCCGCTCCGGCAGCGCCCGCCACCGCCGGATCGGCGTCCCGTCCTCGGCGTCGAAGATCTGGACCCAGCCGAAGCGGTCGCCGGTGGCCAGGAACCCGCCGGACGGGTCGGCGGCCGCGACGTGCCCGGCCAGCGTCGGCTCGAACTGGATCTCGGCGGGCATCCCGGGTAGCGCGGCACCGTACGTGGACGCCGCCGTGCCCAGTTGCGCGAGCGTCACCCCCGTCCCCAGCAGGGCCGCGCGGGTGAGGTCGGCGTCGCTCAGGTCCGCGCCGGTCAGGTCGGCGCCCAGGAGCCGCGCGCCGGTCAGGTCGGCGCCCACGAGGTTCGTGTCGCGCATCAGACGGCCATTGAGGTCCAGGCCCGGCAGTTGCGCGTGGCCGAAGTCGCGCCCGGACAGGTCGCGCGGCAGGTCGGCGCCGCGCAGGTCCTGCCCGGAGTAGTCCATCACCGCGTCACCGGAGGCCGCCTCCAGCAGCCGCCGGTTCGAGGTGCTCGACCCTATGCCCAGGACGGCGCTCAGGTCGCCGCCGAGCTCGGTGTAGAACTGCGCGGCCTGCCCGCTGAGCCGGTAGGTGGTCATCGCCTCCGAAGGGCGCGGGTGGTCCAGGATCGCCTTCGCCACCAGCCATTCCTGGATGGAGCGGTGGATGAAGCCGAGCTCGCCGTCCTCGTACTGGACCAGGACGCTGCCGGAGCCGATCTGGTGGACGCGGGCGTCGTCGGGCGCCAGGGCCACCAGCCCGGCCCGGTGACCGAGCTCGGCGACCGGCACGCGGTCGGTCCCGGCGCCCCACAGGTTCAGCGCGAGGGCCTTCATGGCGTCCCAGACCTGTTCGCGGGTCAGCGCCGGCGCCTGGCCGGGACGTTCCAGGCGCTCCTGCTCGCGGTCCATCCACTGCTCCAGGACCTGCCGGTACAGCTGCGCGCCGGTGAGGGTTCCGCCACTGTCCTTTTTGGCCTTCAGCAGCCGCTCGCGGTCGATGTGGGCGATGAAGGACAGCATCCGCGGGTTGCGGGCCACGCCGGGCAGTTCGCCGAGGGAGCGCAGGAGCTCCAGCCGCTCGTGGGCGGCCCCGGCGTCCTTGAGGAGGCGGATCAGGAAGTGCTCGATCTGCTCGGTGTTGAAGCCCTCGACGTTCAGCGCGCGCCGGCCGTCCAGGGCGGCCTGGTTGCCGCCCAGGACGCGCAGGACCTCGGCCTTGGACAGGAACTCGGTGTCGCGGACGGTGATGACAACCTTGGCCTTGCCGCGCACCTTGTCGCGGATCTCGTGCAGGTGCTCCAGGGCCTGCTCGTAGGTGTTCTGCGAGGTCAGCTCGTCCAGGCCGTCCAGCAGCAGCGCGATGTCGCCGTGTTCGAGGTAGTAGTTGAACTGCGGGACGGTGATGCTGTGTTCCTGGGCGCGGGCGAAGTTCGCCGCGACCACCTCGTTGAGGCTGCGGATCCGTTCCAGGTGACGCAGTTCGAGGTAGACCGGGGTGATCCCGCGCGACCGCTCCGACAGGTGCCGCGCCAGGGTCCGCAGCAGGAACGTCTTGCCCACGCCCGCGCCGCCCAGGACCACCACCAGGCGCGGCGCGTCATCGTCCAGCCAGTCCAGGATCCGCCGGTCCAGATGCTCCGACGGGGTCGCGGTGGCCTTGCCGAACTCGTCGATGAACGTGCCGTGCGCCGAGACCTCCCGGTAGCGCTGCGGGATGTACAGCTCGGGCGGGTAGCGGTGATCGGCGGCGAAGAAGCGCGACTGCCAGTCCAGGAACTCCGCCGGATCCCAGCTGAAGCGCAGGCGCTTGATGGACACCAGCCCGATCCGCAGCTCCTTCGCCAGCCGGGCGAGCTCCGGCGCCGGGAGCCGTCCGAAGTAGACGATGCGGGCGGGCAGCTCGCCGTCCATGCCGTGGAAGCGGTCGAAGGCCGCCCGGTACCGGTGCAGCGCCTCGGCGGTCACCTCGACGGCCATGCCCAGCAGGTACGCCCCGGTCGGGCGCGGGCCGACGCCGAAATCGTGCATCCGCAGCACGTGCAGGTGGACGGGCTCACCCAGGTGCCGGGTGATCACCGCGTGCGGCTCGTGGTTGCGGATGGCGTCCTCGACCGGTGCGATGAGCGCCGCGATCGCCGGATCACGCCCCGGGCGCGTCGTGCCGCGCGGACCCGGGACGCGGGCGCGCGAACCGTGCCGCACGGGCTCACCCTCGCGGTGCCCCCAGGTCTCCACCCGCTCGGCGGTCAGCCGCACGAACTCGAAACCACCGCCCTCGTCGCCGGTCACCACATGGTCGAACGGGCCCGGATCGGCCGGCGGAGCCGCGCTCAGCGCGATCAGCGCGTGCCCGTCCGGCGCGGGCGCGCTCAGCGCGGCCACCTGCTCCTCGCCGAACTCGACCCGCCGCGTGTCGTGGGTATCGGCCATCGTCGCGTTGAAACCCGCGACGACCAGCCGCAACGCGGGCAGCTCCACCCGCCGCCAGGGCGCGGCCCGGTCCAGCGGATCGAAGTCGGCGTAGTTCATCCACTTGTCCCAGAACGGCGCCTTCGGCGCGATCCCCCGCGCCTCGCAGTACAGGAAGTACGCCTCGCACGCCTTCGCGCTGACGTCGGAGGGCCCCGGCACCGTCACCACCCGCCCCTCCGGCAGCCCCAGCGCCCCGGCCAGCCCGGCGAGCAGCTCGCCGACCCGCGCGTACTGGGCGGGCTCGGCGCTCGCCGCCAGATTCCCCGACAGCAGGACGGCGTCCGGCCACACCGAGTGCGCGAACGCGGCGGCCAGGACGTCGTCCACAAGGGACGCCGGAGTCGCCTCGCCCACGCGCAGCCCGTGCAGGTGGAGGAGGTCGACGGCGTCCGGCGGCCTGGTCAGCCGCAGCAGCTCGGCGCGCAAGCCCGTCAGGTCCAGGCAGTCGGCGTTGGTCTCGGCGGTCTCGTCGGCGGTGCGCAGCACGCCCAGGACCGCCCCGGTCTCCGGCACCCACACCGGACCGCCGCTGTAGCCCGGCCCGGCCACGAACGGTCCCCCGTCGCTCTGGTGGATCTGCCGCAGCCCCGGCGCGGAGTCGCCCATCAGCGTCCCCGCCACGTGGTTGAGGCCGCGCCCGCCGTGCTCGTCGCTGGGACCGCAGAGCTGGACGGCGCCGGTCGCCGCGACCGGCGCGATCCGCAGGGGCGCCAGCCGCTTCGGCGTCTCCGCCCGCAGCACCGCCCAATCGTCCCGGGCCCGCCACTCCCGCCCGGGCCCCCAGCCCACCAGCTCGGCCTCGCAGGCCCCGCCGAAGGCGAAGACCAGCCGGACCCGCGCGTCCCCCGGCCGCGAGGCCGTCCCGCGCTCGCGCCGCAGCGCCGAGTTCACCACGTGCGCGCACGTCACCAGATGCCCGTGGGCGTACAGGAACGCGAGCCCGACCCGGCGACCCTCCAAAGTGGTCACGAACGCCACCGCGTGTTCCGGTTTCATGGATCCCCCAACTCGGTGTACCTCATTGATACCAAGCCGGTTCACGGGCCGAAGGTCCCGTCAGAGCGCGTATGCGCTAAAGCAGGGGCGTGTCCTCGGCGACCCGTTCGAGCTCGTGCACGTACTCGTCGGCCTCACCTGCTTCAAGACGGACCTGCGCGCACGCGTACCAGAATCGCCCGTCGGTGTTCCCGGTGAGCTTGTAGCGCAGGCCGTCGCCGTAGAAGACGGCCTCGGTGTCGTTCCGCAACGGCAGCAGCGTCGCCACCGGGTCGCCGGTGTCGGCCAGCCACACGCGGACGACGTTGTCGCGGCCGGTGGTCAGCAGGTGGCGCCCGTCGGGCGACAGCGACATCGAGGTCACCGGGCCGGCGTGCGCCTGCCACTCCTGGATCACGGTGTAACCGCCGGTGCTCCAGACGCGGATCCGGCCGTCGTCCCCGGCGGTGTGGAAGGTGTGGGTCTCGTCGTTCCAGGAGATCGCGGTGACCCGGCCGTGCCCGGCGGTCCGCCGGTCGTAGTCCTCGCCGGTCTCGGCCGAGCGGATGCAGATCTGATCGGCCGAATCCCCGGTGATCAGGATGATCCCGGCGGCCGACACGCACAGGGCCGTGATCGCGTTCCCCTCACCCGCGACACGCCAGCTCAGCCCGCCGTCGCGCACATGACGGCAGGCCAGACCGCCGGTGGCGTCCCCGATGATGAGATTGTGGCTGTCCGGCGACCAGGCCAGGGCCCGGATCCGGCCCGGCACGCGCCAGCGCCGGACCGGCTCGTGGTGCGCGCGGGTCCAGACGCGCACGAGCTGATCGTCGCCACCGGTGGCGAAATGCGTCCCGTCGGGGGACCAGCGGGTCGCCCAGACCCACGCGCCACGGTTGAAGGACGGCCGGATGCTCAGATCGCGATCCCACAGCAGCGTCTCGCCGTTGTCGCTGCCGGTGATGATGCGCTCGCCGTCGCGGCTCCAGTCGGTGGCCAGGATCGAGCCCTCGGCGCGGTTGCTGCGGGCGGTGAGTCCGGTGGACAGGTCCCAGACGCGCAGTTCGCCGTCGCTGGCGCCGGTGAGGGCGTAGCGGCCGTCGGGCGACCAGGACGCGGTATTGATCCACTGTGGACCGGCGGTGCCCTCCCAGCAGGGGCGGTTCTCGTCGAGATTCCAGGCGTGCAGGACGCCGGGGCCGCCGCAGGTGACGAGGATGCGGCTGTCGGTCGCGTACAGCAGTGAGCGCACGTCCTTGACCAGGGTGGGGATGGTGCGCCCGGCCGACAGGGTCCACGACTGCCACTCCAGGACGCGCCGGTCGCTCCCGGCGCTGTAGAGCTGCCGCCCGTCGGGCGACCAGGCCAGCGCGGTGACCGCGCCGGTGTGCGCCGACTGGGCGTCGTGGCGGCGGAAGGCGGGGACCCGCCAGGTCTCCACGCGCCCGTCGGCGTGCCCGGTGGCCACGTGCAGCCCGTCGGGCGACCAGGCCAGGGACGTGATCGGCGATTCGGCGGCGTACACCTCGTTCTCGTCCCCGGAGGGGCGCACCACCGCCAGTCCCTCGTAGGTCGCGGCGGCGAGCCGGTCGCCGTCGGGCGACCAGGCCAGGCGGGTGGCGGTGACGTCGGGCAGGCAGAGGTGCCCTTCGTCGCGGTTGTCGGCGGACTCGATGGTCACGCCGCCTCCGGCGAGGGCCATGGCGTAGCGGCCGGGGACGGGACTCCAGGCGGCGGCGATGACCTCCACGTCGTCGCGGGTGGACTGGACGCCGCCGTGGACGGCGTCGGCGACGCCGAGGCCGCGCCCGGCCACCAGCAGGCGGCGGCCGTCGGGGGACCAGTCGAGGGACACGATCGGTCCACCGAGGACCCGCCACTGCCGCACGGGCCGTCCGCTCTGGAGCTCCCACAGCCGGACCCAGCCCTGCGCGTCGCCGGTGGCCACGAGCTGCCCGCCCGGGTCGAGGGCGGCCACATCGCCCACCATGGACGGTCGCAACTGGACGGACAGCGGCTCGCCCGGCAGGGCCGCGCCGGTCAGGTCGGCGTTGTGGAGGCGGACGTCGGTCATGGTGGCGCCCAGGAGCTTCGCCCGGCGCATGCGCGCCTCGTCGAAGCGGGCCCGGGTCAGGTTGGCGCCCATGAGGTCGGCGCCGGTCAGGTCGGTCTCTTCGAGATGGGCGTCGGTGAGGTCGGTGAGGGTCAGTTTCGCCTCGGTCAGGTCCGACTCGGTCCAGAAGGTGCCGCGGAGGTTGCCGCCGGTGAAGTCGGTCTCGATGAAGTGGGCGTAGCTGAGGTTGTAGCCCATCAGGTCCTGGTCGCGCAGGTCGCGGCCGGACAGCCGGGCGCCGATGAACTGGCGGTCGTCGCCGGGCACGAACAGGTCCTCGGCCGGGGGCGGGCTCAGGACCCGGGGACCGGCGAAGCGCTGGAGCAGCAGGGCGTTGTCGCGGCCCTCATCGGTGGCGTCCTGGTCGCGGGAGAAGCCGTCGATCCAGGACCAGACCGCGGCCTTGTCGTTCATCTCGCACAGGAACTGCGCGGCCTGCCCGGTGAGCCGGTGGTGGGCCAGCGGCGAGATGGGGTGGTAGTCGCCCAGGGGGGTGAGGGCGTCGGCGACCAGCCACTCCCTTATGGACCGGTGGATGAAGCCGAGCTCGGCGTCCTCGTGTCGCACCAGGAGACTGCCCGCGCCCAGCTGGTGGATCTGCCCGTCGTGCTCGGGACGCGGCGGATCCAGATCGTCCAGATGCGACAGTGTCGAGGCGGCCACGCCCAGGCCCTGGATGGTGATGTACTCGCGCTCGGTGCGCCACAGGTGCTGGGCGAGGGCGCGGACGGCGAGCCAGAGCTGCTCCTTGGACAGCGGCGGCGGCTGCCCGGGCCGGGCCAGGCGGACGATCTCGCCGGTGATCCACTGGTCGAGGACCTGGCGGTACAGGTCGGCGCCGGTGAGCTGGCCCTCGCCGGCCTCCTGGGCCTCGATGAGGCGGCGCTCGTCGATGGCGGCGATGAAGGAGAGCATCCTGGGGTTGCGGGCGACCTCGGGGAGCTCGCCGAGCCCGGAGATGAGCCGGACGCGGCGGCGGGCGGCCTCGCGGTCGCCGAGCAGGCGGGTCAGGAACATCTCGATCTGCTCGGCGGAGAAGGCCGAGATCTGGAGTGCGCGGCGGCCCTCGGTGACCGCCGAGGCGCCGCCGAGGGCGTCCAGGACGGTGGTGTTGGACAGGAATCCGACGTCGCGGGCGGTGACCACGATCTTGGCCAGGTGCTCGGCGCGGGACCCGATCTCGCGCAGGTGCCCGATGGCGCGCTCGTAGGTGCTCAGGGCGGTGAGCTCGTCGAGCCCGTCGAGGAGCAGCGCGATGCGGCCCTCGCGCAGGAGGTACTCGAAGCGGGTGGTGGACAGCCGCTCCTCCCCGGCCCGGGTGAGGTAGGCGGCGACCACCTCGTTGATCTCGGGCAGCCGCCCCAGTTCGCGGACGGGCAGGTAGATCGGGGTGACCGGGGAGTCCACGTCGGACAGCTCGCGGGCCAGGGTGCGCAGGAAGAAGGTCTTGCCGGACCCGGCCGCGCCCAGCACGACGATGAGGTGCCCGTAGGGTTCGCGCAGCCACCCGGCGACCCGCTCGGGCAGGGTCGGGCGGGCGTCGGCGTCACGGGAGGGGACGGGCATCCCGCGCGGGCCGAGCTCCCGGTAGTCCTGCGGGACGTAGAGCTGCGGCGGGTAGCGGGGGTCGGTGGCCAGGTCGGTCTCCTGCCAGGCCACGAAGGGCCGCGGGTCCCAGCCGCGCTGGAACTGCAGGAAGCTCTCCACGTGCATGCCCAGGCCGCGGCCGTGCGAGACGGCCTTGGCGGTGGCCAGTTTCCCGAAGTAGATGACCCGGGTCAGCGGCGCCGAGCCGGGGCTGCGGAACAGGGCCACCACCTCGCGGTGGAAGCGGTCGAGGACGTGGCGGCACGGCGGTCCATTGAGGACGCCCAGGAGGTACTGCCCGGTGGGTTCCAGCCCGTTGCCGAAGTCGTGGCGGGTGATGACGCGCAGGTAGGCGAAACCGCCGTCCCCGTCATCGGTCTCCTCCATGCCCCCGGCGACCGGTTCGGTGATCTCGAAGACGGCGTCGGGATCGCGCAGCTCGGCGGCCTCGGCGACCAGGCGCAGGTTCTCCATCGGCCGCGACGGCGACGGCGGTGGCGGCTCGGCGGTGGCGGGTTTGGGCCCGCTGGAGCGGCGGCGCAGGCCGAAGCGCCAGTTCTCGCCGTCGGGATCGGTGCCCGTGTCGCCGACGAACCGGCCGCCGTCGCGCCTGCGGGCGAAGACCTCGGTGCGCTCGGGATCCAGCCGCACCACGTGGAAGCGCCGCCGGGAGGAGACGGTGAGCACGGGCCGCATGCCGCGCCGGTCCAGGCCGGGCACGCCCTCCTCACCGGCCAGGATCAGGTCGGCGACGGGCCCGACGAGCCGGGCGGCGCGGCGGATCTCCGGCGAGCGGGTGGGCGCGGGCACCAGCGCGCGGTGGCTGACCACGACGTGCGGGACGGCCCCCGACTCCTGCGCGCGGGCGGTGATCCAGCGCAGCTGCGCGTCGCCGTAGACCGGCTCGTCGACGTCGGGCAGATGGGTGACGCCGAAGGTTGAGTTGAGGGCGGTGACGATGACCGCCGGATCGCCCAGATCGTGGGCCAGCCACGGTTCGGCGCGCGGCAGCGGCCGCCCGGTGACCCGGGTCAGCAGGTTGGAGTAGGGCCGCCACTTCTCCCAGTAGGGCGCCACGGGCTCCTCGTCGAGCTCGCGGCACTGCTCGAAGTAGGCCCGGCACAGGGTCGCGTTCACGTCGCTGGGGCCGGGCACGACCACGATCTGCTCGCCGGTCAGGCCGAGCGGTTCGGCCAGCGCGGACAGATATCGCCGGGCCACGTCGAATTCCCTGGGCCGGGCGTTGGCGGTCAGGTTCCCGCACACCACCAGCAGGTTGGGGCGCGCGTCGTGGTCGTGTTCCAGCCGCGCCAGGTCGGCCAGGACCTGCTCGGCCAGCGTCTCGGCCTCCGGGCCGTCCTCGCCGGCGAAGCGGGTGCCGCCCAGTTGCAGGACGGTGGGATGCCCGGCGCCGGGGGAGGGTTTGGCGTCGGGATGGCGTCCGCTGCGGATGCGGTGCAGCAGGGCCACGTCCAGGCATTCGGCGGCCGAGGCGCCCACGGCCACCGCGCGCAGCACGCCCACGACCTCGCCGGTCGACTGCCGCCACACCGGGCCGCCGCTGTAGCCGGGCTCGACCCGGTAGGCGCCGCCGCGGCTCTGGTCGATCTGGAGGCGGCCCTGCCCGGAGCGCCCGACCAGCAGGCCGCGCACGTGGATGAGGCGGCCGTCGTCGGCGGGCCCGCACATCTGGACGTCGATGCCGGTGTCGGCCTGCCGCGCCAGCGGCAGCGGGACGATGCCGTCGGCCGCGCCGGGCGGGACGGTGAGCAGCGCCAGGTCCAGGTCGGCGCCGTCCTCGCCCCGGAACCAGCCGGTCACCGCGGCGGTGGTCTCGCCGGACCCGGGCCCGAACGGCAGGCGCAGCCGCACCGGCCCCTCGGGCGTGGACCGGGTGCCGCGTTTGCGGCCCAGCGCGGTGTCGACCACGTGGGCGCAGGTCGCCAGCTCGCGCGGGCCGATCAGGAACGCGAGCCCCGCCTGCCGCCCCTCGGAGTTCAGCACGATCGCCACGGCGTGCTCCGGTGGCCGCATCCGACCCCTCCCGCCACTGTCGGTGAGAGTCATTGATACCAAACGCAATCAACCACCGTCACCTGTGGACGATGAAGGCCCCCGGATCGCGCGGTGGACGGGGCCCGGGCGCGGCGGCCGGATGGCCCAGCGCGACGGCGCCCATGGGCTCCCAGCCGGCGGGCAGATCGAGGGCCTCGCGCACCACGTCCGGGCAGAAGAGCGTGGAGGAGACCCAGCAGGACGCCAGGCCCTCGGCGGCCAGTGAGACCAGGAAGTTCTGCACCCCGGCGCCCATCGCGACGTGGAACATGGTGCGCTCGGCACCGCTCCGCCGCGCGTCGGGGTAGTGGTGGGCGGCCTCGGCGACCAGGCACGGCACCACCAGTTCGGTGGCGTGCCACAGCAGGTCCCCGCGCCCGACGCGGGCGGCGACGGCCTCCTCGGAGCGCCCGTCGCCGCGCAGATCAGCGATCCACGCCTCGCGCATCGCGGTCAGCAGCCGGGTCCGGGTGTCCGGTGTGGACACGTGGACGAACCGCCAGGGCGTGGAGTGGTGCGGCGCGGGCGCGGTGAGGGCGGCGGCCACCGCGCGCCCGATCGCGGCGGGATCCACCGGCTCGCCGGTGAACCCGCGGACCGAGCGGCGCAGCCCGACGGCCTCGCGGTGGCCGAGGCGGCGGGCCTCGTCGGCGCCGAGGGCGAACATGTCCTCCTCGGCGGGGCGGATCAGCGCGGCCGCGCCGGGGCCGTCCTCTTCGGACACCCATTCGCCCAGGCCGCGCACGACGGCCACCGGCACGCCGCTGGTCTTGCCCTTGACCAGGTCGGCGGCCCCGGCCAGCTCGTCGGCGACGGCGGGGGCGGTCACGGTGAGCTTGTTGCCGTAGGGGTCGCTCTCCCCGGCGAAGGGACGCAGCGGCGCCAGCCCGGCCGCGCCGATCGCCACGTCGGTCTGCCCGAGCCGCCAGGCGCGCCCAAGGGTGTCGGTGACCAGCACGGCCACGGTGATCCCGGCGGCGGCCTTGATCGCGGCCCGCAACCGGCGCGCGGACCCGTCGGGGTCCAGGGGCAGCAGCACCAGCGAGCCGGGTGCGACATTGGAGGCGTCGACACCGGCGGCGGCCAGCACGAGCCCGTGCGCGGTCCGCACGATCCGCGTCGGCCCGCGCCGGGCCACCAGGCCCGCCGATTCGGCGGTGATGGCCTCCTCGCGGTCGCCGGTCACCACCCGGCCCTCGCTCTTGCTGACGATCTTGCTGGTCACCGCCAGGACGTCCCCGTCGGCCAGCCACGGCGCCGCCGCGCAGATCAGCGCGGCGAGGTCGGCGCCCTCGCCGACCTCGCCGATGCCCTCGACCGGGAGGATCTCCAGGCGCGTCACCGCTCGCCCAGCGCGATGGCGTCGGCGGCGATGGCGGCGGTCTCGGCGACGTCGGTCATCCACAGCGGGCGGGCCGACACCGTCACGCCCTCCACGGCCGCCCCGGCGTCGGCGGTGTCGACGAGCCAGCCGTCGAGCAGTTCGGGGCCGTAGAGGTCGCCCACGCCGGAGGCGGTGACCTCGATGCCGAGGGTCTCCAGGCAGATGTCGGCCATGCCGCGCACGGGCGCGCCGCCGATGATGGGGGAGACGCCGACGACCGGCGCGGGCGCGGCGACCAGGGCGTCGCGGACGCCCGGCACGGCCAGGATCGGCGCGATCGACACCACCGGGTTGCTGGGCGCGATGAGGATCGCGTCGGCGGCGGCGATGGCCTCCAGGACGCCGGGCGCCGGCTTGGCGGCGGCCGCGCCGGTGAACACGAACCGCTCGGTGGGCACCTGGCCGCGGTGCCGCACCCACCATTCCTGGAAGTGGATGGCGGTGCCCTCGGTGATGACGTGGGTCTCGACGCGGTCGTCGGTCATCGGCAGCATCCGCACGCCCGGCTTCCACCGGTCGCACAGTGCCTCCACGACCGCCGACAGCGGGTTTCCGGCGGCGAGCATGCGGGTGCGGACCAGGTGCGTGGCGATGTCCCGGTCGCCCAGCCCGAACCAGGTGGGCTCGGCGCCGTAGGCGGCCAGTTCCTCCTTCACCGTCCACGTCTCGCCCGCGCGGCCCCAGCCGCGTTCGGCGTCGGCTCCGCCGCCGAGGGTGTACATGACGCTGTCCAGATCGGGGGTGATGCGCAGTCCGTGCATGGTCACGTCATCGCCGGTGTTGATCACCGCGGTCACCTCGTGGCCCAGCTCGCGGACCCCGGACAGGAACTTCGCGCCGCCGATGCCGCCGGCCAGGACCACCACATGCATGGGCCCAGTCTCGCCGACTCTCGACCCGATGCGCCTACCGGGTTGGACTCGACCGATAGGCTCATCGCTACCACAGGTCTCGCCGAGGAGGAATCGTGACAACCCCGACCACCGATACCGCCAATGACGACACGGCGGCGGTGTCTGCGAAACCACTGCGGCCGATCGTCGCCATCGGGCTGATCGCCTCAGCCGCTCTCCTGATGATCATCGGCCTGGTGTACGCCTTCCAGGCCGTGACCTTCGAGGACGGCGCGGCGAGCACGATGCTGGGCGACAACCCGATCATCCTGGCCGGACCGCTCGTGGCAGTGCTCCTGCTGACCGCCATCAAGCCGGTCGACGCCACCGCCAAGCTCTTCTCGATGGTGGCCCTGATCGTCTACGGCCTGCTCATCCTGCTCGACCTGATCTTCCTGATCTTCGACGTGGTGCACAACTCCGGCGGCGAGGCGGTTCCGCTCATCCTGAGCGTCCTCACCCGGCTGGTGTACCTCGCCCTGACCGGCATCGGGCTGTTCGTGGTCCTGAAGATCTTCACGTCCTTCCCGTCGGCCGCCCCGGCGGCTCCCGCCTACCCCTACGGCCAGCAGCCGTACGGACAGCAGCCCTACGGCCAGCCGCAGCAGGCTTACGGCCAGCCGCAGGCTCCTCAGCAGCCCTACGGTCAGCCGCAGCAGTACGGCCAGCCCCAGGCACCCCAGCAGCCCCAGGCCGTCCCGCAGGCCCCGCAGCAGCCGGTCTACGGCCAGCCGCAGCAGCCCTACGGCGCGCCGCAGCCTCCGCAGCAGCCCTACGGGGCCGCCGACGAGCAGGCGACCCAGATGTTCCCGCAGCAGCCTCCGCAGGCCCCCCAGCCGCAGCAGGCTCCCCAGGCACCGCCGCAGTACGGCAACGAGGCCACTCAGTTGATCGGCCAGCCGCAGCCGAACCCGTACGGCCAGCCCCCGGTGTCGGCGCCTCCCGCGCCGATCTCGGGCGTCCCGGCCCCGACCTCCGGCCCGGCCGCGCCCGGCGTCCAGCAGCCTCCCGCGCCTCCGGCGTGGGGTCAGCCGGACGACGAGCACACCCAGGTCATCGGCAAGCCGCAGCCGCCTCAGCAGTAATCCCAAGCGGCCTTCACGTGCGAAAAGCCCCGGTCACCCGACGGTGACCGGGGCTTCGCCATGTGTGAGGGGGTGCCTCGCGACGCGCTACGCGAGTGCACTACTGTCCGTTATCGGTCGGTGCCAACACGTCGCAGCGTGGTTCAGTGTGGGCGGAATCTGAGAAAGTCTTGGCCCGAACGGGCCCTATATCAGAGTTCTGCTTGACGAGCCCTGGATGACACGCGTGTAATTCAGCAGAGGGGTGTGACGGAAACCCGTCGCAACGGACCGCCGATGTCCGTCAGGCGGTTCCGCACAGCGGGGGGTTGGCGCCAATTACCACCGGACAGGTGAGCGAGGAGGCGTACATAATGGACGGCCAAGACATCCTGGCCGACCTGCTGGGAAGCGTCCCCGAGTGGCAGGAGCGCGCGTTGTGCGCGCAGACCGACCCGGAGGCGTTCTTCCCGGAGAAGGGGGGGTCGACACGTGAGGCCAAACGAATCTGCTCGCGCTGCGAGGTGACCACCGAGTGCCTTGAGTACGCGATGCGTCATGACGAGCGCTTCGGTATCTGGGGCGGAATGTCGGAACGGGAACGGCGCAAACTCAAAAGGCGCGCCAATGAGGCCCGCGCCGCCGCGCAGGCGGCCATGGCCCCCGTCTCGATCACCGTTCCGGTCCCGGTCGCGATCCAGCCCTATGACGGCGAGATCGAGTCGCCCAGGGCCGCCTGACGTGCCGGGTGGGGCGCCCCACCCGCACCGTCACTCGGGCGGATCGAAGTCGGCCGGATCCAGCCCCAGCAGGTTCGCCACCTGCTCGGTCACCACGTCCTTGATCAGCGCCGCCAGATCGTCACCGTCCCCGCGCAACTCCAGCGGACGCCGGTACAGCACGATCCGCGGCTGCGCGCCGGCCGTACCCGGCTGCGCGGGCAGCAACCGCGCCAGCGGGACCTGACCGTCCTCCAGCACGTCGGTGTCGTACACATTGAACTCGCCGGGCACGTCCTCGACGGCGAACTCCACCTCGCGCAGCCGCCGTGCGGCGCGCCGGTGCTCGTCGGTGTCGCGCCCGGCCAGATGCCGCTCCAGCTGCTCCACCGCCGACAGCACCATGTCATCGAAGGTCTCCGCACGCGTCCGCGCCATCGGCACCGACGACGGGACCAGGCGCCCGCGCAGCCCGCGCCCACGGCGGTCGCGAGCGCCGCGTCTGGCGGATCGGGGTACTCGGGTCATCCCGCAAGCCTAGAACCGCCCGGCCCGGGGCCCGCACACGGCGGCCGCCCGGCGTGTCGGACCGATATCGGATGCAGCCGCCCATCGCGCGGCGGTACCGTTCGGCGCGTGAGGTCACATCGGCTGTGTTCGCGAAACGGCTGCCGCAACAGCGCGGTCGCCACATTGACGTACATCTACGTCGACTCCACCGCGGTCGTCGGGCCGCTCGCCACCTCCGATGAACCGCACTCCTACGACCTGTGCGAAACCCACGCCACCCGCCTCACCGCGCCCCGCGGCTGGGACCTGGTGCGCCACGAGGGCGAATACGCCGCCCCCGAACCCAGCACCGACGACCTCGTCGCGCTGGCCGAAGCCGTCCGCGAGGCCGCCCGGCCCCGCGACGACGGGCCCCCGGAGCTGCCCTTCCCCGACGCCCCCGCGCGCCGCGACCCCCCACCGCAGCCGCCCTCACCCGCCCCGCGCGACGCCAACACCGGACGACGTGGCCATTTGCGCATCGTGGACGACCGGTAGTCTGAGGCACTGGTCATCCATCCGAGGAGAGGGGCGCCAGTGCCGGACCTGGCCAGCATCGTCAAGGCGTACGACATCCGGGGCACCGTCCCCGACCAGTTCGACGCGGCGGCCGCGGCGGCCCTGGGGACCGGCTTCGCCGACCTCGTCCGCGCCGAGGGCGCCACGAAGATCGCCGTCGCCCACGACATGCGCGACACCGGACCCGAACTGGCCCGCGCCTTCGCCGAAGCCGCCACCCGCGCCGGACTCGACGTCGTCCTCGCCGGACTGTGCTCCACCGACGAGCTCTACTACGTCTCGGGCATCCTCGACATCCCCGGCGCGATGTTCACCGCCAGCCACAACCCGGCCCGGTACAACGGCATCAAGACCTGCCTGGCCGGAGCGCGCCCCATCAGCCTGGACACCGGCCTGGCCGCCATGCGCGACCGCGCCCAGGCGATCCTGGACCAGCGGGAGGAGCCCACCACCGCCGACGTCCCGGGCACCATCACCGAACGCGACTTCCTCACCGACTACGCCGCCCACCTGCGCACCTTGGTCGACCTGAGCGGCATCCGCCCCCTCACCGTCGCCGTCGACGCGGGCAACGGCATGGGCGGCCACACCGTCCCCACCGTCTTCGAGGGACTGCCCGTCACCGTCGTGCCCATGTACTTCGAACTCGACGGGACCTTCCCCAACCACGAGGCCAACCCGCTGGAACCGGCCAACCTCGTCGACCTCCAGAAGAAGGTCGTCGAAGCCGGCGCCGACATCGGCCTGGCCTTCGACGGCGACGCCGACCGCTGCTTCGTCATCGACGAGAACGGCGACCCCGTGTCCCCCTCGGCGATCACCGCACTGGTCGCCACCCGCGAACTCGCCCGCGACCCCGGCGCCACGATCATCTACAACCTGATCACCTCGCGCGCGGTCCCCGAGATCGTCGCCGAGAACGGCGGCACCGCCGTGCGCTCCCGCGTCGGCCACTCGTTCATCAAGGCCGAGATGGCCCGCACCAACGCCATCTTCGGCGGTGAGCACTCCGCCCACTACTACTTCCGCGACTTCTGGTTCGCCGACACCGGCATGCTCGCGGCCATGCACACCCTGGCCGCCCTCGGCCAGAGCGACCGGCCCCTCTCCGAGCTCGCCCGCGCCTACGAGCGCTACGTCGCCTCCGGCGAGATCAACTCCACCGTCACCGACGCCGCCGCCAAGCAGGACCAGGTCGCCGCGCACTTCGCGACGGAGGAACTCGACCGGCTGGACGGGCTCACCGTCACCTTCGCCGACGGCGCGTGGCTCAACCTGCGCGCCTCGAACACCGAGCCCCTGCTGCGCCTCAACGTCGAAGCCCCCACCCCCGAACGCATGGAGGGGCTGCGCGACGAGGTGCTCGCCATCGTCCGCGGCTGAAGCCACGTAACAACGAGGAGCCACCTGTGTCACTCGACGCCACTCTCCTGGAGGTGCTCGCCTGCCCGGCCGAGCACCACGCGCCGCTCACCTATGACGCCGACGCCCAGACCCTGACCTGCACCGAATGCGCGCGGGTCTTCGCCGTGCGGGACGGCATCCCGGTGCTGCTGCTCGACGAGGCCGTGTCCGGGCCGAAGGCCGGCGCCGCGTGAGCCGCCGCATGGACGACGGCACCGCCGGCGTCAGCGGCGCCTGCCAGGTCGACGAGGGCCGCCTGGAGACCGCCGAGGCCATCGCCGCCGGCGACCCCGGCGGCGCGCTGCTCGCCGTCGCGCAGGCCGGACCGCAGATGCGCGAGGCCGCCGCGCTGGCCGCCGAGGCCAACCTGGCCTCCCTCGCCGACGAGGGCCGCCCCCGCGCCGTTGTCGTCGCCGGCGTCGGTACCGCCGGGCGCACCGGCGACATCCTGTCCACCGTGGCCGGGCCGCGCGCGCCCGTCCCCGTCGTCGCCCACCGCAGCGCGGGCATCCCCGGCTGGGTCGGCGCCGCCGACGTCGTGATCGCGGTGTCGGCGTCCGGGCGCAGCCCCGAGGCGCTCGCCGCCGCCGAGGCCGCCGCCCGCCGCGGCGCGCGCCTGGTCGCCATCGGCGCCCCCGACACCGAGCTCCAGGCCGTCGCCGAGCGCGCCCGCGCCCCCTACATCCCCGTGCCGCGCCGCGCTCCGGCCCGCATGAGCCTGTGGGCGCTGACCGTGCCGGTGCTGATGGCCGCGAAGTCCTTCGGGCTGATCCGCCTCAACGAGGCCGACATCGCCGAGACCGCCGCGCGCCTGGACGCCGACGCCGAGCGCTGCAAGCCCTCGGCCGACCCGTTCGTGAACCCCGCGAAGTCCCTCGCGCTGGACATGGCCAACTCCATCCCGGTCGTGTGGGGCTCCTCGCCCCTGGCCGGTGTGGCCGCCCGCCGCTTCGGCGACATGCTCGCCGCCAACGCGCGCTACCCCGTCGTCGCCGGTGAGCTCGGCGAGGTCGGGCGCGGCCGGGTGGGTCTGCTCGACGGCGTCTTCGGCACCCTCGCCGAGCAGGACCGCGACATCTTCGCCGACCCCGGCGACGACGACGTGAGCTCCACGCGCCTGCGGATCGTGCTGCTGCGCGACGACGGCATCGACGGCGAGGACGACGGGGCGCCCAATGACGTCCGCCGCGCCGACGCGGTGGTCGAACTGGCCGACCGGCGCGGCATCCGCTGCGACGTGATCAACGCCGAGGGCGCCTCGGCGCTGGAGCGGCTGGCGTCCCTGGTCGCCGTGCCCGACTTCACCTCGGTGTACCTCGCCCTGGCGCACGCGCTCGACCCGATGTCGGTGCCGGCGGTCTCGGAGCTCAAGGAGCTCTCCCGTTCCACCCTCGACTAGAACGACATGCCCTTGACCAGGGCCTTCGCGGTGACGGGGCCGGTCGCGTGCCTGCGCGTCGGTCCCCGTCCGCTATCTTGTTGCCCAAACCGCGCCCGCACCGCCCGTACCCCCGGGCGGCGCGGCGGCGCGAATGCCCGACCTAGCCCAATCGAAAGCGGGGAGATCACGTGAGCGCCGGCGGCGGAACCAAGGCCATCATCGCGGCACTGGGGGCGAACCTGGGGATCGCGGTGACGAAGTTCGTCGCGTTCGGTCTCACCGGGTCGTCGTCCATGCTCGCCGAGGGCATCCACTCGGTGGCCGACTCCGGCAACCAGGCGCTCCTCCTCGTCGGCGGCAAGCGCGCCGCCCGCAAGGCGACGCCCGAGCACCCCTTCGGTTACGGCCGCGAGCGCTACATCTACGCGTTCATCGTGTCGATCGTGCTGTTCAGCGTCGGTGGCCTCTTCGCCGTCTACGAGGGCTATCACAAGGTCACCGAGAGCATCGAGGGTCACCCCAACGACCTCCTCGAATCGAAGTGGTGGTGGGTGCCGCTGGTGGTGCTGGTGATCGCGATCGGGCTGGAGTCCTACTCCTTCAAGACCGCCATCACCGAGGCCAACCGGGAACGCGGCAAGACCACCTGGAGCAACTACATCCGCAACGCCAAGGCGCCGGAGCTGCCGGTCGTCCTGCTGGAGGACCTGGCCGCCCTCGTCGGCCTCATCCTGGCGCTGTTCGGCGTGGGACTGACGCTACTGACGAAGAACGGCATCTTCGACGGCGTCTTCACCGTCCTCATCGGCGTCCTGCTGGTCATCGTCGCGATCATCCTGGCCATGGAGACCAAGTCGCTGCTGCTGGGCGAGTCGGCGACCAAGGAGCACGTGGCCGCCATCGAGAAGGCCCTGGTCGGCGAAGAGGTCGACCACATCATCCACATGAAGACGCTGCACCTGGGCCCCGAGGAGCTCCTGGTCGCCGCCAAGATCGCCGTCCGCCACGACGAGACCGCCGCGGAGATCGCCCGCGGCATCGACAAGGCCGAGGCCCGCATCCGCGAGGCCGTCCCGATCGCCCGCGTCATCTACCTCGAACCCGACATCGACCGGGCGCAAAGCGGCACGAAATAGCAAGACTCGTCACCAAGCCATACGCCCGGCATCATCGGGCGTTCATCTGCCGAAGGACGATAGAACCGTGGAACTGCTGGAGAACCCGATCCGCCACTACGCGTGGGGCTCGCACACCGCCATCGCCGCCGTCCAGGGACGCAAGTTCCCCGCCGAGCAGCCCGAGGCCGAGCTGTGGATGGGGGCGCACCCCGGCAACCCCTCGGCCGTGGTCGCCGACGGACGCTCGCTCCTCGACGTGATCGCCGCCGACCCCGTCGCGCTCCTGGGCGCCGACAACGTCCGCCGGTTCGGTGAGCGCCTGCCGTTCCTCATGAAGGTCCTGGCCGCCGACGCGCCCCTGTCCATCCAGGCGCACCCGGACGCCGCGCAGGCCCGCGCCGGGTTCGACGCCGAGGAGACCGAGCAGATCCCGCTGGACGCCACCGTCCGCAACTACGTCGACCCCTACCACAAGCCCGAGCTGCTGGTGGCGATGTCGGAGTTCGACGCCCTGTGCGGCTTCCGGGACCCGGTGCGCTCGGCGGAGCTGCTGGCGCGGCTGGACGTCCCCGCCCTCGCCCCGACCGTCGATCTGCTGCGGCACGGCGACCCCGGGCAGGCGCTGCGCGAGGCGGTCACCACGGTCATGACCGTGCCCGAGTCGATGCGCGGGCCGCTGCTGGACCAGGTCGTCGCCGCGTGCGCCGCGCTGGCCGGCGACGGCGAGGACGGGCGGACCTACGCGATGGCCGCCGCCCTGGGCAAGGCCTACCCGGGCGACATCGGCGTCCTGCTGGCGATGATGCTCAACCACGTGGTCCTCCAGCCCGGCGAGGCCATCTACATGCCCGCCGGCAACGCCCACGCCTATCTGCGCGGCGTCGGGGTCGAGATCATGGCCGCCTCGGACAACGTCCTGCGCGGCGGGCTCACCGCCAAGCACATCGACGTCCCGGAGCTGCTGCGGGTCCTGCGCTACGAGCCGCTCGCCGACCCGCGCGTCACACCCGTCGAGGTCGCCCCCGGCGTCAGCGAGTGGCCGACGCCGATGCCGGAGTTCCGGCTGACCCGCGCGCGCGTGGGCGGTCTGGTGGACGAGGCGAAGCTGATCGCGAAGGGGCCGCGGGTGTTCCTGTGCTGGTCGGGTCAGGTCCGGCTGGACGACGGGGTGTCGGAGGTGACGCTGCTGCCCGGCCAGGCGGCCTTCGTGTCCGCCGACGCCGGTGACGTCGTTACCGCCACCGGCTTCGGCGAGCTGTATCAGGCCGCCGTCAGCTGACGGATCGCGTCGATACCGAGCCAGATTCCGAAGATCACGAACAGCGCGGCCGCGCCGTACTTGATGACCTTCTCCGGGAGGCGCTTGCCGAGCGCGCGCCCGACGACGATGGCGAGGGCGTCGGCGGCGACCATGCCGACCGTCGAGCCCAGCCACGTCCCGAACCAGCCGTGCTGGGTGGCGAGGGTGATGGTGGCGAGCATGGTCTTGTCGCCGAGCTCGGCGAGGAAGAAGGCGATGCCGACGGCCCAGATGGCCGACTTGGTGGTCTTGTTCGCCTTCTCCTTCTCTTCGTCGGTGAGTTTGTCGCCGCGCAGCGTCCAGGCGCCGAAGCCGAGGAACGCGACGGCGGCGGCCAGCGAGATCCAGCCGGTCGGCAGCGTGGCCCCGAGGCCGTAACCCACGGCGACGGAGACGGCGTGCACGATCGCGGTGGCGACGGTGATGCCGATGAGCACCGGCAGCGGGCGGAATCGTGTGGCGAAGGTGAGCGCCATGAGCTGCGACTTGTCGCCGAGTTCGGCGACGAAGATGACGGCGAAGCTGATGCCGAGGGCGGTGATGAAACCCGTCACGGGACCTTCCAGGTTCAGCCCGGGAGGGGGTCCCGGGAAGATGGCACCGGGACGGGGGCATGGCTGACCTCGACCCGGCTGTAACAGCGGGTCGAAGGTCTCGTCCGCCTCGCGGGTCACAACGCGTGAACCTTCGAGGCCGCCTGACCGGATCGCGGGCGATCAGTGTGTCGATCAGGCAGTTGGAGGACTACTCCCCTTCGCGTCGGAGAGCCTACCCCGGGCCTAGCACAGTGCGCCCCGGGGTGTGGTGCGGATCGCCGACCATTGGGGCGAATGGAGAATTTCGCAGTCTTTTCGGCTTTCCGCTTGACAGGCGATCGGCGGAGGGTGAGGATCTAAGTACGCAGCGTCATCGCGACGTAGACCTCGCTGGGAAGTGAGAGTGGACCGTCCGAGCCGCGCGGGGGAACCAAACCGGGGGGAGTACGGGGCGGTCGGGATTCGGCGAAAGTAGCCGGGCACCGGGCGCCCCGTACGTATGCCCGCGATGCGGGGTCTTCTCGTCGCCGGTCGGGCGTCCGCCGTCGGGTGAGGACGTCTCGCCGGGCGATGCGCGCAACCTCCGGCAAACCCCACTTCACGGATTCTTCACTTAACCCTGGCCCAAATCGGCGCAATCCCATATCCTAAGGAAGCTTTCCTACCCAAGGAGATCGCATCGGAAAGGCCCCCGGCATGACACAAAGCAAGAGAAAGAACCTGCGGCGAGCCGCGTTAACCCTCCTCGCCTCGGCCGTCGCCACGCTGCTGCTCCTCCTCGCGGGCGGCGAGGCCTACGCGCACGGCTACACCAACGCGCCGATCAGCCGCGCGCTCTACTGCCAGATGGGCACCGCCAGGAACTGCGGCCCGATCCAGTGGGAGCCGCAGTCGGTGGAGGGCCCCAAGGGCTTCCCCAACGGCGGACCCTCTGACGGGCGCCTGTGCAGCGCCAACCTCTCGCAGTTCGGTCAGCTCGACGACCAGCGCAACGGCGGCTGGCCCGCCAACAGCGTGAGCGGCGGATCGTCCTACACGATCAAGTGGAAGCTCACCGCGGCGCACGCCACCACCGATTTCAAGTACTACCTCACCAAACCCGGCTGGAACCAGACGGCGAAGCTGACGCGCTCCGCGCTGAACCTGACGCCGATCGCGACGTTCCCCTACGGCGGCCGGCAGCCTCCGTCCTCGGTCTCGCACACCGTCACGCTCCCGGCATTGAGCGGGCGGCACATGCTGTACGCCGTTTGGACGATCGCCGACACCGGCAACGCGTTCTACCAGTGCTCCGACCTCCAGTTCTGATCCGAGTCCAGAGCGGCCGCCCGGGGAGACGGGTGGCCGCTCGCTCGTGACGGTCCGGTTGCCGACGGTGCCACCTCTTCCGGCGGACCGTAAGATTTCCCCCATGACGAGTACCGTGCCGCAGACCCAGGACTTCAAGGTCGCCGACCTCACGCTCGCGGCGTTCGGCCGCAAGGAGATCACCCTCGCCGAGCACGAGATGCCCGGTCTGATGTCGGTGCGCGCCGAGTTCGCCGCCACGCAGCCCCTCGCGGGCGCGCGCATCACCGGCTCCCTGCACATGACCGTGCAGACCGCCGTGCTGATCGAGACGCTCGTCGCGCTGGGCGCGCGCGTCCGGTGGGCCAGCTGCAACATCTTCTCCACCCAGGACCACGCGGCCGCCGCGATCGCCGTCGGTCCCGAAGGGACGCCGGAGAACCCGCAGGGCGTGCCCGTCTTCGCCTGGAAGGGCGAGACCCTTGAGGAGTACTGGTGGTGCACCGAGCGCGCCCTCGACTGGGGCACCGAGGAGCCGAACATGATCCTCGACGACGGCGGTGACGCCACCCTCCTGGTCCACAAGGGAGCCGAGTACGAGCGGGCGGGCGCGGCCCCGGACCCGTCCACCGCCGACTCCGAGGAGTTCCAGGTCATCCTGGAGCTGCTCAACCGGTCCCTCAAAGAGGACACCACCCGCTTCTCGCGCATCGCCGAGTCGGTCAAGGGCGTCACCGAGGAGACCACGACCGGCGTCCACCGCCTGTACGAGATGCAGCGCGAGGGCACCCTGGCGTTCCCGGCGATCAACGTGAACGACTCGGTCACCAAGAGCAAGTTCGACAACAAGTACGGCTGCCGCCACTCGCTCATCGACGGCATCAACCGCGCCACCGACGTCCTCATCGGCGGCAAGACCGCCGTCGTGTGCGGCTACGGCGACGTCGGCAAGGGCTGCGCGGAGTCCCTGCGCGGCCAGGGCGCGCGCGTCATCGTCACCGAGGTCGACCCGATCTGCGCCCTCCAGGCGGCCATGGACGGCTACCAGGTCACCACCCTGGAAGACGTCATCGCCACCGGCGACATCTTCGTCACCGCCACCGGCTGCAAGGACGTCATCACCGCCGACCAGATGTCGCGGATGAAGCACCAGGCGATCGTGGGCAACATCGGCCACTTCGACAACGAGATCGACATGGCCGGGCTCGCCGCGCGCACCGACGTCCGCCGCGAGAACATCAAGCCCCAGGTCGACGTGTGGGAGTTCGACGGCGGCAAGAAGATCATCATCCTCTCCGAGGGCCGCCTGCTGAACCTGGGCAACGCCACCGGGCACCCCAGCTTCGTGATGAGCAACAGCTTCGCCAACCAGGTGCTGGCGCAGATCGAGCTCTACACCAAGCCCGAGCAGTACCCGATCGGCGTGTACACGCTGCCCAAGCAGCTCGACGAGAAGGTCGCGCGCCTGCACCTGGACGCCCTCGGCGTCAAGCTCACCGAGCTGAGCAAGGAGCAGGCGTCCTACCTCGGCGTGGCGATCGAGGGCCCGTACAAGCCGGAGCACTACCGCTACTGAGCCCGCGCCGCCGAACCACCGCCCCGCGGTGATCCACGCGTGAGAAGGCCCCGGGAGTCACCTCCCGGGGCCTTCGCTCGTTATCCGTTCACCGACG
Organism: Actinorhabdospora filicis; assembly: GCF_030269765.1. Classification (GTDB taxonomy): domain Bacteria; phylum Actinomycetota; class Actinomycetes; order Mycobacteriales; family Micromonosporaceae; genus Actinorhabdospora; species Actinorhabdospora filicis. The sequence goes on along the minus strand of NZ_BSTX01000001.1, from coordinate 1,197,272 downwards.
GAGACCCGGCACGCGGACGGGGCTCCGCGCACTTGCTGGACTCCGCTTGCTGATGCGGCTCTGCTTACTGGTGGGGATACTGCGGCGGCTGGGGCTTCTGCCCGGCCGGGGGCGGCAGCATCGTGGTGGGCGACTCGCCGTCGTCCACGTACATGGACGGCTGCGAGGGCACGGCCGGAGCCGGTTCGTAGGTCGGCGCCTGCGGCGCGAACGGGTCGATCGGCTGCTGGCCGTAGGGGTCGTAGCCGGAACCGAGGGGAGGTTCGGAGGCCAGGTAGTCGGTCGGGGCCGGCGTCTCCTTCTTGGGGGTCTGCCAGCGGGCGGCGCTCGCGGCGGCCGTCAGCAGGATCACGCCGACGATGACGGGCGCGTACATGGACGCCGGGTAGACCAGCGCTTCCTTCGGGAGCTTGAGGCCGTCGGTGAGCCAGGCCATCTGGAACAGGCTCGGCTTGTTCTCGTAGACCGCCTGACCCGCCAGCAGCAGGACACCGGCCAGGATCGGGCCGGCCGGGGACAGCCGCAGCGTTGCCAGGAAGCCCAGGATCAGCCCTGCGACGACCAGTCCCGCGTACCCGATGAGCTTGGTCTTGGCCCACACGTCCCCGGGCACTTCGCCCGGAGCGTTGGCGTACACGAGCGCGGTGGCGCCGATCGCGGCGGCCAGCCACGCGACGAGCGTGCCGAAGAGGCCGTAGATGAGACTGAGGACGTGCCGCATTGGGCCCTCCCATGCGGTGTAGGGGTCGGTGGGTGGTGGGGCTCCTCATCCTCGCCCATCAATGCAACAGGGCACTCCTCGACCCCGTGGTGTGCGTCACACCCGCCGGGCGGGGACAATGGCCGGGTGAAACTGACCATCGGCATCGTGGGCCTGCCCAACGTCGGCAAGAGCACCCTCTTCAACGCGCTGACCCGCTCGGACATCCTGGCCGCGAACTACCCGTTCGCCACCATCGAGCCCAACACCGGCGTCGTCGGAGTGCCCGACCCCCGGCTGCCCAAGCTCGCCGAGGTCTACTCCTCGCAGCGGATCCTCCCCGCCACCGTCACCTTCGTCGACATCGCCGGGCTCGTCCGCGGCGCCTCCGAGGGCCTCGGCAAGGGCAACCAGTTCCTGGCGCACATCCGCGAGGCGAACGCGATCTGCCAGGTCGTCCGCGTCTTCGCCGACGGCAACGTCACCCACGTCGACGGCCGCGTGTCCCCCGCCGACGACATCGAGACGATCAACACCGAGCTGATCCTCGCCGACATCCAGACCATCGACAAGGCCCTTCCCCGCCTGGAGAAGGAAGCCCGCGTCAAGGGCAACGACAAGGACCTCCAGTCGCGCCTGGCCGCGATCAAGGCCGCCCGCGAGATCCTCAACGAGGGCAGGACCGTGTTCAACGCCGGTCTCGACCTCGAACCCCTCCGCGAACTGCACCTGCTGACCGCCAAGCCGTTCCTCTACGTGTTCAACGTGGACGAGTCCCAGCTCGGCGACGAGACCCTCCTGGCCTCCCTCCGCGAACTCGTCGCCCCCGCCGACGCGGTCTTCCTGGACGCCAAGATCGAGTCCGAGCTCATCGAACTCGACGAAGAAGAGGCCCTGGAGCTCCTCCAGTCGACCGGCCAGGCCGAACCCGGCCTCGACCAGCTCGCCCGCATCGGCTTCCACACCCTCGGGCTCCAGACCTACCTCACCGCCGGCCCCAAGGAGACCCGCGCCTGGACCATCCGCCAAGGCGCCACCGCCCCCGAAGCCGCCGGTGAGATCCACACCGACTTCCAGCGCGGCTTCATCAAGGCCGAAGTCGTGTCCTTCGACGACCTCATCGACGCCGGCTCCATGGTCGAAGCCCGCTCCCGCGGCAAGGTCCGCATGGAGGGCAAGGAATACGTGATGCGCGACGGCGACGTCGTGGAGTTCCGCTTCAACGTATGACCCACCTGTACCTCGACGTCGACGGCCCGCTGATCCCGTTCGGTGGGCCGTCGGCGTATCCGGCGTTCCGGGAGACCGGAACCCTGCTCGACCGCGTCGACCCCGCGCACGGGCCTCGGCTGCTCGCCCTCGGCTGCGAGCTCATGTGGGCGACGACGTGGGGCGAAGACGCCAACGCGCACATCGCGCCACTGCTGGGGCTGCCCCGGCTGCCCGTCGTGGCCTGGCCCGACGAGGACCCGCCGCCGCGAGTGCACTGGAAGACCCCGGGCCTGGTGGCGTGTGCCGCCGGGAGACCGTTCGGGTGGCTCGACGATGAGATCACCGACGCCGACCGGGCGTGGGTGGCGGCGATGCACCCCGGGCGTGCGCTGCTGCGCCGGGTCGACGCCCGGGTGGGGCTCACCGAGGAGGACTACGCGGCGGTGCGGGCCTTCACCGCGTCCTGATCGGGCCGCCGGGACGTGACCGAGAACACGTGATGTGCGACGGCGACGTGGTGGAGTTCCGCTTCAACGTCCAGGCCGCTCCCGGGCACGAAGTGCCGGACAGCGCGACAGGGGTCCCGCCGACCACGGCGGGACCCCTTTCTCGTACCCGATTCGCGGATGCGGGAATGCCGCTCGTGGCTCCCTCTTGAGACGAGCGTGACCATTCAAAAGGATTCCGGTGAATCCATGAAATGGCGCTGCCGTGTCGATTCATGCGGCCCGAACGCCATTTCACGGCGCGCCCGCCGCCCGAGGCGGGCGCGCCGCGCCGACGTGACCGACCCCACTGTCACGCGCCCTCTCCCAGCGCCGTCTTACTGGCGGAACGAGAGAAGGAGACGGCCATGAAAAAGGTGCTCATCATCGGCGGCGGCTACGTCGGCCTCTACACCGCCCTCGGCCTGCGGAGCCTCGTGCGGCGCGGCGAAGCCGAGGTCACCGTCGTCGACCCACGCGGATACATGACCTACCAGCCGTTCCTCGCCGAGGCGGCCGGTGGCGCCATCGAACCGCGGCACGTCGTCGCGCCGCTGAACCGGACGCTGCCCGGCATGCGGGTCCTCACCGGGCGCGTGACCGACGTCGACCACGCGGCGCGGCGGGCGACGTTCGTCCCCGCGCAGGGGCGCGCCTACCAGCTCGACTACGACATCGTCGTCATGGCCGCCGGGTCGATCACGCGCGGGCTGCCGATTCCCGAACTCGCCGAGCACGCCGTCGGCTTCAAGACCGTCGGCGAGGCCGTCCACCTGCGCAACCGCGTCCTGGCGCAACTCGCCGCCGCCGCGTCGACCGACGACCCGGACGTCCGGCGCCGCGCGCTCACCTTCGTCGTCGTGGGCGGCGGGTTCTCGGGTGTGGAAGCGCTCGCCGAGATGCAGGGACTCGCCGACGACGCGCTGCGCTACCACCCGCAGATCGCGCGCGACGAACTCAACTGGAACCTCGTCGAGGCCACCGGCGCGATCCTGCCCGAACTCGCCCCGCAACTCGGCGAGTGGACGGTCAAGGCCCTGCGCAAGCGCGGCGTCCACGTCCGCCTCAACGCGCGCCTGGAATCGGCCACAGGTGGCCTCGCCGTCCTCAGCGACGGCACCGAACTGGACGCCGGGACGCTCGTCTGGGCCGCCGGTGGGCGCCCCAACCCACTCGCTGCCGACAGCGGACTGCCCGTCGACGCGATCGGGCGCGTCAAGGCCACGCCGTACCTCACCATCGACGGCCTCGACGACGCCTTCGCGGCCGGTGACGGCGCCGCCGTCCCCGACCTCACCAACCCCGGCGCGTTCACCGCGCCCAACGCGCAGCACGCCGTCCGGCAGGCGAAACTGCTCGGCCGCAACATCGTCGCCCACATCCGCGGCCGCCGCATGAAGGCCTACAAACACGCCTACCTCGGCTCGGTCGCCGGACTCGGCCACCACCAGGGAGTCGCGCAGGTCTACCGCGTCCGGCTCACCGGCTTCCTCGGCTGGCTCGCGCACCGCGCGTACCACCTGGCATGGGTACCGACCCTCAACCACAAGGCACGCGTCCTCGTCGACTGGCTGCTGGCGGGAGTGTTCCGGCGCGAAGCGGTGCAGCTCACCGGGCTGGAACACCCGGAGACCGACTTCCAGGAAGCCGTCAAGGGTTATGCGAAAGCGGCGTGAAGCGGGCTAGTCGCGGTGCCGCAGCCGCTTCTCCTCCGCGCGCACCTTCGCCTGCGTCTCGCGCTCGCGGATCAGCCACTGCGGGTTGTCGGCCTTGATGGCGTCGATCTGGTCGGTCGTCAGGGCCTCGGTCACACCGCCACGGGCGAGGCCCGCGATGGACACGCCCAGCCGGGCGGCGACGACGGAGCGGGGGTGCGGGCCGTCGCGGCGGAGGTCGCGCAGCCAGGCCGGCGGGTCCGCTTGCAGGGCGTTCAGTTCGTCGCGGGAGACCACGCCTTCGCGGAACTCGGCGGGCGTGGCCTCCAGGTAGATCTCCAGCTTCTTCGCCGCCGTGGCGGGCTTCATGGTCTGGGCGGTCTTGTGCGACGTCATGGGAACACCCTAACCAGCGCGGAGATAGCCTGAGCCGGTGACAGACACCTTCCGCCTCGCGTACGTGCCAGGAGCCACACCGGCGAAGTGGGCGAGGGTGTGGGAGACACGGCTCCCCGACGTCCCCCTCGAACTGATCGCCATGGAGGCCGCCGAGGCCCTGGACGCCGTCAAGCGCGGCGACGTCCACGCCGGACTCGTCCGCGCCCCCCTCGACAAGACCGGCCTCAACGCCATCCCCCTGTACACCGAGGTGACGGTCGTGATGGTGCCCAAAGGGCACGTCGTCACCGCCGTCGAAGAACTCACCTGCGCCGACCTCGATGACGAGATCGTCTTCCACCCCCTCGACGACACACTGCCCTGGGACGCCACCCCGCCCGGCAAGGCCGCCGTCGAACGCCCGGCGACCACGGCGGACGCCGTCGACCTCGTCGAAGCCGGGATCGGCGTGCTCGTGGTACCCCAGTCGGTCGCGCGCTTCCACCACCGGCCCGAAGTGCGGTACCGGCCGGTGACCGACGCCGTCCAGGCGGGCGTCGCGCTGGCCTGGCCGGAGGGGGAGACGGGTGAGCTGATGGAGGAGCTCATCGGGATCGTGCGGGGACGGACGGCGAACAGCTCGCGGGGGAGGGGCGCGGGGGAGCAGTCGCAGCAGCCGGCCAAGAGCGCGACGAAGACCGCCGCGAAGGCCCAGGGGGCGAAGGGGCAGGGCGGCGGCAAGACCCAGGGCGGTAAGGCTCAGGGCGGCAAGGGACAGGCCGGGAAGGCGCGGCAGGGCGGGAAGCCGGTCGCGAAGAAGGCGGTGGCCAAGCCTCGCAAGCGGAGGTAGGCCGGGGGATCGTGCGGGGTTCGTCCTGCGGCGAGTGGGTCAGCGGGAGAGGCCGTAATGGGTCGCACTCGCCGTCGTGGTCACCCAGGTGGTCGAGCTGCCGCGTGTTCCGGCCGTGGCCGGCCGGAACACTTGCCCTCGGTTTCCGTACCCGGCGTTGCTGCCCCTAGAGCCGAGTCGGACGCTGGCCGAAGGGCTTGCGGCTCGGCTTGTGGTTGCGGTGACCGTCATGGTCTTTAGTTCGACGACTAAAGGGATGGAGAGATCTGCTCTTTCACCGTTGCCCCGGCCGGTCGTGAAGGGCGAGCTCTTAAAACCCGGCTTCAAACACGAAGGCGGGGGTTCGGGCCGTGGTTCGCACACGCCGGGGTACAAGGCACTTCAGTGGCAAGCATCCGGGTCGCCCTGCGACCTGGATGCGCGGCAGCCCAGACGCCAGCCCGAGCACTACGGCCTCAAGCCATACCGGGGCAGCTCAGGAACAGCCCCACCCCGAACGGCCGCAAGCTTCACACGTCCCGACACGGCCGAGAAGGCCCGCTCAAGCCCTCACGACCTCAACCCGCCACCAACGTCAAGTAAGCCTGCCCCATCACCCCTCGGTACCCCCGCAGGTACCGCGAGCGCTGGGTCGTCACCCGCTCGCGCAGCTTCTCGTCCTCGTTCGACGCCAGCCACACCTCGCACGCCGCCAGGTACGCCGACTCGAAGGCGTCCCATTCGTCCAATGTCGCCGTCTCCACCCACTGCACGCGGAAGCCCGCTGCGACGGCGGCGTCGGTGAGGTCGGCGAGGTATCCGTGTTCGCTCGCGGAGGCGTCGGGCCACATGTGGGCGAGCTCGTCGAGGGTGGGGGTGCGGGTCCAGTGGCTTTCGCCGAGCAGGACGCGTCCGCCGGGGTTGACGAGGGCGCGCAGGGCGACGAGGGCGGCGGCGGTGTGGGCCGGGGGTTCCAGGTCGGTGAGGGCGTGGCTGGAGCCGAGGCAGAGGACGAGGTCGGCGGGGCCGTGCTCGGTGTTGGTCGCCGACTCCTCCAGGAAGCGGACGCGGTCGCCGAGTCCTCGCGCGGACGCCGTGGCGGCGCCCGCGGCGAGGTCGGGCGCGTGCAGGTCGACGCCGGTACCGGTGGCGTCGGGGAGGGCGGACAGGAGCCGCAGCATGAGCTCGCCCCGGCCGCAGCCGAGGTCGAGGATGGTGCGGGGCCGGGGTTCGGCGGTGAGGCGGGTGATGAGTGAGGCGGCGCGTGCTTCGGAGAGGGGACCGTGGAAGACCAGGCCGTCGCCGGGGGTGGGGATCATGGGGGCGACGATAGCGGGCGGCTGCGTCAGGTGGTGGTGGTGCGGCGCTTCCACCAGCCGGCGAGGCTCCAGGTGGAGCGGGCCGGTTCGATGTCGGTGATGTGCGCGATGGAGCGGTAGGCGTCCTCGACTCGCGCGGCGAAGGCGATGTCGTTGGCGGAGACGCCGTCGGGGTTGCGTACGGAGACCGTGGTGGCGCCGTCGTGGCGGCGGACGAAGGGGCGCAGTTCGAGTGTGTCGGCGTACACCTTGATGCGTTCGGTCATCTCGGCGTGCTGGCTGTCGTCGATCGGCAGGGTCCGGCTTATGCCGGTCGTGTCGCCGGTCCAGCCGGACAGTTGGCGTAGCGCGTCTTTGAGCAACTGTTCACCTAGTGTCATGGGCACCTCCGCGGCGGTGGCCTTCATCGGGTTGTGTCCGAACCGCCGTCGCGCCTTAACCATCGGTGCCTAGAGTCTTGCCGCAAGCGAGGCCGGTGTCTACGCGGGCAATTCGGCCATATCCGGCTGTTCGTGATTGGGCGGTCGTCCTGTATCGCGCCCAGTGGCGTCCGACACCAAGTACTGACCGGAAGGACGATGCCTCTCCGGCCGGGCGGTGGAGCGGTGGGCGACCTCGGACGGTGATCAACGGAAGATCTTGTGGCACTGTTGAGCGCCGTGACGACACAAAAGGTCATCGTGGGCGCCGCGATCATCTCCGGTAAGCGTGTGCTGGCGGGCGCGCGTTCCGATCCGCCGGCCGCGGCGGGGCGCTGGGAGTTCCCCGGCGGCAAGGTCGAACCCGGTGAATCCGAGGTGGACGCCCTGGTCAGGGAGTGCGACGAGGAGCTCGGCGTGAGCATCGAGGTCGGCGAGCGCGTCGGCGGTGACGTGATCATGGCGGGTGGGCGGGCCACGCTGAAGGTGTGGCTGGCGACGCTGCGTGAGGGGACGCCTCAGGCGCGGGAGCACACCGAGTTGCGGTGGCTGGCGGTGCACGAGCTGGATTCGGTTCCGTGGTTGCCCGCCGATGCTCCGATCGTCGCTGAGTTGCGGAGGTTGCTGGCATGAGGCCCGAGGATCTCGACGGTTATGTCGATGTGATGGTGGGGTGTTCGCCGGATCCGGTGTCGCGTGAGTCGGTGCTGAAGCGGGCGACGCTGGCCGATAATGCGGCGCGGCGGTTCGAGCGGGTCGTGGTTCGTGATGGTGGCCGTGTGGTGGCCGCCGGTGAGCTGTTGATGCGCGATTCGGACAATACGCATCTGGCGTTCGCGACTGTCGCGGTGGACGCGGCGTTCCGGCGGCGTGGGCACGGGTCTGCGGTGTTGCGGGAGCTGGCCGGGCTGGCCGGTGGCCGTTCGGTGCTGATGATCGAGGGTGTGGACGAGGACGGTCCGGGACGCCCGTGGGCCGACGCGCTGGGTTTCAGCGTGGCGCAGCGGACGGTGCGGCTGGTGCGGGACATGGCGGTGCCGGTGGAGCCGGTGGCGGTGCCCGATGGTTACGTGCTGGAGGGCTGGAGGGCTGGACGGCGACGCCGGAGGCGCGGCTGGCGTCCTTCGCGCGGGCGCGTTCGGCGATCGCCGATGTCCCGCTGGGTGATCTGGCCGTGCAGATCCCGGAGTGGACGCCGGAGCGGGTGCGGGAGCGTGAGGCGGGTCAGGCGGCGCGTGGGCTGCTCGGGCACATCATCGTCGCGGTGCATGCCGCGTCGGGTGAGGTGGCGGGCCTGACCGAGCTGGAGGTGGGCCTGGACGGTGCCGGGCAGGCCGTCCAGCAGGACACCGCCGTGCTCGGCGCGCATCGTGGCCTGGGTCTGGGCGTGGTGATGAAGGTGGCGAACCTGGCGTGGCTGGCCGGGCGGTATCCGGGTGTGGAGGGGGTCCGTACGACCACCGCCGCCGATAACGCGCCGATGCTGCGGGTGAACGCCGCGGTCGGGTTCACGGTGGCGCGCAGGACGCAGAACCGGCAGCTGGCGCTCTAGCGCATCCCCCCGACGGCGTTCTTCAGGCGGTGGAAGTCGCGGCGGCGCTGCTCGAAGGTCGCGCCGGTGACCAGGAGCAGCACGGCGGCCACGGCGATGGGCAGCCAGGCGGGCACCAGCGTCCACAGCAGCGCCATTTCGTGGACGGTGACGGCGAGCAGCACGATCGCGCCGAGCACGGTGGGCGCCTGGAGGCGGCGGGCCGCGCCCAGCAGCAGGACCAGCAGCGCCGCCGCGCCCAGCGCCAGCCGCCGCCACGGCTCGCCGTGGCCGACCAGGACCGGCGCGAGCGTCGGCAGGAAAGCGGCGAGCAGGCCGGGCGCGAAGGCGACCCAGCTGCGCAGCCCGGGGCGGCGGCGGAACTCCAGGACGCCGGCGGCCAGCGCGATCGCCGCCACCGGCAGCGTGTAGGCCTCGGCGGTGCCGACGTCGGCGGCGGCCAGCAGCAGCCAGTAGGCGATGAGTTCGGCGAGTGCGGCGACCAGTGCGTACACGCGTCCGGCGCGCAGGGCGTAGAGGCCGAGGGCGGCGCCGTAGACGGCGATGACGATGGCGAGTGGGCGGGGTCCGGCCGCGGCGAAGCCGATGGCGGGCAGCAGTCCGAGGTGGGCGGCGACCTCCATCGGGAGGTACTCGGCGCGGGGCCGCAGCAGCGCGGCCACGGCCAGCTGCGCGACGGCGGCGGCGAGGACGCCGATGGCGACCTGTTCGCGGGGCAGCCCGGCGGCGAGTCCCGCCGCGCAGGCGGTGGCGGTGAGCGCGAGGCCGCCGACGACGAGTCCGGCCTCGCGGCGTCCGGGTCCGCCGCGGACGGCGATGAGCGCGCCGGCCGCCACGAGCGCGCCGGCGGCGATGAGGGTCGTCGGTTTCGCCGCCAGGGACCAGGCGAGCGCGGGCGCGCCGGTCACGGCGGCGATGACCAGGCACGTCACGGCGGGCGGGCCGGGTCGGCCGAGGGCGGCGGCCAGGGCGGCGGCGAGCGCGATGGCCAGCGCGGTGAGCGGGCCAATGGGCCAGGGGAGGTCGAGGGCGACCGGTGCGGCGAGCAGGACGACGCCGCCACCGCCGATCGCGGTGGGGACCGTCCACCGTCTGGGGGCCAGGCCGAGGACGGCGAGGCACGCGGCGATGGCGACGGCGGCGAGGACCGCGACGTCCAGCGCGCTGCCGACGCCGCTCGGCGGGCGGGGCGCCAGGCCGTCGGCGGTGGAGGTGGGCACGCGTCCCCACACGTCCCGCAGCCAGTCGTACGGGTAGGTGACCGGCGCGATCGCCGCCGGCAGGGACACCGCGGCGGCCAGGGTGAGGGTGGGCGCGGCGAGCGCGGCCCGGGCGCGCGCGAGCGGGCGGTCGGGTAGCTGGAGCAGGGCCGAGCCGAGGCCGATGAGCCCGGCGACGGCCGCGTACAGGCGGGTCGGCTCGGTCGTGGGCAGGGAGGCGAAGGCGACGATGGCCGCGCCGAACGGCACCGCGACCGTCGCGTACGGCAGGTTCGCCGACGCGGTGACGCGCAGCAGCCCGGTGATCAGCAGCCCCAGCGCGGCGGCGCCGGTCGCGGCGATGAGGGACGTGCGTGCAGGGGCGCCGGGGACGAAGGTGGCGACCGCCGCGACGGCCATGCCGGGCAGTACCAGCAGCGCGGCGGTGGTGGACAGCCCGGCGGCGATCTCCTGGCGCCGGGCGGCCAGCAGGGCGACGAGGAGCCCGGCGGCGGCGATCGTCGCGCCCGCGATGAGCGTCGCGGTGGGCGTGGGCAGCGCACCGGCGGCCGCGTACAGGCCCAGGACCGCGCCCGCGGTGTAGCGGGCGAGTGCGAAACGGTCCTTGCGCGCGGCCGAGACCGCCAGCAGCACCGCCACGGTCATCGCCAGGACCGGCGCGACCGGCCAGTCCAGCCGCCACGCCACGGGTGCCGACAGGGTCGCGGCGGACAGCGCCAGCAGCGGCAGGTGATGCCGGAGGGGACCGCGCAACAGCAGCGCACCGGCCGCCCCGGCGATCAGCAGCACTACCGGCGGCTGCCATCCCAGGAACCGGAACCGCTCCACCTCGGCGAGCCACCCCGACGGCGTCCCCGCCCACACCGGCAGGCCCGCCGCGATCGCCGCCGCCGACCCCACCAGCGCGACACCCGCCGCGACCAGCGCGGCCACCCCGGCCGCGAGCGCCGCGCCCCACGCCGGTCCACGGCGCGCGCCCACCGGCAGCAGCATGACCAGCCCGCCGATCACCGCCGCCACGACCACCGGGGTCAGCGTCTCGAAACCGGGCGCGACCCGGTACGTCCACGTGGTGAGCACCGCCAGCAGGACGAGGACCGCGCTCGCCGAGCCGATGGCGCGGGCGAGGCCGGTGGTGGCCTTCTCGGCCGCGCCGGTGAGGACGGCGATGGCGACGGTCACCGACGCCACCGCCACGTACATCTCGGCGCGGTTCTGGAGGATGACCGCGACGGTGGTGGCCGCGCCGATCAGGCCGAGCGCGGCGGCGGCCGTGGGCGCGATCGCCCGGTCGAGCAGCGGGACGACGGCGGCCAGCGCGGCGGCCGCGCCCAGCACGAGCGCGCCGGTGTGCGTGGCGGGCGTGCCCGCCAGGTCCGCCCACAGGCCCAGCGCGGCGGGCAGCATGGCGACGGTGACCGCGCGTCCGGCCGGGCCGAGCGGCTCGCGCCGCCACAGCGCCAGCGCGGCACCGGCCAGGACGAGGGCCGTGCAGGCTCCGGCGAGGAGGGGCCGGTCGGGGACGGCCAGGCCGAGGGCGAACAGCGCGGCGGCGCCCGAGGCGGCCAGGCGCGAGGTGTCGCGGGGCAGCGCCCGGACGGTGAAGGCGGCGGCGATGGCGGCCGCCAGCAGCGCCGGGACGGTGTAGCGCCGGTCGAGCGCGAACGCGCCGGGCAGCGCGAACAGCACCAGCGGGACGGTGACCTCGGCGATCAGCCCGCGCCAGCGGTGGGCGGGGACGGCGAACTCGGCCGCCGCCAGCAGCGCCAGGATCACCGGCCCCTGCCACAGCCGCTCCGGCATCTGCCCGGCGGTGGCCGGGTCCAGCGCCCGCACGATCAGCATCACTGTCGCCGCCAGCGCGAGCAGGCCGAGGACACCGGCGCCCGCCGCGCCCACGATCAGCGGGCCGGTGCGGCGGACGGCGGGCATCCGGCGCGCGGCGACGAGGATCGCGATCGCGGCGGCCGCGGGGACCAGTGGCGTCAGCGCCGGGAGGTCGCGGACGGACACGTAGGACACCAGCGCGAGCAGCGAGGCCGCCGTCAGCCCGCCGGTCAGCTCAGAGGCGATCCGGTTACGGCTGGTGTAGGCGGCCGTCGCGGCCAGGGCCGTCACCGCCACCAGCATCGAGAGGCCGGTCAGCGTGTGGTCGCGGGTCAGCGCGACGACCGCGGCGAACGCGCCGAGCGCGGGGACGGCGAACAGCGGCACGAGCAGCCCGCTCAGCCGGTGGTAGAGCAGGCCGAAGAGGGCCGCGGCGAGCGCCGTCCAGCCCACGAACGGGGCCGCGCCCACGTCCGAGACCACGCCCAGCAGCCACAGCGCGACGCCGTCGAGGACCACCAGCAGCAGGCCCACGGCGCTGACCGCCTCGGCGGTGGCGCGCAGGTTCTTGCGCGTCAGCAGCAGCGGGAGGCCCAGGGCCAGCAGCGTGACCACACCCAGGATCGCCGCGCGCCCGGCCGTCCCGAACGTCACCCACGCGACGGTGGTGAAGCTGATGCCCGCGATCGCGGCCAGGATCGCGCCCAGCGTGAGCAGCGTGTTCTGCGCGACCTTGCCGGAGGTCTCCTTCGGGCGGGCCTCGGGCACCGGGACGGGCATGGGCACGGGTGCGGGCACCGGACCTGGGACGGGCACCGGCATGGGCACGGCGAGCGGCGGTGAGGGGATCTCCCACGGCTGCGGGAGCGGCGGCCGTGGCCGCGGCGGCGGTGGGACGGCGGGGGCGCGCAGCTCGCGCTCGCGCGCGCCGAGGCGGGCGAAGAGCCCGGCGCGCTCGGCGGCCAGCTGCGCCAGCCGGGCCCGGGCCTCGCGCAGCTGCTGCTCGTGGCGGAGCATCGCCCCCTCGGCCTGGGCCATGCGGCGGTCGAGGGCGGAGAGTTCGGCCAGCAGCGGCTCGGGACCGCGTCCGCAGGCCCCGCAGCCCTCGGCGGAGGAGGGGCGGGCACATCGGGGGCACGGGTAAACGCTCACCCTCGCAGAATGCCGCGCTCACGCAACGTTTCGGTATTCGCAAAGGCGACGCGCATCACGATTTGACTACGCTCAATGCCTTTGACCTGCGGTTTCGCCGAAACGATCAGTGGCGAGATTGAAATGTTGCGCCGAGGTGGCAACCAGCGTGCTCCCAGCAACCGTCTTCACCCGTGCGATACGCGGAAACGGGGAATGGACATGGCGCAAACCTCGCCGAACGGCGGTGAACCGGCCCGGCTCGGCCGGTTCTTCTGGGCTTCGCTCGCGGTGCTCGGCATCGTGATCCTGGCCGCGGTGGTGACCTTCGTGGGCCGGCACCACCGTCCCACGGCCGATCCGGGCCTGGGTTTCGCCGATTCCGGCGCGCCGGACCCGGTGCCGGACGCCAAGATCGCCATCGGCGGCACCCTGTACTACCTCAAGGCGGGGGACAAGACCAGCCAGCTGTGGTCGTGGCGGACCGGCGGCGAGGGCAAGTCGGTGTACTCGGTGAACGGCCGGTGGATGTTCGACACCGCCGGGCTGTCGGCCGACGGGCGGTTCCTGGCGTACGTGTCCGACCGGGCCGAGCTGGTCGTCCGCGACCTGAGCGCAGGTACCGAGCGCGTCGTCGTCGCCGGGCTCGCGCTGGGCGAGCAGGTGTGCCAGGACGCGGTGTGGGCGCCCGACGGGAAGCCGATGGTGCTCACCCAGAACGGTGTCGACGCCTCCGGCGCCCCGAAGCTCCAGTGGTTCGACGTGACCACCGGCGCGGCGGCCAGCACCGCGGTCAAGGTCGGCGGGTGCTTCGCGCGCCCGGTGGCCCGCACCGATGGCGGTTACGACCTGTACTACCTGAGCAAGGGCGACGTGTACTGGCAGACGCCCGACGGCAACGCCGCCGCGACCGGGCTCGGCCCGGCGGTCTCCGACACCGTCGGCGAGCCGGTGCGGGCCCTGGGCGGGGTGAGCCCGGACGGGAAGAAGGTCTGCGTCCTCACCGGTGACGGCGGGCCGCTGAAGAAGCGCGCCCTGGACTGCTCGGTGATCGCCGACATCGCCACCACGCGGGTGGAGCCCCTCAAGGACGTGCCCGACAGCGGTGTCCGCGGGCCGGTGCTGTTCATGCCGGACGGGCGCCGGGTCGCGCGCTTCTCGAACTTCGTGTCCCTGCGGGGACTGGACGGCATCCCCACCGGGACCGAGCCGGAGCCGGAGTCGATCAAGGACCTCTGGCTGCTGGCGTACGTCTCCTGAGGCGGCACTTTCCGAAGGGGCGATGGGGCGGCGGCCCGTCACCGGTTCTCCGGTGACGGGCCGCCTACATTTTCAGGAAGCACGGGTCCTCAGATGGAGGGGCGTCCCATGCCGCGGTAGGTCCATCCGGCGCCGGTCCACAGGGTGGGGTCGACGGAGTTGGTGCCGTCGATGATGCGGCGGTGGCTGACGAGTTCGGCGAGGGCGGCGGGGTCGGCGTGGCGGAACTCCTCCCACGCGGTCAGCACGCACACCAGGTCGGCGCCGGCCAGGGCCTCGTTGACGCTCTTGGCGTAGGCGGCGTCGGGGACGACGTTCTTGGCGGGGATCATGCCCTCGGGGTCGTAGGCGGTCACCACGGCTCCGGCGCGCATGAGTTTGCGGGCCACCGACAGGGCGGGGGAGTCGCGGACGTCGTCGCTGTTGGCCTTGAAGGTGACGCCGAGGATGGCCACGCGCAGCCCGGACAGGTCGGGGCCGTTGGGGCCGGAGGTGCGCCCGCACATCTCGGCGACCATCTGGACGACCTTGGTGCGGCGGCGGGCGTTGACGCGGTCGACCTCGTGGAGGAAGCGCAGGGAGTCGCCGACGCCGAGTTCCTCGGCGCGGGCCACGAAGGCGCGGATGTCCTTGGGCAGGCAGCCGCCGCCGAAGCCGACCCCGGCGCGCAGGAACTTCGGGCCGATGCGGTCGTCGTAGCCGATGGCGCGGGCCAGGAGGGTCACGTCGCCGCCGGTGGCCTCGCACAGGTCGGCCATGGCGTTGATGAAGGAGATCTTGGTGGCCAGGAACGCGTTGGCGGCGACCTTGACCAGCTCGGCGGTGGCGAAGTCGCCGACCACGACGGGGACCTCGCGGTCCTCGACGGCGGCGAGCTCGAAGACTCCCTTGTGGACGGCGTAGAGCATGTCGCGGGCCCAGTCGCTCTTGACGCCGAAGACCACGCGGTTGGGGCGCAGGACGTCCTCGACGGCGAAGCCCTCCTGGAGGAACTCCGGGCTCCAGGCGACCTCGACGCCGGCCTCGGGCGGGGCGTGCCGCTGGACGAGGGTCTCGACCCATTCGGCGGTGCCGACCGGGACGGTCGACTTGCCCAGGATGAGGGCCTTGCGCCGCAGGTGCGGGGCGAGGTCGGTCACACACGTCTCGACCTGGGAGAGGTCGGCGGCGTCGGAGTCGGGCCGCTGGGGCGTGCCGACGCAGATGAAGTGCACGTCGGCGAACTCGGCGATGTCCTCATACGAGGTGGTGAAGCGCAGCCGCCCGGAGTCGAGGTTGCGGCGCAGCAGCGCCTCCAGTCCCGGCTCGTGGATGGGCAGGTCACCGGCGGCGAGTTTGGCCACCTTCTCGGCATTGACGTCCATGCCGACCACGTCGTAACCCAGCTCGGCGAAGCACACCGCGTAGGTCGTGCCCAGGTAACCGCAGCCGAGGAACGCCAGCCGGGGCCGCACCGCGCCCGAGGGTGGGGACACATGGTGCGACGATGACGGTCCGTTGACCTGGACGCTCACTAGACCGACCCCCTACTGGCGGGTAACTCGCTGGACGAATATCGTTCATGACTGCCGTACCGCTATGCCTAGGTATCCTCACAGCCGAAGCGAGCACGCGGTGTCCTGGTCATTGACGACGGGTGAAGGGCGAGGTAAATGGTGTTCGAAGCGTATCGGCTGCCCGAGGAGCACGAGGCGATCCGGGCCGCGACCCGCGAGGTCTGCGACGCGGAGGTCGCGCCCCGCGCGGCCGAGGCCGATGAGACCGCGGAGTTCCCACGCGAGTCGTACGAGGCGCTCCGCGCCGCCGACCTGCACGCCCCGCACATCCCAGAAGAATACGGTGGCGCGGGCATCGACGCGCTCGGCACGGCCATCGTCATCGAAGAGGTCGCCCGCGCGTGCGCGTCCTCCTCGCTGATCCCCGCGGTCAACAAACTGGGCTCCCTGCCGTTGCTGCTGGCCGGATCCGAGGAACTGAAGAAGAAGTACCTGCCGGCCGTGGCCTCCGGCGAGGCCATGTTCAGTTACTGCCTGTCGGAGCCCGAGGCCGGTTCGGACGCCGCCTCGCTGAAGACGAAGGCCGTCCGCGACGGCGACCACTGGGTCCTCAACGGCGCCAAGCGCTGGATCACCAACGCCGGCGAATCCCAGTACTACACCGTCTTCGCCGTCACCGACCCCACGCAGCGCAGCCGCGGCATCTCCGCGTTCGTGGTGGAGAAGGACGACGAGGGCGTCAGCTTCGGGGCGCCGGAGAAGAAGCTCGGCATCAAGGGTTCCCCCACCCGCGAGGTCTTCTTCGACAACGTGCGCATCCCCGCCTCCCGCATCATCGGTGAGGAGGGCGAGGGCTTCAAGACCGCGATGCGCACCCTCGACCACACCCGTGTGACCATCGCCGCCCAGGCCCTCGGCATCGCCCAGGGCGCTCTCGACGCCGCCGCGGCCTACGTCCAGGAGCGCCAGCAGTTCGGCCGCGCCATCGCCGAGTTCCAGGGCATCCAGTTCATGCTCGCCGACATGGCCATGAAGCTCGCCGCCGCCCGCCAGCTCACCTACGCCGCCGCCGCCAAGTCCGAACGCGGCGACGACGACCTGACCTTCTTCGGCGCCTCCGCCAAGTGCTTCGCCTCCGACGTCGCCATGGAGATCACCGTCGACGCCGTCCAGCTCCTCGGCGGCTACGGCTACACCAAGGACTTCCCCGTGGAGCGCATGATGCGCGACGCGAAGATCACCCAGATCTACGAGGGCACCAACCAGGTCCAGCGCATCGTCATCGCGCGGCAGGTGCTGGCCAACGTGGGCGGGGTCTTCGAGTAGAGCTCACCCCGAAAGGGCCCGCCGATACGGCGGGCCCTTCGCCGTACTCAGTTCAGGGCCGCCGCCAGGTCGCTCCCCAGCGGCTGCTCGGCACCGTTGACCAGGACCGTCGGCACCGCCGGGATCGCGGCCTTCTCCGTGCCGGTGCGGACCCAGTCGAGGAAGCGGCCCTCGGACACGCAGGTGGCGAAGGCGTCACCGAGGCCGATCTGCTCGCCGATGGAGATGAGGGCGGGGTCGCCGGGGTGTTCGGCGGACTCTGGGGGCTGGTTCGCCCAGAGGGCGTCGGTGTAGTCGAACCAGCGGTCCTCGTCGGCGGCGCAGACCGCGGCGGCCGCCGCGCGGGTGGAGTACTCGCTGGACGACATGCGGTCGAGGATGGCCAGGGGGTGCAGGACGGCCTTGATGGTCGAGTCGGCGATCGCCTGCTTCAAGACCCGGCCGTTGGTCTCGTGCCAGGTTTTGCAGGCGGGGCACAGGAAGTCCAGGTAGACCTCCACCGTCTTGTCCTTGCCGGACGCGCCGAAGACCAGCCCGTAGTCGGGCGTGGCGTTCTTCGGGGTGGCCGAGAGGGTGGGCTCGTCGGCGCCGTCGGAGGTCAGCCAGACCACGCCGCCGATCCCGGCGGCGACGAGCACGACCACCGCGATGACGATCGTGAAGATGAGGCCGGTGTTCGGCCGCTTCGGCGGTGGCGGGACGAAAGGCGGCGGACCGTAATACGGCGGGGGCGGCCCGTGCGGCGGGACGTGGCCTCGCAGCGGCGGCTGGACCGGGTGCGCGGGCGGCGGCTGCCAGGGGTCCGTCATGCCGGGATCCTAGCGGGCGCGGTCACCTCCGCCCACGGTCGTACACGACGTCCCGACCGCGATCCGACGCGCCGGAGGGCCTCCCGGCAGCAGACTCGGCACATGATCAAGAACCCCTTCGCCCGTCTCCTGCCCGTCGGCTCCGACGCCTTCGACCGCTGGATCGGCGGCACCGCAATGGTTCTGGCGCCGCTGCTGCTGACCGCCGGAGTGCTCACCCGGTGCGGGTACGGACTCCTCTTCGACGACCAGCTCGCCGCCTACGCGGAAGCGTCCACATTGCTCACGTGGTCGTACTCGCTGTTCGCGCTCGGCGTCGTCGCCCTCGTGCCCGCCGTGATCGCCCTGGCCCGGCGGATCGGCGGCGGATGGGGCGTCTGGGGCGGGACACTGGCGCTGCTGGGACTGCTCGCGCGGATCTTCCACGCCGGAGCCGACCACATGGCCTTCCGCTTCGCCGACGCCATCGGCGTCCCCACCACGACCGAGGCGGTGCGCGAGAGCTACGGCGCGTTCCACGTCTTCGCCACCTTCTCCATCGCCATCATGACCGGCTGGATCGTGCTCGCCATCGGCGCCAAGCGCACCGGCGTCCTGGGCTGGACACAGGCGACCGGCCTCGCGCTGGCCTGCGCGCTGCCGCTCGGCGTCCTCAAGGGAGCGACGGTCTTCTCACTGGTGGCCGTCCTCGGACTCGCCCTCGCCCTGGTGCCCGCCGGAGTGCGGACCTGGCGCACCGGCCCGGCGCCGCGACCCGCGACGGCGATCCGGTGGACGGCCGTCGTCCTGGCCGCCACCGCGCTGGCCACGCTGCTGGGACAGGCGGGCTGACTCGCCCGGGGCCCGCGCCCCCGCCGGGCGACCGGCGGGGGCGTCCCGTGCTCAGTTCCGGTACCACTTCTGGGCGCCGGTGCCGTTGCACGTCCACAGTTGCAGTGGCGTGCCGTCGGCGGTGTTGGCGGCGGTGACGTCGAGGCACTTGTTCGCCTGCGGGTTGACCAGGTCGTTGGCGCCGGACAGGACCCACTTCTGGGCTCCGGTGCCGTTGCAGGTCCACAGCTGGACCTTGGCGCCGTCGGCGGTGGAGCCGCCGGAGACGTCCAGGCACTTGCCGAGGGCGCGCACCGAGCCGTCGGCGGCGAAGGTCCAGTTCTGGGCGCCGGTGCCGTTGCACGTCCACAGCTGGACCTTGGTGCCGTCGGCGGTGTTGGAGCCGGAGATGTCCACGCACTTGCCGGCCAGGCCGGTGATGCGGCCCGCGGAGCCGGTGTCGGGGGCGGTGACGCGGACGTAGTCGACCACGAGCTGCTGCGGGAACGTCGTGGCGGCGTCGGGGTTGCCCGGCCAGTTGCCGCCGACCGCGAGGTTCATGATCATGAAGAAGGGGTGGTCGAAGACCCACTGGTTGCCGCCGATGTCGGCGGGGGTCTTGCGGGAGTACTGGATCCCGTCGACCGACCAGGCGATCGCGCCGGGCGACCAGTCCACGGCGAAGGTGTGGAACGCGTCGGAGAACTTCTGCCCGTTGGGGAGGGTGTAACCGGCGCCCACACCGGCGCCGCCGGAGTAGCCGGGGCCGTGGATGGTGCCGTGCACGGTGGACGGCTCGAAGCCGACGTTCTCCATCACGTCGATCTCGCCGGAGTTGGGCCAGCCGGCCGAGCCGATGTTGTCGCCCAGCATCCAGAACGCCGGCCACATGCCCTGCCCGCGCGGCAGCTTCATGCGCGTCTCGAAACGCCCGTAGGCCTGGGTGAAGGTCTGCGCGGTCAGCAGCCGCGCCGAGGTGTACTGGCAGGTCCCGTACCAGCAGCCGTAGTTGCCCGGATTGTCGCGGCGGGCGGTGATGACGAGGTTGCCCGCGCCGTCCAGGGACGCGTTGTCGGTGCGGTCGGTGTAGTACTCCAGCTCGTTGTTGCCCCAGCCGGAGCCGCCGATGTCGTGCCGCCACTTCGCCGGGTCGGGCGCGGTGCCGGCCGCGCCGTTGAAGTCGTCGGAGAACACGACCGGGCCCGCCGACGCCGGGGCGGGGGCCTGGACGGCCGCGATGGCGATGGCGAGGGGTAACGCGGCGACGAGGCCGACGATGGTCCTTAAGAGCTTCATGGCTCCTCCTGCCCACTCACTTACTATCTGGTCAGTAAGTGTTTGCCGCACGGTATCGCCCGAAAGCGCACGAGTCAACACAGAGTGTCGAGACGTCGGCACACCAGGGCCGAAAGGCCTGGATCCGCCCGCCGCGCCCGGCGCAGAGTGGATCCCCACCCCAGCGGAGGAGACATCGTGAACTGGCTCATCACCGGCTGCTCCAGCGGCCTCGGACGCGCGCTCGCCGAACGCCTCCTCGACCGCGGCGAGCGGGTCGTGGTCACCGCCCGGCGGCCCGAGTCCATCGCCGATCTCGCCGCCCGGGACAACGCGCTCGGCCTGCGCCTCGACGTCACCGACCGGGACCAGATCGCCGCCGCGGTCGCCGCCGCCGGGCCCGTCGACGTCCTGGTGAACAACGCCGCCTACGGCTACCTGTCGGGCATCGAGGAGGGCGAGGACGACGAGATCCGCGCGATGTTCGAGGCCAACGTGATCGGGATGGCCGCCGTGACGCGCGCGTTCCTGCCGCAGATGCGCGAGCGCGGCGCCGGGCACGTGCTCACCGTCTCCTCCATCGGCGGGCTCGTCGCGTTCCCCACGATCGGCTACTACTGCGCCACGAAGTGGGCGGCCGAGGCGATCAGCGAGGCCCTCGCGGTGGAGGCCGCGCCGCTCGGCGTCAAGGTCACCATCGCCGAGCTGGGCGGCCTGCGCACCGAATGGGCCGGGGGCAGCCTGCACGTGTCCAAGACCGTCATCGACGACTACGAGGTCGTGGCGCAGGGCAGGGCGTTCATCCCCAGCATCCACGGGCACCAGACCGGCGACCCCTACCGCGCCGCCGACGCCCTCATCGACATCGTTCAATCGCCCGAGCCGCCGCTGCGGGTGGTCCTGGGCTCCGACGCCCTCGGCATCCTCGAAGAGCGCGTGAAGACCTACGCCGACGTCGTGGAGGCCGGGCGCGAGGGCGCCTCGGCCATCGACTTCCCGGGCTGAGGTCACGCCACCGGCGTGCCGTTACCGGCCTCGGCGAGCGCGGGTTCCGGCGCGCCGCTTCCGGCCGCCGGACCCGGCGTGGGCTCGCGTCGCGGCACCATCGCCACCGCCAGTCCCAGCGCGATCGTGACGACCGCCGACAGCAGCAGCGTCACGCGCCCGCCGACGGCGGTGACCAGCGGCCCGCCGAGCAGCGTCCCCAGGGCGGTGGCGGGGGTGGTGAGGGCGGTGCGGGTGGCCAGGACGCGGCTGAGCAGCTCGGGGGGCGTCTCGCGCTGGAACAGCCCGGTGGTGATGGCGGTGAACGGCCCGTAGATGATCCCGCCGACGGCCATGCCGGCCAGGCCGGGGACGACGGCGTCGGTGAGTCCCAGCGGCAGCAGCGCCAGTCCCCAGCCCAGGATCACGCACGCGATCACCGGCCACGGACGCCGTTTGCGCAGCAGGCCCGCCCCGAACGCGCCGATCGTGGCGCCCACGCTGAAGACCGACCAGTACAGGCCCAGCAGGCCCGCCGAGCCGCGCAGCTCCTCGGCCACGTGCACGGGCAGCGCGACCTCGACCGGCCCGTACAGGAAGAAGAACGCGCAGGTCACCGCGATCAGCCCGAGCAGGCGCGGCCGGTCCAGGACGGCCCGCCACCCACCGGTCGGCGCGCTCTCGTGGGTCTCGCGGCGGGTCTTGACGGTGGCGGCGGCCACGGCCAGGACCGCGAAGCTCACCGCGTCCACCACGATCACCCATCCCGGGCCGGACAGGGCGGTCAGCCCGCCCGCCAGCGCGGGCCCGGCCACGAACGAGGCCTGCGAGAACGTCGACAGCAGCGCGTTGCCCGCGACCCGGTCCTCCTCGGGCAGCACCTCGGCGATGAGGGTGTAGGTGCCGGCGTTGCCCCACGCGTGCAGCAGCGCCGACACCGCCAGCAGGACCACCAGCGCGATCGGCGCCAGCGACCCGGTCACCGCCAGGACGCCCACCGTGCCCAGCGTGACCGCGCGCAACGTCGCGTCGGACGCCACCAGCCGCGCCGCCGGGAGCCTGCGCATCAGCGGCGCCAGCAACGCCGCCCCGAGCGGCGTGGGCAGCGCGTAGGCGCCCACCGCCAGGCCCGTCCACAGCCCGGCCTGCCCCTCGGGCGCGATGTGGACGGCCAGCCACGCCACCGCCACCATGCTCATGCCGTCCCCGAAGGCCGAGACCAGCAGCCCCGGCCACATCCGCCGCAGTACCGGATGCCGCAGCAGCCGTCCCGTCGATCCCGCCCAGTTCCTCAGTTCGCTCATGACGTCGAGCCTGGTCCCGGCGGGCGCCCGCGGCATCCGTGCGCGGCACGGAGACGACCACGGAACCGCGTGCGCGACACTTGCGCGGTGACCCCGGAGATCTCCGCCCGCGAGGCCGACGTCCTGGCGCTGCTCGGCGAACACCTGAGCAACGCCGAGATCGGCGCGCGCCTGTACATCTCGGTGCGCACGGTGGAGAGCCACGTGTCGTCCATGCTGCGCAAATTCGGCGCCGCCGACCGCCGCGCCCTCGCCCACCACGCCGCCGAACTGGCGCGCGCCGGGACCCCCGGGCCCGCGCCGGTCCTGCCCGCGCCCCTGACGTCCTTCATCGGCCGCGCCCGCGAACGCGCCGCCCTCGCCGCGCTGCTCCGCGAGCACCGGCAGGTCACCGCCGTCGGCCCCGGCGGCGTCGGCAAGACCCGCCTCGCCCTGAAGGTCGCCGCCGAGACCGCCGCCGCCCACCCCGACGGCGTGTGGTTCGTCGACCTCGTCTCCACCACCGACACCGCGATGGTCGCCGCGGCCGTCGCCGCCGCCCTCGGCCTCGGCGAGCAGCCCGGACGGGGCCTCGACGAGTCGGTCACCGTCGCCCTCGCCGACCGCGACGCCCTGCTCGTGCTCGACAACTGCGAGCAGGTCCTCGACGGCGTCGCGCCCTTCCTGGAGCGCCTGCTGGCCACGTGCCCGCGCGTGCGCGTCCTGGCCACCAGCCGCGCCCGGCTCATGGTGCCCTTCGAGCGCGTCTACCAGGTCCCCTCCCTGTCGGCCGAGGACGACGCCGTCGCCCTGTTCCTCGACCGCGCCTCGGCCGCCGGGCTCACCCCCGACGCCTCGATGCGCGAACGGATCATCGAGATCTGCCGGCGCCTCGACGGCATGGCCCTGGCCATCGAGCTGGCCGCCGCCCGCTGCGCCGGGCTCGGCCTCGACGGCCTCGGCGCCGGGCTGTCCGACCCGCTGCGGATGCTCGCCGGCGGCTCCCGCGCCGACGACCGGCACCGCTCCGTGCGCGCCGCCCTCGACTGGAGCCACGCCCTCCTCGAACCCGCCGACCGGGCCCTGCTGCGCGCCGTCTCGGTCTTCGTCTCCCCGTTCACCGCCCGCGCCGCCGCCGCGATCGCAGGGGAGACCTTCGTCGCCGACGGGCTGGCCAGCCTCGCCGAACAGAGCCTCCTCGTCGTCACCGCCGCGCCCGGCGGCACCGAATACCGGGCCCTGGAGACCATCCGCCAGTACGGCGCCGAACGCCTCGACGCCGCCGGGGAGACCGAAGCCGTCCACGCCCGCCACCTCGCCTGGTGCCTGTCGGCCGCCGAGGACCTGGCACCCACCGGCGACTGGCGCGTCCGCTTCGACGACACCGCCGACGAACTGCGCGCCGCCCTCACCCGCGCCACCGACCGTCCCGCCGCCCACCGCCTCGCCCGGCGGCTGGCCGAACTCACCTTCGCCCGCGGCCTCATCGGCGAGTCCCAGCAACGCCACGAACAGGCCGCCGCGCTCGCCGCCGACCCGGCCGAGGCCGCCGGGCTCCTCCGCGACGCCGCCGCCGTCGCGGTGTGCCGGATGCGCGGCGACGACATGTACCGCCTGCTCAAAGAGGCCGCCGCGCTCGCCGAGAGCGCCGGGGACACCGCCGCGGCCGCCCGCCACTGGGCCACCGCCGCCACCCACGCCCACCGCTTCTCCGGCGAGTTCGCCGACCTGCCCACCCACGCCGAGGGTCTGGCGCTGCTGGATCGCGCCGCCGAGCTCGCCGGGGACGACCCGGGCGCGCTGGCGGCCGTCGCGCTCGGCGAGGCCGGGGTCCGCTTCGACGCCTTCGGCTCGGCGCTGGGGCCCGCGGAGAACTCCGTCGCCGAGACCCTCGCCGCCGCCGAGCGCGCGGTGGCCGCCGCCCGCCGCACCGGCGACCCCTACGCCGAATCGGCCGCGCTGGACACCCTCACCGGCGCGCAGAGCTGGAACGGCGACGCCTTCGCGGTGGCCGCCACCATCGAGCGGCGGGTGGCGCTGATGACGCCGCTGCCGGAGGGACCGGTCCGCACGCTGGAGCTGATGGACGCACTCGTCCAGTCGATCGAGGCCGCGCTGGGTGTGGGCGACGTGGCGGGCGCGCGCGGCAACGCCCGCCGCGTCCGTGCGCACCCGCTGCTGGCCGAGGTGTCCTACCGCGCCACCGGCTGGGAGCTCGTCGCGGGCGTCCTCGGCGGCGACCCGGCGCCGCTCCCGGCGATCGGTGAGGACTTCCTGGACTCCTGGCGGCGCTCGGGCCGCCCCACCGGGACGTTCCTGGGCCCGGGGGTCTCCGCCGGACTGACGCTGCACCGCCTGCGCGGCGACGAGGACGCCGTCCGCGAGTGGTCCGATGTCCTGGCCCGGGTGGGGACCCTGCCCACCCACGGCCACAGCTACCTGGCGATCTTCGAGGCCACCGAACTGCTCCACACCGGGCGCTTCGAGGAGGCGCTGAAGCGCCTGGCGCCCGACCCGCGCGAGGTGTGGAAGTACGTCACCTGGCTCTGGCTGCACTGGTACGTCCCGCTGCGCGCGGAGGCCGCCGTCCTGGCCGGTGACGCCGCCGCCCGCGAGTACATCGAGGACGGGCGCGGGTACGTGCGCGGCAACCCCTTCGCCGAGGCGGTCCTGGACCGCGCCGAAGCGCTCCTCGACGGCGACCGGCTCCCGGCCACGTCCTTCGCGGCGAGTCCGTACCAGGCGGCGCGCACGCTCGTCCTGGCCGGAGGGGCCGAGGGCGAGCGCGGCGCCGCGCTGGTGGCGGAGCTGGGGCTGGTGCCGATGGCTCCCCCGCCGCGGACCTGAGTCCTCACCGGGCGGCCACGGCAGCACGGGTGGTGACGAGAGAGACCCGCGCCTGCAGCCCTGCCGAACAGGGGAAGGCGCGGGTCATCTACGAGCTCACCGCCGACGGCCGCGGGCTCGTCCCGGTCTAGCTGACGCTCAGTCCCGGTCGAGCTGGCGCAGTGCCCGGCACGCCGACTCGATGGCGCCCTCGATCCAGCAGCGGTAGGCGGTCGACGTGCCGTCACCGGCGAAGACGAGGCGGCCCCCGGCCTCCGGCGCGCGCGTGTCCGGTCCGACCTCGACGGCCTGGCCGGGCATGTACACCGCCGCCTCGCCGCCGGTGAAGCGGTTCCGAGCCCACGACTCGACGTGGTAGCCGCCGGTGAAGGACTCGCCGACCACCGGCCCGTGCAGGCGCTCCAGGTGCCCGACGGCGGTGCGGGCGGCCTCGGCGGCGTCCAGGGCGTCCCAGCCCCGGGCGTCATCGGACCAGGTGTAGGACGCGTAGACCACACCGCCCGTGCCCTGCGGGTGCGAGGGGTAGACGACGTACCGCAGCGGGCCGTCGGTGACGTCGACGCCGCCGGGGGTGGTGCCGTCCGGGTCCCACCAGCGGGTGTCGAACTCCAGCATGATCTTGGTGGCCGCGTCGTAGTGGAGCTCGCTGATGGCGCGCTGCTTGTGGTACGACAGCTCCGGGGTGAACTCCACGTGCCGCAGCACCGGGTGCGGGCACGTGACCATGACCGCGTCGGCGGTGAAGCGCCGGTCGCGGCCGGTGGAGTCGGTGGCGGTCACCGTCAGCTCGGCGGCGGTGGAGTCGATGCCGGTGACCTTGTGCCCGGCGCGGACGGGTCCGGCCAGCTCCGACAGGGCCGCGATGATGCGGTCGGAGCCGCCCGGGATCTCCACCAGCTGCGTGCCCCGCGCGAGGAACACCCGCGACAGCAGCGTGTGCGTCAGCGACAGCGGCATCCGCGCGGTGAGGTTCTCCAGCGTCCCGACGAGGTCGATGAGGTCCTCGCTGAACCCGGCCTGCTCGGCCAGGAACCGCCGCAGCGACCACTCGCCGTACTGCTCCAGGTGCGCGCGCCAGCCCTCGGTGTCGTGCCGCTCGGGCGTGATCGCCTCCAGCGCGGCGGCCAGGATCTCGCCCGAGCCGCGCGCGTCGTCCACCCCGAACTCGGCGTTCAGCGCGCGGGGATCGGCCTGGTAGTCGCCGCGCGTGGTCCGCAGGTTCATGCAGTCGACGATCCGCTCCGGGCGGCCCATCACGAACTGCCGCTTCTCCAGGCCCAGCCGGTCGATGAGGACCTGCGCCAGCTCGTGGTCGACCGGGAAGCGCATCGCGCCCGCCTCGGCGTAGGAGTCGGCCAGCAGCCACGGGTGCCGGACGGTCTTGATGCGCCCGCCGACCCGCGTGTCGGCCTCCAGGATCGTCACCGTCGCGCCCGCCTCGCGCAGCAGCCACGCGGAGACGAGCCCGGCGACGCCGGCGCCGATGACGATGACGCGGCGGCCCTTCAGGCGCTCCAGCGAGCCGGCGCCGGTGAGCATGTCCCGGTAGCGGGCGGTGAGATCGGCGCCGTCGACGGGATCGCGGCGGGTGATGTCGCAGGCGACCTCGGTGAGACGGTCGATGGTGATGGTGATCGGGGGCTCCTCAGGGCGAAAGACGAATCGTTCGTCGGTGAGGATAAAGGGTGAATGGGACTTTTTCGCGATGGCACGCTAGCCCAGCCCCGCCTCGTGCCCCACGATCGCCGCGCGCACCCGGTTGTCCACCCCCAGCTTCACCAGGATCGCGCTCACGTGCGCCTTCACCGTGCCCTCCACCAGGAACAGCCGCCGCCCGATCTCGGCGTTCGGCAGGCCCCGCGCCAGCAGGGCCAGCACCTCGCGCTCGCGCGGGGTGAGGGCGTCCACGAGCCGCCGGGCCTCCTCGGCGCGGGACAGGCGCTCGGGGCCGAGGCGGCCGAGGACGCGCTTGGCCACCGAGGGCGACAGGTACGCGCCGCCCCCGGCGACGGCGTGGACGCCGGTGAGCAGCTCGCGGGGGTCGCCGGCCTTGAGCAGGAAGCCGTCGGCGCCCTCGGCGAGCGCGCGGTGGACGTGCTCGTCCTCGCCGAAGGTGGTCAGCATGACCACGGCGGTCTCGGGCAGGACGCGGCGGAGTTCGGCGGCGGCGGACAGGCCGTCGAGGCGGGGCATGCGGATGTCCAGCAGCGCGATGTCGGGCCGGTGGGCGAGGGCCAGGTCGATGGCCTCGCGGCCGTCGGCGGCCTCGGCGACGACCTCGATGCCGGGGTCGGTGGACAGGATCGCGCGGACGCCCGCCCGGATCATGTGCTCGTCATCGGCGAGCAGTACGCGGATCACGCCGCCTCCGGGAACGTCGCGCGGACGGTGAAGACGCCGCCCTCGGCGGCGGCGCGCAGGGAGCCGCCGGCGAGGCGGACGCGTTCGTCGAGGCCGATGAGCCCGCGCCCGCCCGAGACGGCCGGGGAGGCGCCGGTGACGGGGTTGGCGACCTCCACCGCCGACGCCGTCACGCTCACCGTCACCGGCGCGCCCGGCGCGTGCTTGGCGGCGTTGGTGAGGGCCTCCTGGACGACGCGGTGCGCGGCCCGGGACGCCACCGGCGCGCCCGTCGCGGTGAACGCCACGGCCAGGCCCGCCGCGCGGGCCCGCTCCACGAGGTCGGCGATCGGCTCGTCGACCGGCGTCAGCGGCTCGCTCTCGGCCCGCAGCAGCCCGATCGTCTCGCGCAGGCTCTCGGTGGCGCGACCGGCGGCGGCGCGTAGGTCGGCGACGGATGCCCGGTGCTCCCGCGGTAGGTCCGGCGCCAGCTCCAGCAGCCCGGCGCGCAGGGCGAGCAGGGCCAGCTCGTGGCCGAGGGAGTCGTGCGTGTCGGCGGCGATGCGCTCGCGCTCGCGCAGGCGGGCCTCGGCGGCGATGAGGGCCCGCTCGCGCTCCAGGGCGGCGACGCGGTCGCGCCCGGCGGAGACCAGCTCGGCCTGCTGGCGGCGGAAGCGCCCGGCGAGCCAGGGGAGGGTGACCAGGACGCCGAGGACGGCCAGGGCGGTGAACACGTGCCAGGGGTCGATCAGGGCGAGGAGCCCGGAGAGGGCACCGGCCGTCCAGAGCGCCCAGTGGTCGCGGGGGTTCGGCGATCGCCGCCCGAGGTAGTAGGCGGCGATCGCGAGGAGGACGGTGAGGGCCACCCGCCATACCGGCGCGCTGCCGCCGTAGCCGAGCCCGTTCCACTGGCTCAGGCCCGCGGTGAGCAGCAGCGCGAGGAAGCTGATCATCGGCGGAAGGCTACCCGCGCGACCCGGGCGGCGGCGACGGCCAGGGCGGCGGCCGCGCCGGTGATGAGCAGCAGCATCACCGAGGGCGCCCGGTACCAGCACTGCGCCCAGGTCACGTCCCGGCGCATCAAGAGCTCCAGCAGTGAGGGGTAGGCGGCCAGCAGCGCGACCGGCAGGACCAGCGGCGACAGCCGCAGCGCCTTGCGCTTGGCGCGCCCGGCCCAGCGCCGCGACCGCAGGACGCCCAGGACGCCCAGCCCGGCGGCGGCCAGCAGCAGCGCGGCGATCACGAGCTCGGTGGTCCACAGGCCGCCGCCGGTCTCGGGGGCGCGGCCCTCGGCGAGGGCGCGCAGGCCGTCCACGACCACGTGCGATTCGTCGTAGATCGCCGAGCTGTTGGCCATGACGGCGATGCCCAGGCCGGTCTCGGGGTCGATGAGCTGGTCGGCGGTGTAGGTGAACAGGTTCCCGGCGTGCTCCAGGGTGCCGTCGGGGTTGACGCCCCAGCCCATCGCGTAATCGGTGCCGGGGGCGGGGGTGTGCATGAGGGCCAGGGACTCGGGGGCGATCAGGGCCGGTCCGTGCCCGGACTGCATGATCAGCCACCTGCCCATGTCGGCGGCGGTGGTGACGACGTCGCCGGACCCGCCCAGGTAGCGCTTCTCGAACAGTTCCCCCGCCCGCGGCCAGGTGCCGAAGAGGTGGATGTGCCCGGGCGGGGCCTCGCGGGTGACGGCGGTGCCGGTCATGCCGAGCGGGCCGAAGACCTCGGCCGCCATGTACTCGGGGTAGGACCGCCCGGAGGCCACCTCGATCAGCCGGGCGAGCAGGTCGTAATTGACGTTGGTGTAGGCGAACCCGGCGCCCGGGTCGGCTACCAGGTGGTCGTCGGCCAGCCGGTCCACAAAGGACGCCAGGTCGGGCGCGGCGTTGGCGTCGGCGATGTCGACGCCGGTGTCGGAGATGCCGGAGGTCTGGTTGAGCAGGTGTCGCGGGGTGATCGCGGCGGCGCGGGGGTCGTCCATGGCGAAGCCGGGCAGCTGCGCGGCCAGCGGCGCGTCCAGGGCGACCCGGCCGTCCTCGGCCAGCTCCAGCACGGCCAGCGCGGTGAAGGACTTCGACACCGAGGCCACCCGCATCGGCGAGTCGGCGCTGATCCCCTCGCCGTAACCGGCGGCGTGGACGACCTCACCGTCCCTGGTGACCACAAGGGACAGACCCGGCAGGCCGGAGGCGTCCAGCTGCTCCCGGGCGAAGGCGTCGATGGCCTCGGGGGTCAGGGACGGTGAGGGCGCGGCGGACGCGGCGCCCGGCAGCAGGAGCGCCCCGGTGAGGGCGGCGGTGGCGGCGATGCGGGTGATCTTCATGCCCTGAAATCTATGAACCGGCAGGTCGCCGGACATGGGGCGAAAGGCAGCACCCACCCCTGACGAAAGTCGGGGGTAGGTTGCGATCATGACGAGCTCCCGCGTGCGCCACGGACAGGTCACCCACACCCGCGTCGTGGCCGCGACCCCGGCGGAGGTCTTCGCCGCCTTCGGCCCGCCGCTGCGGCTGGACTGGTTCCGGATCCCCGGCTCGCTCGGGCACGAGATCGACTACCGCGTCGGCGGCGGCGAGACCGCCAGCGGCGCCTTCACCCCCGACGCCGAGCGCGAGCTGATCGAGTACTCCTCGCGCTACCTGGACCTGGTCCCCGGCGAGCGCATCGTGTTCGCCTACGGCCTGGCCGTGCAGGGTGTGCGCAGACAGGCCGCGCTGGTCACCATTGAACTGTCCGCAGTGGACGGCGGGACGGCGCTGTCCTACACCGAGCAGTACGCGCTCACCGGATTCGACGGGGACGGCGAACGCGACGCCCGGCACCAGGAGGGCAGCATTCCGCTCCTGCTGAACCGCCTCGATCACGCGCTGGCGCGGTGATCTGGGGCCGCGCAATTGACGGCGGTCGGCATTGCGGATATCCGTTAAGGTGTGTCGCACTTACGGACCTTGACGTGAAAGAGACACCCCTCAGTTATGGACGAGCTCAGTGGATTGAACCGCGAGCTCCTGGACCCCGACGAGTGGATGCGCAAGCAGGACGAGCGCATCGCGAAGCTGCGGGAGCAGGGCGAGCGGATGAGCACCGATCTGGCCGGTGCCCGGATCGAGGCGAGCGACCGCGGTGAGCTGGTGAACCTGGCGGTCAACCCGTCCGGCGCGCTGCTGTCGGTATCGCTGTCCCCGAGGGCGCTGAACCTGACGGCGACGCAGTTGTCGGAATTGATCATGAGCGTTTACCGGGACGCGCAGCGGCGCGGCTCGGAACGAATGATGGACATCATGTCCGAGCATCTGGGCGCCGATTCGCAGTCGATGGACTTCGTGCGCAGCGTCGTGCCGCGGCCGGAGTCCGAGGACGGCGATGACGGCGACACGGACGCGTGGAGGTACAACCGATGAGCTTCAACGTCAAACCCGAGGAACTGACCGCGCACGCCACCGTCCTCGAAGGCATCAAGGGCGACATGGAACGCGCCAAGCAGACAGCGAAACAGGTCGGCTACGGCGGGACCGAGGCCTACGGCCTGTTCCTCCAGTTCCTGGTGCCGCCGATCCTGGAACTGTGCCTGGGCAACGCCGCCGACCTCATCGGTGACGCCGCCGAACTGGCCGGCGCCTTCCACAACGGCATCAAGTCCAACAACGAGTGCTACATCGCCTCCGAAGAGGCCATCAAGGACATGTTCGACAGCGCCAACTCCGACGGGATGCTGCGATGACCGGCGAGGCCACGATCGGGCCCGCCGGGCCCATGATCGCCCAGAACGAAGGCCCCTCGCAGTACGCGGGCGCGGGCCTGCTCGACAGCGGCATGAACATGTGGAAGGACATCGGCGACGGCAAGACCGACTGGCTCAGCATGAGCGTCGACGGTCTCGCCGTGGGCCTGGACGTCCTGGCGATGGCCATGAACCCGCTCGGCGAGCTGATCAAGGCCGGCGTCGGCTGGGTCATGGAACACGTGTCGTGGATCCGCGAGCCGCTGGAGATGCTCACCGGCGACCCCGGCGCGATCACCGCGGTGTCCAAGACCTGGGCCAACATCGCCCAGTACGTCGCCGGTGTCGCCGACCGCTACGAGCAGTCCCTCGGCGGCATCTCCGGCTGGGCCGGGGAGGCCGCCGAGAAGTACCGCGCCAACGCCAAGGACTACATCAACGGCCTGCGCGCCCTGGCCGGGCACTCCGACGACGTCGGGCAGGGCGTGGCCATCGCCGGGATGGTCGTGGCCACCGTCCGCGCCATCGTCTTCGACATCATCGCCTCCTTCATCAGCCGGGTCATCACCAACGCGATCCTGGCCGCCGCCTCGGCCGCGGTCACCTTCGGCGGATCCATCGCCGCCTTCTTCACCAGCCTCGGCGTGGACGCCACCGTCACCGCCAGCCGCGTCGCCGAGCGCATGGCCAAGCTCCTGCAGAGCATCCGCCGCTTCGTGCAGCGCTTCAGCGTCCTGGGCGAGAAGGGCGCCACCGTCGCCAAGAAACTCAACCAGCGCGCCCAGAACATCCACAACTGGTCCAACCGGGCGGTCAAGTCGAACGGGCGCCTCAAGTGGATCCGGGACATGAACTTCTCCCGGGCCAACTCGCCGCTGGCCAAGCTCACCCGCCCCAACGGCACCATCGCGCAGGTCAACAACGCCCTCGGCGACGTCCCCCAGGCGGTGGCCGAGTCCCCGTACTCGCGCGCCACCAAGGAAAGCGCCAAGAGCTACAAGGACGGCCAGTACGAGGACGGCGCGAACAAGAAGTGAGCCGCCGCAAGACGCCCCGTACATCCCGCCGGGGATGGCGCGCGCTCGCCGTCATCCTCGGCGGCGCCGCGCTGGGCGCGGCCGTGGTGTGGCCGGGCATGACCGTGGCCGAGGGCTTCGGCTCGGCCCAGGACTACGCGCGCCTGTCGGGCGTGGCCCGGATCGGGGGCTGCGAGCCGGCGCTGTTCGGGCCGTCCTACACCTGCCGCGCGCACGTGGTGTGGGACAAGGGCTGGGAGGAGGACGTCGAGGTCGCCTCCACCACCGACCTGGAGGGCGAGGTCCGCGTCCAGCGCCGCACCGACACCGGCCGGGGCGCCTCGGAGAAGTACGGGCGGGTCTACACCGAGTCCTATCCGCGCCGCTCCGGGCTGGTCACGGTGGGCGTGTTCGCCGTCGGTGTGGTCGTCATGCTCGGTTTCTGGCGCTGGTCGGGCCGCCGCTGGCTGGGCGCCGAGCCGTTCCGGAGGGGCGGGGACGCGCGCCCGGCGCCGGGTGGGCCGAGGCCGGGAGCGCGTCCGGTGTTCAAGCGCCGGAAGTGAGATCAGTTCCGGCTACCGGTCACCAGCACCAGCCGGGACGCAGCTCGCAGATCTCCTCGCCGGTGCAGCTGTTGCGGCGGCAGAGGTACTTCGGGCCGCCGTCGCAGATGTAGTACGTGTTCCACCAGCAGTCGGCGGAGGCGGTGCGCTCCGGGACGAACCGGGACAGCAGGCGGTCGGTGATGGTGGTCAGCCTCTTCATGTGTCACTCCTGGGGCGGGCGCGGTGACCGGGTGTCACCGCGGGATCCGTCCAGAGTGGAGGGTCCGTCGGCCCTTGATCCATACCCCGTCATTCAGTGACCTCGGGCCCCGGCCGGGTGGCCGGGGCCCGGGGATCGCTCAGCGCAGGGCGTAGGAGCGGATCATCGTCTGCTCCGAGGTGTTGCCACCGGCGTCCACCGTGGACATCCGGGTGGACACCGAGGTCGCGCCCCTCGGGTGGATCAGGACGGCGTAGGCGCTGTTCCCGGCCCGCACGACCGGGACCTTCGTCCAGCTCCGGCCGTCGTCGTAGGACACCTCGAAGGTGAGCGAGGTGGTCTTCGGCTTGGCGGCGGTGTGCTCTTCGGTGAGCGTCACCAACTGCGGCAGCAGCGCCGAGGCGTAGCCGTCCCGGACGCCGGTGGTGTTGAGGCGGACCGAGGAGACCGGCAGATCGGTGTACTTCGTGGGCGCGCTGTCGAAGGCCCACTTGTTGACCGACCGCTTCCCGATCCCCGACCAGTCGAAGTCGCGCGTGGTGTCGAAGGTGACCTCGAAGCGCCCGGCGGTGCCCTCCGGCACCTCGAAATAGGTGCCCCGCGCGTCGACCGCCAGCGGCTTCCCGTCGAGCGTGACGCTCGTGGTCGTTCCGTCGCTGCTCGCCCGCAGGCCCAGGGGCCCGGAGAACATCATCATGCGGAACATGAAGGCGTTGTCGGCGTAGCGGTACGGGTGGGCCTCGAAGGCCGGGGAGAGCGGGGCCGCGTTCCAGCGCTCCCGCGTCGTGGCACCGGCCACGGCGGTGTAGGGCCGGAACTCGTACTCGCGCTGATCGAAGTCGTCCGGGTTGATCTCCAGGGAGACACGCCAGGTGCCCGGCACGTGGTACCCGGTCTCGGTGGACGGCAGGGTCACCGGCCGGATGACGGGGAACGCCTCGACATCGGGCCGGGTGTCGGATCGCGTGCCCGTCACCGTCCCGGCGGCCTGCGCCTCGTAGACGTCGAGGGTGCGGGCCAGCTCGGCGTCGGCGTAGGCCAGGTCGAGCCGCCGCGGCACCCAGTCCGCCCGGGTGGCCAGGTCGTAGTAGACCCCGGGTGCGATGAGGGCCGTGGACACCGACCAGTCGGTCTCCAGACCGGCGGGGGCGGGCTCGGCCAGCGTGAAGTACCGGCTCCAGCGCCCGCTGTCGACGGCGTTGATACCTCCGCCGCCCGGCGTGCCGATCCCGATGGAGCTGTTCAGGTCCAGCGCGGTCTCGTCGGTGCGGTCGGTGGCGTCGATGTCGGCCTCGACGGCCCGGCCCAAGTCGAAGACCTCGTGCCTGTCGGCGGTGACGGTGACGTCGCGCCCGGTGAAGGTCATGCGCGGCAGGTCCTCGCCCGGCGCGCTCGACTCGAAGCCGCCCACGAGGATGTAGCGGCCGGGCGCGACCCGGGCGGTGCCGGTCCCGTCGGCCCCGACGCTGAACCAGATGGTCTCGTCGGTGTCGGGGTTGTACCCGAGCATGCGGGAGCCGGTGTGGTCCTCGCCGGCCCGGGGTGTCGCGGAGACGGTGAGCTCGTAGGCCTCCCGCTCCATCGACGCGGTCAGCACGGTGTGGACGGCGATGCCGCCGCCCGTGGCGACCAGGCTCCCGGGGAAGTCGCCGCCGCCCGGGAACGCGCCCGGGTGCAGCGAGACGTCCACCGTCGCGGTGCCCTTGGCCGGAACCGTCACGGTGGCGGTGTCCACTGTGAACAGTCCACTTGGGCCGGTCGTGGCCAGGTTCAGGGTGACCTCGGCGTCGCCGTCGTTGGTGTAGGTGACGGTCTTGACCTTCGGCTCGGCGGGCGCGGGGAAGTTGGTGTACGCGAAGCTAACCGAGCCGTCGACGGTGAGGTCCTGCGCGAAGGCGCGCGCGACGTCCAGCCGCCCGGCGCCCTGCTGGTAGGCGGTCTGCCCGTCCAGGACCTTCGCCGAGTTCATCAGCGCGGCCTTCAGGCGCGGGCCGGACCAGTCCGGGTGCCGCTGCTTGAGCAGCGCCACCGCCCCGGCCACGTGCGGCGTGGCCATCGACGTCCCGCTGTGCGCGGCGTACGGGCCCTCGCCCGGGGTCCCGGCGGCGCGGGCGGCGGTGATGCCGGAGCCGGGCGCGGCGATGTCGGGCTTGGCGGCCCGGTCGCTCTCGCGCGGTCCCCGGCTGGAGAACTCCGAGTACTCATCGGACTTGGTCACCGAACCCACCGCCAGCGCCGAATCCGCCAGCGCGGGCGCCTCCACGGAGGCGTCGTAGCCGTCGTTTCCGGCGGCGGCCACCACGAGGGTCCCGGTGCGCTCGCTGACGGCGTCGGAGGCCAGGGCCACCGGACTGACCTCGCCGGGCCAGACCGGCCAGCCCAGGCTCATGCTGATGGCCGTGGCGCCCTCGTCGGCGGCCCACTCCATCGCCTCGATCACCTTCGACATCGGGCAGCGGCCGAGGTCGTCGCAGACCTTGCCGATCAGCAGCGACGCGCCGGGCGCGACGCCCTTGTAGCGGCCCTCGGAGGCGGCGCCGGTACCGGCCAGGATGGACGCCACGTGCGTCCCGTGCCCGTAGCCGTCGACGGCCTCCGGTGAGGTGCCGGTGAAGTCGCGGGCCTTCGCGACGCGCCCGGCCAGGTCGGGATGGGTGGGGTCGTAACCGGTGTCGAGGACGGCGATCGTGACGCCCGTCCCGTCGTAACCGGCCTGCCAGGCGGTGGGCGCGCTCACCTGCGGGACGCTCACGTCGAGCGAGAGCCTCCCCGGCGCGTCCAGCCAGACGTGCTCGACGGCCGTGGCCCGGCGGGCCGAGGCCAGGCCCGCCCACCAGCCGCCCAGGTCGGACGGCGTGGTCGCGGTGGCGCCGATGCTCTCCAGCGCGGTTCCCTCGGCGGCCATGCGGGCCGACCCGCCACCGGCGACGATGAGCGGCAGCGTGGCCCGGTCGGCGAAACCGTCCTCGATGAGCCCGGTGACGTCGAAGAGCCGCCGCTCGACGGTGCCGGAGGCGACCAGCGCGGCGGCGTCGTCGGGCAGCACGAGCGTGCCGTCCTTCGAGGTGACCGTGCGGTGGCCGATGCCCTCGCGGCCCGCGCCGGGCCGGAAGGTCAGCCGCCCGTCGGCGTCGACGGTGACCCGGTCGCCGGTGATGAGGGAGACGGTGTGCGGGCGCCCGTCCTTCGGTGGCGCGGCGGCGGGCGGATCGGCGGCGGCCTGCTGCGCCGGGATCAGCGCGGCGGCCAGGACCGCCGCCCCGATCGCGGCCAGGCCGCGTCTGGTGTTCTTTCCCCGTTGGTGTTTCATGCCGGGCGATGCTGCCAGCCCCGGGCCGGACGTGGGGGGCCGGCGAAAACGCGCGTTCGCCGATGTAGGCGCCGGACGTCACCGGTCGCGGGCGGGTCTGCTCCTCCCCGCGGAGTTCCATTCACTGAATCCCCTGTGGACCGTCGATCATGGACGCCCAGGTCGCACGATCATCCCCTGTGGACCCCGGTGCAACCGAAATCGATCTTCGAGGCGTATTGGACATCGTCGGTTACCAACTGAAAGGGCATGCCCAAGTGCGAACCATGATGAAGTCCCGTAAGTCCGTTCGAAAGGCCGCCGCCTCGCTGCTGGTGGCCGCGGCCCTCGCCACCGGCGCGACCGGGCTCGTCCAGGCCGGGACCGCCGGGACCGCCTCCGCCGGTGAGCGGGCGGTCGAGGCGCTCGGCCAGGTGCCCGGGACGATCTACTACTCCCTGAACGACACGGTGTACGCCTTCCAGCCCAGCGTCGGCGCGACTCCGAAGCCAGTCTTCACCATGCCCGGCGGCGGGAGCACCGGGCTCGCCACGGTCTCCGGCGACGGGCGCCACCTCGCCTACTACACCAAGGGCAGCGCCTACCCCAAGCAGAACCTGGTCGTCCGCGACCTTGTCAAGGGCACCGACAAGGTCGTCTACCGCGACCTCGTCCAGAACGGCGGACCGTGCGCGTCCCCCGAATGGGCGCCCGACGGCAAGTCCGTGGTCGGCGTTCTGAACGGCCGGAACCTGAACTGGATCGAGGTGGCCACCGCGAAGGTGATCGCCACGACGACCCTGCCGGGCTGCCAGCCCTTCAAGCCCTCGGTGAACCCCGCCGGAGGCTACGACGTGAACATGGTCGCCGGCTTCGACTTCGAGTTCGCCCGCGTCGCCCCGAACGGCACCGTCACGACGTTCCCGAACGTCAGCGCGGCCCTCAAGGCGCGCGGCGCCGAGCGGGGCGTCACCGACATCGTCGCCATGGGCCGGGAGGGCTCGCGGGCCTGCGTCACCACGCTCGACCCGAACTCCTGGCGTCCGCAGTACTGCGAGGTCTCGGTCGACGTGACCTCGGGCGAGGTCTACTTCGAGCGGACCGCCGACTCGCCCGGGATCACCCTCCCGCTGGCCGACGGCACCAACCTCGACGCGACCATCGGCGACGTCACCCGCTACGACTGGGAGGGCAACGCCTACCAGCACTCGGTCGTCCCGGTCTCGCTGTACAACGCGTCCGTCATCGGCTACAAGCCCTGACGTCGTGTGGGCCCCGCCGCTCGCCGGTGGCGGGGCCCGCCACCGAAGACCAAAGACTGCCCGAAAGGGCATCGCCGCACCCGATGACCTTGTCACCATGGAATCGGGGGGAGGTGTCCGTCATGCGCCTGTACGTTCCCAGAGCGCGCTCCGGCGAGGCGGCCGCGCGCAAACGGCCCGAGGAGCACGAGCTCGCGCTGTCCGGGCTGATGACCCGCGACGGCCTCGCCGCGCTCCAGCGGACCGCCGGAAACCAGGCGGTGACGCGGTTCGTGCAGCGCTGCGGCGGCAAGCCCGGCCAGGGCGTCGAGGGCAGCGAGGAGGACCTGCCGGTGCAGCGGGCGGTGACCTGGGCCAACGGCGCGGTGCACGAGGTGAACAACCTGGCCAAGTGCGTGATCACCGGCGCGGCCGTCGGTGTCACCTGGCCGAGCCTGAACGGCACGCAGTTCTGGTCGGAGGCGGCCGTGCGGGGCGCGCTGGCCAAGCCCACGATCAAGACGCAGGCCGCCGGTGGCGGCGGATTCGACGCGGAGGTGGAGGCCATCGGCAACAACACCGGCAGCTTCGACGAGACGGTCCTGGCGAAGGGCCCGTGGCGGCACAAGGCGGGCAAGGCCGCGGTGCGCGCGGTCGTCCCGGCGCTGGCCAAGGACCTCGCCGGCGCGGGCGACACCACTTTCCGGGCCCTGGGCGACCCCACCGACGACCACATGTTCAAGGCGAACCGCCGTCACGAGGACAAGCACGCCACCGACCACAAGGCCGCCTTCGACGCCACCATCGGCGCCTGGGACGCCAAGCTCGTCCAGGCGAAGGCGGCGGGCACCAAGTTCCACGGCGCCACCGCCAACGACGCCACCGCGGCCCTGTGGGCGGCGATGGGCGGGACGCCCGACGAGATCGCCTCGGCGTTCCTGACCGCCTGCGTCAACGCCGTCGTCGCCTATCACGGCACCGCCGCCGGCGGCCCGGTCGGCGCGCCCACGGGACCCGGCGCGAGCAGCGGCGGCACGGTCTCCTGGGCCCGATACAAGAACCCGTCATGAGCGGTGACCTGAAGGCCACGGTCGGGCCGGGTGACGTCGAGGGCGAGCTGGCCGTCGTCCTGCGCGTGGAGAACGCCTCGGGCGAGCCGGTGGAGCTGCTCAATCCCGACTTCGGCCACCCCTCGCCCCGCTCGGGCTGGCCCTTCTCCACCGCCGCCTACCGCGCCTCGCTGCTGATGTCCTACGGCTACCTGACGATCACGGTGACCGATGTGGACGGTGAGGAGGTCCGGCGTGAGGCCCTGGAGACGTGGGCGACGCCGATCCTGCGCCCGAAGGTCGCCCTGGCGCCGGGGGAGAGCCTGACGGTGCCGGTCCCGGTGGGGCCGTTCTACCGGCTCTCGCCCCTGGACGCCTACCGGGTGACCGTGGAGTACGGGGACGATGTGATCAAGGTGCGGGCCGAGGGCGCGATCAGCGGCTGAGGAAGTCCTCGATCAGCGGCGCGATCTCGTGCAGGCCGTCCTCCAGGGCGAAGTGGCCGGTGTCGAGGACGTGCAGCTCGGCGTCCGGGAGGTCGCGGAGGTAGGCGTGCGCGCCCGGCTCCGGGAAGAACATGTCGTGGCGGCCCCACACGATCAGCGTGGGCGGGGTGTGCTTGCGCAGCCACGCCTGCCAGGCCGGGTAGCGCTCCACATTGGAGTGGTAGTCGTAGGCGAGCGCGAGCTGCGCCTCCTTGCGGCCGGGCAGGTCGAGGAAGTGCTGGTCGAGGGTCCAGCCGTCCGGGGCGATGAGGGAGGCGTCGGCGACCCCGCCCTCGTACTGGCTCCGGGTGCCTTCGAGGGTGAGCAGGCCGCGGATGATCTCCTCGGCGCCGGGCTGTTCGGGGCGCAGCGCGATGAAGTCGCGGGCCTGGGGCGAGAGGCCGTCCTCGTAGGCGTTTCCATTTTGGACGATGAGCCGCTCGATCCACTCCGGGTGGCGCTCGGCGACGCGGAAGCCTACGGGCGCGCCGAAGTCGAAGACGTACATGGCGAAGCGGCGCAGGTCGATGGCCTCCAGGAAGCCCTCGACGACGTCGGCGAGCCGGTCGAAGGTGTACTCGAAGCCCTCGGGTGCCTCGGTGTGCCCGAAGCCGGGGTAGTCGGGGGCGATGACGCGGTAGTCGTCGCCGAGGGCGTCCATGAGCCGCCGGTACTGGTGCGAGGCGGACGGGAATCCGTGCAGCAGCAACAGGGCGGGCGCGTCGGGCCGGCCGGGGAGGGACTCGCGGTAGAAGACCTCGACCCCGTCGACGGTGACGCGGCGGTGGGCGATGCGGGGGACGGCCATGACGACTCCTTCTAATGGTTACGGCGTTAGTTAACCATTAGAAGTGGTGTCGGGGAAGCGGAGGCCGGGAAGAGTGACGCGGGTCCCATCTCCAACGGGACCAACCTGGCGAAAGGACCTATCTGCCAAAGGGATTGTGGGCGATGGCGAGGTGGCCGATGGTGTCCGTGCCCAGCTGGCGGGGCTCGGGCAGGCCGTCGGTGATCAGCCTCCGCCGCAGTGGCGCGTACAGGTCGGCGACCCGGATCAGCCGGTGCCCGTTGTCCACGCCCTCGCGCAGGACGTCCAGCAGCGCGCCCGTGAAACCGGTGTGGCGGCTGGTGCCCGGCGCGTGGGCGAGCCGGGTGGAGGAGGCGGCGGTGAGGATGTGCGTGCCCTCGATCTCCAGTTCGGCGCCGGGGACGGGATCGCCCATCGTCTCGGTGGCCACCCCGGAGTAGCAGCAGTCGAGGATCACCAGTTTCCGGAGCGCGGGCGATTCGGCGAGCATCGCCCGGATGTCGGCGTAGGCGAGGCTCGTGAAGCGCTGCTGCTCGTGATCGGTGCCGGGGA
The DNA here is from genome assembly GCF_030269765.1 of Actinorhabdospora filicis. Lineage (GTDB taxonomy): Bacteria > Actinomycetota > Actinomycetes > Mycobacteriales > Micromonosporaceae > Actinorhabdospora > Actinorhabdospora filicis. The sequence goes on along the minus strand of NZ_BSTX01000001.1, from coordinate 1,157,192 downwards.
GGGCGAGGTAGAGGCTCCCGTCGGGCTGCCGGAGCCCGTGCCCGGCGAAGTAGAACAGTACGGTGTCGGTGGCCTCCTTCGCGGCGGCCACGATCGCGCGCAGGTCGCTCAGCGGCGGGTCGGCGAAGGTCCTGACCCGGCCGAAGACGCCGTCGAAGCGCCGCCGCAGCTCGGTCAGGTTCGCCGAGACCGCGGGGATCTCCGGCAGCCGCGGGTCCTCATAGGACGCGCTGCCCACCAGGATCGCCACCGACTCGTCCGGCCGCGGCAGCCGCGTCTCCAGGCCCGGGCGCAGGGTCGTCGCGCCGGAGCCCGGCTCGCGGTCGATCTCGTCGACCGGGACGCCCGACAGGGCCGCGACCGCGTCCAGGACGTCCGCCCGGGTCAGCTCGACGTGCTCGGCGCGGGTGTCGCGCATCCGAACGCGTGCGCCCGCCTCGTCCAGCAGGTCGGTGGCCTTGGCCGGGAGCGCCCGGCGCGGGACGTAGCGGTCGGCGAGGTCGGCGACGACGGGGATCAGCTCGTCGGGGACGGTGATGCGGTGGTGGTCCTCGTGGACGGTCCGCCGGGCGCGCAGGATCCGCGCGGTCTGCTCCACGGTGGCCTCGGGGACCGCGACGAGCTGGAAGTGGTTGTCCAATGTGGCCCCGGGCGCGACCAGGCTGTCGGCGTCGCCGGGCCGCAGGGTCAGGATGACGCGCAGCTCGCCGGAGACCACCAGGGTCCAGAAGGCCGACAGGACCGGGTCGTGCGGATCGCGGGTGCGCAGGTTCAGGAACCAGTCGGCGTCGGAGATGCACAGGATCGCCCCCGCGACCCCGGCCCGCCGGAACAGGTCCAGGGGGTCGGTGACGCGTCGCCACTCCACCAGGAACAGCGGTTTGCCGTGCAGGACCGGGGGAGCGGTCCGGTCGGCGATCGCGGCGGCGACGGCGGCCACGATCGGGACCTTGCCGGTGCCGGAATCGCCGATGACGATGGGGTTGTTGCGGGTGCGGCGGGCCAGGATCTCCAGGATGCGCCGCACCTCGGCTTCGCGGGCGACGATGGGCGCGTTGCCGGGGGCGAGGGCCTCGGCGGTGAGATCGCGGCCGAGGGGGTGGGGGCCCATGAGTTCGATCAGCGTGCCGAGGACCTGCTCCGGGACCATCGGCCCGCCATTGGTGCGGGTGAAGGCCCGGCCGGCCATCCTCGGGCCGTCGGCGTCGCGCAGGAGCGCCATGAGCAGGTACTCGGGCGTGATCAGCGCGTCGCCGCGCGCGTGGGCCGCCTCTCGGGCGTTGGCAAGGAGGCGCCCCGCGGCCGGTTTCAGCGGGTGGTCCGGGACCTTGCCGCCCTCGCCCCTGCTCAGCCGGGCACTCGTGCCGTGGAAGACCTCGTCGGTGTCGACCCGCGCCAGCTCGAAGGCCCCGGCCGCGTGGGAGTCGGGTGCGTGCTGCTCGAAGAGCGCGTGCACGAGCGCGTCCAGCAGGTCCACCGGCCGGATGGCGCGCTTCGTCGCCGGTTCCTCATCGACCAGCAGGTTCGCCCCCTCGATGATCTCCCGGCCGCGCGCGTCGAAGCGGAACTCGTCCAGCGGGTACATCCCGCCATTCTCCCGCCCGCGCGCGAAAAGGCGCCCCCGGCGAACCGGGGGCGCCTGAACTCTCGGCCTACAGCGGCTTCCCGCCGTTGGCGAACTTCCCGTCCGGCGTGACCGCGAAGAACGTGCCGTTGGCTCCGCCGTGCCCGGTGACCTCGCCCGGCTTGGTGTCCTTGGCGAAGCGGTAGAGCGGCCAGCAGTCCAGGGACGACTGGACGGTCCCGTCGGCGCGCTTGAAGCTGGTGATGCGGGCCTTCACGCCACTGGCGTCGGTGGAGATCTCACCGACCGGGGGCCAGGCCGCGGCGCATTCGCCGTTGCAGGTGGAGGCCATCGGGTCGTCGGTGTCGCCCTTGTGCCGGTAGAGGACGAAGCCCTCGGAGTCGACCACGATGGTGCCCAGGCGCGGGTCGTCGATCGTCTTCAGTGGACCGTTGGCCGCGGGCGCCTTTCCGGCGCGCTTGCCGTCGGGCTTGACCGCCCACCACTTGCCGCCGACGCCCTGGCCGTTGGTCTGGCCGGGCGCGCTGTCACCGGCGAAGCGGTAGAGCAGGTAGTTGGACAGCATCGCCTGCTTCGAGCCGTCCTCGCGGGTGAAGGACCCGAGGATCGCGGGGTCGATGCCGGTGAGCTTGGCGGCGTCCACGGCGGGGCTCGGCGGCCACTTGACGGCGCATTCGCCCGAGCAGTTCGACTTCGGCGGCTCCGAGGCGTCGGCGTCGAAGCGGTAGAGGACGTAGCCCTCGTCGTCGACGACGAGGTCGCCGAGCACCGGGTCGGTGACGGTGGCCAGCGCGTCGGCGGCCTTCTCGTTCCCGGCGGGCGTGGTGTCGGGCGCCTTGGCGGTTCCGCAGGCGGCCAGGCCGAGCAGCAGCGCGGCGGCCGCGATGGCGATCAGCGGTTTCCTCATCGGGATCTTTCCCCTCTTATGGTGTGGATGTGGTCGCGTGCGGCACATCCCCTTTCACGGACGCCGTGGCGGATCGGTTCTAAGAAATCCCGCGGGATTTTTCGCCCGGGCCCGACGCCGATAGCCTGTGGCGATGCGGAACGGCGGGCTCGTGCGGGCGGTATCGGTGGTGTCGTTGCTGTTCACGCTCGCCGCGTGCGGCGCGGGCGGCACGGACATGTCCGATGTGGATCCGATGCCGGTCCCGGTGGCGTTGCCGGGCGCGTCCACGGGGACCTACTCCTTCGACTGCGGCACCGGCGGTGACCACCGCAACGGGGACAACATGATCACCAGCCCGGGGCAGCCCGGGGCGGCGCATCACCTGCACGAGTACGTCGGGAACACCTCCACCGGCGCCGGCTCCACCGAGGCCTCGCTGCTGGCGGCGTCCACGACCTGCGGCGACGGCGACAAGTCGGCCTACTACTGGCCGGTCCTGCGCACCGGCGATCCGCACGACGGCGAGGTCGTCACACCGTCCAGAGTGGAGCTCCAGTGGCGCGGCAACGCGGCCGCGCCGGTCATCGCGCCGCCGATGTTCACCCGGATGCTGGCCGGGAACGCCAAGGCGGTCAGCTCCGGCGGCGCCTTCGCCCGGCCGAGCTGGACGTGCGAGGGCTTCGCCGACCGGGTCACCAACCGCTACCCGGCCTGCCCGGAGGGCGCGGCCGTCATGCGCGTGCACGACTTCCCGAGCTGCTGGGACGGCCGCCGCGCCGACAGCCCCGACCATCGCGCGCACCTGACCTACCCGGCGGCCAACGGCGTGTGCCAGAAGGGCACCTTCGCGGTGCCGCAGCTGCGCCTGGTGGTGTCCTACGACCTCGGCGACGGGCCCTTCACCGTCGACACCTTCCCCGAGGAGGCCAACAGCGCCGCCGCCGATCACGCCGACGCCGTCCTGGTGGTCCCGGCGGAACTGATGGCCGAGATCGTGCGGACGCTCAATGCGGGCGAGCGGCGGTGAACCGTTCCGGCCGCGCGTCCGTGATGGGGTGCGAGTGCGACGAGGAGGAACCCGGATGGCTGGATTCTGGCCGCGCAAAAGGGAACGGGCCGGCGGCGAGGCGCTGATCCGCTCGCTCTACGAGGAGCACGGTCACGCGCTGCTCGCCTACGCGACCCGGATCACCGGCGACCGGGCGGCCGCCGAGGACGTGCTCCAGGAGACGCTGCTGCGCGCCTGGCGCAACGCCGAGTCCCTGGCCAGTGGTGAGGGCTCCATGCGCTCGTGGCTGTTCACCGTCGCGCGCAACATCATGACCGACCGCTTCCGGGCGGGCCGGGCACGACCGGCCGAGGCCCCGGAGACCGAGACCGTCACGCCGGTCGAGGCCGATCACGCGCAGAACGTGGTCGACTCGATGCTGGCCTACCAGGCGCTCCAGACCCTCTCCGACGATCACCGTACGGTGCTGGTGGAGCTGTACCTGCGGGGCCGCAGCGTCACCGAGACCGCCGAGGCGCTCGGGATACCGCCGGGGACGGTGAAGTCCCGCTCCCATCACGCGCTGCGCAAGCTGCGCGACCGTTTCGGGCCGGGCCCGGCCGCGCTGGAAGGAGCCGCATGAGCGAGCACGAGGCGCCCCAGCTCGGCGCGTACGTCCTCGGCGTCCTCGATCCGCAGGAGCGCGCCCGGATCGAGACCCATTTGTCCACATGCGAGCGATGCCGCGCCGAGGCGCGCGATCTGGAGGAGGTGAGGGACATGCTCGACGAGGTGCCGCCGGAGGCCTTCCTGTCCGGTCCGCCGGACGCCCCTCACGTCCTGGACGCCACCCTCGCCAGCGCCCGCCGCGAAAGCGAGCGGGGCGCGCTGAGCCGCCGCATGTTCACCCTCGCCGCCGCGATCGTGGGCGTGCTGGCCATCGCCGTCGGCGGTGTCCTCTTCGGACGGTCCACGGTTCCGGCGCCGGCCGAGGCGGTGCCGCAGGTAACCGCCGCCCCACCGGCCGAGGGCACCCGCTTCGGGACCGCCGTCGACCCCGTCACCGGCGCCCGCCTCACCGTCGCGATGACCCCCGCCGACGGCTGGGTGCGCCTGAACCTCGCCGTCAGCGGCATCCCGCAGGGCGAGGAGTGCCGGATCATCGTGGTCGGCGCCGACGGCCTGCGCGAGGAGGCCGGGAGCTGGCTGGTGGGCGCGAAGGGCGCCAAGGACGGCGTCACCCTCGACGGGGCCGCGCTGGTCCCGCCGGGCGAGGTGACCGCGGTGGAGATCGTGAACACCGACGGGAAGGTCTTCGTCAGCCTGCCGATGTGAGGCTCAGGGCCGGGTGGAGCCGGTGGCGTACTCGTAGGCCTCGGCCATCGCCGCCGCCCACGCGGGCGGGTCCTCGATGGCCACCCACTCGCGCGTCACCCGCCCGCCGGAGGAGAACGGCTCGGCGCCACCGGCGACGAGCTCGGCGGCCCGGGCGGCGGGGACCTTGACCACCAGGCGTCCCGACTTGAGGAAGGCGAAGATCTTCCCGGCCACCGTCAGGGTCCGGCTCTGCAGGGACCGGCCGGGCGCGACGTCCTCGCGGGCGAGGTACTCGTCGGCCAGATCGGCGTAGTAGGTCTCGGGGTCGGTCATGACTGCACCTTTCGCCGTTCGCTTTCGGTATTGCATCAAACTGGTGTGCGAAAGTCCAGGTCCACGAGCGCATACGCGACCGCATACGCGCCCCCTGTGCGCCCGGCGAGATTCCTAGCCTGAATCCGAAGCCAACGGATTCTCGCAGAGGAGAAGCCCATGTCACGCCTCGTTCGCCGGTTAGCCGACGCCACCCTCGACCGTCTGGTCCCGCGCTCGCACGCCGGCGCCTGCCCCAGCTGCCAGACCTATCCGCACGCATGCCCCGGCGGTTACGACCGGGTCTGCTGCTACCACGGCTCGCACTGCAACCCGTCCTGCGGCTGCCCCTGACGTGCCCGGCGGCCCGGTCGCCCGCCGGGCCGCCCTCACCCCTGCCGTTCCGTTACCGCCGGATGGCAGGATGGCCTCCGGTCACGGTGTCGTTGAGGGCAGTGTCACCGAGGACATTGCCGTGGGAGGACTGAGATGGCGCGAGCGAAGTTGTGGTCACCCGGCCCGGAGGCGCTGAAGGACAGCCGCATCGGGCGGTACATGGACTGGCTGCGCGCCGAGCGCGGCCACGACTTCGGCGATTACGCCTCCCTCTGGGAGTGGTCGACCACCGACCTGCCCGGCTTCTGGGACTCCGTCTGGGACCACTTCGAGGTCGGCGAGCGCTCCGGCGACTCGCTGAACCCGGCGGAGATGCCGGGCGCGGGCTGGTACCCGGGGGCGCGCCTCAACTACGCCGAGCGGGTGCTGCGCGCGCCGGGCGTGGGCGAGGACGACCCGGTGGTCTTCGGCTACTCCGACGCCCGCGAGCCGGTCGTGCTGACCCTCGGCGAGCTGCGGGACAAGGTGGCGCGCTGCCGCGCGGGCCTGGTCCGGGCGGGCGTGGGCGAGGGCGACCGCGTCGCGGCCTACCTCCCGAACGTGCCGGAGGCGCTGGTGCTGCTGCTGGCCACCGCGAGCCTGGGCGCGATCTTCTCCAGCTGCGCGCCCGAGTTCGGCACCCGCAGCGTCACCGACCGCTGGACGCAGATCGCCCCGTCGGTGCTGGTCACCGTTGACGGCTACGCCTACGGCGACAAGACCATCGACCGGCGCGACGAGGTCGCCGCGATCCGGCGGGCGCTGCCCTCGCTGACCACCGTCGTCCACGTCCCCTATGTCGGTGGAGCGCTGGACGACACGGTCGCCTGGGAGGACTTCCTGGCCGAGGACGCGCCCCTGGAGTTCGCGCCAGTGCCGTTCGCGCACCCCCTGTACGTCCTGTACTCCTCGGGGACCACGGGCCTGCCGAAGCCGATCGTGCACGGGCACGGCGGCATCCTGCTGGAGCACCTGAAGATGCTGGCCCTGCACCACGACCTGGGTCCCGGCGACCGGTTCTTCTGGTTCTCCACCACCGGCTGGATGATGTGGAACTACCTGGTCTCGGCCATCGCGGTGGGTTCGGCGATCGTGATGTACGACGGCAATCCCGGCGCCCCCGACCTGACCCGGTTGTGGCGGCTGGCCGAGGAGTCCGGGATGACCTACTTCGGCACCTCGGCGCCCTACCTGCTGGCCTGCCGCAAGGGCGGCCTCGTCCCCAACGAGATCGCCGACCTGTCGAAGCTGCGCGGGGTCGGCTCCACCGGCGCGCCCCTGCCGCCGGAGGGCTTCCGCTACGTCTACGAGGCGATCGGCTCCGACGTGGTGCTGTCCTCGCTGTCGGGCGGGACCGACGTGTGCACCGGCTTCGTGGGCGGCGTGCCGATCCTGCCGGTCACCGAGGGCGAGATCACCTGCCGCTGCCTGGGTTCCCGGGTCGAGGCCTACGGGCCGGACGGCAAGCCCGTCATCGGCGAGCAGGGCGAGCTGGTCATCACCTCGCCCATGCCGTCCATGCCCGTCGGGTTCTGGGGCGACGAGGACGGCTCCCGCTACCGCGAGGCCTACTTCTCGGTCTACCCGGGGGTGTGGCGGCACGGCGACTGGATCACGGTGTCCGAAGAGGGCACCTGCGTCATCACCGGGCGCTCCGACGCCACCCTCAACCGCGGTGGCGTGCGCCTGGGCACCGCCGAGTTCTACTCGGTCACCGAAGGCCTGCCCGAGGTCGCCGACTCGCTGGTGGTGCACCTGGAGGACGACGAGGGCGGCGCCGGCCGCCTGCTGCTGTTCGTGGTCCCCGCGCCGGGCGTGGCCTTCGGTGCCGACCTCGTCAAGCGCATCCGCACCGAGCTGCGCACCAGCCTCTCGCCGCGGCACGTGCCCGACGAGATCCACGCCGTCCCATCGGTCCCCAAGACCCTCTCCGGCAAGAAACTGGAGGTGCCGGTCAAGCGCATCCTCACCGGGACGCCGATCGAGAAGGCCGCCGCGGAGGGCGCGCTGGCCAATCCGGAGTCGCTGGGTGCGTACCTGGCCTTCGCGGTGAATGTGGAGTGAAGCCCGTCACCGCTGGGTAACGTCAGGTCGTCCCGCCGTCCGGGTGAGGGAGGACCGTCATGGCCGTCGAAAGCGTGCGCAGCACCGTCCCGACCAGACTCGACCGCCTGCCGTGGTCGAAGTTCCACTGGCTGGTCATCATCGCCCTCGGGACGGCCTGGATCCTGGACGGCCTGGAGATCCAGATGGCGGCCTCGATCGCCAAGGTCCTCACCAACGCCGAGACGCTCGCCCTGACCTCCGCCGAGGTCGGGGCCTCGGCTTCGGTGTACCTGTTCGGGCAGGTGGTCGGCGCGCTGCTGTTCGGGCGGCTCGCCGACCGGCACGGCCGCCGCAAGATGTTCATCCTGACCCTGACGCTGTACCTGGTCTTCAATGGACTGGCGGGGCTCTCGCTCAATTTCTGGATGTTCGCGATCTTCCGTTTCGTCGCGGGCATGGGCATCGGCGGCGAGTACGCCGCGATCCACTCCGCGATCGACGAGCTGATGCCGGCCCGCTACCGGGGCCGGGTGTCGCTGGCGATCAGCGGGACGTACTGGGCGGGCGCGGCCCTCGGCGCGGTGCTCAGCGCGTTCCTGCTCAACCCGAACATCTTCGGCGAGAACGTCGGCTGGCGCCTGTGCATGTTCATCGGGCCGCTGATCGGCGCCTCGGTGTGGCAGCTGCGCAAGCACATCCCGGAGAGCCCGCGCTGGCTGATGACGCACGGCCGCGCCGAGGAGGCGGAGAAGACCATCTCCGGCATCGAGGACTACGTGCGGAGCAAGGGCGGGACGATCGAGACGATCCCCGACTCGGCGGCGGTGGAGGTGCGGCACTACCCGCCGGTGACCTACCGCGAGATCGCCGCGGTGATGCTGCGCAAGTACCTGAAGCGCTCCACCCTCGGGTTCGTGCTGATGGTGACGCAGTCCTTCCTGTACAACGCGATCTTCTTCACCTACGGCCTGGTGCTGGCCGACTTCTACGGCATCCCCGACTCCTCCGTCCCGTGGTTCTTCATCCCGTTCGCGCTGGGGAACCTGTGCGGGCCGCTGGTGCTGGGACGGTTCTTCGACACCATCGGCCGCAAGGCGATGATCGGGAGCACCTACCTGGTGTCGGCGGTGATCCTGGCCTTCTCCGGCTACCTGTTCTGGATCGACGCGCTGACCGCGGTCACCCAGACGATCCTGTGGTGCGTGGTCTTCTTCATCGCCTCGGCGGCGGCCTCCTCGGGCTACCTGACGGTGAGCGAGATCTTCCCGCTGGAGCTGCGCAGCCAGGCGATCGCGTTCTTCTTCGCCATCGCGCAGTTCTTCGGCGGCGTGGTCGCGCCGTGGCTGTTCGGGGTCCTCATCGGCGAGGGCACCGACCGCACACCGCTGTTCATCGGCTACCTGCTGGGCGCCGGGCTGATGTCGCTGGGCGGCATCACCGCGCTGACCATCGGCGTCTCGGCCGAGGGGAAGTCCCTCGAAGACGTCGCCACGCCGCTGTCGATGGTCACGGGCGGCGAGCGTTAGCCGATCCAGCAGTACAGGTCCCACCCGGCCCCGGACGCGCGCCGGGCCAGCGCGGGCAGCCCGCCCGGGCCGTCCAGCCCGGCGAGGGCGTCGCGCAGGGCGGGCCCGAAGCCCTCGATCAGCGGCAGCCCGTCGCGGGCGGGCGTGGACGAGGCGCCGCGCGCCAGCCGCGCGGCCGGCAGCCCACTGAGTCCGGCGACCACGCCCGGCAGCTCCCACGGCGTGACCGGCGCGGTGAGCACGTCGGCGTCCGGCAGGTACGCGCGCGGGCCGTCCATGAGCAGCCCGAAGGTGAGCTCGGGCGCGGTGAAGTACAGCTGCGCGAGGTCCATCAGACGCGCATGAGGTCGGCGCCGACGACGATGCGCTCGGCCGGGAAGTCCTTCGCCGCCTCGGCCCGCCACACCTCGTTGGGGATACCGGCGTCGCCGGGCACGAAATGCGACAGCACCAGCGTTCCGACGCCCGCCTCGGCGGCCACGCGCCCCACGTCGCCGACTTCGGTGTGCGAGGCGACCAGGTGCTCGCGCAGCCGCGAGCCGTTGGTCGCCGACAGCAGCACGCCGATGCTCTCGGTGCGCATGACCTCGTGGACGAGGACGTCGGCGCCGCGCGCCAGCTCGATCAGCGCCCGGCTGGGCGCGGTGTCGCCGGAGATCACGATCGAGCGGTCCCAGGTGTCGATCCGGTAGGCCCACGCGTCCATCGGGGGATGCTCGACGCGGACGGCGCTGATGCGCACCAGGTCGTCCTCGTGGACGAGCCCGGGCGCGTCCAGCTCGCGCGGCCGGATCAGCGGCGCCAGCGGTGGGCGGCCCTCGTCGGCCATCCGGGTCCGCACGTCGGTGTGGGCGTAGGACAGGAAGTCGGTGACCATCCGCTCCAGCGGCGGCGGCCCGTACACGTCGACCGGCGACGCCAGGTTCGCGCACCACGCCAGGTGCAGCAGCGTCCCCAGGTCGGCGTTGTGGTCGGAGTGGTGGTGGGTGATCGCCACCGCCCGCAGCGCGTCCAGCGGCACCCCCGCCAGCCGCAGCTGCCGTCCGACCCCGTTGCCGCAGTCGATGACGTAGGCCGCGCCGCCGACCAGGACGGCCTGCGCGGGCGCCGCGCGGCTCGCCTTCGGCGTCGGGCCGCCCGCGGTGCCCAGCAGGACGAGCTCGGTGTGGCTCATACGACGTCCGAGCCCAGGTCGCCGGTCTCGCCCGCGGCGATGGCGCGGCGTCCGCGCACCACCACGTAGGCGATGAACCCGAGCCACACGGCCGCGCCGATCGGGATCGCCAGCGCCGAGGGCAGGTACGGCGTCACGAAGCCCTCCACGAGCCCCGACACGAACAACGTCGCCACCAGCCCCATCGCCACCATCGCGCCCGTGCGGGCCGCGCGCGCCAGCGACTGGCCCCGCGTCAGCCCCGGCGCGGGGGCGATCCAGGACCAGCCGATCCGCAGCCCCACCCCGGCCGCCACGAAGATGCTGGTCAGCTCCAGCAGGCCGTGCGGGAGGATGTACAGGAAGAACGTGTCCCCGCCGCCGTTGCCGACCATGACGCCGCCGGTCACGCCGATGTTCATCAGGTTCGTGTACAGCGCGTACAGGGTCGGCACGATCAGGACGCCGCCGATCAGCGCCAGCGCTGACAGGAACGCGTTGTTGATCCAGACCTTCAGGAAGAAGTTCTGCGCGGCGTACTCCGAGTAGTAGGCCTTGAAGTCGCGGTTCACCAGCGACTCGATCTGGCCCTGGGACATCAGCTGGAGCTGCGCCTCCGGGTGCCCGGCGATGTAGGTGATGATGATCCCCGTCGCCGCCACGAACACCACCAGCACGCCCACGCACCACGGCCACGCCTGGTACACCGCCGCCGGGAACGTGTGGGTGAAGAAGCGGACGATCTGGCGCGGCGAGGTCCGCGCCGTCCCCGTCACCGTCGACCGCGCGCGCAGCACCAGCTGCGACAGCCGCGCCACCAGCAGCGGATCGGGCATCCGCGAGCGCACCACGGCCAGGTGCGTCGCCGCGCGCTGGTAGAGCATCAGCAGCTCATCGGACTGGTCGGCCGACAGCCGCCCCGACCGGCACAGCTGATCGAGCCGCAGCCATTCGGCATTGTGCTCGGCGACGTAGGCATCCAGGTCCACGATGCGAAGGTACCGGCAGACGGCAATCGGGCGCTCACCCGCGTCGATGTGGGGCGCGGCGGGGTTGGTCATGATGAGGCAGGCTCCCTACCTGGTGCCTATGCGGCACGCCCCCTACCTGGTGCCTATGCGGCACACTAGGGCCGTGGCTCTTGACACCGGATCCGACATCCTCCCCGGCCGCTTCGTCAGCGGCGAGGCGGTCGAACTCGACGTGCGCGTCGCCCGGCTCGGGTCCCGCATGCTCGCCTTCTCGCTCGACCTGGTCGTCATCGCCACCGGGTTCATGGTGCTGCTGCCGCTGAGCCTCTACTTCCTCAAGCTCATGATGGACGTCGGCGCCATCGTCGACGGGGCCCTCTTCAGCGCGGTGGTCCTGATCGACCTGGTGATCATGTTCCTCGTCGTGCCCGCCACCGTGGAGACCATGAGCAAGGGCCGCTCCCTGGGCAAACTCGCCACCGGGCTGCGCGTCGTCCGCGACGACGGCGGCCCCATCCGCTTCCGGCATGCCTTCGTGCGCGCCCTCGTCGGCGTGGCCCTGGAGTTCCCCGGGCTGCTCCTGCCCGGCGTCACCTGGCTCGTCGGGCTGTGGACGATGCTGGTCAACCCCGCCGGGAAGCGCCTGGGCGACCTGGCCGCCGGGACCGTCATCATCCACGAGCGCTCACCCGCGGTGTGGGGATGGGCGCCGCTGATGCCCCCGCCGCTGGCCACCTGGGCGACCCTGCTCGACATGTCGAACCTGGACGACGAGCTCGCCCTCGACGTGCGGCACTTCCTGTCCCGCAACACCATCATCGGCGAACCCGCCCGCACCGCCCTCGGCCAGCGCCTGGCCGCCGAGCTGGCCGCGAAGGTGACCCCGCAGCCGCCCGCCGGTACGCCCGGGTGGGCGTTCATGAGCGCGGTCCTGGCCGAGCGGCACCGCCGCAACGCCGCGCGCCTGGCGGCGTCCCGCGCGGTCACCGCGCAGGTGTGGGACACCCTGTACGGCCCACGTCCCGTCTCCTGAAAGGCCCGGCATGACCTTCGGCGGCACCCCCGACTGGACGCCCTTCATCTCCGCGACCACCGACCAGGCACCCCGCCCCATCCACCTGGACGCGGTGGCGCGCTTCGCCGCGCCCGGGCGGGCCGTGGACCTCGGCTTCGGCGCGGGCAACGAGTCCCTCGACCTGCTCGACCGGGGCTGGACCGTCACCGCCGTCGACTCCAGTCCCGCCGCCGTGGAGACCCTCCGCCGCCGCGCGGCCGGCCGCGACGACCGGCTGACGGTCGTCCAGTCCGACCTCGCCGACGCCGAGATCGGCGAGGCCGACTACGTCTTCGCCGGGTTCAGCCTCTTCTTCACCGCCCCCGAGCGGTTCCCGGACATGTGGAAGCGCGTTCGCGCCGCTGTCGCCCCCGGCGGCCGCATCGCCGCCCACTTCCTCGGCGACCGCGACACCTGGAGCGGCGATGACGGCATCACCGCCGTCACCGAGGACGAGGCCCGCGCGCTGCTCGACGGGCTCGTCCTGGAGCACTGGCACGTCACCGACGAGGACGGCCGGGCCTTCTCCGGCCCCAAGCACTGGCACGTCTTCGGGTTCATCGCCCACCGCCCCGCCTGACTGGTAGGAAGAGGGCATGACCGGACTGGCGCTCACCGGGGTGACCGGGGCCGTCGGCGGGGCCGTGGCCGCCGAACTCGCCGCCGCCGGGGACGCGCTGACCATCCTGGTCCGCGACCCCGCCCGCGCGCCCGACCTGCCCGGCGCCGACGTGCGCGTGGTCGCCTCCTACGGCGACTACTCGGCCGTCCGCGACGCCCTCGACGGCGCCAACACGCTGTTCCTGGTCTCGGCGAAGGAATCGGCCGACCGCCTCGACCAGCACCGCTGCGCCGTCGACGCCGCCGTCGCCGCGGGCGTCCGCCGCATCGTGTACCTGTCGTTTTTGTCGGCGGCACCCGACGCCACCTTCACCTTCGCCCGCGACCACTTCCACACCGAGGCCCACATCCGCGCCTCCGGCGCCGCCTTCACGTTCCTGCGCTCCAGCCTCTACGCCGACTTCGTGCCCGGCATGGTCTGGGACGACGGCGCCATCAAAGGCCCCGCCGGTGACGGCGCGGTCGCCTGGGTGGCCCGCGCCGACGTGGCCGCCTGCGCCGCCGCCGTCCTCAACCACGACGGCCACGAAGGCCGCACCTACGACCTCACCGGCCCCCGCGCCTGGACGATGGCCGAGACCGCCGCCCTGCTGGGCGCGCGCTACGTCCCGGAGACCCTGGACGAGGCCCGCGCCTCCCGCGCCGGGTACGGCGCACCGGCATGGGAGGTGGAGGGCTGGGTGACGTCCTACGCGGCGATCGCCACGGGGGAGATGGACGTGGTCAGCGACAGCGTGCGGAGGCTGACCGGGCGGGAGGCGAGGTCGCTGGAGCAGGTCGTGGGGGCCTGAGCCGGGTCGTATCCTGACTGTTCCAGGCGAAATGGCGGGAGGTGTCTGGATGCGTGAGGTATCCGAGCAGCAGTTCATCGACGACCCGTACGGGATGTTGCGCCGGGTGGAAGCGGGCGAGAGCTTCGCCGTGACGAGACGCGGCGAGGTGGTGGCGATGGTCCGGCCCACCACCAGCAGCGCGAGCCGGTACGCGGCCTTGACCGCCGATGGGAAACTGCGTCTCGCACCCCTGACCACCCGAGATCTCGCGCGTTTCCCGCGCATTGAGGTACCGGAAGGTGTCTCGCTGCTGGAGATGCTCCTTCAGGAGCGGGAGGGAGACGGCCGGTGATCTACATGGACACTTCTGCGGTGGTCACCCTGCTCACCGGCAGCGACTACGCCACCGAGTTGGTGCGATTCCTCGCGAGTCAGGACGATTCACCGCTCGTCATGAGCTCAATCGGTTTCGTTGAGACCGTGCGTGTGGCGGACAGGCTCGGTGCTTTTCCAATGCTGCTGAGTGAATTGGTGCAGGCCTACGGTGAGCTTGTCGTCTCCGATGAGATCCGTGACAGTGCCGCGCTCTTGATCGGCGGCCTGAAGACGCCGGACGCCATTCACGTCGCCAGCGCGTTGAGTCTTGGTGAGGACCTCACGTTCCTCGTCAGCTACGACAAGCGCATGCTCGAAGTCGCCACCGAGCAGGGCATCCCCGTCGCGTCGCCCGGCCTGAACGCCTAAAGCCGCCCGCTCGCCTTGAGCGCCAGGTACGCGTCGGTGACCTTGCTGGCGAACACGTCCGACGGCGCGTCCACCACGTCCACCCCGTACCGCACGAGTGACGCGGCGACCCTGCGGCGTTCGACGAGTGCCTTCTCGGCCGCGGCGGCCTGGTAGGCGACGTCCATGGGGTCGCCGTCGCCGTAGCCGCGCATGGTGCGCAGGTTCGACACCACGGGGTCGCTGACGGCGGCGACGATGACCTTGTGGCGTGAGGCCAGCTGGGGGAGCGCGGGCAGGAGGCTTTCGGCGATCGCGCCGGGTTCCAGGGACGTGAAGATGACCACGAGGGCGCGTTTCTGCTCGCGGCGCAGGACCTCGGCGACCACGAGCCCGAAGTCGGTTTCCACGAGCGCGGGTTCGAGTGGGGCGAGGGCGCGGATCAGTTTCGGCAGCAGCCCGCGCCGGGCGCCGCCCTCCACGACCGCGCGGACGTCGGTGTCGACGGCGAGGGCGTCCACGCGGTCGCCCGCGCGGGCCGCGACGGCCGACAGCAGCAGGGCGGCGTCGATGGTGGCGTCCAGGCGGGGTTCGGCGTGCTCGCCGGTGCCGACGAGGACGGCCGAGGTGCGCCCGGTGTCCAGGACGCACAGGACGCGCCGGTCGCGTTCGGGCCGCCAGGTCTTCACGATCACCGACTCGCGGCGGGCCGAGGCGCGCCAGTCGATGGAGCGGATGTCGTCGCCGATGACGTATTCGCGCAGCGAGTCGAACTCGCTGCCGCGCCCGCGTCCGCGTGCCGCCACGGCGCCCTCCAGGACGCGCAGGCGCGAGAACTTCTCGGCCAGGTGCCGGCGGGAGTCGAAGCGCGGCAGGACCCGCAGCGTCCACGGCGGGCTCACGCGCTCGGCCTGCGTGCGGGTGGCCTGCCGGTAGGCGAGGCGCATCGGCCCGTGCGAGCGCAGGGTGACCCGCACCGCCGCGCGGTCGCCGCGCCGGGTCGGGGTGAGCGGCATCGGCAGGTCGCGGATCTTGCCGGGCGGCAGGACGATGTTCTGCGCGCCGAGGGCCGCGCCCGCCGAGGGCACCCAGGTGTCGTGGACGGCGCCGTAGAGGGTGCCGGTCCCGTCGTTGCGGAGGTGCAGGGTGACGGTGGCGGTCCCGGTGAGCCGGACGAGCCGGTCGCCGCTGCGCCACATCGTCACCCGGTTGAGGGGGGTGGCGATGAGCGCGTCGGCGACGCACGCGACACCGACGAGCACGATGTAGGCGAGCAGCCCGAGGAACGGCTCCGGCCACAGCGGCAGGGTCAGCAGCAGGGCGCCGAGGACGGCGACCGGGCGCCAGGTGATCATCGCGGCGTGGGGACGGTGGCCAGCAGCGAGTTCAGCACGTCGTCGGCGCCCACGCCCTCCAGTTCGGCCTCGGGGCGGACCTGGATGCGGTGCCGCAGGCAGGGCCGGGCGAGGGCCTTGACGTCGTCGGGGGTGACGTATTCGCGCCCGGCGAGCCACGCCCAGGCCTTGGACGCGTTCAGCAGGGCCGTCGCCGCGCGCGGCGAGGCGCCCAGGGACAGCGACGGGGACCGCCGGGTCGCCTGGCACACGTCCACGATGTAGCCGAGGACGGGGTCGGTGACCTGCGTGGCGGCCACCGCGCGCTGCGCGGCGGCGATGTCCTCGGCGGAGGCGACGGCCTGGACCCCGGCGGCGGCCAGGTCGCGCGGGTCGAAACCGGCGTGGTGCTTGCGCAGGACGTTCACCTCTTCGTCCCGCGAGGGCGGGTCGACGGTGAGCTTGAGCAGGAACCGGTCCAGCTGCGCCTCGGGCAGCGGGTAGGTGCCCTCGTACTCGACGGGGTTCTGGGTGGCGGCCACCAGGAACGGCTCGGGCAGCTTGCGGGGCAGGCCCTCGACGGTGACCTGCCGCTCTTCCATGACCTCCAGCAGCGCCGCCTGCGTCTTCGGGGGCGTCCGGTTGATCTCGTCGGCGAGCAGGAGGTTGGTGAACACCGGCCCGGGCCGGAACTCGAAGTTCGAGGAGGACGTGTCGTAGATCAGCGAGCCCGTCACGTCGCCCGGCATGAGGTCGGGGGTGAACTGGAGCCGCTTGGTGTCCAGGGCCAGCGCGGCGGCCATGGTCCGCACGATGAGGGTCTTGGCCACGCCGGGCACGCCTTCGAGCAGGATGTGGCCCCGGCACAGCAGCCCGATGACCAGGCCGCTCACCGTGGACTGCTGCCCGACGATGACCTTCCCGACCTCCTCGCGGAAGCGTCCCAGCGCGGCGCGGGCGCGCGCTGAATCCGAATCTGCGCCGTGCGTCGTCGTGGACCAGGTCGCCCCGGAGGTCGCTGCGATGGGATTGTCGCTCACTTGGTGTGCCTTTCGGTGCGGCGGCCGCCGTGGACGGCGGCTTCGAGCGTGTCCAGCGAGTAGATCGCGTTGAGCAGGTCCTGATCGGTCTGCGGCGGAGCCCCGTAGAGCACGCCGTGGACGTCGTCGGGTGGCGCGCCGATCTTCGCCGCGATGGTGGCGACGACGCGGGCGGGTTCGGCTTTCGAGGTCAGGCCGACCGCGGGCAGCATCCGGCCGATGGCGCCGTCCCGCAGGGCCTGGAAGGCGGTGTCGCGCGCACCGGCGCGCCGGTAGAGGCGGGCGCGCCCGTAGACGGTCTCGGCGGCCGGGACGCGCACCGCCAGCGGTTCCACCGCCGGTGGCCCGATACGGCGGCCGCGCGCGAAGGCCAGGGCCAGCAGCGTCACCAGGACGCCCACCAGCACCGCCCAGAACGACGGCGGCAGCGCCGAGTACAGGGGGTTCGACCAGTCGGCGGCGGGCGGCGGGTCGTAGGTCTGCTCGTGGGTCTCACCGGAGAACTCCGGCATGGGCGGGTGCGGCTCCCGGCGGTGCATGTCCAGCCACACCATGCGCGGCTTCTGCGACAGCAGCCCCACGGCCAGCGCCGAGTTGCCCGCGTGGTCGATGCGCCCGTTCAGGAACGGATCGGCCGCGCCCACCACGACCGTCTCCACGTCACCCTCGCGCTGCACGACCATCGACCGGCCGTAGCAGTAGATCGCCGCCTCGCCCTGGTCGGGCTTGTAGGGCCGGTACACGTCGCGGCGGACCTCGGCGACCCCCGCGGCCTGCGCCTCGGGGATCCCGCACCCGGGATCGGCGGTACCGGCCGCCGAGCGCGACTCGTCCACGATCAGGTTCTGCAGGTACGTCAGCCGCCCGCTCGGGGGACGCAGCATGACCACGCGGCTGCCCGGCGGGAGGCCCGCCAGGACGTCCTCCTGGTCCGGCCGCAGCATCTCCTCCGCCGGGACGAACACCGTCACCGGCCCGGCCTGCGTCAGCGCGCCCAGCTGGTCGACGGTCTTGGCCACGTCGACCTGGACGCCCCGCGCGTGCAGCCGCTCGGCCAGCGCGCTCGCCCCGAACTCGCCGGTGGCGGTGGGGGAGGCGTAGTCGGTGTCGGCGGGGTCGGGCGTGGACGACTGCACCGCGATGACCGCGAGGACCAGGAGCACGGCGACGACCGCGAACGGCGTCCACAGCCGCCAGCGCACGAAGCGGCGCGGGCGCTTACGGCGGGCGATCTTCTGAGGTGCCGCCTCCTCGGTGGCCTCCACCGGCGTCTCCACGGTCTCGGCGCTCATGCGCCGCTCCCGGCGAGGCGGCCGTCGGCCGCGGCGGCGATCATCCCGTCCAGCTCCTCCATGCGACCGGCGTGACCGGCGGTGGCCGCCACGCGCCCGTACCAGATGTCGGAGAAGACCAGCGCGGCCTCGTCCATCCAGTCGGCGACCACCGGCAGCGAGCCCGTGGCCGCGCGCGCCAGCTCGGTCACCGTCCAGCCGGGCCGGTGGTCGACGTACTCGCGGTCGATCAGGTCGCGGACGGAGGCGCGCAGCCACTCGCGGACGGCCAGCTTGTGCTCACCGGCCGCCATGTACGCCCGCGCGCGCTGACGCAACCCGTCCGAGGGCAGGTCGGGGACCTCGTCGGTGTCGTCGAAGTCGGCGGTCGTCTCGAAGACGACCTCGTCCCGCACCGGCGAGCGGGTCGGCAGCAGGCGGCGTCCCTGCGAACCCAGCGCGACCAGCGTCGCCAGCAGCAGCAGCGTCAGGACCAGGCCCAGCTCACCGAGCGGGTACCAGTCGGCGAGGTCGGCGATGAACTGCGACAGCTCCCAGGTCCAGCCGGTCACCCGTGCGGCCCCCCGATCGGGCCGTACACGATGCGCGGCGGCGACAGGTCCGGCGGCACACCGGCCCGGCGGGCGGCGTTCAGCGCGATGTCGAGGCCCTCGTAGCGGATGCGCGTCTCGATGAGCGTGACGGCGTCCAGGCAGGCCATCATCGCGTAACCCATGGTGTTCACCGCCAGGTAGATGACCCCGAGCATGATCCAGAAGTTGTCCCGCAGCAGCGGCGCGAACTCCGCGATCCGGTCGGCGGCGGAGAAGGCGGCGCAGAAGATCGACAGGCGCACCAGCGCCCACGACAGGTACCCGAGCATCCGGACGCCCGCCGCGCGCATCCCGCCGCGCCCGGCCAGCTTCAGGCCGCGCCCGACGGCCTCGCCGAAGCGGGTGTTCTCCAGCACCATCACCGGCACGATCAGCCCGGTGAACGCGTACACCACCAGCCACGGCAGCCCGCACATCGCCGCCGCGATGGACGCGATGGGCGCCACGATCGCGATGAACCCCAGGACCCGCCCCCACGGCACCGGCGAGCGCCACAGCGCCCGCCACGTGCCGGTCGGCTCGCCCAGCAGCGTCGATCTCGCCGCCCGCGCCGCCGAGGCGCCCAAGAGGGTGATGATCACCGTCTCGGTGCTCAGGCCGATCCACATCCACAGCCAGCTGAACGACGACGACTGCATCGTCAGGTACAGGAAGGAGTCGGTGCCGGTGGGAATGGAGGTCATCCGCAGCGCGGTCATGCCGATCTGCTCGATGAGCGCCAGGAAGAACGCCTCGGCCAGCATCGGCTTCCACCACGCCCGCAGGAGTGAGGCCGCCGCGTCGAGCAGCTCGCCGACCGTCATGGGACGCAGTGGCAGCACCTGGGAGCCGGTCACCTGTTCCCCTCTCGACGGGCGGGCGGTGTGCGGGGCGGAATCTAGCGGGCACGGGCAGTGCGCCGACCCGGCACGAGCGGTTCGAGCGGGTGGTGTCAGCCATCGTGCCATGACCGCGCTCGCGGCGAGGGGGAGCGGGGCTGGGACGCGGGCCGCGCCCGTCATTCGGCGTCCCGTCACGCCCGGCGCGCCGGCGACACCCGTCACTCCGGCGCCGTCCCCCGAACCCCACCCGCCCCACGCCACGTCCCCACCAGCGCATCCTCCACCCGGGTCCCACCCCTGCCCGAACGGCTCGTAACCGAGGTCACGTCGTGGAAAATGTCAGAACCTGGCTAGATTTGTGTCCTCACTGTGTGTACAGGGCACTGGCACCGTTACAAGATTCCACCGACCGGATGAAACTATGGAGCCCATGAGAGCACGCGTACTTGTTGTTGACGACGATCCCGCCCTCGCGGAGATGCTCGGCATCGTGCTGCGCACCGAGGGCTTCACTCCGTCGTTCGTGTCGGACGGCGAGCGCGCCCTTTCGGCGTTCCGGGAGAACGGCCCGGACATCGTGCTCCTCGACCTGATGCTGCCCGGCATGAGCGGCATCGACGTGTGCAAGGCCATCCGCGCCGAGTCGGGGGTCCCGATCGTGATGCTGACGGCCAAGAGCGACACCGTCGACGTCGTCCTGGGCCTGGAGTCCGGCGCCGACGACTACGTGGTCAAGCCGTTCAAGCCCAAGGAGCTCGTCGCCCGCATGCGCGCCCGGCTGCGCGGCGGCCAGGACGACATGCCCGAGCGGCTCACCATCGGCACGCCGGGCCTGCGCGTGGTCGTGGACGTGCCCGCGCACACCGTCACCCTGAACAACGCCGAGGTCAAGCTGACGCCCCTGGAGTTCGACCTGCTGGTCGCCCTGGCGCGCAAGCCGCGGCAGGTGTTCACCCGCGAGGTCCTGCTGGAGCAGGTGTGGGGCTACCGGCACGCCGCCGACACGCGTCTGGTGAACGTGCACGTCCAGCGCCTGCGCGCCAAGATCGAGCCGGACCCGGAGAACCCGCAGCTCATCCAGACCGTGCGCGGTGTCGGCTACAAGGCCGGTATCGGCTAACCCCTTCGATGCCCCTCGCGTTCACCCCTCCTTGGCGCCGGCCGAAGGTCAAGGCGCTCCTGCGCCGTGCCTACCGGCTGGTGGTGCGCCTGGCGCGTCCCGTACTGAGGACGTGGCGGGGTTCGCTCCAGTTCCGGGTCGTGGCCATCACCATGGTCGCCTCGACGGTGCTGGTGGGCGCGTTCGGGATCCTCGTCGCCAGCAGCATCAACGACGAGCTGCTGGAGCAGAAGTACGACGCGACGCAGTCGGCGATGGAGCAGGGCCGCAACGACGCCGTCACCGGCCTGCGCGGGCTGACCGGCCCCACCGACTACGACTTCGGCCCCACCGCCACCAAGCTCGTCAAGGACCTCGTCGCCAAGGGCGGCGGCGGTGACCTGAAGGTCATGCTGCTGCCGCTGCCCGCCACCCAGGAGCGGCTCCGGAAGCAGAGCCCCCAGCGCGCGACCGACGGTTACGGCTACCCCGTCGCGCCGGTGGACACCCTCGTCCCCGAGGACCTGCGCGAACGCGTCGCCGCCGGCGGCGACGGCCGCAAGATCACCCTGCTGTCCTTCGACGAGAAGGCCCCCGAGTCCTACGTGGTCCTCGGCGCGCCCGTCACCGTCGGGCAGGACACCGCCAACCCCAGCTTCGGCCTCTACTACTTCTTCCCCCTCGACGGCGAGCAGGCCGTCAGCGGCATCGTCGGCAGCGCCCTCCTCGTCGCCGGGCTCGCCCTCGTCCTGCTGCTGGCCGCCCTCGCCTGGCTGGTGACGCGCATGGTCGTCACACCGGTGCGCGCCGCGGCCCGCACCGCCCAGCGCCTGTCGGCCGGGCTGCTCCACGAGCGCATGACCGTCCGCGGCGCCGACGACCTGGCCCGCCTGGCGGGCTCGTTCAACCTGATGGCGGAGAACCTCCAGCAGCAGATCGTGCGCCTGGAGGAGATGTCGCGCCTCCAGCGCCGCTTCACCTCCGACGTGTCGCACGAACTGCGCACCCCGCTCACCACCGTCCGCATGGCCGCCGACCTGCTGCACTCCAGCCGCGAGGACTTCCCGCCCGCCGCCGCCCGCAGCGCCGAGCTGCTCCAGGACGAGCTGAACCGCTTCGAGGACCTGCTCGGCGAGCTGCTGGAGATCAGCCGCTTCGACGCCGGTTTCGCCCAGCTCGACGCCGAGGCCGTCGACCTCAACCCCATCGTGCGCTCGGTGGCGGCGTCCTTCGACTCGCTCGCCGAGCGCTGCGGCGTCGAGATGCGCCTGACCATCCCCGACTCGCCCACGATCGCCGAGGTCGACCCCCGCCGCGTCCAGCGCGTCCTGCGCAACCTCATCGGCAACGCCGTCGAGCACGCCGAGTGCCTCCCCGTCGACATCGAACTGGCCGCCTCCCACTCGGCGGTCGCGGTGAGCGTCCGCGACCGCGGCGTCGGGCTCAAACCCGGCGAGGAGAAGCTCGTCTTCAACCGCTTCTGGCGCGCCGACCCCTCCCGCGCCCGCCAGACCGGCGGCACCGGCCTGGGGCTGTCCATCAGCATCGAGGACGCCAAACTGCACGGCGGCTGGCTGGAGGCGGCCGGCGAGCCCGGGCGCGGATCGGTCTTCAGGCTGACCCTGCCGATGCGCGCGGGGGACAGGCTGCTGTCGTCGCCGCTGCCGCTGACCCTCCCGGGAGACCCGGCCGAGACCGCTACCGAGACCACTGCCGAGAGCCCATCCGAGATCTCCGACGCCGGAGGTGTGCCCAGTGGACAGACGTAGGAACGCGCTGCTCGCCGCCGGGGTGGCGCTCGGGCTGCTGATGACGACCACGGCCTGCGGGATCCCCGAGGACGGGCCGGTGGTGCCGCTCGGGCTGCAGAAGTTCGACCCGGCGAGCGGGTACACCGGCGGGGGCGAACAGGTCCCCTCCACGCGCGCCGACGAGTCGGTGGCCAACTTCCTCAAGGCGGCGGCGGGCGACCCGGCCAAACGCCAGAACCGCCTGGAGCGGTTCATGGCCGACAACAAGAAGGAACAGCGCTGGGGCGAAATCGAGGGCCTACCGCTGATCGACGACGTGAACATCGAGCCGGTGAACATCGGCAAGGTCCGGGTGACCGGGAAGATCATCGCGACCTACACCCTCGACGGGCAGATCCTGCCCCCGGAGACCGGCAACACCGATATCGACCTGACCTATCTCCTGACGCAGGACCCGAAGACCGATCTGTGGCTGTTCTCCGAGGCTCCGACGCAGATTCTGCTGACCGTGGCCCACTTCCGCGAGAGCTATGCGCCGGCGCCGATCTACTTCCTGAACAAGCCCGATCACCACAACGTGGTGGCCGACACCAGGTACCTGTTCAACAACGCACCACCCGAGCAGAAGACCGCCGACCTGCTGTTGTGGCTGGTGGCCGGGCCGTCCCAGGCGATGAAGCCCTTCGTCTACACCGCCGTGCCGCCCAACACGAACCTCAACTCGGCGGACATGAGGGCCGACGGCACGGTCGTGGTCGACCTGGACAGCGGCGCGGCGAACATCGACACCACCCTGATCCGCCCCCAGCTCGCCTGGACGCTTCGCTCGGTCAGGACGGAGCTGATCGGCGGGTTCGACCTTCAGGTCGACTCCATCTCGCGGGTCACCGGTTCGCTGGTCGACTCCCGTGCGACCAACCTGGCAAGCAGTCTCGTCCCCCGCGACCTGCGGCCCCGGGTGATCAC
This sequence comes from Actinorhabdospora filicis, assembly GCF_030269765.1. Classification (GTDB taxonomy): domain Bacteria; phylum Actinomycetota; class Actinomycetes; order Mycobacteriales; family Micromonosporaceae; genus Actinorhabdospora; species Actinorhabdospora filicis. The sequence continues at coordinate 1,133,963 of NZ_BSTX01000001.1, read as the reverse complement.
CGAAGGCACCGTGCAGCCGCCCGTCCCCGGCGTGCCCGCGGCCACCTATCAGGGGCTGCGTTACGCCGTTCCGAACATCGCCGCGGGCAAGACCATCCTGGTGAGCCCGGAGGGGGTCCGGGTCGTCAAACCGCTGGGGGAGGGGCAGGTCCCGAAGAACCCCGACCCGACCTCGATCAAGATCACCGACCTGCCGCCCGGTGAGGTCGGACGTCCCACGTGGCTCAGTGACAGCATCGTGCTGATCCCGGTGGCCGGAAAGGTCTACGCGGCGGCCCTCGGGGACAAGGACACCACGAAAGCCTCGTCCGGGCCCGTCATGAACGCCACCGTCGGCCGCATCGCCATGTCGCCCGACGGCGCCCGCCTCGCCTACACCTCCGGGGGCCGCGCCCACTGGGCCGCGATCCAGGAAAACGGCGACGGCACCGTCACCGTGGGCGCGGCGCACGACCTCGGCCCCGACATGACCCAGGTGCGCGACGTCGGGTGGAGCCGGCAGGATCGCGTCGCCATCACCGGTGTCAGCTCGGATAAGCAGCACCTTGTTGAGTACTCCCTGGACAACGTCTTCGTGAAGAGCGTCGAGGACCTCGGTTCGGCGAGCGAGCTCGATGAGCTGGCGGTGAAGTGCGCCGACCCGTGGAACGGGCCGGGGACCGTCGGGGATCTGTACGTGACGGTGGGGGACACCGTCTACCAGTCGAGCTCGGGCGCCTCGCTGACCCAGTACCGCCCGGAGCCGGCCGACACGGCGTCCTCGCTGAAGGGCCGGGGCCTCTTCCTCCAGTAGGCGCCCGCCGTCCCCCGTTCGCTTAACCCGTACCCCCACGCAAGCGGCGGTCCCCGCCTCCGCGGGGACCGCCGGTCGTCGGTTCGCTCCGAGCGTCACGGGCCGGTCGGTGACCTGGCCTCACGCTCTCCGCGTTCCGGGTGTGCCTCGATGAGTTGTCGCGCGCGGCCGTTCTCGCCGATGCCGCGTCCGTTCGCCGGTCGCGTCTCGTCGGCCGCTTCGACGACGGCGCCTGCACGAGGTCGCGTCGTCGGTGTATCGGGTCTGCCGGCCGCATCGGCCCTGATTCCGCCAGGGCCGAGACTCGCCGTCGGGTCACCGCCGGGGGCCGGGCGGGTGTGGTCGCGCCCGGTCTGCGGTGTCCCTAGCTGTCGAGCCTGATGAGGCCGTACGCGTAGCCCTTGCGCCGGTAGACGACGCTCGCCTTGCCGGACTCCTTGTCCTGGAACAGGTAGAAGTCGTGGCCCACGAGCTCCATCTGGAAGAGCGCGTCATCGACGGTCATCGCGTCGGCCTTGTGGTCCTTCTCGCGGACGATCTGCCCGGGCAGTTCTTCGTCCACGGTGTCGGCATAGGGATCGAAGGATTCGAGGTCCTCACCGAACGCGGGGGACGGTGCGGTCGCTCCTGAGCCGTTCGGGGACGCCGAGCCCACGCCCACGGCCACGGGAAGCGAGGCGGTGGCGGCGGCCACGGAGACCGGTGTGCGGCGGCCGCGGTGGATGCGGCGCCGGTCGGCGGATTTGCGGAGTCGGTTGTTCAGTTTGCCGATGGCCACGTCCAGCGCGGCGTAGAAGTCCTGCGCGCACGCCTCGGCCCGGATCACGGGGCCCCTGGTGAGATAGGTCAGCTCGACGCGCTGGCAGCGCTCGGACTGACGCCGGTTGGGTTCGTGGTGGAGTTCCACCTCGACCCGGATCACCTTGTGGTCGTACTTCTCGACTTTCGCCAGCTTCTCTTCGACGAGCTGGCGGTAGTGCTCGGGCACCTCGACGTTACGGCCTTTGACAACGATTTCCACGCCTGACCTCCCACGCGATCACCACGTGATCTGACGATGGGTTAACCAAGGGGTTAACCGGGACTTCTGGATGGACCGGCCCGAACCGAAGGTTCGGCGGCCGGTGAGTCAGCAGAGCACCTCCTCTCCACCATCTCGATACCGTCGCGTTACCTTCTCGCGATGCTTGGAGCCTAGCCGCTGATCATCGGGATGTCACCGGTCGGCCCGGGTGAATCACTTCATCGCCCGCGTCGCGTAACCACAGGTTACGACCAGGTGGACGCCGGGAGAGCCGATCGGCGCAACCGCTCCGGGTGGATTTCGTCCCATAGGGGCGTCGCGGCCACCACCGCCGCCCCCACCGGCCGCCTCCCGAGCCCGGCGAGCACCCGCGAGGCCGCCGCGAGCGTCGCCCCCGTGGTCGCCACATCGTCCACCAGCACGAGCGACGCCGTCTCCGGCAACCCCGCCAGCCGCCTCCGCGCGCCCCACCGGGGAGCGAAAGCGTCCACCGCCCCGCGCAACCTCGCGTCCCGCCCCAGCCCCGCCGAATCGGCCCGCCCCCGCGCCCGCAACACCCGCAGCACCGGCACCCCCAACCGCCGCGCCGCCGCCTTCGCCAGCGGCGCCAGATGATCCCACCCCCGCCGCCGGCGCCCGGCGAACGTGGTCGGAACCGGCACCAGCGCGCTCGCACCCCCATGCGCGATCACCGCCCCCGCGAGCAGCTCACCGAGCTGCGGGAGCAGATCACGCCGATCGGCCTCCTTGTACGCCAGCACCGCCCGCCGCAACACCCCGCCGTACACACCCCCGGCCGCGAGAGGCGGCAACCCCGGCGGAGCCCGCCGCAACCCGACCCGGCCCGGGGCCAAGGCGGCGAGCGCGAGCAGGCAGGGCGGGCACAGTCCCGGGCGCAGCCGCGGGAGCGAGGTCCGGCAGGAGGCGCACTCGGCGAGCAGGAGGAGGGTGAGGGCGGAGGGCTTGGGTGGCTCGGGGGACGCCGCCGGGGGCGAAGTTGGGGTCATGCGGACATCTTGGGCGGGGATGAAGTGGGGCGCAAGTGGGCGAGTGGGATGCCTGTGGATTACTCGTGGGTTGTGGATAACTTCTGGCCGCCCGGGCATCTCGGCGCCGGGTGAGCGGGTTTCGTGCGCCTGCCCTGCCCCGCCGTGTGCGTGCGTGCTCTGTTGGTGGGGGGCTGTTGGTGGGGGCCCAGAGCCCGCCCCGCTGGGGCGAACGTAACCGGGCCGTACGCGTGCTCCACCAAACGGCCCATCGCAGAACCTGTGGATAACGTGCCGCATGTGGATAACCGGGGGGATGGTGAAGCCGGGCGCGTGAAGCGCGTGCAGCCGTGCCCGGTTCGGCGAACGCGGCCCGGAGCACTCGGTCGCCCCGCGCTGCCGCCCTGCTCAACCCCGCGCGGTCTCGGCCTGCCCCGCCCAAGCCCGGTGTGTCCGGCGACGCTCGCCGCCAAGGCCTCGCCGTGCCCCGCCCCGCCATGCCCGACTGGCCTCGCTGTGCCCGGCGGCGCTCGCCGCCCGCGCTTCACTGCGCCCGACCCCGCCTGATGGCGCTCGCTGACCCTGCCAGGCACCGCCGCGGTGCTCGCCGTCCGTGCCTTACCCCGCCATGCTCTGCCCGAGGCGCACGCCGACCCCGCCTCACCTCGCCCTGCCCCGCCCCACACCCATGCCCGGCGGCGCTCGCCGACCCGTGTTGGTGGAGCCATGGATCGGCGGGCCCGGGTCGGCGGGCCCTGGTCCAGCGGGTCGCCGGTTGTCGCCCGGCGCGTGGGCCACGCATCGCCATTCCGACGTGGTGGCCATGTGAGTGCGTTTCATTCGCCGGGGCGGGCAACAGAGCCAACCTCAGGTGCCCACCCGGATGAGTCGCGTGCTCACCGGGATGCGCGGCCGCCGCGTTCCGACGGACCTCGCGGGCACGTGAGGGCGGCCCACTTGGCCATGGCGTCAGTCGCATCGCCTTACCCTGGGGTCGCCCGTCGCGGCCGGGCCATGGCGCGCCCGCCACCCCGGCCAGCGCCGAGGCCGACCGAAACCGCCGCGACTGTCGCCACCGGTCATCTACGGCGGCACCCGAATCCGCCTCAGCCGCCACCGCGTTCATAACGGACTTCGCGGGCATGTGAATGCGGCTCGATTGCCCACCTCGGCACGTGAAAGCGGCTCACTCGCCCGCGCGGCGACCCGGACCTCGGTGCTGGTCGTGCCCCCGTTGAGGCCGCAGGTCTGCACCTACGCGGCGACCCGGTCCAGCGGCCCGGCCGCCGCCGAGGCGGTGCCGGTGGGGCCGCGCCCAGACCGGTGATGTGAGCGCCGGGGTGACCAGCCCTCGCCTCAGCTGCCGCCACCGGTCATCCCCGGCGCCACCCGAACCCGCCTCACCCGCCCCCGCCGCTCATCACCCGCCTCACCCGCCCGCCGCCTCCCGCACCACCGCCCACATCACCACGTCATCCCGCCCGCCGTCCGCCGCGGGGATCAGCGCGCGCATCACGCCCTCGCGCGTCCACCCCAGGCGCTCCATGATCGCCTGCGAGCCCGCGTTCCACGTCGCCGTCCCGGCCTCCACGCGTTCCGCCTTCGCCTCGGTGAACGCCCACTCCGTCACCAGCTTCGTCGCGCGGGTCGCGTACCCCTTCCCGCGCGCGGCCGAGTCCAGGTGGATGCCGAGCATCGCGGTGCCGGGGCCGCTCTTGAAGTACACGCCGATCGAGCCGACGTGTTCGCCGCTCCCGGCGTCGCAGATCGCCATGCGGGCGGCGGTGCCCGCCAGCCATTCGGCGTAGGCGGCGCGGGTGTACTTCGCGGCCTCGTCGCGGGTCGGGACGCGGGTGGAGACGGTGGCGCGCATGATGTCGGGGGTGTTCCAGGCGGCCCAGGTGGCTTCGATGTCGCGTTCGTCGATGGGGCGGACGAGGACGACGCCGTCGGTGAGGTGACCGCCGGGCAGGTCGGGGAGGGCGCGGGGTGTGCGCCCGGCGGGGTCGGTGGACAGCCGGGAGAACACGATCGAGTCGCCGAAGGACCCGTCGGCCAGCACGATCTCACCGCGCTGGACGCCCTCGCGGCGGTAACCGGCGGCGAGGGCCACCCGCTGGCTGGCGATGTTGGCGGGGTCGATGGCGAGGGTCGCGCGGTGGAAGGGCTGCTTGAACAGCCACTCGGTGACCGCGATCAGCGCCTCGCTCATGTGGCCGCGCCCGCGCTCCCAGGGCGCGGTCCAGTAGCCGATCTCGGCGGCACCGCGGCCCTTGTGCACGATCGGCAGGCCGATGACGCCGAGGAACCGCCCGGTCTCGCGGTCGGTGAGCGCCCACTGCGCGCCGCCCTCGTCGTAGGCGCGCATCGCCTGGTTGGTGATCCAGTCGAGGGCGTCGGCGACGGTGTACGGGTTGGGCAGGAACGGCAGGAACTCGCGCGTGGACGCCGCACCGCACGCCGCCGCGACGTCCTCGGCGTCGTCCACGCCGACCGCGCGCAACCGCAGGCGCTCGGTGACCAGCTCCTCCTGGGGAAAACGGAACTCGCTCACTACTGGTCCTCCTTCAATCGCGCCGCCAGCCAGGCGTCGCGCATCTCGCCACCGCGATGGGCGATCGCCTGCCGCAGCGTGCCCTCGAACGTGAAACCGGCCTTCTCCGCCACCCGGCGGGAACCCGCGTTGCCCACGTAGGCCTTCCAGGCGATCCGCTCCATCAGCAGGACGTCGAAACCGTAGGCGCACACCGCGTTCAGCGCCGCCGTCATGTAGCCGCGCCCGCGCGCCCAGAACGCCGTGTGGAAACCGACGTCCCCGGACCGCCGGTCACCGGCGTCCAGGCGCAGGTCGATCGTGCCGCAGGCGCTCTCGGCGTCCGCCAGGACCCACACCGGCCCCGCCCCGTCCCGCCACGAGCGGCGCCCGAAGTCCAGGAACCACTCCGCGTGCGAACGCTCATAGGGCACCGGCGTGGTGATCCACTGCTGCGCCTCGGTGTCACCGCACATCCGCACCAGCGCGTCCACGTCCTCTTCCCGCGCCGGACGCAGCCTCAGCCCCGGGACCGACGTGCTCAGCTCCGGCTGCTCACCGGAGAACGCAACCGCGCGGGCCCGCGCGACGTCATATCCGGGCGGCGGCGTGGCGCGCAGCTCACCGGACAGCAGATCACCCGTCCAGGTGTCGCGGCGCGAACCCCGCTGGTCGAGGCTCGCCCGCTGCCGCCCGGTCATGGTGAACCCGAGTTTCAGCGCGAGGAGGCGAGAGGCGTGATTCCCGACGATCGCGTCCCACTCGACCCGCGGGCAGCCCACGACGTCGAAGGCCCACGTGATCACCGCCCGCGCCGCGCGCTCGGCGACGCCACCGCCACGCGCCCACGCCGAGGTCCAGAAGGCGATCTCCATGACCCCGTGCCTCTTCGGAGTGAGGTTCACCATCCCCAGCACGCGCTCGCCATCGGTGATCACCCACCGGTAGTTGACGTCGTCGTGCCACTGCCGCAGCGCCACCGAGGCGAAGTTCGCCGGGAAGCGCTTCTCCCAGTCGAGCGGGACGAGCGTCCAGCGCATCACCTCCGCGTCGGTCATGGCCCGCGCCAGGTCGACGAGGTCGCCGTCTTCCGGCGCGCGCAGCGTGAGTCCATCGGCGGTGAGCGTGACCGGTTCCATGTGACACTCCTGGGTCGATGCGTGGGAGATCACTGGATCCTAGGACCGGCCCGCCGGGATCGCCGCCCGAGTTTTCCGGCGCCCCGTGACGCCGGGAACAACGTGACCGGAATGCGCGTTTCGGCGATCGCGAAACCTCCTCCGGCGGGCGTGTGTCGCTGTTCACAGCCGACCCGGGGACGCCGGGTACTCGCGCCTCCCACCTTTGTTTCAGCCCGCGTACGATTGCCCTGCAGGACGTCCCAGAGGAGCGGTGAACTAACCCGTGTCATTTCTTGAGAAGCTGCTGCGAGCCGGCGAAGGCCGGATGCTCAAGCGCCTTAAAGCCATTGCCGACGCCGTCAACTCGATCGAGGACGACTACGTCGAGATGACCGACGAGGAGCTGCGGGCGCAGACCGACGCGTTCAAGGAGCGCCTTGAGGAGGGCGAGACCCTCGACGACCTGCTGCCCGAGGCCTTCGCCGTCGTCCGCGAAGCCGCCAAGCGGGTCTTGGACAAGCGTCACTACGACGTCCAGATCATGGGTGGCGCCGCCCTGCACTTCGGCAACATCGCCGAGATGAAGACCGGTGAGGGCAAGACGCTGGTGTCGACCCTCCCCGTCTACTTGAACGCGCTCGCCGGCAAGGGCGTCCACGTGGTCACGGTCAACGACTACCTGGCCCAGCGCGACGCCGAGTGGATGGGCCAGGTGCACCAGTTCCTGGGCCTGACCGTGGGCGTGATCCTGCCCAACGAGCCGTCGTCGAAGCACCGCGAGGCCTACGCCTGCGACATCACCTACGGCACGAACAACGAGTTCGGCTTCGACTACCTGCGCGACAACATGGCCGCCACCAAGGAGAACCTGGTCCAGCGCGGCCACTTCTTCTCCGTGGTCGACGAGGTGGACTCCATCCTCATCGACGAGGCCCGCACGCCGTTGATCATCTCGGGCCCCGCCGAGCACTCCTCGCGCTGGTACACCGAGTTCGCCAAGATCATCGACCGGCTGAAGAAGGGCGAGGGCGAGGACTACGAGGTCGACGAGGGCAAGCGGACCGTCTCGATCACCGAGCGGGGCGTGGCCAAGGTCGAGGACCGCCTCGGCGTGGACAACCTCTACGAGTCGACCAACACCGCGCTCGTCGGCTACCTGAACAACGCCATCAAGGCGAAGGAACTGTTCAAGAAGGACCGCGACTACATCGTCCGCGACGGCGAGGTCCTCATCGTCGACGAGTTCACCGGCCGCATCCTGGCCGGGCGCCGCTACAACGAGGGCATGCACCAGGCCATCGAGGCCAAAGAGGGCGTGCAGATCAAGCAGGAGAACCAGACCCTCGCGACGGTCACCCTGCAGAACTACTTCCGCCTCTACGACAAGCTGTCCGGCATGACCGGTACCGCCACCACCGAGGCCGGCGAGTTCAACAAGGTCTACCGGGTCGGCGTCGTGGAGATCCCGACGCACCGGTCGATGGTCCGCGATGACCGCTCCGACGTCATCTACAAGACCGAGGCCGCCAAGTTCGAGGCCGTCATCGAGGACATCGTCGAGCGCCACGAGCTCGGCCAGCCGGTCCTGGTCGGTACCGTCAGCGTCGAGAACAGCGAGCTGCTGTCGACGCTGCTGAAGAAGCGCGGCATCGCCCACGCGGTCCTGAACGCCAAGTACCACGCCCGCGAGGCCGAGATCGTCGCGCAGGCCGGCCGCAAGAGCGCCGTCACCGTCGCCACCAACATGGCCGGTCGAGGCACCGACATCCTCCTCGGCGGCAACCCCGAGTTCCTCGCCGCCGCCGAGCTGCGCCAGCGCGGCATCACCGAGGACGACGGGGACAAGTACGCCGACGAGTGGGAGTCGGCCCTCCAGCGCTGGAAGGAAGAGTGCGACCGCGAGGGCGAGGAGGTCATCGACGCCGGTGGCCTGTACGTCCTGGGCACCGAGCGGCACGAGTCGCGCCGTATCGACAACCAGCTGCGCGGCCGCGCCGGACGTCAGGGCGACCCGGGTGAGTCCCGGTTCTACCTCTCGCTGGAGGACGACCTGATGCGGCGCATCAACGCCGCCGCCGTCCAGGCCGTCATGAACCGGCTGAACATCCCCGACGACGTGCCGATCGAGTCGAAGATGGTCACCCGGCTCATCCGCAACGCCCAGTCGCAGATCGAGCAGCAGAACGCCGAGATGCGCAAGAACGTCCTCAAGTACGACGAGGTCATGAACCAGCAGCGCACCGTCATCTACGACGAGCGCCGCATGGTCCTCGACGGCGAGGACGTCAATGACCAGGTCACGAACATGATCGACGACGTGGTCACCGCCTACGTCACCGGCGCCACCGCCAACGGCTACGCCGAGGACTGGGACCTGGAGGAGCTGCACAAGGCCCTCAAGCTGCTCTACCCCACGACCTTCGACTACGAGAAGTACGAGGAGGAGGGGTCCCGCGACAAGCTGGACGCCGAGTCCCTGCTCGAAGAGGTCCTCAAGGACGCCCACGACGCCTACGCCAGGCGCGAGGAGACGATCGGCGAGGAGGACATGCGCTACCTGGAGCGTCGCGTCCTGCTCACCATCATCGACCAGAAGTGGCGCGAGCACCTCTACGAGATGGACTACCTCAAGGAGGGCATCAACCTCCGCGCCTACGCGCAGCGCGACCCGGTCGTGGAGTACCAGCGCGAGGGCTTCGAGCTGTTCAGCCAGATGCTCGAAGGCATCAAGGAGGACACGGTCCGCTTCCTGTTCAACGTGGAGGTTCAGGTCCGCGAGTCCGAGGACGACGAGGAGGCCTCGCCCGCCGACAAGGTCGGCGTCGGTCCCCAGGTCGGCACCAAGGCCGGTGACATCGCCGAGGCCGCCAAGCGCAAGCCGTCGCCCTCGCGCATCGAGGTGAAGGGCCTGCGCGAGAACAAGCAGCCCCAGCGCCTCCAGTACACCTCGCCGACCATCGACGGCGAAGCGGGCAGCGGAGCCGTCCAGGTCGAGTCCGAGGACGCCTCCTCGCCCACCCGCCGCCGCAGCGGCCCCGGCTCGGCCACCGCCGCCGGTGCCAAGCAGGCCGCCCCCGGCCAGGCCACCGGCAGCGGCCCCAGCCGCAACGGGCCCTGCCCCTGCGGTTCGGGCAAGAAGTACAAGCGCTGCCACGGCGCCCCCGGCGCGTAACGCGCACGGTCGTTCGTAGTGTGAGGCCCCCGCTTCGGCGGGGGCCTCACGCGTGCCGGTTGCAGATCTGGACGTGCAGCTCGCCGTAGGAGTTGCGGCCCGCCATCCCCCGCGGGCGGCCCAGCCCGATCTCGGCGCAGCAGTGCGCGTCCGGATCGGCCGCCAGATGCGCCGGGCAGTCCTCGGCCAGTGCCCGCAGCGACTCTCCCGCCAGCTCGAAGGCGAGGCGGCTGCCGACGACGAAGAGTGTGTCGGCGGCGACGTCCCACGCCAGCCGGTCACGGAACTCCCGGCGGGCGGTGAGTTCCCGATCGCCGGGCTCGGGAGCCCGAAAAGCGCGCTCCGGCAGCGTGATCGTTCGAGCCGCCGCAACCCCCGCCCGCGCCCGAACCGCCTTCCACCGCGAGACCGGAAACCCCAGCCCGTGGTGCAGCAGAACCAGGTCGAGCCGCCGCCCGCCGTACTCCTCGCCGCAGGTGACCGGGCTCGACCGCAGCGGCAGGTGGATGAGCGAGCGAGGGGATCGCGAGGCCAGCCACCAGGCGAGCGCGAGATCCCGGGCCGCGGCCTTGTCGACGGACATGTGCCACCCGAGGTAGCCGTCGCGGAGTGAGGCGTGCGCGGGGGGACGGGCCGGGCGGATGACGCGGTGGGGGTGACCGGGGAGGTGGGGGGTTCGGGCGGTGTGGACGACGGTGCGCCAGCGGTGGCCGGTGAGGCGCATGGGGGCCTTTCGGTGGGGGATCGGGGTCGGGAGCGGCGGTGGAGGACCAGGGTAGGCGTGGGGGAGAGGTGGGGCGAGCGGAAAAGCGGCCGCCGGTCGAGCGGCCCCAGGGCTACGAGGGGTGCACGGCCGAGCCCGGCTCACGCTGTGCAGAAGCGGCCGAGTCATGAACGGCCGAGTCACGAACCACCGAGTCACGAACCGCCGGGCCGTGAAGCCGCCCGATCGCGAAACCGCCGGG
>NZ_BSTX01000001.1:724105-1123272 GCF_030269765.1 Actinorhabdospora filicis | reverse complement strand
GGGCGACGAAGGTGCCGGGCCGTGAAGCCGCCCGATCGCGAAACCGCCGGGCGACGAAGGTGCCGGGCCGTGAAGCCGCCCGATCGCGAAACCGCCGGGCGACGAAGGTGCCGGGCCGTGAAGCCGCCCGATCGCGAAACCGCCGGGCGACGAAGGTGCCGGGCCGTGAAGCCGCCGGGCCACTGGCGCCCCTCGGTGTTTCAGCCGTTCTCGTGCCGCTCGGCGCATTCGGGCGGTGCCACCCTGGGGCGGTGCCAGGCCGCCCGGCGGAGGGCTGCCACTGCCGCATGTCCACGGGGGCGCCCAACCCCGAGTGTGGTGTGGGGAGTGGGGGGGATTGCGCGCCGTGGCACGAGAGCGGCTGAAACATCGGCGGTGGGCCCGTGCCTCGGCGGTCTTCTCGCGGTCGTCGCCGGTTGCGGCCGTGCCTTGCGTGGCTCACGGCGTGGTGTGGGGTGGGTGTGTGGCCGGAGGTGGCTTTTGCGTGGCTGGTCTTGGGCGTGGTGGTGCAGGTTGTGCCGGGTGGCATGAGAGCGGCTGAAACATCGGCGGTGGGCCCGTGCCTCGGCGGTCTTCTCGCGGTCGTCGCCGGTTGCGGCCGTGCCTTGCGTGGCTCACGGCGTGGTGTGGGGTGGGTGTGTGGCCGGGGTGGTCTTTGCGTGGCTGGTTCTGGGCGTGGTGGTGCAGGTTGTGCCGGGTGGCATGAGAGCGGCTGAAACATCGGCGGTGGGCCCGGGCCTCAGCCGTCATCTCGCGGTCGTCGCCGGTTACGGCCGTGCCTCGCGTGGCCCACGGCATGCTGTGGGCGGGAGTGTGGCCGGGGTGGTCTTTGCGCGGCTGGTCCTGGTCCTAGTCCTGCTGGTGCAGGGTTGCGAAAGGGCCCCGCCATCGGCGGGGCCCTTCACTCACAACTCACGGCCGGTGACCGGCACCCGATCGGCCCGATCGGCCCGATCAGCCCGATCAGTCCGATCGGCCCGATCCAGCCCATCCCGTCCCGGTTAAACCAGCAGGAACCGCGTGCACCACCACTGTCCGCCTCGCATCTCCTTCACCGCGGCCAGGGCGCGGTCGCGGCGGGCGCCCTTGAGGACGGCGACGAGCTCGACCTTTTCGGGTGTCGTGGGGCGGACGGAGGAGAGCTTGGCCCAGCCGGGGCGGTCGGAGTCCTGCAGGAGGGTGCGGCGGACGGCGCAGAACTCCAGGTACGCCGCGTCGCTCATGGCGTTGCGGACGCAGTCGGGTCCGGTGCGGCCGGCCAGGGAGGCGACGGCGACGTCGATGAACCGCTGGGCGGCGCGCCAGACGGACTTCTCGACCGTGGGTGGCGCGTTGCGGCCGGGGCTGCGTCCGTGGGGCATGGGGATGGATGGGGCCTCGACGGTGGGGTAGGCGGCGACGGCGGCGTCGTAGCTGGTCTCGATGGCGAACGCGCCGAACTGTCCGATCACCCTGGGTGCCGGGATCGGCCAGTCGGTCACAGAGACGGCGGTCAAGGTGTGCCTCCACATGTTGTTGGTGATTGTTTCCGTGATTCCGAGTGAATACCAGTCTCGGCGGCGAAAGACACGAAAGTTACTCGGAGGTAATACGGTACGTGATCACATCAACACGCCCGGTTCGTGACACGCGGGCACGAAGGGCGAAGAAGCGGCGAAAGTTCGGGGGTCGGGGAAGAGAAGGGGAGTGAACGGGGCCGTAAGTATGAGCATGGAGCGAGGGTTCTAGATACGTCCGGCGCTGGGGTACGAATCACCTTTACCCATCAACGACGGACGGTAAGTAACGGATACGGGTCGGCACGAGAGGAACGCGGACACCCGGAAGTCCCAGTGCAGCACACCGCGCTCGGACGCACCAGGCCCTTTCGCGCACACGCTTCACCCGGCCGAACCAGCCCCCACTCGCACGATCAGGCCGAAACCGCCGGGACACGAAGAACGGGCGGCGCCCGTAGGCGCCGCCCGCTCTCATGTACTCGCTCAGCCCATGTGCGGGTAGCGGTGGTCGGTCGGCGGGACGAAGGTCTCCTTGATCGTGCGGGGCGACACCCAGCGGATCAGGTTCTGCCAGGACCCGGCCTTGTCGTTGGTGCCGGACGCCCGGGCGCCACCGAAGGGCTGCTGGCCGACGACCGCGCCGGTCGGCTTGTCGTTCAGGTAGAAGTTGCCCGCTGAGAAGCGCAGGGCCTCACCGGCGCGGACGAGGACCTCGCGGTCGTCGGAGAAGACCGCGCCCGTGAGCGCGTACGGGGACGCGTCGGCGGCCTGGGCGACCACGGCGTCGAAGTCGGCGTCGGGGAAGACGTGCACGCCCAGGATCGGCCCGAAGTACTCGGTCGTGAAGATCTCGTGCGTCGGGTCGGTCGACTCGATGACGGTCGGGCGGACGAAGAAGCCGACCGAGTCGTCGGTGGTGCCGCCGGCCAGGACGGTGCAGCTGGCGTCGTCACGGACCCGGCCGAAGACCGCGGCGTGCTTGTCGTAGGCGCGACGGTCGATGACCGCGCCGCCGAAGTTGGCGAAGTCGGTGACGTCGCCGTAGGTCAGGGACGACGCCAGGTCCGCCAGGCGCTCCTTGACGCCGCCGGCGTTCCACAGGGACGCGGGGATGTAGGCGCGCGAGGCGGCGGAGCACTTCTGCCCCTGGTACTCGAATGCACCCCGGACCAGGGCCGTGACCAGCGCGTCCACGTCGGCCGAGGAGTGCGCGATGACGAAGTCCTTGCCGCCGGTCTCGCCGACCAGGCGCGGGTAGGAGCGGTAGGAGGCGATGTTGTCGCCGATGGTCTTCCACAGGTGCTGGAAAACGCCCGTCGAACCGGTGAAGTGGACGCCGGCCAGGTCCGGGTCGGTCATCGCCACGCGCGAGACGGCCTGACCGTCGCCGGTGACCATGTTGATGACGCCCTTGGGCAGCCCGGCCGCCTCGAAGAGGCGCATCACGTAGTGGGCCGACAGCTGCTGCGTCGGCGACGGCTTCCACACCACGGTGTTGCCCATCAGCGCCGGGGCCGAGGGCAGGTTGCCCGCGATCGCGGTGAAGTTGAAGGGCGTGATCGCCAGGACGAAGCCCTCCAGCGGGCGGTGGTCGAAGCGGTTCCAGATGCCGGGGGACGACTCGGGCTGGTCGGCGATGATCTGCTCGCCGAAGGCCACGTTGAAGCGCAGGAAGTCGATGAGCTCGCAGGCGGAGTCGATCTCGGCCTGCTGCACCGTCTTCGACTGGCCCAGCATCGTCGCCGCGTTCAGCGTGTCGCGCCAGGGACCGGCCAGCAGGTCGGCGGCGCGCAGGAAGATCGCCGCGCGGTCGGCGTAGGCCATCGCGCGCCACGCCGGGGCGGCCCGCTTGGCCGCCGCGACGGCCGCCGCGACATCGGCGTCGGTCGAGTTGTGCGTGACGCCCAGGACGTGCTGGTGGTTGTGCGGCTGGACCACGTCGATCGCCTCGCCGCCGGCCGCGCGCTGCACGCCGTCCACGGTGATGGTGAGCTCGTGTTTGGTCGCGGCCAGCTCGGCCAGCTTCGCCTGCAGGGAGGCGGCCGCAGCGCTGCCGGGCGCGTACGTGCCGACCGGCTCGTTGCGGGGACCGGGCACCGTGAACAGGGCGTCCATTAGCTGTTTCTCCTCGCGGGATCGACGGCGATGTCATGGGATGTTTCGCCATCAGCTTGCCACGGGTACCGCCCCGGCGGTGCGGAGCGCGGTGAGACTGTGAGCACCCGTACCCTGACGTGCGTGGCTAGCACGAAAGAACGGTCCGTGACCGCGCAGGCGACGTCCACCGGACCGGCGCGCGCGCCCGGCGGAGTCGCCGTGAGCGTCCTCGCCGTCGCCGCCGCCGTGTGGGTCGGCATCCAGATCATCGGGTTGCGCACGCTGCTGAGCGACGTCGTCGCCGACGACTCGCAGGGCGTCGTCCAGCTCGTCCTCTACCTGTCCGGGATCATCGTCGGCAGCACCTTCGCCGGGGTCGTCGCCGGGACCATCGTCCTGTGGTGGACGGCCGGTCGCCCCGACTCGTGGGCCGCCCGCCAGCCGCGCGCGGTGGCCGGTGCGTTCGGCGGACTCGTCGTCGGCCTCATCGCCGGTGGCCTCACCTTCGCGGTGTTCAGTGACAAGACGGGTGTGGCCTCCCTCGTCGGGGGCGTCATCGGTGCCACCGCCATCGTCGGCGGACTCGTCGCCGCGCTGCGCCCGCCCGCGATGGTCACCGCCGGGCTGCTCGGCGGCATCGTCCTGCTGGTCATCTGGTTCGTCCGCGGCCTCAACACCGTCCGCGACACCGGCGTCGACCTCCTCGACGGCGACGGCTCGGCGCTGTCCCGCATGAACGCCTACAGCTGGTACTCCCTGAGCACCTCGCTGCTCGCCGGTGTCCTCATCGGCGGCGTCGTGCACGTCTACCTGCGCCGCACCGGCGCGAAGATCCCGCTGCTCGGGCACCTGTTCGCCGGTGCCCTGCCCGGCCTGATCTGCTTCTACGCCGAGATCATCATGTGGATCGTCGGCAAGCCGCTGCTGGCCGGCGCCGGCGAGATCAGCGTCATCGACGAGACCGGCATCCAGCTCCAGAGCGGCACCCAGTTCAACGCCGCCATGGCCACCCTGTTCGCCGGGGCCATGACCGCCCTCCTCGCCGTCGGGCTGCTGACCCCCAAGACGGCGCCGGTGCCCGCGCAGCGCGGCAAGACCGGCGCCAAGGGCGGCGCTACCACTGGCGCGAAAGCACGTCCAGCTCAGAAGGGTCGTACCACTCCAGGTCGAGGTCGTCCAGAGAATCGGCCGTAGCCTCCGACGGCTCATCCTCTTCGAGCGCCTTCGCGACCAACGCGGAGGCGCTCTCCTCGTCCACGTGGATCGCGGCCACCGCGCCCAGCGGGACCGCCGAGAGTGTGGCGTACACGCCGTCCTCGCCGGTCTTCCGCAGCGCGACCTCGGGCAGGTCCACCGAGACCACCACGCGGCGCGCGACGGCGTCCCCGCCCGCCTTGATGCGGGCCACCGAGGCGTAGGCGGCGGCGGTGAACACCGCGAACTCGCACAGCTCCTCGTCGGCGGCCCGGCCGTCCTCCGACATCGCGGCGCGCAGGGCGTCGGTGACGGCGTAGCCCTCGCGAGCCGCCAGCTCACCGGTGGCGTGGAGGGCGGCGAGGTCGGCGGTGGTCGCCGGGAGGTAGATGCGGGTCACTTCCGTAGTGAACACCACCGGCCCCACCCCATCTCGCCCGACGCGGACTTTCGCAGGCTCTCGGTATCGAGACGACCGTCACGGAGGCGCGCTACCGTGAGGGCGTGACGGATCAACCCCTCCCGACGTCGGGGATCAACCCGCCCACCGACCCGACCCCCCGGTTCGGTGAGCAGGGCGGCGTGCTCACCTACGGCAGCTACCTGCGCATCCCGCAGCTGCTCGACCAGCAGCACCCGGCCTCGGACCCCGAGGCCCACGACGAGCTGCTGTTCATCACCATCCACCAGGTCTACGAGCTGTGGTTCAAGCTGCTGCTGCACGAGCTGGACGACGCCCGCGACCAGATGCTCACCGGGGACGCCTACGTCCCGCGCGTGCGCCTGTCGCGCTGCGCGGCGATCCTGCGGGTCCTGGTCGGGCAGGTCGACGTCATCGACACCATGACCCCGCAGGACTTCCTCCAGTTCCGCAACCGGCTCGCGCCCGCCTCGGGCTTCCAGTCGGTGCAGTTCCGGGAGGTGGAGTTCATCTCCGGGCTCAAGGACCCCGGCTACGTCAACCGCTTCCGCGGCCTGACCCCCGAGGAGAAGGACCGCCTCGTCCGGCGCGTCGACGAGCCCTCCCTGTGGGACGGGTTCCTGGCCACGCTGGAGCAGGCCGGCTTCTCGGTCAAGACCGCCGACGAGCGCCTGGACGCCTACCGCGCCATCGCCCGCGACCGGGCCCGCTTCGGCGCCCTCTGGGACCTCGCCGAGGCCCTCGTCGAACACGACCAGCTCCTGTCGCTGTGGCGGGCGCGGCACGTGCTGATGGCCGAGCGGCAGATCGGCACCAAGCCCGGCACCGGCGGCAGCGCCGGAGGGGCCTACCTGCGCTCGCGGGTGGAGCTGCGCTGCTACCCGGAGCTGTGGGAACTGCGGAGCATGCTCTAGCCCGCTCCGGGCACGATCCGGCGACCCTCCGCGGAGGACGAGTCACCCGGCGGGACGCGCGACGAGCGCGTCCCGTCCCCGTTCCGCCGTCGTCCACAGTTCTCTCGGCAGGCCGCAGTTCTCTCGGTAGTCCACTGCTCCTCCGGTAGTCCACTGTTCCCCCGGTAGTCCACAGTGACCGGTGGGGCGCCGGTGGCCCGTAACCCGCGTCACATCCACCTCTTGCACACCTCCCGTACCCTTCGGCCGGGGCCTTTCCGCGCCCGACTCCCGGCTTCGTGCCACCTTCGCCGCACGCCCCGGGCGAGGCCGCGCCCGGCTGCCTACGTTGGACTCGCCGATCACGCCACCTATGCCGGGGAGGGGCCATGACCGATCTGCTCGCCGCCAGGTACGCGCTGGGACCGGAGGTCGCCCGAGGGGCGGCCGGGACCGTCTACCGCGCCGTGGACACCGCCACCGGCGACACCGTGGCGGTGAAGGTCCTGCGGCACGACGCGGCGGCCGAGCCGGGCGTCGTCACCGCCTTCCTCGACGAGGCCGAGGTGCTGGCCGAACTCGACCACCCCGGGATCGTGCGGCCGCGCGACTTCATCGCCACCGACGACGTCCTCGCCCTGGTCATGGACCTGGTCGAAGGCACCGACCTGCGCGAAAAGATCCGCGTCGAGGGACCCCTGGCGCCCGCCGCGGCGGCCATCATGATCTCGCAGCTCGCCGCCGCGCTGGCCGCGGTGCACGCCGTCGGGCTGGTGCACGGCGACGTCAAGCCGGGCAACGTCCTCGTCCCCGCCGACGGGTCCTCGGTGCGGCTGGCCGACTTCGGCGTGGCGCACCGCATCACCGGCGACTACAGCCCGACACATGGGACACCGGAGTACGTCGCGCCCGAGATCGTGCGCGGTGGTGCCTCTTCGGGACGATCCGATGTATACGGTGTCGGCCTGATCCTCTACGAGGCGCTGACCTCGCGCAGCCCGTACCGGGGCGGGCCCATCGACGAAGTGCTCAAAAGGCACGAGGAATGCGCTCCGGCGCCCATTCCGGGATGTCCTCCGCAGTTGTGGTCTCTCATCACTTCCTGCACTCAGGTCGATCCCGCGCTGCGCCCGGACGCCGCCGACATCCCCGCGCGCGTCACGCTGGCCCTGCCCTCGCTGCTGAGCCTGCCCCCGCTGGACCGGGTGCCGCCCACCGCGATCGCCTACGAATCCCGGCAGATGGGCACGAACCGTCCAGGAGGGACGGTCGGCCCGGACGGGTCGGCCACCTCAGTGATGCAGATCGCATCCACTGTGGCCGGTGGGACGAAACCGGCTTACCGGGACCGCCGAGTCCTCATTGGAGCCGGCGTGTTGACGGTGGTGGCCCTGGCGGCTCTTGGTGCGTATGTCCTTTTCGGAGGGAGCTCCGGCGAGGGCACCCCCGATCCCGGCCGGCATCCGGCCGCGGTCAGCTCCGAGAACAGCGAGATCCCTACTGCGCCAACGGATCCGGCATCCCCGGAACCGTCCTCTCCGCCTTCTTCGGATCCGACACTCGGGCCGGAAACGGACCCCGGCGGGGACGACACGCCGACCAATCCCGGTGACGGCAATGACAATGGTGAAATTCCACAACTACCGGGATCAGGCCCAATCGGCTCATCGTTGCCGCACTTCCCCTGATTTCCGTTGCAGCACGCCTAAATCGGCGGGACTCGACAGTGGAGGGAAGCGTCTGGGCTGTTCAGCGTACGAGTGAGACGGTGCACATTGGATGACCCAAATGCCAGCCCCCGACCAGGGCCTATGGCATTCTTGATCACATGGCGAAAAAGAATGTGAATGCCACCGCCGCCGCCCTGCTCGGGCTACTGCACGATGGGCCGATGACCGGTGGTCAACTCATCGCGGAGGCCAACCGCCGTCTCGGTCCGTTCTGGAGCATGACGCGCAGCCAGGTTTACCGCGAACTCCCGGCACTCGCCGAGGAGGGCTACGTGAAGGTCGGCAAGCCCGGCCCTCGCGCGAGCGTCCCGTACAAGATCACCGCCACCGGCAAGAAGGCCTTCGCCCGCTGGATGGGTGAGGAGACCGCCTTCGAGCAGCTGCGGAACCCCGTGGCCCTGCGCACGGCGTTCTCCGACCACCTGTCGCCCGGCGAGGTGAAGTCGATGTACGAGTCGGCCACCGAGTACCACAAGAACGCGCTGAACGAGGTCCGCAGCGAGGCCAAGGAGCGCGGCGAGGACCCGCACTCGGCCGCGGCCCTGGAATTCGCCGTCGGATACCACAAGGCCGCCCTCGCGTGGCTCAAGTCGGTGGCCTGACCCGCCTGGCGCGGATCACGGTTTGCGGGAGAGCGTAGGGTTGACGGTTGTGACCAGCCACGATCTCTCCGCCGAGCTCCGCGACCTCGACTCGACGCTCCAGACCGTCGAATCGGTCCTGGATCTCGACGCACTCAGGAAAGAGAAGACCGAACTGGAGGCGACCGCCGCCGAGCCGGGGCTCTGGGACGACCCGGAGAAGGCTCAGAAGGTCACCTCACGGCTGTCGTACGTGCAGGGCGAACTCAACCGCGTCACCGGGCTCCGGCAACGGCTCGAAGACGCCGAGGTCCTCCTCGAACTCGCCGCCGACGAGAGCGACGAAGGAACGCTGTCCGAAGCGCGCCAGGAGATCGCCGCCCTCGCCAAGCTGGTCGAGGAGCTGGAGGTTCGCACTCTCCTGTCCGGCCCGTACGACGAGCGCGAGGCGCTCGTGACCGTCCGCTCCGGCGCGGGCGGCGCCGACGCCAGCGACTTCGCCGAACAGCTCATGCGCATGTACCTGCGGTGGGCCGAGCGGCACAAGTACCCCACCGAGGTCTACGACGTGTCGTACGCGGAGGAGGCGGGCATCAAGTCCGCCACCTTCGCGGTCAAGGCCCCGTACGTGTACGGGACCCTGTCGGTGGAACAGGGCACGCACCGCATGGTGCGCATCAGCAAGTACGACAACCAGGGACGCCGCCAGACGGCGTTCGCGGCGGTCGAGGTCGTCCCGGTGGTCGAGACCACCGACCAGATCGAGATCCCCGAGGACGAGCTGCGCGTCGACGTGTACCGGGCCTCCGGTCCCGGCGGCCAGGGCGTCAACACCACCGACTCCGCCGTCCGCATCACCCACCTCCCCACCGGCCTGGTGGCTTCCTGCCAGAACGAGCGCAGCCAGCTGCAGAACAAGGCGACCGCGATGGCGGTCCTCATGGCGAAGCTGCTCCAGCGCAAGCGGGCCGAGGAGGAGGCGCAGATCAACGCGCTCCGTGGCGACGTGACCGCGTCCTGGGGTGACCAGATGCGGACGTACGTGCAGCATCCCTATCAAATGGTCAAGGACCTGCGGACGGGCTGGGAGACCAATAACCCCGACGCGGTTCTCGATGGCGAGATCGACGGATTGATCGAAGCGGGCATCCGGTGGCGCAAGAGGCGCGAAGCGGACGCCGCCGCCGAACAGCAGAACGCCTGAGGTGAACTCCTCCGAAAGGAGGAGTAACGCCTAGGCAGTATGAGCGAGTTTCCGGATATCCCCAAGGGGTGTGCTGTGGCTCGCAGTCGGCGCGCGTAGACTCCTGACCCGTGATTCGCCTTGAGCACGTGACCAAGAAGTACGCGCGGGCCAGTCGGCCGTCGATCGAGGACATCAACGTCTCGATCGACAAGGGTGAGTTCGTCTTCTTCATCGGACCGACCGGCGCCGGGAAGTCGACGATCATCAAGCTGCTGCTCCGTGAGGAGACGCCCAACAAGGGCAAGATCTGGGTCAACGACAAGGAAGTCGTCGGCATGCGCTCCTGGCGGGTGCCGGCTTTCCGTCGGTCGCTCGGTTGTGTCTTCCAGGACTTCCGGTTGCTGCCGACCCGCACCGCCGCCGAGAACGTCGCCTTCGCCCTTGAGGTGATCGGCAAGTCCAAGACGGTGGCGCGTCGCGTGGTCCCGGAGGTCCTCGAACTCGTGGGCCTGGGCGGCAAGGAGCACCGATACCCGCATGAGCTGTCCGGTGGTGAGCAGCAGCGCGTGGCGATCGCGCGCGCGTTCGTGAACCGGCCGCTCGTGCTGCTGGCCGACGAGCCCACCGGAAACCTCGACCCGGACACCTCGGTGGAGATCATGCGCCTGCTGGACCGGATCAACCGGACCGGCACCACGATCGTCATGGTCACCCACGACTCCAACATCGTCAACCAGATGCGTCGCCGCGTCATCGAGATGGAGGGCGGGCACGTCGTCCGCGACCAGGCTCGCGGCGTCTACGGCTGACGGTACGGACGGGAGAATAGAGAAGCGATGCGCGCGAAATACGTCCTGTCCGAGGTACTGGTCGGTCTGTGGCGCAATGTCACCATGACCATCGCCATGATCGTCACCATGGCGGTCTCGCTGGCGATGCTGGGTGCGAGCCTCCTGCTGTACATGCAGGTCTCCGACATGGAGGACTACTACTACACCCGCCTTGAGGTCTCCATCTTCTTCACGAAGGAGGCCACGCAGCCGCAGATGGACGCCCTCGGCGCCGAACTCAGGGCCGACCCGCTGGTCGCCGAGGCGAAGTTCGAGACCAAGGATGAGGCCTACAAGCGCTTCCAGGAGATGTTCAAGGAAGCGCCGGACCTGGTGAACGCGGCCAAGTCCGACTCGCTCCCGGCGTCCTACCGGGTGAAACCGGCCGATCCGAACAACTCCCAGGCCATCATCGACAAGTACGGCAAGGGGCGGCAGGGCATCGTCGCCAACGCGGTGGACCAACGCAAGGTCCTCAGCAAGATCTTCGAGATCTTCGGCGGCATGCAGAAGCTGGCGCTGGTGCTGGCCATCGTCCAGGGACTGGCGGCCCTCTTGCTGGTGGCGAACACGATCCAGGTGGCGGCCTTCTCCAAACGCCGCGAAGTGGCGATCATGAAACTGGTCGGCGCGTCGAACTGGTTCGTGCAGGCGCCTTTCGTCCTGGAGGCGGTCTTCGCCGGTGTCATCGGCGCGATCCTGGCCTACCTGACGCTCATCGGGGCCAAGGTCTTCATCATCGACGGGACCTTCAAGAGCCTGTTCCAGAGCACGGTGCTGGCACCGATCCCATGGAGCAACGTGCACCTGATGTTCCCGATCCTGGCCGGCATCGCCGGCACGGTCAGCGCGATCACCGGCTGGGTCACGCTCCGATTCCAGATCAAGGTCTAGGTTTCCAGATCAAGGTCTGACTCATACGAATAGACGATGGCCCGCTCATTCGAGCGGGCCATCGTTTTTGTCCATATCGGGTAGTTCTTCCTATTCGGTCCATATGCGAGTAGGTTATCCACATGCGTCAGCGTTGGTTCCTAGGGTCTCTCGCCACCGTCACCATCGGACTGGTGCTGGCGGCCTCGGCCGCGCACGCCGACCCCGCCGACGACAAGGACCGCGCCGACCGTGAGCTCGCCTCCGCCGAGGCCGCGCTGGAGGGCGCGACCGAGCGTGCGCAGGAGGCCGTCCGGGCGCTCACCGAGGCCAAACAGAAGCTGCCGGACGCCCGTGAGCGCGCCGCCGAGGCGCAGGGCGTGCTGGCCGCCGCGCGCGTGGCCGCCTCCGCCGCCGCCGAGAAGGCCCAGGCCGCCCGGGACGTCTACGACGCGGCCAGCGTGAAGATGGACGAGGCCGAGGTCGCCGTCGACGAGGCGCGCGACGCGCTGAGCACCAGCGTGTCGCAGTCCTACCAGGGCCTGGGCGTGGTCGCCTTCAGCAGCATCCTGAACGCCGGTGGCCCCGAGGAGTTCGTCGACCGGGTCACCTACATGGACCGGCTGGCCGAGAACCAGCGCGGCGAGGTGGACGCGGTCACCCGGGCCCGCCAGAGCGCCAAGGAGCGCCAGAACGAGACCCTGGTCGCCAAGGAGGACGCCGACGAGGCGAAGGCCGCCGCCGACGCCGCGGTCGCCGAGGCGTCCTCGGCCGCGATCGAAGCCGAGAACTTCGAGACAGAGCTGAACCGGCTCATCGACCAGCGCGACTCCGCCGTCCAGGTCGCCGAGGACGAGCGGGACGACGTCATGGCGCGCTACGAGGCCGCCGAGCGGGAGAGCAGGCGCATCGAGGGCGTCCTGCAGGCCGCCGCCAACGACGTGCCGCGCTCGTCACAGGGCTCCTCGGGCTCCCACCACGACGACGGGGGCGGCCGCTTCCTGATGCCGGTGGCCGGCTGGAAGTCCAGTGACTTCGGGATGCGCTACGACCCCTACTACAACGTGTGGCAGCTGCACGCCGGGATGGACCTGGCCGCCGGTGGCGGCGCGCCCATCCACGCCGCGGCCGGCGGGCGCGTCGTCCAGGCCGGCTGGAACGGCGGCTACGGCAACTACACCTGCATCTACCACGGCAAGGGCGTCTCCACCTGCTACGCGCACCAGTCGTCGATCGGGGTGTGGGTCGGGGAGAACGTCGGGCGCGGCGACTACATCGGCGCCGTCGGGACCACCGGCGCGTCCACGGGCAACCACCTCCACTTCGAGGTCCGCGTCAACGGGACGCCCGTCGACCCCGTCAACTGGCTGCCCGGCTGCCTGTGCTGAGCCCGGCCGGGCCGCAATCCGGGTGATCGTCTCGCGCGCCTCGACTACCATGTCCTGATGCCACGGGAGCAGGGCGTCAAGACCATCGCCACCAATCGCAAAGCCCGCCACGACTACACCATCCTGGACACCTACGAGGCCGGGATCGTCCTCACCGGGACCGAGGTGAAGTCGCTGCGGGCCGGTCGCGCGTCCCTCGTCGACGCCTTCGGCGACATCCGCAACGGCGAGGTCTGGCTGCACGGCGTCCACATCGCCGAGTACACCCAGGGCACCTGGAACAACCACACCCCGCGACGCAACCGCAAACTGTTGCTGCACCGCTCCGAGCTGGTGAAACTCATCGGCAAGGTGCACGAGAGCGGGCTTACGCTCGTCCCGCTGTCCCTGTACTTTAAGGACGGCTGGGCCAAGGTCGAGCTGGGTCTGGCCAAGGGCAAGAAGACCTACGACAAGCGCCAGGACCTGGCCAAGAAGGACGCCGAGCGGGAGATCTCGCGGGTCATGGGCCGCCGCGGCAAGGGGATGGCGGACTAGCCCCCGGTCCGAGCCGGTCAGCCGCGGGCACGCGGCCGAGCAGGGAAGAGGCGGATGCGCGCGGAACGCCGCAGGTGGCTGGGTGGATGGCCGTCCATCATCGCGGTCTTCACCGTGCTGACGGTGGCCGCGCTGAGTATCTGGCTCATCACCGGCCGGGCCGAGGCGCCCCGGCCCGACGCCAACAACGACATGCCGATCGTGCCGCAGCCGGTGTCCACGACGCCCTCGGCCGCGCCGTCGCCGGTCACCGGCGGGCGCAAGTCGCCCTCGGCCTCGCCCTCGGCGTCCCCGTCGAGCAAGCCGCCCACGCACACCACCCCGCCCGAGGAGAGCGCGCCGGTGCTCAAGGCGAGCTACGACTCCGCCTACGACTGGTTCAACAACCTCGACTCCGAGATCACCCTGACCAATCCCGGGACCAAGGACGTGGTCGGCTGGACGGTCGTGCTGGTGCTGCCCAAGGGCATGACCGTGATGTCGGCCCGCGACGCCACCTTCAACGTGGACGGCGACACCGTCACCTTCACCCCGTCGACCGACGACACCGTGAGCGCCCACGACGACTTCGTGTTCAGCTTCCACGGCGCCGGGCCCCAGCAGGGCCCGGCGCGGCCGGTGTCGTGCACGGTCAACGGCGTCAAGTGCTAGCTACATCAGCTCCGGCTTGAGCGAGGCGCACGGGCAGTTCGGCTCGTCGGCCATCGCGCCCACCAGCCCGCCGAGGACCGCGCGGACCCGCTCCAGGTTCGCCGAGAACGCCGCCAGGACCTCCTCGTGCGTGACGCCCTCACCCGGCTGGACCCCGGCGTCGTAGTCGGTCACCAGGCACAGCGGCAGGTAGCACAGGCCGAGCTCGCGGGCCAGGATCACCTCGGGGTGGGCGGTCATGCCGATGATCGACCAGCCCTGCGCGGAGTACCAGACCGACTCGGCGCGGGTGGAGAAGCGCGGGCCGGGGATGACCACCTGCGTCCCGCCGTCCACCGCCGTCCAGCCCGCGCTGGCCGCCGCGGTGACGGCCTCGCCGCGCCCGATGGGGCAGTAGGGGTCGGAGAAGGACGCGTGGGCCACGCCGGGTCCGTCGAAGAAGGTCTGCTCGCGGCCGTAGGTGCGGTCCACGATCTGGTCGGGGACGACCAGCGAGCCCGGCGGGATCTCCGGGCGCAGGCTGCCCACCGCGTTGACGCCGACGACCCGGCGGGCGCCCAGGGACTCCAGGGCCCACAGGTTCGCCCGGTAGTTGACCTTGTGCGGCGGGAAGCGGTGGCCCTTGCCGTGCCGGGGCAGGAAGGCGACCTCGCGGCCGCCGAGCGCGCCTACGGTGACGGCGTCGCTGGTGGGGCCGAAGGGGGTGTCGATGGTGCGCTCCTCGGCGTCGTCGAGGAGCGAGTACAGGCCGGATCCGCCGATGACGGCGATGAGTGAAGTCACTCCCGCGAGCTTAAAGGTGGCCGCCGCCGGTGGTCCATACTTGCCGCGTGACCCCACCCGTGCGGCTCATCGCGACCGATCTGGACGGCACTCTCCTGCGCGGCGACCACACGGTGTCCGCCTACACGCTCGACGTGCTGGAGCGGGCGCGCGCGGCGGGGGTGCCGGTCGTGCCGATCACCGCGCGGTCTCCCGACGGGATCGACCGGGTCGCCGAGGGGGCGGGCCTGCGCGGCACGGCGATCATCGCCAACGGCTGCCTCGTCTACGACCTGGACGCCCGCGAGATCGTCTCGGCGGTGAGCCTGCCGGTCGCGGTGGCGCGGAAGGTCGCCGAGGCGCTGCGTGAGGCCATCCCGGAGGCGGCCTTCGCGGTCCTGGCCGGCCGGCGGGTGCACCGGGAGGCGCACTACCGGCACGCCACCCACGTGCACCGCGATCCGGTGATCGTGGACGAGCTGGCGCGCCTGTGGGAGGCCCCGCTGGTGGTGCGGTTGCAGGCGAACTCCGAGGTCACCCCGACCGAGGAGATGATGGTGATCGCGGCCGGGCTGGGGCTGTCCGGGGTGAAGTTCACCCACTCCGGCGACGACACCATGATGGAGATCGTGCCGGACGGGGTGTCGAAGGCTTCGGCGCTGGCGGAGTTCTGCGCCGGGCGCGGCATCGCCCCCGAGGAGGTCGCCGCCTTCGGCGACAACCTGAACGACCTGGAGATGCTGGCGTGGGCCGGGCGTCCCTACGCCATGGCCAACGCGCATCCGGCGGTGCTGGCGGCGGTTCCCGGGCGAGCGCCGTCCAATGTGGACGACGGGGTCGCCCGGGTGGTGGCCGGGCTACTTGGCCTGTAGCTTCGCGCGGCCGGTCCGCTCCAGCCAGTCGCGGAAGGTGAGCAGCCCGGGGAGGATCTCGCGCAGGGCGGGGATGTCGGCCGACCAGCGGGCGAAGGAGCCGGGCTCGGTGGGGACGAGGGCGGCGCGTTCTTCTTTGGGCAGCGACGAGAGGTCGATGTCCTCGCCGGCGGCCTCCAGGAGCAGGCGGACGATCTCGGGGCGCGGCAGGTCGTCCCCGGCCAGTTCGTAGGTCTTGCCGAGGTGGCGTCCGGGGTCGGCGAACATGCGCGCGGCGAAGCGGCCGATGTCCTCGGCGGCGATCAGCTGGACGGTCTGGTCGTCCCCGGCGACGCGGATGACGGGCCAGGGCGAGCGGACGCCGATGCGCGGGTCGATGTGGTTCTCCATGAACTGCACGGGGCGGAGGACGGTGGCGGGCAGGCCGCGGTCGGCGATGTGCTGCTCGATGAGGGCCTTGGGGAACCAGGCCGCGCCGGGGCGTCCGTACGCGCCGTCGGCGGCGCCCACGGAGGTGTAGACGAGGTGCTCGGCCCCGGCGGCGAGGGCGGCGTCGGCGACGTTGACGCCCATGGCGGCCTCGTCGACGAGGGTGCCGAAGTAGTTGGCGGGCTGGACGGAGAAGACGCCGTGGGCGCCTTTGGCGGCGGTGTCGAGGGAGGCGCGGTCGCGCATGTCGCCGACGGCGAGTTCGGCTCCGGCGGTTTCGAGGGCGAGCGCGGCGGGGGCGGTGGTGTCGCGGACGAGGGCGCGGACCCGGTGGCCGTCGGCGAGGAGCGCGCGGGCGGCGGCGCCGCCCTGCTGGCCGGTGGCGCCGGTGACGAGGATGAGGTGGCCGGTCATGTGGTTCTCCCGATAGAGTGGGAAGTGGAGCACTGCTCCGAAGGTAACGGAGCGCTGCTCCGTTTCGCTACGTGAGGACCGTCACATGCCCGAAGCGATCCGTGCCGACGCGCGCCGCAACCGCGACCTGCTGCTGGCCGCCGCCCGCGAGGCCTTCGCCGAGTCCGGCACCGAGGCGTCCCTGCGTGACGTCGCCCGCCGCGCCGGGGTCGGCATCGGCACCCTCTACCGGCACTTCCCCAACCGCGAGGCGGTCCTGGAGGCGCTCACCGGCGAGGACTTCGACCGGCTGGCCACCCGTGGGGCCGAACTCGCTGCGGCCGAGCCATACGGCGCGCTGCTGACGTGGCTGCGCGAGCTGGGCGCCGTCCAGCGCTCGATGAAGGGCCTGCCGGAGTCGGTGCTGGCCGCCACCCGCGACCACGCCTCCGACCTGCACGCCTCCTGCGAGGGCATGCAGAAGGCCGGGGCGTCGCTGCTGGCGCGGGCGCAGGAGGCCGGCGTGGTCCGCGGCGACCTGTCACCGCTGGAGCTGCTGGCGCTGGTCGCCGGGGTGGCCTGGGCGGCCGACTACGCCACCGGCGACGCGTTCTTCGAGCGGCTGCTGACCGTGGCGGTGGAAGGGATCCGGGCCTAGATCCGGCCCTGGCGCCGCGCTGACCGGCGGCCGTGCGTGAAATGTCAGCTCGCGGTCAGCGTCCCCCGCCAATCTCTTCTCGTACCCAGCGATGAGGAGAGAACAATGAGCGCCAAGAACGTCCTGATCTCCGGTGGCAGCATCGGCGGCACCGCCCTCGCCTACTGGCTCACCGAGTACGGATTCAACGTCACCATCGTCGAGGTCACCCCGGAGTTCCGCCGCGGCGGGCAGGCCATCGACGTCCGCGGCCCCGCCCTGGAGATCGCCCGCCGCATGGGCATCGGCGACCGCCTGGAGGCCGAGCGGCTGCGCATGCGCGGCATGTCCATGGTGGACGCCGAGGGCAACGAGATCTACCGCAACGAAGAGCACACCTTCACCGGCGGCGACCTGTCCAAAGGGGACGCCGAGGTGCTCCGCGAGGACCTCGCCCGCATGGCCGCCGACGCCGTCGGCGACCGCGTCGAGTGGATCTACGGCGACACCATCACCGCCGTCCAGCAGGACGAGCTGGGCGTCACCGTCGACTTCCGCGAGCACGACCGGCGCAACTTCGACCTCGTGATCGGCGCCGACGGGCTCCACTCCAACACCCGCCGCCTCGTGTGGGGCGAGGTCCCCTTCACCATGCTCGGCACCTACCTGGGCGTGTGGACCGTGCCCAACTTCCTCGACCTCGACAACTGGCAGATCTTCCACATGGTGCCCGGCGCGAGCTGGGGCGGCGGCATCATCAGCGTCCGCGACAACACCGAGGCCCGCTTCTACGCCGGATTCGAATCCGCCGAGCCCATCGACTACGACTACCGCGACCAGGACGCCCAGAAGCGCCTGCTCGCCTCCCGCCTGGAAGGCGTCGGCTGGATCGTGCCGAAGGCCCTGGAGCTGATGTGGGAGGCCCCCGACTTCCACTTCGACCCCATGGCCCAGGTCCACCTCGACACCTGGTCGAAGGGACGCGTCGCGCTCATCGGCGACGCCGCCCACTGCGGCTCGCCCATGTCCGGCCAGGGCAGCAGCCTCGCCCTGATCGACGCCTACGTCCTGGCCGGTGAGCTGCGCGCGGCGTCCGGCGACCACGAAGTGGCCTTCGCCGCCTACGAGAAGGAACTGCGCGAATACGTCGAGGCCAACCAGCGCCTGGCGATCCAGAACAAGGCCCGCTCCGAGGCCCAGATGCGCGGCGAGGAGCCCGACCTGATCGGCGAGGACTTCTACGAGGTCGTCACCTCGTGGACCGTCAAGGAGTACTGAGCCACCACCACGGGAGGCCCGCGTCCGTGCCCGCGACGCGGGCCCCGTCGGTTAGTCTGCCGTCCATGCTGGACGAGATCCCCGAGCACCGGGTACGCGAGATCTACACCCCGGGCGACACCGCGACCATCGAGTACTCGCCCGACCTGGACGGACTCGCCGACCCCGGCGAGATCGTCTGGTCCTGGGTCCCCTACGAAGAGGACCCCCGCCAGGGCAAGGACCGCCCCCTCCTCGTGGTCGGCCGCCACAACCGCCGCCTCCTCGCCATGATGCTCTCCAGCAAGGACCACGAGGACGACCCCGACTGGCTCGGCCTCGGCACCGGCGGCTGGGACCGCGAAGGCCGCGAATCCTACGTCCGCCTCGACCGCGTCTTCGCCCTCGACGAGGACGACATCCGCCGTGAGGGTTCGGTTCTCGACGCCGACCGCTTCGTGCGCGTGGCGGCGGCGCTGATGCGGATGCACGGTTGGGAGGCGGTACGGGCGGGGGAGAGGGGCTAGCCCGCGAGGTTCCGATCGCAGCGGTCGAGGCGCTTCCGCAGGCGGTCCCGCAGACTCACCGAGTCGATGGGGACGGCCAGGGACTGACGGAGGGCCTTGGCCGCTTCCTCGTATCGGGCGTCCCTGACGAGGTGGACGGTGAGGCGGTCGGCGACCTTCGGGTCGGCCGAACCCGCCTCGACGGCGGCGCACAGGTGGGAGAGGGCGCCGGGCAGGTCGCCCGCCTTCTCCGCGCGCAGGCCCAGGTCACCGGCCAGCACCGCCATGGTGTGCCGGTCGCTCTGCGCGGCGGCCAGCGCCATCAGCTCGCCGCGCAGGCGTTCGCCCTGGGCGGGCGCGAGCTTGCCGTGACGGTCGGTGCCATAAGACATCGCGACGAGTCCGTCGAGGACGCCGGGCCGCACCGCCAGGGGAAGGCGGGCGTAAAGGGCGACGAGGACGGGGACGTAGGGCGCCACCGCGATGTAGTCGAAGAGGGCTTCGGCGGCCTCCGGATCGTGCCGGTCGCAGACCATGGCCTTCACGTAGGACCGGAGGGTGTCGTCGCGGCGGCCCTTCTGATAGCGGGTGGTGCGGGCGAGGGTGAGCCAGGCACGTCCCGTCCGCGGGTCGGAGGCGCGGATGAGCCGGTCCAGGATCTCGCGGACGGTCTTCTCCAGCCGGGGCCAGGCTCTGGTGGGGCGGTCCCAGTCGGCGTCGATGCCGTCGGCCGCCGCTACGGCGTCGTCGAGCGCTTTGCGCGCACCGGCGTCGGCTCCCCGGAAGACCGGTTGCGGCAGGTCCAGGCGCGGCAGCAGCGTCCGGACGAACTTGGCCATGGCCGGGACGGGAATGAACAGCTCCGGCGACAGGCCCAGCGGTCCGGGGTCGAGGGAGAGCACGACCTGGGGCCCGTAGGACTCGGTTTCCTCGATGCGAGCCGGGCAGGCCGGGAGACGGCCTCCATGGTCGGCGGCGAAGCCGAGGATCGCGTGGTGCACCGTCGCCGAGATCTCTCCGTCGATGTGGCCGACCAGGGTCTTCTGGACGTAGACCGGCACCGACGTCGGGAACTCCGAGTGGGCCGGTGCGGGGACCAGCACGGCGACGAGGATGACGCGCGGGCCGGTGGCGGCGAGGAGGCGGGCGATGTCGGTGGCGTGGAAGCTTTCGCCGACGACGTGGACTTCGACCGAGCCGGGAAGCCACGCCGGTTCGGCGGCGAGGCGGGGCTGCCGGGCGGGCGTCTCACTCACCGCGGCCACCATCGTGCGGTCCGGGGCTCTGGTCCCAGGGAAGAGGAGTCATGGCGCGCTCCTGGAATGCGGCTGCTCTCTCCGCCGAATGTAGCGCTCCGCTCACGCCCGCACGCGCTGAATGACCTGCGCTTTCGTGCAGGAAACGAGGCTGAACGCGAGGTCGGCCGGAGCTCACCGCCACCGCGGCCCCGGGGATGGGGAGCTCACCGGGGAGGGACCAACTGGCTCGTGCGACCCACTCAGCGCGGCCACCGTACGTGGGGTCTGGGGCTCGGGCCCCAGGCGATGGGAGTGGCTCGGGCCCCAGGACATGGGAGCGGCTCGGGCCCCAGGAAAGAGGAGACCGGTTCCCCACCGAAGCGGGGAACCGGCCTTCAAGTCATAGGGCGTCGTGGAGCTGCCGGGAATCGAACCCGGGTCCTTCGCCGCTTCAGCAGGGCTTCTCCGTGCGCAGCTCGCTCTGCCTTTCCTCAAGCCCCACCGATCACGCGAGCAAGTCGGTGTGACGGGCTCCAGCCGCTGTTGGTTTCGGGAGAGGGGCCCTGCGGCCATTCCCCATCCCTAGTGTTCTAAATGATGGCGGTACCCGGGACGAACACGGCTCCCGGACCGCCAACTTCACTTATCGCTTAGGCAGCGAGAGCGAAGTCAGTGCGCTTAGAGTTGGCACTTGTTGGTTTCCGACACTGATTAACGAGACACTGTCGGCATCCTCGGCACGCTTCCCCTGCATCGACGTACAAAGTCGAAACCAGTCAGCCCCTATGGTTTTGTCCCCGCCCGTGGGCGGGTTCGCGATGTGCGCCACACGGGCGCGACACCACGGTAAGGGTAACGCGTGGTGGACACCGGCGCATTCCAGATACCGGGTGGGCCTGTGACCTGGGGCTATGTCTCTCCGCCGAGGTCGGAGAAGTACGCCTGGTGGAGGAGGTCGGCGCCTTCTTCGCGGTGGCGGGTGAGCTGGGCGGCGAGGTCGGCGCACCAGCGGCGGACCCAGTCGGGGCGGGCGTGGGCGCTGCGGACCAGCAGGAGGTTGATGGCCGAGCCGATGCGCGCGCTGTCGCGGCGCAGCTCCGCCACGCGCCGGGCGAGGCGGGGCGAGGTCTCGCAGACTTCGCGGTAGAGGCCGCCGGGTGACTCGGAGGCGGCGACGTGTGCGAAGAACGCGTCGCGCAGTGCGGACACGCTGTGCCGCAGGCGGACCCGCCAGGCCTCCTCCCCGTTGCCCGCCAGAGCCCAGTCGTGGCGGTCGGACGACGCGAAGTCGTTCAGCCGTTCGATGTCGGCGATGTAGTCGACTCCGTACCGGGGTGTCACCGTCATGGCGCACCTCCTCGCTGCCTACTGACCGGCCGGCGCGCCGTCCCATCGCGAAGGGAGTCCACACCGAGGCAGTGTCGGTCATACGTCAGTGGGCTTTTATCGATGATTGACCATGTCCGGGGATAATGTCCAGACCCTACGGGGTGTTCATCTGGTGAACACGGAATACGCACGACGTTCTCATGGTTGAAGGTGGTCCCACCCATGAGAATGGAGCTCGATCATGAGCCGCCGCTTCGCTCAGCTCGCCTTCACCCCGGGCGTCCGCCGCCACCAGGCCGCGCACGGCTCCGAACGCGCCTACCGCGGCATGGCCGAGGGGCCGTCGACGGCCGACGCGCTCGGCGACGACGAGCGGCTGTTCATCGGGCGGCGCGACAGCTTCTACCTCGGCACCGTCGGGGAGACGGGCTGGCCCTATATCCAGCACCGGGGCGGGCCGGAGGGGTTCCTGAAGGTCCTGGACGACCACACGCTCGCCTTCGCCGACTTCCGCGGCAACCGGCAGTACATCAGCCGCGGCAACCTCGACCACGACGACCGGGTCTCGCTGTTCCTGATGGACTACGCCGAGCAGGTGCGGTTGAAGCTCCTCGGCCGCGCCAGGGTCGTCGAGGACGACCCGGAGCTGTTCGCGCGCCTCCACACGCCCGACTACCGCGCCAAGGTCGAGCGGGCGATCGTCATCACGGTCGAGGGCTTCGACTGGAACTGCCCCCAGCACATCCCGGTCCTCTACCCCGCCGAGGTCGTCGAACGCGTCATCGGCCGGATCCAAGAGCAGGCCGAGGAGGAGAAGGCCGCCCTGCTGGCCCGCATCGCCGAACTGGAGAGAGTCTTACGGTTCGCGGACGGACGCGCCCAACCCGAGCACCCGGCGTCACCGCGCGCATAACGTGAGCTCATGGCCGAGACCCCGCACGTCCTCGTGGTCGACGACGACCCCACCGTCTCCGACGTCGTCCGGCGCTACCTGGAACACGCGGGCATCACCGTCACCATGGCCGCCGACGGCCCCACCGGGCTGCGCGAGTTCCGCCGGACCGGGCCCGACCTCGTCGTCCTCGACCTCATGCTGCCCGGCATGGACGGCATCGAGGTCTGCCGCGTCCTGCGGTCCACATCGGACGTCCCCGTCATCATGCTCACCGCCCTGGGCGAGGAGGCCGACCGCGTCCTGGGCCTGCGCGTGGGCGCCGACGACTACGTCGCCAAGCCCTTCTCGCCGCGCGAGCTGGTCCTGCGCGTCCAGTCGGTGCTGCGCCGCGCCGGGGCCATCCGCACGCCGAAGGTCACCGAGGTCCTCACCGACGGCGACCTCGTCGTGGACGCCGGAGCCCGCGTCGCCACCCTCGCCGGCGAGCCGCTCCCGCTGACCGTGCGCGAGTTCGACCTGCTCGCCCACCTCATGCGCCACCCCGGGCGCGCGTTCCGGCGCGGCGAACTCCTCGAAGAGGTCTGGGGCTGGACCTTCGGCGACCAGTCGACCGTCACCGTCCACGTCCGGCGGCTGCGCGAGAAGGTCGAGGCCGACCCCGCCGACCCCAGGCGCATCCGTACCGTGTGGGGCGTCGGATACCGCTTCGAACCGGTGGAGGCGACCGGTGCGTGACCTGATCCTCGTCGGCCTGATCGCGCTCGCGGGCTCCCTCGCGATCGCGCTGCCCGGCGCCCTCATCCTGCGTTCCCTGCGCGGGCGCAGCGTCACCGCGCACGTCGGCGGGGTCCTCGCCGTCACCGTCCTGGCCGTGGCCGCCGGGATCGTCAGCACCGCGCTGGCCATGTTCATCAGCTCCCACGACCTCACCGTGCTGCTCATCGTCATCGTCGTCGCGGGCGCGGTGAGTCTGTCGGTGGGCCTGTGGCTGGGACGGCGGCTCACCCGCCAGGCCATGTGGGCCGCCGAGGCGCGCGAGCGGGAACGGTCCCTGGAGGCCGGGCGGCGCGACCTGGTCGCCTGGGTCAGCCACGACCTGCGCACGCCCCTGGCCGGTATGCGCGCCATGGCCGAGGCGCTTGAGGACGGCGTCGTCGTCGACGGCCGCACTGTCGCCGACTTCCACCGCCGCATCCGCGTCGAATGCGACCGGATGGCCGCCCTCGTCGAAGACCTCTTCGAACTCTCCCGCATCAACGCCGGGGCCCTCCGGCTCACCATCGAGGCCCTCTCGCTGCGGGACGTGGTGTCCGACGTCGTCGCCGCCGTCGGGCCCGTCGCCGAGGCCAAACGCGTCCGCCTGCACGCCGTCGACGGCGCCTGGCCCCTCGTGCGCGGCAGTGAGAAAGAGCTCTCCCGCGTCGTGGCCAACCTCCTCCGCAACGCCATCAGCTCCACCCCGGCCGACGGGACCATCACCGTCACCGGCGGGCAGGACGCCGCCTCGGCCTGGTTCGCCGTCACCGACACCTGCGGCGGCATCGACGAGAACGACCTCCCCCGCCTGTTCGAAGTTGCCTTCCGCGGCGAGACCGCCCGCACCCCCGGCGAGACCGCCGGCGGCGGACTCGGCCTCGCCATCGTCGCCGGGCTCGTGGGCGCTCACCAGGGCGAAGTCTCCGTCGCCAATGTCGGGCGCGGATGCCGCTTCACGGTACGGATTCCGGCCGCTACCGTGTGAGCCGTGCGTCCGGTGTCGGTAGAGGTACTGTGCACTGCCCCAATCACCCGCTAACGTGCGTGGGGTAGGGCGACGTACCGCGAAGGGAGGGCACGGTGTCGGAAGAGACCGGAATGATCGACTACCGGACCGTCGCGTCCCTGTCCGGGCGGCTGCTGGTGGCGTCCCCCGTGCTCAAGGACCCCAACTTCGACCGGACCGTGGTACTGCTGCTCGGCCACGAATCCGACGGCGCCCTCGGCGTCGTCCTCAACCGCGCCACCGAGATGCCGGTGACCGACGTCCTCGACGGCTGGGACGGGCTCGTCCCCGAACCCGCCGTCGTCTTCGAGGGCGGCCCCGTGCAGCCCGAATCGGCCATCGCCGTCGCCCGCATCAGACCCGGCGTCGGCAAACCCGAGTGCTTCCGCACCTTCGCCGGCCGCCTGGGCACCCTCGACCTGGCCGCCGACCCCGAACCCCTCGCCGAGGTCATCGACGGGTTGCGCATCTTCGCCGGATACGCCGGCTGGGGACCCGGGCAGCTGGAGGGCGAGATCGACGAGGGCGCCTGGCTGGTCTTCGACGTCCTCCCCGGCGACGCCTTCGCGCCCAACCCCGAGGACCTGTGGACGATGGTGTGGCGACGCCAGGTCGGCCTGCTGGCCGCCGTGGCGATGTACCCGTCCGACCCCAGCCAGAACTGAGCCGGTCGGCCCTCCCTTGCTGTTGACAGCGGGGGCGTTCTGTTGGATCTTGATCGAATCCGTCGATCGGGAGCCGCAATCGTGTACAACCTCGTCCAGATCCGGGACGCCATCGCCGCCCACGAACCCCGCCCCATCCTCACCCGCGCCGACTTCGCCCGCGCGAGCGCCGAGCCCGCGCTCGCCCCGCTGATCGCCGGGATCCGCGCCGAGGCCGCCGCCACCGCGCCACTGCCGGAGCTCACCCGCGAGCTGTGGCGCCGCTACGCCGGGACCGGCGACCGGATGGCCTACGAACGCCGCTATTTCGCCCGTCGCGCCCGTTTGGCCGCCCGAACCGCCGACGCGCTCCTCGAACCCTCCAGCGAGGCCCTGGCGCGGCTGGACGAGGTCCTGTGGCAGATCGCCGGGGAGCACTCCTGGTGCCTGCCCGCCCACGAGCCGCACGCCGTCCTCTTCGGACGGACCGCCGACCTCGGGGTGGACCTCTTCGCCTGCGAGACCGCGCACACCCTCGCCGAAGCCGTCGGCCTGCTGGGTGATCTGCTGCCCGCCGACACGGTGTCCCATGTGGAGTCGGAGGTCCGGCGGCGGGTGCTGGCGCCCTGGCTGGACGACATCCGCCCGCAGCGCTGGGAGACCATGACCAACAACTGGTCGGCGGTCTGCGCCGGCGCGGCGGGCATGGCCGCGCTGTGGCTGGAGACCGACCCGCACCGGCTCGCCGGAGTCGTCGACCGCGTCCTGCGTGCGATGACCGTCTTCCGCACCGGCTTCGCCGGGGACGGCGGATGCGCCGAGGGCGTGTCCTACTGGGTCTACGGATACGGCTACTACGCCTACTTCGCCGAGGCCCTGCGCGAGCGCACCGGCCTCGACATCCTGCCGGGCACCGAGGCGATCGCGGCCTTCCCCGCCGCGGTGGACTTCGGCGGCGGGCGCTCGGTGAGCTTCTCCGACGGCGCCGAGGACGCCTGGATCCCCACCGGGCTGCTCACCCGGCTGCGCGACCGGCTGGGCACCCCGGTCCCCGAACTGGGCGCGGTCACCGCCTTCGCCACCGACCACTGCCACCGCTGGGCGCACCTGTCGCGGGACCTGGCCTGGACCGACCCGGCCGTCCTGGGCGTCCCCGCCGCCGACGGCACCGCCTACCTGCCGGACCTGGCCTGGCTGGTGCGCCGGTCCACCGTGGACGGCCGCCGCGCGGTCTTCGCGGCCAAGGGCGGCCACAACGACGAACCGCACAACCACAATGACCTCGGGCACTTCCTCATCGACCACGACGGCGAGCCGCTGCTGGCCGACCTGGGTGCGGGCCTCTACGACGCCGACTACTTCGGGCCGCGCCGCTACGAGTCGCTCTACCCGTCGGCGCACGGGCATTCCGTGCCGGTCGTCGGGGGAGTGGCCCAGGAGGCCGGGCGGGAGCGCGCGGCGCGGGTGCTGGAGCACGGGGAGCGCGACGGCGTCGTCCACTTCGCACTCGACCTGTCGGAGGTCTACGGCCACGGCGTGACCCGCCGCTTCGCCTGGGACGGCCGCGAGTTGTCCATCGTGGACGGCTTCGCCGCCGCTGGCCTCGACCTGGCCGAGCTCTTCGTGTCCCGGGTCGAGCCGCGGCTGTCGCCGGGATCGGTGGTGTGGCAGGGAAAGCGCGGCCGGGCCGTGCTGACCTATGACGCCGCGGCCTTCACCGCCGAGACCGAGCGCGTCGAGACCGTCGACCACCACCACCAGCGGCCGGACGTCGTCCACCGCGTGCGGCTGACCGGCCGCACCGCGCCCGAGCACCGGTTCCGCGTGGTGGTCGAGCCGGGCGGCGGCGAGGTCGGCCCAATGGGGGAGGCGGTATCCGCCACGGACGGGTGAGTCGTGCACTCGCCCGTGTCGTACGGGTTGACAACCTTGTCGCACGATCGGTAACAGTTTGAGTACCGGCCCGCGTTCACGGCATCGCCACTTGCGAGATCGTGAGCCCCGGCCGGGAGGCGGGTTCTCGGCGCGGTGGGGGCGTCGGGGGCCCGCCGTCATGCTTCGCGCGCCGGTGACCGCGCTCACATAGTCCCGCGATCCCTTGCCGGGCCGGGCTTCCCGGCCTAGCTTCTGTACGAAACCGTTTCGTACACCTCGGCCGAGGTCCTTCGCGAACCACCCACACTGAAGGATTCCCGATGAGCGATCCCTCCCCCATGGACAAGAACCCGCGCCGCTGGTGGGCCTTCGCGGTCATCGCCGGAGCGCAGCTGGTGCTGATGCTCGACGCCGTCGTCGTCAACATCGCCCTGCCGTCCGCGCAGGCCGAGCTCGGCCTCTCCGACGGAGACCGGCAGTGGGTCATCACCGCCTACACCCTCGCCTTCGGCGGCCTGCTGCTGCTCGGCGGGCGGCTCGGCGACCTCTTCGGCCGCAACCGCACCTTCGTGGTCGGCCTCATCGGCTTCGCCGCCGCCTCCGCCCTCGGCGGCGCGGCGACCACCCCGGGCGTGCTGCTGGCGGGCCGGGCCCTCCAGGGCGTGTTCGCCTCGATCCTGGCCCCGACGATCCTCTCGCTGATCGTGCTGACCTTCACCGAGGCCAGGGAGCGTGCGCGCGCCTTCGGCCTCTTCGGCATGGTCGGCGCGGCGGGCGGCTCGGTCGGCCTCGTGCTCGGCGGGATGCTCACCGAGTGGCTGAACTGGCGCTGGACGATGTACGTCAACATCCCCGTCGCGCTGGCAGCCGCCGTCGCCGGGGCCAGGCTGCTGCCCCCGGCCAAGGGCGAGAGCCGCGGGCTCGACCTGCCGGGCACCGTCCTGGGCACCCTCGGCATCGGCGCGCTGGTCTACGGCCTGTCGCGGGCCGAGAGCGACGGCTGGGACGCCCCGCTCGTCCTCGGCCTGCTGGCGGGCGCGGTAGCGTCGCTGGTGCTCTTCGCCGTCTGGCAGACGCGGGCGCGTCATCCGCTGGTGCCGCTGCGGATCTTCCGCGACCGCACCCGCGCCGGCGGCCTGCTGACGGTGTTCCTCATGCTGTGCGGCAACTTCGGGATGTTCCTGTTCAGCACCTACTACATGCAGGGCGTGCTGCACATGACGCCGCTGCGGACCGGGCTGGGCTACCTGCCGATGACCGGGCTGATGATCGCGGTGTCGATGGTGGCGATGCGCCGGCTGACGCACCTGCCGGCGGTCGCGCTGATCGTCCCCGGGCTGGCGCTGGTCGTGACGGGAATGCTGCTGCTGAGCCGCATCGACGCGCACGGCTCCTACGCCGCCGACGTGCTGGCGCCCGCGATCGTGCTGGGCGCGGGCATGGGCCTGGTGTTCGGGCGGGTCATGGCACTGTCCACATTGGGCGTGCGCCCGGCCGACACCGGCGCGGCGGCGGCCATGACCAACGTCGCCCAGCAGGTCGGCGGGTCGGTCGGCCCGGCGCTGCTGAACACGATCGCGCTGACGGTGACGGTGGCGTCCACCGACCCGCTGGAGATCGCCACGGCCGGGTTCCGCACCGGATTCCTGTGGTCGGCGGGCCTGGCGGGCACGGCGCTGCTGGCGGCGGTCCTGCTGATCCGCGCGCCCGGTCAGCCCCGGGCGGCCTCGGTCCCCGAGCGCCAACCCGAACCCGCCGCGGCCTGACACAACGGCATGACGATCGTCTCGATCAGCTCCTCGTAGAACTCATCGTCGGACAGCAGCGGCTCCATCCACCGCCGCCGCGCGCACATCGCGGGGATCACGTCGGGCAGCATCCGCACGCCGAGCACGGCAGGGGACACCTCGCCGCGCTCGGCGGCCCACTCCAGCGCCAGCCGCACCGAGTCCCGGAAAGGCCGCACGAGCTCGCGCTGGACCATCTCGCGCAGCTCGTCGTCGCGCTGCATGGCCGCCGAGATGCCCAGCACGAAGGCGTGGTCGGACTTCTTGCCGGTGACGTGGTCGTGCAGGACCATCATCAGGTCGGTCCGCAGGCTCCCGCTGGACTCGACGAGCGTGGTCGGGGGGTGCATCCGCCGCATGCACTCCAGGGTCAGCTCCGCCTTGCCCTTCCAGCGGCGGTAGATGGTGGCCTTGCTGGCGTGCGCGCGGGCGGCGACCTGGTCGATGCGCATCGCGTCGTAACCGATCTCGGTGACCAGCGCGTGCACCGCGTCCAGGATCGCCGTCTCGCGGTCGGTGTAGGTCATCGTCCAATCCTCGCGGTGGTGCCGAAGCCGCGCCGGTAGGACGACGGGCTGGTGCGCATCGCGCGCGTGAAATGGTGCCGGAAGGTGACCGGGCTGTCGAACCCGACCAGCGCCGACACCCGCGTGACCGGCAGGTCGCCGTCCTCCAGCAGCGGCAGGCTCGCCGCGACGCGCTGCGCGATGATCCACCGCATCGGCGACGTCCCCGTGCGCTTGGCGAAGTTGCGGATGAACGTGCGCGGCGCCATGTGCGCCCGGGCGGCCAGGTCGGCGACCGTCACCGGGCGGTCGAGATGGTCCAGCGCCCACGACATCGCCACGGCCACACCGTCATCGCCGGAATCGTCCACGACCGCCGACTCGATGAACTGGGCCTGCCCGCCCTCCCGGTGCGGGGCCAGGACCAGACGTCGCGCCACCGAGTTCGCCACCCGCGGGCCGTGGTCGGCGCGCACCAGATGCAGGCACAGGTCCAGCCCGGCGGCGCTGCCCGCGCTGGTGAGGACGTCGCCGTGATCGACGTAGAGGACATCGGGGTTGACGTGGACCGCCGGGAAGCGCTCGGCGAGGAGGGCGGCGTAGCGCCAGTGGGTGGTGGCCTCGCGGCCGTCCAGGACGCCGGCGGCGGCCAGGGCGAAGGCGCCGGAGCAGATGGAGACGATGCGGGCGCCTCTGTCGTGGGCTGTTCTCACCGCCTCGCTGATCGCTTCGCCGGGGCCGGTGCGAGGGGTGGGGACGGCCGGGACGATGAGGGTGTCGGCGGCGGCGAAGGCGTCCAGGCCGGCGTGGGCGGTCATGGAGAAGCCGCCGAGCATGCGCATGGGGGTGTCGGGGCGGTCGGCGCAGACGGTGAGGTCGTACCAGGGGATGTCGAGCTCGGGGCGGGGGAGGCCGAAGACCTCGACGACGGAGCCGAACTCGAAGGGGGCCATGCCTTCGGTGACGAGGACGGCGATGCGGTGGGGGTTGGGTGGGGGGAGGGGCGGCGGGAGGGGCATGGCGTGATCTTAGCGGTAGTGGGCGTTCGTGCCACTTTTCGTGATCGACTTCTTTCGGCAGGCTGGGGGCATGACTGGTTTTGAGAGCTCCGGCGCTAACACTGCCGCCAACGCTGCCGCCATCGCTCACTTCAGCCGTCGGCTTCAGTTCGAGACGGATGTTTCGGATGTGCACAGCGCGATTGAGGGCGGGCATCGGGTCACCGTGGTGGACACGCGGGGGCCCTCGTCCTGGGAGGCCGGGCGGCTTCCCGGGGCCGTGCATCTGCCTACGGGGAAGATTCGGCACCGGGCTCTGGGGGTGATTCCCACTGACCGGCCGGTGATCGTTTACTGCTGGGGGCCGGCTTGTAACGGGGCGACTAAGGCGGCGCTGGCTTTTGCGGAGTTGGGGTATGAGGT
Organism: Actinorhabdospora filicis; assembly: GCF_030269765.1. GTDB lineage: Bacteria > Actinomycetota > Actinomycetes > Mycobacteriales > Micromonosporaceae > Actinorhabdospora > Actinorhabdospora filicis. The sequence goes on along the minus strand of NZ_BSTX01000001.1, from coordinate 1,093,079 downwards.
GAAGGAGATGATCGGGGGGTTCGAGTACTGGGTTCGGGAGGGGTTCGCTTATTACGACGAGGAGGGGCGGCGGCAGGAGGGGTTTGATCGGCTGGTGGCTCCGGCGGGGATGGCTGCTTGTACTTGCTGAGGGGCCCCGGCCCAGCCCCCAGCCCCCAGCCCCCAGCCCCCAGCCGTCGCAGTCTCGCTACCACACCCCCCGTTGCGCACCTCTCCCATCACCCTCACCCCGAGCCCGTCTCCTCGCACTTCTCGCCCCACCCCACGGATCGACCGTCCTCTATTCGCCACATCGGCGCTATTTGACGGTCACCCTCTGGTCAGGGCTTTCAGCCCTGGGACCCGACCAGGGGTGCGGCCCCTGGACGCCGGACCTCTCTCGGGAGGCTCCACCCACGCTCGGCCTTTGCGACGGTGAACGAGGAACCTCGGGGTGTCAAGCCAAAGAACGCGGCTTGACACCCCGAGAACCCTCGTTCGAAGAACCATCCGGCCGACCGAGGGAGGATCCTCTCCTATCCCGAGCGAGCTCCTGCGGATCTGGTCTCGGGGCGGTGTTGTCTTGCGTCCCCGGCTTGTCTTCGGCCCGGCTCTAAAACAACAGGCTCTCGTGCCCACCCGGCTTTTGACCCCGTAGCCAGCCAGTCACCTTGCCCGGGTCTAAAACAACGAGCTTCGTTTGGTGCCCGGGTTTTGACCCCGTTGCCTGCCAGTCACTGTGCCCGGCTTCAAGCCGCGTCGTGCTGCGCATCGCACCCGGCTCTGTCCTGCGTCTCGCCCTTGTCTTCGGGCGGGCTTCGTGCACGGGCTTGCGTGCCCGCCCGGGTCTTGCCTCCATAGCAGGCCGGTAGCTTCGCCCGGCTCAGTTCTGCCGCCCTCGGCTACGCATCGCACGCGGGTCTGCTCTGCGTTGTTCGCTTGTCCTCGGGCAGGCTTCGACCCGGTGCTGTGCCTGCCCGCCCGCCCGGCTTTGCCCTCGTCGCTCGCCGGTCACTTCGCCCCTGCCCTCGTCACCACCCTGCCGGTGCGAATGCCCTTCCCGACCGCCACAGGCGCCAGCCCAGCAGGGTGTACGGCACGGTCTTCGCGGGTGGTTCGTCTATTGGGCACCACATCAGGCCGCCGCATTTGTGGGGTTCGGCGTTCGTTGGTTCGCCGAAGCGTTCTTCGTACTCCGTGTGGAAGAACAGACCCATGCGTCCTGTTCCCTCTGGTGTCCAGTAGTGGAGCAGGTGGGGGTCGTCGAGGTCTTTCGGTCTGATCTTCAGGCCGATCTCTTCTGCGGCTTCGCGGCAGATGGCGGTGTCGACCGGTTCTCCCGCTTCGAGTTTGCCGGATGGGAAGTTCCATAGGCCGTCGGCGTAGCCGGTGTTCTCGCGGAGGGCGAGGAGCACTTCTTCGCCTCGGGTGAGGATCAGGAAGACGTCGACCGGGCTCGTGTAGACCATGTTCGCAGGTTAGGGGCGGGGTACGACATTTCTCCTCGGCACCGGGCAGTCGCCGCAGGCTCCTCCTCTTGGCAGGCGGATGAAGAGGCAGCAGGTGCGGCGTTGGTTCGGGGTGCGGAAGGTGTTCGCGAGGGGTGGGGTCGCCAGGAGTTCTTCGATCAGGTGGGTGGCGGGGGTGCGGAGGGTGGGTGGGAGTACGCGGGGGGTGTTGGCCAGGGCGGAGGCGATGTTGCCCCAGAGGAGGCTCGGGGCCAGCCGGTAGGCCGTGTGCAGGCTTTCGGTGAGGGGCGCGAAATGGGTGTCGAGGAGGGCCGTGCGGAGGTCTTTCGCGTGGCCGGTGGGCTTCGTCGGGACGCCCAGGCGCAGGCCGCCGGTGGGGGTGGTCCACACGGGCAGGTGGTCGGGGTCGATGAGGGGGGCGGTGCCCGTCAGGAGGGTGGCGGCCAGGACGGGGGAGATGAGCTTGGCGGCGAGGCCGAGGTGGGTGACGGAGGCTACTTCGCGTTCGTGGCCGCCTAGGGCGCGGTGGGCGTCGCTGATTTCAGGGCGGGGGTCGGTGTAGAAGGCCGTGGCGGGGCGGTGGTTCCGGGGTGGGTCTGGGTCGAGGGCGAAGAAGCCGCCGAGGGTCGCCGCCGCCGTCAGGCCGTCCGTCATCGCCCGCCTCCATGATCGTCGGCACCGGGTAGCCTCGGTGGGCGTGTGTGCGTGCGTCGCACATCACGGTGCGGAGGAGCCCCCGAGACGCCGACGGTACGGCAAGCTGGATGGGCGCGTCTGCGCGCCACCAGAAGGGACACATGGTCAGCGAGATCGCCCAGCTGCTCAGTTCGCCATGGATGTACGCCCTGGTGATGGTTTCGATCACCCTCGATGTGTTCCTCCCGGTGCTGCCGAGCGGCTCGCTGTTGATCGTCGCGGTCGTGTACTCGGTGCATAACGACGGTGGGACGCCGTTGGTGCTGCTGTTCCTGGGTGGGGCGGTGGCCTCTTCGCTCGGTGACAATGTCGCCTTCCGTCTGGTGCGGCGGGGGACGGGGCCGGTGGAGCGGCGGCTGGCGAAGATGCCGCGGGTTTCGCGGGTCAACGGGCGGCTGCGGAACGCGCTGAGAAGCCGCACGATCGGGACGATGATCTTCGCGAGGCTGGTGCCCACGGGGCGGACGGTGGCGATGGCGGTCGGTGCGACCGACCCGGAGCTGACCTTGAACCGGTACCGGCTGGGCTCGGCCGTTTCGGCGCTGGTGTGGGCGGCGTACACCGTCGGCCTGGGGTATTTGAACGCGATGCTGTTCGACACCGCGTGGGTCAGTGTCGTCACGGGGCTCGCGGCGGCCACCGCGATCGGGCTGGTGCTGGCCCGCAGCCGCCGCGCGTTGGCGCTGACCGGCTCCTAGACTCATTCGGTGCAGATCGACATCGACCGGCTCCGCGACCACCTGGACTCCACCGGCTACACCCCCGAGGGTGTGAGCGCGCGGGTCGGGACGGCCGCCGTGGCCGCGTCCGCGCGGGGGGACCATCGCGCGACGCTCGCCGCCACCGAGGGCCTCGACCCGCTGGACGCGCTGATCCGGCTGTTCACGGTGGGCGTCGCGGTGCCCGTGGCGTCGATCGACGCGGCCGTGCGGCCGCTGGTGGACGCCGAGGGGCGCGCGGCGGTGTCCCTGGAGTTCTACGAGGACTTCCGGGTGCTCTCCGACCTGCCCGCCGCGCCCGGACGCGACCTGGACGGCGAGCACGTCCTGGGCGTCGGCGGTGCCTCGGCGACGCTCGCGGCGAGCACGCTGCGGGAGCCGGTCGGCAGTGCGCTGGACGTCGGGACCGGCTGCGGGGTGCAGGCGCTGCGGCTGGCGGGGCACGCCGCGCGGGTGACGGCGACCGACCTGTCGCCGCGCGCGCTGGAGTACGCGGCGATGAACGCGCGCCTCAACGGGCAGGACTGGGAGCTGCTCGAAGGCGACATGCTGGCGCCGGTCGCGGGCCGCCGCTTCGACCTGGTGGTGTCCAACCCGCCGTTCGTGGTCGGCGCGGGGGAGTCGGCCTTCACCTACCGCGACTCCGGGCGCGCCGGTGACGGGGTGTGCGCCGAGCTGGCCGCGGCCGCGCCGAAGCTGCTGAACCCGGGCGGGACGATGCAGTTCCTGGCCAACTGGCTGCACGTGCGCGGGCAGGACTGGCGCGAGCGCGTGTCCGGCTGGTTCGCGGGCACCGGCTGCGACCTGTGGGTCGTGCAGCGCGAGGTGACCGACCCGCTGGATTACGTGCGCGTGTGGCAGCGCGACGCGTCCGTACACGACCCGGCGGCGCTGGCGGCGTGGCTGGACTGGTTCGAGGCCAATGAGGTCGAGGCCGTCGGCTTCGGCATGGTCACCGCGCGGCTGTCGGGACGCGAGGAGCCCGTCGTCGAGTGCGAGGACGTCCGGCACGCCGTGGACGGGCCCTGGTCGGCGCGCGTCGCCGAACGGCTCGGCCGCTTCGACTACCTCGCCGGTCTGGACGCCGCCGGGCTGCTGGACGCGCACCTGCGCCTCGCGCCCGGCGTCGAGCTGCGGCAGGAGGCCGAGCTGGGCGAGGAGGGCTGGGAGGTCGGGCGGCAGCTGCTCGCCCAGACCACCGGGATGCGCTACGCCGAGGAGATCGACCCGCTGCTGGTGTCGTTCCTCGGCGGCTGCACGGGGCACGCGCCGGTGCGGACGATCGTGCGGCTGCTGGCCTCGGCGCACGAGGCACCCGAGCCGTTGCTGGCGGCGTCGCTGTCGCCGGTGATCAGGCACTTCATCCAGCGGGGATTCCTACTACCCTCGGGCGCATGAAACGTCTCTTACGCGTCTTCGCGATCCTCCTCGTCACGGCGGCCGCGGTTCTTCCCGGCACACCCGCGTCCGCCTACGACGGGGCCTTCTTCCACACGCAGAGCTCCGGCAACCGGGGCGCCGACGTGCTGGCGATCCAGTACCTGCTCCAGGCGGCTGGTCAGTCCGCGCCCGCCGACGGGGTGTTCGGGTCGGGCACCGTCACCGCCGCCAAGGCCTTCCAGACCGCCAAGGGTCTGACCGCCGACGGCATCGTCGGTCCCGCGACCTGGGGCGCGCTCGTCCCGACGCTGCGCGAGGGGGCGTCCGGCGCGGCCGTGAAGGCCCTCCAGGTCCAGCTGAACGCCAAACGGCGGCTGTCACTGGCCGTCGACGGCGTCTTCGGCGGCGGCACCGCCGACGCCGTCCGCGCCTTCCAGTCGCACGCGGGGATCGGCGCCGACGGCATCGCCGGGCCCACGACCTGGAAGAACCTCGTCTGGCACTACGACTACCCCGACTGGTCGGCGAACCTGTGCGACCAGGACCCCGACGGCAACACCTCCGCCAACTGGGCCACCGCCGCCGCCGTCGGCCAGCTCGAAGCCGCCGCCCGCTCCTTCGCCGCCACCGGCCAGGGCAAGGTGCCCTACGGCGACTCCGGCTGGGAGCACGGCGGCTCCATCGGCGGTCACGCCTCCCACGCCGTCGGCCTCGACATCGACATCTGGCCCATCCGCACCGGCTCCGACCAGTGCACCGCCGGCCGCATCACCTGGCAGTCGGCCGCCTACGACCGCGCGGCCACCCGCCAGCTCGTCCAGGCGATCAGGTCGACGGCCTCCGGCCACGTCGCGCTGATCTTCTTCAACGACCCGACCCTCATCAACGAGGGCCTGACGACGCAGTACGCCAACCACGACAACCACCTGCACGTGCGCTACTGCGAGAAGGTGGAGCCGAGTGGCGGGTCCTACGACTGCTAGGTGAGGGCGCGCGGCGGCGGGCTTCGGGCCGTCGCGCGCCAATCCCGCCTGACCCGCCCCCATCGCGCTTAGGCTTACCCAAGCCGAGCCGCAGGGGGTGCCATGTCCGTCCCATCGGGACTCACCGCGACCGAGGTCGCCGAGCGCGTCGCCGACGGCCGGGTCAACGCCGCGCCGCCGAAGCAGACGGCGAGTCCGTGGCAGATCCTGGCCCGCAACCTCTTCACCTTCTTCAACGGGCTCATCGGCGTGCTGACCGTGGTCGCCCTCGTCTTCGGCGGCCCGAAGCAGGCGCTGTTCGGCCTGGTCATCGTGTTCAACTCGGCCATCGGGACGATCCAGGAGCTGCGCGCCAAGGCCGCCCTCGACAAGCTCGCCATCGTCGGGCAGGCGCCCAGCCGGGTGCGGCGCGATGGTGCCGACGCCGAGGTCGCCCCCGAGGAACTGGTCGCCGACGACCTCGTCCTGATCGGGCCGGGCGAGCAGATCCCGGTGGACGGCCGGGTCGCCACCGCCACGGGCCTGGAAGTCGACGAGTCGCTGCTCACCGGCGAGTCCGACCCGGTGGTCAAGAACCCGGGCGACGAGGTGCTCTCCGGCAGCTTCATCGCCGCCGGGTCCGGCTCGTTCACCGTGACGCGGGTGGGCGCCGACGCCTACGCCTCGCGGCTGCTGGCCGAGGCGAGCCGCTTCTCGCTGGCCGACTCGCAGCTCATGGGCGGCATCAACCGCTTCCTGAAGATCATCACGATCCTCATCGTGCCCACCGCCGCGCTGCTGATCTTCAGCCAGAGCCGCAGCGGGCAGAGCCTGCGCGACAGCATCGTCGGGACCGTCGCCGGGATCGTGCCGATGATCCCGGAGGGGCTCGTCCTGCTGACCAGCATCGCCTTCGTCGTCGGCGTGCTGCGCCTGGCGCGGCGGCAGTGCCTGGTGCAGGAGCTGCCCGCCATCGAGGGGCTGGCGCGGGTCGACGTCCTGTGCCTGGACAAGACGGGGACGCTCACCGAGCCCGGGATGGTCCTCAAGGAGGTCATCGGCATCGGCGACGGCGACCCGGAGGCGGTGCTCGCCGCGCTCGTCAAGGCCGATGACACGCCCAACCCGACCATGCAGGCCGTCGCGGCGGCCGTCCCGGCCGCACCCGCGTGGGCGGTGCGCGAGGTCGCGCCCTTCTCCTCGGCGCGCAAGTGGAGCGGCGCCGACTTCGGCGAGCACGGCGCCTACATCTTCGGCGCGCCGGACGTCGTGCTCACCGGTGAGTCGCTCGCTCGGGCGCAGGAGCTGGGCGCCGACGGTGAGCGCGTCCTGGCGCTGGTCGCCGTCCCGTCGCTGGCCGGTGGCCTGGAGGGGGCCCGGCCGCTGGCGCTGGTGGTCCTGGAGCAGCGGCTGCGCCAGAACGTGCACGAGACCCTCGGGTTCTTCGCCGAGCAGGGCGTCACCCTGAAGATCATCTCCGGGGACAACGCGGTGTCGGTCGGCGCGGTCGCGGCCGCCGCGGGCGTCCCGGACGCGCACAAGGTCATCGACGCCCGCGAGCTCCCCGACGACGTCGAGGCGCTGGCCGGGGCGCTGGAGACCTACACGGTCTTCGGGCGGGTCACGCCGCAGCAGAAGCGGTCCTTCGTGACCGCGCTGCACACGCGCGGGCACACCGTGGCGATGACGGGCGACGGCGTCAACGACGTCCTGGCGCTCAAGGAGGCCGACCTGGGCGTGGCGATGGGCTCGGGTTCGGCGGCGGCGCGGGGCGTGGCCAAGGTCGTGCTGCTGAACAACGACTTCTCCAGCCTGCCGCGCGTGGTCGCCGAGGGGCGGCGGGTGCTGGGCAACATCGAGCGGGTCTCGGACCTGTTCCTCACCAAGACGATCTACTCGATTGGGCTGGCGCTGGTGGTGGGGCTGACGGCGATCCCGTACCCGTTCGCGCCGATCCACGTGACCCTGATCGGCGCGCTGACGATCGGGATCCCGTCGTTCTTCCTGGCGCTGGCGCCGAACGGTGAGCGGTTCCGGCCGGGTTTCGTCTCGCGGGTGCTGCGGTTCGCGATCCCGGCGGGCGTGCTGGTCTCCGGCGCGACGCTGCTGGCCTACTGGTTGGCGCGCGACAACGGGGAGTCCTCGCTGCGGGAGGACAAGGCGACGGCGACGATCACGCTGTTCTGCGTGAGCCTGGCCGTGCTGGCCTTCACCGCGCGGCCGTTCACGTGGTGGCGCGGCGGGCTCGTGCTGGTGATGGGCGGGGCGTTCCTGCTGGTGCTGGCGGTGCCGTTCGCGCGCGACTTCTTCGAGCTGGGCTACGGCAACGCGTACAACACGAGCGTCGGACTGGGCATCGCCGCGGTCGCGATCGTGCTGCTGGGGCTGGTCACGTGGTTCGGCAAGAGGCGGGCGGCCGGGACCCGGCCGCCCGCCGCGAGCGCTACTTAGCCAGGGCCGCGGCGACGGCCTCGGTCAGCGTGGTGGTGGGGCGGCCGATGAGCTTCGCCAGGTCGCCGCCGTCGTACTGGAGCTCGCCGCGCGAGACGGCCGCGTCGGCGTCGGAGAGCAGGTTGGCGACGAACTCCGGCAGGCCCGCCCCGAGCAGCGCGGCCTGGTAACCGTCCTGGCCGAGGTCCTGGTAGGACACCGGGGTGCCGGTCTGCGCGGTGTACTCGGCGGCCAGCTCGGACAGGGTGAAGCCGTTGTCGCCGGCCAGCTCGTAGACCTCGGCGGGGTCCTCGGCGAGCAGGACGGCCACCGCCGCGGCGGCGTAGTCGGCGCGGGTGGCGCCGGAGATCTTGCCGTCCAGGGCCGCGCCGTAGACGGCTCCGCCGGCCAGGGACTGGGCGGCGTTCTGGGTGTAGTTCTCGAAGTACCAGCCGTTGCGCAGGAAGGTGTACCGCAGGCCGGAGGCGGCGATGTGCTCCTCGCTGGCCTTGTGGTCGGGGGCCAGGCCCACGGTGTTGGTGTCGGCGCGCAGGAGGCTGGTGTAGGCCAGGAACTCCACCCCGGCGGCCTTGGCGGCGTCGGCGACGGCGGCGTGCTGGCCGGGCCGGTCCACGTGGGTGCTGGAGGAGATGAGCAGGACCTTCGAGGCGCCCTCGAAGGCGGCGGCCAGGGTCTCCGGGCGCGTGTAGTCGGCCAGGCGGGTGGCGACGCCGAGGTCGGTGGCCTTCTCCGGGTTACGGACGGCGGCGACGATGTCCCCGGCGGGGACCCCGGCGTCCAGCAGGCCCTTGATGACGAGGCGGCCCAGGTGCCCGGTGGCGGCGGTGACGACGATCATGGATGACACTCCTCGTTAGTACTAGCGCTTTCGCGGTACGGCGAGAACGATAGTACTTTCTCAGAGTTAGTACAACCCGGGGGAGTATGATCGCGGTCATGAGCGGGACGGACGACAGCGGAGACACCGCCAAGTGGGTGGTCGACGTCTTCGACAAGAACTGCCCCTCGCGGCACACGCACGAGCTGGTGTCCGGGAAGTGGGGCTCACTGGCGCTGGTCGCGCTGCGCGAGGGGACCTACCGGTTCAACGCGCTGCGCCGCCGCGTGGACGGGGTCAGCGAGAAGATGCTGTCCCAGACCCTCCAGGGGCTGGAGCGCGACGGCATGGTCGTGCGCGAGGCGCAGAACACGATCCCGCCGCACGTGGAGTACAGCCTGACCCCGCTGGGACGCCGGGTCGCCGACCGCCAGTTCGCCATCATCGAGCTCCTCGAAGGCGAGTACGACGAGATCGTGGCCGCCCGCGAGCGCTACGACGCGAAATAGGAAGGGCCGGAGGCCATCGGCCTCCGGCCCCGCGTCCGGGCATGTGGATCAGTCGTCCGGCCAGCGCCGGTCGATGAGCCCGCCGATGATCCCGCCGATCGCCAGGTAGACGATGGCGGCCAGGCCGTAGTTCAGCAGTGCCTGGAGCCGGGCGTCGCCGAGGGTGAACATGTTCTTGAACCAGGCGGCCAGGAAGTCCGCCATGTGCTTGACCGTGTTCACGATGGTGTTGGTCTCGTTGGCCGCGAGGAGCACGAACACGATGTGCAGGGCGAGGATGAACGCGATGATGCCGAAGACCGTGGACACCACGCGGGCGGCCACCGAACCGCCGCGATAGCGGTAGCGATACAGCGCCATGATGAGCACCTTTCCGGGGGGTACGTCATCTGCTCATACCCACCCGGTCCACAGTTGACACCGCCCCGGCGGCTCCATACTCTGCGGTCACACCGTTACCTACCGGTAAGTAGGGAGTTGTCATGCGCTTGAGCCGCCTGCTGGCCGTCGCCTCGGCCTGCCTCGTCGCGTTAGTGCCCACGGCCGCACACGCCGCCGATCCCGTCGACTACGTCGCCCTCGGCGATTCCTTCACCGCCGGGCCGCTCATCCCCGGCCAGACCTGGGACGTCCCGGGCTGCCTGCGGTCCGACCGCAACTACCCGTCGCTGCTGGCGCGCGAGACCGGCGCCCGCCTCACCGACGTCTCCTGCTCCGGCGCCACGACCCACGGCTTCTGGTCGCCGCAGAGCACCTTCTGGGGCACCAACGCGCCCCAGCTCGACGCGATCGGCCCCGGCACCGATCTGGTCACCATCGGGATCAGCGGAAACGACGTCGGCTTCATGGACGTCCTGCTCACGTGCCTCTCCAAAGGCCTCGTCGACCCGTGGGGCGACCCTTGCCGCCGCCACTACGTCAAGGACGGGAAGGACGAGCTGCGCACCCGCATCGGGGACGTGGCCGAGGACGTGGCGGCCGCGCTGGACGCCGTCCACGAGCGCGCGCCCGGCGCGCGCGTGCTGCTGGTGGGCTACCCGGCGCTGCTCCCGGCGTCCGGCGGCTGCTGGTGGCGGGCCACCCTCGGCAAGGGCGACGTCCCGTACCTGGACGGCGTCAACCGCGCGCTGAACGACATGCTCGGCCGGGTCGCCGGTGAGCACGGCGCGGAGTTCGTCGACGTGTGGGAGCGCGGCCACGACATCTGCGCCCCCGGCGCCGAGCGCTGGGTCGAGGCCGTGATCCCGACCCGCCCGGCCGCGCCGGTGCACCCGAACGCCTCGGGTATGGCGGCCGTCGCCGAACGGATCGCCGAGGCCCTCTGAGCGAAGACCGCCGGGGCCGTCTAGGCGGCCCCGGCGCGCGCCCAGATGTCGTTGCACTCGGCGCACACCTCTTCGGGCACCAGGCCCAGGCGCATGCCCAGCGCGAAGATCTTGCAGCCCAGGCACAGCGCGAAGGCGGCCTCCAGGAACGCCGCCGCGGCCAGGCCGCCCAGGACGATGTAGGCGGCGGTGGTCGCGCCCACGATCACCAGCACCAGCGCGGCCAGCGACATCGCCGCGCCCATGGCCTGCGCGAAGCGCTTCGGCGGCCCGGGGACGGGCTTCGGCTCGCCCAGGCGCGGCGCGATGACGCGGGTGGCGAGCAGCCCGAGCGGGCTGAAGCGGGGCCCGGCGGCGACGCGGGCGAGGAAGCCGTAGGCGATGACGGCCGTCAGCCACGGGAGATCGGCCGCGATGGTCACCACCGAGAGCAGGACGACGCCGGCGGCCACCACCCGGGCGGCCACCTCGTTCACGGGGTTGGGAAAGGAGAACACGCGCACCTCCGCAGATCACACTGATCCTATCTGTTAACTAGGAAATGCTGCCAGTGGCGGTGCGATCTCGAATCTCGGCGGCCGTGGACGATCACCGATAGCCTCTTTTCCGTGACTTACCTCCCCGATCCCAAGCGATACGACACGATGTCCTACCGCCGGGCCGGACGCTCCGGCCTGCGCCTCCCGGCGGTCTCCCTGGGGCTGTGGCACAACTTCGGCCACGCGCGTCCCATCGAGACCCAGCGCGAGATCATCCTGCGCGCCTTCGACCTCGGCGTCACCCACATCGACCTGGCCAACAACTACGGGCCGCCGCCCGGCTCGGCCGAGGAGAACTTCGGCCGCGTCCTGGACGCCGGCCTGCGCCCGTACCGCGACGAGCTGGTCATCTCCACCAAGGCCGGGTACCTGATGTGGCCCGGGCCCTATGGCGAGTGGGGTTCGCGCAAGTACCTGGTGTCCAGCCTCGACCAGTCCCTCAAGCGCATGGGCCTGGACTACGTCGACGTCTTCTACCACCACCGGCCCGACCCCGACACGCCCCTTGAGGAGACCATGGGCGCGCTGGACGCCGTGGTCCGCGCGGGCAAGGCGCTCTACGTGGGCATCTCCAACTACACCGCCGAGCAGACCGTCGCCGCCGCGGCGATCCTGCGCGACCTGGGCACGCCGCTGCTGATCAACCAGCCCGCGTACTCGATGCTGAACCGCTGGACCGAGCGCGACCGGCTGCTGGACGCGCTGGCCGACGCCGGCGCCGGGTGCATCGCCTACAGCCCGCTCGCGCAGGGCCTGCTCACCGACCGCTACCTGAAGGGCGTCCCTGACGACTCGCGCGTCCGCACCAGCCACTTCCTGAACGAGTCGGCCCTGTCGGAGGCGACGATGGGCATGGTGCGCGGCCTCAACGACCTGGCGGCCCGGCGCGGCCAGAGCCTGGCGCAGATGGCCCTGGCGTGGGCCCTGCGCGACGAGCGCATGACCAGCGTCATCATCGGCGCCAGCAGCGTGGCGCAGCTGGAGGCCAATGTCGGCGCGGTGGCCAACATGGACTTCACCACCGAGGAGCTGAACGCGATCGACGCCCTCATCGTCGACGTCTGAGGCGAAAAGCCGCCCGTCCCGACTCCATGGCGAGGTCGGGGCGGGCGGCTCTTTTGGGGGGAAGGGTGAAGGCTCTAGCGGGCCGGACGGCGGGTGTCGAGCCGGTCGGCGATCCGGCGCAGCGTCCCGGCGGCACCGATGCGCACCCTGCCGGGGCGGCGGGGCTGGCGGGGCGGGACGACGGGCGCGTTCGGCAGGGCCGAGGTCACGTGGCGGCGGGTGGCGTCGACGGCGAGCACACCGAGCGGGTGCAGGTCCATTGAGTGTCAACTCCTCGATGGCGCGGGCCCGGTTGAGGCCCGGACGATCAGTTCGGTCGGCAGGAGCACACGGCGGTCGGCCGTCTCCCGCTTGTTTTCGAGCAGCAGCTCACCGGCGAGCGCGCCCTTGCTGACGGAGGGTTGCCGGACGGAGGTGAGCCCGGCTCGGGCGGCCTCGGGTACGTCGTCGAAACCCGTGACCGAGATGTCGGCGCCCGCGCGCAGGCCGCGAGCGGCCACCGCGTCGAGGGCACCGAGGGCGAGGACGTCGGAGCAGGCCAGGATCGCCGTGGGGCGTTCGGCCCGGTCCAGGACGTGGGCGGCCGCGGCGGCACCGGCGCCCCGGGAGTTCCCTGCGGCGTTGATCAGTGTGACCTCGGCCCAGGGGAAGACCTCGGCGACGCCGTGTGCGCGTTCGCGGTCGACGTAGTAGCGGATGGCGTCGGGGGAGTCCACGCGCAGCGGCCCGGCGGCGGTCGCCGGGGCCATGTCGGCGATCAGCACGGCCACGTCGCGGTGGCCGAGCGCGTGCAGGTGGCGGGCGGCGGCGGCCATCGCGGGCCGCTCGGCGATGCCGACCTGGATCTCGTCGCCGCGGTGGTCGTCGCGGATCTCGGTGGTCACCACGGGCAGCTGCCGGTCGCGCATCGCGGCCAGCGAGGCGTGCCACTCGGGGACGCAGTAGACGCAGAACCCGTCCACCACCGCGTCGGCGACCGCGCGTGCGCTGGCCTCTTCGTCGGTGTTGGACATGGGGATCAGCAGCATGCCGGTGTCGTGGCGTTCGACCGACTCGGCCAGGCCGCGCAGGAACTGCACCGCGTAGGGGTCGGAGAAGGCGTAGGACAGCCCGGTGGTGAACAGGACGCCGATGGCTCCGGCGCGGCCGCGGCGCAGCGAGCGCGCGGTCGGGTTGGGGCCGGCGTAGCCGAGGTCGCGGGCGGCGGACAGGATCCGGTCCCGCAGATCGGTGGACAGCTGATCGGGGCGGCTGTAGGCGTTGCTGACGGTGCTGCGCGAAACGCCGACGGCGTCGGCGACGGTCTGAAGCGTCGGTCGCATGTGGCCACCCCTTTCTGTATCGATCCAGTTCCTCTGTATCGATACAGTACGCGAGCGGCCCGTCCCGGCGCCACTCGATAGGCGGTTCCTTGCGTCACACGGGATCCCTTATGTCGCAAGGGATCCCGTGGCTTCGGCGGGTTATGGCCGGATTAGTCCAGCTGGACGGTGGTCATCTCCACGAAGGGCCGGTAGCCGAGCCGGGTGTTGACCGCGAGCATCGGCGCGTTCTTGCTGTCGTTGTTGGTGAAGGCCACCGTCGCGCCCGCCCCGGCGGCGCCGTGCAGGGCGAGGGCCTTGAGCAACGTGGCCAGCCCGCGTCCGCGGTGGCCGGGGTGGGTGCCGGTGAAGGCGGAGTTGACCCGCTCCCCGGCGCGGTGGATGTAGGTCATGGCGGCCACGTCCTCGCCGATGTAGGCGACCAGGCTCAGGCCGGTGTCCATGCGCGGGTCGGTCAGCAGGAAGTCGCGCCAGCCCTCGAACGGGATGGGCCCGACGGGATTGCCGGGGATGTCGCTCGTGGCGAGGGCGTCGGCGGTGTGCACCGCCCGCAGGTCGGCCACCTCCGACAGCGGGACGATCCGCACGTCCGCCGGGACGTCCGGGGCGGGCGGCAGTTCGGACAGCTCGCAGCGCGAGACGCGGGAGGTGCGCCCGGGCCGCCAGCCGCGCTTTTCGGCCCAGGCCAGGAACTCGGCGTTGCGCACGGCGGCCCGCATCGCGCCGCCGCCGTCCGCGCGGTGGTGGGCGACCAGGCGCTCCAGTAGGGCCGAGCCGATGCCCGCCCGCCGGGCGTCCGGCAGGACGCCGAGGCTGATGGAGCCCTCGCGCTGGGCCGACCAGGCCGGGTATCCGGTCGTGCCCACGCCCACCGCCTCGCCGTCGCGGAAGGCGATGAGGGCCCCGTACCCGCCGACGGTGGCGCGGCTGTGCGCCAGCGACCCGGTGTTGATCACCAGCGCGGGGAAGGCCTCCCGGAAGACGGCGACCATCTGCGGGTCGTAGTCCTCGGTGGCGGTGCGGATCTCGAAGTCGGTCATGGCTTCCCCTTCGGTCGATCGGCCGTCGGGAGCCTAAACCGCCGATGCTCCCGGGGGAAGTCCGGCAAGCGCTTGCCAAGCCGGTTAGGATCGCCGGATGCGCCTGCTCGTCTTCTCCAAGACCACCGGCTTCCGGCACGACTCGATCCCCGCCGGGATCGCCGCCGTGGCGCGGCTGGGGGACGAGCACGGCTTCGCCGTCGACGCCACCGAGGACGCCGCGGACTTCACCCGCGCCAATCTCGCGCGCTATGCCGCGGTGGTCTTCATGTCCAGCTCGGGCGTGGTCTTCGACGACGCCCAGCGCACCGCCTTCCGCGAGTACGTCGAGTCGGGCGGCGGGTTCGTGGGCGTGCACGCCGCGTCCACCACCGAGCGCGGGTGGGACTGGTTCGGCGAGCTCGTCGGCACGTGGTTCACCCGCCATCCCCACGTGCAGCCCGCGGTGATCGGCGTCGAGGACCGCGACCACCCGTCCACCGCCCATCTCGGTGGGACGTGGGAGCGCGTGGACGAGTGGTACGAGTTCGAGGCCAACCCGCGCGGGCGGGTGCGCGTCCTGCTCACCGTGGACGAGGGCGGCTACGAGGGCGCGGCCTTCGGCGCCGATCACCCGATCGCCTGGTGCCGCGAGGTCGGCGAGGGGCGCTCCTTCTACACCGCCCTCGGGCACACCGAGGAGTCCTTCGCCGAGCCGGCGTTCCTCGCCCACCTGCTCGGCGGCATTCGGTCGGTCACTTCACCCCGAGCTGGGTAGGCACCACCACGACGTCCACCAGCGCGCCCTTGCGCAGCAGGGTGATCTGGAGCCGGTTGCCGATGGCGGGCCCGAGCATGAGCCGCTGGAGCGTCTGCATCGAGGTCAGGTGCTCACCGGCGGCCGAGAGCAGGACGTCGCCGAGGTAGATCCCGGCGACCCCGGCCGGGCTCTCCGGGACGACCTCGACCACCCGCAGCCCGTGGCGCTGCCCGAGCCGCTCGGCGGTCTGCGGGGGCAGCGGCACCGGGACCCCGGCCACGCCCAGCCACGCGCGGCGCACGCGGCCGGTCGACATCAGCTCGCCGATGATGCGGCGGGTAGTGGCGTTGACCGGGACGGCCAGGCCCAGCCCGTATCCGGCGACGGCGGTGTTGACGCCGATGACGCGCCCGGCGGAGTCGGCCAGCGCGCCTCCGGAGTTGCCCGGGTTGAGGGCGGCGTCGGTCTGGATGACGTCGTCGATGAGCCGGACGTGCCGTCCGTCCCGCGCGGGGATGGAGCGCCCGAGGCCGGAGACGACCCCGGCGGTCACCGATCCGGCCAGGCCCATGGGGTTGCCGACGGCGATGACGAGCTGCCCGACGCGCAGGGTGTCGGCGTCGCCGAGTTCGGCGGTCGGGGCGGGCGAGCCGTGCGCGCGCAGGACCGCCAGGTCGGACAGGGTGTCGGCGCCGACCACGTCGAAGCGCGAGCTGGAGCCGTCGTAGAAGGTGGCGGTGCCGTGCTCGGCGCCGGTGACCACGTGTGCGCTGGTGAGGAGGAATCCGTCGTCGGTGAAGGCGAAGGCCGAGCCGGAGCCCTGGCCCCGGCGGCCGCGCACGGACAGCGCGGCCACGCTCGGCAGGATGCGGTCGGCGACGGTGGTGACGATGCTGCTGTAGGCGTCCATCGCTTCGGTCATGCCGAGACCAACACGCATAGACGAACTTCTATGCCTCCTGGCAGGAGGGGCACCAGAACAGGTTGCGGGCGGCCAGGTCGGCCTGCGCCACCGGCGTCCCGCAGACCAGGCACGGCATCGACGCCCGCCGGTACACGTAGACCTCGCCCCCGTGGTCGTCCACGCGCGGCGGGCGGCCCATCGCCTCCGGCGTGTGCTCCTCGCGGACGGTGTCGATGCGCGCCGCGCCCACCCCCGCGCGCATCAGCACGACCAGATCGGCCCACATCGCGTCCCACTCGTCCCGCGTCACGTTCCGGCCCTCGCGGTAGGGGTCCACGCCATGCCGGAACAACACCTCGGCGCGATAGATGTTCCCCACGCCCGCCACGACCTCCTGGTTCATCAGCAGGGCCGCGATCGAGGTCCGCGAACGCGAGATCCGCCGCCACGCCCGCTCCGGATCGGCGTCGGCCCGCAGCGGATCCGGGCCGAGCCGGTCCAGGACCGCCTCGCGCTCGGCCTCACCGATCAGCTCGCAGGCCGCCGGGCCCCGCAGGTCGGCGTGACCGTCCGAGGTGGACACCCGCAGCCGCACCTGCCCCACCGCCGCCCCGCCCGGCCCCTCGGCGAAGGCGACCTTGCCGTACAGGCCCAGGTGCACCCGCACCCACCCGGCGTCGCCGAAGCCCAGGAACAGGTGCTTCCCGAAGGCCTCCGCCGCCTCGAAGACCGAGCCGTCGAGCAGCTTCGCGCTCGCCGCGAACCTCCCTTGTGGACTCGTGACCGAGGTCACACGGCCACCGAAGCGGTCGGTGTAAGTCCCGGCCAGGCGATGGATGACGTGGCCCTCGGGCATGGCGCTCCAATGATCGGGCTATCGGACGGTGCCCGGCAAAACTACTCTTTCCCGGACGCGGCTCCGCCGCCGACGAAGCCCCCACATCGCCAGGAGGCCCATATGCCGCGCCCCTACCCGCGATTCCCCACCGTCCACGGCGACACCGTCGTCTTCGGCGCCGATGACGACCTCTGGCGGGTCCCACTGGCGGGCGGCCGCGCCGAGCGGCTCACCGTCGGCCGCGCCACCGGCCCGTCCGCCTTCTCCCCGGACGGCACCCGCCTCGCCTTCGTGTCCACCGCGCGCGGCACCGCCGAGATCCACCTCCACCACCCCGGCACCGGCGAGACCACCCAGCTCACCTGGCAGGGCGCGCCCGCGGTGACCTGGCTCGGCTGGACGCCCGATGGCACCGCCGTGCGCTACACCCTCCCCGCCGCCGTCGGCCTGGCCATGTGGGAGGTGCCCGCCGAGGGCGGAGCGCCACGCCCGGCCGGCACCGGCGGCACCGCCGCCGGGGAACGCTTCGTATGGCACGGCTGGTACGACCCCGCCTACTGGAAGCGCTACCGGGGCGGCGCCACCGGCAAGACCTGGTGGGACCCCCACGGCACCGGCGACCCCGCCCGCGTCCTCACCGGCCTGCCCGGCAACGTCGGCGCGCCCGTCGAGGCCTTCGGGCGGCTGTTCTTCGTCGCCGACCATGAAGGCACCGGCAACGTCTACAGCCTCGGCGCCGACGGCGGCCTGCGCCGCCACACCGACCACGACGACTTCTACGCGCGCGGCCTCTCCACCGACGGCTCCCGGCTGGTCTACCACGCCGGCGGCGAGCTCTACGCCATCGAGACCCCCGACGCCGACGGCCACCCCCGCCGCATCGACGTCGAGATCGCCCTCGGGCCGCGCCCGCCGCGCCTCGTCGACGCCGCCGCCCACGCCCGCGACGCCACCCTCTCCCCGGACGGCACGCGCGTCGCGGTCACCGTGCGCGGCGGGCTCTACGACCTCCCCGTCGCGCCCGGGCCCGTCCGGCGCCTCGGCGACCCCGCCACCCGCCACCACACCGTCCGCCACCTCGGCGACACCATCGCCGCGCTCGCCTGCGACGCCGGTCCCGAGGAGCGGCTGACCACCCTGGCCACCGAGTCGTGGACGGCCGTGGAGGCCGATCTCGGCTCCATCGTGGAGTACGCCGTCAGCCCCGACGGGCGGCGCGCGATCGTCGCCGACCAGCGCTACCGCCTCCACCTCGTCGGCCTTGAGGACGGCTCGGTGCGCGAGCTGGACCGGTCCCCGCACGGCGCCCTGCTGGACGCCGTCTGGCACCCCGGCGGCTCCTGGATCGCCTACCGGTACCCCGAAGAGGGCACCGAACCCGAGGGCGAGGCCCGCGCGAGCGTCCGGCTGCGCAATGTGGACACCGGCGAATGGAGCGCGGCCGCCGAACGGCTCGTGCACGACTCGCGGCCGAGCTTCGACCCCGACGGCCACTACCTGTACTTCGTCTCCGTCCGCGACTTCGCGCCCGTCTACGACGCCCTGCACCTCGACATGGCCTTCCTCAAGGGATCGCGGCCCTACGCGGTGGAGCTGCGGCCCGGCCTCGGCTCGCCCTTCGAGCCCGGCGAGCGCGAGGGCACCGGCGTCGAGCTGGACGGCATCACCGGGCGCGTGCACCGCTTCCCGGTGCCCGACGGGCGCTACAAGCGCGTCCTGGGCCTGCCGGGCGGGCGCGCGCTGCTGCTGTCCGGTGTCGCCCACGACCAGCTGGACCGCCGCCGCCCGGCCGGGACGGTCGCCGACACCCTGGAGCGCCTCGACTTCGCCACCGCCGCGCTCACCAAGATCGCCGACCGCGTCGCCGACGTCGAGGTCTCCCGCGACGGCTCGACGATGCTGTACCGCTCCGGCGACCGCCGCCGCGTCCTGCCGTCCGGCGCCTCCGGCGAAGGCGAGGCCGGGTACCTGGACCTGGGCCGCATCACCGCGCGCGTCCGCGACGCCGACGAGTGGCCGCAGATGTTCCGCGAGGCCTGGCGCGCCCAGCGCGAGCACTTCTGGACCGCCGACATGTCCGGCATCGACTGGGACGGCGTGTGGGAGCGGTACGCGCCTCTGCTGGAGCGCCTGCGCAGCCGCCGCGAACTGCACGACCTGATCATGGAGATGCACGGCGAGCTGGCCACCTCGCACGGCTACGCCGAGTTCGCCCCGCCCCTCGACGGCCTGCGCGAGGCGCCCGCCCACCTCGGCGTCGACTGGGCCGCCGACTGGAGCGTCGAGCGCGTCCTGCCCGGCGACCCGTGGAACCCCGAGCGCGGCTCGCCGCTGCGCGCGGCCGGGATCGTCCCCGGCGACAAGATCACCATGGTCAACGGGCGTCCCGTGTCCACCGGCGGCCCGCCCGAGCTGCTCGTCGGGCAGGCCGGGAAGCCCGTCGAGCTGACCATCGCCGGACGCGGGCCCGTCACCGTCGTCCCCCTCGCCGACGAGACCGGGCTGC
This sequence comes from Actinorhabdospora filicis, assembly GCF_030269765.1. Lineage (GTDB taxonomy): Bacteria > Actinomycetota > Actinomycetes > Mycobacteriales > Micromonosporaceae > Actinorhabdospora > Actinorhabdospora filicis. Next base: position 1,073,819 of record NZ_BSTX01000001.1, on the reverse strand, counting down.
GCTACCGCGAGTGGGTGGAGGCCAACCGCCGCCGCGTCCACGAGGAGACCGGCGGGCGCGTCGGGTACGTCCACCTGCCGAACATGATGCCGGAGGGCTACGCCACCTTCATGCGCCACTACCTGTCGGAGTACTGGCGCGAGGCGCTGATCGTGGACGCCCGCTTCAACGGCGGCGGCCACCTGTCGCCGCTGGTGCTGGAGAAACTCGCCCGCCGCCGCATCGGGCAGGTCCAGTTCCGCGAGGGACGCACCCAGCCCTACCCGCTGGAGTCACCCCGCGGACCCCTGGTCGCCCTGGTCAACGAGTTCTGCGGCTCCGACGGCGACATCTTCGCCCAGGCCTTCCGCCTCTTCGGGCTCGGGACCCTCATCGGCACCCGCACCTGGGGCGGCGTGGTCGGCAGCACCCACCGGCAGGTCCTCGCCGACGGCTCCGCGACCACCCAGCCCGCCATGGCCCTGTCCTTCGACACCGTCGGCTGGGGCGTGGAAGGGCACGGTGTCGACCCCGACCTGGAGGTCGTGCTCACCCCCGCCGACCGCGCCGCCGGGCGCGACCCCCAGCTCGCGGCGGGCATCGAGCGCGCCCTGGCGGACCTGGCCGAACGCCCGGCCTACGAGCACGACGTGCGGCCCAAGCCGGTACGGCGGCAGCCACCGCTGCCGCCGAGGGCGGTTGGGTGAGGGTGCTGAGCACGGGTGACGGAGAGTGGGACGCGTACCGCCTTCGCCACCGCGCTCGGCCGAATGACCGCCGGGTGGAGTGAGCGCCCGTGGGCCGTGCCGCTGATCTGCCTCACCCGGGACATCGAGTACCGCGACGGAACCCGGGGAGTGGGCACCCACCGGGGCCTGTTCCCCGGCGAGGCGGGAGTGCACGGCGATGAGGGAGTGCGCGGCGATGAGGTGCACAACCAGGTCTTCTCCTTCGACCGGCCCACCGCTCACGCCTTCGCCGCGACCGGGGAGCCGGGCGAGGTGGCGGCGAAGGCGGCGGATTGGCTCGCGGGACTGCCGGTGTGGGCCGTGTAGGGCCGCTTCGCCACCGGCGCCCGGGTGCCGTCGAGGGCCGCGTGGCGCGCGGCCACCGCCGGTGCCGCCGACGTGCCCGGATGGGCACGTCGGCCCGACCGGCCGACCGTTAGGTCGCGTCCGGCGCGAAAGCCCGTACCTCCTGTGCGCATCGGCAGGCCACGGCCAGCTTCGCCGCCCACTCCAGGGCTTCTTCGCGGGTGGCGACGTCGACGACCGAGAAGCCGCCGACGTGGTTCTTCGCGTCGGCGAAGGGGCCGTCGGTGACGGTGCCGTCGACCGCCACCACGCTGGCCGTCCCGGGGTCGAGGAGACCGCCGCCGAAGACCCAGACCCCCGCGGCCCTGGCCTCGTGGACGACCGCGACGGCGGCCGCTGCGACCTCCGGGAGGTCGGCGTCCGAGATGATCATCTGCCCGTCATTGAACGAGATCATGTATTCGGTCATGATCTGACATCTATCAGGCCCCTGCGACATTTCCCTTCAGCCCGAGCTCGCCCGCCAGGAACGCGATGTGGTCGGCGTGCAGGTCGCGGGCGCGCCCGGCGGAGGAGCCGCCGTGGCCGGATTCGGCCTTGCGGCGCAGGACCGCCTTCGACCCGGCGTCCTGGAGCGCGGCGGTGAGCTTGCGGGCGTGTGCGGGGTCGACGCGGGTGTCGTGGTCGAGGACGGTCAGCAGCGCCGAGGGGTAGCGCACGCCCGGCCGGATCCGGTTCAGCGGGGAGATCGCCACCAGGGCGGCGAAGTCCGCGGGGTCCTCGGCGGTGCCGAAGCCGTCGACCCACTGCCCGCCGACGCCGTACTCCTCGTAGCGGACCATGTCCAGCATCGGCATGTTCATCACCGCCGCCGCGTACAGGTCCGGTGCCTGGGTGATCGCCGCGCCGACGGTCAGGCCGCCCTTGCTGCCGCCGGTGGCGGCCAGCAGCTCCGGGCTGGTCAGGCCGAGGTCGGTCAGGTGGCGGGCGCAGGCGACGAAGTCGTCGATGGGGTTCTGCTGCTCGCGGCGCATCCCGCCCAGGAACCACTCGGCGCCGTACTCGCCGCCGCCGCGCAGGTTCGTCCACGCGTACCGCCCGCCGGACAGTACCCACGCCAGCCGGTGCGCGCGGTACTCCGGCGGCCAGGACACGCCCCAGCCGCCGTAGCCCTCCACGACCGTCGGCAGCGGCCCCTCGGCGCCGGCCGGGGAGAGCACGAACATCGGGACGCGCGTGCCGTCGGCCGAGACCGCGAACTCCTGCCGGACCTCCACGCCGGGGACCGGCACGGGCGCCGGGCCGGGGCCGGGGACGAGCCGGGTGCCGTCCAGGCGCAGCAGGTGCGGAGGCGTGACGGGGTCGGTGAAGGACACCAGCCCGTTCCCGCCGAGCCGCGCGGTGCCCGGGCCGGGCAGGGCGACCGGCACGGGCGGGCCGTCCACGGGGTACAGGGTCAGGCGGCTCACCACGTGGTGCCGGTGGGCGGCCAGGACGCCGCCGTCCAGCACCGCCACGTCGTACAGGACGTCGCCCGACTCCGGGATCAGGTCGCGCCACTCCTCCTCGCCGGCCTCCACGACCCGCCCGTTGGGCGCGCCGTCGGTGGTGAGCAGCAGCAGGCGCCCATCGGCGTCGAAGAAGGCCGTGGACAGCACGTCGCGTCCGATGTGGACGTCGGTGCGCCCGCCGGTGGCCAGGTCGAGCACGAACACGTCGGAGCGGATGTTCGAGCCGTGCACCAGCGTCACCGCCAGGCGCGTCCCGGCGATCGACAGCCGGTACTCCGCCCCGGGCACGCCCTGCCCGGCCAGCACGCGGACGTCGTCGGCCCACGGGGTGCCCGGCGCGTGCCGCCACAGCTCGCCGTCGCGGGAGTAGACGAAGGCCGAGGCGTCCGGCAGCCACGCCACGTCCCCGACCCAGCCGACCGGGTCGGGCGCGTCGACCTCGGCGCCGCTGTCGACGTCCAGGACGCGCAGGGCGCACCGGTCGTCGCCCATCCGGCTGGTGTGCACCGCGATGAGCCGCCCGTCGGGCGAGGGGGAGTGGCCGTCGAGGCCGACGGTCCCGTCGGCGGCCAGCTCCAGCGGGTCCAGCAGCACCCGCTCCTCGCCACCGACTGTGACGATGAGCACGGGCTGCTCGTCCTCGGGCCCGCGCAGGGTGTGGAACCGGCGGTCGCCACCGGCGCGCGGCAGGCCGATCGCCGGACGCTCCAGCGACGCCAGCAGCCGCAGCGGACCGGCGGTGTCCAGCTCGGCGAACCGTGCCGCCGCAAGGGCGTCCTGCGCCTCCTGCCAGGCGGCGGTCTCGGGGTGGGCGGGATCCTCCAGGATCCGGAAGGGGTCCAGAACCCGCACGCCGTGCCGTTCCACGACGGCCTCGGAGCGGGTGATGACGGGGTGGGTCATCCCGACACCCTAGCAACGTCTAGAGGGCGAGTCTGGTTCACTGGTCGGATGGCCACCTCTCCCAAGCTCCGCGCCCTCGCGCACCCGGTACGCCTGCGCATGCTCTCGCTGATGTGGGCGGAGCCGATGTCGGCGGCCGAGCTCGCGCGCGTCCTGGGCATCGGGCACGGCCTGGCCACCCAGCACCTGCGGGTCCTGGACAAGACCGGCTACGTCGAACTCGTCGAGGTCCGCGCCAAGCGCGGCGGGCGCGAACGCCTCTTCAAGGCCGTCCACGGCCTGCCCCTCAGCGAGCAGGCCGCCGAGGGCGGGCTCCCGCTGCTGGTGGAGAGCCTGGCCAACGCCGCCCGCGCGCGCGTCCCCGCGCACACCACCGGACGGCCCCTGCTCGCCGTGGACGGCGAGCTGTGGCTGGAACCGGAGGTGTGGAAAGAGGTCTACGACAGCCTCGTGACCGCCATCGGGCGCATCCACGAGTCCGCCGTCCCCGCCCACACCCCCGGCGCCGAACGCGTCAGCGTCACCGCCATCGCCTTCGCGATGAAGGACGAGGCGGCATCGGCTTCGGGTGCGGTCAGCAGCCGTACCACGGCTCCGCCCGCAGCGAGCTGACCTGCCACCCGAACTCGTCGGTGTCGCCGTCGTACCCGCTGGCGTAGATCCGGTAGTCGCCCCGGTAACCGGCGTCGGCGTACAGACACCAGGTGTAACCGGAGTTGTTCGTCGCCCATGAGATCGCATCGTTCAGTACGCCGCCCGCGGTCTCGTTGAGGTCGTAGGCGCCATTGCTCAGGGACAGTTTGCGTCCATCGGGATTCCACACGCAGAAGCGCTCGGAATCGCAGGAGTCCTCGGTGAGGGCCGCCGACGCCGGTGGCGCCACGGCGATCGCGAGCGCGACGGCCACGGCCCACCCCACGAGGCGCATGGTCTTGGACATGGTTCCCCCAGTTGATCTTGGAACTGACTCGAAAGCTAACGAGCCGCGACCGACTTGGGGGCGCAATCCCAATAGCTGTCGTGAATTCGACCTCGGGAAGCGCTTGCCGCCGAAGTTGCGGCCGCCCCCGCGACCCCGGTCGTACGCGACCCCCGGCAGGTGTCGACTCCGGGACGACGCGCGGGCACGAACCGCGTCCATACCGTGCGGGGCATGAAGAAGTCACTCCTCGCCCTGGCCGCGCTCGCCGCCGCCGTGCTGATCCCCGCCCCCGCCTCGGCCGCGAGCGCCGTGGACGTCACCGTCACCCCCGGCGGGCTCACCGCCCCAGTGTCGGCGCCGTGGGGACGCGTGTCGATTCGCGTCACCGCCCACGACCCCGAGGGCGCGTGGCCGGGCCTGGTCCGCCTCAAGCCGGGCGTCGCGCTGGGCGACTATCTCGACGACCTCACGCGCGCCTTCGCCGACGGGCCGGACGCCCTGGCGGCCGCGCGCGAGGTGGAGGCCGACGTGACCGCCTACGGCGGCCCGGCCCTGCGCGACGGCGACACCGGGACGCTCACCGCCGACTTGAGCCGGGGCGTCTACCACCTGATCGATTACAAGGACGTCGGCCGCCCGGGGCTGGCCGCACGCGTCCGGGAACTGCGCGTGGGCGGCACGCGCGCGTCGGCCTCCGTCGACGCCTCCGGGCTGGTCCTGATCCACGACACCCCGTCGGGCGCACGCTTCGCGGCCCCCGCGCGCCTGCCCGCCGGGCGGCCGTTCGCGGTGGTCAACCTGAGCGGGCAGATGAACGAGGCGATCCTGATGCCCCTGCGTGACGGCTTCGGTGGGGCCGAGGTCCAGGCCTTCTTCACCGACATGCGCACCTCGCCCTATCCCTTCGCCGGGACGCCGCAGGGCTCGGTGGTCCTGTCGCCGGGACGCGCGCTGAGCGTGGACGTCCCGCTCGCGCCGGGCCGCTACGCGCTGGTGAGCTGGGCGCACGACCACGAGACCGGCGCGTTCCACACCGCACAGGGCATGTGGGCGGTCGTCGAGGTCGCCTAGGCGGCGAGGACGCCCAGCTCGTCGGGGGAGTGCCCGGCGGCGGTGATCGTGCGGTCCCGCATCGCCAGGAACACCGGGAACGAGTCGACGCCGAAGGCGGGCGCCACGGTCCCGTAGCGGACGCGGGCGGTGCGGGCGAAGGTCCCGGCGGTGGCCATGAGCTCGGCCGACTCGGGTGAGTCCTCGCCGTCGAAGACGAACACGAGGGTCTCGGCGGCCTCGCGCCCGGCGCGGGCGGCGGCCAGCTCGGCCAGCAGCGGCGGGCAGGAGTGGCACCCGGCGGCGAACATCGCCACCACGGTCTCGCCGGACAGGTCGGCGGCGCTCAGCTCGCGGCCCTCGGCGTCGGTGGCGGCGAAGTCGGCGGCCTCGACGCCGGTCGCCGGGAGGTAGCTCTGCGGGGACAGCGTCCGCTCCAGCTCACGGACGCGCTTGACCAGCCGGGCCAGGACCGCGCCGAGGAAGGCGGTCAGCACGGCCAGCAGGACGACGGCGGCGGTGAGGGTGGCGATCACGGCTGCTTTCCGATTCGTGAGGGACGGCCACCGGGGTGGGACGAACCCCGGCGGGAGAGGCGGGGCCGCGGCGGGACGAGCCGCGGCCCCACCCGGCTAGCAGATGTTCTGCGTGGTGATGCAGCGCGTGGCGCCGGTGTCGACGGTGCCGCCGTAGCAGGTCACGCGGTACTCGCACTGCTTCTTGATCCAGCGCTGGCCGTCCTCGCACTTACAAGAACCGCAGTCGTACCAGCCCTTGGAGCCGTTCTCCGGAACGCAGGCGCCGGCGACGGCCTTGCCGACGAACGCGGAGAGCAGCTTGTCGGAGAACTTGTTGAGAGCGCGCATGTGGAGCTCCTTCCCGATCGGAACAGGTCGGAGAGGAACGTAGATCAACCGGCACACCAAAAGCGATCATCGACGGTGTTCTGGTAACGGTTTCTATGCGTTCGGTGTGCCGTCACGATGCGTAAGCGCCGGGTAGGCGAAGATCCATCCGTTTTGACCTGGCGGGTTTCGGAGATCTCTTTCGGAATCCGCCGTATGCGCTCGGCGTGCCGGGCGAGCTCACGTTCGCCGTAGCCTCCGGCGGGCGGTTCGTGCGACTGCGCGACGAGCCACGCGTCCAGGGACAGGTGGGCCGGCGAGGGCATGGCGATCCTCATGACCGGATAACGAGCGGCGGCCCCCTCGGTTCCGCCGGAGTTCGCCCGGGGGTGCGACGATGGCGGCATGACCGAGGAACCAGAATCGGGTTCGTACGTCGAGCCGGGCGCCGAGTTCAAGCGCGATCAGCGCTACATCACCACCCGCGTCACCGCCGACGGCCGCGACGGGTATCCCGTCGAGGCGGGCCGCTACCGGCTCGTGGTGAGCCGCGCCTGCCCGTGGGCGAACCGGGCGATCATCGTCCGCCGCCTGCTGGGGCTGGAGAACGCGATCTCGATGGGCGTGTGCGGACCGACGCACGACAAGCGCAGCTGGACCTTCGACCTCGACCCCGGCGGCCGTGACCCCGTCCTGGGCATCGAGCGCATCCAGGAGGCGTACTTCAAGCGCGACCCGGAGTACCCGCGCGGCATCACCGTCCCCGCGATCGTGGACGTCCCCTCCGGCGCGGTCGCCACAAACGACTTCGCGCAGATGACCCTCGACCTGTCCACCGAGTGGACCGCCCACCACCGCCCGGGCGCGCCCGAGCTGTACCCGGAGGCCCTGCGCGAGGAGATCGACGAGATCGGCTCGGTGATCTACCGGGACGTGAACAACGGCGTCTACCGGGCCGGTTTCGCCGGTTCGCAGCGCGCCTACGAGGCCGCCCACCGGCGCCTGTTCGAGCGGCTGGACCGGCTCGCCGAGCGCCTGTCGGACCAGCGGTACCTGGTCGGCGACACCATCACCGAGGCCGATGTCCGGCTGTTCACCACGCTGGTCCGCTTCGACGCGGTCTACCACGGCCACTTCAAGTGCAACCGCGCGAAGCTGGCCGAGATGCCGGTGCTGTGGGCCTACGCGCGCGACCTGTTCCAGACCCCCGGCTTCGGCGACACCGTGGACTTCGACCACACCAAGCGCCACTACTACGAGGTCCACCGCGACATCAACCCGACGGGGATCGTGCCGCTGGGACCGGACCTGCGCGGCTGGCTGAGCCCGCATCACCGCGAGCAGCTCGGCGGGCGCCCCTTCGGCGACGGGACGCCGCCCGGCCCGACGCCGGTGGCCGAGACGGTGCCGCTGGCGCACACCCCGTGGGGCGCGGACTAGGCGGGCGAGGTGGCTAGGCGGGCAGCACTTCTAGACGGGCAGCGCGTCCCCGAAGACGTGCGCCCGCAGGTCCTCGCCGCGCAACGCGAGATCGCCGGTGCGCCACAGCCACCGCCAGACCTCGGGCCGGTGGACGCCGCGCACCGGTGGCTTCGCGCCGGCCGCGCGGCGGACCGCCACCGACAGGTCGAACAGCCGGGTCAGCAGGTCGGCGGAGGCCTCCTGGAGGGTCGAGCCGTGCCCGCGCGTCACGCCGACCAGGACCAGGCGGCAGCCGTCGGGATGCTCGTCGAGTTCGAGGCCGGGGCTCCACTGGGTCTGCGCGTCGCTCATTCGAGGAAGTGTGATCATTTCCGGCGCGCGCGGCAATGGCCGAGACCGGATCGTTAGGAACCGGTGACGGCGGGTGCCGGACGTCCCGGGCGGAGCCGGGCGAAACCGGCGCCGCCCGGGAAGGGATCACTTCGCCGGAGGCGTCACGTCGGCGGCGGTGACGACGCCCTCGTCGAGGGCGGTGACCTCGGTGCGCGCCGAGGCCCGGCCGGCGGCCGTCTCGCGGAGCAGTACGTAGGTCCCGGCCACGGTCAGCTTCTGCTCCTGCCGGAACGAACCGGCCTCGTCGGAGCCGGTCAGCGTCTTGGCGTAGGCGACGGTGTCGCGGCCGAGGATCTTCGACCGCGCTCCGGGCGTGAGGCCCTTGAGGTCCTCGGCGAACAGCTGCGCGGCCAGCGGCAGGATCACCGAGGCGTCCACGGCACGCCGCCTGCCCTGGGAGTCGATGATGATCCCGGTGCCCTTGGCGCGGTCGCCGTAGACCTCGGTGACGCCCTTCAGGTCGAGGAAGGTGTCCATGATCCCCTCCAGGGACCTGGGCGTGCTGCCGAACCCGCGCGGGGCGGTGACGTCGGCCAGCACCTCCGAAACCGGGCGCCCGGACTCGTCGCGGAACCGGAACTGCTCGCCCAGCCACCACACGGTCTGCGCGGCCGACAGGTCCCGCAGCGCGGGGAACTTCCTGCCACGGGTCAGTTTCGCCCGGACGTTGATCGGTGCCATCGGTCCTCCTCTCAGTGGTGGTTGGCCCAGTGGGTCGTGGTCTTCACCCGGAACCCCCGCCACTCCGCGCCCTGCGGCTGCATGTCGTACAGGTGCGCGGTGGGCGGCAGGTGGTTGTTCTGGCTCAGGTAGGCCATGTGCTGCTGGCCCATCCCGGCGAAGCGCACGTTGTTGTTGACGGCGTGGGTCACGCGGTTGACGAAGTACAGGTTGCGCCACAGGCCGAGCTTGACGTACTTCTCCATGAAGGTGCCGTGCGGCAGGAGGTTCAGCTGGTTCTGCTGCGGGGGGAGCAGGCCGCCATCGTGGGCGCTGCGGGCGATCAGGAGGTTGAGGATCGCGTTGGCCAGCGCCAGCAGCGCCGGGGTGTGCGGCAGCGTGACGCCGACGATCTGGTCGCCCAGGTAGCCGTCGATGGGCAGGCCGGTGATGAACCCGTCCACGGCGGCGGTGTGCTGGTGGACGAGCAGGGAGAGCGCGGTCTCCTCGGCCGTGGCGGCCAGCGGGGCGGCCTGCTCGGTGTGGCGCACGTCCTTCGCGAAGCCCCAGGCGATCTTGAGGTAGCGCTGGACGGGCAGTCCGTAGTAGGCGACCCGGTCGGCCAGCTCGGCGACGGGCGCGCCCCCGTTGAGGCAGTTGGCGAGCAGCAGCATGCCCACGGCGAGCTTGGGGAAGATCGACTCGCTGGCGTGGTTGGTGTGGTTGGGCGCGGCCTGGATGCCGAACAGGTTGAACCTGGCGTTGTTCTCGGTGTTGTAGGCGGCCATCATCTGCGGGTAGTTGTTCCAGTTGTCGCAGGCGAAGACCTCGTAGACGAAGCTGGTGAGCCCGGTGGCGGCGCGCACGTGTTCGAGGCGCACGTGCGTGTGGTCCTCGCCGAGGACGTTGATGCCCGCGACGTTGGCCGGGGAGAACTCGACCCAGGTGTGCGCGGGCACGCCCGGCCCGACGGCGACGGCCCCGACGTGGTCGGTGTTCCCGTTGGCATGTGCGTTGACGGCGGCCCAGTTCGCGTAGTCGCGGATGAAGCCGTCGGTGACCCACGCGAGGGTCGCGGGCGTGATGTTGGGATCGCCCGGGTCGATCTGTACTCCGTTCACCCAGATCATCGGGCGGCCCCGGGGCGGTCGTGGAGGCGCATGGCTTCCCCCTTCGGAAGGCTGTGTCCTGAAAAACATATGGACGCCCCGGTTCGGCCGCAGCCGGTGCCGGGGCGTCCTGGCGGACACTGTGGACTGTCCAAAGGGGATGTATCCGGGTCTTCGCGGGTACTCCCGGCGCGTCCGCCTTCCCGCCGGGCCGGGGTGTGTTAGACGACGCGCTTGCGCACCCACCAGAAGCAGAACCCGGCCAGCAGCACCGTCAGCCCGATGAAGACGCCCGCCTCGGCCCACTGGAGGGACCAGAAGTGCGTGGACGGGTGGTAGACCACGTCCTGCTGGAGTCCGAGGCCGCTGACCCACTTCTCGCAGATCCCGTAGGCGCTGTCGCGGCCGCAGGAGGCGGCGTCGGCGGGTCCGGTGAAGACCCGTCCGTCCGGCCACAGGGTCTGGTTGGTGAGTATCCACGCGCCCTCGGGGCCCTTCCCCGTGACCTCCATGCTGGTGTCCTGGTTGATCAGCAGGTCGCCCAGGCGGTCCATGTCCAGCGGTGCGGTGGTGTGCACCGGCGTGACGAGCCGCTCGCGCAGCCACGCCGGGAACGAGGCCACCACCAGGGCGTAGACGCCGAGGGTCGCCGCCATCGCCGGTACGGTGCGCCGGATGACCGCGCCGAGCGTCACGCCGAGCAGGAACGCGAACAGCGCGTAGGCGACCGGGACGACGCCGCGCCCACCGAAGACGAGCGGGGTGATCCGGTCACCCCGCACGGTGTCGACGTGCCCGGCCCAGGCGGTGACGGCCCAGGCGAGGACGCCGGTGACGGCCGCGGTGGCGGTGCCGGTGACGGCGATCCTCGCCGCCAGCCAGCGGGTCCGCGTCACCGACTGGTTCCAGGCGAGGTTGTGGGTGCCCGTCTCCAGTTCCCGCGCGACCAGGGGAGCGCCCCAGAACGCGCCGATCAGCGGCGGCACCAGGTACGCCAGCGCGAGCCCGGTGACGTAGACCGCCGCCGGCGCGCCCGTCTGGGCGTCCCGCAGGAACGCCTTGACCGCGTCGGTGCAGTCGGTCCCGCACACCGCGACGGTGTCGGCGTAGGAGGAGGCGAGGGTGAGGCCGGTGAAGGTGAGGGCCAGGCCGAGCAGGACCAGGGCCCCGGCGGCGTAAACGGTCTGGAGGCGCAGCTGGCGCCAGGCGAACCAGTACATCAGGCCATCTCCAATGCGGGCCGGGCGTCGCTGGACATGTAGGCCAGGACGAGGTCCTCCAGGCTCAGCTTCTCCACCTCGTAGGCGGGATCGGGTTCGGGTGCGGGGCCGCGCAGGATCACCGTCGACTGGCGTCCCACGTGGCTTTCGGCGATGACGTCCCCGGGCAGGTCGGCGGTGTCGCGGCGGGGCCCGGTGAGCCGGTGGTGCCCGGCGAGCAGGTCCTCCACCTCGCCGTCGGCGCGCACCCGCGAGTCCACCAGCACGATCAGGTGGTCGCAGACGCGTTCCAGGTCGGAGACGACGTGAGAGGAGAGGATGACGCTGCCCTCGTGCTCGGCGATGTGCGCCATGAGGCCCTGCATGAACTCGCGCCGGGCGAGCGGGTCGAGGGCGGCCACCGGCTCGTCCAGGATCAGCAGTTCGGGACGCTTCGCCACGGCCATGGTCAGCGCGAGCTGCGCGCGCTGCCCGCCGGACAGCCGCCCGGCGCGCTGGTCGAGTTTGAGTCCCAGCGACTTCAGCCGCTCCCGGGCCATGGCGTCGTCCCAGCGCGGGTTGGTCTTGGCGCCGAAGCGCAGGTGGTCGCCGACGGTGAGCCCGGCGTAGACGGGGGTGTCCTGCGCGACGAAGGCGACCTTGGCCAGCTGGCCGGGACCGGAGCCCGGCCGCCCGCCCAGGACCTCGATCTCACCGGCGGTCGGCGGCAGCGCCCCCGCGGCGATGCGCAGGAGCGTCGACTTGCCCGCCCCGTTCGGGCCGACGAGTCCGACGACCTTCCCGGAGGGGACGGTGATGGTGCAGTCGGACAGCGCGGTGCGCCGTCCGTAGCGTCGGGTGAGTCCCCGGGTCGTTAAAACCGGTTTCATGCCGGCTCCTCAGTTCTGGTCTCGGTGTGCTCGCGGAAGGTGGTCACGAAGAGGGCTTCGACGCTTTCGGCGTCCAGCCCGGCGGCGGTGGCCCGGTCCAGCCAGGTGCGCAGCTCGCCGCGCAGCGCGTCGTGCGCGGCCAGGGACGAGTCGGTGATCCGGTGGGTGATGAAGGTGCCGACCCCGGGTTTGGCGGCGGCGAGGCCCTCGTGTTCGAGCTCGCGGTAGGCCTTCAGTACCGTGTTCGGGTTGATGGCCAGCCGCGCGACGACCTCCTTGACGGTCGGCAGCCGGTCGCCCTCGGTGAGCATCCCCAGCCGTACGGCCCGCCGGACCTGCTGGACGAGCTGCATGTAGGGGGAGACACCCGAGCGGCCGTCGAGGTGGAACTCGATCACCACGTACTCCATTTATCTAGGGTCCTAGTACTTTAAGAGAACAGAACTTCGTCCGTCAACAGTGGACGGCGTACGGAGAAAGACCGCCGGGCCGGGCCCGACGGTCCCCTCACCATGCGTTCTACCTGCTGGAATACCGCAGTTCGACGGCCCCGCCGCTGCCGATCGGGCGCGTCCCGTCCAGCGTCAGCCGCTCCGGCCGCCCGCCCTCGAACACCGGACGCCCCTCGCCCAGCACGAGCGGGTAGACCTTCACGATCAGCTCGTCGATCTCACCCGCCAGCGCGCCCGCCAGGCGCCCGCCGCCCAGCAGCCAGATCCCGCCGCCCTCGCGCGACTTCAGCTCCCGCACCGCCGCCACGGCGTCCCCGGGCACGACCGTGAGCCCGTCCACCGCCCCCAGCGTCGAGGAGAACACGTACTGGTCCAGATGCGAGTACGGGCTCGTCACGCCCTCGGCCAGACCCGGCTCCCACGCCCCACGGCCCATCAGGACGGCGTCGAAGCGGCCCGAGGAACCACCCACGCCCATCGGCTCGTGCAGATGCGCCGGCAGCGTCTCCGGGTACTCGCCCACGAGGTACTCCGCCATCCCGTCGGGCAGCGGGAAGAACGGCGCCAGCGAACCCGATGGATCGGCGATGAAACCGTCCAGGCTCGTGGCGATGAAATAGGTCAGTCTGCGCATCTCATACCCATAGCAGCGCCAGCGCCGCCAGCGGCACCAGCCCCTGCACCACCGCGCCCTGGAGCATCCGCCGGTCGGTCACCACCAGCACCAGCGCGGCGGCCACCATCGAACCGCAGCAGAAGGCCACCAGGACGCGCTCGCCGGTGACCACCCCGATGACCACGCCCACGGCCAGGAACAGGTTGTAGAAGCCCTGGTTGAACGCCCACGGCCGGACGCCCTCGGCGTCGGCGGGCGCCACCCGGAACCGGGCGCGCACCTTCGCGTCCCGCGGGAACAGGACGGCCTCCAGCACGAAGATCAGCACGTGCACGGCGGCGGCCACCAGGGCCAGGATCACGGCGACGACGTTCATGCCGCCATCCTCGTCCCCGGCGCGGCGAATGTCGCGGTAACCGCCGAGCCGGAGCCCACCGGCACATATCGTGGAGCCCATGTCCAGCACCGGCGCCGCGGAACCCGCCGTCACCGGCCGGACCTGGCGGGCCCTGTCGGTGCTGCTGGCGGGCATGTTCATGGCCCTGCTGGACACCACCATCGTCAATGTCGCGCTACCGCCGATCCGCAACAGCCTGAACGCCTCCGAGGCGACCCTGTCCTGGATCATCTCCGGCTACGCCCTCGCCTTCGGCCTGGCGCTGATCCCCGCCGGGCGCTTGGGGGACCGTCTCGGCCACAAGTGGGTGTTCTTCGCGGGCCTGAGCCTGTTCACCCTCGCCAGCCTCGCCTGCGGCTTCGCCCGCAGCGACCTCCAGCTCGTCGTCTCGCGCGTCGCGCAGGGCCTGGCGTGCGGCGTGTACGTCCCGGCGGTCACCGCCTTCATCCAGCTGCTGTTCCCGCCCAGGGCGCGCGGGCGGGCCTTCGCGGTCATGGGCTCGGTCATCGGCGTGTCCACCGCCCTCGGGCCGATCCTGGGCGGCCTGATCATCCAGGCGGCGGGCGAGGAGAACGGCTGGCGCCTGGTGTTCTGGGTGAACCTGCCCATCGGCGTCCTCACGCTGATCGCGGCGGCCGTCCTGCTGCCCCGCAAGTCCGCCTCGCAGACCCTGTCCGGTGGCGTCGACTGGCTCGGGCTGCTGCTGGTCACCGGCGGCCTGGTCGCCGTGCTCGTCCCGCTCATCCAGGGCGAGGACGCCGGCTGGCCCCCGTGGACGTTCCTGTCCATCGCGGGCGGCCTGCTGCTCCTGGTCTCCTTCGCGCTGTGGGAGAACGCCTACGCCCGGCGCGGGCGCGGCCCGCTCGTCCCGCCGGGGTTGTTCCGGCACCGCGCGTTCACCGGCGGGGTCGTGCTCGCGCTGATCTACTTCGCCGCCTTCACCAGTATTTTCTTCGTCATCTCGCTGCTGTGGCAGGCCGGGCTCGGGCACACCGCCCTGGAGACCGGGCTGGTGTCGCTGCCCTTCGCCATCGGCAACATCATCGGCGCGGCGCAGAGCAACCGGCTCGCCAAGCGCTACGGCCGGACCGTCCTCATCGCCGGTGCCGCCCTGGTCACCGCCGGGCTGACGGCGGTGTGGCTGGTGCTGCTGCTGACCCCCGCCGACGGGCTCAGCCACTGGCAGTTCCTGGTCCCGCTGTTCGTGGCCGGTCTCGGCAACGGCTTCTTCATCGCGCCCAACACCTCCTTCATCGTGGCCACCGTCGCCCCCGCCGAGGCGGGCGCGGCCAGCGGCGTGGTCGCCGCCGTCCAGCGCATCGGCAGCGCCATCGGCATCGCGGTGGTGGGCAGCGTCCTGTTCGGGACGCTCGTGGTGCGCGGCAACACCCCGGCGGCGGTCGCGACCGGCTTCAGCGAGGCCGCCACCAACGCCATCCTGGTCAGCGCCTGCCTGAGCCTGGCCGCGCTGCTGCTCGTGCTGGCCCTGCCGCGCCGGGTCCGTTAGCCCTGGGGATGACCTCCCCGGGCGTAACGCGGTGAGCCGATCCCGCCCCTGAGGCCATGTCCCGCGCCCGCTCGCGGCCGAGCCTTGGGGCATGAGCATCCGACGACGGCTCCTGCTGCCCCTCGCGGCCGGGATCGCCCTGTCCGCGATACCCGTCGCGCCCGCCGCGGCCGCGCCGCCCGAACTGACCCCGGAGTCGGCGAAGGCCTTCTTCGACGACACCCTGCCGGGGCTGCTGACGCAGGCCGACATCCCCGGCGCCTCGGTGACCGTGGTCGCCGGTGGACGCGAGACCTACTCGGGCGGCTACGGGACGGCCGATCTGGCGTCCGGCCGCCCCGTGGAGCCCGGGACGGCCTTCTTCAACGCCAGCACCGCCAAGCTCTGGACCGCCACCGCCGTGATGAGCCTGGTCGATCGCGGGCGGCTCGACCTGGCCGCCGACGTCAACGAGTACCTCGACTTCGAGGTCCCCGACACCTACCCCGGCAGGCCCGTCACCCTGCGGAACCTGCTCACCCACACCGCCGGTTTCGACGGCCTGGTCCTGGGCACCGGCGCGCGGACGGCCGCCGACGTCCTCCCGCTGCGCGACTACGTCCGCGAGCACATGCCCGCCCGCGTCCGCCCGCCCGGCGAGGTCGCCGTCTACGACAACTACGCCCTCGCCCTCGCCGGGTACGTCGTCGAGGCCGTCTCCGGCGTGCCCTACGCCGACTACCTGCGCGACGAGGTCTTCGCGCCCCTCGGCATGACCTCCAGCACCGCCGTCCAGCCTGCCCCCGAGCCGATCGCCGCCCTCCTCGCCACCGGCTACGGATCCGGCCGCGAACCCATCGGCGGCCAGTACGGCCACGACGTCCCCGCCGGGGGCGGGACCGTCACCACCGCCCCCGACATGGGCCGCTTCATGCTCGCCCACCTCGGCGACGGCGGCGGCGTGCTGAGCCCGGCGTCGGTCGCCCTCATGCGGCAGCGGCAGTGGGCCAACCACCCCGGCCTGCCCGGACTCGGCCTGGTCTGGATGGAGCAGTCCATCGGCGCCGAGCGGCTCCTCGAACACGGCGGCGACGTCCCCGGCTTCCACGCCGGGCTGGCGCTCCTGCCCGAGCGGAACACCGGCGTGTACGTCACCTACAACGGCGACGGGAACGGCCACAACCTGCGCGCCGAGCTCATCGACGCCTTCGTGAGCCGCTTCTTCCCCTCCACCGGCAACCCGCCGCCCGCCGCGCCCGGCGACACCGACGGCCTCGCCGGCACCTACCAGAGCGCCCGCACCCCCAGCACCGACCCGACCCGCGTGGCGAACCTCTTCTCGTCCCTGACCGTCACCGCCGACGGGGGACGCCTCGACGTCGGCGGCGTGGAGTACACGCCGCTGGCCGGGGACCTCTGGTCCGGCGCCGACGGCACCGTCATCGGCTTCCGCCGCGAAGCCGACGGCGAGGCGCGGTACCTCTTCTTCGACGGCTTCCCGGCCGAGGCCTACGAACGCGCCGCCTGGTACCGGGAGCCGCTGCCCCACGCCGTGATCATCGCGCTGACGCTCCTGGCGCTGCCGGTGACCGCCGTCTGGTGGCTCATCGCCCTCCTCCGGCGCAGGCGGGCCACTCCCGCTCCCACGGCCGCCAAGCTCGCCCGCGCCACCGGCTGGGCCTTCGTGGCGTCCCTGGCCGGAGTCGTGGCCGTGATCGCCGTGGCCGCCTCCGACGTGGACCGCCTCGGCGTCGGCCTCCTCGTCGGCGGCTCGCCCCTCCTGAACGCCATACCCGCGCTGCTGACCCTGGCGGCCGTCGTGAGCGCCGCCGCCGTCGGCTTCACCGCCGCCGCCTGGCGCGCGGGGTGGTGGGGGACCGCCACCCGCGTCCACTACACCGCGCTCACCGTGCTGATGGTGGCCTTCAGCGCCGTCGCCGGGTACTACCAGCTGCTCGGATGGCCGTTCACCGCGCGACTGTGACAGGCGCGCGCGGGCCGGTCCGCTTCCCGCGACCGGCCCGCGCGGCACCCTTCAGCCGAGCGACTCCAGGTCGACGCAGTTGGGGCGGTAGGGGAAGCCGGGCCGGACGTCCTCGTCGACCAGGTTCACCCCCGGTGACCCGGCGGGCGTCCGGTAGACCAGCGGGAAGGCGTCGATGGTGGTCGATGACGGCTTGTTCGGGTCGGGACGGTCGACGATCGCCCAGACCCTGGCCTCGGCGTAGGCGGTCTTGTCGCCGGGGTGGAACACCGCCGGCGGCAGCCCGAACTGATCGCCCAGGCCGGTGGCGTAACCGATCTGCACGAAGTTCTCGCCGTGCGAGCTGTCGCCCAGGCTCAGCAGCTCCGGATCGAAGTTGAAGGTGGCCGCGCCCTTGGCCGAGTTGTCGATGACGTCGACGCGGTAGGCCACGTAGTCGAAGCCCGCTCCGGCGGCCACGGCCCCCGACGGCTGCCCGTTGGTCTCGCGGTCGGGCACGCCCTGGCATCCGCCGATCTGCCGGTAGGCGATCCGGACCAGCGGCGGGTCCGAGCAGCCGCTCACCAGCGGCACCACGGACAAGATGACGGCGACGGCCAGCAGCCGTCCCCACAGTGACTTGAGCATCCGGTTCCCCCTCGGATCGCATCCCTTCGGACGACCGGAAGCCTATGAACGCGATGACCCGCGGGAGAAGGACCCGGTCCGCTCAGCGGACCGGCCCCAGCCGCCGCCCGACGTCGGTGGCGGCTTGCACGAGCGTGTCCGGCACCGAGCTCGGCAGCCGCGTCCCCGGCACCATCGTGGACACCACCGCCACCACCCGCCCGTCCGGCGCGAACACCGGCGCGGCCACGCATCGCACGGCCGAGGGCTCGGTGTGCGAGGCGACGAGGAACCCTCGGTCCGACACCGAGGCGCGGACCCGGCGCCACTCCAGCCGCGACAACGGCGCCTCGGTCTCGGCGGCGTCGAAGCACTTCAGCAGCAGCTTCGAGGCGGCGTCCTCGGGCACGATCGAGTTGAAGCCCAGGGCGTTCATGCGCGGCAGCATGTCGCCCGAGCAGGCGATGAGCCGCTCCCGGCGCTCGGCGTCCAGGCACACCCCCGCCACCGGCGCACCGGTCACCGCCGCCAGCTTCCGCGCCACGGGCGCGATCGCGTCCCGCAGCCCCGGATAGGGCCGCCACGCCCCGCCGAGCACCGCCACCAGCCGTCCGACCACGTAGCGGTCGCCGTGCCGCTCCACCGCCCCGAGCGCGGCCAGCTGCGTCAGCAACCGGTGCGCCGTCGGCTTCGGCACGCCCGCCCGCCGCGCCAGCTCCGACAGCCCCACCGGCCCGTCACCGCGCGCCAGCACCGCCAGCAGCGCGAACGCCCCGGCCAGCACTCCCCGCCCACCGGCGGTCACCTCTTCGTCCACCGGGTCACCCCCGGCTTCCATGATGCGCCCGCGGACGGTCTAGAGCCAGCCGCGTTCCCCGGCCAGCCGCGCGGCCTGAAAGCGCGTCGACGCGCCGAGCCGCTCCATCAGGGACGCCACGTGCTTGCGGTAGGTGCGCACCGACA
Source organism: Actinorhabdospora filicis (assembly GCF_030269765.1). Classification (GTDB taxonomy): domain Bacteria; phylum Actinomycetota; class Actinomycetes; order Mycobacteriales; family Micromonosporaceae; genus Actinorhabdospora; species Actinorhabdospora filicis. The sequence continues at coordinate 1,055,398 of NZ_BSTX01000001.1, read as the reverse complement.
CGCCCAGCTCGCGGGCGGCCGTCTCGTCCTTGCTGGAGCGCGACAGCAGGTCCAGGACCAGCCGCTCGGCCTCGTTGAGGCCGTCCCCGGCCGGTTCGAGGTCGGTGGCCCGGTCCCAGAGCCGCTCGAAGAGGTCCAGCAGCGTCGCCACCACCCCCGGCTGCCGCACCACCAGCGCGCCGTTGGCGGGATTGCCCGGGTCGAGCGGGACGAAGGCGACGGCCCGGTCGAAGATCAGCGTCGGCTGGACCTGCTCGTTGACCACGCGGTGATGGTCACCGGCCCGGTGGATCACGGTCATGTGGGCGCGCATCGCCGGGCTGGCGAGGGCGTCGCGGTGGACGATCGTGCGGTAGATCTTGCCGCGGCGCAGCCGGTCGAGCGTCCGCTGCTGCTGCCCCGGCTGGACGTGCCTGCGCTCGGCCGAGGCGATGGCCAGGCACTCGTCGGAGGCCTCCCGCACCTCGGCGATGCGCGCGTAGACCCGGTCGATGTCCTCGACGCGCTCGATGAGCTCGACCGGCTCGCCGGTGGCGCGCTCGCGCAGCAGGGACGGCAGGACGTCGCGGACGGCGCCGATCTCGCGCATCCGCTCGCGCGTCTCGGCGATCCGGCGCTCGATGAGGTCGTCCAGCGCGCGCTCGGGGTCGCGGGCGTGGAGGACCTCGTGGCCGGAGATCAGGCCGAGCTCGGCGAGCGCGTCCACGACGGCGACGAGATCCGCGGCGCAAAGCCCGAGGTCGGTGGCCGCTTCGGCGCGGTTGACGCCGTCGGGGCGGCGCAGGAGATAGCGGTAGACGCGCTCGTCGCGCGCGCTGATGCCGAGTGCGTCCAGATCCATCCCGAACTCTCCTCGCGATGCAGCTTCGTGAAGCCCGCTTTCCGCTTCCTGCAAGCGTTTTCGCTGTTCAATCACGGTCGGCACGGGTGATCGTAGCGGGGAGACAAGGCAACGACCACTCTGGAGAACTCGCTATGACCGACATCCTGATCTCCGGCGCCAGCATCGCCGGATTGTCGCTGGCGCACTGGCTGCGCCGGCACGGTTTCGCCGTCACGGTGGTGGAGCGCGCGCCGGCTCCGCGGCCCGGCGGGCACGCCGTCGACCTGCGCGGCGCGTCCCGCGAGGTCGCCGAGCGCATGGGCGTGACGGAGGCGATCCTGGCCGCCCGCGTGCACGAGCGCGGACTGGCCTATGTGGACGCCCGGGACCGGGTGACCGCGACGATGCCCGCCGAGGCCCTCGGCGGCGAGGGCGCCGTCGCCGAGATCGAGATCCTGCGCGGCGACCTGACCGACATCCTGTACCGGGCGGCCGGTCCCGTGGAGTACCTCTTCGGCGACTCCATCGCGCACCTGACCCAGGACGCCTCGGGCGTCTCGGTGATCTTCGAGCGCTCCGGGTCCCGCCGCTTCGACCTGGTCATCGGCGCCGACGGGCTCCACTCGAACGTCCGCAAGCTCGTCTTCGGGCCCGAGGACCGCTTCGTGCACCACCTGGGCGCCTACATGGCCTACTTCACCATCGGCACCCGCCTCGACCTGGACGGCTGGTTCCGGATGCACTCGATCCCCGGCCGCAAGATGGCCGCGATCCGGCCGGAGGCGCCGGGCCGCGCCAAGGCCATGTTCGCCTTCGCCGCCAAGCGCCTCGACTACGACCGGCGCGACCAGGAGGCGCAGCGGGCGATCCTGCGCGAGCGCTTCGCCGGTTCCGGCTGGCACGTGCCGGACCTGCTGCGCGCGCTGCCCGACTCGCCCGACTTCTTCTTCGACGAGGTCGCCCAGGTCCGCATGGACACCTGGACGTCCGGTCGCGTCACCCTGCTCGGGGACGCCGCCTACTGCGGCTCGCCCCTCTCGGGCAACGGCACCGCCATGGCGATGGTCGGGGCCTACCTGCTCGCGGGTGAACTGGCCGCGGCCCGCGGCGACCACCGGGTGGCCTTCGCGTCCTACGAGAACCTCATGGGCCCCTACGCCGCCGAATGCCGCAAGCTCCCGCCCGGCGGCGTCAACGGCTTCCTGCCGAAGGGCCGGGCCGCGATGTGGATGCGGGACCGGGTGATCTCGATGATGACCTCCCGCGCCCTGAAGAAGCCCGCCGAGAAGACCGCCCGCAAGGCCGACCGCGTCGAGCTGCCCGAGTACCGGGTGCCCGCCGGAAGGTAGCCGGGACGGGCCGGTTCCCGCCGGGGGACCGGCCCGGTTCGGGGGTGGAGCGCGCGAGGTTTCGGCACTACTGTGGCATCGCGGAGTTCGGAAAGGCCCACGGATCGGACTCCGCGCGTGCCCTGTCAGCCGCGGCCACCGCGGTGACGTTCCCGGACGCCGCGTGCCCGCGGCCGGTGACGACGCCCGCGGGCCGCACACCCGCGCCGACGGGCCGCGCACATCGCGTGGAACGAGAGGTGTGTCTTGCGCCGAACGCCCATCGGGCTCATCGTCACCGCCGCCGTCGCCACGGTGGCGCTCGCCTTAGTACTCCTGCTGGACGTGCGCGTGTCCGGCCGCGACCGCGTCGGGGACGCCGTGTCGGTGGCGCGCGAGCGGCTGGCCGCGGTGACCGCGGAGATCGCCACCGCCGTGCGGGAGCGCGCCGACGCGCTGTCGCGGTCGGAGGCGCCGCTGGCGGAGCTTCAGTCGATCGTCGTGCACGTCGTCGCCGGTCATTCCGGTGTCTCCCATGTGGACTTCCCCGGAGCCGGTCCGGGGGAGCGGCAGGTGGACGTGGTGCTCGTGGTCGAAGAGGAGATCGACCGCGACTGGGGCGGCGAGGCGTCCACACTGCGGGTCGGAAGCTGCGTCCGCTTCGGGCCGGCGGGCTTCGCGGGGATCGACTGCGGGGCGGTGTGGGAGCTGATCCCGTCGAAGGGCGAGCGGCCGCAGATCCTGGTCCCGGGAGGCGCGGGATGAGGTGGTTCCGGGTCGCCCTCGTCGCGGTCGTGGCGGTGGAGCTGGTGGCGATGCTCGCCGTGATCGGCTACCGGAGCTTCGGTCCGCCGGACGATCCCGGGGATGTCGCCCTGGGGCTGAGCTACCGGGTCGCGAGCGGGTTCGTGGCGGACGCCGACGACGGACTCCGCGATCTGGCGGCGCACTACCGCGAGGGATTGGGCGCCGAGGCCGATCTGCGGGACAAGGTCGCCGCGGTGGTGGCCGTCGTCAAGACCGACGCGGACCAGCCGTGGAAGGCGACCGGCTACCTCCTCGCCATCACCCCCACCGGCGATCCGGACTTCCCCGACGGCCGCGTGCTCGTGACGGTCGGCGTGTACGTCGAGGTCACCGTCGGGGAGACCACCGTGACGGCCGGGCTCTGCGAGGACCTGAACATGACCCTCGGCCAATGGGATATGCGCCCGCCCACGCCCGCGTCCTGCGACGGCCGGTGGGGGAGGGACGGGCGTCCGGTCCCCGGGTACGGGCTCATGTCCTGATCGAGCAGGGTGCCGGCATGCTCATCCACGTGCGTGTTCTCCCGCGCCGCACCGTGCCACCGCCGGTCCGATCAACCGATGGCGGCCCGCGAAACCGCTCGCCAAACTTGCCGGTGAACGCCTACATCCATGATTCGGGGGACATGGGGTGCTGCGCATTCATTTCACGGGCGAGGATCTCGCCCGGACCCGCCTGGCGTCTTCGGCGGATCCGCTGTGGGAGCTCGTGCTCGCCGTGGACATGCTGCGCGGTCAGCGCGGTGACCTGTTCTTCACCGACTGGCGGCGGCGGACGGCGGAGGCGCTGCGACGCGGTCCGATGGCCCGGGAGCTGCGCTTATGGTTGGTGCTGACGCCGACGATGGGGTGCTTCCCGGATTTCCTGACGCCGGGGGAGTCGCTGCGCGGGTTCGAGCACGGCATCGAGGCCGTCCGCTCGACTCCGGTGTCCGTGCTGGCCCGTGACCTGCGGCGGCTGGACGCTCCCCGGGCGGCGCATCCGTTGCTGCGGCGGCTGTCCGAGGGTGACGCCGGGTTGCTGGCGGCACTTGGTGACGGCATGCGGGCCTTCCACGAGGCGGCGATCGTCCCTTATGGACCGGGCATGGCGGCGGCGGTGGAGCGCGACCGTGCCGCGCGGGTGGCCGCGATGACCGGCGGCGGTGTCGAGGAGCTGCTGCCGAAGGCCACCTGGTCGGACGCGGGCTGCTGCTGGTGCCCTCGTACTTCTGCGTCGTGCACCCCGTGACGTTCTTCGATCCGGCGCTGCCGCCGGCCCTGATCTACCCGGTCGCCAAGACCGGCGTGGTGGTGGCCTCGCCGAATCCGGGACTGCCGCCGCGCTCGGGCACACCCGGGCCGCCGCCCTGGAGGCGCTCGGATCCGGTTGCGGCACCACCGAACTCGCCCGCCGGGTGGGCGTGTCACCGGCGTCGTCGAGTGAGCACCTGAAGGTCCTGCGGGACGCGGGCCTGGTCATGAGCCACCGCGACGGGCAGTGCGTGCTGCACCGGCCGACCCGGCTGGGCCGCGCGCTGCTGGACGGGCACTGAGCGCGCACGGAAAAGGGCCGTAGCGGCGGGCAATTCCGCTACGGCCCCGCTCCGGGAACGGTCGGCGACTCCGGTCACCGCGGACGCCCGGACCCCCGTTCGGCACCGCGCCGATCGATCGGCGCGGCCGCGGTTCCCGGGCCGATGCCACCGCCGTCGGCGATGGCGCGCCCGCCGGTCAGAAGGTCTGCCACGCGCAGTCGTACCAGGCGGTGGACGTCGTCGACGCCATCTTCAGCAGCCGCGCCGACTCCTCCCCGTACTCGCCGTCGATCACGGCACCGGCCTGGTACTGCGCGTTCCTGAGCGCCTTCTCGGTCTTCGGGCCGAAGCTGCCGTCGATCACGATGTCCCGCGAGTAGCAGTACTTCAGCGCCTGCTGCAGCGCCCGCACGGCCGAGTTCTTGCTCCCCCGCCGCAGCCAGCAGTGGCGGCTCCCGTTCGCGGCCTGCGGAACCCACACGGCGCCCCCGCCGGTACCGGGCCGGTGCGATCCCTGGTAGACGCACTCCGGCATCGCCGCGGCCGCCGGTCCCGCGGCCACCGCGGTCGTCGCCAGCGCGCACAGCAGCGCGGCGGTCACGGCCGCGACCCGTAGTTCGATGCGCATTCTCGTTTCCTTCCCCCTCGGATTCCTCCACGGAAGCGCCCCGGCGGGGAAACGGAAAGGCCCTTCGGCCAGAACCGAAGGGCTCGGCGGGGGCGATCGGGGAAACGACGAAGGCCGTTGCCCTGTTTCCACAGGTCAACGGCCTTCACAAAGGGTGGAGCTGAGGGGACTCGAACCCCTGACCCCCACACTGCCAGTGTGGTGCGCTACCAGCTGCGCCACAGCCCCTTGCTGCTCGTGCCCCTTGGTGCCGGGCACTCGCAGAACTTTACACGCCCCCTCGTCGGCCGGTCGAGGGGGTATCCGGTGGGCGGGGAGTGACCCCGGTGTCACCGTCGTGAACTGGGGTGTCGCTTCAGTGAATACGGTGGCGTTGACCATGGCGCGACCAGGTAGTTAACTTTTCTTAATATTTCTGGACGGCCCTCCCCTGCCGTCCGGCGTAGCGAGGAGTCAACACGTGAACCGGCAGCGCATTCTTCTTCTCTTAGCCCTACTCGGGGTCCTCCCGATGCTCGTGGTCGTGCTGGTGGTCACCCGGGCCGAGTCGCACGGGTCCGCCTCGGACCCGGCCAGCCGGACCTACCGGTGCTTCCTGGAGGGACCCGAGACCCCCCAGTCGGCGGCGTGCCAGGCGGCCATCACGGTCGGCGGGACGCAGGCGGTCTACGACTGGAACGAGGTCAACATCGCCAACGCGAACGGGCAGCACCGGCAGCTCATCCCGGACGGCAAGCTGTGCAGCGCGGGCCGTGACAAGTACAAGGGCTTCGACCTGCCCAGGGCCGACTGGCCGGCCACCACCGTCCAGAGCGGCGGGGCCTACACCTACAAGTACAAGTCGACGGCCAACCACCCCGGAACCTTCGAGCTGTACATGACCAAGGCCGGGTTCGACCCGACGCAGCCCCTCAAGTGGTCCGACCTGGACGCCACGCCCTTCAAGAAGGTGCTGAACCCGCCCATCGTGAGCGGCGCGTACAACATCGCCATCAACTTCCCCCAGCGCACCGGACGGCACATCGTCTACGCGATCTGGCAGCGCACCGACTCCGCCGAGGCGTTCTACGCCTGCTCCGACGTCGACTTCGGCGGCGGCCCGACCACCACGCCCACGACCCCGACGCCCGGATCCTGCACCAACCCGGCGTGGTCTCCGGCGGCCACCTACACCGGCGGCAACGTCGTCTCCCACAAGGGCCGCAACTGGAAGGCCAAGTGGTGGACGCAGAACGAGGAGCCCGGAACCACCGGCCAGTGGGGCGTGTGGAGCGACCAGGGCGCCTGCTGACCCGACCCACCCATGACCCCCGGACGCGGGCGCGGCCCCATCCAACGGCGGTGAAGATCCGCGCCCGCGCGCCGGGAACGCTCCGATAGGGCACAATCTCGGCGTGCGTCGAACAGCGCTACTCGGGACACTGCGGCATCCCGCCCGCATCGTGCCGCTCGGTTTCCTGGCCGCCATCGCGGTCGGCACCGGGCTGCTGATGCTGCCCGTCGCACGCGCCGGGGACGGCGCGGCGCCACCGCTCACCGCGCTGTTCACCAGCACCAGCGCCGTCAGCGTCACCGGGCTCGTCACCGTCGACACCGGCACCTACTGGACGCCCTTCGGCCAGGTCGTCATCCTCGTGCTGGTGCAGGCCGGGGGATTCGGCATCATGACCGGCGCGTCCCTGCTCGGGCTGCTGGTCGCCCGCAGGCTCCGGCTGCGCGACAAGATGGCCGCCGCCTCGGAGTCCAAGCAGCTCGCCCTCGGCGACATCCGCCGCGTCGTCGTGCGCATCGCCGCCTTCACCTTCGCCGTGGAGGGCGCCGTCGCCCTCGTCCTCTTCCTCCGCTTCAAGACCGGCTACGGCCAGGGCTGGGGCGCCTCGGCCTGGAACGCCGTCTACCACTCCGTCTCCGCCTTCACCAACGGCGGATTCTCACCCCACGCCGACAGCCTCGCCCGCTACGTCACCGACCCGCTGGTGTGCCTGCCGATCGTGCTCGCCGTCATCATCGGCGGCATCGGCTTCCCCGTCCTGGCCGATCTGGCCCGCCGGCGCGGCTCGCCCGCGAAGTGGACGGTCCACACCAAGCTCACCGTGCTGGCCACCGCCGTCCTGCTCTTCATCGGCTTCGCCGGGTACCTCGCCCTGGAATGGGACAACCCCGACACCCTCGGCGAATACGGCGTCGGCGGCAAGCTCCTGCCCGCCTTCTTCTCCGGCGCCATGCCCCGGACCGGCGGGTTCAGCACCATCGACACCGGCGCCCTGCGCCCGGAGACCCTCGCCGTCACCGACGGCCTCATGTTCATCGGCGGCGGCAGCGGCGGCACCGCAGGAGGAGTCAAGGTCACCACCTTCTTCCTGCTGGCCTTCGTCATCTGGGCCGAGGTCCGCGGCGAGCCCGACGTCTCGGTCTTCAAGCGCCGCATCGGCCACACCGTCCAGCGGCAGGCCCTCGCCGTGGCCCTTCTCGGGCTGGCCTGCGCGTCCACCGGGACGCTCCTGCTGCTGCTGTTCACCGACTTCGGCCTCGACCAGGTCATGTTCGAGGCCCTCTCGGCCTTCGGGACCGTCGGGCTGTCCACCGGCATCACCGGCGACCTGAACGCCGCCGCGCAGACCGTCCTGGTGGTCCTCATGTACGTCGGCCGCGTCGGCACCATCGCCGTCGCCACCGCCATGGCGCTGCGCGTCCGCAACCGCCTCTACCGCTACCCGGAGGAGCGACCCATTGTCGGCTAAGAGGAAGAGGCTCATCCAGCCCGACGCCGGGACGGTCGCCGTCATCGGCCTCGGCCGCTTCGGCGGGGCCGTCGCCGAGTCCCTGGTCCGCATGGGACACGAGGTCCTGGCCATCGACGAGCGCGCCGACATCGTCCAGCAGTGGTCGGACCGCCTCACCCACGTCGTCCAGGCCGACGCCACCGACGCCACCGTCCTCGCCCAGCTCGGCATCGGCGAGTTCGACCGCGTCGTCGTCGCCATCGGCACCGACATCGAGGCCAGCGTGCTGACCGTGCTCGCCGTCGAGGAAGCCGGAGTCGGCGAGATCTGGGCGAAGGCGATCACCGCCAAACACGGCCGCATCCTGCACCGAGTGGGCGCGCATCACGTCGTGTATCCGGAGGCGGCGATGGGTGAGCGAGTGGCGCACTTGGTCACCGGCCGCATGATCGACTTCATCGAATTCGACGACGGATTCGCCATAGTGAAGACGCGCGCTCCACAAGAGGCCGTCGGGCGAACCCTCGCCGAGGCGCAATTGCGGACCAAGTACGGTGTCACCGTCGTCGGAGTGAAACGGCCGGGCGAGGACTTCACCTACGCGCGCCCGGACACCCCCATCGCCGAGGGCGATCTCATCATCGTCTCCGGCCCGACGATGCACGTCGAGACCTTCGCCGCCATCACCTGAATTCCCTTTGTCCGCATTGCATCCAATGCGGACGGTGAATATCTGGCCGCTCAGGGTGAAATACCGGCCCCGCTCTTGAGCACGCACCGTGAGGCGGCCAGGATAGCCGTGGCACCCGCAGAGTTGTCCGCAAATGAGAGCGAGACCGCATCATGGCCCGTGGCGATTCGTCCAGGCGCGCGACTGTGCAATCGGTCCGCGTGCAGCTAATGCTGCCCATCGTCATCGCGCTGGTGGGCCTGGTCGCACTCGGAACGATCCAGGTCCGCAACGCCCTTGTCGAAGCCTCCGACGCCGATCGCGCCGAGGTGCTGGCCAACCTCGCCGGCAAGACCTCCAGCGTCGTCCAGGAGCTCCAGCGCGAAGCGAACGAGACCCTGGCCTTCAACCAGCGCAATGGCGTCGGTAAGCCCCTTCTCGACGCGCAGCGCGCGCGTACCGACAAAGCCATCACCGACTTCAAGTCCGCCGGTGAGCGCGCGTCCACCGCCGCCCCCGACTTGCGCGGCTCCCTCACCTCCGCCCAGTCCGGCCTGCTCCAGCTCGACACCGCCCGCGGCGACGCGATCTCCACCGAGTCCAACTCCCGCACCAGCGGCCTGGACAGCTACAACAAGATCGCCGTGCAGATCCTGCGCGTCGCCGACGCCCTGCCCGACCAGATCGCCAACCCGGACCTGGCCGGACAGGCCCGCGCGACCGCCGCCATCGCCACCGCGAAGCAGTTCACCGCCCACGAGCTGGTCCTGGTCCGCGACATCCTCGCCCGCGGCGAGTACAACCCCGGCAAGCTCAGCGTGATCGCCGACGTCATCGGCCAGACCACCGGCCGCATCAGCGAGTTCTACCGTTACGCCCACCCGGTCATCCGCACCACCTACGACACGATCGCCGACTCCGTCGACTGGCGGACCGTGCAGGAGTACCAGCAGACCATCCTCAAGGGCCTCGACCCGGGCGAGGTGGCCTGGAAGGCCATCTCCACCGAGTCGTGGACCGTGGCGATGTCCAACACGCTGCTGCGGCTCTACTACGTCGAGCTGGACGTGACGTCCTGGATGGAGGACAGCGCCAACGAGCTGACCGTCTCCGCCGAGCAGCGCGCCATCGCCACCGGCGCCATCGCCCTCGGCGTCACCGTGGTCACCCTGACCATCGCGATCATGTTCGCCGTGCGGACCTCCCGCCGCCTGCGCCGCCTGCGCAGCAACGCCCTCACCGTCGCCGACCAGTCCCTGCCGGGCGCCGTGGCCGACGTCGCCGCCGCCGGCAACTCCGACGAGGTCGGCCGCCGCCTGCGCGACGCGATGGAGGCCGCGCCCATGGCGCACGGCCGCACCGACGACGAGATCGGCCAGGTGGCCGTCGCCTTCGACGCCGTCCACGAGCAGGCCCTGCGACTCGCCGCCGACCAGTCGCTGCTGCGCCTGGACGTCGAGGCCCTCTTCATCGCCCTGGCCCGCCGGGGACAGAGCCTCGTGCAGCGGCAGCTGCGCCTCCTCGACGAGTTCGAAGAGGCCGAGACCGACCCGGACGTCCTGGCGCGCCTGTTCGCCCTGGACCACCTGGCCGCCCGCATGCGCCGCAACGAGGAGAACCTCCTCGTCCTCGCCGGTGGCGACCCCGGCCGCCGCTACACGTCCCCGGAGCCCGTCGCCAGCGTCATCCGCGCCGCCGCCGGTGAGATCGAGGACTACACGCGCGTGGAGATCGAGGGCGCCGGCGACGTCCCCATCAGCGCCCACGCCGTCGGTGACCTCGTGCACCTGCTCGCCGAGCTGCTGGAGAACGCCGCGGTGTTCTCCCCGCCGACCTCGCAGGTGCGCGTCACCATCCGCCGCAGCGTCAACGACCTGGCGATCTCCATCGCCGACGAGGGCATCGGCATGCCCGCCGAGCAGCTGGAGTCGGCCAACGAGCGGCTGCGCGAGCCCTCGGCGCTGACCTCGGCGACCGCCGGGACGATGGGTCTGCTCGTGGTCGCGCGGCTCGCCGCCCGCCGCGACATCGAGGTCCAGCTGCACAGCACCGCCGGCAAGGGCACCCTGGCGATGGTCCGGGTCCCCGACTCGATGATCGCCGCCGGGCGCTCCATCATGGACGACGACTTCGACGCCCTGCCCGAGCCGCCCACCGCCACGGCCGTGCCGCTCCCGGCCCGCAACCGGCCCATGCCGGTCGCCGGACGCCCGCCCGGAAAGGTCACCGATGCCGGTGGACGCCCCCGCGCGATCGCCGCCGCGCCCGAGCCGCGCCCGGTCGTCGTTCCCGAACGCCGCCCGGCCGCCGCGCCCGAACCGGCCCCGTTCCAGCCGACTCTGCCGCGCCAGCGCGTGAGCGAGCCGATCGCGATGTCCGACAAGCCCGCCATCGTCCCGATGGCCGGCTGGTTCCGGCCCACCACCGGCTCCGGCGACATGCCCTCGGTGGCGCCCGGTGCCCTCGAATGGCGCGCCACACCCGGCGACAGCGCCTACGCTCAGGTCCAGAAGGTCCTGGCCGAACCGGCCCCGGCGACGGCCGCCGCGGCCACCGGTGGACTGCCGCAGCGCCGCCCCGGCGCGCGGCTGCTGCCCGGCTCGATCGACGAGCACCTCCCCACCGGGCCGCGGGTTGTGGCCTCCGCCGCCGAGATCACCGGCGGCATCGACCCCGATGAGATCCGCGCCCGCCTGTCGGGTCTGGCCAGCGGCACCGCCGCCGGCCGTGAGGACGACCCGATCGGCGGACGCTTCGCGAGCTCCACCACGCAGTTGCGCAATAACCCCCATCCCCCCTCCCGAAGGACGGACCAACGATGACTCGATCGATGCCGCCCGGCAATGGCGCACACGCGGGCGCGGTCGGTGAGCTCGACTGGTTGCTCACCTCGTTCACGCAGAAGGTGCCCGATGTCGCGCACGCGCTGACGGTTTCTGTCGACGGTCTGGCCCTCGCCGCCTCCGCGGGCCTGCCCACCGACCGTGCCGACCAGCTCGCCGCCATCACCAGCGGTTTGGCCTCCCTGACCACCGGTGCCTCCCGTGTGCTCGCCGCAGGGCGTGTCCGGCAGGCGGTTGTGGACATGGACGGTGGTGTGCTGTTGCTGATGGCGGTTGGGGACCGGGCGCAGGTGGCCGTCCTGGCCGCCGCCGGTTGCGACCTGGGCCTCGTCGGCTATGAGATGGCGCTGCTCGTCAAGCGGGTCGCCAGCGCCCTTGAACCCGCCATCCGCCGCGCCGCGGGCAGCGCACCGCCCGTCGGGGAGCGCTGATGAACCGTCGCCGTCTGTTCAAGCTCGCGGCGGCACTGGGCACGGTCGGACTGACCGCCGCCTGCTCCGACGCGGTCGGCGACAAGCCGGTGAACTCCGCGACCGAGTGGAACAAGGGCCGCCTCGCCATCGGCACCGGTGGCACCAGCGGCGTGTACTACCAGTTCGGTGGCGCCCTCGCCGACGCGATCAACGCCTCGCTGCCCGGCGCGGTGGCCACCGCGCAGCCGACCGGCGCCTCCATCGACAACATCCGCCGGCTGGCCCGCGGCGACGCGGCCATGTGCCTGTCGGGCGACGGCGTGCCCGCCGACGCCCTGGCGGGCACCGGTGAGTTCTCCGACCAGAAGCAGCAGATCCTGTCGCTGGCGTCGGTGTTCCCCGGCATCCTGCACCTGGTCTGCCGCGACGACATCGGCACCGACCCCCTCACCGGCGCACCCCGCCAGAAGGTGAAGGACGTCGAGGGCCTGCGCGGCCTGCGCGTGGCGCGCGGCAACAAGGCGTCCGGTGACGACCTGTTCTCCCGCCGCGTCCTGGAGGCCGCCGGACTCAAGATCGAATCCGACATCGTCTCGCAGAACATCTCCGTGAACGCCGCGATCGAGAAGATGAAGATGCCGCGCTCCAGCGCGGACGCCATCGACGCCTTCTTCGCCTCCTCCGGCGTTCCCAACACCCCCATCCAGGCCCTGCTGGCCACCGGCGGCTACCACCTCGTCCCCATGGGCCAGGTCGCCGAGAAGCTGGCGAACGAGTACGGCGGCTACCGCCAGACCACGATCAAGGGCAAGGAGTACAAAGTCGAGGACGTCGCCTCCGTAGAGGCGCCGACCCTGCTGCTGGTCCGCCAGGACATGCCCGAGCAGCTCGCCTACGACATCTGCAAGGCCCTGTTCGACCACCAGAAGGACATCGGCGCGCTGGTGCCGGTGGTGAACGATTTGACGAAGTCGAACGCGTCGAACACGAAACCGGTGCCCTTGCACAAGGGCGCGGAGAGGTACTTCGCGGAGAACCCGCAGTAGCGGGACGTGTTGTGGCGAACGCGCGGTGGGCCGGGTGGCCCACCGCGCGGTTTGGGTTGGGTGGGGGCTTTGGTGGGCGGGGTGACGGGCGGGGCCGCGTGACGCCGTGGCTGGCTGGCTGGTTCGGGTAGGACCGCCGGGTGCCGGGCGGCCAGAGCGGGCAGTGCCGGAAGCACGTGACCGGCAGACCCGTACCCCTGTACCCCGCATCGCGATCCCCGGGCGACCTTCGCGCCGCATCAGGAGCACGTGACCGGCGGCCCAGGCGTCTCGGTCCTCTAGGTGTTGTCCGGAGGCGCGCGAGGACCCCGAACGGCGACGATGGTCTAGGCCGCGATCGCCGACGGCACCGCCGACCGTTCGTGTGCAGGCGTGAGTGAGGCCGTGTCATCCCGGCGCGCAGCGAGGCCGGGAGGCCCGAGCTCGCCCACCCGCTCACGGTACGAGAAGTACATGACCGGCGCCCTGGATTCAGGCGCGAGTGTGGGGAGTGTCCTTCGCACGGAGAGCCTCGCGCATACCCGGCACACCGTGGACCCGCCGTTTCGTGCGCGGCTCAGATGAGGCGGCCTCACGTGTCGGCCCGTCGGCCGGTCTGGCCCCAGAGGCCGGGGTGGTCGGGAGCGGTCGGGAGTGGCCGGAGGCGGTCTGGGGCGGCCGAGTGAAACCCCCTCACTCGTCTCCCTTGAAGCACGTCCCCATCCCACCGGGCACCCGAGGGCGATTCACTTGCCATCCGGCGGATCCGTCGGCTTGCGCGTGGCTCGCATGAAGCGGCCTCACATGTCGACTCGCCTTCCCGGCGATCGGAGAGGCCGAGGTGGTCAAGATGGCCGAGGTGTCCGGGGTCGCCGGGGTCGGTTGAGCCGGTCAGGGCCGTCGGGTGAAACCCGCTCACTCGTCTCCCATCGGAGCACGCCTCACCCCACCGGGCACCCGAGCACGCTTCACCCGCCCTCCCGCCCTCCCGCCGCCCTTCCGTCCTCGCGCCCTCCCGTCCGCCTGTCTGGCGGATCCGGCGGCTCGTTGCGGCTCGGTTGCAGCGGCATCACCTGTCGGCCTGTCCGCCCCAGGGGCCGGGGTGGTCGGGGCGGTCGGGAGTGGCCAGAGGCGGTCAGGGGCGGCCGAATGGAACACCCTCACTCGTCTCATCCCGGGCGCGGACTCGTCCTTGTCGGGCACCCGAGCACGCTTCACCTGTCCGTCCGGCGGATCTGCCAGTCCGCATGTGGCGCGCATGAAGCGGCCTCACATATCGACTCGCCCCTCCCCGCGGTCGGAAAGGCTGAGGCCGGCCGGAGAGGCTGAGCCGGTCGGGAGGATCGGGCCGGTCGGGTCAGCCGAGGGGCAGGCCGTTCGGGAGCGGGGTATTTGAGAGGGCAGGTCGTTCGAGCTGTCTGGGGCGGCCGGTGTCGTCGAGACGGCCAGGCGGCCAGGTGAAACACCTTCGCTCGCCTTGAGTTCTTCTTGTTCCGGGCCGGTCTCGTCCTGCCGGGCTTCTGAGAACAACTCACCCGCCCATCCGGCCGATCCACCGGTTCGCATGCAGCTCACATGAAGCTGCCTCATCGGCCTGTCCGCCCCCGTCGGGGAGGCCGAGGTGATCGGGGTGATCGAGGCGGTCAGGGGCAAGCGTGGCCGAAGCGGCCAGCGTGGCCGAGGCGTCCGGGGTTGCCGGGGACAGTCGACGGCAGTCGGGGGTGGTCGTGAGTGGTCGAGGTGGCCAGGCGAAACACCTTCACTCGTCTCCCCTCGGAGCACGCCTCACCCCACCGGGCACCCGAACAAGCTTCACCCGCCCGCCCGTCCGGAAGAACCCGCCCGGCAGAACCCCTACCCCCGCCACCCCGAAGTGATCGCCATCCGCCGCCGCCAGTCCGCCAGCAGCGCGCGTCCGCGCTCGCTCTCATCCCGCGAATGGAAGTCCACCAGCTCGCGGATCCGCGACAGCATCGCCCCGCGCAGCACCGGCCAGACCGGTCGCTGGATCCCGTACCCGTGGTACAGGTGCGGCAGCGCCGGGACGCAGTCGGGCCGGTGGGTGCGCACCGACCATTCGCACCAGGCGAGGTCTTCGACGGGGCGGCCGAGGTGGGCCGATTCCCAGTCGAGGACGGCGGTGATCTCGCGGAGCCCGTCGCCGAAGATGACGTTGGCGGGGGTGAAGTCGCCGTGGACGAGGACGCCCTGCCCGGGCAGCGGCAGGACGGCCGGGGGGACGGCGTGGACGCGGGCGAGCATGCGGCCGCAGGCGGCCAGGACGGGGGCGGCGGTGTCGGGTTCGAGCAGCTCGCGGCCGTGTGCGCCGGGCATGAGCCGCATGGTGACGTAGTCCTCACCTTCGTCCAGCAGCGCCGGGACGGGGACGACGGAGGCGATGGCGCGCAGGACGGTGGCCTCGCGGGTGCGCCTGGTGGAGGCGTCGGGGCCGCGGTACCTCTTCGTCACGGAGGTCTCGTCGCTGGTGGTGAGGTGGTTGTACCCGTCCGCGAAACGGTCCTCCGTGGACTCCATGGCCACGCATGATGCCAGTACGCCACGCCGATCATTTTGCCAACCCCGACAACGCGTAGAGGACCGTTGGGGCTATTCTGCGATCGCCGGGCCATCGGCGTGCCCTGCCGCAGTCCGCACATAACGAGAGACGCCACAGGAGGCCGACAGGTGACCACCGTTTCACCGAAGCCGATCGTCGCGCGGCCCTGGCCGGTGCGTCGTGAGCCCAAGGGATCGTGGCTGGCGCGAACCATCCGCACCACGGACGCGAAGCAGATCGGGATCATGTACCTGGTCACGTCCTTCGCGTTCTTCGGCATCGGGGGCTTCCTGGCCCTGCTGATGCGCGCGGAGCTGGCTCGCCCGGGCCTGCAGTTCCTGTCGGCCGAGCAGTTCAATCAGCTGTTCACGATGCACGGCACGATCATGCTGCTGCTGTTCGCCACCCCCGTGGTGTTCGCGTTCGGCAACTACATCGTCCCGCTGCAGATCGGCGCGCCCGACGTGGCGTTCCCCCGACTCAACTCCTTCGCCTACTGGCTGTACCTGTTCGGCGGGACCCTGGTGATCCTCGGGTTCGCCACCCCCGGTGGCGCCGCCGACTTCGGCTGGTTCGCCTACCAGCCGCTGTCGGACGTCGTGAACTCCCCGGGTGTGGGCGCCGACCTCTGGTTCGTGGGCCTGCTCATCTCCGGTCTGGGCACGATCCTGGGTTCGGTCAACCTGGTCACCACGATCCTGACGCTGCGCGCGCCGGGCATGACCATGTTCCGGATGCCGATCTTCACCTGGAACCTGCTGGTCACCGCGCTGCTGGTGCTGATGGTCTTCCCGATCCTGGCCGCCGCGCTGTGCATGGTGCTGGCCGACCGTCACCTCGGCGCGCACGTCTTCGACGTGGAGACCGGCGGGGCGATGCTGTGGCAGAACCTCTTCTGGTTCTTCGGGCATCCCGAGGTGTACATCGTCGCCCTGCCGTTCTTCGGGATCGTCTCCGAGATCATCCCGGTGTTCAGCCGCAAGCCGATCTTCGGTTACAAGACCCTGATCGGCGCGACGCTGGCCATCGCGGCCCTGTCGATGGCGGTGTGGGCGCACCACATGTTCGCCACCGGCCAGGTGCTGCTGCCGTTCTTCTCCTTCATGACGTTCCTGATCGCGGTGCCCACCGGCATCAAGTTCTTCGACTGGATCGGCACGATGTGGAAGGGGCAGCTCACCTTCGAGGCGCCGATGCTGTTCTCCATCGGCTTCATGGTGACCTTCCTCTTCGGCGGCCTGTCCGGCGTCCTGCTGGCCTCGCCCCCGATCGACTTCCACGTCTCCGACACCTACTTCGTGGTGGCGCACTTCCACTACGTGCTGTTCGGGACGATCGTGTTCGCCGTCTACGCCGGTGTGTACTTCTGGTTCCCGAAGATGTTCGGCCGGATGTACGACGAGCGGCTGGCCAAGGTCCACTTCTGGCTGACCATGATCGGTTTCCACACGACCTTCCTGGTGCAGCACTGGCTGGGCAACGAGGGCTTCCCGCGTCGCTACGCCGACTACGCGCCCGAGGACGGCTTCACCACGCTGAACACGATCTCCTCGGTGGGCGCCTTCATCCTGGGCGCCTCGACCCTGCCGTTCATCTGGAACATGTACAAGTCGTACAAGGCGGGCCGCGTGGTGAACGTGGACGACCCGTGGGGCTACGGCGGCTCCCTGGAGTGGGCGACCAGCTGCCCGCCCCCGCTGCGCAACTTCGACAAGATGCCGCGCATCCGCAGCGAGCGCCCGGCCTTCGACGCCAAGCACGGCGAGGCCCTGGCCGCGCTCGAAGCGGCCAACGGCAAGGCCATCGGCCACTAAGGCCGCGTGACACCGAAACCGCCGGTCCCCGTCTGGGGGCCGGCGGTTTTTCAGTGCCCGGCGAGGGTGAACATCACCCAGTCGTTGAGGATGTGCGTGCCGGTGGACACCCAGATGTTCTTGGTGCGCAGGTAGGCGGCGGTGAGGACGATCCGCGCGATGCCGATCCCGACGACGGCCTGGATGACGTTCCAGTCGTAGGTCGGCAGGTGCAGCGCGCCGAACATGACCGCGGTGGCGATCCAGGAGACGATGACGGCCTTGCGCCGGTCCATGCCGACCCGGTTGTAGAGCCAGTAGAGCAGCGCCAGGAACGGCAGGATGGTCAGCAGCTCCTCGCCGAAGAGCTGGATGGCCGTGCGCGGGTAGAACATGATCCGCTCGACGGTGCTCATGTCGGCCAGGGCGTCGGCGTTCGGGTTGGCGTGGGTGTCGGTGACGCCGCTGAGGATCGTCGCGGTGATGACGCTGACCAGCAGGTTCAGCACCAGGTAGAACAGCATCGTGCCGATCTCGGTGAGCCCGACGCGCCGGAAGATGGCCTTCCAGTGCCCTCGCGCGGCCCAGATCAGCGCGGCCAGCGGGAGTCCGGTGAACAGGATCGTGGGGATGAACGCCGTCACGACGCCGGTCAGCGGGATGAGCGTCAGGGACGCGAAGCCCGCCGCGACGGCGGCGACCACCACCCACCACCGCCCGCCGGTGATCGTGACCGGCTCGCCGGCGTAGTAGGGGAAGTCGGTGCCGGGACGTTCCAGGACGCCCAGCCGCGTCCGCGCCGGTTCGGCCATGGGTGCCTCCCTCCACGATGGTCGGCCCAGTTTCCCGCATGATCCGGCACGTTTCTCGCGTTTCGCCGGTGTGGGCGCTCACCCGCGCTTGAGATTGAACTAAACCGTGTAGTTCAATCTCTGCATGGCCACCCCGCGCCCGGCGTCCCTCGTCGCCGCCACCCTCCCCACCTCCCTCGGCGTCTCCGCCGCGAGCCTGCTGCTCCCGACCGCCGCCGGGGCCCTGGACGTCCCGGTCACGGCCGTGACCGCCCTGCTCTCGGCCTACGGCTGGGGCATGGCCCTCGCGATGCCCGTCACCGCCGCCATCGCCACCCGCCGCGGCATGCGCGCGGCCACCCTCACCGGCGCCGCCGCCCTCGTGCTCGGCGCGGGCCTCGTCCTCGCCGCCCCGGGGCTGCCGCTGATCACCGCCGGGCGCGTCGTCCTCGCCTACGGCGCGGGCGCGCTCACGGTGGCCGCGATGGGCGCCGCCCGCGACATCCCCGCCCCCGGCCGCCGCCAGCGCGTCCTGAGCGCCGTCAGCGCGGGCATCGGCCTGTCCGGCGCCGTCGGGCCGCTGCTGGGCGCGCTGCTGGCCGACGCGTGGGACTGGCGCCCGGCGCTGGCCCTGCCCGTCCTGAGCCTCCCGGCGGTCCCGTTCCTGCTGCCCGGCCTGGCGCGGGCGCCGCAGCGGCGGGCCCGGATCCGCCCCGACCGCCGCTTCTTCACCGCCTCGGCGGCGATGCTCTCGCTGAGCACCGTCTACTTCGCGCTGGTCTACGCCGTCCCGCAGCTGCTCATGGCGGGCACGGGCCTGAGCCGGACGGCGGTGGGCGCGCTGCTGGTCGTCCCCGGCCTGCTCGGCGCGGGCGCCTCCTGGGGCATGGCCCCCGTCGCGTTGCGGCTCGGGGCGCGCCGGGCCGCGCTGATCCTGGGCGCGGTCGCCGCGTCCTCGGCGGTGGCGGCCGCGACCGGCCCGACGGCGCTGGTGCTGGCGGGGTCGGCCGCGTCGGCCTTCGCCTCGGCGGCCGGGATGGGCGTCCTGGTGGCCGCCGCGACCGAGAAGCTGGCCCCGGACAGCCGCCCCGGCGGCGTCGGCCTGTTCAACTTCGCCTTCCAGCTCGGCAGCGTCGCCGGGCCCCTCCTGGCCGCCCTGCTCGGCCCCGCCCTGGCGCTGGTCGCGCTGCTGCCGCTGATCGCCCTGGCGGTCACCAAGGGTGCCCGGGCGCTAGCCTGGCCCGCATGACCGTCGACGAGCTGGGCATCCCGGTCCTGTCCGACCCGAGCGGGGCCTCGCTGCGCAAACGCCGGGACATGGCCGGGGCGGCGGTCGCGGAGTTCCTCCAGGAGGGCTACGCGGCGGCGTCCATGGACAAGATCGCCAAGCGGGCCGGGGTCTCCAAACCGACCGTCTACCAGCACTACGGCAGCAAGGAGCGGCTGTTCCTGGCCGTCATCGCCGACGTCCTCACCCGCGCCTACGCCGACGTCCCGCCGCTGGCCGCGGCCGATGACCTGGCCTCGGCCGAGGCCGCCCTCACCGGCTACCTGACCGCCTGGACCCGCCGGGTCCTGGCCGAGGACGTCATCGCCCTGCGCCGCCTGGTCATCGGCGAGGTCGCCCGCTTCCCGCAGCTGGGACGCCTGTGGTTCCGCGTCACCGGCGAGCTCATGGACGCCCCCCTCGAACGCGCCCTCGCCGACCTCACCGCCAAGGGCGTCCTGGACGTCGCCGAGCCCGCGCTGGCCGTCCGGCAGCTCATCGGCCTCACCCTGGCCGGCCCGCAGCTCGTGGTGACGTTCCTGCCCGGCGAGGAACCGGCGCGCCTCGACGCCACCGTGGCGGCGGGCGTGGCGGTCTTCTGCGGGCATTACGCTGCCGTGGCGTCCCGCCCGTAGGCTTGTCGCCATGACTCGCGCTCTGATCGTCGTGGACGTCCAGATCGACTTCTGCGAGGGCGGCTCGCTCGCCGTCTCCGGCGGCACCGAGGTGGCCCGGGCGGTCACCGAGGCGCTGCGGACGAACGGCCGCTGGGACCACGTCGTCGCCACCCGCGACCACCACATCGACCCCGGCGCCCACTTCAGCGCCGAACCCGACTACGTCGACTCCTGGCCCGTGCACTGCGTCGTCGGCACCGACGGGGCGAAGTTCCACCCCGAGTTCGACCACTCGGGCGTGGAGGCCGTCTTCGACAAGGGCGCCTACGCCGCCGCCTACTCCGGTTTCGAGGGCAGCAGCGACAGCACCCGCCTGGCCGACTGGCTGCGGGCGCGCGAGGTCACCGACGTCGACGTGGTCGGCATCGCCACCGACCACTGCGTGCGCGCCACCGCGCTGGACGCCGCCCGCGAGGGCTTCACCACGACGGTCCTGCTGGACATGACCGCCGGGGTGGCGAAGGCGACCACGGAGACCGCCCTCGCCGAGCTGCGGGCCGCCGAGGTCGCCCTCGTGGGTTCGCCGATCGTGCGCTAACGCATCAGCACCGGGATCGCCGGGTCGCCCTGGGACAGCTTCAGGCCCTCCCACGGGATCGAGATCAGGCATTCCCGCAGGTGGTCGCGCGCCTCGGTCAGGTCCGGCAGCCCCTCCACGCGCTCACCGGCGCGCACGAGCGGACGCTGGAGCAGCCGGTCGTGCGGCTGCGGCTCCGGCGCGCCCTGCGAGACCACGACCTCCTCCACGGCCGTACCGGTCGGCTTGTGCCGCCGGACGGCCGTCTTGCGCCCGCCGACGGTCGCCTTGTTCTCCGAGCGCTTGACCACCGGCCGCCCGTCGACCTCGACCAGCTTGTAGACCAGGCCCGCGGTGGGCGCGCCCGAACCGGTCACCACGGCCGTGCCCGCGCCGTAGATGTCGACCGGTGTGGCCGCCAGCGACGCGATGGCGTACTCGTCCAGGTCGCCCGAGACCACGATCTTGGTGTCGACCGCGCCCAGCGAGTCCAGCAGCTCACGCGACTGCTGCCCCAGCACGTGCAGGTCACCGGAGTCGATGCGGATCGCCCGCAGGTTCGGCCCGGCCGTCGCGATGGCCCGCCGGATGCCCTCGGTGATGTCGTAGGTGTCCACCAGCAGCGTGGTGTCGGTGCCCAGGGACGCCACCTGCGAGGCGAAGGCCTCCGGCTCCGAGTCGTGCAGCAGCGTGTACGCGTGCGCCGACGTGCCCGCCGTGGGGATCCCGTAGCGCAGGCCCGCCTGGAGGTTCGAGGTCACCGAGAAGCCCGCCAGGTAGGCCGCGCGGGCCGCCGCCACCGCGCCCTCCTCGTGCGCCCGCCGCGAGCCCATCTCGATGATGGGACGCCCACGCGCGGCGGTCACCATGCGCGCCGCCGCGCCCGCGATCGCGCAGTCGAAGTTCAGCACCGACAGCGCCAGGGTCTCCAGCAGCACGCACTCGGCGAAGGAGCCGGTCACCGTCAGGATCGGCGAACCGGGGAAGTAGAGCTCGCCCTCGGTGTAGCCGTCGATGTCGCCGGTGAAGCGGTAGTCGGCCAGCCAGGCGAGCGTGCGCTCGTCCACGACCTCGGCGCGGGACAGGTACTCCAGCTGCTCCTCGTGGAAGCGGAAACCGGCGAGGTGGTCCAGCAGCCGCCCGATGCCGGCCACGACGCCGTAGCGGCGGCCGTTGGGCAGGCGGCGGGCGAAGACCTCGAAAACGCACGCGCGGTCGGCGGTGCCGTCGGCCAGCGCGGCCTGGACCATCGTCAGTTCATAGTGGTCGGTGTACAGCACCGGGCTGGGCGCGGAGATCATGGCTCAAGAGCCTACTTCCCCGATGCGATAGCCACTCCGCTTCGAGGATGTGGCCCGACACTCACTGTTCATTCGCGTTTCACACTCGCCCCGCCCGGTGTTGGCGCGCTCGCGCATAGGCTTCCCGAGCCCTCCCCTCTGGACCGAAGGTCCCGCCCCATGCGTATCGCCGTCTTCGTCGAGGACGCCCGCGCCCGCGCGGCCGCCCACTCCATCGTCACCGCGGCGCGCGACGCCGGGCACGACGCGGAGGTGCTGGCCGACCTGGTCGCCCCGGGGGAGGCGGTGGCCGACGCCGATCTCCCCGACCTGCTGGAGTCGCGCGTCCGCGCCCGGCTGGCCGGCGCCGACCGCCTCGTCCTGTTCACCGACCGCACCCCCTACGGGCAGCGGCTGTCGCGGTCCTTCTCGCGCGAGCTGCCGGTGACGCTGGTCCAGGACCGCCACCACGCGATGGTGTGGCGGGTGGAGGGCGCGGCGGGGGAGCGGGACGCCTTCGCGGCCACCGGACCGGCCGCCGTGTGCGTGTGGGGACCCAAGGGCGTGCGGGACGCAGGTCCCGACACCGCCGTGGCCGTCACCGGCTTCCCCGGCCTGTCCGACGACCCGGACCTGCTGCGCGCGGCCCGCTCGGCGGTGCACCGGCGCGGGCGGACCGGCCCGCTGCGGATCCTCATCGCCGACGAGCCGCCCGGCAAGCCCTCGCAGTGGCGCGAGGCGGCCCGCGAGCTGCGCGCGCACGGCGAGGTCGACGTCCGCGTCGAACCCGGCCCGCCCGATGTGGACGGCTACGACCTCGTGATCACCGCCCTGTCCACGCTGTACCCGGCGACGCTGCTGGCGGGCGTCCCCCTCGTCCACTACACGACCGGCCCGTGCGTGTTCCCCCCGCTGCGGCACCCCCTCGTCCGCTCCGCCGCCACCATCGGCGAGCTCGGCGAGATCGCGCTGCGGCTGGCCGCCGACGGCGTCTTCCGCGGCAACGCCGCCGGTGAGCCCGTCGAGCACCACCTCGCCTTCCTCGCCGACCCCGCCGCGCGCATCGTGGACGCCGTCACCGCCGCGGCCATGCCCGGCCCGCGCCCGGCCGCCGCGCCCGTCAAGCGCTCGCGGACGCTGTCCGAGCGGGCCCTGGACGACCTGCGCGAACGCGTGCGGCGGCCGCGCTCGCTGGCCGTGCTCGGCACCGACTTCACCTACCAGACCGGCGTGGCCGTCCCGGTCCTGACGTACACGCGCGAGCTGGTCGCCTCGGCGCCGGTCGACGTCCGCTACGTCGACGTCACCGCCTTCACCACCCTCGACGAGATCGCCGCGGCCATCGAGGGCTGCGAGACGGTCCTGATCAACAGCCTGGCGTTCTTCTGGCGGCACGCCATTGGCGGGCGCTTCGCCGAGCGGCTGCTCGGCACCGGCGTCCCCACCGTCGTCTACGCCCACGAGACCGCCTACGTCTACGCCCACGAGGCCGCCACCAGGGGCGAGCGGCACGAGCTGCTGGAGCGGCTCATGCCGCGCCTGCGGCTCCTGTGCGTCTCGCGCGCGCAGGCCGACTTCTACCGCGGCCTGGGCGCCGTGGACCCCCTCGTCGTGTACAACACCGTCCCCGACGACGACCGGCCGCCGCACGCGTCGGCCGGGGTGGGGGAGCGGCCGCGCGTGGTGATGGTGGGCAGCGTCCAGGACCGCAAGGGCGCCGACCTGTTCAGCCGCGTCGCCGAACGCGCCCACCTGGACGGGCTGCCCTGGGACTTCGCCTGGTACGGGCAGCGCTCGGCCCGCCTAGGGGCGAACGCGATGCTGTCCCCGCTGGTCGACTGGCGCGGCGCCCTGCCGCGTCGCCGCGTCCGCGAGGAACTGGCCGCCGCCGACGTCCTGCTGCTGCCCAGCCTCGACGACCCGATGCCGCTGGCCGTGGTGGAGGCCGTCCAGCAGCGCCTGCGGATCGTCACCTACGACAAGATCGGCTCCCGCGAGATCCTCGGCGGCGTGCGCGGCTACCGCGCCTTCGGCGAGTACACCCCGGGCGCGGCCCTGGACGCCGTCGCCGCCGTCCTCGACGACGAGGTCGACGCCGGCGCCTACGCCGAGATCGCCGACCTGTTCGCGCCCGCCCGGTTCGCCGAGCGCATGTCCCTCGCCCTGAGCCTCTAGGAGCCGACCACCGTGTTGAGGAAGCTGCTGAAGCGCATCGACCGCCGCGTCGACCGCGCCGCCGAGAAGGCCTTCCGGAGCGGCACCGAGCAGGCGATCGCGGACCTGCGGCTGCGCACCGCGCGCGGCGTCGACGAACTCCACGACGCCCTCGCCGGGCTGCGCGCCGAACTGGAGGAGACCCGCGCCGAGGTCGCCGTCCTGCGCGACGCCCTCACCGCCCGCGAGGCCACCGGCTGAGGAACCACCCCGCGAATCCGCTAACCGCCGCAACGCCCGTTTCCTGCCTCCTGCGACCCCATCGTCCGGCCCCATACCCCGCCACCCCATCCCCCGAACGCCGACCGTCGGCCCACGCGGGTGGCACGGGAGTGGCACGATGGAGGCATGGGAGCACCACTGGCGAGTCCGGACGTCGTGACGGAACACGAGGAGCGAATCGACCCCGATCGTCCCTGGACGACGGTCGTCCACAACGACCCCGTGAACCTGATGAGCTACGTGACCTGGGTGCTGCAGAAGCTCTTCGGATACAACCGCGACAAGGCAGAGCGGCTCATGCTCGACGTCCATAACAAGGGCCGCGCCACCGTCTCCTTCGGTGCCCGCGAGCGCATGGAATTCGACGCCACCCGCCTCCACGCGCACGGCCTCTGGGCCACCGTAGAGCGCCAGTAGACCGCCGCAGAGGACCCCCATTGAGAGCCTTCATTCGTGAGGGCCACGAGTGCGTGGCCAGTTTCGAACCGTCCGAGGCCGAGGCCATCCGCGACACCGCACAGCGCATCGCCGGTCTCGTCCGCGCCCACGACACCGACGACCCGGTGACGCTGCGGCTGTTCCCGGACGCCTACAACGACTCCCGCGACGACGCCGCCGAGTTCCACCGGCTCACCGACTCCGAGCTGTCCGGCACCAAGATCGCCCAGATCGATGTGCTCCTGGACACCCTCCCCGCCGAGGGCGGCGAGGTCCGCCTCGGCGACGAGACCGCCGAGGCCTGGCTGCGCGCCATCACCGACATCCGCCTCACCCTCGGCATCCGTCTCGACATCAGCGAATCCACCGATGTCATCGGCGAGATCCAGGACGCCGTCCTCGCCGACGAGGCCTCACCACGTGCGGCGGCACTGGGCTTCTACTACCTGCTGACCGAACTCCAGGAGTCCCTGGTGCACTCGGTCGCGGGGTGGTGACCGGAAACAAAGCGGGTAGGCTGTCGGACGTGCTGAGGATCGACCGTGCGCTCGTGGCCGCGATGGTCGCGCATGCCCGCCGGGACCACCCGGACGAGGCGTGCGGCGTCATCGCGGGTCCCGCCGGGTCCGACGCACCCCTCCGCCACATCGAGATGATCAACGCGGAGCGCTCGCCGACGTTCTACCGTTTCGACGCGAGCGAGCAGCTGGCCGTGTGGCGCGAGATGGACGACCGGGACGAAGAGCCCGTCGTCATCTACCACTCCCACACCGCCACCGAGGCCTACCCCTCCCGCACCGACGTGAAGTTCGCCGGCGAGCCCGGCGCGCACTACGTGCTGGTCTCCACCCGTGCCGAGGAGACCGCCGACGTGCGCTCCTTCCGCATCGTGGACGGGGAGATCACCGAGGAGCCGATCGAGCTCACCGGCGACGAGCTCGCCGTCCAGACGTACAAGATCGGGCACACGCCTACCTCGATCGTGTACGACTGTGCCGACCGGCACTGACCTCTGAGCCGTCCCCGCGGCGGCGTGTCGGTGCCCGCGCCCGACCGATTCATCACCCTCCCCGTGAAAGAGAACGACCATGGCTGTCGAAGTCCGCATTCCCACCATCCTGCGCACCCACACCTCCGGCGAGAAGATCGTCCAGGGCTCCGGTGACACCCTTCAGGCCCTGTTCACCGACCTGGACTCCCGTCACAACGGGCTCGCCGGGCGCGTCATCACCGCCGAGGGCGGCCTGCACCGCTTCGTGAACGTCTACGTCAACGACGAGGACGTCCGCTTCACCGGCGGTCTCGGCACCACGCTGAAGGACGGCGACTCGGTCACGATCCTCCCGGCCGTGGCGGGCGGCTGACGGTCGCCATGGCGCGGTACGACTCGATACTCGACGCGCTCGGCGACACGCCGCTGGTCGGGTTGCCGAAGCTGTCCCCGAGCGCCGAGGTGCGCCTGTGGGCGAAGCTGGAGGACCGCAACCCGACCGGCAGCATCAAGGACCGCGCCGCGCTGTCCATGATCACCGCCGCCGAGGCCGACGGGCGGCTCGTCCCGGGATCGACGATCCTGGAGCCGACCTCCGGCAACACCGGCATCGCGCTGGCCCTGGTCAGCCGCCTGCGCGGGTACCGGCTCATCTGCGTCATGCCGGAGAACACCTCCGAGGAGCGGAGACAGCTCCTTGAGCTCTACGGGGCACAGGTGATCCCCTCTCCGGCGGCCGGTGGCTCCAACCAGGCCGTGGCGGTGGCCCGCAGGCTCGCCGCCGAGAACCCCGACTGGGTGATGCTCGACCAGTACTCCAACGCGGCCAACGCCGCCGCGCACACCGCCGGCACCGGGCCGGAACTGCTGCGGGACCTGCCCACCATCACCCACCTCGTGGCGGGCCTGGGCACCACCGGGACGCTCATGGGCACCGGCCGGTACCTGCGCGAGCACAAGCCGGACGTGACCATCGTGGCGGCCGAACCCCGCTACGGCGAGCTCGTCTACGGCCTGCGCAACCTCGACGAGGGCTTCGTGCCCGAGCTCTACGACGAGAAGGTGCTCAGCCGCCGCATCTCGGTCGGCACCTCCGACGCGCTGCGCCGGACCCGCCAGCTCGTCGGCGAGGAGGGCGTGTTCGCCGGGCCGTCCACCGGCGCCGTCGTCCACGCCGCGCTGGTCGTGGCCAACGAGGCCGTGCGGGACGGCAGGCGCGCCGACATCGTGATCATCGTCGCCGACGCGGGGTGGAAGTACCTGTCCACCGGCGCCTACACCGGGACGCTCGACGAGGCCGCCGAGGCGCTCGACGGGCAGCTCTGGGCGTGACCGTCCCCTCCACGGGGACGGTCCTGCATGGTTGCGTTATCCCAGGTCACGAGTAGAGTCGGGCAGCATGAGCATTCAGACCTCGCCGCGAACGCCGATGGTGCCGACCGAGGCGCCGCGCACCGCCCAGGGGGCACCGGGCACGCAGCCCGTGCCGGACGTGCGGCTGCGCAGGCTCATGGGCGTGTGCGCGTGGGCCCTGTGCCTGGCCGTGTGCGGCCTGATCCTGGGCCTGATCGACCTGATCCTCATCCTCGGCGGCAAGACCCCGGGCTGGTTCGAGCCGGCCATCGTCGTCACCGGCCTCGTCGGGCTCGGGCTGGCCATCGCCGCCTTCCCGATGACCCGGGCGCGGCAGACGCCGTGGCTGCTGCTGGCGTCCAGCACGGTGGTCTTCGTGACCGGCATCGTGCTGACCGCACAGGCGTCCTGACATCGGCGGTGGCCCGGCGTGGGCCGGGCCACTTCCCCCTCCCACCCCCTAGCACAGCAGCGTCGCGACGTGATCGCGCTCACCTGTCACCTTCGTGACAACCGCCGCGCCGACGACTGCCACGAACCGTGTTCGGCGCGTACGCTCCCGTAGGTGACGGACGCACCTATCGGGATCTTCGACTCCGGCGTCGGCGGTCTGACGGTGGCCCGTGCGGTCCTCGACCAGCTGCCCGCCGAGAGTCTCCTCTACGTGGGCGACACCCTGAACGTCCCCTACGGCCCCAAGCCGATCGCGGACGTGCGGCGCCACTCCCTCGCCGCCTGCGACCACCTCGTCGACCAGGGCGTCAAAGCCCTCGTCATCGCCTGCAACACCGCCAGCGCGGCCTGCCTGCACGACGCCCGCGAGCGCTACTCGATCCCCGTCGTCGAGGTCATCCGCCCCGCCGTGCGCCGGGCCGTGGCCGCCACCCGCAACGGGCGCGTCGGCGTCGTCGGCACCAACGCCACCATCAACTCCGGCGCCTACGCCGACGCCTTCTCCGCCGCCCCGCACCTGACCGTCACCTCCGTCGCGGCACCGGCTTTCGTGGACTTCGTCGAGCGCGGAGTGACAACCGGACGACAGCTACTCGGGCTGGCATCGGCCTACCTTGAGCCGCTACAACGTGCGGATGTCGACACCGTTGTCCTCGGATGCACGCACTATCCGTTGCTTGCCGGGCTCATCGGCCTGGTGATGGGAGACGACGTGACGCTGGTTTCGAGCGCGGAGGAGACGGCCCGGCAGCTCTACCGGGTGCTCACCGACAAGGGCCTGCTCGCCGACGGCGGCGGTACCCCGGTGCACCGTTTCCTCGCCACCGGTGACGCGGCCGCCTTCGCCCGGCTGGCGCGGCGGTTCCTCGGTCCGCAGCTGGCCGATGTGCGGGCCGACGCTTTCGGCGAGGTGACGCGATGAGTCGGATCATGGAAGAACCGGACGGGCATTGCCGAGATACCGGGATATCGGGCGGTCACGACGAGGTGGGGTCCACGTGAAACTGACGATCATCGGCTGCGCGGGGAGCTTCCCCGGCCCCGAGTCGCCGTGCTCGGCCTACGTCGTGGAGGCCGACGGGTTCCGGCTGCTCATCGACTTCGGCTCGGGTTCCCTCGGGGCGCTCCAGCGGCACATGGACCCCCATTCGATCGACGCGATCATGCTCACGCATCTGCACGCCGATCACGTCCTGGACGCCTGCACGTACGTGGTGATGCGCCGGTACGCCCCGGGCGCGCCCTTCCCGCGCATCCCCGTCTACGGCCCGCGCGACACCGAGGCGCGGCTCATGGAGGCCTACGGCGGCGCGGGCGAGGAGCACATCGCGCCCTCCCTGCGCGACGTCTACGCCTTCCATCCGATGGCGCCCGGCTCCTTCGAGCTCGGGCCCTTCGGGGTGACGGTGGACCTGGTGTCGCACCCGGTGGAGACCTACGGCGTCCGGCTCACCCACAATGGACGGTCCCTGGCCTACTCCTCGGACTCCGGTCCCTGCGAGGCCCTGGTGCGCCTGGCGCAGCACAGTGACCTGTTCCTGTGCGAGGCGTCCTACCTGGAGGGCCGCGACAACCCGCCGAACGTCCA
The DNA here is from genome assembly GCF_030269765.1 of Actinorhabdospora filicis. Taxonomy (GTDB): domain Bacteria; phylum Actinomycetota; class Actinomycetes; order Mycobacteriales; family Micromonosporaceae; genus Actinorhabdospora; species Actinorhabdospora filicis. The sequence goes on along the minus strand of NZ_BSTX01000001.1, from coordinate 1,026,481 downwards.
CCTCACCGGCAAGGAGGCGGGCGAGCACGCCACGAAGGCGGGGGTCGGCAAGCTGGTGCTGACGCACCTGGTGAAGGCCTGGGGTTCGGAGGAGCGCACCCTCGCGGAGGCGGCCTCGGCGTTCACCGGTCCCATCGACCTGGCCCGTTCGGGGGCCGAGTACTTGATCTAGCCGCCCTCGACCGCCCGCGCGACCCGGCCGTCGCGCAGGTACGTTTCCGGGCGGTGGAAGTCGAAGTGCGCCCCGCACTGGCGCAGTTCCACCTCACCCGGCCGCTCGCCGCCCCCGAGGAGGTCGCGCGGCCCGGTGAGGTCGACCCACCGCTCCACATTGGGCGGACGCTTCCAGCCCGGCGCGGTCAGGGCCGCGCCGGCGAAGTCGGCCGAGGTCACCGGTGAGCCGACGGTGACCAGGAGCGGGATCTCAATCCCTGAATGGGTCCACAGTGTCTCGTAGGCGACAATCGCCCCGAGCCCGTGCGCGATCACCACGTCGGCGCCACCGAACCGCCGCGCCACCCGGTCCACCACCGCCTCCCGTGGCCGGAAGCCGCCCTCGGTCCGCAGGAACCGCGTCGTCTCCCGCGCGTAGGCCGCCACGAAACCGTGCGTGGACTTGCCCGGCAGGCCCCGCCGCCCGGCCAGGATCGCCGCGGCCGTCTTGGGCGTCACCCGCATCCGGCCGGCCTCATCGCGCAGGTCGGGCAGCCGCGCGGCCAGGAACGCCCGTGCGAAGGACCACGCGTCGGCGTCGAGCCGGTCGGTGTTCAGCGGCTCGGCGTAAACACCGGGCTTGCGCAGCAGATCGGCGTAGTAGGCGACGGAGACCTCCGAACGCACCCGCAGCCGGATCTCGGCCCCCCACCGCGCCGACAGCACGGCGGCGATCCCGAGCGGGTCGCCGGGACGGTACTGATGGACCCCGTGGACGCCGACGATTCGCCTCATCCCAGGGATTGTAGGGCGAAACCGCGGGGTCACTGTCCATTGAGGAGAGACGTGGCATGAACCGGATAGCCTCCTCCGCATGACCGATGAGTTGCGCGCCAGTCCCGCTCTGCTGGCCGTGCTGTCCCGTGACACCCTCGCCGTGGCCAAGAACCGCCGGGACGCGCTGCGCACCCTGCGGTCGGACGCGCTGATCCCGGCTTCGGCCTTCGGGAACATCAATCCCGCCGCGTCCGCGTCGTCCGCCTACGAGGACGTCTACGAGGCGGCCGGAACCGGCGTGGAGGGCATCGCCGACGTCCTGGACCGGGACGCCGACCTGGTCCTGCGCACCGCTTTCGCCTACCAGGAGACCGACGCGGACGAGGCCCGCAAGCAGGCCGAGGCCTGCCGCTGCGGGACGAGGGAGCCACTGTGAGCCTGAACGACACCGCCACCACAGTCGTCGTCGACCGGCGGCACTGGAACCTGGCCGCCGACCCGGCCCGCATCGACCTGGCCGCGGCGGCGTGGGAGACCTTCTCCATGGCCGCCGACGGCTCCGCCGGTGACCTGGAGTCGGCCGCCCGCGCGGTCTTCGACGCCGGATGGCAGGGCGAGGCCCGGGGGTCCTACGAGACCCACAAGTCGGCCGTCCGTAACAAGCTCGCCTCGATGAAGGAGGCGGCGGCGAACGTGGCGGCGCCATTGCGGGCGATCGCCGACCTGCTGCGCAAGAAGCAGCTGGAGCTGTCCGGCGCCGAGAGCGCGATCCGCGGCCAGATCCGCAACGTCGCCGGGGACAGGACGATCAACTTCCTCACCGAGACCACCGAGCAGGCGACGAAGGTCCAGAACGCCGTCCAGACGGCCAAGGACCTGCGGGAGGCGCTGGAGGAGTCCGTCCGTGCCGAGACCTCACGGTTGTTCTCGGCGCGTACGGCCTGGACGACGATGGTGAACGGCCTGGGTGCGTACGCCGCCCCACCCGAGCCGAAGACCCCGGGTGGGGTCATCCGCCTGCCGGACGGGACGTACGCGATCAACGGCAGCGCCGGGAACGACCTCATCACCGTCAACAAGGGACCCAACGGCGAGACGGTGGTGCTGGTCAACGGCGTCAAGACGACCTTCGCGCCCGGCACCCAGCTGACCGTGCGGGGTGGCGGCGGGGACGACATGATCGGGATCAACGACCCGTCCAGCCGCATCACCGTGTTCGGTGGGGAGGGCAAGGACACCCTGATCGCCGGTCCCGACCAGAAGAGCAACAGCGGCCAGCACACGTTCATCGCCGGTGACGGCGACGACCTCGTGCTCACCGGTGGCGGCCACACCTACATCACCACCGGCGATGGCGATGACGTGGTGGACGCCGGGAACGGCGACGACACCGTCTACTCCGGGGCCGGAAAGGACCGGGTCACCACGCGCGGCGGCAACGACTTCGTGTCCCTCGGCGAGGGAGGCGGCAAGGCCGACACCGGCGACGGCGCCGACACGATCATCGGCGGCTCGGGCCGTGACGAGGCCTACGGCGGCAAGGGCAACGACACGATCGTCGGCCTCGGGGGCGATGACTATCTCGACGGCCAGGACGGCGATGACGTCATCTCCGGTGGCGGCGGCAAGGACATCATCTACGGCCTGAACGGGAACGACACCCTCGACGGCGGCGACGGCAAGGACTACCTGGAGGGTGGCAAGGGCGACGACCGCATCAGCGGCGGCAGTGGCGACGACCTGCTGTCCGGTGGCCGCGACAACGACACCCTCGACGGCGGCGACGGTGACGACGTCATGTACGGCGGCCTCGGTTCCGACCGGGTCTGGGGCGGCCAGGGCAAGGACACCGCCTACATCCAGCCCGAGGACGCCGCCTATGACACCGAGAAGGTGCAGCTGGTCGAGGTGGCCAACGCCGACTCCATCCAGGCGCGTGGCACCGACGACTTCGAGGAGCGCATTCGCGCCGACCTCGACCTGTACGCGGCCTCGCCCACCGGCAAGCAGATGATCGAGAACCTGACCGGCAAGATCAGCGAGACCCACCACGACTGGCTGCCGGGCGAGCGCGAGGTGGTCATCAAGGAGTTCGACAAGGATAACGGCACCGAGATCTCCTGGCAGGTCTTCGGCCTGGGCGGTGACGCCAACATCCAGATCAACCCGAACTACACCGGCACCGGCCTCGACCCCTCCGACCCCGACTACGAGCGGAAGTTCAAGCCCCCGTCGGCGGTGCTCTACCACGAGCTGGCGCACGCCTACGACTCGCTGAACGGCACCGGTGAGCCCGGCGTCGAGATCGGCGGCGACGACGACGGCGTGCGCAAGGCCGAGCGGCAGGCGGTGGGCCTGCCGATCAACGACCTCATGGACACCGGCGGCTTCAAGAAGGACCCGGGCCGGCACGTGGACGAGGAGCACCCGATGCAGTTCACCGAGAACGGCATCCGCGAGGAGTTCAACTGGGGTAGGCGGGAGACCTACTCCTGAGCGGTGAGCCGCTTCAGCACCGCCCCGTGCAGCAGCCCGTTCGTCGCCACGGCCGAGCCGTGCGACGGGCCGGGCGTGCCGTCCAGGGCGGTGAAGCGGCCACCGGCTTCTTCGATGATCACCGAGAGGGGCGCCAGGTCCCAGAGGTTCACCTCGGGTTCGGCGGCGATGTCGACCACGCCCTCGGCGAGCAGCACGTAGCTGTAGAAGTCGCCGTAGGCGCGGTCGCGCCAGGCGTCGGTCATCAGGCCGACCATGTTCTCGCCCATGCCGTGCTCGAACCATGAGGTGACCGAGGAGATGGAGACCGAGGCGTCCTCGACCTTGGCGACGGCCGAGACGCCGAGACGCTCGGCGCGGGAGCGGTCCTTGCCGGCGTAGGCGCCGACGCCCTTGGCGGCCCACCAGCGGCGGCCGAGGGCGGGGGCGGAGACGAGCCCGACGACGGTCTCATCGCCCTCCATGAGCGCGATGAGGGTGGCCCACACCGGGACGCCGCGGACGTAGTTGGCGGTGCCGTCGATGGGGTCGATGACCCAGCGGCGTCCCGAGTGCCCCTCGCTCCCGAACTCCTCCCCGATGATCGAGTCGCGGGAGCGGTAGCGGCCCAGGGTCGCCCGGATGGCCTTCTCCACCGCGAGGTCGGCGTCGGTCACGTGGGAGGTGTCCGGCTTGGTGTCGACGTGGAGGTCGTTGGCGCGGAACCGGGCGGTGGAGATCGCGTCGGCGGTGTCGGCGAGGACGTGCGCCAGTCCCAGGTCATCGGTGTAGTCGGCCATGGCGGGAATGTATCGCACACGGAAAAAGCGCCCACCGGACGATGATCCGGTGGGCGCCTGGTGGGACGGTCAGGCCTGCGCTTTGAAGCGCTTGAGCCGCAGGCTGTTGGTGACCACGAAGACCGAGGACAGCGCCATCGCCGCGCCCGCGATCATCGGGTTGAGCAGGCCCGCCGCGGCCAGCGGCAGGGCCGCCACGTTGTAGGCGAAGGCCCAGAACAGGTTGCCCTTGATGGTGCGCAGGGTCTTGCGGGACAGGCGGATCGCGTCGGCGGCGGCCCGCAGGTCGCCGCGGACCAGGGTCAGGTCGCTGGCCTCGATGGCGACGTCGGTGCCGGTGCCCATGGCCAGTCCGAGATCGGCCTGGGCGAGGGCGGCGGCGTCGTTGACGCCGTCGCCGACCATGGCGACCGTGCGGCCCTCGGCCTGGAGGGCCTTGACCACGTCGACCTTGTCCTTGGGCAGGACCTCGGCGTGCACGTCGTCGATGCCGACCTGCTTGGCGACGGTCTCGGCGACCGCGCGGTTGTCGCCGGTGAGCAGGACCGGGCGCAGTCCCAGGGCCTTGAACCGGGCGACGGCTTCGGCGCTGGTGGGCTTGAGGGTGTCGGACACCGCGAGCAGGCCGCGCACCTCGCCGTCCCAGCTGGCCGCGACGACGGTCTTGCCCTCGGCCTCGGCGGCGTCCTTGGCGGCCTGGAGACGGTCGTCGAGGTACTGGCTCCACTCCGCGAGGAGCTGCGGGCGTCCGACGGTGACGGCCTTGTCCTCGACCATGCCGTTGACGCCGAGCCCGGCGACGTTCTCGAACTGCTCGACGGCGGGCAGCTCGCCGAGGCGCTGGGTGGCGCCGGTGGCGATGGCCTGGGCGATGGGGTGCTCGGAGGCGTGCTCCAGGGCTCCGGCGATGCGCAGGAGCTCGTCGGCGTCCTGGCCGTCGGCGGGGATCACGTCGACGAGGGCCATCTTGCCGGTGGTGACGGTGCCGGTCTTGTCGAGGACGACGGTGTCGACGCGGCGGGTGGACTCCAGGACCTCCGGGCCCTTGATCAGGATGCCGAGTTGCGCGCCGCGTCCGGTGCCGACCATGAGCGCGGTGGGCGTGGCCAGGCCGAGGGCGCAGGGGCAGGCGATGATCAGGACGGCGACGGCGGCGGTGAACGCGGCGGCCGTGCCGTTGCCGAGGACGAGCCAGGCGCCCAGGGTCAGCAGGGCGATGCCGATGACGATCGGCACGAACACGCCCGAGATGCGGTCGGCGAGGCGCTGGACGGCGGCCTTGCCGTTCTGGGCGTCCTCGACGAGCTTGGCCATCTGCGCCAGCTGGGTGTCGGCGCCGACGCGGGTGGCGCGGACGAGGAGGCGTCCCCCGGCGTTGACCGTGGCGCCGGTGACGTTGCTGCCGGGGCGGACCTCGACGGGCACCGACTCGCCGGTCAGCATCGACTCGTCGACGGCGCTGGAGCCCTCGACGACGACGCCGTCGGTGGCGATCTTCTCGCCGGGGCGGACGACGAACTCGTCACCGGCGCGCAGGTCCTCGATGGGGACGAGGCTCTCGACGCCGTCGCGGACGACGGAGACCTCTTTGGCGCCCATCGCCATCAGGGCGCGCAGGGCCGAACCGGCGCGCCGCTTGGCGCGGGCCTCCAGGTAGCGGCCGAGGAGGATGAAGGCGGTGACGCCCGCCGCGGCCTCCAGGTAGATGTTCGAGGCGCCGTCGCCCCCGCCGATGTCGAAGCTGAAGCCGTGGGTCATGCCGATCATGCCGGCGTCACCGAAGAACAGCGCCCACAGCGACCAGCCGAAGGCGGCGATGGTGCCGACGCTGACCAGGGTGTCCATGGTCGCCGCGCCGTGCTTGAGGTTGGTCCAGGCGGCCTTGTGGAAGGGCCAGCCGCCGTAGGTGACGACGGGGAACGTCAGCATCAGCGACAGCCACTGCCAGGCGTCGAACTGGAAGGCCGGGACCATCGCCAGCGCGATCACCGGGACGGCCAGGACCAGCGAGATCAGGGTGCGCTGCTTGAGCGCGGCGAGCTCCGGGTCGGCCTCGGCGGCCTCGTCCGGCTCGTCCTTCTTCGGCGGCTTCGGGAGGGCCGCGCCGTAGCCGGTCTTCTCGACGGTGGACACGAGGTCCTCGGGCGTCACGGAGCCGTCGTAGCTGACCTTCGCCTTGGCGGTGGCGTAGTTGACGGTGGCGGTGACGCCGTCCATCCGGTTCAGCTTCTTCTCGATGCGCGCGGCGCAGGAGGCGCAGGTCATCCCGCTGATCGCCAGCTCGATCTGACGGTCGGCCGGGGGCGGGGCCTGATCGGTACGGGAAGTCATCTCTATCGCTCCTTGTAGAACTCATTGTCGCCCGAGCGGGGGCGGGCCCGCCGTTCGGTCTGGGAACACGGAGGCGGGCCTCACCCACACCCGGCTTCAGGCGACGAGCCGGTATCCGGCCTCGTCGACGGCCTTCGCCACGGCGTCCACCGCGATCGGAGCCGTGCTGGACAGGGTGACCGTGCCGGCCTTCAGGTCCACCGAGACCGAGGTCACACCGTCGATCGCGCCGACCTCACCGCTGACCGAGTTGACGCAGTGCCCGCAGGTCATGCCCTCGACCGAGTAGGTGACGGTGATGCCGTCGGTGACGCCCACGGCGGAGGTGGCGGTGGTGTCGGTGGCGCAGGTGTCGCACATGCTGGGAAGCTCCTTCGTAAGTACCCCAGGGGGGTATCTGATGAAGAGAACCTAGCATACCCCTGGGGGGTTGGCAACGGCCGGGAGTGGATCACACTCGCGGCATGGACGGCTTTCACATCACACCCGCGACGCCCGCCGACACCGGCGAGCTGCTGACCCTGCAATACGCCGCCTACATCACCGAGGCGCGCCTGTACGAGAAGTGGGACCTGCCGCCGCTCACCGAGACCCGCGAGCAGCTGGAGCGCGTCATCGCGTCCGGCGAGGTCTACAAGGCCGTCATCGGCGCCCGCGCCGTCGGCAAGATCCGCGTCCGCCCCGACGGGGAGGTCGCCCACGTCGGCCGCATCGCCGTGGCCCCCGACCTCCAGGGCATGGGCGTGGGCACCCGCCTACTGGCCGCCGCCGAGGACTTCGCGCCCGCCGGCACGCGCCGCATGGCGCTGTTCACCGGGCACAAAAGCGTGCCGAACATCCGCCTCTACGAGCGCCTCGGCTACCGCGAGACGCACCGCGTGCCGGTGGACGAGCAGGTGACGCTCGTCCACCTGGCGAAAGAGCTCGTCTAGAACCCCGTTGGTCAGATGGAGCCCGGTCAGTACCGCTCGACCAGGTGCTCCCGCCCCGCGGGCGGCTCGTAGGACTCCGGCCAGAAGTCGGTGACACTCGCGATCCGCCCGTCCGGCGCCGCCTCGAAGAACATCACCGCGTCGGAGGTCTCTCCATCCAGCCGCGCCTTCACCCACGACGCCGCCCGCTCGTCATCACCGGTGAGCCGGTGGATGGAGATGTGCCAGTCGCCCGGGTACTCCATGTTCAAGCGGAGGTAGTTGTCCTTGCCGAGCACGCGCTCCCGGGTCTGCGGGAGCTCGTAGCGGACATCGTCGGCGAGCAGAGCGGCGAAGGCGTCCCAGTCCCGGGCCTCGGCGGTCTCCCAGTAACGGCGAACGGTGTCGGTGAAGGTCATGGTGGGGAGGGTAGGCGGGGGGTACGACGAAACGCCGGGGTTGACGGGGCGGGGTTGATGGGCGGGCGAGACGGGGTGGGGGAGTGGTGAGCGAGTGGTGGGGACGGCGGGGTGACGGCGCCCGGGCATTGGCCGTGCGGCACGTGGGTTCGGCGGCGCGGCGGACCATGCCACCGGCGACGGCCATCGGCCGCCGTCGGCTCGATCGGAGCGTGCCGAAGCCCGCCCAATTCACTGGAGCGTTCCCGCACGGCGGCCCGGTGTCGAGGCGGCGGTGTCCGGCGGGTCGTGCTCGCCCAAAGCGGCACGCCTGACTGCCCGTCTCGGCACCTCAGTCGGCGGCCGGGCTCGTGAGTGGCCATGCCGCGTTGCCTTCGTGTGCCCCGGTTGCTCTGGGCGATCGCGAGGCGGTTCACTCGGCCACGTCACCGGCGAAGCCCGTCGGCCGCCGTCGGCTCGATCGGAGCGTGCCGAAGCTCGCCCGGCTCACCGGAACCTGCCCGGATGGCGGGCCCAGCGTCGAGGCGGCGGTGACCGGCGGATCGTGCTCGCCCAAAGCGGCACGCCCTGGCCACCCGCCCCACATGGCACCTCGACTCGTCGCCCCGGCCCACGAGGCACTCCTGCCCGTGCTGGTCGGCGCGCCCGCCGGTGAGCGTGCCTTCACGACAGCGGCTGTTCGCCACGGCCGCCCATGATCGGCACAGCACGCTCGCATCGGTGCCGCGCCCGCATGTCGACCCGACGCGAGGTCGGGCACGTGAGCTGCTTGTTCGCCGTGTGAGTGTGGTGGCCGGTCCGCTCGACGTGCGGCCGGGTGCAAAGGTGTCACGTGCGGCGACTCGTTCGTCCGCCTCTACGGCAGCCTGTGGAGGCAACAGCCCCGACGCTTGGCCACAGGCACGGCCGTGGCCGCTCTTCGTAGCCACAGCCTCAGTCGGTGCACACCAGAGCGCCCCGGAAATCCCGGCGCCCGTCGGCCGGCGGGCGAATTCCGCCCACGCGACCCAACCGCGACCCGGCTCAATCACAAAACGAGGCCGCAAAACAGGGCTGCATCCAGTCCCGACACTCGGCCCGACCGGGCCCGCAAAACCAGGCCCCAGCTCAGCCCGTTCCAGTCCGGCCAGGTCTAGCCCAGCCCGGTCAACCCAGCTCAGCCCCGAACCCGGCACCCTTCCCGGTGTTCGCGCTTCCCGGCTCTGGTGGCGGTGCCTGCCGCCAGAGCCGGGAAGGGCCTGGGAGGTCGGCTCTGGGAGTTACCCAGAAGTGCCGGTTCACTCCCTATAACGACCGGTTCCGCCACAAGTTACGCGGCGAATCCATTCCGATACTCATACCTCATTCCCGCGACCGCGAGACGGCTCATCCAACCGGCACCAGCGCTTCCTCGCGCTGGTGCCAGGCGATGACCATCGCCCGGCGTTCGCGGGGTGTCGTTCCGCCCCAGACTCCGTGTGTGTCTCCGGTGTCCAGGGCCCAGGCGAGGCACGCTCCACGGACGGCGCAACCCCCGCAGACCGCGACGGCTATGTCGGGTGCCTCTGTGGCCGCCGGGAAGAAGGTCTCGGGATCCACCGAACGGCAGTTTCCCCGAATCCTCCATGTCTCGTCGGCCGGTCGCTCGGCCCTCGCCCTCAGCAGGCGAAGGTCGGTGCGTGCCGCGGCCACTTCTTCTGGGCGCGGCATCCTCGCTCGGGTCATCGACCCACCTCCCCGTGTGGTGGTGTCCTATGTGGACGGACGTCCGGACCGCGTGCGGCACGGGTGTCCGTGACGGGGGAGCGAGTACTTCTCCCGTCGGTGGTGTGTTCTATCCCACATGCGGACGAGGGGGCAATGGGCGAGGCCGAATCGAGACCGTTCAACCAGGGACGAACAGCCCGAAACGGGTCAGAACAGGGTGGGCGCACCGCCTTGTTCGAGGCCGTTCCCGCCACCTCGAACGGTCACCGGATCGACCCGTTCGGTAAGGAACGCGGCATCATTTCGGACGTTACCGACCGCGGCGGACACCGGACGCGCCTCAAGCGCGGCGATCAGCTCCAGCGACGGCGGGCGCAAGTGGTCCTCGGCGCCCTCGGCCTCGCCGAGCCAGGACGCCCAGGCGTCCGGCGGCAACACCAGCGGCATGCGCTCGTGGATGTCCTCCAGGCCACCGTGCGCGGCGGCGGTCAGGATCGTCGTCGTCATGATCGGGCCCTCGCCCCAGGTCTCCCACAGCCCGGCGAAGACCATCGGCTCGCCGTCGTCGTAGGTGATGAAGTACGGCTGCTTGGACCCGTCCTCCAGCTTCTGCCACTCGAACCACCCGTCGGCGGGGACGAGGCAGCGGCGGCGCTTGAAGGCGTTCTTGAAGGAGCCCAGGCTCGTCACCGTCTCGGAGCGCGCGTTGAACATGCGCCCGCCCATCGACGGGTCCTTCGCCCAGGACGGGATCAGCCCCCACCGTGCGGCCGACACCGCGCGCGACTCCAGGCTCCGCGACACCCGCACGATCGGCACCCGGCGGGTCGGCGCGAGGTTGAAACTGGCCTCCAGGGCACCGTCGGTGTCATCGACGGCTTCGAAGAGCGCCGCCAGATCCGTCGCGCTCCGCGTCGACGCGTAACGACCACACATGCCGGAAACAGTACGCTGAAGCCCGTGACGGAGAAGACCACCGCGTACACACCGTGGCAAACCCCGCGGGCCGACGGGCCGGTGCGCGCCACCGTGTCCCTCCCCGGATCCAAGTCGATGACGGCGAGGGCGCTGGTCCTGGCCGCCGCCGCCCAAGGGCACGGCAGCCTCGTCCGCCCGCTCCAGGCACGCGACACCAACCTCATGGCCGCCGCCCTGCGCGCCATGGGCGTCGGCGTGAACACCGCCCAGGAGAACCTGTGGCTGGTCCGCCCCGAGGCCCTCACCGGTCCCGCCGACGTCGACTGCGGCCTCGCCGGCACCGTCATGCGCTTCGTGCCGCCGCTGGCCGCCCTGGCCACCGGGCCCATCTCCTTCGACGGCGACCCCCACGCGCGCAAGCGCCCCATGGACGCCCTGCTCAAGGCCCTCACCGACCTCGGCGTCGCCATCGACGACGGCGGACGCGCCGCCCTCCCCTTCACCATCAACGGCACCGGCGCCGTGCGCGGCGGCGAACTCGTCGTCGACGCCTCCAAGACCTCCCAGCTCGTCTCCGGGCTGCTGCTGGCCGCCTCCCGCTTCGAACGCGGACTCGTCCTGCGCCACGAGGGCCCGCCCGTCCCGTCCGCGCCGCACATCGCCATGACCATCGCGATGATGCGCGCCGCCGGAGCCGCCGTCGACGACTCCCGCCCCAACATCTGGGAGATCGAACCCGGCCCCCTCAGCGGACGCGCCTGGGAGATCGAGCCCGACCTGTCCAACGCCGCCCCCTTCCTCGCCGCGGCCCTCGTCACCGGGGGAGAGGTCACCGTCACCGGCTGGCCCCACAACACCACCCAGCCCGGCGACGCCCTCCGCGGCCTGCTCACCCAGATGGGCGGCACCTGCGTCCTGGACGAGCGCGGCCTCACCGTCACCGGCACCGGGCACGTGCGCGGCATCGACGCCGACCTGTCCGACGTCTCCGAGCTCACCCCCGCCATCGCCGCCCTCTGCGCGCTCGCCGACGCGCCGTCCACGCTGCGGGGCGTGGCGCACATCCGCGGCCACGAGACCAACCGGCTCGCCGCGCTGGCCGCCGAGCTCACCGCCGTCGGCTGCGGGGTCGAGGAGACCGAGGACGGCCTGCGAATCGCGCCGCGCCGCCTGCGCGCGGCCACCTTCGGGACCTACGCTGATCATCGGATGGCGCAGGCCGGGGCGATCCTCGGCCTGGTCACCGACGGTGTGGTCCTCGACGACGTGTCCTGCACGACGAAGACCCTCGCCGACTTCCCCGGGATGTGGACGAGAATGCTGGAGGACGGGTCCTGACGAAACGACGGCGCGAATACGACGAGGACGACGTCCGCATCCGGCCGTCCGGCCGCTCCCGGCCGCGCACCAAGATCCGTCCCGCCCACGACGACGCCGCCCCCGGCCTGGTCATCGCCGTCGACCGGGGGCGCTACACCTGCCGCGTGGAAGACCGCGACGTCACCGCCATGCGCGCCCGCGAACTGGGCCGCAAGGGTGTCGTGGTCGGCGACCGGGTGGCCCTGTCCGGCGACACCTCGGGACGCGACGGCAGCCTCGCCCGCATCGTGCGCATCGAGCCCCGCTTCGGGGCCCTGCGCCGCACCGCCGATGACGACGACCCGACCGAGCGCGTCCTGGTCGCCAACGTCGCCCAGCTCGTCATCGTCACCTCCCTCACCGACCCGCCGCCCCGCACCGGGTTCATCGACCGCTGCCTGGCCGCCGCCTTCGACGCCGACATCGCCCCCCTGCTCTGCCTCACCAAGGCCGACCTGGGCGAACCCGCCGAGGCGGCCCTGGCCGAGCTGCGCGAGTACTACGCCGACCTCGACCTGCCGTACGTGACGACCGCGCCCGACCACCCCATCGAACCCGTCACCGACCTGCTCACCGACCGCCTGTCGGTGCTCATCGGCCACTCCGGCGTGGGCAAGTCGACCCTCGTCAACCGCATCGTGCCGGGCGCCACCCGCGACGTCGGGCGCGTCAGCGCCATCGGCAAGGGACGCCACACGTCCACCAGCGCCGTCGCCCTCGAACTGCCCGGCGGCGGCTGGATCGTCGACACCCCCGGCATCCGCTCCTTCGGGCTCGCCCACGTGTCGGCGGAGTCGCTGCTCCACGCGTTCACCGACCTCGTCCCGGGGCTCGAAGAGTGCCCGCGCGGCTGCGACCACACCGGCGACAACGAGGAGTGCGGACTCGACGAGCTGGTCGCCGAGGGACGCGCGCGGCCGGAGCGGCTGGCGTCGTTCCGGCGGCTGCTGGCGGTGAAGCTGGAGCCGGAGCAGTACTGAGGGGCCCCGAATGCCGGACCCGCTGGTTGAGAGCCAGCTGTTTTGGCAATTGAGTGGGCCACCGGCGTCGCGCGCCCTCGGCGCCGGGGCGACTCGGGGGCTCCCGTGCATCATCCGTCCCACCGTGTGGTCGCCATCCCCCGTTGGCTGAAGCCGTCCGGGCACGTCTCATCCGGCCGCTCCGGTTACGGGCGCGGCCCACGCGCCCGCCACCTCCCGTCCACCAGCGCCTGCGCGCCGCGTGGACGCAACCTCTCCACCGGTGAGGTTTTCGTCACTCACCCCCATGGAATGAGCGGCCACCCCCGCTTGTTGTCGCACCAGTAAGGGATGAAGGGAGCCACCCGACGTGATGACCAAGGTGCGCAACCAGCCCGGCGGCCCGGGCCCGGCGGCACGAGACGAGACTGGCGAGCAGCTGCGCCGCCTTCTGGCCGGACCGGCCTGGCCGGTCACCGGTACTCCGGTCGAGCCGAGCGGCGTATCCTCAGCGGGGATGATCAACCCGAGGGGGAACACTTTGCCGCAGGCGCCCGACGCTCCGGAAACGGCCGATGAGCGGGCGGCTCGCTTCGAACGCGACGCCATGCCCTTCGTCGACCAGTTGTACGGCGCCGCCCTGCGCATGACCCGCAACCCCGCCGACGCCGAGGACCTCGTCCAAGAGACCTTCCTCAAGGCCTTCGCCGCGTTCCACCAGTTCCGCGAGGGCACCAACCTCAAGGCGTGGCTGTACCGCATCCTCACCAACACCTACATCAACTCCTACCGCCGCAAGAAGCGCCAGCCCCAGCAGTCTCCCGCCGAGGAGATCACCGACTGGCAGCTCGCCGAAGCCGAGTCCCACACCTCCAGCGGCCTCCGGTCCGCCGAGACCGAGGCGCTCGACCGGCTCCCCGACAGCGACGTGAAGGAAGCGCTCCAGCGCCTCCCCGAGGACTTCCGCCTGGCCGTCTACCTGGCCGACGTGGAAGGCTTCGCGTACAAGGAGATCGCCGACATCATGGGCACCCCCATCGGGACCGTCATGTCGCGCCTGCACCGCGGACGCCGGCAGCTCCGGGACATGCTCCAGGGCTACGCGGCGGAACGGGGCTTCACGCACTCGGGCGCCACCGCCACGGACCTGGAAGGGGCCTGAGGTGAGCTGTGGGGAGCCCCATGAAGTCGACTGCCGTGAGGTTCTGTCCGAGGTTTACTTCTACCTGGACGCGGAGTGCGCGGACGCGCGCCGGAAGATCATCCAGCATCATCTCGATGAGTGCTCGCCCTGTTTGAGGGAGTTCGGGATCGAGCAGGAGGTTCGGGCGCTGGTGCACCGGTGCTGCTCTTCGGAGGTGGCGCCGAACGGGTTGAAGGATAGGTTGCGGGCGAAGTTGTCGGGGTTGGATTTTCCGCGGTAGGGGGCCACCCCGGGCCGCACCGGCCTCGTCGTGCCTCTCCGTCTTGGCCCGGTCCCTTCCGTCCCACTGTGGTCGTTCGGGTTGCTGGCCGCGGATCTTCTGGCGTTCGGGCTTGCTCTATCGCCGCCCCGGGCCGCACTGGCCTTGTCGTGCCTCTCCCGCTGGCCGGTCCCTTCCATCCCCACCGTGGTCATTCGGGTTTCTGCCCGCGGATCTTCCGTCGTTCGGCCTCGCTCTATCGCCACCCCGGCCCGCACCACCCTTCTTCGCGCCTCTCCCCCTTGGCCCGTCCCCTTCCATCCCCACTCTGATCGTTCGGGTTACCGGCCGCGGATCTCCCGTCGTTCGGCCTCGCAGACGGTGAACGAGGAACCTGGGGGTGTCAAGACGGAAGAACATGTCTTGACACCCCCAGAACCCTCGTTCTCATGACCCGTCAGGCCGCACGCCAGAAGATCCAGCTCTCTTCGGGAAAGGTTGTGCGGGGCCTCGTCTGTCGTGACGGCCAGGCTTGCAAGCTGCGGGTCAGGTCAAGAGCCCTACCCTGCTACGCATCGCACCCGGCTCCAGCCATCGTCACCGGCTTACCTTCGGGCGGGCTTCACCCACCGCTGGCGTCCCCACACCGCCAGGACTTCGTCTCACCCCCACCGCACCAGGCTTCGCATCACACCCGGCCGGTCTTACGTCTACCGCCCTCACCCCGGGCTGGCTTCACCCATCGCTGTTTGCCCGGCCCGGGTCGACACCTCGTCACCGGCCGGTCTTCGCGTGGCGTCGGTTCTTACGCACCATGCTGCGCATCGCACTCAGGGGTCTATCGTCCCCGGCCCTCGCCTCGGGTGGGCTTCGTCGATCGCCACTCGCCCGTCCTGGCCGGATCTTCGCCGCTTGCTTCGTGCACGGGGCTGCGCATCGCATCCGGCTTGATTGCCGTCACCGGCTTTGTTCTCGGGCAGGCTTCGCCCATCGGTGCCTGGGCGGGCCGGGTCTTGCGTTCGCGGCTGGCCGGTCTCTTGGCTCGGCTTCGTACTTTCGCGTGGCTCCGCATCGTGTCCGGCTTGGTCGTCTCGCCGTTGCTGCTGCGGCTCGCCACCGCCACCGCCACCGCCACCGCCATGCCGTGCTGTCGTCGCCGTCGCTTCGGCGTCCGACGCTGCTCCTGCAGCCCGCCCTGTTCTTGCTTCCGCCCTGCTCGCTCGTGTTCGGGTTGCCCCAGCCCCCGCCCGAGCCCCGGTCGCAGCCCCAGTTCTGGTCCCGGCCCCGGCCCTGGCTCCGCCCCAGCCCGAGCCACAGTTTTGGTCCCGGCCTCCGGCTCCGCCCCAGCCCCAGCTCCGGTCTCAGCCCAGTCCCGCCCGTCCACTACGCGCCGGCGGGGCTCGGTTCTGCCGTCGGTGCGGTCGGTGCCGTCTCCCCGTTCTTGTCGACCTGTTCCTCCAGCGCGTCTTCTGCTGCCGCGATGGCGGCGGTCGCCAGTTCGGTGGCTACGGGGTCGGCGGCGCGGTGGATGTCGTTGGCGGCGAGCATGCCGAGGGCGACGTTGAGGGCGGCGGCGCGGAGTTCTTCGCGTTCGATTCCTTCTTCTTCGAAGAAGAGGAACCAGCTGGTGTGGGCGGTCATGATCGCCTGGAAGCCTCGGAGGCGGCTTTCCAGGTCGGCGTCGGGGCCGGTCATGAGGTTGTTCATGCGGTTCATGAAGGTCTTGAACCGGCTCTTCTCATCCAGGCGGCGCATGGTGGGCTGGTTCTCGTGGACGAACTGGATCATCTTGTGGCGTTCGCTGATGATGTCCATGTAGCGGGTGAGGAGCTCGCGGCGGAGGCGGGGGGTGGGCTCCTGGGTTTCCGCCCAGTCCAGCAGGGCCTTGACGGCGTCGCCGAAGTCGACGAAGTAGCTGGTGAGGATGTCGTCCTTGGTCTTGAAGTGGTAGTAGAGGGCGGCCTTGGTGACGCCGAGTTCCTCGGCGATCTCGCGCAGGGAGGTCTTCTCGTAACCCTGTCGCAGGAACAGGTCGAGCGAAACCCGCTGAATGCGTTCTCGCGTGCTCGTCATCACAACCTCGGATACTTACTTGACGACCGGCTAGTGGCGAATCTAGTTTCACAGAGTACTTGCCGGTCGGCAAGTAAGCCTGCTTGAGAGGATCGTACCCATGTCTCAGGCTACCGACGCCGCACCGCCGCCGAAGCTGCGGCGGGAAGTCCTGGTCGTCCTGCCTGGTCTGATGCTCGCGATGTTGCTCGCGATGCTGGACAACACCATCGTCGGTACCGCCATGCCCGTGATCGTCGGCGAGTTCGGTGGTTACGCGCACATGTCGTGGGTGGTGACCGCCTACATTCTGGCGGCGACGATTTCGACGCCCCTGTACGGCAAGCTCGGCGACCTTTACGGCCGCAAGCGACTCTTCATGTTCTCCATCGCGTTGTTCCTGGTGGGGTCGGCGGCTTCGGGCGCGGCTCAGAACATGGGGCAGCTCATCGGGTTCCGTGGCCTGCAGGGCCTGGGTGCCGGTGGTCTGATGGTCGGTGTGATGGCCATCATCGGTGACCTGGTTCCGCCGCGTGAGCGCGGCAAGTACCAGGGTCCGATGGCGGCGGTCATGATGCTCGCCATGATCGGCGGACCGTTCCTGGGCGGTGTGCTCACGGACTCGCTGAACTGGCGCTGGACGTTCTACATCAACCTGCCGCTGGGTATCGCGGCGCTGCTGGTCGTCGGTTTCACCCTGCACCTTCCGCGGCACCGGAACGAGGCGAAGATCGACTACGCGGGCATCATCCTGCTGTCGATCGCGGCCGGCGCGATGGTCCTGCTGACCACGTGGGGCGGCACCGAGTACGAGTGGGACTCCTGGCAGATCATCGGCCTGGGCGTGGTCTCGGTGGTGGCGCTGATCGCGCTGGTCGTCGTGGAACGCAGGGCGGCCGAGCCGGTGCTTCCGCTGCGGCTGTTCAAGGACCGCAACTTCGTCCTGATCAACGCCGTCGGCTTCCTGCAGGGCTTCGCGATGTTCGGTGCGATGACCTTCATCCCGATGTACCTGCAGATCGTGAAGGGCCAGAGCCCCACGGGTTCGGGTGTCTCGTTCATCCCGATGATGCTGGCGGCCATGGTCGGCTCGCTCCTGTCCGGCGCGATCCTGACCAAGACCGGCAAGTACAAGATCTTCCCGATCCTGGGCAGCGTCACCATGATCGTCGGCATCTACCTGCTGACCACGATCGAGGTGGCCACCCCGCTGCTCAAGACGAGCCTGTTCCTCATCGTCTTCGGCGCCGGTCTGGGTCTGATCATGCAGGTGGCGATGGTGGTGGCGCAGAACTCGGCGCCCCAGCGCGACATCGGCGTGGCCAGCTCCACCTCGACGTTCCTGCGCAGCATCGGCGGCTCGTTCGGTGTGGCCCTCTACGGCGCGATCTTCGCCAACGAGCTGAAGAACAGCCTCACCGGCAAGCTCCCGCCCGAGGCGCTGGCCAACTTCACCGGCGGCGGCCAGGGCATGGACCCCAAGGCCATCCAGAACCTCCCGGAGCCCATCCACGGCTACGTGACCAGCGGTGTCACCGACTCGATCGTGACGATCTTCTACTGGAGCATCCCGTTCGCCGCAGCGGCCCTGCTCTGCGCGCTCTTCCTCAAGGCGGTCCCACTGCGGACCAGCCAGGCGCCCAAGGGCGACGGCGGAGGAGAGCCGGAGAAGGCCGACGTGATGGCGGCCGCGCACTAAGCCGCCCCACAAAGCCACACCCAGGGAGAGGTAGGCCCCGGGAACCGCGAGGTTCCCGGGGCCTCGTTTCGCGCCCGAGCGCATATGCGACCGCATACGGGGACAGCGACCGATCGGGTGCCGTCGATACCTTCGCGGCATATCCGGCACGGGGGCCGGACCGCCTTCGTGCGGCCGAGAGGAGACGACATGAAGAAGATCGGCAGGATCGGGGACGCGTTGCTGCGCCGGTTCGTACCCAAGGGCGAGGCGCACGCCGCGTGCCCGGCGTGCAGGAGCACGGCCAACTGCACCTTGATCTCGCAGGACACGTGGTGTGACGGCGGGCGTCTGCGAAAGAAGTGCTGCTACCGCGGCTCCGGCTGCCAGGAGGGCGGCTACTGCACCAGCTGGATGCTCTGCGGCACCGGCTGCTGACCGGAGCCCCATGCCCCGCCCGGGTGAGGTCTCCCCGCTACCGCGGTGGGTTCCCGGGCGTGAAGAAGCGGCCGTGCCCCAGGGCACGGCCGCTTCGGCGTATGTCAGAAGGCCTTCGCGGTTCAGAGGGTCTCGGTGACCTTCTTCAGCCCGCGCGGCGCGTCCGGGTTCTCGCCCCGGGTCAGCGCCAGCGCCAGCGCCAGGCGCTGGAGCGGCAGGATGTCCAGCAGTGGCGCGTAGCGCTCGTCCACGTCCGGCGTCGGCACGTTCACCACACCGGGGACGTCGGCGCCGATGGTGACGACGTCCGCGCGGCGCTCACCCAGCCGGCCGAGCACTTCGCGCATGGTCTGCCCGCCGGGCCCGTTGCCGACCACGGCCAGCACCGGGACGTCCGGGTCGGCCATCGCCAGGGGCCCGTGCAGCAGGTCGGCGCCGGAGAACGCCAGGCCGGACAGGTAGCTGGTCTCCATGAGCTTCAGCGCCGCCTCGCGGGCGGTGGGGTACGCGTAGCCGCGGCCGGTGGTGATCAGCCGCTCGGCGAAGCGGTAGCGGGGCGCGAGCTCGACGGCGGTGTCGTCGGCGAGGACGGCGCGGGCCAGCTCGGGGAGCTTGCCGAGCTCGGCGCGTTCCGAGGCCGGCAGGGTCCCCTCGCCGCGGATCGACTCGACCAGCATCAGCAGCGCCAGCAGCTCGGCGGTGTAGGTCTTGGTGGCGGCCACCGCGCGCTCGTGGCCGGCGGAGACGTCGATGTGCAGCTCGGCGGCGGCGGCCAGGGGCGAGGCGGGGTTGTTCGTCACGGCCAGGGTCTGGGCGCCGGACTCGCGGGCCACGCGCAGGACCTCGCCGATGTCGGGGGAGCCGCCCGACTGGGACACGCCGACGACGAGGGCGTCCTTCATGTCGGGACGGGCGCCGTAGACGGTGATCGCGCTGGGGGAGGCCAGGCCGGCGGGGATGCCGAGACGGATCTCGGTCAGGTAGGCGGCGTACAGGGCGGCGTGGTCGGAGGTGCCGCGCGCGGTGAAGATGACGTGGCGGGGCTTCTTGCGCGCGATCGCCGCGGCGACCTCGCCGATGGCGCCGGCGTGGTTGTCGAGCAGCTCGGCGTAGACGCCCGGCTGCTCCTCGATGTCGGCCGCCATGCCGGAACCGCGATGGGCGCTCACGCCCTCACCGGTCGCTCCGGCGGGTCGGGTCGTTCCCACTTGCTCGGTCATGCGGTTCTCCCTGCTCAAGCGTGCCTGCGTGATCATGCGCGAAGCAAGCATATTGTGCGCGAAAGCGAGCAGTCACGTGGCATCGGCGGGAGATTTCCGCGCGTGGGCATCCCTGGGACCGGCGTTTCGCCGGTGAGCTGCGGATACGCCGCTTGGGTGAGTGCGCGATGTCGCCCCGGGCGTCTCACGAGGCGATCATGTCATGCGCGAAGCGGGTGCGTTATGGCTTTCGGCGGTGCGCGGGACGGGCGCCGCCCGCCCCGCCGGAGGCGTCTAGAGCTCCATCCGCCAGCCGATGAGGGAGATCCCCTCGGCGGGTGACCAGTCCTTCTCGGGGGTGCGCGTGAAGCCCAGGCGCTCGTAGAGCCGGATGGCGGCGAAGGCCACGTCGGAGCGGCTGCACAGGACCAGCGCGCGGCATCCGGCGTCCCGGGCGCGGTCGACGCAGGCGCGCACGAGCGTCTCGCCGACGCCCCTGCCCTGCGCGGCGGGGTCCACCGCGAGCATGCGGAACTCCGCCTCGCCCTCCTCGCACAGCTCGGTCAGCGGCGTGCCGTAGGGGCAGTAGGCGACGGTGCCGAGGACGTCCTGGGAGGCCGCGTCGACGGCGACCAGCAGGTCGCACTGGGTCGCCCGGGTCTCGGCGTCGGCGAGCTTCTTGGCGTAGAACTCGGCGTCGCCGGTGAAGTGCCCGCCCTCGCGGTAGGCGGTCACGGAGATGCGCCCGGCCGCGGGGTAGTCGGCCGGGGTCGCCACGCGTACTCGGACGTCCATCAGTCGAGGACCGCGATCAGGTCGCCTTCCTGGACCACATCGCCTTCGTTGACCGCGATGCTGGTGACGGTGCCGCCGTCCTCGGCCAGGACCGGGATCTCCATCTTCATCGACTCAAGAATGGCGATCGGCTCGTCGGCCTCGATGACGTCGCCGACCTTGGCGACGATCTTCCAGACGTTCGCCACCATCTCGGCGCGGATCTCCTCGGCCATCTCGACTCCCATGTCGTGTGGTTCGTACTCCGACGATCACAGTAGGCGGCCTCGGCGTGAGCGCTCCAGGGGGCAGCCAATATCGTGTAGGGCTGGACCTAGCACGGTGAGGAGTGATTCCCATGGCGAAGAAAGCGCGTAAGCGTCGTGCCCGCAAGAAGAAGGGCGCGAACCACGGTCGTCGTCCGAACGCCTAGTGGTACGCGCGAACGGCCCCGCTCGTGACAACGAGGGGGCCGTTCGGTGTTTTCCGGGTATTACACGGCGGCCGGGATGTGCCCGCCGCCGGCCACCTCCAGGATCGAGCCGGTGACGTAGGTGTTGCCCGCGAGCGCCACCACCGCCGCGGCGACCTCGTCGGCGCGCCCGACCCGCTTGGCGGGCAGTTTGGCCGCGTAGAAGTCGAAGGTCGCGGCCCGCTCCTCCTCGCCCAGGGCGCTCCACCACTCGGTGTCGATGACGCCCGGCGAGATCGCGTTGACCCGTACCGGCGCCAGCTCGGCCGCCAGGGGCGGGACCATCGCCTCGATGGCGCCGTTGACCGCGGCGAGCCCGGCCGTCCCGGGCATGCCCGCGCGGGCCGAGATGGCGCTGATGAAGGTCACCGAGGCGTGCTCGGTGAGATTGCCCTGTGCCGCCTTGAGCGCGGCGAAGTGCCCGAAGACCTTGGCCTCGAAGGCCTCGCGCAGGTCGGCCACGGGCAGGTCGGCGACCGTCCCGAAGCCCTTGCCGCCGCTGAAGGCCAGCACGAGGTGGTCGTAGCGGCGCCCGTCGGCGAAGAAGGCCGCCAGGGCGGTGGCGTCGGTGGCGTCGACGGCGGCCCATTCGCCGCCGATCTTCTCGGCGGTGGCGGTCAGGACGCCGGCGCGGCGGCCGGTGACGACCACCGACGCGCCCAGTTCGGCGAAGCGGGCGGCGGTGGCGGCGCCGATGCCCGAGCCGCCGCCGATGACGAGAGCGGTCTGTCCCTTGAAGTCCATTGGTCGCACTCCTTGTCGAGACTCTGTGTCTCGATAAGTATTTGCCGAGACTCCCGGTCTCGTCAACTGCTACCTTCGTCACATGACGACCCGACCCCACACCGGCCGCAGGCGCAACGAGGCCGCGCGCGAGGCCGTCCTGGACGCCGCCGTGCGCCTCTTCCGCGAGGACCCCGACGTCACCGTCGCCGCCATCGCCGCCGCGGCCGGGGTCGGCAAACAGACGCTCTACCGCTGGTGGCCCACGAAGTACGCGATCCTGCTGGAGGCCTTCATCGAGATGGGCCGGGCCGTCGTCCCCGAACCCGACACCGGCACCCTCGACGGCGACCTCACCGCCTTCCTCACCGCCACCTTCACGCGCGCCGACGAAGTCGCCCCGCTGCTGCGCACCCTCATGGCCGAGGCGCAGCGCGACCCGGCCACCCTCACCACGCTCCAGGACTTCACCGACCGCCGCCGCGCCGTCCTGCGCGGGCTCCTCACCCGCCACGGCGTCGGCGCCGAGGACGCCGAAGCCGTCCTCGACCAGGCCTACGGCGTCCTCTGGTACCGGCTCCTGCTCGACCGCCCCGCCCTCACCGGCGAGCAGGCGGCCGCCTTCGCGCAGCGGCTCCTCCGTCAGCTCAAACCCGCCCGGTGACCACCCCGGTGGACCTACAGTGACCCTGACCGGACGGTGAGCGAGAGGTACGGCCATGGCGAGCGAGTTCCAGACGCGCAAGCTCATCCGCCGCTTCGGCCTGCTCGACACCGACCATCGCGGCCGGGTCGAGCTCGCCGACTACCTGCGCATCGCCGAGCGCCTGCGCTGCTCGCTGGAGCTGGAGGACGGCCACCCGGGTGTGCTGCGGCTGCGCAAGGCCTACGAGCGGCTGTGGGGCGAGGTCCTGGGCGCCGACGGCGAGCTGGGCCTGGAGGCGTTCATCGCGGCCATGGACGAGGGCGCGGTCACCGACCCCGCCGGTTTCGACAAGGCCGCGCAGGAGGTCTGGGAGCGCCTGTTCGACCTGTGCGACCAGAACGGCGACGACGAGATCGGCCTGCCGCTGGTCCGGCTGCTGCTGCGCGCGCACGGCCTGGTCGAGCCGCAGATCGACGTGGCGCTCGGGCACATCGTGCCCGACGGGCGCGCGCTGTCCCGGGAGCGCTTCGGCGTCCTGTGCCGGGAGTTCTTCACCGGCGACGACCGCGAGGCCTCCGGCAACTGGCTGTTCGGGGACCCGCGTCCCCTCCTCGCGGGTCTCTAGACCTCGACCTTGCCGCCGGAGCGCCAGTACTTCCCGTCCTCGCGGCTCATCGTGCCGGTGTCGATCAGGTAGCGGCGCAGCGCGGCGTGGTCGGCGTGCCAGCCCTTGAGGACCTCGTTGACCTGCGGCTCGGTGTAGGTCACGCCGGGCTCGAAGGAGCGTTCGGCGATGTGCTCGACCACGATCTTGATCTTGCGGAACCCGCTCGGCAGGCTCGTCAGCCGGTCGTCGCGCACGAACGCGCGCAGGACGGCGTCCCGCTCGGGATCGGCGTCCAGGACCACCGCCGGCTCCACCGGCGCGGCCCGCCGCGCGGCCTCCTTGAACACCGCCGGGTCGGCCGACAGGCTCCCGTCGGCCGAGACCAGCCCCGAGCCGATGAGCCGCTGGAGCGCCTTCACGGCGGCCTTGGGGGCCAGCCCGGCGCGCTCGGCGACCTCGGCGGACGTCGACGCCCCCAGGACGACGGCGGCGTAGGCGCGCAGGCGGTCGGACTCGGCCAGCAGGCCGCACAGCTCGTTGGACGCGGGAGATGCCATGTGAGCGACCCTACGGACGCTCACACCACGGCTCAACCGGATTGATCGCTACCCTCGATGCGTGTCGACCCTCCGTGATCTGCTCAGCGCGCACACCGACCTCGACGAGGACCAGGTGGACCACCTGCACCTCCTCGCCGCCGAGTGGCAGCTGCTGTCCGACCTGTCCTTCGCCGACCTGCTGATGTGGGTGCGCGCGCGGGACCCGGAGGTGGGCTACATCTGCGTCGCCCAGGTGCGCCCCACCACGGGCATGACCGCCTACTACGACGACCAGGTCGCGCGCACCCTCCGCGGTGAGGACGCCGCGCACCTCACCGCCGCCTACGCCGAGGGCCGCATCTGGCGCGAGGGCGACCCGGTGTGGTTCGGCGACACCCCCGCCCGGCACGAGGCGATCCCGGTCCGGCGGACCCCGGACGAGCCGGTGCTGGCCGTCATCGCCCGCGACACCAACCTGATGACCGTGCGCAGCCCCAGCCGGCTGGAGTCGAACTACCTGAACATCGCCGACGACCTGGCGCAGATGGTCACCGACGGGACCTTCCCCCCGCCGCGCCTGCCCGGCGAGACCACCACCGCGCCCCGCGTCGGGGACGGCCTGATCCGGCTGGACGCGGCCGGGAAGGTGAAGTACATCTCCCCGAACGCCCTGTCGGCCTACCGCCGCCTGGGCGTGTCCGGGCACCTGCTCGGCGAGGACATCGCCGCCATCACCGGGCACCTCGCCGACGACCCCTTCGACGGCGGGGACGCCGTGGCGCGCATCAACTCCGCCCTGCGCGGGGACAGCCCGCCGCGCAAGGAGATCGAGGCGCGCGGGGCGACGGTGCTGATGCGCGCGCTGCCGCTGCGGCCCGTCGGCTCGCCCGCCGGCGCGCTGATCCTCGTCCGGGACGTCACCGAGGTCCGCCGCCGCGACCGGGCGCTGATGACCAAGGACGCCACGATCCGCGAGATCCACCACCGGGTCAAGAACAACCTCCAGACGGTGGCGGCGCTGCTGCGGCTCCAGGCGCGCCGGGTCGGCGCCCCGCAGGCGCGGGCGGCGCTGGAGGAGTCGGTGCGCAGAGTGGCGTCCATCGCCCTGGTGCACGAGACCCTGTCCCACTCCAGCGACGAGGCGGTGGCCTTCGACGAGATCGTGGACCGCATCTCGTCCATGGCCGCCGAGGTCGCCGCGGCCGAGTCCTCGGTGCGGCTGCGCCGGGAGGGCGGCTTCGGCGTCCTGCCCGCCGAGGTGGCCACGCCGCTGGTGATGGTGCTGAACGAGCTGCTCCAGAACGCCGTCGAGCACGCGTACGGGCCCGGCGAGACCGGCGAGGTGATCCTGTCGGTGGACCGGGGGCCCGGCGAGCTGCGGGTGACCGTCTCCGACACCGGGCGCGGCCTGCCGGACAACTTCCGCATCGAGCACAGCCAGCGCCTCGGCCTGCAGATCGTGCGGACCCTGGCCACCGGCGAGCTGCGCGGCACGATCGATCTGCGCCCGCGCGAGGGCGGCGGCACCGAGGCCGTGGTCGTCGTACCGCTGGCCTGAAGATCCTCTTTCGATTCACTGTCAAGCGTCGATGAATGCGCCGTTACCCCCGATGACCGGCGCCGATCTTCCCGACCGCCCGTACGGGGGGTGACGGGCGGCGATGCCTGTGGCATGCTTGCGCCCATGGATGCTGCCCTACGCCGTCGCCTCGTGGCCCGCCGCCACGTGGACTACGGGCGTACCCGCAGCGCCATCTGTACCCCCGGTGCATAGTCGCGCCTGAGAATCCCCGTCATTCCCTTTTTCTCCGGGCGCGCGCCGATCCGTGCGCCGGACGAATCCCGTGTGCGATCGAGCGTGTGCCGATCTCATGCACCGGGAGCACCCTTTGAGCACCACCGCGTCGGTCCGCAGCAAGCACAATGCGAAGGGGCAGGGCCAGTGGGCCCTCGGCCACACCGAGCCCCTGAACCCCAATGAGCAGTCCAAAAAGGACGACAACCCGCTCAATGTGCGGGCCCGGATCGAGAACATCTACGCCCACCGCGGCTTCGCCTCCATCGACCCCTCCGACCTGCGCGGGCGCTTCCGCTGGTGGGGCCTGTACACCCAGCGCAAACCCGGCTTCGACGGCACCTTCACCGGTGTCATGGAGCCCGAGGAGCTGGAGGACGAGTACTTCATGCTGCGCGCCCGCATCGACGGCGGGCAGCTGTCGGTGGCGCAGCTGCGCGCGGTGGCGTCCATTTCCACCGACTTCGGGCGCGACACCGCCGACGTCACCGACCGGCAGAACGTGCAGTACCACTGGATCCGGGTGGAGGACGTGCCCGAGATCTGGCGGCGGCTGGAAGAGGTCGGACTGTCCACACAGGAGGCCTGCGGCGACTGCCCGCGCGTGGTCCTGGGCAGCCCCGTCGCGGGCGTCTCCGGCGACGAGGTCATCGACGCCACCCCCGCCATCGACGAGATCACCGCCCGCTACGTCGGCGACAAGAGCCTGTCGAACCTGCCCCGCAAGTTCAAGACGGCCATCTCGTGGCTGCCCGACATCCCTTACGAGACCAACGACATCTCGTTCCTGGGCGCGGTTCATCCCGTCCACGGGCCCGGCTTCGACCTGTGGGTCGGCGGCGGCCTGTCCACCAACCCGATGCTGGCGCAGCGCCTGGGCGTCTGGGTGTCCCTTGAGGACGTCCCCGCGGTCTGGCTCGGTGTCACCGAGATCTTCCGCGACTACGGCTACCGCCGCCTGCGCAACCGGGCCCGGCTGAAGTTCCTGGTCGCCGACTGGGGCGTGGCGCGCTTCCGCGAGGTCCTGGAGACCGAGTACCTCAAGCGCAAGCTCGACGACCTCGACCCGCCGGTCACGCCCCCGGCCCTGCTGGACCACATCGGCGTCCACCGCCAGACCGACGGGCGCTACTACATCGGCGTCGCACCGGTCGTCGGGCGCGTGTCGGGCACCGTGCTGTCCCAGATCGCCGACATCGCCGAGCGCTACGGCAGCGACCGCGTCCGCACCACCCCCATGCAGAAGCTGCTCATCCTGGACATCGCCGAATCCGATGTGGACGCCGCGGTGGCCGACCTGCGCGAGATCGGCCTCTACGCCGACCCGTCCCCGTGGCGGCGCTCCACCATGGCCTGCACCGGCATCGAGTTCTGCAAGCTCGCCCTGGTCGACACCAAGGAACGCGCGGCCACCACCATCCTCCAGCTGGAGCGGCGGATGCCCGATGTGGACACTCCACTGTCGATCCACGTGAACGGCTGCCCCAACGCCTGCGCCCGCACCCAGACCGCCGACTTCGGCCTCAAGGGCCAGCTCGTCATGCACGAGGGCAAGCGCGTGGAGGGCTTCCAGGTCCACCTCGGCGGCGGGCACGCCCGGCACGCCGGCTTCGGCCGCAAACTGCGCGGCCACAAGGTCGCCGCCGAGGAACTGCCCGACTTCATCGAGCGCGTCACCGGCCACTACCTGGACCAGCGCGAGGACGGCGAGGCCTTCGCCGACTGGGTCACCCGCGCCGAAGAGAAGGACCTCCAGTGAGCCGCGTCGTCCCCTACCACTGCCCCTACTGCGGAGACGAGGACCTGCGTCCGCACGCCGAGAGCAAAGGCTACGAATGCCGTTCCTGCGCCCGCGTGTTCACCGTCCGCTTCCACGGCCTCGCCTTCGACGAGGCACCCACTCCCTCGGCAATACCGGCACCCGAAGAGGAGACCGGCGATGAGCCCCACTAACGAGCGCGACCCCTACGAACTGCGCGACCTGGCCCTGCGAGCCGGGCGCGAACTGGAGAACGCCACCCCCCACCGCATCGTCGAATGGGCCGCCGGCGAGTTCGGCGAGCGCTTCTGCGTGACCTCGTCCTTCGCCGACGCCGTCCTCGTCCACCTCGTGTCGAGCGTCGCGCCCGGGGTGGAGGTGGTCTTCCTCGACACCGGCCTGCACTTCGACGAGACCCTCGACGTGCGCGAGACCGTCCGCCGCACCCTCCCGGTGACCGTGCGCTCGGTGACCCCCGCCCGCACCGTCGGCCGCCAGGACGGCGAGTTCGGGCCCCGCCTATGGGACCGCTCGCCCGACGAGTGCTGCCACATGCGCAAGGTCGAGCCCCTCGACAACGCCCTCGCCGACTACGACGCGTGGGCGGCCGGGCTGCGCCGGGACGAGTCGAAGAGCCGCGCCGGCACCCGCGTGGTGGACTTCGACGCCAATCGCCGCAAGGTGAAGGTCGCGCCCATCGCGAGCTGGACCCAGTCCGATGTGGACGCCTACATCGCGGCCAACGACATCCCCGTCAACGAGCTGTTCAACCGCGGCTACGGCTCGGTGGGCTGCTGGCCGTGCACCCGCCGCGTCGCGCCCGGGGAGGACCCGCGCGCCGGGCGGTGGGCGATGTTCGACAAGGAAGAATGCGGGATCCACCTGTGACCCCGCTGGTCCTGATCGCGCACGGCAGCCGGGACGGACGCTCCTCGGCCGTGGTGCGCGAGATCGCCGCCGAGCTGGGCGCGCACGCGTCCTTCATCGACTTCGACGAGCCGTCCCCCGTGACGCTGCTGACGTCGCTGGACGAGGCCGTCGTGGTCCCGCTCCTGCTGACCGACGCTTTCCATTCTCGTGTGGACGTCCCGCGCCTTGTGGCTGAGGCGCGGGAACGCCGTCCGCGCCTGCGGGTGGAGGTGACCGCGCCGATGGGTGGCGCCCACCTCGTCCCCGCGCTGGCCCGGACTCTCCCGCCGCACGACGCCGTCGTGCTCGCCGCGGCGGGTAGCCGGGACCCGAGGTCGCTGGCACACGTCGGCGACATGGCCCGGCGGCTGGCCGCGCACACGGGGGCGATGGGTAGCCCCGCGTACGCGGCCGCCGCCGAGCCGGACGTGGCCACCGCCATCGCCGGGCTGCGCTCGCGCGGCGCCCGGCGGGTGGCGGTGGCGTCCTACTTCATCGCGCCCGGCCTGCTGTACGAACGCGTCCGCGCGGACGCCGTCGCGGCCGGCGCCTGGGTGACGCCCCCACTGGGCGCCTGCCCGGAGCTGCTGGCGGCGGTGCGATGGAGGTATGAGCGGGCGGTCGCCGGGCCGGTTCCGGTGGCCGCCTAGGCGGGCGGGGAGGCCGCGCGCGACCGCGTCTCCTGGTCGCGCGCGGCCATGTTCTTCGCCGGGCATGTCGTGATGACGCCCACCCGGGGCATGGGCGTGCCCTGACGGGGGTACGGACGGTCCTAATGTGCCGACCCATGCCCGCTCCACACCCCGTGCTCGCCCCCGTGCCCGAGATCGCCGCGCCCCCGGGCGGGGCGAAAGACGCGTACTTCTCGAACGCGAAGCTCATCCTGATGGTCCTGGTGGTGTGCGGGCACGCCTGGGAGCCGCTGCTGACCGGACGGGAGGGCCTGCTCAGGTCGGTCTACCTGGCCGTGTACCTGCTGCACATGCCCGCCTTCGTGTTCGTCTCCGGGCATCTGTCGCGCGGTTTCGAAAGACGGCCGCGGCAGCTGAGAGGCCTGGTCACCGGCCTCATCGCGCCTTATGTGCTCTTTTCGTTCCTGTACGCGCTGGTGCGGTGGCGGACCGAAACGCCGGCCTTCACCTGGGACCTGTTCGATCCCTGGTACCTGATGTGGTTCCTGCCCGCGCTGTTCGTGTGGCGGATCACCGCGCCGATCTGGCGGCTGGTGCGGTTCGCGCTGCCCATCGCCGTGCTCGTCTCCATCGGGGCGTCGCTGGTGCCGGTCCCGACGGTGCTGGACCTGGGCCGGATCCTGCAGTACCTGCCGTTCTTCGTGGCCGGGCTGGTGCTGGAGCCGCGTCACCTGCGGGCCCTGCGCAACCGCGCGGTGCGGCTGGCGGCGCTGGCGGCGTCCTGCGGTGTGCTGGCGGTGGTCTTCGCCGTGGCGCCGCACGTCTCGCTGCGGTGGGGCTACTTCCGCTACTCCCGGCTGGTCGGCGACTTCGGGACGAACCTGTCGCTCAAGGTGGGCGCGCTGGCCGCGGCGGCGGTGCTGGTCGTCACGTTCCTGGCCTGGGTGCCCGGGCGGGGACGGGCCTGGACCGCGCTCGGCGAGCGCACCCTGTACGCGTACCTGCTGCACGGCCTGGTCGTCCGTGTACTGGCCGGGCGGACCGGTTTCTTCGAGTGGGCGGACGGCCGGCTCGGCACGTTCCTGGTGACGCTGTCGGCGGCGGCCCTGGCGCTGCTGCTGATGACCGCGCCGGTCTCGCGGATGCTGCGCCCGATCGTCCAGCCCTCGCTGACCTGGTTGTTCGGGCATGACCCGGCCCCCGCCTCAAGACCTGGAGAGAGACGGGGGCCGGGCGGTAACGGCACTACCACCAGCACCAGCAGTGCCAGCCCCACCACCCCGCGATGACCGCTACTCCCAGTCCGACGTTCACGAGCATGACGTCCTCCTAGAGGGCCGCCCCCACTCCCGAAGGGGCGGCTTTGTCGGGTGCACACGCCCGCGCCACGGCGGCTGCGAACGTGCATGAACCGTAAAACGAACCGGCCTCACAAGTCAGTCCATATCCCGACATATACATCTCTGTCGATGTCCCAGTACCTCGATGATCGAATCCGCCGGGAGCTAGACTGAATGGCTTCATTTTTTAGGGTCATGGCCGCGCAGGGGAGTTGCACAAGTTGAGTCAGAACGGGCATCCGGGGGGAACGGACACGGCGGCCAGAGATGCCGAGATCGCCCAGGAGCAGGAGCACGTCGACACCGTCTACGGCCGGCTCGACGAATTGCGGGCGGTGGCCGTGCGGGCCGAAAAGGACGGTTACAACTTCTCGCACGCCAGAGTGCCCGGCGCACAGTACGAGCGCGACGTCTTCGTCTACCAGGCCGCCAAGCGGCTCCACACCCTCGACGCCGAGCACGAGGGCCTCGTCTTCGGGCGCCTCGACCTCGACGGCGACATCACCCGCCACATCGGCCGCATCGGACTGCGGGACGCCGCCCAGAAACCGCTCCTGCTCGACTGGCGCGCACCCGCCGCCGCACCCTTCTACCGCGCCACCGCCGCCGACCGGATGTCGGTCATCCGACGCCGCGTCATCCGCAGCAGCGGACGCACCGTCCTCGACATCTCCGACGACCTCCTCGACACCGAACACGGCGAGGGCGAACTCAGCGTCATCGGCGACGGCGCCCTCATGGCCGCGCTCGCCCGCGCCCGCGGCGAGCGCATGAAGGACATCGTCGCCACCATCCAGCGCGAGCAGGACGAGGCCATCCGCGCCGAAGCGCGCGGCGTCACCATGATCAGCGGCGGACCCGGCACCGGCAAGACCGTCGTCGCCCTCCACCGCGCCGCCTACCTGCTCTACGCCGACCGGCGGCGCTTCGAAGGCGGCGGCGTCCTCGTCGTCGGCCCGTCCA
The DNA here is from genome assembly GCF_030269765.1 of Actinorhabdospora filicis. Classification (GTDB taxonomy): domain Bacteria; phylum Actinomycetota; class Actinomycetes; order Mycobacteriales; family Micromonosporaceae; genus Actinorhabdospora; species Actinorhabdospora filicis. The sequence goes on along the minus strand of NZ_BSTX01000001.1, from coordinate 995,764 downwards.
CGGTCTTCCTGCGCTACATCGAACGCGTCCTGCCCTCCCTGGGCGAGGACGCCGCCGCGCTCTACGCCCTCGGCGAGTTCGTGGACGGCGCCAAGGCCGTGCGCCAGGACGCCCCGGCGGTCGCCGCCGTCAAGGGCGCCATGCGCATCCGCAAGGTCCTGTCCCGGGCCGCGCGGCTCACCCCGCCGACCGCGCCCGAGACCCTCACCATCGTCTACCGCGGCCAGGTCCTGCGCCTGGGCGAACCCGAGCTGACCGCCGCCCGCCGGGCGGTGCACGCACGCAACCTCCAGCACAACCACGCCGTCACCGAGGCCGGGCGCGCGCTGCTGATCGCCTTGTGGCGCAAGGCGAAGGAGCGCATCGAAAGCGGCCTCGTGCCCGCCGAGTTCTCCCGCGAGGTCGGCCACCGCAACGAGTTCCTGGACTTCCTGCACCGCTGGTGGCCCGAACTCGGCCCGGAGACCGTCCTGCGCTGGCTGGGCGACCCGCGCCTGCTGGGCCAGGCGTCCCAGGGCGCGCTGACCCGCCGCGAGGTCGAGCGCGTCGCAGCGTCCCTGACCGAAACCGACTGGTCGGTCTCCGACATCCCGCTCCTCGACGAGCTCGCCGGACTGCTCGGGCGCCCCAAGGCACCCAAGGCCGCCCGCGAGAACCTCGGCGACGGCATCCAGGAGCTCACCACCGTCCAGGACCGCCTCTTCACCCGCGCCGCCCGCAGCGAACGCGGCGCCGACTACGACGGCTACGCCCACGTCGTCGTCGACGAGGCCCAGGACCTGTCCCCGATGCAGTGGCGCATGCTCGGCCGCCGCGGACGCCAGGCGAGCTGGACCATCGTCGGCGACGCCGCCCAGTCCAGCTGGCCCGACGCCGGTGAGGCCCGCCGCGCCCGCAACGAGGCCCTCGGACGCCTCCCGCGCCGCGAGTTCCACCTCACCACCAACTACCGCAACTCCGCCGAGATCTTCGAATACGCCGCCGAATCCATCCGCGAATCGGTGCCCGACGCCGACATCCCCAAGGCCGTCCGCCGCACCGGCGCCGTCCCGGTGGAGCTGCGCGTCCCGCACGGCGAACTCCCCGCCACCGTCGCCGAACGCGTCAAGGAACTCCTCGGCCAGGTCGAGGGCACCGTCGGCGTCATCACCCCCGCCACCGAACGCGACCAGGTCGCCGGCTGGCTCGAACCCGACGAGCGCGTGCACGTCATGACCGCACTGGAATCCAAGGGACTGGAGTTCGACGCCGTCGTCGCCGTCCGCCCCGACCGCGTCGCCGCCGAGTCCGGACCCGGTGTCCGCTACGTCGTGTTCACCCGGGCCACCCAGTTCCTCACCGTTGTCAATAGTCTTTGATTAACAGCCGGAATACGGCGGGCGAATGGTGAATGAGCGCCGAACGGACGTGTGAATAAACGGTTCCCGGATTTCCGGGAACCGTTTTTCATCGCTATTGTTCGGGGCATGCCAAGGCCCGATTCGGTTCGCCCTCTCCGGATCCTCATGGTCGTCGTCACCGACTACCGCACCGATGCCCGCGTCCGCCGCCAGGCCGAGGCGCTCGCCGGGCGAGGCGACGAGGTCACCGTGCTCGCCCTCCAGGTCGGCGAGCGGCCGGTGACGTCGACGGTGAACGGCGTCCGCGTGGTGGAGCTGCCGATCCGCAAGTACCGCGGCGCCTCGGCGGGGGCGTACCTGAAGCTCTACGGGCGCTTCAGCTGGCACGCGCTGCGGTGGGCGGCCAAGAACCGGCAGCGCTTCGACCTCGTCCAGGCGCACTCCATGCCGGAGACCCTGGTCTTCTGCGGACTGCCGCAGCGCCTGCGCGGGCTGCCGGTGCTGCTCGACGTCCACGACCTGACCTCGAAGACCTTCGAGGAGAAGTTCGCCTCGCGCCCGGCGCTGCTGGGTTCGGTGCGCGCCTCCGAGCGGGCGTCGATGCGCTTCTCGACCGAGGTCATCACCGCCAACGAGCCCTACGCCGAGATGCTGCGCGGGCTCACCTCGACGCGCGTGACGTCGGTCCTCAACTGCCCCGACGACGCCATCTTCCAGCGGCGCGAATGGAAGGACTGGACGCCCGGCGGCGAGATCGTGGCCGGATACCACGGCCTGATCGCCGAACGGCAGGGCGTGTTCCAGGCGGTGGAGGCCGTCGAGCGGCTGCGGACGGAGTTCCCCGGCCTGCGCCTGCGCATCCGCGGCGCCGGGGACGACGCCCCGCGCCTCCACGAGCACATCGCCAAGCTCGGCGCCGGTGACCGGGTCGCCTTCGACGACACCCCCATCGCCGTCACCGACCTGCCCGCCGAGCTCGGGAACCTCCACGTCGGACTCGTCCCGCACCAGCTCGGGCCGCTGACCCGCGACATCCTCCCCAACAAGATCATGGAGTACGCCGGCGTCGGCGTGCCGATCGTGACCTTCCGCAACGCCACCGTCGAGCGCTACTTCGACGAGCGCGCGGTGGTCTTCGCCGACCCCGCCGACGGACCCGGGCTCGCCACCGCGATCGCCGACGTGGCCCGCGACCCGGAGGCCGCCCGCGTCCGCGCCGACCACACCCTCAAGCTCATGGAGGACCGCATGTGGAGCCGCCAGCGCGACACCTACTTCGAGGTCATCGACCGGATGACGGGCCGGTGAAGAGCTCCCTCGTCAGCTCCTCCGGCAGCGTGCTGACCACCAGCTCGGGGGCGTAGGGGCGCATCCGCTCGGTGACCGTCCCGGCGTCACCGGACTCCACCATCATCAGGACGTGCGCCGCGCCCGGGCTCAGCTCGCCCGCCATCTGCTCCACCAGCCGCTCGTCCACCCCGATCGCCCCGGCCTTGGCCAGCGCCGCCCCGGCCGCCGCGCCCACCGTCAGCCCGAACACCGGGATCGCCGCCAGCGCGCCGACCACGACCCCTGCCACCGCGCCACCGGCGGCGCCCTTCCGCGCCGGATGCCGCGCGTGGGCGACGTGGATGCGCCCGTCCTCGCGGCGGGTGATCAGCGCCAGGTCCTCCAGCACGAGGGCGCCCTCGTTGCGGAGCAGGTCCAGCTGGCTCATCGCCACCTGGGCGGCGGATTCGGCGGGGAAGCCCAGAACGACGAGATCGGCCATGAGGCCATCCCATCAGAGCCGCCCGGGCCGCGGGGCGAAATCGGATGGACCGGGCGTGTGGGCGGTGTTAGCTTCCGCGCGTGGAGATCTTCCGGATAGACCCCCTCGATGAGGCCGCCCTGTCCGCCAACCACGCCGCGATGTCGGCGGGACTGGCGTTCGGGCGCGTGGACCCGCCGATCTGGAGCCTGGACGAGGTCCGGGTCAACCTGACGCACGAGGGCTCGTCGTACCAGCGTGAGCTGTACTCGGCCGTGGTCGACGGCGAGGTCGTCGGCGGCGCCCAGATCGAGATGCCGATGCGCGACAACCTGAACCTGGCGCAGGTCGAGGTCGCGGTGCGGCCGTCGTCCCGTCGCCAGGGTGTCGGGACGGCGCTGCTGGAGGCCGTAGCGGCGCGGACCGCCTCGCTCGGGCGGACCAGCCTGCTCGGCATCGTCAACCAGCCCGTCTCGGACGAGCCGGCGGCCGGCGTGACGTTCGCCGCCCGGCACGGGTTCACCTGGCGCAACACCGAGATCCGGCGGTCCCTGCCGCTGCCGGTGCCGCCCGCGCACCTCGCGGAGTTGGAGGCGAAGGCGGCCGCCCGGGCGGGTGAGTACCGGCTGGTGTCGTGGGCCGGGGCCTGCCCCGAGGAGTGGGTGGAGCAGTTCGCGTACCTCAAGTCGATGCTCATGACCGACGCCCCGACCGGGGAGATGGACTACGAGCAGGAGATCTGGGACGCCGAGCGCGTACGGGCCGACGAGGCGAAGACCGAGGCGCAGGGGCGGAAGTGGGTGACCACGGTGGCGGTCGCGCCGGACGGGACGCTGGCGGGGAATACGCAGATCGGGGTTCCGGGGCATGAGTCGCGGACTTTTCAGTGGGACACGCTGGTTCTTGAGGTTCACCGGGGGCATCGGTTGGGGTTGGCGTTGAAGGTGGCCAACTTGCGGCGGCTCGCGGAGGTGGCGCCGGGGGCTACGTCGGTGGAGACGTGGAATGCGGAGCAGAACGGGCCGATGGTGGCGGTGAACGAGGAGATCGGGTTTCGGGTGGTGGAGGGGTTGCAGGAGTGGCAGAGGGGGTAGGGGGCCAGTCTCGCTACCACCCCCGCCTCGCCCACCTTTCTCATCACCCTTAGCCCGAGCCGGTCTCCCCGCGCTTCTTGCCCCACCCCGCGGATCGACCGTCCTCTATTCGCCACATCGGCGCTATGACACGGTCGCCGTCTGGTCAGGGCTTTCAGCCCTAGGACCCGACCAGGGGTGCGGCCCCTGGACGCCGGACCTCTCTCGGGAGGCGTCTCCTCCTCTGGCCGGCCAAAGCGACGCTGAACGAGGAACCCCGGGGTGTCAAGACGGAAGAGCTGTCTTGACACCCCGAGAACCCTCGTTCTGAAACCACGTCTGGCCGACCGACGGAGGATCCACCTCTCCTATCCCGAGTCACCCCAGCGGATCTGGTCTCGGGGCCGTGTTGTCTTGCGGCTTACGGGCCGTCTCGGTGCGGCTCTACTACAACGAGCTTTTGTCCCCACCCGGGTTTTGACCCCGTAGCAGGCCAGTCGCCTTGCCCGGCTTCAGGCCGCGTCGTGCTACGCATCGCACCCGGCTTGGTTTGCGTCTTGCGTGCGCCTTCTAGTGGGCTTCGGACACGGGCTATCCGGGGTGCCCGGGTCTTGCCTCCGTCGCCGGTCCGTCTGCTCGCCTTCGAATAGGTCGCGCTCCACCCCTTCGCCGCGCTCCAGCCGTTCGATCGCCGCCCGCAGCCGTTCGGTGTTCCGGTCGTGTTTCTTCACTCTTGTGTCATAGCACGCTAAACCGCCCCGGCGGGCGTGGGCGCCGGGGCGGTGGGAGGGGCACCCCGCTGCCGGTACGGGGTGCCCGTGGGTTGGGCGATCGCTGGCTAGACCGTGAGGGTCCAGGTGTCGATCTTGCCGGTGTCGGCGGAGGCCTTGTCGGCTACTTCGAGCTTCCAGGCGCCGTTGGCGGTCTCGCTGGACAGGTTGACCGTGTAGGTCTGGTTGATGTTGTCCGCGGAGCCGCCGGCTCGGTTGTGCAGGACGTAGCGGGAGCCGTCGGGCGCGATCAGCGTCACGATGAGGTCGCCGATGTAGGTGTGAACGATGTGGACCTCGACCTTGGAGGAGCCCGAGGCCGCGCCGGAGCAGCCGCTCGCGGTCACGGTGCTGGTGACCGTGGTGTTGTCCGGGATGTTCACGTCGGTGCCGTTGGTGAAGGACTTGCCGCAGCCGCCCGGGGGTACCGTGCCGGTCAGCTGGTCGAGGCCCGCCTTGATGTTGGTGTACATGCCGCTGACCTGGCTGTAGACGCCGGGCTTGCCGGGACGGGCGCAGCCCTCACCCCAGGACACGATGCCGACCTGGATCTGGGTGCCGTTGACCGTCTTGGTCATGGGGCCACCGGAGTCGCCCTGGCAGGTGTCCACGCCGCCCTGGGTGAGGCCGGCGCAGATCTCCTCGGCGTCCACGAGGCCGGAGTAGCTGCCGCCGGCGGCCTTGCAGGTCGCGTCGGAGATGAAGGGGACCTGCGCCTTGAGCAGGTAGCGCTGCTGGGCGCCACCCTCGGAGGCGGCGCCCCAGCCCATGATGTTGAACGTGCCGTTGTCGTTGCTGCCATCGGTGGCCAGCGTGGCGAGCGGGACGTTGTTCACGGGGCTGGCGAGCTTGATGAGCGCCCAGTCCTTGCCCGTGCCGTTGTAGCCGGGGGCCTGTAGGACGTAGGTGGAGTTCACCTTGATCGCGGTGGAGTCCTGGAGGTCCACGACGCCGAGGGTGGCGGTGATCGAGGTGTTGTTGCCGGTGCCGCTGACGCAGTGCGCGGCGGTCAGCACGACCTGGGGGTGGACGAGGGACCCGCCGCAGCCCATGGACAGGCGGACCATCCACGGGAACTCACCCAGTGCGGCGCGGGTGCCGCCCACGACGTTGGTGCCGGGATCCGACGCCTGAGCAGGTGCGGCCGCCACGGCGCCCGCCACCAGGACACCCGCGAGCGCGACGAGCACGAGCCGCGCGGCGGTACGCAGTGCTAATTTCACTGTAAGTGGTGCTTTCCTCACGGAAACTCCTTAAGGACACCGTCCGTGTCGCACCCGCCGGTGGATGTGACCGTGACGGACTGGAAGGAAACATAGCGGCACTACTCGGACAGGTCAATATCGAGCAATCTCGATGTCACCGAGGTTTCTGCGGGATTTCCCTTGTCCCACCGGAAGAATCACCTTGTCGGTTTGTTGACAGTGGACGATGTGTCCGTGCCGGGGTCCTGACGTGGCACGATGACCGACGCGCCGTCGCCGGGCGCGCTGAGCACGTCGGCTTCGATCCCGTAGAGCCGTTTGACCAGTTCGCCGGTCAGAACAGCGCGCGGGACGCCGTCGGCGAGCACTCGTCCGTCGGCCATCGCGACCAGGCGGTCGGCGTACCTCGCGGCGGCGGAGAGGTCGTGGACGACCATCACCACCGTGGCGTTCCGTCCGGCCGCGATTCTTCTTATCAGTGAAAGGACCTCGACCTGGTGGCCCAGATCGAGGGCGCTGGTGGGTTCGTCGAGCAGGACGACGGGGGTGGCCTGGGCGAGGATCATCGCCAGCCAGCAGCGTTGCCGCTGGCCACCGGACAGCCGGTCGAGGCGGCGGTCGGCGAGATCGGCGACGCCGGCGGCCTCCAGCGCCTCGCGGGCGGCGTCCTCGTCCTCGCGCGACCACTGGCGGAACAGGCCCTGGTGCGGATGGCGGCCGTGGGCGACCAGGCCGCGCACGGTGATCGCCTCCGGCGCGGTCGGCTGCTGGGGGAGCAGCGCCAGATCGCGGGCGAGCGCGCGGGGTGTACGCCGCCGGATGTCGGTTCCGCCGAGGGTGACGCGCCCGGCGTCCGGGCGGTGCAGGCGGGCGGCGCAGCGCAGCAATGTGGACTTGCCGCAGCCGTTGGGGCCGACGATCGCGGTGACGGTGCCGGGGGAGGCGGTCAGGTCCACTTCGGACAGCACCCGCCGGGGGCCATGGGCGGCGGAGAGCCCTTCGACCAGGAGTTGCAAGAGTCAGTCCTTTCCGGACAGCAGTACCCACAGCAGGAACGGGCCGCCCAGCAGCCCGGCGAGCACGCCGACCGGCACCTCCACCGGCCCGAAGGCGCGCCCGAGGGTGTCGGCGCAGACCACCAGCAGCGCGCCGGTGAGGGCCGAGGCCAGGACGGGTACGCGGATGTTCCCGGCGAGCCGTGCGGCCAGGACGGGCGCGGCCATCGCGGTGAAGGCGATCGGGCCGCCGACGCCGACGGCGAGTCCGGCCAGCAGGACGGCGATGGTGAGCGCGTAGAGCCGCCACCGTCCGGGGTGGACGCCGAGGCCGGTGGCGGTTTCGTCGCCGTAGCGCAGGACGTTCAGTCGCCGCGATGCCAGCAGTGCCAGTGGGACCAGCACCGCCAGCCCGAGCCCGACGGGGACGGCGACGTCGTAGCCGCGCGCGTTGAGGCTGCCGATCGTCCAGCCCCAGACCCCGCGCGCCACGTCGATGGGCTGGCGGGCGAGCACGAGCTCGGTGACGGCGTCGATGGTGACCGACAGGGCGAGTCCGACGACCAGGACGCGGTATCCGGTCGGGCCCATGCCCCCGGCGATGAGGACGACGAGGGCGGCCGCGGCGATCGCGCCGAGCGGTCCGGCCCACCATGCCCCGATGGTGGCGGTGGTGGAGCCGAGGACGGTGACCAGGACGCCGACGGTGGCGCCGTCGTTGACGCCGGCCAGGTCGGGGGTGGCGAGCCGGTTGCGGGCCAGGGTCTGGGTGAGGCAGCCGGCCAGGCCGAGGGCGGCTCCGGCGACGGCTCCGGCGAGGGCGCGGGGGAGGCGGTAGGTGTGGACGGTGCGGCGGGCGAAGGGGTTCTCGCCGCCGAAGAGGGCCTCCACGGCCCGCCAGCCGACGGTCCGGCCGTTCCCGACCGCCACCGAGGCCACGATCGCGGCCGCCAGGAGGACGGCGATGCCGATCGCCACGAGGGTGCCGCGCTTGGGCAGCGCCAGCGACAGCCGTCCGGCGCGCAGGACGAGGGCGTCCGGCGGCCTCACGCGGGACCGCCCAGGGTGAGGGTGCGGTTGGTGCGCACCAGCCAGACCAGGACCGGGCCGCCGACCACGGCCAGCAGGATGCTCACCGGCGCCTCGTAGGGGCGGGCGACCAGGCGCGTGCCGATGTCGGCGAGGATGAGCACGACTCCGCCGCCCACTGTGGACAGCCACAGGACCGCGCCCATGCGCGCCCCGGCCAGTCCACGTGCGAGATAGGGCGCCAGGAGTCCCAGGAACGCGATCGGCCCGGCCAGCGCGACCGCCGCGCCGGTCAGCAGCGTGACCGCTCCGGCGGCGGCGATCCGGACGCGGCCCGGGCGGTGGCCGAGCCCGGCGGCCACGTCGTCCCCGAGCGACAGCGCCGACATCGGCCGCACCAGCAGGACTGCCGTGGCCATCGCGATCGCCACGAACGGCGCGACCCGCAGCACGTCCTTGACGGTGATGCCCGACAGCGAGCCCAGAACCCAGAAGCGGTACCGGTCGTAGCCCGCCGAGTCGCGGCTGAGCAGCCAGGCGGTGGCGCCCCGGAAGGTCGCCGACAGGGCCGCCCCGGCCAGCACCAGCCGCAGTGGCGAGACGCCCGCGCGCATCCCGGCGATGGCCAGGACCAGCGCGCTGGCCGCCAGCGCGCCCGCGAAGGCGAGGGCCAGGAACGCCGGGCCGCTCTCCAGGCGCCAGAAGGAGATCCCGGCGACCACGAACAGGGCCGCGCCCGCGTTCACCCCGAGCAGCCCGGTCTCGGCCAGCGGATTGCGGGTCACGGCTTGGAGGAGCGCGCCCGCCAGGCCGAGGCCGCCGCCGACCACGAGCGCGGCGAGCGTCCTGGGCAGCCGCAGGGAGCCCACGATCAGCGCGGTGTGCTCATCGGAGGCGATCCCCGTCAGGTGCCGCAGGGCGGCCAGCGGGCCGACGTCCCCGCCACCGATGAGGAGCGAGGCGGCCGAAGCGGTGATCACCAGGGCGACGGGCAGTCCCCAGATCACTGAATGCCTTGGCGACGGGCGCAAGGGGTGACCGTCCGGCGAGGATCGCATAAGGTGAGGCTAACCTAAGCCAGTCTGACGGCGATGCGCGCGGCCGTACCCGACATCTCCCTTTCTCAAAGGGAATCCCATGCCCCTCCAGCGATCCGGAGCAGACATGCGAACCACCCGTACGCTCACCGCGGCCCTCGCCATGGCCGCCGCGCTCGTCCTGAGCGCGTGCGGTTCCTCCGGCGGCGACGGCGACGGCGGAGGCGACCCGGCCGCCACCCGCGACGTCACCGACGTGACCGGCGCGGTCGTCAAGGTCCCCGCCGCCCCCAAGAAGGTCATCGCGCTGTCCGAACAGGACCTCGACGGCCTGCTCGCCCTCGGCGTCACCCCCGCCGGCACGGTCAACGGGCGCGGGCAGCAGGCCCCGCCGGCCTACCTGGGCGACAAGGCGTCCGGCATCAAGAGCGTCGGCAGCGTGGCCGAGCCCGCCCTCGACGCGATCAACGAGCTGGAACCGGACCTGATCCTGGCCGGGGGAGTCGCCGACGAGGCCCGGCTGAAGGCCCTGCGCGACATCGCGCCCACGGTGGTCACCTACAAGCCCGCCGACGACTGGAAGACCGCCTTCAACAAGGCCGCCGAGGCCGTCGGCAAGACCGACGCCGCCGCGACCTGGCTCCAGACCTACACGTCCACAGTGGAGGCGACGAAGACCGCGATCGCCAAGCATGTGGGGGAGAGCGTGAGCATCCTGCGCTGGAACCCCGACGGCCCGGTCATCATGCTCAAGGACTCCTTCGCCAGCCTCGTGGTCCAGGAGACCGGCCTGGTGCGGCCCGCCACCCAGCAGGAGCCCGGCTTCGCGCACACCGACGTGCTCAGCCTGGAGAACCTGGCGAAGGCCGATGGTGACTGGATCTTCGCCTCAACCCTCCAGCCCGGCAGCGCCGAGGCCCTCAAGCAGGCCAAGGAGAGCCCCGCCTTCGCCGCCCTGGGCGCGGTGAAGAACGAGCGCTTCACCGAAGTCGACGGGACACTGTGGACCTCGCGCGGCGGCCCGCTGGGCGCGCTCAAGGTCCTGGAGGACCTGGGGAAGCACCTGTCCGCGTGACCACCTGCCCATTCGCCGAGACCGAAGGAACCCGCATGCCCTCCTCCACCGCCGTGGTGGCCACCGACCGCGCCGGGCGCTACATCAAGCAGCTCTGCACGCACTTCGCCAAGAAGGCCGACTCGGAGTTCGACGACACCTCCGGCCGCACCGTCTTCGAGTTCGGCGTGTGCGACTACCGGGCCGAGGACGGCGTGCTGCACCTCACCGTCACCGGCGAGACCGAGGAACTGCTCGGCCGCACCGAGTACGTGGTCGCCGATCACCTGACCCGCTTCGGATCCCGCGACGGGCTCAGCGTCGTCTGGGCGCGGACCTAACTGTTCACGAACGCGTAGCAAGATCGCCCGCCGGGCGCAATCCGGTGTACGGGCCTCCTCGAAAGCGTGAAGGCGTTCCGCCCCACCTCTTTGAGGAGGCCCGACCTCAATGTCCACATTTGACAAAACCGGCCTCAGTCGCCGTCTGCTCCTCGCCGGTGGCGGCGCCATCGGCGTGGCCGCCACGATCGGCGCGGCCCCGGCGTCCGGCGCCGGTCGTGAGCTCCCCACCAGTCCCTTCACCCTCGGCGTCGCCTCCGGCGACCCCGACGACAACGGGTTCGTGCTCTGGACCCGCCTCGCGGTCGACCCGCACGCCGAGGACGGCATGGGCGGCATGCCCGACCGCGTCTTCGAAGTGCGCTGGGAGCTGGCCGCCGACGAGCGCTTCCGCCACGTCGTCCGCAACGGCGTCGCCACCGCCCGCCCGGCCTGGGGCCACTCGGTGCACGTCGAGCTGCACGGCCTGCGTCCCGACGCCTGGTACTGGTACCGCTTCCGGGTGGGACGCCACGTCTCCCCGGCCGGGCGCACCCGCACCGCGCCCTCCCGCTGGTCGAACCCGAACCTGCTGAACCTGGCCTTCGTGTCCTGCTCGCAGTTCGAGCACGGCTACTTCACCGCCTACAAGCGACTCGCCGAGACCGACCCGGACCTCGTCCTGCACCTGGGCGACTACCAGTACGAGTACAAGGCGGGCGTGTACAACATCCCCGGCGGCAACCCCCGCGACCACGAGGGTCCCGAGACCGAGACCCTGGCCAACTACCGGCAGCGGCACGCCCAGTACAAGACCGACCCCGATCTCCAGCAGGCCCACGCGGCGGCGCCGTGGGCGGTCGTCTTCGACGACCACGAGGTGGAGAACAACTGGGCCGGCGACATCCCCGAGGAACCGCACGACAACTGGTACGACCGCCGCGTCGCCGCCTTCCGCGCCTACTACGAGAACATGCCGCTGCGGCGGACCTCGGTGCCCAAGGGCCTCGACATCCAGATCTACCGCCGCCTCCAGTGGGGCCGCCTGGCGACCTTCCACATGCTCGACACCCGCCAGTTCCGCGACGACCAGGCCTGCGGCGACGGCTACCAGACCTGCCCCGAGGCCGACAATCCCGCCCGTTCCATCACCGGCCCCGAGCAGGAGGCCTGGCTCCTGGACGGCTTCCACCGCTCCGACGCGCGCTGGGACGTCCTGGGGCAGCAGGTGTTCTTCGCCCAGCGCGACCAGACCGCCGGTCCGGTGAAGAAGACCAGCATGGACGCCTGGGACGGCTACACCGCCTCGCGCCGGCGCATCACCCAGGGCTGGCTGGACGCTGGCGTCCGCAACCCCGTCGTCCTGACCGGCGACGTGCACTCGCACTGGGCCGCCGACCTCAAGCTCGACTACGACGACCCCACGAGCCGCACGGTCGGCTCGGAGCTGGTGTGCACGTCCATCACCAGCGGCGGCGACGGCAAGGACACCAACCCCACCGACAACGCCCAGCTCAAGATCAACCCGCACGTGAAGTTCTACAACAACCAGCGCGGCTGGGTCAGCGCGAAGGTGAGCCAGACCGAGATCAACGCCGACTTCATGGTCGTGCCATACGTCCACACCCCCGGGGCCGAGGCGCACGTCAAGGCGTCATTCGCCATCGAGGACCGCGTCCCCGGCGTCCAGCAGACCTACCTGCGCCCGGTCGACCCGGCCGCGCCCGGCCTGCGCTCCACACCTGACGAATTCGGCGACGGCTACTACGGCGACGGCTCCCCGACACCCTGATTCGCTGATACGCGGCACCTCCGCGCGCGTGCGCCGGTCTCTATCGTGCGAAACGAGACCGGCGCACGGCGAAGGGCCCGACGATGAAGACGCGACTGCTCGTCCTGGTCACTCTGTTATCGACGCTGCTCCCCGCGCCCGCCTTCGCGGCCGCCACCGACTTCGCGCTGCGCCTGGACCCCGGCGGCGGCGCGACCGAGCCGGGCGGCACGGTGCGCACCACCGTCATCGTCACCCGCGACGGCGACGCCCAGGACGTCACGCTGTCCGTGCCGCGCCCGCCCACCGGCGTCACCGCGTCCTTCTCCCCGCCGGTGGTGGCCTCCGGCGGCACCTCCGCGCTGACCCTCACGACCTCGGAGCTCACCCCCGTCGGCGGCTGGACGATCGTCGTGGAGGGCTCGGGGCCGTCCGGCACCCGGCAGACCGTCTACGGGCTCACCGTCGGCCACTTCGGGCCCTGCGACCAGTACGCCAACCGCGTCCCCGGCTCCCTGCCCGGCTCCGGCGCCACCGCCGTCCACCCGCGCGGCACCTACTTCGAGACGGCCGCGGCCGGACGCCACACCGCCTGCCTGTCCGGTCCCCAGACCGCCGACTTCGACCTCTACCTGCAACGATGGACCGGCTCGGCGTGGGCGACCGTGGCGTCCTCGGCCAAGACCGGCTCTGAGGAGTCGATCTCCTGGACCGGCGCGCCGGGCCGCTACCGCTACGGGGTGACGTCCTACTCCGGTTCGGGCGCCTACTGGTTCGGATACCGCTCGCCCTGACGCGGTCCGCTCGGCCCGGTGGGCGCACCCGTGCGTCCGATGTGCCCGCTTGACTCGCCGGGTTAGCGTCTATGCAGGTGGGGATGCTCAGGCGGGTTCCCGCCGCCGACACGTAAAGAACGTGCGCCCAGCCCAGATTCTCGGCAAAATGTGACCCAAGTCACGTATCTGTGGTCGCCATCACGGCTCTTACTAAGTGGAACGGCCATCCGGCCCACCACGAAAACGACGCGTCCTCACCGCGTCGCGGACGGGTGCTCCACATGGGGTTGCCGTGAGAGGGAAGACCACGGCGAAATCGGGGGCTGGGGATGAGATGTGACGCTGCGGCACGTGCTGGGGGACGTACAAGCCGCAGCGTCACATCTCATCCCAGGGGGAATCTGACCGCCCCCTGATGGCCGCACTGCCCGACCACCACAGACTGGAGCCCCGAGACCATGAAGGTCCACTTCACCGGCCGAACCCCTCATCTCGGCGAGCCCGACCCACGGCGTGACCGCTCCGCCGGCGTACCGCCCATACCGGCGCACATCCTGGACCGCCACCACGCCAGACAGCTGCGCCCCGGCGAGGCCGCCCTGGCCCCTGGCCAGTCCACGCCCGGCGGCACCATCTACCGCTACGACCGGCTCCTCCTGTCCGGCCGCCTCCTGAACAACGCCGAGCGCCTGGCCGAGCTCGACACCGCCCTCGCCGTCTACGGCATCCGCGTCCGCCGCCCGGACGCCGGCGTCCGCAGCAGGCGCGCGCGCCTGACCATCGGCGACCGCGCGACGCCCGCGACCCTGGACGCCTGGGACACCATGCAGAACCTTCGTGCCGCGATCCACAGTGGACGCTGCCACGACGAGCTGGCGAAGCGGGTGCGGCTGGAGCATCTGCTGGTGGGGTCGGCGTTCTCGGGGGTGGGGATGCTGGGGCAGAAAGAGGACTATTACCCCGGAACCGGTGGACCGTTCAATGGTCCGTCGGCGAACACGGCCTATCCGGGCCGTGTTCCCGTGAACCTCATCGTCCCGATGCCTTCGCGCCGTCCCGCTCACGCGTTGCCCGGAGGCCGCCGTCCGGTCGTCGCCGTCCTGGACACCGGTGTCTCCAAGCGACACCCGGCTTTCGAAGTGTCGGATTACCAGGAGCGGCTCGACACGTTCGTGACGGTCGACCACGAGCTTCAGGATGAACTCGCGGCCACCGCCGACCCAGAGACGCCAGTGCTGGCGAAGCCCTGGGATCAGGCGTACGTGAGCCACTCGCTGGTGCACGAGATCGCCAGTCACTTCGGCCACGGGACCTTCATCACCGGCATCATCCGGCAGATCGCCCCTGACGCGCAGGTTCGCTCCATTCGGGTCATGCATAACGACGGCATGGTCTACGAGAACGAGTTGATCGGAGCCCTCAACCACCTCGCCGACGAGGTGGAGCGGGCCCGCGATGGCGACGACTCCGCGCAGCCCGTGGACATCATCGTGCTCTCGATGGGGTACGTCGATGAAGAGCCCGGCGGCGTGCCGGAGGGCAGTCAGCTGAGCGCGATCAAACGGCTCACGAGCCTCGGGGTCACCGTCGTCGCGGCGGCGGGAAACTACGCCACCGACCGCCCGTTCTACCCGGCGGCATACTCGGCCACGTCGATGGAGAACGAGGCCGCTCCGATGATCAGCGTCGGCGCGCTCAACCCGAACGGCTCGGTGGCGATGTTCTCGAACGCCGGTCCCTGGCTGACCTGCTACGCCTCCGGCGCGTCGATCATCAGCACGTACCCCACGGGCCCCGATGGATCCGCCTCGCCACTGGTGCAGGTCGACGATGAGTACCTTCCCCGTGAGAGCCTGGATCCGGACGACTTCAAAGCCGGGTTCGCCATCTGGAGCGGCACGTCCTTCGCTGCGCCCGTGGTGGCCGCGAAGCTCGCGGCGGCGATGTACTCCGACGACGAGTCGCAGGAGTTTTCGGTCAACGACATCCGTGCCGCCGTGAACCGCTCGCGCTCGGCACTCAAGGCCATCGGCGGATAGTTTTCGATCATGACCTACGTATCGAGATCAGTGGACATGGACATGCAGCGGCGCGCTGAGGCGCTGCGGCGTGCCCAGGCGGGGGACCGCAAGGCCCTCGACGAGCTGATCGCGGACTTGAGCCCCCTGCTCTGGCGCGTTGTGCGCGGGCAGGGGGTCGACCGCGCGTCGGCTGAAGATGTGGTCCAGATGACCTGGCTGAAGTTCTGGAGCAGCCTGGGCGACATCAAGACGCCGGAAGCGGTGGTCGGCTGGCTGGCCACTGTGGCGAAGCGCGAGGCGAGCAAGCTTTGGCGGTCGGGCTCCAAAGAGGAGCCGGTGGAGCCCGACTGGGCCAAGGACATCGTCGAAGAGTCCGACATCGATGACGAGGTCCTGGACCGGGTCAACTCGGACGAACGGCGCCGCGTTCTGTGGGCTGCGGTGACCGAACTGGACGATCGTTGCCAGCAGCTCATCCAGGTGATCGCCTACGCCGATCGACCGGACTATGAACAGATCGCGCGCGCATTGGGTATGCCGCGAGGAAGCATCGGGCCGACCAGGGGGCGTTGCCTGGGGAAGCTGCGGAAACGACTGAGCGCCGATCCGGCGTGGACCGACCGAGTGGAGTTATCGTGAGCGCGCTTGACAGACCGGACCAGGAAGCCAACGGCCCGATCGACGATGTCGACGTCGCCACGTTGGGGGAGATCCGCGAGATGTACGACCTGGTGGATCCAATGCCACCGGGGCTGGTCACCCGAGTTCAGTTCGCCTTGGAGCTGGAGGAGGCCGAGTTCGAGCTCGCCCGCATCTGTGAGGAGAGCCGACTCGTCGGTGTTCGGAGCATCGCGGAGGAGACCCGGACCATCACCTTCGACTCGGCGGTCCTGACGGTGATGATCAGCCTGCGTCCGGTGACCGAGGACCGTGTCCGGGTCGACGGATGGCTCGCGCCCGCAGGGGAGCATCGGGTTGAGTTCAGGCTGCCCGATGAGAAGCGGCAGACGGTGTCCGATGCCCAAGGTAGGTTTGTGGTGGACGACGTACCGCGCGGTAGATTGCAGATCGTCGTGCGGCTGAGTCAGCAGGACCACCACAACGGTTCGGCGCCGGTGGTCGTCACTCCGGCTGTGGAGATCTGACCGCCCCGTTAGCGCATCGGGGCCATCCGGGTGCTCCTAGCGAGGTTGGTTTGTATGACAATGGCCCGATGCAGCCCCTTGACCCCGAACTAGAAGCCGAAGCATGGCGCCTTCAGCGTGAGGGGCTGGCCGCGACCAATGCGGGGCGTCCAGCCGAAGGCGGGCGACTGCTCCGTGAAGGACTCGCCCTCCTCGGCTGGTCTGAAGACTTCTCCCTCGCGCAGCCGGGCTCTGCGACCATCGCCGCGCGCTTGATGATCAGCCTCGCGTACACCGAGGCGGCGCTGGGTCGATCGGCAAGGGGGTTCGAGCTTCTGGATGCGGCGGAGGCCTGGGTCGCAGAGCGCGATCTCGGTATCCTTTTGCACCAGCGTGCGTTCATCTTGAGAATGTGCGGCCGAAAAAGTGAAGCGCTTGAGGAGTTCGCCGCAGCGGAGCCCTTGCTTCGTGAACACGGCCACATGTCGATTCTTGTGGGTCTTCATCTGAACCGTAGTGCCGTCTACAGCACTGATGGTCAGTTTGCACGAGCTCTCCAAGACCTGCGTTCTAGCCTGAGCTTGGCCAATGAGCAAGGCCTCAGGCTCGATGCGGCCAAGGCGCTCCATACCCGTGGCATCGTCGAGCGGCTTATCGGAGATGTTCCAGCTGCGCTCGCCTCGCTGGGTGAGGCCCGCTCGCTGTACGAAGAGCACGCACCGGGGATGGTCGGTATGGTGCTCGCTCAGAACGCAAGTGTCCTGCAAGACGTGGGCTTGGTCCATGAGGCGCGATCCCTCCTCGACCAAGCGATCACGGAGATGCGACGTTTCCAGCACAATCACACCCTCGCGCGGGCGGAGACGCATGGTTCGCAGCTTGCCATGGAGCTGGGTATGTTCTCCGAGGCGATCGCCGGTGCAGTGAGAGCCGAAGCGTGGGCCATTGAACAAGGCGATCTCGGGGTGGCTGGATGGGCAGAGCTCATTCGTCGGGAAGCGGAGTTCAGGACCGGCAAAGCCACCGAAGGGTTCGCGCGCAAGTGCATCGAGTTGGCTGATCGCCGTCGCGAATTCGGTGTCACCGCCGATTCGAACCTTGCCGTCCTCCTGGCTGTGCGGTCCCAGATCTCGCTCGGGAAGCTGGATGACGCGGCGGATGCCCTCACGGTCCAAGCTGCCGGGAGATCGTCGGCGAACCTCACCGTCCAGCTGGCACGACGTCAGGCGAACGCTGAGCTCGCCTGGGCACGTGGCGATCGAGCTGGATCCTTGGCTCACCTTCGCTCCGGCTTGGCGAAGCTGCAGGACTATCGCAGTCGGCTCGGAAGCGTCGAGTTCCAGGTGGGGACTTCCTTGCTGGGACGCGAGCTAGCTGAGATGGGCTTGCGCATAGCCATTGGCAGCCGGCGTCCGTCGACCGTTTTCTCGTGGTCAGAGCGAGTGCGCGCGCAGGCCTATCGATTGCCCTCGGTGACGCCACCCGATGATCCGGCGGTCGTCGACCAGCTTGC
Organism: Actinorhabdospora filicis; assembly: GCF_030269765.1. Classification (GTDB taxonomy): domain Bacteria; phylum Actinomycetota; class Actinomycetes; order Mycobacteriales; family Micromonosporaceae; genus Actinorhabdospora; species Actinorhabdospora filicis. The sequence continues at coordinate 977,986 of NZ_BSTX01000001.1, read as the reverse complement.
TCAGCTCAGAAAGCTCCGGAACTCGATCCGGGAGGCCGAGCTGAGCGGAGAGCCGACCACGGAGCTTCTGGCCAAATGCCGCCGCCTTGAGCGCGAACTTCGCGAGCGGTCGTGGCGTGCGGGTGGTCCAGGCGAGAGCGTCCCATCTACCAGGATCGCGGCCCTTCACGCTCGCCTGAGCGAGACGTCCTCAGCACTGATCAGCTTCCTTTCTCATCAAGATGATCTGCACGCGCTGGTACTCGCGGGTGGGAGGATCACCCACCTCAAGCTCGGCCCCATCTCCGCCATCGACGAAGGCGTCCGCCGGCTCTTCGCCGACCTCGACGGGCTGCAGGGCCGCCGTATGCCGCCGCGGATGGCCGATGCGATCCGCAACTCCATCCACCACCAGACCGAGCAGCTCTCCGCCGCGCTCCTCACCGAGGTCATGCCGCTTGTCGGGGACCGGGACCTCGTGATCGTCCCGACGCAACTCCTCTCCTCCCTCCCGTGGGGGCTTCTCCCTCCCCTTCGCGGGCGGCCGGTGACGGTGGCTCCTTCCGCCTCTGTGTGGATGGCCGCGGGTACTCGTGAGCACAAGAACGGCGGGAAGCCGCTGCTGGTCGCGGGTCCCGACCTCGCGCTGGCCGAGTCGGAGCTCGCCGAGATCGCGTTGCACTACCCGCAGGGGACGGTGCTGCGCGGGGAGCACGCCACCGCGGCGGCGACTTTGTCCGGCCTGGATGGGGCGCCGATCGCGCATTTGGCCGCGCATGGGCATCACGAGCCGGACAACGTGTTGTTCTCGCGGCTCGATTTCGCCGATGGGCCGTTGATGGCCTATGACATCGCGCGGCTGGCCGCGCCGCCTCGGCATGTCACGCTGTCGGCGTGTGATGTGGGGCGGTCGGTGGTGGCGGTGGGGGATGAGACGCTGGGGTTCACCGCGGCTCTTCTGTACGCGGGGACGTCCACTGTGGTCTCGTCGGTGGCTCGGGTGGCGCATGATGTGGCGGCGCAGGTGATGGTGGATTATCACGAGGCGATCGCCGCCGGGGTCGCTCCGGCGCGGGCGTTGGCGGAGGCGAACGCGCAGCATGAGCTGGCGCCGTTCGTGCTGTTCGGCGCGGGGTAGACCGGGGTTGCACTGGGCCGGAAGGATGGCCGGGTGACGAATCTCGACTCGCTGTTCAGTGCCGCCAGCCTGCTGAGCCTTCAGGGGGCCACGGCGGCGGCGTTGCTCGTTCCGAACGTGCTGGGGAACCTGCTGGGAGAGGTCTACGACCGGTGGCGGAAGTGGACGTCGCTGGGCATCGCGATGGTGCTGGCGTACCTGGCGGCGTTCCTGGCCACCGACGCCAACGCGATCAAGTGGGTGCTGGCCTTCTTCAACGGGTGCCTGATCTTCGCCTCGGCGATGGGGCTGAACCAGCTGCCGCGCAAGAACCGGCCAAATGGGCAGAGCGAGGCGGCGCCGACGCCGAAGCTGTTCAAGTCCTGGATCTGACGGGAACCCGGCGGGGGCCGGGTTCCCGTGCCGGTGCCGGGTCAGCAGACGCGGGTGTCGCCGGTGACGTAGCCGTTGGACGTGGTGATGCGGCGGTCGTAGCAGCCGGTGGTGCCGGTGCGCTTGAAGTGCTGCTCGGAGGTGCCCATCGCGTGGCGCTCGGGGCGGGGGACGCCGAGGTTGAAGCCCGCCGAGCCGGTGTACACATCGGACGTCGTGGTCGCGGTGATGCGGCCGCCGAGGGTGGACAGGTCGGAGGACTCGTCGCCGATGGTGATGGTCGTGGTGAGGCGGTTGTTCGCGTCGACGCCGATGGAACCGTCCATCGTGTACTTCTTCGCGCTCGTCTCCACCGACGGGAGGCCGCCGCCGACGCGGGTGACGACCGAGCGGTCGGTCCAGGATGCGGTCACGCCGTCGGGGTTCTCGTCGGCGCCCCAGCGGTGCGTGGAGGTGTTGGCCACGTCGCGGACGACGGTGGTGAACACGGTGCCGTGCGAGGTCTTGAGGCGGCCGGAGGTCACCAGGCGGTGCGCGCCGGTCGTGTCCACGCGGTGGCCGGTGCCGTCCACTGTGGGCACCGAGGAGCCGGTGATGTCCGGCGCGACCGAGGAGAGCAGATCGCCCTTGACGACGGTGGACCCGGCGTCCTGCCAGCTGCGGAAGGCCACCGGGGTGTCCCAGCCGGACGCGCCGGGCTGGACGCCGACCACGCGGACGGTGACCTGGTGGGCCCGGCCGTCGTTGAGGCGGCCCAGGAACGGCGTCAGGTCATAGCCGATCGGGCGGATGTCGAAGGCGCGCGGGGCGGGCAGCGTGTACCAGAGGAAGGGATTGGACCAGCCTCCGGTGTAGACGTGCGGGAACGGCGCGGCGATGCCCGCGAGGGTGCCGTCGACCAGGACCTGGACCTCGCGGTACGGGCCGGCCGGGTTCGGGCAGGAGTACTCGGGGACGGGCGCGGTGAAGTACCAGAACTCCTCGCAGCCGCCGCCGGAGCCGGTGGCGTACACGTCGGCGATGAGGCGCTCGGTGTTGCGCGGCAGCGTCAGGTCGCCGACGGTGGTGCCGTCCTGCTTGTGCTCATTGGCCAGCGGGGACACCGTCTCGGCGGTGTCGGCGGCCGGGTTCTTCCGGTCGGTGGTGTAGAAGGTCAGGTGGACCTGGATGTCGAGCACACCGGTGTAGGTGTCGTTGACGACGTTGCCGATGAGCATCCACACCGGCTGCGGCGAGCGCAGCAGCGCCGAGTACTGCGTCAGGTCGCTCTCCACCGTCCACTGGATACCGTCGGCGGAGGGTTCGGGGGTGGAGGTCTTGAAGACGGGGACGTTTCCGATGGTGAGCGCGCCCAGCCGGTCGTACTGGCGGCCGGCGACCGCGCCGTCCATGCGCAGGACGACCTTGCTCCAGTCCCCGGCGCACCCGGCGGGCGGGGTGTAGGTGCCCTCGTAGGGCGTGAAGTTCCGGAACTCGTAGTCCACGAGGGACACCTCGCAGGACCTGGTGTCCGGCTTGGCGATCGGCTCGACCGCGGTGCGCGGGTCGTCCCAGTCGGCGCCGAACTCCGGCGGAGCCGCCTGCGCGGGCGCGGCGAGCGCGGTGACGGCGAGGATCGCCGCCCCGGCGGCGAGCGCGGCGCGATGGATGGATCTCATGTGTTACCCGGCCTCCCTAGCGCGAGTGGTGAATCGCAGGGGAGTAAGCCAGATGGACCGGGCGGCGTCAAGCGGTCCCGCGTCACGGGACAGCGGGATCGCCGTTGGGGCAATAGCATGAGGTGCCGTCCCCGTACCCCGAATGCCGCGAGGTGAATGATGACCGCGAATCCGGAGGATTCAGTGGGAATCGGTCCGGAGGATTCAAGCGGAATCGGCCGGGAGGATTCAGTGGGAATCGGCCCGGAGGATTCCGGCGCATCGCGCGAATCGGCCGACGGACCCGCGCCGGTCGAGCCGTTCCCGTCCCTGGCCGCCACCGGCAGGCGCCGGACGTCACCGGCGGAACAGGCACCGCCTCCGCCTCCGCCACCGCCCACTGTGGAGCGTGTGAAGACGCCCGCGCCGGTGCGCCCGCCGCGGGTCCCGAAACCCACCCGGCCGCCCAAGCCGCCGCGCCCGCCGAAGGCGCGCAAGCCGCGCGAGGAGCGGCTGCCCGCCCGGCTCGCCGCGCGCGCCCGGTCGATTCCGTGGCGCCGGGTGCGCTTGACCGGTGTGCCCGTGCGGGTGCTGATCACGATGGTCGTGGTCGCCCTCGCGCTGTTCGCCATCGGCACCCTCCGCAAGAGCGTCGGCGACGGCGGCGAGGACGGCGGTGCCAAGCCGCAGGCGGTCGTGGAGGCCTCGCTGCTCGGCCGGCCCTCCGCCTCGCCCTCACCCTCACCGTCGGCGTCCCCCTCGTCCTCCCCTTCGGCTTCGCCCTCGCCGGACAAGCCCGGCTCGTCCCCCACCGAGACCAAGCCGGGCGGGGGTGACGACAAGCCGCCCGCCAAGGACGCCCCGCCGCCCGGCAGCGGCACCTATCGCATCAAGTCCGCCTCGAACGGCCTGTGCCTGGACGACCCCAGCCGCGGCGGCGACGACCCCCTCATCGCCACCGGCTGCGGCAGCACCCACACCACCACCGGCCTCACCGAGCTCAGTAGCGGCACCTACAACATCAGCCTCAGCAACCCCGACCAGGACAGCCCCGGCTGCGTGGAGGCCGACGCCCCCAGCAGCGGCATGCCGTACCGGGGCAGCGGCTGCGGCGGCAACGGGCAGACCTACCACCTGGTCAAGGTCTCCGACGGCGTGTGGCGCATCAAGTCCACCGACTCCGGCCTGTGCCTGACCTTCGGCGGCAGCGGCTCCGAGGCCTACTCCACCGACTGCGGCTCGGCCACCGGCTTCAGATTCGTCTAGGAATTCTTGCCGGTACCTGTCAAGGATCGCTGCGAGGATTCCGATCATGACCGACGAACGAAACCTGAACGGGAAGATCGCCCTGGTCGCGGGCGCCACGCGCGGAGCCGGACGCGCCATCGCCGTCGAACTCGGCCGCCTCGGCGCGACCGTGTACGTCACCGGCCGCACCACCCGCGCCCGGTCCTCCGAGGTCGGGCGCGCCGAGACGATCGAGGACACCGCCGACCTCGTCACCGCCGCCGGCGGCACCGGGATCGCCGTGCCCACCGACCACCTCGACCCCGCCCAGGTCCGCGCGCTCGCCGCACGCGTCGACGCCGATCACGGGCGGCTCGACGTCCTGGTGAACGACATCTGGGGCGGTGAGCACCTGCTGGACATCGCCGCGTTCGGCAAGCCGATGTGGGAGCAGGACCTCGACAAGGGCCTGCGGATGCTCCAGCTGTCGGTGAACACCCACCTGATCACCGGGCACGGGCTGCTGGAGCTGCTGACCCGCAACCCCGGCGGCCTCCACGTCGAGATCACCGACGGCACCGAGGCCGGGTCGAAGGAGTACCGCGAGCACTTCTTCTACGACCTGGCCAAGGTGATCCCGATCCGCGTGGCCTGGGCGCTGGGGCACGAGCTGGAGAAGTTCGGCGGCACCGCGATGTCCATGACGCCGGGGTTCCTGCGCTCGGAGCAGATGCTCGACGGCTTCGGCGTCACCGAGGAGACCTGGCATGACGCGATCCCGAAGCAGGAGCATTGGGGGATGTCGGAGACCCCGCACTACCTCGGCCGCTGCCTGGCCGCGGTGGCCGCCGACCCCGACCGGCACCGCTTCAACAAGCAGAGCCGCGCGAGCTGGGAACTGGCCCGCGAGTACGGCATCGACGACGTGGACGGCAGCCGCCCCCACTGGGACGACTACTTCGCCGACTTCAAGAAGACCGGCGTCTCGGACTACGACGCGCACCGCTAGCCCTCAGGAGTTGCGGTCGGCGATCTGGCGCCCCCGGGCGGCCAGCGCCGACCGCAGCTCCGGCGGCGCCAGGACCTCCACGTGCGGGCCGAAGGAGGTGATCTGGTCGAGCGCGATCCGCTCGCTCTCCAGGGTGACCTCCCCGGCGCGCCAGCCCTCGGCGTCCGGCTCGCCGAACCGCGCGCGCTCGGCGGTCAGGCGGCCCAGGACGTGCGGGAGCAGCTCCAGCGCGCGCGGCGACAGGCGCAGCGTCACCGGGTAGGCCTGGATCGTGGCGTCGAAGTCGGACTGGGCGGCCTCCCACCACTCGGCCAGGTCGAAACCCGGCGGACGCTCGAAGCGCGTCCCGGTGTCCACGGCCTCGGTCACCCGCGCGACCCGCGCGGAGACCACCCGGCCGCCGCCGGTGAGCATCGCCGCGTACCAGACGCCCGCCTTCAGGACCAGCCCCAGCGGCGCCCACCGGCGCGGCTCGCCACGGTAGACGACCTCGATCTCGTGCCGGTCCCACACCGCCGCGGCCACCGTGGCCAGGTGCGGCGTGGCGTCCGGCGCGGCGAACCAGCCCGGCGCGTCCAGGTGGAAGCGCTCGCGCAGGCGGCCCGCCCGGTCCCGAAGCTCCGGCGGGAGCGTGGCCAGCACCTTCGCCTGCGCGGCCACCGCGGCGGTGCGGATGCCCAGCTCGTCGAGCGCCGAGGGCACACCGCCGAGGAACAACGCGGCGGCCTCGTCGCCGGTGAGCCCGTCCAGGCGCGTCCGCCACCCGTCGAGGAGCCGGATGCCGCCGGTCGGGCCCGGCTCCGTCCACAGCGGGACGCCCGCCGCCTGGAGCGAGGCGACGTCCCGGTAGATCGTGCGGACTGAGACCTCCAGCTCGGCGGCGAGCTCGGCGGCGGTCGCGCCCCGCCGCGTCTGGAGGGTGAGCAGGAGAGCGACGAGACGACCGGCTTTCACGGGTGGAGAGTATCGGTTCATCCGCGTTCGCCGAGGGGGTGAACGGAGAGGGGATATCCCGTCGAGAGGGCTCCGGGAGGCGTGCTAATCTTCTACCCGTCCCGCCGCGAGGGGGGATGCGAAAGCGAGACGAAGCGGGTAGAACCGCAGAGTAGCGCGGGCGCCGCTAGCTCAATTGGCAGAGCAGCTGGCTCTTAACCAGCGGGTTCGGGGTTCGAGTCCCTGGCGGCGCACAGTAGGAGAAAGACCCCCGGGTGACCGGGGGTCTTTTTCGTGTGCCGGGGGTGTGGGGACGGGTGGGGACGTCGTCCCGCGAGCGCGCGCCGGGCGATGTGGCGCGGGCCCTGACACCCGCCCACGGGCCTGGCCGCGTCCGCGACACCGGTCGGGCGCGGGGCGGGGGTGACCGAAACCGGGCGATGGCGGGCACGGGCTCGCCGGCGGCCGAGGACGATTCACCTACCGCCGCACACCCGTCGGCCCGTGCCCCACATCACCTCCTCACTCGCCCCCGATCCCCATCGCCCGAGTCCCCCTCCGGCTTCCCCGCACGCCCACCTCCGGGTTCTCACCCGCGTGTCCCCCATCACGCACGCCAACCTGCCGCGCGACTGGCCTCGTCCCTGCATGATCGAGGGCGGGAATAGAGGAGGACCTCTCGAAGCCCCACGAAAAACGTCCACCAACCGGGGGAGAGAGCGCATGTGGCACTGGTCGCTGATCACGGGAACCGTCGTCAAATGGACGGTCGTCCTCGGCGTCCTCGCTCTGCTCTTCCTGCTCATCGACACCGGTAAGCGCTGGTGGACGCGCTGGGTGCCGGGCGCGCTGCTCGGCGGCATCGGATTCGCGCTGCTCGCCAAGTTCATCGTCGAGGACGTGTGGAAGCCGTTCCCCGACAAGATCGAACTGCACACCTGCGGTCTGATCGCGCTGCTCATCGCCGCCGTCGTGCTCGCCGTCGGCAAGATCCTGCGGCACCGGTGGTACATGAAGGCGCTGGTGGTGCTGGCCGTCGTCCTGGTGATCCCGTTCGTGGGCGTCCAGGTCAACCGCATCTACGGCTGGTACCCGTCGATGAGCGGGCTGCTCGGGCACCTGCCGGTGGAGAAGGTCGAGCTCGCCGACTACCCGGTGGACGTCGCCAAGGTCGAGCCGGGACCGGGCCAGTCGCTCATGGACGTGTGGCAGCCGCCGGCCGATCTCCCCAAGCACGGCGTGCTGGCCTCGATCGATCCGCCCGCCGACGCCTCGGGCTTTCGCGCACGAGACGGCTGGGTGTACCTGCCGCCCGCCTACCAGGTGACGCCGCGGCCGGTGCTGCCCGTCCTCGTGGTGGTCTCGGGGCAGCCGGGCAGCCCGCGCGACTGGATCGACTCCGCGCAGATCGTGGAGATGATGGACGCCTACGCGGCCGCCCACGAGGGGCTGGCGCCGGTGGTGGTCATGCCCGATCAACTGGGTTCATTGTGGAACAACACGATGTGCGTCGACTCGCCGCTGGGGAACGCGTTCACCTACCTGTCGGTGGACGTCCCGGCGTTCGTGCGCGCCAACCTCACCGTCTCCGGCGACCCCAAGGAGTGGGCGATGGGCGGGCTGTCGCAGGGCGGGACATGCTCGCTGCAGATGGCGGTGAACGCGCCGGGCGTCTACGGGCGCTTCATCGACCTGTCGGGGGAGAAGGAACCCTCGCTGGGCACGCGCCAGAAGACCCTCGACGAGGCCTTCGGCGGCAGCGCCGACGCCTACAAGCGCGTCAACCCGGTCGACGTGATGGCCCAGAAGCGGTTCCCGGACACCGCCGGGCGCTTCACCATCGGCGAGCGCGACAAGATGCTCGGCGATCTCAAGGGCGTCTACGAGGCGGCCGCGGCGGCGGGCATGGAGGTCGAGTTCAACACCGTCCCCGGCGGCCATGACATGAACGCGTGGCGGGACGGGATGCGCGACTCGCTGCCGTGGATCGGCGACCACCTGGGCATCACCCGGCCGCGATCCTGATACCGCCGGACGCCACCGTGATCTTGGGGCTAGGCTGCTGAAGCTTCATGGCGGGCGGATACGGGGACGTGGATGGCGACGAAGGAGGCGGCCGGGTTCAGGGCCTGGCTGTACAAGGGGTGGGACCGCTCGTCCGGCCCGCACGCGGTGCAGGCGCACAAGCCGCACAAGTGGTGGCGGGTCATGTGCCTGACCGGCGTCGACTACTTCTCGACGCTGGGTTACCAGCCGGGCATCGCGGCGCTGGCCGCCGGGATGCTCTCGCCGATCGCCACGCTGGTGCTGGTCGCCTTGACGCTGTTCGGCGCGCTGCCGATCTACCGGCGGGTGGCCGCGGAGTCGCCGCGCGGCGAGGGCTCGATCGCGATGCTGGAGCGGCTGCTGCCGTGGTGGGCGGGGAAGCTGTTCGTCCTGGTCCTGCTGGGCTTCCTGGCCACCGACTTCATGATCACCATTACCCTCTCGGCGGCCGACGCGACCGCGCACGTCACCGAGAACCCGTTCGCGCCGTCCTGGCTGCACGGGCAGGAGGTGGTCATCACGCTGGTGCTGATCGCGGGCCTGGCGGCGGTGTTCCTGAAGGGCTTCGCCGAGGCGATCGGCGTGGCGGTGGTCCTGGTGACGACGTACCTGACGCTGAACCTGGTCGTGGTGGGCTCGGCGGTCTGGCACGTGATCACCGAGCCGGTGAAGGTGACGAACTGGTGGGACGTGCTGACCACCGAGCACTCCAGTCCGTGGATGATGATCGCGCTGGCGCTGCTGGTGTTCCCGAAGCTGGCGCTGGGCCTGTCCGGTTTCGAGACCGGTGTGACGGTGATGCCGCAGATCAAGGGCGGCCCCAATGACACCGAGTCGAAGCCGCTGGGACGCATCCGGGGCACGAAGAAGCTGCTGACCACCGCCGCGGTGATCATGAGCGTGTTCCTGATCCTGTCCAGCTTCGCCACGACCGTGCTGATCCCGCACGCGGAGTTCGAGAAGGGCGGCGAGGCCAACGGACGCGCGCTGGCCTATCTCGCCCACGAGTACTACGGGGACGCCTTCGGCACCGTCTACGACATCTCCACCATCGCCATCCTCTGGTTCGCCGGAGCCTCGGCGATGGCCGGGCTGCTCAATGTCGTCCCGCGCTACCTGCCGCGTTACGGCATGGCCCCGGAGTGGACGCGGGCGGTGCGCCCACTGGTCCTGGTCTTCACCACCATCGCGGTCCTGGTGACGGTGTGGTTCAAGGCCGATGTGGACGCCCAGGGCGGCGCCTACGCCACCGGCGTGCTCGTGCTGATGCTCTCGGCGTCCTTCGCGGCGACGCTGGCCGTGCGCCGCCGCCGCAAGCGCAAGACGATGTACCTGTTCGGGGTCATCACCCTGGTGTTCGCCTACACGACCGTCACCAACATCGTGGAACGGCCCGAGGGCGTCAAGATCGCCGGGCTGTTCATCCTGGGCATCCTGATCGTGTCGTTCATGTCGCGGCTGCGGCGGTCCTTCGAGCTGCGCGCCTCGCGGGTGCTGCTGGACCCGATGGCCAAGAAGCTGATCGTGGAGGCCACCAGGGACGGGGTCATCCGGGTCATCGCCAATGAGCCGCACGAGCGCGATTCGGCGGAGTACACCGAGAAGGAGATGAGCCAGCGCTCCGACACCCACATCCCCGCCGACGACCCGGTGCTGTTCCTGGAGGTCACCCTGCAGGACAGCTCGGACTTCACCACCGAGCTGCTGGTCACCGGCGAGCGCCGCTACGGCCACCGGGTCCTCAAGGTCACCAGCCCGGCGGTGGCCAACACCATCGCCGCCGTCCTGCTGCACCTGCGCGACCACACCGGCGCGCTGCCGCACGTCTACTTCAACTGGACCGAGGGCAACCCCATCGTCCACCTCGCCAAGTTCTTCCTCATCGGGGACGGCGAGATCGCCCCGGTGACCCGCGAGGTCCTGCGCCGCGCGGAGAAGGACCTCTCCCGGCGCCCGCACGTCCACGTAGGCTGACCGGCATGCCCGCCACACACGTGCAAGCCCCGGCAGAGCAGTTACCGCGTCACGGCCCGAGGGTCTTCCTCGCGGGCGGCATCACCGGCGTCACCGACTGGCAGTCGGCGGCCGTCGCGCTGTTCGACGCCGGCCCGCGCCCGGTGGTGCTGCTGAATCCCCGCCGCGACGACTTCGACGTCACCGACCCCGCCATGGGCGCCGGGCAGATCGCGTGGGAGTACGCGATGCTGCGGGCCGCCGACGCGGTCCTCTTCTGGTTCGCCGACGGCGGCTCGGTGCAGCCCATCACCCTCTTCGAGCTGGGCGCGACCGCCGAGCGGGGTGTGCCCATCGCGGTCGGGACCGACCCGGCCTACCCGCGCGCCTTCGACGTCCGGGAGCAGTTGCGCCTGCGGCGGCCGGAAGTGGAGGTGCGCACGCGCCTGGAGGACGTGGTGGGGGACGTGTGGCGCGCGGTGGGGGAGTGACGGCAAGCCGAAGGCCCCCGGGGTGATCCCCGAGGGCCCGTGCCTCAGTCCGCCGGTCCGATTCCCGGTGTCCCGATAAGTCCTTCGCTCGTCTCAAAAGTCCAAGCCGGATGCGGGTTACGCCGCCTCCAGACCCCCGTCACGCGCCAGGTCCCGCAGGCGCGCCAGCGCCTGGATCTCCAGCTGCCGGATCCGCTCCCGGGACAGCGAGAAGCGGTTCGCGACCTCGGTCAGCGAGTGCTCCCGTCCGTCCTCAAGGCCGTATCGGGCCTTCACGATCCCCGCCGAACGGTCGTCCAGGTGCCCGAGCATGAGATCGATGCGCTCACGCTCAAGCCCGGCGATGACCACGTCCTCCGGCGACGGCTCGTCGGAGTCGGCGACCAGGTCCCCCAGGTTGGTGTCGCCGTCATCGCCGATCGGAGTGTCCAGCGAGACGGTGTCCTGCGACCAGCGGATCAGCTCGTTGACGCGCTCGACGGTCACGCCCAGCGCGGCCGCGATCTGGTCCGGCTCCGGGTCGGCGCCGAGTTCACGCGTGAGCTGACGGGCCATGTTGCGCATCCGGTTGACATCCTCGACCAAGTGGACGGGGAGTCGCACGGTGCGCTCCTGCTGGGCGATCGCCCGCGAGATGGCCTGCCGGATCCACCAGGTCGCGTAGGTGGAGAACTTGAACCCCCGCTGGTAGTCGAACTTCTCGACGGCGCGCACGAGGCCGGTGTTGCCCTCCTGGATCAGGTCCAGCATGGGCATTCCGCTTCGCACGTACCGGCGGGCGATCGACACGACCAGCCGCAGGTTGGCTTTGATGAACTGCTCTTTGGCCCTTTGGCCTTCGAGCACAATGCGGTTAAGCTCGGTGGCGGTGGTACCGTTCGGAACCCGACCCTCGGCCAGCAGGTGCTGGGCGTAGAGTCCCGCTTCAACCGCCCTGGCGAGATCGACCTCGCCGGCCGCGTCCAGCAGCGGGGTCTTCGAGATCTCGTGCAGGTACACGCCGACCAGGTCGCGCTCTTCTGCGACCTCGCCAGTACGGATAGCCGTCGTTGCCGTGTCCACGCTCAAGGGTCCTCCAACCTCGTTCGTCCCCCATCGCACCGGTGGTGCCATCTGAACAACAGATGGGCCGGAGCGTTGATTCCGCCTTCGGGGTCAGTGATGCATGCCTTGCGTCACTCGTTACCCGAAGGTGACGTTCTTGAGACGCACTCCGGGGGCATTCATGACGTCCAATGCGGCGGACGTCACTCCAGCGGCCCTTCGTTGATCTCGTCTACCTACAGCTACACGCGTTATCCCGGGAAAAGGTTGAGTGTCCACCCAATAGAGGTGACGCTCACTTCCTGTGACGTGAGCCACCCTCGCCTACCTGGACGGCGTCCGCCGCCCCCGGACCGCGCCCGCGGTGGCGGCCAGAAGCCCCGCCGTGTGATCGCGGCCGCGCGCGGCCAGGCCTACGAACAGGCAGTCGATGACGGTCAGCTGCGCGATGCGGCTGGCGGTCGCACCACTTCGGTACGTCGTCTCCCCCGCGGCCGTGGTCAGCACGTGATCGACGACACTCGCGACCGCCGACCGGGGGAAGTTCGTGAGGGCGACGGCCGTCACACCCCGCTCACGGGCGAGACGAAGGACATCCACGATGTCGGTCGTCTCCCCGGAATGGGTGATGCCGAAGGCGACGTCGCCGGGTCCGAGGAGGGCGGCCCCGGTGAGCGCGGCGTGCACGTCGGTCCACACGTTGGCCGTGCGTCCGATGCGGTGCAGCTTCTGATGGAAGTCGGCGGCCACGAAGCCCGAGGCGCCCACACCGAACACGTCGATGCGGCCGGCCGAGGCCAGCGCGTCGACGACCTTCGTGCACACGTCGGCGTCGAGCTGCTCGACGGTGTCGGCCACCGCCCGCGCGTCATGGAAGCCGATGGTGGCGATGATGCGCGGCATGTCGGCGTCGGCGGGAATGTCACCGCCGACGACCTCCGGGTCCGGCGCCGTGGGCCTGCGCGCGACCGCCTCGGCGGCCCGCAGACGCAACTGGCGGTGACCGGTGAGCCCGATCGACCGGCAGAAGCGGATCACGGTGGCCTCGGAAGTGTGCGCGGCCGCCGCCAGATCGGTGATCGTGTACGTGGCCAGCGCGGCCGGATCGCCGAGGATGGTCGTCGCCACCCGCTGCTCGGCCTTGGGCAGGGACGGAAGCACGCCGCGGATCTGCGCTATGAGATCGACCGACGGCGTGGACGCACCGGTCCCTTGTTTCGCCACAGTGAGGACGTTACGGCCAAATGACAACCGTGGTCAACTCGGCCGAAGGTGTCGCGCCCGCGACCGGAACGGGTCGTATTCTCGACGACGTGACGGATCTCTTGGTGTGGATCGACTGTGAAATGACCGGCCTCGACCTGGGCGCCGACGCCCTCATCGAGGTCGCCGCCCTGGTCACCGACCCCGACCTCAACGTCCTCGGCGACGGGGTCGACATCGTGATCAAGGCCCCGGACGCCGTCCTGGACGCCATGGACCCCTTCGTGCGCGACATGCACGCCCGCTCCGGGCTCACCGAAGAGGTCCGCGCCTCCGCCGTCACCATGGCCGAGGCCGAGAAGCTCGTCCTCGACTACATCCGCGAGTGGGTCCCCGACCCCCGCACCGCCCCCCTGTGCGGCAACTCCATCGCCACCGACCGCGGCTTCATCGCCCGCGACATGCCCGCCCTCCACGAGCACCTGCACTACCGCATGATCGACGTGTCCTCCGTCAAGGAGCTCACCCGCCGCTGGTACCCCCGCGTGTACTTCAGCCAGCCGCAGAAGGGCCTGGCCCACCGCGCGCTCGCCGACATCCGCGACAGCATCCGCGAGCTGGAGTACTACCGGCGCACGGTGTTCGTCCCGCAGCCCGGTCCCGACTCCGAGACCTCCCGGGGCGTGGCCGCCGAGCTGATGGGCGCCGAACCGAAAGAGCCGGGACGGGAGTGACGCGAGATTCGGGAAGCACCCACCGGGGTATCCGGGACGCATGGGTATCGGTGGTTCCATCTTCCTGATCGTGCTCGGCGCGATCCTCGCCTTCGCGGTGCAATGGGATCCCGGGTGGCTGAACCTCCAGGCCGCCGGGATCATCCTCATCCTCGCCGGGATCCTCTGGCTGGTGCTGTTCTTCCGCATCTGGAACAGGCGGCGCCGCCGGCGGGTCACCGTCATCGAGCAGCGCCGGGTCCCGGAGACCATCGTCGAGGAACGGCACGTAGTGCAGGAACGGGGTCCGAGGCGGGCCTACGAGGACGAGACGCCCACGACCGTGCAACCGGAGGTCGTGGAGCGCCGTCGCCGCCGCTAGATGTTCTTGTTGAGCCACTGCGGGTGGGCCACGATCCAGTCGTCGAGGGTGTCCTCGCGCAGCGCCTTGTAGAGCGCTTCGGCGGCCGTCTCCTGCTCGCCGGGCATGGAGACCACGTAGCTGGTGCCGTCGATGGTCTGCGGCTGCGATGGGACCTTGACGGTGGTCAGCTTCGAGGAGTCGATGCCCTTGAGCGCCACGGCGTAGTCCACGGCGGTGTAGCCGCCGAGGCTCACGGTGATCTGGTCGCCGATGCCCTGGATCAGCTCGCCGACCTTGAGCGGGTTGGTGAGGTAGCCCTGCTCCTTGGCGCGCTTGAGGATCTGCTTGATGAAGTGCTGCTGCATGCGCTGGCGGCCGTAGTCGCCCTGGCCGTACTTGGGGTCCCAGTTCGGGTTGTCGGTGTCGTAGGCGTAGCGTTCGCGGACGATGCCCAGGGCCAGCTCGGTGTCGGTGTAGAGCTTGCAGCCCTTCTCCACCTGCTTGCCCTGCGGGTGGAGGAGGGTCATGTCGAAGGGGACGCACAGCTCGACTCCGCCGAGCAGGTCCACGACGTCCTCGAAGCCGGCGAAGTTCACCACGGCCGCACCGTCGAACTTCAGCCCGGTCAGCTCGGTCAGGGCGCCCTCCAGGCCCTTCACCGACTCGCCCATGTCCTTGCCGCCGACGGTGAAGGACGCGTTGATCTTGTCGGTGCAGGGGCCGCCGCCGTAGCACCTGGGGATGTGCACGCGCAGGTCGCGCGGGATCGACAGGATCGTGGCGGCGGTCAGCGACTCGTTGACGTGCAGGATCATGATCGTGTCGGACTGGGCGGCGTCCCAGCTGTCGCGCATGTCCGAGCCGATCATGATCAGGTTCAGCGGGCCCTTGAGCGGGTTCTCCGCCGCCTTCTCGGCCGAACCGCAGTCGGCGAGCAGGCACTCCTGGCCGACGGCGTTGTTGACCTTGTCGACCATGACCTTGACGTAGACGACCGCTCCGGCCGAGGCGGCGAACACGACGGCCCCGAAGGCGACGAGAATGCGCGCCCACAGGGGGGATTTTCGGGGCTTGTGGCGTCCCATGCTGCTACTCCGGGGTCGGGGGTGTTCCGAAGACTGACGCGCTGGGATCACGAGGGGGTTGCATCGCGGAGTAAACGAAACGGCGGTGCCCGAAATGCCCCCGCTCCGCGTGGGACGCGTCGCCGAGACGGGTTTCGCTACTGATCTTGCCACCGGGCCGGTCGCAGTTGAAAACGAAAACCGCCCCCGGACTGCGTTTCGGCAGTCCAAGGGCGGTTTCCCTTGGGGTGAGTGACGGGACTTGAACCCGCGACTTCCTGGACCACAACCAGGTGCTCTACCAGCTGAGCTACACCCACCATGCGCACCGCATCTGCGGCGACGGCTAACTATAGCGAGGGTCCCCGGGGGGTTCGCCACCGGGTTTCCCTCACCGAGGGAAACCCGGCCGGTCGCGCTCAGGAGCCGACGGTGGATCCGGCGGCGACCGGGTTGCGCATCAGCGGGAAGCGCGGGGGGCGGAACGCGGCGGGTTCCATGTGCCGGTTCCAGGCCGCCGAGCGGGACACGATGTTGGTCAGGCCCCACAGGAAGGCCAGGCCGGCCGCGCCGTACCAGATCGAGGCGCCGCCGTACCAGGAGCCGAAGTCGACCGGGGGTCCGGCGAGCAGTTCGCTCTGCGCCCAGAAGACCACGCCGGTGAGGACGGCGGCCAGCGCCGATCCGCCGATCGCCTCGCCCCACCAGGGGAGGGGGCGCAGCATGACGAGGTCGATGGCGACCGCGCCGCCCAGCAGCATGAACGGGACGGCCGAGGGCGGGAAGTCCGCCGCCGAGAGCAGGCCCCAGGCCACGCAGCGGTAGGCGACGTAGGCGGCGGCCACGGCGGTGGCGGTGTACTTCAGGCCCACCATCTTGCGGGCGATGACCAGCGCGATGAGGCCGACGCCGATGGCCCAGGCCAGGTACACCCAGGCCGGGATGGGCAGGGCGAAGGCGATGAAGGAGTCCTTGCCCAGGGGCATGCCGAGCTGCTTGGCGGCGAAGGCCCGCAGCTCCTCCTCGGCGTAGGGGGTGTTGCGGAGGTAGGCGGCGATCGACAGGACGCCGTACTCCTGGTGCTGGTTGGGGAAGAGGGTGTTCTCGAAGAACCCGAACCAGAGGGCGGCCATCGTGAAGCGCCACTCGGCCATCCGGTCGCGCGGCCCGAACAGCCAGTAGGCGCGCGCGGCGCCCAGCAGCATGATCGCGGTGCCGATGTAGAGACCGGCGTGGGAGAAGGACCAGGCGGTGATGTCGAGGCCGTTGACCGCGTGGTTGATGATGTCGACGGGGATGGCCAGCAGGAAGACCCCGGTGCCCAGCTGCATCAGCCGCAGCGAGACCTTGTCCACGCCGAAGCCGGTGTAGGTGTGGCAGGCGACCAGGACGACGACCATGACCGTGCCGATGGTGTTCAGCAGGTGCGGGGGCGCGAGGTCGTCGCGCAGCCACTTGAAGTGCCAGGACACGTCCCAGGTCGAGCCGAGGATCTTCAGCGCGAACGCGATGAGCCAGGTGCGGTAGACGATCCGCAGCATCCGCGGCCGGTCGGCTTCGGAGGGACCACGGCGGGCGTAGTCGATCCAGTCGATGGCGGCGGTGACCCGCTCCTTGAGCACTTTGATCTCCCCAGGACGATGTGTACGGCACGCATCATTCCCGATGCCGCACGTTCACGCCATGGGGGGATTCCCTGAGAGATCGTCACCCGATGTGCGAGAACCGGTCCAGGGCGAGCTGGAAGGCGTCGGAGCCGACGGCGATGGCCCGGCTGTAGGGGTACTCCAGTTCGTAGACGGAGAAGAGGAGCAGCGCGATCATGCTGGCCGCAGCGGTGACCACCGCCAGGTGCGCCGCGCGCCCGGGGATGCCGAAGAGGAAGAGGACGCCCATCACCAGCACCGCGCCGGCGATCATCACCAGCCACATCACGCCCGACAGGCCGTCGGAGGCGGTGGCCAGGCGTTCGGAGCGGGCGTCGTAGAGGACGCGGATCTGGTCGCGCCCGTCCTCCATGAGCGCGTTCTGCTCGTCGCCGTCGGGGACCCACGTGTTCCAGGTGGCCCGGATCCGGTCGGCGATCTGCCACCCGGTGTTGTCGACCGTCTCGTGCGCCCGCATCTGCGGCCATTCGGTGTTGATGACCTCGTTGGCGTAGTCGGCGCACAGGTCCTGGATCGCCACGCGCTGCGCGTCGGGGAGGCCCTGCGCGTCCCAGTAGACCTCGACCAGGGCCGCCGACTCGTTGTAGGTGGTGCGCTGCGCCTCCGACATCTGCTCCCACACCGCGATCAGCACGAAGGCCAGCACGATCGCGTAGAGGACACTGACGATCTCGAAGACCGATCCGGCGACCTCGTTGTACGGCTCGCGGGTCTGCGGTGGGGAGAACTTCTGCTGGATGAGGGCGATGGCGCCCGCCGCCAGTGCCGCGCCACCGACCACGAGGGCCCCGAGCAGCCATACGTTCATGCGCATCTCCTTGACTGGGGCTTCGTGGAGAGGCTGGCACTACTCCACAAGAGAGGGAAGTCTTCTGTCGACATCTCTTCAGATGTACGGGTTTACCGGCATTTTGCACTAGCTTGGTGACATCATGCGGGAATCTGTGGGTGAGTCGGCGCGGCGAACGAGCCGGATGCCGCTAATGCTCGCGGCGGCCGGTCTCATCACCGGGGCCGTCGTCTTCGGCCTGGCCGTGACCGGGACCGTGGTGCGCGACGAGGCCTCGGCCGCGCCACCCGCCCCGGCCTGCCTGACCTGGCACGATCGCGACACCGACGCCTACAAGGTGTCCAGAGTGGACCCCGCCAACGGCGCCCGGGTGACCGTCGGGACACTCCCTTACCGCGTCAACGCCGTCGGCCACCACGCCGGGCAGGGCGTCCTCTACGGACTCACCCCCGCCCGCGACGGCGGGCACACCCCGCACTTGGTGCGCGTCGACCCCGGCGGCCAGACCCGCGACCTCGGCGCCGTCAAGGGCGACCCCGAGCGCGGCCTCATGGGCGCCTACGTCGCCGACGTCGTCGGCGACCGCCTCGTCGTCCGCGCCGACAACGCCATCGTGTCCATCGACGTCGACCCCGGCTCGAAGACCTTCGCGTCCATCGTGAACGTCGCCCGCATCGGCTTCTACCCCCGCTTCGGCGACTGGGCCTACGACGGCACCGCCCTCTACGGCGTCACCGCCCAGGGCGGCGGCGCGCTCGTCCGCGTCGACCCCCGCAGCGGGCAGGTGAGCCTGAGCCGCCTGCGCGGACTCGGCGACGGTTTCTACGGGGCGGTGTTCATCAGCCCGGACCGCAAGCTCTACGCGATCAGCGGCGACAGCGACGACCGGGCCGCGATGTACCGCGTCCCCCTCGACGGCGGTGAGGCGAAGCTGGTCACCACCTGGCCGTCCTTCGACTCCACCGACGCCGCCTGGTGCGAGATCGCCGTCGTGCCGACCACGCCACCGCCGACCACGACCAAACCCACCCCGAAACCGAGCTCGCCCAAGCCCACGCCACCGGCGTCCTCCCCGCCCAGGACCTCACCGGCCGCGCCGGTCAAGCACGAGACGCCACCGGCCGCCCCGCCGCC
Organism: Actinorhabdospora filicis; assembly: GCF_030269765.1. GTDB lineage: Bacteria > Actinomycetota > Actinomycetes > Mycobacteriales > Micromonosporaceae > Actinorhabdospora > Actinorhabdospora filicis. The sequence continues at coordinate 959,222 of NZ_BSTX01000001.1, read as the reverse complement.
ACCGCTGCCGCCCGCGCTGGCCATGCCGATGCCGGAGGCCGCGCCGGTGCAGAAGCACCTCTCCGACGCCAAGCACCGCAAGCGGGCGATGATCGTCGGCGCGGTCCTGATGACCATCTCCGGCTCCGCCGGGGCCCGCTCGCTCCGCAGGCGCTAGTAAGGCGCGGGCCAGCCCATCTCCCGCAGCAGCGCCAGCAACCGCTCGCGCTCGCCCTTGAACGGGATGCGCAGGCTCGCCGCACCCGCGGTGATCACCGCGTGCGTGGCCGTTGCGGTGACCGCCGCGCGCTCCCGGCGGCACTCGCGCGTGACCGTGCCCGCCCGGTAGACGATCTTCCGCGCGCTCACCAGCACCTCGTGATGGCGCAGGTACACGCTCAGCCCGAGGTAGGCGACCCCGAGCGCGATGAACCACGGCACGAGCAGGCCGTGCCCGAGAGCGAACCGGCCCGGCTCCCACCCGCCGACGGTCAGGACCACCGGGACCAGCCCGATCGCCACCAGCACCCACAGCAGTGGGCTGCGCGCGCCGATCCGCCGCACCCCTTCGGCCAGCACCAGCGTCGTGGACCGCGACGGAGGCTCCTCCCGGGACTCCTCCACCACCGCCCCAGGCGTCCAGCCGTGCCGCACCAGCGCCCGCTCGAACTCCTCGCCATCGACGGGATGGACCAGCAGCATCGCCCGGATCGAGCGACCGCCCTCCAGCCACCGCAGGACCCGGGCATGCTGATTGGAGGCGACCTGAAGGGTTCCGGTGGGCGTGCGTTCGATGCGCTTCACGACCCTCGTCGCGCTGTGCGCCACGATCGCGTCATCGCCGATCTCCAGCCGCGTCGCCTGCCACCGGCGGTTCATCGGCCCCACCGCCAGCCCCAGCCCGATGACCACGACGGCCGTCCCGATACCCGCGTACCAGGACCCGCCCATGGCGAACATCGGCATGACGATGAGCGAACCGGCGACCAGGACCGCGGCGATACCGCACCCGCGCGCCTGGTTCCGCGCGGCCAGCTCCAGCATCGTCGGCTCGTTCATCGGCACAGCGTAGCCAGCACCCGCATCCCTCCGAACCGGCCGGAATCGTCATGACCCGTCACTAATGTGATGAGCGTCCAGCTTGGGGGGAGATGGCATGACCATGACCTTGACCGAACCCGCGGCCGCACCCGGCAGCCCGCCGGCACCACCACCCGCCCTCACCGCGACCGTCCGCCGCGCCCGCGACGTCGCCGCGTGGTGGCGGCGCCTCGGGCCGCGCGTCCGCGGCGAGGCGCTCGCGCGGTGGGCGGGCGTCCTGGGACGGCGCTCGCCGGAGATCACCGCGGTCATGCGGCTGGAGGGCGGCAAGAGCGACGCCGACGCCACCATCGAGCTCCTGGTCGCCGTGGAGCACCTGCGGTGGGCGGCGGCCAACGCCGGGCGGGTCCTGCGCGACCGCCGCGTCCCCGGCACGTGGCTGCTGCCGGAGCTGCGCGCCGGGCTCGGCTGGCAGCCCTACGGCGTCGTCGGCGTCATCGGGCCGTGGAACTTCCCGGTGCTGACGCCGCTGGGCTCGATCGGCTCGGCGCTGGCGGCGGGCAACGCGGTGGTGTTCAAACCCAGCGAGCACTCCGCCGAGGTCGGGCGGCTGCTCGCCGAGACGTGCGCGGAGGCGATGCGCGGCGCGCCGCTGGTGCAGGTGGTCGGCGGGGGAGCCGAGGTGGGGGAGGCGCTGGTGACCTCGGGCGTGGACAAGATCGCCTTCACCGGCTCGCCCGCCACCGCCGCGAAGGTCCTGGCCGCCGCCGCGCCTTCGCTGACGCCGGTGGCGGTGGAGGCCGGTGGCAAGGACCCGGCGATCGTGCTGCCGGGCGCCGACGTCGAGGCCGCGGCCGCGTCGGTGTTGTGGGGCGCGATGTTCAACTCGGGGCAGACCTGCATCGGCATCGAGCGCGCCTACGTCTGCGATGACGTCTACGACCCGTTCGTGCGCGCGCTGGTGGTCAAGGCCGCGCGGCTGACCGTGGGCCGCGACGGCGACCTGGGGCCGATGACGGTCCCGGCGCAGCTTGAGGTGGTCCGCGCGCACATCGCCGACGCGCTCGACCGGGGCGCGCGGGCCGTGGTCGGCGGGCTGGAGGCCGTCGACCCGCCCTACGTGGCGCCGACGGTGCTCATCGACGTGCCGCCGGAGGCGCTGGTGCTGCGCGAGGAGACCTTCGGGCCGGTGCTGCCCGTGGTCCGCGCCGCCGACGCCGGGGACGCCGTGGCGCGCGCCGAGAGTAGTGGCTACGGCCTGGGCGCGGCGGTCTACGGCCCGCCCGGCGAGGCGCGGGCGGTCGCCGCCCGGCTGTCCTGCGGGATGGTCGCGGTCAACGCCTCTCTCGGCTTCGCCGCTCAGCCGTGGCTGCCGTTCGGGGGACGCGGGCGGTCCGGCTCCGGGCGGATGCACGGCGAGGCGGGCCTGCGGGAGTTCGCGCTGCCCAAGTCGGTGGTGGCCAGGCGCGGGCGGCATCCGCTGGAGCTGACCACGTACGAGCGGGGACGGTACGCGCTGCCGTTCGCCGAGACGGTGCTGCGCAAGGTCTACGGGGGCCGGGGATGAGCGTCGAGGACCTGCTGTCGGGAGTCTTCCGGCGGATCAACCGCCGCTACGACTGGCATCAGTTGCCACTGCCGGCGGCGTTGCTGAACCTGGACGCCCTGCGCGTCGACCTGCGCCGGGAGAACCTGCACGACACCTTCGCCGCCGGTGGCGAGCGTCCCCGCGCCGCCGGGACCCTGTGCCCGTACCGCTCGCCCGACGGCTCCGGCTACGACGCCGCCGACGTGGACATGGGCCGCTCGGGCACCCGCTTCGACCGCAACTCCCCGCTGGCGATGACCTACCCGGACGAGGAGCGCCTGCTCACGCCCAGCCCGCGCGAGGTGAGCCGGGCGCTGCTGCGGCGCGAGCGGTTCCTGCCCGCGACCACGCTGAACCTGCTGGCGGCGGCCTGGATCCAGTTCCAGAACCACGACTGGTTCTCCCACGGCGACAACCACAAGGCCTCGCCGATCGAGGTGCCGCTGGCCGCGGGCGACGACTGGCACGAGTCGCCGATGCGCGTCCGGCGCACCCGCACCGACCCGCTGGCGCACACCGACGGGAGCGCGCCGCCGACCTTCGAGAACACCGTGACGCACTGGTGGGACGGCAGCCAGATCTACGGCTCGACGGCGGCGCGGCTGCGCGAGCTGCGGGCCTTCGAGGACGGCAAGCTGATCGTGGAGGGCGGGCGGCTGCCGGACGAGACGGCTCCGGGCCTGTCCGGCATCGACCTGACCGGCTTCGGCGACAACTACTGGGTGGGCCTGTCGCTGCTGCATCACCTGTTCGTCCTCGAACACAACGCGATCTGCGACCGCCTGCGGCGGCACTACCCGTCCTGGGACGACCAGCGCCTCTTCGACACCGCGCGCCTGGTGAACGCGGCGGTGATGGCCAAGATCCACACCGTGGAGTGGACGCCGGCGCTGCTGAACTGCGCGTCCCTGCGGGTGGGCATGGCCGCCAACTGGTGGGGCGTGGCCGGCAGGTACATCCGTGAGCACTACGGGCGGATCTCCTCCTCGGAGATGATCTCGGGGATCCTCGGCTCGGCCACCGAGCACCACGGGGCGCCGTTCTCGATGACGGAGGAGTTCGTCACCTGCTACCGGCTGCACCCGCTGATCCGCGACGACTACCCGGTCCGCTCCTGGCGCACCGGTGAGCTGCTCGACACCCTCGGCTTCGACGCGGTGCAGGCGGCGGCCACGCGCCCGGCCGTGGACGCCTACGGCCTGCCGAACCTGCTCTACTCCTTCGGCACCTGCCATCCCGGCGCGATCACCCTGCACAACCACCCGAACGCCCTGCGGGACCTGGCCCGGCTGTCGGGCGAGCGCGTGGACCTGGGCGCGGTGGACGTCCTGCGCGACCGCGAGCGGGGGGTGCCGCGCTACCGCGACTTCCGGCGGATGCTGCGGATGAAGCCGGTGGACGTCTTCGGCGACCTGTCGCCGGACGCGGCCACGGTCTCGCTGATCCGCGAGGTCTACGGCGGGGACCTCTCGGCGGTGGACACGATGATCGGGATGTACGCCGAGCCCAAGCCGAAGGGCTTCGCGATCGCCGACACCTCGTTCCGGATCTTCATCCTGATGGCCTCGCGGCGGCTGAAGAGCGACCGGTTCTTCACCGTCGACTACCGGCCGGAGATCTACACCCCCGAGGGCCTGGAGTGGGTGGACCGCACGGGCATGGCCGAGGTCCTGTGCCGGCACTTCCCGGAGCTGGCCCCGGCGCTGGACGGGGTGGCCAACCCGTTCTTCCCGTGGAACGGCACACCGCGGCCGTAGTACGCGAAGAGGGCGCCCCGGCGTGGGGCGCCCTCTGTCGTCGCACGTGTCAGACGCGCCGGTAGCCGTCCGGCGTCATCATGTCCACCGACGAGATCTTCACCGACTCGCCGGGCTGCGGCGCGTGGATGACCTTGCCGCCGCCCACGTAGATGCCCACGTGACCGAGGCCGGCGTAGAACACCAGGTCGCCGGGACGCAGGTCGCCCCGCGAGATCGGGGTGGTGGCGTTCCACTGGTCGACGGTGTAGTGCGGCAGGCTCACGCCCGCGGCCTTCCACGCGGCCATGGTCAGGCCGGAGCAGTCGTAGCCGCCGGGGCCGATGGCGCCGAAGACGTACGGGATGCCGATGGCGCCGTAGGCGAAGGACACCGCCGCGCCGGCCTTGCCCGAGACCGACGGGATCTCGCCGGTGTAGCTGGAGTCGGAGGTGCGGGCGCTCTCCTCGGCCTTCTCGTTCTCGATCTGCTCGCGCAGGTCGTCGCGCTCCTCGCCGAGCTTCTTGACGCGCTCGTCGGCGGCGGTGAACTCGGTCTTCAGGCCGTTCTTGGTGGCGTTGGCCTGTTCGAGGGTGGTGGTGGCGGCGTCCACGGCGCGGGTCTGCTCACGGGCCAGGTCGGACAGTGTCGTGAGGCGCGACAGGAGGGTGCCCTGCGTGGCGGGCGGGGCGCCGAGGAGGGCGACGGCGCCGTCGATGGTCTGGTCGGACCCGGCGATGGTCGCCTCGATGGCCTTGATGCGCTCGGCGAGGCCGTCGCGGTCCTCGACGGCCTTGTCGTAGTCGGCGGAGAGGGAGTCGAGCTTGTCCTGAGTGGACGGAGCGGCGTGGGCCACGCCGGGGAGGAGGAACGCGGCGATGGCGCCTCCGGTGAGCACGCTCGCGCACAGGGATGCGCGCAGCGTCTTGGGACGTGCCGGCAAGACGGCGACCTTTCTTCCATCAAGCCGCTTACCGGGTTAGCTGACGGGTTCGGGCCGGAAGTCGCCCTACCGCGCGATGAGCGCGGATTCACCCCAATACTCGGTGGTTCCCCGATTCACTCCGAGGAGTGATTCAGCGGCACCCGAACGGTCACCCCCCTCGCTGGGAGTGAGCAAAGCCGTACGGGCCCGGTCACGCTAACCGAGCGTGATGGCATTGCCTATGTTGCAGTGGAATAGACCACACGCAATACGTGGCGTTACCGGAGAGAACGGACGCGCTCTGAGAGGATGTCCCGATGTTCAAGGGTTTCAAGGAGTTCCTGTTCCGCGGCAATGTCGTCGACCTTGCCGTCGCGGTCGTCATGGGCGCCGCGCTGACCGCCGTCGTCAGCGCCTTCACCGGCGCCTTCCTCACCCCGCTGATCACGCTGATCACCGGCGGTGAGGCCAATGGCGGCAAGTTCACCATCGCGGGTGTCGATTTCCCCTATGGCACCTTCATCGACGCCTGCATCACCTTCTTCCTCACCGCCGTGGTCATTTACTTCATCGTGGTCGTCCCGGTGAAGAAGGTCCTGGAGCGGATGAAGCAGGAGGAGAAGGAGGAAGCGGACGAGAAGCTGGCCGTCCTGATCGAGATCAGGGACGCGCTGCGCCGCGACTCCGCTTCCTGACCTCCAGCAGCGCCGGGGGCGCCGGGGACGCGACGGCATCGCCGTCGGTGTTCACCCGCGCCCCTTTCGCGTATCCGGCGCTCTCGGCGGCCCCCATGAACCCGGTGGGGAAGACGTCCCCGGCGGCGCGGCGGGCGATGGCGGGCTCGTCGAAGGGGACCGTCGAAGCGCCCACGACGAGGTTGCCGAAGCGGCGGCCGCGCAGGACGGTCGTCCCGGCCAGCAGGCAGCGCTGGGCGAAGAACTCGCCGAGGGTGGCCACGATGGCGCGCGCGTAGCGCTGCTCGCCACCGTCCCCGGCGTTGAACAGGACCGCGCCGCCCGGGCGCAGGACGCGGGCGCACTCGGCGAAGAACTCGCGGGTGGTCAGGTGCGCGGGGGTGACGTGCCCGGCGTAGACGTCGACGACGATGACGTCGTAGCAGTCGCCGGGCGCGGCGGCGAGCTGCTCGCGGGCGTCGCCGATGCGCACCTTCACCTTCACCCGCTTGGGCAGCGGCGCCACCTCGCGCACGAGCGCGATCAGCCCGGCGTCGATGTCGACGGCCTGCTGGTAGGAGCCGGGCCGGGCGGCGGCGACGTAGCGCGGCAGCGTCAGGGCCCCGGCGCCCAGGTGCAGGACCCGCAGCGGGCCCGGCGGCAGCGCGTCCAGGACGTAGGTGAGGTGCCGGATGTAGTCGAACTCCAGCCGGTACGGGTCGCCGGTGTCCACATGGGACTGGTCGGAGTCGTTCACGCGCAAGTAGAAGGCGCCCGGCCGGTCGGGGTCGGGCGCCATCTCGGTACTCATGCGGCGATTATCGCCCACCGTCGATCTCTCGACGGCCGGTCGGTCATTTCGAGTAGGCCTGGAAGAGGTCGGTGAGCTTGGCGACGGTGGTCTTGGAGTCCACCGAGCTCATGCTCAGCGCGAAGGCGTCGTCGCTGCCGGCGGTGTAGTCGCCGGAGATGACCGTGCGCGCCATCTGGTACTCGTCCAGCCCCGACTTGCCCGAGCCGTTCCAGGGGTCCTTGAGGCCGTAGATCTCGGCGAACTTGTCCTCGACGGCCTGGCCGCCGCCGTCGGCGTCGTTGTCGATGAAGATGATCGAGTCGGCCCCGAACTCCGACTTGATGTCGTCGTCGAAGGTGCACAGGACCCAGGTGACCTCACCGTCGATCTTGTCGGTGATCGCGTTGAAGCCGGTGGTGATGGGGCCGGAGTAGACGGCGCCCTTCTGGGTGGTCCAGCACTCGTTCAGCGCGGGCTTCCAGGAGTCGAAGAACCCGCTCAGGGGGTAGGGGACCTCGCCGCCGTGCATCTTGGGGTCCTGGTCGAAGGCGTCGACGAAGCCGCGGCCGAGGAGGCCGGCCATGATGCTGGGCTTGACGAGCGTCCCGTAGCAGCAGAAGCCGACGATGCCGACCAGCACCAGCAGGATGATCCAGCCGGTCTTGCTGCGCCTGCGGCGCACCACCACCGGCTGCGGCGCGTGCGGCACCGGCACCGCGTAGGGCACCTGGATGACCTGCGGCGGGGGCGGCGCGGGCGCGGCCATCGGCATCGGCCGGGGCGGCGGCGGGCGGTGCTGCTGCACCGGCGGCAGGACCGGCGGTCGCGGCGGCGGGGGCGAGTAGGACGGCTGCGGCGGGCTGTAGGGGCGCGGCGCGGGCGTCACCGGAATCGACGAGACCGGGGGAGAGGACACCGGCGGCGCGGACATCGGCCGGTTGCTCATCGGCGGCGTCGACATCGGCGCGGGCGAAACCGGGGGAGCCGACATCGGCGCGGCCGACATGGGCCGGTTCGAGGGCGGCGGCGTGGGCGCGTTCATCGGCGGCCCGGACGCCGGGGGACGCGGCGGGGGAGGCGTGGGCGCCGACTGCGGGTTCTTGGCCGCGCCCAGCTTCGCCGCGCCCTCGGCGACGGCGACCTCGGGCTGCTCCAGCACGGTGGGCGGCACGCCCAGCCCGCTGTGCAGCATCCGCGCCACCAGCGGCACCCGGCTCGAACCGCCGACCAGGAACAGGCCCGACAGTTGCGCCGGCTCGATGCGCGCCTCGCGGATCACCCGCTGCGTCTCGGCGATCGCCCGCGCCAGCAGCGGCGTGGTCAGCCGCTCGAACTCGTCGCGCGTCAGATGCAGGTCGGTGTCGGTCTCCGGGACGTTCACCGGCGCGCTCGTGGTGCGCGACAGCGACTCCTTGGCGCCCCGCACGTCGTCCCACAGCAGCTGCCGCGCACGGCGGTCATTGGAGGTCTCGGGATTGGCCAGCCGCCGCCACAGCGCGGGATCGCGCTGCGCGATGAGCTGCCCCAGGTGGTCCACCAGCGCCGAGTCCAGGTCCACGCCGCCCAGGTCGGGCAGGCCACCGGTGGACAGCACGGTGAAGGTGTTCCCGTCACGCCGGACCACGGCCACGTCGAGCGTGCCGCCACCGAAGTCGAACACGCCCAGCGGGCGCCCGTCGGCGACCTGGTGCCCCAGCACGCTGGTGAAGTAGACGGCCGCGCCCACCGGCTCCGGGATCAGCCGGACATTGTGCAGCCCCGCCTGCGCGGCCGCGGTGGTCAGGATCTCCCGGCGGCGCGCGCCCCAGGCCGCCGGATAGGTCATCACCACGTCGGACGGGATCGAGCCCGCCACCCGCCGCACCTCGCTCACCACACGCCCGAGGACGGCGGCGAACAGGTCGGTCAGCTTGTACTCGCCATCGCCCAGCAGCACCGACTGCTCGTCGATGCGCTGCTTCGGGTTCGGCTCATAACGGGTCGGGTCGAGACCGGCGCGGCGCACCGCGTCCCGGCCGACCTGGATCGTCCCGTCGCCGTCGGCGTAGACGGCCGAGCGCAGCAGCGGAGTCCCGTCGTCGAACAGCATCGATTTCGTGCGGCCGTCCGGGTACGCCAGCACCGCGACCGTGTGCGACGTACCGAAGTCCACGCCAAGACGCACCGGGGTCTCCAATCCGTGAGGGGCGCCCACAGCATAGGCCGGGTGCGCGACAGCCCATGACCCGTGGGCCATGTCACTTCGGGTGCTTCCCGCTACCCCTTCGGACCGGTGTCGACCACCCCGATCACGGTGGAGAAGTGCTCGTGGGCGAGGTGCCGCAACCCCGCCAGGATCTGCTCGCCCACCACCGTGCCGATGACCGCGCCCTCCACGGCGTCCTCGATCGTCGGCCGCCCGGTCACCAGCCGCACCTCGGCCTCGGCGATCCGCTCGATCGTCTCGGCGTACAGCGGCAGCAACGTGGTCAGCTCGTCCTCACCGAGCTGGTACAGGGTCGCCAGCGAGTTCGCCACCAGCATCCGCGCCCGCCGGGAGTCGCCCAGCCAGCCGCGCTCGGCGATGAGCTCCTCGACGCGCTCCATGCCCCGCCGCTGCTCCTCGCTCATCTCGGCGTCGGGCTCACCGAACGTGGCGTGCGTGGCGGTGCCCATCGCCTCGTGGATGTTCTGGCCCTTGGCGTCGATGGCGTCGAGGAGCTCGCGCACACCCGCCACCGGCACACCGCCGACGTCGATCAGCGCGCGGATCAGCTTCAGCCTCCGCAGGTGCCTGGCGTCGTACTGCGCCTGGTTGGGGCTGGTGCGCTCGCCGGGATGGAGCAGCCCTTCCCGCAGGTAGTACTTGATCGTCGGGACGGGCACGCGGCTCTCCCGGCTCAGTTCGGCGATTCTCATCGGTTCTCCTCTTGCCTTCCCCGCCATCCTAGTGGATAGTTCGGGTATGGATACCGGACAGCAGCACTATCCACTTTCTCGGAGCGGACGGCTCCTGGCCGCGCTCCCGCGACCCGAACGCCTTCACCGGCCCCTGCTGGCCCTCGCCGTCCTCATGGGCGTCACCGGACTCGGCTCCGTCATCGGCCTCATCGTCGACGACCGCATGATCACGGGCCTGCCCATCTGGGCCAAGCCCCTCAAGTTCGCCATCTCCATCGCCGCCTACGCGCTCTCGATGGCCTACCTGCTCCCGCTCGTCCCCAAGATGAAGCGGACGGTGTGGTGGTCGGGCACGATCATCGCCCTCATGCTCGGCTACGAGATGGTGCCGATCGCCGGGCAGGCCATGCGCGGCACCACCAGCCACTTCAACGAGACCACCCCCTTCGACGCGGCGGTCTGGGAGACGATGACCATCGCCATCATCGTCATGTGGGTGGCCAACCTGGCCGCCGTCATCGTCCTGACCTTCGCCAGGATCGGCGACCGCGCCCTCACCCGCGCCCTGCGCTGGGGCGGGGCCATCGCCCTCATCGGCGTCGGGCTCGGCGCCATGATGCCCCCGCAGCGCAGCGGCGTCGACGGCATCGCCGGCGCCCACACCGTCGGCGGAGGCGACGGCGGACCCGGCCTGCCCGTCCTCGGCTGGAGCACCACCGGCGGAGACCTCCGCATCGCCCACTTCGTCGGCATGCACGCCCTCCAGGCGATCCCCCTGCTCGCGCTCTTCCTCGCCGGGCGCATCGCCGACGAGACCCGGCGCGCCCGGATCGTCCTGGTCGCCGCCTTCGCCTACGCGGGCCTCACCGCGCTGGTGCTGTGGCAGGCCCTGCGCGGCGAGTCCCTCGTCCACCCCAGCGCGCCGACCCTGCTGGCGCTGGCCGCGCTCGCGGTGGTCACGGTGGCGGGCGTCCTGCTCTCCGGACTGGGCGCGCGCCGCAGGGAGGCGGCCGCCGAGGTTCGCGAGCCGCAGAATCAGGCGGCGTGACGGCAGCCGTCCATGCCGAGCATGCCGCGCATGCGGCCGACCAGGTCGGCGCGGCAGCTCACCGGGGGAGCGAAGCCCACGCGGGCGTAGCGTCCATCGCCCATCGCGAAGGCCATGCCGTAGCGGTCGAGGCGGACCACTCTCGGCGGCCGGTCATCGGGACCGGCCGCCAGCCGCTTCCCGGCGAAGGCGCCGATCTGCTCGGCGTGGTGATCGGCCAGGTCGGCCAGCAGCTCGGCCTCCCAGGCGGCGACCGGATCGGGCTCGGCGGCCAGGTAGGCGTCCACGTCGACCTCGGCGAGCCCGGCCGAGCGCTCCAGCCGGACCTCGGCGACGTCCAGGCGGTGCAGCGTGTAGCCCTCGCCGAGCGACAGCAGGTCCCCGGCGGGGTTGACCTCGGCGAACTCCACGGCGGCCGCGCGGGCCTCCTCGCCCTCCAGCGGGCACGCCCAGCCCGACAGCCACAGGCGGCCCAGGCTCGGTGAGCCGGTGAGCGGCGGGACGTCGTCCACGCACAGCACGGCCGCCACGTCATCGCCGGGCCGGGCCAGGGACTCCGCAGCGGCGCCGCCGTCGCGGACCAGCATCAGCGTGGTCCCGTCGCGGAGGGTGGCGTGCCGCAGCCGCGCGGGCGCGTTGCGGGGCGTGCGGACGTAGCCGCCCAGCCTTCCGGTGGCGAGTGTGCGGGTGATCTCGGCCGGGCTCGGGTGCATGGGACCGCCTCCTTTGCTAAGTTAGGTCAGGCTAACCTAAGCATCGAACATCCGTCGAGGAGGAGGAACCGGGTGAACCAGTCCAGGCCCAAGGTGCGGCTCTCACGCGCTCTCGGGATACCGCTCACGCCCAAGTGCGTCAAGTACTTCGAGAAGCGCCCGTACCCGCCGGGCGACCACGGTCGCGCCCGCCGCAAGGCCTCGGACTACTCGGTGCGGCTGCTGGAGAAGCAGCGCCTGCGGCATCAGTACAACATCGGCGAGCGCCAGCTCCGCCGCGTCTACGCCGAGGCCGTGCGCAAGCCCGGCAAGAGCGGCGAGAACCTGGTCACGCTGCTGGAGCGCCGCCTGGACGCCGTCGTGCTGCGCTCCGGGCTGGCCCGCACCATCTACCAGGCGCGCCAGCTCGTCGGGCACGGCCACATCGAGGTCGACGGCCGCAAGGTCGACATCCCGTCCTACCGGCTCAAGCCGGGCCAGGTCGTGGGCGTGCGGGAGAAGAGCCGCGCCAAGCTGCCCGCGCTGACCGCCGCCGCCGGTGGCTACGCGCCGGCGAAGACGCCCGGCTACCTGTCGGTGGCCCTGTCCGACCTGCGCGTGACGCTGCTGCGCGAGCCGGAGCGGGCCGAGGTGCCGGTGCTGTGCGAGGAGCAGCTGGTGGTGGAGTTCTACTCCCGCTGAGTCTTGATCCGGAGAACAGAAGGGGAGCCCCGGCCACAGGGGGCTCCCCTTCTTATTGCGCCTTGAGGGCCGGTCAGGCGGCGGTTCCGCCGTCGACCGCGATCGCCGCCCCGGTGATGTAGCTCGCGGCCTCGGAGGCCAGGAAGGCGACGGTGCCCGCGATCTCCTCCGGGCGGCCGTAGCGTCCCAGCGAGGTCAGGCCGCTCTGGTACTCGGCGGAGGGGCCGTCGGCGGGGTTCATCTCGGTGTCGATCGGTCCCGGCAGCACGATGTTGGCGGTGACGCCGCGGCCGCCGAGGTCGCGGGCCAGGCCCTTGGTCATGCCGATCAGCGCCGACTTCGTCATCGTGTACAGGGTCAGGCCGGGGCCGGGCGACCGCAGTGACGCGGTGGAGCCGATCGAGATGATCCGCCCGCCCTGCCCGAGGTGCCGGATCGCCGCCTGCGTGGTCACCACGATGGAGCGGACGTTCACCCCGATCAGGTGGTCCAGCTGGTCCAGCGGGAGGTCCTCGAAGGCGCCCATGGTCGCCACGCCCACGCTGTTGACCAGGATGTCGAGGCCGCCCAGCTCGGCGACCGCCGTCTCCAGGACCGCCACGGACGCCTGCGCGTCGGCTGCGTCGGCGCGGTAGGCCTTCGCCCGTCCGCCCTTGGCCGCGACCTCGGCGACCACCGTCTCGGCGCGCTCGGGCGAGCCGAGGTAGGTGAAGGCGACGGTGGCGCCCCGCGAGGCCAGTTCGGCGACGATGGCGGCGCCCATGCCGCGGCTTCCGCCGGTGACGAAGGCGATCTTGCCGGTGAGGTCCATGCTCATGGTGAGTCCTTACGTACAGGGGTCATTGACTTGCACCCCTCAGAACACCGCCCTCCCCGGAACGGTTGCAGTGTCGGCGATCCGACACCTGACCTGCGACATCGTCCCGGCGTGCCGCTATCGTGGTCGCAGCCGGAATTGTGACGAGCGTCGCAACTCCGGTGACGTTCCGTCCCGCCGGGAGCACCCAGTGTCCACGTCGGACGGTGTCCGTGGGTCGGCTATGCTCCGTCGGCCCCGTGTTTCCCTTAGCGCAAGGATCGACGACGTGAGTGCTGACGCCATCATCGAGGCGTACCTGAAGGACACCGAGGACGGCCTGCGATGCAGACGTGCCGGGACCCTCACCGTCAACAGTGGACAGCTCTATTTCTTCGGGCCCGACACCGAGGACCTGGACGGCTACTTCGGCGGAACCGAGGGCTCGCTGCCCAAGGGCGACTGGCCCGTCTACGTCGTCATGGAGCCCGGTGAGGACGCCATCGTCCGCATGGTGCTGGTCCTGTTCGGCAAGGGCGACCCGGTTCGCTTCGAGTGGCGCCAGCACGGCCCCACACACCTCGACGACGGCGGCAGCCTGGTCGCCTTCAGCCCCGAGTGGACCGACTGGGAGCCCGACGTCGACGAGGCCCTCGATGAGGCCGGCGGCATCGACCTGGAGGACGGGCCCGCCTACCGGCCGGTGTTCACCGTCGACTCCGGCGACACCGTCCTGGTGGTGAACGTGCAGTCGGACCTCTTCTACCCCTACGAGGTCTTCGACGCCGATGGCGAGCTGCTCGCCGTGCTGGTGAACTTCACCGACGGCGACGCCCCCGCGCACTGACGTAGCGCTACGGGGCGCGCAGCTCCACGTCCTCGCCCGCCGCGATCGCCTCGGCGGTACCGCGCCAGCTCCCGCCGGTCACGCCCGCAGAGGCCATCCGGCGGGTCAGCTCGGCCTCGATCTCCTCGACGGACCGCTTGCCGTGCGTCTCGGCGACGGCGTCGATGATCGCGCTCAGCCGCTCGGCCACACCGTGGCCGAGCTTGCGGGCGGACTGGCGGTCGGTGCTGACGCGGGAGGACTTCTTCTTGGGCGGCACGGGTCCATCATCCCTCACCACGGGCGGAGCCGCCGGGACGTGACGCGGGCCCGGCGCGGCAGGGGCTTCCCCGCCGCCCACCACGACACCGCCAGGGACGCGCAGGCGGCGACACCGGCGGCGATGAGCCCGATCCGGTTCGCGTCGTCCCTGGCGGCGGGCGCGCCGAGCGACCAGCCGAAGAAGGGCGCGGTGTAGGCCGCCGCGACCAGCACGGGCGATCCGAGGACGGCGAGGGCGCGCCCGCGCGGCAGGACCCGCTGGAACCAGGCGGCGAAGAAGCCGCCGATGGGCAGCACCAGCGCCAGCAGGAGGCTCGCGCGGCCCTCCACCCAGGCGCCGTAGCCGGTCCCGAACACCAGCACCGGAACGATGAGCAGCGGCCAGGCGATCACTCCCGCCCCGCCCCGCCGCGAGCCCGCGCGCGCGGCGATGACGACGCCGCCGACGATGGCCGTCAGGAGCGCGATGGCCATGCCGTTGTTGCCGGGCACGCCGGTGGCGGCGGCGAACGCGCGCAGTGCCAGCGGCCGGATGGAGGGGCCTTTGGGCACGTCCACCGCGACCCGCCGCCACGTTCCGTCGGCCTCGCGCACGGCCAGGCCCTCCACGCCGTTGGCCACGATGACCTGGTGGCCGCCGGGAACGGCGCGCACGAGCAGATCGGTGCTCACCATGAGCGGCGCGTCCCGTCGCGTGTAGAGCTCGTGGCGCGCGGCCAGGAACTCCCAGCGCGCGGGCGGGACCTCCCACGCCATCGCCCAGGTGGCGCCGCCGTCGAGGGTCTCCTCGACGCCGAGGAGCGCGCCGCCGCGCGGGATCTCGCCCTGCCGCCCGTCCCACTCGGGCAGCCGGTCGCTCACCCGGTAGCAGTGCCGGGCGTCGGCGGGGTCGCAGCCCTCGGGCCGGGCGGCCTTGAGGGCGTCCTCGACCCGCGCCCACTCGGTCGTGAAGCCGGCCGGTTCCGCGCGGCCCGCCACCGTCCAGCGCGTGAGGTCGGGGCTCACCACCGTGCCGAAGGGCCCCGAGACCGCGATGCCCTCGGGCGTCTCACGCACGTGCAGAGCCGCGTCGGGTATCGCCGGGGCGCTCGTCGCCGCCGTGGCCACCAGCGCGAAACCCAGCGCGGCGAACAACCGCGCCCGCCGCGCCCACGCGTCCGGCACCGGCCTCACCCGCCCGGCCGCCCACCACGCGAGGACCACCGCCGGGAGCGCCACCAGGTCCGAAGGGTCGCGCAGGACCACGCCGCCCCACGCCGCCGAGGCCGCGGCCGCGCCGGCCACCGTCGCCTTCACCCACGCGAACCCGGCCGCCGTCACCACCGGCGCCGCCCAGCGCGACACCCGCAGCGGCACGCCCACCAGGCCCGCCATGGCGCCCAGCAGCGCCGGGAACATCACCATCCCGGCGACGTCGCTCAGCTTGCCCGTCACCGGGCCGGGCCACGCCTGCTTGAACACGTGATCGTTCAGGTACAGCACCGCCGTCGCCGCGACGGTGACCGGATGGGCGACCCAGCACAGCGCCCTCACCGTGTCCTCCGCCCGGCCCAGCGCGCCACCTTGACCGTCACCGGCAGCAGGACGACCGTCGTCGCCGCGCCCAGCACGACCGCCGCCTTCATCGTCCAGAGCGTCCCCGTCACGTACAGGCCGTACGGGACGGCGTGCGCGACCGCGGCCACCGTCCCGGCCAGGCCCGCCACCGCCGCGCGGGGACCCAGCAGCGAGAACACCACCGGCAGCAGCAGCGAACCGGCCACCAGGACCATGATCGCGGGGAGACCGTCGGCCGTCAGGCCCACCAGCGGCAGGGCCGCCGAGCACAGCACGATGCCCGCCCGCACCGGCGCCACCAGCCGCCGCGCGCGCCACAGCACGACCGCCGCCAGCAACGTCACCACGATGAAGGCCAGCAGCGGCGGCCCCGGCCAGTGCGTGATGTCGAAATCGTAGGTCAGCGGGTGCGGGCTCAGCCTCAGCCCGATCCGGCCCTCGATCCGCACCTCGACCCGCTCCCACGTGCCGTCGGTCTGGCGGACCAGCAGCCCGTCGGAACCATCGGCGACGAAGACCCGGAAACCGTCCTCGACCGGCACCACCGCCAGCGAATGACTGACCATGCCCTCCGTGCCGATCACCGACGCGCGCTCGATCGCGTCCCACCGCTGCGACGGCAGCCCCCACGACGTCGTCCACGTCAAACCGTCGGTGGTCTCCTCCACGCCCAGATCGCCGACGTCGCGGCGCGGGCTCTCCCCGGCCACCCGGAAGCAGTGCGAGGGCTCACTCGGCACGCACGCCGACCGCGTCCGCCGCGACAGCATGTCCGGCAGCGCGGGCGGCTCCTCCGCGTCGAGCACCCAGTTCCCGAGCCCGTCGGGACTCGTCGCGACACCGAAGGTCCCTTCGAGCCTGATCCCCTCCGGCCCGGCCGAGACCACGATCACCTCATGCGGCTGCGGAGACGACGTCGCCGCCGTCGCCAGCACCGCCAGCCCCAGCCCCGCCACGACACGGACACGCGAAAAGGTCTCCACCGCGAGCGGACGGCACCGCCCCGCGATCCACCACGACAGCACCAGCGCGGGCAGCGCCAGCAGATCCCACGGATCGCGCAGCACCGTCCCCGACCACACCGCCGACGCCACATCGGCGCCCACGTCGGTCAGCTTCACCCACGCGAACACCACCCCCGTCAGCACCGGAGCCAGCCACCGCACCGGCAACCGCGGCACCGCCAGCCCCAGCACCACCGCCAGCAGCGCCGGAGCCACCACCAGGCCCGCGACGTCACTCAGCTTGCCGGTCACCGAACCCGGCCACGCCGGCTTCAGGACATGGTCGTTCACCAACAGGACGACGGACGCGGCGAACACGGCGGGGTGGGCGGCCCACCGGATCGCCGCACGGGCACCGGACATCAATCCAGTGTCGATGCCATCGGTCACACCCCGATCACGTCCCGAAGACGGCTTGAACCCATCGCCCCCGCCCTCGCGGGCACCCGGTACCGTCGGGCCAGCCACCGCCGACCGACGAGGTGACCGACACGTGAGCCACCGCAAGCCGTCCCGACCGCTCGCCGTGCTCGCCGTGCTCGCCCTCGCGCTGGCGGGCTGCGCGTCCCCGGCGGCCACCCCCGCGGGCGGCTCACCGACACCGGGCCGGGCGGGCGACGGGCCCCTCGCCGGGATCACCGTCGCCATCGACCCCGGCCACAACGGCGGCAACGCCGAACACCCCGAGGTCATCGACGCGCAGGTCGACGTCATCACCAAGAAGAAACCCTGCGACACCACCGGCACCGAAACCGACGACGGCTACGCCGAGCACGCCTTCAACTGGGACGTCGCCGCGCGCCTGCGCGAACTCCTGGAAGCCCAGGGCGCCACCGTCCTCATGACCCGCGCCGACGACAACGGCGTCGGTCCCTGCATCACCGACCGCACCGCCACCACCAACAAGGCCGACGTGGCGGTGTCCATCCACGCCGACGGCGGATCCAAGGAAGGACACGGCTTCCACATCATGGAGCCCGTCCTCATCAAAGGCCACACCGACGACATCGTGCAGCCCTCACACGAACTCGCCCTGGCCATCCGCGACGCCTACCAGGACGGCACCGGCCTCTCACCCGCCAACTACATCGGCGACCACGGCATCAACCCGCGCGACGACATGGGCGGGCTGAACCTCTCCGAGGTCCCGAAGGTCATGGTCGAGTGCGGGAACATGCGCAACAAAGGCGACGCCGACAAGCTCACCGACCCGGGCTGGCGGCAGCGCGCGGCGCAGTCCCTCGCCGCGGGCATCACCGCGTTCCTGAAGCGCTAGGGCCGCACCACGACGTCGGCCCGGCCCCGCGAGGCGGCCACCAGCGCGGCATTGCGCTCGTCCGAGCCGTGCGCCCACTCCCGTGCGGCCTCCGGGGACTTCCCGTACACCCGGTGCCGCTCGACCAGCCGCGCCAGGCGCAGCCCGTCCTCGACCTCGACGTACCAGGACTCGTCCAGCAACGCCGCCACCCCCGCGAACGGGCCCTCGTCCAGCAGCAGGTAATTGCCCTCGGTCACCACCAGCGGCACCCCCGGCGGCACCGGGACCGCCCCCGCGATCGGCTCCTCCAGGTCCCGGCGGAACTCCGGTGCGTAGACCACGGCCCCGCCCGGCTCCCGCAGCCTGCGCAGCAACGCGACGTAACCGTCGGCGTCGAACGTGTCCGGCGCGCCCTTCCGCCCGGCCCGCCCCAGCCGCGCCAGCTCCGTCTGCGCCAGATGGAAGCCGTCCATCGGCACGTACACCGCCGCCGCCCCCAGCGCGGCCACCACCCGCCGCGCGATCGTGGACTTCCCCGCCCCCGGCGCCCCCACGACCCCGAGCACCCGCCGACCACCGGACGCCGCCAGCCGCGCCGCCCGTTCTACACACGCCGTCACCGAACCGATCACCGCAGGAGCCACCCGGCGAGTGTGCCAGGCCGAAAGACCACGACACCGCTCACCCGTTCGTGTAGTCGCTAGCAGGGGCGGGGGAGGGAACGATAATCTTCCATCGGCATGCATCATGGACCAACATGATCATGTCCGTGCCCTCGTAGCTCAGCGGATAGAGCAGGAGACTTCTAATCTCAAGGCCGCAGGTTCGAATCCTGCCGAGGGCGCTGCCTTTTCAGCGAGCGGAGCTCGCGGTGGGGGAGACTCCGTCTCCACCCACACCCCCTCTGACCTGGCGTTACGCTGGCCAGGTCGCGACCGGGTGAGCGGTCTGTGGTTTTGCGGACCGGCGTCGGCTCCGGTGTGAGTCCGGCGCGATGAGGTCACTCGTGCGGGCCCCGGTGTCCCCGGTTCCGGCGCCGGAACCCGATCGGGTGGCGTCGGGAGGCAGTGATGGTGGCCACTGTCTTCCCTAGTGCGCTTCGGGGTCGTCGCCGCTGATCGCGCGTCCGCCGTCGACGGGGAGGGTCACGCCGTTGATGAAACTCGCGGCGGGGGACAGCAGGTAGGCCACCGCGTCTGCGACTTCGGCGGCCTCGCCGATCCGGCCGAGGGGGTGCAGGCGGCGCATGTGGTCGATCGTGCGGCCGGGGTCCTCTTGTGCCGCGAGGAGTTCGCGGTAGCGGTCGGTGGCGATGGAGCCGAGGGCGACGGTGTTGGCGCGGACGCCGTGGGGGCCGTACTCGACGGCCAAGGCGCGGGTCATACCCTCGATGGCGGACTTGGCGGTGACGTAGGGCAGGCAGCCGGGGACGGCGCGCTGCGCCTGGTGGGAGGACACGTTCACGATCGCGCCACCGGTGCCCGCGGCCAGAAAGGCGCGGACGGCGGCGGCCACGCCGGTCACGGCCGGGGCGAGGTTGGCGGTGATCAGGGCGAGGATGTCGGCGGTGGGCGCGGTGTCGAGGGATGCGTCGCGGAACACCGCCGCGTTGTTCACCCAGCCGGTGAGGTCCCCGGCGAGGGCGGCGGCGCGCTCGCAGACCGCCTCGTCGTCGGCGGCGCCGGCCAGTGGGGTGACGAGAGGGTGGGGTTCCGTCCAGGCGAGGGCCTCGGCGTCGATGTCGACGGCGATGACGCGGGCGCCGTCGGCGGTGAGGCGCTCCACGATGGCGCGGCCGATGCCGCGCCCGGCTCCGGTGACCACATGAGATGGGCTCATCGACTCGACGCTAGCGCGCTGGCCGCCGGGCCCTCCACGACGTCCACAAGGGTCCGTCGGGCGCCCGTCCTCTAACGCTCCCGCGCCCACTCGTCGTCTCCCGGGCCGTAGACCACCGGGGACGGGCGGGTCGCCTCAGCGCGAACGGACCGGCCAGGGGCCGCAGCGGTGCCGGAAGCGGGCACGTCGGCAGCGCCCGCGCCGGGATCGGCTCGGGGGCGAGGAACGCCACCGGCCGCCGCAGCGGGACGGGGCCGGCGGCCGAACCGCACGAGCCGGGGAGCGGCGACGTGGCGCAGTGGCGCGGTGGGCCGTGGCGTGTGCGCGACCACATGCCTCTGGACGCACCGGTGGGCCGCTCCCGGTCCGTCGCCGCGAGGGGGGACGGTCGGTCGCGCGGGGCCGACCGTCCCCGTCCCGTCACACCGTCAGCGCGTGCCCCAGCTCCAGCATCGACTTCAGGCTCGACAGGATGCCCGGCCAGCCCTGGTTGATGCTGGCGAGCATCTCGCTGCCCGGCGCGAAGCCGTCGTGGGTGACGGTCAGCTTCACCACGCCCTCACCGGCGGGCTCGATCTCGAAGGTCACCTTCGAGATCGGCTGCTCGCGCATCTCGTCGAGCCGTCCGGCCCAGTCCGGGAAGTACTGGAGCATCTCGGGCTCGTAGTTGTGCCACGTGTACGAGAGGAGCCGGTTCGGCTCGGCGGCCAGGACGCGCTGGCCCCAGTCGTGCGCGCCGGTCTGGCCGTCCATCCGCCAGATGACGGGGGAGCCGGGCGCCCACTCGGAGGTGGGGCCGCCGCCGCCGAAGTACTGGGTGATGAACTCCGGCTCGGTGAGCGCGCGCCAGAGCTTCTCCGGCGTGGTCTGGATGTAGGTGACGTAGACGAAGGCGGTGTCGCTCATCGCGGGTTCCTCCAGTGCTCGTTTCAGGTCGGCGAGCGCGCGGACGCGCCCCAGGTTGTAGCGGCCGATCCACCGGTCGGCGATGTCGTTGATCGGCGCGGCGTTCAGGTGGTGGAACTTCTCGCGTCCGCGCCGGACGGTGTGGACGAGCCCGGCCGCCTCCAGAACGGCGAGGTGCTTGGTGACGGCCTGCCTGGTCATGTCCAGTTCGGCGCAGAGTTCGCGCAGGGTCTGGCCGTTGCGGCGGTTCAGGCCGTCGAGCAGGGCGCGGCGGGTGGGGTCGGCGAGGGCTTTGAACACCGCGTCGAATGCCGCGTCGTGGTCCATGTGGTTCCGCTCCTGACAGGCAACTGCTTGGTTGCCTATTCGATAATAGGCAACTCGAAGGTTGCCTGTCCAGGTTTCGGGGAGGATGTGGGCGGGGTCTCGGCCGGACGGGCCGGTGCCTCCCCGCACCGGCCCACCGCACGTCACGCCTGCGAGCCGACCTTCGCCGGGCCGAAACCGGTGACGACCCGGTCCAGCTCCGGCGGCCCGTCGTCCGGCCACGTCAGCGCACCCGCGTCACCCCGGCTGAACACCGCCGTCCCCCTCGACAGGTCGTGACCCACGTGAAGCGCCTCCACCTCGTAGACCGTCCGGCGCCTGCCGGTCACGGGATCGGGCGACTCACGGCCGTGAAAACTCCCGTGGACGATCACCGGGTCCCCTCTGGACACCGACGCGAACACGCGCTCGCCGAGTTCGCGCCGGGCGAGGACTCGCATTGAGAGCGTTTCGTCTTCGGGCCACGCGTCGCCGCGCGTGTGGCGGCGCGACTTGGCGGCCAACCCGAATTCCACGAGGGACGCCCCGTCGGGCGCGGAGGTGTGCCGCACCGGTTTGGTCGTCACGTCCCCGATGAGCGTGATGAAGGTTTCGAACATGACCGCTCCATTCGTCGTCCGGTCGATGCCGTCGACGATCGCGCAGGTCGGGGGAGGGCGCAAACCGGAGGCCGGTGAGCCTGTGGATTACTCGCGGGTTGTGGATAACCCGGCCGTCCGGGCGCGGATACGGCGTGGGGCACCGGAGAGATGGATGATTTCTCTCCGGTGCCCCACGCCGTTTCGCTGACCCACAATACGAATAGCCGCAATTGGACACGGCAGTCAAGTCGCAGCGCCGTAGATGTTATGCGGATGTTACTCAGATGGGGTCCCGGGACCGCGACGGTGACGGGTTTGAGCAGGAGGTTCGGTGGGCGAAGTGGACTATCCGGCGCTGGTGCGCGCCACACTCGGAGCACCGCCACGATTGGGGGACGTCCGGCTCGTCGCCGTCGACGGCGGGACCGGCGCGGGCAAGTCCACAGTGGCCGCCGGACTGGCCGCCGCGCTGGCCGCCGCCGGCCGGACGGTCGCCGTGGTCGCCGCCGACGACCTCCTCGACGGATGGTCCGATGTGGAGGGTGCGGGCTCGCGCATCCGCGACCTCGTCCTCACCCCGCTCGCCGCCGGGGCCACCGCCCGCTACCATCCCTACGACTGGCACGCCGGGCGCTTCGGCGACAAGGTGCGCGAGGTCGCCCCACCCGGCGTCCTCATCCTGGAGGGCGTCGGCGCCGGACGCGGCATGTTCCGGCCCTACCTGTCCCTGCTGATCTATGTGGACGCTCCTCTCGAACTGCGGTTCGCGCGCGTGCTCGCCCGCGACGGCGAGGAGATCGCCGGGCCCCTCCGGGACTGGATCGCCGACGAGACGGCGCATCTGGCCGCCAACGGCACGCGGGAGGCGTCCGACGTATACCTGATACCCACTGAATGTCCGGATGACCCGAAAGAAGATGTTTAGCCAGTATTTGAGAACCGAAGGTATCGAGATCCATTAGCCGGTAAGGCATCCCCGTAACCAAAACTTCCCAGGTCACGTTAGTCCACCGATGGGATCGCACACGATCCGTACGCGTCAGGCGACCGTCAGTGCGAACGGCCGGTGCGAACAGTCAGTGCGACAGTGAGTGGGGAGTCACATGATCAGCACATTGCGAACGACCTTGGCCGTGGCCGCCATCGGCGTCCTCGGCGCCCTGGCCGCCACCGCCCCGGCCTCCGCCGAGGAAGGCGGGCTCAGCATGACCGGCACGTCGACAGTGGACGGACCGGTCACCCTGCTCGTCGAGAACGTCGGCAGCCACGCCGCCACCCTCACCGGCGTCGCCGCCCCGGCCGGATTCCGCTGCGCCGACGAGCCACGGCGGCTCGAACCCGGCGCGCACGCCACCCTCACCTGCGAAAGCGACCGCGACCTGACCGGACCATCGGAGTTCCGGCTCGGCACCGTCGTCGACGGCACCGCACGCACCCTCCGCGCGGTCGTCGACCCGCCCGCGGCCTCCCACAGCGACGAGGCCGCGTCCTCGCCACTGCTCTACATCGACGTCAGCGCCGACAAGACCCAGGTCGCCCCCGGCGAATTGGTCACCTACACGATCAACGTGGAGTACCGCGGCAAGGACTTCACCATCCGCAACGTGGTGGTGCGCTCGCCCGACGTCCGCCAGTGCGACAAGGACCTCGGCGACATGCCGCCCGGTGACAAGCGCACCTTCACCTGCTCGGCCACCGCGCCCTCGGCGACCTTCACCGTCCGCGTGCGAGTACGCGGCTACGACTCCGGCGGCGGAGTCATCGCCGCCCACGACAACGACATCGTCATTCACGTAGTGCAGCACGGACCGGGCCACACGCCCACCCCCACGCCATCCAAGTCGACCGGCTCGGAATCCTCGCCAACCCCCGGCGGGACCACCTCCACTCCGGCCGGACGCGGCCCCGGCCTCGCGGTGACCGGCGGGACCGCCGTGATCCTCGCGTCGATCGGCGGGCTCCTGCTCGCCGGCGGCGCCGGACTCTGGCTCCTCGCCCGCCGCCGTCGCGCGACCGGCTGACGGACGCGGCACCTCCCGGGGACGGCCTCTGGCCGGGTCGTTCCCGGGAGGGTGATGGATGGCGATCGGGCTGCGGGGGCGGGGGGCTGGGGGACCGGCTCACACCGGCTTACCAGCTCGGCGGCTTACCGGCTCACCGGCTCACCGGCTCACGGTGCTCTGCTCATCGGCACACTCGGTGCCGTGGCAGGGCGGCTCACCGGGCCACGGCTTGTTGGCTCGTGGTTTCTGGGGGCTCGGCTTGATGCCGCTCGGTCCCGGCTGGATGTGCCGCAGGTGTTGGTCGGCGGGCGGCGGCTGGTGGTGGGCCCGGGGTTCGGCCGACGGCTGGTGGGGGCAGCGAGTGGGCTTGTCTTGCGGCTCGCCCTTGACGGTGGCCACCCAAGTGGTCGAGCTGCCGCGTGTTCCGGCCGTGGCCGGCCGGAACACTTGCCCTCGGTTTCCGTACCCGGCGTTGCTGCCTCTAAAGCTGAGACTCACGCTGGCCGCAGGGCTTGCGGCTCGGCGTGTGGTTGCGGTGACCGCGATGGTCTTTAGTTCGACGACGGAGGAGATGGAGAAATCTGCTCTTTCACCGTTGCCCCGGCCGGTCGTGAAGGGTGAGCTTTTAAGACCTGGCTTCAAACACGAACGGGGTGGCTTGGCTTGTGGTTTTGCACAGGCTGGGTACGGGGCACTTCAGTGGCAAGCATCCGGGTCGCCCTGCGACCCGGATGCGCGGCAGCCCAGACGCAAGCCCGCGACCTACGGCCGTAAACCTGCGCGGGTACCTGAAGGGGCTTGAGGGGTACGGCCCGAACCGCGTCCACCGGCGTAGAAGCAGCCCCATCCCGAACGGCTCATGCCCTCGCCATCCTCTCGGGCAGGTGATGTCCGGGTGCCAGCACCGCCCCCAAAAAGCACCGGGGCCACCGGTGATGCTCCACCGGTGACCCCGTTCGATCAGCGTTCGATTGCGGTACGACTACCTCTACTTCACCAAGTTCCGCAGCAGCAGCGCCTCCGCCAGGCACACCCGCGCGAACTCACCCAGGTGCAGGCTCTCGTTCGGTCCGTGGGCGCGGGCGTCGGGGTCTTCCACGCCCGTCACCAGTACGGCGGCGTTCGGGAAGAGCTCCTGGAAGGTGGCGATGAAGGGGATCGAGCCGCCCACGCCGATGTCGACGGGACGGACCCCGTCCCAGGCCTCGGCGAAGGCGTCGCGGGCGGCGTCGTAGGAGGGGCCGGTGGCGTCGATGACACAGGGGTTGCCGCCCTGGTCGAGGCTCACGGTGACCTGGGCGCCCCAGGCGTTCTGGGACTCCAGGTGCGCCTTGAGGGCGGCGTAGGCGTCCATGTCCTTCTCGCCGGGGGCGATGCGGACGCTCACCTTGGCGCGGGCGTAGGGCTGGAGGGCGTTGGCCGACTCCTGGGCGCCGGGCGCGTCGATGCCGAGGACGGTCGCGGTGGGCTTGGTCCACATGCGCTCGACGATGCGGCCGGTGCCGATGAACTCGACGCCGTCGAGCATTCCGGCCTCGGTGCGCAGGCGCTCCTCGGGGTAGTCGAGGGGGGACGCCTCGGTGCTGACGAGACCGGGGATGGCCACGTCGCCGTTGTCGTCGTGCAGGCTCGCCAGGAGGCGGCAGAGGATGGTCAGCGCGTCGGGGACGGTGCCGCCGAACATGCCGGAGTGGACGGCGTGCGTCGAGGTGCGGACCTCGACGTAGGCGTTCACGATGCCGCGCAGGGACGTGGTGAGGGCCGGGTGGCCGATGTCCCAGTTGCCGGAGTCGGCGATGACGATGACGTCGGCGGCGAGCTCGTCGCGGTACTCCTCGATGAGCTTCTCCAGGGACGCCGAGCCGTACTCCTCTTCGCCCTCGACGAAGATCGTCAGGCCGACGGGGAGGTCCTCGCCCCAGGCGCGGACGGCCGCGATGTGGGCCATGACGCCGGCCTTGTCGTCGGCGACGCCGCGGCCGTAGAGGCGGCCGTTGCGTTCGACGACCTGGAACGGGTCGTCCTGCTCCCAGGCGGTGAGGTCACCGGCGGGCTGGACATCGTGGTGCGCGTACAGCAGGACGGTGGGCGCGCCCTCGGGCGCGGGCTTGCGGGCGATGACGGCGGGCTGGCCGGGGGTGCCGTCGGGGGCGGTGGTGGACACGATCCGCACATCGGGCATGCCCGCCCCGCGCAGCAGTTCGGCGACCGCGTCGGCGCTGTCGCGCACGTGCGAGTGGTCGAATCCGGGGAAGGCGACGCTGGGGATGCGGACGAGGCGCTCCAGGTCGGCGCGCACGCCGGGCAGCACCGCCTCGACAGCGGCATGAAGATCGATCATGGAGTCATCGTATGACCCGGCGAGATCCCTTGGGTCCCCACTGCCGGGCCCATTGGACGACCCAGTGGAGATGGTGGAGTTCGGCGAAGCTGCGCACGGGCACGCGCGTCACGTACGAGGCGTCGCGGTGGGAGACCTGGATCTTCACGTAACCGTCCACGCGCACCTCTTTGACCAGCCAGAACAGCATGGACAGGCCGAGGCTGAAGGGGATGCCGGCGAGCCCGGACAGGCGCGCCCACTCCGGTGTCTCCTCCACGTAGACGATCTTGTCGCCGATCCACCAGCGGACCTCGTTCAGTGGATACGCGCCCAGCGGGGTGTACACGCGGGCGTTGGTGACCCGGATCGGTCCCAGCAGGCCCACGTGGAACTCGGGGACCGGCATGGGCGCGGGGCGGTGCTGCGCGCGGCGGCGCGGCCTCGACGACGGGATGCCGGTGACGGGTTCGGGGAGCACGGGCTCCCGCCCGTAGGGGGCGGTGTCGAGCGAGAACTCCAGATCCGGGTCCTGCGGGTCGCGCCAGAGAGTCCTCATACCGCGGACGGTACCGACTCGTCCTCATCGGCGCGGTCCCCGATTCGTGCCGTTCGCTTGTCCCCTCGGGCCTCTTTCCGGGCCAGGATCACCAGCCCGATCGGGATGAGCCCGGCGAACAGCCACCACTGGTAGGCGTAGGCGAAGTTCTGCCAGCTGCGCTCCTGGGGCACCGGCAGCCCGGTGAAGCCCTGATCGGGCTCGTCGGGCGTGAGGTAACCGCCGGTGAGCAGGGGCAGGGCGACCTGCGCGGCGATCTGCTCGGGGTTGACGCGGCGGCCCTGGAGGACGCCGTCCTTCACCGCCACCTCGCCCACGGCGGTCTCGGCGGGCCGGACGCGGCCGGTGAGCGTGACCGTCCCGGACGGCGGCGCGGGCACCGTCGGCGGCTTCATGCCGTCGGCGGGTTCCACCCAGCCGCGGTCCACGAGGACGACGGTGCCGTCGGTGAGGGTGAAGGGGACCACGACCTCCCAGCCGGTGGAGCCGTTGACCGTGCGGCCGCGCAGGAAGACCTGCTTGGCCGGGTCGTAGCTGCCGGTGGCGGTGGCGTGGGTCCACTGATCATCTTTGGCGAGTCTCCCGCCCGGCATCACCTCGGTGAGGGGACGCGGGGCGGCCTCGGCGCCGTGCGCGACGCGGTCGTTGGCCTCGGCGCGCTCCTCGTAGCGCCCGTACTGCCATTGGGCGAGGAAGGCGCAGAGAATGACGGCCGCGATGCCGCCGACGATGATCCCCAGCCAGCGGGGCGTGGCGAGGAAGCGGTAACCGGTCGACGACACGGCGGGGAGTTTACGCCCCGGGCCTGATCGCCAAGCTGGCGCGCCCGGCGGGTGTGCGACCCGGTACAGCGGGGGTGGCCGGGCCGGGGCACTATGTAGTTCCCCGCTCACCCACGGAGGAGCCATGACGCACATCCCCCGCTTCGTCGTCGCCGCACCCGCTTCCGGGCACGGCAAGACGGCGGTCACCGTCGGGCTCCTGGCCGCGCTGAGCGCGCGGGGTCTCAAGCCGGCGCCGTTCAAGATCGGTCCCGACTACGTCGACTCCGGCTACCTGGGCCTGGCCGCCGGGCGCGTGGGCCGCAACCTCGACCCGCTGCTGACCTCGCCGGGCCTGGTGCCGCGCCTGTTCGCGCACGGCTCGCAGGGCGCCGACGTCGGCGTCGTCGAGGGCACCCTCGGCCTGTTCGACGGGCTGGGCGGGCGCGCCGACACCGAGAGCACCGCGCAGGTTGCGGGGATGCTGCGCGCGCCGGTCATCCTGGTCGTGGACTGCGGTTTCACCGGGCAGTCGGTGGCCGCGCTCGTGCACGGCTTCAAGAGCTACCAGGAGCACCTGTGGCTGGGCGGGGTCATCCTCACCCGCGTCGGCTCCGACCGGCACGAGGAGATCCTGCGGGAGTCGCTGGAGCCGGTGGGCGTGCCCGTCCTGGGCGTCCTGCGGCGCCGCGCGCAGGTCGTCCTGCCGCCCCGCCAGCACGGGCTGATGCCGGTCGCCGAGCGCTCGCTGGAGGCCGTCCGCGCCATCCGCCGCCTGGGTGAGCAGATGCTGGAGTCGGTGGACATCGACCGGCTCCTGGGCATCTGCCGTTCGGTGCCGCCGCTGACCGCCGAGGCGTGGTCGCCGGAGGAGGAGGTCGGCGAGCCCGTCTCCGAGGGGCCCGTGGTCGCCGTGGCCGGTGGGAGCCTGTTCAGCTACTCCTACGCCGAGCACGTCGAGCTGCTGGAGGCGGCCGGAGCGCGCGTCGCGGTGGTCGACCCCGTGCGCGACACCGTCCTGCCGGAGGGCACCTCCGCGCTGGTCTTCGGCGGCGGGTTCCCCGAGGGCTACCTGGACGAGCTGTCGGCCAATGAGCAGCTGCGCGAGGAGGTCGGCAAGCTGGCCCGCGCGGGTGGCCCGGTGGTCGCCGAGTCCGGCGGGTTCCTGTGGCTGACCAAGGAGTACGAGAACCGCCCGATGGTGGGCGTCCTGGACGCCGAGGCGCACCCCTCGTCGCAGCTGGTCCTCGGCTACCGCCGCGCGGTCGCCGCCGCGTCCAGCGTCATCGCCGACGCCGGGACCGAGGTCACCGGCCACAAGGCGCACCGCTCGACGGTCATGCCCCGCACCGGCGACAGCGCCGCGTGGGAGTGGGCGGGCGGCAGCCCGGAGGGCTACGTGTGGCGGAACGTCCACGCGTCCTACCTGAACCTGCACTGGGCGGGTCTGCCGGACGTGGCGCGGCGGATCGTGACGGCCGCCACCGAGACGGTCCTGGACTGAAACGGCGCGGCCCCACCCCTAGGGGCCGCCTCCCAGGGAATCCTCAGGAACGCTCTCCCTCTACGGAACGATCCCCGGTGCGGGCGGTGGCACTAGCGTCATAAGCGTGTCTGTCATCGCCACCGAGGAACTCACCAAGCGGTTTCCGCGGGTGACCGCCCTCGACCGGCTCACCGTAGAGGTGCCGACCGGGGTCACCGGCCTCGTCGGCGCCAACGGCGCCGGCAAGTCAACCCTGATCAAGATCCTGCTCGGCCTCGCCCCCGCCACGGAGGGCAGGGCCCAGGTGCTCGGCATGGACGTCCGGACCGACGGTCCGGCCATCCGCGAGCGCGTCGGCTACATGCCCGAGCACGACTGCCTGCCCGCCGACGTCTCGGCCACCGAGTTCGTCATGCACATGGCGCGCATGTCGGGCCTGCCCTCGACGGCGGCGCGCGAGCGGACCGCCGACACGCTGCGGCACGTGGGCCTCTACGAGGAGCGGTACCGCCCCATCGGCGGGTATTCCACCGGCATGAAGCAGCGCGTGAAGCTGGCGCAGGCCCTCGTGCACGACCCGCAGCTGGTGCTGCTGGACGAGCCCACCAACGGCCTCGACCCGGTCGGCCGCGACGAGATGCTGGACCTGATCCGGCGCGTCCACACCGACTTCGGCATCTCGGTGCTGGTCACCTCCCACCTCCTCGGTGAGCTGGAGCGCACCTGCGACCACGTCGTGGTCGTGGACGGCGGCAAGCTCCTGCGGGCGCAGGCCACGCGCGAGTTCACCCGCACCACCGGTGTCTTCACCGTTGAGGTCGACGCCCTGGCGGACGGCAGCGACGGCACCGACGAGACGCACCGCGCGCTGGCCGAGCTGGGCCTGCCGGTGGAGCGCGACGGGCGGCTCCTGCACGTCACCGTCGACGACGAGCGCGGCTACGACCTGATCCGCGACGCCGTGGACGGCCTGGGGGTCGGCCTGGTCCGGCTCCAGCAGCGCCGCCACCGCATCGCCGAGGTCTTCACGAAGGAGAACGCCGGTGTCTGAGTCCAACTTCGCCGGGCGCGGAACCGGCGTCATCCACGACATCGGCTACCGGCACTACGACGGGCGCCGGGGCGGGCGGCCGCAGATCCGCCGCGCGCTGTACGTCCAGAGCCTGCGGGGAGTGTTCGGGCTGGGCCGGGCGGCGCGGACGAAGATCCTGCCGTTCACGCTGGCCTCGTTCATGGTGCTGCCGGCGGTGATCCTGGTGGCGGTGCAGATGGTCATGGGCTCGACCACGCCGGTCCTGCCCTTCGCGTCCTACGCGATCGTGGTGCAGGCGATCCCGGCGCTCTTCCTGGCCGCGCTGGCGCCCCAGACGGTCTCGCGGGACCTGCGGTTCCACACGATGCCGCTCTACTTCTCGCGCCCGCTGACCTACAAGGACTACGTGGCCGCGAAGTTCGCGGGCATGACCTCGGCGCTGTTCATCCTGTTCGCCGTCCCGATCGTGGTCCTGTACGCGGGGGCGCTGCTGGCCAAGGCGCCGTTCCTGTCCAACACCGGCGACTTCCTCATGGCGCTGGTCGCGGCGGTGTTCCTCTCGGCGCTGCTGAGCGTGATCGGCCTG
This sequence comes from Actinorhabdospora filicis, assembly GCF_030269765.1. Lineage (GTDB taxonomy): Bacteria > Actinomycetota > Actinomycetes > Mycobacteriales > Micromonosporaceae > Actinorhabdospora > Actinorhabdospora filicis. Next base: position 929,040 of record NZ_BSTX01000001.1, on the reverse strand, counting down.
CTCATCGCTTCCCTGACGCCGCGTCGCGGCCTGGGCGTGGCGGCGATCATCACCCTGATGGCGGGCAGCTTCACGGTGGTCAGCGCCGTCCAGGGCATCACGACCGGCCTGGACCAGCAGGGCGTGGCCGCGTGGGCGGGCCTGTTCTCGCCGATGACGCTGTTCGCCGGGGCACAGGACCTGCTGCCGGGCGTGCGCTACGAGGGAGTCGCCGAGCCGTCCACGGCCGGGCAGGTCGTCTTCGCGATCGTGCTCCTCGCGCTCATCGCCGGCGGGTACGCCCTCCTCTCGCTGCGTTACAAGAAGGTGAGCTCATGACCGTCATCCAGGTCGACCACGTCTCGCGCTGGTTCGGCAACGTGGTCGCCGTCAACGACGTGACCATGACCATCGGGCCCGGCGTGACCGGCCTCCTCGGCCCCAACGGCGCCGGGAAGTCCACGCTCCTGCACATGATGGGCGGGTTCCTGTCGCCCTCGACCGGGACGGTCACCCTCGACGGCGCGCCCACCTGGCGCAACCAGGAGATCTACCGGCACATCGGGCTGGTCCCCGAGCGGGAGTCGATGTACGACTTCCTCACCGGGCGCGAGTTCGTGGTGGCCAACGCCGAGCTGTTCGGGCTCGCCACGCCCGGCGCCGACGCGCAGGTCGCCATCGACACCGTGGAGATGGAGTACGCCGCCGACCGGCGCATCGCCACCTACTCCAAGGGCATGCGGCAGCGCATCAAGATGGCCTCGGCGCTGGTGCACCAGCCGTCGGTGCTGCTGCTGGACGAGCCGTTCAACGGCATGGACCCGCGCCAGCGCATGCAGCTGATGGACCTGCTGCGCAAGATGGGCGCCGAGGGCCGCACGGTGCTGTTCAGCTCGCACATCCTGGAGGAGGTCGAGCAGCTCGCCCACCACATCGAGGTGATGGTGGCGGGACGGCACGCGGCCTCCGGCGACTACCGGCAGATCCGGCGGCTGATGGTCGACCGGCCGCACAAGTACACCGTCCGCACCAGCGACAACCGGGCCCTGGCCGCCGCGCTCATCGCCGACGCCAGCACCAGCGGCGTCGAGTTCGACCCGCGCGAGGACGTCCTGCACGTCCAGGCCGTGGACTTCGTCGGCTTCACCCGGCGCCTGCCGAAGGTGGCGCGCGAGGCCGGCATCCGCCTCTTCGAGGTCTCGCCGACCGACGAGTCCCTGGAAAGCGTCTTCACGTACCTGGTGGGCGCGCGATGAACCGCCCCACCCGAGTTTTGGAGCTCACGCCATGAACCGCACCATCGCCCGCCTGACCCTGCGCGGGCTGCTCTCGCCGCGGCGGCTGATGCTGCTGGCGCTGATCCCGCTGGTGCTGCTCGGCGTCGCCGTCCTGCTGCGCCTGCTGGTCACCGACATGCCCGTCGACCTCGGCGTCGGCGTGGTCTCGTCCCTGGCGATCGGGACGATGCTGCCGCTGGTCGCGCTCATCTGCGGCACCGGCGCCATCGCCACCGAGATCGACGACGGGGCCATCGTGTACCTGCTGGCCAAGCCGATCCCGCGGGCCACCATCGTGATCACCAAGTACGTCGTCGCGGTCGGCGCCACGATCCTGCTGGCGGTGATCCCCACGGCCCTGGCCTCGGTGATCCTGCTCGGCGCCGACGCCGGTCTCGTCGCCGGATACGGCGTCGCGGCCCTCGTCGGGGCCCTCGCCTACTGCGCGCTGTTCCTGCTGCTGGGCGTGGTCACCAAGCAGGCCGTCGTCGCCGGTCTCCTCTACGTCCTGCTGTGGGAGAGCCTCATCGGCGGCGCCGTGCCCGGCGCGCAGGCCCTGAGCATCCAGCAGTGGGCCCTGTCGATCGGCGCGAAGATCTCCGGGGACGGGCTGCTCAGCGCGGCCGTGAAGATGCCCGTCGGGGCGGCCCTGCTGGTCGCGGTGGCCGGCTTCGGGCTGTACTTCGCGATCAACCGGCTGCGGTCGCTGACCATCGCCGGCGACAGTTAGGCCAAGGGGGCAAGGGGAAGGCCCCGGCGCTTTCGCGCCGGGGCCTCATCGCGTTCGGACGTCAATGGCCGTAGGAGATGACGTTGCCCGGCTTCGTGAAGTACTTCTCGGGTCTCTCGTCCCCGTTCTGTTTCAGCGCCGCCGCCACGGCGTTGATCGGTTTCATCGAGTTCCCGTCGCCGACGGCGTGGAACGGGTTGTCCGGGTCGGCGATGAAACTGGCCGAGGCCAGGTAGGGCGTGAAGCCCACGAACCAGGCCGCGCGCGTCTGGTCGGTCGTACCGGTCTTGCCCGCCACGGGGTGGCCGACCTGGCGGTAGACGCCCGGGGCGGTGCTCCAGCCGCCGCAGCTGCCGCGGGCGGCGCCGTAGCCGGTCACGCAGCGGGCCGCGTCGGTGGCCGCGCGGGCGACCTCCTCGTCCAGCTCACGGTGGCACTTCGGGGAGCCCGACTCCAGCTCCTGGCCCTGCGAGTCGATGATCTTCATGACCGGCGTCGCCTCGCAGTAGATGCCGTCGGCGGCCAGCGTCGCGTACGCGTTGGCCATCTCCAGCGGCGTGGTGTCGGCCACGCCCAGGGTGAACGAGCCCCAGCCCGAGGACCGCGCCGGGTCGGCGAAGTACTTGTCGGTGGAGCTGCGCCAGCGCAGGCCCAGCCGCTCGGCCATCTTCACCGCCTTGTCCGCCCCGACCTGCTGGATGAGCTGCGCGAAGTAGGTGTTGACCGACTTCCCGAAGCCCGACCACATCGTCTGCGTGCCCGTCATCGCCTTGCTCGCGTTCGACGGGCACCACAGGCCACCGCAGGACGCCGGTCCCGACGCCACCGGGTAGCGCGTGGTCACCCGGTTGGGGGCGTAGATGCGGTGGTCGAGCTTCTTGCCGTCCTCCAGCGCGGCCAGCATGGTGAACATCTTGAACGTCGAACCCGCCTGGTACCCGGCCAGCGTCCCGCCGCCCATCAGCGCGTTCACCGTGTTCGGGTAGTTGCCGCGGACGCCGTCGGCGCGCGCGATCGGGTTGGAGTGGTCGAGGTTGCCGCTCTGGTCCAGGCTGAACGTGCGGTTCACCGCCATCGCCGTCACCCGGCCCGTCCCCGGCTCGACCGTGGTCACGCCGAGGGCGAACTTGCTGTTCTTCGACTCGCTCTTGTCGACCGACTTCTGCGCGGCCTCCTGCGTGTCCGGGTCGAGGGAGGTGATGACGGTGTAGCCGCCCCGGCGCAGGTTGTTCTCGCGCTCGCGCGGGTTGTCCCCGAAGGCCTTCTGCTCCCGCCACCAGTGCCGGACGTAGTCGCAGAAGAAGCCGTAGCCGATGTCCTTGCCCTCGGGGATCATGCAGGAGTTGATCGGGTCGCGCAGGTCCAGCTCGATCTTCTCGCCCTTGAGCGTCTCGGCCTCGGCCGCCGGGACGTTCCCCTGCTTCACCATCTGGTCGATGACGTAGTTGCGGCGGTTGGTGGCCGCCGCCTTGTCGTTGGCCGCCGGGTCATAGGACGACGGGGCCTGCACGAGCCCGGCGAGCATCGCCGCCTCCGGCAGCGTCAGGTCCCGCGGCGACTTCGAGTAGTAGATGTAGGCGGCGGCGTAGATGCCGTAGGCGCGGTGCCCGAAGTAGACCTGGTTGAGGTAGCGCTCCAGGATCTGCTGCTTGGACAGCTCCTTCTCGATTTGCACCGCCAGCCGCATCTCGCGGATCTTGCGCTCCGAACTGCGCTCGGTGGCCGCGAAGACCTGCTCGGCGGTCTTCGCCGACTGTTTCAGCGCCCCGCGCACGTACTGCATCGTCAGCGTCGAGGCGCCCTGCGAGACCTCGCCCGCGCTCCGGTTGGCCGTCACCGCCCGCACGATGCCCTTGAGGTCGACGCCGTTATGCGTGTAGAACCGCGCGTCCTCACTGGCCACGATCGCCTGCTGCATCACCGGCGCCACGTCCGACAGCGGCACGTACCGGCGGAACTCGTCGTAGAACATGCTCAGCAGCGTCTTGCCGTCATTGGCGTAGACGTAGGTCGTCTGTGGCGGCGGATCCATCGCGAGCGTCTGCGAGACGTTCTGCAGATGATCCACGCTCGACTTCAGCTGCAACCCGCCGAACGCCACCAGCGGGAAGACCATGACCGCGACCAGAAGCCCCGCGATGACCCCCACGCGAACCAGACTGCGCAGCCCGAGGGCGGCCCCCCGCGCGCCTTTGCGAATCCCCTCCAGAGTCATGGGAAAGACGCTAGGACACCTCGGACGAAAGAGTGCCGTAACGCGCCAAGTGGGTGAGAATGGATCATCCGGACAGGTGGTGAGCCCGCCCCCGCACCCACCCGCCAAGATCCCCGCCCGACTACCCTCGACCTGTGAACCTCTACCCCCTCGGCCTCCGTCTCGCCGGCCGTCGTGTCCTCGTCGTCGGCGGGGGAGTGCTCGCCACGCGGCGGGTGGCGGGGCTGCTCGACGCGGGCGCGCACGTGGACGTCGTGTCGCCGGTGGTGACGCCCGCTCTGCAGGACCTCGCCGACTCGGGCCGGCTCGGGTGGCACGGGCGGGCCTTCGCGCCCTCCGATGTCGATGACGCGTGGCTGGTGCTGGCCGCCACCGATGACGCGGCGGTGAACGCGCAGGTCTCGGCGCGGTGTGACGCGCTGCGGGTGTTCTGCGTGCGCGCCGATGACGCCGCGGAGTCCACGGCGTGGACTCCGGCGGTCGCGCGGCATGAGCCGGTGCTGGTCGCGGTGTTCGGCGGTGGTGATCCGCGGCGGGCGGCGCGGTTGCGCGACGACATCGCCGAGCGGATGGCCGACGGGTCGCTGGCGGCGAAGGCGCACCGGGGTGTGGCCGGTGGGCGGGTGACGCTGGTCGGCGCGGGTCCGGGCGACCCGGAGCTCATCACCGTCAAGGGCCGCCGGGCGCTGGCCACGGCCGACGTGGTCGTGGTGGACCGGCTGGCGCCGCACCTGTTGCTGGACGAGCTGCGGCCCGAGGTCGAGGTCTTCGACGCGGCCAAGATCCCGCACGGCCGCTACGCCGCGCAGGAGACCATCAATGAGTACATCGTCGAGCGGGCGCTGGCCGGGCGGCACGTGGTGCGCCTGAAGGGCGGCGACTCGTTCGTGTTCGGGCGGGGCGGTGAGGAGGTCGCCGCGTGCGTCGCGGCGGGGGTTCCGGTCACCGTCGTGCCGGGGGTGACGAGCGCCATAGCCGCGCCGGCGTCCGAGGGCATCCCGGTGACGCACCGGGGTGTCGTCCACGAGTTCACGGTGGTCTCGGGGCACGTGCCGCCGGGGCACCCGAAGTCGCTGGTGAACTGGCCGGCGGTGGCGGGCATGCGGGGCACGCTGGTGCTGCTGATGGCCATCGAGAACCTGCCCGCGATCGCCGCCGAGCTCATCGCGGGCGGCAAGGACGAGCACACGCCCGTCGCCGTGGTGGCCGACGCCACCACCGGCCACCAGACGGCCGCCCGCGCCACCCTCGGGACGGTCGCCGAGCTGGCCCTGCGCCCGCCGGCGACGGTGATCGTGGGTGACGTCGTGAGCCTGGATCTGTGGGCGAAAGGAACGGTTCGGTAAAAGTCCGCATCGACGCCTGGCAATGCCTTGCGTGGCCTCGGTAGGCTGCGGCTCGTCTGTTTTTCCGCGCGTGTCCTGGGGAGGACGGCCGATCATGCCCGGCGCCGCCGTACGAAAGCTCAAGAGCAAGGGCGCGGTGATAAGCCTCGTCACCACGATCGGGCTCATCGCCGCCATCGTGGCGACGCTGCTGGGCGCCGGCTTCTTCAGCCAGGCCGCCGCCACCAACGACGCCGCCGCCTGGCTGTGGACGTCCACCACCGGTGAGCTGTCGCACGTCAACGGCGACAACGGGCGGGTCGACATCCGCCAGCCCGTGCCCGACGCCAAGGGGCACGACGTCGAGGTCGTGCAGACCGACAACCAGATCCTCCTGCGGGACCTGAGCACCGGCCGCGTCAACGCGATCGACCCGGCCACCCTCCAGATCACCGGCACCGCCGAGACGCCCCCCGGCAAGGGCGTCAACATGGCCCTCCACGACGGCAAGGCGTTCATCGTCGACACCGTCCAGGGCGTCGTGCGGCAGGTGGACCCGGTCTCGCTCCAGGCCATCGGCGAGCCCCTGCGCTTCGCCGCCGGGCTGTCCGGCGGTGTCTTCGACAATGACGGCAAGCTCTGGTTCGCCGTCTCCAAGGAGGGCACCCTCGTCTCGGTGAAGCCGGGCGAGGAGGGCAAGGCCGCCGCCGTCGACAGCACCCACGGCGTCGCCGAGCCGCAGCACCAGCTGATCATCTCGGTCCTGCGCAAGGGCGTCGCCGTCCTCGACACCACCGGCTCGCAGCTCACCACCGTCGACGGGCAGGACGTGCGGAACGTCCCGGTGACCCTCGGCGGCAGCGCGATCATGCCGACCGCGACCGACTCCACCGTCCCGACCATCACCGTCACCGACGGCCGCCGCGTGCTGGCCGTCGACGGCACCAGCGTCCAGGAGATCCCGGTGCCCGGCGACGGGCCCGACCTCGGCGCGGCCGTGGAATGGTGGGGGCGCATCTACGTCGCCGACAACGCCACCGACAAGGTGTACGTGTTCAACCGCGACGGCTCCATGGCCGACTCCCTCGACATCCCGGCCGGTGACGGCCCGATCGAGATGCAGGCCAATGACGGCTTCCTGTTCGTGAACGCCCCGCACTCCAAGAACGCGCTGGTCATCGACGAGGGCCACAAGGTCAAGCCGATCGACAAGGGCGTGGGCGGCGTGCTCGGCGCCGAGGTCCCGCCGGAGGAGAAGAAGGAGACCCCGCCGGAGAAGAAGGAAGACGCCCCCGGCGCTCCCCGCAACGTCAAGGCGGTCCCCGGCGACGGCAAGGCGACCCTGAGCTGGGACGCCGCGCCCAACAACGGCTCGGCGATCCTCAAGTACGTCATCGAGGGCATCCCGGGCAAGACCTTCGAGGTCGCCGGTAACCAGCAGGTCTACAAGATCACCGGGCTGGAGAACGGCACCGAGTACCGGCTGACCGTCTACGCGGTCAACGCCCTCGGCAACGGGCCCAAGGCCAAGTCGAACCCGGTGGTCCCGACCGCCTCGGTCCCGGACGCGCCGAAGTCGGTCGACGCCGTGGCCAAGCCCGACGGGACCGTCGAGATCAGCTGGCCCGAGGCCGACGGCCAGGGCAACAAGATCACCGGCTACAAGATCGACTCGGTCGGCGCCGGTGGCGCCTCCCAGCCGGTCGGCGAGACCGGCGGCGAGACGAAGCTGGTCACCGAGCCCGGCAAGCTCGCCTACGGGCAGCAGTTCGCCTTCACGGTGACCGCGATCGCCGAGAGCGGCGCGGCCTCCGAGCCGTCCCCGCTCAGCCCGACGGTCGTGCCGTTCACCAAGCCCGGCGCGGTCCAGGGCCTCCAGGCGCCCACGGTGTCCTCGCAGAAGGGCCAGGCCCAGGCGTCCTGGTCGCCCGCCGCGGCCAACGGCAGCGCGATCACCGGCTACAAGGTCACCGCGTCCAACGGCTTCAACCAGACGGTCACCGGCACCTCGGCGACCATCACCGGCATCCCCGACGGCACGACCGTCACCGTCACCGTCGTGGCGATCAACCAGGCCGGTGAGGGCGACCCCGCCAACACCACCGCCCAGGCCGTCGGGCAGCCGACGGTGAGCATCAGCGGCCACTCCGCCAACACCAACAGCCTCACGGTGAACTTCTCCGCCAGCGGCAACGGCGGCGACCTCACCTGCACCGCCACCATCAACGACAAGTCGGCCAGCGGCAACTGCGGCCAGCTCACCATCGGCGGGCTGCGCGCCAGCAGCGGCTACACCGTCAAGGTCACCGTGTCCAACGCGGCCGGCTCGGCCGAGGCGACCCGCGACGTGGTCACCGACAAGCTCTCCGGGACCGTGACCTGCAAGAACTACGGCACCGGCGACACCGCCACCTACTGCAACAACGGCATCAACACGTACTCGACGCCCAGTCAGAACGGCAACAGCAAGGGCAAGCTCCAGCACGGCACCCGCGCCGACGCGCTCTGCAAGGCCGGTGGCGACAAGGAGCTCTTCGCGTACGGCTACAACAACGACAAGAAGAGCTCCCTCTGGATCAAGATCAACAGCGGTGGTGGCGAGGTTTACATCCCCTGGGTCTGGTTCAACCTGGACTCCGGCGATAACACTGGACTCCTCGCAGACTGCTAGCCGGAGGATTCAGTGAGTCAGCCCCTCTCCCCACAGGAGGCCCAGGCCTTCGCCGACCTCTTCGACCGGCTCGCCGGGCAGATCGGCCAGATCGTGCTCGGCAAGCCCGAGGTCGTCCGGCTCGCCCTGGTCGCCCTGTTCGCCGAGGGGCACGTCCTCCTGGAGGACGTGCCCGGCACCGGCAAGACCACGCTGGCGCGCGCCATCGCCGCCAGCGTCCACGGCCGGTGGCGGCGCGTCCAGTTCACCCCGGACCTGCTGCCCTCCGACGTCACCGGCGTCACGATCTTCAACCAGGCCAGCCGCGAGTTCGAGTTCCACCCCGGCCCGGTCTTCGCCAACATCGTCATCGGCGACGAGATCAACCGCGCCTCCCCCAAGACCCAGGCCGCGCTGCTGGAGGTCATGGAGGAGAAGTACGTCACCGTCGACGGCACCCGCCACCCCGTCCCGCAGCCGTTCCTCGTCGTCGCCACCCAGAACCCGGTGGAGATGGACGGCACCTACCGGCTGCCCGAGGCGCAGCTCGACCGCTTCCTGATGAAGCTCTCGGTCGGCTACCCCACCGAGGACGTCGAGGTCGAGGTCCTGCGCGGCGCCGTCCACCGCTCGCCGGAGGACCTGCGCCCGCTGGTCAACACCGACACCGTGGCGCTCATGGCGCAGGAGGCCCGGCGCACCTACATCGCCGACCCCCTGTACACCTACCTCGTGCGACTGGCCGCCGCCACGCGCGAGCTCCCCGAGGTCCGCGTCGGGGTGTCCCCGCGAGGCGTCATCGCGCTGTCGAAGGCCGCGCGGGTCTACGCCCTGTCCGCCGGGCGCACCTACGTCCTGCCCGAGGACGTCAAGGCGCTCCTGCACCCGGTGTTCGGCCACCGCGTCCTGCTGTCCCCCGACGCCGCCATGCGCGGCGTGACCACCGCCGAAGTCCTCGACCGTATCGCCGCGCAGGTGCCGGTGCCCGTCCCCAGCAACGCCTGACATGGGACTGGTGACCGGCCGCGGCTGGGGCCTGGCGGTCTCCGGCGCGCTCATGTTCGTCCTCGGCTACTGGCTCGACTACACCGAGCCGGCGACCGTCGGCGGGGCCGCAGTGACCGCCTTCGTCGTAGCGCTGCTGGTCGCCGGCTGGCGCCCGAAGCTGACCGTGACGCGCAGCGTGGAGCCCGAGCGCGTCGAGCGCGGGCAATCGTGCCGGGTGGCCCTGAGCGTCCGCAACGACGGCCGGTTCCGCGCCGTCAGCATGGTCGCCTACGACTCCATCGACGACGTGCGCGTGGCCGTGCCCCTCCAGCGGGTGCGGCCCCGCAAGGAGGCCGTGGTCGAGTACGACGTGCCCACCCACCGGCGCGGCGTGTTCACCCTCGGGCCCCTCACCGTCGGGCGGCGCGACCCGCTCGGGCTGGTCAAGCTGTCCCGCTCCTACGGCGACACCGGCACCGTGTGGGTGCACCCCGTCGTCCACCCCCTCTACACCTCGCCGCAGGGCGTCGCGCGCAGCATGGACGGGCAGTTCGACCGCGTCGAGCACGGCTCCCTGACCTTCCACGCGCTGCGCGAATACGTCATCGGCGACGACCTGCGCCACGTGCACTGGCGCACCTCCGCGCGCATCGGCGAGCTCATGATGCGCGAGAACGTCGACACCTCTCTGCCCCGCGTCGTCGTCCTGCTGGACGACCGGCGCGGCTCCTACCGCGGCGAGGGCTTCGAGACCGCCTGCGACGCGGCGGCCTCCATCATCGTGGCCGCCCTGCGCGAGGGGCTGTCCATCGCGCTCGCGCTCACCTCCGGGGCCGTCGTGGCCGCCGGTGGCCGCGACGACTACCTTGACGCGCTGGCCGAGGCGCGCCCGAACGAGGACGAGAACGCCCTGAACGACACCGTCGTCCGCCTGCGCCACCAGCGCCTCGGTGACACCCTCATCTACCTCACCGGCTCCGGCCGGCCCCTGGAGACGCCGCAGCTGGCGTCCCTGCGCGGCGGGCACCCGGCGCTGCTGGCGGCCGTCCTGGGGCCGGACAACCCGGGCCACACCACCGTCTCCGGCATCCCCGTGCTGGGCGCGGCCGACGGCGCGGAGTTCGTGGCCGCCTGGCACGGGGCGGGCGCCTGGTGAACCGGCTGAGGGCCTTCGCCGTCCCGCTCACCCTCGTCGGCACCATCGTCATGGCGGGCAGCGCGCTCGGCCGCATCTACGTCAATGAGCTGCTGGTCTACCTCGTCGCCGGGGCCGCGGTCCTGTCGGTGACGGTGGGCGCGCTGCTGCGCAACCGCAGCGCCGCCCTGCTGCCGCCGATCCACATCGCGCTGCTGTTCGGGTACACGATCCTGTGCGTGCGGTTCACCGCCGGGCGGGCCACCGTCGACGGGACCTTCACCGACATCTACCTCGACGCCGTCCGCAACAGCGTGCCGCGCCTGCTGACGTCGATGATCCCCGTCGAACCGCAGCCGGACACCGTCCTGGTGCCGGTCGTGGCGACGTGGGCGGTGGGCCTGCTGGCCGCCGAGTTCGGCGTCCGCTACCGGCGGGTGCTGCTGGGGTACCTGCCGCCGGTGGCGCTCTACGGGTTCTCGCTGTACCTGGTGGGTCCCAACGCGGCCGGTTCGGTCTGGTACGGGCTCGGCTTCGCCGGGCTCGCCGGGCTCGGGCTGGCGGCCTCGGCGGTGGAGCCGGAGACCGAGGGGACGGTGATCCGCGCCGACCGCAAGGTCCGGATGCGCGCGATCACCACCGGCGCCGCCGGTGCCGCCGTGCTGATCGCGGCGGTGGCCGCGCTCGGGCCGCTGGCCGGGGGAGCGGTGACGGGCAAGCCGTCCGACCCGCGCGAGTACGTCGTCCCGCCACAGCTCACCGACGTCGACAGCAACCCGCTGATCCGCATGTCGGGCTGGGCGCAGAACCCCGACCAGCCCCTGTTCAGCACGAAGATGTCGGCCGACGCGCGGCTGCGCCTGGCCGTCCTGAGCGACTACGACGGCGTGACCTGGAAGATCGGGCAGACCTACCGCGCGGCCGGTCGCGTGCTGACCCCGCCGGACAGCACCGTCGCCCCGACCAGCGAGATCACCCAGAAGATCACCATCGGTGAGCTGACCGGGCGGCTCACGCCCTCGGTGCCCGACCCGGTCCTCGTCGACGGCATGCGCGTCGCCTACGACAAGGAGACCGGCACCCTCATGAACCCCGCCGGGCTCGTGCGCGGGGAGACCTACACGGTCACCTCGCAGCTCCCGGCGCCGCAGGTGAACAAGCTCGCCACGGCCTCGGTCGGCTCCGGCGAGCCCGTCGCGCGGTTCCTGGCGCTGCCCGGGCAGCTGCCCGAGGAGATCACCCGGCTCGCCGAGTACATCACCGAGCAGGGCGGCGGTCCCTACCAGCGGGCCACGAACCTGGAGACGTTCCTGTCGACGCACTACGCGTTCAACGCGAAGGCGGCCAGCGGGCACTCCCTGCCGAACCTGAAGTTCTTCCTGGGCACGCCCCCGCGCGGCGGCGGCCAGCAGGGCACCTCCGAGCAGTTCGCGGCGGCCTTCGGCGTCGTGGCGCGCAAGGTCGGGCTGCCCACGCGCGTGATCGTGGGCTTTCGGTCCAGCGCCGGGGACTACACCGTGCGCGGCGGCGACGCGATCGCCTGGCCCGAGGTGTACTTCCAGAACATCGGCTGGGTCGCGTTCAACCCCATGCCGCAGCCCGACGAGACGATCACCCCGCCCGAGGACGAGATCAAGCCGCCGGAGGAGACCAAGCCGCCGTCCTCGTCGGCGCCGCCGCAGAACTACGACGACCCGGCCGCCAGCGCGCCCTCCGACAGCGGGCAGGCCGCGCCCGGGGCGACCTCCTCCCAGGGCGGCGCGATCCCGGCGTGGGTGTTCGCGGCGGGCAGCGCGGCGGTGATCCTGCTGGCGTGCGTCATCACCGTGCTGACCATGAAACGCGCGCGGACGCAGCGGCGCCTGTGGACCGGTGACGCCGCCGCGCGGGTGCGCGGGGCGTGGCGGGAGACCTATGACGCCATGCGGCAGGCCAGACGGCGGCCACCGCCCTCGCTGACCGCGACGGAGGTCGCCGGGTACGCCACCGAGGCCCTCGGCGGGCGTCCCGGGCCGTCCCTGGCGTCCCTTGTGGACGCCGTCAACGAGGTCACCTTCGCGCCCGCGGCGGTGCGCCCGGAGAGCGCCGAGGCCGCCGCGCGGGCCGCGCAGGCCTACACGGCCGCGCTGCGGGCGGCCCGGCCCGGCTGGCGGCGTCTCCTGTGGACGCTCACCCCGCGCCCGCTGTTCTGGACCGACGCGCCACTGCCGAAAACGGACCGGTGACGGGGAGGGGCCCGGGCGATACCCTCCCCCTCATGACCGACCCCTTCCTGAGCCTGCACGCGCGCGCCCTCGCGCGCACCGACGACCTCGTGCGGACCGTCTCCGCCGCCGATCTGGACCGCCCCACGCCCTGCGCGGACTGGACCCTGGCCCAGCTGCTGGCGCACATGGTGGGCCAGAACAACGGCTTCGCCGCCGCCGCGATGGGCGAGACCGAGGACCGCACGGTGTGGGCCGACAAGCCCGTCCGCCACGACGCCGGGGGCGTCTACGGCACCTCGGTGAAACGCGTGGTCGGCGCGTTCAACGAGCCGGGCGCGCTGGACCACCCGTGGCTGATCCCGCCGATCCGCGAGGACCGGCCCTTCCCCGGGCGGGCCGCGGCGGGCTTCCACCTGCTGGACTACGTCGTCCACGGCTGGGACGTCGCGGCGGCCATGGGCGTGCCGAGCGGCTTCGACGCCGAGGTGCTGGCGGCGGTGCTGCCGCTGGCGGAGGAGGTGCCCGACGGCGCCGACCGGCAGCGGCCGGGCGCGCTGTTCCGGCCCGCGCTGCCGCCCGGGGACGGGGAGGCGCTGGAGGCGATTCTGCGCATGCTGGGGCGGGATCCGGGGTGGCGGCCCTGAGAGCTCGACGGTTACGATCCGCAGACGCCGGGTCCACCGGCGATCTGCCCGTCATGGCGCTCATGCCCGAGCGTCCCTTCACCGCTCATGCCCGAGCGCGTGCGCCCATGCCCGACCGCGGAGGTACCTTCCGTGTCCAAGGTCATTGCCCGACCTGTCCTTTTACTCGTTCTCACCGTCATCACCTCCTTCGCGCTGCTCCTGCAATCCGCGCCCGCCGGCGCCGCCGTCTGGTACTGGTACAAGCCCGGCCACCCGATGAACATCGCCGGGGCGGGCTGCACTGGCTCGTGGGCCCTGCGGGGAAGCGACGGCATGTTCTTCCTGACCGCCGGTCACTGCGCGAGCGGTGTCAACGCGGTGGTCAGCGGGACCGACACCCGCTTCGGCTTCGTCCGCCGCAACGAAGACCCTTCGATGGACGCCCTGCTGGTGCAGCCCGACTCCGGCGTCGACGCCTACCAGATCGTCGAGGTCAACGGCATCACGGTCGGCCGGACCACCGGCATGGTGCACAACTGGAGCCTCACACCGGGAACGGTCGTCTCCAAGGGCGGCCGGACGACCGGGATCACCAGCGGGACCATCCGCGTCCAGTCGACGTGGGACGGCCGTGAGCGCGTCTACTGCGGTGATTACGCCGCCTGCGCGGGTGACTCGGGCGGCCCGGTCTACCAGAAGGCGGGTTCGTCGGTGCTGGCCGTCGGCGTCCACGTCGGCAGGCAGCGGCAACCCAGCGGTGTCCTGTATTCCTGCTTCATCTCCATCGACGACCTGCTCGCCCGTTTCGGGGCGTGGCTGCCGGTCTTCTCCGGGTAGCTACGACCTGCTCGTGCACGCCTGGTTGGAGCGCGGCACCGAGTCGATGGAGTAGAGCGCGCCGACCATGAAGCAGTAGTTCGCCTCCGGGTTCAGCCCGGAGATGGTGGCCGTGGTGGTGCCGGCCGTGATGGTCTGCATCGCCTCGGCCGCCTCGCCTTTGCGGCCGCCGAAGATGATGAACGAGAGGGAACCGGCGCTGGGGTCGCCCCAGGACAGGCGGACGCCGTTCTGGTCGTCGGTGACGATGGTGAGGTCGCTGGGGGGCGCGTCGAAGCTGGACAGGCCGACGGTGCCGTCCACCTTGGGCGGGTCGTTCGCCTTGTCGCCGCCCTTGAGGCCCGGGACCACGAAGACGATGACGCCGATGAGCACCACCAGGGCCAGGACCGCGCCGGTCAGGCCGAGGATGAGGGGCGCGCGGCTGCCCTGGGACTCCGGGGCGTGCGCCGGCACGGGGGACGGCGCCGGTGGGTGAGCGGGTGGCAGGGTGGGCGCGACGGCGGGTCCGGGCGGGCCGACGCGCATGGTGCCCTCGGGCTCGACCGGCGGCGGCGTGTAGGGCTGGTACGCCTGCGGCCGGGGGGCCGGTGGCGAGTAGGCCGGGGGAGGCGGCGGTGGCGCGTAGGCGGGCGCGGCGGCCGCGAAGGGGTCGGTCGGGGCGCCGGGGTGCCGCGTGGGCGTCGTCGGGAAGACGAAGGCGGTCATCTCGTCGTCGGTGGGGCCCGCGGGGGTGGCCACGGACGCCGCTCCGGCCGCGCCGGTGCCGATCGCGCCGTAGGAGTGCCGCCGCAGCTCCTCGGCGAAGGCGTAGGCGCTCTGGTGGCGGGCCGCGGGGTCCTTGGCCAGGCCGCGCGCCAGGACGCGCTGGAGCCAGTCGGGGACGTCGGCGCGTGGCACCGAGGGCGCCAGCGAGTACTCCACGCGCTGGCGGAACTCGTCGGGGTCGGTGCGCCCGTTGGGGTTGGAGAAGGGCCCGCGGCCGACCAGGAGGTGCCACATGGTCGAGGCGAGCGAGTACACGTCCGAGGCGGGGGACTGCTCGTCGCGGCGCAGGGCCTCGGGCGCGGAGTGGAGGGGGGTGAGCTTGTCGATGGTGCCGGTGGCGGCCAGCTCGTCGGCGGCGCGGGCGATGCCGAAGTCGGCGAGGGCGGGACCGAACTTGGTGCGCAGGATGTTCTGCGGCTTGACGTCGCGGTGCAGGATCGACACCGAGTGCGCCGCGTGCAGCGCCTCGCCGATCTTGACGCCGACCTCGACCACGTCGGCGACAGGCAGGGGCCCGTTGGCCTTGAGGATCTGCGAGTACGAGCCGCCCTCGCAGTACTCCATGACGATGTAGGGCTGCCCGCCCATGGTGGTGCCGGTGTCGATGATGGAGACGATGTGGGGGTGCGCCGACAGCGCGACGGTGGTCTCCAGCTCCTTGGCCACCGAGGCGTGGGTGGTCATGACCTCGTCGACGCTCAGGACCTTGATGGCGACGTCCCGGTCGAGCCGTTCCTGCCTGGCCTTGAAGACCAGTGCGGTGCTGCCGTGCGCGATCAGCTGCAGATCGCGGTAGCCGGGGATGTCGGGCCCGGCCGCCAGGTTTCCGGTCAAGGTCGTTGCTCCATTCGCGCCCTCGGCAGGGTATCCCACCCGTCAAGGCGGCGACGAATGTCCATCTTTCGATGTGATGGCCGGTTGGCGGGGCCGACTACGTTTGCCGCATGACACAAGCGAACCCACCGTGGGTGGCACCGTTCGTCCTGGACACGCCCGAGGTCACGCGCGAGCGCGTCGGGCATTACGACCTCTATCTCCCCGAGCCGACTCCTCTTTCTGAAACGGGCCCTCGCCCGGCGGTGATCATGCTGCACGGCGGCCCGGTCAACCCGGCCTGGCCCGCCTCCCCGCGCGACTGGCTGGGCTATCGGGGCCTGGGCGCGCAAATCGCCTCGCGCGGCTACGTGGGCGTCGTCGTCGACCACGGGCTGCACTCCTTCGGGCATTACCCGCAGGCGTGGGCGGACTGCCGGGCGGCCATCGACGCCGTGCGCGCCGACCCGCGCGTGGACGGCGACCGCATCGTCGTGTGGGTCTTCTCCGGCGGCGGCCCCTTCGTGGTCCCGCTGCACACCGAGCGCGTCGAGGGGCTGCGGGCCGTGGCCCTCACCTACCCCTTGCTGGCGCACCCGGAGCTGGCCGAGGGCTTCGACGTCCTGGACGCCATCGACGCCCTGGGCGCGCTGCCGCTCATCTTCACCCGCGTGGGCCTGGAGCACCCGCCGCTGGTCGACGGGCAGGAGAAGTTCCTGGCCGCGGCGGCCGAACGCGATTTCGAGCTGGACCTGATCGACGTCCCGAACGGCCATCACGGCTTCGAGCAGATCGACCACACCGAGGAGTCCCGCGAGGCGCTGGAGCGCGCCTTCGAGCTCATCTTCGCCCGCCTGGCCTGACCGGTCCCGGTACGCGCGCCGCCCCGCGCGTGCCCCGTCTCAGACGTCTTCTCCCTCGGCCGCGCGGCGCTCGATGTCGTCGGCGGTCTCGGCGGCCCAGTCGGCCATCGCGGCCATCATGTGCTCGCCCATCCGGATCTGGTACCGGTCGATGGGCTTCGGCTTGTTCGGGCACAGCTCCCGCAGGCGTGCCTGGCGCGCCCGGTAGAGCAGCTCCTCGGCCCGCAGTAGCGGGACCGCCTCCTCGGCCCGCAGCAGCGGCAGCAGGAACATCCGCAGCCCGGACTCGCTGCGCACGTTGCGCATGGGCTCGGTCTCCACCAGCCAGCGCCGCAGCTCCTCGCGTCCCTCCGGGGTGAGCCGGTAGACGCGTTTGCCGCGCGCACCGCTCTCCTCGGCGGTGACCGCCCCGTCGGCCTCCATCTTGCGCAGTTCGGGATAGATCTGGCTGTGCTTGGCCGACCACATGTTGGCCGCCGACAGCTCGAAGTGCTTGGTGAGGTCGTACCCCGAGGCGCATTCGGACTCCTGGAGCAGCCCCAGCAGGGCGATGCGAAGTGACATGGCCTCATCGTAATGCAAGATTCGACATGTTGGAGTTGACAGGTCGAACTTCATATGTAAATCTCGACAGGTCAAACTTTCCGTGTGCTTGAACAGGTCCCTGGAGGATCCGTGTCGACTCAGACGGCCCCACCCCCCGTCCCCACCGCCCTCGCGCGGCCCGCCGTCAAGGGCATGGGCCTGCTCCTCGTCGCCGTCTTCGGTGGCATGTTCCTGGCCCTGCTGGACAGCACCATCGTCGGCACCGCGCTGCCCCGCATCGTCGGTGAACTCGGCGGCGGATCCCTCTACACCTGGACCGTGACCGCCTACCTGCTGTCCTCGACCATCACCGTGCCGATCTACGGGCGGCTGTCGGACGTGTTCGGGCGCAAGAACCTGCTGATCACCGGGCTCGGGTTGTTCCTGCTGGGTTCCCTGCTCTGCGCGTGGTCGCCCGACATGGGCTGGCTGATCGCCTTCCGTGCCCTCCAGGGGCTCGGCGCCGGCGCGCTGATCCCGCTGTCGCTGGCCCTGGCCTCCGACCTGATCCCGCCGGAGAAGATGGGCCGGATGCAGGGGATCATGGGCGTCCTGATGGGCACCAGCATGGTCGGCGGCCCCTACCTGGGCGGCGTCCTCACCGACAATGTCTCCTGGCACTGGATCTTCCTGATCAACCTGCCCGCCGGTGTGCTGATCCTGGCGGTCATGCTGTGGAAGCTGCCGAAGACGACCCGGGACCGCTCGGTGAAGGTCCGCATCGACTACGCCGGCATCGCGGTGTTCGCGCTGGCCATCTCGGCGCTGCTGATCGGGCTGACGCAGAAGTCGGCCTCCGAGGGCGGCACCGGTGAGCTGCGCGAGTGGACCGACTGGCAGGTGGCCGGGCCGCTCGGGGCGTCGGTGGTCCTGCTGGCCCTGTTCGTGCTCATCGAGACGAAGGTCGCCGAGCCGCTGATTCCGCTGGGGCTGTTCAAGAACCGCGCCTACACCACGTTCAACCTGGCCTCCTTCTTCGGCGCCTTCGGGATGATGACGGCGATGGTGTTCCTGCCGCGCTTCTTCCAGGACGCCCACCGGGTCTCGGCCACCGACTCCGGCCTGCGGGTCTACCCGACGATGATCGGGATCGTGGTCGGCAGCATGGTCGCCAGCGTGGTCATCGCCCGCACACGCCGGTTCAAGGCGCTGCTGGCCGGATCGGCGCTGCTTCTGCTGGCCGGGTGCGTGCTGTTCTCGCAGCTGTCCTTCACGACGCCGACGTGGACCACGGCGATCTGGATGGGCCTGCTCGGGCTGGGCATCGGGCCGATGCTGTCGGGGCTGACCATCGCCATCCAGGGCACCGTCGCGCCCGAGCACATCGGGCTGGCCACCGGCAAGCTCTCCTTCTTCCGCCAGGTCGGCGGCTCGGTGGCGCTGGCCGTCGCCGGCACCCTGTACATCCAGGACGTCCGGGCCGACGCGCCGGTGAAGGGCATCGCCGAGGCGGCCTCGGGGGCGACCGGCTCGCTGCTGGCGTGGGTCGGCGGCATCGGCGCGCTGATCATGCTGGTGGCGCTGCTCGCGGCGCCGGGCGGGAAGCTCAAGCTGCGCGGCGCGCCGCGCTAGTCACCACTCCACAAGGGACCGTTCCACGGGGGCGGTCCCTTGAAGTTTTCCTACTTCCCTGCGGGCGGTGAGGTAGCTAAAGTGCGCTCCATGACCCGTTCACCGCTTTTAACCGAGGACACCATGGCCCGACACGCACCACCGCGCCGCCGGATCGCCGCAGGTCTGGCCGCCTCCGCCCTCATCGCCACCGGGCTCGCCGCCCTCTCCGCCGCCCCCGCCCAGGCCGCCGGAAGCGAGCGCCAGCAGCAGTACAGCCGGGCCGCCGCCGAGTTCGGCGTCCCCGAGAGCATCCTCCTCGGCGTGTCCTACATGGAGTCGCGCTGGGCCGACCACGCCGGGCAGCCCAGCACCGGCGCCGGATACGGGCCGATGCACCTCACCGACGCCGCCGAGGCCAACGCGTCGGGCACCCACCACGACGGTGACGAGGACGCGCGCGGCGACGAGTCGCGCCCGCTCATCACCACCCCCGAACTCGCCCCCGCCGCCGCCGACCCGGCCTTGCAGACCCTCGACGCGGCCGCCGCGCTGACCGGCGCCGACGAGGCGTCCCTGCGCGCCGACGCCGCCCAGAACATCCGCGGCGGGGCCGCCCTGCTCGCCGCCCACCAGCGGGACCTGGGCGTGACCTCGTCCAGCCCCGCCGACTGGTTCGGCGCGGTCGCCCGCTACTCCGGCGCCACCGACGCCGGTACCGCCGGCCGCTTCGCGCAGGACGTCTTCGAGCTCATCCGCACCGGCGCCGCTGAGGACACCGACGCCGGCCCGGTGTCGCTGGCCGCGCAGCCCGACCTGGAGGCCGCCGAGCCGCAGCTGTCCGAGCTGGGCCTGCGCTCCTCGCACGCCCCCGAGGCCACCGACTGCCCGGCGAACCTCGGCTGCGAGTGGATCCCGGCGCCCTACGAGCAGTACGGGCCCAAGCCCGGCGACTACGGCAACCACGATCAGGCCAACCGCCCGACCGACATGAGCATCGACTACATCGTCATCCACGACATCGAGGGCTACTACTCCTCGGCGGTGGACATGGTCCAGGACCCCACCTACGTGTCCTGGCAGTACACGATGCGCAGCACCGACGGCCACACCGCCCAGCACGTCAAGCCCGAGGACGTCGCCTGGCACGCCGGTAACTGGTACGTCAACTCGCACTCGATCGGCATCGAGCACGAGGGCTTCGCGGCCAACGGCGCCTGGTACACCGAGACCCTCTACCGGACCTCGGCCCGCCTCGTCCGCTACCTCGCGCACCGCTTCAACATCCCGCTGGACCGCGCCCACATCATCGGCCACGACAACGTGCCCGGCACGATCCCGTCGACGATCCGCGGCATGCACTGGGACCCGGGCCCCTACTGGGACTGGTCCCACTACTTCGACCTGCTCGGCGCGCCCTTCTGGGGCATCGGCTGGCAGGGCTCCGGCCAGGTCGTGATCGACCCCGACTTCCAGCGCAACCGCCCCGCCATGGTCGGCTGCGACAGCAAGAAGCCCGCCGACCCCTGCCCGGACCGGGCCAGCAGCACGGTGTTCCTGTACAGCGGCCCGAGCTTCGACGCGCCACTGCTGTACGACATCGGCCTGCGCCCCAACGGCGACCGCTCCACCCGCCACGTGTCCGACCACGGCTCCCGCGTGGCGACCGGGCAGCAGTACTCGGTCGCCGACCGCCAGGGCGACTGGCTGGCGATCTGGTACCTCGGCCAGAAGGGCTGGCTGTACAACCCCGCCGACAACCCCGTGGCCAAGCAGACCCTCGGCCTCATCGTGACGCCCAAGAAGGGCAAGGCGACCGTCCCCGTCTACGGCCGCGCCTACCCGGAAGAGGCCGCCTACGCCGGCACCGGCATCGCCTACCAGACGATCACGCCGCTGCCGTACACCTTCGCGGCCGGGCAGCGCTACACCATCGGCGACCTGTCGCCCGAGACGAACTACTTCTGGGCCAAGACGATGGCCGGGCCGAACGTCGTGGTCAACGGCCAGATGCGCTACTACGAGATCCAGTTCGGGCACCGGATCATGTACGTCAACGCCGCGGACGTGGACGTGCTGCCGTCGTTCTGGAAGTGGTAACGGCTGGATGAGAGTGGGGCCGCTCCTTCGGGGGCGGCCCCTTTTTGCGGCCCGTCCCTGAGTCGCCACCGCCCTCTCACCTAGGGGACACTTCCTCCTCCGGGCCCATGCCGCCCTTGCCCACACCGCTTACCGTGTGTGGAACGCCCACCGACCGATTGGCCGCAGATGAAAGATCAGATCATCCACTTCATGGACGGCATCATGGCCACTCCATGGGTCTACCTCGGCATCTTCACGATCGCGCTGCTCGACGGCTTCTTCCCGGTGGTGCCCGCCGAGACCGTCGTCATCACCGCCGGTGTGTTCGCCAGCGCGAACGGGAAGCCGATCCTGGTGCTGGTGATCCTGGCGGGTGCGGCCGGTGCCTTCGCGGGCGACCACATCTCGTATCTGATCGGGCGGACGGCGGGCGGCGCGATCCGGCGCAAACTCAAGTCGGGCAGCAAGAAGGGCAAGCTGTTCGACTGGGCCGAGAAGGCGCTCGCCGAGCGCGGCGGCATGGTGCTGGTGATCTCGCGGTACATCCCGGGTGGGCGGACGGCGACCACGCTCATCACGGGGACGGTGGGCTACCCGCTGCGCCGGTTCTCGTCCTTCGACGCGATCGCGGCCCTGTCGTGGGGCGTCTACAGCGCGTGCATCGGCTACTTCGCCGGTGAGGCCGTGGAGGGCGACCCGGTGAAGGGGCTGCTGCTCGGGTTCGGCATCGCCATCTCGATCACGATCATCATCGAGGTCGTGCGTTTGGTGATGAAGCGCGCGAAGAAGAAGGACGCGCCGGTGGAGGCCGCGCCGATGCCGGTCGCCGCTGAGGCCGACTAGCCGGCCCGGTGGGCCGAAACCGGCCGAAACCCGGCTGAAACCTGAGAGGCGGGCGCGCCAGGGGCCGTCCGCCTCTCTCACGTCCTTGTTTCCTACTTAACCGATAGGATATGGTGGGCACATGACCAGGGCCATCATCCACAGTGGAGCGACTCGCCGAGGGGCGTTCCACCCCCGGGGCTGTCCGGGCCGCCGTAGCTAGCCGCCACCGACCCGACCCCGACCCTGGAGTGACCATGACCATCCAGCTGGAACGCCCACCCGCACTCAACGGACTGACCGTCACCATCGAGCTCGCCGCCGCCGGGGCGAGCCTGAACGAGGACCTCGTCCAGACCCTGGACGCCGTCCGCGACCAGATCGCGCACCTCGGCGCGGTCACCGTCACCGTCCGGGCCGCCGAGCCCTACGAGATCGAACCGGCGCCACGCATCGACACCGGCGCCGAGATCCACATCTACCCCGACTCGCGGGTGGTGCGGCAGGGCACGCGGGAACTGTCGCTGAGCCGCCTGGAGTTCGACCTGCTGCTCTTCTTCGCCGATCACCCCGGCCAGGTCTTCAGCCGGGCGCAGCTGCTCCACTCGGTGTGGGGGGACGCCCACGTCGGGCGCCGGACCATCGACGTGCACATCCGCCGCCTGCGCATGAAGGCCGGGGACCGCTTCCCGCTGGTCACCACGATCAGGGGCGTCGGCTACCGCTTCGACGGCCAGGGCCGGGTCAGCGTCACGCGAGGCTGAGGACGTCGTCGGCGGGGCACCGGCCCCGCCGCGCGTACCGCTCGGCGAACTCCCCGACCGGATCGGCCAGGGCACCCGCCCCCAGCCGCGCCAGCGCCGGGATCGCCGCGTCGAAGCACGCCCGGGCGGCGCGCGCCAGGGACGGGTCGTCCAGCCCGTGCCGGGCCGCGCGCTCCCACACGTCCACCACGGGCAGCGAGCGCAGGGCAGCGCGGGCCTTGGCCCCGGCCTCGGGGTCGTCGAACAGGGCGGTGGCCAGCGCCAGGGGCACGATCCAGTCGTCGCCGGACTGCGCGTCGACCATCCGCAGCTCCAGGTAGCCGCGCGGGCGCACCGGCGGGAACAGCGTCGACAGGTGGTACTCCAGGTCGTCGAGGCTCGCCCCGCCCGAGGCCAGCCAGTCGCGCAGGCGCAGGCCGCGCGGGACGTCCCAGGGCCCGTCGTCGCGGCGGATCATCATGACGTGCGCGTCGAGGGCGTAGCGCGCCCAGGCCGCGCGCGGTTCGCCCGTGCCGATCGGCGCGGTGCGCCGGGGGTCGACGCGCGACCACACGCGCATCCGGGTGGACTTCCAGCCGCTGGGCGCGCCCAGCCGCAGCGGCGAGTTGGCGAAGGCGGCGGTCAGCACCGGACCGGCCAGCCGCGCCAGCTCCCAGCGTTCGGCGTGACCGAGGGGGCCGGGCTCCTCGTGCCCGGCGTCCAGGCAGATCTGCACCGAGGCGGTGTTGGCCATCATCCACCGCCCGGCGCGGCCGTCGCGGTCGAAGTAGGCCTCCATCGCCGAGTAGCGGGGCGAGCGGCGGACGCGGCGGGGACGCCGGTCCGGGTCGAGCCCGAGGCCGACCAGCGACAGCCCCAGCGGGTCCAGGGCCGCCCGCACGCGCGCGAGATCGGCGGAGGTGCGCCGGACGCATTCGGCGAGCCCGGAGGCCGGCAGCGAGCTGAGTTCTAAGGCGCCGCCCGGCTCGAAGGTGAGGGAGCCGTGCCGGGGCGCGCCGGTGGCGGTGACCTGCGCGGCCAGGCGGGCGGGGTCGGCGCGGTCGAGGCGGTCGCGCCCGGGACGCACCAGCCACTCCAGTTCGACCCCGACGCGTCCGGGTGTTCCGGTGCGGAAGGCGCCCGCGGCGATGTGTTCCGCGGCCTCCCCGACGGTGAGTGCGGTTCGAGCGCTCAGGGCGGTCACGGCGGCACCTCCGATGTGGACGCTTTTCAACGACCATAGAGGCACAGCTCACGCACGGCAATACCCTAGTTACCCGATAGGAAAAAGCGGGGCCGGTCCAATCGTGTGGACCGGCCCCGCGTGGGATGGCGGCGTCAGCGCAGGAACGGCAGAGTCCGCACCAGGCCCGTGCGGGCCCAG
Organism: Actinorhabdospora filicis; assembly: GCF_030269765.1. GTDB lineage: Bacteria > Actinomycetota > Actinomycetes > Mycobacteriales > Micromonosporaceae > Actinorhabdospora > Actinorhabdospora filicis. The sequence continues at coordinate 905,461 of NZ_BSTX01000001.1, read as the reverse complement.
GGTTTGCCGAGTCCGAGGTAGTCCCCGCCCCGCACGAACGCCAGGCCCAGCAGGACCACGGCGTAGATGAGGTGCTCGTCGAGGAAGGGGTTGCTGGACAGCGGCAGCGAGGCCATCCACATGAACACCAGGAGCACGGTGCCGCCGATCGCGGCGATCCACATGCCGATGCCGAGGATGAGCGCGGCGCCGATGCCGGCCAGGCCGATCATGAACAGCCAGTCGGCCCAGCCCTGTCCGGCCATGGAGTTGAAGAAGCTCTTGAAGGGGCCGCCGACGTTGCTGAGGTAGCCGTCGGTCGGGCTGCCGCCGTTGATCCAGGACCGGTCGGAGGGGGTGGCCTTGCCGAGCCCGAAGAGCTTGTCCAGGAAGGCCCAGAGGAACACCCAGCCGAGCAGCAGCCGCGCCAGGCCGAAGAAGAACTTGCCGCCGGAGTTGGTGACGGCCATGCCGACCTTCATCGACTTCAGCGGCACCGTCTCGCCGGTGTCCACGGGCGCCGACACGGTGGCGGTGGCCGGTACGGGGACGGGCGTCGCGGCCGGTACGGCCTCCTCGACGCGCGAGGTGGCGGCGGTGCGCGCGTCCTCGGCGGCCGTGGTCGCCTCGCTCGCGGCCGCGTGGGCCTCGGCGGCGGCCTCGCTGGCCTCACCGGCGGCCGAACGCGCCTGCTCGGTGGCCTGGTTGAAGGCCGAGATGCCCGCGGAGGTGCCCTCGTCGGCGCCCGACGGGGCGGCGGGCGGGTTGAGCTGATCGGGGTCCGGGGCCGCGCCCGCGGCGGCCTGCTCGGCCTGATCCTTCCAGGACTCGTGACCGGTCGTGCTCATGACGCACCCGCCTCTCACGTCCACTACCTGGGACGATGTCAAGTCTAGGAGTGATCGGTGCGAATCGGCGCGCTTCGATCAAATGGTGTGTATGAGGCGAATGACACGGGGCCCGGCCACCGGCCGGGCCCCGCCTGCGCGTCGCCGCCTACCGCAGGATCGGCACCTTGCGCACGAGGCCTGTGCGGGCCCATGCGCGGCCGAGTCCCCAGGTGTCGCCCGCGTTGGCGAAGGCGAGCGCGACGATGGCCAGCCAGTAGACCAGGTGCTGGTCGAGGAAGGGGTTGGCCATGAGGGGCAGCGAGGACGCCCACAGCAGCACCAGCAGGAAGAACCCGCCGATGGCCGCGACCCGTAGTCCGATGCCCAGGACGAGGGCGATGCCGAGCCCGGCGAGCCCGCCCACGAAGAGCCAGTCGGCCCACGCCTGGCCGCTGAGGTTGTGGAAGAGGCCGCCGAGGGGACCGTCGACGCTCTTCAGGTATCCGGCGGTGGGGCTGGCCCCGTCGATCCATCCCTTGCCCGCCGGTGTCGGTTCGCCGAAGCCGAAGAGCTTGTCCAGGAAGGCCCACAGGAAGATCCAGCCGATCGCGATCCGCAGGACGGCCAGTGCCCGGCCGGTCGCCGTGGAACGTGCCGCCGTGTCGTCGCCTAAATGATCTGTCGCGTTGTGCGCCGCGATGCCGGTCATGGTGCACCTCTCACATTAGTGGGGGTTTGGGAGGTCAGTATGACGATTGAGCATTCAACTGTAAAGACGTCGGTGGGATCAATCGGACAGTGACTGCCGAGGGTCCATGGACGTCTTGACACCCGGGTGAATGCGGGTATGAGTCGTGCCGTTTCGGTATTCGCTGACCGATTGATCCGATTAGGCTCCCGGCATGAGCGCCGACGTGATCGCCGGATTCGTCAGCCTGGTCCTGCTGGAACTGGTCCTGGGCATCGACAACATCGTGCTCATCTCGATCCTGTCGGGGAAGCTGCCACCGGCCCAGCAGGACCGCGCTCGCCGCATCGGCCTCGGCCTGGCGATGATCATGCGGCTGCTCCTGCTGCTGGCCCTGTCCTGGGTGGTCAAGCTGACCGAGCCGCTGTTCGGGCTGTTCGGGCAGGGCATCTCCGGGCGGGACCTGATCCTCATCCTCGGCGGCTTCTTCCTGCTGGCCAAGGGCACCTACGAGATCCACGACAGCCTGGAGAACGCCGAGGGCCACGACAACCCGGCCAAGGGCGCGGCGAGCTTCGCCGGGGTCCTGACCCAGATCGTGCTGCTGGACATCGTCTTCTCCCTCGACTCGGTCATCACCGCCGTCGGCATGGTCGACGAGCTGTGGGTGATGGTCGCGGCGGTCGTGGTCTCGGTCGGGGTCATGCTGGTGGCCGCCGGGCCGCTGGGCCGGTTCGTCAACCGGCATCCCAGCGTGAAGATGCTGGCCCTGTCCTTCCTGCTGCTGATCGGTGTCACGCTGATCGCCGACGGCTTCGAGGTGCACGTCTCGAAGGGCTACATCTACGTGGCGATGGGCTTCTCGCTGGCGGTGGAGCTGCTGAACATCAGGGCGAGCACGCTGCGGGCGCGGCGGGCGGCCCGCAAGGAGCGGGAGCCGGTGCGGCTGCGGCAGCGCTACAGCGAGGACGAGGCGTGATCGAGGTCCGCGCCGGGACCACGCCCAGCCTGGCCCCGCCGGTCTTCGCCGCCCTGGAGGGCGCGACGTACATGCGCGCCGAGGTGCGGCCGAGCCTGGGCGAGCCGGACGGGCTGCTGCGCGCGGTGGCCGCCGGTGAGCTGGACGGCGCGGTCGTCCCGCTCGGCGAGGTCCCGGACGGCACGCGCGCGCTGCGGCTCGGCCACGACCGGCTGGTCCTGGTCGTCCCGCGCGGCATCGACCCGGTCGGGCCGGGCCGCCGGGGGCTGTCGGGGCGGCGGGTCGTCCTCTACGCCCACGTGGACGCCGGGGCGCTCGCCGCGCGCCTGGAGCGCGCGGGGGCCGAGGTGCGGCGGGCGGTGACGGCGCAGACGGCGCTGGCGATGGCGCGGCGCTCGGGGACCCCGGCGGTGGTGCCGGGCAGTACGGCCCTGTGGGGCGCGTGGGAGGAGGCGGTGCCCTCGCCGGTGGGCGCGCGGGTCCCGCTGGGGCTGGTGGTGCCGGTGGCCGATTCGGCGGCCGGGCACGTGCTGCGCTCGTCGGTGCTGGCACTGCGGGGAGCCGTTCCCGGCCCGCGGAAGGCCTCCGCGGGCCGGGCGCCGTCGGGCGGGTGACCCGCCGCCCGATGGACCGCCGCCTCACAAGCGGACGACTAGGCGGCCGTGGTGAATTCCGCGGCCGTGGGGGCGCGGCCGCGGTCGAGCACGGTGGCGAAGACCGCGACGGCGACCGTCACCACGGTCACCACCGCGAAGGACGCGCGCAGGGTGCCCAGGTCGCCGACCCGGCCGATGACGCTCGGCCCGATCAGCCCGGCCAGGGACGTGAAGGTCATGACCCCGGCGACGCCGCGCGCGGGGGAGGGGCCGACGCGGCCACCGGCGGCCGCGGCGAGCGGCACGGTCAGCGCCGAGCCGAAGCCGATGAGCACGAAGCCACCGATCGCCACCGCCGGTGAGGGCGCCAGGACGACGAGGACTCCGCCGGTCCCGGCCAGGCTCGCGCCGATGCGGACCGTCCCGCCGGGGCCGACGCGGGTGACGAGGAGGTCGCCGAGCATGCGCGACAGCGACATCGCGCCGACGTAGCAGGCGTATCCGGCGGTGGCCACCGCGTCCGAGGCCTGGGTGACGTCGCCGAGGTAGATCGCCGACCAGTTCATCGAGGCGCCCTCCACGAAGGCCGAGCACAGCCCGACCAGGCCGATGGCGACCACCGAGCGCGGCGGCATGGCGAAGCGCCTGGGGGAGTCCGGGGTGGCGTCCTCTCTACCGGCGGGCAGGTCGCGGCCGGAGATCCACGCGAGCGGCACGATGACCAGGGCGACGGCGGTCATGTGGATGCGCGCGTCGAGCCCGGCCCAGGTGGCGAGGGTGCCGATGCCCGCCCCGGTCAGGGTGCCCACGCTCCACAGGCCGTGGAGGCCGGTCATGACCGAGCGGCCGAGGTGCCTCTCGACCACCACGCCCATGGCGTTGGTGGACACGATGGACACGCCGAGGACGACGCCGACGGCCAGCATCGTGGCCGAGAACAGCGCGAGGTTCGGCATCAGCATGGGCAGCGGCAGGGCCGCGCACCACAGGGGCAGGGACAGCCGCAGCGCGCCGCGCACGCCGAAGCGGTGGACGAGGCGGGTGGCCATCGACATCGCCAGCAGCGAGCCGATCGCCTGGCACGTGAAGGCGACGGAGAAGGCGCCGGCGGTGACGCCGAGGTGCTGCTCGGCCCAGTTCACCCGGGAGGCGAAGGTGCCGGCGACGACACCGTGGACGAGGAAGCCGAGGGAGATGGACAGGCGGGTCCGGGAGGGCCCTGGGGGCGCAGGGGGCATGGCGGTAAATTATCAGGCAGGGTCCCTGAAAGAAAGGTGTTTCAGGACACCGCCACCTCCGCGTCCCGCTTCGCGTCGTGCCTTCCTACCGACCCGGCCAGCGACAGCATCACCAGCGCGATGACACCGAGCATCACGAAGCTCCACGGCAGCGAGGTCAGGTCCGCCACCGCGCCCATGACACTGGGGGACACCAGTCCGGACGTGTACATGATCGTCACGAGACTGGAGATGCCCTGACTGGGGACGGCACTGGTGCGGCTGGCCGCGCTGATCGCCAGCGGGATCGTCACGGCGATGCCGAGGGCGATGAGCACGAAACCGGCGATGACCGGCACGGGATGCCTGGTGGCCGCCACCAGGAGCGCGCCGCCCGCGGTGACCGCGCCGCCGACCCGGACGGTCCGCACGCCGCCGAACCTGCGCACCACCGCATCTCCGGTGATGCGGGCCAGCGCCATCGTACCGGCGAAGACGCCGAAGCCCACCGCGGCCGTCCCGTCGTTGGTGCCCACCACGTCCGACAGGAACACCGTGGACCAGTCGTGGGTGGCGCCCTCGATGAGCGAGCCGCAGAACCCGACCAGGCCCACCCCGATGATCGCCTTGCCGGGCAGGGTGAACTTGGGCGGCTTGACATCCCCGGTGGACGCCGAGGGCGAGGGCAGCAGCGAGCACACCCACCAGCCCGCGACCGCCAGCAGCGCCGCCATCGCCGGGAGGTGGACGCGCGCGTCCATCCCCGCGTAGGTGACGCCCGCGCCCAGCCCGGCCGCGGCCAGGCTGCCCACGCTCCACCAGCCGTGCAGGCCGGACATGATCGGGCGGCCCAGTCCGCGCTCGATGACCACCGCGAGCGCGTTCATGGCCACGTCGGAGGTCCCGGCGGCGGCGCCGTAGAGGAACAGCGCGACGCACAGGGTGGCCAGGTTCGGCATGAGCGCCGGGAGCGCCAGGGACGCGCCGAGCAGCACGATCAGCAGCCGGGTGGCCGCGCGGTAGCCGAGGCGGTGGACGACGCGGGCGGCGGTCGGCATGAGCAGGAACGCGCCCGCCGCCGGGCACAGCAGCGCGACGCCGAGCTGGCCGGGGGAGAGGTCCAGATGCTGCGAGATCCACGGGATCCGGGTGACGAAGCTGGCGCCGACCATGCCGTGCACGGCGAATACCATGGTGATCGTGACCCGGTCGCGCCTGGTCATCCGCTCTGCCATGAGGGGCCTCCCTGGGGTGGGCATGAGGGAGCGGCACGGTCCCGTCTCCTGGGCGGGGCCGCGACGCGGGCTCAAACTATCAGGTAGGTTCCCTAATGACTAGAGTCTCGTCTAGTCTCTTGAAGTCGAGTTCCCAGTCGAGAGGACGGCCGTGAAGACCGCGACCCCCAGCCTGGCCCGGGCGATCAACGACCGGGTCGCCCTCGACCTGCTCCTCGCGCACGGGCCACTCTCGGCGCCACGCCTGCGGGAACTCACCGGCCTGTCCCGCCCCACCGTCTCCGACCTCCTCGAACGCCTCGGCCAGGCCGGGCTCGTCCGCGAGGCCGGGGAGGAGGGCGCCGACCGCCGCGGCCCCAACGCCCGCCTCTACGCCCTCGTCGCCGACCACGCCCACGTCGCCGGCGTCGACGTCCGCTACGACGCCGTCACCGCCGTGGTCGCCGACCTCACCGGACGCCACGTCGCCACCGCCCGCCGCGTCATCTCCGAGGGCACCCCGCTGCCCCGCACCATCCGGCAGACCACCATGGACGCCGCCCGCCGCGCCGGGCTCAGCCTCGGCGACCTGCACAACCTCGTCATCGGCGCCCCCGGCCTCATCGACCCCGCCACCGGCGACCTGGAGTACCCCGGCCTGCCCGTCATCCCGCTGCCCGAGCTCACCGACCTCATCGGCGTCCCCGTCGTCATCGAGAACGAGGTCAACCTCGCCGCCATCGCCGAACTCCACACCGGCGCCGCCCGCGGCCACACCGACTTCGTGCTCATGTGGATCGACCGCGGCATCGGCGGCGGCGTCGTCCTCGACGGCCGCCTGCGCCGGGGCGCCTCCGGCGGCGCCGGGGAACTCGGCAAACTCCGCCTGGTCACCGACGCCACCGCCCGGCCGGGCGAATGCGGCGTCCCCGACCTGATCTGCGCCGCCGCCGTCCGCGACCTCGCCGCCCGCCACGGCGTACCCGGCGACCGGCCCGGCGAGATCCTCGACGCCGCCCTCGCCTCCGGCGGCGAGGCCTTCCTCGGCGAACTCGCCGACGGCGTCGCCCTCAGCGCCGCCGCCGCCGTCTGCGTGATCGACCCCGGCCTCGTCGTCCTCGCCGGGGAGACCGGACGCCACGGCGGCACCGCGCTCGCCGAACGCGTCGAGACGCGCCTGAACGCGATGACGCCGGTGACCACCCGGGTCGTGGCCACCGAGCTCTCGGACAACCCGATCCTGGCCGGTGCGGTCCGCACCGCCCTGGAGGTCGCCCACCAGAAGGTCTTCGGCGGCGGACGTCCCTAACCTGTTACAGCACGATGTCCAACACGTACCTCCAGAGTGGACAAGGCCCCGCCCGCCGACGAGAATGACCTGATGCCTCCCGCTCAGACCCCGCTCCCGGCGGGCTATTCGTTCCGGCGTCCCACCGTGGCCGACGCCGAGGCCGTCCTGGCGGTGGCCGAGGCGCACGAGACCGCCGCGATCGGCGAACCCGACATCACCATCGACGACGTCCTCGACGTGATGGAACGCCACGACCCCGCCACCGACGAATGGGTCGTCGAGCACGACGGGGACATCGTCGCCTGGGGCTACGTCGACGACACCTTCGGCGGTGAACGCGCACGCATCCTCGTCACCGTCCGGCCCGGGCACGACGCGACCGCCGGCCCGCTGCTGGACGCCCTGGTCGCGCGCGCCGCCGAGCTCGCCACCGCCTCCGGCGCCGGGGGCGTGGACGTGCGGGCCTCGGCCGTGCACGGCGACACCGCCCTCAGGGACGCCTTCCAGGCCGCCGGATTCGCCGTCGAGCGCTTCTACGGGCGCATGCACCTCGACCTGTCCGGCGACGAGACCGCGCCCGAGCCGCCCGCGGGCATCGAGGTCAAGGTCTTCACCGAGCTGCCCGACCGCGAGGAGGCCGCCCGGGTCCACCACCGCATCATGGACCGCGGGCTCGGCGGCCAGCGGCAGTACGCGGCGGCCGACTTCGAGACGTGGTGGGCCAACATCACCGCCGCGTCCTCGGTGCCGCTGGACGAGTGGCGCGTGGCCTACGTCGACGGCGAGCCCGCCGCCGTCCTGCAGACCTCGAACGTGGGGATCGCCGAGAACGGCGGCTGGATCCGCAACCTCGTCGTCCACCCCTCCTACCGGGGACGCGGGCTGGCGCAGCTGCTGCTCGGCACCGCCTTCGCGCTGTTCGCCTCGAAGGGCCGCACGTGGGTCGGCCTGGCCGTCGACACCGGCGATCCCGCGCGGGCCTACGACATCTACGAAAAGGTCGGCATGCGGCCCAAGTACATGATCGACGTGATGAAGGCGCATGTCCCATCCGTGTGACTTAATGGGCACATGGATCTTCCACTGAAGTCCGCCCAGGGGCGCGGGGTCGTCTTCGCCTCCGTGCTCGGGTCGGCGGTGGCGATGCTCGACGGGACCGTGGTCAACGTCGCGCTGCCGCACATCGGCGCCGAGTTCGGCGCCGACATGAACGGGCTCCAGTGGATAGTCAACGGCTACACCCTCACCCTGGCGGCCCTGGTGCTGCTGGGCGGCGCGCTCGGGGACCGCTTCGGGCGGCGCAAGATCTTCCTCATCGGGGTCGTGTGGTTCGGTGTGGCCTCCATGCTGTGCGGGCTCGCCCCCAGCGCCGGGCTGCTGGTGGCCGCGCGCATCGTGCAGGGCATCGGCGCCGGGCTGCTGACGCCGGGGTCGCTGGCGATGATCCAGTCCTCGATCCGGGAGGGCGACCGGGCCGCGGCGATCGGCGCCTGGTCCGGGCTCGGCGGGGTCGCCTCGGCGGCCGGGCCGTTCCTGGGCGGGTGGATGGTCGACTCCTTCGACTGGCGGTGGGTCTTCTACATCAACGTGCCCGTGGTCGCCCTGGCCGTGGTGGCGACGCTGGTGTGGGTGCCCGAGAGCCGCGCCGAGGGCGACCGGGAGGGGCGCTTCGACGTCCTGGGCAGCGTCCTGGGCGCCGTCGCGCTCGGCGGGATCACCTACGCGCTGGTGCAGACCAAGCCGCTGGGACCGGCGATCGCCGCCGCGGTCATCGGCGTCGGGGCCGGGATCGCGTTCGTGGTGGTCGAGCGCCGCAGCGCCAACCCCGTCCTGCCGCTGCGGCTGTTCCGCTCGCGCCAGTTCAGCGGCATCAACGCCGCCACCTTCTTCGTCTACGCCGCCCTCGGCGGCGTGCTGTTCTTCCTGGTCATGTACCTGCAACTGGTGGCCGGGTTCAACGCGCTCCAGGCGGGCATCTCGCTGTTGCCCTTCACCGTCCTGATGCTGCTCTTCTCGGCCAGGGCCGGTGCCCTGGGCGCCCGGATCGGGCCGCGCAGGCCGCTCACCGTCGGCCCGGCGCTGGCCGGGCTGGGCGTCCTGCTGTTCCTGCGCATCGGGCCCGGTGCCTCCTACTGGACCGACGTGCTGCCCGCCGTGCTCGTCCTGGGCGCGGGCATGACGATCACCGTCGCGCCGCTCACCGCGAGCGTCCTGGCCGCCGCCGGTGAGGGCCACGCCGGTGTGGCCAGCGGCGTGAACAACGCCGTCGCCCGCGCCGCCAGCCTCATCGCGGTGGCCGCGCTGCCGCTGGTCGCCGGGATCACCGGCTCGGCCTACGAGGACCCGGTCCTCTTCGAGCGCGGCTTCCACATCGCCACGATCATCTGCGCGGTCCTGCTCGGCCTGGGCGCGCTGGTCGCGTGGCTGACCGTGCGCGACCCGGCCCGCCCGGCCGCGCCCGACAACCGGATGCACTGCTCGGTGAGCGCCCCGCCGCTCCAGGCCGGCAGCCGCGGGTAGGTTCTCGATCATGGATAACCTCACCGTCCGCCGCGCCACCACCGCAGACGTCCCCGCGATCGTGGCGATGCTCGCCGACGACGTCCTGGGCGCCACCCGCGAGGACGCCGCCGACCTCGCCCCCTACCTGGCGGCCTTCGCGGTCGCCGACGCCGACCCGCACCAGCACATCGTGGTCGCCGAGCAGGACGGCGAGGTGATCGGCACCCTCCAGCTCACCGTGATCCACGGCCTGTCCCTCAAGGCCGCCACCCGCGCGCAGGTCGAGGGCGTGCGGGTGCGCGCCGACCAGCGCGGCACCGGGCTCGGCTCGTACCTGATGACCTGGTCGGAGGAGAAGGCGCGGGAACTGGGCTGCGCGCTCATCCAGCTCACCTCCAACAACGCCCGCACCGACGCCCACCGCTTCTATGAGCGGCTGGGATACAAGGGAACGCACATCGGCTTCAAGAAAGAACTCTAGGGGCGTCCTTTTAGGACGATCTTCGGTAGCCTCCCATCGGGTCCGAACGGGCCAAAGGGAGGAAACCGTGACGGAGACCAGAATCGCGGTCGGCGACCGCACCGCCCTGTGGCTCATCGGGGTGGCCACGACCTTCGGCATGCTGGTGGGCGCGCTGCTGCTGGGCGACGCCCGCCCGGCCGCGGCGGCCACCTACGAGGTGGAGTGCCCGTCCACCTCGCCCGACCACACCGACTACCTCGCCGCCGAGTTCGGCAAGGCCAAGCGCGGCGACGAGGTCGTCGTCAAGGGCACCTGCGTGACGCGCAAGACGCTGTGGCTCAAGGACGGCGTCACCTACCGCGGCGACGGGCGCGACGGCGCGGTCCTCAAGCAGGCCGACGGGGCGAAACTGGCCGCCCTGGTCGCCACCGACTCCTGGGCGCTGACCGGTGAGGCCGGGAAGAGCGGCACCAACGCCAACGTCACCGTCCGCTCGCTGACCATCGACGCCAACGCGGCGGGCAACGCCGGAGCCGCCACGATCGGGCTCGTCGTGCGCGCCTGGGACAGCCGGGTCTACGACGTGGCCGTGTACCGCGCGGGCGGCGACGGCATCCGGGTCACCACGGTGACCTCCGACGGGACCGTGCTGGCCAACGGATCGGGCGTGGACGAGCCGCACACCATGGTCAACTCCATCATCGCCGACTCCTATGTGGAGGAGAGCGGGCGCGACGGGATCTCCGTGGAGGACCCCGGCAACGGTGCCACCGACTGGATCGTGGAGCGCAACTGGATCGCCGGTTCGGCCCGGCACGGCATCGGCTCCGACAACGCCGCCGGCTGGCAGATCCGCAACAACCACGTCTACGGCGTCGGCGAGAACGCCATCGACCTGCGCCGCTGCTACAACACCGGCGTCCACGACAACTACATCGAGGACTTCGGCGGCAACGGCGGCGCCGAGCGCTTCGGCATCCGCTGCGACCTCCAGGGCGACGTCCCGTCCACCATCGCGGGCAACAAGATCAACCAGTTCCGCGGCGGCGGGCACCCGATGAAGGCCGGGACCTACTTCGCCATCGGCCTCGACGGTGTCAACTACGGCAAGGGCTACGCGACGGTCACCGGCAACGCCATCGTGGGCACCGCCGGGACCGTCGGGACCGAGACCGGCCTGGCCTACCGGGGCGGCGCGGACCTGACCGTGGTCTCCACCGGGAACCTGGTGACCGGCTGCGACACCGCGCTGAGCAAGGACACCGGCGTCGTGGTGACCAGCGGCATCTGAGTCCCGCCCCTGACGAGGCTCCGCCTGTTCGGGCCGGTCGCGGCGGCGACCGGCCCGCACGCCGGGACATTCGGCCGATGGCCGCCATTCCCTTAACGGCAATAGTGTCGCAGCACACCATTCGTGTGATCGGCATCTCTTTCGCCCCAGGGACTGACGGTGACCGCGATCCAGCTGAACGGCCTCTCCAAGACCTTCGCCGACGGCACCGTGGCCGTCCACGACCTCAACCTGACCGTCGACAATGGAGAGTTCCTGGTCCTGCTGGGACCCTCCGGGTGCGGCAAGTCCACCGTCCTGCGCATGATCGCCGGACTGGAGCAGCCCACCGCCGGCGAGGTCCTGCTGGACGGCGAGCCCGTCACCGACGTGCACCCGTCCGAGCGGCAGATCGCCATGATCTTCCAGAACTACGCCCTCTACCCGCACATGACCGCCGGGGAGAACATCGGCTTCCCGCTGCGGCTGCGCAAGCACGAACGCGCCGAAGTGGACGCCCGGGTCGCGCACCTGGCCACCATCCTCGACATCACCGACACCCTCGCCCGCCGCCCGGGCCGGCTGTCCGGCGGGCAGCGGCAGCGGGTGGCGATGGGCCGCGCGCTGGCCCGCCGTCCGCGCGTGTTCCTGATGGACGAGCCGCTGTCCAACATCGACAGTGGCCTGCGCGCCCAGCTGCGCGCGGAGATCTCGGCGCTGGTGCGGGAACTGAACGTCACCACCGTCTACGTCACCCACGACCAGACCGAGGCGCTCACCATGGCCGACCGGGTCGCGGTCCTGCGCCACGGCGCCCTCCAGGACGTGGGCACCCCGAACGAGATCTACCACCACCCGGCCACCGCCTACGTGGCCGCGTTCCTGGGCACCCCGCGCATGACGCTGTTCCGGGCGAAGGTGCTGGCCCACCTCGACGACTGGGTGCGGCTCCAGATCGGCGAGCAGTCCCTGGACGTCCCCGGCCACGACGTCACCGCGCACATGCTGCGCCACTACCACGGCGAGGAGATCATCGTCGGGATGCGCCCGGAGGCCCTGCGGCTGCCCGACCGTGAGGCGAACGACCCCGTGCTGCACGCCCGCGTCCGGCACATGGAGCACGCCGGGCACGAGAGCCTCGCCCACCTCGACGTGGGCGCCACCGCCGCCCCACTCGACATGACCGAGGCGACGCCGAAGCGCTCCGCGCCCGCCCGCCGGGGACTGTTCCGCCGGGCCACGGCCGCCGCCGCACACCCGCCGGACGCGCACGTCGAGCGGCACCTGGAGCGGCCCGTCGAGCTGACCCTGCGCCTGGCGCCCTACCCGCGCCTGGCCGCCGGGGACCGCCTCACCGTGCAGGTCGACCCGCGGCAGCTGCACTTCTTCGGCGACCGGGGCGAGCGCATCGGCGCCGGGCAGCAGGGCCGCCGTCCCCGCTCAGGACGCGGTTAGCCCCCAGAACGGCTGCCCGGGGACCAGCCGCCGCGCCCGCCCGGGACCGAACCCGGCCTCGCGCATCGCGGTGGCGATCGCGCCCATGGTGTGCAGGCCCGCGGGTACGTCCTGCACGCGCAGCATGAGGTCGAGGTGGGCCGCCGCGACGGCGTTCTCGCGGGCCATGGTGACCAGGACGAGCCGCCCGCCCGGCGCGAGGAGGCTCCGCACGTGCGCGAAGACCCCGGCCAGTTCGGTGGGGCGGAAGTAGTAGACGCAGTTCAGCAGCGTCACCGCCCCGAACGGGCCGCCGGTGTACTCGCGCAGGTCGGCCGCCTCGACGCTGGCCCGCCCGTCGAGCCCCCAGGCCGTCAGGTTCGCCGCGGCGCCCGCCACGACCTCCGGCGACAGATCGATGCCCACGCCGGTGTTGGCGCGCCCGTCGAGCGCGGCCCGCAGGTACACGCCCGTGCCGCAGCCGACGTCCAGGACGCGCGCGTCCGGCGGCACCGAGGCGCGCACGAACCGCGCGGTGAACGGCTCGGCGGCCCGGGAGACGCCGGCGATGGTCGCGGCGAACTCGCCGAGGTCCCCGCGCTCGGCGCCCGACAGCAGCGCGTCGTAGGTGCCGGTCTGGTACTCGGTGACCGAGCGGTAGTGGTCGCGCAGGAACGGGTCGGCGGCGATCGCGCGCCAGCGGCGCCCGCGTGGGAGGTACCGGCCGTCGCGCAGCCTCAGCTCGCCCAGCGCGACGCCGACCGCCAGCCACGAGCGCACCGTCTCGGCCTCGCCCGCGCCCACGTCGGCGACCGCCTCGGCGAGGGTGAAGCCGGGCCGGTCCGGCAGGCCCGTGCGGGCCGCGCTGGACAGGAACAGCGAGCGCACCACCTGGCGGGAGTCGCGGATGGCCGAGAGCCTCGACAGGGCCCTCATTTCGGCGGCCGCAGGCCGAAGACCCGGCGGGTGACCCACCGGATCGCGCGCGTGGACGCCGATGCCCGGCGCAGGGGCGGGAAGGCTGCCTCGTCCATCTCCGGTGTGAACCTCTCTCCGTGGCGACTCAGGTGCAGGTAGATCGGGTAGGACGCCCGGGCGAAGAACCGGCGCGCCCACTTCGCGTGCGGCAGCCGCAGGTCCGCCCGGATCGGGCCCGGATCGCCGTGCACGGCCCCGGGACGCCCGTCGCGCCCGAACCACGCCAGCGCCCGCCGCACGATCGGCATCGCGCCCGGGTCGGCCACGCCCATGTCGGTCAGGACCCGCCAGTCGACCGCGACCGGGTCCGGGCCCGCGTACAGCCGCTCCAGCCGCACCGGCTTGTCGCAGGCCATCACCCCGAACGCGCCGGTGGCGACCGGGCCCCACGCGTCGACCACCGCGAAATCGGGCGGATGGGCGTCCAGGATCATCATGATCGCGTTCTCGTGGTCCAGCTCGCGATTGGAGTAGGTGGTGCGGTCGGTGCGCTCGCCGGTGCCCACGAGCGTGTTCAGCGAGAGGTGCCCGCCCTGGCGCGGATCGGTGCGCAGCTTCGACAGCACCACCCGCACGTCGGCGTCCCGCCACGCCCGGCTCACCGTCGACTGCGAGACGCCCCGGTCGAAGCGCGTCTCCACCTGGTCGCCCGACACGTCCACCACCCGGTAACCCGGATCGGTGAAGCCCAGCCGCTCGGCGACCTCGTCCACCGAGCGGTTGGCGTAGTAGCGCTCGTAGACGCTCGGCGCCTCCAGCACCGCCACGTCCGTGGCGCCGTTGGCGCGCAGGTAGGCCGCCAGCAGCGCCACGATCTCGGGGGAGACGGTGTTGGAGCGGTCCCGCACCGAATAGCCGAGCGTGAACGCCGTCCGCACCGCCACCCGGCCGCCGGAGGCGCGCACGCGCTCGCCGAGCCCGGCGGCGTCCAGGATCCTCGTGAGCCGCTCGGCCAGCTCGCCGCCCTCGGCGACGTGCACGTCCCCGCCGGTGGCCACGCTGCCGCGGTGCGGCCCCGGACGGCGCGCGGCGGGCAGGAACCACGGGCTGACCGCCGCCAGGCGCGCCGCCAGCTCCTCCGGCGCGATCACGGGGGTCTCGTCGTGGGCGAAGGCATCGGTGAGCACCGCGAAGATCTCGCGGTGGCGGGCCTCGTCGGCGCGGATCCGGTCGAACTGGGCGCGCTCGGTCTCATCGGCGGCCAGTTCGACCAGCCGCTCGTAGCAGAGCTCGGCGCTGCGTTCCAGGGCGATGTTGAGGCGGCAGTAGCGGCCGAAGTCCTGGTACTCCAGCTCGTGGCGCAGCGCCGCCGGGACCTGCCCGGTGGCCCTCGCCGCGAGCGTCGCCGCCGAGGCGATCGCCCATCGCGCCGCCGCGCGCGCCGGCGTCCGGTGATGCCTGGTCGCCGCGACCCAGCCCGAGGCCACCCCCTGCGCCTGCCGCGCGAAGATCCGCAGCCGGTGGCCCTTGGCCGCCAGCAGCCGCCCGCGGACGTAGAGGGTGTGCAGCTCCTCGTCCTTCCACGCCCAGATCAGCGCGTGCCGCACCAGGTCCCGCACGGCCGGATCGACGCGCAGGCGCGCGACCCGCTCGACGATGAAGGCGTCGTCATAGGCGATCGCGGCGATCTGCTCGCGCTCCAGGGCCAGCAGCATCAGGCGCGAGCGCTCCCGGGCGGGCGGCATGCGGGACCACGCCGCGAGCATCGCGGCGGTCTCGGCTATGAGGGGGTGGTCGGCAGTGGGCATGGCGCCTTCCGGGGTCGGGCACCTGGATTCTTACACGGCCCGGCCACCCGCCGGGACGATCGGTGATCATCGTGCCCGACCCATCCCCCGACCCTCCACAATCGACTGACCCGGATGTGCCGTTTTCGCCCGGACGCACGCCTGGGTGAGATCCACCTGACGGTTTTGGGGTTCATTTCCAGTGTCAAATCCTGTACACAGATCGAGATGACTGTCTGACAGACAGGTACTCGGCCACCCCACCGTGAGCAGAGCATCTGAAAGAGAGGACATCGCCGTGTCTCCCCTCGACCGTTCCAGCGACCGCGCGATATACCGGCAGATAGCCGATGACCTGCGCGCCGACATCAGAACCGGGGCTTTCGGACCGGGAGACCGGCTGCCCTCGGAGAGCGACCTCGTGGCCCGGTACGGCGTCAACCGCCGCACCGTGCAGCACGCGTTCGGGCTGCTCATCGCCGAGGGACTCGTGTACTCAGAACACGGCAGCGGCAGATTCGTGCAGGGACGGCCGCCGGTGCGGAGGCTGGCGTCCGACCGGTTCGCGCGGCGGCACCGGCGGGCGGGGCAGGCGGCCTTCACCGTCGACATGGAGCAGGCGGGGCGGGTCTACGACCCCAGGAACGACGTGGAGATGCTCGATCTGCGCGTCGGGGCGCCACCGGACCGCATCGAGGACCGCATAGGCGACGGGCCGGTGCTGATCCGCTCGCGGCGCTACATCGTCGAGGGCCTGCCGTTACAGCTGGCGACCTCCTACGTCCCGCTGGACGTCGCGGAGGGCACCGCGATCATGTCGGCCGACACCGGGCCCGGCGGCATTTACGCGCGCATCGAGGAGAACGGGCACCGGCTCACCCGCATCACCGAGGACGTGACGGTCGAGGTCGCCGCCGAGGGCGTGCAGCGGCTGCTGCGGCTGCCGGTGGGCGCGCCGGTGATCCACCTGGTGCGCACCGCCTACGCGGGGGAGCGGGCGGTCGAGGTGTGCGACACGTTCATGAACGCCACCGCGTTCGAGCTGTCCTACGAGCTGCCCGCGCGTTAGAGGTACGCGTCGGGTGTGGTGAAGCCGTAGCCCGCCTTCTTGAGCGCCTCGATGACGCGGGGCAGCGCCGTGGCGTCCAGGGTCGAGCCGTCGTCGGGGTTGGCGCCCAGGTGCATCAGCACGATCTCGCCGGGCCGCAGCGCGTCCATGACGCGCTTGCGGATGGCGTCCTCGGTGACGCCGCCGGAGGTGCCCTTCCAGCCCAGGGAGTCGACCGTCCAGCGCACCGGCACGTACCCGGCGGTGTTGACCAGGTGCACGCACCGGTCGTCCCGGTCGCCGTAGGGGAAGCGGAACCACGGGTGCGGGTCGCCTCCGGCGGCGCCGATGGCGCGTTCGGCCGAGGCCAGCTCGGCGCGGATCTGCTCGTCGGACAGCTGCGTGAAGTGCGGGTGGGTCATCGAGTGCTGCCCGAGGGTGTGCCCGGCCAGGACGATGCGCCGGACCGCGTCGGGGTTGGCGCGGGCGAACTCGCCGGTCAGGAAGAACGTGGCGTGGATGCCCTCGTCGGCCAGGGTCCGCAGGATCGGGTCGAGGCCCTGCGCGCCCGCGCCGCCGTCGAAGGTGAGCGCGACCTTTTTATCGGTGGTCGGCAGGACGGTGAGGTCCTGCCCGGCCAGGGCGGGCGGGAACGGCGCGGCCGGTGGCCTGGACGAGCCCGGTGAGGCCGACGGTGACGGCGAGGGCGACGGGGACGCGGTGGGCGAGGGCGAGGCGGTCACCGGTGGCGCGGTACCGGACCCCGTCGAGGTCGGCGCCTGCGCGGCGGGCTCGGTGGGGCGGCCGCGCGCGACCAGGTAGATGAGCCCGGCCAGGGAGATGGCGATGACGGTCGCGACCACGGCGACGACCGTCCACTGTCGGCGGTTCATGGGGGCCGTCCCAGGGCGAGGGTGAGTTGCCGACTCCATTGGAGCACGGGGTGACCCCATGATCGCGGATCTTCCCACCTCGGCCGTTCGGACAGACCTTCGGTGACGTGTCATTCACCGGTTGACGTGCGCCGCCGTCGCTATCTAGCCTTGCTTGATATATCCCACCGGAGTACTAGACAATACCAGAGAGTGAGATCTCGATGAGCTCGCGCAGATACCGTCTCGGCGCGGTGATCGCCTCCGTCCTCCTCGCGGCGGTGGCCCTCACCGCCTGCGGTGGGAGCGACGACGCCGGGAGCGGCGCAGGCGGCGAGGCCGCCACCCTCAAACTCGGCTACTTCCCGAACATCACGCACGCGCCCGCCCTGGTCGGCGTGAAGAACGGGATCTTCGCCGAGAAGCTCGGCGCGAACACCAAGCTGGAGACCCTCACCTTCAACGCGGGACCCGCCGCGATCGAGGCCCTCTTCTCCGGCGCCATCGACGCCACCTTCATCGGCCCGAACCCCGCCATCAACGGCTGGTCGAAGTCGAAGGGCACCGCCCTGCGCATCATCGCCGGATCCACCTCCGGTGGCGCCGGGCTCGTCGTCCGCGAAGGCATCAACACCCCCGCCGACCTCAAGGGCAAGAAGCTCGCCACCCCCCAGCTCGGCAACACCCAGGACGTCGCCCTGCGCGCCTGGCTCAAGGCCAACGGCCTCACCGCCGACACCCAGGGCGGCGGCGACGTCTCCATCCAGCCCACCGCCAACGCCGACGCCGTCACCGCCTTCGCCTCCGGCAACATCGACGGCGCGTGGGTGCCCGAGCCCTACCTCTCCACCCTCGTGCTGAAGAACAAGGGCAAGGTCCTGGTCAACGAGAAGGACCTGTGGCCCGGCGGCCAGTTCGTCACCACCCACCTCATCGTCCGGGCCGAGTTCCTGGAGAAGTACCCCGAGACCGTCAAGAAGCTCCTCGACGGTCACATCGCCGCCGTCGACTACACCGTCAACAACCCCGCCGAGGCGCAGAAGGCCGCCTCCGCGCAGCTCGAAGCCCTGTCCGGCAAGAAGCCCGACGACGCCGTCATCGCCGCCGCCTGGCAGAACCTCACCTTCACCGTCGACCCCGTCGCCACCTCGCTCGCCACTTCGGCGCAGCACGCCCAGGACGTCGGCCTGCTCGACCCCGTCGACCTCAAGGGCATCTACGCCATCGACCTGCTGAACGAGCGCCTCAAGGCGGCGGGCAAACCCGAGATCAACGTGGGAGCCCTCGCGCCATGACCCTGACAATTCAGGGGACCGCCGGGACGGACGCCGCCTCCACCGAGGTGGCGGTCCGTCTCGACGGCGTCTCCAAACAGTACGGAAAAGGAGCCTCCGCGCTCCTCGCCCTCGACGACGTGTCCCTCTCGGTCGACCGGGGCTCGTTCGTCTCCATCCTCGGGGCCAGCGGCTGCGGCAAGTCCACGCTGCTGTCCCTCGTCGCCGGACTCGACCCGCTCACCTCCGGGACCATCGACACCGGCGGCCACCGCGTCTCCCTCATGTTCCAGGAGGCCGCGCTCTTCCCGTGGCTGACCGTGGCCGCCAACGTCGAGATCGCCCTGCGCATGCGCGGCGTCGGGCGCGCCGAGCGCAAGAAGCGCGCCGCCGAGCTGCTCGACGTCGTCCGCCTCGGCGGCTTCGGCAAGAAGCGGCCACACGAACTGTCCGGCGGGATGCGCCAGCGCGTCGCCCTGGCCCGCGCCCTCGCGCAGGACGCCGACGTCCTGCTCATGGACGAGCCCTTCGGCGCGCTGGACGCCATGACCCGCGACATCCTCCACGACGAGCTCGAACGCGTCTGGCGCGAGCAGCGCCTCACCGTCCTGTTCGTCACCCACAACGTGCGAGAGGCGGTACGGCTCGGAGACAGGGTCGTACTCCTCTCCAGCCGCCCCGGGCGCGTCATCGAGGAGTACCCCGTCGGACTGGCGCGCCCGCGCCGCATCGACTCCACCGAGGTCGCCGAACTCGCCGGGGCCATCACCGACCGCCTGCGAGAGGAGGTGTCCCGGCATGGCCGCGCATGACACCGTCACCGGGCTCGACGCCCTCGAACTCGGTCCCGCCCGCGACAGCGGCTTCGCCGACGCCGCCCGCCGCGTGTGGCGCGCGACCTGGCCGAAGGTCCTGGCCATCGCCCTCGTCATCGGCGTGTGGCAGATCGTCGTGCTCGCCGAGTGGCGGCCGATCTTCGTGCTCCCCGCGCCCCTGACGGTGTGGGAGGAACTGGTCGACGTGGTCCCCACCGGCGAGTTCTGGGACGCCGTGGCCCTCACCATGGGCCGCGCCGCCTACGGCTTCGCCATCGCCGTGGTCATCGGCATGCTCATCGGGGTCGCCGTGGCCCGCTTCGCGCCCCTGCGGGCGGCCATCGGCTCCCTCATCACCGGCATGCAGACGATGCCGTCGATCGTGTGGTTCCCCTTCGCGATCCTGCTGTTCAAGCTGAGCGAGGAGGCGATCCTCTTCGTGGTGATCCTGGGCGCCGCGCCCGCCATCGCCAACGGCCTGATCTCCGGCATCGACTACGTGCCGCCGACCTGGAAACGCGTCGGCCGCGTGCTGGGGATGCGCGGGTTCGCCCTCTACCGCCACCTGATCATCCCGGCGGCCCTGCCGTCCTTCGTGTCCGGCCTCAAACAGGGCTGGGCCTTCGCCTGGCGCAGCCTGATGGCCGGCGAACTGCTGGTGATCGTGCCGGGCGCGCTGTCCATCGGCGTCCGCCTCCAGACCGCGCGCGACCTCAACGACGCGCCCGGACTGCTCGCCTACATCATCATCGTGCTCTGCGTGGGCATCGCCGTCGACGTCATCTTCAACGTCGCCGACAAGTCCCTGCGCCGCCGCTGGGGCATGCTCCAAGCCTGAGACCGGGTCTGGTGAGCCGGGACCACCGGCTCACCAGCGCGGCTAGTCTCGGCCCATGGCCGGATACTCCCCGACGCCGCTGGAGCGCAAGCTCGGCGTCAAGGACGGCGCCACCGTCGCCCTGCCCCACCGGCCCGCGGGCTTCACCCTCGACCTGCCGCCCGGGGCGAGTGTGGTGACCTCCGGCGCCGACGTGACCGTGGCGTTCTACCGCGCGGCCGCCGAACTGCGCGCCGAGGCGCCCGGCCTGGTGACCGCGCTCGCCGACGCCGCGTCCCTGTGGATAGCGTGGCCGCGCAGGGCCGCCGGGCACGTCAGCGAGATCACCGAGAACCTGCTGCGCGAGGTGTTCCTGCCGCTCGGGGTGGTCGACGTGAAGGTCGCCGCGCTGGGCGAGGACTGGTCGGGGCTGAAGTTCGTGCGCCGCAGGGAGCTGCGCGCCTGATCAGCGCGGCTCCCAGGCCCCTTCGGAGCCGACCAGCCGCCGGACCCGCGCGGGCAGCCGCCCGGTGGCCACCTGCGCCAGCGTCACCTCGTCCAGGACGTTCCGCACGGCGGCGCGCACGGCGATCCACAGGTCCGGCAGGTGCGCCGAGGCGCCGTCGTAGGTGACCTCCTCGGGACGCTGCCCCCGCACGCCGGCCAAGGGCCCGTCGACCGCGCGCAGGACCGCGCCCACGCTGATCTCCCCGGGGTCGCGGGCCAGCCGGTAGCCGCCGTCGGCGCCCCGGACGCTGGTCACCACACCGCCCCGGCGCAGGTCGGCGAGCACGGCCTCCAGGAACTTGTGCGGCAGTCCCTCACCGTCGGCGAGGGACTGCGCCGACACCGTCGTGGGGTGCGTGGACGCCAGGGACACCGCCGCCCGGACGGCGTAGTCGCCGCGTGCCGAAACCTGCATGGTCCACATTCTGCCGTCGCGCGGGCGCGGATGTGGACGCGGTCAGGTCCCGAAGTGCGCCTCGGCCAGCGCCAGCTGCGGCGGGGACAGCGCGAGCCCGGCGAGTTCGGCGCGCGTGGCGAGGCGGCTGCGCGTCTCCCAGCCCTCGGTGTCGGTCCAGCCGGTGGGCTCCGGCGTCCCCGCCGGGAGCCGGGCGGAGTAGACGACCTGGAAGAAGTCGGGCGCCGGGTAGGCGTAATCGGCCGGTACCGGGGCCAGGTGCTCGAAGTGCAGGAAGCCCAGCCGGACCAGCGCGCCGGCGGTCACGATCCAGCCGGTCTCCTCGCGGACCTCGCGCACGGCGGTGTCCTCCAGCGACTCGCCGGGTTCGCGGCGCCCGCCGGGGGTGACGTGGACGTCCAGGGGCGTCTCGCACACCACGATCGCGTCCCCGACGCCCACCAGGCAGCGCACGGAGGTGATCAGGCCGTCGGGCGGTTCGGCGGTGGTCAGGTGCGCGGCGACGCGCAGGGGCAGGGGGACGCCGTGCCAGTCCCAGCGCGCCTCGGTGACGGCGGCGGGGGTGGACGCGGCGAGCAGGCGCGCGATCGGGGTCACCGCCGCACCCTAACCGGTCCCCGCGACGCGCCGGGGACCCCGCTAACTCCAGTATTCCTACTTGTTTTGTAGGATTGGTAAGTGCTCTGACCAGCCCTTTTCCGGCGCGTTACCGAACGGAGAACCCGATGACCCGCACCCTGCTCGATCTCGCCGACCTCGCCCGGGAGTACGCGGCGGGTCCCATCGAGCCCCGGTTCGACGCCGAGCGGCGCTGGTTCAGCAGACTCGCGGCCGAACCCGATCACGAGGTGTGGCTGCTGACCTGGCTGCCGGGGCAGGAGACCGAACTGCACGACCACGGCGGCTCCGGCGGGGTGTTCCTGGTCGCGGAGGGCGTGCTGAACGAGGAGATCGTGGTCGCCGACCGGGACGGCGTGGTGCTGACCGGGCGCGACTACGCGCGGGGCTCGGCGCGCCGGTTCGGCCCCAGGCACGTCCACCGCATCCGCAACACCGGCACGGTCCCGGCGGTCAGTGTGCACGTCTACGAGCCGCGCCTGACCGTGATGAACCGCTACGACGTGGCGGGTGGACGATTGATGGCGCTTGGCGCCGACGTAGAAGGAGTCTCGTGGTGACCGGACGCTCGATCGACGCCATCCTCGCCGAAGCCCGCACGCGCCTGCGCCGCCTCGGCCCGCACGAGTCGGCCGCCGCGCACCGCTCCGGTGCGCTGCTGGTCGACATCCGCCCGGTGGCGCAGCGCGCCGAGCACGGCGGCATTCCCGGCGCGCTGGTCATCGAGCGCAATGTCCTGGAGTGGCGGCTGGACCCGCGCGCCGACTCGCGCCTGCCGGAGGCCGATTTCGGGCTGCGCGTGATCGTCTACTGCCAGGAGGGCTACACCTCGTCCCTGGCCGCCGCCGCGCTCCAGGACCTGGGCCTGACCGAGGCCACCGACCTGGACGGCGGTTACGTCGCGTGGCGCGCGGCGGGACTGCCCACGCACGACGACGTGCGGCCCACCGTGGATCAGGCCGCGACGACCCCGCCGCCTCATCCGGCGCGGTGAGGCCGTAGGGCCGCCGATCAAGCCGAATTGATCTCACCTCCGCCTCCGCTGCGGTAAGAACAGCTTGGAGGTGGTACCGCATGAGGGCGTTCCAGCTGATCGAACCCGGCGTGGCCGAGCTGCGCGACGTCGACGTCCCGAGCCCCGGCCCCGGCGAGGTCCTCGTCAAGGTGGCCGGGGCGGGCGTCTGCCATTCGGACCTGCACATCCTGCACGCGCCGGCCTGGCGACCGCTGCCGATGACCATCGGCCACGAGATCTCCGGGCACGTCGCCGAACTCGGGCAGGGCGTGCAGGGCTGGGACATCGGAACGCCCGTGCTGGGCTACCTGTGCTGGGGCTGCGGGCAGTGCCGGACGTGCGCGGCGGGCTACGAGAACTACTGCGAGCGCTACGGGCGCGGCATCACGCCCGGTCCGGGGCTGGGTTTCCAGGGCTGCATGGCCGAGTACGTGGTGTTCCCGGCGCGGTTCCTGGTCGCGCTCGGCGACCTGCTCGATCCCATCGACGCCGCGCCGCTCACCGACGCCGCGCTGACCCCGTGGCACGCGGTGAACCTGGCGCGCGAGCACCTGGGCGCGTCGTCCACCGCGGTGGTCATCGGCGTCGGTGGCCTGGGGCACCTGGGCGTGCAGATCCTGGCGGCCACGACCGGCGCGCGCGTCATCGCCGTCGACCTCGACCCGGCGAAGCTGGAGCACGCCCGGCAACTGGGCGCCGAGGAGGTCATCACCTCCGACGAGGAGGCCGCCGCGGCCGTCCTCGAACTCACCCGGGGACGCGGCGCCGAGGCCGTCTTCGACTTCGTGGGCGCCGGGCCGACGCTGTCGCTGGCCGCCGAGGTCATCGCGCCCTTCGGCCGGATCGTGGTCGTCGGACTGGCTGCCGGGCGGCTGGACTTCGCCGCCGACGGCCCGCCGCGCGGCCTGCCGTGGGGCGCCTCGGTCGTCAAACCGTACGGCGGGACCCGCGCCGACCTGCACGACCTGCTGCGGCTGACCCAGCGGGGCGGGCTGAAGGTCACCGTCGAGCGGCACCCGCTTGAGGACGCCCGGAAGGTCCTGGAGCTGCTGGAGGCCGGGCGCGTGCCGGGCCGGGCGGTGCTGGTGCCCTTATCCACTGTGGACCGATGGGTCGACCCTATGTAGGGTTACGGCACACCTCCGGGAGGTCCACCTTGTTCGAGATCGATCCCCCGCGCCCGATGCGGGTCCTGCTCGTCCTGGCCGCTTTAGCCGGACTCGCGCTCGGCGCGATGGCCGGGTCCCGCGTCGCCGGGACCGACGAGCCGCTGCCGTCGAACGAGGAGATCGCCGCCCTGGCCGAGTTCACCTGGGGCGCGCGCGACTTCAGGCTGTCGGCGGAGTCCGGCTCGGTGGAAGACCGGGCGAGCCAGCGCGAGCACGAGGACTTCGGCGGCCTCCCCGGCTGGGCCCAGGTGCTCGTCGGCGATGACACCCAGGACCGTCGCGTGCACGTCGTATGGGGGCCACCGGCCGAGTACGTGGAGCCTTACGTCGACGCCCCGGAGACCGCCGAGGCCAACGCGTCGCGCCGCGAGGACGTGGCCGCGCGGTTCGCCGCCGACGGCTGGAAGGTCACCCGCACCTCGGATCACACCATCGAGTGCCGCAAGGACACCCTGCTCGTGGAATTCAACGCGTACGAGGTGTACACCCCCAGCCTCTCCGTCTCCCGCGTCCAGTCCGCCTCCTACCCGTGGTTCCTGCTCGGTGGCGCGCTGCTGGGCGGCCTGGGCGCGGTGATGGCGATCCGCGCCCTCGACCGGTTTCGGGCGCGCCACGGCGGTGGCGCCGGGCTCGTCCGCGCCGGCGTGGGCCTGCTCATGCTGAACACCGCGTTCGTGTTCGCGACCGTCTCCGACGACCTCACCGACGGCCACCTCGACGATCCACTGTGGCGCGCGGGCCGCTGGGTGCCCTTCGGGGCCACCATGAACCTCGCCCTGGTGCTGCTGACCCTCGCGGCGCTCGCCGTGTGGCGCCGGGCCCGCAGGTCCACGACCCCCTCGGAGGCGTGATGCCCGCGAAACGCCGTCCGTGGCTCCTGTTCGCCGCCGCCGTCATCGTGGGCGCCGCGCTCGGCTCGATGGTGGGCTCGCGCGTCGCCGGGACCGACGAGCCGCTGCCGCCGCATGAGGTCACCGTGGGGATCGCGCGGATGATCTGGCCCGAGCGCGAGATCCAGTTCTCCGAGGAGCCGGGGGCCTACGACGACCTGTCGAGCCAGGGCGAGCACGAGGACTTCGGCGGTTATCCCGGCTGGGTGCAGGTGATCCTCGGCGACGCCACACAGGACCGGGGCGACGGGGTCTCCTGGATGCACCCGCCCGGCTGGGTGGAGTCCCATGAGATGCCCTACGTCTTCCCCGAGACCCCCGCGGAGAACGCCCGCCGCCGCGACGACGCCGCCGCCCGCCTGGCCGCCGACGGCTGGGCGGTCACCCGGCCCTGGCCCGACCGGGTCGTGGGCCGCAAGGGCACCCTCGTCGTAGAGCTTTTCGCCGACGACGACGGCAACACCCCGAGCCTGGACCTGTACCGGGTGCCGCCGCCGTCCCACGGCCGGCTCGCCGCGGCCGGGGCGATCGTGGGCGCGCTGCTCGGCGCGGCCGGGGCCTTCGCCGTCACCCGCCACCGCCGCCGCTTCCCGGACGGGGAGGCGCCCAGGCTCGTGCACATCGCCCTGGGCCTGCTGATGCTGAACTCCGCCTTGGTGGCCCGGGCGGTCTACTTCGCCTTCGACAACGGCGATCGCCTGAACACTCCACTGTGGCGCTCGGGTCGCTTCATGCCCCTGGGCGCGTGCATGAACGTCGCGCTGCTGCTCCTGGTCGTCGGGGGCGTGCTCATGGTGCGCCGCTACCGGATGAACTCCAGTTCGCGCAGCTGAGCCCGCGCCGAGACGCCGACCTTCTGGAAGACCTTCGCCAGGTGGTAGCCGACCGTGCGCGGGCTGAGGAACATGCGCGCCCCGATCTCCCGGTTGGTCAGGCCCTCCGCCGCCAGCGTCGCCACCGCGTGCTCCTGCGGGGTCAGCGGATCGGCCACCGGGCGCAGCACGGCGTCCCCGGAGGCCCGCAGCTCGTCGCGCGCCAGCGCCGCCCACGGGACCGCGCCCAGCGCGTCGAAGGCGGCCACCGCCCGCCGCAGCGGCTCCCGGGCCGCCCGCGGACGCCTCGCGCGGCGCAGCAGGCGTCCCTCCGCCAGGTCTGCGCGCGCCTCGCCGTAGACGCCCTCCGGCGTCTCCTCGGCGGCCGCTTCGCCCCGCAGCAGCGCCGAGCGGGACAGCGCCAGCCGCGCCCGGTCCCCGGCGAGCCGGTTCCCCAGCGGGAGCGCCAGCGCCAGCGCGTCGGTCGCGTAGGACGACGCCTCGCCCCGGTCGGCGTCCACGAGCGCCAGCAGCGACAGCAGATCGGCCTCGGCGACCGGCTGCCCGGCGTCCCGCGCGAAGGCCAGGCCCTCGCGGGCGTGCGCGACGGCCTCGTCCCACATGCCCAGCCGGTGCTCCAGCTCGGCCAGCCACAGCAGCGGCGTGGCCACCAGCGCCAGCATCCCCGTGGACCGCAGCCGCTCGGTCGCCGTCAGCGCGAACTCGCGCGCCTCCCGCCCACCGCCCCGGGTGATGGCCATCGGCAGGATCCAGCGGTGCGCGCCCGAGCGCGCCACCGGCTCCGGGGCCGCGTCGTAGACCTCCCACGCGGTGGCCGGGACCGGTTTCCCGGCCGCCGAATCGGCCAGCCAGCGCCCGTATCGCCGGGTCGCCGGGTCGGGATGCGCCGCGGCGATGCCTTCGGCCACCGCGATCGCCTCGTCCGGCAGCCCGGCGTGCAGGGCGGCGTCCACGGCCATGAAGGACAGCTCGGCCGCCCGCTCCGGCGGCGAGGCCGCCGCCCCGCGCACCAGCGTGGCGAACGCGGTGGGCTGATGCCCGCCGTAGAGCTCGATGAGGCCGCGCAGCCGCACCGTCTCCCCGTCGTCCACGGTGGACGTCAGGGAGCGCGCCAGGTCCGTGTGCCCCGACTTCCAGGCCGCGTGCGCCGCCGAGGCCGTGCGCCGCGCGCGATCGCCCGGCGAGACCGACAGCCGCGCCGCGTGCAGCAGCGCCGAGACCGCCGCCGCCAGTCCGCCGCGCCCGGCGGCGTCCTTCGCGTCGCGCTCCAGCCCGTCGGCCAGCCGCGCGTCCGGGCGCGTGGCGGCCAGCGCGCGGTGCCGCCGGGCCCGCGCGTGCTCGCCGTACTCGTCCAGGACCCCCGCCAGCGCCAGGTGCGTCTGGCGGCGCTCACCGGGGTCGGCGCCGTGGTACACCGCCGCGCGCGACAGCGGCCGCGCCAGCAGCGCGTCGTCGACCTCCGCGAGCCCCATCCGCTCGCGGGCGGCGGCGACGATCTCGGGCCGCCGCGTGTCATCGGCGGCCGCCACCAGCAGCGCCCGCCGGTAGGGACCACCCAGCGCGGCCACCCGGGCGGCGTACAGCCCCGGCAGCGGGGGAGCCCCGGTGAGGAGCGCCCGCTCGGCGTCGGTGGCCTTCGCCAGCTCGACCAGCGCCAGCGGATTGCCCTCGGCGGTGTCCAGGATCAGCCGCCGCGTCCCCGGGTCCACCTCGCCCAGCAGCCGGACGGCGTCGGCCTCGGCCAGCCCGCCCAGGCGCAGCTCCGGCAGCCCGCGCGTGTCGGCGCCGTGCTCGCCGAGGGCGAGGAGGAAGCCGGTGCGGCCCGTGGCGCGGCGGGCGCAGAAGAGCAGCACGGCGAGGCTGGCCGGGTCCAGGGTGTCGGCGTCGTCCACGATCACCAGCGCGTCCAGCGCGGTCAGCAGATCGTGGACGGCGGCGCAGACCCGCAGGTCGGTGGCCGGTCCGTCGCCGTCGAGGGCCGCGCGCAGCGCCTCGGCGCGATGTCTGGGGAGGGCGTCGACGGCGTCGCGGACGGGCGCCAGCAGCCGGTGCAGGCCGCTGAACGCGATCCCGGTCTCGGCGCAGGATCCGGCCGCGCGCAGGACTCTGCCGTCCCGCGCGGCCCCGGTGAGCAGCGCAGTCTTTCCCGTCCCCGCCTCGCCCCGGATGACCAGCACCCCGCCGGAGGCGGCCACCGCGGCGATCGCCCGCCGCTCGGCCTCGCGTCCGTACATGCGATGACGGTAGGCCGACGTCACTGAGATGCGCCTGAGATCAGTGACCGGTCACGTTGACAGATGACGTATCCGGCGCCTCCGCCGAGGCTGGTGGCATGGATGAGACGAACGGGAAGACCCGCCGCCGCCTCCTCGTCGCCGGTGTCGGCGCGGCGGGCGTCGTGGCGGGAGCGGTGGGCGCGGTCGCGGCGATCCGGGGCGCGCAGGCCCCGGCGGTGGTGGAGCCGGGCGCGGCCCGCCGCTTCGAGAACAAGGTCGTGCTGGTCACCGGCGCGACCTCCGGGATCGGCCGGGCGGCGGCGAAGCTGTTCGCCCACGAGGGCGCCCGGGTCGCCTTCTGCGGCCGCCGCGAGGACCGGGGCCGGGCGGTGGAGAAGGAGATCCGCGACGCCGGCGGCGAGGCCACCTACATCCGCGCCGACGTGCGCGTCGAGGAGGACGTGCGGGCCTTCGTCGAGCAGGCGGTGTCCGTCTACGGTGGACTCGACGTGTGCCTGAACAACGCCGGGATCTCCATCGAGCGCCGCCTGCACGAGCTGTCGGCCGCCGAGTGGGACGACGTGATCGGCACCGACCTGCGCGGGGTGTTCCTGGCGATCAAATACCAGGCGCCGCACCTCATCGAGCGCGGCGGCGGGTCCATCGTGGTCACCTCGTCGTCGAACGCGGTGGTGACCTCGCCGGGCCGCGCCGCCTACGCCGCGGCCAAACGCGGCCTCATCGGGCTGGTCCAGGCCGCGGCCGCCGACTACGCCGAGGACGGGATCCGCGTCAACGCGCTCATCCCCGGCACCACCGACACCGAACTGGTCCGCCGCCTGGCCGGGGCCATCGACCTGCCGGACGCCGCCTGGGCGGTCATGCGCGACGCGTGGGGCACGTCGAACGTGCCCGGCATGGGCCGCATGGCCTCGGCCGAGGAGATCGCGGCGGGCGCGCTGCTACTGGCCTCGGGCGACCTGCCCTACATGACCGGCAACCAGCTCGTCCTGGACGGCGGCAAGACCGGGCGGGCGGCCTGAGCCGTGACCGGTCCCGCCGCCACGTACCCCCGTCGTACGTGGCAGCGGAAGGCGGCCGGGACAGGCCCTAGGCCTGCATGACCAGCCGGGCCCGCTCGAAGCGGCGCCCGGCCAGGTCGGCGCGGCGGATGAGCCAGTAGGCGACCCACTCATCGGCCTCGAACTGCGCGAGGAACGCCCATTCCGCGGCGGCCGCCTCGAACTCGGGACCACCCCAGCCCTCGCCGTCCTCGGCATGGGCGTCCTCGGCGACTAGGTCGTACTGCACCGCCTCCTGGAGCGGGACGGCGTGGCCGCCCACCTGGTGCCCGATGTAGGTGCGGTGCGCGGTGTAGGCCCGCCGGAACGGCCGCAGCGCGGCGGGCGTCTCGCGCGGCGAGGGCCACTCCTCCCGCGAGCCGAGCAGCGCCTCGCGGGAGGCGGGCAGCTCCAGCTCCGGCGCGCTGTCGTCGATCGCGGCGGTCAGCACCGCCTCGGGATCGTCCACGTCGACCTCACCCGGCACGTACAGGACCCGCGCGTCCGACATCTCCCAGTCGTCGCCGGGGAGGAAGAACAGCAGGCTGCCGGTGTCCGGGAAGTCCGCGAGCCCCAGGGCCGCGCACCGCACGGCCGCCGCCAGTGGCCCGGGCGGGGTGGGGACACCGTCGGGCAGCGCCGGCACCCCGCCGAGGACCCCGGCGACCGGCTCCTTCCCGGTCGCGGTGCGGAGGCGGGCGCAGGGACGCAGCAGCGCCCGCCACGGCCCGGCGAGCTCGCCGGGCAGCAGGTCGGCCATCTCGGTGTAGGTCACCCGGCGATTGTGCCTTCCGGGTGCGACAGCGCCTATCCGGCGAGCAGCTCCCGGAGCCGGGCCGCGAAGGCGTGCGGGCGGAACATGTCCCCGTTGTGGGCGCCCGGGACCCCCTGCCACGGCACGCCCAGCCGCGCGGCCAGCTCGACGGCGCAGACGCGCACCCACAGGTCCGCCGAGTTCACCCCGCTGACCGGGACGATGCGCGTCGGCGCGGCCTTGAGGGCCTCGACGTCGACGTGGTGGGCGGCGATGGCGGCGCACTCCTCGCCGAGGAAGTACTCCAGGTCGGCCATGCGCTCGCGCGGGTCCTCCAGCACGACGCCGTCCTCGCGGTCGCGCGGGTCGACGCCGGCGAAGGCGCCGAAGCGGGCCAGCCCGGCCATCGCGCCCGACTCCCGGAAGGCCCGGTCGGCGCCGAGCAGGTCGGCGTCGGCGCGTTCGCGCAGCGCGCCGTCCAGCAGGCCGGTGTCCGGCGGTTCGAGGGCGACGAGGGTGTGCACGAGTTCGGGATGGCGGGCGGTCAGCTCCAGCGCGATGAGCGCGCCGATGCTGGACCCGTAGACGGCGACCGGCACCTCGCCGAGCTCGCTGAGCAGGCGGGCGACGTCCTCGGCGTGTTCGGTGATGGACGCCGTCCCGCCGCTTCGCGGGCTGCGCGCCTGGCCGCGCCGGTCGTGGGTGAGGACGGTGTAGTGGGCGGCGAGCTCGTCCACGAGGGGGGCGAGGGTGTCGGCGTTGGCGTAGCCGCCGCCGAGCACCAGCAGCGGGGGACCGTCGCCGCGGAGCCGGTAGTGGATGGTGGCGCCCGGGACGTCCAGAGAATATTCCATATGAAAGATGATACATCGAAATCCTGATGCATCAAGATGTAGATGCGTCACCGGATGGTGACATCATGGGGGCATGAACGGGCTCGAACTGCTGCTCCTGGGACACAAGCTGAGCGCCATCGGCTTGGCCGCCATGCCCCACGGGCACCTCGCCTCGCTGCCCGTCAGCGCCCGCGCGATCCTGGTCGACATCTTCGACAACCCCGGCAGTGCCATCAAGGAGATCACCGCCCGCACCGGCTACCCGCAAAGCCTGGTGTCGGCCACGGTCGCCAAGTACAAGGGCATGGGGTTGCTCGTCACCGGCACCGACCCCGCCGACCGGCGGCGCACCATCGTCGCCCCCGCCCCCGGCGAACTCGAAGAGGGCTGGCGCGAGGCGGAAGAGACGAGCGTGGACGCCGCGCTGGCCGCCGCGCTGCCGGACGTCGGCGAGAGCGAGCTGGCGCGGATCCTGGCGGTACTGGAGACCCTGTCCGGCGGGCTGCTGAAGCCGCGCTAGTCGACCTCGGTGGCCAGCCTGCCCTCGCGGTGGTGCCGCAGCAGCAGCTCCAGCTGCGCCGCCGTGGTCCGCCCGATGGACAGCTCGGGCAGCTCGTCCAGCGCGAAGTGCCGCACGTCGGTCGTCTCGCCGTCGAGACCGGCGACCGGGTCGGCGTCATCGGTGCGCTCCACCAGGAACAGCAGCTTGTAGACGTGCCAGGGCCCGGTGTGGCCATTGTGGACGCTGCCGTCGTGCAGCGCGGCCAGCTTGGTGGTGCGCACCTTCAGCCCGGCCTCCTCGGCGAACTCGCGCTCGGCGGCCGCGTGCGGCAGGTCCAGGGCGTCCACCCAGCCGCCGGGCAGGCACCAGCGGCCGTCGCGGGCCTCGCGGACCAGCAGGACGCGGTCCTCGCCGTCGAAGAGGGCGGCGCGCACGTCCACCTTGGGCGTGGCGTGGCCCCGGTCCATCTGGATGTCGGCGAGCAGATCGGCGGCGTCGCGGTCGGCGATCAGGGCGAGGATCTCGGCGGTCATCTCCCGCATGCGGGTGTAGCGGGCGATCTCGTACTTGTCGGTGGCGTAGTAGAGGCCGTTCTGCACCATGGCGCCCAGTTCGATGGCCATGTCGTGGAGAGCGCGCACCGGATCCGTCATCAGGCGAGAGTAGCCAGCGGGATCGTTAGGAACACTGGCGGTGGCCATGTTGGATCCTCTGTGATTAAGTGTGAACACGGTGGAACTTCCCTCATTCTCGGAGCCGACCGCACCATGACTCACACGACCTCTCCCGTGGTCCTCACCGCCGGGCACACCTCGCTCGTGCTCGACCTCGACGGCCCCGGCCTGCCGCGCGTCCTGCACTGGGGCGCGCGCGTCGGCGCCGCCGTCGAAGGGCTGGCGCCGGGTACCAGCCTGCTGCCCTCCCAGCACGACAAGTGGATGGGCCGCCCGGCCCTGTCCGGGCACCGCGACGGCGCGCTCCCGCACCTGCGCCTGACCGTCGGCGCGCCACCGGCCGTCGTCCACGACCCCGCCGGCGGCGGCAGCGTCACCGTCGACGCGATGGACGACGCGGCCGGCGTCGACGTCCGCAGCGAGCTGCACCTGTCGCCCGAGGGCATGCTGCGGATGCGGCACACCGTGTGCAACACCGGGCGCGGCGTGTGGACCGCCGACGAGATCCTGTGCCTGCTGCCGGTGCCCGACGCCGCCCGCGAGGTCCTCGACACCACCGGCCACTGGGCCCGCGAGAAGCACCCCCAGCGGCTCGCCTTCGCGCGGTCCACGGTCGCCCACGAGTCCCGGCGCGGCCGGACCGGCTTCGGCTCGCCGCCCTTCTACGTGGCCGGGACCCCCGGCTTCGGCTTCCGGCACGGCGAGGTCTGGGGCGTCCACGTCGCCTGGAGCGGCAACCACCAGCACCTCGCCCAGCGACTCCCCGACGCCGAGGGCGTCCTGGGCGGCGGCGAGCTGCTCACCCCCGGCGAGGTCCGCCTCGAACCCGGGCAGACCTACCGGACCCCGTGGGTCCACTTCGCCTACTCGCCGCGTGGCCTGGACGGGCTGTCGGAGGCGTCCCACGCGTGGCTGCGCGCCCGTCCGCAGCACCCGCGCACCGCTCGTCCCTTCACCCTGAACGTGTGGGAGGCGGTCTACTTCGACCACGACCTCGCCCGCCTCACCGCCCTGGCCGACCGGGCCGCCGAGATCGGCGTCGAGCGCTACGTCCTCGACGACGGCTGGTTCCTGGGCCGCCGCGACGACACCGCCGGGCTCGGCGACTGGATCGTCGACCCCGACGTGTGGCCCGAGGGCCTGCACCCGCTGGTGGAGCACGTGCGCGGGATGGGCATGGAGTTCGGGCTCTGGTTCGAGCCGGAGATGATCAACCCGCGCTCGAAACTCGCCGAGGAGCACCCGGACTGGTTCCTGGCCGCGCCCGGCCGCCTGCCCGACCCCTCGCGCCACCAGCTCGTCCTGGACATCGCCCGCCCGGAGGCCTACACGCACATCCTGGAGCGGATGGACGCGCTGATCGCCGAGTACGCCCTCACCTACATCAAGTGGGACCACAACCGCGACCTGCACGAGGCCGTCCACAATGGAGCAGGCGGCGTCCGGGCGCAGACCCTGGCCGCCTACCGGCTCATCGACGAGCTCAAGCGCCGCCACCCGGGCCTGGAGATCGAGTCCTGCTCCTCCGGCGGCTCCCGGGCCGATCTGGGCGTCCTGGAGCGCACCGACCGGGTGTGGACCTCGGACAACACCGACCCCATCGAGCGCCAGACCATCCAGCGCTGGGCCGGGCTCCTGCTCCCGCCGGAGCTGACGGGCGCCCACGTGTCGGCCCCCGTCAACCACCAGACCGGCCGCGCCACCGGGCTGCGGATGCGCACCGTCACCGCGCTCCTGGCCCACGCCGGGATCGAATGGGACATCACCACCTGCGCGCCCGAGGAGCTGGCCGAGCTCACCGCGTTCATCGGCGCCTACAAGCGCCTGCGCGCCACCATCCACAGTGGAGTCACCGTCCGCGCCGACCACCCCGACCCCGCCGCCAACCTCTACGGGGTCGTGGCCCGGGACGCCTCGCACGCGATCTACGCCTACGCCCAGCTCACCACGAGCGACGGGACCGGCCCCGCCCGGCTCCGCCTGCCCGGCCTCGACCCGTCCGCCGCCTACGAGGTCCGCCTCGTACCCGAGATCCCCGCGCCCACCTGGCGCGGCGCCGAATGGCGGCCCGCGATCACCGCCACCGGCGGCGACCTGGCCGCGATGGGCCTCACCGCGCCCGTCCTGCGCCCCGGCGACGCCTACGCCCTCGAAGTCACCCGCGCATGACGACGGCGGGGGCGCGATGCGCGCCCCCGCCGTCCGTTCACTCCCGCTACTGCGCGATGCGCCACTTCTGGTTCGCCGCGCCCGTGCACGCCCACACGCCCAGCGCGCTGCCCGGGTTCTCACCCGTCAGGCAGCCGCCGTCGAAGGCGACGATCTTGTAGGTGCCGTCCCCATTGGACGTGATCCGCCACTTCTGGTTCGCGCCACCGCCGTAACCCCAGATCTGGGCGAAGTAGCTCGTCCCGTCCACCACCCGCGACCGGTCGGTGTTGGCGTCCAGCGCGCTGCCCGAGGCCAGCACCGGCGTGATCCGGTACGTCCCGTCGCCCAGCGCCGCCAGGTTCCAGCGCGAGGCGTCGTGCCCGTGCTCGCCCTCCAGCTTCACCTTCGTCCCATCGGCGGTCTGCGCGTAATCGACGTCGGCGACGTAGCCGTTGGCCGCGTTGGTGAAGTTCACCCGCGAGGTCGGCAGCCCCGGCGAACCGCCGCCGCCCCGGATCAGGAACAGGCTGTCGGCGATGTTCCAGTGCGAGGACAGGTAACCGCCGGCGCGCGGACGCGGATTGAAGTACGAGTCGTGATTGCAGTCGATCCAGCCCTCACCCGGGTTCGGGCAGTTGATCATCCGCCCCGGCGGGTTCGGGATGCCACCGTCGTCGTAGCACATCAGGTCGCCGTAGATGAAGCAGTGACCGTTGGTCGTGGCGTACGGGGCGTCCCGGTGCACCGCGCCCATCGTGTGCAGCAGCTCGTGGACGTCGGCGTCGGGATTGCCGAAGCAGCCGTTCAGGCCGACCATCGCCCAGCCCGAGTACCAGTTGTTCTCGTTGGCGTCGCCGGTGCGCTGATCGCCCCGGCCACCCCAGCCCAGACCGCAGACGGTGTTCTCCGTCCACACCACGTACTTCCGGTCGGCGCGGCCGTAACCCGCGGCCTCCACCGCGTCGCGGGCCTTCCCGGCGTCCGGGTCGTCCATCGCCGACTGCGGGATGACCACCCGCGTGATGGTCGGCGCGCACGAGGAGTCGTGCACGAAGCGGACCTCGCGGCGCTCGCCCATGGCCTCCGAGGTCTGCACGAAGCGCCCGTTGATGTTGTTCACGTGCTCCACGAACGTCGGGCGCAGCTGCTCCAGGCGGTCGGCCTGCCGGTCGCCGCGGACGTAGAGCAGCTGGACGCGCTTGCCGCTCTGGCCGTCCCCGTCGCAGCGCGGGGGAGTGTTGGTGGGCGCCGACAGCAGCCGGACGGCGGGCGCCGGCAGCTTCTCGTCGGCGATGACGCCGGGGCGGGCGGGCGCGGCTTGGGCCGTCCCGGCCGCGATCAGGGCCGCCAGCGTGGCGGCGGCCAGTGTCCATTGTGATGTGCGCTTGAGGAGTCGCATGCCGGGAAGCCTGCCGGGCGGCCGTGAACACGCTGTCAATGAAGCGTGGACGCCTCCGGCGTCAACCGGATGTCAATCCGTCCGCAACGGCCTGACGGCACACTCGCGGCCGGACCGTAGATCCAAGGGGGGAATCGATGGAATCCGATGGCATTCGCGTGGGCGTGCTCGGCCCGGTGCGCGCGTGGCGGGACGGCGTCCCGCTGCACCTGGGCGGGCCCAGACAGCGGGCCTTCCTGGCCATGCTGGTCTTCCGGCCGGGCTGGGTGCATCCGGCCGAGGAGCTGAGCGACGGGATCTGGGGGGATCTCGCGCCCGCCCGGGTGGGGCAGTCCCTGCGGACCTACGCCTCGCGCCTGCGCCGCGTCCTGTCCTGCGCCGACGTGCCCAACCCGCTGGTGTGCAGCGGCGGCGGTTACGCGCTGCGGCTGCCGGAGACGTCCACGGTGGACCTGTCGGAGTTCGGGGCGCTCACCCGCGCCGCCCGCGAGACGCCCGATCCGGGCGCGGCGGCCGTCCTGCTGCGGCGGGCCCTGGAGCTGGTGAAGGGGCAGGCGATGTCCGGTGTGGACGGACCTTTCGCCGAGCGCCGCCGGGCCGAGTGGGAGGAGCGGCGGCTGTCCACGGTGGAGGAGGTGCTGCGGCTGGATCTGGCCTGCGGCCGCCATCACGCGGCGGCGGCCGAGCTGACCGCGTTCTGCCGGGCGCATCCGTTCCGGGAGCGCGCCACCGGCTACCTGATGACCGCTCTCTACCGGGCCGGGCGGCAGGCCGACGCGCTGCGGGTCTACACCGGCGTCCGGCGGCGGCTGGCCGAGGAGTTCGGGGTCGACCCGGGTCCGGCGCTGCAGGAGACGTATCTGCGGATCGTGCGGGCGGATCCGGGGCTGCTGACGGCGTGCTCGGTCTGAGCCGCCGCCGTCCCAACAGGCGGAATTCCGTGACATGTCGGAACCGCAGCCGATGTCCGGCCGTCAAAGCCCAATCCGGCGTGCGGGACCGTTTCTCCCTGCGGCCTCGCGCTTTTAGGACCCCGCGCCCGACCGTGACGGCCGGGGGCGGGGTCCTGAGGGAACAGGTCTTTGGGGAGCCCGTCCTTACGCGTCCGCCTGCTTGATGGCGGAGACGTCGAACTCCAGGGTCACCTTCTCGGAGACGAGGACGCCCCCGGTCTCCAGGGCGGCGTTCCAGTTGACGCCCCAGTCCTTGCGGTTGATGACGGTCTTGCCCTCGAAGCCGGCGCGCAGGTTGCCGAACGGGTCGGTGGCGGTGCCGGTGTACTCGAACTCGACGGTGACGGGCTTGGTGACGCCCTTGATGGTCAGGTCGCCGGTGAGCTCGAAGGTGGTCTCGTCGATGACCTTCGCGCCGGTGGACTCGAAGGTGATCTGCGGGAAGCTCGGCGCGTCGAAGAAGTCGTTGGCGCGCAGGTGCCCGTCCCGCTGCTCGTTGCCCGTGTTGACGCTGGCGACGTCGACGGTGACCTTCGCGGTGGACTTCTCCGGCGCGGAGAAGTCGAGGAAACCGGTGCCCTCATACTTCTCGAAGAAGCCGCGCACCTTGGTGACCATCGCGTGGCGGGCGACGAAGCCGAGGCGGCTGTGGCTCGGGTCGAGGACGTAGGTGCCGGTCAGGGCGGGGTCGAGAACGATGCTCATTGGTGTCTCCCTCAGGAATCGCACGACTTGCTGTCGTGTCAGCAAACATAGCGGAAGGATGCTGATGCGTCAACATCAGGGGGTAGGATCACATCCATGACCCCCACGAACTGGCTGAACGAGCAGGAGCAGGCCGCCTGGCGCGGCTACCGAGAGATGTACCAGGTCCTGGCCGGGACATTGGAGAAACAACTGAATCGGGACTCCGGGCTCTCCGAGGCCGACTACACGCTCCTCGTCGTCCTGTCCGAGACCCCCGGCCAGCGCCTGCGCGCCCGCGAACTGCGCAACGAGGTCGGCTGGGATCGCAGCCGCCTCGCCCACCAGCTGCGCCGCATGGAGCAGCGCGGCCTCCTCGTCCGCACCGAATGCGAGACCGACGCCCGCGGCACCATGGTGGAGCTCACCGAGCAGGGCCGCACCGCGATCGTGGCCGCCGCCCCACCGCACGTGGAGGCCGTCCGCGCCTACTTCATCGACCTCCTCACCCCCGAGGAGATCGCCACCCTCACGTCCATCACCGGACGCGTGGTCGCCCGGATCCGCGCGGCCGGCGAATGCGACGAGTTCCTGAACTCCTGATCAAGCCCACCGCGTCCGGTGTCGTCCCCGGTGAGCCGAATGGGGAGTTAACCTCCGGACACGTGATTCCCCGGCGGTTGTTGGCTACCGTGCGAGGCGTGTCACTAGTTACGGCCGTCGCCTTCGCCCGCGCGGGCATGCTCGGCCCCTTCGTCCAGACCGCCGCCGAGGAGTACGAGGCGGCCCGCCCCGACGCGCCCCCGCGCTGCTGGGCGCTCCTGCTCGGCGACATCGACGGCGACACGGCGCACATCCACCGCATCCGCTTCGCCCGCAACGTCCGCGAGGATTCCCCCCTCGTCCTGGCCGAATTCGCCGAGACCATCGTCCCCTGCTTCGGCCCGGCCTACGCCAACACCCGCCGCGGCTACTGGTGCGACTCCCGCGACCTCCTCGCCGCCCACCGCGAAGCCGAAGAACAGGGCATGGAGATCCTCGGCTCCATCCACCTCCACCCCGACTGGCACCGCATCGGCCCACCCCACGAACGCGGCCAGCGCATCAGCGAACACCCCACCCCGATGGACGCGTACTTGTTCCATCGCACCGGCTGGCCCGTCAACCTGATCTGCTTCATATCCGCCCTCGGCGACCAGCCCCACTACGCACTGGGCGCGTGGAGCTCGCCGGTGGAAGAGGGCGAGGCGCCGCGGGGGCTTTCGGTGCATGTGCCGGTCGGGGTGTGACGCACCCGCGGGGGAGAGATCGACCGCGCCGGCCTACGGTGGCCCGGTGGCCGTGACCAGACCCGCCGGCGCGTCGAGCGAGGGCGTCCGCAAGAGCATGCGCTCCAACAAGAGTCGGGACACCAAGCCCGAACTGGCGCTGCGGCGGGCGGTGCACGCGATGGGACTGCGGTATCGCGTGTCGGTGCGGCCGCTGCCGAAGCTGCGCCGGACGGCCGACCTGGTCTTCACCCGGCGGAAGATCGCGGTGTTCATGGACGGCTGCTTCTGGCACGGCTGCCCCGAGCACCACACGAAGTCGGCGACGAACGCCGCCTACTGGGCCGACAAGATCGTGGTGAACCGGCGGCGGGACGCCGAGACCGACCGGGTCCTGGCCGAGCACGGCTGGACCGTCCTGCGGGTGTGGGAACACGAGGACACCGCCGAGGCGGCCGCGAAGGTCGCCGCCCTCGTCCGCACGCACTAGTCCGCCCCCGGCAACTCCACCACCACCACCAGCCCGCCCCCCTCCCCGGGCTCCGCCCGCACGTCCCCACCATGAGCGTGCGCCACCGCGCGCACGATCGACAGCCCCAGTCCGGCGCCCGGCGCCCGCACGCGGTCGGCCAGGCGGCGGAAGGGCTCGAAGAGCCCGGGGATCTCGTAGCGGGGCACGACGGGCCCGGTGTTGGTCACCTCCACCACCGCGCGGCCGTCGCGGGTCGCGCTGGTCACGTGGACGCGGCCGCCGGGTTCGTTGTTGCGGACGCCGTTCTCCACGAGGTTCTGCACGAGCCGTTCCAGGAGGACGGGGTTGCCGGTGGTGGCGGCCTCGGCGGTCGCGGTGGTGACCGTGACGTCCTCGGCGGGGGTGGTGGCGGCGATGTGCTCGACGATGTCGGCCATGTCCACGTAGGACCGTTCGTCGAGCTCGCGTTCGGAGGCCGCGAGCAGCAGCAGCCCGTCGATGAGGCGTTCGTGGCGGGCGTTGATGTCGAGGAGGGTCTCGCCGAGGAGGCGGACGTCGGTGCCCTGCGCGAGCGCGACCTCGATGAGCGCGCGGTTGAGGGTGAGGGGCGTGCGCAGTTCGTGAGACGCGTTGGCGATGAACCGGCGCTGCCCGTCGAAGGAGCCGTCGAGGCGCTCCAGCATCAGGTCGAAGGTGTCGGCGAGGTCCTTGACTTCGTCGCGGGGGCCGGACAGGGCGAGGCGCTCGTGGAGGCCGCGGTCGGCGGCGGGCGCGTCGGCGATGCGGCGGGCGGTCTCGGTGACGCGCTGGAGCGGCTGGAGGAGACGCCCGGACAGCAGGTAGCCGAAGGCGGTGGCGACCACGCCGACCAGTAGCAGCGCGATGGTCCCCTGGACCAGCAGCTGCCGCAGCGCGTCGCCCTGCGCCTCGACCACGCCTTGCGAGAAGGTGTCGCCGGTCATGAACGACGGGCCGGACGCGGCGGGCTCCGGCCCGTTGGTGATGGTGTTCTGCGGGCCGGGCCCCAGCAGCTGCTGCCGGACCAGGAAGTAGGTCAGCCCGAGCAGGACGCCGCCGGCCAGGAAGAACAGCCCGCCGTAGACCAGCGTCAGGCGGGCGCGGATCGTCAGGCGCCTCACGGGATCCGGTACCCCGCCCCGGGCTCGGTGCGGATGACGGCGGGCTCGCCGAGTTTGCGGCGCAGCTTCAGCACGGCCAGCCGCACGGCGTTGGTGAACGGGTCGGCGTGCTCGTCCCAGGCCTTCTCCAGCAGCCGTTCGGCCGAGACGACCGCTCCGTCGGCGCGCAGCAGCTCGGTGAGCACCGCGAATTCTTTGCGGGACAGGGGAACGTAGCGCCCGTCGCGGTAGACCTCGCGGCGGTTGGGGTCGAGGCGTATGCCCGCGCGTTGCAGGACGGGCGGCACCGCGGGCCGCGACCGGCGGCCCAGCGCGGTGACGCGGGCGGCCAGTTCGGCGAAGGCGAAGGGTTTGGCGAGGTAGTCGTCGGCGCCCAGGGACAGCCCGGCGACCCGGTCGTCCACAGTGGTCGACGCGGTCAGCATCAGGACGCGGGCGGGCTCCTCGGCGGCCACGATCGCGCGGCACACCTCGTCGCCGTGCACCAGCGGCAGATCGCGGTCCAGGACCACCACGTCGTATTCGTGGACGCCGACGCGCTCCAGCGCCGCCGCCCCGTCCAGCGCGACGTCGACGGCGTGCGCTTCGGCGCGCAGCCAGGACGCCACCGCCTCGGCCAGCACCGGTTCGTCCTCCACCACGAGAATCCGCATGGCCCCATGCTGCCGCAGCGGGCCGTTTCCGGCGCGTTTCCGTTTCCGCTAACGGCGGGGAAACCGCCCGGCGCGTTGGCTGAGCCGCGTCGGCCGGCGAGTGCCCGGCCGCGTTGGAGGACGATCATCATGCGATCGCGCATCGCGCTGGCCCTCGCCGTGCTCGCGGGCCTCATCCTGA
The DNA here is from genome assembly GCF_030269765.1 of Actinorhabdospora filicis. Classification (GTDB taxonomy): domain Bacteria; phylum Actinomycetota; class Actinomycetes; order Mycobacteriales; family Micromonosporaceae; genus Actinorhabdospora; species Actinorhabdospora filicis. The sequence goes on along the minus strand of NZ_BSTX01000001.1, from coordinate 865,077 downwards.
CCGGCTGCTCCCCGGGCGAGGGCGACACGCCCTCGGCGGAGAGCTCGCCCTCGATGTCCATTGAGGACACGATGGTCGCCTACGCCAGGTGCATGCGGGAGCACGGCATCGACATGCCCGATCCCGAGCCCGGGAAGGGAGTGGACCTGTCGGTGCCCGACGGCATGGACCCGCAGGTGGTGGAGGCGGCCAACCAGGAGTGCAAGAAGTTCATGCCGAACGGCGGCGAGCCGCCGAAACTGAGCGCGGAGCAGCTGGAGAAGAACCGCCAGTACGCCAAGTGCATGCGGGAGCACGGGCTGCCCGACTTCCCCGACCCCGATCCCGAGACCGGCGGGATCTCCCTGAGCGGCCGGCAGTTCGACCCGAACGACCCCGGCTTCCAGGCCGCCGACAAGACCTGCGGCGGGCCCGGCGGAACGCATTCGGAGAAGAACGGATGAGGGGCCGCCGCCGCAGGGGCGGCCGGATCGCCGTGATCGCCACCGCCGTGCTCGCGGTGGGCGCGGCCACCGCCGCCGCGACCGGCTTCGACCTGTTCACCGGGGACGATCCGGGCCAGGCCGCCCCGGACCTGCCCGCGAGTACCGCCACCGTCGACAAGGGCACGATCGTCGACTCCCGCAACGAGAACGGCACGCTCGGCTACGGCGACACCCTCACCCTCGGCGCGCGGCTGAGCGGCACCGTCACCGCCCTGCCGGACTCCGGGGCGATCGTGAAGCGCGGTCAGGCCCTCGCGTCCGTCGACAATGGACCGCTGGTGCTCATGTACGGCGACCTGCCCGCCTACCGCGCGCTGTCGGCGGGCACCAAGGGCGCCGACGTGAAGCAGTTCGAGCGGAACCTGGCCGCCCTCGGCTACGACGGCTTCACCGTGGACGAGACCTACTCCTGGCAGACCGCCCTCGCCGTCCGCGAGTGGCAGAAGGACCTCGGGCTCACCGGCACCGGCGTCGTCGAGCTCGGCCGGGTGGTCTTCGCCCACGGCGAAGTGCGGGTGGACGCGCTCAAGGCCGCGCCGGGCGACCAGTCGGGCCCCGGCACCGCGCTGCTCACCTACTCCGGCACCGAGCAGGTCGTCACCGTCGACCTCGACGTCGCGCAGCGGCGCCTGGCCGTGGCCGACGCCAAGGTCAAGGTGCGCCTCCCGAACGGCCGGACCGCCGCGGCCACCATCGCCGAGGTCCGCACCGTCATCGTCGCCGGGGAGACCGGCCAGGACCCCAAGACCAAGGTCCGGTTGCGGGTCACCGTCGACGATCCCAAGGACGTCGAGGGCCTGGACCAGGCCGCGGTGAAGGTCGGCTTCGCCGCCGAGAAGCACGAGAACGTGCTGACCGTCCCCATCGGAGCCCTCGTGGTGCTCGGCGACGGGCGCTACGGCGTCCAGGCCGTGGAGAACGGCGCGGTGCGCACGATCCCGGTGGAGACCGGCCTGTTCGCCGACGGCCGCGTGGAGGTCAGCGGCGACGGGCTCGCCGAGGGCATGACGGTGGGGGTGGCCGCGTGAGCGGGGTGATCGAGCTGGAGGGCGTCGGCAAGACCTATCCCGGTGGCGTGGCCGCGCTTCGGGACGTCTCGCTGACCATCGGGCACGGTGAGTTCGCCGCGATCGTCGGGCCCTCCGGCTCGGGCAAGTCGACGCTGCTGCACCTGATCGGGACGCTCGACCGGCCCTCCACGGGCGTCCTGCGCGTCGACGGGCACGACGTGTCGGCTCTGCCCGACCGCAAGCTGGCCGCGCTGCGGGCGCACCGGATCGGGTTCGTGTTCCAGCAGTTCCATCTCCACCCTGGACAGTCCGCCGTGGACAACGTCGCCGACGGCCTGCTCTACGGCGGCGTCCCGCTGCGGGAGCGGCGGAGGCTGGCCGCGGCCACGCTGACCCGGGTGGGCCTGGGGGAGCGCCTGGACCACCTGCCGGGCGAGCTGTCCGGCGGTGAGCGGCAGCGCGTCGCCATCGCCCGCGCGGTCGCCGGATCACCGGCGCTGCTGCTGGCCGACGAGCCGACCGGGAACCTGGACTCGGTCTCCGGCGAGGGCGTGATGGCGCTGCTCACCGGGCTCAATGACACCGGCACGACCGTGGTGGTCATCACCCACGACCGGGAGATCGCCGCGCGCCTGCCCCGCTCGATCGCGCTGCGCGACGGGGAGGTGGTCTGAGGTGGACGACTCCAGGCTCCGCCCGGCCGACGTGCTCCGGGTCGGCGGCGCGGGACTGCGCACACGGCCGCTGCGGGTGTTCCTGTCGGCGCTGGGGATCGCCATCGGGATCGCGGCGATGATCGGCGTGGTCGGCATCTCCGCCTCCGGGCGCGCCGAGCTGGACCGGACGCTGGCCGCGCTGGGCACCAACCTGCTCACCGTCGCACCCGGCAGCACGGTCATGGGCGGGACGGCGACGCTGCCGAAGGAGTCGGTGGCGATGATCGGGCGCATCCCGAGCGTCCTGGGCGTCACCGCCGTGGGCCGGGTGAGCGGCGCGAAGGTCTACCGCAACGACCGGATCCCGGCTGCCGAGACCGGCGGGATCTCGGTGCAGGCGGCCAGGCTGGACCTGCCGGAGGGGATCGGGTCCACGATGGACAGCGGGACGTGGCTGAACGCGGCCACCGAGGGCTATCCGGCGGTGGTGCTGGGCGCGCAGGCGGCCCGGCGGCTCGGGATCGGTGCCGCGGGCGAGGGAGTGCAGGTCTACCTGGGCGGCCAGTGGTTCGCGGTGGTCGGCGTGCTGGAGCCGGTGGCGCTGGCACCCGAGCTGGACTCCGCCGCGCTGGTCGGCTGGCCGTCCGCCGAGTCCTATCTGGGCTTCGACGGCTCACCGACGACCGTGTACACCCGGGCCGAGGACGACGCCGTGGAGGCGGTCTGGTCGCTGCTGGCGGCCACCGCCAATCCGATGTCCCCCAACGAGGTCAAGGTCTCGCGGCCCTCCGACGCGCTGGCCGCCAAGCAGGCGACCGACGCCGCCTTCACCGGGCTGCTGCTGGGCCTGGGCGGTGTGGCGCTGCTGGTCGGCGGCGTCGGCGTGGCCAACACGATGGTGATCTCGGTGCTGGAGCGGCGCTCGGAGATCGGGCTGCGCCGGGCGCTGGGCGCCACCCGCGGGCACATCCGCCTGCAGTTCCTGGCCGAATCGCTGCTGCTGTCGGCCCTCGGCGGCGTCGGGGGCGCGGTCCTGGGCATCGCCGTCACGGGCCTGTACGCCGGGACGCAGGACTGGCCGATGGTCGTCCCGGCGTGGGCGAGCGCCGGGGGAGTGGGCGTGACATTGCTCATCGGGGCCGTCGCCGGGCTGTATCCGGCGATCCGGGCGGCCCGGCTGGCACCCACCGAGGCCCTCGCGACCACCTGAAACATTGCCGGTGCGGCCGAACCGGGCCGCACCGGCGCGAACCGTCCATTGTGTACATGATCATGCGGTTGAGTAAACCTGCGATCACGATGAGTTGGTTCACAGTCCGACTTGCGCGGTTATCACCCTTGCCTGTTCACTTGGCCCCCGCAGACTTCGCTCGTCCCATTTGATCAACAGATCAGAAGGAGCACGATGCGATACATCAAGACCGGCGCCGCCACCGCGGCCGCCGCGACCCTGGCGCTGATCGGGCTGGCCACGAACCCGGCCGCGGCGGCGCCTTCCTGGCACGACCCGTCCTGCGCGTCGGTGAGCGGCCCGGGCGCGATCACCTTCAGCAAGGACGACGGCGCGACGCTGGCCCCGGCCACCCGTCCCGGGCCGGTGGTCTACACCAACGGGCTCGCCGCGCTTGAGACGCCGGACACTCTCGTCGCGGTGCAGGAGGTGACGGCCTGGCCCGGGGGCGGGACGACCGTCACCGTCCACCGCTCGACCGACGCCGGATGCTCGTGGTCGCCGGTGGCGACCCTCCCGAGTGGACAGAACGTGCGCGCCACCGCCGCGGGCGGATCGCGGGCCTACCTGTGGTCCGACAGCCCCGTCCGGGGCCTGTACCGGCTCGACGGCACGACCGTCACCACCCTCACCGACCCGACCCCGGCCGGCGCCACCGGCCTGACGGCCGACCCGTACGACCCCGACCACGTCGTGATCGGCGACAACGCCGGGCGGCTCTACGAGACCTGGGACGGCGGCGCGGTCTGGGGCACCCTGGGCGGCAACGCCGGGGGCATCGGCGTCCACTCCGGCTACGACACCACAGTGGACCCCGGAGACCTCGCCCACGCGGTCGTCGGGGCCTCCGGCGCCGCCTACGTCACCTTCGACGGCGGCGTGAACTGGACCCGGTCGGCCGGACTGGACCTCACCCCCGGCGGGCGCTTCGGCGTCAACGTCTTCAGCGTCGCCGTCTCCCCTGTGGACGGTGACGTGGTCTACGCCGCCGCGCTCGACATCGACCAGAACGACGCCCACGACCCCACCGACGGCCGCCACATCTACCGCTCCACCGACGGCGGGCGCACCTTCGCGCCCATCGCCGACCAGGGCGGCGACATCACCATCTACAACGGGCCCAACCTGTTCCCGAGCCCGGTGGACGCCGGAACCCTCTACTTCGAGTTCGGCTCGAACTACGCCGGCACCGGCACGTTCGTGTACAAGTACAGCGCCACCACCGGCGTGGTCACCTTCACCCACAACGACTACCACGGCCTGGGCGCGCTCGCCTTCAACCCGGCGAACCCGGCCACCCTCTACCTCGGCCTCGCCGTCGAGCCGTAGGGATCGCACCAGGACGGCCCGCCCTCACGAGGGGCGGGCCGTCCGCCGTCTCAGCCGAGGACGACCGGAAGCGCGGCCAGCCGCAGCGTCCCCGGATCCGGCAGCCAGTGCGCCGGCGTGTCCGCCGCGCGGGTCTTCGGGAACCGCCGCAGCAGCGCCCGCAGCGCCTCCTCGGTCTGCACCCTGGCCAGCGGCGCGCCCAGGCAGAAGTGCGGGCCGTGCGCGTAGCCCAGGTGCGGGCAGGACTCCCGGCGCAGGTCCAGCCGCTCCGGCTCGGCGAAGACGCGCGGATCCCGGTTGGCGGCGGCGATCGAGACCGTCACCATCGAGCCCGCCGGGATCGTGACCCCGCCGACCTCGACGTCCTCGCGGGCGAAGCGCGGGAACGTCATGAGCTGCGGCCCGCACCAGCGCGTGAGTTCCTCGACCGCGCCCGGCAGCAGCGACTCGTCGTCCCGCAGCGTCTCCCACGCGCCGGGCGTGGTGAGCAGGACGCGCACCGCGTTGGCGATGAGGTTGGTGGGCGTCTGCCCGCCCAGCAGCAGCTGCCAGACCAGCGCGGCCAGCTCGGTGCCGTCGAGTCCACTGTGGGCGAGTGCGGTCAGCACGCCCTCGTGGTGGACGGCCCGCCGCGCGGCGTCCACGATGCCGGGGATCGCGGCGGCGAACGCCGGGCCGTGCCCGATGGAGACCGCCGCGCCCCACTCCCGCCACTGTGGACGGTCGGTGGCCGGGACCCCGACCAGCTCGGCGATCACGTCCGAGGGCAGCGGCCGTGCGAAGGCCGCCAGCAGGTCGGTCTCGCCGGACAGGCCGTCCAGCAGCTCGCCGGCCAGCCGCGCGGCCCGCTCGCGGAAGTCCTCGGCGGCACCGCGCGTGAACGCCGGTGCCACCGCCCGCCGCAGCCGGGCGTGCTCCTCGCCCTCCACCTCCTGCATGGAGCGCATGTAGGGACGGCAGTGCTCGGGGACGTCCGGGCGCATCGCGAAGCTGGCCGGGCGCATCTCCAGCCGCGCGTCGGCCAGGGCGGCCCGGCCCTCGGCGTGCCGGGTCACCGTCCACATCGGAGGCATGCCGGGCGCGTCGAGGGTGACGACCGGGGACAGCTCACGGGCGCGCCCGTGAGCGGCGAACGGGTCGGCGAGCACGCCGGGATCGGTCAGATCGATCGAGGGGAGCAAGCGGGATACTCCAATCACATGATGAGGTCATCTGAATGGCGACGGTATCTTGGACGGGACGCGTCCGCAACCGATGGGAGACCGATGGGCCGCCTGAGCCGCGCCGAGCAGCAGGAGCGCAACCGCGAGCGCGTCCTGTCCGCCGCGCTGGAGGAGTTCGCGCGCCTGGGCTACCGGGAGGCGAAGATCGACGCGATCGCCGAGCGCGCCGAGCTGACCCGCGGCGCGGTCTACTCGAACTTCCCCGGCAAGCGCGCGCTCTACTTCGCGGTCCTGGCCGACCTCGCCGAACGCGTCCCCGACCCGCCCTCCCCGCCGCCGGACGCCACCGTCCGCGACGCCCTCGGCGCCGTCGCCCGCGCCCGCCTGGCCGGCACGCCCGTCCTCGCGCCCGAACGCCTGCGCGCCGACCTGATCCCCGAGGTCCTCGCCGACGAGCGCACCCGCCTGCCCTTCGCGCAGCTGCTCAGGCTGGAGGCGATCCTCCTGGGGCTGACCCTGGAGAACCTCCCGCCCCGCGCGCCCCGCCGCGTCCGCCTCGCCGAGACCCTCCTGGCGACCCTGCACGGCGCCGTGCAGCTGACGGCCGCCCCCGGCTTCATCGAGCCCTTCGACATCGTCTCCGCCTGCGAGCAGATGGCCGGTTTCGTGCTCACCGACCAGCTCGACCCCCCGGTCTGGGCCGAGTTCGCGCCCAAGGCCCTCCCCGCCGACCAGCCCACCGCCCACGAGGACGGCATCGTCGCCGTCCTCGGCCTCCACCGCCTCGAAGCCGTCGAGGACGCCTTCCGCGCCGCCCCCCGCGGCACCGAGGTCACCGTCCTGATCGTCACCGGAGACCCCGGCGAACTCGGCCAGCTCGCCCGCCTCCACCTCGCCGAGCTCCGCACCACCCTCCTCACCGCCGCCCACCCCAAGGCCTTCCCGCCCGTCCGCCTCATCCTGGACCCCGAAGGCCGCCGCGCCACCGAACTCGGCGCCACCGCCGTCAGCGACGCCACCGAGATCGCCGCCCGCGTCCACCACGGCCGCATCGTGTCGATCGCGGAGGGGCGGGGGGCGGTGTGGGCGGTGGCGGCGGGGTGAGCCTCACCCCAGCTCCCGCGGCGCCACCTGATCGGTCGCCCACGCCGCCAGGCGGTCGCGGTCGATGAGCACGACCTCCATCAGGGCCGCGTCGCGCCGGGCGGGCGCGGTGAAGCGGGTGGTGGCGATCAGGACGGCCAGTTCGGCCTTGTGGATCTTGTGCGCGGGACCGGCGAAGGTCTGGACGGCGGGTGAGCCCAGTGGGCGGCCGGGGTGGTGGCGTTTGCACTGGACGACGGTCCAGCGCCCGTCGGGGGCGCGGGCGGTGATGTCGGCGCCCTGGTCACCGGCGCCGCCGCGGACGGTCACCGAGCGGAAGCCGGTCCGGCGCATGAGGCGGGCGACCCACTCCTCGAAGTCGGGGCCGCGCAGGCCGTCGGTGGTGGCGATGTTGCGTTCGCGCTCGGCGAGCCGTTCGGCGGTCAGGCGGCGTTCGCGCAGGACGAGGTAGCCGATGAGGCCGCCGAGCGCGCACACCGCGGCGGCGACCGCGGCGGCCGTCCCGGGGTGCTCGCGCACCCAGCGCGTGGCGGTCGTCAGGACGAGGGCGGCGAGGACCCCTAAGCCCAGGAGCTGGAGTCCTCCGCCGCCGCGTTTGCGTCGTGCCATGACCGGAACGCTATCGGCGGGATGCGACAAAAAGCCGGTTCACGGCAGTGTGCGCCAGTAATCCCAGAACTCCACGCCGATCAGCGCGATGATCACCAGGTACCACAGCACCAGGACGGCCGAGTGCGCGCGCGTGAGCGCGTCGGCCACCGTCCGCAGTGGACGCGGCAGCGGGACGCGCCCGAGGGTGTCGAGGGTGGTGTACCAGAAGATCGGGATCGTCACCGTCCACACGACCATGCAGTACGGGCACAGGGCGCCGATGCGGTACAGGCTCTGGAAGATCAGCCAGTGCACGAAGACCACGCCGAACGTGGCGCCGGCCTGCAGGCCCAGGTGGAACCAGCGCGGCAGGCGCGTCCCGGTCAGCAGGACCACGCCGACGGTCGTCACCACGGCGAACCCGGCGATGCCCATGAGCGGGTTGGGGAACCCGAGGGCCTCCGCCTGCTCCGTCTTCATCACCGAACCGCAGGACAGTACGGGGTTGAGGCTGCAACTGGGCCGGTAGGACGGGTCCTTCAGCAGCGCGATCTTCTCGACGGTCAGGACGAAGGCGGCGACCAGGCCGATCAGGCCGCCGATCGTCAGGACCCACGGCAGCGGGCGCCTCATGAGGCCAGGGCCGCGTCGACGGCGGACTTGAGGGACGCGTAGGACGGCTCCTTGACGTGCTCGCCGTTGAAGTAGACCGTCGGTGTGCGGTCGACGCCGAGGGACCGGCCGTCGGCCATGTCCTTGGCGACGCGCTCGGCGGTGGCGGGGTCGGCGAGCTTCGCCTGGAACGCGGCCATGTCGAGGCCCATCGCGCGGGCGTAGTCCAGGAACAGCGCCTCCTGCGGGGACCCCTGCTCGCCCCACTCGCCCTGCGTCTCGTACAGCTTCTGGTACATGGCCTCGAACTTCCCCTGCGCGGCCGCCGACTCGACCACGCGCGCGGCCAGCTCGCCGTTGGCGTGACTGGGCAGCGGGAAGTAGCGGACGACGAAGGTGATCCGCCCGTCGTACTCCTTCCGCAGCTTCTCCATCGCCGGGTAGAGCGCGCGGCAGGCCTCGCACTCGAAGTCGAGGAACTCCACCAGCGTCGCCTTCCCGTCGGTGGCGGAGGTGAGCTTGTGGCTGTCGGGGCGGACGAGAAGCTCGTTCGACACCACCGGCTCGTCCCCGGCGTTGGCGATCGCGACGATGCCGACGGAGGCGAGGACGGCGAAGACGATCAGGCCGATGGTGATCCTCAGGTTGGTGCTCATGCCGTGGGACCGCGCCGCGGCGACGGGCCCCTTCTTCGCGGCCGGGCGGGTCTTCTTGCCGCCGGCGGGACGGTTCTGCTGCTTCTTGGACATGCGAGATCCCTGCTCAAGGCTGTGGGCGCGCGAAGGCGCGCGGGGACGGGAGACCGGGCGAAGGGCCGTGAGACGACCCGGGCTCGGCTCCTACGTCCGCCAGACGCAGAGCTCGGCGAGCAGCCGGGAGACACCGGCGCCCACCACGGGACGCGAAGACCGGACCGTCTTCGCGGGGCCGATCGCCGGGACCGGCGCCGAGGCGCGCGAGCAGAACTCGCTCAGCTGGACCGCGCCGGTGCTCACACCGCGCGAGGCCTGCTCGGGCCCGTGGTCGGCCGGGGCGCACGGCCCGTCCCCACCACCGGGCGGCGCGATGGCCACCGCCGCGCGACCGGCGTCCGGACCCGCCGCGGCCAGCGCCAGCTGCTCGGCGCAGAAGATCCCCAGCAGCATCGCCGCGATGACGGCGACGGTGAGCAGCGCACGCCGAAGCGCGGTCCGGGGGACCGGTGCGGCGGCGTGAAGGAGGCTCACAAGGCGAGACTGTACCGGGCGGAGCCGTGAGAGCGAAGCCCCGAAGCGACGCCGATCACTGTCCATTGAGGATCCGGGGCCGAGCGCCTACCTTGATTCTACGTATTGTAGAACCATCTGGAGGTCCGATGCGCATCCTCATCGCCGGAGCGGGCATCGCCGGAGCCGCCGCCGCCCGCGCGCTGCTCGCCGACGGGCACGACGTCACCGTCCTGGAGCGCTCGCCCGAGCCCCGCGTCATCGGCGGCGCCATCACCCTCTGGCCCGGCGGCCTGCTGATCCTGGACGAACTCGGCGCCGACCTCACCGGCCTCGGGCAGCGCATCACCGCCGTCGAGACCCGCACCGCCGCCGGACGCGTCGTCGCCACCGCCGACGTCACGCACATGGAGGCGCGCTTCGGCGCGGGCGCGCTGGTCATCCCCCGCGGCGACCTGCTCACCACACTCCTCGACGGCGTGGCCCCCGTCCACTACGGCGCCAGGGTCGCCACCGTCGAGGAGACCGGCAAAGAGGTGCGAGTGACGACCGAGGACGGCGCCGCCCACACCGCCGACCTCCTCATCGGCGCCGACGGCGTCGGCTCGGCCGTCCGGGCCGCGCTCTGGGGACCCGCGCCCCGCCCGGAGACCGGCGTGGCCAGCTGGCAGGGACTCATCCCGTCCCCCGTCGACCTCGGCAGCACCGCGCTGATGATCGTCGGCCGCGACGGCTATCTCGGCCTCAGCCCCGCCGGGAACGGCCTCACCCAGTGGTTCATGGACGCCCCCTGGCCCGCACCGCCCGGCGACCCCCTCGCCCTCCTCGAAGCCCGCTACGGGCACTGGGCCGCACCCGTCCCGGAGCTCTTCACCGCCCTCCGCGACGCCGACGTCCGCCCCTACGCCCACCACCGCCACCACATCGCCCGCATCTGGGGAGCCGGGCGCAGCGTCCTGATCGGCGACGCCGCCCACGCCATGCCCCCCTCCCTGGCCCTCGGCACCAACCAGGCCCTGGAGGACATCTGGGTCCTGCGCCGCGCCCTCCGCGACGACCCCCGCACCGCCCTCGGCCTGTACTCCCTGCGCCGCCGCGCGAGCGCGAAGCGAGCCTCCCGCCTGGCACGCTGGAGCATGTCGGTCTCGGGACCGCTCACGCTGATGCAGAGCGAGACGCAGATGCGGATGGCGGCACGCGGCCCGAAGAACGCGATGACGAAGATGGTGGCGGCGCTGCACAGGGGGATCAGCGAGCGGCTGAAGGCGGGCGAGCCGGCCGAGGTGCGGGTGTGAGAGACCCCGCCCGGTCAACGAAAAACGCCCCGGCCAACGGCCGAGGCGAGAAGCTCCCACCAGCGCAACCACGGGCAGAGGGGGAGTTTGAGGGTGGTGCCGTGGTCGGGGTTCCCCCACCTAGCCAAGGTGGGAGGCGTCAGAATGACGTTTATGCAGCTCAGGGGGAAGCGGGGGGTCATCTTCGCGCGTCAGTCGGACACCGAACCCGGGTCCACGAGCATTGACGCGCAGATTGATGACGGGCATGCCCTCGCCGCGAAGCTGGGTATCGAGGTGGTGGGGGTCGCCGCCGACCCGAACACCTCGGCGACGGAGATCAGCATCCTTGACCGGCCTCAGGCGGGGAAGTGGACGACCCCTGAGGGTATGGCCGCTTACGACGTGGCCATCTGCCGCAAGCTCGACCGGATGTCCCGCAGGGACGATGACGCCGGTTGGCTGACGCACCATTTCAAGCGTCAGGGCAAGCTGTTCGTCACCACGCAGGGCGAGCGGGTCTATGACCCCACCGACCCGTCTACGCGGGTGCTGCTGGCGATCGAAAACGTCCAGTCGGTCAACTACGCCGACGCCACTGCCGCCAACATCCGGCAGGGCCGACGCAAGGGCCGCGAGCTTGGACGCTGGCGGGGCGGTCCGCCGCCGATGGGTTTCAAGACGGCTCCGGTGACGGTGTGGGCCGACCGGGGGCGCGTCCTGGTCCGCGATGACGAGATGGCCGACTACCGGCTTGAGGCGATGGCCTACGCCATCGGTGACCACCCCGACCAGACCGGCGGGCCGTGGTCGTTCGGAGCCATCACCAGGTGGCTCAACCGCAAGAAGATTCCCACCAACGCAGACCGTTCCCTGATCCTGCAAGGCAAGGAACCCAAGGGCACCTTGTGGGATGCCAAGACCACGCGGGAGATGCTGGCCAGCCGCTCCGTCCTCGGACAGCTCATGCACGACGGGGCGGTCATCCGGGGCGAGGACGGCCTACCGATCCAGTTCGCCGAACCGCTGACCAGCATGGAACGGTTCGCCAAGCTGCAAGAGGCCGTAGCCAAGCGCAAGACCGCCTACGGCGACAAGACACAGGTAGCTACGAACGTGTCGGGGCTGGTGAAGTGCCCCGAGTGTGGGGGGCCGGTCAACTCCACCGGCGCGGCCGGACCGGGCAAGCCCCGCCGGTACAAGTGTCACAACTCCACTGGGAAACGCGGGGTGCGCTACTGCTGGTCGGGGCAGGTCCAAGAGGCATGGCTCATGGAGCGGTTCGAATCCACGTTCCTCGACTACTTCGGGGATGACCACATGCCGGAGATCGTGCAGCCGACGACGGTTGACCCCTCGGCGGAGATCGCCGACCTTGAGCGGCAGCTAGACGACCTGCTGGAGCGCTCGGCCGGTAAGCCCGAGATCGTGAAAGCCAGGTACGACAAGCAGATCACGGCCGTAGAGGCCCGCCTCACCGTCCTCGCCGAACAGGCCACGACCTACAGGCCCGGCCCCCGCCGCGTCCTCTCCACGGTGACGTACCGCGAATGGTGGGAGGCTCACCCGTCGTGGGATGAGCGCCGCGCGAAGATCAAGGAAGTCGGCATCACCGCTTGGCTCATCACCAGCGACACAGGGCTCATGCACTGGCTCGCCGACTCAGACCCGAACGTCCTTGCCACCTACCAGCCCGGCACGTACACGATGCCGATCCTCGCCATGAACATCACCGGTGAACCCGCCGAACCCGTATGGGAGATCCGGGACGGACTACCCCACGTCATCGCCACCGGCAAGCCGGTCGAGTGGGCATCCGACCTGGACGGCATCCCCGATGACGACGACCGCACGCCGGAGGAGATCGCGGCCTCGATCGCTGAAAGCATCCGCCAGCGCACGGCCTTACCTGCGTAGATGTGATCTACGCCATTCGCCGGCTGAGGTAGTGGCGTGAGACACGAAGCGGCCCCGGGGATGTTCCCGGGGCCGTCGTCCTTACTTGCTTGCTCGGATGGCGCGGTCTATCGCGCCCCAATCGAACCCGCGCAAGATCTCATCCGTCTTCGCGGTCCGTGCTCCGCCCGCCTTGCCCTTGACGGTCGTCAGCAACTCCCGTCGGCGGGCTTCCTTCAGGTGGCCCCGGATCGTCTCCGGGCGCTTCCCCGCCATGTCGGCAAGTTCCGGCGTCGGGGCGTGGTTCCCCCGCGCTACCGCCTGCTGATACTCGAAAGCCAGCAACGCTAGGTAGCGGTCCGTGACGCCTTCCTTGAGTAGCCATTGCAGCCGCTCAGCGTGTCGCTGACGGCGTTTGTCCGTCATGCCCTCAGCCTTGGGCTGAGCCTTCCGGAACAGCTCTCCGGCGCGTTGGAAGTCCACCCGCCGGAGCACCGTCGAAGACAGGCCGCCGGGGGCCGTCTCGCCCTCGCGGAGACGGAACGACACGGACGCCGGACCCTGCCCAGGGTCGGCCCCCTGAGACCACGTAAGCCACGCCTGCCACGGGCCGATGGCCTGCTTGACGTTCACCTCTCCGTTCATCGGGTTGACGTGCACGGTCATCTCTTCCATGTGATCTACCGTACCAGGCCACGCCTAGGGTAGCCCACCCGGGTTGACAGACCTAGGTGTGTCTCGCCAGGGTGGAGCCATGAACACAACGACCACGGCCCGCCGGAGTCCGGCGACCATGCCGACACACCAGCCGCGCCGCTACGTGCGCACGCTTGAGGGCAAGATGCGCCACCAGGCCCGGCAGCAGCTCGCCGCAGACATCCGACTTGCGGAACGGATCGCTTTCGGGGGTTGGGCGAAATGATCGGGGGTCACACCCGCGAATGCAACGTCAACCCTTTCGAGCTGGATTCCTGTACCTGCAAGCCGAAACTCAAGGCAGAGGCGGAGACTAAACCGGCTCCCCGGTCGGTGGTCGAGTACGAATGGCGGCGAGAGCTATTCAACTGTCCAGAGGTCCCCGGGAACTACAAAGGCGTTCTGCTGGCGCTGGCGTTCTTTGCGACGTTCGATTCCGGCCGGGATGCGCGTGCTTCTCAAGTGTTGCTTGCGGAGTGCTCCGGGCACTCTCGGCGGACCGTACAGCGGGCTATCGCTTTCGGCCGTGAAGAGGGGTGGCTCTATCTGGCCTCGCCCTCAACGGGCGAGGGGACTTGTGACGTCCATTGGCTGACACTCCCGCGCCATGGTCACGGCCATGACCTAGAGGACGCCAAGAGGAGGGCACGGGCGTCAGGGTGACGCACTACCAAGTGTGTTCTTACCCAGTGCGGCCCCACCAAGGGCCGCTTAACCAAGTGAGTTCAAACCAAGAGAGATCTCGGCGGGTCGATTAAGGCCCGTCGAAGACTCCGCCAAGGGGCTACGTCTCCGCCGAGTGAGAGAGGAGAACCGTCGTGTACGACGGCATGGATTACGAGTGGGAAGCCACCGACCTTTGGGAGTCGGCGGAAGTTGCCGAAAGTGTGGAGCACGTTTCCGAGATAGGGGAGCTTGCTCCCTGGGGCGGACCTCCGGGATATGTATCCGCCCCGCCGAGTGTTTACGGTCGGCCAGTCGTGTGCGTTATCTGCCGAGTGTTCCTGCCGCCCCGTGAGCCGGTCTGTGACGAGCTAACGGCCCTGGTCTGTGTTCAGCCCTCGGAGGCCGCTACGTGGCTGCCTACGGCTGCTATGGGGCCTGGGAGGGATCGGGAGGTGTGTAGCTCTCGGGAGTGCTTCAAGGCGCTCCGGGCGAGGCAGGCTCGCCGCCGTCGGGCGGCTCGCCGTCCTGGTGTCCGCAAGGTTGGCTACCGCCAGTTGCCAGACGTGAGGCTTGGTCCGTTCACCATCCGGCAGGGGAGCCCCGGCGAGTGGGATCACGAGCGGGAGGTGAAGGCCCCTCCGGGTGCGCGGGTGTTCAAACCGGCAGACCACAAGCTCACTCCTGATCAGCGCGTGGAGCTGTACCCGTGGGAATGGTCCGGTGACGGGGGTGAATGGGATGAGGTGACGGACCCGGATACGGGGAAGTCGGCAGCGGACTACGGTGTGTCTTGCTATGCGGCTGAGGTTGGAAAGACTGTGACTCGTTCCACTATTCTTGATGTGCCTGTCCGTGCGGTCAACGGAGCGGTTGTGTAGCCTTTATCAGCCTATGTATGGAGGGGTACGGCCGAAGCGGTCCCCGGTTCCTCTCCGCTCCCTAGGGATGCCCCCCCGACTTTGAGTCGGGGGTTTCTCTATGCCCTCTTTAACCATTTAACAGGCTCCCCGGGTTCTCTCTCCTTCCCCGGGGCTTGAGTGCGGCTCCCGGTTTGGTTCCCGGTCGCAGCGCCTCACGGAGCCCCGTTCCGCTCATAACGGGGCTCCCCTAACTGTCCGCCGACCAACGGCGGTAATCGAGATGATTGGAAGATCCGAGATGGATAAGAACATCCCCAACCCTCTGTCTCTCATCCCAGATGAGAACATCCGAGCCGTTGCCGACAGCTTCATGCGCTCCTGGGCTGCGACGAAAGCTGACCTTGAATCGCTCCGGGCTGAGCTTTCCCGCGTCCGCTCGGAGTGCGCTCGACGTCGCCACACGATCCGTGAGCTTAGGGCCGAACTGGAGAGCCGTCAGTGTTCGTGCGAGTAGCGACGGTGGCGGGAGCCCCCGTCTATGAATGGCGCGGCTCCTCCTTCCATGAGCCGATGGAGCCGAGAGAGGGCACCATGAGCCCGCTCCGGATGCCACACCGCCCTAAGGCGCTGGCGGACCGTCCTCGGCGATGTGGCGGGAAGTCGTGACCGCCAACCAGTACAGGCCCTATGAGCCGTACACGTACACGCCTCAGCCGCTTACCGACGCTGAGGTGATGGCCTACGCCGCCCAACGACGTAGGCCCCCCATGCCGACCCTGACCACCAACGACATGGAGTTCTACCGCTCCGTTGGCACGTTCTTGATTGAGGAGACCACCAGCATGACCACCGAAGAGTTTGACCCTGTGACCGTCGAAGAGTTCCGGGCCGCCGCGATCGCGGAGGCAGAGAAGTTCAAGGCGGAAACCGCTCAGGACGACGCGGCCCCCACTGGGCTTCCCCCGGTGACCGGTGAGCCGTCAGAGGCCGTTTCAGCGGCCCCGGAGGAGGACTCCGGCGAGGATGAGCAGAACCCGAACCGTGAGGCTGCCAGGTACCGCACCCGGCTTCGTGACGCTGAGGCCCGGATTGCTGAGCTTGAGTCCGGCAACGCCTCCCGCGCCATGACGGACGCACTGAGCGAGGTCCTTCCGAGGCACGGCGCTGTGACGGTTGACGACGTGATCGCAGCACTCCCCGAGGGGGTGACCACCGAGGCCGCCGTGTCCCTGGTCAAGGTGATCGGTGAGGCTCACCGGAACCCGCTTCTGACCAAGCCTGTCGAGGCCCTTCATAGCGGGGCTGGCCCTGTTGGCGGTCCTGCCTACTACGGCAACGTTTCCCAAGCTTCCGAGATCGAGCGTCACATGTGGTGAACGGCAGCCGGCCGTTCCTCTGTGGACACTCCTTCTCGATTCGATGGCTCCTGACCCTGAGGGTCGGGGGCCGTCTTCGTTAGAGCCCCGTGGGCTCACCTTAGGCCGCTCCTGCGGGGCGGACATGCATGTAACACGCTCTCTACTTTCTCTGACACCTAAGGAATCCGAACCAAATGTCTGTTACCACCACTCCCTCTCAGATCGGCATCAACGACGTTGTTGCCGCCACCCTGACCGCGATCCGCAAGCGCGTCGTGCTCCCGAACCTGATGTACCGCGAGGCTCAGTCCGGCGCGGGTACCGGTGACACCGTGTACGTCCGCAAGCCGTCCGTCTTCAAGGCCAACGACCTTGCGCGCGGCGAGGACATCAAGCCCAACCGCCTCAAGGAAGAGCTGATCCCCGTCAAGCTCGACGTGCACGCGGAGTCGTCGGTCATCCTCGACACGATCGAGCAGTCCACGGAGCTGTCCGTGTTCGCCTCGCAGGTGCTTACCCCGATCGTGAACGCCGTAGTTGACCGGGCCGAGACCCGCTCCGCCGTTGAGATCAACAAGGCGCTTAAGGCGACCGGCGAGAACAAACCGGTTGAGCTGAAGGCGGACGCGGCCATGTCGACGGTGCTGCTCGACGTTGACGAGAAGTTCCAGACCCGCAGCATCACCGAAGGCGTGCGCCTGGTCGTGTCCCCGGCTGGCCGCAAGGCCATCCTGTCCGACCCTCAGTTCATTTCGGCGGAGAAGTTCGGCAACGCCATGCCCGTGCAGCGCGGACAGATCGGCTCCATCCTCGGCATGCCCGTGTTCACCTCCCCGTACGTGGAGGGTCTGGGCGTGGCCTTCACCCGCGAGTACGCCGCGCTGGCCAACGTCATCCCTGCCGCGATGCTCGGCAACGCAGAGTCGGAGGCCCGTCGTGAAGACGGCTACGGCATCCGGGTCTCCATGGGCGAGGTCTTCATGAAGCTCTCTTCCATCGTTGCCGCTGACGTGCTCATCGGCGGGACCGTCCTGGACCCGGCCCGCGCGGTCGGCATCGTCGCCGCCAAGTAGTCCCCTCGCCCCCGCTGGCCTTCCCGGTCGGCGGGGGCTTTCTTTCGTTTGGAGCGACATGGATCTACCGCCGGAGTGCTGCAAGGCCGACCCGGATGGCATCTGCGAGGAACACGCCTACCGGGCGTGGCAGGCCACGGGGAGGAACGTAGCCCCCCACCCGTGCATGCATACCCACTTCTTCTATCCCTGCGACGGATCAACGGCCTACCCTGACTGACGCAACCCGACCGGTCGGCAACCAGCACGGTTGCCGCAGAGGGCAGGCGCTGCTGGGGCGGAGTGACGTGGGCTAGATGCGGGAGCCGATGACTCCCCCTCACTCATTCCCGAACTGGCCCGCACCCCTATTTGCAGAATATGAGTAACCTTGCCTGAGAATTGGGTAAACGCATCAAAGAATCCGACCATTCACTCATTTCTCGACCATTCATGAATGGTTACGAGTCGTCATGAATTGCATTGGTGAATGCGATCACAAGTGATGTGAGGCAATGACTTGGAGCACAAAGGAGGGGGGTGGGGGTGTGACGTGTCCGGCTCGACGGCAGGGGCAAAGCAGACCTGGCGATGTACGGGTTTTCAGATCTCAGCAGCGCTCCTCGTGACGTACGATTTAGGGGCTTGACCTGTGAAAACGCTTCCATGCGACTTCTCGTGTCGTGGCCTCGATCACACCCGAGGCTCGTCCCGGTGATGACGCAACGGCTACTGTGCGTCGCCCTGGTCGTGGGGGTCGGGACCGAGCCATGCGAGTTGTACCGCGTTGGGGTCGTCGTCGTTCTCAGGGTAGGTCAGGACCATTTCCCAGTACTCGACGCCTGCCAGTGGCGGAGTCAGGCCCATGGATAGGGCGTGCCGGGCTAGCTCGTCGGAGTCGATCTCATCGGCGAGGGCGAGGAGTTCGTTTAGCTGCTCGGGTGTGGCTTCGACGGCGTACAGGCCGTCATCGCTGGTTTGACTGGTCACTCTTTCAGTGCCTTTCCTGTCCCCGTGACGCGCTGGCGGAACGTGCGCCCGTTCTCCTGAATGACGTAGACGTAGACGACCGTACCGGCCTTGAGCGTGTGCCGGAAGTTCTCCGTGCATCCCTTGGGGTCGGGTCGTGGGCGGGTGTCGGAGACCCCGCCGCACCTCCGGATGTTCAGGTACACCGCCGCTCGTGTCAGCCCCGAGTCACGGATGGCCTTGGCCATGCGGCCCTCTACGTGCCATGACGTTGTGGTGTTCTCCGGGTTGTTCCACTCCGGTTTGAGGTCGTCCCAGTGGGGGTGATCGTCGGGTGTGTCGGGGGTGTAGGTGTCGCCCATGCGGTTGCCGTGCTCGTCGTAGAGGTGAGCCCTCGCCGAGGTGTTGCCGACGCTGTTGCGCGGCCACCCCACACGGCGGATCGCTTCCTTTGCTTCGGGGTGCTCCCTTTCGGCCCGGAAGTCCCTGAGCTGCAACGGTTCTGGCTCGGGTGCCACCGCAGCCGGCCGTTCCCCAGTGGACGGAGGTTCAGAGGCTCCCAGGGCGGCCCCGGCCCCGATGTCCGTCAAGTACTCCGCGAACGTCTCACGGCCCGCGATGCCGTGTGTCAGCCCCTCTGCGAGGGCTTCCCCCACCTGCTCAAGCCGAGACAGCGACGCGTCTATACGAGCGTTCCCCGTGCCCTCCGTCGCGGAGGACAACTCCGCGCGCGCCAGCCCGTTCTTCTCCTGCGCAGCCCGCAGTAACCCGAACGCCTCAGCGAGGGTTTCCAGCCCACGCCGCGCCTTGCCCATGAATTCCTCAAACGGCCCCACGATCACGCACCCTACGGCCTCTCGGCGACATCTTCGGGCCACAACGGGAAGTGCTGCCCGGCCTCAGGGCACGGCCAGTGTTTCCAGCACACGACGCAGAACAGACCCGACCAGGTGGGCCGGTGCTCGTCATCGTCGGGGACGGGTTCCCGGTCGCCCTCACCCTGCCCCATTCCCGTTCCCTGTCGGCAAGACGGCCTCAGACCTCAGCACCGCGTACGGGTCGATCCCAAGCCCTAGAAGACCCGCTTCGCTGGTCTGGCGGTCCGTACACGGCCAGCCCTCCCGACACTCCGGGTCGGTACACACCATGTAGCCCGCCGACCCGGGCAGCTTCGCATGATCAAGCCACACCCCGTACAACACAGCCGCGTCGCCCAGCCCGCCGTTCACGCCGCGACCCCCACGACCGGAGGGACGACAGGCACCCGCACGTCGGCCCGCTCCACAGCGCACGGCCACGGCTCGCCGTCGTTGGCGCACACATGCCGCCAATGCCCGCCCTCCCCGACGAACCCCACCGGCTCGTGCGGCTTGGCCTCTATCGGGCCGTAGGCATCTCTAGCCGCTGATGAACCTTCCACGGGCCCTCACCCCTCCGTCGTCGGCGTCAGGGGCGACCATGGGCGTCCCCTTGGTGGGGCCGCCCCGCCCGCGCCAGTGAAAGGGGGAAGATCGGCAAGGCGGACAGGGCAGCCCCGTTCGGGTACTCCGGTGTCGTCGGGGCCTTCCGGGAGGGACGACCACTCCGCGTGACGGTGCCGGGTACAGCACGGACGCTAGGGACGGTGTGACGCTGCCGCTATGAGCCATTCCGTGTGTCGTGGTGTCCCATCCTGCCTATCCCAATATGGGAGAGTGCGCGTCTCTGGCTTGGGGCACAAGGGAAGTGTCTGGGTCGGGCATCCTGTGTCGATGTCTGGACCGAACCTCACACGGCGGCAACTAGGCCGACGTCTGCGCACCCTCCGCGAACAGTCCGGGATCTCTCCGGGGGCGATCGCGTCGGAGCCCATCGAACTGATGAGCACTAGCAAGCTCTACCGGCTGGAGAACGGGCAGCAACCCAAGCCCCACTACCCGGACGTGAAAGAGCTGTGCGAGCTGTACGGGCATGGTCCGGCCTCAGAGATCACCAAGGAGCTTGTGAGGATGGCGAAAGCCTGCCTACAGGCCGGGTGGTGGGAGCCGTTCGGGAGCGGCGTACCGGCGTGGTTCCAGCTCTACCTAGAGCTTGAGCAGATCACGCACACCATCCGCGTGTACGAAGTCGCGTACGTGACGGGGCTCTTGCAGACAGAGGCGACGATGCGCGCTCTGTTGGCCGCTAACCCGGCTCTCGACCCGGACACCGTAGAACAGACTGTGGAGGCTCGCCTACGGCGACAACGGCACTTCACCGCCCGCAACCCCGCACCCCGCCTTGAGCTGGCCATTGACGAGGGAGCCCTACGCCGCGTCGTCGGCGGGCCGGACGCCCATGCCGAACAACTCGCCCACCTGCGAGAGGCGAACGCACGCCCGAACATCAGTGTCCACGTGCTTCCCGCCGCGTCTGGCGCGTACGCCGGGCAGGGCCAGCCGTTCACGCTGATGGAGTTCCCCGACCCGCTTGACCCGAGTGTGGTCTACTCCGAAGCGGCGACCGGAGCGCATTACGATGAGTCGGCCGGAGCTTTTGGCCGTAGGCTGGCTACTTTCGGAAGCATGATCGGGCAAGCTGTGCCACTTGAGGAGTTCCAACTATGAAGCCTGGACCATGGCGCAAGAGCAGCCGGAGCGGCGGCAATCAAGGGCAGTGCGTAGAGGCACGTACCGACGTTGTGACCGTTGACGTTCGTGACAGCAAGCTTGGCGACGCGTCCCCCATCCTGGCCGTGGCCCCCGCCGACTGGCGCGGCTTCCTGGCCACCGTCACCCGCTGACCACAGCCACCCAAGCAACCGCCCTCGGCACGAAGCCGGGGGCGTTTCACGTTCTTGATAGGCTTGACCAGCCAAAACAGTTCAGGGTCGCCGTGTGGCAGCCCTGAGGGGGAAGTCTGACTCCGGGTGGAGACGCAGTCTCCCCCTCAAGAAAGAGGAGTGCCCCCGGCAGGATTCGAACCTGCGCACCCGCCTCCGGAGGGCGGTGCTCTATCCCCTGAGCTACGGGGGCTCGGGACTAGACGAGATTACCAGTCGGCCGCCGGGGTTCGCCGCTGGGTATACGTAGCTACGTATACCCAGGACGACGTGGCGCCGTAGTCGTCGTACTTCTCCTTCTCCGACTTGTCGCGCAGCCAGTTGAGGCCCCAGAGGACGGCGGCGACGAAGAGGGCGACGGCGAGGATGGCGATGACGGTGGCGGCGACGCCTTTGCGGGTGATGTGGCCGGTGTAGGCGTGTTTGCGGCGGATGGAGCCGGTGGGTTCGTGCGGCGGTGCGGGGTCTTCGGCGGGTGGGACCGTGTCGCGGGGGGCGTCGTCGTAGCGCGGACGCTCCTCGAAGCGGGACGGCTCCTCGTACCGCGCGTGGTCGTCGTACCCCGCGGGCTCCTCGTACTGCTGCGGCTGCGGCGGCGGTGCCGGGGTGTCCCAGTAGCTGTGCGGTGTCTCCTCCCGGGCCGGTGGGGGTGTCCACTGCCGGGGGATCGCGGGTGCCTGGAGCTGGGGTAGCTCTTCGGTCGCGGATTCGACCGGGGGGCGACGAGGGGGCCAGTCGCCGGGGGGTGAGGGGTGGCTCATGTCGTCTCCTAGGAGGCGGCCGACTGGAGCCTGGTCAGCTGGGCCTCAAGGTCCTGGATTTCACTCCGCTGCCCGTCCTTCATAGCCTGTGCGAGGGAGGTCACGCGGGGATCGTCCGTTCGCTTGAGGATGGCATCGGCCATATGGACACCGCCCTGGTGGTGGGCGATCATGAGCTGCGTGAACAGGACGTCGGCGTCGCGGCCGGTGGCCGCGCGGAGCCGGTCGAGGTCCTCCTTGGTGGCCATGCCGGGCATGAGGCCGTTCTGGAGGCTCATCTCGCCGTCCATCCACTTCATGGCCGGCTCGGAGCCGGTGGGGGACAGACCCCAGTCGGAGAGCCAGGTCTCCATCATGCCGCGCTGGGCCTGCTGGGTCATCGCGATGTCGTAGCCGAAACCGCGGGCGACCTCGTCGCCGCCGTTGCGGAACTCCGTCATGCCCATGTCCACCGCCTGGGAGTGGTGGACGAGCATGTCGCGGGCGAAACCGGCCTCGGGGGAGTCCTCGCCGGGTGCCGTCTCTCTCATGAGGGCGACGCCGACGGCCAGGCCGAGGGTGAGGGCCACCACCGCCGACAGGAGCAGGACGGTCAGCGGGCGGCGCCGCAGAAGGTCTCGCATGGGGGTCCTCTCGTATCGCGTCGCGGCCCCGAGAATAGCGCGGATAACATGACCGGGTGACTCCCGAGATGCTCGCCGAACACGTCCTCACCGCTGCTCAGGCGGCCTTTGCCGCCCTGGAGCTCGACGCCGCCGCGCTGCCGGCGTCCACGACGGTCGAGCGACCCAGGCAGCCCGAGCACGGAGACTACGCCTCGACGCTGTGCCTCCAGCTCGCCAAGAAGGTCGGGCGGAACCCGCGTGAGCTGGCCGAGACGGTGGCCGCCGAGCTGCGCGAGGTCGACGGGGTGTCGGCCGTCGACATCGCCGGGCCCGGTTTCCTGAACATCCGCCTCGACTCCGGCGCCACCGGCAGCATCGCCGGTTCGGTCGTGGCCGCCGGGGACGCCTACGGGCGCGGCGAGGCCTTCGCCGGGCAGAAGTGGAACCTGGAGTTCGTCTCGGCCAACCCGACCGGCCCGGTGCACATCGGCGGCGTCCGGTGGGCCGCGGTCGGCGACGCGCTCGGCCGCGTCCTCGACTTCACCGGAGCCGACGTCACCACCGAGTACTACTTCAACGACGCCGGCACCCAGATCGACCACTTCTCCGCCTCGCTGCTGGCCGCCGCTAAGGGCGAGCCCACGCCGGAGAACGGCTACCAGGGCGAGTACATCGCCGAGATCGCCGCCGAGGTCCTCAAGAAGCACCCGGACGCCCTCAGCTCCGCCGACCCGCGCGAGCTGTTCCGCGTCGAGGGCATCGAGCTGATGTTCGCCGACATCCGGCGCTCGCTGGCCGAGTTCGGCGTGCACTTCGACGTCTACTTCAATGAGCGCGACCTGCACGAGCAGGGCGCCCTCGACGCCGCGCTGGCCCGGCTGCGCGAGCAGGGCAACATCTACGAGCAGGACGGCGCGGTCTGGCTGCGCACCACCGACCACGGCGACGACAAGGACCGCGTCCTGGTCCGCTCCAACGGCTCCTGGACCTACTTCGCCGCCGACTGCGCCTACTACCTGAACAAGCGCGAGCGCGGCTTCGACAAGGTCGTCATCATGCTCGGCGCCGACCACCACGGCTACATCGGCCGCATGAAGGCCATGGTCGCCTGCTTCGGCGACGACCCGGCGGTCACGCTGGAGATCCTCATCGGCCAGATGGTGAACCTGGTCCGCGACGGCAAGCCCGTCAAGCTCTCCAAGCGCGCCGGGACGATCGTCACCCTGGAGGACATGGTCGACGCCATCGGCGTGGACGCCTCCCGCTACGCCCTCGCGCGCTACTCCTCCGACTCCACCATCGAGCTCGACCTCGACCTGTGGGCGCGGCGGACCAACGACAACCCGGTCTACTACGTCCAGTACGCTCACGCCCGCCTCGCCTCGCTGCTGCGGAACGCCGCCGAGCTCGGCGCGGAGCTGACGGACAGCTATGACGCGGCTCTCCTCTCCCACCCGCGAGAGGGCGATCTGCTCAAGGCGCTCGGCGAGTTCCCGAACGTGGTCACCACCGCCGCCGAGCTGCGCGAACCCCACCGGATCGCCCGCTACCTGGAAGAGCTCGCCGGGGCCTACCACCGCTTCTACGACGCCTGCCGGGTCCTGCCGCAGGGCGACGAGGAGTTCACCGAGACCGGGCGCGCCCGCCTCTGGCTGGTCGCCGCCACGCGCGTGGTCATCGCCAACGGCCTGCGCCTGCTCGGCGTCTCGGCCCCGGAACGGATGTAGCCGGACCGCGTCCGGACCCCCAAGAGGAGACCCATGAGGGCACATGAGGCCGGTGTGCTGCACGCCGAGGCGGGCCAGGCCGTCCCGTCCTGGCTGCGCGAACCCGAAGACGTCAACCTGATGCTCCCGCAGCTGTGGGCGCGGACGGTCGAGCGCCGCGAGGACGGCGTCGTCGCCGTCGGCGGCGTACCCGTCACCGAGATCGCCGCCGAGTTCGGCACGCCCGCCTACGTCCTGGACGAGGACGACTTCCGGGCCCGCGCCCGCGAGTACCGCGACGCCTTCGCCGGCGCCGACGTGTTCTACGCCGGGAAGTCCTTCCTGTGCAAGGCCGTCGTGCGCTGGATCCACGAGGAGGGCCTGCACCTGGACGTGTGCACCGGCGGCGAGCTGGCCGTCGCGCTGGCCGCCGGGTTCCCCCCGGAGCGGATGGGCCTGCACGGCAACAACAAGTCCGTC
This sequence comes from Actinorhabdospora filicis, assembly GCF_030269765.1. Lineage (GTDB taxonomy): Bacteria > Actinomycetota > Actinomycetes > Mycobacteriales > Micromonosporaceae > Actinorhabdospora > Actinorhabdospora filicis. The sequence continues at coordinate 840,568 of NZ_BSTX01000001.1, read as the reverse complement.
ACCGAGCTGACCCGCGCGGTGGAGGCCGGTGTCGGCCGCATCGTGCTGGACTCCTTCGACGAGCTGGACCGGCTCACCGCGATCGCCCGCGAGCTGGGCGCGCGTCCCAAGGTGATGATCCGCACCAAGGTCGGCGTCGAGGCGCACACGCACGCCTACATCGCCACCGCCCACGAGGACCAGAAGTTCGGCCTGGGCCTGGACGAGGCCGCGGTGATGGCCGCGCGCGTTCTCGACGAAGACGTCCTGGAGCTGCTCGGCTTCCACTCGCACATCGGCTCGCAGATCTTCGACGCCTCCGCCTTCGAGGTCGCCGCCCGCCGCGTCCTGGGCCTGCAGGCCAAGATCCGCGACGAGCGGGGCGTCGAGCTGCCCGAACTGGACCTCGGCGGCGGCTACGGCATGGCCTACACCACCCAGGACGACCCGATCCCGGTGCCGGAGCTGGCCGAGCGGCTGCGCAAGATCATGGAGCACGAGTGCGCCGGGTACGGGCTGAGCGAGCCGCGGCTGTCGGTGGAGCCGGGCCGCGCGATCTGCGGTCCCACGACCTTCACCCTCTACGAGGTCGGGACCGTCAAGCAGGTGCCCCTCGACTACGGCGCCTCCCGCGCCTACGTGAGCGTCGACGGGGGGATGAGCGACAACATCCGGCCCGCGCTGTACGACGCGTCTTATTCCGCGACCATCGCCTCCCGTGCCTCGTCGGCGGCCCCTGTGCTCGCCCGCGTGGTGGGAAAACATTGCGAGTCCGGAGACATTGTTGTTAAGGATGAGTTCCTGCCGGCCGACGTCTCACCGGGGGATCTTCTCGCGGTGCCCGGAACCGGGGCGTACGCGCGGAGCATGGCCAGCAACTACAACCACGTCCCGCGGCCACCGGTGCTCGCGGTGGCCGACGGCACGGTGCGCGTCATCGTGCGGCGGGAGACCGAAGACGATCTGCTCCGCCTCGACGTCGGCTGAGCACCGGATGAACATGGACGGAGTGAAGCGGTGAAGATTGCCCTGCTCGGTTGCGGCAACGTGGGTACCGAAGTGGTGCGCCTGCTGCACGAACAGTCGGCGGACCTCGCCGCGCGCATCGGCGAGCCCCTGGAGCTGGCCGGCATCGCCGTCCGCCGCCCCGACAAGGCCCGCGACCTGCCGGTGCCGCGCGAACTGTTCACCGCCGACGCCCTCGGCCTGGTGAACCGGCCCGACGTCGACATCGTCGTGGAACTGGTCGGCGGCATCGAGCCCGCGCGCGGCTGGATCACCACGGCCATGGCGCAGGGCAAGAGCGTGGTGACCGGGAACAAGGCGCTGCTGGCCGAGGACGGCGGGACGCTGCACGACGCGGCCGCCGCCTCCGGCGTGGACCTCTACTACGAGGCCGCGGTCGCGGCGGCGATCCCGCTGCTGCGCCCGCTGCGGGAGTCCCTGCACGGCGACCGCATCACCAAGGTCACCGGCATCGTGAACGGGACGACGAACTTCATCCTGTCGCGCATGACCGAGACCGGCGCCGGGTTCAGCGAGGCCCTGTCCGAGGCGCAGGACCTCGGTTACGCCGAGGCCGACCCGACCGCCGACATCGAGGGCTTCGACGCCGCCGCCAAGGCCGCGATCCTGGCCGGGCTGGCGTTCCACACCCGCGTCACCGCCTCCGACGTCTACCGCGAGGGCATCACCTCGGTCAGCGCCTCCGACATCGCCTCGGCCGCGCAGATGGGCTGCGTCGTGAAGCTCCTGTGCATCGCCTCCCGCGACGGCGACGACGTCACCGTCCGCGTCCACCCCGCGATGATCCCCACCAGCCACCCCCTGGCCTCGGTCAACGGCGCCTACAACGCGGTGTTCGTGGAGGCCGAGGCCGCCGGGCGGCTCATGTTCTACGGCGCCGGAGCCGGTGGCGCGCCCACCGCCTCGGCCGTCCTCGGCGACCTCGTCGCCGTGGCCCGCAACCGCCGCTCCGGCGCCCGCGCGGCCAGCGAGTCCACCTACGCCGACCTCTCCGTCCGGCACATGGGCGAGGTCACCACCAGGTACCACATCTCCCTCGACGTCGACGATCAGGCGGGCGTGCTGGCCGCGGCCGCGCAGGTCTTCGCCGACCACCGGGTGAGCATCCAGACGGTGCGGCAGGACGGGCGCGGCGACGACGCGCTGCTCGTCGTCGTCACCCACAAGGCGACCGACGCCGCGCTCGCGGCGACGGTGGAGGAACTCGCGAAGCTGCCCGCCGTACGGCAGGTGGCCAGCGTGATGCGCGTAGAAGGCGGGTAGAAACCAGTGACACGAGTGTGGCGAGGGCTGATCGAGGAGTTCCGGGACCGGCTGCCGGTCACCGCTGACACGCCCGTGATCACGCTGTACGAGGGCGGGACGCCGCTCCTGCCCGCGCCGGCGCTCTCCGAGCGCACCGGCTGCGAGGTGTACCTCAAGGTCGAGGGCGCCAACCCCACCGGCTCCTTCAAGGACCGGGGCATGACCCTGGCGGTGTCCAAGGCCGTGCAGGACGGCGCCAAGGCCGTCATCTGCGCGTCCACGGGCAACACCTCGGCCTCGGCGGCCGCCTACGCCGCCCGCGCCGGGATCACGTGCGCGGTCCTGGTCCCGCAGGGCAAGATCGCCATGGGCAAGCTCGGGCAGGCCCTGGCGCACGGCGCGCGGCTGCTCCAGGTCGACGGGAACTTCGACGACTGCCTCGCGCTGGCCACGAAGCTGTCCATCGACTACCCCGTCTCGCTGGTCAACTCGGTCAACCCCGACCGGCTGGCCGGGCAGAAGACGGCCTCCTTCGAGATCGTCGCCGCCCTCGGCGACGCCCCCGACTTCCACTGCCTGCCGGTGGGCAACGCCGGCAACATCACCGCCTACTGGATGGGCTACACCGAGGACCTCGCGGCGGGCAACGCCACGAAGACCCCGGCGATGATCGGCGTGCAGGCCGAGGGCGCGTCCCCGCTGGTGCGCGGCGAGGTCGTCCGCGAGCCGCAGACGATCGCCACCGCGATCCGCATCGGCAACCCGGCCAGCTGGACGCAGGCCCTGGAGGCCCGCGACGCCTCCGGCGGGGTCATCCGCGCGGTCACCGACCGGGAGATCCTGACCACCTACCGGACGCTGCCGCGCACCGACGGCGTCTTCGTCGAGCCGGCCAGCGCCGCCAGCGTCGCCGGGATGCTCGCCTCGGTCGAGGACGGCACCATCCCGCGCGGCTCGCGGGTCGTGTGCACCGTCACCGGGCACGGCCTGAAGGACCCCGACTGGGCCGTGGCGATCGGCCCGTCCCCCGAGACGATCGGCGTGGACGTCCTGGCCGCCGCCCGCTCCCTGGGGCTGTAAGCAACGGCGAGGGACCCGGGCGATGCGCCCGGGTCCCTCTTTGTGTCAGCCCACCTTCTCCAGTGATGGAGCGGCCGCGGGCCGCGGTGTTCTGTCCAGGAGCGCGAAGAGCACTCCCGCCACCGCGAAGGAGGCCGCGTACCCGACGTCCACGTCACCCAGGAGACGGGACAGCGGCCCGGTGTACAGGGGCGTGCTCGACCCGAGCAGCCCCACCGCCACGCCCACCGCGAACGCGATGAGCGCGAGGGGGTTGACGCCCCCGGAGTACCAGTACCGGCCCCGGCTCTCCGGTGTGGCGTAGGAGTGCAGGTCCTCGGCCCGGTACTCGCCCTTGAAGCGGATGTAGCCGACCGTCATGATCGCCGACCAGGGCGCCACGAAGGTCAGCAGCAGCGTCACGAACGCCGTCATCGCGTCGGTCGCCTCGAACACCACCGCGCCCAGGTACACCAGCGCGACCCCGACCAGCGAGACCAGGAACGTCACCAGCGCCCGCGAGGCGCGCCAGAAGATCGACTGCGCCGACAGCCCGGCCGCGTAGACGCACAGGCCGCCCTGCGGGAACGAACCGACCAGCCCGAACACGATCACCACGCCCGCGAACCACGGCGGCGTCACCTCCGTGATCCCCTGCAACCAGGGCAGGGCCGGGTTGGTGAGCGTGGTCGTGGCGAACGCCCCCACCAGCATCGCGATGACGCACGACAGGAACAGCGAACCGCTGTTCCACAGCATCACCGGACGGTCCGGCGGGCGCATGTAGCGGCTGTAGTCGCCCTGGAAGGTCGCGTACGACATCGGCACCGACACCGCCACGCCCGCTGCGAGCAGCCACGTGTGGATCGGGGACGAGAGTGCGAGCTCGCCCCCCGCGTAGGCGGCGTCGAAGCGGGGCGCGAGGACCACGACCAGCGCGGCCAGCACGATCCCGCCCACGACGGCGGTGACGCGGTATGTCACGAGCAGTGCCCGCTGCCCGTACACGGCCACGAGGATCACCGCCACGGCCACCGCCGGCATCGCCACCGCGAGCGCGCCACGCCCGGTCGGCGTCCCGAACAGCTTCGCCGAGGCCACCATCATCGCCGTGCCGCCGGTCCACACCGTGATGGCGAAGAAGCCGAGGGCCACACCGATGGTGATGAGGTTGCCCGCCACGCGGCCCCGGACGCCGAAGTGCGCGCCCGAGGCCACCGGGTTGTTCGTGCCGGTGCGCAGCCCGAAGCGGACCAGCGGCACGATCAGCAGCGTCCCCACGGCCGCCCCGGCCACGATCGCCGTGGCCGAGGCCCACCAGGAGAGCCCGAACAGGACCGGGAGCGCGCCGAGGACCACCGTTCCGAAGGAGAACTGCGCCGAGTGCCAGATCCACCCGAACTCGCTGGGGCGGGAGGTGCGCTCGTGCTCGGGGACGATGTCCACGCCACGGGTCTCGACGGTGCTCACGGAAGCTCCCCCTCCTCGGGGAGCACCGCGTGGATCCGCAGGGGATCGCACGCCGGTCCGCTCGCCACCTTCCCGTCGACGATGTCGAAGCTCGACAGGTGCAGCGGGCACGAGATCCGCAGGGTGCGCTCATTGACGTGGCTGAACAGCAGCCGCCCGCCCCGGTGCGGGCAGTCGGCCTGCGCGAGGACGCGCCGCCCGCCCATGGCGATGAGGATCAGGTCCTCGGTGACCTGCCGTAACACGTGGGCCATCAGCCCGCCTCCCGTCTGGCGCGGTCGACGGCCGCCTCGGTGGCGGCGTCCACGATCGCGCTGGTCAGGGTGATCCCGGCCCAGACCTTGCCCAGGTCCAGGCCGCGGTCGGCGTCCAGTTCGCGCAGCGCGTCGCGCATCTGGCGGCTGTGGAAGGTGTCGATGTAGAGGTGCTCGTGGAAGTAGGCGGAGTTCTTCACGTCGAGCCGGTCCACGGCCGCCGCGTAGCAGCGGAACGCGTAGAGCACGCTCGCCTCGAAGTAGGCGTAGGCGCCCAGGAAGTACTCCGGCTGCGGTGCCCGCGAGGCCAGCCAGTGGAACAGGTTGACATAGGCCAGCACCTCCGGCTCGGCCTCGTCGACGTAGCCGTCCAGCTCGGTCGGCATCTCCAGCTCGGTCAGCAGGTCGCGGTACAGCTGGGAGTGTGCCCGCTGCACGTTGCCGGAGCCGAACTCGTCGATGAGCACGCGGAAGACCGCCATTCCCGCGCGGTGGGGGAGGCGCGGGACGATCGGCAGCAGCGCGTGGGACTCGATCAGGCCGTCGACGGCGAACTGCCCGACGATGGCCTTGAACTCCTCGCGGGTGGCGTGCAGCGCGACGAAGTCGTGGGACTCCGGCAGGTCGCGCTCCTCGGCGGCCAGCAGCTCGTCGAGACCGGACAGCAGGTCGGCGCGGGAGGAGAAGCGAGGGGCCTCCGCCTCCAGGTCGGCCGCCCACGGCACGATCCAGTCGCGCTCGATCCGCTCGATGCGCTCGGCGACCGCGGCGGTGTGCACCGAGCGGTTCGCCAGGTAGAGCTCTAACTGGCTCATGCCACGACCGTCCGATCGGACTCGATCACGCCGCGCCGCTTGAGCTCGGCCTTCGTCCAGCGGTACCAGTCGTCCTTGTACAGCCCGAGCCGCTCGCACACCGCGTTGATCTCGTCCTGGTTCTCCTGCGTGCGCTCCCGCAGCATCAGGCCGCACAGGCCCGGCTCCAGGTTCGCCAGCGGGCCGATGAAACCGGCGGTGCCCTCGGCCTCCACCAGCAGGTTCTCCCAGCCCTCGAAGACCGGGACGGCCGGCACCGCCCGGGCGATCTGCCGGGTCAGCTCGGCGTCGCCCGACGACTCCTTGATCCCGGCCACGCCCGGCAGGGCACAGACCCGCACGAGGGTGTCGAGGTCGAGGCGGTTCCCGGAGATGGCCTCCTCGTGGTAGACGAACAGCGGAAGGGCGGTCTGCTCGCCGACGACGGCGTAGTGCCGGTAGAGCTCATCCTGGGACAGTCCTTTCCGGAACGGGGTCGTCACGACGATCGCGTCGGCGCCCAGGTCGGCGGCCACGCGGGCGCGGGCCACGACCTCGTCGGTGGTGGGCAGCTGGACGCCGGCCAGCACCGGCAGCCCGGCGGCGTAGGTCACCGTCGCGGCGACCATGTCGCGCCACCGCGCCTCGTCCAGCAGCCAGCCCTCGCCGGAGCTGAGGGTCGGCATGACGGCGGTGACCTCGTCGCGGACCGAGTCGATGAGTCGGGCGACGCACTGGGGGGACACCTCACCGGCGTCCGTCAGTGGCGTCACGAGGGGAACGATCACACCGTGGTACACGGTCACTCCTCTCCCAGGCCGGGAACACGCAGACGCAGGGACGTGAGGTAGAGCTTCTCCAGCTCGTCGGGGAAACGCGGCTCGTCCGTCGCCTCGGGCGGGGCGGCGACGGGGAGCCCGGCGCGGTTCAGCAACCGCTGGTTGGGGGTGCGCAGGATGCCGCCCCGGTTCAGGGTGAAGCCCAGGAGCAGCCGCTCCCGGGTCGGCAGGCCGTCCAGGGTCCGCGTCTCGAAGGCGGCGTCGATGTCGTCCCGCTCATAGCCGGGACGCTCGACCGGCACGATCGAGTGCAGGTTGTCCATGAACGGGTAGTAGGCGTCCTGGACGTCGCGCGGCAGGCGCCAGATCAGGTCGTCGCAGAGACCGACCTGCTCCAGCGGCATCACCACCGGCGACGACAGCCCGTCGGCGAAGAACTTCTTGCAAGCGAGCCGGGTCGCTTCGTCGGCGGCGTGCATGCCCATGAACAGGGCCGCGTCGATGATGACCTCACCGGGCATGACGGCGCAGCACCTCCCGGACGCGGGCCACCGCCGCGGCGAACACGCGCGGCTCGCGGGCCAGGGCGATGCGGACGTAGCGCTCGCCGCGCGGCGGGTCGCTCCAGAAGAAGTACGTGCCCGGCAGGATGTAGACGTTCTCGTCGAGCAGGGCGCGCTGGAGCCCGGAGGCGGTCAGCTCCGGCGGGCGGATCTTGAACCAGGCGACGGAGGTGTTCACCGCCGGCTCCTGGTATTCGAGGATGTCGCCGTCGAGGGCTTCGCGCGCCACCTGCGCGTTGCGGGCGAGCAGGTCGCCGACGGAGGCGAAGTCGTCGTCGATGGAGTCCTCGATGTAGTGGGCCACGAGGTTCAGCACGAACGGCGACACGTTCAGCAGGACGCTGGTGTGCAGGTTGTAGACGACGTCGTGGATGTCGCGGCTGGCGGTGAGCATGGCGCACTTGGCGTCCTGGATCGGCCAGGTCTTGCCGGTGTCCTCCAGGGCGATGTAGGTGACGCCGGACGACTCCAGCAGCTCGTAGAGGTCGATCCGGCCGACGCCGTCGCCGCACAGGGCGAAGGAGGCGAAGCACAGATCGATCATGAGCAGCCGGTTGTGGTCGACGCAGTGCCGGATGACCGCCTCGAAGCCCTTGCGGCCCTCGGCGAGGAGGCTGAATCCGGTGGGGTTGTTGGGGTCGACGAGGTAGAGCGCGTCGGCCTTGATCTTCTCCAGCCGCGCTTCGATGGAGCCCGGCTCGTGCAGGGCGTCCTCGGGGAGCGGGACCAGCGGGACCTGCATGTTGCGCAGGAGGTCGGTGAGGTTGTCGAAGCAGGGCTCGATGAGGGCCACCGTCATGTCGCGCTGCTTCATGTACATCGCCGCGACCATCGTCGACACGCTCGCCGAGTAGGAGAGCATGGTGCGGTTGATGGCGCGGGCGGTGGGCTGGCGGTGGAGGCGGAAGAACGCGTCCGTTAAACGGTCCTCGAAATACGACTGCTGGTCTTCTTCGGACTGGTACCACAGGTTGGGAAGCTGCTCGACGATCTTTTCCTGGCTGGACGACTGGCGCTGGTGGGTGTGCGCGTCGGCCAGGTTGTATTTCGTCTTCAGGGCCTGGATCTCGTGCTGGGTGAGGTCGGCGAAATTGCCGATGTCGACGCTGCGACCGGCGATTTCACGGCTGTGCGGACGTGGCGGATTGCTCGTCTCTTGCATCGTGGACTCTCCCCTTGAGCAGTCGGTTCGCTGTCTGCGAGCCGCACTGGGCGCAACTCTAGCGAGAAAGTCCACCCCGGGGAATGGCCGAGAAGCGAAGAGAAGAGAACTTGCAGGAATATGACAACGCTACCCCCGGAATGGCCAAGGGGTAGCGTGTATCAACAATTGTCCTGCCGAGTTTCTAAATACTTCGAAACAATTCTCCAGGCGTTATTCCGCAGCCCGTTTGATCAATTCCTCCACGGCGGTGGGATCGTCGGCGTCCACGACCGGGTAGCCCACCCCGTAGCGGCCCTCCCAGTGCGAGGAGATGCCGGGGTTGGCGTGGTCGGTGCCGTCGGGCAGGAACAGGTGCGGGGAGCAGTTGATCCGCTCGGTCGCCGAGAGCGCGGCCTGGTCGGACAGGGTCCGGCGGGCGCGTCCGTCGTCCAGGGCCGCGGTGAGCTCGGCGACGTCGACGACCTCGGTGGACTCGGCGGCGTCGAGGATCACCTTGCGGTTGGCGATGTTCTTCGACTGCGCCCAGAAGGCCCTGCGCAGGGCCAGGTCCAGCAGCTCGGCGGCCTCCAGGCTCTGGAGTTTGGCCGCCTGCACCGCCTCCAGGGCGGGCAGCGAGGTCGACGGGTAGTAGTAGTCCTTGTTCTGCCACAGCTGCCAGCCGGCCTCCGGCTCCAGGATCGCCATGCGCGCGACCTCGGAGTCGGTGCCGGTGCGGGGGCTGGAGGCGTTGTTCAGCAGCTCCAGGGGGAACGCCCGGTGGTCGAAGCGCACCTTCCCCTCCAGCCCGAGCCGCTTGCGCGCGGAGTGCAGGCGCGCGACGGTGATGTGCGCGAACGAGCACCAGATGTCGGAGAAGACGGTGATCACGCCCGGGGGCGGGGTCAGGTCGTCGGTCATGGTGAGGCCTCCTTGGCGAGCGTCGCCTCGTGCAGCTCCAGCGCGGCCTCGGTGTCGAGGGTCGCGGCGGGGAACCACGCGGGCAGCAGCGGGATGTCGGACATCGCGTCGATCACCGTGTCGACGCCGTGGTGGATGACGGGGGCGTGGGAGCTGAGGATGGTGCGGGGGTTGAGGCGCGCCAGCCGCCGCAGGTTGGCGTGGAAGCGCGGCAGGTCGGTGACCGCCGACCACGGGGCGATGGCGCGGTTGAAGATGTCGAAGCCCTCGCGGAAGGCCGGGTCGTCCACGTCGGCCAGCTCCACCGGCTGCGGCAGGATCGTGCCGAAGCTGTCGGAGCTGTAGAGGACCTCCTCGGCGTGGTCGAAGAGCCCGATCGTGCCGGGGGAGTCGAAGGTCGGCGGGCGCAGGACCTCGAAGCGGTGCTCGCCCAGGCTGAAGCTCTGCCCCGGGTTGACGGTGAGGACGCGGTCCTGGGGGAGGTGGAACTCCTCGGAGAGCCGGATCAGGCTGACGCCGTTGGTGATGAGCTTGGCGTTGGGTGCCTGTTCCAGGATCTGCGCGAGGGTCCCGGTGTGGTCCCGGTCGTCGTGGGTGACGACGACGAAGCGCAGGTCGGCGGGGTCCACCAGGGACCACAGGGCCTTGAGGAAGTCCTCGCGGTCGACGGGCATCCCGGTGTCGAACAGGATGGGGTGCCGTTCGCGGAGCAGGAAGGCGTTCACCGGCTGGAGTCCGGCGCCGGGGATGGGCAGGTCGGACGGTAAGACGTAGGTGTCCTTGCGGTACTTGTACGGGGTGCGCATGGGTCCCTCCTTCTAGAGCAGCTGGATGGCCAGGGAACCGGCGATGAGCAGGCCGAGGCCCGTCAGTCGCGCGGCGTTCAGGGGCCGCTTGGGGAGCCGGAAGAGGCCGAAGTGGTCGATGAGCGCCGAGGCGAGCTGCTGTCCGGTGACGGTCAGCGCGATGGTGGTGGCCGCGCCGATGCGGGGGATGAGCATGAAGGTGGCGATGACGTAGACGGCCGCGCACGCGCCGCCGAGCCAGCCCCACCAGGGGACCTTGCCGAGCGCGTTCAGCTTGGGCGCGGGGGTCTTCTTGGTGGCCATGAGGACCAGCAGGACGATGAGGATCGTCAGGGTCGCCACGATGAAGCTGAAAAGGCCGACGGCGAGGGGTTCCTTGAGGTCGGCGCGCAGGCGCCCGTTGACCGCGCCCTGGATGGGCAGGACGGCGCCGGCGACCAGGCCGAGCACGATCCAGCCGACGCGCCCGGCGGCCGAGACCTGGGCCGTCCCGGGTCCGCCGGCGCCCTGGGCTTGTTTGGCGCCGCGCAGCACGATGGTGATGCCGACCAGGACCGCGACGGCGCCGATGACGATGCCGATGCTGACCGGCTGCCGGACCACGCCGAGCAGGCCGAAGAGGTCCAGCGCGAGCGAGGCGAACATCTGCCCGGTCACGAACAGCCCCACCGCCGCCAGCGCTCCGATGCGCGGGAACAGCAGGATGCCGCTGGTGATGTAGAGCGGGCTGGCCAGGCCGCCTAGGAGGTGCCACGCGGGCACGTCCGCCAGCCGGTCGTAGACCCCGAAAACGCCGGCGATGACGCCGACGATGACCAGGAGACCGGTGGCCACGCTCAGCTGCACCGTCGAGGCGCCGTAGGGCGTGCCGACGGCGACGTTCAGTTGCATGTTCACCGACGCCTGTACGGCGAGCAGGCAGCCGATGAGCAGCGCGGCCGCCAGAAGCGTGTAATCCATGTCTTCCGCCTGGGTGGATGAGTAAGTGGACAGTGTGTCCGGCTAGCATACAAGTAACTGGACACGGTGACCACTTACGGATCGGGATGCTTAAGATCGGGTGCATGACCACTGCCGCCGGACACGAACGAGCCGACGCCGCACGCAACCGCGCGCGCGTCCTGGCCGCCGCCGAGCGGCTCTTCTCCACCGAGGACCCGCGATCGGTCACCATGGACCGCATCGCCAAGGAGGCCGGCGTAGGCCGCGCCACCCTCTACCGCCGCTACCCGGACGTCGGCTCCATCGCCGTCGCCCTCCTCGACGAACACGAACGGCTCCTCCAGGAGCAGCTCATGTCCGGCCCCCCACCCCTCGGCCCCGGCGCCCCACCCGCCGAGCGCCTCGCCGCCTTCTACGGCGCCATGGTCGAACTACTCGACCGCCACCTCGCCCTCGTCCTCGGCGCCGAGGTCGGCGACGCCCGCATGCGCACCGGCGCCTACGGCTTCTGGCGCCTCCACGTCCGCTCACTCCTGCTCGCCGGCGGCGTCCCCGAAGCCGACGCCCTCATCGACACCCTCCTCGCGCCCCTCGCCCCCGAGGTCTTCCGCCACCAGCGCGACGACCGCGGGCTCTCCCTGGCCGACATCAGCCTCAGCCTCGGCTGGCTCGCCCACCGCGTCCTCGGCGGGCGGTGATCTCGCCTCCCGGGCGGACGTGAGCGATCATCGGAAAGCCCGCTCACACCGCCCCGCCCGCCCAGAGGTGCCCATTGAAACGCCCACCCGCGCTGCCGCTCGCCCTCTGGACGGCCCTCGGCCTCGCGCCACTACTGGCGGTGCTCGCCGTCCACGCCGTGCACCCCCTCGGCTGGATCGGCACGGCCACCGCGGCGTGTGCGATCGCCGGGCTGGGCGCGGTACTCGCGCTGGGGCGGCGGGGGAGTTGGAGGACGGGGTGGACGTGGGTGGCGGCGGGGGTGCTGGGGGTGCTCGGGGTTGCGGGGGTGGGGGCCACAGCGGTTCTGGAGGATTCCGCCACCCGCGTCGACCTCCCGCGATCCGGCTACGTCCGCGTGCTGTCCTGCCAACCCGCCGAGACATGGCGACCGGTGTGGACCTGCGAGGTCGCCGACCTCTTCGAGACATTCGAGGTCACCGGAGCGGTGACGCCATGGGACATCGGGCACGAGCGGCTGCTCGAATACGACGCCGACCGTGGGCGGGCCAGAGCGGGCGACTACTCCCCGCAACTGGCCCGCACCGGCCTCGGGGTGCTCAGCGGCGCGGCGATCATCGCCGCGCTGGTGCTACTCGCCCTCGCCTGGCCGAAACCCGACCCCACCCGGCTCCCGGAACGCGCCGCATCGATCCCCGAGGACGCCATCGACCTCGGCGCCGCCCCCGCCGTGGGACTTGGGCCGCTACTGGGCGCGGGCGCGCTCTTCACGTTCCTAATGGTCGCGATCCAGTACGCGTCCGCACGCGAATGGACCGGCGGCAAGATCCTGGCGGTCGGACTCGTCCTGCTCGGGCTCCCACTCCTCCTGGACTACCTGATCGGGCGCTGGCAGGCCGTCCGCGCCGGCCACCGCCGGATGTGGCTGCACGGCTCGCGCCTGTACCTCCAGCGCCGCCGTGGCGTCGACGTGGCCGAACTCCACCACCCCGACGTCGGACCCGGCCCGTTCGCCCCGGACAAGGAGCTCGCGATGGTCGTCCGCGTCCCCGGACGTGCCTCGCGGATGCCCTTCCCCTTCGGGTGGCGGATGACCCAGCACCTTCCAGTGCTCGCCGCAGCGCTCCAGGGGTCACCGCACGAGGGCGGCCGGAACGTGGCCGCCCGCATCCTGCGCATCGGCCACACCAGGGCGTCGGCGGTACCCGGCCCGTCCGTCCACGTCGAACGCCGGCCGGACGTCCGCCGTGGCGTATTCGGCCTCGCCTTCGGCATCGCGGCGATGATCCTGCTCGTGTCGGTCATCGCGCTGTTCACGCGTTCGGACACCGGGCTCGTCCCGTTCCTGGCGTTCTTCTACGCGGTGACGGCGAGGACCGCGTTCCGGTGGGCGGCGGGCGCGTACTCGCCGGCCGTGGTGGACGAGAGCACGCCCGTCGCGGCCCCGCCCGCACCGCCTCCGGCCGCCCGCGAGGTCACCGGTGACGCCGTCGCGCTCGACGGCTTCCCGTACGGCCCGGCCGCCGCCGAAGAGCACCGCGAGCTGACCCGCCGCCGCAACTTCCGGCTCACGCTGTGGGCGGTCCTCGGGCTCCCCCCACTGCTCGCCGCGCCCTTCTACACCCCGTCGCTGCCCTGGCTCGTCGCACCGGTGGGCATCGGGACCCTGGCCTGGCTGCTCGGCGCGACCATCCCCATCGGCACCAGGCGCAAGAAGCTCGACATCGCCGCCTGGGGCACCGCCGGAGACCTCGTGCTCCGCAAGGGCCGGACGGTTCGAGTGATCCCGCTCCGGCACGGCGTCGTGGACATTCGGGTCGGGAGCCTCATCGAGACCGGCACCGAGCACGCCCTTCCGCTCACCGGTCGCGGTGAGGTCCGCACCATCGCCGACCTGGACATCCTGCGCTCCACGCTCGCCTCGTCGCCCTACCCGAGCGACCGAGAAGCGGCCGATCTGCTTCCGGCCGGAAGAGGCGAGGACCCCGGCCGCGCCCCCGAGGACCCACCCGCGCTCCCGCCCCGTCCCGCGCCGCTCCCCGCCCCGGACCGGCCGCGCCCCGAAGGCGTCCCGGGCGACGCGACGCCGCTGACCACACTCCACGGCGAGGACTTCCCGAAGACGATCACCGAGCAGCTCCCGCGCGAATTCTCCTTCGCGATCCTGTTCACGGTGATCGGCCTGATCGCCCTGTTCGTCGTTCCCCCGCTCGCCGGAGCGATGGCGGGCCCGATCGCCATCGCCGCGCTCGGCGCTCCATTCAGGATCGCCCGCGCCCGGCGTTTGAGCCGTGACTGCTCGAACGCCTGGATCAGCGGCCATTGGATGTACCTCGCCGGACCCACGGGAGTGAAGATCACGAGCCTGCACGACCCCGGCATCGCCGCGAGCGGCGACCTGACCGTGACCGTGCCCGTGGACCGGCGTGCCTTCAAGCTGATCATCGCCACCGGGGAGGACCGCCGGGCGGACGCCGAGATCCGCGCGCTCGCCGCCGCCCTGTCCGAATCACCCCACGCCGACGCGCGGACGGCCGCGCGGCGGGTGCTGGCGCTCGTCCCGGCCGGGGACTCCGGCGAATGACGCGCCGATCACCTTGCGTTCCGGATTCCCATCCACCAACCTGATCCCGCCCGTGCTCACGAACATGACCGAAAGGCGCCCCGTGCCCCATCACGGCGGGCGGAGTCGCCTCGGTGACGTTCGTCCCGCCGGAGGGGGCATGAACATCCTGTGGGTGGTGGCCGTGGACGCCACCGGCGACACCAGCCGGGAGAAGAGCCATTCCTTCGTGGTCGCCACGCCCTCCCCGCGAGTCGCGAGCCGACCGCTCGAACAGGGCCCGTGGCAGCCTCAGCCCTACGCGGACGACGGCCGCACGGTGGGCTTCGACCTCGTCCCCTCCGGCGACGCCACCCTCGACGCCGGCTCCCGCGTCATCGGTGCGAAGACCACCGCGCTGCACGGTGCCGGTGCCCTGAGCACGACCACCCCGGTCGTCCGCACCGACCACGCCTACACCGTCGCGACCTAGGCGAAACTCGACGGCCTCGGCGCCAACGGCACCGTGGCGTCCCAGGACGGGACGCGTGTCTCTGCCTTCCGCATCGAGTACGTGGCCAAGCTCGGCACGTGGTGCGTCGCCGTCCGGCTCGCCGACGAGGCGGGCGCCGACAGCCTGCACACCTGCGCCGCCACCCCCGCCACCACCGAGTGGACCCACCGCGCCGGAGGCCACGACGGCTCCCGCCTGGTCATCTACGTGGACGGTGTACTCGCCGCCTCGCGCGAGATCCCCGCGCCCACGTGGAACGCCACCGGGCCCTTCGCGCTCGGCCACGCGCTCTGCCACGCGGAGGCCTGCCGGAACCTCACCGGCTCTCTCGCCGGCGCCAAGGTCTGGGATCGGGCCGTCGACCGCCGCGAACTGCGCGACGGCCTGTTCGGCGGGCAGCCCATCATCCGCTACACCCCCGGTGGTGGCTGAAACGCCCAGTCCGACTGGGGCGACACGATGACCGACCGTGCGCCCTACGGCCATGACCTGAAGCTCGCCCCGGACGCGTACCTGGACATGACGACGATCGGCACCAACAGCCTGCGCGGCTCGGCCGCGACCACCGGCCCGGTCCTGCGCACCGACGGATCCTTCACCCTCTCCGCGGTCCTGTGGCGGGAGAACCTCGCCTCCGGGACCGTCCTCTCCGCCGACGGCACCGCACAGAGCGCCCTGCGCGTTCACAATGACGCCGACGCCGCCTCATGGTGTGTGACCGTGGCGCTCACCGACGCGCCCGGAGCGGGAGAGGTCTCGGCATGTGCGGCCGACTCCACCACCGGCTTCGAAGTGCTCGCCGCGAGCTACGACGCGGCCACCGACACCGACACCGCGAGCCTGTACCTGGACGGCGCCAAGGTCGCGACCGTCGCAGTGCCGGTCGCGCTGTGGAACGCCACCGGATCCTTCGCCCTCGGACGTGCGCATTCCGGTGACGCCTTCGACGGGTACATCCTGTCCGCGCGGGCGCTGACCGGCCGGCTCACCGACGCCCAGATCGCCGCGCTCGACCGCTGACCCGCCCGGCGAACGAAAAGGAGGGACGGCCCACCCCAGCCGCCCCTCCTCCTCACCCCACTACTGCCTCCGCAGCGCCACCCTCCCCGGCAGCACCGTCGCGATCCACGCCAGCGCCGCCGCGCCACCCACGATCACCGCGTACGTCCCCAGCTCGAAGCCGGGTCGCGCGGCCCCCGTCATCCCCGACGCGAACGCCGTCAGCGTCGCCAGGGCGATGCCGGTGCCGACGATCGCGGCCAGGACCACCGCGACGGCGGTCTCGGTGCGCAGCATCAGCAGGACCTGGCGGCGGGTGGTGCCGATCAGGCGGAGCAGGGCCAGTTCGCGGGCGCGGTCGGCGGTGGCCATCGCCAGGGTGTTCACCGCGGCGATGGCGGCGAAGGCGATGATCAGGCCCATCGCGATGAGCTGCACCTCGGCGTTGGCCGAGGCCGCGGCGTCGCGGGCGTCGGCGGTTTCGGCGCCGTTCAGGACGGCGAGACCGGGACCGGCCGCGGCGCGCAGGGCGGCGGCGTCGGCGGTGCCGGACACCAGGACGGTGCTCGCCAGCGGGGTGTCGACGTGGGCGGCGACGACGGGGTAGGGCAGGAGCAGGTCGCCGAAGCCGAGGTGGCGGGAGTAGATCGCCGACACGGTGAGTTCGACGTGGACGCCGTCGCCCATGGTGACGGTGAACTTGTCGCCGACGGACAGGCCGCGCTGGTCGGCGGCCAGCGAGCTGATCGCCGCGTGGTCGCCGTCGAGCGAGAAGGAGCCGTCCACGACGCCGGGGTCGACGGTCAGGGTGAGGTTCTGCGCCGACAGGCCCTGGGCGCGGTACTTGTCCTGGCCGACGCGGACGGTGGTGGTCAGCGACTCGGTCGCGGCGGTGACGCCGGGGACCGCGCGGATCGCCTCGGCCGTGGAGGACGGGACGTGCCCGGCGACGGTGTAGGACGCCAGGGTCCCGGCGCGCAGGTCGTCGGCGGCGGCGTCGCCCATGGTGGTGGGCACGAACAGGATCGTCGCGGTCATGCCCACGAGGAGACCGAGGGGGGTGATGACCGAGGCCATCCGCCGCGCCTGGGCGCGGGCGGTCTTGGCGGCCAGGTAGCCACCGGCGCGCAGGAGCACCGACAGGACCGGGGTGAGCAGGAACGCCACCGCGCGGGCCAGGAGCGGGCCGAGCAGGGAGAGGGCGACCACCCACACGATCGCGGTCAAGAAGGTCACCGGACCGGCGGCGGGTTCGGTGCGCAGGCCGCTCAGCACGATCAGCAGGACGACGCCACCGGCGACGGCCAGGAGCCCGGCCAGGATCCGGGCGACGCCCACGCGGGGCGCGGCCGAGCCCGACTCCGACAGGGCCTCGGTGGGCCGGACGCGGATCACGCCGCGCGCCGACACCCGCGCCGCCACGAACGCCGCGAGCAGCGTCGCCAGGGCCGCCACGATCGGCGGGAAGGGGCTGATCACCAGGTCGAGGGCCTCGGGCAGGACGCCCAGGTCGCGGAACCGCGAGCCCAGCCACACGCCCAGCCCGATACCGGCCAGCGCGCCCAGCGGGGCGGCGGTGGCGCCGACGAGGAGGGCCTCGCGGCCGATGAGGCTGCGCATCTGGCGGGGCGTGGCGCCGATGGCGCGCAGGAGGGCGATCTCGCGGTGCCGCTGCTGCATCGACAGGGCGAAGGTGCCCACGACCACCAGGATCGCCACGAGGAGGGCGCTGCCGCCGATCGCGCCGCCCATGGAGATGAGCTTGACGCGGGCGGCGTCGGCGTCGACGAACTCCAGGCGGCCGCGGTCGTCGCCGGTGTAGACCTTGCCGGGCGTGCCGGTGAGGGCGGCGCGGACGGCGTCGGCGAGCGCGCCGGTGTCGGTGCCCGGGGCGGGGACGACGCCGATGGCGGTGAGCTGCCCGGCGCGGGCCAGGCGGGCGGCCTCGTCGGTGGAGAAGAAGACGCTGGACTGCCCGTCGAGGGCGGTGGCGGTGATGCCGCTGACCTTGTACTCGCCGACGCCGTCGGCGGTCAGGACGCGCACGGTGTCACCGGTCTTCGCGCCCGAGTGGGCGTCCAGGACGACCTCGCCGGTCTTCGGCTCGGCACCGGTGGCCAGGGCGTAGGGGGTCAGCGGGGCCGACTCGAAGCCGTGTCCCCACGACTCGCCGTCGCCGGGGGCGCCGATGACGGTGGCGGGGAACGTGACCTCGGTGCGGACGGCGGCCACGCCGGGCACGGCGGCGACCTTCGCGGCGAGGTCGGCGGGGATCCAGGCGCGCTCGGTGAGGGGCTTGGACTTGGTCTTCTCCTTCACCTCGCCGTCGCCCTTGTCCTTGCTGGTGGTCCAGTGGACCTCCTGGTCGCCGGCGACGATGATCGGGGTTCCGGCGTAGCGCTGCGGCGGGACGGTGCCGCGCAGTCCGGTGTCGAGGAGGATGCCGCAGGCGGTGACCATGGCGGCGGCGCAGAGCAGGGCGACGAAGGCGCCGACGAAGCCCGACAGGCGGGACCTCAGGGTGCGCAGGGCGAGACCGAGCATTAGGACCAGGCCCCCAGGTGCGTCATGCGCTCGGCGACCTTGTCGGCGGTCGGCGAGGACATGGCCTCGACGATGTCGCCGTCGGCCAGGAACAGCACGGTGTCGGCGTAGGAGGCCGCGACCGGGTCGTGGGTGACCATGACGACGGTCTGGCCCATGGCGTCGACGGTGGCGCGCAGGAGGTTCAGGATCTCCTTGGCGGTGACGGTGTCCAGCGCGCCGGTCGGCTCGTCGCCGAAGACGACCTCGGGCCGGGTGACCAGGGCGCGGGCTACGGCCACGCGCTGCTGCTGGCCGCCGGACAGCTCCGAGGGGCGGTGCCCGGCGCGCTGCTCCAGGCCCACGCGGCGCAGGACCTCGGCCGTCCACTCCTTGTCGGCCTTCTGCCCGGCCAGGCGGAACGGGAGGGTCACGTTCTCGGTGACGGTGAGGGCGGGGACCAGGTTGAAGGACTGGAACACGAAGCCGACGCGGGTGCGGCGCAGCTTGGTCAGCGCGGTCTCGCTCATCCCGGCCAGCTCGGTGTCGCCGAGGCGGACCGAACCGGACGTGGGGTGGTCCAGCCCGGCCGCGCAGTGCAGGAAGGTGCTCTTGCCGGAGCCGGAGGGGCCCATGACGGCGGTGAAGCTGCCGCGCGGGATGTCCACCGAGACCGAACGCAGGGCGCGGACGGCGTTGGCGCCCTTGCCGTAGGTCTTGGTGACGGATTCGAGACGGACGGCAGGGGGAGCCGCGACTGTGGTGCTCATGGGGGTTGAACCTGTTCTTTGAAAAAGGGGACGGTGCGAAGTAGATCTTGGGCGGCGCGAAGACTAACCGGGCGCGGTTTCAGCCGGGTTTCACGGGGTCGGCGGGGAAGGCCAGGAACCGCAGCTGGACCCGCCGGGCGCCGTCGCCACCGGCCTCGCGGAAGCGGTTGACCAGCGCGATGTACTCCTCGAAGAACTCGCGCAGCCGGTCGTGGTCCACCGTGATCGTGGACCGCGAGTACGGCAGGTCGGCCCACGCGCCGCCCTGCGTCTCGGCGAGCGCGCGGGTGTAGGCGTCCAGGTCGGCGGCCAGCGACTGGCGGCTGATCTCGTCGAGGGCCAGGCGTGTGGGGGCGTCCTGGTCGGCGCGGCGGGGGAAGCGGACGTCGCGGCGGACCACCCGCCACCAGCGCTCGCGTCCGTGCGCCTTCTCCGGCACCTCCTCGATGAAGCCCTGCCGGGCCAGTTCGCGCAGGTGGTAGGAGGTCGCGCCGGTGTTCAGGCCGAGGGCCCGGGCCAGGCCGGCGGAGGTGGCCGGGCCGTGCGCGGTGAGGTGCTGGACGATCTGCTGCCGCCGGGGCTGCGCGAGCGATCGCAGCAGCTCCAGCTCGGTGATTTCCCGAGGGTCTTCTTCCGCCATGAGTGCAAAGGTAATTGTGCACAGGGGATTGTGCAAGGGGATCTGTGCACTACTTTGCGTGACGTATTGCCGCCTCTCCGGTCGCTGGCTATCGTGGTGATATCACTTCGCTAGCCCCTCGGAGGTCACCCATGGAGCGTTCCGCGTTCCGCGCCCCCGCGTTTCCCGTCGTCGGCGGCCTGCTCGTGGTCTGGGCGGTCGCGGCGGTCGTCGTCGCCGGCCTCATCGGCGGCGACAAGTCCGAAGGCGTCATCGTCGTGGTGATCGCGGCGGTCGCCCTGATCACCGCCGTGGTGGTGTCCAGCCTGGTCGCGGTCAGCCCGAACGAGGCGGTGGTGCTCCAGTTCTTCGGGCGCTACGTCGGCACCGTGAATGAGGCCGGGGCGTACATGGTCACGCCCTTCACCACCAAGACCCGGGTGTCCAAGCGGGTCCGCAACTTCGAGACCGAACCGGCCAAGGTGAACGACGCCGACGGCAATCCCGTCGAGATCGGCGCGGTCATCGTGTGGAAGGTCGTGGACGCCGCCAAGGCCACCTTCGCCATCAACCACTACCAGGCCTACGTGACCATCCAGGCCGAGGCGGCCGTGCGGCACATGGCCACCTGCTACCCCTACGACGCCCACGAGTCGGAGCGGATGAGCCTGCGCGACGGCGCCGCGGTCGCCGAGGAGCTGACCGTCGAGCTGCGCGAGCGCGTCGAACTGGCCGGGGTCGAGATCCTGGAGACGAGGATCACCCACCTGGCCTACGCGCCCGAGATCGCCCAGGCGATGCTGCGCCGCCAGCAGGCCACCGCCGTGGTCGCCGCGCGCTCCCGCATCGTGGAGGGCGCCGTCGGCATGGTGCAGATGGCCCTCGACCGCATCCGCGAGGAGGGCATCGTGGAACTCGACGACGAGCGCCGGGCGGCGATGGTGTCCAATCTGCTCGTCGTGCTCTGCTCAGAGCAGGCGACCCAGCCGGTCGTCAACTCCGGATCGCTCTACTAGGGACCGCCCGTGCCGCCGCGCAAGAACGTGCTGCTCCGGCTCGATCCGGCGGTCCATGACGCCATCGCGAAATGGGCCGCCGACGAGCTGCGGAGCGTCAACGCCCAGATCGAGTACGCGCTGCGGCTGGCCCTGAAGCAGGCGGGCCGGGAGCCTCGCGGGTCGATCCCGCCGTCCGAAGGAGACGACGGGTAACGTCACGCGCGTGAACCGATTCGCCACCGGTCCGGTGACCGTGACCGTGCCCGCCACCAGCGCCAACCTCGGCCCCGGTTTCGACGCCCTCGGGCTCGCCCTCGGCCTGAGCGACGAGGTCACCGCCGAGATCACCGGCGGCGGCGTCCACGTCGAGGTCACCGGTGAGGGCGAGGGTGTCCTGCCCGGCGACGAGCGGCACCTCGTCGCGCAGGCCGCGATGCGCGCCTTCGACGTCCTGGGCGCCCGGCCGGACGGGCTGCGCCTGTACTGCCGCAACGCCATCCCGCAGGCGCGCGGCCTCGGGTCCTCCTCGGCGGCCATCGTCGCCGGGGTGACCCTCGCGGCCGCGCTGACGCCGGGGGTGGAGTTCCCGCTCGCCGAGCGGGTCCGGCTGGCCGCCGAGATCGAGGGCCACCCGGACAACGTGGCGCCGTGCCTGCTGGGCGGGTTCACCATCGCCTGGACCGAGGCGGACGGCTCGCGCGCGGTGCGGCTGGAGCCCGACCCGCGCGTCCGGCCGGTCGTCTACGTTCCCGACGACCACGGGTTCACCGCGCACGCGCGCGCGGCGCTGCCCGGGCGCGTCCCGCACGTGGACGCCGCGTTCAACGCCGGGCGCTCGGCGCTGCTCGTCCACGCCATCACCGCGGCACCGGAGCTGCTGCTGGCCGCCACCGACGACCGGCTGCACCAGCAGTACCGGGCGCCGGCGATGCAGGCGAGCGCGCAACTGGTCGCCGATCTGCGCGGCAAGGGCGTCCCGGCGGCGGTGAGCGGCGCGGGTCCGAGTGTTCTCGCCTTCGGTGACGCACCGATGGACGTCGATGGATTCCGCGCGTATAGGCTGGCGGTGGCCGACGGAGCGAAGACTCCCACGACCAACCGTGCCAGCACCGTGTGACACGGCGGGAAGAACACGCCGTGCCCCGGGTGTTGTCCATGGGGACGTAGTTGATTATCCTTGTGAACAGCACAGCCGCAGTGCCCTAGCATGGAACTACCGTCCAACCCGGTTCGCGCCTGCGCGGACCAAGCGATGAGTACGCCCGATGCGATGGGTACGGCTCCTAAAGCGGCATTCGCGGTGTCCCGGCTCGTGCCTGGTCTCTCCGAGGGTGATTTTCTTCCTCACTGATTCCCTGCCACCTGCCAAGGTCATGTCTGGGGAGGATCTCCCGCGCAGGGACGACATCTCTTCAATGGTGACCGTCGACACATGCGACTGGCTCCGCACCCCAAAAAATCGGGCGTCATGCCCAAGCACAGCACTACGCAGACGTGATGCGTAGCCCGAGGCCGGTACGAATACCGGCCTGCAATGGGAAGGAATCAATTGAGCGACACCACCGACGTTTCGCCGGACGTCACCGACGACGCCGCCACCCCGTCCGTGACCGGCAACGCCCGGCGTAAGCGGACCGGTACCGGCCTCGCATCCATGCTCATGCCCGAGCTGCAGCGACTGGCCAGCTCTCTCGGCATCACCGGCATCGGCCGGATGCGCAAGAGCGAGCTCATCGTCGCCATCCAGGGCGCCCAGGGGAACGGCGCGCCCTCCGAGGCCGCTCCCGCCGAGGACCGCGCGCAGGCTGCTCCGGCAGTAGTCGAGGCGGCTCCCGTGGCGGAGACCCGTGTGGCGGCCGAGACTCCGGCGCAGGCCGAGCAGCGTCGCGAAGCGCGTCGCGCGACCCGCCCGGCCGGTCCGCCGCAGCCTCGCGGCGCGATCACCGAGACGGTCACCGAGTCGGCGCCCGCGGCCGAGGGCTCGTCCGTCGCCGTGGCCGAGCAGCCCGCCGGAGACTCCGGCGACGGCGAGCGCCGCGAGCGTCGTTCCCGCGACCGCGGGGACCGTCAGCGCGACCGCCAGCAGGGCGCGCAGACCGGCGAGGGGGACAAGAAGCCCGTGAACCGTTCGGAGAACCGCCCGCAGCAGCAGGGCGGCGACCAGTCCGTCCGCGATGACGACGAAGATGGCGGCCGTCGCCGCAACCGCCGTCAGCGCGACCGCGACCGGCGCCGTGAGCGCGGCGACCAGCCGCAGCAGCAGGGCGGACGCGACGGCCGCGACGGCCGCGACCGCGACCGCGGCGACCGGGGCCAGAGCTCCGGCCAGCGCGGCGGCGGCAACCAGGACCCGCAGATCCGCGAGGACGACGTCCTCGTGCCCGTCGGCGGCATCCTCGACATCCTCGACAACTACGGCTTCATCCGGACCACCGGCTACCTCGCCGGCCCGAACGACGTCTACGTGTCGATGTCGCAGGTCCGCAAGTACGGTCTGCGCCGCGGCGACGCCGTCACCGGCGCCGTCCGCGCCCCCCGCGAGGGCGAGCAGCAGCAGAGCAGCGGCAACCGCCGCGACAAGTACAACCCGCTGGTCCGGCTCGACACGATCAACGGGATGGACCCGGAGGAGGCCAAGCGCCGCCCCGAGTTCTACAAGCTCACGCCGCTCTATCCGCAGGAGCGCCTGCGCCTGGAGACCGAGCCGCACATCCTCACCACCCGCGTCATCGACCTCGTGGTCCCGATCGGCAAGGGCCAGCGCGCCCTGATCGTGGCCCCGCCGAAGGCCGGTAAGACCAGCGTCATGCAGGCCGTGGCCAACGCGATCACGACGAACAACCCCGAGTGCCACCTGATGGTCGTGCTCGTGGACGAGCGTCCCGAAGAGGTCACCGACATGCAGCGCTCGGTGAAGGGCGAGGTCATCGCCTCGACCTTCGACCGTCCGCCGTCCGACCACACCACCGTGGCGGAGCTGTCCATCGAGCGCGCCAAGCGCCTCGTGGAACTCGGCTACGACGTGGTCGTCCTCCTGGACTCGGTCACGCGCCTCGGCCGCGCCTACAACCTGGCGGCCCCCGCCTCCGGGCGCATCATGTCCGGCGGCATCGACTCCACCGCCCTGTACCCCCCGAAGCGCTTCCTCGGCGCCGCCCGCAACATCGAAAACGGCGGCTCCCTGACCATCATCGCCACGGCGCTGGTGGAGACCGGCTCCATGATGGACACGGTCATCTTCGAGGAGTTCAAGGCCACCGGCAACGCCGAGCTCAAGCTCGACCGCAAGCTCGCCGACAAGCGGGTCTTCCCCGCCGTGGACGTGCACGGATCCTCGACCCGCAAGGAAGAGATCCTGCTCGCCCCCGAAGAGCTCGCGATCGTCTACAAGCTCCGCCGCGTCCTCTCGGGCCTGGAGCCCCAGCAGGCACTGGAGCTGCTGCTCGACCGCCTGAAGAAGACGAAGACGAACATCGAGTTCCTGATGCAGATCGCCAAGACCACGCCCGGCGGCGGGGAGTAGGCGAGACGCGAAAGCGCTCGTGAACAGCGTTTAGCAAGAGCAAGAGCAAGAGCAAGGGAAAGGCCCGTCCCGGCGAAAGCCGGGGCGGGCCTTTTAGTGTTTCGTGCACGGAGCAGGAGAACGCGGCTTGAAGCCGGGCAAAGTGACTGGCTGGCAACGGGGTCAAAACCCGGGTGAGAGACAAGCTCGTTGTTTTAGACCCGGGCAAGGTGACTGGCTGGCTACGGGGTCAGAACCCGGGCACCAGACCGAGCTTGTTGTTTTAGAGCCGGGCCCAAGACAAGCCGGGGACGCACGACAACACGGGCCCGTGACCAGATCCGCGGGGGCTGTCTCGGGATAGGAGAGGATCCTCCCTCGGTCGGCCGGATGGGTTCTTGGAACGAGGGTTCTCGGGGTGTCAAGACAGCTCTTCCGTCTTGACACCCCGGGGTTCCTCGTTCACCGTCGCAAAGGCCGAACGCGGGTGGAGCCTCCCGAGAGAGGTCCGGCGTCCAGGGGCCGCACCCCTGGTCGGGTCCCAGGGCTGAAAGCCCTGACCAGACGGCGACCGTCAAATAGCGCCGATGTGGCGAATAGAAGATGGTCGATCCGCGCGGGCGAGACGAGAAGGGAGACGGGCGAAACCCGGGGTGAAGAACGCCCCCGACGGCCCGCAAGCCGAAAGAGGCAGGGGGAGAGGCAGGGGGAGAGGCAGGGGGAGAGGCAGGGGGAGAGGCAGGGGGAGAGGCAGGGGGAGAGGCAGGGGGAGAGGCAGGGGGAGAGGCAGGGGGAGAGGCAGGGGGAGAGGCAGGAGTGGGGTATCTGGCCCCCAAGATCAACCGAAGTTTTCCTACACTTCCCCATCCCGCCCCGTAGAAAACCTTGCACCCCCCAACCCCCCTCCGGTTAAATCCCAAGGACCCCCCTCGTCCACCCCGGAGGCATCGTGTCCCCCCGCCCGCTAGCCCTCACCACAGCAGGCGTGGCATCCGCCCTGCTCCTCGCCCTCCTCACCGCCCCACCATCCGCAACCGCCGCCGAAACCCAAGCCGAGCCAAGGCCAATCGAGACCGCAACCAAGACCACCCTCCTCGCCCCCGGCGTAACCCACAAAGCCCTAGACCGCTGGCAACCCGAAGGCTGGCTCCGCGCCGACGCCCTCACCGTCGACCTCTCCAGCAAGGCCGAGGTCGAGTACCTCTCCCCGGACCGCGTCGCCAAGGTCGAGCCCATCTCCGAGCAGGCCAGACACCGCCCCACCACCGTCGCCGCCATCAACGGCGACTTCTTCGACATGAACGACACGGGCGCGTCCAACGGCGTGGGCATCAGCGACGGCGAGCTGGTCAAGTCCGCCAACGACGGCCGGGACAACGCCATCGCGATCACCCCGGACGGCGTCGGCCGCATCATGCAGGTCGGCTTCGAGGGAACGCTGACCACACCGAACGGCGTGCAAGCCATCGACTCCCTCAACACCAACACCGTCGACGAGGGTGAGATCGGCGCCTACAACCCGCTCTGGGGCCCGATGTCGCGCGCCCGCGTGGTCGTCGGCGCGTCGAAGGCCGTCGAGGTGGTCATCCAGAACGGGGTGGTGGCCACAATCGGAGCCCCGGGCGAGGGCGACATCCCGCAGGGCACGATCGTCCTGGTCGGACGCGGGTCCGGCGCCGACCGGCTGTCGGCGCTGAAGCCGGGTGACGCGGTCACCGTCGCCTACTCCCCGAAGAACAAGGGCCTGGAGACCGCCATCGGCGGCAATCAGCTGCTGGTCGCCGACGGCGCGGTCGTCCCGAACGCCGATGACGCGATCGCCGCGCGTTCGGCGGTGGGCTTCTCCGCCGACGGGACGACGATGTACCTGCTGACCGTCGACGGCAAGCAGACGAACTCCGCGGGCATCACGGTGCCGCAGATGGCGAAGATGATGCTCGACCTGGGCGCGTACAACGCGCTGAACATCGACGGGGGAGGCAGTTCCACCATGCTGGCCCGCGAGCCCGGCACCCACGACCTGCGCGTGGTCAACGGCCCCTCCGACGGCTCCGAGCGGCCGGTGGCCAATGGCCTGGCGATCACCGTCCCCGACGGTTCGGGACGCCTGTCCGGCTACGACGTGCGCACCAGCGCCGCCCCCGAGGACGCCCCCGGTGCCTCCACCGTCGCCCCCGGCCACCCCGAGCGGGTCTTCCCGGGCCTGTCGCGG
The DNA here is from genome assembly GCF_030269765.1 of Actinorhabdospora filicis. Lineage (GTDB taxonomy): Bacteria > Actinomycetota > Actinomycetes > Mycobacteriales > Micromonosporaceae > Actinorhabdospora > Actinorhabdospora filicis. The sequence continues at coordinate 814,232 of NZ_BSTX01000001.1, read as the reverse complement.
CCGCTGACCGCGGTCGGCTTCGACGAGAACCGCGGCCCGGCGTCGGGCACGCCCGGATCTTCGAGAGTGCAGTGGCGCACCGACCACGGCCGCGTCGGCAAGGTCGGCCGCGACGGCGTCTTCCACGCCCGCAACCCCGGGCGCACCACCGTCACCGCCTCCAACCGGCGCGCCGACGGTGAGCTCGGCATCGACGTCCTGGGCGAGCTGAACCGCGTGGACGCCACCGTCGAGCGCGTGGGCCTGTCCGGCGTCGAGGGCATGGGACGCTTCGGCGTCCTCGGCTACGACGCGGCGGGCTACTCCGCCCCGATCGACCCCTCCGACGTCGAACTCGACTACGACCGCGCGCTGCTCGACATCACCGCCGACCCCTCCGGCAACTTCACCGTCAAGGGCAAGACCGCCGGAAGCGCCGCCCTGGTCACCGCCACCGTCGGCGACCGCACCACCGTCGTCCCGGTCACCGTGGGCCTGGCCGAGCAGGGCGCGGCGGCCTTCGACGACGCCGCCTCCTGGAAGTTCACCTCCGCGCGGGCCACCGGCTCGGTCGCCGCCGCGCCCGGCCACACCGGCCAGGGCCTGAAGATGAGCTACGACTTCACCCAGTCCACCGCCACCCGCGCCGCCTACGCCGAGCCGCCCGCGATGATCGACGTCCCCGGGCAGCCGCAGGCCTTCGGCATGTGGATCAACGGAAACGGCACCGGCGAGTGGCCCTCGCTGCACCTGGTCGACTCCCAGGGCACCGCCACCATCCTGCGCGGCGACCTGATCACCTGGACCGGCTGGCGCTACATCGAGATGCCCGTCCCGGCCGGGGTGGTCTACCCGGTGAAGATCCGCCGCTTCTACGTCGCCGAGACCCGCCCGACGATCGCCTACAAGAGCGAGATCGTCATCGACGACATCGTCGCCAAGGTCCCGCCGGCCATCGACGTCCCCGCCGAGGCCACCCCCGTCGACCCGATCCTGACCGCCTCGGTGGACGGCCGGAAGTGGCGCTTCGCGGTCATGTCCGACGCCCAGTTCGTCGGCCGCGCCCCCGACAGCGACATCGTCGCCTCCGCCCGCCGCACCCTGCGCGAGATCAAGGCCGCCAAACCCGACTTCCTCATCATCAACGGCGACCTCGTCGACGAGGCCGCCCAGATCGACCTCGACCTGGCCAAACGCGTCCTGAGCGAGGAACTGGGCACCGACCTGCCCTACTACTACGTCCCCGGCAACCACGAGGTCATGGGCGGCTCCATCGACCTGTGGAAGGCCAACTTCGGCGAGCCGCATCGGGTCTTCGACCACAAGGGGACGCGGTTCATCACCCTGGACACCTCCCGCCTCAACATCCGCGGCGGCGGCTTCGACCAGATCGCGATGCTGCGCGACGCCCTCGACCGGGCCGCCGAGGACAAGTCGGTCAACTCCGTGGTCCTCGTCGAGCACGTCCCGCCGCGCGACCCCACCCCGCAGAAGGGCAGCCAGCTCGGCGACCGCAAGGAAGCGGCCACCGTGGAGAACTGGCTCGCCGACTTCGCCCGGAACACCGGCAAGGGCACCGGCTTCATCGGCGGCCACGTCGGCGTCTTCCACGCCTCCCACGTCGACGGCGTCCCCTACGTCATCAACGGCAACTCCGGCAAGGCGCCCGCCGGGCCCGCCGAGGGCGGCGGCTTCATCGGCTGGACCGAGTTCGGCGTCAACCCCGTCAGCGCCCACGAGCAGCGCGAACGCCGCGCCAACCCCTACGGCGAACCTTCCGGCTGGCTGGCCGCCGCGTTCCGCCCGCAGACCGACGACGTCGTCCTCACCACGCCCGCGAGCCTGCGCGCCGGCCGGGACGCCACCGTGACCGCCCTCCTCAAACAGGCCGGGCGCGACGTCCCCGTCGCCTACCCCGTCCTGGGGGAGTGGGACGGATCACGCGGGCTCTGCGTTTCGGGATGGGAGGGCGTGGACCGCGGCCACCGGTGCGTCGCGCGCTTCGACCCGTCCACCGGACGCCTCGAAGCCCTGCGCCCGGGCACCGTCACCCTGCGGCTCACCGTGAACGGCGTCACCCGGGAGGCGACCGTCACGATCACCCGCTGACCGGGGAATGAACCGGGCCGGTAGGCTGTTCCGGTTGCGTGCCGTCCATGCGGCACAGACTTGCACCTACCGGTACCGGTTCACGCCGCGTGCGACCCGGCGACCGAGAAAACGAGGATGACATGAAGCCCGAGATCCACCCGAACTACGTCGAGACCGTGGTGACCTGTTCCTGCGGCAACGAGTTCACCACCCGCAGCACCGTGGCGTCCGGCAAGATCCACGCCGAGACCTGCTCCGTGTGCCACCCGTTCTACACGGGCAAGCAGCGCATCCTCGACACCGGCGGCCGCGTCGCCCGCTTCCAGAAGAAGTACGCGAACCTCTCGGTCGGCACCAAGAAGGCCGGTCAGTAGCGACTCCCACGGCGCCCGCCCGACCCCTTTTCCAGGGGAACGGCAGGCGCCGTTTTCGTATCTTCTTCGAACTTTTCGCTCGCCAGGAGAAACCATGAGTGAGTCCCACGGCGGCAACCGGCTCGCCGACATGCTCGCCGAGCACTCCGAGCTGGAGAAGCAGCTCGCCGACCCGTCCATCCACGGCGACCAGGCCCTGGCCCGCCGCGTCGGACGCCGCTACGCCGAGCTCAGCCCCATCGCGGCCACCGCCGCCGAGCTCGACCAGGCCCGCGCCGACCTGGAGACCGCCCGCGAACTCGCCGCCGACGACCCCGACTTCGCCGCCGAGGCCGATGAGCTCGCCGAGCGCATCCCGGCCCTGGAGGTCAAGCTGGGCGAGCTGCTGCTGCCGCGCGACCCCGACGACGCGCGCGACGTCATCGTGGAGATCAAAGCCGGTGAGGGCGGCGACGAGTCCGCGCTGTTCGCCGGTGACCTGCTGCGCATGTACACCCGCTACGCCGAGCGCCGGGGCTGGGCCATCGAGGTCCTCGGCTCGGAGGAGACCGACCTGGGCGGCGTCAAGGACATCTCGTTCTCGGTGAAGACCAAGGGGATGCCCGAGGGCGGCTACGGCGTGTGGTCGCGCCTGAAGTACGAGGGCGGCGTCCACCGCGTCCAGCGCGTGCCCGCGACCGAGTCGCAGGGCCGCATCCACACCTCCGCCGCGGGCGTGCTCGTCGTCCCCGAGGCCGAGGAGGTGGACGTGCAGCTCGACATGAACGAGATCCGCGTCGACGTGTTCCGCTCCTCGGGACCCGGCGGCCAGTCGGTCAACACCACCGACTCGGCGGTGCGGCTCACCCACATCCCGACCGGTCTGGTGGTGTCCTCCCAGAACGAGAAGTCGCAGCTGCAGAACAAGGAGTCGGCCCTGCGGGTCCTGCGCTCCCGGCTGCTGGCCCTCAAGCAGGAGGAGGCCGCGGCCAAAGCCGGCGACGTGCGCAAGTCGCAGGTGCGGACGGTGGACCGCTCCGAGCGCATCCGCACCTACAACTTCCCGCAGAACCGGATCACCGACCACCGCATCGGCTTCACCGCGCACAACCTGGACACCGTGCTGCAGGGCGACCTGGACGCCGTCTTGGACGCGCTGACCACGGCCGAGCGCAACGCGCGCATGGAAGGCGAGGAGGGGCTGTCCCGCAAGGGCTAGCCGTCCCGCCGTCGAGGCCCGTCCCGGTTCGCGGGGCGGGCCTCGTCCCATTTCTAAGACATCGAAGTCCGTCGATAAACCTGGGTTATGTCGGCCCGCCCGGCGCGCTCGCGCACAGAGAGGCGCACCCGGGGGTGAACGAGCCGCAGAGGGGCGCTGAGACGGCCGGGCTAGGGAACGTCGAGCGGGCGCAGGACCATGAGGCCGTCCTCCCGGGCCGCCGCCATCGCGAAGGGGAACCGGTCGAGATCGAGGCAGAGACCGACGTCGTCGGGGTGGCTGCCCTCGCGCACGCCCTCGGCCAGTTCGGCCGCGGCGCGCGAGTGGGCCGCCCGGCGCAGGTAATTGGTGGCGTCGGTCCCGGCTCCGGTGGCCCGCCCGGCGATGTACTCCGCGCAGGCCAGGTCCTCCTCGGCCCGCCCGTCCTCGCCGGTGACCACGAAGGTGACCTCGGTGGCGCCGTGCGTGCGCAGCAGCCGGGCGGTCGCCTCGGCCACGACGAAACTCGCGCACAGAAGCAGCGGCGCGTCCTCGACCGCGAGGGCGCCCACGGTCCCCGCGATGGTCTTCTGCACGACCGTCTTCCCGCCGAGCTCGGCATCGCGCAACAACCCCGGGGAGTTGACCAGGTCGAAGCCGGGCGCGGGTGGGCCGTCCTTCAGCGCCACCCAGCCGGGGTGGCGGTCCTTGAGCGCCAGGGCGTCGTCGAGGGACCCGGCGAGCACGATCTTCTCCGCGCCCCGGGCGAAGGCCCAGGCCGCGACGGTGAAGGCGCGCATGACGTCGATGACGACGGCCACGGCCGGGGTTTCGGTGACTTCGGGGATGCCCTGGAAACGAACCATGCCGTCAATGATCACCGATCTCTTCGCGGTGTCCAGTGCGATACCGCTCCCCGGACGCGGACGTGAAGGAGTGTCCGGAGGGCTGAGGCGGGGTGTTGCGGGAGCCTGTCAGACTTCTCCGTCCGTCACACCCCGATAGGAGTCTCATGTGAACCGCTGGGTCGCTTTGCTGACCGTGTTCGGGACCGCGATCCCGACGCTCCTGCTGGAGAAGGTCACCGGCCTCGACACCATCGTGTGCTTCTTTATCGTCGCGATCGCCGAGATCGTGCTCTACGCGTTCCTCGCCGTCAAACTGGACTCGCCCCTGTTCCAGATGGCCGCGATCGGGATGGCGGTGGTCTTCGTCATCGGCGGCATCGTCAAGCTCGGGAACGTCCTCTATGTCGCGGGCCTGCCCAAGGGCTGGTCGATCGTCGCCGCCATCGGCGTGGCGGTGGTGCTCCTGGTCGTCTTCGCCAAATGGGGCATGCCGCTGGTCCGCAAGGCCCAGGCGAAGCTACGCGGCTAAGCCGCCGCCCGCGCGGCGCCGCCGCATCGCGGCCGCCTTCGCCTGGTACATCGCCCGGTCGGCGATCTCGAAGGCGGAGGCGATCTCGGTGCGGCCGTTGCGGCGCTCGACGCCATTGAGCTCGGCCCAGCCGATGCTCGCCGACAGGGGAGTGCCCGGCACCAGCGAGGCCCAGTCCTCGGCGGCGATCGCGGAGGTGATGCGCGCGCCGATCTCCTCGGTCTTCTCCATCGTCGCCGAGGGCAGGATCAGCACGAACTCGTCGCCGCCGTAGCGGGCCACGAAGTCGCGGCGGCGCATGATGCGCACCAGCGCGCCCGCCGCCTTCTGCAGGACCGTGTCGCCCGACAGGTGCCCGTGGACGGTGTTCACCGCCTTGAACCCGTCGAGGTCCAAGACGCCCAGGACGCCCGTCTCGCCCCGCTCGGCCATCGCCTCCACGTACTGCTGGAGGTGGCGCCGGTTGGGCAGCCCGGTCAGCGGGTCGGTGAGGGCCTCGTCGGCGTAGCGGGCCACCGTCAGGCGCAGGTCCTCGTGGTCCAGGCGCGCGGCGACGCCCTCCACCAGCAGCGTCTGGATGCGGTCGAGGTGGCTGGCGGTGTGCTGGAACGCCGAGCGCTCGGCGGCGTAGGCGGCGGCGTGGTCACCGGCGACCAGGTGCGCCAGGGCCCGCAGCCGCGCGGCCTCGCTCGCGCCGAGGGTCGTCAGGTGCGGGTTGTAGATGGCGCTCTCCAGGCGCTGGAGCCGGTCCAGCGCCGCTTCGCTGTCCCCGGCGGCGATCGCCCGGCACACCTCGCCGTAGGAGCGCAGGTCGGCCAGTTCGGCGTCGCCGCCGGCGGCGTACAGGTAGGGGCGCGGGTCGCGGTCGTCTCCGGCGTCGAGGGCCGCCAGGCGGGTCAGCGCGTAGCCGAACCATGGCAGGTCCATGTCGATGACGCGGGGCAGCGCCGGGTTGTCCTCGCGGCGGGGCGCGCGGTCGGCGTCGTTGACCAGCGCGCGCAGCACCCGCACGCACCCGTCGGTGTCACCGCGGTGGTCCAGGTAGATGCCGAAGCGGACCTGCACCTCGGGCAGCGCCAGGTGCCAGTTCATGTCCAGCGAGGCGGCCACCTCGCGGGCGCGCCCGGCGGCGTCGGCGGCCTGGTCGTGGAACCAGATGTTGGAGTAGGAGACCGCCAGGTTGTGCCACGCGGCGGCGGTGACCACGTCGGGCTTGTCGACCTCGGTGAGGAACCGGCCCGCGCGCACCAGGTGCGTCACGCACCGCTCCAGCGAGCCGTCGGCGTGCGCCACCTGCGCGGCGAGGGCGTGGAAGTAGCCCAGCGCGCCCGGGTCGCCCAGGTCGCGGACGGCGGCGGCGGCGCGGTCGACGGTCCCGGCGTACTCGGCGGAGTGCTCCAGGTTCAAGACCCCGGCCAGCCGCAGCAGCAGCAGCCAGGTCCGCTCGGTGGGGTCGTCGGCGTCGGGGAGGGTGGCGTCGACGAGGGCCACGGCGGCGGAGGAACGGCCGGCGCGCAGGAGGGCACGGATCTCGCTCACCCGGGCGAATTCCTCGGCGTTGGCCACTGTTCACCTCCCAATCGCCTAAGCATGACGTACGGCGGCAAACCGGTGAACCCGGCTCACCCGGTTCGCACGGGGGACGAACCGGGTGGTAGGCGCTGTTGGAATGTCGCCGCGACCCACGGCCGCGCGCACCAACAGCCTCACCCGGCGCGCGCCGACCTTTCAGTCGTGTCCCCGACACTAGCCCGCGCGACGGTAGATGGCGGGACGCCGACGCCGAACCCCGGCCGTTAAGTTGATCCGTGTGACGACGACGTGGCGTGAGCTGGTGACCAAGGGTGCCGGTGAGTTGGCCGCCGGGGGAGTCCCGTCCCCGCTGGTGGACGCCGAGCTGCTGGCCGCACACGTGGCGGGCACCTCCCGCGGCGGGCTCATCCTCGCGCCCTCACCGGACGAGGACGCGGTGACGCGATTCGGTGAACTGATCGCCCTGCGCCGCTCGCGCACCCCCCTCCAGTACCTGATCGGCGCCGGTTTCCTGGGCGTCGACCTCCAGGTCGGCCCCGGCGTGTTCGTACCCCGCCCGGAGACCGAGCTCCTGGTCGACTGGGCGCTGGGCGCGCTGCGGGAAACACCGAAGCCCCTGGTCGTGGACCTGTGCTCGGGCTCAGGGGCGATCGCGATCGCCTTCGCCGCGCACCGCCCCGACGCCACCGTCGTGGCCGTGGAGACCGACGCCGAAGCGCTCGTGTGGCTGCGCCGCAACGCCGGGCCGCGCGGCGTCCGCGTGGTCGAAGGCGACGCGACCGCCGCGGAGACCCTCGCCGAACTGGACGGCACCGTCGACGCCGTCCTGTCCAACCCGCCCTACGTGCCCGACGCCACCGCGGTCTCCCCGGAAGTCCGCCGGGACCCGGCCCGCGCGGTGTTCGGAGGCGCGGACGGGCTGGACGTGATCCGGCCGCTGCACCGGCGGGCCTGGGGGCTGCTGCGCGAGGGAGGGCGGTTCGGGATGGAGCATGACGACACGCACGGGTACGTGGTTCCCGCGCTGCTGAAGGAGGCCGGGTGGGGGGCGGTGGAGGAGCACCGCGACCTGGCGGGACGGGCGAGGTTCGTGACGGCGGGGAAGGGGTAGGCGGGAGACGGGGAACGCGTAGCCGCAGGCCGTGGAGAGCCGGGGCGACGCCCCGGCGTCTCTTTTCGCGGCTGTGTGGGGGCTTGCGGCCGTGGCTTGTCTTCTTCTCCGCTTGGTGCCCAAGGGGCTTTGCCCCCTGGACCCCCACCAGGGAACTCCGTCCCCTGGACCCCGGGTCCAAAAACACTCTTCGCGAGCCGGAGGTGGGCTTTGTTCCTCGGCACACGGTGCGTCGTGGCTCTGGGGGTTGGTTGCGCCGCTGCACGCGCGCGCCCTTCACAGACACACGGTCAAAACCCTCACTCTCCTCCGCGTGGGTGGTCACCGCCGTACTGCGTCCACGGGTCCGGCATGCACAATCGCAGCATGACCGCCGCCTTCACTCGCCGCATCGAGGACTTCACCTGCGCCCACTGCCGGCGTGAGGTCAAGGGCACCGGTTACACCAATCACTGCCCGCGCTGCCTGTACTCCCGGCACGTCGACGTCAATCCCGGGGACCGGGCCGCCGAATGCGGCGGGATGATGGCGCCGATCGCGGCGATGCTGAAAGGCGAGCAGTGGATCGTGATGCACGAGTGCGAGGCGTGCGGACACCGGCGTCCCAACCGGTGCTCCCCGCGTGACGACCGCGACCTCCTGATCGAGCTGATGGGGCGGCCGTTCCCCAGGGTGTGACCAGCGTCAATGTGTTAGCGGCGGGGTGGCGGGAAGTTCCCAGCTTCGGGCTCGTAACGTTGCGCGCGTGAGGTTGTTCAACTGCTCCCTGGTCGAAGAGCGCGACCGCGCCGTCGAGGCGGCCGTCTCGGCCGTGCGCTCCGGCGATCTCGTGGTCATGCCCACCGACACCGTGTACGGCATCGGGGCGGACGCGTTCAAGTCCTGGTCGATCGAGGCGCTGCTGCGCGCCAAGGGCCGGGGCCGCGACATGGCCCCGCCGGTCCTGGTGGGTTCCCGGCGGACGCTCGACGGCCTCGTACTGTCCCTGCCGTCGACCGCCCGGGACCTGGTCGCGGCCTTCTGGCCCGGCGCGCTGACCATCGTGGTGGAACACGCCCCGACCCTCGACTGGGACCTCGGCGACACCGACGGGACCGTGGCGGTCCGGATGCCGATGCACCCGGTCGCCCTCGAAGTCCTCCAGGAGACCGGCCCGATGGCGGTGTCCTCGGCGAACAAGACCGGGCACCCCCCGGCGTCCACCGCCGCCGACGCCAAGGACCAGCTGGGCTACGCGGTCAGCGTGTACCTGGAGGCCGGTCCGTCCAAGGACCTCGTGCCGTCCTCCATCGTCGACTGCACCGGCGACGTGCCGGTACTGCTGCGCGCCGGCGCGCTCACTCTGGAGAAGATCCGCGAAGTGGTTCCCTCGACGATCGGTCCCGAGGAAGCCCGTTGACGCCTCCGTTCACCGTCCTGTCGGTCTGCATGGGCAACATCTGCCGCTCCCCGATGTCGGAGCGGCTGCTGGTCGCCCGCCTGCGCGAGCACGTCGGGGACGGCGTGGACGAGCTCTTGCTCAGCCACTCCTGCGGCCTCGGCGGCTGGCACGCCGGTGAGGGCATGACCGAGGCCACCGCCAAAGAACTGCGCGAACGCGGCGGCACCGACGAGGGCTTCCGCTCCCGGCAGATCACCCGCGACATGCTCGACATCTCCGACCTGATCATCACCGCGACCTCCGAGCAGGTCGAGTACATCGCCGCCCACTATCCGCAGGCGCTGCCGCGGACCTTCCTGGTCCGGCACCTCGGCGCGCTGCTGGAGCACGTGGACGCCACGGCGCTGCCGCCCTTCGCGGCGACGCCCGAGGCGGTGCAGGAACGCGGCGTGGCGATCGTCGCGGCGGCCGACGCCGTCCGCGACAAGGCCCCGGAGTCCGAGCTGGACGACCCGTGGGGCCTGGACTCGGCCACCTACCGCCGCATCGGCGACGAACTGGACGAGACGCTGATTCCGTTCGCGCGGCTGCTGGTGGCGGCGTGACCGGCGAAGGAGACGAGCAGCCCAAGCCGGCGCGCGCGCCCAAACTGAGCCGCCGCGTGAAGATGGTCCGCCCGTCCCTGATCACCTCGGCGGGCCTGCTGGTGCCGCTCTGCGTGGCCGGGGCGATCTGGAAGGGCGCGCCCGGAGCCTGGGGCGCCTTCGTGGGACTCGCGGTGGTGACGGTGATGTTCACCGCATCCTGGTACGGGATCGCGTGGGTCGAGACCTGGGACATGCGACTGGTGCTCCCGGCGGGAATGATGGCCTACACCTTCAAGATCATCGTGGTGATGGCCGCCCTCCTGTTCGCCAGTCGTCTGGAATGGGCCGGTTTGATGCCAATGGTGGCTTCCATCGCGGTGTCGATCACGGCCTGGTTGACCGTTTTGATGATCTGGGGTGTGCGGGCAAGGCTGCCCTATGTGGACGACGAAAAACACGTGGAGTAATTTCTACGTCACGTAGTGATCGGGCGCTGTCAGAGCCTTGGACCCCCATGGGTCCCGACCCGGACGGCTGATAATCTCTGCGCCAACATGACCAACGACCAACCTCCGAAGCGCCAGGGCTCTGGTGCCGATCAAGGCTGGGCCGTGATCAGTTACCTCCTCGCTGGAATGCTCATCTGGGGCGGAGCCGGATGGCTGATCGACTGGTGGCTCGACGTCCCGAATCATCTCGCCACGTTCATCGGCGGGGTGGGCGGAGCTGGAGCCGGGCTCTACCTGGTCGTGAAGAAGATGGGTCAATCCGAGTGACAGGCGAAAGGCGGACACGGTGAGCGGAGCAGCGCCCGCGATCCTCGCGGAGGAAGGCCACTTCCCCCCGGGCACGGACAGCTTCAATTACGCCGACTGGTTCGGTGGCCTGCCCAAGGGCATGATCACGACCATCACGTTCATGGTGTTCCTCGGCGTCGGCCTCATCATCCTCTTCTTCATGCTGGCCAACCGGAACCCCAAGCTGGTTCCCACGCGCGGACAGTGGATCGCGGAGTCCCTTTACGGGTTCGTGCGCAACGGCATCGTCAAGGACATCATCGGGCCGGAGGGGCTGCGCTTCGCGCCCTACTTCGCCACGCTCTTCAGCTTCATTCTGATGATGAACGTGTTCGCGATCATCCCGATGTTCCAGATCTCCCCCAACTCCCACATCGCCTTCCCGGCCGTGCTCGGTGTTCTGTCCTGGCTGCTCTACAACTGGGTCGGCATCAAGAAGCACGGCTTCTGGAAGTACATCAAGAACAGCTGCATCCCCTCGGGCACGCCCATCGGGATGTACCCCATCATCGTGCCGATCGAGTTCCTCTCGAACCTGATCCTGCGCCCGGTGACCCTGGCCGTCCGGCTCTTCGCCAACATGTTCGCCGGCCACATGATCCTCCTGGTCTTCACACTCGGCGGCGTCGCTCTGCTGAACGCCGAGAGTGTGTTCCTGCGCCCCGTCTCGGTGGTCTCTTTCGCCATGGCGATCGTCATGACCTTCTTCGAGTTCTTCGTGCAGCTGCTCCAGGCATACGTGTTCACCCTGCTCACCGCCGTCTACGTCCAGGGATCACTGGCCGACGAGCACTGATCGCGGAAAGAACACGAAGAACGGGCGGACGACTCGCCCGGCAATCAGTACCACCCAGCACAGCAACGTGCGCGTGACGGACACGCCACGCAACCAATGAGGAGAAACACCCATCATGATGTTCGGCAGCCTGAGCGTTATCGGCTTCGGTCTTTCCGCCATCGGCCCGGCCATCGGCGTCGGCCTGATCTTCGCCGCGTGGATCAACTCCACCGCCCGTCAGCCGGAGTCGGCCAACATCACCCGCCCGATGATGTTCGTCGGCGCGGCCCTCGCCGAGGCGCTCGCCCTGTTCGGTCTGCTCCTGGCGTTCATCCAGAACAAGCCCAGCTAGCAAACCCAGCGACCGTAACTCCAAGACGGGAGCAACCCCATGAACTACGCAGCTGAGGACAGCTCCGGGATCATCATTCCGGTGTGGTCCGAGGTCATCGTCGGAACGGTCGCCTTCGCGCTGCTCTGCTTCGTGCTGATGAAGTTCGTCTTCCCGAAGATGGAAGAGACCTTCAAGGCGCGGGTGGATGCCATCGAAGGCGGCATCGAGCGTGCCAACAAGGCGCAGGAGGAGGCGAACACGCTGCTGGCTCAGTACAAGCAGCAGCTCGCCGAGGCCCGCACCGAGGCCGCCCGCATCCGCGACGAGGCCCGCGCCGACGCCAATGGCATCAAGGCCGACATCATGGCCAAGGCCGAGGAAGAGCGCGACCGGGTCATCGCCGCCGGCCGGGACCAGCTCGCCGCCAACCGGCAGCAGCTGATCCGCGAGCTGCGCGGTGAGATCGGTGAGCTCGCCGTCGACCTGGCCGGCAAGATCGTCGGCGAGTCCCTCGCCGACGAGGCCCGCCAGAGCGGCACCGTCGAGCGGTTCCTCGCCGACCTCGACAACATCGAGACGGCTGGGCGGGCGTGATGCACGCGGCAAGCCGGGAGACGTACCGGGCGGGCGTGGAAGCGCTCGCCTCGTACGCCAAGCGTGTCAAGTCCGACACCTTGCGCACCGTGGCCGACGACCTGCTTTCGGTCGCCCGGCTGCTCTCGGACGAACCGCGGCTCCGCCGCGCGCTCTCCGACCCGGCCCGGGACGGCAAGGACCGGGCCGGGCTGGCCGAGACCCTCCTCAAGGGCAAGGTCGGCGCCGGAACGCTGAAGATCGTGACGACCCTCACCGAGGGCCGCTGGTCCAACGCGCACGAGCTGCTGACCGGTGTGGAGGACCTCGCCATCGAGGCCCTGCTCACCGCCGCCGACAAGGACGGGCAGCTCGGCGAGGTCGAGGACGAACTGTTCCGCTTCGGCCAGGTCGTCGCCTCCGACGCGCCGCTTCAGGCGGCCCTCTCGGACGGCTCCGTGCCGGCCGAGCGGCGGGCGACGCTGGTCAAGTCCCTGCTCGAAGGCAAGGCACAGCCGGTCACCGTGCGGCTGACCGAGGTGGCGCTGGCCGGTATCGGCGGGCGCGGCTTCGCCGCCGCCCTGTCCCGGCTGGTGGAGCTGGCCGCCGAGCGGCGCGAGCAGCAGCTGGCCTACGTCACCGTCGCCCGGACCCTCACCGAGGACCAGGAGCGACGGCTGATCGCGCGGCTGGCGCAGATGTACGGTCGAGAGGTGTCCGTCAAGGTCACCGTCGACCCGGCCATCGTGGGCGGAATGAGCGTGCGGGTCGGCGACGACCTGTACGACGGCACCCTGAGCACCCGCCTCGGCGATGCCCGCCACGCGCTCGCGGGCGACCACTAAACAAGAACGTATCGAGTCAGCCGAGGTGCTGACACACCGCTTTCAAGCAGGGACGAGGGAAACACAGGATGGCCGAGCTGACCATCTCCTCGGACGAGATCCGTAGCGCGCTCGACAGCTACGTGTCGTCCTACCGGCCGGAGATCTCCAAAGCGGAGGTCGGCGTCGTCGCCGAGGCATTTGACGGGATCGCCATCGTCGAGGGTCTGCCCTCGACGATGGCCAACGAGCTACTTGAATTCGCCGACGGCACCCTGGGTGTCGCGCTGAACCTGGAACTGCGCTCCATCGGTGTCGTGGTCCTGGGTGACTTCTCCGGGATCGAGGAGGGCCAGGCGGTCAAGCGCACCGGCCGCGTCCTCTCGGTGCCGGTTGGTGACGGGTTCCTCGGCCGTGTCGTGGACCCGCTGGGCGAGCCCATCGACGACCGTGGAGCCATCGAGAACGAGGGCTTCCGCGAGCTGGAGCTCCAGGCGCCGAACGTCATGGCTCGCCAGAGCGTGTCGGAGCCGATGGAGACCGGTATCAAGGCCATCGACTCGATGACCCCCATCGGTCGCGGCCAGCGGCAGCTGATCATCGGCGACCGCAAGACCGGCAAGACCCAGATCGCGATCGACACGATCCTGAACCAGCGTCAGAACTGGGAGTCGGGCGACCCGAAGAAGCAGGTCCGCTGCATCTACGTGGCCATCGGGCAGAAGGCGTCCACGATCGCGTCGGTCAAGGGCGTCCTTGAGGCGCACGGGGCCATGGAGTACACCACCATCGTGGCGTCCCCGGCCTCCGACCCGGCCGGTTTCAAGTACCTCGCCCCGTACGCCGGCTCGGCCATCGGCCAGCACTGGATGTACAACGGCAAGCACGTCCTCATCGTCTTCGATGACCTGTCGAAGCAGGCCGAGGCCTACCGCGCCGTTTCCCTCCTGCTGCGTCGCCCCCCGGGCCGTGAGGCCTTCCCGGGTGACGTCTTCTACCTGCACTCGCGGCTCCTGGAGCGTTGCGCGAAGCTGTCCGACGAGCTCGGCGGCGGTTCGATGACGGGTCTGCCGATCATCGAGACCAAGGCCGGCGACATCTCGCAGTTCATCCCGACCAACGTCATCTCCATCACCGACGGCCAGGTCTTCCTCGAAGAGGGCCTGTTCAACTCCGGTGTGCGCCCGGCCATCAACGTCGGTACCTCCGTCTCCCGAGTCGGTGGCGCCGCGCAGGTCAAGGCCATGCGCAAGGTGACCGGTTCGCTGCGTCTGAGCCTGGCCCAGTACCGCGAGCTGGAGGCCTTCGCGGCCTTCGCCTCCGACCTGGACGCCGCCTCCCGCGCGCAGCTGGACCGCGGTATGCGGATGGTGGAGCTGCTCAAGCAGGGCGCCGCTTCTCCCTTCCCGATGGAGGAGGAGACCGTCTCCCTGTGGGCCGGCACCACCGGTGAGCTCGACGACGTCCCCGTCGGCGAGGTCCGCCGCTTCGAGGGCGAGTTCCTCGACTACCTGCGTCACTCGAAGGCCGACATCCTCACCAACATCCGTGAGTCCGGTCAGCTCGGTGACGACACCGTGGCCGCGCTGAAGGTCGCCGTCGGCGACTTCAAGCAGATGTTCCTGGCCAAGGACGACGCCATTCGCGTGAACGAGGCTCCGGCCGAGGCCCTCGACGAGGTCCCGCACGAGACCGTCACCCGGATCGTGTCCGAAGGCGAAGGCCAGTAACCCATGGGTGCGCAGCTACGAGTCCTGCGTCGGCGCATCGCGTCGACCCAGTCGATCAAGAAGATCACCAAGGCTCAGGAGCTCGTCGCGACCAGCCGTATCGGCAAGGCTCAGGAACGGGTCGCGGCGTCGCTGCCCTACGCCCAGGCCATCACCGGCGTGCTCACCGCGCTGGCGTCCAACTGCGACGTGAACCACCCTCTGCTGGTGGCGCGTCCGGTTGTCCGCCGCGCGGGCGTCCTGATCATCACCAGTGACAAGGGCATGTGCGGCGGTTACAACAGCAACGTGCTGCGGACCGGTGAGCGACTGGTGGCCAAGCTGGCCGCCGAGGGCAAGAACCCGGTGATGTACGTGACCGGCCAGAAGGGCGCCACGTACTTCAAGTTCCGCGGCCGCGAGCTGGCCGGGGAGTGGTCCGGGTTCTCCCAGAGCCCCACCGTCGCCGACGCTCAGGAAGTCGCCCGCACGCTGATCACGGCCTTCGTGAACGGCGCCGACGACGACCTCGATTCTCCCGGCCCCGACGGCATTCTCGGTGTGGACGAGCTGTTCATCGTCTCCACCAAGTTCGTCTCGATGGTCACCCAGACCCCACAGGCGCTGAACCTGGCGCCGATGCACGTGGAGGAGGTCCAGGGAGACAAGGGCCTGCTGCCCGCCTACGAGTTCGAGCCGAACGCCGAGGAGCTGCTCGACGCGCTGCTGCCGAAGTACCTGGTGACCCGCATCTACGCGGCGCTCATCGATTCGGCCGCCAGTGAGTCCGCGGCCCGCCGACGGGCGATGAAGAGCGCGACGGACAACGCAGAAGAAATGATCAAGACCTTGACCCGGGAGCGCAACGCCGCCCGTCAGGCCGAGATCACCCAGGAGATCAGTGAGATCGTCGGCGGCGCGAACGCGCTGGCTGCGGCAGGAAGTGAAGATTAATGACTACCGCTAACACCGGTGTGGGCCGCGTCATCCGGGTCATCGGCCCGGTCGTCGACGTGGAGTTCCCCCGCAACGCGATGCCGGACATCAACAACGCCCTCAAGGTCGATGTCGAGCTCTCCGGCGGCAAGAAGACCCTGACCCTGGAGGTCTCGCAGCACCTGGGCGACAACCAGGTCCGCGCGATCTGCATGGCCCCGACCGACGGCATGGTCCGCGGCACCGAGGTCTCCGACACCGGCGCCCAGATCTCGGTGCCCGTCGGTGACGGCACCAAGGGCCACGTGTTCAACGCGATCGGCGAGTGCCTCAACCTGAAGCCCGGCGAGGAGATCAACGCCGACGCTTACTGGGGCATCCACCGCAAGCCCCCGGCGTTCGCGGCCCTGGAGCCCAAGACCGAGATGCTGCCGACCGGCATCAAGGTCCTGGACCTGCTCGCCCCGTACGTCAAGGGCGGCAAGATCGGCCTCTTCGGCGGCGCCGGCGTGGGCAAGACGGTCCTCATCCAGGAGATGATCATCCGTGTGGCCCGTAACTTCGGTGGCACCTCGGTGTTCGCCGGTGTCGGCGAGCGCACCCGTGAGGGCAACGACCTGATCGCCGAGATGACCGAGGCGGGCGTGTTCAACGACACCGCGCTGGTCTTCGGCCAGATGGACGAGCCCCCGGGCACCCGTCTCCGCGTGGCCCTGTCCGCGCTGACGATGGCCGAGTACTTCCGGGACGTCAAGAACCAGGAGGTGCTGCTCTTCGTGGACAACATCTTCCGGTTCACCCAGGCCGGTTCCGAGGTGTCCACGCTGCTCGGCCGTATGCCGTCGGCCGTGGGTTACCAGCCGACCCTGGCCGACGAGATGGGCCAGCTCCAGGAGCGGATCACCTCCGTCTCCGGTAAGGCCATCACCTCGATGCAGGCCATTTACGTGCCCGCCGACGACTACACCGACCCGGCGCCGCACACCGCGTTCACCCACCTGGACGCGACCACGAACCTGGAGCGGAAGGTGTCCGACAAGGGCATCTACCCGGCCGTGGACCCGCTGGCGTCGAGCTCGCGGATCCTGGCGCCGGAGTTCGTGGGCGAGGAGCACTACCGCGTGGCCTCCGAGGTGAAGCGGATCCTGCAGAAGTACAACGAGCTGCAGGACATCATCGCCATCCTCGGTATGGACGAGCTGTCCGAGGAGGACAAGGTCACCGTGGCGCGTGCGCGCCGCATCGAGCGGTTCCTGTCGCAGAACACCTACGCCGCCAAGCAGTTCACCGGCGTCGAGGGTTCGACGGTCGACGTGAAGGACACCGTCGAGGCCTTCCGCAAGATCTGTGAGGGCGAGTACGACCACTTCCCCGAGCAGGCGTTCTTCATGTGCGGTGGGCTCGACGACCTTGAGCGCAACGCGGCGGAGCTGGCGAAGGCGTAAGTCTCGCGAGTGACGTTGGGGCCGTCCCCTGGTGGGGCGGCCCCTTTCGCGTACCCGGTGGCGGTCCCGGGCGGCCTCGCGGGGGTGGGGTGCGGGGCTCTGGGAAGATCCGGTCATGACCACCCCTGCGAAGACCCCGGGCAAGTACGCCGCCCACCTGACCTACGGCGTCCCCTCCGCCGCGCCCGAGGGCGGTATCCCGTTCTGGGAGATCTTCCCCTACGAGGGCGAGCTCTCGATCAAGGCGATCGAGGACCCGGTGATCCCCGAACCGCCCCGCGGCGGCGAGGGCGGCCGTGAGTGCGGCGAGTGCGCCCGTGGCGATGACGACGGCTACGTCTGGACCGACGCGAACTGGCGGCTGAGCGCCCGTCGTGAGCCCGAGGCGCTGGTGACGCTCCTGCTGACCCCGCGCGGCCACTACGACTCCGGGGACCTGCCCGCCGGGCTGTCGGCGGAACTGGGGCCGGTCATGCAGCGGGTGGAGAACGCGATGATGGGCCTGGGCGACATCGCGCGCGTGCACATGAGCAAGTGGGGTGACGGCGGTTCGCACCTGCACTGGTGGTTCTTCGCGCGCCCGGAGGGGCTCATGCAGTTCCGCGGCACCTGCCTGGCGCTGTGGGGCGACGTCCTCCCGCCGCTGCCGCGGGAGCTGTGGGAGGAGAGCCTGGCGTCGATCGCTTCACAAATGACCGCCACTGGCGGCGAGACCGCCGGTCAGGTTGTCTAGACTTACTCGATCCCCGAGGTGTGTAAGGAGCCGTAGTGGCTGAGCTGCTGAATGTAGAGATCGTCGCCGTCGAGGCCAAGGTCTGGTCCGGCCAGGCCGAGATGCTGATCGCCCGCACCACCGAGGGTGAGCTGGGCGTGCTGCACGGGCACTCGCCGCTGCTGGGCGAGCTGGCCGACCCGGGGAACGTCCGCATCAAGCTGGCCGACGGCGAAGAGGTCGCCTACACGGTCAACGGCGGCTTCCTGTCGGTCACCTCCAACGGGGTCACGATCCTCGCCGAGACCTGCCAGCCGGCGGTCGCCTCCGCCGCGAACGCCCACTAACGGCCACGGGCGGGGTGCGGACGTGGGAACCTCACTCGCCGTCGTCGGGATCGCCGTACTCGCCCTCGTGGCCGCGATCGCGCTGCTCTTCGCCCGCCGCGGGGTTCTGACCCGCAGCGGGGCGATCGTCATGGCCGTGCGCCTGTCGACCCGGATCCCGGGTCGTGGCTGGGCGCCGGGGTTCGGGCGTTTCGACGCGGGGCGCCTGCAGTGGTTCCGGATGTTCTCCTACGCGCCCCGGCCGAAGGTGGCCCTGGAGCGCGGCGAGACCGTGATCGAGTCGCGCCGCAGACCGGAGGGTCCCGAGACGCAGGTGTTCCCGCCGTCGGTGCAGGTGCTCGTGTGTCGCACGCCCAAGGGCGTGTTCGAGGTCGCGATGACCGAGTCCGCCCTCACGGGCTTTTTGTCCTGGCTTGAGGCCGCCCCGCCACGGGGCGGCCTTTCGCTTTAGGTGGGGGCCGGGGCGACCGGTTCGGTCCCCGACGGTGGTCCGGTCTCGCCACTCGGGCATTCTTCCCGCACGACGGGTCGGATTGCCGACACCCGCCTCGGGGTATTAGGGTTGCCTAATCTAAGTGTCTCGATGTGAAGGTCAGGCTCCATGACGGAACAACCGGTCCGCAAGACCCCGCGCGCGAAGGTCCTCGAAGTCCTGCGCACCGAGCGGCTCTCCCCGCACCTGATCCGCGTGGTCCTCGGCGGTCCCGGGCTGGCGGAATTCGTGGACAACGACTTCACCGACCACTACGTCAAGCTCCAGTTCGGGCCCGCCGGCGTGAGCTACCCCAAGCCCTTCGACCTGGGCTGGATCCGGGAGAACCTGCCGCGTGAGCAGTGGCCGGTCTCGCGCACCTACACCGTGCGCTCCTTCGACGGCGCCGAGCTGGTCATCGACTTCGTGCACCACGGGGACGAGGGCATCGCCGGGCCGTGGGCGGCCAACGCCAAGCCCGGCGACGAGCTGGCCCTGATGGGCCCGGGCGGCGCCTACGCGCCGAACCCGGCCGCCGACTGGCACCTCATGGTCGGCGACGAGAGCGCCATCCCGGCCATCGCCGGAGCCCTGGAGAAGGTCCCGACGGGCGTGCCGGTGAAGGTCGTCCTGGAGGTCACCGGACCCGAGGACGAGATGGAGCTGGCCACCCCCGGCGCCGCCGAGTTCGTGTGGCTGCACCGGGGCGAGGCGGCCCCCGGCACCACGAGCCTGCTGCTCGACCACGTCAAGGGCATGGACTTCCCCGAGGGCCGCGTGCACGCCTTCGTGCACGGCGAGGGCAACGCCGTCATGAAGCAGCTGCGCCCGCACCTGTTCGGCGAGCGCGGCATCGCGCGCGACCAGGTGTCGATCTCCGGGTACTGGCGCCAGGGCCGCACCGAGGAGAGCTTCCGCGAGTGGAAGTCGGAGCTGGCCGCCGCCGACAAGGCCGCCGCCTGAGAGACGGGATCGGCTGGAAAGGATTCGCGAAAGCGATCTTTCCGATAATCATGGGCGGCCTCTGCCGCCCATGATCTTTTTCCCCTAGGCTTGCCGGGCCCGCCCCTCCCCCGAAAGCGGTTCCTCGCATGAGCCTGCCCAACTTCCGCCGTCGCGGTGCCCTCATCACCGGCATCGGCGCGTTCCCGTGGACGATGATCGCCGACCTCGGCCCCGGCAACCTGCCCGTCGGGATCGCCTCGATCGTGCTGGCCCTGGCGGCGGTCTTCTGCGCGATCCGTTTCGGCTCACGCCCGGGACCCGCCCGGACGCCCGCCGAGGGCTGGCAGCGGACCTTCGGGCGCGTCGGGCTGATGGAGCTGGCCGGGATCGCCGTCGGCGTCATCGCGCTGAACCTGCTCGGTCAGCCCTCGCTGATCCCGGCGGCCGTCGCCCTCGTCGTCGGCGCGCACTTCTTCCCCCTGGCGAAGGTCTTCGGGCAGCCGCAGTACGTGTGGACCGGCGCCGGGCTGTGCCTGGCCGCGCTGGCCGGCGCCGTCCTGTTCGCGCTCGGCCAGAAGGACGCCGCCATGGCCGCCGCCGGACTCGGCACCGCCGCGACCCTGTGGGCGACGTCCTTCCACGTCTCGCTCCGGGGCTAGCACTGGAGGGCTAGCGCGAGGCCGCCCTGCGGTAGGCCCGGATGGACAGCGGCACGAAGACCGCCAGGATCACCGCGATGGTGATCAGCGAGTAGGCCACCGGGTGCTCCATCGGCCAGCCGGAACCGGCCGCGGTGCCCTCGGGGGAGTTGCCCCACAGGTCGCGCAGCGCGGCCACCACCGCCGAGATCGGGTTCCAGTCGGCCACGTACTGCAGGACCTTCGGCAGCGTGTCGGTCGGCACGAACGCGTTGGACAGGAACGTCAGGGGGAACATCCAGATGAACCCCGCCGACTGCGCCACCTCGACGCTGCGGACCGACAGGCCGATCGTGGCCGAGATCCAGCTCATCGCGTAACCGAACAGGAACAGCAGCAGGAAGCCGCCCACCACGTCCAGGACGTCGGTGTGGGTGCGCCAGCCGACGATCACGCCGCAGACCGCCATGATGGCCACGACGAGCACGTTGTTGATGAGGTCGGACGTCGTCCGGCCCACCAGCACCGCCCCGCGCGACATCGGCAGCGAGCGGAACCGGTCGATGATGCCCTTGGTCATGTCCTCGGCCAGGCCCATGCCGGTGATCGCCGAACCGAAGGCCACCGTCTGGGTGAAGATGCCCGCCATCAGGAACTCGCGGTAGTTGAGGCCGGGCACCGCGATCGCCCCGCCGAAGACGTAGGCGAACAGCAGGACGAACATGATCGGCTGGATCGTGGAGAAGATGAGCAGGTCCGGGACCCGCTTGATCTTGATCAGGTTGCGTTTGGCGACGACCCAGCCGTCGGCGAGAGCGGTCATCATGCCGCGTCCTCCGTCTCGTCCTCGGCGGTGCGCCCGGTCAGTTTGAGGAACACGTCGTCCAGGGTCGGGCGGTGGACGGCGATGTCCTGCGGTTTGATCCCGGCCCGGTCCAGTCGCCGGACCGCCTCGAACAGCGCGTCGGTGCCGTCCCCGACGGGGATGGCCACGTGGAATTTCGCGTCCTCGACCAGCCACTCCTCCGCCGAGAGCCCGCCCAGCGCGCTCAGCACCCCGGCCAGTTCGTCGGCGGTGCTCACGGTGACCTCCAGGCGCTCGCCGCCGACCTGGAGTTTGAGCCGGTCGGGGGTGCCCCTGGCGATGGCGCGCCCGTGGTCGATGACGATGATGTCCTCGGCCAGCTCGTCGGCCTCTTCGAGGTACTGCGTGGTCAGCAGGAGGGTCGTGCCCTCGCGGACGAGCTCGTTGATGACCTCCCACATGCCCAGGCGGCTGCGGGGGTCGAGGCCGGTGGTCGGCTCGTCGAGGAACAGCACCGGGGGCGCGGCTACCAGCGCGCCGGCCAGGTCCAGGCGGCGGCGCATGCCGCCGGAGTAGGTCTTGGCGGGCCGGTCTGCGGCGTCGGTGAGGTCGAAGCGCTCCAGCAGCTCCCGGGCCCGGGAGCGCGCCCTGGGCTTGCCCAGGTGGTAGAGCCGCCCGACCATCTCCAGGTTCTCGTAGCCGGTGAGGTGCTCGTCGACGGCCGCGTACTGGCCGGACACCCCGATCACCCGGCGGACCTCGTTCGGGTGGCGCACGACGTCGATGCCGCGCACGCTGATCTCCCCGGCGGTGGGGGCGACCAGGGTGGTGAGCATGCGGACGGTGGTGGTCTTGCCCGCGCCGTTGGGGCCCAGCAGGCCCAGGACGGTGCCCTCGGGCACGTTCAGGTCGAGCCCGTCGACGGCGTGCACGGACCCGTAGGTCTTGACGAGTCCTTTGGCGATGATCGCGTCGGTCATGGTGCCCCCTTTCGGGGAGGCTACCTCCGACGGGTGACAGGTGGGGGCCGTTCGACCCCCACCCGCTGAAGAAGAATCAGGCGTTGGCCGCGGGCTTCCACAGCACGTCGTGGCCGTCGTTGGCCGCGCGGGCGAGCACGAACAGCAGATCCGACAGCCGGTTGAGGTACTGGGAGGGCAGCGCGTGGGTGGTGTCCGGCTCGGCCTCCAGGAGCATCCACACCGAGCGCTCGGCGCGGCGGGCGATGGTGCACGCCTGGTGCAGCAGCGCCGCGGCCGGGGTGCCGCCGCGCAGGATGAAGGAGTCCAGCTTGCCCAGGCCCTCGTTGAACTTGTCGATCCACTCCTCCAGCCGCGTCACGTAGGCGTCGGTGATCCGCAGCGGCGGGTACTTCGGGTCGATGGCCACGGGCGTGGACAGGTCGGCGCCGACGTCGAAGAGATCGTTCTGGATCTGCCGGACCACCGTCGCGACGTCCACCGGCAGGTCGCCCAGGGCGGCGGCCACGCCCAGGGACGCGTTCAGCTCGTCGACGTCGGCGTAGGCGCCGATGCGCGGGTGCGTCTTGGGGACCCGGGAGAAGTCCGACAGGCCCGTGGTCCCGTCGTCGCCGGTCTTGGTGTAGATGCGCGTCAGATGTACGGCCATGCCCTGAGCCTACGAGCCGGGCGGGCCGGTTCCAACGCCGCCTTAGCGATCGTTCAAGCGGCCCGCTACATTCCACGGCGGGGCCTGGCCCCGATAGAGTTACCCATCAGTAGGAAGACGTCACAAGGGAGTGCGGTATGGCGGGTTCACTCGCGGTCATCGGGTCCGGGCTGATGGGCTCGGGCATCGCCCAGGTCGCGGCGGTCGCCGGCTGGACGGTGAGCGTGCGGGACGTCACTGACGAGGCCCTGGCGCGCGGCCGCGCCGGGATCGAGAAGTCCCTGGCCAAGTTCACCGAGAAGGGCAAGATCGCCGCGGCCGACGCCGAGGCCGCCCTGGCCCGGATCACCTGGACCACCGACCTGGCCGAGGCCGTCGCGGGCGCCGACATCATCGTCGAGGCCGTCTTCGAGAACCTGGAGCTCAAGCAGGAGATCTTCAAGGAGATCGACGTCGCCGCCAAGCCCGGCGCGGTCCTGGCCACCAACACCTCGGCCATCCCGATCACCCAGATCGCGGCGGTGACCTCGCGTCCGGAGTCGGTCGTGGGCACCCACTTCTTCTCGCCGGTGCCGATGATGAAGCTGTGCGAGCTGGTCCGCGGCCTGAAGACCTCCGACGAGACCCTGGCCACCGCCCGGGCCTTCGCCGAGGAGATCGGCAAGACCTGCGTCGTGGTCAACCGCGACGTCGCCGGGTTCGCCACCACCCGCCTCATCTGCGCCTTGGTGATGGAGGCCGTCTCCCTGGTGGAGAACGGCGTCATCTCCGCCGAGGACCTCGACGTGGCCTGCAAGCTGGGCTTCGGGCACGTCATGGGCCCGCTGGCCACCACGGACCTGACGGGCCTGGACGTCCTGCTGTCGGCCACCAAGAACATCTACCGCGACACCGGCGACCCGAAGTTCTTCCCGCCGGAGCTGCTGGCCCGCATGGTCGCCGCCGGCGACCACGGCCGCAAGACCGGCAAGGGCTTCTACGCGTACGAGTGAGCCGCCTCGGCCCGCACGGCCTGGGCGCGCGGCAGGAGCGTCAGCGCGCCCAGGCCCACGAGCACACCGGTCACGCCCTGGATGCTCAGGACCACGATGACCGGCAGCGGGCCGGTCAGCCAGAACACCAGCCCGGTGCCCAGCAGCGTCGCCGCGCTCATCAGCGCGCCCACGAAGGCGAAGACCCGTCCCCGGTGGGTGTCGTCGGTCGCGCGCTGGAACAGCGTCATCATCGCCGCCGAGGCGACGACCCCGGGCACGCCCACCGCGATCATCCCGACGATCCCCGGGATCGGGCCGTGCGCGAGTGAACCCGGCAGCAGCGGGTAGGTGAAGATCGCCGTGTCGATCAGCCCGAAAAGCAGCATCCCGACGCCGATCAGCACGCGCGGCGACCAGCGCGCGCCGAACCAGCCGCCGACCAGGCCGCCCAGGATCCCGCCGACCGCCTGCGCCGAGATCAGCCAGCCCAGCTCGGGCGCGCCGCCACCGAGGACGTCGGTCACCCACACGGTGAACAGGCTGCTCATCACGCCCTCGCCGATCGAGCCCAGGATCAAGACCACCGACAGCACCACCAGCACCCGCGAGCGGACGGTCACCTTCAGCCCGTCGGTGAACTCGCCGAAGAAGCGCTTGACCGCGCCGCCCTCGGCCGCCTCCTGGACCGCCCGGTGCGCGCCGCCGACGAAGTAGACCATCGCCGCGGCGGCCAGGAACGTCACCACGTCCAGGACGACCACGCCGCGCAGGCCCAGCCACAGCGTCGCCACGCCGCCGACCATCGGGCCGATCAGCCGCGCCAGGTTGTTGTTCAGCGAGTTGAGCGAGTTGGCCGCGGGCAGTTCGGCGTCGGCGACCACGCCCGGAAGCAGCGCGTTCTCGGCGGTGGAGGCGAAGGGCGCGATGGCCGCGTTGACCAGCGTCACCGCCGCGCAGATCCACAGGTCGGCGGCCCGGTTCACCAGCAGCAGCGGCAGCAGGCTCGCCGCCATCGCCACGTTGGACCACACCATGACCCGCCGCCGGTCCCACCGGTCGACGAGGACGCCGACCAGCGGGCCGAGCAGCAGCTGCGGCAGCACCGCCATCGCCACGATCGCCGTCATGGCGGTGGGGGAGCCGGTCAGCGACAGGACGGTGATGGGCAGCGCCACCTGCAGCATCCGGTTGCCCATCAGCGAGATCAGGCCACCCCACCAGAGCAGGCCGAAGCCGCGCCGGGTGAGCAGTGCGAGGGATGACCTGTTCACGAGATGCCTCCATCAGTCGTTGTGACGTCACAGTAGACGTCATCTGATGTCGGCGCAACCCCGCTACTGTGCCAGCGCGGGTTCCTTCGGCTTCTCCTTCGCGGGTAGCGAGGGCAGGAACAGCAGCGTGACGAGCCCGGCCAGGATCGGCATGGCCCCCTGAACATTCAAAACCGTCACGACGTCAAAGGAATGTCCCAGTAGCACCGCCATGCCGGTACCGGCGAGCATCGCGGCCGCCGTGAGCGTGCCGCGCGCGGCGAAGACCCGGCCGCGGTAGGCGTCCTCGGTCGAGCGCTGCACCAGCGTCTGCGCGGTGGAGTAGGACAGCGTGAACGGCACGCCCACCACGATCATCGCGATGACGCCGGGGACCACGCTCATCCACAGCTTGGGGTAGTTGAAGGTGAACAGGTCGATCAGCCCGAACACGACCGCGCCGATCCCCATCGTCAGCCGCGGCGACCAGCGCCCGGCGTAGCGGGCGCCCACCAGGCCGCCCAGGATGCCGCCCACCGCCTGCGCGGCCAGCAGCCACGCGTACTCGGCCGGCCCGCCGTCCAGGACCCGCTCGGTATAGGCGATGAACATCGACGAGAACACGCCCTCGCCGAGGAAGGTCAGCAGGAAGAACCCGAAGACCACCCGCAGGACCGGGTTGGCCGCGGTGAGTTTGACGCCCTCGCCGAACTCGCCGAGGAAGCGGGCCACGGCGCCCTTGCCCGGGACCGGGGCGGTCCGCTCGGCCCGGTGTTTCCCGCGCACGAAGAAGATCAGCGCGGCGGCCACCAGGTAGGTGGCCGCGTCGGCGATCGCGACGCCCTTCAGGCCCCACAGCAGGACGGCGGCACCGCCCAGGAACGGCCCGATCAGGCGGCCCAGGTCGTTGTTGAGGGAGTTGAGGGAGTTGGCCGCCGGGAGCTGCGCGTCGGGCACCACTCGCGGCAGCAGGGCGTCCTCGGAGGTGCTCACGAACGGCGAGACCGCCGCCGAGGCGGCCATCAGGATCGCGCACAGCCACCACGTCGAGGGCGAGACCAGCACGTAGGGCAGCACGATCACGGCCAGCACGAGGTTGCCGCCGACCATCACGCGGCGCCGGTCCCAGCGGTCGACGAGAACGCCGACGAACGGCCCCAGCAGCAGCTTCACGCCGGTGGCGGCGGCGATCACGGCCGTCATGGCGGTGGGCGAGCCGGTCGCCTCCAGCACCGTCACCGGGACGGCGACGGTCAGCATCCAGTTGCCGAGATAGGAGATCAGGCCGCCCCACCAGAGCAGGGAGAAGTCGCGGTTGCCGAAGACGGCGAGATTGGGCATGGACATCGGATGCGCACACTTCCGGTCGCGGTTTCATGGGGGACTCCCACAACCGGCCGGTATCCCTTGCGCGGGGTGCTTCGTCCAGGCCTGCGGCGCCGCTTCGCGCGGCTTGGCGAAACCTATCGCGGAAGACGCCCGTCCCGCCGTCCGGGTGGAGGACCGAACGGCGGGCGGGACGACTAGAACGCTACGCCGGGACGGTGACGGCGGCCAGATGCCCGCCCACCGCGTCCTGAAACGCGGGAGCCGGGCACGCCGTGTTCACGGCCCGTGGCGTGGGGTGCGCGTAGGTGACGAATCCGGCCAGCGCGTCGTGCACCACCGAGGTCTCGGCGCGCCTGGCCAGCGCGCGGCGGTCGCCGACGGCCTGGAACGGCGGCGACGGGATGATGTGCAGCAGGAGGCCCTTGACGGCGATGACGCGCTTGAGGGAGGCCAGGAAGCTCTCCTCGCCGAGGAACCCGGCGGCGGTGGTCGGCGCGCCGTCGGCGAGGGTGAACCAGAGGGTCACCGGCGCCACCGGCGCCCCGGCGTCGATGGCGGCCTGGAAGGGCGCGGGCCGGAACCGCCCGCGCGCCGGGAGGCACCACGTGGTCGCCTCGGGGAACACCCCGACGCTCTCCCCGCCGCGCAGGCGGGCCGCGACGGCGTCCACGGTGGACGGCAGGTTCCGCAGCGCGGCCCGGTCCACGAACAGCGCGCCGGTGCGGCGGGCGAGCCCGCCGACCAGCGGCCAGGACCCGACCTCGCGCTTGGCGAGCATCCGCACCGGGGACCGGCCGCGCCCCAGGGACACCAGGGCCACCACGTCGAGCCAGGAGGAGTGGTTGGCGACGACGAGGGAGCCGGGTTCGACTTCGTCCCTGGGGCGGAGCGGGACCCGGACCCCCACCGCCCGCATCGCGGCCCGTGCCAAGCGCGGTGCGAGGGCGGGGGCGGCTGGTACGGCCAGGAGTCCCGCGAGGAGGACGGCCAGCAGCGCCGCCAGCCGCAGGACCCGTCGCAGCGGCCCGACGGTGGGCAGCGCGGCGGGCCCGGGCAGGCAGGCGGGGGAGCAGTCGGAGACGGGGAACCAGGGGCCGGGGCTCGTTCCGCCGGTCTCCACCCGGGCGGGCCCGCCCACACGGTTCAGGTCGGTCTCCTCCCACGCCCGGACTCCGGTCATGCCGCGGCCAGTTCGCCCAGGCCGTGCTCACCGAGGAAGTGCCTCAGGTAGCGCGGGTTGGTCTTGTCCAGGTCGAGCAGGACGTAGAAGTCGGCCACCCCGAAGTCGGGGTCGTGCGCCGGCGGGCCGCAGATCTTCGCGCCCAGCCGCAGGTAGCCGCGCAGCAGCGGCGGGACGGCCTTGACGTCGCCGCGCGCCTCGCTCACCGGCCACGGGTTGTGAGGGGTGACGTGGACGTCGGCGGACAGGTGGCGGTCCTTCACGTAGGCCCACACCTCGTCGGCGTCGGCGGCCGGAACCGACGCGCATCCGCCGAGGAGGCGGTGGCCGGTCAGCAGCAGGTAGCGGGCGATGCCGGCCCACATGAGGTTGATGACGGCGCCGCCGCGGTGCTGCGGGTCGACGCAGGAGCGTCCGGTCTCCACGAAACCGGCCCGGTAGGGGTCGAGTTCGCGCAGGTCGAACTCGGTGTCGGAGTAGAGCCGGGGGCTGCGGCCGGGAGGCAGCATGCGGTAGGTGCCGACGACCTCGCCGGTGGGGTCGTCGACGACCACGAGGTGGTCGCAGAGGGCGTCCCAGGTGTCCACGTCGAGTCCCGCCAGGGGGGAGTGCAGGCGGGCGCCGAGCTCGCCGGCGAAGACGCGGTGCCGCAGCCGCTGCGCGGCGCGCAGCTCGTCGGCGTCGGCGACGCGGATGGAGTAACGGGAGTTGTCGGTAGCCAGGTCGGTCCGGTGGGGGTTCGCCACGATGGCGTGGTCGGGGAGCATGGCCGCCTCCTTTTTGGGCGACTTCATGCTCTGTTCCGAACGCGACCGGAAGGTGACCTCGCAAGTACTGTTCGGTAACCGGGTCTGTGCGGGTGCGGGAACGGCGGACGGACGTTTGGGGCCGCTTACAGCATCAGCAGTGGAACGGCGATGACCAGCGCGACCACGCCCGAGCCGATGAGCAGCCAGATGTGGTGCTGGCGCGGCCGCTGCCGGTGCCGCCAGCCCAGATAGATGCTCGCCAATGGCAGGCCGATGAACGGCCCCAGGAACACGCACACCAGCGCCAGCGGGCGCAGCACGAGCGCCTTGTTCCCGTCACCGCCCCCGGCGGCGTCCAGGATCGCCTGCGCGCCGATGACCGCCGCGAGCCCGCAGACCGCCCCGATCAGCGCCATCAGCGCGACCAGGTACCGCGGCGGCGGGAACTCCAGCTGCCCGCGTCGGGCCAGCGCGAGGGTCTTGCGCGCGCGTTCCAGCAGTGCCATGGGGTCCGGGACGCGGGGGGCCTTCGGTTTGCGGACCACGCCCCGCGCCTCGATCGCGCGCGGCGCCTCACCGATGTCGCGCAGCCGCGGCGGGATCCGCCCGGAGCCGACGTAGCCGAGCAGGTCGCGCCACAGCGCCCCGGCGCGCTCGTCGATGTCGTCGACCTTCGCGCTGGCCTCGGCGGCCGACTTCGCGGCGGCGTCGCGGGCGGCGAGGGTCTCCCCGACGCGGGCGCGGATGGCGGCCACGTCCTCGCGGTGCTTCTTCTGCAGCCGCTCCTGCTGCTCGCGGCGGCCGGAGAAGGTGCGCGAGAGCGTCTGTGTCGCCGACTTGTAGGCGTCGCGTGGGTTCTCACCCGGCATGCGGCTCTCCCAGCAGCATCGAGCCGTGCGGGCTGGTGGCAGCGGCGGTGTCGTAGGGGATGACGACCTCGGGGTGGCGGTGCACGGCCCGGTCGAAGAACAGCCCGCGCCGGGGCCGGGGGTACCACGGGGGCCCGCCGGGGATCGGCGACAGCGGCGCCAGCTCGGGTCCGTGGACGTCGAGGGCGAGCCAGGCGTCGATGGAGTCGAAGCGCGCGGCGAAGCCGCCGAGGTCCTCGCGCAGGCGCGGCACCGACCGCCACCAGCCGAGGGTGTGGATGCGCCGCTCGGGCCCGGTGAGCAGCAGCTGCCGGAAGCGTTCCTTGGCGAGGGCGTCCAGGCCGCCGCTGGCGGCGTCCACCGCGTACAGCAGCACCAGGTGCGGGACGCCGGACTCGGCGCCGGAGAGGTCGCCGAGGACCTCGGCGAGGCTCTCGCGCATCTCCGCGCCCAGGGTCAGCGCGAGCCGGTCGGCGGCCGGGCGCGCGTCGGGGTCGGGGCAGAAGATGGTGAAGCGCGCCTCGCCCTGCCGGGCCACCGAGATCGCCGCCGAGGCGAGGATGTCGCAGGCCTCCTGGGTGCGGGTGCCGAGGATGGCGAGGTTGCGCCCGACGGTGCGGGTCAGCCGCAGCCGCGCCGAGCCGGTGCTGACGTCGATGGTCTGCCCGAGCAGCGCGGTGGGGACGGTGCCGCCCACGTCGACGGCGTCGGTCAGCGAGGGCACGTGGTCGCCGTCGAACAGGCGCGGCTCGTCATTGTCGGCCGGGCGCTGCCGCCACAGGCGCTGCTGGAGCGGGTCCCACGCGCTGCGGTTGGAGGCGTCCGGGACGCGCACGACGCGGTTGGCGGAGGTCACGCCGGAGTCGGAGTTGACCACCGCGTGGTAGCGGGGGATCTCGTCGGCGGCGGTGTTGGTCTCGGCGAGGATCCGCCGCGCCTTGGGCAGCGCCACCCGCAGCGTGAATTGCGCGACCAGCGCCGGGCGGCCCCACAGGGCCTCGATCCCGGCGACGTCCTGGCTGGCCAGGACCAGGTGGATGCCCTGCGAGCGGCCGCGCCGCGCGAGGTCCTCCAGGAGGCCGACGGCCTCGTTGCTGACCTGGTCGCGGCCGTCGAGCAGGACCTGGAACTCGTCGATGATGGCCACGATCCGCGGCCAGCGCCCGCCGGGGTCCTGGTGCCGCAGCTCTTCGAGCTTGGTGGCCTCGTGCCGCTTGGCGGCCTCGGCGCGGCGGCGCAGCTCGTCGCGCAGGTGCCGCAGCAGCGCCAGCCCGAACTCGCGGTCGTCGTTGATGTTGACGCCGACCAGCCGGACGTGCGGCAGCCAGCTGGGGTCGCGGCGGCCGCGCGCGAACCGCGCGAAGGACACGCCCTCCTTGAAGTCCAGGAGGTACAGGGCCAGCTCGTCGGGCCCGTAGCGGGCGGTCAGCGCGCCGATCCACGCGTACAGCAGGTTCGTCTTGCCCGCGCCCGACGGGCCGCCGATGAGCGCGTGCGGCGGGTTGTCGCCGAGGGTGACTTCGATGAGGCGGCCCTCGGCGCCCTCGCCGATGGGCGCGGTGAGCCCGGCGGCCGAGGAGTGCGTCCACAGTTCACCGTCGTCGGCGGGCAGCAGATCGCCGAAGACGGCCGGGTCGGGTCCGGCGGCGAAGCGCTCGGCGATCGTCCGGCACGTCCCGGTGACCAGCGTGGCCGGTGGCGGCGGGTCGAGCCGGACGGCGAAGTCGGCGGTCATGGACGTGCCGGTCGCGGTGACCGACTCCACGTCGGGGCCGGTGAGCTCGCCCGGGTCGCCCTGGACGATGACGTGGACGCCGCAGGCGACGCCGGTGCGCAGGATCCGCGCCAGCTGCGCGCGCTGCTTGGCGGTCCAGTCGTCCTGGCCATTGTCGTCCAGCAGCACCGCCACCCGCCACGGCTCGGGGCGGCGGCCGGTCTTCTCGGCAAGCTCCAGCAGCGAGTGGTACTCGCCGGCCAGCACGGTCTCGTTGATGCGGCGGATCTGCTCGACGAGCTCGTCGAGCATGTCGGAGAGCCCATTGGGGCCGACGAAGCTGAGCAGCCCCGCCGGGGCCAGTGGCGCGAGCCCGGCCAGGGAGCCGCCGAGGCGCTCGGGGTCGTAGACGGTCAGCTGCACGCTGCCCGGCGGAGTGGTGCCCAGGGCGCGCAGCAGGATGCCCGGCAGCAGCGCGCCGGGGTCGGTGGCGCACACCAGGTGCGCGCGGTCCAGCAGCGGCGCCAGCGCGGGCGGTTCGCCGGGGGCGTCCAGGACGCCGATGCGCAGCAGCCCGGGTGCCACCCCGCGCCCGTGCGTGGTCGGATGCCAGTCGGCCCAGGCGTCACCGGCGGCGCCGGGCGCGTACTCCTTGGCCAGGGCGGCCAGGCGCGCCAGCGTGGACGCGGTGGCCTGCGCGGTCTGGTCCTCCAGCGCGGTGGTCCTGTCGCGGTGCTCGGCGGCCAGGCGCGCCTGCTCGTCGCGTCCGGCTTCGAGGGTGCGCCGTGCGGTCTCGGTGGCGTAGGCCGCGGTGGCCTGCGCGTGCTCGCGCAGGGCCCTGGCGGCGTCCCTGGCGGTGGCCAGGTCGCGGCTGACCGTGTCGGCGAGTACGGTGCGCCACCCCGCCATCATGTCCTCCCGAGGGCTTTGGTGAGCGCGGCGACGAGCACGGGGCCCATCGCGGCGATGTCGACCGGGTGCCGTTCGGGGGCGGCGGCCACGTGGCAGGCGGCGGCGAGTTCGACCTGGTCGGCCTTGTCCTCCAGACCCGGCAGGAAGCGCCGGACGGCGTCGCGGGTCTTGGCGCCGACGGCGTCGAGGTTCTTGGCGGTGGGGGCGCCGCCGGCGAGTTCGGCGGCGAGGATGCGCACGCGCGGCCAGGTCAGCGCGGGCAGGCGGACGCCGACGGCGGGGTCGGTGGCGTGCAGCTCGCGGCGGTAGAGGTTGCGGTCGGACCCGGCGGCGGCCTTGACGAGGGCGTCGAAGAGCGGGGTGAGCTCCTTGTGGCGGATCTCGGTGTCGGCCTTGGCCTTGTTGTCATCGTCGGCCTGGGTGATCTCGTCGACGCGGGCCAGCCACCAGGCGCGGGTGCCGTCGGCGACGGGCGCGGGCGGCGCGGCCGACGGGACCGGCCCGGTGTCCCCTTTGGGCGCGGTGGGGGACAGTCCGATGGAGACCAGGTACTCGTCGAGGTGCTCGGCGGCGGCCATGAGCTGCGTGACGGCCTTGTCGAGGTGGGTCTGGGCGCGGTTGAGGTGCGGGAGCCCGGCGGGCTCGACCGAGTCGGTGAGCGCCTGGGTGAGGGTCGCGCGCGCCTCGTCGAAGCGCGTCATGGCCTGCGTCGTACCCGCGAGGGGCAGTTCCGCGGCGGCGGTGCGGACGGCCTGCCCGAGTTCCATCATGGTCGCCATGGGGCGCCCCTACAGTGTCGCGGCGTAGCTGGTCGCCTGCTCGGCGGCGGCGAGGGTGGCCGCCATGCACTGCTCCAGTTCCTGACCGGCCTGCGCGAGGGCGGCCTGCGCGGACTCCACCGACTGGTGCTGGCTGCCCTGGAGGAGGGCGCCGAGGACCTGCTGCGCGGCCTGGAGCTTCTCGGAGGCCACCTTGATCGCCTCCTGTCCCTCGGACACCTGCTGCATCGCGGCGGCGATGGCCGCCTTGAGTTCGGCCACGCTGATACTGGTCACGGCCACATTCTCTCTGATCAAGCGGAAGATCCGTGTATTCATTCCGACAGCGCGCGTGTCTGTCACATCCCCGACAGGGTACTTGTGGACACGTGTCACCGGCCGGACGGGACTGTCCATTGTGGACTGTCGAGGCGGTACGGGTGTGGTTGTGGGGTTTCCCACAGTACTCGTGATCTCACTCGCCGACGAGGGGTCGTGTGCTCGGGGAGGCGTCCTGAATGGAGGGCCGTGGCGGCACGGCCCTCCATCATGGTCAGGCGGTGACGGCCGCGCTGCGGATCCGCTCGGCGAGCCCGGGCGCGTCGGGGTGGGACACCAGGATCGCGTCGTGGTCCGGCAGGGTGCCCGGGGCGAGGCGCAGCAGCAGCCCGGGCGTCCCGCGATGGGCGGCGACGAGCATGCGCGGGCCCCGGATCAGGCCCCAGGTGCCGATCTTGGCGACGCCGGTGAAGCCCAGTCCCTTGCGGGTGCCCCGGGCCGCCCGCAGCGCATCGTCCACGGCGGTCGCCTCGGTGATCCCGGTGAGCGGCACGACGACCTCGCCGCGGCCGGTGAACGGCCGCTCGAACCCGGTGAAGCGGATGTCCACGGCGGTGTCGGTGACGGTGACGGTCGGCATGGGTCAGTTCCCTTCTTCATCGACGGGCATGAGCACCGTCGAAAACTGGCGGGCGACGCGGCCGCCGCCCGGGGGATTGCCGAGCAGGGGCGCGATGACCCCGGCGAGAGAGGCGGCGAACGCGGCGAGCTCGGCGTCGTCGAGGTGGAGGACCACCGAGCGGTAGCCGGCGCCGTCGGCGGCCAGGTCGGGCTCGCCGCGGCCGAGGTAGCGGGAGAAGTCGGCCAGCAGGGTGGAGACGAAGGCGGTGAAGTAGCGCCCGTGGTCCTCGGCGGTCGCCCCGGCCAGCTGCGCGGCCGGGATGGTGGTGCCCCCTGGGGCGAGCGCGTAGACGCGTTCGGCGGTCCCGCGCACCTTGCGCTCCTCGGCGATGGCGATGATCCCGCCCTTGGTGAGGGCCGCCAGGTGCCGGTAGAGGCTGGCCTGGGGGACGTCGGCGAGCGCGGCGGTGAGCTCGCGGGTGGTGCGCCCGCCCCGGGCGAGCGCGCGCAGGACGCGGATGCGCACGGGGTGCAGGACGAGATCGGCCCAGTCGGTCATGATCCGATGTTCTCATTATCGAGAATGAGAATGGCGGGATCGTGGCGATCGTCACCACGTGACGGGTCGGTCCTGAGTGGACCCTAAGATCCGGGACATGTCCGGCTCCTACGCCTACCTTCTGGGCTCGTTCACCGCCCTTCCCGAAGCGCTCGCCGCCGCGCGGCGCCTCCTGGACGCGTCCGAGGGGGCCACCCACGTCGAAGCCCACGCCGGGATCGGCCCGGGCGCCGTCGCCCGCTTCACCGGCCTCCCCGCGCCCACCGAGATCCGCTTCGTGGTCGACGAGGACCGCGCCGCGCTCGCCGAGTCGCTGCTGGGCGCCACCGTCGAGACCCTCCACAGGGGCCGCGCGCGCACCATGGCCGCCCGTCTCGACGAGGAGGTCGCGGCGAACCTGACCCGGCTCACCGACGTCCTGGTCGACGTCGAGCTGGGCGGCGTCCCCGGCATCATCGAGGACGCCTTCTGCGCCCGCATCGGCGCCGATCCGGGCGACCTGCTGTGGGAGTGCGAGTGGCCCGGCGCGGTGCCGGGCGGCAACGGCGTCCAGCTCACCATCAACGGCGCCGGTCTCTACCGCGAGGAGAACGGCACCGGGCACGAGCTGTACGTCTTCGTCTCCGACGCCTGCCCCGAGCCCGACGCGGTGGCCGCGCGCCTGGCCGCCTCCGCCGGGCTCACCGTGGGGAAACGCAGCCACGAGGACTAAACCGCTCGCCCGCTGTCGGACCCGCTTCCTACGATGACCGGGCAGCCGAGGCGGGGAGGAGCCATGCGCGTCTCGTATCCACGGACACCGCACGTCCCCTGGTCGCCCGGCCACACACCCGACGACCTGCGCGCCGGGAGCGTCGCGCTCGGCGGCCGCGAGGTAGTCGTCACCGAGAAGCTCGACGGGGAGAACACCACCCTCTACCGCGACGGCCTGCACGCCCGGTCTCTCGACTCCGGGCACCACCCGTCGCGGGCGAAGGTCAAGGCCCTGCACGGGCGCATCGGGCCGCTCATCCCGCCGGGGTGGCGCGTGTGCGGCGAGAACCTCTACGCCCGCCACTCCATCGCCTACGACGACCTCGACGCGCACTTCTACGCCTTCTCCGCCTGGTCCGGCGAGACCTGCCTGTCCTGGGACGACACCGTCGCCTTCGCCCGCTCCCTCGGCCTGCCCGTGCCGCGCGTGCTGTGGCGCGGCGTCTACGACGAGCGGGCGGTGCGCGGGCTCGCCGTCGACACCGGCCGCGCCGAGGGCTACGTCGTGCGCGACGCGGGCGCCTTCACCCTCGGCGAGTTCGGCTCCCGGGTCGCCAAATGGGTCCGCCCCCGGCATGTGAAGACCGGTACGCACTGGATGCACGTGGCGGTCGTCCCCAACGGCCTGGGACCGCGGGCCGCCCTGTGGGAGACGCGCTCGGGCGGCGTCCCCGACATCGCCGCGCTCGCCGCGGCCACCGGCCTGCCCGCCACCCACGCCGAGGCGGCCCTCGACGCCGCCGCGCGCCTCGGCGGGCGCACCGGCGACGCGCGCCTGTCGGGCGTCCTGGCCGCCCTCGCCCACGACGTCCCCCGCACCCGGCTCGCCGGGCGCCTCGCCGCCCGCGTCGGACCCGGGCTCGCCCGCCGCGTCGCCGACCTCGCCGGCCTGCGGCCGCGCCTGTCGGAGCCCTTCCCGGACGAGCGCCGCCGCGCCGGGCTGCTGCGCATGTCCTTCTCGGCCGACCTCGACGTCCTGCACGCCCTCGCCATGGCCGTCGAGCCCGGCGAAGAGGTCGAGTGGTCGGCCCTGCACGCCGCCGAGCTGCCGCGCGCGCGTCCCGTGTACGACGGGTTCGACGGCGACGATGATGTGCGCGCACGCCGCTGGGCCGAGACGCGCGAGGCCTTCGCCGAAGGCCGCGTCCACACCCCCGAGGAGGCCGGCGCGCTCACCTGGCGCTGGCGCGAGGGCGCCTTCCCGCGCCTGATCATGCTCACCGGGCCCGCCGGCAGCGGCAAGTCCACCTACGCCGCCACACTCGGCGCTGACGCGCTGGTGTCCCTGGACGCCCTGCGCGCCGCGCGCGGCTCACGCGCCGACCAGCGCGACAACGCCGCCGTCCACCGCGAGGGCCTCCACCGCCTCGCCGGAGAACTCACCGGCCGGCGCACCGTCGTGTGGGACGCCACCTGCCTCAACCCGCACCAGCGCGCCTCCGTCCACGCCGTCGCCGCCCGCCACGACGCCCTGGTCACCCACGCGGTGTTCCTCACCGACGAGACCGAACTCGCCCGCCGCAACGACACCCGCGAGCACCGCGTCCCCCCGCACGTGCTGGCCGGCCAGCTCGCCCGCTACACGCCGCCGTACCCCGCCGAGGCCCACCGCACCCGCTACATCGACGCGGACGGAACGGTCGCCGACACCGCCGGAGCACCCGATGCGCACCAGTGACGAGATCTACCACCGCGTCCGCTGGGACGCCCGCTTCGACCCCGCCCGCTTCGTGCTCGGCCTCGCCCAGCGCGGCCGCGAGCCCAAACGCGTCCCGTTCACCGCGTTCACCCCCGGCGGCGACGTGCCCTGGCACCGCGTGCTGTTCGTGGAGGCCGACGGGACGCCGGTGTGGGACCGCGCCACCGGCCTCGACGTCCTCGACTCCGCCGGGCACGGGCTCGTCCGCCACGAGCGCCTGCTGCGCCCGCCGTTCTTCGCGCCCCGCCCGGTGCGCGGCGAGGCGTCCGGGACGGCCGCCGCCGTGCGCGTGCTCACCTGGAACACCCTGTGGGACCGCTACGAATCCCACCGGATCCTCACCGCCGAGCGGCGGCCCCTGCTGCTGGCCGCCCTCGCCGATTCCGGCGCCGACGTCATCGCCCTCCAGGAGGCCGAACGGCCCCTCCTGGACCTGCTCGAACCGTGGACCCGCCGGGGCTGGGCCCTGCTCGGCGAACCCGCCGACGTGGACGCCGCCGGGCTCGTCCTGCTGTCGCGCCTGCCCGTCCGCGAGGCCGGCTGGCACGCCCTGTCCGGCCACAAGGCCGTCGCCGCCGTCGTCGTCGAGACCGCCACCGGGCCCCTCACCGTCGTCACCACCCACCTCACCAGCGACCACACCACCGGTGGGCACGACCGCCGCGAGGGCGAGCTCGCCCGCATCGCCGAGGGACTGTCCGGAGTGGACGGCGACGTGGTGGTCATGGGCGACTTCAACGAGACCGGCGAGCGGCCCGCGTCCGCGCTGGCCATGACCGACGCGTGGCTGTCGGCCCGCGGTGACGAGACGCCCACCTTCGACCCCACCGTCAACCCGCTGGCGGCGGTCGCCTCGCTGACCGGGCGCTCCGGGCGCATCGACCGGGTCTTTCTGCGCGGGCCGCGCGCGGCCTCGGCGTCCCTGCACGGCGACACCGCCACCGGCGGGCTGTTCCCCTCCGACCACTTCGGGCTGTCCGTCGAGCTCGGCCGGTCCGCCACCGGCGAGGTCCTGGACGCGCCGCCGACCGCGCGCACCGCCCTCGCGTGGCTCCCGCCGCAGTCGGCGTGGGCGCCGCTCCAGGAGGTCCGCCGGGCGCACGACCCGTCCTTCGAGCGCTGGCCGCCGCACGTGAACGTGCTCTTCGGCTTCGTGCCCGAGGCCGACTTCGAAAGCGCCGCCGGGCTCGTCTCGGCCGTCCTGGCGCGGACCGCGCCCTTCACCGCCCGCCTCGGCGAGATCCGCCGCTTCGAGCAGGGCACGGTGTGGCAGCACCCCGGCGGCGACGGCTGGACCGCCCTGCGCGAGGCGCTGGAGCGGCCCTTCCCGCGCCTCGCCGGGCGCGCGTTCGTCCCGCACCTGACCCTCGGCAAAGGCGACTTCGCGCCCCGCGTGCCCACGGTGGACGTCCCCGTCGGCGCGCTGACCCTGCTGTCCCGGCGCGGCGACGGGCCCATGGAACCCCGCGCCACCATCGCCCTCGGCACCGGCGAGATCACCTGGACCGAGCCGCCACCGCGCGCGTTCCCCGCCGTCGACGCCACCGGCGTCCGGGAACGCCTCGCGGCGGCACTGCCCGAAGCCGGACTGCACCTCGTCGGCTCACGCGCCATCGGCTGCGAACTCCCCGACGCCGACGTCGACCTTGTCGCCACCGGAACCCTCGACCCCGCCGCCGTCGCGGTCCTGCCCGGCGTCACCGGCTTCCGCGAGCTCACCGACGCCCGCGTGCCCGGCCTGCGCCTCCACCTCGGCCAGACGCCCGTGGACGTCATGATCGCCGCGCCCGGCGACACCATCGCCCGCAGCGCCATCACCGACGCCGCCGCGCTCGCCGGGCGCGCCGATCCCGCGCTGACCCGCCGGGTCAAGGCGTGGGCGCGGGCGCGCGGCATCGACAGCGCGCCCTTCGGGTCCCCGCCCGGGCTGGCCTGGACCGTGCTGGCGGCGGTGTCGGAGGGTTCCCTCGCCGATTTCTTCGGCCACTGGGCCGCCTGGGACTGGAGCGCGCCCGTCGCGCTCGACGGCGTCCCCGAGGCGACCGGTGACGCCATGACGATCCTGACGCCCACCCCGCCGGTGCGCTCCTGCACCGCTCAGGTCCGGCCCGGCATGGCCGACCTCATCACCGAGGAGCTCTACCGCGCCTGGGAACTGGCCGCGTCGCCGTCGCTGCTCGCGCCACCCCCGATGCACCGCCGCCACCGCTCGTGGGCGGTGCTGACGGTGTCCGGCGAGGAGAACCGGGGCCGCATGCGCGGGCGCGTCAACGCCCTCCTGGCCGAGCTGCCGCCCGACGCGCACGCCTGGCCGCGTCCCTTCGCCGAGGACGGCGGGGTCACCCGCTACGCCGTCGGGCTGGGCCGCGACGGGGTGGAGGAGCGCGTCCTGACGTCCTGGGCGCGCGGGCTGGCCGGCGTGCGGGCCGCCGTGGTCGCCGGGGGAGAGGCGCCCGCGCTCTCATGATCACCTTGTGCTACCGATGATCCACTCTCCGTTATGCGGTCCGGTGTACACGACCCCCTTAGCCTGGTGGACGCCCTTCAACGCCCATACCGAGGAGTTGACATGAAGGCTCTCACCAAGGTCGCCGACCGTTTAGTGTCCCGGCTCGTCCCGCCCGCCACGGCGCATGCCCGCCCGTGCGAGCAGCCGCGCCAGCCCTGCTGGAACGGCAGCCGCTACCAGTGCTGGTACGACGAGTGCCAGGGCTTCTACCTCGACTGCTACCGCATCGGCAGCTGCTGATCGACCCCGGCATGACGGCCCCGGTACTCGCCGGGGCCGTTCGTCACGTCCGGAGTTCGGCGGCGACCGCGCCCGACAGCAGCCGCCTGGCCCGCTCGGGCGAGACCCCGCCGCTCAGCCAGCGCATGCTCAGCCCCTCCACCAGCGCCGACAGCCGCTCGGCGGCGTCCTCGGCGTCCACCGACGCCCGCACGCCCCCCGCGTCCTGCGCCGCGCGGATCAGCCCGGCCAGGTGCGCGTTCCACTCACCGGTGGCCGCGCGCAGCCGCTCGCGCAGCTCCGGCTGGAACACCGCCGAGGCCCGCGACTCGCCCCAGGCGGTGCTGTTCTCGCGCACCAGCGGAGTGTCCCGCAGCTCCAGCAGGAGCGTCTCCTCGATGTGCGCGACCGGGTCCTCGGCGAAGGCCGTCGCCGGTTCGGTGTAGCGCTCGGCGCGGTCATTGACGAAGTCGAGGGTCTCCCCGAGCAGGCCCGCGCGGTCCTTGAAGTGGTAGTAGATCAGCGCCGTGGACACCCCCGCCTCGGCGGCGATCTCCTCCACCCGCAGCCCCCGCACTCCCCGCAGCGCGACGACCCGCGCGGCGGCTTCCAGGATGGTTCGGCGACGGGACATGACCACGATGATACCGTGGGTTCCTGACTGAAAATTCAGTCAGGAATGGAGCGGATCATGTGGGGGACGGCCATGTCGCGACGCGGCGTACTCGGGGCGATGGCGGGGGCCGGGCTCGCGGCGACCGGGCTGGCGGGCTGCTCGCCGTCCGCGCCGGAACCCACGCCGGACCCTTCGCCGAAGGGCCGCCGCCTGGGCGCGGAGTGGGACCGCCACGCCCGCACCTTCATGTCCTGGCCCGCGCTCACCTCGGTGTGGGAGGAGTTCCTGCCCGACGTCCGCGACGACATCGCCCGGGTGGCCCGCGCGGTCGCCGAGTTCGAGCCCGTCGTGATGCTCGCCCGCCCCGACCAGGCCGCCGCCGCGCGGCGCGCCTGCGGCTCCGGGGTCGAGGTCATCGACCTGCCCGTGGACGACCTGTGGGCCCGCGACACCGTCCCGGTGTTCGTGGAGGAGGACGGCGGCGTCCTCGGCGTCGACCTCGGCTTCAACGGCTGGGGGAACAAGCAGGAGCACACCTACGACGGCGCGGTCGGCGCGACGCTGCTGCCGCGCTACGGCGTCCCCCGCGTCCGCGCGCCCTTCACCGCCGAGGGCGGCAGCTTCGAGACCGACGGCGAGGGCACCCTCCTCGTCACGGAGAGCTCGATCGTCAACGACAACCGCAACCCCGGCCGCACCCGCGAGCAGATCGAGGCGGACCTGAAGTCGGCGCTCGGCGTCCGCAAGGTCATCTGGCTGGCCGGCGTCCGGGGCCAGGACATCACCGACGCGCACGTCGACAGCCTCGTGCGCTTCGCCGCGCCCGGCGTCGTCCTGCTCGACACGCCCTTCCCCGGTTCCCCGCCCGACTCCTGGTCCCGCTCGGCCGACCAGGCCCGCGAGGTCCTGTCCACCGCCACCGACGCCGCCGGCCGTCCACTGCGGATCATCGACCTGCCGCAGCCCGACCCCGACGAGACCGCCGCCGAGGACGACGACTTCGTCTCCACCTACGCCAACTTCTTCATCGCCAACGGCGCGGTCTTCCTGCCCGCCTTCGGCGACGGACCCGCCGACGACACCGCCCGCGGCATCCTCGCCGACCACTTCCCGGGCCGCGAGATCGTGCCCGTCGCCATCGACACCATCGCCTCCGGCGGCGGCGGGATCCACTGCGCGACACACGACATGCCGGGCACCCCCGTCGATTGAGCGACACGGGCGTCCGTCACCTGCCGTTTCGCCCACGATGTCAGCGCGCGTCGCTTTCGCGTCAGGGCCGTGACAGGGCCAGAACAGCCGCCCCGGCGAGTCTCTGCGACATGGAGAACACGCTCACCACCGGACGCCCCAACCGATTCGCGCGGCTACTGCTCGCCGACCGGCACTCCGTCCCGCTGTCCATCGCGCTCCACCTGGTTCCCGGCGCGCTGATCGTCGCGGTCTACGCCTTCATCGCCGCACCGCTGGTCGACTCGATCGGCTACCCGCCCTTCCTCGCCTGGGCCATCGCCCTGGCGATCGTGCTCTTCCCCGTCCAGTTCGGGCTGCTGTGGCTGGGCAAGCAGCGCACCGGAAAGTACTCCCTGCGCGGCGCGCTGCACTACATGGACAAACCCGTGCCACGCGGCAAGGTCACCTGGCTGATCATCTTCTGCCTGGTGTGGATGACGGTCGTCTCGCTGGCGCTGATGCCCCTCGACAACGTCGTCTACGACGCCTTCTTCACCTGGATCCAGTACGAGGGCGCCGGTCCCAGCGCCACCACCTACCTCGACGGCTTCTCCCGGCAG
Source organism: Actinorhabdospora filicis (assembly GCF_030269765.1). Taxonomy (GTDB): domain Bacteria; phylum Actinomycetota; class Actinomycetes; order Mycobacteriales; family Micromonosporaceae; genus Actinorhabdospora; species Actinorhabdospora filicis. The sequence continues at coordinate 772,895 of NZ_BSTX01000001.1, read as the reverse complement.
ATGCTGGCCATCACCCTCCTCGTCTGCCTGCCCTTCACGGGCTGGACGCTGCCGCTCATCGAGGAGTACTACTTCCGCGGCTTCCTGCTGCCGCGCCTGCCGCAGCTGGGCAAGTGGGCGCCGGTGTTCAGCACGGTCCTGTTCTCGGTCTACCACTTCTGGGCGCCCTGGACGGTCCTGTCGAAGCTGGTCTTCCTCTTCCCCGGTGTGTGGTTCGCCTGGAAGAAGCGGGACATCCGCATCTCGATCGGCATGCACCCCGGCTCGGCGCTCCTGATGTCGGCCTTCGGCACCCTCGCCGTCGCGCTTGGCTTCCTGGGCTAGAACGCACCTGACGGCGCCGTCCATCGTGGACGGCGCCTTCGGGCTATGTGGACGACGGCCGGGCGCTCGTGGCCTCCGCGGCCTCCTGGGCGTCCATGACCTCGTCGCCGTGCTCGAAGGCCCACTCGCCGAACGCGCCGATGGGCGCCAGCAGCGTCCGGCCCAGTTCGGTCAGCGAGTACTCCACGTGCGGCGGCGAACCCGGCAGCCGCCGCCGCTCGACGAGCCCGTTGGCGTAGAGCCGCCGCAGCGTCTCGGTGAGCACCTTCGGGCTGATCCCGCCGATGCGCTCGCGCAACAACCCGGGCCGCTCCGGCCCGTGCCGCAGCGCCCAGATCACCACCGCGTTCCAGGTATTGGCGAACAGGTCGAAGGCCAGCCGCGCCCGGCAGTCGGCGAGGAGTTCCCGGTCGGAGTTCACTTACCGAATGGTGCCCGAGCGATCTCCTATCGTCGCCCCGTCCCGCTCACCGACGAAAGGAACGGGCACATGAAGATCGGTGTGATCGGCAACGGATCGATGGCCGCCGTACTCGGCGGCAGATGGGCCGCCGCCGGGCACGACGTGCTGTTCGGCGGACGCGACACGGCCCGCGCGGCGTCCCTCGCCGCCCGGCTCACCACCGCCGGAACCCCCGCCCGCGCGGGCACCCCCGCCGAAGCCGCCGCCCACGGCACCGGCGCCGTCCTGCTGGCCGTCCCCGCCGACGCGGCCCCCAAAGTCGCCGCTATCCTCGCCGCCGAACTCACCGGCCGCACGGTGATCGACTGCGCCAACCCCGTCGGCCCCGGCTTCCTGCTGACCGGCCCGCCCGGCACCTCCACCGCCACCGCGATCGCCGCCGCCGCACCGTCCGCGCACATCGTGAAGGCCTTCAACCTCTGCCACGAGAGCGTCTGGGCGACCCCGCCCGTCTACGACGGCCGCCCCCTCGCCGTCCCCCTCTGCGGCGACGACCCCACCGCCCTCACCACCGCCCGCCGCCTCACCACCGACCTCGGCGCCACCCCCGTCGACGCCGGCGGCCTGAACCGCGCCGCCCTCCTGGAGGCCACCGCCGCCCTCGTCATCGGCCTGTGGGTCGGCGCCGGAGCCGACGCCCAGGCGATCCTCCCGCCCCTGACGGCGGCCGGACCGGTGGGCTGACGACCGCGAGCCCGCACCGGTGGGTCCGGTGCGGGCTCGGCGGTGTCGCCGGGAGTCGGCTAACCGAGTTCGGTGACCTGGGCCTTGACGACCTTGGCGGTGACCGGAGTGCCGGTCTTGGGGAACACGGTGGCCACGTCGGTGGCGGTCTGGCCGGGCGCGATGTGGTTGATGAGCACGCTGGTGGAGTCGACGACGGTCCCCTTGTCGTCGAGGAACTGGACGTCGATCCAGTAGTTGCGGGCGTTGCCCGCGGAGTTCTCGACGGTGACCGTGGCGTCGAAGGAACCGAACTCGCCCTTCTCGATCGCCGCGATCGACACGTCCTTCGCCCCGTCGTTGTTGTCGAGGACGTTGCTGACGTCGTCGACGACCTTGTTGACGATGACGACACCGACGACGCTCAAACCCAGGGCGGCGACCGCCAGGACGGTGCCGATGATGGCCACGGCCTTGTTGGTGGCGGTCTTGCGAACGGCGCGGCGGATGCCGACGATCCCGAAGATCAGCGCGATGACGCCGAGAGTCCCGGCGATGAAGAACGTGATCGGGATGAGCCCGAACAGCACGCCGATGATGCCCAGGATGAGCGCCGTCAGACCGAGTCCGTTCTTCGGCGGGACGAACGGTGCGGCGGGCTGCGGCGCGGGCGGCGGGACGGACTGGGTCGGGGGCGTGTACGCCATGGGATTTCCTTCGATCGTTCCTTGCTTCGGGCCGGCCGCGCCGTTGAGGCCGGGCCCATCCTGTCCCGAAGCGGATATTACCGGCGAGTAGGTATTAAACGGCTCACGTGGGGCCTTTGCCTGTGGGTTGTGCAGATCACCGGATTCCGGTGCCGGCCGTGCTTGCGGACGCGAGTGCCCGCCGTAGGGCCGGTGCATTCGCCGAGTTGGCCGGAGGTCGGACAAGTCCGTCGGCAAACCGGACATCTCGACTCTGTACCCTCCCCTACATGCGTCTCGTCATCGCCCGTTGCACCGTGGACTACGTCGGCCGTCTCACCGCGCATCTGCCTCTGGCGCCGCGGTTGCTCATGCTGAAGGCCGACGGTTCGATCCTGGTGCACGCCGATGGGGGGTCGTACAAGCCGCTCAACTGGATGACGCCGCCGTGTTCGCTCAAGGAGGAGGACGGGCGGTGGACGGTCACCAACAAGGCGGGCGAGCAGCTGATCATCACCATCGAGGAGATCACCCACGACTCGTCGCATGAGCTGGGTGTCGACCCGGGGTTGCGCAAGGACGGTGTCGAGGCGCATCTGCAGGAGCTGCTCGCCGATCGGCCGGGGGTCATCGGTGAGGGGTACACGCTGGTGCGGCGGGAGTTTCCGACGGCGATCGGGCCGGTGGATCTGATGCTGCGCGATGGGGATGGCGCGAGTGTCGCCGTCGAGGTGAAGCGGCGGGGTGAGATCGACGGGGTGGAGCAGCTGACGCGCTACCTGGAGCTGCTGAACCGGGATCCGCTGCTGGCGCCGGTGCGGGGGGTTTTCGCCGCGCAGGCCATCAAGCCGCAGGCGCGGGTGCTGGCCGAGGACCGGGGCATCCGGTGCGTGACGGTGGACTATGACGCCCTGCGCGGCATCGAGAAGGACGAGCTGACGCTCTTCTAACCCGGCATGCCGAAGCACATGTAGTCGACGGTCGTGTAGGCGGTGCTGTCGTCGCTCATCTCGCCGGGTTCGAGGTAGTCGACGGCGGCGTCGCTGTTGGCGGTGTAGAGACCGGCGACCCAGAGCATGTTGTTGTTGAAGTAGGACCACACGTGGTCCTTGAGCTCGTAGTCGGCGAGGTCGACGCAGCCGGGCTCGACGGTGTCGAGGCGCTTGTCGCGGTAGCCGGTGTCGGCGTAGAGGCACAGGTGCGCCTGGTCGCAGTCCCAGCCCTCAGGGGCGGCGGCGGACGCGGGTGTCGCGGTCAGGACGAGGGCGGACGCGGCGGCCGCCGCCAGAAGGATCTTCATCTCACTCACAGTTCCCGATGTCGGTGTGGCCGAAGGCCACGGTCGGGCCGTGGCCGATGGTGATGGACGCGGTCGCGGCCACACAGAGCCCGGCGGCGGGCAGCGGGACGGTCTCCACGCTGTTGCCGGAGCCGTAGGCGTCGTCCTGTGCGATGACCTCGCACGGCTCGGCGGGCGTCGCGCAGACGGCGATGAAGGCGTTGAGGTGGGCGTCGCGGGCCTCGGTGGTGGTGACGGCGCATTTGCCGTCCTCGGTCTGGACGACGGTGAGCCACCCGAGGCGCGCGCCTTTGGCGGTGGTGACGGGGACGCTCTGCAGCTCGGTGCCGATGCAGGGCGTCGGGCCGGGTCCCGCCGAGGCGGGCGCGGCCACGGTGAGCAGACCGCCGGCGAGGACGGCGGTGGTCAGGATCCGAAAGCTCATGGAGACTCCTAGTCGCACGCGTTGACGGGGGGATCGCCGATGCCTTCGGCGTAGGTGCCGTCGCCGAGGGCGAGGTAGCCCCAGACGCGCACGCAGTGGCCCGCGGCGGGCAGCGGCGCGGTGTCGCCGTAGTTGGCGTAGGTCCACCGGTGGGTGTACTCGACCTGTGTGCAGGCCGTGCCCGGGCGCGTTTCGGCGCACACCGCCATGGCCACGAAGTACTCCCCGTGGCCGGTGTCGGGATCGGCGGCGGCCAGGACGGCGCATTTGGTGCCGTCGGGCGCGGCGTAGATCCCGAGGTCGCCCCGGACGGTGCCGGACGCGTCGGCGACGGCGTAGGTCGCGATCGGCGTGCCGTAGCACCCCCACGGCTGCCCGGCGTGGGCCTGCGCGGGAGCGAGGACGGCGGCGAGGGCCGCGATGGTCGCGGCGGCGGTGCGCATGCGCATGGGTCCCCCCTTTGCGGTTCCTCCTGATCTTGGCGGGGGAGCCGCGCGGGGGAGGCGGTTTCCGGACGTGAGTCGGGAAACCGCCAGGTCTACTTGCGCGGGGGCGTCTGCGACATCATGTACGCGACCGAGCCGCGCTGGCGCGCGTCGCTCAGCTCGGCGGCCGCGATCGGCCCCATGGTGGTGGCGGGGTCGTGGAAGAGGGACGCCAGCCCGAGCGCGCCCGCGCACGCCAGGGTCAGCCAGGCGCCGGGTCCCAGGGACGACGGGAAGTCGCCGTGGTGGAGGGGCGCCAGCAGGAACCAGTGGACGACGACTCCGGCGGCGGTGTAGGCGCCGAAGCGGGCGGCGCGGCGCGAACGCAGCAGCACCGACAGCCCGGCCGCGATCGCGGCCAGGAACAGTGGCGCGGCAAGGGACGCCAGGGCGCTCCCGGCGGGCGCGCGCCCGGTGAACCCGAAGAGCGCGTAGTCGGTGGGCGCCCACCCGGGGCTGAAGTCGACGAACGCCGCCGGGACGAGGCCCCAGCGGCCGCGACCGCGAGGGAGCGGGACAGGTTGGAACGCATCGAGTACGCCTCCTTCCGCCGAAACGGCTTCAGAGGTGTACGACGGACGGTCAGCGGTGCCGGACGCGCATCAGCCGGTCGATGAGCCGGTTGTGCTTCTCGGCGCGGTCGAAGGACAGCAGCGGGAACAGCTGCCGCAGCCGCCGGCGCGCGATGGACTTGGCGTAGGCGAACTCGCGGAGCCCGTCATCGCCGTGGATGCGCCCGAAGCCCGACTCGCCGACGCCGCCGAAGGGCAGCCGCGGCATGCCCGCGAAGGCCAGCGCGGAGTTGACGGTGGTCATGCCCGAGCGCATGCCGCGCGCGATGCGCATCCCGTCGGCGCGCGCGAAGACCGCGCCGCCGAGTCCGTAGGGGAGCGCGTTGGCGCGCGTGAGGGCCTCGTCGGCGCTGGCCACCCGGTTGACGACGAGCACGGGCCCGAAGGTCTCCTCGCGCACCGCCCGGGAGTCCTCCGGCGCGTCCACGATGATCGTGGGGTGGACGTAGGGCGGCCGGACTGAGTCGGTCCCGCCCAGCGCGAAGGTCGCGCCGCGCTCGGCGGCGTCGGCGAGGTGCGCGGCGATCACGTCCAGCTGGCGGGGCATGGTGATCGGCCCGACCTGGGAGTCGGGTTCGGCGCCGACGCGCAGCGCGCCCGCGCGTTCCACCAGGCGGGCCAGGAACCGGTCGGCGACCTCGGTGTGGACGTAGACGCGCTCGATGCCGATGCAGGTCTGCCCGGCGTTGAACAGCCCGCCCCAGAGGGCGAAGTCGGCGGCGGCGGCCACGTCGGCGTCGCGGTCGATGATGAGCGCGTCCTTGCCGCCGCACTCCAGCACCACCGGCGTCATCGCCTCCGCGCAGGCCGCGTAGACCTTCTTCGCGGTGGCGGTGGACCCGGTGAAGGCGAGCTTGTCGACATCGGCGGCGCACAGGGCCGCGCCGGTCGCGCCGAAGCCCTGCACGGCCTGGAGGACGGGCCGCCCCACGACCTCGGTGACCGCGTCGGCCAGCCACTGCCCGACGGCGGGGGTGTACTCGCTGGGCTTGAAGACCACGGTGTTGCCCGCCGCCAGGGCGTACACGATGGACCCCATGGGCGTCAGGACCGGGTAGTTCCACGGCCCGATCACCCCGACCACGCCGTAGGGGCGGTACTCCAGGTGCGCGGAATGGTCGATGAGCACCAGGCTCGTCCGCACCCGCCGGGGTCCCAGGACGCGGCGGGCGTGCTTGGGGGCCCAGTTCAGGTGCTCCAGCGCGGTGGCGACCTCGGTGCGCGCGTCGCTGGGGGTCTTGCCGGTCTCGGCGCGCATCAGGTCCAGCAGCTCCGGCATCCGCTCGGCGACCAGGGACCGCACCTTCAGCAGGTACCGCCTGCGCCCGGCGATGCCCTGCTCCCACCACCACGCCTGCGTCTCGCGGGCCACCTTGACGGCGGCGGCGACCTCCTCGGGTCCGGCCACGTCGAACACGGCGACCTGGGAGCCGTCGGCGGGGGAGAGGGAGACGAGCCGGTCGTCGATGACCTGGGGGGCGGGGTCACTGCTCATGACACTGAGCGTAGGGCCGCGGTGAGCCGCGCTCAAGGGGGAAGTTACCGGCCGGTTGTGACCCGGGGCATAGGATGCCGTCGCGCGCCGCGCGCGGGCGGGAACCTGGCAGACTCGGCCGCAGCGGTATCCCAGGAGCAGCGGTCAACGAGGAGGTTGCGGTGCGTCAGGTAGGAGTCGTCGGGCTCGGCACGATGGGCGCGGGAATCGTCGAGGTCTTCGCCAAGAGCGGACTGGACGTGATCGGCGTCGAGATCGACGAGCCGGCCCGCGCGCGGGGCGAGGAGCACCTCCGCAAGTCCACCGGGAAGGCCGTCGCGCGCGGCAAGCTGACCGAGGCCGACGCCGAGGCGCTGCACGCCCGCATCACCCTCACCACCGACTTCGGCGCCCTGGCCGGGGCTGACGTCGTCGTCGAGGCCGTCCCCGAGCGCATCGACATCAAGCACGAGCTGTTCGCGCGCCTGGACGGCATCTGCAAGCCGTCGGCGATCCTGGCGACCAACACCAGCTCGCTCTCGGTCACCGAGATCGCCGAGGGCACCGGGCGTCCCCTCCAGGTCCTCGGCCTGCACTTCTTCAACCCGGCGCCGGTCATGCGGCTCATCGAGATCGTCACGACCCCTCACACCGCCAACCAGACCACCGCGATCATCCGCGAGCTGGCCGCCGAGCTCGGCAAGACGCCGGTGGTGTGCGGCGACAAGCCCGGCTTCATCGTCAACCGGCTGCTGTTCGGCTACCTCAACCAGGCGGTGTCCATGGTGGACGCCGGTGAGGCCACCGGCCCCGAGCTCGACGCCGCGATGACCCTCGCCGGGCTGCCCATGGGCCCGATCACGCTCCTCGACGTCATCGGCCTGGACACCTCGGTGCAGATCCTGGACACCATCTACCACCGCGACGGCGAATTGGACCGCTACGCCGCCGCGAAGTCGCTGCGCGACCTGGCCGCCGCCGGGCACCTCGGCCGCAAGACCGGCCGCGGCTACTACGACCACTCCTCGCCCGTCGTGCCCGCCGAGCTGGACGAGGTCCGCGCCGCCTCCCTCGCCGCGCAGTTGCTCGCCCCGCACCGCGCCGACGCGCGCGAGATGATCGCCTCCGGCTACGCCTCCGCCGAGGACATCGACACCGCGATGAACCTCGGCTGCGGCTACCCGCGCGGCATCCTCACCGAGTAGGACCGACCGCCGACAGCAGGCGCGCCACCAGCGGATTTTCGTCCCCGGCGCGCCAGGCCACGGCCACGCGCGTCCGGGCGGTCGGCTCGACCGCCCGGAACGCCACCCCGTCCAGCCGGACGCGCTCGATGCCCGCCGGGGCCACCGACACCCCCAGCCCGGCCCCGACCAGCGCGCACACCGTCAGCCACTCCACCGCGTGCTGCGAGACCCGCATCGTGAAACCGGCCGCCGCGCACAGCCCGGCGATCCGGTCGAAGAGCCCCGGGCCCTGGTCCCGGGGCAGCAGCACGAAACCCTCCGCGGCCAGCGCCTCCATCGGCACCGAGGACCGGGCGGCCAGCGGATGCGACGACGGCAGCACCGCCACGAAGCGTTCCTCGTCGACGGTGGCGAACAGCAGGTCCGTCAGGCCGCCGGGCGGTTCCCGCAGCAGGCCCACGTCGATGCTCCCCTCGCGCAGCGCGTCCAGCTGCGGCCCGGTGGTCATCTCGGCGATGTCCAGGAGCACGCCGGGGTACCGGTCGCGGAATTCCCGCAGCAGACCCGGCAGCACCGTCAGCGCCAGCGACGCGGCGAAGCCGATCCGCAGCCGTCCCGCCCGCCCCTCACCCACCGCCCGGGCCGCCGCCAGGCCGTCGGCCAGCCCGCCCAGGACGCGCCGCGCGACCGGGAGCAACTCCCGCCCGGCCGGAGTCAGCGCCACCCGCCCCGAGTCGCGGCTGAGCAGCCGGTGCCCCACCGTCGTCTCCAGCCGCCGGATCTGCTGACTCAGCGGCGGCTGCGCGATGCCCAGCCGCGCCGCCGCCCGGCCGAAGTGCAGTTCCTCGGCGAGCACGGTGAAGGCGTGCAGCTGGGAGATCGGAAGCTCCGGACGATCCATACGCCTATAGATATCAGACGATGGCAAGAGAAGTATTGGACATATGGTCAGGGTCGAACCTAGATTCGTGTCCATGACGGAGAGACGTGCCATCAGCAGCGGATCGGTCTTCGAGGACCGGATCGGATACGCCCGCGCGGTCGTGGACGGCGCCCGCGTCCACGTGTCCGGCACCACCGGCTTCGACTACGCCACCATGACCATCGCCGATGACGTGGTCGAACAGGCCGAGCAGTGCCTGGACAACATCGCCGCCGCCCTCGCCCAGGCCGGCTGCGACTTCCGCGACGTGGTCCGCGTCCGCTACCTGCTGCCCGCCCGCGAGGACTTCGAGCCCTGCTGGCCGTCCCTCCGCCGAGCGTTCGGGGACGTCCGCCCGGCCGCCACCATGATGGTGTGCGGCCTGGCGGACCCCCGGATGCGCATCGAGATCGAGGTGGAGGCGCGCCGGGCGGGCTCCTGACACGCCCTGTCGAGAACTCGCCACGTCGGTTTCCCGCCCGCCCACACCGCTTCTGGGCGAACCTCACGGCTGGCAGGGTGATCATTCGACACCCACCCCCACGGGTCCGACCATGGAGCCCTCACCATGCCCCCAGCCTCACCAGGACGCCGGCTCGGCCTGGCCGCGGCGGCCGCCGCGATCGCCGCCGCGACCCTCCTGGCCACGCCGCAAGCGGCCGGCGCCAACGCCCCCGCGCTGTTCGGCGAGTCCGCCGCCACCACGTCCACCGCCACCGTCACCCTCATCACCGGCGACCGCGTCCAGGTCGCCTTCGCCGCCGACGGCACCGCCTCGGCGATGCTGGAATCCGGCGCCGACCACTACATCCGCCGCGACGGCGCCGACCTCTACGTCATCCCCGTCGCCGCGGAGGCCGCGCTCGCCCAGGGCCGCCTCGACCCGGCGCTGTTCAACGTCACCGGCCTGGTCCGGCAGGGCTACGACGACGCCTCCTCGGCGACGCTCCCGCTGCTGCTGTCGGGCTCGCTCCCGCAGAACCGCGCCTTCACCGGCGTGAGCGTCGGGGCGCACCTGTCGTCCATCGACGCCACCGCCGTCTCGGTCGCCAAGGGCTCCCTCGGCACGCTCTTCGGCGGCACCTCCCGCTCGGCCCTGGCCACCCCGAAGATCTGGCTGGACGCCAAGGTCACCGGCTTCGGGCTCGACCCCGCCACCGGCGTGGCGCAGACCGGCGCGCCGGAGCTGTGGCGCTCCGGTTACACCGGCGCTGGCACGAAGGTCGCCGTCCTGGACACCGGCTACGACCCGAACCACCCCGACCTGGCCGGGCGCGTCGCGGCCGCCCAGGACTTCACCGGCGACGGCGAGGGCGCGATCGACGACGCCGGGCACGGCACGCACGTCGCCTCCACGATCGCCGGAACCGGCGCGGCCGACGCGTCCAAGAAGGGCATGGCCCCCGACACCAGCCTGCTGATCGGGAAGGTCCTCGGCCCCGGCGGCGGCCAGACCTCCTGGATCGTGGCGGGCATGGAGTGGGCCGTCGCGCAGGGCGCCGACGTGGTCAACATGAGCCTCGGCTCCAACGAGCCCACCGACTGCACCGACCCGATGGCCGAGGCCACCCGGGCGCTGACCGCGCAGGGCAAGACGCTCTTCGTCATCGCCGCGGGCAACAGCGGCATGCGCGAGACCGTCTCCTCGCCGGGCTGCGTCGAGGGCGTCCTGACCGTCGGCGCGGTCGACGCCGAGGGCGCCACCGCGAACTTCTCCAGCCGCGGCCCGGTCCCCGGCTCGCACGCCCTCAAGCCGGACCTGTCCGCGCCGGGCGTGGCGATCGCCGGCGCGGCCAACGGCAGCCCGGCGGGCGTCAACTACACGACGATGTCGGGCACGTCCATGGCCACCCCGCACGTCGCGGGCGCCGCCGCGCTGATCCGCCAGGCCCACCCGGACTGGACCGCGCAGCAGATCAAGGCCGCCCTGGTGGCCTCGGTCAAAAAGGACACCGAGGGCACCATCTACGACCAGGGCGCCGGTGAGATGTGGGTGCCGGGCGCGCTGAACGCCTCGGTCACCAGCGACGTCTCCGTCCAGATCGCCACCTACGACTGGCCGCACGGGCGCGACGAGAAGACCACCAAGACGATCACCTACACCAACACCGGTGACCGCGCGGTGGAGCTCGACCTGGACCTCACCGACGCCACCGGCGCCGACGGCCGCCGCATCGACGGGCGCGCCTTCGACCTCACCCGGAACCACGTCACCGTCCCCGCGCACGGCACCGCCACCGTCGGCGTCACCGCCCGCGGCGACCTGCGCGGCCTCAAGGACGGGCAGTACGGCGAGATCGGCGCCCGGCTGGTCGCCAAGGGCCGCCATGGCGTCCGCGTCACCACCTCCGTCGGCTTCTGGCTGGAGCCGGAGACCGTCACGGTGACCTTCAAGGCGCTCGACCGCAACGGCGCCGCGGCCACCTCGGGCTACCTCGACATCACCGACATGCACCAGCCCGCCCGCTCGGTCGCCTACTGGACCGGCGAGGACGTCACCCTGCGCCTGCGCGCCGGGAAGTACTTCGTGACCTCCTACATCCGCACCGTCGACGCCACCGGCGCGGCCAACTACGCCTACGTCGGCGACCCGGAGGCGACCTACGACGAGGACACCACCGTCGTCCTGGACGCCGCCAAGGCCGTGCCCGTCACCGTCACCGGCGGCGACAAGCCGCTCCAGGTCCGCACCGGCTCCATCGCCCTGGACCGCGTCTTCGGCCGCTGGACGGTGCAGAGCTCGCTGTTCGCGCAGGGCGGCCGCTTCTACGTCAGCCCCACCGGCAAGGTCCGCGAGGGCGAGTTCCACTTCGGCACCTACTTCCGGGCCACCGACCCGGCGGTTGCCGAGGCCGACAGCTCCTACGTGTACAACCTCGCCTTCACCGAGAGCCGCCGCGTGGGCCGCGACCAGGCCCACGTCGTCCGCGACCGGGACCTGGGCGCGCGGACGGAGAACTTCCACGCGCAGCGCACCGCGTCCAGCGCCTACGAGTGGACCCGGGTGCTGCCCGCCGGTGGCCTCGACCCGATCTACGCCGGTTCCGGCAACCCCGTCACCACGCCGCTGACCCGCACGGCCTACTACAGCCCGGGCGTGACGTGGCAGGCGATCGGAGCCACGGCCCGGATCTTCTCCGAGACGTGGTTCGACGCCGCGCACACCTACCGCGCCCGGGAGAAGACCGCCACCGACTGGTTCAAGCTGCCCACCGCCACCTCGCTGTTCCGCAACCCCGACGGCACGCCCTCGCGCGTCGCCGAGCGCCAGGGCACCCTGGTGGGCTTCGCCTTCCAGTCCTGGCAGGACACCAGCGGCCGCCAGGCCGTCGGCGGCTTCGGCGACATCGGCAGCATGCGGATCTACAAGAACGGCGAGCTGATCGACGAGTCGGCCTGGCCGGCCCGGCAGACCGACGTCGGCTCCGACGACTGCGTCCTGCGCGTCGAGGTCGGCCAGTACCGCATCGCCAAGCGCGGCTGGGAGCTCGGGCTGGGCACCATCACGTCCTTCGAGTTCGCCTCCAAGCGGCCCAAGGGCGACGCCGTCCAGGCCCTGCCGATCGCGCTGCCGCACTACGACGCCCCCGTCGACGCCTACAACCTCGCCCCGAACACCGACACCGCGTTCCCCGTGGCGGTGACCATGCTCGGGCAGGACGGCTACGACCCCGGCGCGATCACCTCGTTCAGTGCCAAGGTCACCTACGAGGCCATCGACCCGTACGGCGACAAGCCGATCGGGGACTACGCGTGGACCACCGTCCCGGTCGTCCAGCGCGGCGGTGTCTGGTACGCCCTGGTGGACAACACCAAGGGCGCCGGGACCACCCCGTCCCTGTGGATCGACACCGTCGACTCGCACGGCACGAAGACCCGCCAGATCAGCCTGAACCTGTACGGCATTGCCTGACAAATCGATCATGGGCGGCCGCCGTCGCGGCGGCCGCCCTGTGCGTTTCTCGCCGCTTCCCGCATACTCCTTTGCTGTGGAGCTGCGCGCGCTGGGCATCGACGAGGAGCAGGAGCGGATTTACCGCCACCTGGTCTCCGCCGGGCCCGCCCACGCCCCGGTCCTGGCCGCCGCCCTGGGCCGCGACACGCGAGAGGTCGCCGCGATCCTGGACGTCCTCACCGCCGCCGGGCTCGTCTCCCGCGACGCCGACCGCTACCTGGCCGCCCCGCCGGAGATCGCGTTGCGCTCGCTGCTGGTGCGCCGCCGCGACGAGCTGGGCCGCGCCGAGACGGCGATGGCGGAGCTGACCGAGCTGTTCCGCGCCTCGTCGAGCGGGCGCTCGGTGCGCGACCTCGTCGAGGTCGTCACGGGCGTGGACGGCGTCCGGCAGCGCTTCGCGCAGCTGCAGAGCGGCGCGGCCAAGGACCTGCGCGCCTTCGTCCGCAGCAACCCCATGGCGGTCTCGGCCGCGCAGAACACCGCCGAGGGCGAGGCGGTGCAGCGCGGCGTCCGCTACCGGATCGTGGTGGAGAAGGCCGTGCTGGCCGAGCCGGGCCTGCTGGCGCGTGCCGAGGAGTCGCTGGAGGCGGGCGAGGAGATCCGCATCGTCCCGGACCTGCCGCTGCGGATGATCATCGCCGACGGCGAGCTGGGCCTGGTGCCGCTGTCCAGCGCCGGTGAGCCGGGCGCGATCGTGGTGCACCCCAGCGGGCTGCTGGACGCGCTGATCGCGCTCTTCGAGTCGACGTGGGACCGCGCGATGGCCCTGCAACCCGACGACGTGCCCTACGCCGACGACCTCATCGAGCTCGACCGGCGCATCATCGCGCTGCTCCTCCAGGGCTTCACCGACAACGCGGTGGCCAAGCAGCTCGACATCTCCGCGCGCACCGTCCAGCGGCGCATCCGCTACCTGATGGACGAGGCGCAGGTCAGCACGCGCATGCAGCTGGGGTACCGGTTGTCGACACTGGGCCGACTCCGCCCCGGCTAGTTGATCGAGTCTTGAATAATCTGTTGACGTGAGTCCCCGTCGCAATCGCCGCGACGTCCCGGATGGAGACGTCGACCTCGACCGCGCCCGCCGGAAGGTGGAGGCGGTCGAGGAAGGACCCGACGGCGCCGACTGGTACGTCCGGCACATCCCCGGTCAGGCGGCCACGAAGGTCTACCGCTGCCCGGGCTGCGATCACGAGATCGGCGTCGGCGTCCCGCACGTGGTCGCCTGGCAGGTCGACGGGCCCGTCGACGAGCGCCGCCACTGGCACACCGGCTGCTGGCGCGCGCGTGGCCGGCGCGCGCCGAGAGTCGGACGTCACCGCTGACCCGGGCCCACGCCCGCGCCCGCGGTGGGAGACTCGAAGCGTGAGCTTGATCCGCGCGAACTCGATTCTCCCCGCGAAGCGCGAGGCGCTGCGGCTGGAGACCGCCGACGGCCTCGGCCTGGTCGGCGAGCTGGCCGTCCCCGCCGACCGCGATCCGGTCGCGACCCTGGTGTGCCTGCACCCGCTGCCCACGCACGGCGGCATGATGGACAGCCACATCTACCGCAAGGCCGCCTGGCGCCTGCCCGCGCTGGCGGGCATCGCCGTCCTGCGCTTCAACACGCGCGGCACGTCCAGCGTGCAGGGCACCAGCGACGGCGCCTACGACCACGGCGTGGGCGAGCGCTTCGACGTGGCGGCGGCGGTGGAGTACGCCGAGTTCCACGACCTGCCGAACATCTGGCTGCTGGGCTGGTCCTTCGGCACCGAGCTGACCCTCAAGTTCGGCTGCGAACCGGCCGTGGAGGGCGCGATCCTGCTGTCCCCGCCGCTGAAGAAGGCCGAGGAGGCCGACCTGGCGGTGTGGGCGGAGTCGAAGAAGCCGGTCACCGCGCTGGTGCCCGAGTTCGACGACTACCTGCGCCCGGCCGAGGCGCGCGAGCGCTTCGCGGCGATCCCGCAGGCCGAGGTCGTGGGCGTGGACGGCGCCAAGCACCTGTGGGTCGGGCACGCCGAGCGCGCGCTGGACGAGATCGTGCGCCGGGTCGCGCCCGGTGTCCCGCTGCCGCTGCCGAAGGAGTGGGACGGGGAGATGACCTACGGGGACGCCTCCGCCTACGCCGACCGGACCGTGGCGGCCTTCGCGGACGTGCCGGTGACGTGACCGCCGAGGTGGTCTACCGGACCGGCGGCGAGGGCCCGCCGCTGGTCCTCCTGCACGCCTTCCCGTTCCACGCGGGGATGTGGTGGCGGGTGCCCTTCGCGGGCGTGCAGACCATCGCGATCGACCAGCGCGGCTTCGGCGAGTCGGCCGGTGTGCCACTGCCCGCGCCGGACCTGGCGGTGGCCGCCGATGACGTGGCGGCCGTCCTGGACGAGCTGGGCCTGGAGGCCGCGACGGTGTGCGGGGTGTCGATGGGCGGGTACGTGGCGATGGCCTTCGCCCGCCGCCACCGGCGCCGCCTGGCCGGGCTGATCCTGTGCGACACGAAGTCCACCGCCGACACCCCGGAGGCCCGCGCGGCCCGGCTGGGCGTGGCCGAGGCCGCCGAGGCGGGCGAGGTGAGCGTCCCGCTGCCCTCGCTGCTGGGCGCGACCACGCTGCGGGAGCGCCCGGACGCGGTGGCGCGCGCCGAGGCGCTGGTCGCCGGGCTCGCACCCGCGTCGGTGTCGTGGGGGCAGCGCGCGATGGCCGCGCGGGAAGACTCCACGGCGGTGCTGGCGGGACTGGACGTCCCGGCGCTGGTCGTGCGCGGCGCCGAGGACGCCATCGCCTCCGGCGCCGACGCGCGGGTGATGGCCGGGGCTCTCAAAGCGCGCGTGGTCACGATCCCGGGCGCCGGTCACCTGCCGCCCCTGGAGACACCGGTGGAGTTCGCGCGGGCGCTGGGTCAGCACCCGGCGACGTAGTTGCGGATCTCCGCCGGGACGCCGGTGCCGCAGGCGTCGACGCGCTGGAGGTTGCCGTCCACGCGATGCATCGCGATCCGCACGACGCCCGTCGCCGGAGCCGAGGCGCCCGTGCCGCCGTTCAGCGGGACGGGCCTGCGCACCGTCATCGCCACGTAGCCGTCGGCGGCGCACACCTTCTCGGTGACGGTGGTGCCGTCCCCGTACCAGCTCACCGCGACGCTGGACAGCTCGTCCTCGGTCGGGCAGCCCATGGTGGTGTCGTTGCCGCGCGTGGCGGCGTAGGTCGCCAGGCTCGCGCCGCCCAGGAACGCCACCGCCAGCGCGGCCACCGCGATGGCCTTGGCGGTGCGGCCCAGGCGCCCCTGCCGGGGCGGTTCGGGCGCGGGACGCTCGGGGACGGCCAGGTCGGTCACCGTCGGCGCGGTCGCCGGCCGCGGCCCGCCGGTGGGCGCCAGCTCGGCGGCCACGGCGGCCGGACGGCGCCCGGGGGAGGGCGCGGCGGAGATGTCCACGGTGGAGAGCGCGTCGCGCAGCTGCGCGGCGGTGGGCCGCTCGCGCGGGTCGGCGCTCAGGCACACCGCGATGATGTCGGTGAGGACGCGCGAGACGCCCGGGATGTCGGCGATCGGCGCGGCCCGCAGCAGCGGGTCGGTGACGCGCCCGCCCTCGGTGCCCAGCCACTGGAGCCGCCCGCCCAGCGCGCCGTAGAGCAGCGTGGCGAGGTCGTAGACGTCGGCGGCGGGACTGGCCCCGATCTCACCGGCGATGGCGGCGTCGATGTGCTCGGGCGCGGTGTAGGCCGACACGCGCGTGGGCCGCTGCGCCAGTAGTGGAGCGGTCGCGTCGAGCCCGGCCAGCAGCAGCTGGTCGCCGGGCCCGATGAGGGTCGTCGCGGGGTGCACCGCGCCGTGGATGAGGTCGATGGAGTGCACGGTGGCCAGGGCGTCGGCCAGCGCGACGCCGATGGCGCGGCAGAAACCCGGGGTGAGCGGACCGGCAGCGCGCAGGCGGTCGCCGAGGCTCGTGCGGGTGGTCTGCACCGCCAGGTAGGGCCGGGCGGTGCCGGTGAGGCCCACGGCGTGGACGGTGGCGATGTGCGGGTGCGCCGACAGGCGCGTCACGCGGGCGGCCCAGTCCAGGAAGAGAGTGCGGCGGGCGCCCACGGCGCGTTCGTTGCCGAGGGTCACCACCAGCGGCGCGGGCTCCTCCGGGAGGGTCCCGGTGAAGACCGCGGCGACCTCGTCGCGGTGCAGTAATCTCGCCAGCCGGACGGCTCCGGCGGCGGAGATGTCCATGTGGGACTTGGTGGTCATGCGCGGTTCACCCCCTTCCATGCAGGTCGGGTCGTCGTCGGCACTGCGCGGCTCCTATGCGAGGTCCTGGCGGCGGATGTGCACCTCGCGCACCAGCAGCTGGATCGCCGCCACGGCCGGGACGGCGACGAGGGCGCCCACGATCCCGAACAGGGCCGCTCCGATCAGCAGGCCGAGGATCGCGCCGAGGTCGCTCACCTTCACCGAGCGGCTCATCATCCGTGGGTAGATCAGCCAGTTCTCCACTTGCTGGTACAGGACGAAGAAGATGACGCAGGCGATTCCCACCGCTATCGACTGGGAGAAGCCCACGAGGGACACGATAACGGCGCCGAGCGTGGCCCCGATCTG
The DNA here is from genome assembly GCF_030269765.1 of Actinorhabdospora filicis. Lineage (GTDB taxonomy): Bacteria > Actinomycetota > Actinomycetes > Mycobacteriales > Micromonosporaceae > Actinorhabdospora > Actinorhabdospora filicis. Next base: position 755,879 of record NZ_BSTX01000001.1, on the reverse strand, counting down.
TGGGATGAGATCGAAAACGGCCACGATGAGCGCCAGCGCGTACGCGTAGGGGATACCCGCGATGATCATGAAGATCAGCGAGGTGACGCCCGCGATCGCGCCGATGCCGAGGGCGCCGATGGTGTAGTTGCCGACCTTGACGAGGATCTCGTCCCCGAGCACCTGCGCGCGCGGACGCCGAGAAGCCGGCAGGAGGGCGTAGGCCCCGGCCTTCAGCTTGTCGAAGGAGACCAGGAAGTAGAGGGTCAGGATGACCACCATGATCGCGTTGAACGCGGTCCCGAAGACCTGCCCGAGCACCGAGAACAGCCCACCGGCGGCGCTGGTGATGTTCTCGGCGCTGGCGGCGCTCTTGAGGCGCTCGATGAGCTGGTACTCGTTGTTCAGGTCGTTGATCCAGCGGTTGCCCTTGAGGCCCTCGATGTAGCCGGGCAGCGCGTTGATGAACGCGGTGACCTGCTCGATCACCGCAGGCAGCAGCAGCGCCAGCCCACCGCAGAAGACGACGGCCATGCCGAAGGCGACGATGGCCACCGCGAGGCCGCGCCTTTTGACCAGGCGCTGCACGCGCACCACGATCGGGTTGATGCCGATGGCCAGGAAACCGGCGACCAGGATCGAGATCAGGACGCCACCGGCGGCCTGGAGGCCCAGGAACAGCAGGTAGGCCACGGTGAGGCCGAGCCCGGCCAGCAGCCCGAAGGTGAACGGGTTGCGGGTGAACGGGCGCCCGGGTTCGCCGTACGGGTTCGGGACGGCGGGAGTCTCGGCGACCGGTTCCGCGGGAGCGGCGAGGTCCCCATCGGACTCTTCGGCGTGCTCCGCCGGATTCTCGGGCGGTCGTGGGGCCTGCGTGGACATGCGGCCACTGTATCGGCGTTTCGCCCCGACCGGCGGGACGCGCGGAGATGTGGGCACGGACGGCCTCGGCGCGTGCCGCCGCGCTCACCAGCAGCGACGGCGAGGGCCGCCGGGGAACACCCCGGCGGCCCGTCGCGGTCACGCGTTGTTACTTCTTACCGGCGCTCGCCGTGGTCTTCGGCAGGACCTGGGTGGCCTCGTCCTTGGCCGCGGTGGCCTTCGGCATCGGCTCGGTCGGCTCCTCACCGGCGGGCACGGGCTTGACGTCGGACTTCGGCGCGGCCTTCGCCTCCGGCTTGGCCGCCTCGGGCTTCGCCTCCTGCTTGGGGGCCTCGGCCTTCTGCTGCTCGGCCTTCTGGGGCGCGGGCGCCTTGGGCTGCTGCGCGGCCTGCGGCTTCTCGGCGGCCTTCGCTTCCGGCGCCTTACCCTCGGCGGCGTCGGCGAGGATCGCCTCGGCCTGCGCGCGGGCGGTGTCGAGCATGGCCTCGGAGTCGCGGCGGGCGGCCTCGGCGGCGCGCTTGGCGCCCTCCTCGGCGCGGGCCTTGAGGTCCTCGGCGCGCTTCTCGGCCTTGGCGACGGTCTCGGCGGCGGTGCGGTCGGCTCCGGCGAGGGTCTCCTCGGCCTTCTTGGCCGCGCCCGCGGTGAGCTCGGCGACCTTGGCGTCGGTCTCGGCGGTGACGTTCTTGGCGCGCTCGGCGGCCTCGCCGGTGACCTTCGCGGCGTACTCGTCGGCGTCGCGGCGCTTGCCGTCGGCGTACTCGTCTGCGGTCCGGATGGTCTCGGCGGCCTTCTTCTCCGACTCTGCGGTCAGCGCGGCGGCCTGCTCACCGGCGGCGCGCTTGTGCTGCTCGGCCTCGGCGACGTGGGCGTCGGCCTCCTTGCGGACGCGCTCGGCCTCGGCGGCGGCGTCGGCGGTGATCTTCTGCGCGGCCTGCTCGGTCTCGGTGCGGAAGGTGCGCATCTGCGTGGTCGTCTCGCTGCGGATGCGGTTGGTCTCGCCGATGGTCTCGTCGCGCAGCTTCTTGGCCTCGCCCAGGGCGGCGTCGCGGGTCTGCTGGGCCACGGCCTGCGCCTCGGCGACGGCCTTCTCGGCGGCCTCGCGCGCGGCCTGGGTGACCTGCTGCGCCTCGGCGCCGGCGGCCTGCTTGACCTGCTCGGCCTCGACCTCGGCGGTCTGCTTGGTCTGCTGCGCCTCGCCGCGCAGCTTCTCGATGTGCGCGACCAGCTGGCGGGCCTGCTCGTCGGCGGCGGCGCGGGTCTGCTGCGCGGCCTCCTGGGCCTGCTGGGCGATCTGCGCGGCCTGCTCCTGGGCCTGCGCGACGAGGGTCTTGGCGCGCTGGCTCTGGCGCTGCAGCTCGGCGTCCACCGCGGCGCGGCGCTCGGCCTCGGCCTTCTCGGCGGCGTTGCGGCGCGCGGCCAGGGTCGTCTCGAAGTCGCGGCGGGCGGCCTCGGCCTCCTCATTGGCCTGCGCGAGGATGCGGTCCACCTCGGCGCGCTGACCGGCGACGGCCTCCTGCGCCTTCTTCTTGATGTCCTCGGCCTCCTCGGCCGCCACGGTCAGGATGTGCCCGACGCGCGACCCGAGGTGCTCGTAGCTGGCCTGCTCGCCGACGGCGGCGCGGCGGCGGATGTCGTAGATCTGCGCCTGGAGCTGCTGCACCTGCGCGACCAGACCGTCCACTTGCGCCTGCGCCTCGGCCCGCTCGGCGGCCAGGCTGGTCAGCTGCGCGTCCATCCGCTGGATGTAGGCGTCTACCTGTTTTTTGTCGTAGCCGCGCATCTGGAGGTCGAAACCACCGCCGACCTCCGGACCGTTGAAGGTCGAGAAGAAATCGCCACCCGCGCCTTGAGACATAGCCACATCCTCACATGCCGAACCCCGCCTCGTCGGACGCTATCGCCAGATAATGGCGATTGTTCCGGCGGGCGGGGCCCGGGTAGGTCGTCTTAGAACCTTGCCGAACCCTCTTCGGTCCTCACCACTTAAACGCCCGAAGGTGGCCAAGTGGTTGACAAAGACCGTAGCGCGTCCGACTGTGAGCTCGCTCAGGACGTCTCGGCGGCGACCTTCTCGTCCTCCTTGGCCGGCTCGGGAGCCGCGGCGGGAGTGTCGGTCGGGATGATGCCGCCCAGGTTGGAGATCATGTTCCGCAGCTGCGCCTGCACCGAGTCGCGCTTGCGGGACAGCTCTTCGACCTCGTTGCGGGCCGCGGTCGTCTTCGCGTCGGCCTCGGCCTTGGCGTCGGCGACGAGGCGCTCGGCCTCGGCCTTGGACTCCGAGAGCGTCTTCTCCGAGCTGGACTTGGCCTTGTCGACCGTCTCGGTGGCGTACCGCTCGGCCTCCAGACGGCGCTGCTCGGACTTCTGCTCGGTCTCCTTGGCGCGCTCCTCGGCGTTGCGGGCGCGGGCCTCGGCCTCGCTGACCAGCTTCTGCGTGGCGGAGACGGCGGAGGTGTGGCGCTCGGACTCCTCGCGCTCGGCCTTCTCGCGGCGCTCGGCCAGTTCGAGGGCCAGGGCCTGGAGCTCCTTGTCGCGCTTCTCCTTGGCCTCGGCGTAGAGCTTGGCGGCCTCGGCGCGCTTCTCCTCGGCCTCGCGCGCGGCCTTGGCCCGCAGCTGGGTGATCTCGCGCTCGGAGGTGGCGCGCATGGTGGCGACCTCGCGCTCGACCGTGGCCTTCAGCTCGGCGACCTCATGCCCGGTGGACGAACGCAGCTGCTTGGTCTCACGCTCGGCGTCGGCGCGCAGGGTCTCGGCCTCGCGGCGCGCCTGGACGCGCAGTTCGGCGGCCTCGCGCTCGGCGGCGGTCCGCAGGTTGCCGGCCTCACGCTCGGCGCCCTGCTTGACTCCGGAGGCCTCGCCGCGCGCCTTGTCGGTGATCTCGCGCGCTTCGAGGCGGGCCGCGGACAGGATGCCCTCGGTCTCGCGCTTCGCCTCGGCCCGGTGCTCGTTGGCCTGTTCCTCGGCGAGGCGGAGGATCTGCTCAACCCGGGTGCCGAGACCCGACAAGGTGGGACGGCTGTTCTCTTCCAGCTGCTTGGCCTGGTCGGCGAGCCGCTGCTCAAGGCCGTTCACCCGCTGCTCGGCCTGACGGAGCCGGCGCTGCGCGTCGGTCATCCGCTGCTCGGCCTCGCTGCGCGCGCTCTCGGTCTGCGTGAGCGCGGCGTTCAGCCGCTGGATGAAGTCGTCGACCTGCGCCCGGTCGTATCCACGTAGCCCAACAGTGAAGTCAGGCTTGTTGTTGGCGTTATCGAAGAATGACTTAGAGGGCTGCTGGGGCATTGCCACATCGTTGCAGACAGGGAGTGGGGGTGCGCAACCCCCGTCGGGGTATCGGCCGGGGCGAATTTCGATCTGGACCCTATGTGGACGGTGCCCGACTGCGCCATTTGTACTTAATGTCTTATTTGCGGGCCGGTGTAACGATTCAGGCCGGTAAAAGTGACGGGCGGAACCGCATGGTGAATGAAGGGAAAAATTGTCACAGCCTCGCTGTGGCGTCACACGGACGTTGACGCTACGTGGCCTCGTGACAAGCCGCTTCCACGCGATTGTGAATAAGCACTGTCCACGGCGATCGTATGCCACACCGCCCGCCCGCGTGGGACCCCGCCGCGCGGGTCGCCGGTGAGCGTGGCGGAGAACACCCAGGTGGCGGTGCCGGACCGGGACGCGCGAGGTCACCCGATCGGGGCGCACCCGTCCGGGTGACGCGCGTGCGGCCCCGCCGGGGACGACGGGGCCGCGCGAGAGGAAACGGGGTCAGGCGTCCAGCAGCAGGGCGCAGTGCACGAAGCCCAGGTGCGAGTAGGCCTGCGGGTGGTTGCCCAGCCCGCGCTCGGCCAGCGGGTCCCACTGCTCGGGGAACAGGCCCGTCGGCCCGGCCTGGTCGATGAGCTGCGTGAACAGCTCCTCGGCGTCGGCGCGCCGCCCGATCTTCAGGTAGGACTCGATCAGCCAGGCCGCGCAGATCAGGAAGCCGCCCTCCACACCGGGCAGGCCGTCGTCGCGCTTGTACCGGTACACCGCCGAACCGCTGCGCAGGGCCGCCTCGGTGGCCTCCACGGTGTCGATGAAGCGCTGGTCGGCCGGGTCCAGCAGCCCCGTCAGCCCGATCCACAGGGTCGCCGCGTCCAAGTCCGGCTCGCCGTAAGCCGCGGTGTAGGTCCGCAAGTTCTCGTCCCAGCCGTGCTCCAGCACGTTCTCCGCGATCGCCGCCCGCAGCCCCGCCCAGCTCTCCTTGCGGGGCAGGCCGTGCCGGTCGGCGAGCTGGATCGCCTTGTCGATGGTGAACCAGCACATGACCTTGGAGTACACGTGATGACGCGGGGGCTGCGGGGCCTCCCAGATGCCGTGGTCGGGCTCGTGCCAGCGGCGCTCGACGGCGTCGGCCATCGCCAGGATGACCTCGGCCTCGAAGTCGGTCAGCCGCCCGCGCAGGTCGGCCACCGCCGCCACCAGGTCGGCCACCGGCCCGAACACGTCGAGCTGGACCTGCTTGTTCGCGTTGTTGTTGACCCGCACCGGACGCGAACCCGCGTAACCCGGCAGGGTGTCGATGATGCCCTCGGGCGGCAGCGAACCGCCGTCGATCGTGTACAGCGGCGACAGCCACTCCGGGTGGCCCCCGGTGGACTCCAGGACGCCCGCGCACCACTTCAGGAACCGCTCGGCCTCCGGCAGCGAGCCCAGCTCCACCAGCGCCCGCGCGCTCATCGCCCCGTCGCGGAACCAGCAGTAGCGGTAGTCCCAGTTGCGGACGCCGCCCAGGTCCTCCGGCAGCGACGTGGTCGCCGCCGCCAGGATCGCCCCCGTCGGCTCGTAGCAGAGCGCGCGCAGGGCCAGCGCGCTGCGCATCACCATGTCCCGCTTCAGGCGCGGCAGGTTCAGCTTCGCCGCCCAGTCCCGCCAGTGCGCCTCGCTGCCCTCGCGGCGCTCGCCCACCGGCAGCGCCGAGTCGCTCAGGTCATTGGACCCGCAGCGCATCTCCAGGGCCACGTGCCCGCCGAACGCGGTGAGGTCCACGGTGGCCGTCGCGGTGTCGTTCTGGCCGTCGGAGGTCACCTCCCACTCCACGCCCGGGGCACGCAGCACCAGCGGCTCGTTGTAGCCCAGCATCAGCAGGCCGTCGCCGAGCGGCTGGAGCCGCACCGGCAGCGAACCGAACTCCGGGCGCGGCGCGAAGGTCACCCGAGCGGTGCCGTTGCCCGACAGTTCCCGGACCAGCGTCGTGGAGTGCGCGTCACCGGCCTCAAGGTGCGTCCGGTCGAGCCAGTCGGTGACCGTCAGGCCCGACCAGCGGGTCTCCACGCTCATCGTCTCGTGCCGGTAGCGCTGCCCCAGCGGCAGGCCGCCGCCGACGGGTTCCACCGTGAAGTGCCCGGCGGTCGTCCCGCCCAGCAGGTCGGCGAACAGCGCGCCGGAGTCGGGCTTGGGGTGGCACATCCAGGTGATCCGGGCGTCGGGGGTCACCAGCGCGTTGGCCGCCCCGTCGGCCAGCATCGAGTGCCGCTCGATCAGCACCGACTGCTCGCCGTAGAGCCAGCCCCGGCGGATCTGCAGCAGATCGGCCAGGACGTGGGCGACGTCCTCGGTGTCGTCGACGCGGTGGCGGGCCAGCGTCTCGCCCTCGCCGACGCGGATGCCCATGTCAGGCCCGTGCAGGTGCGCGAAGGCGTTCTCGTCGGTGACGTCATCGCCGATGAACAGCACCGCCGAGGCGCCCAGCTGCGAGCGCAGGGCGTCCAGCGCGGTGCCCTTGTGGGTGGTCATCACCGACAGGTCGACGACCTCCTTGCCCTCGGTCGACTGCACGTCGTCCCACGAACCCGGCCCGGCCTGGATCGCGGCGAGGACCTCGGCGGCCACGTCGCGGGGGGCGGTGCGGGTGTGGACGGCGATGCCGGCGGGCTTGGGCTCCAGTCGCACGCCCTCCTTGTCCCGGACCAGGTCGGCCACCGCCGCGTAGATCTTGTCGCGCAGGGTGACCTGCTCCGGGGTCAGCGCATGGGTGAAGGAGACGTCGAACTCCGAGCCGTGACTGCCGACGAGGTGGATCTCGCTGGGCAGCCGGCTGAGGGCGGCCAGGTCGCGCAGCGCGCGGCCGGAGATCACCGCGACCTTCGTCTGCGGGAGCGTGGCCAGCGCGCGCAGCGCGGCCACCGTCTCCGGCAGCGGCGCGGCCTTGGCCGGGTCGGTGACGATCGGCGCGAGGGTCCCGTCGTAGTCGCAGGCGATCAGCAACTGCGGGGTTCTGGCCAGGTTGGCCAGACACGCGCGAAGTTCGGGGTCCATGGAAGGGGACATAATTGGCTCGGTCATGCCTGAAGGCTCCTGCGGGCGCGTCGAGTCACCCGAGAGCAGGCACTCCGCGGGCGAAGATCGTTTCGGACATGTTCAAGTGTTATTGCGGTTTTGTTTCAATATGGCCGGGATTGTACGCGGTGGCCGGAGAGGGGACGCCGAGCGCCGTCAGGAATCCGTTGGCCCAGTGGCGGACGTCGTGCCCGCGAAGATACCGGCGCATCCCCCGCATCCTGCGCACCCGATCCATCGGATCGGCCTCCACCGCCGTCATCAGGGTCGCCTTGAGCCCGTCGAGGTCGTGCGGATTGACCTGATAGGCCTGCCGCAGCTCACCGGCCGCGCCGGCGAACTCCGACAGCAGCAGCGTGCCGCCCAGATCGGTGCGGGAGGCCACGTACTCCTTCGCCACGAGATTCATGCCGTCCCGCAACGGCGTCACCATCATCACGTCGGCCGCCAGGTACAGCGCGGCCAGCTCGTCACGGCGATACGACTGGTGCAGGTAATGCACCGCCGGACGCCCGACCCGGCCGAAATCGCCGTTGATCCGGCCCACCTCGCGTTCCACGTTCGAGCGCAGCGCCTTGTAGTGCTCCACCCGCTCCCGGCTCGGCGTGGCCACCTGCACCATCACCGCGTCCGGGACCCGCAGCCGGCCTTCGGCCAGCAGCTCCCGGAACGCCTTCAATCGTTGCTCGATGCCCTTGGTGTAGTCCAGCCGGTCCACCCCGAGGATGACCGTCTCGGGATCGCCGAGGTTCTCCCGCAGCTCCCGCGCCCGCTGCTGCACCGGCGTGCTCACCGCCACCGACTCCATGGCGGCCACGTCGATGGAGATCGGGAAGGCGTCGGCGCGGACCACGCGCTCGCCGAACTCCACGGTCTTCCCGCGGGGCTGGAGGGCGAACAGGTGCCGGGTCAGGCGCAGGAAGTTCTGCGCGGCCAGGGGCCGCTGGAAGCCGACCAGGTCGGCGCCGAGCAGCCCGTCCAGCAGCTCCAGGCGCTTGGGCAGCTGCATGAACAGCTCCACCGGCGGGAACGGGATGTGCAGGAAGAAGCCGATGCGCACGTCCGGCCGCCGTCGCCGCAGCATCGCCGGGACGAGCTGGAGCTGGTAGTCCTGCACCCACACCACCGCGCCCGGCGCGGCCACCTCGGCGGCGCGCTCGGCGAAGCGCTCGTTGACCCGGACGTAGGCGTCCCACCAGGGCCGGTGGAAGACCGGCGGCTCGACCGCGTCGTGGTAGAGCGGCCACAGCGTGGCGTTGGAGAAGCCCTCGTAGTAGGAGGTGAGCTCATCGGCGGTCAGCGCCACCGGGCTCAGCCGCATCCCGTCCAGCTCGAAGGGATCGGGCGCCTCGCCGGTGCCGCCGGCCCAGCCGATCCACGTGCCCTTCTCGGCCTGGAGCACCGGTTGCAGGGCCGTGACCAGGCCGCCCGGGCTCTGCCGCCACTCCCTGCCCTCGTCGGTGATCACCTCGTCGACCGGCAGCCGGTTGGCCACCACGACGAAGGAGCTGCCCTCACCCGCGTAAGACGACACCTGGCGGTTCCTCCTCGTTCGTTCGCGTGCAGCGGGACGTGCCGGGACGGGCGCCTGGGCCGCGAGCGGCGACACGGCGTCACCGGCGACTCGGCATCGAGTCTACGGGCGGCGCGGGCGCCACTCCGTTTTTCACCGGCTCGGGTGGCCCTTGATCCCACCTCGCGGGACGTCCTTGATCGACTTCTCTACCCCGGCGGCCGGAATCCATGCCTCGTGTTGCGGGTCGGGTTCGTCACAGCTATGGTTCATTACATGAGTAACGAACCCCAGAAGGGACGGTCCTGGTGTTCGACGACCGCACGCCGATCTACCAGCAGATCGCGGCACGGCTCAAACAGGACATCCTCGACGGCACCCTCGCCGAGGGCGACCAGGTGATGTCCACCAACCAGTTCGCCACCTACTACCGGATCAACCCCGCCACCGCCGCCAAGGGCTTCCACCAGCTCGTCGACGAAGGCGTCCTCTACAAGAAGCGCGGCCTGGGCATGTACGTCACCGACGGCGCCCGCGCCAAACTCCTCGCCGAACGCCGCGAGCGCTTCTTCAGCGACATGGTCGACCCCATGGCCGCCGAGGCGGGCCTCATCGGCGTCCCCCTGGCCGACGTCGTCGCACACCTGGAAGGCATCGAAGAGCGAAGGAGCCGGATGTGAGCGGCCTCGGCGTCGAGACCGGCGCGCTGACCAAGTCCTACGGCGACGTCACCGCCCTCGACGGGGTGGACCTCAGCCTCGAACCCGGCAAGATCTACGGCCTCCTCGGCCGCAACGGCTCCGGGAAGTCCACCCTCATGTCCATCCTCGCCGCCTTCCAGCGGCCCGACTCCGGCACCGTCCGCGTCGGCGGGCACGACCCCTACGAGAACGGCGACGTCACCTCCCAGATCGCGCTGATCCGCGAATCCGGCGACATCCCCCAGGCCAGCGTCCGCCGCGTCCTTGGCTACCTCGCCACCCTGCGGCCGGCCTGGGACACCGACTACGCCCACCACCTCGCCGAACGCTTCGGCCTGCCCATGCGCCGCCACGCCCAGCGCCTCTCCCGGGGCCAGAAGGCCGCCCTGGCCTGCGTCATCGGCCTGGCCACCCGCTGCCCGCTGACCATGCTCGACGAGGTCACCCTCGGCCTGGACGCCCCCGCCCGCTACCTGTTCCAGGAGGAACTGCTCGCCGACTACGTCGAGCACCCCCGCACCATCGTGATCTCCACGCACCACATCGCCGAGTTCGGCGACCTCTTCGAGGAGGTGCTGATCCTGGACCGCGGCCGCCTCATCGTCCACGACACCGCCGACGGCCTGCGCGAGCGCGGCGTGTCGGTCACCGGGCCCGCCGAGACCGTCGACCGCTTCGCCGTCGGCCTGCACGTCCTGGGCGAGCAGATCCTCGGCGGCACCAAGCGCATCACCCTCTACAGCCACCCCGGCCAGGACCTGGAGCGCCAGGCCCGCGTCGCCGGTCTCGAACTGGGCAGCCTGCCCCTCCAGGACCTCTTCGTGCACCTGACCACCGGGAAGGACGCCCAGTGAGCTCCCTCGCCACCCCTTGGCCGCGGCAGCTGCGCGGCACCTACCTCGCCATCATTTACGGCAACGCCTGGTACTGGTGGGCATGGGCGGTCCTGATCCTCGTCTACGTCCTCATCGCCGCGGCCATCGGCCTGTGGGGCTCCATCGACATCAGCCTGTGGGAGTCCTCGCTGAACTCCGCGCGCGGCACCATGGGCGCCGTCGGGGTGATGCTCACACCGGTGATCATGCCCCTCGTCGTCGCGCAGGGCGTCACCCGGCGGACCTTCGCGCTCGCCGCGATCCTCAGCGTGGTCTCGATGGCGGTGGTCTCATCGCTGCTGATCGTGCTCGGCAACGCCGGGGAGGCCCTCATCTACCGGCTGAACGACATCCCGCAGGTCTTCCAGAGCGCGCACCTGTACTCCGGGCCCGGGCAGTACCACCTGGTGTTCACCGAGGCGCTGCTCATGCAGCTGGGCTACGTGATGGGCGGCTGGGCGATCGGCACGTTCTTCTACCGCTTCGGGCCGTGGCTGGGGATCCTGCTGATCCCCGTGGGCGTCCTCCCGGCCGTGCTCACCGAGATGCTGGTCAGCCGCGGCGGCTGGTTCGGCGACGGGTTCGTGCTGGACTTCTCCCGGGAATGGCCCGCGTGGGCGGTGGCGTTGACGGCGGTGGGGGGCCTGGCCGTGATGTTCCTGATACTGCGCGGCCTGCTGATCGGGACTCCACTGCGTCAGCGCAAGAGCTGAACCGCCCTGGTTTGGTGGTCGGCCGGGCGGCTTGACAGTATTGAGGCCGCCTCGCCGCCGCCGAAGGGGCGCGCGGGCATCCGACGACGATTTCTGTGAGGTAAGACGCCGCTGTGGCTCAGTACATTTACACCCTGGTCAAGGCCCGCCGTGCGCTCGGCGAAAAGGTCGTCCTCGATGACGTGACGCTCTACTTCATTCCCGGCGCGAAGATCGGCGTGGTCGGCCCGAACGGCGCCGGTAAGTCGAGCCTGCTGAAGGTCATGGCCGGCATCGACCAGGTCTCCAACGGCGAGGCGACCCTCATGCCCGGTTACACCGTGGGCATGCTGGCGCAGGAGCCGCCGCTGAACGAGGAGAAGACGGTCCTGGAGAACGTCCAGGAGGCCGTCGCCGGCGTTCGCGCGAAGCTGGCCCGCTTCAACGAGATCGCCGAGGAGCTCGGCACCAACTACACCGACGAGCTCATGGACGAGATGGGCAAGCTCCAGGAGGAGCTCGACCACGCCGACGCGTGGGACCTCGACTCCAAGCTGGAGCAGGCCATGGACGCCCTGCGCTGCCCGCCCGGCGAGGAGATGGTGACCCACCTCTCCGGTGGTGAGCGCCGCCGCGTCGCGCTGTGCAAGCTCCTGCTGGAGCAGCCCGACCTGCTGCTGCTCGACGAGCCCACCAACCACCTGGACGCCGAGTCGGTCCTGTGGCTGGAGCAGCACCTGGCCGCCTACCCCGGCACCGTCGTGGCCATCACCCACGACCGGTACTTCCTCGACCACGTCGCCGAGTGGATCCTGGAGCTCGACCGCGGCCGCGCCTACCCCTACGAGGGCAACTACTCCACCTACCTGGAGAAGAAGGCCGAGCGCCTCAAGGTCGAGGGCCGCAAGGACGTCAAGCTCCAGAAGCGCCTCAAGGACGAGCTGGAGTGGGTCCGCTCCAACGCCAAGGCCCGCCAGACCAAGTCCAAGTCGCGCCTGGCGCGCTACGAGGAGATGGCCGCCGAGGCCGAGAAGACCCGCAAGCTGGACTTCGAGGAGATCCAGATCCCGCCGGGCCCGCGCCTGGGCAACACCGTCATCGAGGTCAACGACCTGGTCAAGGGCTTCGACGGGCGCACCCTCATCGACGGGCTGAACTTCTCGCTGCCCCGCAACGGCATCGTTGGCATCATCGGTCCCAACGGCGTCGGCAAGACCACGCTGTTCAAGACCATCGTCGGCATCGAGAAGCCCGACGCGGGTTCGGTGAAGGTCGGCGAGACGGTCCAGCTGTCCTACGTCGACCAGTCCCGCGAGGGCCTGGCCACCGACAAGAACGTGTGGGAGACCGTCTCCGACGGCCTCGACCACCTCATGGTCGGCCGGGTCGAGATGCCCTCGCGCGCCTACGTGGCCGCCTTCGGCTTCAAGGGCCCCGACCAGCAGAAGCCGACCAAGGTCCTCTCCGGCGGTGAGCGCAACCGGCTGAACCTGGCCCTGACGCTCAAGCAGGGCGGCAACGTCCTCCTGCTCGACGAGCCCACCAACGACCTGGACGTGGAGACCCTCGGCTCGCTGGAGAACGCGCTCCTGGAGTTCCCCGGCTGCGCCGTGGTCATCTCCCACGACCGCATGTTCCTCGACCGAGTCGCCACCCACATCCTGGCCTGGGAGGGCGAGGACGTGCCGGGCGAGGAGTGGCCGACGCCGAAGTGGTACTGGTTCGAGGGCAACTTCGAGTCCTACGAGAAGAACAAGGTCGACCGGCTCGGCCCGGAGGCCGCCAAGCCGCACCGCGTCACCCACCGCAAGCTCACCCGGGACTGACATGGCCCGGTACGTCTACCACTGCCCGCTGCGCTGGAGCGACATGGACGCGTTCCAGCACGTGAACAACGCGCGCTTCCTCACCCTCTACGAAGAGGCGCGCGTCGCGCTCATGTTCAACGCGGCGAAGCAGCACGGGCTCACGTCCTTCGCCGAGGGCGTGGTCATCGCCCGCCACGAGATCGACTACCTGCGTCCGGTGGACTACGGGATCGGCTCCGGCGAAGGGCACAAGAGCCCGGAGGTGCGCATCGAGCTGTGGGTCCACGAGATCCGCAACTCGGCCTTCGTGGTGGACTACGAGCTCTTCGACGACGGGCGGGTCGCCTCGCGCGCCCGCTCCGTCCTCGTCCCGTTCGACCTGGAGGCCAAGCGCCCCCGGCGCATCAACGACGCCGAGCGCGCCTTCCTTGAGGCCTTCCGGGAATGACGGTGTCGATCGATCCCGTCGCCGACTTCGCGCGGCGGGTCATGAGGTTCAGTCCGGACGGGCTGGTGCGCACCCGCGCCAGCGCGTCCGGCACCGCCCGGCTGTGGGCGGTCCTGCCGTTCAAGGCACTGGTGTGCCTGGACCTGCCGGTGCCCTTCGAGGGCGATGTCGTGGTGAGCGCCGCCGACCTGGCGGCGGGCGGGGCCTCCCCGTCCCGGCGGCACGAGATGGAGTGGCGCACCACCCTCCCGGCCACCGACGGGCGCGTCATCGAGACCGTCCCGGCCGCCGACCTGCGCCGCGTCGACGCCGCCGCGGCCGAGACCCTGCGCGCCCGCCGCGGGCAGGGCGTGGGCGACCGGCGGCTGCGCGACGCGCTGCTGGACCACGTCGCGCTCACCGTCGAAGGCGAGCACGAGGTCCCCCTGCGCCTGGTCACCGCGCTGTTCCGGATGGGCCTGCACACCGGCGAGGAGCCGGTGTCGGTGCGCCTGGCCGGACGCCGCATCGGCCTCGCCGGGTCGCGCGGCATCGCCTGGGGCATGGACCCCGGCCTGCGGCTGCTCTAGCGTCACCTTCTTCTCACGCGGCGTGCGCGTGCGCGCACTGTCTACCGTGTGCGGCGAAGGAGGCTCAATCGTGAAGAAATACCTCATTGTGACCGGGCTCACCGTCGTCGCCCTGGTGCTGGCGGCCTGCAACCGGGCCCCGTCGGTGGACGCCCCGGCACCGGCCGTCTCCGGCTCGTCGAGCCACGGCACCTCGGCGAACCCGAGCACGAACCCCAGTGACCACACCCGTCCCGGCTCCGACAAGAGCGACGGTCCCGCCAACCCCGGCAAGCCCGCCGGCGCGGTCAACGTGGTCCTCAAGCTCACCGGCAAGGGCGACGCCTACGGCGTGGAGTACGCCGTCGGGACCGCCAAGGAGACCGTCACCTCCGCGAAGCTGCCGTGGGGCCACCAGCTCAAGGCGAACCCCGGCGACACCGTCACCCTGCGCGCGACCACCACGTCCGGCGCGGTGACCTGCGCGATCCTCGTCGACGGCAAAGAGGCCGACACGTCGAGCGGTTCGGTGGCGTCCTGCTCGTACACCATCCCCTGACCGGGGGTTTCGCGGTGAACGGCGGGTTCCAGGCGCATGAGCCGGGGATCCGCCGTTCGGCCGGTTTTCGGGCGTATCAGGCGTGATCGACCCCGCCGACCCTGGTCGCGCGAGCGACCCGCCGGTACGTTCGCAGAGGCGCCCTTCGATGGGCTACACGGGAGACGGCAGACCAAGGGGATTCACATGGCATGGTGGCGAGGCCGCCGCACGGGGCAGGAGAACGAGAAGCGGCAGGACGCCGAGACCACGAAGGTCCCCGTCCAGCGCGCCTCCGCGGAGGACCTGCTGATGCAGCAGGTGCGCGTTCCTGACGGCCTGGACCCGAACCTGGCCGCCGACCTCGACCGGCTCACCCAGAACGCGGTCCGCGCGACCACCGTCCGCCGCATCACCACCGAGCGGATCACCGAGTCGCTCAAGCGCCTCAAGATCCGCTACCTGACCGACGAGCACGGCGCCGTCCTGGCGATGTGGGAGCGGCACGTCCTCCAGATCGCCTGCGAGGGTCCCTCCAACGAGATCCTCGTCCTGCGCGCCCGCGCCTACGCCACCGTCGCCCCCGACTGGGCCGAACGCGCCTACACCGCCGTCAACGAGTGGAACCGCACCCGCCGCTTCCTGAAGGCCTACGTCGGCATCGAGACCGAGAGCGGCCAGTTCCCGCTCTACGGCGAGGTCCAGCTCCCGCTGGTGCCCGGCCTGCACGACGCCCTCCTGGACGAGGTCATCGACTGCGCCGCCGCCGTGTCGGGGTCGTGGGTCGACTGGCTGTACGACGAGGGCGCGGTTCTCTAGAGACTTTCCCCCACCCCCTGGCCCCGGCTCGGCCGAATCCCCCCTTGGCCGGGCCGGGGCGTTTATAAAGGTCGGCTGACCGCGAATGAAGAGGCCCGGTGGCTCCGCGAATGCGGGGGCACCGGGCTGATTCGTGTGGTGAAGCTCTACGCGCGCGTGCGGCGGCGCAATCAACCCGGTCGGCCACGACACCACCGGGTGCCAAAAGCTAAGGCCGCTTCCGGCTCGGGGGAAATGTTTTGAGTTCCCGGGGTCCAGGGGACGGAGTTCCCTGGTGGGGGTCCAGGGGGCAAAGCCCCTTGGGCACCAAGCAGAGCCGCAGGCAAACCACGGCCGCAAGTCCCGCACACCCGTGAAAAGAGAGCCGGGGCGGCGCCCCGGCTCTCCCTTTGAGCGAGTGACACCTGCGGTGTCACCTCGCCTCACGGCCGTCTTGGTCGAGGTAGCAGGCGCTTCGCCCTGCACCAGACCAGGGCCTTGCCCTGGACCCACCAGGGAACTCCGTCCCCTGGACCCCGGAAATCAAAACACTTCCCCCGAGCCGGAGGCGTTCTTTGTTCCTCGGCACACGGTGATTCGTGGCCAACCGGGTTGGTTGCGCCGCTGCACGCGCGCGTACTTCTTCACCACACGGTCAAAACACTTCCCCTCGCGTGGGTTCTCACCCTTGCGTCTCGGGTTCGGTGTCCAGCCCCGAGCTAAGGCGTCTTCTTCGAGTCCAGCCACTCGTCAATGAACCCGGACATGTCCTCCCCGGCCCGTTCACTGACGAACTTCGTGAAACTCTCCCGATCCTGCGTGCTGTTCTTCTGCGTCTGCACCCAGTCCCGGGCCATCTCGTCGAACTTCCCGCCGCCCATCTTCTTCCGCAGCTCGTGCAGCATCACCGCCGGGCAGATGTACACGTTGCTGGCCGCGAAGTCGCGGGCCTTGTAGTCCCCGGGCGGGCCGTACTTGTCGCGCAGCTGCTGGTCCAGTTCGCGCCAGTAGCCCCAGAGGCCGGCCTCGGTGACGTCCTTGCGCTCCTTGTCCACCCACAGGCCCTCGGTGTACATCGCGAAGCCCTCGTTCAGCCACACGTCCTTCCAGGTGCGGGGGCTGATGGCGTCGCCGAACCACTGGTGGGCGTACTCGTGGGCGAGGACCTCCTCGATCATGTCCTCCTTGGCGCCATCGCCGGAGAAGGTGACCATCTGCTGGGTCTCCATCGCCGACTCGCCGCCGACCACGACGACGCCCGCCGACTCGAACGGGTAGGGCCCGTACAGGTCCTCCAGCCATTCGATGATCTCGGGGCTGCGGCGCAGGTGCTTCTCGAACTTCTTCTTGAACTCGGCGGGGACCCAGTAGGTGAGGGGCAGGTCGTGTGGGCCCTTCTCCTCGATGAGCTCGAACTCGTCGACGGCGATGGTCGTCACGTAGCTGGCGACGGGCACCGTGGAGCGCCACTTGGACACACCGGCCTCGGTGCCGAGGTAGGTGCCGCTGGCCACGCCGGTCCAGCCCTCGGGGGCGGTGATGGCGAAGTCGTAGAGGGCCTCGTCGGACGGGTGGTCGTTCACGGGGTACCAGGTGAACGCGCCGTAGGGCTCCTGCATCGTCCAGAGCGCGCCGTCCTTCTCGACGGTGGCGCCGACGCCCTCCTTGAAGTCGGGGCGGCTCATGGGCGCGTCGGCGGGGCCGGGCTCGCCCGCGTAGGTGATGACGACGGTGACGGTCTTGTCGGCGGTCACCGCGGCGGGGACGACCAGGTCGTGGTCCTTCTGCCGCGCCTGGGCGGCGGCGCCGTCCACGGTCACCGCCGAGACCTTCAGGCGCGAGTCGAAGTCGAAGGTCATCTGGGACGCGGCCACCACGGGCCGCACGGCCAGGGTCGCCGTCCCCGACAGGAGCCGGGCCTTGGGGTCCCAGGCCAGGTCCAGCCCGTAGTGCAGGACGTCGATGTCGGCGCTGCCGTAGTCGGGGTACAGCGGGTCGGCCACGGGGTTCGAGCGGCCGGCGGAGTAGTCGGGCCCGGGCGGGGGCGCCGACGACTGCGAGGCGGTGGGGTCGGCGATCTTCGCGTCGGGCTGGCAGGCGGCCAGCGGGACGGCGATCGCCAGGGCCAGTCCGGCGGCGAGCGCACGCCGGTGGAGGGCACGGGGCACGATGGGCTCCTAAAGTGAGATGGGCTCGGGCAATGTACTCGCCGTGCTCACGCGGGGGTCGTGGGGGAGTCCAGCCAGGTGTCGATGAGCACGCGCATGTCGGTGCCGCCGCGTTCGACGACCCAGGCGGTGAACGACGCCCGGTCCTGGTGGGTGTTCCGCTGCTGCTGGACCCAGTCGCGCATCATCGCCTCGAAGGGCGCCTCGCCCATGCGGGCACGGATCTCGGCGAGCATGAGGGCCGGGCAGTAGTAGACGTTCCCGGACGCGAAGTCACCCGGCCGGTAGCTCCCGGGCGGCCCGTAGCTGGTGCGCATGCGCGCGTCCATGCCGCGCCAGCGGGCGATCGCGGCGTCGAGGGTCTCGCCGCCCATGTCGCTCACCCACTGGGCCTGGACGAAGGTGGCCATGCCCTCGTTCAGCCACACCCCGCGCCAGTCGGAGGGGGTGACGGCGTCCCCGTACCACTGGTGGGCGAGTTCGTGGAGCAGCACCGCCTCGGCCTCCTTGGGCACGTTGGCGATGCCGTCGCTGAGGGTGATGGTCCCCTGTGTCTCCATGCCCGACTCGCCGCCGACGGCGACGACGCCGGTGTGGGCGAAGGGGTAGGGCCCGTAGCGCTTCTCCAGCCAGGCGACCTTGTCGCCGATGGTGGCCAGGATCGGCTCCCACGCCGATCGGCTGTTCTCCCGCACCCACGACACGATGGGCGCGCCACCGTCGGTCTCACCGCCGTCGATGCGCACGAAGCGGTCGACGGCGAAGGTGACCACGTAGGACGCGACGGGGTCGGCCGAGTGGTACTGGGTGACGTGCCGTCCGCCGGTGGTCTCCTCACCGGAGGGGACGCCGGTCGCCACGCCCGTCCAGCCCTCCGGGACCGAGGCGGTGATGTCGTAGAGGGCCTCGTCGGACGGCTGGTCGTTCACCGGGTACCAGGTGAACGCGCCGTAGGGCTCCTGGAAGGTCCACACCGCGCCGTTCGGGCCGACGCTCATGCCGACGCCCTCGGTCATGTCGCCGCGCGAGGCCGGCGCGGGCGCGCGCGTCGGCTCGCCCGCGTAGTCGACGGCCAGCACGACCACGGCGTTGGTGGTGACGGGGACGACGATCTCCAGGTCGTTCCCGGTGTGCCGGTGCTCCACCGCGCGCCCGTCGGCGGTCACCGCCGAGACCTTCATCGTCTCGGCCAGGTCCAGCCGCAGCGAAGACGCGTCGCCGGTGGCGCGGACGGTGATCACCGCGTG
Source organism: Actinorhabdospora filicis (assembly GCF_030269765.1). Lineage (GTDB taxonomy): Bacteria > Actinomycetota > Actinomycetes > Mycobacteriales > Micromonosporaceae > Actinorhabdospora > Actinorhabdospora filicis. The sequence continues at coordinate 737,370 of NZ_BSTX01000001.1, read as the reverse complement.
TCCCTTGAGGACCCGCGCGTCGGGCTCGTAGGACAGCGAGAGCCCGTAGTGGAGCACATCCGTGCCGGGATTACCCAGGTCCGGGTACACCGGGTCGGCCACCGGCTCGCTGAGGCCTGCGGCCAGATCGGCCGGCGCGCTGGGCGCCGGCCGCGGATCGGCCGCCGGGGGGGTGGAGGTGCAGGCGGCCAGCAGCCCGCAGGCCGCCACCACCATCGCGGTCGCGCGGATCTTCATGGGTCCCCGTTTCCAGTGCGGCTAGGTCGGTGTCGCCGGTGAGTCCAGCCAGGCGTCGATGAGCGCGGTCAGATCGGCGCCCGCGTGCGCGTTGACCCAGGCGGTGAACGACGCCCGGTCCTGATGGGTGTTCTTCTGCGCCTGCACCCAGTCGCGCATCATCGCCGCGAACGGCGCCTCGCCCACGCGCTCGCGGATCTCGTGCAGCAGCAGGGCCACACACGTGTACACGTTCCCCGAGGCGAACTGGCCCGGGTCGTAGGCGCCGGGCGGACCGGCCTCGTCGCGCAGATCCTGATCCAGCCCGCGCCAGCGGCCGATCAGCTCGTCCTCGGTGCTCCAGCCCTGCTCGACGATCCACATGCCGTCGGCGTAGGTGGCCATGCCCTCGCTCAGCCACACCGCGCGCCAGTCGGTGGGCGTCACCGCGTCCCCGAACCACTGGTGGGCGAGCTCGTGGACGAGGGTGTCGGCCGCGTACTTCTCGTCCCGCCCCAGGTCTGCGCTGAACGTGATCATCTGCTGCGTCTCCATCGCCGAGTCGCCGCCGGTGACCACGACGCCCGCCGAGTCGAACGGGTACGGGCCGTAGCGCTCCTCCAGGAACGCCAGGTACTCCGGGATCCGGGCCGTCACCCGCCGCAGCACCCGCCCCGTGCCGGTCGGCAGCCACACCGTGACCGGCAGGCCGCGCGGGCCGGTCAGCGTCATCCGCTCGAAGCGGTCCACCGCCAGCGTCGTCAGGTACGAGGCGACCGGATCGGCCGAGCGCCAGGTGAAGACCGTGGAGTCGCCGACCTCGCGCTCGCCCGCGAACCGCCCACTGGCCACACCCGCGTAGCCGCGCGGCACGGACACGGTGATGTCGTAGAGGGCCTCGTCGGAAGGGTGGTCGTTGACCGGGTACCAGGTGAACGCGCCGTAGGGCTCCTGCATCGTCCACAATGACCCGTCGGGCTCGGCGCGCAGGCCCAGCCCGTCGCCGAGGGAGTCGGCGCGGCTCGCGGGCGCGGTCACCGGCCTCGGGACGCCGGAGTAGGCCACCGCGAGGGTGACCGTGGCGTCCTTGACGGCCGGGGTGGCGATGACGATGTCGCCGTCGGCCTGCCGGACGGCGGCCGCCCGGCCGTCCACCGTCGCGCGGCTCACCGCCAGCGTGGCGGCGAAGTCCAGCCGCAGTTCCGCCAGGTCCCGGGTGGGCCGCAGCGTGATCGTGGCCAGCCCGGAGAGGACCGTGGTGTCCGGGTCGTAGTCGAGGGCCAGGCCGTAGTGCAGGACGTCGACGTCGGCCGTGCCGTAATCGGGGTACAGGGGATCGGCGACCGGATCGCTGCGCCCGGGGCCCAGATCTGCCGGGACCGGGATCCCCAGCGGCGGCCGGAGCACCGCCGTACCGCAGCCCGCGAGCACGCCGAAGACCGCCAGCACGGCGACTGTGACACGCGCGGAAGCGCCCCGGATCATTGACGCCCCAAGGGATGCGGAGATCTCGATGGGGCGCGAGTCTAATCGCGCGCGGCAACGGGAAGAACACGAAGCGATCGAGGATCGTGCATGCTCTGGTGCCGAGCCGGACGTGGGTCGTCCTCTAGTCGGGGGTATTGACCAAGCTCTGTTCGTCGGTTCCCGGTGAACACGCTTGTCCGGGGTCGCCCTCTAGTCCGGGGTGTTCACCAGGAACTGAGCCGCCCGCTCCAGGTACTCCCACAGCACCTGCTCGTGCTCGGGCGCCAGCTCCAGGGAGTCCACCGCCGTCCGCATGTGTCCCAGCCACGCGTCGCGCGCGGCGGAGTCGACCCGGAACGGCGCGTGCCGCATCCGAAGGCGGGGGTGACCGCGCTCGTCGGAGTAGGTGTGCGGACCGCCCCAGTACTGCTCCAGGAACAGCTGGAAGCGGCGCGCGGCCGGGCCCAGGTCCTCCTCGGGGTACATCGGCCGCAGCAGCGGATCGGTCGCGACGCCCTCGTAGAACACCTTCACGAGGCGCTCGAAGGTCGCCGAACCGCCGACGGCCTCGTAGAAGCTGGTCGGCACCGGCGTGTCGGTGATGGTGAGCTTCGGCTGCTCGGGCACGTCAAATTCCTGCCAGTGAAGGTGTGGTCATTGCATCCTAGGCGGACCGTCACGCCTCGGCCTTCGCGGCGCCTGAGCGGCCGCGAACGGGTTCCGGACCGGCCGCCGGAGCGGCGGGCGGGGCCGGAGCCTCGGCGGGCGGCTCCACCACGGGTGGTTTCGCGGCGGACTTCGCCTCTTCAATGGTGCTCGCCGAAGGCCACGTGAGCACCAGGATGCTGACGAGGATCACACCCGCGATTCCCCACAGCCCCACCGCTTCCGCGATGGACGGGACCGCCTGGGCGACCAGGCCCATCCCGATGACCGCCGTGCCCTGCGCGATCATCAGGCCGCTCTGCATCACACCGAAGGCGCGCGCCCGGAAGTTGCCGGGCAGGGCCTGGACGAACAGCGTGTTCAGCGCCAGCAGCACGCCGCCGATCATGTTCACCCCGGCCGCCATCGGCAGGACCAGCCACACCGGCGGGTCGAACAGGGCCGGGATCAGCAGCATCGGCGCGATGATCGCCAGCGGCCGGATGAGTTTCTGCCGGGTCGTGGCCGACATGAACCGGCCCATCACCAGCACGCCGATCGCCGAACCGACCGGCGCCGACGCCATGATCGCGCCCTGCGCGAGCGAACCGCCGTGCAGGTGCGCCGCCCACGCGGGGGCCGCCGCCTCCGGCACGATCGCGCAGCCGACCATGCAGAACACCAGCAGCGCGATCGACCGCAGCACCGGGTGGCCGAAGACGAAGGTGATGCCCTGCCCGGCCTCCTTGAACAGGTTCGACCGGTCGCTGCGGAGGGCGCCGGGCGCACGGGTGCGGACGAACAGCGTCAGCAGCAGCGCCGAGAACGCGAAGGTCGCCGCGTCGATGCCCAGCGCGAGGTGCGCGTTCACACCCGCCAGGACACCGCCGGCGAAGTAACCGGCGAGCTGCGCCGACTGGCGCGCGATGCTGACGGCCGAGAGGGCGACCGCGTAGCGTTCGCCCTCCAGGACTTGCGGCAGCAGCGCCGAGCGTGCCGCCTTTTCGGCCGGTGTGACCGCCGAGACCAGGAACAACAGGACCAGCATCGCCCACAGCGGCGTCCCGGGTATCGCCACCAGCCCGATCAGCCCCATCCGGAGCAGATCGCAGGTGATCATCGTGCGCCGGTACGGGTACCGCTCGGCCAGCGCCGCCAGCACGGGGGCGCCGATCAGGTAGGGGGCGTAGCTGATGGCGAAGGTCGCCACGGTGAGCAGGACGTTCCCGGTCTGCTGCCACACGAGGAACGTGACGGCGACACGCGCGAGCATGTCGCCGACCGAGGAGACGATGTCCCCGACGAACAGCGCCCGGAACTCGCCCACGGCGAAAACCTCGCCGAAGGTCGCGGTGCGTTCCCGTTGCCCGTCCGACACGACGACTTGCCTCCCCGACCCACACCGAAATCGGCCACATCGGACTTACGCCTCTGGCCGACGTACGTTCGTCACCTGAGTCTGCCCTATCGGATGATGTCTTGGGTAGCCCGGGGATCGTTTATTCGTCCGGAATGTCGCCGATTCGCAGAATCGAGGAGATTTTCGTGTCCTTTAATTGACCGGAGCGTTACCTCCGGGCCGCGCCGGATCGGGCGCGCCGGGCGCGATCTCGGCGACCCGCAGGGCCTCGTTGATGCGCAGCCGCAGCTCCCGCCCGAGGCCCCACTGCGAGTCCGGGTCCGTCTTGGCGCTGGCCCGCAGGGTGATCGCGAAGGCGGTGACGCTCTCCACGCCCAGCAGCGAGGGCTCCTTGAGCAGGACGCGGCCCCACTTCTCGTCCTCGGCGATCTCGGCCAGCGCGCCGCGGATGGCCTCGCTGGCCGCCTCGATGTCGGCTTCGGGGCTGATGGGGGTGTCGATGAGCACGACCGCCCAGCCCTGGCTCATGTTCCCCACGCGCAGGATCTCGCCGTTGCGGACGTACCAGACCGCGCCCTTGGGGTCCCGGACCGTGGTGACGCGCAGGCCCACGCCCTCCACGGTGCCGCTGACCTCGCCCAGGTTGACCGAGTCGCCCACGCCGTACTGGTCCTCCAGCAGCATGAACATGCCCGAGATGATGTCCTTGACCAGCGCCTGGGCGCCGAAACCGATCGCCAGGCCGACGATGCCGGCGCTGGCCAGCAGCGGGCCGAGGTTCACGTTGAACTCGGCGAGCACCAGCATCACCATGATCGTGAACACCACCGCGCTGACGATGGACCGCAGCACCGAGGCCAGGGCCTGCGAGCGCTGCCTGCGCCGCTCGCCGGTGGCACCGGGGTCGCCGAGGAGGTTGGGTGCCTTCTCCTTGAACGGGCGGAGAATTCCCGGTGATTTGGCTTCCCCGGTCGCCCTGGCCATCCGGGTTATGGCCCGGCTGATGAGGTTGCGGGCGACCAGGCAGATCAAGACGATGATGATGATCCGGAGGGGCTTGACCAGGAATTCGCTGGCGTTGGCCAGGCACGCGTTCGAGGTCCAGTCCCAGATCAGGGCGCAGGCCGAGCCCGTCTCGGTGGAGTCGAGGCAGGCGGGGGGCGCTTCGGCGAGGAGAGCTATCGACACGCGTCACTTATAACCCGGGGCCTCCGACGGGCCGCCCGGGACCCGTCACCCGAACCGGTATTTCCCGGTACTCGCTTATTGGACATGCAATCGCGGGGTTCTTGAGCGACACTTGCAGCGGTGACAGGAGGTGAGTGGTGAGCGGTATAGCTACCAGTGGTATACGTCCGGGACGGTCCGCCAACGCGTCAGCCGCGCTGGTGTTGAACGCCACGTACGAGCCCCTCTGCGTGGTCTCCGTCCGGCGAGCCGCGGTGCTGCTGCTCTCCGACAAGGCCGAGGCCATCACCCACGGCGAGGGCTACCTGCAGAGTCATCTGCAGACGATCCCGATCCCGTCGGTGGTGCGCCTGAACAAGTTCGTCAAGGTCCCCCACCGCCGCAAGGTGAGCCTGTCCCGGCGCGCGATCTTCGCCCGGGACAAGTGGAAGTGCGTCTACTGCGGTGGTCCGGCCGAGACGATCGACCATGTCATTCCCCGCTCCAAGGGCGGTGCCCACATCTGGGAGAACGTGGTGGCGGCCTGCGCGCGCTGCAACCACAAGAAGGGGGACAAGACCGTACGGGAAATGGGCTGGCGCCTCGCCATCGTCCCGGCCGTGCCGAAAGGCGCGGCCTGGCGCGTGCTTGGGCACCGTACGCCCGACCCGCGATGGGAGCTGTGGTTAGGCGCGCGCAACTGAGGCGTGAGAGGGCGGACGCGTGTCCGCCCTCTTTCTCGTTCCGGGCCCCTACGTGACCCGGCCGCGCTCGGCGCCGTACTCCAGGTGCCGTCCGGCGGTCACCAGGTCGCGGACGCGCGTCAGGCCCTCGTGCACGTCGGCGAACCGCGTGTACAGCGGCGCCAGGCCCAGCCGGATACGGTCGGGCGAGCGGTAGTCGGGGACGACCTTGGCGTCCCGCATGGCCTGCGCGATCCGCCACGCCTCGGGGTGGTGCACGGTCACGTGCCCGCCGCGCCGCTCGGCCTCGGCGGGCGTGACGACGGTGAAGCCGATGGGCTCCAGCCACGCCCGGCACAGCGCGTCGGCGTACTCGGTGAGCCGCAGCGACTTCTCCCGGATCGCCTTCATGCCCGCCTCGGCGATGATGCGCACGCCCTCGCGCACGGCCGTCACCCCGATGACCGGCGGCGTGCCCACCTGGAAGCGCTCGACGCCGTCCACCGGCTCGTAGGTCTCGCCCATGGCGAACTGGTCGCGCTGCCCGAACCAGCCCCAGATCGGCTGCCGCAGCGAGGTCTGGAGCTCGCGGCGGACGTAGAGGAACGCCGGCGCGCCCGGACCGCCGTTCAGGTACTTGTAGGTGCAGCCGACGGCCAGGTCGACCCCGGCCGAGGCGAGCGGCACCGGCACCGCGCCCGCCGAATGGCAGAGGTCCCAGAGGACCAGGGCGCCCTTGGCGTGCGCGTCGGCGGTGATCGCGGCCATGTCGGCGATCGCCCCCGAGCGGTAGGAGACGTGCGACAGGCACAGCAGGGCGGTGTCGTCGTCGACGGCCTCGGCCACGCGCGCGGGGTCGACGCCCCGGTCCAGGTCGGTGGCGATGGTCCGCAGCTCCATGCCGCGCGCGGCGGCCAGGCCCTGGAGGATGTAGCGGTCGGTGGGGAAGTTGTCGTCGTCGGTGACCAGCACCTTGCGGCCCGGGCGCGCGTCGAGCGCGGCGGCGGCGAGCTTGTACAGGTTGACGCTGGTGGAGTCGGAGACGATCACCTCACCGGGGTGGGCCTCCACGACGTGCCCGGCGATGAGGTCGCCGGTCTCGCGGGAGAGGTCGATCCAGTGGTCCCAGGCGGCGATCAGCTCGCCGCTCCACTCGTCGTCGACGACCCGCAGGATCGCCTCGCGGGTGGACTTGGGGGCCCGGCCCAGCGAGTTGCCGTCCAGGTAGACGACCTCGGGGTCGGCGAAGACGAAACGGTCGCGGTGGGACGCGAGGGGATCGGCGGCGTCGAGGTCGGCCGCGTCGCTGAGGGGATGATCGATCGCCATGGGGATCATCAGACCAGATCGACACCCTGCCTGCCTCGGACACTCGGCTTCGATTACGGTTAGTGCGACCGTTCGGACAGAGTCGAAGGCCCACACATGACAGTCCTGGAAGCAGTGCTGACGTTCGTCGGCATCCCGCTCGTCGTGGTTTTGATCATCGTCGGGCTCGTGTACGGCCCCAGCGGCGGCCCGAAGTCGCGCCGCTACCGCCCGGGACGTCCGTTCACTTTCACTCCGGTGTGGTTCCTCGCCCGGCCGGAGGAGATGTCGCTCACCGGCGCGGGCACCGATGTGGTCCCGTCCAGCGTGAAGGCGCTGCCGGCGGGCTCCGATGAGGAGCTGACCGGCCTGGTCAGCGCGACCGTCAAGGGAGGCGCAAGTGGCAGCTGGTGACGTCGCCGTCCGCGAGGAGGCCCAGGCGGTTCCGCGCCCGGACGTCTTGGACGGCCCCTTCACGACCAAGCAGCTCCTCCGCATCGACGAGGCGCTGCGGCTGGCGGAGCGCACCGCGAGCACCATCACCTTCAGCGTCTACGTCGGCTCCCTGCACGAGCCCACCACCGGCGCGGCCCGCAAGCTGCACGACCAGCTGCCCGACCCGGACAACTCCGTGCTCGTCGCGGTGTCGCCCGAGCAGCGCAAGCTGGAGATCGTCACCGGCACGCAGGCCGTCAAGCTGATCCCGGACCGCGCCGCGGCCCTGGCCGCGCTGTCCATGACGGCGGCCTTCGGCGGCGGCGACCTGGCCGGCGGCATCGTCACCGGCCTGCGGATGCTGGCCGACCAGGCGGCGTGACGCGCGCATTCTCGTAACGCATGAGGCCCCGGGTGACCGGGGCCTCATCGCGTTTCAGGTGTGACTCACTCCATCAAACCCTGTTCCCACGCCCACGCGGCGATCTCCACCCGGTTGCGGGCGCCGATCTTGCGCATCACGCTGCCCACGTGCGTCTTCACCGTGGAGAGCGTGATGTGGAGGCGCTCGGCGATCTCCTCATTGGTCGTCCCCCGCGCGATCAGCCGGACCAGCTCCAGCTCCCGATCGGTGACCGGCAGCTCGCCCACCCGCTTCTTGGGGCGCGTCAGCTGCTTCAGCAGCCGCACGGTGATCGCGGGGGCGATCATCGCGTCCCCGGCCGCGGCCGCGCGCACCGCCTCGATCAGCAGCGCCGGGCCGCCGTCCTTCAGCAGGAACCCGCACGCCCCGTCCCGCAGCGCCCGGTAGACGTACTCGTCGTGGTCGAAGGTCGTCACGATGATCACCGGCAGCGGATCGCGGACGTCGGGCCCGGCGATCAGGCGGGTGGCCTCCAGGCCGTCCAGGCGCGGCATGCGGATGTCGAACAGGCACACGTCGGGCCGCAGCCGCCGCGCCATCTCCACCGCCGCGACGCCGTCCTCGGCCTCGCCGACGACCTCGATGTCGGGCTGCGCGCCCAGGATCATCGCGAAACCGGTGCGGACCATCCGCTGGTCGTCGGCGATGAGCACCTTGATCATGTACGTGTGTCCTTCGGGTCGAGAGGCAGGATCGCGGCCACGCGCCACCCCTGTCCCGTCCACCCGGCGTCCAGGTGCCCGCCGATCACGGCGGCGCGCTCGCGCATACCCGTCAGACCGTAGCCGCCCGAGGGCGTGCGGGCGCGCCAGCGGGTGCCCGGCTCGCCGTTGTCCACGATCTCCACCCGCACCGCGCCGTCCACCGGCAGGACGCGCACGATCACGCGCGTCACGCCGTGGGCGTGCTTGCGGACGTTGGTCAGGGCCTCGGTGACGATCCGGTTCACCGTCGTCGCCACCGCGTACGGCAGGCCCGTGTCGCGCAGGCCCGGCGCCAGCTCCAGGCTCACCGGCGGGCCGACCTTGTCGTACTCGGTGACCAGCCGGATCAGCTCGTCCACGCTCTCGGCGGGCGCGGTCTGGGCCTCCTCGCCGTCGCGCAGGACGCCCACCAGGCGCCGCATCGAGGTCAGCGCCTCCAGACCGCTCTGCTCGATGTCGGCGAACATCCGCTCGTAGGCGGCGGCGTCGGGCTGCCCGGTCTGTGCCAGGTACCGCGCGGCCTGCGCCTGCACGACGATGCCGGTGACGTGGTGGGCGACGAAGTCGTGCAGGTCGCGGGCCAGGCCGACGCGCTCGTCGCGCTTGACGGACTCGGTGCGGCGGCGCCGCTCGGCGTCCAGGCCCCGGAAGTACAGTCCGGCGGCCCCGCACAGCGCGGCCCAGCCGAAGATCATGAAGTAGATGACGCCGAGCTGCCCGATCGACATGTGCCCGCGCAGCGGCAGCAGCAGCGAGGCGCCCAGGACCAGCGCGGAGTAGCCCGCGGCCTGCGCCCAGGGCATCTCGCGCACCACCAGGGCGATCAGGACCGGCAGCCAGAACAGCTCAGTGATCGAGCGGGTTGAGTCCCCGAACCCGACGATGATGGAGCCGAGGCTCGTGGCGATCGACACCAGGCACGCCACCGCCGCCCACGTCGCCAGCGGACGCAGCCAGAACACCGCCAGCACGACCGCCGCGCCGCTGAGGGAGATCAGGAGGTCCAGCAGCGAGCCGTAGGCGGTGGTCAGGTCGACGAGGAGGAACAGGCCCGCCGCCCCGAACGCGGACAGCCGCAGGACGAGGCCCACGCAGGATTGGACGCGAGGGGTCAGGCGGGGTTGTTCGATCACCTAGCCGAGGCTACGTGGCCTGCGACTTTCGGCATCCGACTTTCGACCGATGCCGGAGGCTCCCGACCAGTCCGCGGACCGATGTGCGGGACGGGTGCTCCGGAAGAAGCTGTTCCCATGACGACGATCTTCCAGGTGCTCATCCCGGTCCTGGGCCTCCTGGCCCTAGTGGCCTTCATCGGCGGGGGACTCCTCATCCCGCTGTTCGACATCTCCGAGGAGCGCGCCGAGCGCAAGCGGGAGGCCGTGCGATGACGGCGGTCCTGACCGGTACCGGACTGGTGAAGCGGTTCGGTACCACCCACGCCCTCGCCGGGGTCGACGTGGCCGTGGCCAAGGCCGAATCGGTGGCCATCATGGGACCCTCCGGCTCGGGCAAGTCCACATTGCTGCACTGCCTGGCCGGCATCCTCAAACCCGACCAGGGCGAGGTCAGCCTCGACGGCAGACGCATCGACTCCCTCGGCGAGTCCGCGCGCAGCGTCCTGCGGCGCACCCGATTCGGGTTCGTCTTCCAGTTCGGGCAGCTCCTCCCGGAGCTGCCCGCCGAGGAGAACGTGGCCCTGCCGCTGATGCTGGACGGCGTCCCCCGCCGCATCGCCGTCGAGAAGGCGCGCTCGTGGTTTCGCCCCCTCGGCCTCACCGGGCTGGAGAAGCGCCGCCCCGGTGAGCTCTCCGGCGGCCAGGCGCAGCGCGTGGCCATCGCCCGGGCGCTCATCGGCGAGCCCGCCGTGGTCTTCGCCGACGAACCGACCGGTGCGCTGGACCAGTCGACCGGCGCCGACACGCTTAAGCTGCTGACCGAGGCGACCCGGCACCAAGGGGCGTCCCTGGTCGTCGTCACGCACGACCCGAACGTGGCCGCCGCTTGCGACCGCGTCCTGGAAGTGCGCGACGGGCGCATCCGCACGGTGGGCGAGCCGGCCGCGGCCGCGCCGGTGGCCTCGCACGAGGTCTCCACCTTCGCCACGCGCGTCCCGGTGGCGCCGGTGGCCTCGCGTTCCAAGTCCGCCGGGCCGGTGGTTCCGGTGAGCGCCGCGCCCGAGGCCGCCCGGCCCGGGGTGGCCGAGCCGACGGTTCCCGTCCACGCCTGGCCCGCCGAGCCCACGGTTCCCGTCCACGCCCCGCCCGCCGAGCCGACGGTGCCGGTCCCGTCCCCTGTGGAGGCGCCCGCCACCGACACCCCCACCACTTTCGCCCCCGGCCGCGTCTCCACCTCCGGCCCCACCCACGACCAGAAGAGCGGAGCCCGGCTGTGGTGAAGTCCTTCGCGCTCGCCGCGCGTCTCCTGCGCGGCGGCGGACGCCACGGCCTGCTCGGCACGGTCCTCACCCTCGCGGCCGTCACCGTGTCCACCGCCCTGCTGCTGGCCGCGATCGCGGCCAACTCCGCCTTCGCCGCCCGCACCGAACGCACCGCCTGGCAGACCCCCGCGAGCGTCTCGGAGTCCGAGGCCACCGCGATCCAGTTCAGCCGCAACGAGTACTTCGGCGACCGCGCGATCACCGTCATCCGGCTCGCCGCCCTCAAGCCCGGCGCGCCCGTCCCGCCCGGCCTGGACGCCTTCCCCGCGCCCGGGCAGTTCTACGCGTCCCCGGCCCTGCGCGACGCCCTCTCCTCCGGCGACCTCGCCGCCCGCTTCCCGCCCCTCACCGGCGACATCCCCGAGGCGGAACTGGCCGGGCCCGACCAGCTCGTCGCGGTCATCGGCATGGACCCCGGCGCGGTCTCCATGAAGGCCCAGAACATGGAGCAGACGCCGACCTGGATCAACGGCTTCGGCGACGGGGAGTCCGTCGAGGCGCTGATCTACGACATCCTCCTCAAGATCGCCACCGCGCTCGTGGCCGCGCCCCTCCTCATCTTCGGCGCCGCCGCCGCCCGCCTCACCGTCGCCCGCCGCGACACCCGCTTGGCCGCGCTGCGCCTCGTCGGCGCCACGCCCGCCCAGGTCGTCGCGATGACCGCCGCCGAGGCCGTCCTCACCGCCGCCGTCGGCGCCGTCCTGGGCGCCCTCATCTACCTGATGGGCTTCGCCGGGCTCGCGCAGATCCCCATGCAGGGCAGCAACTGGTTCACCGGCGACCTCTGGGTCGGCGTCCCCTGGCTCCTCGGCGTCCTCATCGCCGTGCCCCTCATGACCGGCGCCAGTGCCGTCATCGGGCTCCGCCAGGTCGTCGTCAGCCCCCTCGGCGTGGCCCGCCGCCAGACCCCGCCCGGGCTGCGCTTCGTCCGCCTGCTCGCCGTGGTCGCCGCCCTCATCGCCGCCTCGCTGATGACGGCCCAGTCCAGCACGACGGTGATCATGGTCGTGCTCGCCATGGTCTTCCTCGCGCTCAACCTGGCCGGGCCCTTCATCGTGTCGGTCATCGGCCGCATATCCGCCGCCTTCGCCCGCACCCCCGCACGCCTGCTGGCCGCCCGCCGCCTCGTCGACGACCCCCGCTCCGCCTGGCGCACCGTCGCCGGCGTCGCCCTCACCGGCTTCATCGCCGGATTCATCGGCCTGCTCAGCCCCAGCGCCATCGAAGCCGACACCGGCCGGACCCAGGTCGCGGTGGAGTCCTCCATCGTCACCACCGAATCCGCCGACGCCGCCCTCACCGCCGCCGGGCTCACCGCCCGCGTCGACTCCGCCGACCCCGGCGTCGTCCGCGTCCTCGCCACCCCCGACGAGGTCGAGAAGGTCAAGACCGCCCTCGCCACCATCGACCCCGGCGCGCCCCTCACCGCCGACTCCGACAGCGTCGTCCAGGGCACGATCATGCTCGGCGACATCCAGGTCGGCGTCCGCATCGTGCTGATCGTGTCGTTCCTCGTGGCGATCGCCTCGGCCGGAATCGCCGGAGCCTCCTCCGTCCTCGACCGCCGCCGCACCTACTCACTGCTCAGGCTCGCCGGGACCCCCCTCAAGGTCCTCGACCGCGCCCGAGCCCTGGAGACACGCCTGCCCCTCATCGTCATGGGCGGCGGATCGATCATCGCCGGAGTGATCTGCGGCCTGCCCTTCGCCGTGGCGGGAATGTTCTCGGTGGCCGGGATGGTGACCCTCGGCATCTGCGTGGTGATCGGCTTCCTGGGCGTGGCGGCGGCCAGCGGCCTGAGCCGGCCACTGCTGCGAAGCGTGACGGTGGTGGGGGTGGCGCCGCAGGAGTGAGGCTCGGTCGGCGGGGCTTGGCAGGCTGGACCGGCTGGGTCGGATGAGCCGGCCGACCTGACGGAGCTGATCGAACAGAGCCGACTCGTCAGGCGAGACCGCCCGGGCCGACCGGGCCGGTCGAGCCAAACCGGACCTCGTACCTTTCTCGACACCTCTCGTAACCCGTGGGCGATTCGGCTGAACTGGCCGGATCGCCCACGGGTGGTTTCCGCCCACGTAGTGCCGCCGTGCTTCCGAGCCACGAGCCCCTGAGCCCCGAGCCCCTGAGCTCCCATGCTTCCGTGCCGCCAAGCCGCCAAGCCGCCAAGCCGCCAAGCCGCCAGCGAGCATCGGCCCGGCTCGCCCGGCCCGCTGTGGCGCCGACGGGCAAAGTCATCCGCGTCGCGTGCGCCATCCGCAGTGTTTCGGCTGGATTACGAGTCATCCACATTGGGTGGGTTATCCACAGGTTCCGCGATGGGCCGTTTGGCGGACCGCGCGTGCGGCCCGGTTACGTTCGCCCCAGCGGGGCGGGCTCTGGGCCCCCACCAACAGAGCCACACACGAAAAGCCCTCAGACGCCA
>NZ_BSTX01000001.1:633101-724008 GCF_030269765.1 Actinorhabdospora filicis | reverse complement strand
CCACGCCACGCCACGCCACGCCACGCCACGCCACGCCACGCCACGCCACGCCACGCCACGCCACGCCACGCCACGCCACGCCACGCCACGCCACGCCACGCCACGCCACGCCACGCCACGCCACGCCACGCCAGTTTCGCTAGCACATGCGGCGGTCCGGGAGCAGCCGACCCCGCCTGGCCCGGAGGCGTTTCGCCTGGTGGTCGCGGCATTCGCGGCCCCGGGTTCGGCTGCTCACGGTGACCCGGTGGTCCGGGTGGCGGAACGGTTTCACGCGGCATCGCACCTGGCCGAGCCTCAGTGCCGGGCCGGGCTGGGCCGGGCTGAGCTGAGCTGAGCTGAGCTGAGCTGAGCCAGCATCCCCACCCCACGGGCGGGCCAAGCGGGCACACCACTCACCCGCGGCCACCTAGGCCGATCCCGCCGTCGGCTCTCCCCACGCTCGCCTTCACCCCGGCCCTCGTGCCGTCCGCACGGTCCCCGGTCCGGCCGCCCCAACCCCACCCAAGCGAAAGGGCGCCACCGGGAGGTGGCGCCCTTTCGCTTCTACCTACTTACCCACGTGCCCTGCCGTACTCCACCCGCTCCCGCTACGCCTGCGCGTCCCGCGCCCGCGCCGCCAGGGCGCGCGCGATGTCGTCGCGGCCTTCGGCCACGAAGCGGCGCATCATGTCGGGACGGGAGTCGTCCGTCAGCCACTCGTCGACGAGGGCGAGGGTCGCGTCGTCCACGTAGAGGCGGGGGAAGGCCATGGCGACGTACTCCATGGCGATGGTGGTGTTGCGCATGTTCCAGACCTCGGGGACCGAGTCGAGGAACTTCACCACGTACTCGGCGGTGAGCTCGCGCTGGTCGGCGTGCCAGAAGCCCGACAGGAGGGCGCGCTGCGCCCAGTTGGGCAGTTCGGCGTCGGCGGCGAGGCGGGCCCAGACGGCGGCCTTGGAGTCGGCGTCGGGGATCGCGGCGCCGGCGGTGGCGGCCTTGCGCTGGCCGTCGGCGGTGTTGTCGCGCTCCAGTTCGGCGTCGACGTCGGCCTGGGACAGGGCACCGACACCGGCGAGGCCGATGACGATGTGCCAGCGCAGGTCGGTGTCGACGGTGAGGCCGTCGGGGACGGCGGCGCCGTCGAGCCAGCCCTTGACGAGGGTGACGTCGGCTTCGTCGCGGGCGAGGTCGGTGAAGGCCTTCGTCCACTGGAGCTGGAAGCCCGAACCCGGCTCGGCGGCCAGCATCGCCTCGCGGGCGGCGGTGGCGGCGATGGCGCGCAGGGCGGGGGCGTTCTCGGGGGTCGCGTACAGGTTGATCGCGGCGCCGAGGTTGCGGAGCAGGGCGGTGACGATGTTGATGTCCCGCTCGGCCGGCAGGCCCGTGGCGATGAGCTTCACGAAGTCGCTCGCCGACATCTCGGCGTCGCGGACCATGTCGAAGGCCGCCGTCCAGATCAGCGCGCGCGGCAGCGAGGACTCGAAGGCCGCGACGTGGTCGACGACGGTGGCCAGCGAGTGCTCGTCCAGGCGGATCTTGGCGTAGGTGAGGTCCTCGTCGTTCAGCAGCAGCACGTCGGGGCGGCGGACGCCCGTCAGCTGCGGGACGCCGGTGAGCTCACCGGCGACGTCCAGCTCGATCGCCTCGCGGCGGACCAGCTTGCCGTCGACCAGGTCGTACAGGCCGACGCCGATGCGGTGCGTGCGCAGCGTCGGGTGCTCGGCGGGCGCCTCCTGGCGGATCGCCACGGAGGTGTAGTTGCCGTCACCGTCGACCTCGACGACCGGGCGCAGGGTGTTGACCTGGACGGTCTCCAGCCACTGGGCGGCCCAGTCGCGCAGCTCACGGCCGGAGGCCGCCTCCAGCGCCGACAGCAGGTCGGAGAAGGTCGCGTTGCCCCACTGGTGCTTCTCGAAGTACGCGCGAAGACCGGCCAGGAACGGGTCGATGCCGACGTAGGCGACCAGCTGCTTCAGGATCGAGGCGCCCTTGGCGTAGGTGATGCCGTCGAAGTTCGCGGCCACCGCCTCCAGGTCGGGCATGTCCGCGTAGACCGGGTGCGTCGAGGACATCTGGTCCTGCCGGTAACCCCACGTCTTGCGCATCGCCAGGAACGTCGTCCACGCCTCGGTGTAACGCGTCGCCTCGACGTTGGCCCAGTGCGAGGCCCAGTCGGCGAAGGACTCGTTCAGCCACAGGTCGTCCCACCAGCGCATCGTCACCAGGTCGCCGAACCACATGTGCGCCATCTCGTGCAGGATGACGTTGGCGCGCTGCTCCAGCTCGAAGTCGGTGACCTGCGAACGGAACAGGTAGGACGCCTCGGCGATGGTCACACAGCCGTAGTTCTCCATCGCGCCCATGTTGTACTCGGGCGCGAAGACCTGGTCGTACTTCGGCAGCGGGTACTTCACGCCGAACTTGCCGTTGAAGTGGTCGAAACCCTGGCGGGTGATCTCGAACACGCCCTCGGCGTCAAGGTACTGCTTCATCGACTGCCGGCAGTACAGGCCAAGCCCGATGCCGTCGTGCTCGTCCAGGACCTCGTGGTACGGACCGGCGCAAAGGGCGTACAGGTAGGTGCTCATCCGCGGCGCGGTCTCGAAGTGCACGACCTTGGCCTTGTCGAACTCGCGGTCCAGCGGCTCCTCGGAGGCCACCGGCATGTTCGAAATACCGCGCCAGTGCTCGGGCACCGTCACGTGCAGGACGAACTCCGCCTTCAGGTCCGGCTGGTCGAAGCAGGCGAACATGCGCTGCGCGTCGGCCACCTCGAACTGCGAGTACAGGTACGCCTCACCGTCGACGGCGTCGACCATGCGGTGCAGACCCTGCCCGGCGTGGTTGTAAAGGCAGTCGGCCTCGATGACCAGGGTGTTCTCCGCGGCCAGCCCGACCAGGGCCAGACCCGTCTCCGGGGAGTAGCCGGCGGTGTCGACCGCCTCGCCGTTCAGGGTCGCGTACCGGATGTGCTCGGCGGCGAGGTCGATGGACGTGCTCGCGCCGGGCTCGGAACAGCTGAACGACACCGTGGTCTTCGACACGAACGTCTTGTCACCGACGGTCAGGTCCAGCGCCACGTCATAGGAGGCCACCTCAAGGATGCGAGCGCGCTCGGCGGCCTCGGTTTGCTTCAGGATGCGGGTACCCGCCACGGTGCGACTCCCTCGTGAGGTTGATGGTCCCCGCGAGTCTGACACGATCGCTCACGGAGCGGACATCGGACGGCGGGTCTGTGTGCGATCGGCTCCGCTCCGACACCGCGCGGGGTCGCCGGGGGTGTGACCTATACCCTCGGGTCGTGATTCGAGCAGCTCATGCCATCAGCGCCGCCTGGCTGTCCACCACGGGTGACACCGGCGCGCAGAACTACGACGAGTTCGCCAACGACGCCGAAATCACTGACATCATCAGGGCCAATCCCGCCTCCGCGCTCGCCGTCGAGATGCCGCACCTGACGCCGGAATCCCTGGCCGCGGGCCTGGACTTCGCGCAGTCCCTCCCCATGGCCGCCGAGCGCCTCGCCGCCGTCCGCGCCGCCGGGAAGTACACCCGCCACGAGGACGTGGTGGTCGTCTACCGCATCTCCGATTCCACCCATACGGCGTACGGCCTGTGGGCGATGGTCGACACCGACCAGATCTCCACCTCCGCCGACGAGCCGGGCCTGGTCATCCGCAACGAGGACGTCTTCATCGAGAAGGTCCGCCAGCGCGCGGCCCTCACCGCGCAGCTCGGCACGCTGCTGTCGCCGGTCCTGCTCATGCAGACCGGGACCGGCAAGGAGCTCCAGGACGCGCTCGCCGAGCTGTCGGCGACGCTGGGCGAGCCCTCGGCGTCCGATGTGGACCCGCAGGGCCGCCGCCACGAGATCTGGCCGGTCGCCGGTCCCGAGGCGGAGTCGCTGCTGGTGCTGGCCTCCGGCGGGGACCTCATCGTCGCCGACGGCAACCACCGCAGCCTCGCCGCGCAGATCGGTGAGCTGCCGCGCTTCCTGGCCGTCATCACCACGCCGGAGTCGGTCGCGATCCAGCCGTACCACCGTCTGGTGCGGGACATGCCGCTGCCGTTCGACATGCTCCTGGCCGCTCTGGAGGGCGCCGGGTCGGCGGTGACCGAGGTCGACGGCCCGGCGGCGACGCCCGCGTCCGGTGGCACGATCCGCCTCTACGTCGCCGGGCGGCACGTGGACGTGGAACTGCCCGACGCCGACGGCACCACGGTGGACCGGCTCGACCACGCCGTCGTGGAGAACCTGCTGTTCCGCGCGGCCCTCGACCTCGACCCCGGCGATAAGCGCATCACCTACGTCGGCGGCGACTACCCGCCCGCGTGGCTGCAGGGTGAGGTGGACGCCGGTCGCGCCGACCTGGCCGTCCTCATCCCGCCGGTCACCGTCGAGGACTTCATCGCGGTCAACCTCGGCCGCCTGAAGATGCCCCGCAAGAGCACCTGGTTCACTCCGAAGGCCCGTGCCGGGCTCGTCTCGGCCCAACTGGAAGACTGATCGACATGCGCGTCTACCTCGGCTCCGACCATGCCGGATACGAATTCAAAGAGCACCTCGCCAAGCACCTGACCGAGCAGGGGCACGACGTCGTCGACGTCGGCCCGCACGCCTATGACGCCGAGGACGACTACCCGCCGTTCTGCCTGGCGACGGCGGCGAAGGTCGTCGCCGACCCCGGCAGCCTCGGTGTGGTGATCGGCGGATCCGGCAACGGCGAGCAGATCGCCGCCAACAAGGTCGCCGGCACCCGCGCGGCCCTGGCCTGGAACGAGGAGACCGCGCGCCTGGCCCGTCAGCACAATGACGCCAACATCGTGTCGGTCGGCGCCCGCATGCACGACACGGCCACCGCCACGTCGATCGTGGACGCGTTCCTGGCCGAGCCGTTCTCCGGTGTCGACCGTCACAGCCGCCGCATCGCGCAGCTGGCCGAGTACGAGCGGACCCGGGAGCTACCGGCGCTGCCCGGCTAACCTGGATTAAAGGCGGAGAGGGAGGGGTCATGCGGCGCGACTCAGGTGAATGGCAACCGACCAAGCGCATGGCCCGCCCTCCACATGAGACGGAGGACGCCGCCCGCACGCGGCGGATCGTCCCCGAGCCCCCCACGACGCACCGCATGGACGGGCCGACCGAGCCCGTCCGGCGCCAGGGGGAGAGGTACGACGCCCCGACGCAGCCGGTGAGCAGTGTCCCCACCTCGCCCGCGCCGTCGATGCGCGGCCGGGCCTCGGTCCCCGCGCAGCGCACGTCCTACGCGCAGCCCGAGGAGTACGACACCCTCGCCGAGCGGCCCCTGCGTCCCGGCACGCCCTGGTTCGGGCCCGACAGCCGCCTCGGCGGTCGCGGCGCCCGGCGCGGCCTCGAACTGTCCATCGCCGGCGGCCTGTTCGCGCTGATCGGCTGGGGCGCCTGGGCCCTGGACAACCAGGCCGGGTCGTTCATCACCCAGCTGGTCCTCTTCGTCACCGTCATCGCCGTGTCGGCCGGTGTGTTCTTCGCCGCGCGCCTGGCGGGATACCTCTTCTACGAGAAGCTCTTCCGGCGCAAGCGGCACACCGCGCGCCTGGCGCACCTGCTGACCGCCGCGTTCCTCATCGTGTGCGGCGTGAAGTACCTGCAGAACGTCAAGGTCATCGCCGAGGGCATCGCCTGGATCCAGTCCCTGTTCTAGCCCTCACGGCCGCCCGGACGCGGGCTCGGCGGCGCGTATGATCCCTGCCGTCTCCCTGTACGGACCCCTGCACCGGAGGAATGACGTTGCACACCCCCGCACCCCCGCCGGAGGCCTGATGGCGAACCTGGCATCGCGCATCCGCGCGCGCTCGCACCTGACCGGCACCTTCACGCTCCGCTCGGGCGCGACCTCGACGGAGTACTTCGACAAGTACCTCTTCGAGTCCGACCCGGTGCTGCTCGACGAGATCGCCCAGACCCTCATGCCGCTCGTCCCGTCCGACGTGGACGCCCTGGCCGGCCTGGAACTCGGCGGCATCCCCCTCGCGGTGGCGCTGTCCCTGCGCACCGGACTGCCGATGCGGTTCGTGCGCAAGGAGGCCAAGACCTACGGCACCTGCCGCCTGGCCGAGGGCGGCCGCGTCGACGCCGTCCGCCTGCTGATCGTGGAGGACGTCGTCTCCACCGGCGGCGCCATCCTCGACGCCGTGGCCGAGCTGCGCGCGTCCGGCGCGACCGTGAAGAAGGCCCTCTGCGTCCTCGACCGCGAAACCGGCGGACCCGAGAAGCTCGCCGAGGCCGGGATCCAGCTCACCGCGCTGTACCGGATGTCGGAGCTGACCTGAGCGGTAACCCGCTCGCGAGGGCGCGACGCGACCGGATAGTCTGGTACGGCTCGCGGGCGTAGCTCAATGGTAGAGCCTCAGTCTTCCAAACTGATTACGCGAGTTCGATTCTCGTCGCCCGCTCCGATGCGAACCCCCGGCCCCGGCCGGGGGTTCGCTGTTTTCGCGGACGGTGCCGCCCGGATCGGCCTACTTCTTCTTCGAACAGGTGAGCACGATGAGCGCGTCGGCGGCGACCTTGTCGCCGGCCGGGTGGGACTGCTCGACCACCTTCCAGTTGGCGGCCATGATCACCACGGTGTCGTTCTCATCGGCCGAGCCCAGGCTGGGGCGCCTCGGCGGTGGGGGAGTGAATTGGGGCTCGGTCATGAGTGGGCCTTCTGTGGGGTTGGGCACTGGTGAACCGCCCGGTCCGGGCGGAAGCGCGACCGTAATACGACATTCACCGGGATCGCGGTATTGACGCCCGATGACCGCACCATCGGGCAACCGCCGTCCGCCACGCCTGTCAGCCCCGAATACCCCTCCCGCCGATTACCCGATCGGCCCCATCGCGCCCGTGTTGTACGCTACGGAGCAGCCGACTGCCCACCACGGCGGTCCGTGCGGGGCGCGGTTTACGGGACGTGGCGCAGCTTGGTAGCGCACCCGCTTTGGGAGCGGGGGGTCGCAGGTTCAAATCCTGTCGTCCCGACCAGGAAGGTCGACGCGGGCGGTCGAAGCCGACCTCACAGGTGGCATCGGTCATGCTCGGTGGGGGAGCGCATTCTGGGTGGCCTAGACTCGGGCGGGGCCTCGTGCTCCCCGACGGCCGCCACGCGCCGCCCCCGAGCACCACAAACCATGCCACGTACCAAGGAGTCACGCCTGTGAAGAGCACCGTAGAAAGCCTGAGCGACACTCGGGTTCGACTCTCCGTCGAGGTGCCTTTTGAGGAGCTTGAGCCGCAGCTGCGTCAGGCGTACAAGAAGATCGGCGCTCAGGTCCGCATCCCCGGCTTCCGCCCGGGCAAGGCGCCGGCGCGCATCATCGACCAGCGGGTCGGCCGCGGCGCGGTGCTCGCCGAGGCGATCGACGCGGCGCTGCCCGAGCAGTACGTCGCCGCGCTGACCGAGCACGACATCAAGGCCCTGGGGCGGCCCACGATCGAGCCCGGCGAGATCGCCGACGGCAAGCCGCTCACCTTCACCGCCGAGGTCGACGTCGTCCCGGACTTCGAGCTGCCGGACCCGTCCACGCTCACCGTCACCGTCGACGAGATCACCGTCGAGGACAGTGAGATCGACGAGCAGCTCCAGAACCTCCGCACCCGCTTCGGCACCCTCAAGGGCGTCGACCGCGCCGTCCAGGACGGCGACTTCCTGTCGCTCGACCTGAAGGCCACCGTCGACGGCGAAGAGGTCGAGGGCGGATCGGCCGACGGCATCTCCTTCGAGGTCGGCAGCGAGAGCCTCCTCGACGGCCTGGACGCGGCGGTCGTCGGCCTCAGCGCCGGCGAGACCACCACCTTCACCACCAAGCTCGTCGGCGGCGAGCACGCCGGCCGCGACTCGCTGGTCGAGGTCAAGGTCAACTCCGTCAAGGAGCGCGAGCTCCCCGAGCTCGACGACGACTTCGCGACCCTCGCCTCCGAGCACGACACGCTGGACGAGCTGCGCGCCGACCTCCGGGGCAACCTGGAGAACCGCGCCCAGGCCCTGCGCGCCGAGCAGATCCGCGTCAAGACCGCCGAGGCCCTCGTCGAGGCCACCGGCATCCCGACCCCCGAAGGCGTCGTCGCCGAAGAGGTCGAACACAACAAGGGCCACCTGCTGGAGCAGCTCGGCCAGATCAACACCAGCCTTGAGGACTTCCTGGCCCGCCAGGACAAGACCGTCGAGGAGTTCGACGCCGAGCTCGCCGAGCAGGCGTCCACGGCCCTGCGCAACCAGCTCGTCCTGGACAAGCTCGCCGAGCAGCAGGAGACGGAGGTCTCCGACCAGGAGCTCACCTTCGCCGTCGTGCAGCGCGCGCAGCGCCAGGGCGTCCCGCAGAACCAGCTCCAGCAGTACGCCGACCAGCTGATGCGCAACGGCCAGCTGCGCAGCATCGTCGCCGACCTGCGCCGCTCCAAGGCGCTGGAGTCGGTCGTCGAGGCCGCCACCATCACCGACACCGCCGGCTTCACCCTCGGTGAGGACGAGCTCTTCCCCGGCCGCCGCGAGGCCCGCGAGGCGCAGGCCGCCGCCGAGGCCGCCGACGCCGACAAGGGCGAGGGCGAGGAGTAGCCGCGCGCCGCTCACGGCGGCGCGTTGGCGTGAGGACCGCGCACCCGATGGGTGCGCGGTCTTTTTGCTGCCCGGGGTGAACCGGATCAGTGGGGGGGGGGGTCGGTTGGGGGTGGTGGGCGTGAAGTCGGAAATGTCGTACCCGGGTTTTAGGTTTTGGGGACGGGCGTGGCCATCCGGAGGGCGCGGCCGGGAGAGAGGTGTCGAGGGGACTCGGGGGGACTCGGGGCCGAGGGGGTGGGGGAGTTCGGGGTGGCCCGAAGTCGGGTTGGAGCTGATCGGGAAGGGGGAGATGCGAAGGGGGATGTGACCGCCGGATGACCGCCGCGTGATGTGCCGAAGGTGGGCCGCGGCCCACGGATGCAGGTGCACTGGCCGCAGGGAGATATGGGTGGCCAGAGGTGTGCCGGGGCGGACCGGTGGCGCCTGGTGGCGCCTGGTGGTGGCGGTTGGTTCCGGTTGGTGCTGATGAGGCGCCGGGGCAACGTGGTCCGGTTCGAGCTGGCCTGGTTCGAGCTGGTCCGGTTCGAGGCGACCGGTGGCCTGCCCCGCGAGGGCGCCGGGCACAGGCGCACGGACGCTGGAGCGGTGCCGGTCACCGGGGTCGCCTGGACCTGCCGCCCGACCATGGCCGCGGCTGGCGCGGGGCACTCGGGGACGCCGGTACCGGTGCCGGGGTCGGGGTCGGTGTGGGCTGCGGCCTGCCCTGCGGGTGAGGCGGGCACGGTCGCGGGAGGGCACGGCCACCGAGAGCACGGTCGCGGGAGAGCCCGGCCGCTGAGAGCACGGCTACTGAGAGCCCGGTCGCTGGAGAGGTGGTGGTTGCCGGGTTCGTCTCTGACTGGCCACCCACTCTTTGGCCGCGCCGGGACGGCCGAGCTGGAGGTGGCGGTCGCGGGGTTCGCCGCTGACTTGCCACCCGCCCTTGGGCCGCGCTGGGCATGGCCGACTCACAGGTGGCGGCCGGGTACGGCCAGGGTTTGCCGTGCCTGCCGTCGGCTATCTGTCGCGCGGGTGTGGCGGGCACGGGCCACCGAGGGTGGATAGAGGCCACCGAGAGGTGACGAGGCTGAGACCGCGGTGGTGGGTGAGGGGGTGCCGGCTGGTGCCGGTGGGATGAGGAGCGCCGGTTGGTGCTGGCGGGGCACCGTGTCGGGTGGCCGGGTTTCGGCCTGGCTCGCCGCGTGCCTCGCATCGACCAACTGCGTGTCCCGCCAGGGCTCGCGGCCTGCCTCGCGGCGACCGGCCGCCTGCCTGCCCGCCTATGGCTCGCGGTCTGCCTCGCGGCGATTGGCCGACCGCCTGCTCGCCTAGGGCCGCGACCTGCCTCGCGGCGACCAACTGGGTGTCCCGCCGGGGCTCGCGGTCTGCCTCGCGGCGACCGCCTGCCTGCCCGCCCATGATTCGTGGCCTGCCTCGGCTGGCAGCCTGCATGTCCGCTCGCGAGCTGGCGACGGGGGTGCTCAAGCGGGGCCGCTGCCTGGCACGCGGCGCCTGTGGCCTGCCACTGGCCGCCCGCCGCCATGCGTGGGCTCGTCGGTCGCGGTGGCCGCCCGGGGCGTTGCCCTGGGGCGGGCACGTCTGGGTGTCGTGCCTTGTGGGGATGGGTGGAGCCGTGGATGTGAGGTGATGCGGTCTGTGCCTGTCCTCGGGCCGGGCCGGGCTGGGCTGGGGCGTGCGGTGCCGTGCCGGGTGGAGGCGGTGGCCGTGGCGCTGGGGTTCGTTGGTGCCGGGGGCAGGCCTGGGCGGCTGGTGCTGGCGCGGGCGGGTGCCGGGTGCCGGGTGCCGGGTGCTCGATCGTGTCGCGCTGAGGCTTGGTCACACGGTCGGGCGGCACGGTCGGGCGGCACGGTCGTGTGGCTCGGTCGGGTGGTGGGGAGTCCCGGCGTCTCACGTCACCCGGTCCACTCACGTCACCCGGTCCACCCGGTCCACCCGGTCCACCTTCCCTCCGTCGCCCACCCTTCTCGCGCTCGCCGCCCGCCCGCCGTGTCTCCGCGTCCTCCCACCCGCCGGGGCCAGGCCCGGGCTCAGGCACGGGCACGAGCGCGGCCTGTGTGGCCCGTGGTGCACCCCCCGCTCTCTGACGCGGTTCAGGTCGCCCGTTCGTGGCGTGTCGCGGCGCGCCGGTGAGGTGGGGCCGGGTGGGGCGCGGGGGTGGGTGGTTTCCCTTGCGGTCGGCGGTATTCCCGGTGCGGGTTCAACTGCGCTGTCAGCGAACAAAGCCCGGCCAGGGCCGGTTTTGGCGACGCCACCGACTAGGGTCGCTATGCGACTAGGCATCAACCACGGACCTGAGAGGGCGTCATGAGCGATCTGACCATCCCGAACGCGGCGATCGTCGCCCGCGCCGCCGAGACCGGTAGTCTCGACGACCGGGTTTTCGACCGTCTGCTCAAGGAGCGCATCATCTTCCTCGGCAGTGAGGTGAACGACGAGGTCGCCAACCGGCTCTGCGCGCAGTTGCTGCTCCTCGCCGCCGAGGACCCCGAGCGGGACATCCAGCTCTACATCAACTCGCCGGGCGGGTCCGTTTACGCCGGTATGGCCATCTACGACACCATGCAGTTCATCCCGAACGACGTCGCGACCCTGGCCATGGGCATGGCGGCTTCGATGGGGCAGCTGCTGCTGTGCGCGGGTACGCCCGGTAAGCGGGCCGCGCTGCCGCACACTCGTGTGATGATGCACCAGCCGTCGGGTGGAATCGGCGGTACGGCGTCGGACGTGGCCATCCTGGCCGAGCAGATGCTGTACACCAAGAAGATGTTCCAGGAGCGGGTCGCCCACCACACGGGGCGCACGATGGAGGAGATCGAGTCCGACTCCGACCGCGACCGCTGGTTCACGGCCGCCGAGGCCAGGGACTACGGCTTCATCGACCACGTCGTCACGGGTGCCGCGCAGCTGCGGGCCAACAACGGGTAGTAGGGGATAGATCAAGGTGTCTGATTTTCACAACCTGCACATGGCCGTGACCGGTACGGCCGGGGCTCCGGTGCACAACCGGTACATCATCCCCTCCTACGTGGAGAAGACGTCCTACGGCGTCAAGGAGATGAACCCGTACAACAAGATGTTCGAGGACCGCATCATCTTCCTCGGCAGCCCGGTCGACGACACCTCGGCGAACGACATCATGGCCCAGCTGATCGTGCTGGAGGGGACCGACCCCGATCGCGAGATCACCATGTACATCAACTCGCCCGGTGGGTCGATCACCGCCCTCATGGCCATCTACGACACGATGCAGTACGTCCGTCCGGACATCCGCACCGTGTGCATGGGGCAGGCGGCCAGCGCCGCCGCGGTGCTGCTCGCGGCGGGTACGCCCGGCAAGCGCATCGCGCTGCCGAACTCGCGCATCATCATCCACCAGCCGGCCACCGAGGGCACCTACGGCCAGGCCTCCGACATGGAGATCCAGGCCCGCGAGATCCTCCGGATGCGCAAGCAGCTGGAAGTCGTCCTCGCCCGCCACACCGGCAAGACGCAGGACGCCATCCGCAAGGACATCGAGCGGGACAAGATCTTCACGGCGGAGGACGCCAAGGAGTACGGTCTCATCGACAGCGTTCTCACGTCGCGGAAGAAGAATCAGGTCGCCCCGGCGAGCTAAGCTCATCCGCCGGGGCGTTGAGAATCTCCTTCGCCCCGGCGGTGGCCGCAAATGCGGTCGATCACGCGCCGACCGGGTACGGTCAAACAGGAGCGGACAGGCGACGCCGGGTGAGCCCAAGCCCGGTGCTTGAGACGGCAGGAGTTCCAGGTGGCACCTCGCATCGGTGAAAGCGAGCTACTGAAGTGCTCCTTCTGCGGCAAGTCCCAGAAGCAGGTCAAGAAGCTCATCGCAGGGCCAGGGGTGTACATCTGCGACGAGTGCATCGATCTCTGTAACGAGATCATCGAGGAAGAACTCGCCGAGGCCGGCGAGGTCAAGTGGGAGCAGCTGCCCAAGCCCAAGGAGATCGTGGAGTTCCTCGACCAGTACGTCGTCGGTCAGGAACACGCCAAACGGTCCCTCGCGGTGGCGGTCTACAACCACTACAAGCGCATCCAGGTCGAAGGCTCCCGCAATGACTCGGGCGTGGAGCTGGCCAAGTCGAACATCATGATGATCGGCCCCACGGGCAGCGGCAAGACGCACCTGGCGCAGACCCTGGCGCGCATGCTGAACGTCCCGTTCGCCATCGCCGACGCCACGGCCCTCACGGAGGCCGGTTACGTCGGCGAGGACGTGGAGAACATCCTCCTGAAGCTCATCCAGGCCGCCGACTACGACGTCAAGCGCGCCGAGACGGGCATCATCTACATCGACGAGATCGACAAGGCCGCCCGCAAGAGCGAGAACCCGTCGATCACCCGCGACGTCTCCGGTGAGGGTGTGCAGCAGGCGCTGCTGAAGATCCTTGAGGGCACCGTCGCCTCGGTCCCGCCGCAGGGCGGCCGCAAGCACCCGCACCAGGACTTCATCCAGATCGACACCACGAACATCCTGTTCATCTGCGGTGGCGCCTTCGCCGGTCTGGACCAGATCATCGACCAGCGCATCGGCAAGCGCACCATCGGCTTCGCCGCGCAGCTGCGCACGGTGGACGACATGTCCTCCGATGACATCTTCGGCGAGGTCATGCCCGAGGACCTGCTCAAGTTCGGGCTGATTCCGGAGTTCGTGGGCCGCCTGCCGGTCATGACGACGGTGAAGAACCTCGACAAGCAGGCGATGATCCAGATCCTCACCGAGCCCCGCAACGCGCTCACCAAGCAGTACCAGCGCCTGTTCGAGCTGGACGGCGTGGAGCTCGTCTTCGACGACGACGCCCTGGAGCCCATCGCCGACCAGGCGATGCTGCGCGGCACCGGCGCCCGGGGCCTGCGCGCGATCATGGAGGAGGTGCTGCTGCCGGTGATGTACGAGGTCCCCAGCCAGGCCGACGACGTGGCGCGCGTGGTCATCACCAAGGACGTGGTCCTGAAGAACGTGAACCCGACGATCGTGCCGCGCGACCGGATGGTCAAGCGGCCCCGGATCCGCCGGGAGAAGTCGGCCTGAAGCCGCTTCACCATAGTCTGAGAAAGTCGAGGAGCCCGGCCATCGGCCGGGCTCCTCGCCATTCGGGGCGCGGCGGCCGGAGTCAGTACCCGTACCGGTACTCCACGGCCTCGCCGTGGAGCTCGAAGCCGATCCGGCGGTAGAGCCGGTTGTTGGCCGGTTTGGCCGCGTCGGCGTAGAGCATCGCGAACTCCACCGCGGGCTCGGCCAGCAGCAGCGCGGCGAGGTGGGCGACGTTGGCCGCGGCGTAGCCGTGGCCGCGGTGCTCGGGCGGGGTGTAGACGGCGTTGATCCGGGACACGCCGAAGGCGGGCACCGTACGGCCCGCCACGGACACGATCCGGCCGGTGCGTTCCCACACCCACAGCAGGGGCGGATCGTGGGCGAGACGGCGTTCCAGGGCCGCCAGGCGGTCCTCGCGGGAGGCCGGGGGACCGTCGTCGGCGCGGATCTCGACGGCGAAGGCGGCCAGCCAGTCGACCACCGTCTCCAGGTCCTCCCTGGCGATCGGCCGGGCGTGGCCGGGGACGCCGGTGGGCGGGACGAGCTCGGTCGCGCGGTAGAGGTTCGAGGTGCGGACCAGGTGGGCCTTCGCGCCGGTGCGCGCGCTCCAGCGGGCGGTGAACCGCTCGGCGACCTCGCGCGGCCCACCGACGCCGGGCAGCTGCGGCAGCGCCCCGGCGAGGCCGTCGGCGAGCGCGACGGCGACGTCGGCGCTCAGCACGGGCACCAGTAGCGGGTGCGGGGGAGTCATGGCGGCCACGCCGGCCAGCCGGTCGCCGTCCACCACGCGCATCCAGCGCGCGCCGGGCTCCAGCGCGACGAGCCCGTCGGCCCGCGACTGGATCACGGTCGCGGCGACGTTGTTGCGGACGGGGTCGCCCCTCAGCCAGTGCACCGCGTCGGCGGCGAAGGCGGCCAGGTCGGTGTCGAAGTCCACGCGCATCGGGGCAGTCTCCCAGCCGGGACCGGGCATGTCATCCCCGATTCGCCTGCGCCAGCAGGCCCTGGATGAAGATCTCGATGGCCCGGTCGAAGCGGTCGTCGTTCAGCATGTTCCGCATCACCACCGGCCCGAGGCGGGACATGTTCGGGTAGAGCTCGGGGTCGAGGCGCTCGAAGTACTCGCGGACCTCGTCGACCATCGCCTGGCGCTCGGAGGGGCTGACGGAGTTCATCCGCTCCTCCCAGACCTGCTCCTCGTAGACGAAGCCCTCGATGAAGGTGGACATGAAGTCGCCCGCGCCCATGACGAGCTCCTCGGGCAGGCCGCCGGAGCGGAAGAAGGCCATGGTCCGTTCCAGCAGCGGCAGGGATTCGTCGCTGAAGGGGGTCTGCCCCATCGACACCCGGGCGAGGTCGCGGTGCGAGCGCAGGCCCGCGCGGGTGCTGCGGGCCCACAGGCGCAGGCGCTCGGTCCACTCCTCGCGGTCCTCGGTGGGCTCGGGGATGTAGGAGTCCAGGAAGGACCGCACCCACATCTGGTGCATGAGCGCGTCCTTGTTGGCCACGTGGGCGTACAGGGACGACACGGCCACGCCCAGCTCGGCGGCCACCGCGCGCATGGACAGCTTGTCGAACCCGTCGCGGTCGAGGACGGCGTAGGCCGCCTCGACGATCGTCGGGACCGACAGCCGCTCGCGCGGTGGTTTGTCGGCGCCGGTGGACAGCCAGGACATGGGTCGCTGCTTGCTCATGCCCCAAGCCTAGCCCCTTCGCCGAACACTGCACGGCAATCCGAACATTGTTCTTGACGACGAACACTGTTCGGGTGTAGAACAGTGTTCGTAGCTCACCGAACACTGTTCGCCCACATCATTGGAGTTCCGCGATGTCCGTCGCCGCAGAAGAGACCCGCGCACCGGAAACAGCACCCGCCCACCGCCTCCGCTGGGCCGCGCTCGCCGTCCTGCTGATCGCCGAGATCATGGACCTGCTCGACGGCACCATCGTCAATGTCGCCGGGCCCTCCATCCGCGAGGGCGTCGGCGGCGGCCTCTCCACCCTCCAGTGGGTCATGGCCGCCTACAGCCTCGCCCTCGCCGTCGGCCTCATGATCGGCGGACGCCTCGGCGACATCCTCGGCCGCAAACGCATGTTCATCATCGGCGCCGCCGGATTCACCGCCGCCTCCGCGCTCTGCGCCATCGCCCAGGGCCCCGCCACCCTCATCGGCGCGCGCCTCCTCCAGGGCCTGCTCGGCGCGATCATGATCCCGCAGGGCATGGGCCTCATCCGGCACATGTTCAAGGGCAAGGAGCTCGCCGCCGCCTTCGGCGTCTTCGGCCCCGCGATGGGCCTGGCCGCGATGGCCGGCCCCCTGCTGGGCGGCTGGCTCGTCGACGCCGACCTCTTCGGCACCGGCTGGCGCGCGATCTTCCTGATCAACCTCCCCCTCGGCCTCGCCGTCATCCTCGCCGGACTGAAGCTGCTGCCCGAGGCCAAGCTCCCCGACTCGCCCCGCCTCGACGTGCTCGGCGCGATCCTGGCCTCCGCCGGGGCCTTCCTCGCCGTCTACCCCCTCGTCCAGGGCCGCGAAGAGGACTGGCCCGCCTGGACCTGGATCTCGCTGGCCGCCTCCGTCGTCGTCTTCGCCCTCCTCGCCCTCCACCAGCGCCACCGCGTCACCAAGGGACGCGACCCGCTCATCGAGCCCGGCATCTTCCGCAGCCGCGCCTTCGTCTCCGGCGTCCTGGTCACCACCGTCTTCTTCGGCGCCATGATCGGCGTGATGCTGGTGTTCAACCTGTTCGCCCAGATGAGCCTCGGATTCGACGCCTTCGACGCCGGGCTCTCCCTGGCGCCCTGGTCGCTGGGCACCGCCCTCGGCGCCATCGCCGGAGGCGGACTCGCCGCCAAGGTCGGCCGCCCCGTCCTGCACGTCGGCCTGCTCGTCATGATCGGCGGGATGCTCCTGCTGTGGAACACCCTCGGGAACCTCCCCGCCGATCCCAGCCCGTGGACCTTCGCCCTCGGCACCGGAGTCTCCGGCATCGGCATGGGCATGGTCTTCGCGCCGCTGTTCTCCATCGTCCTCAACGCCGTCGGCGACCGCGAGATCGGCTCGGCCTCCGGCGTCCTCACCTCCATCCAGCAGTTCGGCGGAGCCGCCGGAGCCGCCGGCATCGGCACCCTGTTCTTCGAGCTCATCGGCCCCATGGACACCCCCTCCTACGTGCCCGCCGTACGCGACACCATGCTCGTCTGCGCCGCGCTCCTCGGCCTGGTCTTCCTGCTCGGATTCCTGCTGCCCCGCAAGGCCCGCGCCGACGTCCACTGACCCGCCCGGACCCGAGGCCGCCGACCCCGCGATGGGACGGCGGCCTCCTCGCGCGGGTCGCCCGCGACCTCACGCGCACGGCAATGCAAAACTTGACCCATGACGCAGCCGCACCCACGTGACTCGATCTTCACCCGCGGGGCCGTAGACCTCTCCGGACTGGGCACCCCCCGTCCCGCCCCGCCCGCCTCACGCCCCGCCCCCGCCCAGGGCGAGGGCGGCGGCGTCGCCGTCATCGACGTCACCGAGGCCACCTTCCAGAGCGAGGTCGCCGAGCGCTCCCGCACCACCCCCGTCGTCGTGGTCTTCTGGGTGCCGCAGGACCCGTCCTCCGCGCAGCTCGTCCCCGTCCTGGAAGCCCTCGCGGCCGAAGGCGGCGGCTCCTGGACCCTGGCCAAGGTCGACGTCAACGACGCCCAGCGGCTCGCCATGGAGGCCGGCATCCGCGTCGTCCCCACCGTCCTCGCCCTCTTCGGCGGCCAGACCGTGGACGCCTTCGAAGGCCCCCAGCCCGAAGCCGCCCTGCGCCCCTGGATCGACAGCCTCCTCAAGGCCGCCGGACTCGAAACCCCCGAGCAGCCCCTCGACCCCGCGCTCGCCGACGCCGAGGACAAGCTCGCCGACGGCGACTACGACGGCGCCGAGGCCGCCTACCGCCGCTTCCTGTCGGAGTACCCGGGCCACGCCGACGCCGAGGCCGGGCTCACCCAGGTCGGGCTGCTGCGCCGCACCGACGGCGCCGACCCCGCCGCCGCGATCGCCGCCGCCGACGCCGCGCCCGGCGACGTCGCCGCCCAGACCCTCGCCGCCGACCTGGAGGTCCTCACCGGCGACGCCGAGAACGCCTACGCCCGCCTCATCGCGCTCGTCTCCCGCACCGCCGGGCCCGACCGCGAAGCCGCCCGCAAGCACCTCGTCGAGCTGTTCGCCATCGCCGCCCCCGACGACCCGGCGGTCGCCAAGGCGCGCAGACAGCTCATGACCGTGCTGTTCTGACAGAGTGAGAGGCATGAGACAGCTCGCGGTGCTCGACGCGCCGTCGAACCTGGGGCTGCGGCCCCCCACGCCCACCGCGGTGCCCGGATGCGCGAAAGCGCCCGGCGCGCTGCGGGACCACGGGCTCGTCGGGCGGCTCGGCGCGCACGACGCGGGCTGTCTCACCGCGCCCCGCTACGACCCCGGCGACTGGAAACCCGGCGACGGCGTCTGCCACGCCGCCGAGATCGCCTGGTACTCCCGGCGCCTCGCCGACCGCGTCAACAACCTCATCGACGGCGGCTACCGCCCCCTCGTCCTGGGCGGCGACTGCTCCGTCCTGCTGGGCACCGCCCTGGCCATGCGCCGCCGCGCCAAACGCGACGGCGAACGCCACGGCCTGGTCTTCATCGACGGCCACTCCGACTACCGCCACCCCGGCAACTCGCCCTACGTCGGCGCCGCCGCCGGTGAGGACCTCGCGCTGGTCACCGGACGCGGGCAGCCCGACCTCACCGACATCGACGGGCTGCGCCCCTACGTCGCCGAGAGCGACGTCGCCGTCCTGGGCATCCGCGACTCCGACGACCACCGCGTCGAACTCACCGCCGCCGGGATCGCCTACCGGACCGTCCCGCAACTGCGCGCCGCCGGAGCCAACCGCACCGTCGAGTGGGTCGGGTCCCAACTCACGCAGGTGGACGGGTTCTGGTTGCACGTGGATGTCGATGTCCTCGATCCGTCAGTCATGCCGGCCGTCGACGGACCCGACCCGGGTGGCATCGCACACAGTGAGCTCGAACAGCTCATCAGGGAGCTGACCAGCGAAGACACCTGCCTCGGCCTGGAGGTCACGGTCTTCGACCCCGACTACGACCCGGACGGACGGCTGGCCGCCGACGTGGTGGACACAATTGTCCGGGCCCTCACCTGACCGGCCCGAGAAGGACGCGACGTAGGCTCAGTACCGGAGCGGTCCACGACGTTGTGGATCATCACTCGGACTGGAGACCCGATGCTGCCCATGGTGTCAGACGACGAAGCTTCCGAAGGCAATCTCGACGACGACGTTCCCAATAGGGAACGACTCGTCGCCGACGCCGTAGCGCTGACGGGAGGGGACGCGGACCTGGCGGAGCTGCTAAGGCTCTACTGGCGACTGGTGCCCGACGAGGATCTCGTCGGCCGCGATCCCGAGGACCTGGTGGCGATAACCGTCCACCACCGAGAGCTCGCCGGGCAGCGGCTCCCGGGCGAGGTGAAGCTCTCCCTGTCCGCCACCGAGCCGGGTCCGCCCGAGGCCCTGCACGACGGCGCGCGCACCGTCATCGACATCGTGACCGATGACATGCCGTTCCTCGTCGACTCCCTCACGGCGCTGTTCACGCGCCGCAACATCGAGGTCCACCTGCTGGTGCACCCGCAGGTGCAGCTCCGCCGCGCGGTCATGGGCGCCCTTGAGACGGTGCCGGCCGACTCCGACCCCGCGGGAGTCGCCGAGAGCTGGATGCACATCGAGATCGAGCGGCAGCGCGAGACCGGGGACGTCGAGGCGCTGCACAATGACATCCTGCGGGTCCTCACCGACGTCCGCGAGGTCGTCGAGGACTGGCAGCGCATGCGCGACCAGGCCCTGGGCCTGGCCGACTCGCTCAGCCGCGCCGACAAGCAGCCGCCGGTGCCCGGCAAGGACATCACCGACGCCGTCGACCTGCTGCGCTGGCTCACCGACGACCACTTCACGTTCCTGGGCTACCGCGAGTACCGGCTCAAGGAGACCCCGCAGGGCCAGGCCCTGTGCGCGGTCCTCGGCACCGGCCTGGGCATCCTGCGCCAGGACCAGGTCGCGCCGAAGGTGCTGACCACGATGGCGCCCGAGGCGGCCGAGAAGGTCCTTGAGAAGCGCCTGCTGATCATCACCAAGGCCAACTCGAAGTCCACCGTCCACCGCAACGCCTACCTGGACTACATCGGCTTCAAGGTCTTCGACGACGACGGCAACGTCATCGGCGAGCGCCGCTTCCTGGGCTTGTTCACCTCCGCGGCCTACCTGCACTCGGTGCGGGAGCTGCCGGTGGTGCGCCGCAAGGTCGCCGAGGTGCTCCAGCGGTCGGGTCTGGCCGCGACGGGCCACTCGGGCAAGGACCTCCTGGCGATCATGGAGACCTACCCGCGCGACGACCTGTTCCAGATCACCACCGACGAGCTGTACGCGACCACGATGGGCGTGCTGCGGCTGGCGGGCCGCCGCAGGCTGCGGCTGTTCCTGCGCAAGGACGCCTACGGCCGGTTCATCTCGTGCCTGCTGTTCCTGCCGCGCGACCGCTTCAACACCGACAACCGGCTCAAGATCGAGACGATCCTGTCGGAGCGCCTCAACGCCGTCGGCGCCGACTACACCACGCGGGTGGCCGACTCGCCGCTGGCGCGCATCCACTACATCATCCACACCGACCCGGCGAACCCGCCGGCGAACGTGGACGTCGAGGAGATCCAGAACGCGCTGAGCGAGGCGACCCGGTCCTGGGACGCCGACTTCGCGCTGCTGCTGGACCTCAAGCTCGGCGAGGAGCAGGCGCACGAGCTGTACCAGCGCTACGTCCACGCGTTCTCGCAGACGTACAAGGACGAGCACACGCCCTTCGAGGCGGCCAAGGACATCATGAAGCTGGAGCTCCTCGACGAGCCCGGCGAGCTGGCGCTGCACCTGTTCCGGCACCGCAAGCGCGATGACGACGTTCGCTTCAAGGTGTTCCGCTACGGCGAGCCGATGATGCTGTCGGCGGTGCTGCCGGTGCTGCACTCCCTGGGCGTGCAGGTCGCCGACGAGCGCCCCTACGAGATCGACCGGAACGACGACGTCATCTACGTCTACAACTTCGGCCTGAAGCTCCCCTCGGACCTGGAGGTGCAGGTCCCGCAGGTGCGCACGAAGGTGGAGAACGCCTTCTCGGCGGCCTGGCGCGGCGAGTCCGAGGTCGACGGCTTCAACGAGCTGGTGCTGCGGGCGAACCTGACCTGGCGGCAGGTGGTCATCCTGCGCGCCTACGCCAAGTACCTGCGGCAGGCCGGTTCGATCCACTCGCAGCGGTTCATGTGGCAGACCTTCGTGGCGCACCCGCACATCGCGGCGGCCATGGTGGAGCTGTTCGAGACCCGCTTCGACCCGGAGCTGCAGCTGACCGCCGGGGCCCGCGACGAGTCGGCCGCGGCCATCGTCGAGCGGATCCGCACCGACCTGGACCAGGTCGCCAGCCTCGACGCCGACCGGATCATGCGGGCGTTCCTGCTGCTGATCCAGTCGACCCTGCGCACGTCCTACTTCCAGAAGGCGCAGCGCGCGAAGTCGCCGGTGTCGTTCAAGCTGGACCCGCAGCGGCTCGCCGACCTGCTCCCGGCGCCGCGGCCGAAGTACGAGATCTTCGTGTACTCGCCCGACTTCGAGGGCGTGCACCTGCGCTTCGGCGCCGTGGCGCGCGGTGGCCTGCGCTGGTCGGACCGGCGGGAGGACTTCCGCACCGAGATCCTGGGCCTGGTCAAGGCGCAGATGGTGAAGAACTCGGTGATCGTGCCGGTGGGCGCCAAGGGCGGTTTCGTCCTGAAGAACCCGCCCGCCGACCGCGACGCGTTCTTCGCCGAGGGCGTGGCCTGCTACAAGGCGTTCATCTCGGCGCTGCTGGACATCACCGACAACCTCGACCCCTCCGGCAAGGTCGTGCCTCCGGTGGAGGTCGTCCGCCACGACGGCGACGACCCGTACCTGGTGGTGGCCGCCGACAAGGGCACCGCGACGTTCTCCGACATCGCCAATGAGATCGCGGTGGCCTACGGCTTCTGGCTGGGCGACGCCTTCGCCTCGGGCGGCTCGGCCGGTTACGACCACAAGAAGATGGGCATCACCGCGCGCGGCGCGTGGGAGTCGGTCAAGCACCACTTCCGGGAGCTGGGCACCGACACCCAGACGCAGGACTTCACCTGCGTCGGCGTGGGCGACATGGCCGGTGACGTCTTCGGCAACGGGATGCTGCTCAGCGAGCACATCAAGCTGGTCGCGGCGTTCAACCACATGCACGTGTTCCTGGACCCGGACCCCGACCCGGCGGTCTCCTTCGCCGAGCGGCGGCGCATGTTCGACCTGCCGCGCTCGACGTGGGACGACTACGACAAGTCGCTGATCAGCGCCGGCGGCGGCGTCTACCCGCGCAGCCTCAAGGCGATCCCGGTCAGCCCGCAGGTCCGCGCGGCCCTCGGGCTCGGCGAGGACGTCACCGCGATGGCCCCGAACGACCTGATCCACGCGATCCTGTCGGCCCCGGTGGACCTGCTGTGGAACGGTGGCATCGGCACCTACGTCAAGGCGCACACCGAGACCAACGCCGAGGTCGGCGACAAGGCCAACGACACCCTGCGCGTCGACGGCCGCGAGCTGCGCTGCAAGGTCGTCGGCGAGGGCGGCAACCTGGGCCTGACCCAGCTCGGCCGGGTGGAGTTCGCGCTGAACGGCGGGCACGTGGCCACCGACTTCATCGACAACTCCGCCGGGGTGGACTGCTCCGACCACGAGGTCAACATCAAGGTCCTGCTGTCGCGGGCGATCACCTCGGGGAAGCTCGACGTCGCCGACCGCGACGGCCTGCTGGCCGAGATGACCGACGAGGTCGGCGAGCTGGTCCTGCGCGACAACTACGAGCAGAGCACCGCCCTGGGCGTGGCCACCACGCAGTCGCTGACGCTGCTGCCGGTACACCGCCGCCTGCTGTCCTACCTGGAGAAGCACGCCGGGCTGGACCGCCGTCTGGAGGGCCTGCCGGAGGACGACGAGCTGACCCAGCGCGCGAAGAGCGGCATGGGCCTGACCCGTCCGGAGTTCGCCGTCGGCCTGTCCTACGTGAAGATCGACCTGGAGAACGAGATCCTCGACTCGGCGCTGCCGGACGACGTGTGGACCTCCTCGGTCCTCACCGACTACTTCCCGCACCCGCTGCGGGAACGGTTCGCCCGGATCATGCCCGAGCACCCGCTGCGCCGCGAGATCGTGACGACCGCGCTGGTCAACGAGGTGGTCAACCGGGGTGGCACGTCCTTCGTGTTCCGCGTGGTGGAGGAGACCGGGGCGTCCTCGGCCGACGCCATCCGCGCCTACACGGTGATCCGCGACGTCTTCGGGCTGCGGTCGCTGTGGAAGGACGTGGAGGCCCTCGACAACGTGGCCACCACCGACGCGCAGGTCGCCGCCTACCTGGTGATCCGCCGCCTGCTGGACCGGGGCGTGCGCTGGCTGGTGCAGAACCGGCGCGTCCCGATCGACGTGCAGTCGGAGATCGGGCGGCTGCGGGACGGCGTGTCGGCGCTGCTGGGCCGGATGCCGGAGCTGCTGCGCGGCTCGGAGCACGCGGCGATGGTGCGTTACGCCGGGCGTCTGGCCGACAGCGGCCTGCCGCCGGAGCTGGCCGAGCGGCTGTCGTGCCTGATCTACGGTTTCGGGCTCATCGACGTGGTCGAGGTGGCCGCGGCTTCGGGCCGTCCGCTGGAAGAGGTCGCCGAGGTGTACTTCACCATCAACGACCGCTTCACCGTCGACGCGGTGCTGGACCGGATCTCCGACCTGCCGCGCGAGGACCGCTGGCAGACGCTGGCGCGCATGGCGCTGCGCTACGACCTGTACGCGGCCGTCGCGGCGCTCACCGCGGAGGTCCTGACCTCCACCGAGGCCGAGGACACCGCCGCCGAGCGGGTCACCTCGTGGGAGGGCCAGAACGCGCCCACCCTGGAGCGGGTGCAGAACGCGATGGGCGAGTTCGTCCACTCGCGGGCCGACCTGGCGGCGCTGTCGGTGCTGCTGCGGCAGATCCGCACCCTTGTGCAGGCGTCGGCCTCGGCGTCCTGAGCGGGAACGACCTGAGGCGGGCCGGGACGGATGTCCCGGCCCGCCTTCGTTGGCTCGTGGGCTGAATCCGTGAAATCGCCGCGCCCGCGGTTCCACCTGCCCCCATGCCGTTCGGTCACCGTCGCGCGCCCGTGCGGATCTTCCGTGACCGGCGCCACTCATGGTAGGAAGACTTCCGTAAGAAACGATCACCGGTAGGAAACCTTCACCCGGAGGGCGCGATGTCGACCGATCCCTTAATCTCCAGACGCACCGCCCTGCGCGGTGGCCTGCTGCTCGGCGCCGGCATCGCCGTGGGCGGCTTCGAAGTGACACTGGCGTCGGACGCGGCCGCGGCGGCCGTGCCCAATCCCGGCATCGCCAGTTGCACTACGTGGGGAGCCCGCGCCGTCGGCGGACTCAACGAGATCGCCACCCGCCCCAACAAGATCCTGGTCCACCACACCGACACGCCCAACCAGACCGACGTCTCCAAGGACGCCGCCTACCGCCTGGCGCGGTCGATCCAGAACTACCACATGGACCACAATGGCTGGTCCGACACCGGCCAGCACTTCACCAACAGCCGCGGCGGCTACGTCATGGAGGGCCGCCACACCAGCCTGGCCCACCTCACCAGCGGCAGCGGCATGGTCGTCGGCGCGCACTGCCCCGGCCAGAACAACCAGGCCATCGGCATCGAGAACGAGGGCACCTACATGACGGCCGAACCCCCGGCCGCCCAGTGGAACCGCCTCATCGACCTGTGCGCCTACATCTGCCAGCAGTACGCCATCGCGCCCACCCAGATCTTCGGGCACCGCGACTACCTGGCCACCGACTGCCCCGGCGACGTCCTCTACGCCAAGCTCCCGGCCCTGCGCCAGGCCGTCGCCGACCGCCTCAACGGCACGCCGCCGTCCTTCCAGGTCGTCCTGGACGCCCCCACGGCCGGCGCCAACTGGGGCTCCTCCAGCTACTCGGCCCAGCGCTACGGCGCCGACTACCGGTACGCCTCCCCCCAGGCGGTCTCCGACGGCGCGTACTACCGGGCCACCCTCCCCGCGGCCGGGAACTACAAGGTGGAAACCTGGTACCCGGCCGACCCCGGCTACAACCCGAGCACGCCGTTCGTCGTCTTCGCCTCCGGCGGCAACAGCACCGTCACCGTCGACCAGCGCGCCAACGGCGGCAAGTGGACGAACCTGGGTACCTTCGCCTTCGGCGGCGGCGAGCGCGACATCCTCGCCGTCAGCCGCTGGAGCTCCGGCGCCGGCTACGTCATCGCCGACGCCGTGCGGGTGACCGCCGTCTAGGCGGCCCGCCGAGACTCGGTCCCGCCGGGCGCCGTCGCCAGGGCCCGGCGGGGCCGACACGTACGGGGGAACGTCGGATCACCGACGATTGCAGCTTAATGACAGCGGCCCCTGTGGACCTTCTCTAAGGTCTACGTTGGATAGATGGCTTCTTTCACGCCACCGGGGACGCCCATGGACGAGCAGGAACGCGAAGACCACCAGCCCACCCCAGCCCGGCACCTCACTCCCCATCTCGCCACCCCGGCGGGGGAGACCAGAGCGCACGACCCCGCGCCCGCACTCGACGGGCGCCGCCTCAACGGCGACTTCCCATGGGACGACTTCGACTCCGAGTCCTACTGGGCCCTCAACTTCAAGACCCTGCGCGACGACGACCGCGAGATCATCGAGGTCATCGGCGACTTCTTCGACGCCGAGTGCGGCGGCCGCACCGGCCTCCACGGCATCGACGTCGGCCCCGGCGCCAATCTCTACCCGGCCCTGGCCATGCTCCCCTTCTGCGCCGAGATCCGCCTCCACGAGTTCGCCGCCAGCAACGTCCGCTGGCTGGGCGAGGAGGTCACCGGCTACCGCGCCGAATGGGACCCGTTCTGGGCGGTGCTCGCCGAGCGGCGCGCCTACCGCTCGGTCGCCGACCCTCGCGCCCGGCTCAGAGAGGTCGCGCGGCCTTATCACGACAGCGTGTTCGAGCTGCCGTCCCCGAACCTCCCGGCGGCCACCTGGGACATCGGCACGATGTTCTTCGGCGCCGAGTCGATGACCACCGATCTCGGCGAGTTCGACCGGGCCCTGGAGGGCTTCGCCCAGGCCCTCAAGCCGGGCGCGCCCTTCGCCGTGGCGTTCATGATGGGCTCGCAGGGCTACTGGGTCGGCGAGATCTTCTACCCGGCCGTGTCCATCTACCCCGAGGACGTCCACCGGCACCTGGGGCGTCTGTCGGAGGGACTGAGCGTGAAGGTGGTCGGTGAGGACGCCACCCTCCGCGAGGGATACCACGGGATGATGATCGCCACCGGTCGCGTCAAGACGTGATGAATAGCCGTTCGGACACGGCCCGGTCTCGAAACGGCGCTTGCCGAGAGTGGGTCCACTGTGGAGGATTGTGCGCGGGATCGCGCACGTGGCGCCGGGTCTGAGCGGGGTGTTCCGCACCTCCCGAACGCGCTCCAGGCACGCGCCCGCGCGACCGTAACGCGGGCGCGTCAGTGTCGTTAAGTGAATCGTCCGCGCCGATCGATTTCGGCTCGGTTCTTCTGGGTGGCCAGGGGCGAAACGGGAGCGCGAATGTCGTCTACGCAGGGTGCGCCGGTCTCCGATGAGGCCGACGCCGACGGACAGCGGCACGCCGCCGGCACGATGACGGCGGGACCGCGCTCCGGCGCGGCCCAGGTCACCGGCCGGTCGGACGGCGGCGGCAACCACGGGGTCAACGCCGACTATCAGTGGGACGCCTTCGATTCCGAGGCGTACAAGGAGCACAATTACGCGAACCTGCGCGATGACGACCGCCAGATACTGGTGCGCATCCGCGATTTCTTCACCTCCGCCTTCGCGCTGGACGCCCCGCGCGAGAAATGGGCCTCGATCGACGTCGGTCCCGGCGCCAATCTGTATCCCTCGCTGGCGCTGCTGCCCTATTCGCGTTCCATTCGCCTCTACGAGCACTCGCGCAGCAATGTGGACTGGCTGCGCGCGGAGATCTTCGCCGAGCACGGCTACCGGCCGAACTGGGACGAGTTCTGGACGGTCCTGTGCGAGCGCACTCCCTACCACCTTCTCGCCGAACCGCGCGTGCGGCTGAAGGAGGTCGCCGAGCTCGACCGGCACAGCGTGCTTGAGGAACCGGGTGTCCTTGAGGAACCGGGTGCCCTGGACGAGCCGGGCTCCGGCGCGGGCGCGCTGCACCTCCCGGCGGCCTCGTGGGACGCCGGGACGATGTTCTTCGTCGCCGAATCGCTGACCGGCGACTACGGTGAGTTCGCCCGCGCGGTGGAGAACTTCGTGCGCGCGCTGCGCCCGGGGGCGCCCTTCGCGGCGGCGTTCATGCGGCTCTCGCAGGGCTACACCGTGGCGGGACGCCGCTTCCCGGCCGTTGCGATCACGGAAGACGATGTGTCAGAGTTGCTCGGGAAGCTCGCGTCCGATGTGGACGTCCATGTGCTCGACGAGGCCCCCACGCTGCGGGCCGGTTACGCGGGCATGATCATCGCCACGGGGCGGGCGGGGGACAACTGAAGCGGTGACACGCTTTCGGGCGATGGAGGGTGAAGGTCCATGAGGGTCCAGCCGCGGCAGCATCTCCTTGAGGTCTGGAAGGCGCTGGTCGCCATGAGTCTCGACGACAAGGGCGAATGGGTCTGGCGGGGGCGGTCCGACAAGGACACGGTCAGCGACGCGCAGCAATTGCTGTGCCTGGTCTTCCCGGCGGTCGAACTGGAGGGTTTCCGCCTGGAGAATCCAGACGAGACCGACCAGGACGTCCTCGACGCCTTGCAGCCCCTGGGCGACGCGGTGGCGATTCCGCGCAAGGTCGTCGACATCGCCACCAGCTATCTGGAGCGCCATTCCGACCCGATCGGCGACCCGCTGTTCTCCGGCGGGCGGAACTTCATTCCGATCCGCGACGGCAAGCCCGCCGATGACGAGCTGCCCAGTGAGGCGCAGCTGCTGATCGACGTGACCGAGTCCTTCGCGCTCTCGGTGACGCTGACGCTGGCGCTGCTGGGCTTCGTGCGCGAGTACCGCAAGATGGCCAGCCGGCAGGCGCTGCAGGAGAAGATCAACCGCCTGGAGATCCTGGCCAGCAAGCGGCTGACGGCGGCGCTGGTCGGCCTGATGCGCAGTTTCACGGTCAACACCTTCGACGTCTCCGAGCGCCCCGGCAAGGTCCTGCTGGAGTCGATGGGCCTGACGGGCAACCCCAGCCGCCGCGAAATCGACGATCTCCAGCGCGCGCTGCGCGGCGTGTCCAACGGCCTGCGCGACCTGACCGTCGGATCCGGCAAGGACGCCGAGGTCACCGGACCGACCACGCTCTTCGAGTGCGGCTGGTCCTGGGGCACCATCTCGGGCGCCCCGGAGGTCGACTTCAGCGCCAGCGGCGGCGCCCAGCGCGTCGGCTACGCCTCGGACGAGCCCTATCTGTACTTCACCACGGTGGCCCTCGACGGCATCGCCGACCTGTTCACCGAGCGCACGCGCGCGCTGGGCCTGCTCGACCCCGAGCAGCAGCGCCTGGCGCAGGCGCTCCAGCTGCGCTGGGACCTGACGCAGCAGTACTGGGCGGTGCTGTCCTCCTACGGCGGCGGGCGCTGGCCGCTGGAGAACATCCCGTGGCGCACCACCGACGACCTGGAGTCGGACTACTACACCGCGCTGGTGTCGGCGATCGTCGTGCGCGAGCTGATCGTCCGGGCCGCCGGCGAACGCGAGATCACCCGGCTGGCCGACATCCTCGGCGAGCTGGCCAACCGCACCCGCATCACCCGCCGGGCGATGGACACCGACCCGGCGATCTCGCTGCACGACGGCGTCGCCGTGGAGCTGGTCGGTTCCGACAAGCCCGGCGGTCCCGCGCTGGCGTGGGTGGCCCGCGACTTCGCGCCGGTGCTGCTGAAGCGGTCGCTGGCGCTGGTCCCGTTCACCTCCCGCAACCGCCGCGACGACCTCATCGACCTCATCGACGACCTGTGGGGGCACCTGGAGCGCCGCCGCCTGGACCGGCGTCCCCGCTCCAAGGACGGCAAGGGCCTGTGGGACGAGCCGGGCCGCGCCTTCGACGCGATCCCCCTCGGGGAGCGGGTCCACTGGCAGCCCACGCACCGCGTGGTGGAGAGCCTGGTGTCGGGCGCGCGCTTCGTCCAGGGCGACCCGCCGCCGAGTCCCGACCTGGAGGAGACCGGGCGGATCCTGCTCACCGAGGCCGAGCACCTCTACGACCAGGAGCTGTTCGGCGGCGGCCCGGAGAGCGGCGACTCGATGCAGCGCGCCCTCTCCGGCATCAAGGCCAACCTGGACCGCGCCCGCATCATCCTGGGCAAGCGCCCGGGCAGCGCGGTGACGCTGATCCAGGACGCCCTGCGCGAGCTGGACCGCCTGG
This sequence comes from Actinorhabdospora filicis, assembly GCF_030269765.1. Taxonomy (GTDB): domain Bacteria; phylum Actinomycetota; class Actinomycetes; order Mycobacteriales; family Micromonosporaceae; genus Actinorhabdospora; species Actinorhabdospora filicis. The sequence continues at coordinate 694,852 of NZ_BSTX01000001.1, read as the reverse complement.
CCGCGGCCCGCGAGTCCGCCGAGCGGGTGATCTGAGCCATGCTGGTCTTCGCGACGTCCGACAAGGGAGGCACCGGCCGCTCGGTGACCAGCAGCAACATCATCTACCGGCGCGCCCTCGGCGGCCACGACGTGGCCTACCTCGACTTCGACTTCGGCTCGCCCACCGCGGGCGCGATCTTCGGTCTGCGCGCCTCGCAGGGCACCCGCACCGGTTTCGGGATGCACCGCTACCTGCGCGGTTTCGACGGCGTGGACGAGCCGCAGGCGATCGACATCTGGGGCGAGACCGAGCGGCAGGGCCTGCGCAACCGGCCCGACGGCTCGGGCAACCTGGTGCTGTTCCCCGGCGACGAGGGCGGCGGCGAGTTCGCCAGCAACAAGGACGTCGTGGCGCGCTGCGTGCGGCTGTTCACCCGCCTGGAGGAGGAGTTCTCCATGGTGCTGGTGGACCTGAGCGCCGGGCGGTCCTACGCCACGCACATCGTGCTGCAGGCCCTGGCCGACCGCAGGCTGTCGAAGGTGATGTCGCGCTGGCTGGTGTTCCACCGCTGGACCCGCCAGCACGTGCTGGCCGCCAGCAACCTCGTCTACGGCAAGGACGGCCTGCTGGAGTCGGGCGAGCAGCACAAGCTGGGCGCCGACCAGTTCCTGCAGATGATCCGCTTCGTGCGCACCGCCGTGGTCGATCCGCGCTCGACGGACCTGTCCGCGCTGCGCCCGACGCAGCTGGCGTGGCTGACCGACACCAACAAGGAGCTCCAGAAGCTGGCCAGCGAGCTGCGGCTGGGCCGCACCAGCACGCTGGGCAGCGTCCCGCTGGACCCGGTGCTCCAGTGGCGCGAGCAGATCATCACCGACACCGACACCATCACCCGGCAGATCGCCAATCCCGCGACGGTGGACTCCTTCGTGAACCTCGGCAAGAAGCTGGCCGACGACTGGTCGGAACTGTGACCTCCGGGGCCGCGGTGTTCTCCGAGTACAGCGCGGAACCACGGGTGGTGTCCACACCGCTGGCGCACCTGTCGATCGAACTCGGGCACCTGTACATGGAGGACTACGCCGGGGGCAGGCCGCGGCTGCGCGAGCACTTCACGCGCGTCCGCCGCTGGGCCGAGACCGCCTCGGAGGACGTCGCGGCACTGCTCACCGGCCGCACGCCCCGGGTGAGCACGTGCTTCCTGATCGACGACTACTTCACCCGCTTCCCGAGCCCGGCCGGCGTCATCGAGGACGTGCTCGGCGCGGCCGAGGACGCCGGGGTCCGCGTCGACTACCTCGCCCGCGAGGCCGCGTGCGCGAAGTCGCGCTCGGGGCCCGACGGGAAGTTCGTGGAGCCGGTGCGGCTCATGATCGACCGCCTGGTGGACGAGCCGCCGCCCGGCACCAACGGCGCCCGCCCGCTGGCCAAGGAGGTCGGCTGGCTGTGCAACGGCGAGCGCGGCCCGTCGATGGTCCCGCAGGCGATGGAGGAACCCGAGCCGTGGAGCGCCCCCCGCGAGCACGCCCGCAACCGGCACTCGATCTTCCTCGACGTGGAGTTGTGGGACGGCCCGGAGGACGCCCCCACGTGGTCGTGCCCGCTGCTGGCTGCGGTGTGGCAGCTGCTGCGGCTGGGGCTGCTGCGCGACGGCGGTGAGGTCGTCGTCCCGCCGGAGCCTTGCCCGCCGACGCGGCGGATGACCGACGACTGGGACGAGCTGCCGGGCATCATGACGGTCAACCCGAACGCGGCGCCGTTCGCCGCGTACCGGACCTTCACGATCCTCGACCGGCGCTTCCAGAACATCGAGCACGCCGTGGGCGCCATCCTCGGGCAGACGCGCGTGGACCGCGAAGTGCTGGAGCAGATCGCCCGGCGCGCCCGCGGTGAGCGCCTGGAGCTGCCCGATGAGCTGACCGAGCGGCTGGACTACCTGTTCATCGGGCGTCCCTGGACGGCCCCCTAGCCCAGCGGCGCCTTCCCGAGCGGGATCGCCGCGTCCCACAGGTCGGCGAACATCTGCCTGCGGCGGGCCACGCGCTGCTCGTCGGGCACCAGGCGTGTGTCGACGATGACCGGGGTGGCCTCGGTCTGCTCGGAGGCGGGCGTCGTCTCGTAGCTGAGGGTGCCGTCGAAGACGATGAAGTCGACGAGGGCCTTCGTGCTGCGGGGACGCCGCTCGGGCGGCAGGACCCGCACCTCGATGCCCAGCTGCTCCTGCTCGCGGGTGACCTGGTCCAGGGCCTGCGGGTTCGGGTCGAGGGGATTGAGGACGTGGACGCGCCGCACGCGCACCCCGCGCCGCACCGACCTGGCCTGCTCGGTGAGGTAGAGGCGGCCGATGTGGCTGCTGAGGAAGTGCTCGGTGCCCACGTCGACGGTGTCGAGGGAGACGGCGTCGATGGAGTGGTGCGCCAGCCGGGTCAGGCTGATCAGCCAGTCGCGGTCCTCGCCCTCGTAGCTGACGTCGCCGCCGCGCGCGAGGTCCTCCAGGATCGCCGAGACGCGGGCGATCTCGGTGCGCGCCAGGTCCAGCACGAGCTGCGGGACGATGGGGGTGATGTGGGTGGCGCTGCGGATGAGCCGGACGATGTCGTCGATCGGCAGGCCCGAGCCGTCCATCTCGCGGGACAGCTTCGCCGCCTCGTTGATCTTGGAGAAGTCGGAGTGGATCAGCGAACGCGTCGCCGAGCTCTCCTTCTGGTAGGTGCGCTCCACGGAGTCCAGCCGGCGTTCGACGTCCACCAGGAACTGCGTCACGAACGCCACCGAACCCAGGAACACCGAGCTGAGCCAGGACCACGGCCCGTTCGGCAGGACCAGTTCGGTCAGACCGAAGCCGAGGGCGCCGATCACGCCGGTGACCAGCACCTTGCGGAGGATGTTGGAGCGTTGTTTGGCGATGGCGGGTGGGTCGGGGGCGGTCACGGTGCCTCCCTCGGGCGGGCGTCCGCGCCGGTCAGTACTCGCCGAGCCGGCCCCGGGAGGCGTCGATCGTGGCGAGCGTCATCTGATCGCGGATGCGGGCGATGAGTGTCTTCCACTGGCGGCTGAAACCCGGCCGCTTCTCCAGGCCCGCCCACAGGTCGGCCATCGTGTCGTCCAGGCGCGCGGCGGGCATCCACAGGTGGAGCATGTGGTCGATGACCGGGCGCAGGGTGCTGACGACGTCGGCGCGGCCGGCGGAGCCGATGAGGGCCCGTTCGACGTGCCGGATGGCGGTGGTGAGCAGCCAGTCGTGGACGGCGATGTCCTCGCTCAGAGCGGCCAGCGTGGAGACGTCGGCGTCCCTGGTGGTGATGAACTGCGCGGTCCGGGTGGTCTCCCCGTCGATGCGGAAGACCAGGCCGGGTTCGGAGCCGGTGCGCGCCACCCACCGCAGGCGCGTGCGCGGCCCCTTGAAAGGGGGACGCCGGTCGAGCCCGGCGTTCTTCTGGACGTCGTCGATGGTGCGCCCGCTGACCGAGCCCAGGTCGAGGGTCCCGCCGTTCTTGGCGATGTCGCCCAGCCCGGTGTACAGGCGGTCGGGGTCGGCGCGGCCGACGATCTCGATGACGCCGGGCCGGGCGATGTAATGCGACCACGGCAGCCGCCGGTCGGCGTCGCCGCGGACGATGCGCGCGTAGGTCGAGCCCTGCAGGACGTGCCGTCCCACCAGCAGGGCCCGGGTCGCGGCGGTGCCGATACCGCGCGCCCTGCCCTGCCCGTTCGGCAACTCGCAGTCGAGGCCGACGAGGCGCTCCGGGGAGATCGAGTGGGCGATGGGCCGTTCGGAGTGGCGGACCCGGGCGCCGTCCATCAGTCCGAGCAGCTCGCCGATGTCGCGCATGGGGACGGCCGTGGAATGCTGGAGGAGACCGGTGTGCACCTCCCCGACGGTGATCATCAAGGCTCCCCGTCCCTTTCCCCTATTGTTCCCGAGAGGTGCTGATCCTCCCCGGCGCACCGCTCGCGTACACCCCCCGTGCGGCCCTCCCGAGCATACCCGTTGCGGGTGTGCGGGGCACCGTCCAAGCTGGACTGTCGGATTGTGTATTCAAAAGCGGCGCGGATACCGCTAGCGTTGTCAGATGGTGTTCTCTGAAGGGACCGGCACCCCCCTCGAAGGCACGGGCGGCCCCACGGGTGATCGCGGCGCCGACGCCGTGATCATCGGTGCCGGGGTGTCCGGGCTGACCACCGGGGTGACGTTAGCCGAATCGGGCCTGGCCGTGCGCATCCTCGCCGAGCGCATGCCGTCCAGGACCACGTCGGCGCAGGCGGGGGCCAGCTGGGGGCCGTACGACATGGTCCTCGACGAGCGGGTCCTGCGCTGGAGCCGAGAAACCTACGAGGTGTTCGCCGAGATCTCGCGGAACACGCTATCCGGGGTGCGGATGGTGTACGGGACCGAGGCGTTCTACGAACACGTCGCCGAACCGCCGTCATGGGCCGTGGAAGTCCCCGACTACCGGCGCGGCCTGCCGAGCGGCCTGCCCGCGCATTATGTCGACGGGTGGCGCTACACCATTCCCATCGTCGAGATGACGGCCTATCTCAACCATCTCTCCGACCGCTTCGTCGCCGCCGGGGGCGCCATTGAGATTCGCGGACCCCTCGAATCATTCCGTGAAGTCCCGAAAACCGCCGCCGTGGTCAATTGCACCGGCCTGGAATCGCGGTGGCTCGTCCCCGACGCGGCCATGCGCCCCACCCGGGGACAGCTCGTCGTCGTCGACAACCCGGGCATCGACACGTTCTTCCAGGACAACCCGCTCGGCGATGACCTGACCTACATCCTTCCCCACGGCGACATCGTCATCCTCGGAGGCCACGCCGGTGACGCGGAGGCGGGCATGCGGCCCGATCCGGCCATCGCCAAGGCCATCCTCAAACGCTGCCGCACCGTAGACCCCCGCCTCGAAGAAGCCACCGTCATCGGCCACCGCGTCGGCGTCCGCCCCGGCCGCCCCGAAGCCCGCGTCGAACGCGACGCGAGGAAGGACATGCTGCTGATCCACAACTACGGGCACGGCGGATCGGGGGTGACCCTCTCCTGGGGGTGCGCGCGCGAAGTTGCCACGCTGCTGGACGGCTGACGGCGCTGGGGGATTCCCGGCGTTGTTTTTGTTTTGGGGTGGGGGGCGGGTGAGCGAGCGGAGCGATGGGGGTGAGCGAGCGGAGCGGGGCGGGTGAGGCGGGCCGGAGGCACGCGGAGGTCGCCGAGAGCGCCTGAGGCCGGAGGCCGAGGGGCGGCCGTGGGCGCGGGGAGGGTTTTGATCGCGTGTCGAAGAATGACGCGCGCGTGCAGCGGCGCAACCAACCCGGTTGGCCACGACCCAAGCGGGTGCCGAAGAACAGAGGCCGCTTCCGGCTCGGGGGAAATGTTGTGAGTTCCCGGGGTCCAGGGGACGGAGTTCCCTGGTGGGGGTCCAGGGGGCAAAGCCCCTTGGGCACCACGCGGAGAAGAAGACAAACCACGACCGCAAGTACCCACGCAGCCGAGAAGAGAAGCCGGGGTGGGGCGACGCGGGGCGGGGCCGGGACAGGGCAAGGCCGGAGCCGGGCTGGAGCGGGGCGAGGCCGGGGCGACGCAGGGCCGGGACGGTTCGGGGCCGGGGCGGCGCCCCGCTCTCCTTTTTCAAGCGAGTGACACCTGCGGTGCCATCTCGCCTCAGGGCCGTTTTGGTCGGGGTAGCAGGCGCTTCGCCCTGCACCAGACCAGGGCCTTGCCCTGGACCCACCAGGGAACTCCGTCCCCTGGACCCCGGAATCCCACAACATTTCTCCCGAGCCGATGGAAGCCTCCGCTCTTTGGCACACGGTTGCGTCGTGGCCGACCGGGTTGGTTGCGCCGCTGCACGCGCGCGTCTTTCTTAAACACGCGGTCAAGACACTTCTTCTCGCGTGGGTGCTCACCCTCGCGCCTCGGCCTGCGCCTCAGCACTCGCGTCGGCGTGCGCCTCGGCCTGCGGCCTCGCCACGCCCGCCGCCGAATGCGCCGCTCCGCGCGCATCCACCCCCGCCTCCGCATCCGCCTCCGACCCCGCGTCCACCCCCGCCTCCGGCTCGTCCGCTCCCGCCCTCTCCCGTCCTCTCCCGCCTCCGGCGGCAAACCAAAACCCCCGCGCAGGTGTCCGGGTCCACGCGGGGGTCTGGTCAGTGCTCTTCCAGTGCTAGTGCCCCAGCAACGCCTCCGTCGCCGCCTCCGCGTTCACCGGGGCGGCACCGTACGTCGCCACGTACGCCGCGGCTCCCGCCGGGCGCCAGGCCGCCGGCCAGCCCATCTCCACCAGGACCGTGGGGACGCCCGAGGCGGCCACGCCCTCCACCAGGCTGCGGGAGCGCTGGTGGCGGTGGGTGTCGCGGGCTACGACGACCACGGAGCGGCCGTCGGCGCGGGCGGTGACGGCGGTGACGTCGGCGGAGTCGTGGTCGACGTACATGGTCTCGGCGTCGGCGAGGCGCTTGGCGAGGAGCGGGGTGACGCCCCACGGGACGTCGCCGACGGCGATGTTTCCGGGGGTGTCGACCTGGACGATGAGGGCATCGCTCAGGTTGGGCAGGGTGCCTTCGACGTGGACGGCGCGGCGGGCCGCGCCCGCGCCGACACCGGCGGCCTCGGCCGCCGTCACGTCGCCGACGCCGGACAGCCAGCCGCGCAGCTCGTCGCCGCGCTTGGCCGCCTCGTACAGGCGCTCCTCGGGCAGCTCACCGGAGCGCACGGCGGCGACGATCGCGTCCACCGTCGCGTGCACCAGGTCCACCATCGGGCCGTTCTTCTGCTGCTCGCCACCGAAGCACACCAGGTCGCAGCCGGCGGCCAGGGCCAGGGCGACCGAGGCGGGGATGCCGCGCTCGCCGGAGACGCCGCGCATCTCCACCGCGTCGGTCATGACCGCGCCGGTGTAGCCCATCTCGCCGCGGAGCAGGTCGGTGAGGGCGGCGGGGGAGAGGGTCGCCGGGAGGTCCCCGGTGAGGACGGGGACGCGGATGTGGCCGGTCATGATGACCTTGGTCCCGGCCTCGATGGCCGCGGTGAAGGGGACCAGCTCGCGTTCCCGCAGGACGTCGAGGGGCACGTCCACGGTGGGGAGGGTGTGGTGGGAGTCGTCGACGGTGGCGCCGTGGCCGGGGAAGTGCTTGGCGCAGGCGGCCACGCCGGCGTCCTGGAGTCCGGCCACGGCCGCCGCGGCGTGCCGGGCGACGAGCCGCGGGTCGCGGCCGAAGGAGCGGGTGCCGATGACGGGGTTGTCGTCGGCGACGTTGATGTCGACGGCCGGAGCGCAGTTGACCGTCACGCCGACCGCGCGCAGCTCGTCGCCGATGGCGCGGTGGACCTTGCGGGTGAGTTCGACGTCGTCGACCGCGCCGAGCGCGGCGTTGCCGGGGTAGGGGCTGCCGGCGGCGTGGTGCAGGCGGGTGACGTCCCCGCCTTCCTCGTCGGCGCCGATGAGGGCGTCGGGCCGGACCGCGCGCAGCTGCGAGGTCAGCTCGGCGACCTGCGCGGGGTGGGCGATGTTGTACCCGAACAGGATGTAGCCGCCGAGACCTTCATCGAGAAGCTCCAGCGCCCACTTGGGGGCGCTGGTACCGGCGAAACCCGGCAAAAGCGTGCGGAGCGCGAGAGCGCGCAGGTCCACATCGGTCATAAGGGACACCAATCGCGAGCGGTACTAGCAGGAAAGTTGCCTATAAGAATAGTCGGTCCACGCCACCTATCGCCGCCCTCGACGCAATAGGCAAAGATGCAGGTTAGAAACCCAGCCCCCTGACCATGACGAAGGGCGACCACCTATGGCGACTCGCCGATCTCCGGGCATCCCCAGCCTGCTGCGTGTGCTCAATGACCGGGCCGCGCTCGAACTGCTGCTCCACAACGGCCCGATGACCAGGGCCGAGCTGGCCGCGGAGACCTCGCTGTCCAAGGTGACCGCCTCCCAGATGGTCGAGCGGCTCGAAGCGAGGGGCCTGGTCACCGTCGTCGGCAGCCGCCCCGGCGGACGGGGACCCAACGCGACGGTCTACTCGGTCGTGCCCGGCTACGCCTACGTTGTCGGCGTGGACGTCGGCCCGCGCAGCGTGACCGCCGCGATCGCCGACCTCACCGGCAGCGTGTGCGGGCGCGTCCGCATCGACACCGGCGAGGGCGACGACCCCGTGCAGGTCGTGCACCGCGCGGTCTTCGACGTCGTGGCCGCCGCCGACGTGCCGCCCGAGCGGATCCGCCGCATCGTGTGCGGCACGCCCGGCCTGGTCGAGCCCGACTCCGGCGACCTCGGCTTCTCCTGGGAACTGCCCTCCTGGCACCACGGGCTGCGCGCGGCGCTCACCGAGGACCTGAAGCGGCCGGTGACCTTCGAGAACGACGTGAACCTGGCCGCCGTCGCCGAGCACCGCGACGGCGCGGCCACCGGCGTCGACGACTTCGTCTACGTCTGGTTCAGCCGCGGCCTCGGCGTCGGCGTCATCCTGAACGGCCGCCTCCACCGCGGCGCCACCGGCGGCGCCGGCGAGATCGGCTACCTCCCCGTCCCCGGCGGCCCTCTCCCCGCCGGGTCGGTCGCGCGCCGCGCGAAGGGCTCCTTCCAGCAGCTCGTCGGCGCCGACATCGTCCGCAACCTGGCACGCGAGCACGGTTTCGAGCGCGTCAACGTGGCCAAGTCCGTCCGCGCCGCCGTCGCGGCCGGAGCCGAGGGCGAGGCCTTCCTCGACGAGCTCGCCGCCCGCATGGCCCTCGGCGTGGCCTCGGTCAGCGTCGTGCTCGACCCGGGCCTGGTCGTGCTCGGCGGCGCGGTCGGCTACGCCGGCGGCGACGTCCTCTCGGCCCGCGTGGCCGAGCAGGTCACCCGCCTGGCGCCGGTGCGCCCGCGGGTCGTGGTCGGCACCGTGTCGGAGGACCCGGTGATGCGCGGGGCGATGTTCATCGGGCTGGACGCCGTCCGCGAGGAGATCTTCGACGAGGAGTGAGTCCATTTTGGGTGAACGGTCCGAATGGTGAAAAATGGACGGGTACTCGCATATCGTGTCCGATATGCGACTCGTCACACGTGCGGCCGCGGCGGCCATCGCCGCGGCCCTCCTCTTCACCGCGACGCCCGCAAACGCCGATCAGCACCGTGACGGCGGTTCCGGCCTCGCCGATCCGCCCGCCGCGACGCCCGGCGCGCGCCCCGACCCCGAGGCGTCCTCGGTGGACTACGGGGGCGCCGACTGGGCCGCGGCGAGCACGAAGAACTACACGGTGGCCGACCGGCCCCGCGACCACAAGATCAAACAGGTCGTCATCCACGTCATGCAGGGCACCTACGAGGGCACCAAGTCCTGGTTCCAGAACCCGAAGGCCCAGGTCACCACGCACTACATCATGCGCGCCAAGGACGGCCACGTGACGCAGATGGTGCGCGAGAAGAACATCGCCTGGCACGCCGGGAACTGGGACGTCAACACCGAGTCGATCGGCATCGAGCACGAGGGCTGGATCAGTGAGTCCAAGTGGTTCACCGACACCGTGTACAAGTCCTCGGCGGCCCTGGTGCGCGACATCTGCGACCGCTACGGCATCCCCCTCGACCGCGACCACATCATCGGCCATGTCGAAGTGCCCGGCGCCGACCACACCGACCCCGGCAAGTACTGGGACTGGGACCGCTACATGTCCTTCGTCCGCGCCGCCGGTGACGACGGCGGCAGCGGCGGCGACGACGGCGTGATCGTCGACGACGCCACCACCGGCCGCATCACCGCCTCGGCGACGTGGAAGTCGGCGACCATGAGCGGCCAGTACGGCAGCGGCGTCCACGTCGCCGACCCCGTGAAGGCCTCCGACCCCCTGTGGTTCAAGGCCGCCCTGCCCACCACCGGGAAGTACCGCGTCTACGCCTGGCACCCGGCCGACGCGGGCAACAACGACAAGACGCCCTACATCGTGCACACCACGGGCGGGAACGTGTCGGTGTACCTGGACCAGAGCGTGTCGGGCGGAACCTGGCGGCTGCTGGGTGAGTTCGCGATGGCGGCGGGGGATTACGACGCGGTCGCGGTGAGCCGGTGGACCGGCGGGAGCGGGAGGATCGTGGCGGACGCGGTGAGGTTCGTGGGGGTGTTAGGGGCGGTGGAGAGGGACGCGAGGGCCCGGCGGAAGCCGGGCCTTTCGTGTTTGTGGGCACGCGGCGGTATGGCCGAGGGGCGAAGGCCGAAGGCCGAAGGCGCGAGGGGGACCACCCACGCGGGGGAGGGGGAGGGTTTTGATCGCGTGTCGAAGAATGGCGCGCGCGTGCAGCGGCGCAACCAACCCGGTCGGCCACGAAGCAGCGGGTGCCGAAAAACATAGCCCGCCTCCGGCTCGGGGGAAGTGTTGTGAGTTCCCGGGGTCCAGGGGACGGAGTTCCCTGGTGGGGGTCCAGGGGGCAAAGCCCCTTGGGCACCACGCGGAGAAGACGACAGGCCACGGCCGCAAGCCCCACGCACCCGAGAAGAGAAGCCGGGGTGGAGCGGGGCCAGGGTGACGCGGGACGGAGCAGGGCCGGGGCGGGGCGAGGCCGGGGCGGCGCCCCGGCCCTCCCTTTGAGCGAGTGACACCTGCGGTGTCACCTCGCCTCACGACCGTTCGGATCGAGGTAGCAGGCGCTTCGCCCTGCACCAGACCAGGGCCTTGCCCTGGACCCACCAGGGAACTCCGTCCCCTGGACCCCGGAAGTCAAAACACTTCCCCCGAGCCGGAGGCGGCCTTTGTTCCTCGGCACACGGTGCGTCGTGGCCAACCGGGCTGGTTGCGCCGCTGCACGCGCGCGCCCAGCTTCACCACCCGATCAAGACACTTCTCTCCCGCTGGGTGGTCACCCTCGCGCCTCGGCACGCGCCTCGGCACGCGCCTCGCCGTGCGCGTCGGCGTGCACCCCGCCCTGCCGCCTCGTCTCGTCCGTGGTGTTAGCCGTTCGCCACATCCCGCCGCTTGAACACCCAAGCCGCCGCCCCCACCAGCACCAGCGTGAACAGCAGCAGCACGATCGATCCGCCGACGCGGTCGATGGTGATCGTCGTGGGTTCGACGTAGTCGCCGTAGTTGGAGTAGCTCGACCCGTAGTCCACGATCTCGTACCTGCCGATCAGCCAGCCGATCACGTACGGCGACAGGGTGAACAGCTCCAGGAAGTACAGCCCGGGGATGAACTGGCCGATGATGCGCAGCCCGAACTCGAAGACCACGGCGTAGGCGGCCAGCGCGCCCAGGGCGGCGGCGGTGCGGCGGCCGAGCATCGCGATGGAGAAGCCGACGACGGTCAGCATGACCGGGAGGGCCGCCATGCGCAGGACCTGCTCCACGAACTCGCCCAGCCAGGTCGAGTTGACGTCGCCGACGTAGCCGCCCACCGAGGTGATCACCCACATCAGCAGCAGGAACACGCCGGTCAGACCGAAGGCGCCGGCGGTGATGGTGATCAGCGAGGCCCCGAGCTTGGAGAAGAAGACCTCCATCCGGCGCGGTTTCCACAGCAGCAGGTTCGTCATGCCGCCGGTGGGCCACTCGGCGCCCACGAAGGAGGCGGCGGTGACCATGCCCGCCATCGCGATCAGGCAGCCGAAGACGTACATGAGCGGCGGGACGTCCTGGGTGAAGGACACCGAGCCGTACAGGTAGTTCGCCGCGTCGATGAGGTCCGGGTCGTACTGGGCGCAGTCCTGCCCGGACAGCCAGTTCTCCTCACCGTCGACGACGGCGGGCAGCGGCGACATGCGCTGGCACTCGTCGAAGCGGGGAGCCATGTCGATGCGGGCGGCGGCGGCCTCCGACTCGGCGTAGGCGATCTCGTCGGCGCTCGGCTTGTGCGAGTTGGCCATCGCGATGATCAGGATGACGGCCATCGCCGCCACCGTCGCCAGGGACATGACCATCCCGAAGCGGCGGGTGAAGAAACGGCGCAGCTCGACCTTGAGCAGCATCAGGCCGGACCTCCGGACTCGGGCGTGACCGTGATCGTCTCGGCGACCGGCGCGGACACGGGAAGGGGCGGGGGCGGGACGCGCACCGAGTCGTCCACCTGCGGGTAGCGCCCGGCGACCGGCGCGGTGCCGGTGAGCTGGAGGAACACCGTCTCCAGGTCCGGCTTGAGCTGCACCAGCTCGGACACCCAGATGTCCTTCTCGCCGAGGGTCCTGGTGACGAACGCCGGATCGTTCATGCGCGGGACGACGATGTGCTCGTTGACGCGGTGGGCCTCCAGGCCCGCCTCGGCCAGCACCGGCAGCGCGGCCTCCGGGTCGGCCACCAGCACCCGCACGTCCCCGGTCGACTGGGACGCGATCACGTCGGCCACCTTGCCGGTGTGCACGCGGCGGCCCCGCGACACGATCGTCACCGTGTCGCACAGCTGCTCGACCTCGCCCAGCAGATGCGAGGACACCAGCACCGTCACGCCGTTGGCCGCCAGGCTCTGCATCAGCTCGCGCATTTCGCGGATGCCGGCCGGGTCCAGCCCGTTGGCCGGCTCGTCCAGGATCAGCAGCTCCGGCTTCTTCAGCAGCGCCGAGGCCACCGCCAGCCGCTGCCGCATGCCCAGCGAGTACGCCTTCACGTTCTGCCGCGCGCGGTCGCGCAGGCCCACGATCTCCAGGACCTCGTGCACGCGCGCGTCGGGGATCCCCACCGACGACGCCAGCAGCCGCAAGGTCTGGAACCCGGTGAAGTTGCCGAAGAAGTTCGGCGCCTCCACGATCGCCCCGACCCGGTTCACCACATGCGGCAACCGCTCCGGCAGCGGTTCACCGAACACGCGCATGATCCCCGCGTCGGCCCGGACCAGCCCCAGCAACGCCCGCAGCGTCGTGGTCTTGCCGCAGCCGTTCGGGCCGAGGAACCCGTGCACCTCACCCCGGTGGACCACCAGGTCGAGACCGTCCACGGCGACCACGGGCCCGCGGCGCAAGGTCCGAAACGACTTGCGAAGTCCGCTGATCTCGCAGACGACTGTCACCTGCATCACCTCCGAATGCCACACCTTACGACGCACCGGCCAGCTCCAGGGGTCCCGAGACGACGTGGTTGGATGGGTACGTGCCAGAGCCGACAGACCTCGTGATCTCCGTGGACTCCGCGACCGTCCGCCGTGGACGCGCCAAGCTCCTGACCGACGTCAGCTGGCACGTCGAACTCGACGAGCGATGGGTCGTCCTCGGCCCCAACGGCGCCGGGAAGACCACCCTCCTCAACCTCGTCGCCGCCCGCACCCACCCCACCGCCGGGACCGTGCACCTCCTCGGCGAGCGCATGGGCGCCGTCGACGTCTTCGAACTGCGCCCCCGCATCGGCCTGGCCACCGCCCTGCTCGCCGAGCAGATCCCCGCCGACGAGACCGTCGCCAACGTCGTCGTCACCGCCGCGTGGGGCGTCGTCGGCCGCTGGCGCGAGGAGTACGACACCCTCGACGAGGAACGCGCCCTGGCGCTGCTGTCCCAGCTGGGCGTCGCCGAACTCGCCGGACGCCTCTACGGCACCCTCTCCGAGGGCGAGCGCAAGCGCGTCCAGATCGCCCGCGCGCTCATGACCGACCCCGAGCTGCTGCTCCTCGACGAACCCGCCGCCGGACTCGACCTTGGCGCCCGCGAATCCCTCGTCCAGCGGCTCTCGGCGCTGGCCCTCGACCCCGACGCGCCCGCCATCGTCCTGGTCACCCACCACGTCGAGGAGATCCCGCCCGGGTTCACCCACGCGCTGCTGATCGCCGACGGGGGAGTCGTCGCCTCGGGCCTCATGGATGACACGCTGACCGGTGAGAATCTCTCGAAGACCTTCGGGATCCCGCTGGAGCTCACCCGCAACGGAGACCGGTACACCGCACGCGCCGTGTAAAGGCGTGCACCGGATGTCGTGACCAAAACCGCCCGCCCGGTGTTAAATGACCGGGTGACCACGTGGCGGGCACAGGTCGAAGCACGGCTGCGACAGGCCGTGCTGGTGGCGCTCGCCGCCGTCGTGGTCGTCGGGGTCCCGTCCATCGTGTACCCCCTCACCACGCCCGTCTCCGCCGAACCCGGCGCGGCCCCGCTGCCGCCCGCCGAGACACCGGACGCGCTGGTCGCGGCCGTCGCGCCCGGCCTCGCCGGGCTCACCGCGTCCGCCGCCGCCACCCGCGTCGCCCTCGACCCGCGCCTCGTGGTCGCCGCCGCCGGGCGCGACCCCGCGTCCTACGACGACCCCGTCGCCGAGGCCCTCACCCGCCTCGCCGGGCAGGACCCGGCCGTGGTCCGCGCCTTCTTCGCCGGGCTGCCCGCCGCCGTCACCGAATGGGCGGCGGTGCTGTTCCCCTCCGCGATCGGCAACCTGGAGGGCGCGCCCTACCCCGCGCGCATCGCCGCCAACCGCCTGCGGCTCACCGCCGAGACCGTCCGCCCCAGCACCCCCGACGTGCCGATGTGGACGCCCCCGTGGGCGCTGGCCGGGACGCCCTACGCCGACTTCTTCGCCGGAGCCGCCGACCGCGGGCACGACCTGATCTACTTCGACCCCGTCGCCAACAACGGGCAGGGCTCCTGGGCCGAGGTCATCGGCGACCTGACGAGCGCCACCCGGGTGGGGATCCTCGTGCCCGGCGGCAGCGCGTCCGTCGTCAGCGACAACTTCATCCGCTACGCCCTGCGCGCGCGGTCCTTCGTGGACGCCCCCGAGGCCGCCGGGAAACTCGCCGTCATCGTGTGGGCCGGTGCGGACTTCCCCTCCGGCTGGCTCCAGGAGGGCCTGGCCGGATACGCCGAGAAGGCCGCGCCCCGGCTCGCCTCCTTCAGCCGCGACCTGCGCGCGCGGCTCGCGCCCGGCGTCCCCGTCATCGCCATCGGGCACTCCTACGGCGGGCCCGTGGTCGGGCTCGCCGAGACGCGCGGACTCGACGCCGACGTGATCCTCCAGCTCGCCTCGGCCGGATCCGGGCACGGCGTGACCGACGTCCACCAGTACGACGCGCCCTGCCGCACGCGCTACTCGATGACCGCGCCCGCCGACCTGATCGGCTACGTGCAGGGCAGCGGCGACGCGCCCGGCATCGGGCACGGGCTCGATCCCGACGAGATGCCCGGGACGATCCTGCTGGACAGCGGCTTCCACGTGGCCGACCCCAACGCGCCCGACGACATCGGACGCCCGATCGGCGCGCTCGCCGGGACCGAGATCCGCGGGATCCACGCGCACTCGGAGGTGTTCAACCCGAGGTCGGACGCGTGGGTGAACATCCTGGCGGTGCTGACCGGGGGCGCGGTGGTGCTGAAACCGGGCGGGCAGCCGCCGGCGGTGGAGGGGTGCTGAGGCGTCAGAGGACCAGGTCGGCGGGGCGGACGGTCACGGGGAAGGGCAGGGCGACCGCCAGCTCGGCGTCACCGGAGACCCGGCCGGTCTCGGTGTAGTTCTCGCCGTCGCGCTCGTGGGTGACCAGCTCTTCGGCCTCGGGATCGAAGATCCAGTACGACTGGATCCCGCTCTGCGCGTAGGCCTTGCGCTTGAGGTTCAGGTCGACCAGCGCGGTGCCGGGGGACAGGACCTCGACGGCGAGAACGGGCGGGTGCGTCAGGTTCTTCTCGCCGATGTCCTCGACACGGGCGACCATCAAGTCGGGCTGGAAGCTCCGCTGCGGCGTGGGGCGGAACTCGATGGGGCCGAGCAGCGTCCGCAGGTGCGGAGGGCATGCCGGGCCCAGGATCAGCGCGAGTTCGAACAGGGCGTGCTGATGGTGGGGCGTGCGGCTCCCGCTCACCAGGAGCACGCCGTCGGCGAGTTCGTAGCGCAGGCCGTCGTCCGGCAGGCCGTCGAGATCGGCGGCCTGCCACTCGGTACCGCTTCCCGGCCCGATCACGGCATGCCGAGTTCGCGCACGGCCCGGGCGGCCGCCGCCTGACGGGCCGCCCACTCGTCGCCGATGAGGCCGTGGCTCCGGATCAGCGCCGCGTCGTGGGTGATGCCCCGCCGGTACGCCTCGTGTGCGAGGGCACCGGCGGATGCGGCCGCCGAGGTCGCGGCTTTGGGTGGGTCGGGGGTCATGACCGGCCTCCCTTCGGGCTCACCCGGTTCAACGACTGGACCGCCCTCCGGTGACGTCAGCCCGCCTCTCGCGCCGCCGCCTCCACCAGTGCCGCCACGAAGCCGTCGTTCTCCACGGCCCCGCCGCCGGGCGGGAAGTGGAAGCGGCTGCGGCTGTAGCCGTAGGCCAGGCCGAGGCCGGGGTCGGCGAAGCCCTGCGCGCCCGCCGCGCCGGAGTGCCCGAAGGCGTGCCGGGACAGTCCCGGGTAGCGCAGGCCCTGGGCCTCGAAGCCCAGTGCGAAGGCGTGGTCCTCGCCGGTGACCAGGTCGATGCCGGTGGAGTACGGCTCGGCGAAGGCCGCCACCGTCTCCGGGCGCAGCAGGGGCTCGGTCCCGTCGGCGCCGATGGCGGCGGCGTAGACGCCGGCGATGCCGCGCGCGTTGCCGACGGCGCCCGCCGAGGCGGGGCCTTTGGCGCGGGCCTCGCGGGAGTTGAGGAAGGTCTGGATGTCGGCCGGCGGGTCGGTGTGCAGGTTGAACGCGACGGCGATGAGGCTGTCGCGCGGGGGCAGCCCGGACTCGCCGAGGGCGGGCAGCATCGGCGTGAACCGGTTCTCCTCGCGGGCGGGCAGCCCGAGGAAGAGGTCGAGCCCGCGGGGCGCGCGGACGCGCTCCTCGTAGATCTCGCGGACGGTGCGGCCGGTCGCGCGCAGGACCACCTCGCCGACGAGGGCGCCGATCACGTAGGCGTGGTAGCCGTAGCCGTCACCGGGGGTCCAGTACGGCTCGGCGGACGCCAGGCGCGCGGCCAGGACGCGGTCGTCGGCCAGCTGCGCGGGCGTGAAGCCCTCGGGGACGCCGACGAGGCCGGAGCGGTGCCCGAGCAGCTGCCGGACGGTGAGGGCCTTCTGCCCGAACTCCGGCCAGTAGGAGGCGACGGTCGCGTCGAGGTCGACGCGGCCGTCCTGCACCACCAGTGCCGTGACCAGCGCGGTCACGCCCTTGGCGACGGAGTAGAGGCCGGTGAGGGCGTCGCCGTCGGGGCCGTTCCAGAGGTCGGCGACCAGGCGGCCGTGCGCGTAGGCGGCCAGGTGCGCGTTCTGGTTGCCGGGCTCGGCGTCCAGCGCCTCGGCGAAGGCCTCGCGGACGGGCTCGTAGCCGGGGGCGGTGTATCCGGCGATCGGGGTGCTCATGCCCGCATCAAGTCGCGCCGGTGGCCGGGTCTTCCGGAAGCGGACGTGGATCACACACCGCGCCCGCCGCGAGCAGGGGTTTCCCTCGGTTCGGCGGGGTTCGTCCCCGCCGGAGCCGGTGATCGCGTCGCGACGCGGCCGAATCCGCCGAAACCGGCCCTGGCCCCAGGCGGCGTACCGCCCGGTAATCTCCCCAGCATGACTGAGTTCGTACGCCTTGAGGTCGACGGCGGCATCGGTGTGATCCGCCTGTCGCGGCCGCCGATGAACGCGCTGAACACGCAGGTCCAGGAGGAGCTTCGCGCCGCCGCCCACGAGGCGACCGCGCGCGAGGACGTCCGGGCGGTCGTCGTCTACGGCGGGGAGAAGGTCTTCGCCGCCGGAGCCGACATCAAGGAAATGGCCGACATGGACTACGTCGGCATGTCGGCGCGGGCGCGCGACCTGTCGTCGGCCTTCGACGCGGTGGCGCGGATCCCCAAGCCGGTCGTCGCCGCCATCACCGGCTACGCCCTGGGCGGCGGCTGCGAGCTGGCGCTCACCGCCGACCTGCGGGTGTGCGCCGAGGACGCCAAGCTCGGCCAGCCGGAGATCCGGCTCGGCATCATCCCCGGCGCCGGTGGCACGCAGCGGCTGCCGCGCCTGGTCGGCCCGGCCAAGGCCAAGGACCTCATCTTCACCGGCCGCATGGTCGACGCGAAGGAGGCCCTGGAGATCGGGCTGGTCGACAAGGTCGTGCCCGCCGACCAGGTGCTCACCGCCGCCATGGAGATGGTGAAGTCCTACGCGAAGGGCCCGGCGCAGGCGCTGCGCGCGGCCAAGGCCGCCATCGACGGCGGCCTGGAGATGGACCTCGCCTCCGGCCTGGCCTGGGAGTCGCAGCTGTTCGCGGGCCTGTTCGCCACCGCCGACAAGCAGATCGGCATGGACGCGTTCGTGGCCAAGGAGAAGCCGGAGTTCACCGGCAAATGAGCCTCTACGACGAGCTGCGCGACGACCCGAAGGCCGCCAACATCGCCTACCACGACTGGGAGGCGGAGACCTACGACGAGAAGTGGTCGATCTCCTACGACGAGCGCTGCATCGCCTACGCCCGCGACCGGTTCGCGGTGATGGCGGGCGAGGCGGGCTGGCCGTACGGGGGCGCCCTCGAAGTCGGCTGCGGGACGGGGTTCTTCACCCTGAACCTGATGCAGGCGGGCGTCATCGAGCGCGGGCACGTCACCGACATCTCCCCGCGCATGGTCGAGACGGCCGTGCGCAACGGGAAGGCCCTCGGCCTGGACGTCTCGGGCCGGGTCGCCGACGCCGAGGAGATCCCCTACGCCGACGATTCCATGGACCTGGTGGTCGGGCACGCCGTCCTGCACCACATCCCGGACGTCCCGCTGGCCTTCAAGGAGGTCCTGCGGGTCCTCAAGCCCGGCGGGCGGTTCGTCTTCGCCGGTGACCCGACCCGGGTCGGCGACTTCTACGCCCGGCGGCTGGGACGGCTCACCTGGTGGGCCACCACGAACCTGACGAGACTGCCGGGGCTGGAGGGTTTCCGGCGGCCGCAGCAGGAGCTCGACGAGTCCTCCGAGGCCGCCGCGCTGGAGTCGGTGGTCGACCTGCACACCTTCGTGCCGGGCGAGCTGCGCGAGATGGCGGTCGCGGCCGGGGCGTCCGATGTGGAGGTCAAGACCGAGGAGCTGACGGCGGCGCTGTTCGGCTGGCCGGTGCGGACCTTCGAGGCCGCGGTGCCGCGCGAGCGGCTCGGCTTCGGCTGGGCGAACTTCGCCTACCGCTCCTGGCAGGCGCTGTCCAAGGTGGACGACGTGCTGGCGGCGGTGCTCCCGCGCGATCTCTTCTACAACGTGCTGATCACCGGGCGGAAACCCGAGTGAGGGCGTGGCGGTGGACGGTCTGGGCGGCGCGCTACCTGCGCGTCCGCCTGACCTCCCCGCGCGTCCGGATCGCCTGGCCGGTCCACCTGGGACGCGGCGTGCGCCTGCATGCCCGGCGCGGTTACGGGCGGCTCATCATCGGCCCGCGCGTGCACATCGGCGACGGGACGGCGATCCGCGCGCACGAGGGCACCGTCCGGATCGGCGCCGGTTCGGTGCTGGCCGCCCGGGTCACCCTGAACGCGTACCTGGACATCCGCGTCGGCGTGGACTGCCTGATCGCCGACGAGTGTTACCTGATCGACTTCGACCATCGCATCGGCGACCTGGACCGGCCCATCAAGGACCAGGGCATCATCAAGTCGCCCATCGAGATCGGCGACGACTGCTGGCTGGGCACCAAGGCCATCGTCACCCGGGGCGTCCACATTGGACGCGGTGCGGTGGTGGGCGCGGGCGCGGTGGTGACCCGCGACGTGCCCGAACGCGCCATCGTCGGGGGAGTTCCGGCCCGGCGAATCGGGCACCGCGCGCCGGAGGGCGGCCTGAACGCGTAGTCTGCCGGAATGGAAGGCACCGGTGGCGACCTGGCCCTGGCGACCCTGCGGGGCCACGGCGTCCGGGAGATGTTCACTCTGTCCGGCGGGCACGTTTTCCCGCTCTACGACGCGGCCGTCCAGCAGGGCGTGCCCATCTACGACGTCCGCCACGAGCAGACCGCCGTCTTCGCCGCCGAGGCCGTCGCGCGGCTGACCCGCCGCCCGTCGCTGGCCGTGCTGACCGCCGGTCCCGGTGTCACCAACGGGATCTCGGCGATCACGACGGCCGCGTTCAACGGCTCGCCGGTGGTGGTGCTGGCCGGGCGCGCGGCGATGTGGCGCTGGGGCGCCGGGAGCCTCCAGGAGCTCGACCACGTCCCGATCGTGGCCCCGGTGGCCAAACGCGCCGCCACCGTCACCGACCCGCAGCGGGTGGTGTCCGATGTGGACGCCGCCGTGCGCGAGGCGCTCACCCCGCATCGCGGGCCGGTCTTCCTCGACCTCCCGCTGGAGGTGGTCTTCTCCCGCGCCGAGTCCGAGATCGCCGTCGGCGAACCGGTTCGGGTGGTCGAGCCCGACCCCGAGGAGGTCGACCGGGCGGCGTCGCTACTGGCGCGCGCCGAGCGTCCGGTCATCATCGCCGGATCCGACGTGTACGCCGCCGACGCCTTCGCCGCCCTGCGCGAATGCGCCGAGGCTCTGCGGGTTCCCCTGTACACCAACGGCATGGGCCGGGGCGCGCTCCCGCCGCGGCACGATCTGGCCTTCGCCCGCAGCCGCCGCCACGCCCTGAAGAACGCCGACGTGGTCGCCGTGATCGGCACCCCACTGGACTTCCGGCTCGGTTTCGGCGACTTCGGCGACGCGCAGGTCGTGCACATCGTGGACGCCGAGAGCCTGCGCGCCACCCACGTCACTCCCGCCGCCGCGCCCTGCGGCGATCTGCGCCTGGCGCTGACGCAGCTGGCGTCCTACACCGGCGTCCGCGCCGAGCACGAGACCTGGATCGCGGCCCTGCGGCAGGCCGAGCGCGCCGCCACCGCCAAGGCCGAGGAGGAGATGGCCGCCGAGTCCGACCCGGTCCGGCCCGCGCGCGTCTACGGCGAGCTGCGCAAGGTCCTGGCCGAGGACGCCATCACCATCGGCGACGGCGGCGACTTCGTGTCCTACGCCGGGAAGTACCTCGAACCCGCCCGGCCCGGCTGCTGGCTGGACCCCGGTCCCTACGGCTGCCTCGGCACCGGCCTCGGCTACGCGATGGGTGCGCGCGTGGCCCGCCCCGACCGGCAGATCTGCCTGCTCCTCGGCGACGGCGCCGCCGGGTTCTCCCTGATGGACGCCGAGTCGCTGGCCCGCCAGAACCTGCCGGTGGTCATCGTGTGCGGCAACAACGGCGTGTGGGGGCTGGAGAAGCACCCCATGAAGGCCATGTACGGCCACACCGCCGCCGCCGACCTCACCCCCGGACTCCGCTACGACCGCGTCGTGGACGCCCTCGGCGGCGCCGGGGAGACCGTCACGAAGGCCGCCGACCTCGGCCCGGCGCTCGACCGCGCCTTCGCCTCGGGCGTCCCGTACCTGGTCAACGTGCTCACCGATCCCGCCGACGCCTACCCGAGGTCGGCGAATCTGGCCTAGCCGGGGTTCGATGGACGAGGCGTGCGAACGGCGCATACCGTGTACTCGACGACCGCCGACCGTGGGCGGGCGACTAGGGGAGAG
This sequence comes from Actinorhabdospora filicis, assembly GCF_030269765.1. GTDB lineage: Bacteria > Actinomycetota > Actinomycetes > Mycobacteriales > Micromonosporaceae > Actinorhabdospora > Actinorhabdospora filicis. The sequence goes on along the minus strand of NZ_BSTX01000001.1, from coordinate 673,545 downwards.
AACACCATGGTCGAACTGAAGAGCGCCGGCGAGATCGAGTACATGCGCGAAGCCGGCCGTGTCGTCGCCCGCTGCCTGGCGGCCACCCGCGAGCAGGCCAAGCCCGGTGTCACGCCGAAGGAACTCGACGACCTCGCCGCCTCGATCATGGTCGAGGAGGGCGCCAAGCCCGCCTTCCTGAACTACGTGCCCAGCTTCGCCAGCACCCCCTACCCGGGCGTCACCTGCATCAGCGTCAACGACGCCATCGTGCACGGCATCCCCAGCGCCGTCCCCCTCGCCGAGGGCGACCTGGTGAGCATCGACTGCGGCGCCTTCGTCCAGGGCTGGTGCGCCGACGCGGCGGTGTCCTTCACTGTGGGCGAGCGACCGTCCGAACAGGACCGGATCCTCCTCGACGCCACCGAGCGCGCCCTCCACGCCGGTATCGCCGCCGCCGTCCCCGGCGCCCGCATGGGCGACGTGTCGGCCGCCATCGGCGCCATCGGCCGCGCGGGCGGCTTCGGCCTCCTGGCCGGCTACGGCGGCCACGGCGTCGGCCGCAAGATGCACGAGGACCCGCACGTCCCCAACGAGGGCAAGGCGGGCCGCGGCATGAAACTCAAGCCCGGCCTGGTCATCGCCATCGAGCCCATGTTCAACCTCGGCGGCCGCGACACGTCCACACTGGACTCCGACGGCTGGACCATCCGCACCGTCGACGGCACCCGCGCCGCCCACTTCGAGCACACCATCGCCGTCACCGCCGACGGGCCGCGTATCCTCACTGCCCTATGAGCACCCTTCCGAGCGATATGACCATCCGCCCCACCACCGAGGCCGACATCCCCGGCGTGATCCAAATGGGCGACGACGCCGTGGCCTGGCTGGTGGAACAAGGCCGCACCGGCCAATGGGGCACCCGCCCCTGGAGCGAGAACCCCGAGCGCGCCAAGACCATGATGGACCGGCTCACCAGCACCGAGTTCTTCGTCGCCGAGATCGGCGGAAGACTCGCCGGAGCTCTCGCGGTGGCCACCCACCCCCAGGAATACGCCCCCGCGATCGACGAGCCGGAGCTCTACGTCCACTTCCTCATCACCGCCGGAGACTTCCGGGGACGGAATGTCGGCGCCCGCCTCCTGGACCACGCCCGCGACCGCGCCCGCGAACTCGGCATCGGCCTGATCCGCGTGGACTGCTACGGCGGCGCCGACCGGAAACTGGTGGCGTACTACGAGTCGCAGGGCTTCACGCCCACGGCGGCCTTCACGGTGAAGGACTGGCCGGGACAGGTGCTGGAGCAGCGGCTCGGCTAGCAGCCAGTCAGTACAGGCCCAGGCCCCACGCGGCTTGAAGCCGGGGAAAGTGACTGGCCGGCAACGGGGTCAGGACACGGGCAACAGGCGGAGCTGGTTGCTTTAGACCCGGGCGAAGTGACTGGCCTGCAACGGGGTCAAAACCCGGGCACGGACAAAGGCTCGTTGTTTTAGACCCGGGCAAGGTGACTGGCCTGCTACGGGGTCAGAACCCGGGTGGGGTCGAGAGCCTGTTGTTTTAGAGCCCCACCGAGACGGCCCGCAACCCGCCGACAAACAGCGCCCCCGAGACCAGATCCGCTGAAGCTGTCTCGGGAAAGGAGAGGATCCTCCCTCGGTCGGCCGACGGGTCATAGAACGCAGGTTCTGGGGGTGTCAAGACAGCTCTTCCGTCTTGACACCCCCAGGTTCTGCGTTCACCGTCCTCAAAGCCGAACGCGGGTGGAGCCTCCCGAGAGAGGTCCGGCGTCCAGGGGCCGCACCCCTGGTCGGGTCCAAGGGGTGAAACCCCTGTCCAGAGGGTGACCCCCACCCACCCCCAACGCAGGCAAGAGAAGACGGCCGATCCGCGGGAGAGCCCTAAGGCGCCAGAAGAGTAACCCCCGGCCCCCCCTTCCCCTCCAACGCCGCCATCAACACTCGCACCGCCTCGCCCCCCAGCGCATCCGCCGACTCATCCGACCGCACCGCCACGACATCCCCCTGCCCCCCGAGCGCCGCCTGCATGTACCGCGCACAAGACTCGTCCTCCACGGCGAACCCCGTGATGTCGTCCTCGATCAAGGCCTCCACGCAGTCGTGCAGAGCCCGGGGTTCTTCTGGCCACTCCACCGTCACCGCCGTCGCCCCCCGATCCCGAGCCTGCTCCAGAAACCCCGACCGCGTCCGCGAATCCACCGGCCCCAGCAGCGCCAGCACCGAGTGCCCAAGATCCGCGAGCCGGTCCGCGCAGGCCGCCCCCGCGGCGGTCCGGTCCAGGTCCACACAGGACACTCCGGGGTTGTCCGCGCAGTGCCCGATGAGGATCCCGGCCATGCCCACGGCGCGCAGCACGCTGACGAGGGCGGGCTCCATCAGGATCAGCCCGTCCACGATGGACCCGGCGGCCAGTCGCCGGACCCCGTCCTCCCCCGCGGAGGACGGCACCAGCAGGACGTCGTAGTCGAACTCGCGGACGGCCGCGGCCACCGCGGTGGTGAAGCGCGCGGTGTGGGCGTCGGCGTGCGCCGGGAGGATCAGCGCGATGAGGCTGGAGCGGTTGCTGGCCAGGGACCGCGCGCCCGCGTGGGGGTGGTAGCCCAGGGCGCGGATCCCGGCCAGGACCCGCTGGCGGGTGCTCTCGGAGATGACCCGCTTGCCACTGAGCACATAGGACACCGTCGAGACGGACACGCCCGCGTGGCGGGCCACCTCGGAGATGGTGACCGAGCTGGCGCGGCGGCGCGGCGTCCCGGTCACCGGAGGACCGGCGGAACTGCTGCGGTGAACGACATTCGCACACCGTACTCACCTGGGAAAAACGCCGGTACTGCGCGTCGGGCGGCGATCACGCAAGGCGGGATAGGCTCTCTCTCCATGTGGTTCGACTACTCGCTGGACAAGCTGCGCGAATATCGACCGGAGCGGGAGGAACCCGCCGACTTCGACCGCTTCTGGACGGCCACTCTCGTCGAGGCGCGGACGGCGCCGGTCGCCGCCGAGTTTGCCCCCTACGACTCGCGGCTGGCCACCGTCGAGGTCTTCGACGCCTCGTTCGCCGGTTACGGCGGGCGGCGGGTCCGGGGCTGGCTGATCGTGCCGCGCGGGATCGGCGGCCCGCTGCCTTGTGTCGTCACCTACGTCGGCTATGGCGGGACGCGGGGCAGGCCGCACGAGTGGCTGTTCTGGTCGGCGGCCGGTTATGCCAATTTCGTCATGGAGACCTGGGACCAGGGTGGGCGCGGCTATGACGCCGACTGCGTCACCCGGGGCATCGAGGCGCCGGAGGGCTACTACTACCGGGGTGTGTACACCGACGCCGTGCGGGCGGTGGAGGCGGTCCGTTCGCACCCGATGGTCGACGCCTCGCGCGTGATCGTGGCCGGTGGCAGCCAGGGCGGCGGGATCACCCTGGCGGTGGCGGGCCTGGTGCCGGACGTGGCGGCGGCCCTGCCGAACCTGCCGTTCCTGTGCGACTTCCGGCGGGCCACCACGCTGCTGGACGAGGCGCCGTACAACCAGATCGGGCGGATGCTGAAGCACCGCCGCGACCTGGTGGACACCGTCTACAGCACACTGTCCTATTTCGACGGGATGAACTTCGCGGCCAGGGCCATGTCCCCGGCGCTGTTCTCGGCCGCCCTGGCCGACCGGGTGACCCCGCCGTCGACGGTCTTCGCCGCCTACAACCACTACGCGGGGCCGAAGGACATGAAGGTGTGGCAGTTCAATGGCCACGAGGGCGGCGGCGCGTTCCAGCAAGAGGCGGAGCTGGAGTTCCTGGAGAAATCCGGTCTGCGATAACTCCCGGAACCTTGCGGACCGAAGTTGTCCGCAAGGTTCCATAGAGTCGTTCGTATGACAAGCAACCGCTTCCGGGCCCTCGGGCTCGCCGCCGTGATCGCCGCCTGCGTCATGGACCTCCTCGACTCCACCGTCGTCCAGCTCGCCGCCCCGGCGATCCGGGCCGAGCTGGGCGGGTCCTACTCCTCGCTGCAGTGGATGACCGCCGGATACACGATGGCGATGGCGGTCGCCCTGCTGGTCGGCGGCCGCCTCGGCGACATGTTCGGCCGCCGCCGCGTCCTGCTGGCCGGCGTCGCCGGGTTCACCCTCGCCTCGGTCGCGTGCGGGCTGGCCTGGGCGCCCGAGGCGCTGATCGGCGCGCGCGTCCTGCAGGGCCTGTTCGGCGCGGTGATGCTGCCGCAGACCTTCGGGCTGATCCGCGAGCTGTTCGGGCCGAACGACATGGCGAAGGTGTGGGGCGTGTTCGGGCCGGTCATGGGCCTGTCGGCGCTGCTCGGGCCGATCCTGGCCGGGGTCATCATCGACGCCGACGTCTTCGGCACCGGCTGGCGCATGATCTTCCTGCTGAACGTGCCGGTGGGCCTGTTCTCGCTGCTGGCCGGGCTGCGCTTCCTGCCGAAGTCGGCGCCGACGATGCGGGGCGCGCGGCTGGACGGGCTCGGCGTCCTGGTCGCCGCGGCCGGCACGTTCCTGCTGGTCTTCCCGCTGGTGCAGGGCCGCGAGCTGGGCTGGCCGATGTGGACGAAGCTCTCGCTGCTGGTGGCGCTGCCGGTGCTGGCCGGATTCGGCTGGTACCAGGTCGCCCGCAAGCGCGCCGGGCGCGTGACGCTGGTCGAGCCGGGCACCTTCAAGAACCGCTCCTACACCTTCGGCGTGGTCCTGGCCGTGGTCTTCACCGCCGCGATGGGCGGGACGATGCTCCTGCTGAGCGTGCTGATGCAGCTCGGCCTCGGGTTCTCGCCGCTGCGGGCCAGCCTCTCGTCGCTGCCGTGGGCGCTCGGCACGGTCGTCGGGACCATGCTCAGCGGGCAGCTGATGGCGCGCTTCGGCCGCAAGCTCCTGCACGTCGGCTTCGCGGTCATGGCCGCCGGTCTGGTCTCGCTGCTGGTGGTCTTCAAGCTGGTCGGCGCCGAGATGGGCGGCTGGGACTTCGTCCTGCCGACGGTCCTGGGCGGCATCGGGATGGGCATGATCTTCGGCCCGCTCTTCGACATCATCACCGCGAAGGTCACCGACGAGCAGGTCGGCTCGGCCTCGGGCGTCCTGCAGTCGGTGCAGCAGCTGGGGATGTCGCTGGGCATCGCGGTCCTCGGCACCGTCTACTTCGGGCACGCCGCGGACCGGGCGGCGGCCGGCGCCGGGCACCGCGAGGCCTTCCTGGACGCCGCGCAGCTCACTGGCGTGATCACGGTGGCGATGCTGGCCCTGGCCTTCGGGCTGGCGTTCCTCCTGCCGCGCAAGGCCCGCCAGCACGCCGCCCCCGCCACCGAAGAGGTGGTGGAGGAGGAGCGCGAGCTGGTGGCCGTCTGACCCGCGCGCGAGTGAGAGCCCGCCCTTCCGGGGCGGGCTTTTCGCCGTCCTAGGGCAGGCGCGGACGCCCGTCGGCCCCGATCGGCCAGCCCGGGTTGTGCGCCAGTTCCCACAGGTGCCCGTCGGGATCGGCGAAGTAGCCGGAGTAGCCGCCCCAGTCGGTGCGCTCCGGCTCCTTGACCACCGTCCCGCCCGCCTCGCGGACCACCGCGAACGCGTCGTCCACATCGGACGGCGTGTCGAGGTTGGCGGCCAGCGTCATACCCCGGAACGGATGCGGCCCGGTCGGGTTCTGCACCCCGGCGTCCTTGGCCAGGGCGTAGACGCCGAAGAGGGCGAGGATCCCGCCGTCGGTGCGGAAGAAGCTCACCTCACCCGGCACCGAGGCCTCCGACAGCGGCCAGCCGAGGGCCTGGTAGAACGCCGTCGAGCGGGTCAAGTCGGCCACGCCGAGGGTGGCGAGACTGACGCGTGGAGCGATCGGCATGACATCACCTCCACCGCGATCATTCCAGGCATGGCGCGCGGGTGGTGCCGAACGCGAGTGGGACGGCCGTGACGGGGGAGAAACCTGTTGCGGGAGTTCGTAATCTTGCCGTGTGTCCGGACGCGAACTCTCCCGGCGGTTCTACGAGGCCGCCGTCCGCCCCCTCCTGGGCGATTTCCCGCACGCCGCAGCCCTGCTCGGCGAGGGCTCCGAGGTCCTCGGTTTCGACGACGGCGTCTCGCCCGACCACGACTACGGCCCGCGCTGCCAGATCTTCACCGACGGCCCCGCCCCCGATCTCGGCGGGCTCCCCGGCACCTTCGACGGGTTCCCCGTCCGCTTCGCCTACCACGGCGAGGAGCCCCGGCACCGGGTCGAGGTGATCGCCCCCGGCGAGTACTTCCGGGCCCGCCTGGGCTTCGACCCCGCCAACGGCGTCACCCTCGCCGACTGGCTGCTCACCCCCACGCAGCGGCTGGCCACGTTCACCGAGGGCGCCGTGCACGCCGACCCGCACGGCCTGCTCACCGGACGCCGCGCGGCCCTGGCGTGGTACCCCGACGACGTGTGGCGCTACGCCATCGCCTGCTCGTGGCTGCGGATCAGCCAGGAGGAGTCCTTCATCTCCCGCGCCGGCGAACGCGGGGACGCCCTCGGCGGCTCGGTGATCGCCGCCCGGCTCGCCGGTGAGCTGATGCGCCTGGCGTTCCTGGTCGAGCGCCGGTGGGCGCCCTACCCGAAGTGGTTCGGCAGCGGCTTCGCCCGCCTGCCCATCGCCGCGAAACTGGAGCCGCACCTCACCGCCGCCCTCACCGGCGCCGGCTGGCGCGAACGCGAGGCCGGGGTGTGCGCGGCGGGCTCGGTCCTGGCCGCCGCCACCAACGCGCTGGAACTGGCCGAGGCCGTCGACCCGGAGCCGCGCCCGTTCTTCGGCCGGGCCGGGACCGTCATCGGCGGCGAGCGGCTGACCGTCCCGCTGCTGGCCGCGATCACCGATCCGGAACTGAACGCGCTGATCGACCGGTTCGCGCGTCCCGGGCGCGTCGGGCGCCTGCCGGGCACCATCGACCAGGCCGTGGACAGCGTGGAGATCCTCGCCCACGCCGAGGCCTGCCGCGCGGCCGCTCCGCTGCTCGGCGTGCCCCCACAGTGGACGGTGTGAGGCGTATCGTCTCGCGCATGACCGACTGGGAGCACCTGGGCAGCGCCGAGGCCGTCCGCCGCGAAGTGCAGGCGGCCCTGCCGATGGGCAGCACGGCCGAGGAGATCGTCTCCTTCACCACCGCCGCGCGGTTGCGGCACACCCGCACCGACGGCGTCATCCACGCCGAGGCGGCGGGCGGCTGGACCATCCGGTTCCACGTGCCGCGGGGCGCGCTGACCCGGCTCGACATCGACCGGGCGGCTACTTAGGACGCGGCAGCACCACGTCCGCGCGCAGCCCCGGCGGCGTGCGCCCCGGCGCCGCGTCGTGCAGCGTGACCGTCCCGCCGTGACGCGCCACCAGCTCGCGGACGATCGCCAGGCCCAGCCCGGTGCCGCCCTTGTCGCGCGAGCGGGCGCCGTCCAGGCGCGTGAAGCGCTCGAACACGCGCGCCCGGTCGGACACGGGGACGCCCTCGCCGTCGTCGGTGACGCTGACGCGGACGCCGTCGGGGTGCGCGTCGGCGCTCACCACCACCCGGGTGGCGGCGTGCCGGACGGCGTTGTCCACGAGGTTCGAGATCGCCCGGCGCAGGCCGTCCACGTCGCCGTCCACCCACAGTGGAGCGTCCTCGGGCGGCGGCACGCAGGTCACCGGCACCCGCGAGCCGGTGTAGCGCTGGCAGATCGCGGTCAGCAGATCGCCGACGTCGACGCGCTCCTTCTTCAGCCGCAGCCGCTCGGGATCGTCGGCGCGCGCCAGCAGCAGCAGGTCGTCGGTGAGCCGGCCCAGCCGCTCCACATCGGACAGCAGGTCGTCCAGCAGCTCCGGGGTCGGGCCGATGCGCGCGGCCACCTCCAGCTCGGTGCGCATGTTCGCCAGCGGGCTGCGCAGCTCATGGGCGGCGTCGGCGACGAAGGACCGCTGCTTGTCGCGGGCCCGCTCCAGCCGCTCCAGCATCGTGTTAAGGGTGACCGCCAGCCGGTGGATCTCGTCCTCACCGCCGTGGGGGACGACCAGCCGCTCGCCGCCGCGCACGTCCTCGGCGCTGCGGCGCAGCGTCTCCACCGGGCGCAGGGCCATGCCCACGACGTACCAGATGGCCAGCCCGAGGACCACGATCAGCACCGGGATCAGGATGAACAGGCCGGTCTTGAAGTAGTGCACATTGTGCTGCATCTCGGCCAGCGGCACGGCCACCAGCACGATCCGGTCGGCGGCCGCGACCGCCCCGACGCGCAGGAAGCCCTCGTAGGTGGCCTGGTCGGCGCGCACCGTCAGCTTCTCGCCGCGGGCGAGCGCGGAGCCGATCTCGTCGGGCCGCAGCACCGTCACCAGGCGGTCGCCGCCGGCCGAGACCCGGTCGATGGTGTAGTCGGCGCGCAGGACCTGGATGATCGTGTTGCCGCTGGAGGGGATCAGGTCCGGCAGGCGGCCGGTGCGGATCATCCCGGCGATCTCCTTGCCGGTCTGGTCGATGCCGGTGTCGACCGAGCCGAGCAGGCTCGACTGCAGGACGCTGACCAGCGTGAAACCGCCCACGCCGAGGGTCAGCGTGAGCCCGAGGACCCCGATGACGACCACCCGCGCGCGCAGCGACATGCGCTGCGACATCCGGCTCACGGCTGTCCGGGCTGGTCGGGCACCAGCCGGTAGCCCGCGCCCCGGACCGTGCGCACCGAGCGGCGCCCGAAGGGGTGGTCGATCTTCTTGCGCAGGTAGCCGATGTACACCTCGACCACGTTCACGTCGGTGTCCACCGGCGCGCCCCACACGTGGTCCAGCAGTTCGACCTTGGACAGCACCTGGTCGGGGTGCCGCATGAGGTACTCCAGCAGCGTGAACTCGCGCGTGGACAGCGAGATCTCCACGTCGCCGCGGCGGACGCGTTGCGCGGCCGGGTCCAGGCTCAGGTCGCCCACGGCCAGGACGGCCGGGCGCGCCCGCACGCCCCGCCGCAGCAGCGCCCGCAGCCGGGCCAGCAGGACGACGTAAGAGAACGGCTTGGTGAGGTAGTCGTCGGCGCCCAGGTCGAGGCCGTCGGACTGGTCGTACTCGCCGTCCTTGGCCGACAGCATCAGCACCGGGACCCAGTTGTCCTCGGCGCGCAGGCGGCGGATGACCTCGTAGCCGGACAAACCGGGCAGCATGACGTCGAGTATGACCGCGTCGTACTCGCCGAAGCGCGCCGACTCCAGTCCGCTCTTCCCGTCGTGCACGACGTCCACGGCGAAACCGTCGGCGGTCAGGCCGCGCGACAGCGCGGCGGCCATCCGCTCCTCATCCTCGACCACGAGCAAACGCATGTCACCGAAGGTAGCGGGCTTCCTGGCAAAGCGCTCAGCCGTTCTCAGCCGGGTCACAGCGCACCATCAGCACCATGGAGTCGTCGGCGGGAGTTCAGGGGGCTCGCCGGAGCGAGACAAAAGGGGAAACTTGAATGGCCGGAGCGCGCGGAAGCGCACCGGCCCGGAGAGAGGAACAAGGGGCGATGACGAAGACCGCGACACTGCGGCGCTGGGCCGTACCGGCCGCGATCGGCGCGGCGGTGGTTGCCACCGGCGTCGGCGCGACGCTGGTGCAGGCCGGGAACGGGCCCTCCCTCCCGGCCAAGACGGCGGCCGAACTCCTGACCGACGTGCAGAACTCCTCGGTGCAGGGCCTGTCCGGCACCGTCGTGACCAGCGCCGACCTGGGCCTCCCGGCCCTGCCCGGCGTGGGTGGCGGCGGTGGCGCCGACGTGGCCTCACTGCTCGGCGGCAGCCAGACCATGCGCATCTGGTACGCCGCGCCCGACAAGGTCCGCGCCGCGGTCCTGGGCAGCATGGGCGAATCCGACATCATCCGCAACGGCTCCGACGTGTGGTCCTGGAACAGCCAGGAGCAGACCGCCACGCACACCACGCTCGACCCGCAGCTCGGGTCGGCGCCGATGTGGCCGCCGCGGGCGCTGGCCGGTGAGCCGGTGACCCCGCAGAAGGCCGCCGAGGAGGCCCTGGCCGCCATCAGCGGCACCACCGAGGTCACCACCGACGGCACCGCCGAGGTCGCCGGACGCGACGCCTACGAGCTGGTGCTCGCGCCGAAGGACAAGGCGTCCACCATCGCCGAGGTCCGCCTCGCGGTGGACGCCGAGACGGGCGTCCCGCTGCGGACCCGCGTCATGGCGGCCGGCAAGAGCGACCCGGCCTTCGAGATCGCGTTCGCGCGCATCTCCTTCGAGGTCCCGCCCGCCGAGCACTTCACCTTCACGCCCCCGCAGGGCACCAAGGTCACCGAGTCCACCCAGCCCAAGCTGGAGGAGTCGAAGGCCGAGGACGTGGAGAACAAGGGCGACCTTAAGGTCGTCGGCGAGGGCTGGACCGCGGTGGCGGTGCTCACCAACGGCGACTTCTCGTCCCTGCTCAGCGGCAAGGGCGAGGAGTGGAAGGACGCTCCGGCCGAGGCCAAGGACGGCCTGGCCAGCGCCCAGACCTTCCTGACCGGCCTGCCGCAGGTCAGCGGCGCGTGGGGAAGCGGCCGGGTCTTCACCTCGACCCTGGTCAACGCGCTGATCACCGATGACGGCCGGATCCTGATCGGTGCGGTCACCGTCGACAAGCTCGTCGAGGTGGCCGGCCGGTGACGAAGGCGACCTCGGTCGCCGCGGCGCGGGAGCCCGGCTCCCGCGCCGTACGGACGCGCGGCCTGTCCAAGAGCTACGGCAAGGGCGTCCTGGCCGTCGACGGGCTCGACCTGGACGTCCCGTACGGCGCGGTCTTCGGGTTCCTCGGCCCCAACGGCTGCGGCAAGACCACCACGATCCGGATGCTCCTGGGGCTGATCGCGGCCACCGACGGCACCGCCGAGGTCCTCGGCGAGCCGGTGCCCGAGCGCTCGGCGGTGGCGCTGCCCCGCGTGGGGGCGCTCGTGGAGGGCCCGGCGTTCCACCCGTACCTGTCGGGCGCCGACAACCTGCGGCGCCTGGACGCCGTGGACCGCACCACCGACCCCGCCACCGCCGAGGAGCGGGTGAGTGCCGCGCTGGACCGCGTGGGGCTCGTGGCCGCCGCGCGCAAGCGGTACCGCCAGTACTCGCTGGGCATGAAGCAGCGGCTGGCGATCGCGGGCGCGCTGCTGCGGCCCCGCGAGCTGCTGATCCTGGACGAGCCGACCAACGGCCTCGACCCGCAGGGCACGCGCGAGGTGCGCTCGCTGATCGCGCAGCTGGCCGCCGACGGCGTCACGGTGATGCTGTCGACGCACCTGCTGAGCGAGGTCGAGCAGGTGTGCAGCCACGTGGCGGTGATGCACAAGGGGAAGCTGATCACCCAGTCCTCGCTGGCCGACCTGCGGGCCTCGGCGGTGCCGGGCGTGCGGGTGGAGACGGCCTCGCCGGAGGCCGCCGCCGAGGTGCTGCGCGAGGAGGGCCTGGCCGACGTGGCCGTCGCGCCCGGCGCGGCGACGGCGCTGCTGGGCGGCGCCGAGCCGGAGAAGCTGGTGGACGCGCTGGTGCGCGCCGGGGTCCCGGTGCGCGGCTTCGCGGTGGTCCGGCCCGATCTGGAGGACCTGTTCGTCTCGCTGACCGGGGAGGGCTTCGATGTCAGTGGCTGAGGCGTCCACGTGGCGCCCGCACCGCCGGTTCAGCACCCGTTTCTACCGCTCGGAGCTGCGGCTGATGTCGCTGCGGCGCCGCAACATCGCGGGCGTGGCGGCGCTGGCGGCGCTGCCGATCGTGATCGCGATCGTCATGTTCGCCACGAAGCCCGGTCCGGGCGAGGGCCCGCCGCTGTTCGCGGGGATGCTGGACAACGGCCTGATCGCCGCGCTGGCGGGGCTGGGCATCGAGCTGGCGCTGTTCCTGCCGATCGCGGTCTCGGTCATCGCCGGGGACACCATCGCCGGTGAGGCCAACATCGGGACCCTGCGGTACCTGCTGACCACGCCGGTGGGACGCGTCCGGCTGCTGGCGGTGAAGTTCGCCTCGCTGGTCACCTGGATCTTCGCGGTGGTCGCGATCGTCGGGTTCACCGGCGGCCTGACGGGCGTGATCCTGTTCGGCACCGGCGACATGGCGACCCTGTCGGGGACGACGATCCCGTTCGGGGAGGCGTTCCTGCGGGTGCTTGAGGCCGCCGTCTACATGGCCCTGTGCCTGGTGGCGGTGGGCGCGATCGGCATGTTCGTCTCCACGCTCACCGAGCAGCCGATCGGCGGCGCGGTGGCGATGATGATGTTCGTGATCATCAGCCAGATCCTGGGCGCGATCACGCAGCTCGACTGGCTGCACCCGTACCTGATCTCGCATTACTGGACGTCCTACATCGATCTGCTGCGCGATCCGGCCGCCTGGGACCAGGTGGGCATGGGGTTGCTGTCGGCGCTGCTGTGGACGGCCCTGGGGCTGTCGGCGGCGTGGGCGCGGCTGACCACGAAGGACATCACGAGCTGAGCGGGAGGGGGACGTCCACCGGACGTCCCCCTTCTTCGCTCAGACCCCGGCCGGGATCTTCTCCCGCACCGGCGCCGGGTCGGCCGGTGGCGGTTTCCGCCGCCACATCCGCCGCCCGAGGGCGATGAGGACCGCCACGCCGAGCACCGCCGAGGCCAGCAGCTGGAGCCACGCGGGCGGCACCGGGATCAGCGGCAGCATCCACAGGCCGCGGTCGACGGCGTCCAGCAGGCAGAGCACGCCGAGGGTCCAGGCGAGCGCGCCCAGGCCCCCGCGGCCGGTCACGCGCCAGCAGCGCCCGTAGGCGATCCAGCCCGCGCCCGCGATGATCAGCCCGAGCGGGGAGAGCCACGGCTGGTTCAGGTAGGCGGCCAGCACGCCGGTCACCGCTCCGATCGCGATCGTGGCGAGCCCGAGGACGGCGGTCTGCCGGACGGGACGCCCGAAGGCCCGCTCGGGACGGCGTTGCCGCATCCCGAGGGCGAGCCAGGCGAGCAGGGCCAGCCCGACGGTGGCCGCGCCCTTCCAGGCGGCCAGGTGGAACTCGATGCGCCCGGTGCCGCTGGCTCCGTACCAGTCGCAGCTCGCGGGGACGTTCCGCGCGCGCTGGTCGTACTCGGCGCAGTGCAGCAGCTTGAAGAGCTTCGTCGGGTCATTGAGCACCCGCTGGGTGCCGAAGAACGCGTCGCAGCCGGGCAGTGTGATCGGGTCGGCGCCGCTCTCGGCGGGCTGCCAGCAGTTGCCGCCGCCCTCGCCGTCCCACCAGAAGTCGATCCGGTTCGGCAGCGCCTCGCCGGTGGGGGAGACGCCGAGGTGGTTGTCGCGGTACCAGTTGTCGTGGGAGGTGTCGGCGAGCTTGCCGAGGGCGTCCTCGCCGCGCACGAAGGCCGGGACCCAGAACAGCATGAACGCGGTCATGTCGTGGTCGTAGACGTAGTTGCCCTGGAACAGGTTCACGTTGCCCCCGGCGGTCAGGACGCCGGTGCCGACGGGGACGCTGGTGGCCGGGCACACCACGCCCCGCTCGTAGCCGCGCTCGGCGTAGGGCCTGGCGCAGGTACCGTCGCGCACGTACGGGTTGTAGTCGGAGTTGTTGGCGCGGATCACGTTGTTCTCCAGCCGCAGGTGGTTCTGCGGCAGGCCCGGGTGGAACGGGAAGGCGGAGTCGGTGGAGATGCCCGCGGAGTTCTCGTAGAACTCGTTGTCGTGGACCCACACCGAGTCCCCGGCGGTCCCGGAGTAGCCGAGCAGGTTGTGGTGGCTCTTGCAGCCCCTGATCTCGATGGCGTAGCGGGGGACGTCGTGTCCGCGCCCGTCGTTGATGTTGCTGGCCGAGCCGGGGTAGACGCCGGAGTCGCCGTTGCCGTAGGCCTCGCAGCCGGTGTAGAGGCCGTGGTCGGAGCCGAAGGTCAGGAAGCCGTACTCGTCGTTCCAGCGCCCGATCAGGTCGTCGATGACGAAACCGTCGGTGGCCAGGATGTAGACGGCGTTGAAGGTGGTGCGCTGGGCGGTGAAGTTGCGCAGGTAGAGGCCGTTGGACATGTCGCCGCGCAGCCCATTGAGCTTGGTGTAGGCGGCGTCCAGGACGACGTCGCCCGGCGTGGCGCCGGTGCCCTCGATCTGGAGGTCCTTCTTGCCGATGACGGCGACGAGGTTCTGGTTGTGCGGGCACTGCTTCTGCTGGTCCAGCGAGAGGATCTGGTGGCCGAGGGCGGCGCGCGGCGCCTGCAGGCCGGCGCAGTCGCCGGCCGGGTCCGGGCGCGAGGGCAGTTCCTCGTACAGCCCGGGCAGGACGAGGATGCGCATCCCCGGGGTCTGCACGGCGTCCACGGCCGCCTGGATGTCGCGGAAGCCCGAGGTGAGGCACTCCCGGTAGAGGGTTTCGTTGCGGGACTTCAGCTCGGCGGGGAAACCGGCGACGCGCTGCGCGAAACCGGCGTCGTCCTCTTTGCACACCGTCAGGTAGGGGCCGTCGGTGCGGTACACGGGCACCGAACCGGTTCCGTCGGGGAACGTGATGGGGCGTTCTTCGTGGGCGTCGGCGGGGGCGGGCGAGGCGATGAGCGCGAGGAGGGCCGCGGCGAAGAGCGCGGCCGCGCGCCGGACTCGTCGTAACATGCCTCCGGATTCTAGAGTGATTCCGGCCACAGGTTACCGGTTGGTTTCTAAGCGTCGCGGCTGAGCAGGTTTCCCTCGGGTATGTCCAATGTGGGCAGCGCGCGGACCCGCATGGCCCGCTCGTCCCCGGCGGCCTTCGCGTAGGCCCCGGCGGTCGCCTCGGCGATGTCGTCCCAGCCGTAGCGGTTCAGCACGAGCTCGTGCGCGGCGGCGGTGATCCGGCGGGACAGCAGCTCGTCGGACAGCACCGACGAGACCGCCTCGGTGAGCGCGGCGACGTCCCCGGGCGGGAACGACAGGCCGGTCACGCCGTCCTCGACGATCTCGGCGAGACCGCCCACGCGCGAGGCCACCACCGGCGTGCCCGCCGCGGCCGCCTCCAGCGCGACCAGCCCGAAGGGCTCGTAGCGGCTGGGCACCACGAGGCAGTCGGCGGCGGCGTAGAGCGCGGGCAGGTCGCGCGGGCCCGCGAAGCCGATGAAGTCGACGTCCTTGCCGACTCCGGCGTGCTCGGCGTGGTCCTTGAGGTCCTCGGCGTGCGGCCCGTCCCCGGCGACGATGACGCGCAGCCCCGGGTGGCGCTCGCGCAGCGCGACGGTGGCGTCCAGGAGGTCCTGCACGCCCTTCTCGAAGACCAGGCGGCCCGCGTACAGGACCATCGGCCCGTCCGGCGCGTGCTTCTCGCGCTGGGCCCGCACGTCGGCGGGCGCGGCGGCGAAGGCCTGCGGGTCGACGCCGTTGCGGACGACCTGCGTCTTGGCCGCCGGGAGCTCGAAGAGCCGGGAGACCTCCCAGCGCATGTCCGCCGAGCAGACCAGCACCCGCCGGGCCTCGTAGGTCAGCCACCATTCGATGGAGTGGATCGACCGGTTCAGCTCCGCCGGGAGCCACCCCCGGTGCCGTCCCGCCTCGGTGGAGTGCACCGTCGCCACCAGCGGCACCCGGTGGTGGTGCTTCAGCGTCACGGCGGCGTGGTTGACGAGCCAGTCGTGGGCGTGCACCACGTCGTACTCGCCACCGGCGACCAGCGCGGCCCGGGTGAGCGAGTGGTTGAGCGACATCGTCCACGCCAGCAGCGTGTCGGTGGTCAGCGGCAGCATCGGCGGGTCCTGCGGCGCCCGCAGGATTCGCACCCCCTCGACGACCTCGTCGAGCGCCGCGGGCGTCCCGTCGGCGTGCTCCCCGTACCGCGTCACAACCGTGACGTCGTGCCCCGCCCGCACCAACGCGGTGGCCAGCGCGTGCACATGCCGCCCGAGCCCACCGACCAGGACGGGCGGGTACTCCCAGGAGAGCATGAGGACACGCTGGCTGCGGGGGAGCGGTGATCGGCGCACGGGGGGATTCTACTGGCGGGTAAGTGGGGGAGGGGTGGGGTGAGGGGGTACGGGGTGATCAGTCGAAGAGGGCTTCGGCGGTGGTGACGGTTGCGGCCTTGCGGATCCAGTGGTCGAGGATGTGGACGTTGTCGCAGGCGCGGATGCGCTCGGCGACCTCATCGGACACGTACAGGCCGCGTGCGTCGAGGAACACGAAGAGCGCCTGGGTCTTGATCTCCCGGGCGGCTTCGTTCCGGCCCTCCTCCTTACCGCTGTTGAACATGTATTCGAGCCCGGTCTGGTACTCGTGCGCGGCGGCGGTCATGATCTTCTCCCAGATCTTCCTTGCCCTGGCGGGAAGTACTGCGAACAGGTCTTCAGCGTAGCTTTGGGCGGCTTCGATCGGACTCCGCGCGAGGATGTCCCCCAGCGCGGCGAGGATCTCGGGCGCGTGGTCGCCGCGGGCGTGAATGAACGCCGCGAGAACCGCGTAGTCCTCGGCTCCCTCGTAGCTTTCGGCATCGTCGATCACGGGCATCGAATCGGGTGACAGGACCGACGCCTCGATCGTGCCCGCCGGGCCGACGTCGATCGGGGCGGAAGCCCAGCTCGCCGTCCGGTGATCCGGCGTCACGACGAGCAGAACGGTGGGAACGCCGTAGCGGTCCCATACGTCGCCGACATAGCGAGGCCAGGTCCGGAGCTTGTCCTTGTCGGGACGGAGCTGCACCTCGACGATGACCGCCATGACCGCTTCACCGTCGACTCGCAGCAGCGCGAGGCCATCGACATAGCGTTCGGTGGGGCGGATCTCGGTGCAGTTCTCCGAGACCATGACGATCTCGACTTCGTCCGCGTGCGGCAGGCCGACCACGTCGAGCATCGGCAGGATCAGTTCTTTGTGCCGCTTGAGAAGACCAGTCGGTGCCTCATGGGCATGGGTGACCAAATCTCACCCTCCTTTCTGCATCTGCAAGACGCGGGGGCATCTTGCTATGGCAGAAAGTAGTCGAGTGATCACTCTCGATATGTGCCGGGGTTAGTCATTCTGTTCGAAAGCCGGATACATCCACCGCCCCAGCGCTCCCCAGCGCCCCTCCAACCCCTCCGCGACCTCCCCCAGCCACCCCGCCAGCTCCGGCCACCACTCCCCACCCGCGACCGCCGCCGCCCGCAACGCCGACACCAGCTGCCCGCGCCGGGAGAACCCCATCGGGTGGGGCGCGTCCATCGCCTCCAGCTTCGGGATCCGGATCGCGCGCAGCACCGCCCACGCGATCGACCCCAGCGCGGCGGCGCGCAGGGTGTCGCCCTCGGGCGCGAACTCCGCCCGGTGCGCGGCCAGCAGCCGGGGGACGAGGTCGGCCGGGAGCTCGCCCCAGCAGGTGCAGGCGGGGAAGGGCATGAGCAGTCCGGCGAGGTCGAGGCCGGGGTGGCGGAAGGCGGCGCCGTCGAAGTCGAGGAAGCGGATCTCGCCGTCGACGATGCGGGTGTTCTGGGGGCAGGCGTCGCCGTTGGACAGCGCGAGCCAGGGGCGGGGTTCGGCGAGTTCGGCGAGCAGGTCGTGCCATTGGGCGCGGGCCGCGCCGGGGACGTCCGGCAGGTGGCCGCGGGCTTCGGTGAGGGCGGTGAGGGTGCGCCAGGACTCGGCGAGGGAGTGGCGGACGAGGCTGATGCGCTCGTACATGCGCCGGGGCCGGGGGTGGAGGGCGTAGTACTCCTCTTCGCGGCCGGTGGTGGACGCGTGCAGGCGGCCCAGGGCGGTGGCGTAGGCCAGCAGCGCCTCGGTGGCGGTGGCGGGGTCGGCGCCGAGCAGGACGGTGTCGAGGGAGGGGCCGGTGCCGAGGTCCTCCATGATCACGACGCCGTCGGTGGCGGCGTAGAGGCGTGGCGCGAGGCCGCCGTCCAGGAAGCGCAGGGCGGCGGTCTCGTTCATGAGGAGGCTCGGGTCCTCCTCGCGGGCGGTCTTGGCGATCGCGGTCCATGGGGGACCGGCGAGGGTGAGCCGGGTGAGCCAGGGCTGGTCCTCGGTCCAGCGGCCGGTGTCGCGGGTGAGGGGGACGCGGTCGGTGACGGTGACGCCGAGGAGGGCGGATAGCTGGTCCACGGTGCCCGAGGGTAGGCCAGTGCGGAGAGTGGGCGGCCGCTAGGAGCCGTCGCCCTTGAGTTTGCGGTCGAGGTCGCGCAGGAAGTCGGGGTCGTCATCGGGCGCGCGGGTCGTGCGCGGGGGCGGGGCGGGAGTGTCGGCCGAGCCGCCGAAGAGGGGTTTGGGACGCCCGGTGGCGAACCACAGGACGGCGCCGACCAGGGGCAGCGCGAGGATCACCAGCGCCCACAGGGGACGCGGGAGGTGCTTCGGCGGCAGTTCGCCGCCCAGGCAGTCGGCGAGCGCCGAGATCACCAGGGCGACGTAGACGATGAACATGAACAGCGCTACCCGGATCACCGGCGCTCACCCGCTTTCGTCGAGGTCCGGGAGCCCGAGTTCTCCCGTCTCCAACAGTTTGTCAACCCAGGCGTCGATTCGCACGCCTACGTCCTCGGCGGTTCCGGTCGCGTCGACCAGGGTGAAGGTCTCGAACTCGGGCAGGGAGCGGTAGGCGGCCGACAGGGCGCGCAGCCGTTCGACGGGTTCGTCGTCGATGCCGCGCTTGGTGACGCGGTCGCTGGCCAGCTCGGGCGGCATGTCGAGGAAGAGGGTGATGGCGGGACGGGGGATGCCGCGCATCGCCTTGCGCACCCACGGCTCGATCTCCGGGCAGAGCATGCGGGTGCGGGCGAACTGGCAGTAGCTGTAGCGGTCGGCGATGAGCAGATCGGCGCGCAGGCTCCAGGAGAGGTTGAGGCGGCGCATGGCCGTCTCGGCGCGCAGGGCGAGGTTGGCGCCCAGCAGTTCGACGGAGTCGCCGGCGCCGAGGCGTTTGGCCATGTTGGACAGGACGCGGCGGCCGCTGGCCGCCAGGTGGTAGTCGGCGGGGATTCCGCGCTCGGCGAGTCTGGCCGTCAGGCGGCGCGCCTGCGTGGTCTTGCCCACGCCGTCCATGCCGACCAGGGCTATGACGGCGCCGCGGGGCTCGGTGTCGTCCACCTCTAAAGGGTAGAGGCTCAGCTCACCCGTTCTTACTACTCGTGAGTAACATGGCTCGGGAGACCCTGGTGTGTCAGGCTCGTCCGGACCGCGCGAGGATAGGGTCCTGAACGCACGTTAAGTAGGAGGTATCCGGCTCGATGAACATCGTTGTCCTGGTCAAGCAGGTACCGGACTCCGGCGCCGAGCGCTCGCTCGCCGGTGACGGCTGGTCCGTCGACCGCTCCGGCGGCACCAACGTCATCAACGAGATGGACGAATACGCCATCGAAGAGGCCCTCCGCCTCAAGGACGAGACCGGCGCGCAGGTGACCCTGCTCACCGTCGGCCCCGACCACGCGGTCGACTCCATCCGCAAGGCGCTGTCCATGGGCCCCGACGCCGCCGTCCACGTCAGCGACGAGGCCGTCGCCGGCTCGGACGCGCTCGGCACCGCGAAGGTCATCGCCGCCGCCCTGGGCACCCTTGAGTACGACCTGATCCTGTCCGGCGCCGAGTCCACCGACGGTGGCGTCCAGGTCCTGCCCCACCTGCTGGCCGAACTGCTGGACATCGCCGCCCTCACCGGCGCGCGCAAGGTCACCGTCGAGGACGGCGGCCTGCTCGTCGAGCGCCAGACCGAGGACGGCTACGAGGTCCTGCGCGCCTCCGGCAAGGCCATCGTGTCCGTGTGGGACACGATCAACACCCCGCGCTACCCCTCACTGAAGGGGATCATGGCCGCCAAGCGCAAGCCCGTCACCACGCTCACCCTCGCCGACCTCGGCGTGGACGCGGCGACCGTGGGTCGCTCCGGCGCCGCCACCACCGTGCTGTCGGCCGAACCGCGCCCCGCGCGCGGCGCCGGCGTCAAGGTCGCCGACAACGGGGACGGCGGCGACCAGCTCGTCGCGTACCTCACCGCCGAGAAGTTCGTCTGAGGAAGGGGATTAACGCAATGGCAGAGGTTCTCGTCGTCGTCGACGCTTCCGGCGGCACCGTACGCAAGGTCACCCTCGAAATGCTCACCATGGCCCGCGCCCTGGGTGAGCCCTCCGCCGTGGTCCTGGGCGCCCCCGGCACCGCGGCCCCGCTGACCGCAGCCCTCGGCGAGTACGGCGCGGCCAAGGTCTACGTCGCCGAGCACGACGACCTGGACGGCTTCCTCGTCGCCCCCAAGGCCGAGGTCCTGGCCGCGCTGGTCGCCGAGAAGTCCCCGGCCGCCGTCCTGCTGTCCAGCGGCCAGGAGGGCAAGGAGATCGCCGGGCGCCTGGCGGTCAAGCTCGGCAACGGGCTGCTCACCGACGTGTCCGCACTGGACGCCGACGGCACCGCCACCCAGAGCGTCTTCGCCGGCTCCTGGGTCGTGAAGTCGAAGGTCACCACCGGCGTCCCGCTGGTCACCGTCCGCCCGAACTCGCTGACCCCCGAGGCCGCGCCCGCCGCCGCCGAGCAGGTCGGCGTCGAGGTCGCGGTCTCCGACAAGGCCAAGAAGGTCGCCGTCGTCGAGCGCGTCACCGCCCAGAAGTCCGCCCGCCCCGAGCTCACCGAGGCCTCCGTGGTCGTCTCCGGTGGACGCGGCGTGGGCAGCGCGGAGAACTTCGCGCTCGTCGAG
This sequence comes from Actinorhabdospora filicis, assembly GCF_030269765.1. GTDB lineage: Bacteria > Actinomycetota > Actinomycetes > Mycobacteriales > Micromonosporaceae > Actinorhabdospora > Actinorhabdospora filicis. The sequence goes on along the minus strand of NZ_BSTX01000001.1, from coordinate 653,031 downwards.
GAGCTCGCCGACCTGCTCGGCGGCGCGGTCGGCGCCTCGCGCGCGGCCACCGACGGCGGTTTCTACCCGCACAAGTACCAGGTCGGCCAGACCGGCTCGACGGTGTCCCCGCAGCTGTACATCGCCCTGGGCATCTCCGGCGCGATCCAGCACCGCGCGGGCATGCAGACCGCCAAGCGCATCGTGGCGGTCAACAAGGACGACGAGGCCCCGATCTTCGACCTCGCCGACTTCGGCGTGGTCGGCGACCTGTTCAAGGTCGTCCCGCAGGCCGTCGAGGGCATCAAGAACCGCCGCTGATCGCTGATCGACGGCTTTTGATCTCTCCTGAGGGGTGCGCTAATGTGAGCGCGCCCCTCATCTTTGTGGGAACCCCCCAAACCCCTTTGGAGGATGCCGCATGGCGACTCAGTCAGCAGTGATCGGCCGCCGCGTCCTGGCGGACCTCATCCCCGGTACTCGCGCGATCGCGTGGGCGCGCGAGGCCGCCCTCGTCCTCGGCGGCGCGGGCCTGGTGGGCCTGTCGGCTCAGGTGTCGATCGAGATCCCCGCGATCTCCCCGGTCCCGTTCGTGGCGACCACCCTCGCCGTCCTGCTGCTCGGCGCGGCCTACGGCCCCGTGCGCGCCACCGCGACCCTCGGCCTGTACCTCGCGGCCGGCATGGCGGGCGTCCCGTGGTTCACCGGCGGCAACTCCGGCACCGGACTGGTCAGCCTCGGTTACGTCATCGGCTTCATGCTGGCCGGGCTCCTCGTCGGCGAGCTGGCCCGCCGGGGCGGCGACCGGACGCCGCTGCGCACCGTCGGCACGATGATCCTGGGCAACCTGGCGATCTACGCCGTCGGCGTGCCCTACCTGATCGCGGCCACCGGCATGGACGTGTCCACCGGCATCAACAAGGGCGCGGTCGTCTTCATGGTCGGCGACCTCATCAAGCTGGTCATCGCCGCCGCGCTGCTGCCCGGCGCGTGGGCCCTGGTCCGCCGTTTTAAAGGCGAGTAGAGCAAAGGTGAGTAGAGCAAGACTTAAGTAGGGAACCGGCCCCGTGTCCTGGCGACTGGACGCGGGGCCGGTTCGTTCGGGGGCGGACCCCGCCGGTCAGGTGCAGGCGGGTACCACCGGTGTGTCGCTGCCGGTGTCGACCCAGGCGTCGGAGACGTAGTTCCCGTCATCGAGCCGGTCCCAGGCCTTGCTGGTGTTGTTCCACGGGCCGGTCATGGTGTCCCCGTTGACGTAGCAGACGAGGTTCACCGTCGTCCCGGAGGCGACCGAGCGCACCACGGTGGCCGTGGAGGACGGTCCGCTGCGGATGTTGACCGAGCCGTTCGGGTTGTAGACCGGAGCGCTGACCCCGGACCCGGGGTCGCCGGGGCCGTAGTTGGTCAGGCAGCAGTCGGAGTTGTTGATGCGGGTGCTGCCGCGCACCGCGTACCCCTGGTAGGCGGTGGACTGGGCGTACCACGTCCAGCCGCCGATCTCCTTGCCGTTGACGCCGACGGCGGTGTTGCCCTTCCACAGTGTCCAGTGCACGTGGTCGCCGTTGGCGCGGCCGCCGCAGGGCAGCTGCTCGCCGATCTCGCCGATGTAGGCGCCCAGGGCGACCTGCGAGCCGTCGGCGACGGTGGTCTGGTTGTAGGTGTGGTAGTACCCGGTGGTCCACCCGTTGTCGTGGACGACCTTGATGTACGGGGTCGAGGTGCCGCAGAACCGGTAGAGGCGCCCCGGGGCGGCGGCCCGCACGTAGCGGTCCCCGCCGTAGAAGTCGATGGCGTTGTACGGGGTCGAGGTGCCGGAGTCGCCGTGGACGCCCCAGTGGCGCCAGTTGCCGCCGTTCGCCTTCCAGGGGAGGGCGAGGCCGGTGGCGGCGGAGTCGGCGAACGTTTGAGGAGCGGCGGTGGACGCGAGGGTGGCGCGCTCACCCGCTCCCATCAGGTCGGCGGGCGCGTCGGCGGAGGCCCTGGCGAAGGCCTCGCTGCCCTCCAGCGCGATCTCCCAGCGGCCATTGGCGAGGTGGCCGAAGAAGAGCGCGGTGACGGGCCCGGCGTGAGTGGTCGTGGGGACGCGGAAGGCCGCGCCGCCGAAGACCCACCGGCCGTCCTTCGACGTCCGGTCGGGTTCGACGATGGTGGCCAGGCCGGCGGCGGGGGCCAGCTCGTAGATCGAGCGGGCCTCGGCGCCCTTGGCGGCGCCCATCGCCTGGGTGACGGCCTGGTCGAGGCTCGGCTTCGCCGCCGCGGGGGCACCGAACGCGGTGGACGCGACCAGTGTGGCGAGGGCGAAACCGGCGGTTAACAAGGTGTGGCGGGGTGGTCGCTTCACGGTGTTGCTCCTTGCAATGGAGTGTCGCTCCTGGGTGGGGCTTGAAGTGATCGAGACGCTAGACCCCAGGTCGGGCGGCACACCAGTGAAAGAAACTCACTTAACGCGGGCGTAGATAACGCTTAATCGGCCCGCGGGCACGGCTGTAGCGCGTGCCCGCCTGGCGGGCACGCGCGCCGACAAGACTATGGATGTCAGTGAACCGGCAAGGCCGTCCGCGCGGGCCGGGCCGGCGCGAGGCGGTGGCCGCCGCGTTCCCGGGACTCCGCGCCGCCAGGGGCGCGGGTTCCGGTGGAACCCGGTGAACTCGCCGCGGCCGCGCCGCGACCGGTGAGACGGGCCTTGAGTGGGTACCGGTTCACCTTCATCGTTTGTGCCTTACTCCCAGTCCCAGCCGATGCCGATGGCGCCCGGCTGCACGTTGGTCGCCACCAACTGCACCGTGTGCCTCGACGACAGCGCCAGGTCGCCGGTCTCGTGCCGGTTCTTCGCCAGCTTGGCCTGGGCGAAGCTGTAGCAGCGGACGGGGAGGGCCGTGGGATCGAACCGCACCTGCAGGACGAACTGGTCCACCTGCGCGCGGAAGCCGCGCCCGTGCCCGGTGGTCAGCGCCGTCCCGTCCTGCACCTCATAAGAGAACAGGTGGGTCTCGCCCTCGGCGAGGTGCTGGCCGAACATCAGCTCCGCCAGCAGGATGGGCCGTTGGTCGTGCCGGACGACGCGCCCGACCGAGGAGTCACGGCCCGCCAGGACCTTGACCTGCTCGATCTCGCAGCCGGGGTCGCCGCGATAGGCCGCGATGTAGCGGTCGATGCCGCCGCGCCGCGCGCGCACGAGTAGTTGGGTGACGAGCCGGGCCTCTTTGCGCTCGGCGTCGATGTGGACGGTGACCTGCTCGCTGAGGACGTCGACCCGGTGCTCACGGGCTGCCGGGAATTCGTCGCACAGCTCCCGCATCGCCGCGCCGCCACCCAGCACCACTTCCGGCCGCTCACGTTCGGCGCGGATGGTGCGGGGGCCACGGGCCCTGCGGGGACCTAGCAGGGATACCAGCGCGTTCGCCGGGACCCCGAGGATCTCCTCAAGGACGCCGACGGCGGCGATGGAGTTGGGCTTCTCCGGTTGGGTGCGGCCGTGCTGCCAGTAGCTGAGACTCGTGGTCGAGACTCGCAGGCCGCGCTCGGCCAGCCTGTGCTGCAGGCGGTCGAGACCGAGACCACGGGCGTCGATCGCGGCCCTGAGGGCCACGTGGAACGGACCGTGCCGTAGTACATCGGCCAGAGGGTGAGTCTGGTCGGTTCGTGTTGCCGTCGCCATGGGCAACATCGTGTCGGAGCCGGGGCCCAGGCGCAATGGTGGAAAGGCCATCCGCCGCGCGGCTGGCGTCAGTCCGTGACCTCCTCCCGATAGGCTGTCGAGGCGATGGCATACCTTGATCACGCCGCTACGACACCCATGCTTCCCGCCGCCCTCGACGCCTATGTCACGGCCGCGGGACACCTCGGCAACGCCTCCGCCCTCCACGCCCACGGGCGCGGCGCGCGACGGCTCGTCGAGGAGGCGCGCGAGTCGGTGGCCGCCGATCTCGGCTGCCGCCCCAGCGAGGTGATCTTCACCGGCGGGGGCACCGAAAGCGACAACCTCGCGGTCAAGGGCATGTTCTGGGGCCGAAGGGACGCCGACCCGCGCCGCCGCCGGGTGATCGTCTCCGAGATCGAGCACCACGCCGTCCTCGACGCCGCCGACTGGCTCGGCCGCCACGAGGGCGCCGTCATCGACCGCCTCCCGGTCGACGGCAGGGGCCGGATCAATGCGGACGTACTGGCCGGTATCCTCCGCGAGTCGGCCGACGAGGTCGCCCTCATCACGGCCATGTGGGCCAACAACGAGGTCGGGACACTCCAGCCAATCAGTGAAATGTCGGCCCTTTCGGCCGAGTACGGTGTGCCATTGCACACCGACGCCATCCAGGCCATCGGACAGGTCCCCGTCGACTTCACCGCCTCGGGCGCCACCGCCCTCACCGTCACCGGGCACAAGCTCGGCGGGCCCGCCGGCGTCGGTGCGCTCCTGCTGGGCCGCGACGTCCCCGTCACCCCGATCCTGCACGGCGGCGGGCAGGAACGCGACGTGCGCTCCGGCACCCTCGACGTCCCCGGCATCGTGGCCTTCGCCACCGCCCTGCACATCGCCGTCACCGAGCAGGACGCGCTCGCCCGGCGGCTCACCGTCCTGCGCGACGACCTGATCGCCCGCGTCCGCGAGGCCGTCCCGTGCGCCGTGCTGAACGGCTGCACGGAGGCGCGGCTGCCCGGCAACGCGCACTTCTCGTTCCCCGGCTGTGAAGGCGACGCGATCCTGATGCTGCTGGACGCCGCCGGGATCCAGGCCGCCACCGGCTCGGCGTGCAACGCGGGTGTGGCGCAGCCCTCCCACGTGCTGCTGGCCATGGGCGCCACCGGCGACACCGCCAGCTCCACCCTGCGCTTCAGCCTCGGGCACACCTCCACCGCCGAGGACGTCGACGCCCTCGTGGCCGCGCTGCCCACGGCGGTCGAACGCGCCCGCGCCGCGGCCGCGACGTAACCTTCCAGGGTGAGCTTGAAGGTACTTGCCGCCATGTCCGGCGGCGTCGACTCCGCCGTGGCCGCCGCGTTCGCCGCCGAGGCGGGCCACGACGTCACCGGGGTCCACCTGGCCCTCTCGCGCAACCCGCAGACCTACCGCACGGGTGCGCGCGGTTGCTGCACCCTGGAGGACTCCCGCGACGCCCGCCGCGCCGCCGACGTCATCGGCATCCCCTTCTACGTGTGGGACATGGCCGAGCGCTTCCACGAGGACGTCGTCGACGACTTCGTCGCCGAGTACGCCGCCGGGCGCACCCCCAACCCGTGCCTGCGCTGCAACGAGAAGATCAAGTTCGCCGCGGTCCTCGACCGGGCCGTCGCCCTCGGCTTCGACGCCGTCGTCACCGGGCACCACGCGCGCCTCGACGAAGGCGTTCTGCGCCGCTCGGTCGACATCGGCAAGGACCAGTCCTACGTCCTGGCCGTGCTCAACCGCGACCAGCTGTCCCGGGCGATGTTCCCCCTCGGCGGCATCACCAAGGAGCAGGTCCGCGAGGAGGCCGCCAAGCGCGGCCTGGGCGTGGCCGACAAGCCCGATTCGCACGACATCTGCTTCATCGCCGACGGCGACACCAAGGGCTTCCTCGCCGAGCGCATCGGCGCCAAGACCGGCGACATCGTCGACTCGGCCACCGGCGAGGTCCTCGGCAGCCACGACGGCGCCTTCGCCTACACCGTCGGGCAGCGGCACGGCCTCGGCCTCACCCGGCCCGCCGCCGACGGGCGGCCCCGCTACGTCCTGTCCATCACCCCGGTCAGCAACACCGTCACCGTCGGCCCCCGCGAGGAGCTGGAGGTGACCGTCGTCCACGCCGACAAGCCCGTGTGGACCTCCGGTACCGCCCGCACCGAACCGGTGGAGTGCGTCGTGCAGCTGCGCGCGCACGGCGAGACCCACGCCGCCGTCCTCGTCGCCACCGAAGACGGACTCACCGCGCACCTGCGGACCCCCGCGCGCGGCGTGGCCGCCGGGCAGGCCCTGGTCGCCTACCTCCCCGACGCCGACGGCGACATCGTCCTGGCCAGCGCCACCATCTCGGGCTCGGCCCGTGATTGAGCTGCCGGAGGGTTCGTCCACCGGCATCGGGTCGCTGCCCGGCACCGACGTCATCGAGGCCACCCGCGTCGTCCTCGGCGAGCTGAACCTCCCGCACCTGCCGGAGCTGCCCGCGCGCGGCCCCGGCGCCGACATGATCGGCCGCGGCGCGGCGTTCCTCGTCGAGCTGCCCGTCGAGCTCTACGTCGCCCGCTGGCAGCTGACCGGCCGCCCCGGCCGCGACCTGCGCCGCACCCTCGACTTCCTCGACCGCGACCTGGACGCCCTCACCGAACTCACCGACGGGTACACCGGCCCGCTCAAGGTGCAGGCGACCGGGCCGTGGACGCTGGCCGCCGCCCTCCAGAAACCCACCGGCGGCGCGATCCTGCGCGACCCCGGCGCCGTCCGCGACCTCACCGACTCCCTCGCCGAGGGCCTGGCCGCGCACGTCGCCGACGTCCGCGCGCGCGTCCCCGGGGCCTCGGTGATCCTCCAGCTCGACGAGCCCTCGCTCCCGGCGGTCCTCGCCGGGCACATCCCCACCGAGAGCGGCTTCTCCCACTACCGGCCCGTCGAGGCGCCCGTCGCCGCGACCCGCCTGCGGCACCTCATCGGCCGCGTCGGCGCGCCCGTGGTCGTGCACAGCTGCGCGCCCGACGTACCCGTCGCCCTGCTGGCGGGCGAGACGGGCGCGGCCGGGATCGCCCTCGACCTCGGCCTGCTCGACCTCGACCGCGCCGAGAGCATCGACCCCCTCGGCGAGGCCCTCGACGGCGGCCTCACCCTCTTCGCCGGAAGCGACGCCGCCGACCCCGGCGACGCCGCGCGCGGACTGTGGCGGCGCCTCGGCCTCAGCCCCGCCAAGTTGCCCGCCCAGGTCGTCGTGACGCCCTCGTGCGGGCTCGCCGGTCGGACGCCGGAAGCCGCGCGCAAGGCCATGGCGGCCTGCCGCGAGGCGGCCCGGCGGCTCGCCGACGACCCGGAGGGCTAGGAACCGCTCCGCGTGACCCGGTGCCCTTTCGGCACCGGTCTCCCGGCCACGTACGACACCGGTACGGGGCCGGAAGACCGGCTTGCGATCAGGAATGCGGCCGACTCCGTCTTCGCGCACCCGCGAGATCCACAGGACACGCTCTAGGCCACCGGTGGCGGCCGACGCGTTTTCGGCGAACCCGGTGCCGCTCCTCGCGGCACCGGGATGAGGGCGCGATGCTCACGGCGCGCCCACCGGACGAGCCCTAGGCCACCGGCCGCAGCACGCCGAACCACTGCTCGGCGCCGAAGGCCTCGAAGCGCTCCACCTCGGTGAAGCCGAGCTTGGCGGCCAGGCGGACCGAGGGCTCATTGGCGGTCTGGGTGTAGAGGACGACCGCCTCGCCGGGTCGTTCGGCGGTGAAGCGGGCGAGCACCGCCGCGCAGGCCTCGGCCGCGTATCCGTGTCCCCACGCCGCCGGCAGCAGCAGGTAGCCGAGCTCGACGGCGCCGGCCTCGCGGCGGTGGGAGTCGGGGGTGTGCGGTGCGAGTTTGACCATGCCGACCATGGCCCCGTCCCGCTCGATGGTGAGGACGCCGGGCTTGGCGGGGTTCTCCGGCATCCGCTCTTCCAGCGTCTCGCGCGGCTGCGGGCCGCCGAGGTAGGCGTTCACCTCGGGGGAGGAGAACAGGTCGATGTACCCCGCGCGGTCGCGGGCCTCGGGTTCGCGGACGACGAGCCGCTCGGTGACGATCGGGTCGGGCGTCCAGGCGGCGTTTCCGGCTTCGGTCATGGCGGGCAACCTACCCCGGGCCGCCGTCAAGATCCACCCCGTGTGGTGCGGGGCCGGGCGCCGAAGCCCGGCCCCGCTTCGCCTCAGCGCTCGACGCCCAGGCTCACCGGCGACATGAACGTGTTGCGGACGCCGTCGGCCAGCGCGCCGCGCTCGGCGGCCCACTCCACGTCCACGTCGGCCGCGCCGACCGAGCGCGCCAGGCGCTCCGCCTCGGCCTCGATCTCGCCGCGCCGGTCCCCGGCGGCACCGGAGAACAGCGCGACGGAGACCACCAGCGCCCCCGGCAGCCGGTCGTAACCGGCCTGCCAGACCCCGGCGGCCTCGCCGTCGACGAGGACCATCGAGGTCGCGTTGCCCACCGGGTCGATGACGCGGGGATGCAGCGCGGGCGGCACGACGCGGCGGCGGTCCTTGTAGCCCATGGGATAGGCGTCCCAGACCGGCAGCAGCCGCACCCCGGGGTCCACGGTGGACGCGCGCAGCTCGTCCAGGTCGGCGGTCAGGACGTGGGCGGGCACCTCGTCGTCGGGGGCCTCGTACCCGAGGCGGATCTCGGTGAGCTCGTCGCGCAGGGCGAACAGCACGGCCTTGGTCTCCCCGGCCGTCCAGCCCGTCCACCAGCGCAGGTCGTCGGCGGTGGCGGGGCCGAGGGCGGTGAAGTAGCGGCGGGCCAGGGCGGCCCGCGCCTCCCCGGTGTCCACGGTGGACACCGCCTCGCCGATCCAGTCGCCCCAGCGGGCGTAGCCGTAGGAGTCGCTGCGCCAGGTGCCGCGCGGGCGGGTGCGGACCAGGCGCGTCTCGCGGGTCATCAGCGCCACGACGAGCCGCGCGTCGTCGACATCGGGCGCCGCCTCCTTGATCGCGGCCAGCGTCATGGGTTCATGCCCGGCCATGGCGGTCTCGACCTTGTGGGCCATGCGCTCGTAGTCGGTGTAGGTCGCGTTCAGCTGCCGCAGCGCCGAGGCGCGGCCCCGCCGGCCGGGCTCGGCGGCGGCGAGGATCCACGGGAGGTCCTCGACGGGCTGGACGTAGGCCATCTGCCGCTGCGCCCGCAGGCGCACCAGACGGCGGGTCTCGTACAGCTCGTCCTCCAGGTCGTCGATGGTGAAACCGGTGACGCGGGCGGCCAGGGAGAGGTGGCAGGTCGGTGAGGAGCTGTAGACGCCGCCGGTGCCGCGCACGGCGTCGACGACGGTGGCGAAGCCGGGGCCCGACAGGCCCTGGCGGCGCAGGCTGAAGGCACGGGTCGCGGGGAGCGGAATCACGTCTGCGGTGGCCATGACCTGAGCTTATGCGCGGGGTACGACAGAAAAACGGGTCCGGGATGGAGCTCGGGCCGGTCGCCCGAAGGCACGGTACGGGCCGCGAAAACCGGCCCGCGCGAGGCGCGGGCCGGTCCTCCGGGAGGAGGTTTCAGGAACGCCGGAACAGGCTCGCCACCGCCAGCCCGGACAGCGCCAGGGCGGTCCAGGCGAACCAGTCCCCGAGCACCGAGTAGACCGTCCACAGTGGCTCCACCGAGACCGGCCGGACGAGCGGCGTCCCGTCGGTCTCCCACACCTCGCCGTACGGGTCGCTCACCAGCGCCTCGCCCAGCTCGGCCGTCCGCACCAGCGACATGCCCTGCTCCACGCCCCGGAACACCGCCATGCGGTCGTGCAGCCAGGAGTCGTCGTCGAAGTCCAGGGCGGGCGCGAGCAGGACACCGGCGCCGGTGTCGCGGTCGCGCGCCACCAGGTCGGGGAAGTCCAGGTCCTTGCAGATGATCAGCGCGTAGGACCCGAAGCCCGCCAGCGCGTCGCCGGGCGTCAGCTCGGTGCCCTCGCCCGGCGCGACGTCGACCTCCAGGCCCGGGATCATGTGGTGCTTGCGGTAGATCACCGGCTCGCCGCCGTCGGCGGGGAAGTACACCGCCGCGTTGGACACCACGCCGCGCTCGCCGAGGTGGACGCCGACGACCACGCCGATGCGGTTGTCCTTCGCCGCGGCGCCCCACCGCGCCAGGAATCCGGGCGCGTCGGCCTCGGGCACCAGGAACAGCTTCTCGGGGAACACCGCGATCTCGGCCCCGGCGGCGGCCAGGCCGGGCAGCGCGCCGAGGTAGCCCGCGACGCCCTGGACGCCCTGGGGACCGTCGTAGTCGTCCTCGATGTGCGGGCCGGGCAGCGCGACCGAGGCGACCTTCGGCCCGCGCGGCTCATCGGAGGTGACCAGCCGCAGCGCGCCCAGTCCCAGGGGCAGGACGAGCAGCAGCGCGGCCAGCACGGCCGGGGCGAGGTACCGGCGTCCGGGGACGAGCGCGGCGGCGACCGCCGAGGGCACGGCCAGCAGCAGGAACGACACGCCCCACACCCCGGCCACCGAGGCCGTCTGCACCACCGGCAGCAGATCGGCCTGCGTGTAGGCCAGGCTCCAGTACGCGCCGTGCGGCGCGAACAGGCGGACCAGGTACTCCAGCGACACCCAGATCGCGGGCACCGACAGGGCGGCGGCGATCAGGCGGCCGCGCAGGGCGAGGGTCCGGAACAGCCACACCGCCAGGGCCAGCACGATCGCGGGGACGATCAGCAGCCCGGCGGCCAGCGGCACCGGCACGAGGATGTCCACGGTGTAGTAGTGCCACATCGGCGCGGCGCCGCCGAGGTAGCCGAGCCCGGCGGCCAGCGCGGCGAGCGGCGCGGGGACGCGGGTGGCGGCCAGCAGGACGGGAAGAACGGCCAGCCAGGTGAGGTAGGGGACGGGGTGGAGCCCGGTGCCGAAGGCCCAGAGGACGCCGGAGGCGGCGGCCGCGAGGGCGGCGGCGCCGTAGCGGGCGGGACGGCTAAGCGCCGATTCCATGGATCAGCCTTTCGAGGCTTGCCCGGCACAGCTCGCGGAACTCCCCGTCCGGCAGGCCGATGCGCCCGCCGAGGTGGAGCCCGATGAGCCCGTGCAGGTGAGAGGTGATGGCCAGACCGACCAGCCAGGGGTCGTCCTCGCGGAGGAGACCGGCGCGCATGGCGGCGGCCACGGCCCCGGTGACGAGGTTGAAGGTGGGGGAGCGCCCCTCGCGCAGCTCGCCGACGGCGCGGGCGCCGTCGCGGGCCTCCAGGAACAGGAACGCGTAGACCTTCGGCTCGCGCAGCGCCAGCGAGATCATCTCCTCGACGCCGGCCGCGATCGGGTCGGGTGCGGTGAGGATCGGGGCCCACTCCGCGGCGAGCCGGGCGAACCACTCGTCGGCGACCCGGGCCAGCAGCGCCTCCCGCGAGGGGTAGTGGCGGTAGACGGCCATGGCGGACAGTCCGATGTGCGCGCCGATGCGGCGCATGGTGACGGCCTCGCTGCCGTCGGCGCGCAGGATCTCGGCGGCGGCCTCGGCGGCCCTCGTTGGCGTGTCGGTCATGTTTACAGCGTAAACACTCAGGGGCGCACGACGCCATCGGGCGATTCCCCTCGGGGAAAAATCGGGGTCGAATGGGGGGTTAGACCCCCTGGCGGAGAACGGAACCACCGCTATGGCGCGCGTTTCTCCAGCACCGTCTCCAGTGGATGACCGAACGGGTGAAGCCGCCGGTACAGCCCACGCTACCCGCCACCCGGGCCCGCCACTAGGGGAGATCTAAGGGGACGGCGGGGGGATAACCCCCCTGCGCAAAAACGCCTCCGACAGGAGGCTCTAATGCATGACCTGGCCGATTCTCACGGCCCTCGCCGGGGCCCTTCTCCTCGCGTTCGGCGCGGCGCTCCAAGAGGGCGCCGCCGTCGCAGCCGAGGGACGCGCCCGGCCGCTGCTCGCCCTCGCCCGCCGCCCCCGCTGGCTGCTCGGCGCGGGCTTGTCGGCCGCCGGAGTCGGACTCCACCTGCTGGCCCTGTCCGCCGCGCCGGTCACCCTCATCCAGCCCCTCGGCGTCAGCGGCCTCCTCTTCGCCGTCGCCGCCGCCGCGATGCTGGCCCGCCGCCCCGTCCGCCCCGCCGAGATCGCCGGCGCGCTCCTGGTCACCGCCGGGCTCATCGCGCTCGTCCTCTCGCTGCCGCACCGGACGTCGGCCGCGCCCACCCTGGACGCCCGCGCCGCCCTCGGCCTCGCCGCCGTCGCCGCCGCGGCCGTCCTCACCGGACTCCTGCTCGCCGGGCGCCTCACCCCCACCTGGCGCGCGCTGACCCTGGCCACCGCCGCCGGGATCTCCTTCGGCGCCGTCTCCGCCTTCGCCCGCGTCCTGGCCACCGCCGCCCGCGGCGACGCCACCGCGCTCCTGCACTGGCACACCGCCGTCGCCGTCGCCCTCGCCGCCCTCGGCGGCATCGCCCTCCAGCACGCCTACCGCAGCGGACGCTTCTCCCTCGCCTTCGCCGCCCTCCTGCTCGCCGACCCGATCGCGGCCGCCGCCATCGGACTGGCCGTCCTGAACGAACCCCCGCCCGCCGCCGGCGCGTGGTGGCTCGTCCTCGCCGCCGCCGTGATCGCCCCCGGCGTCACCCTCCTCGCTCGAACCCGCCATCCCCGCACCGAAGGAGCACCCCATGTCGCTGCTGGCCATTGATCCCATCCACGCCACCGCCCCCGCCGTCACCGGCCAGCGCGTCCTCATCGGCGCCGACACCTACCCGCCCGACGTCAACGGCGCCGCCTACTTCGCCCACCGCCTCGCTCTCGGCCTGGCCGCGCGCGGCAACGACGTCCACGTCGTCGCCCCCTCCGGCACCGGGCCCGCCGAGGTCCAGGAGATCGACGGCATCACCGTCCACCGCCTGCGCTCACGTGCCATACCCGTCCACAAGCAGATGCGCTACAGCAACCCGCTCGGCCTGTCCGACACCATCGCCGACCTCATCGACCGGGTCCGGCCCGACGTCGTCCACGTCCAGAGCCACTTCATCGTCGGCCGCGCCGCCGTCCGCGCCGCCCGCCGCTCCGACGTGCCCCTGGTCGCCACCAACCACTTCATGCCCGACAACCTCCTCCACCACGCCAAGGTCCCCCAGCGCCTGCGCGAACGCGTCTCCCGCCTCGGCTGGCGCGACGCCGCCCGCGTCTACGGCCGCGCCGACCACGTCACCAGCCCCACCGAGATCGCCGCCCGCCTCTTCGAGGCCAAGGGATACAAGGGCGACGTCGAAGCCGTCTCCTGCGGCATCGACCTGCGCCGCTTCGCACCCGGACGCGCCACCCGCGCCGGAGCCCGCGCCCACCTCGGCCTCGCCGACAAACCCACCATCGCCTTCGTCGGCCGCCTCGACCAGGAGAAGCGCCTCCACGAACCCATCGAAGCCGCCGCCCGCCTCGGCGTCCAGATCGCCCTGGCCGGCACCGGACCGCAGCGCGAGGAACTCCGCGCGCTCGCCGAGAACCTGGGCGCCGACCTGAAACTGCTCGGCTTCGTCCCCGACGAGGACCTGCACCTGGTCTACGCCGCCGCCGACGTCTTCGTCATGCCCGGCGTCGCCGAGCTCCAGAGCATCGCCACCCTGGAGGCGATGGCCAGCGGCCTCCCCGTCGTCGCCGCCGACGCCGTCGCGCTGCCCCACCTCGTCCGCGAGGGCGAGAACGGCTTCCTCTACCGGCCCGGGGACGTCATGGAGCTCACCGGCCACCTGCGCGCCATCCTCAACGACGACCTCGCCCGCCGCCGCATGGGACACCACAGCCGCTCCATCGCCGCCGGGCACGACGAGCAGCGCTCGCTGGCCCGCTTCGAGCAGATCTACCGCGAGGTCCGCGCCGGAGCCCTGCGATGAGCGCCGGACTGTGGACGCCGGCGCGCGTCGAGGTCGCCACCCCCGCCGCCGTCCCGGTTCGGGCGAGCGCGGGCCGCCGGGCGAGCCTGTTCGCCATCGCCGCCTCCATCCTCGCCGTGCTCTGCCTGGGCTACCTGCACATGGTCCCCAGCGACGTCGATCCCATGCGCGACCCGGTGTCCAGCTACGTGCGCGTCGGCGGCGGCTGGCAGTTCACGCTCGGCGTGACCGCGATGGCCGCGGCCTGCTACGTCCTGGCCTCGGCCGCGTTGCCGGGGCCGCGGACGGCGATGCTGCGCGGCGTCCTGGCGATCGCGGGGGCGTCGTTCCAGACGGCGGCGGTCTTCCCGACCGACGCGGGGGCCTCCGTGGTCACCGCGTCCGCCGAGATCCACCGGTGGGCGGCCGGGATCGGCATGGGCGCCATCCCCGTGGCCGGGCTGCTGTTCCTGACCGTGCTGCGCGGCTCGGGACGCCCGCAGGCGGCCAAGTGGCTCGGCGTGACCGTCGCGGTGAGCGTGTTCCTGCTGGCCGTCACCGTCATCGGCACGTTCCTGCCGGACTTCATGCACTCCGGCGACTGGCGCGGCCTGCCGCAGCGGGTCCTGCTGTTCGCCGAGCTGACCGTGGTCCTCGCGCTGGCCTTCGCCGCCGGGACCCGCCTCACCCGTCGCTGACGGCGGCGCCGTCGATCTTCTCCCGCAGATCGGCGGCCGCCGCCGTCTTGGCGGCCTGCTTGGCCCCGGCCGTGCCGGTGCCCGACATGGGCAGCCCGGAGGCGGCCAGCACCGCCGAGGCGGTGCACGTGAAGACCGGCTCGTGCGGTGTGCCGTCCCGCTCGTAGTCGAAGGCGAGCCCGCTGATCACGCCGAGCTGCGCGTACTCGTTGACCGCCATCACCGGATGCCGGTCGGCGGGCACCTGCCGGGCCCGTTCGGCGGGGGAGGGCGGTTCGGGGACGTCGTCGCGCGCGTCGTGGGACCGGTCGGCGATGCCGGCCAGGGCGCACACCAGGGCGAGGGCGGCGTGCGAGCGGGCGTCCTTCTTGGAGGCCGCGGTCCGTCCCGGCGACTCGTGGGCGACGCTGCCCAGCCGCAGCGCGACCCGCGCGGTGAAGCGCGGCAGCTGCGCGGTGCCGGTCGCCTCGACCGCCCACACCACGTGCTCCTCGGAGATGGGGCCGCCCACGACGTCCTGGGCGTAGACGCTCAGGCCCGTGACCGCCCGGGAGGGCTCCTCGGCCAGCCAGTCGCCCAGCCGGTCCTTGACCGCCAGCCACGACGGGCCCTCGGCGTCGAACAGGACGTGGCAGACGTCCCGCAGCGGCAGCGCCCCCTCGTCCAGGCGGCGCAGGATCTCGGCGGACAGGTCGGAGCGCGGCTCGGACTCGGTCACGCCCAGTTTCAGCACCCGCCGGAAGGTCTCGGCGTCCATGCGCTCGAAGGACGAGTCGTCCAGCGCGCGGCGGGTCTCCTTGCGGGCCTCGGTCCGGTAGCGCTCGGCGGTGCGCAGCCGCCGCTCGCGGATGGCGGCGTTCACTTCCTCGCCGAGGGCGACGAGTTCCTCGAAGGTGTAGGGCGGGGGAGCGCCGTCGGCGGCGGCGAACAGCATCCGCTGGGTGACCAGGTCCGGGTAGCGGCGCAGCGGCGAGGTGGCGTGGGTGTAGGCCGGGAGGTTCAGCGCGTAGTGGCCGGTGACGGTGGGGGCGTAGGTCGCCGGGCGCATCAGCATCGCCAGGCGCTTCTCCACCAGGACCCGGTTGCCGATCTGGGCGGCGAAGGACGACAGGTCCTCCAGGAGCTCATCGCGGGAGGGCGCCACGGCCGAGGCGCGGTGGTTGCGGAACAGGATCGGCACGTCGTTCTCGGCCGCCCACAGCGCCACCGCCTCGTTTGCGGCGATCATCAGCTCCTGCACGATCATGTAACCGGCGTTGCGGAGCGCGCCGCCCAGCCGCACCAGGTTGCCCTCCTCGGTGGTGGCGAAGCCCTGGAGCAGGTCGTAGAAGGCCAGGGCACCGGCCGCGCGCCGCCGTGACAGCAGGACGCGGGAGAGCTCGTGGGCGTCGGCCAGCATCGCGTGCAGCGGGTCGTTCGGGTCGCGCAGCGCGGCGGCGGCCTGCGGGTAGGTGCGCGCGAAGCCCTCGGCCAGCACACCGCGGCCGACCTCGGAGGCGATCGCCTCGCCGTCGGCGTCGAAGCGCACCGAGACCCGCAGCGTCGGCTGCGCCACGCCCTCGCGCAGCGTCGCGTGCGCCTCGCCCGCCCCGATCATCGGGATGTGCCTGCCCTCGGGCAGGTAGCGGGTGGTGATCATCCGCCGCGCCTCGGCGTCGGCGTCCCCGCCGGGCGGGACGATCGCCGCGACGTCGGCGATGTGCGCGGTGAGCGACCAGCCCGCGCCGTGGCGGGCGACCCAGACGGCGTCGTCCCGGTCGGCCGTCTCCGGCCCGTCGATCATCACCCCGCGCGTCACCTCGGCCACCTGCGCCGCCTCCCGCCCTCTTGTCGACACTCCTTCGCACCCTACTGCCCGGCGACCCGGGAGCCCGGCCGAGCGGGCCGCGCGCACTGCCCGAGAGTGCCGCGGCGCCGGGGAAGCGCGTGACCTTGATCGGCGCGTCGTACGATCGTGCGATGGTGCCACCCAGTGAGGACAGCAGAACCCCGCTCTACGTCGTCTCCGACCTCCACGGTCACCGCGAGCAGTTCACCGCGGTGCTGCGCGAGGCCGGGCTCATCGACGACGACGAGCGGTGGACCGGTGGCGGCGCGCGCCTGTGGTGCCTGGGCGACTTCACCGACCGCGGCCCCGACGGGGTCGGCGTCATCGAGCTCGTCATGGACCTGGCCAAGCAGGCCGAGGAGACCGGCGGCCGCGTCGACGCGCTCCTGGGCAACCACGAGATCCTCCTGCTGGGCGCCCACCGCTACGGCGAGGAGGAGGTCCCCGGCGAGGACCCGCCCAAGCAGTTCACCGCGTGGTGGGTGCTGAACGGGGGACGCGACACCGACGCCGAGCGCCTCACCGACGAGATCGTGGAGTGGCTGTCCACCCGCGACGCCGTGCGCGTCGAGGACGGGCACCTGCTCATGCACACCGACGCGCCCACGTACCTCAACTACGGCGGCACCGCCGACGAGATCAACGCCAAGATCCGGGGTGTGCTGGCGTCGGACGACCTGGCCGCCTGGTGGGACCTGTTCCGCCAGATGACCGCCCGTCGCGCCTTCCACGGCGAAGGGGACCAGGGGGTCCGCACCGCGCGGGCGGTGCTGGACGCGCTCGGCGGGGAGCGGATCGTGCACGGCCACAGCACCATCCCCGACCAGTTCGGGGTCGACCCGTCCACCATCGAGGGCCCCCGCGTGTACTGCGAAGGGCTCGCGCTCGCGGTGGACGGCGGTGTGTACCAGGGCGGGCCGTGCCTGCTGGTGAAGCTGCCTTACACGGAGGAGTAGCCCGGCCGCTCAGGCCGAGAAGAGCTGCGTGAACCGGCCGGCCTCGGCGGCGTCCTCGCGGGAGCCGGGCAGCGCGGCGGACTCGGCGCGGGCGCGGGCGGCGGGACGGCCCTCGACGAGGGCGGTCACCGCGAGCGCGGCGATGATCAGGACGAAGAACCATCCGGCCAGTCCGGACAGCGCCAGGGCGAAGCCGATCCCGGCGGTCACCGCGATCATTCCGGAAACGGCCAGGGCCAAGCCCCAGGTGGGGAGATGATGGTGCTGGTGTGTTCGCATAACCTGTCAACGACCCGACAGTGGCCGCGTCACCCTGCAGCTGCAAGTATCACCCGAACCGGGGAATGCTGACGCTTCGTATGCGCCCTCAGGGCGGATCAAAGCGTCATTTCGGCGTGAAAACACCCCGCCGCAGTCGTTTCCTGCAGCTGCGATCCGCCTATGTCGAAAGATCGAACGTCACCTAATCGCGTTCTGCTCGTTGCGTGTAGCAGAGGACCGGTGTAGACAGAGCTTTACGAAAGGTGGAATGCGACGAGTTCACCGGCTTCGCACCGAGTGGCGGCTCCTTTCCGACTCGGGTACCGCCACTCCCCGGCGGTGACCCGGGAGCGGGACACCGGAGAGGGACGCGACGGGCGCGGGGCGCGGTGGAGCGGCATCCCGGCCCCTCCAAGGCACGGCCCGTCTTCCCGGGCACGCCGGGTGAGGAGCGCGCCGGTACCCGCGACACGCACCGGAAAATCCTCGATCCAGCGGATTGCTTCGACGGTGGGGGTCGACGTGACGGAAGAACTTCCCATTGGCCGCCGGGTCGCCTACTGGCGGCAGCGGCGCACCATGTCCCAGCAGGTCTTCGCCGATCGCATCGGCAAATCGAAGAGCTGGGTGGACAAGATCGAGCGGGGTGTGCGCCGGCTCGACAAGTTCTCGGTGCTGCACGACATCGCCGACGTGCTCCAGGTCGACGTGCAGCTACTCTTGGGCCGCGACCCCGAGCGCAGCTCCGAGGCCTTCAACTGCGTCGACCAGGTGGAGGTCGAGGACATCAGGCAGGCCCTGGAACGCTACGAGCGCCTGGGCACCCTCTTCGAGGCCGCGCCGATCCAGCCGATGCCGCTGGACGACTTCGCCAAATCGGTCAGCCACGCGTGGATGACCTTCGAGGCCGCCAACTACGCCGCCCTCGCCCGCTCGCTCATCACCCTGCTCAAGACCGGCCCGGCGGTGGAGGAGGAGGCCGCCGACCCGCAGAAGACCCGCGCGGCCAACCTGCTCAGCCAGGTCTACCAGATCGCCTCCTCGGTGCTGCGCAAACTCGGCGAGCCCCAGCTCGCCTGGCTGGCCGCCGACCGCGCCATCAGCGCCGCCCAGCGCGGCGACGACCCGCTGCTCATCGGCACCGCCACCACGCGCGTGGCCAACGCGCTGCGCTCGCTGGGCCGGTCCTCGGCCGCCCTCGACCTCAACATCCAGGTCGCGCAGAAGGTCCTCGCCCAGGGCGGCGCCGACCCGGGCGCGGCGGCCCTGTCGGTGCACGGGCAGCTGCTGCTCCAGGGCGCCATGGCCGCCGCGCAGTGCGGCGACCTGCCCACCGCGCGCGAGCTCCTGCGGTCCGCCGACGGCATCGCCGATCTGGTCGGCGACGGCCACAACCACTACTGGACCAGCTTCGGCCCGACCAACGTCGCCCTGCACCGCGCGGCCGCCGCCGTCGAGCTCGGCGAGGGCCGCATGGCGGTCAACACCCACGTCCGCATCGACCCGGAGGCCTTCGCGCGCCTGGTCCCCGAGCGGCGCGCGCACCACTACGTCGACGTCGCCCGCGGCTACAACCAGATCGGCGACCACCACGAGGCCGGGCGGCTCCTCGTCGAGGCCGGACGCGTCGCGCCGCTGGAGATCCGCTGCCGCCCGCTCGCCCACCAGGTCATCAGCGACGTGCTCCGCCGCAGCCGCGGCGCGGCCCCCGCGCCCCTGATCGCCATGGCAGAGGAACTGAGGCTGGCCGCATGACCTCCGGCGAGCCCGGCCGGTCACCCGTCCTGCACCTGCTGGTCTGCGGCTCGCCGCTGGCCCGCGACGTCCGCAAGCTCATCGGGCCCGCGATCGCCGACGGCTGGGACGTGTGGGTCGTCGCCAGCCCCGACGGGGTGAAGTTCCTCGACGTGGCCGCCGCCGAGGCGGCCACCGGGCACACCGTCCGCAGCCGCTACCGGCACCCGTCGGAGTCGGGCGACCTGCCGGTCCCCGACGCGGTGGTGGTCGCGCCCGCCACCTGCAACACGGTCAACAAGTTCGCCGCCGGGATCTGCGACACCCTCGTGCTGGGGCTGCTCGCCGAATCCCTCGGCCGTGGCCTGCCGGTGGTGCTCGCGCCGTACACGAACTGGGCCCACGCCGCCCACCCCGCCTTCGCCGAGAGCGTGACGAGACTGCGCGGCTGGGGTGTGACGGTGCTGTACGGCGAGGACTTCTTCCGCTTCCACGAACCCGGCCGCGGTTACCTGACGCAGCACCTGTTCCCCTGGCCGCGCGTCTGGGGCGAGGTGACCCAGCGGCATGTGGTGACGTGCCCGCCGTGAGGATCAGGATCGTGCGGGGCCATGGTGCTTCGCGATGGCTCCCGCCGGTCGCCCGGCCCGGGCTGCTGCCACCTCACCCGCCATCTCACGTGGCACTCGGCTCTGCCCCGGGCGTGGTGGCCGCGTGTGTGGGCTGGGGTGGCTCGGTGGCATGTGACCCGCCCGCCGTGGGCATCGGCGTCGTGCGGGGTCATCGTGCTTCGCGATGGCGGCTGCCGGTCGCCCGGTCCCGGCCACCGCCACCGCACCCGCCACCCCACCCGCCACCAGGCTCCGCCCCCGCCTCCGTGGCCGCGCGTCCGGGCCAGGGCGGTCGGGGTGGCCCGGCGGCATGTGATCCGCCCGCCGTGAGTGTGGGTGGCGCCCGGCTGCTGCCAGCTGACGCGGCACCCGGCGCGCGTGTGGGCCGGG
>NZ_BSTX01000001.1:0-633004 GCF_030269765.1 Actinorhabdospora filicis | reverse complement strand
GGGGTGGCCCGGCGGCATGTGATCCGCCCGCCGTGAGTGTGGGTGGCGCCCGGCTGCTGCCAGCTGACGCGGCACCCGGCGCGCGTGTGGGCCGGGGTGGCTCGGTGGCATGTGATCCGCCCGCCGTGAGTGTGGGTGGCGCCCGGCTGCTGCCAGCTGACGCGGCACCCGGCGCGCGTGTGGGCCGGGGTGGCTCGGTGGCATGTGATCCGCCCGCCGTGGGCATCGGCATCGCCCAGGGTCGTCGTGCTCCGCGATCGCTGCTGCCGCTCGCCCGGTCCCGGCCACCGCCACCGCGCCCACCACTTCACCCGCCACCCGGCTCCGCCCCCGCCACTGTGGCCGCGCGTCCGGGCCGAGGTGCCCGAGACCGCATGGCGGCACGCGGTAACGTGCCCGCCGTGAGCATCTCCGTCGCCGACGTCGTCACCCTTCTCGATGAGCGCTACCCGCCGGAGACGGCCGAGTCCTGGGACCGGGTGGGCCTGGTCCTCGGCCGGCCCGAGCGGGAGGTCACCACGGTCCTCCTCACCGTCGACTGCGTCCCGGAGACGGTCGCGCAGGCGGTGGCCGTGGGCGCGCAGATGATCGTCTCCCACCACCCGCTGCTCCTGCGGGGAGTGTCGAGCGTCGCACCGAGCACCTACAAGGGGCGGGCCGTCCACGACCTCATCGAGGCGGGCATCGCCCTCTACGTCGCGCACACCAACGCCGACAAGGCCGATCCGGGCGTGTCCGACGCCCTCGCCGGGCGGCTCGACCTGATGGGCCTGCGGCCCCTCGTCCCGGACGGTTTCTCGCCCACGACGGGCATCGGCCGGGTCGGGCGCCTGCCCGAGCCGATGAGCCTGGCGGAGTTCGCCGCTTACTGCGCCGACCGGCTTCCCGAGACGGTGTGGGGGGTGCGCGCCGCCGGGGACCCGGAACGTACGGTGTACACCGTGGCGGTGTCCGGTGGCGCGGGCGACGCCCACCTCGCCGACGCGAAGGCGGCGGGGGTCGACGTCTACCTGACCAGTGACCTCCGGCACCACGCCGCCGGGGAACACCTCGCCGACGATGGCCCCGCCCTCGTCGACGCGGCACACTGGGCCACGGAGCGGCCCTGGCTGGACTACGCGGCGACCGCGCTTCGGGACGCCCTCGATCTCGACACGGTCGTCTCCGACCTGGTCACCGATCCGTGGACCCTGCACGCGGCCCGCTCCGGCCTGCCGCGCTAGGACCACACCGCCAGCCCGCCACCCGCGAACGAGGAGCGAACCACAGTTGAAGGCCGACCCGAAGGACCAGCGACGGCTGCTCGACCTGCAGCTCACCGACACCACCCTCAACCAGCTCGACCACCGCCGCCGCAACCTTCCCGAGCACGCCGTCATCAAGCGGCTCGAAGAAGAGGCCCGCATCGTCGGCGACGAGAAGGCCCAGGCCGAGGCCGCCGTCGGTGACATCGACCGCGACATCGCCCGCCAGGAACGCGAGATCGAGCAGGTCCGGCAGCGCTCCGCCCGCGACCAGCAGCGCCTCGACTCCGGGCAGGGCACCGCCAAGGACCTCACCAACCTCCAGCACGAGCTGGGCAGCCTCGCCCGCCGCCAGGCGGAGCTGGAGGACGTCGAGCTGGAGCTGATGGAGAAGCGCGAAGTCGCGCAGGCCGCCGTGGTCGCCCACGCCCGGCAGCTCGGCGAGATCACCGCGATCCTGCAGACCGCCGTCGCCCGCCGCGACGAGGCCCTCGGCGAGATCCAGACCGAGGAGGTCCTGTCCCGGGCCGCCCGCGAGCGCCAGGCCGCCGACATCCCCGAGGCGCTGCTGAAGCTCTACGAGAAGATCCGCGTCAACAGCCCGACCGCCGCCGCCCAGCTCCAGGGCCGCCGCTGCGGCGCCTGCCGCATCGAAGTCTCCGCCGGCGACTACGAGCGGGTCCGGACCTCGGCGCCCGACGAGGTCCTGCGCTGCGAGGAATGCCGCGCGATCATGGTCCGCGAGGACACCCGCCGGTGAAGGTCACCATCGAGGCCGACGGCGGTTCCCGGGGCAACCCCGGGCCCGCCGGCTACGGCGCCGTCGTCCTGGACGCCGAGGACGAGGTCCTGCTGGAACGCCAGGGCTTCATCGGCGTCCACACCAACAACGTCGCCGAGTACCGCGGCCTCATCGCCGGGCTCACCGCCGCCCGCGAGCTGGGCGCCACGAGCGTGGCGGTGCGCATGGACTCCAAGCTCGTCATCGAGCAGATGGCCGGCAACTGGCGCATCAAGCACCCGGGCCTCAAACCCCTCGCCGCCGAGGCCGCCGAGATCGCCGCGGACTTCGACGAGGTCACCTGGACCTGGATCCCGCGCGCGGAGAACCACCGCGCCGACGCCCTCGCCAACGAGGCGATGGACGGCGCGCGGGGATGAACGGTGAGCCGAGTCTCGGTGGAGTGGGCCTGACCTCCGCCGCCGAGCGGCTCTACCGCGCCATCCTCGCCGACCCCCTCACCGACGTCACCGGCTCCGCCGCACACCTCGACGAACTCGTCGCCCACGGCCTCCTGGCCCGCCGCGACGGCGGCGGCTACCTCCCCGCCGACCCGCGCATCGCCCTCGCGGCCCTCATCCGCGAGCGCCAGTCCGGCCTCGACCGCGCCACGCACGCCATCGGCGCGCTCGTCGACGCGTTCACCGAAGGCCAGCTGCGCGCCGATCCCGCCCGCCTCGCCGAGGTCGTCGACGGGCCCGAACGGGTCGCGGCCGCGATGGCGGGGATGGTCGCCGAGGCCACCGAGGAGGTCGCCGTCTTCGACGCGCCGCCCTATGTGGACAAGGACGTCTCGGCCGCCGCGGAGTCCTCGCTGCTGAGCCGCGGCGTCCACACCCGCGCCATCTACGCCGTGGCCGCCCTGGAGGTCCCCGGCTACTACGACACCGTGCGCGCCATGATCGCCGCCGGTGAGCAGGCCCGCGTCGTGCCCACCGTCCCCCTGAAACTCGTCGTGGTCGACGGACGCCGCGCCCTGCTGCCACTCGCCGTCCACGACGGCGTCGTCCGCAGCGCCATCCTCGTGCACCCCTCGGCGCTCGCCGAGGCCCTGGCCGCGCTCTTCGAGTCGGTGTGGGCGACGGGCCTGCCGATCCCGGGCGAGCCCATCGAGGACGACGACCCGCTCGACGCCGAGGAGCGCGAGCTGCTGGACCTGCTGAACGCCGGGGTCAAGGACGAGGCGATCGCGCGGCGCCTGGGCGTCAGCCCGCGCACCCTGAGCAGGCGCGTCACCCGCCTGCTGGAGCGGCTGGGCGCGGCGACCCGCTTCCAGGCCGGGCTCCAGGCGTCCCGCCGCGGCTGGCTCTGAGCGGGTTAACGATCGGTAAGGACCGGTCGCCCTCGGCGAACCTAACCTTGGCCGCCTCCGGTCAATGGCGTGTCCCCGCCACGCCACCCCCTGTTCACCCGAGTTGATCTTTTCTAGGGTCTCCCTCGCGACTGTGCCCTCCCGCACACGCGTCCACCCCGACGGGAGCCCCTTTGACCACCCGGCATCTCCGGCGGAGCAGCGTGATCGCCGCCGCCTCCGCCCTCGCCGTACTCAGCGGCGTCATCGCGGCCTTCACCCTCTCCGGCGCACCGGCCCAGGCCGCCGACAAGATCGAGCCCTCGGTCCGCGCCGACCTCGCCGACGACGGCACGGCCACCTTCTTCCTCAAACTCGACGACGGCGCCGACCTCTCGGCCGCGTGGACCAAACCCACCGACGACGCCCGCGCCACCTGGACCTTCGACGAGCTGCGCCACCACGCCGAGACCACCCAGGCGTCCCTCAAGTCCATCCTGGACGCCCGCGGCGCCGCCTACGAGTCCTTCTGGATCGCCAACACCATCAAGGTCACCGGCGACGCCTCACTCGCCGACGCCCTCGCCGGCCGGCCCGAAGTGACCGGCCTCCTCTCCGAGCGCGTCGCGCCCCTGGAGGAACCCACCTCCACCCAGGACGCCGACGCCTCCAGCGCCCCGCAACCCGGCATCACCCAGATCGGCGCCGACAAGGTCTGGTCGCAGTACGGTGCCACCGGCAAGGGCATCGTCATCGCCAACATCGACTCCGGCGTCCAGTACGACCACCCGTCGCTGATCGGCAACTACCGCGGCAACAAGGGCGGCGGGAACTTCGACCACGCCTACAACTGGTACGACCCCACCGGCACCTGCGTCACCGCGCCCTGCGACAACAACGGCCACGGCACCCACACCATGGGCACCATGGCCGGTGCCGACGGCTACGGCGTCGCCCCCGGCGCGACCTGGATCGCCGCCAAGGGCTGCGAGGCCCGCTCCTGCTCCGACACCTCGCTCCTGCGCGCCGGGCAGTGGATCCTCGCCCCCACCGACCTCGCCGGGAAGAACCCGCGACCCGACCTCGCCCCCGACATCGTGAACAACTCCTGGGGCGGCGGCCGCGGCAACACCTGGTACCAGAAGATCATCGACTCCTGGCGCGCCGCCGGGATCTTCCCCGCCTTCGCCGCCGGGAACTTCGGCTACGGCAAATGCGGGACCGTCGACTCGCCCGGCGACAACCAGTCCGCCTACACCGTCGGCGCCGTCGACGCCACCGGCACCGTGGCGAACTTCTCCGGCCTCGGCCCGTCCTCCATCGCCACCGGCAAACCCGACATCACCGCCCCCGGCGTCGACGTCGTGTCCACCGTGCCCGGCTCCGGCTACGCCAAGATGTCCGGCACCTCCATGGCCACCCCGCACCTCGCCGGAGCCGTCGCGCTCCTCTGGTCGGCCTCACCCGCGCTCGCCGGGGACCTCAAGGCCACCGCCGAAGCCCTCAACAACGGCGCCACCGACAAGGACGACCGCCGCTGCGGCGGCGACGCCGCCTTCAACGGCGTCTACGGCAACGGCCTGCTGAACATCGCCAAGGCCGTCCAGGACGCCCCGCGCGGCAACGCCGGGGTCGTCTCGGGCACGGTCACGGACAAGACCACCGGGAAGCCGATCCCGATGGCCGCCGTCACCGCGACCGGCCCGCAGACCCGCGCCACCGCCACCGACGCCGCCGGGCACTTCACCCTCAGCCTCGTCGCCGGCGACTACACCGTCGCCGCGAAGCTCTACGGCTACGGCGACGCCTCGGCGCGCGTCACGGTCACCGCCGGCGGCACCGCCACCGCCGACCTGCCGATGGCCCCCGCGCCGTCCCAGAAGGTCACCGGCATCGCCAGGGACGCCCGGGGCCGCGCCGTACCGGGCGCGACCGTCGAACTCAAGGGCACGCCCCTCCCGGCCGTCACGACCGACGCCACAGGCCGCTACACGTTCCCCAAGGTCGCCCAGGGCGCCTACACCGCCGACCTCACCGCCCCCGAACCCGCCCTCTGCTACGGCGGCTCCACCACCCCCGTCACCGTCGACGGCGACGAGACCGCCGACCTGAACGTCCCCTGGCGCGCCGACGCGCTCGGCTGGCACTGCGAGGACACCCGGCCCGACTGGGCCGACACCCGCGAGACCCTGACCCTGTCCGGCGACGAGGACGCAACCACCGTCACCCTGCCCTTCCCGGTCACCGTCCACGGCAGGACCTACGCCACGGTCAACGTCACCACCAACGGCACCGTCAACCTCCTCGCGCCCCGCCTCGGCGACTACCAGAACGTCCCCCTCGGCGACGTCCGCCAGCCCAACGGGCTCCTCGCGCCCTTCTGGGACGACCTCACCGTCGACGGCCGCGCCAGCGTCCGCACCGCCACCCTCGGCCAGACCGGCCACCGCCGCTTCGTCATCGAATGGCGCGACGTGCGCCTGTCCGGCACCCGCGACCGCGTCTCCTTCCAGGTCGTGCTCGCCGAGACCGGCGGCGTCACCTTCCAGTACCGGGGCCTGTCCGGCGACGCCGAGCGCGGCGCCTCGGCGACCGTCGGCATCGAGGACGCCGGAGGCGTCACCGCCACCCAGTACTCCTTCGAACTGCCGGTCCTGCGCGACGGCACGGCCATCACCTTCGGGAAGTAGACATGACAGCCAAGAAGCGCACACTGCTGCTGGCCGGGACCCTCGCCCTCGCGCTCGGGCTCTCCGCCGCCGCGCACGCCGACCCCACCGCGCCCGAACCCGCGCCCCAGACCGGGCTCACCGCCCAGCAGCGCGAGGACCTCATGTCCCGCCTGGAGAACCTCGGCGCCACCACACCCGCCGGTGAGCAGGAGACCGCCACCGCGCAGGCCACCGCCGCCAACGGCTGGCGCACCCACGACTTCAAGGAGACCGCCTCCCTGGAGACCGACAATGGACTCGGCGCGCTCGCCGAACTCGACGGCGACAAGCTGCTCATCAACCAGTACGGCACCCTCACCCGCCTCGACGGCGAGCAGAACGTCGTCTGGCGGCGCACCGCCTCCACGCTGTGGCCGGAGTGGAAGCTGACCTACCTGCGGCCCTGGAGCCGGGGCATCCCCGCCTTCCAGGTCAAGGTCGGCACCTACGCCACCAGCTCCGTCGGCGACTGGACCGATCGCGGCTACGCCGTCGGCGACCTCACCGGCGACGGCGTCGACGACGTCGCGTTCATCTCCTACGTCGGCGACACGCCGTCGTCCCCGGTGGTCCTGCCGGAGTCGAAGTCGGGCGCGGCCGGGATCGTCGACGTCCTCGACGGCGCCACCGGCACGACCCTGTGGTCGAAGCGGTACATGAACGCCCGCATGGTCCTCATCCAGGACGGGACGCTCGTGGTGGCCGACATGCCGATCGGCAACCGCCTCTCCGAGCCGACGTCCCTGGCCAAGGCCTACGCCTACACCTTCACCCGCTCCGGCGACACGCTCACCGAGACGCCGAAGTGGACGGTCGACACCGGCTCGCACACCGCCTACTGGAACGTCCTCGAACCCGCCGGGGACGGAAAAGTCGCCCTCGGCTGGAGCGAGAACCCGTCCAAGCGGCTCGGCGGGCACCTCATGGCGCTCGACACCGCCTCCGGCGTCAAGGCCTGGGACGTCGCCACGCCCAACCTGGTCCGCACCCTCGGCCTCGACGGCCGCCGCGGCGTCCTGGTGGGCACCGAGCAGGACACCTACGGCTCCGACAGCGTCGGCTACAAGCTGGTGACCTACACCCTCGCCGGTGGCGCGCGGACCGAACTGTCCACCCGCGTCAACGCGCTCCCGATGGCCATGGACATCGCCGACGTGACCGGCGGGCGCGGCCCGGAGTACCTGGTCACCGAGGGCCTGCCCGACCCGATCGGCTACATCGCCGCCTCGCAGGTCCGCGCCACCGACGGCGGCGCGCAGCTGTGGACCTACACCGTCAAGCGCAGTCCGGACTGGGGCAAGGACGGCCCCCTCATGTTCGGTCTCACCACATCCGGCGGCGACGTCATCGTCAACTGGATGGACGACACCCGCATCGAGCAGGTCGGCACGCGCACCCGCGAGCAGGCCGCCGGGATGGCCGTCCTGCGCGGCCGCGACGGCGAACCCCGCTGGGAGCACCGGGGCGGCCCGCACGCCTCACCGCTCTACGCCCTCCCCGGCGACGGCCGCGTCGCCACCGTCTCCTACGACCAGACCTACCGCGAGTACGGCCTGCGCGACGGCGACGAGGACGTCAAGACGCCGCTCTTCGGCGACTTCAGCCAGCTGGCGACCTACGACGTCAACGGCGACGGCGTGAAGGACCTCATCGTGGGCGGCGAGGCGCACGGCGTGCTCGCCTTCGACGGGACGAGGCTCGGCGCGCAGGCGAGGCCGCTGTGGCGGGCGACCGCGCCCGGCGCGATCCACCGGCTGGCCCTGGCGAACGTCTCGGGCTCCTCGCGTCCCGAGCTGGTGGTCGCGGCCACCGGCGCGGTCATGGTCATCGACCCCCGCGACGGCGACGTGGACGAGGAGTTCGGCGGCGGCCACGGCGACGTGTGGACCTTCGCGGTCGGCGAGCTGTCCGGCGACGCGAAGCACGCCGAGATCGTGGTCCCCACCGACGGCGTACGCGCCTATGACGGTGACGGCGACCGGCTGTGGACCTACGGCGAGGACGAGACCCTCGCCTGGAGCTCGGTGGCGATCGCCGACCGGCAGGTCTACGCGATGTACACCACCCGCGCCGACGCGCAGGGCGCCACTCCACAGCGCGGCAGCGTCGCGGTGACCGCGCGCGGCCGCACGGCGTGGAAGGCCCCGGCGTCCATCGTGGACAGAGAGGCCATCGGCCTGTGGAACGGCGTCTACGCCGACCCGGCGATCCCGTTCGCCGACGGGCACGCCGTCGCCTTCGCGATCGGCTCGGACTCGGTGGACACCGCCTACGAGGTCCGCGACGGGCGCACCGGCGAGCTGGTCACCGCCGTGGGCCCGACCTCCGGGGCCGCCATGCACCGCCAGTTCCTGGTGACCCCGGCGGGGCTGACGCAGGTCCGGCAGATCATGTTCGCCACCGTCGGGCCCGACAAGGTCCCGCACGGCGGCTTCCTCATCCCGAACCCGTTCGGGGCGGCCCTGGCCACCGGTCCCGACGGCGAGCCGCTCATCGTCTCCGGCAACGAGGGCTACCTGGCCACCTGGGACACCTCCGTGCTGACCGCCGACAAGAGCTACGTCACCGCCAAGGGCGACTCCACCGGCGGACTGGAGAACTGGACCGTGATCGTCGACGACCTCGACGGTGACGGGACGCAAGAGATCATCGGCCTCGACCTGGACGCGGTCATGTACGACCGGATCCAGGACCGCACCGGCGGGGGCTACTGGTCGGTCTCTCCGGCGCGCACCGGCGTGGGGATCTTCACGATCGTCAAGCTGTAACCTCATCGCGCCCTAGAGATCACGGCCCGCCGGCGTCGCCACCGGCGGGCCGTTCCGCGTCTATCCCCGCAGCTCGCGCCTGCGCACGGCGGCCAGGAACAGGATCCCGGCGCCCAGGACCGACAGGCCCAGCACGATCGTCACCCACACGGCCCCACCGGTCACCGGGAGGCCGCCGCCGTCACTGGGGGACGGCGACGGGTGGGGCGTGGGCGGAGCGGTGGTCGGCGGTCCCGTCGTGGGACCGGTGGTGGGCGGGACGGTCGGTGAGCCGGTGGGGGAGGACGTCGGGCTCGCGGTCGGCGAGGCCGTCGGGGACGCGGTGGGGCTCGCGGTGGGCGAGGCGGTCGGTGAGGCCGTCGGGGACGCGGTGGGGCTCGCCGTGGGCGAGCTCGTCGGGCTCGCGGTCGGGGAGACGGTGGGGGACGCCGTCGGGCTCTCCGTCGGTGACGCCGTGGGGCTCGCGGTGGGCGACGGGCTCGATGAGGAGGTCGTCGGCGAGGGCACCACGCGCGGCTGGCAGGTGACCTTCACGTGCGCGACCTTCAGGTCCAGCATCGGCCCGGCGTAGAGGACCTTCCCGTCGGCGTCCTTCAGTTCGGCGCCGATGGTGATCTCGTACCAGGCCTCGGCCGAGGCCTCGGTGGGCTCGTTGATCAGGATCTCGGAGGGCTTCACGTTCACCGTCAGGACGCCGGTGGCGACCTTGGGCATGCCGATCTCGGCGCCGGTCACCGGGATCTCCTGCCGGGAGTCCATGATCTCGTGCCCGGCGACGGTGGTGCGGGCGCCGCTGTTGCGGGCGTAGGCGGTGATGGCGGTGCCGTTGACGCAGCTGGCGTAGGCGTCGATGGAGCCCATGGTGATGAAGTCGTCGATGCCGTTGACCTGCATGCTCAGCGCGGTGATGTTGCCGCGCGCGGTGAGCTGGCCGGAGGCGGAGTCCCAGGAGGTCGCCGCGACCTGGGTGCCCTTGGGGCGGACGATCGCCAGGACGCCGTCGGGATCGGAGAAGTCGCCCGGGTCGTCGTCACTGGGCTTGGACAGGTCCGGCGTGGTGGCGATGCCCCAGGTGCCGGTGAAGCCCTGCTGGTCGACGGCCGGGACGTCGGTGATGTCCACGTCCAGCAGCGTGGAGTTCGCCATCCGCAGCTCGGCGCCCTGCGCGCTGCTCATGACCAGCACCAGTGCGATCACGGACGCCAGCAGCGCGGTGGCGGCCAGCGCGGGCCGCGTCCACGACGGCCGGTTGGCCAAGACGGTGGGTGCCTCGGGCACGGGGTCACTCTCCGGGTCTCACGGGATCAAGTAGGCCCGTAGACTGTAATGCACCATTTGCCGGTTTTGAGTGAGACGCGCGGGCACGAAAACGCCGCCCCCGGCCTGCGGGAGCGGCGTCGCGGTGGCGCTAGTGGAAGCCGTGCTCGGGCGCGGGGAACACGCCGTCGCGGACTTCCTCGGCGTACTTGCGCGCGGCGTCCTCGATCACCGTGGCCACGTCGGCGTAGCGCTTCACGAAGCGCGGCGCCTTGCCCCGGCGCATCCCGGCCATGTCCTGCCAGACCAGGACCTGCGCGTCGGTCTCGGCGCCCGCCCCGATGCCGATCGTGGGGATGTCGAGCTCCTTGGTGACGCGCGCGGCCACGTCCGACATGACCATCTCCAGGACGACGGCGAAGGCCCCGGCCTCGGCCACCGCGTGCGCGTCGAGCCGGACCTCCTCGCCCTGCTCGGCGCGGCCCTGGACGCGGTACCCGCCGAAGACGTGCTCGCTCTGCGGAGTGAAGCCCACGTGCCCCATGACGGGCACGCCCGCGCCGGTGAGCGCGGCGATCTGCGCGGCCACGCGGCGTCCGCCTTCGAGCTTGACGGCGTGCGCCCCGGCCTTCATGAAGCGGACCGCCGTCGCCAGGGCCTGCTCGGTGCTCGCCTCATAGGACCCGAACGGCAGGTCGGCGACGACGAGGGTGCGCGTGGTCGAGCGGGCGACCGCGGCGACCAGCGGCAGCAGCTCCTCGACGCTGATGGGCAGCGTCGTCTCGTAGCCGTACACGTTGTTGGCGGCCGAGTCCCCGATGAGCAGCGCGGGGATGCCGATCTCGTCGAAGAGCGCGGCGGTGTACTGGTCGTAGCTGGTGAGCATCGCCCACTTCTCGCCGCGTTCCTTGGCGGCGATCAGGTCACGGGTGCGGACGCGGGTAGATGCGGTCCGGCCGTACAGGACGGGCACGTCAGCAGTCATCTTTGACTCCTTCGAATCCTCAAGGCCCTAGGGGTCCCCGGGTGTGCTGTCGCGGTCAGACTAAGCCTTTTCGACCCACTTGTTGGTGATCGGGAGACGACGGTCACGTCCGAAGTTCTTCACCGAGATCTTCGGGCCGGGTGCGGTCTGGCGGCGCTTGTACTCGGCGCGGTCGACGAGCTTGGTGACCCGGTCCACCACCGCCGGGTCGTGCCCGGCGGCGATGAGCGCCTCGCGGCCCATGTCGCCGTCCACGTAGCCCTCCACCACCGGGTCGAGGATCTCGTAGGGCGGCAGCGAGTCGGTGTCCATCTGGTCCTCGCGCAGCTCCGCCGACGGGGGCTTCACGATCGTGTTCTCCGGGATCGGGGGGACCTCGCCGTTGCGCACGGCCTCCTCGTTGCGCCACGTCGCCAGGCCGAAGACCATGAGCTTGAGGACGTCCTTGATCGGCGCGTACCCGCCCACCGAGTCGCCGTAGAGCGTGGAGTAGCCCGTGGCGTACTCGGTCTTGTTCCCGGGCGCCAGCACGAGGTGCCCGTACTGGTTGGACAGGCCCATCAGGATCAGCCCGCGCACCCGCGACTGGAGGTTCTCCAGGGCCAGCCCGTCGAGGGGGATCTGGCCGGTGAAGGTGTCCACGATCGGCTGGATCGGCTCGCTCAGGTAGTGGCAGCCGGTGCGCTTGGACAGCTCGGCGGCGTCGTCACGCGAGTGCCCCGAGGAGTAGCGGCTCGGCATCGACACCGCGTACACGTTCTGCGGCCCGACCGCGTCGCACGCCAGCGCCGCCACCAGCGCCGAGTCGATACCGCCGGACAGCCCGAAGACGACCGTGCGGAACCCGTTCTTGCCGACGTAGTCGCGCAGCCCGGTGACCAGCGCGTGCCACACCTCCGCCAGGTCCGGCAGCGGCTCGGCCACACCCGCCGTGACCGGCTCGGCCGACGCGGGCAGCGCCTCGGCGCTCAGCGTAGTGTGCGCGATCGTCATCTCCGCCTCACCCGGCGCCGGGACGTCCCCCGCGACCGGCAGCGTCAGGTCGTGCACGAGCAACGTCTCCACGAACTGCGGCCCGCGCGCCAGGACCTCGCCACCGGCGTCCACGATCAGCGAGTCGCCGTCGAAGACCAGCTCGTCCTGCCCGCCGACGATGTTCACGTACGCGACCGTCGCACCCGCCTCGGCCGCGCGACGCCGCACCAGCGGCAGCCGCACGTCGTCCTTGTTCAGCTCGTACGGGGACGCGTTGATGTTGACCACGAGCCCCACACCCGCCGAACGCGCCACCGCGAACGGGCCACCGGCCTGCCAGATGTCCTCGCACACGGTGAACGCCACGTCCACGCCCGCGATCCGCACGACCTGCAGGACGTTCCCCGACACGAAGTACCGGTCCTCGTCGAACACCCCGTAGTTGGGCAGGTGGTGCTTGAAGTACCGCACCGCCACCTCACCCCGGTGCAGCACCGCCAGCGCGTCCCGCGGCCCCCGGTCCGGGTCGGAGTCGGAGCTCATCCGCGCCGGGCCGTCGGCGTCCAGGTAGCCGGTGACGACGACGAGCTCGCCGAAGCCCGCCGCGTCCAGCTCCCGCGCCAGGCTCGCCACCCGCTCCCGCGAGGCGGCCACGAACGACTCGCGGAACACCAGGTCCTCGACCGGGTACCCGGTCAGCTGCATCTCCCCGAACGCGACAACATGCGCGCCCGCCTCGGCCGCCTTCGCGGTCCACTCCAGGACCTGGCGGGCGTTCCCGTCGAGGTCCCCGACGGTCGGGTTCGTCTGTGCGAGCGCGATGCGCAGGGTGCTCGTGGCGGCCATGCTGTCATTCTCACGCATCACCGCGACCCGGTCAGCCGCGTATGAGCAAGTACACTCCGGCGCCCAGTCCCCATGCGACGATGACGACCCGCAGCACCGACGGCTTCAGCACCCGCGCCAGCTTCGACCCCACGAAACCACCGATGAGCGTCATGGGCGTCAGCAACAACACCGCGAACCAGTTCACCGGCCCGAACAGCGCGAACACCGCCACCGTCGTCAGCCCACTCGCCGCCGTGATCACGTTCTTCAGGGCGGTGATCCGCGTGAGACTCTCGGCCAGCACCAGCGACAACACCGCGATCGTGATGACCCCCAGCGCCGCCCCGAAGTACCCCCCGTAGAACGTCGCCGCCCCCACCAGCACATGCCCCAGCCAGACGGGAAGCTGCGCCGGATGCCCCACCATCTTCTGCACCCGCTTCTGAAACGCCAGCAGCAACGCCGCCCCGATCACCAGGTACGGCACCACCGCCTCGAAAGCCGACGCCGGCGTGACAAGGAGGAGGACGGACCCCGCCACCGTCCCCACGATCGCCGTCGGCACGAAAGCCCTGATCCGCGCCGCCTGCCCCGACAGGTCCTTCCGGGCACCGAAAATCGACGCCAGATACCCCGGCGACACCGCGATCGAGTTCGTCACGTTCGCCGGCACCGGCGCCAGCCCCGCCCCGAGCAACGCCGGATAGAGCAACAACGCCCCACCCCCCGCGATGGCATTGACCGTCCCCGCGAAAAGCCCCGCACCGAGCAGCAACAAGATCTGGTGGATCTCCACCCGGGCAGGCTACGCGGAGCGGCGAGAAGGGGAGCGGCAGGCTACGTGGAGCGGCGCGAAAGGTCGCGCGGCGAGAGAGGGGAGCGGGGCGAGAGGGCCAGGCTGTGCGGAAGGGAAGCAGGCTACGCGGAGGGGCGAGAGGGAGGCGACACGCTACGTAGAGCGGCGCGAAAGGTCGCGCGGCGAGAAAGGGAGCAGGTGCGAGAGGGGCGGCGAGGAGGCCTGCGGGGCGGGATGGCCAAGCCGCGAGGAAGGAAGGGGAGGCAAGCCACGTGGATAGGTGAGAAGAGAAGCACAGGCTGCAGGGGGAGACACAAACGGCCGCGTGAAGAAACACGAAAGGCCGCGCGCCACGGAGCAGTCTGCGCGGAGCGCCAGGACAGCCCGCGCGGAGCGCCAGGACGGCTCACGCGGAGCGCCAGGACAGCCCGCGCGGAGCGCAAAAACGGTGGACGAGCGGCCCGATACGCCGGGTTCTGTGACCGGATCGCGTCGCCGCTCACCGGTGACGGCCATCCATCTGGGCCCGCCGTCGCCGACGGGCTCGTGCGGTCCACCCGCGGACTCGGGCGGGCAGCCCTCGAACATCCGCGCAGGGCCCGAAGACCCCTTTTGACCTTGCTCCGGGTGGGGTTTACCAAGCCGTCCCGGTCACCCGGGACGCTGGTGGTCTCTTACACCACCGTTTCACCCTTACCGCGTCCCCAAAGAGCCGCGGCGGTCTGTTCTCTGTGGCACTTTCCCGCGGGTCACCCCGGGTTGCCGTTAGCAACCACCCTGCCCTATGGAGCCCGGACGTTCCTCGACAAGGGCGAAAACCCAAGCCGCGACCGTCTGGACCGCTCATCCACCGCAGACATCGTACCGGCCGAACGAAGAGAAGAAGAAGGAAGAGGAAGACAGGAAGAGGAGAGGGAGAAGGCCGAGCCGAAACAAGCGCGAGACGAAGGCAAGAGCCGGGCAAAACACGCCAGCGATGGGTGAAGCCCGCCCGAAGACAGGTCCGGGGACGATGTGTCGAGCCGGGTGCGATGCGTAGCAGGGTAGGGCTCTTGACCTGACCCGCAGCTTGCAAACCTGCCCGTCACGACAGACGAGGCCCTGCACAACCTTTCCTTCGAGAGCTGGATCTTTCGGCGTGCGGCCTGACGGGTGTTTGGAACGAGGGTTCTGGGGGTGTCAAGACATGTTCTTCCGTCTTGACACCCCCAGGTTCCTCGTTCACCGTCTGCGAGGCCGAACGACGGGAGATCCGCAGGCAGTAACCCGAACGATCAGGGTGGGGATGGAAGGGGACGCGGCAGGGGGAGGGGCGAGATGAGGCCGGTGCGGGCCGGGGTGGTGCGGGGGCGGCTGGAGCGAGGCTGAGGGCGGGGGAGTCGCTGCGGCGGGGCGCCGAGGGGTGAGGTGGCTCCGGGGGCCGGGCGTGGCTGGGGTGAGGTGCGCGGCCCGCAAGCCGAGAGGTGGCGGGGCGAGAGGTGGCGGGGCGGGAGGTGCGGCCGAGGGCCAACGGGGGTTGCGGGGACAGGTCAGGGGGAGGCGTGACGGGGTGGTGCGGGCCGGGGTGAGGCCGAGGGGCGGGGAGGGCGCCGGGGGAACCCGGGAGGCGGGCTGGCGGTGAGGGAGACGGCCCGCACGCCGAAAGACGGTGGGGCGAGTCGGTGGGGGGTGACGCTGAGGGGGGTGACGGTGGGGCGAGTCGGCGGCCAGCGACGGCGGCCCGCGACGGTGACACGAGACCGTGAGAAGACACCCCACGTACCATCGCCCCTAATGACCCGCCAAACCGTCCCCCTCCGCCGGACCCACCCCCTCCGCCGCTTCCTCACCCTCCTGGCCGCCCTCGCCGCCGTAGCCATCACCCTCGCCATCACCGGCCCCCCCGACACCTCCGCCCTCGCCACCGCCGCCGAGCGCGCCGGCAGCGTCGGCCCCCTCGTCGCGGTCCCCGCCTACGCCCTCGGCATCGTCCTGTGCGTCCCGCGCACGGTCCTTTCCTTCGCCTCGGGCCTCCTCTTCGGCTGGCTCCCCGGCTTCGGCTACGCCATGGCGGGCGCTCTCCTCGGCGCCTCGGCGGGCTTCGCCGTCGGCCGTCTGATGGGCCGCGAATACGTCGACGCGCGACTCGCCGCCTGGTCAGAACTCGAATCAGGCCAAAAGGGCCGCCTGGGCATCTGGGTGCGGCAAAAGCTCGCCCTCGCCGACGGCTGGCTGGCGAAGCGAGGTGTCATGGGCGTGTGGATCCTCCGCACGATCCCCATCGCGCATTACGGCGTCACGTCCTACGCGTGCGGGACGTCGGGTGTCCGCTATCGCCACTACTTCATCGGCACGCTGGTCGGTTCCATCCCGGGCGCGCTGGGTTACGCGGCGGTGGGTTCGAGCCTGGTGGACGCGGGGTCCATCCCGCTGATGCTGGGCGTGGCCGCCGCGACGACGCTGGTCAGCCTCGGGACGGCGGCGCTGATCCGGCGGCGTACCGCGACGCCGTGAAGTCGCGCGCGAAGGCGCGGGCGTCGACGGGAGGTGCGGGCACGGAGGGTTCGAAGGTGACCTCGTTCTCCAGGTGCGCCTCCATGCCGAGGAGCCCCAGGAGGGGGTAGGCGGGGTTGCCGGGGTCGGCTTCGACGGTCGCGCGCCAGCGGGACATCGGCACGGTCTCCAGCGCGAAACCCTCTGATCGCAGGGCGTCGGCGATGGCGGGGAGCGTGATCGCGCGTCCCATCGAGAGGTGGTGGACGCCGGTGCCGGTCAGCGACAGCTCCACCAGCGCCGAGGCCACGTGCGCGGCGGAGACCAGGTCGAAGCCCATCGGCACGCCGGGCACGAGCCCGGCGTGGACGCAGCCTTTGAGCAGCACCCACAGGAAGTCCCCGTCGGGCGCGTCGGGGCCGGTGATGCGGGTGGGCCGGTACACCGACACCGGCAGGCCGCGTTCGCGCGCGAAGCCGATGACGCGCTCGGCGGCCCACTTCGACTGGGCGTAGCCGTTGCGCAGGCCGGCGGAGTCGCCCGGCTCGTCCCCGGCGCGCACGGTCCCGGCCTCGGCGGGGAACACGCCCACCGTCGACACGTGATGGACGGGGACGGTCCGGTGGCGCGCGGCCAGGCGCAGGACCTCGGTGGTGCCGTCGACGTTCGCCGCGCGCAGGGACGCGTAGGAGGCGGTCAGGTTGACCGCCGCGCCCACGTGGTAGACGGCGTCCACGCTCGACGCGAGGCGGTCGAAGGCCTCCTCGGTGAGCCCGAGGCGGGGCGCGGCGAGGTCACCGGCGACGGCGATGACGCGTCCGGACCACTCCGCGCGCCACAGCCCGCGCCGCTCCAGCGCCGCGCGGACGCGCCCGGTCCCGCCCCGCACGAGGCAGTGGACCACCGCGCGGGTGCGGGTCAGCAGCTCGGCGAGGACCTGCGCGCCGAGGTACCCCGTCGCGCCGGTCAGCAGCACCGCCGCGGGATCGGCCTCGACGGTGATGACCTCGCGGGCGGCGACGATGTCGGCGGGCAGTTCCACCCGCAGTTCCGGGCTCGCCGTGGCGGAGCCGGTGAGCAGCGCCGCCAGGCGCGCGACGGTCGGCGCGGCGAAGACCTCGGCGAGCCCGAGGTGGACGCCCCACTCGTCGCGGACGCGCAGGAGCAGCCGCACGGCGGTCAGCGAGTCGCCGCCCAGGGCGAAGAAGTCGTCCTCGGCGCCGATGCCGCCGTCGCCGCCGAGCAGCTCGGCGAACAGCCCCGCCAGCCGCTCCTCCACCGGCCCGGACGGCGTGGCGGTGGCCGTATGAGCGCCCGGACGCGGCAGGGCCGCCCGGTCGACCTTCCCCGAGGGCGTCAGCGGGAACGCCTCGACCGGGATCAGCAGCGCGGGCACCAGGTGCGCGGGCAGGATCCGGCCGAGCGCGTCCCGGGCCTCGCGCGGCTTGAGGGGGGTGGTGCGGTGCGGGGGGAGGGCTGCGGAGCCGGGTTCACGGGCGTCCGCGACGGGCCGCTCGTGCACGTCCGCGGTGGTCGGCCCATGTACGTCGGCGATGCCCTGTCCACGTACCTCTACGACGCTCTGCCTATTTACGTCTGCGACGTAGTGCGCGACCAGCCTCCGGTCGCCGCCCTCGCCGTCCACGGTCACCACCGCGTCGGCGACGCCGGGCAGCGCCTTCACCGCCGACTCCACCTCGGCGACCTCCACCCGGTGCCCGCGGATCTTGACCTGCCCGTCGCGCCGGCCGAGGAACTCCAGGCGCCCGTCGGCGTCGAAGCGCGCCAGGTCGCCGGTCCGGTAGGTCCCGGTGAAGGCCTCGCCGAGGTAGCCGAGCCCGACCTGCGGGCCCGTCACCAGGATCTCGCCGGCCGAACCGAGCGGCACGGGCGCGCCCGAGGCGTCCACGACCTCCACTCGGGTCCCCGGCACCGCGCGCCCGATCGGCGGGCGTTCCGGCCACGCCGAGGGCGGTCCCTCCATCAGGTGCGCGGTGACGACGTGCGTCTCCGAGGGCCCGTACTGGTTGTCCAGGACCGCGCCCGGGTGCGCGGCGAAGAACGCCCGGATCGCGGGCGTGACGAACAGCTGCTCGCCCGCGCTGACCACCTCGCGCAGCGAGGGGCACGTCCGCCCGAAGGCCACGGCGTACTCGGCGAGCTGCTGCAGGGCCACGTAGGGCAGGAACAGCCGCCGGACGCCGCGCGCGCCGATCAGGTCGAGCAGGCGCCCGGGGTCGCGGCGCACGGGCTCGTCGACCAGCACGAGGGTTCCGCCGTCGGCCCACGTGCCGAACAGCTCCTGGAAGGACACGTCGAAGCTGATCGGCGCGAACTGCGCCGTCACGCCGCCGGGCGCGCCCGAGCGCGGCCCCTGCCAGTCCACGACGGCCCGCAGGGTCCGGTGCGGCACGAGGACGCCCTTGGGCAGGCCGGTGGAGCCGGAGGTGTAGACGAGGTAGGCCGCGTCGTCGCCCACGGCCGGGGCGTCGGCGCCGCCGCCCGCGGGCGCCAGGGGCAGGACGCTCACCGCGTCCGGCACCGGGAAGGACGCCTCGCCCAGCAGCGCCGTCGCGCCGCTGTCGCGCAGCATGTACTCCAGGCGCGCCGGGGGATAGGCCGGATCGAGCGGCACGACGCAGGCCCCGGCGCGCAGGACGCCCAGGATCGCCGCCGCCTGCTCCGGTGAGCGCGGCGCGTGCACCGCGACGCGCGCGTGGCCGCTGACCGCCCCGGCGACCGCCGCGGACATCGCGTCGAGCTCGGCGTAGGTGACCGTCCGCTCGTCGTGGACGATCGCCGCCCGCCGCGGGTGCGCGCGCATCGCGGAGAGGGCGGGTTCGTGCGCGGCGCCCGAGCTGCGCAGCGGCTCCCCGGTGCTCCAGGACTCGCGCAGCCCGGTCTCGCCGGGCGCCTCGGCGAGGATCTCGCCGAGCGGCGTCTCCGGCCGGGCCACCGCGTCGGCGAGCAGCGCGGCGAAGCGCTCGGCGAGGCGCCGTGCGGAACGGTCGTCGAAGATCTCGGCGGCGTACTCCCAGAGCACGCGCGCCTCGCCGCCCTCGGGGATGACGTGGCAGAACACGTCGAACTTCGCCGTCCCCGTGTGCGGGTACAGGCGCTCGGCGGTCAGCCCGGGCAGGGCGAGGCCGGGGGAGTCGGCGTCGTCGACGGTGAGCGCGACCTGGAACAGCGGGAAGCGCGAGCGCCCGCGCTCCCCGGCCAGCTCGCGCACGAGCTGCGAGCCGGGGATGTTCCGGTGGGCCATGACGGCGCGGACCCCGTCGCGGGTGGCGGCGGCGAACTCGCCGAAGGGGAGGGCGGGGTCGGCGTCCAGGCGCAGCGGCATGACGTCGGTGAGGCAGGCCATCATGTCCAGCAACGAGAGGTCGTCGCGGCGGGAGACGGGCATGCCGATGACGACGTCGCGGTGCCCGCCGACGCGCGCGAGCAGCGCCGAGAGGGCGGCGGCGTACACGGCGAAGGGCGTCACGCGCCGGG
This sequence comes from Actinorhabdospora filicis, assembly GCF_030269765.1. Taxonomy (GTDB): domain Bacteria; phylum Actinomycetota; class Actinomycetes; order Mycobacteriales; family Micromonosporaceae; genus Actinorhabdospora; species Actinorhabdospora filicis. Next base: position 613,398 of record NZ_BSTX01000001.1, on the reverse strand, counting down.
CGCGGCACAGCTCGCGCAGGCCGCGGACCGTCGCGGCGGGGACGCGGATCCCGGCACGCCGCCCGGCCGGGGACAGCGCCGCCGGACGCGGGTGGTCGAGCGGGAAGGAGCACTCGGCGGGGGCGTCCTTCATCGTCGCCGTCCAGTACGCGTGCGCCCCGGGGGCGGGACCGGCGGCGCGCTGGGCGGCGGCGTAGGCGCCGAACGCGGCGGGCTCGGGCAGCACCGGCGCGCGTCCCTCGACGGCGGCGGTGTACAGCTCGCCGAACTCCACGTCCAGCATCCGCAGGCCCCACCCGTCGACGACGGCGTGGTGGACGGCCACGGCGAGCACCGCGTCCTCCGGCCCGGCGTCGATCAGGGTGGCGCGCAGCAGCGGCGGCGCGTCCAGCGGCACCGGGACGCGCACGGCGGCGGTGACGGCGGCGTCGAGGTCCCCGGCGGCGTCCACGCGGAGCAGCGGGACCGGCGCGGGCGGCGTGATGCGCTGGCGGGGCCCCTCGGGGGTCATCTCCAGGCTCGCCCGCAGGGCCTCGTGGCGGGCGGCGACGCCGTCCAGCGCCGCCTGGACGGCGTCGGCGTCGAGGGGGCCGCGCAGCCGCCACGTCCACGACTCGACGTAGCGGGAGGTGCCGGGGGCGAACTGGTCGTTCAGCCAGATCGATTCCTGCTCGAAGGACATCGGGTACGAGCTCATGCGGCACCTCCGAGCAGCGCTTCGCGGTCGAGTTTTCCATTGGGGGTGCGCGGGAAGGCCGTCATCCGGTGAACCCGGGCCGGGACCAGGTAGCGCGGCAGGCGCTCGCCCAGCGCGCGGCGGAGCGCGCGCGGGTCGGCCTCGCCGAGGTAGAACAGCGCCAGGTGGGCGTAGCCGCCGTCGCCCGGCACGGGCACGACGGCGGCGTCCCGCACGCCGTCGAGGGCGCGCGCGGCGGCCTCCACCTCGCCGGGCTCGACGCGGTGCCCGGCGACCTTCACCTGCCGGTCGGCGCGGCCCGCGAAGTGCAGAACACCATCGGCGTCGAAGCGGCCGCGGTCGCCGGTGCGGTACATCCGCTCCCCGGCGTGGACGCCGAAGGCCGCCACGGTGAGGTCGGGCCGCCCCAGGTAGCCGATCGCCAGGCCGGTCCCGGTCACGCAGATCTCGCCGGTCTCCCCGGGCGCCACCGGCCGGTCGCCGTCCAGGAGCAGCACGCCCGTCTCCGGGACGGGCCGCCCGATCGGGACGTCCTCGCCCACGTCGGCGGGCGTGACGCGGTGGGCGGTGGTGTAGCCGGTGGCCTCCACGGGCCCGTAGCAGTGGATCAGCGCGATCCCGGGGTGGGCGTCCAGGAAGGCCCGGAACACCGCCGCCGAGGCCGTCTCGCCGCCGGTCATCAGCTGCCGCAGGCCCGTGAAGCACCCGGGGTCGGCGCCGGTGAACAGGTTGAACAGCGCGGTGGTCAGGAAGGCGGTGTCGGCGCCGGCCGCGATGGCCGCGCGCAGGTCGCCGGGCATCAGGTAGTCGGTGGCGGCGACGATCACGGTCCCGCCGCTGGTCAGCGGTCCCCACGTCTCGATGGAGTAGGCGTCCCAGGCCACCGGCGCGGCCTGGAGCATCCCGGTGGCGAAGTCGGCGTAGTCGCCGATGGTCAGCCGGGTGGTGCCCCGGTGCGGGGACACCACGCCCTTGGGCTCGCCGGTGCTGCCGGAGGTGAAGAACACCGACGCGGGCCGCGACGGGTCGACCTCGGGGCCGGTGAAGCCCGCCGGGGCGGCGTCCCAGTCCTCGCCGACGACGACCGGCGCGTCCAGCGAGGCGATGATCGCCTCCCGGCGCGGGGACGGCCACCGCCGGTCCAGCGCGGCGTAGGCCGCGCCGGTCTTCAGGACGCCGAGCAGCACGGCGATCAGCCGCGCGCCGCGCGGCAGCACCACGGGAACCACGCGGCCCGGACCCGCCCCGCGCGCCGCGAGCGCGGCGGCGTGCCCGCCGGAGGCCCGGTCCAGCTCGGCGTAGGTCAGCCGGGTGGCGCCGTCGATGACGGCGGGGGCGTTCGGCGTGCGGAGGGCGTGGCGGGTGAAGGCGGCGTGGATCGCCTCAGGACGCATCGGCGGCGGCGACCGCGGCGAGGAAGTCGGCGATGCGCTCGCCGTCGAAGAGGGCGTCGGGCTCGACCCGGCGGCCCAGTTCGGTCTGGACGCGCACGCAGATGCGCACGGCCTGGAGGGAGGTGCCGCCGAACTCGTAGAAGTCGTCTGCGGGGGTGACGGCCCCCGCGTTGAGAACGTCCTCGATGATCGCGATGACGGCGGCGTCCGTCTCTGCTGACACTGGAGTGCCTTCCTGGGGTGGGATGTCCCGGAAACTACCAGCCGTCGTGAATAGAGTTCACTTGATCTAGATCACAAGCGCGGCGGCCAGGACTTCTCGCGCCTCCACCAGCGAAGGCCCGTGCCAGGTCAGGTGCCGCCCGGACACCAGCGCGCACGGCACGCCCGGGAACGCCTCGGGCCCGTCCTGGGCGGTGAACGCGTAGGGCTCGTCGGGCAGCACGATCAGGTCCGGCCGCAGCGCGAGGATCTCCCCGGGGGTGGTCTTGGGGTAGGTCGCGCCCTCGAACACGTTGGTCACGCCCAGCCGCAGCAGCACGTCGGCGGCGAAGGTCCCGGCGCCCGCCACCATCCACGGTTTCCGCCAGATCGGGACGGCCGCGCGCCGGGTGGCGGGGACGGGCTCGCGCCACGCCTCGCGGGCCGCGGCGATCCACGCGGGTTCGGGCAGGTGGAGGGCGTGGGCGAACATGCGCGCGGCCGCGTCCAGGGCCTCCTCGACCGTCCTGGGCAGCGAGACCCAGACGGTGAGGCCCGCCGCGCGCAGCGCCTCGACGTCCTCGCGGCGGTTCTCCTCGGCGTTGGCCAGGACCACGTCGGGCCGCAGCGCCAGGATCTTCTCCAGTGCGGGGTACTTGCTGCCGCCGACGCGCGCGACGGCCAGGTCCGCCGGGTGCGTGCAGTAGTCGGTGGCGCCGACGAGCAGGCCGGTGGGCGCGACGGCCTCGGTCGTGGACGGCACCAGCGACACCACCCGGCGCGGCGGCCCGGCGGTGTAGGGCTCGCCGAGGTCGTCGCGGATCATCGGTGGGAGCCCGTCACAGGTCGGTGACCCGGATGCCGACGTGCGCCTTGTAGCGGCGGTTGACCGCGATGAGGTTGGCGGTGAGGGCCTCGACCTGCCCGGCGTTGCGCAGGCGCCCGGCGTAGACGCCGCGCATGCCGGTGATGCGCCCGGCGAGGGCCTGGACGAGGGCGGCGGCCTCGCGGTCGTCGCCGAGGACGAGGACGTCGGTGTCGAGGCTGTCGATCTCGGCGTCGGCGAGCGTGACGGCCGAGACGTGGTGGAAGGCGGCGGTCACGCGCGACGCGGGGAGCAGCAGCTCCGCCTGCTGCGCGGCGCTGCCCTCTGCGACGCGCAGGGGATGCGCGCCCTGCTTGTCGAAGCCGAGGGGGTTGACGCAGTCGACGACGACACGCCCGGCCAGCAGCGGGGCGAGTTCGCTCAGCAGCGCGGCGTGCCCGTCCCAGGGGACGGCGACGATGACGATGTCGGCCTCGCACGCGCCGGCGTTGCCGGCACCGGTCACGGGCTCGCCGGTGACGCCGGGGAGCGCGTTGACCGTCGCGGCGGTCTCGGCGGCGCGTTCGGCCGAGCGGGAGCCGATGCGGACGGGGTGGCCGGCGCGCGCCAGGCGGTAGGCCAGGCCGCGTCCCTGCGGGCCGGTGCCGCCGAGGATCCCGACGGTCAGGCCGGTCACGTCGGGTAGCGCCACATCATCGAAACCCATGGAAGCCATACTGGCAGGATCACGAGGTCACCGGCCAGCCGGTGTGATCCGTAACGTGCTGGAAACAGCCCCGGTGCAGACTGGCCTCCCGAAGACCAGGTGTCCCGGGATATCGAGGGAGGCGATTGCGGTGGACCGCCAGCAGGAGTTCGTCCTGCGCACGCTTGAGGAACGCGACATCCGTTTCGTGCGCCTGTGGTTCACCGACGTCCTGGGCACCCTGAAGTCGGTGAGCGTGGCCCCGGCGGAGCTGGAGGCGGCCTTCTCGGAGGGCATCGGCTTCGACGGCTCGGCCATCGAGGGCTTCGCGCGCGTCTACGAGTCGGACATGATCGCCATGCCCGATCCCACGACGTTCCAGGTGTTCCCCTTCGAGGGCGGCGCCACGGGTGAGAGCGCGCGCATGTTCTGCGACATCCTCAACCCCGACCGCTCGCCGTGCTGGGCCGATCCGCGGCACGTGCTGCGCCGGGCCCTGTCGAAGGCCGCCGAGCACGGCTTCACCTTCTACACGCATCCCGAGATCGAGTTCTTCCTGTTCGCCGACCTCCCCAAGGACGGTTCGGCGCCCACCCCCGTCGACGACGGCGGCTACTTCGATCACACCACCCACGCCGTGGCCCGCGACTTCCGCCGCCAGGCGGTGACCGCGCTGGAGCGCATCGGCATCTCGGTGGAGTTCAGCCACCACGAGGTCGCCCCCGGCCAGCAGGAGATCGACCTGCGCTACGCCGACGCGCTGGCCACCGCCGACAACATCATGACGTTCCGGCACGTGATCAAGGAGGTGGCGCTGTCCTCGGGCGTCCACGCGTCCTTCATGCCGAAGCCCTTCACCGACCAGCCCGGCAGTGGCATGCACACCCACCTGTCGCTGTTCGAGGGCGAACGCAACGCCTTCCACGACCCCGGCGACCCGATGAAGATGTCGAAGACCGGGAAGGCCTTCATCGCCGGGCTCCTGCGGCACGCCCGCGAGTACACCGCGATCACCAACCAGTGGGTCAACTCCTACAAGCGCCTCTTCCCCCAGCCGGTGCCCAACCGCACCACCGAGTCGCCCGCCTACGTCTGCTGGGGCCACGCCAACCGCTCGGCGCTGGTCCGCGTGCCCGCCTACGGCAAGCCCAACTCGGCGCGCGTGGAGCTGCGCTCGCTGGACTCGGCGTCCAACCCCTACCTCGCCTTCGCCGTCCTTCTCGGCGCCGGCCTGAAGGGCATCAGCGAGGGCTACGAGCTGCCCCCGGGCGCCGAGGACGACGTGTGGGCGCTGTCCGACCGCGAGCGCAAGGCCGCCGGATACGACGCCCTGCCGGGTGACCTGTCGGAGGCGATCGAGGTCATGTCGCACAGCGAGCTGGTGGCCGAGGTGCTGGGGGAGCAGGTCTTCGAGTTCTTCCTGAAGAACAAGAGCGCGGAGTCGGAGGAGTACCGGCGGCAGGTGACGGCCTATGAGCGGCGGATGTACCTGGGCGCCCTCTAGGGGCGTCCCGTCAGGCTGAGGTAGGCGTCCAGCAACCCCGCCGCCCGCAGCATCCCCCGTCCGCGCGCCGTCAGCCGCGCCTCCCAGTCGGCCAGCGCCGCCGAGAGTTTCGCCGTGCCCCCGGCCTCGCGGACCTGGGCGACCACCGCCGCGATGTCGGCGAGCGGGCGCGCGCCGCGGCGCAGCAGGTGGGCCAGTTCGGCGTCGCGGACGTCGGCGGGGGAGTAGACCCGCTGGCCGGAACGGTCGCGGGCGGGCGCGAGGATCCCGGCCGTCTCCCAGTTGCGCAGGCTCGCCGCGGTCACCCCGAGGCGGCGGGCCAGCTCGCCCACGCTCATCGGCCCGGGGACGGCGCCCGGCGCGGCGGTCAGGCCGCCGATCGCCTCGCGCACGGCGGCCAGGGTCGCCCGGTCGCGCCGGAGGAGCGCGTGGCCGGTGTCGACGGCGGTGAGGGCGGTGTCCAGGTCGCCGGAGTTGACGGCGGCCATGATCGCCCCGGCGGTGGCGTGCCCGTGGGCGGCGACGAGGGCGAGGAAGGCGCGCAGGGCGGCGGCGTGGTCCCCGGTGTAGACGCGGTAGCCGGAGGCGGTGCGCGCGGCGGGCGGGAGGAACCCGGCGGCCTCGTAATTGCGCACCGCCTGGGCCGAGAGCCCGTGGACGGCGGCCAGATCGGACGGCCTCATGCGATCCCGGTTTGAGACTTCGGATGATGTTCACGCGGTCAAGGCGCAGAAAGTCTCAACCGCTCTTTCAAAGTTACCATGAAGTGTCATGAACCGATCGATCAAGGACTTCGTGACGCCCACCCACCGCCTGCTCGCCCTCGGCGAGCCCACGCACCTGGAGCCCGCGTTCCCGTGGGTCCGCAACGACCTCTTCGCCGACGCGGTCTCCCTCGGCTTCCGCTCGATCGCGCTGGAGACCGACCGGGTGGCCGCCCTCGCCGTCGACGACTACGTCCAGGGCGGCGCGGGCGATCTGGACGAGGTGATGGCGGTGGGCTTCTCGCACGGCTTCGGCGCGCTGGAACCCAACCGGCACCTAGTGGCGTGGATGCGCGCGTACAACGAGGGACGCCCGCCGCGCGAGCGCCTGTCCTTCCACGGCGTGGACGCCTCCACCGAGCCGCTGCACGCGCCCAGCCCGCGCGCCTACCTGGAGGCCGCCCGCGACCATCTGGGCCGCGAGCTGGACCTGGCGTCCCTCGCGGGCGACGACGAGCTGTGGGGCCGCGCGGAGGCGGTCCTGGACCACGCGATGTCGCCGGGCGCGACGCCGGGGGCCGGGCGGCTGCGGCTGCTGGCCGACGACCTGGTGACCGCCCTGCATGACGCCGTCCCGGCCGCCCGCGACCGGCGGGCGTGGCTGGCGGCCCGCACGCGCCTTCAGGCCGGTATCGCGCTGCTGCGCTACCACCGCCACGCCGCCGAGCCCGGCGACATGGGCGAGCGGCAGGGACGGCTGCTGGGCGCGCGGGACGTCATCATCGCCGAGAACATCCTCGACATCCGGGCCATCGAGGGCGCCAGGGGCCCGACGATGCTGTTCGCGGCCAACGCCCATCTCCAGCGCGATCGCTGCCGCTGGAGCGGCCACGGCATCACCTCGGAGTGGACCAGCGCGGGCGCGATCGTCGCGGCGGTGGTGGGGGAGGAGTACGCGTTCATCGCCGGCGCGCTCGGCCGCAGTGAGGCCAAGGGGCTCGCCGCGCCCGCGCCGGGCACCTTCGAGGCCGCTCTCGGCGAGGGCGCGTGGGGCCTGTTCGAGCCGGACGGCCTCACCGGTGAGGCGCGGGCCGACCACGTGCCCGGGCAGGGCTACTTCCCGCTCGACCGCGAGACCCTCGACGGCTGCGACGGGGTCCTCTACATCCCCGACGCCTCGGCGGTGGGCTAGGCGGCGCGCTGCCCGGCGGTCTCGGCCCGGTTGATCTCGGCCCACACCACGTCCAGGGACAGGCCGAGGACGTCGGCGATCGCGGCGATGGTGGCGAAGGCGGGCGTGGCCACCCGGCCCGACTCGATCTTGCGGAGGGTCTCCGGCGAGACGCGTGCCGCCAGCGCGGTGGCGAGCATCGAGCGCTCGCCCCGGGCGCGGCGCAGTAGCGCACCGAGGCGCTGCCCGCGCTCGACCTCGGCGGGGGTGAGCGGCAACCTGACCATCACCCGATTCTAATACCGGGATAGTATTACCGGGATAGTTATTGGAGATGCGTGAAGGACGGCCCATGATCGAGATCCTGAACCCCGCCCAGCTCGCCCGGGCCCGGGAGACCGGAGCCCTGGTCGCGGGCATCCTGCAAGGCCTCAAGGACCGCGTCACCGTCGGCACCAACCTCCTGGACGTCGACCGCTGGACCAAGACCATGATCGCCGAGGCCGGGGCGACGTCCTGCTACGTCGACTACGCCCCGTCCTTCGGGCAGGGCCCCTTCGGGCACTACATCTGCACCTCGGTCAACGACGCCGTCCTCCACGGCCGCCCCCACGACTACCGGATCGCCGACGGGGACCTGGTGTCGCTGGACCTGGCCGTCATCCTGGGCGGCGTCGCCGCCGACGCCGCCATCAGCTTCGTCGTCGGTGAGCGGCGGGACCCGGAGAGCCTCGCGCTGATCGAGGTCACCGAACACGCGCTGGCCGCCGCGATCGCCGCCGCCCGCCCCGGGGCGCGCATCGGCGACCTGTCCCACGCCATCGGCACCGTCCTCGGCGAGGCCGGATACCGGGTCAACACCGACTACGGCGGCCACGGCATCGGCTCGACCATGCACCAGGACCCGCACATCCCCAACACCGGCCGCCCCGGCCGCGGCTTCACGCTGCGCCCCGGGCTGCTGCTGGCCCTGGAGCCGTGGGTCATGGCCGACACCGCCCGCCTCGTCACCGACGCCGACGGCTGGACCCTGCGCAGCGCCACCGGCTGCCGCACCGCCCACACCGAGCACACCATCGCCGTCACCGACGACGGCGCCGAGATCCTCACCGCCTGACCGCGGCCTCCACCGTCAAGGTCCCCGCCACGGGATCGACCGTCGCCGTCGTGCCGTAGGGCACGGTCTCCTGCCGGACGCCGTGCCCGATCGGCAGGCCCCCGACCACCGGCACCCCCAGCCCCGACAGGGCCTCGCCGACCACGTCCACGACGTCGACGTCCCACTCGTCGGCGCAGTCGGTGAAGTTGCCCAGCGCCACCCCGGCGAGCCCGTCGAGGGCGCCCGCCCGGCGCAGCTGCGTCAGCGCGCGGTCCACCCGGTAGGGGTCCTCGTTGATCTCCTCGATCAGCAGGATCGCCCCCGCGTAATCCAGCGCCGTGCGCGTGCCCACGGCGTCCACGATCAGCGACAGGTTCCCGCCCAGCAGCGGGCCCGTCGCGCTCGCCGAACCCGAGGTGAGGCGGCCCGTCGGCTCGTATTCGGCCGTCCTCACCACCACCGGGTCATCGGTGAACAGCGCCGCCCGCAGCGACTCCGCGACCGGCCCGCCGGCGTCCTCGGGAGTGTGGAACGACGCCAGCACCGGCCCGTGGACGCCCGCCACCCCCGCCCGCCCGAACCCGGCCATGTGCAGCGCGGTGATGTCGGAGTACCCCACCACCGGCTTCGGGTCGGCCCGCAAGGCCGCCCAGTCCACGCCGTCGATGATCCGGGTCACTCCGTACCCGCCGCGCGCGCAGAACACCGCCCGCACCGACGGGTCCCGCAAAGCCGCGTCGAACTCGGCCAGCCGCGCCGCGTCGGTACCCGCCAGATACCCGTGCCGCTCGTACACACTGGGCGTGACCTGCGCGTCCAGCCCCCACGACGCCAGCAGCGCCAGCCCGTCGGCCAGCCGCTCCGGCTGCGGCGGACCCGACGGCGTCACCACCCGCACCACATCACCGGGACGAAGCGCGAGCGGGCGAGTGACGGTGGACTCCATGAGCCGAAAAGATACGCTCGGCGGCATGGGTGGTGACACGCGATACGCGCTGGTGGTCGAGAACGACCCGACCTGCGACCTCTGCCTCCTCGGCGGATGGCTCAAGGACTCCGGGCTCGCGCTCCAGGTGATCCGGCCCCACGCGGGCGACACCGTCCCCGACAGCCTCGACGCGCAGGCCCTCATCGTCCTCGGCGGACGCCAGCACGCCTACCCCGACCGCGAGGGCAACCGCGACGCGGCATGGCTCCCCGCACTCGACACCCTCCTGCGCGACGCCGTCGCCGCCCGCGTCCCCACCCTCGGCCTCGGCCTCGGCTCGCAGCTCCTCGCGCAGGCCCTCGGCGGCCGCGTCGGCCCCGCCGACGCCCCGGTCAACGGCCCCCGCCTCCTCACCCGCCGCGACGCCGCCGAGTACGACCCCCTCTTCGCCGCCGCGCCCATGGCCCTCGACGTCGTCCTCTCCCGCACCGACGAGATCAGCGCCCTCCCACCCGGCGCGACCCTCCTGGCCGCCTCCCCCTACGGCGCCATCGAGGCCTTCCGCGTCGGCACCGCCGCCTGGGGCATGCAGTTCCACATCGAATGCGACACCGCCATGCTCAACCGGTGGGTCGCCGGGACCGGCCTCGACCCCGTCGCCGCCGCCCGCGCCGTCACCGTCCTCGACGACGTCGCCGAGACCTGGAAACCCATCGCCGAGCGCTTCGCCACCCTCGCCCTCGGCCGCACCGGCGCCGGAACACCGCTCCCCATTCTGGAGAGCTAGCGATGGACGCGGTGGACGAGCGACTGGCCCGCCTCACCGAGGCCGACCCCGCCCTGTCCCGCGCGCTCGCCGACCACCGCGTCGTCGAGCGCCTCAACGCCGTCCTCACCGCCTCGCCCGCCCTCGCCGACCACCTCCTCGTCCACCCCGGGCAGTGGCGCGCCCTCACCGAAGAGACCCACCCCGAGGCCATCGCCGCCGCCCGCGACCGCGACGAACTCCGCCTCGCCTACCGCCAAGGGCTCCTGCACGTCGCCGCCCGCGACCTCACCGGCGACTGGGACTACCCCCGCGTCGCCCAGGGCCTGTCCGACCTCGCCGACCTCACCCTCCGCGCCGGACTGCGCCTGGCCGACCCCGCACCCGGCGACCACCGCCTCGCGGTGATCGCCATGGGCAAACTCGGCGGCCGCGAACTCAACTACGTCAGCGACGTCGACGTCGTCTTCGCCGCCGAAGGCGACCTCGACGCCGCCGCCCGCGCCGCCGCCCGCATGATGGAGATCTGCGGCCACGCCGCCTGGCCCGTCGACGCCGGGCTGCGCCCCGAAGGCGCCCAGGGCCCCCTCGTGCGCACCCTCGCCGCCCACCTCGCCTACTACAAGCGGTGGGCCCGCACCTGGGAGTTCCAGGCCCTCATCAAGGCCCGCCCCGTCGCCGGAGACGACGGCCTCGGCCGCGAATGGCTCGACGCCCTCACCCCCCTGGTGTGGACCGCCGCCGACCGCGGCGAAGTCGTCGACGAGGTCCGCGCCATGCGCCGCCGCGTCGAGGCCCACCTCCCCAAGGCCGACGCCGAGAAGGAGATCAAACTCGGCCGCGGCGGCCTGCGCGACATCGAGTTCGCCGTCCAGCTCCTCCAGCTCGTCCACGGCCGCAGCGACCCCGCCCTGCGCTCGGCCACCACCCTCACCGCCCTCGAAGCCCTCACCGGCGGCGGCTACCTCGGCCGCGACGACGGCGCCCTCCTCGCCGAGGCCTACGCCTGGCTGCGCACCGTCGAACACCGCATCCAGCTCCACCGCCTCCGCCGCACCCACCGCATCCCCGACGACCCCACCGACCTCGGCCGCCTCGCCCGCCTCCTCGGCCACCGCAACGGCGAGGAGTTCCTCGACCACTGGCGCCGCTACGCCCGCGAGGTCCGCCGCCTCCACGAGAAACTCTTCTACCGGCCCCTCCTCGAAGCCGTCGCCAAAGTCCCCACCGGCGACCTGCGCCTCACCCCCAAGGCCGCCCGCGAACGCCTCACCGTCCTCGGCTACGCCGACCCCGCCGGCGCCCTCCGCCACATCTCCGCCCTCACCGACGGCGTCGGCCGCACCTCCCTCATCCAGCGGCAGCTCCTCCCCGTCCTGCTCGGCGAGTTCGCCGACGCCCCTGAACCCGACCGCGGCCTGCTCGCCTACCGCCAGATCTCCGACGCCCTCGGCCGCACCCCCTGGTACCTCGGCCTCATGCGCGACGGCGGGCCCATCGCCCAGCGCCTCGCCGGGCTCCTGGGCACCTCCCGCTACGTCACCGACCTCCTCTCCCGCGACCCCGCCGCCCTGCGCATGCTCGCCGACGACCGCGAACTCGCCCCCCGCGACCGCGACGTCCTCGCCGACGGGATGCGCGCCGCCGCCGCCCGCCACGACGACCCCGCCACCGCCGTCGCCGCCGTCCGCGCCATGCGCCGCCGCGAACTCCTCCGCGTGGCCAGCGCCGACCTCCTCGGCCACCTCACCCTCGACCAGACAGGCGCGGCCCTCACCGCCGTCACCGACGCCGTCCTCGCCGCCGCCCTCACCATCGTCGACCCCGACGGGCGCCTCGCCGTCATCGGCATGGGACGCCTCGGCGGCGCCGAAACCGCCTACGGCTCCGACGCCGACGTCCTCTTCGTCTGCGCCGACGGCGACGAGACCGCCGCCGCCGAACGCGCCGAACGCCTCCGCGCCCTCCTCTCCGCCCCCGCGCCCGACCCGCCCCTCGGCGTCGACGCCGACCTGCGCCCCGAAGGCCGCCAGGGCCCCCTCGTCCGCTCCCTGAGCGCCTACCGCGCCTACTACGGCCGCTGGTCCCGCGTCTGGGAGGCCCAGGCCCTCCTGCGCGCCCGCTTCGTGGCCGGCAACCCCGAACTCGGCGCGGGCTTCACCGCGCTCGCCGACACCGTCCGCTACCCCGCCGGCGGGCTCACCGCCGCGCAGCTCACCGAGATCCGCCGCCTCAAGGTCCGCGTCGACACCGAGCGTCTGCCGCGCGGCGCCGACCCGACCACCCACACCAAGCTCGGCCGGGGCGGGCTCTCCGACGTCGAGTGGAGCGTCCAGCTCCTCCAGCTGCGCCACGGCCACGACACCCCCGGGCTGCGGACGCCCGCCACGCTCCCGGCGCTCTCGGCCGCCGCCGACGCCCGGCTCATCGCCCCCGGCGACGCCGAGGCCCTCGGCCGCGCCTGGCGGCTGGTCTCTCGCGTCCGCAACGCCCTCGTGCTGACCAAGGGGAAGGCCACCGACCAGCTGCCGAAGCAGGGGGTGGCCCTCGCGGGTGTCACGCGCGCCCTCGGCCGTCCCAACGATGAGGAGCCCGGAGCGTTCCTCGACGAGTACCTGCGCCTCACCCGCCAGGCGCACGGCGTGTCCGAGACGGTCCTCTACGAGACCTGATCTCCTGAAGCCGATTTCAGGCTCGCGGCGGCGTGCGCGACCAGGAGGGTGAAGCCCGCCAGGATCCCGACGGTGAAGCGGCCCAGGGCCTCGAAGCTGGTCAGATCGGGCGAATACCGGACACCGATGCCGGTGTCGCTGGCCAGCAGCACCACCAGGGTCCACATGCCCCACCCGAACATCGCCCCCGAGCCCAGCCACAGCGCCACCGTCGCCGTCCAGCGCCGACGTCCGCGCAGGTGACCGCCGGTGGCCAGCAGCCCGTAGGCGGCCACCGCGAACACCGCCGCGACCGCCACCTCCGCCGCGCGCACCGGCACCCCGAACGTGGCCACGTGATCGGCGCTGATCCCCCAGGTGGAACCGGCCGCGAGGGACAGGTGGAACAGCGCCAGCAGGCCCGTGACCACCGCCAGGATCAGCGACACCGGACGCAGCAGCGCCCGCAGGGGAGAGGCGTCGTCGGTGCGCCCGGTGAACGCCCCGGCCCACCGCTCCCGCGCGTACAGCGCGAAAGCCGTGACCAGCGCGACCCCCTGGAGGCAGAAACCGGCGTAGACCACCAGGTAGACCCACGAGTGCACGGCCGTGTCGGCCTTGCCCGAGGCCACCGCCTCGCCACTGAGCACCGACGCCGCCAGCTGCGTCGGAACCTGCACCAGCAGCTGTCCCAGCAGGCCGGTGCCGACCCAGATCGGGAAGACCGGCAGCCAGGCGGGTGCGCGCAGCCCGCGCCGGAAGAAGAACACCCCGGCCAGCAGGAACGCCACCGCGTCCATGCCCGCCGTGAACCCGTTCAGCGCGGTCAGCTGCGCCGAATCGGCCAGGTCCCCCAGACCCAGGCGGCCACCGGCCAGCCAGGAGATCTTCAGGGACAGATACGGGAGCGTGCCCGCCGCCAGCGTCACCGCGGCGGCGCGACGCACGATTGTCGTTGCCTTCGCGTCCATGCCACCACGGTCGTCCGCGCGAAGCCGATGCGCCCGACCCCCCGGCGGGATCCGTCTCCCCCGAGCGGGGGATCAATGCCCCAGGGACGCCCCAGAGACGCCTACTGGGAAGATGGCCCGATGGATCGCGCTCGCTTCCTCCGTCTTTTGCGCCGCATCGGGTTCTGGACCCTGGCGGTGGTGACCGTGCTGCTCCTGGTGGTGTCCCTCGGATTCGCCTGGATCGTGCGGCGCTCGTTCCCGACGGTGGACGGTGAGCTGCAGGTCAAGGGCATGTCCGGGAAGGTCGACGTGTGGCGTGACGAGCGGGGCATCCCGCAGATCTACGCCGACACCGCCACCGACCTGTTCCGGGCCGAGGGCTTCGTGCACGCCCAGGACCGCTTCTGGGAGATGGACTTCCGCCGGCACATCACCTCCGGGCGCCTCTCGGAGATGTTCGGCGAGTCGCAGGTCGCCACCGACTCGGCGGTGCGGGCGATGGGCTGGCGCAAGGTCGCCGAGCAGGAGTGGGAGATCCTCGACGCCACCACGAAGTCCTACTTCACCGCCTACGCCGAGGGCGTCAACGCCTACCTGGAGCAGAACTCCGCCGGGAAGGTCAGCCTGGAGTACACCGTGCTGGGCCTGTCGAACCCCGACTACGAGATCGAGCCGTGGTCCCCGATCGACTCCCTGGCCTGGCTGAAGGCGATGGCCTGGGACCTGCGCGGCAACCTCACCGACGAACTCGGCCGCGCCACGCTCGCCTCGGCGGGCCTGACGCCCAAGCAGATCGCGCAGCTCTACCCCCGCTACCCCGGCGACCGGCACAACCCGATCGTCGGCGGCGGCGAGGTCGAGAAGGGGGTGTTCACCCCCGGCGACAAGAAGAAGGACGACAAGGGCGGCGCCGGTGGCGGCGGCGGTGAGGGCGACGGAGCCGCGCTCCAGCGCGCCCAGGGCGCCTTCGACGCCGTCTCCAAGGTCACCGGTCCCGCCATCGACGGCGTCGGCTCCAACTCCTGGGTGATCTCCGGCAAGCGCACCGAGACGGGCCTGCCGATCCTGGCCAACGACCCGCACCTGTCCCCGGCGATGCCCTCGGTCTGGTACCAGGTGGGCCTGCGCTGCCGCACGGTCGGTCCCGAGTGCCCATACCAGGTCACCGGCTTCACCTTCTCCGGCGTGCCCGGCGTCATCATCGGCCACAACGCGTCCATCGCGTGGGGCTTCACCAACCTCGGCCCCGACGTCACCGACCTCTACGTCGAGCGCGTCGACGGCGACAAGTACCTCGTCGACGGCAACTGGCTGCCGGTGGAGAGCCGCCAGGAGACCATCAAGGTCGCCGGCAAGGACCCGGTGAACATCACCGTGCGGACCACCAAGCACGGGCCGATCATGTCCGACTTCGGCGACACCTACACCGGCCTGGCCGAGAAACCGCCCACACCCGAGATCGACGGCCCCGGCCAGTACGCGGTCTCCCTGCGCTGGACGGCCCTCGACCCCGGCAAGACCGCCGAGGCGATCTTCGCGCTGAACAAGGCGAACAACTGGCCGGAGTTCAAGGCCGCCGCCTCCCGCTTCGAGGTGCCCGCGCAGAACATGATCTACGCCGACACCTCCGGCAACATCGGCTACCAGGCGCCCGGCCGCATCCCGATCCGCGGGACCGGCGACGGCACCTGGCCCTCCCCGGGCTGGGACTCCGGCTACGACTGGACCGGTTACATCCCGGCCCCCGAACTGCCCTTCGTCGTCAACCCCGACGACGGGTTCATCGTCACCGCCAACAACGAGGTCATCGGCGAGGAGTACCCCTACCTCCTCACCGAGGACTGGGCCTACGGGTACCGCAGCCAGCGGATCCGCTACATGATCGAGGCCAGCGAGAAGCTGCTCACCATCGACGACATCCGGCAGATGCAGATGGACGGCCGCAACGGCGGCGCCGTCCCCGTCGTCCCGAAGCTGCTGGCGATACCCACCGACGGCAAGGTGAAACCGGCCCAGGACCTCCTGCGCGACTGGGACCTGCAGTCCGACCGCGACTCGGCGGCCACCGCCTTCTACAACGCCACCTGGCGGCACCTGCTCATCGACACCTTCGACGAACTGCCCCAGGACCTGGCACCCGGCGGCGGCGAGCGCTGGTACGAGGTCGTCGGCACCATCATCGACGAGCCCGACTCGCCGTGGTGGGACGTCAAGGCCACCCCCGAGAAGGAGGACCGCGACGCGATCCTCAAGCGCGCCATGGCCGAGGCCGTCGACGAGCTCACCCAGAAGCTCGGCCCCGAGCCCACCGAATGGCGCTGGGACGAGCTGCACACCCTGACCCTGCGCAACCAGAGCCTGGGCACCTCCGGGATCGGGTTCGTGGAGTGGCTGTTCAACGAGCCCCCGGTCGGGGTGTCCGGCGGCGACGGCATCGTCAACGCCACCGGCTGGGACGCCTCCGAGGGCTACGAGGTCGACGCGGTCCCGTCGATGCGGATGGTGGTGGACCTGGCCAACTGGGACGGCTCGTGGTGGGTGAACCTCACCGGGCAGTCCGGGCACGCCTTCTCCGCGCACTACGACGACCAGGTGCAGATGTGGCGCACGGGCGCCCTCACGCCGATGCGCTGGTCGGACCGCGACATCGAGGTGACCACCCGCGACCGGCTGACCCTCGTCCCCTGATCCGCATGAGCTCGCCCGTCCGGACCGAAGCGCACAGAGAGACCACATTGGACACCACCACGAAGGCCGCGCCCACCGGCCCGCGCGCGTTCCTGCGCCGCAAGGGCACGGTGACGGCTCTCCGCATCGCATTGATCGTGCTGCTGATGGCGGCGGTGTGGATCCTGGCCGACAAGTTCGGTGAGCATCACCGGCTCTTCGACTTCCGGATCTACCGCAAGGCGGTCCTGTTCTGGCTGGACGGGGACAACATCCTCTACAACTACTCCCAGCCCGACAAGATCAACTTCAACCTGGGCTTCACCTACCCGCCCTTCGCCGCGCTGATCATGATCCCGCTGGCGATCCTGCCCTACGGGCTGGCGAAGTGGATGCACCTGACGCTGATGTCGGCGGCCCTGGCCTTCATGTGCTACTGGGTGGCCACGCCCCTGGCCCGGCGCTTCAAGCAGCCCGCCTGGTTCGTGTGCGGCATCGCCGTCCCCCTGGCCTTCGCGCTGGAACCGATCCGGGAGTCCCTCAGCTTCGGCCAGATCAACCACGAGCTGGCCATCCTCATCATCGGCGACCTGCTCTTCCTGGTCCGCCGCGGCTCCAAATGGGGCGGCGTCGGCGTCGGCCTGGCCACCGCCATCAAGCTGACCCCCGGCATCTTCATCGTCTACCTCCTGGTCACCAAGCGCTGGCGGGCCGCGATCACCTCGATGTTCGCCGCGATCATCGCCACCGTCCTGGCCGCCGGCTTCGACCTGCGCTCCTCGGCCAAGTTCTGGCTCACCACCTTCTGGGACTCCGGGCGCGTCGGCATCCTCGACCAGACCTCGAACACCTCTATCAACGGGATCCTGCTGCGCTGGTTCAACGAACGCGACCCGAACTACCCCAAGGCCGTCTTCGTCCTCGGCGTCGTCCTGGTCATCGGCTTCGGCCTGTGGCGGGCGGTGCGCGCCCACAAGGCCGGGGACGAGATCTGCGCGATGACCATCGTGGGCCTGGTCGGCGTCATGGTCAGCCCCGTGTCGTGGATCCACCACAACTTCTGGATCGTGCCCGCCCTGGTCGTGCTCGCCGACGTGGCGCTGCGCTCGGGCCTGTGGACCAAGCGGTTCTGGGCGTGGACGGGCATGTTCCTGCTGATCTACCTGCCCTTCGCGCTGACCATGAGCCTGCGGTACTCCGAGGTCACCACCAAGCACTGGCTGCACGGCCCGTGGTGGTGGCTGGGGGAGAACTCCTACGTCCTGCTGTCGGTGCTGCTGATCGTCATGCTGCCGATCCGCGCCGGGACCGACGAGGTCGACCTGGCGCGCGGCAACTTCTGGCCCCGGTGGCCGCTATGGCTGGCGCGCCTTCCTCAGCGACGTGCCAAGGCGGCGTAGGCCGTACACGGCGGCGGCGATGACGAGCCCGCTCATCGCCACCGCCCCCACCAGCTTGGTGCGCAGGGCGAGGTTGTCGCCGTCGGGGACGGTCAGGAACGGCAGCCCGACCGCGGCCACGCGCGCCGGGGTCCAGTCGGGCATGGTGACCGCGATGACGGCCATCGGCCACAGTGCGTACCAGGGATGGAACACCGGCGAGAAGGCCAGCACCGCCAGCAGCGCGTAGGCCAGGTACCGCAGCGGGTTTCCGTGCTTGAGCGCGCGCAGCCAGATCCACACCAGCGAGACCGCCAGGGCCACCCAGCCGAGCAGGCGGCACACCTCGATCGCGCCGGTGGTCACGTCGTGCCCGAGGGCCTTGGACAGCGCGCCGACGGCCATGCCGAGCGCGGTGGGCGGCGCCGTCCACTGCACCGAGTCGCCCGAGGAGGCCAGGCCCCGCAGCCAGCCGAAGCCCAGGCCGCTGGCGAGGGTGATGACGCCGAAGGCGACGAGGGTCCCGGCGAGCGCGGCGGCGGTCCGGGTGAGGAACTCGCGGACGCTCCGCTCGCGCATGAGCATGAGGACGGCGAAGGGCAGCGCGATCCCGGCGGTGGCCTTGACCGCGATGGCGGCCCCGAGCAGCCCGCCGGCCAGGAGTCCCCGCCGTTTCTGGGCGGCGACGAGCCCGGCGAGTGCCAGGCCTATCATCACCGCGTCGTTATGCCCGCCGGACACCAGGTGGATCACCAGCAGCGGGCTGGCCAGGCCGAGCCAGATCGCGCGCGTGGGGTCGGTGCCGGCCGCGCGGGCCAGCGCCGGGATGGCCCAGGCCATCAGGACCACGCCGAAGACGGCGGCGATGCGCAGCGCGAGCAGCGCCGTCCACAGGCTGCTCCCGGCGATGACGATGGCCAGGCCCGCCATGAGCACCCAGATCGGGCCGTAGGGCGCGGTGGTCTTCTGCCAGCCGAGCGACATCGAGCTCAGCCACGGGCACGGCAGCGCGTTCGAGCCGACCTCGTAGGGGTTGAGGCCCCCGCGCAGGGTGGCGCCCTGGCAGGCGTAGGCGTAGATGTCGCGGCTGGCCAGCGGTGGCGCGATGAGCAGCGGCGCCGCCCACAGCGCGGCGGTCCACAGTGCGCTCTTGACCGTCAGGTCGAGCTTGCGGATCTGCCACCAGGCGTAGCCCAGCGCGATCAGGCCCACCGCCCAGAGCACGACGCCGGTGGCCGACTCGGGTTTGGCCAGCGCCTTGAAGATGTTGGACCGCAGGTCGGTGTGCGGCCTGGCGCCGCCGAGCCAGGCCCCGGCCGCGAGGAAGAGGCCGCCGGCCAGTCCGATGTAGGTGATCAAAAGGCGCCGCACGCGGCTCATGGTCGCACGCGGAGGTGGAGGGGATGACGTGGACCGGGAAGCCGGCGAACGGCGACTCCGCGGAGAGCCGCCGAGCCGGTCCCCGATCCCCGCCACCGATAGTAAATGAACCGCCATTTATTAACGTGCTAGAGTCGATCACCGAAGGAGGGACACATGCCACGACCCCGCGCCACCAGCGACGCCGACCTGCTCGCCGCCACCGCGCGCGCCATCGGCCGCCACGGCCCCACCCGCCTGACCCTCGCCCTCGTCGGCGCCGAGGCCGGAGTCGCCGCCGCCACCCTGTCCCAGCGCTTCGGCTCCAAACGCGGCCTGCTCCTCGCCTTCGCCGCCGACGCCGCCGCCCGCGCCGCCGAACCCTACGAACGCGCCCGCCGAGCACACGCCTCACCGCTGGCCGCGCTGCACGCCGTCGCCGCCGAGATCGCCGCCCACATGAACACCCCCGAGGAGATGGCCAACCAGCTGGGCATGCTCCAGCTCGACCTCTCCGACCCGGACTTCCGCGTCCACGCCGCCGCGCACGCCCGCGCGGTCGGCGAGGCCCTGACCGGCCTGCTCGCCGAGGCCGTCGAGGGCGGCGAGCTGCCGCCGGGCACCGACGTCCCGCGCCTGGCGCGCGCGGTCCAGATCACCACCGACGGCTCACTACTGCGGTGGGCGCTGACCGGCGAGGGCGACCCCGCCGCACAACTGCACGACGACATCGATCACCTTCTGTGGAGGAACTGATGGCCTTTTCCACGACCGTCTTCATCGGCACCAGCCTCGACGGCTACATCGCACGTCTCGACGACGACATCACCTGGCTCACCGAGCGCGGTGAGCAGGCCGGGGACCTCGGCTTCTTCGCGTTCCTGGAGTCGGTGGACGCCGTGGTCATGGGCCGCAACACCTACGACACCGTGGTCGGCTTCGGCGAGGAGAACTGGCACTACGGCGACCGCCACGTCGCCGTCCTGAGCACCACGATGCCCGCGGACGCCGACCCGCGCGTGACCGTCCACCGCGACCTGGACGCCCTGATCGCCGACCTGGACGCGCGGGGCGTGGAGCACGTGTACCCCGACGGCGGGCGGCTGATCCAGGGCTTCATCGCCGCCGGGCGCGTCGACCGCTTCGTCATCAGCGTGGCACCGGTCCTCATCGGTTCCGGACGGCGGCTCTTCGGCGACCTGGCCGCCGACGTCCCGCTGCGCCTGGACTCGGCCACCGAGGCCGGTGGCGGGTTCGCGCAGCTGCGGTACTCGGTGGAGAAGTAGCACCCGCAAGATCGCCGAGGCGACACCCGGCGTTCACTCCCGTCCGGGATGGTGTCGCCCATGAAGCCCATTCGCCTCACCATCGCCGCCGTCCTGGGCGCGGCCGCGGTTCTCGCCGCGGCCGTCCCGGCCTCGGCGCACCCGCACCACAAGCGGGACTTCGACCTCCAGGCCCACCGGGGCGGGATCGGTCTCGTCGTGGAGAACACCATCTCGTCGTTCTCCAACGCGCTGGAGCTGGGCGTCACGACGCTCGAACTCGACGTCCAGATCACCGAGGACGGCCGGGCCGTGGTCACCCACGACCGGAAGGTCACCGGCGCGAAGTGCCTGGACACCGCCCCGGCCGTGCCGGGCGATCCGGAGTTCCCCTACGTCGGCAAGTACATCAAGACCCTCACCCTGGCCCAGGTGAAGACCCTCGACTGCGGATCCCTGGCGCAGCCGTCCTTCCCCGGCCAGGAGACGCACCCCGGCGAGCGCATGCCGACCCTGCGGGAGGTCTTCGACCTCGTCCACCGCTACCGGGCGAACAAGGTCATGCTGAACGTGGAGACCAAGGTCGAGGCGGGCGCGCCCGAGCAGACCGCCCCGCGCGAGCAGTTCGTCCAGGTCACCGCCGCCGAGGTCCGCCGCGCGGGCCTGCTGCGGCAGGTCACCGTCCAGAGCTTCGACTGGGGCGCGCTGATGCGCATGGGGCAGGTCGAGCCGCGACTGCCGCTGGTGGCCCTCACCAACTACGACTTCCTGCAGACCGGCAAGCCCGGCGCGTCGCCGTGGCTGGGCGGCATCGACATCGACGACTTCGGCGGCGACCCGATCGCGGCGATCGCGACCTTCGGCGCCGGCGCGTTCTCGCCCGTGCACGGCTTCCCGCAGAACGGGCACGTCGGCGACCCCGGCTACCGCCCCTACGTGACCGCCGAGATGGTCCGCCACGCGCACGCCTACGGCATCAAGGTCGTGCCGTGGACCGTCGATGACGAGGCGACCATGCGCAAGCTCATCGACGACGGCGTCGACGGCATCATCACCGACTACCCGGACGTGCTGCGCTCGGTGATGGCCGACTACGGGTTCAAGCTCCCGAAGAAGTACCACCGGCACCACTAGGCCACCGTGTACCGGCCCGGTCCGGACACGGTGACGACGGTCCAGGCGCCCTGCGTTCGCCATCGCGGGGCGCCCGGGCCGTCGACGCTCAGCCAGCGCAGGGGCCGCACGCGCACCAGGTAGTCACCGGCGGCGGGCGCGTCGAAGACGACCCCGGCGGCGGTGGACGAGACCAGCGTCGCCGGCGCGGCCACCAGCGGGGCCGGGTCGGCCACGGCGTAGAGCGTCCAGTGCGCGTCGCTCCAGACCGGCGTCAGGTACGGCAGGCCGCCCGCGATGAGCGCGGCCTCCGGGCGTCCCACCCACGAGAAGGACGTGTCGGGGACGGCCACGTACGACACGCCCGCGTCGAGCAGCCAGGCGCGGTAGGAGTCCGGGGTGAGCGCGACGCCGGTGCCGCCGCGTCCGGGCGTGGTGGCGAAGAACAGCGGGTTCCGCGCGATGTCGAGCTGCCGCAGCCAGCCGCGGGCGAGGGGGACGTCCACGTAGGCCGCCTCCCAGTAGTCGCGCGTCGGGGGGATCTCGATGCGCCCGACCGGTCCCCGCCGCGCCAGCTCGGCCAGCAGCGGCGCGTAGTACCCGCGCGAGGCCGAGGTGTTCCCCGCGTCCTTCACGTCGCCGATGTTCACCGGAGGCAGCCACCACGCCACCGCCACGAGCGCGACCGTGAGGACCAGTGCCTTACCCCGGCGCGGCAGCGGGGTGATCGCGGCCAGCACCGGCAGCGCGAACAGCACCGTCAGGCGCATCGCGTTGGCGCCGACGGGCGTCTTGAGCAGGTAGGACAGCGTCAGCCCCACCGCGACCGCCACCGCGCCGGCCAGGACTTCCCGCCGCTTCGCGAACCATCCGGCCACCGCGACCAGCAGCGTGACGCTGAGGGCGCGCCAGAAGTCGTCCGGCGAGAAGTTCATCCACCCCCCGTCCCCGAACAGGACGGTCATCACCCCCATCGGCACCGCCGCCGCGACGCCCACCACCAGCACCGCCCGCCACCGCACCGCCAGCAACGCCACCGCCGCGACGCCCACCACCAGCGCCGCCACCGGGCTCGTCGCCCCCGCCAGCACCGCCGCCGCGGCCGCCCACGGCAGCCCCCGCCGGTGGGTGAGCGCGAACAGCGCCGCCAGCGCGAAGGCCACGCCGAGGGCGAAGGTGACCCGCCCCGAGACCAGGTTCCCCGCCATCGTCACCGCGCCCAGCAGCCCGCCCAGGAGCGGCCGCGCCACCCCGCACCGCGCGAACAACGCGGCCAGCAGACCCGCCGAGGCCGTCGCCGCGATGACGCCGGTGGCAGTGACGCCCAGCAGCGCCATCACCGGCGGCGAGACCAGGCTGTACCCGAGCGGCTGCGCCCCGCCGTACCAGGCGAAGTCGATGAGCGCGAAACCGTGCGCGGCGAAGAACGACGCGTGCGCCTCCTGCGCGGAGGTGTCGGTGCCCATCGTCGGCGCGAAGGCCCACACGAGCGAGAGGACGAGGGCCGCGGCGCCGGAGAGCGGGACCGGGGTCAGGAGGCTACGGGTGCGCATCGGTTGACATGGTCGCACGCGAGCCGGGGATGAGCCGACGCGAGCGACACCGAAGCGTGGCCCGGCCCCGGGCGGTCCCACGACCCGCTCGCGTCGCGCCACCTCACCCCCGCGCCGCCCTCCCCATCTCCTCCACCGCGCGTACCGCCGTCACCGCCTCGGCCGCCAGCCGCTCGGTCAGCTCCTCCGCACCCGGCAGGTCGCGGATCAGGTCCACCGACTCGCCCGCCCACTGCGGCAGCGCCGGGAGCTCGCCGCTCGCCACGCCCTCGTCGTACGCGCGGCGCGCCCCGGCGTCGGCGGCCAGCTCCTCCTCGCGCCCGCGCCACTCGTCCAGGAACCGGTGGGCGAGGGTGCGTGCGGTGTACCGGGACGGCCACGCCGAGCCGCGCGCGATGTCCAGGACGCGGTTGCGCTCGGTCCGCTCACCCGCCGCCGCCACGATCGCCTTGGCCGTCGACTCGGGCACCAGCGCCTCGGCGGTGGCCTGGTAGCGGGTTCCGATGAGCGCGCCGGACGCCCCGAGCGCCAGCGCCGCCGCCACCCCGCGCCCGTCGCCGATGCCGCCGGCGGCGAGCACGGGCGTGGGCGCGACGAGGTCGGCGACGGCGGGCACGAACGGCAGGGTGGACCGTCCGCGGCGCGCGCCGTGCCCGCCGCTCTCGGTGCCCTGCGCGACGATCAGGTCGGCCCCGGCGTCCACCGCCCGGCGGGCCTCGTCGAGGTCGGTGACCTGCACGATGAGCGGGATCCGGGCCTCGCGCACGTGCCGGGCGTGGGGGAGCGGGTCGCCGAAGGAGAGCATGACCGCGTGCGGGCGGTGCTCCAGCGCGCGGGCCACGGCGCCGTCGCCGAGGGTCCAGGTGAGGAAGCCGATGCCCCACGGCAGCCCGGTGACCAGCGGCACCTCGCGGGCCAGCCACGCCGGGTCGCCGTCACCGGCGCCGAGCAGGCCCAGTCCGCCGCCGCGGGAGACGGCCGCGGCGAGCGCGCCGCCCGCCGAGCCGCCCATCGGTGCCAGGGCGATGGGGTGCCGGACGCCGAACATGCGCGTGAAGGGAGTCGAGAAGCTCATGCCCGCCATCGTGCCCCGGACACGACGAAGGCCCCACCGTCGTGCCACGGCGGGGCCTCCCTCAGACGCGTAGGCGGGGGCGCTTACACGTCGAAGTCCCTATACGTCGAAGTACAGAGCGAACTCGTGCGGGGTGGGCCGCAGGCGGATCGGGTCCACCTCGTTCTCCCGCTTCCAGCCGACCCAGGTCTCGATCAGGTCGGGGGTGAAGACGCCGCCTTCGAGGAGGTAGTCGTGGTCGGCCTCCAGCGCGTTCAGGACCTCCGGCAGCGAGCCGGGGACCTGGGTGACCTCGCCGAACTCCTCGGGCGGGAGCTCGTAGAGGTCCTTGTCGACCGGCGCCGGGGGCTCGGTCTTGTTCTTGATGCCGTCGAGGCCGGCCATCAGCATCGCCGAGAAGGCCAGGTACGGGTTGGACGACGGGTCCGGCACGCGGAACTCGACGCGCTTGGCCTTCGGGTTCGAGC
The DNA here is from genome assembly GCF_030269765.1 of Actinorhabdospora filicis. Taxonomy (GTDB): domain Bacteria; phylum Actinomycetota; class Actinomycetes; order Mycobacteriales; family Micromonosporaceae; genus Actinorhabdospora; species Actinorhabdospora filicis. Next base: position 588,941 of record NZ_BSTX01000001.1, on the reverse strand, counting down.
CGGTCACCGGGATGCGGGTGCAGGCCGAGCGGTTGCGCTGCGAGTAGACGAGGTTCACGGGGGCCTCGTAGCCGGGCACCAGGCGGCGGTAGGAGTTCACCGTCGGGTTGGTGAAGGCCAGCAGCGACGGGGCGTGGGCGAGCAGGCCGCCGATGTAGTAGCGGGCCATGTCCGACAGCCCGGCGTAGCCGGTCTCGTCGTAGAACAGGGGCTCGCCGCCCAGCCACAGGCTCTGGTGGGTGTGCATGCCGGAGCCGTTGTCGCCGAAGAGCGGCTTGGGCATGAAGGTCGCGGTCTTGCCGGCCGCCCAGGCGGTGTTCTTCACGATGTACTTGAACAGCTGCATCTGGTCGCCGGAGTGCAGCAGCGTGGAGAACTTGTAGTTGATCTCGGCCTGACCGGCGGTGCCGACCTCGTGGTGGGAGCGCTCGACCTCCAGGCCCACGTTCAGCAGCTCGCGGACGATGCCGTCGCGCAGGTCGGCGAAGTGGTCGACGGGCGGGACGGGGAAGTAGCCGCCCTTGACCTTCGGCTTGTAGCCGCGGTTGCCGCCCTCCTCCTCGCGACCGGAGTTCCAGGCGCCTTCCTGCGAGTCGATGTAGTAGAAGCCGTGCTGGACGTCGGTGTCGTAGCGGATGGAGTCGAAGATGTAGAACTCCGCCTCGGCCCCGAAGTACGCCTTGTCGGCGAAGCCGACCGACGCCAGGTACTGCTCGGCCTTCTTCGCCACGTTGCGCGGGTCGCGGCTGTAGGCCTCGCGCGTGAACGGGTCGTGGATGAAGAAGTTGATCGCGATGGTCTTCTGCGCCCGGAACGGGTCCACGAACGCCGAGGTGACGTCGGGGAGGAGCAGCATGTCCGACTCGTGGATCGCCTGGAACCCGCGGATGGACGAGCCGTCGAAGGCCAGGCCGTCGGTGAAGACGTCGGCGCCGAAGGCCTCGACCGGCACGTTGAAGTGCTGCATGACGCCGGGCAGGTCGCAGAAACGCACGTCGATGAACCGGACGTCGTTGTCGCGGATGTAGCGGAACAGCTCGTCGGGGTTGGCGAACACGATGGGTCCTCCGTCGCGGGGAGAGCGCTGGCTTCGACGACGAAGGTATGGCGGCGCTATTGCCCGCCCGTGTCCCTCTTGTTTCGGCCGTGTTACGCGCCACCGGGCGTGCCGTTCACCCGGTCACGCACACCCGGTACCCTCGGTCCGTGGCGACCACGAGCGGTGAGAAGACGGCCGGCGAGACCCGTCCGGCGACCTTCGGCGAGCGTTTCCTGGCGCTGCTGGTCGACTGGGTCCTGTGCCTGCTGCTGGCCGCGGCGGTCATGCCCAAGCCCTACGGCAACCTGTGGGCCTCGGCCTTCCTGGTGCTGGAGTACGGGGTGTTCATCGGTTTCTTCGCGCAGACCCCCGGCATGCGGGTGGCGAAGATCCGCTGCGTGCGCGTCACCGACGGCGGCCGCATCGGCGTGTGGCGCGCGCTGGTGCGCGGCGCCCTGGTGGCCCTGGTGATCCCGGCGCTGATCATGGACCGCGACCGGCGCGGCATCCAGGACAAGGCCGCCGAGTCGATCGTCCTGCGCTAGACCGGTTCCCGCTGGTTCACCGTCGCGGCCAGTCCCGCCACGGTGCTAGTTGACGGTCGCGGCCGGTCCGGCCTTTTGGCAATCCGCGCACAGCCCCCAGTAGGTGACCTCGGCCTCGTCGATGAGGTACCCGTGGTCGGGGGAGCCCTCCAGGCACGGCGCGGAGCCGACCGCGCAGTCGATGTCCTCCACGTGCCCGCACTGGCGGCAGACGGCGTGGTGGTGGTTGTCGCCGGTGCGCGCCTCGAAGCGGGCGACGTGCCCGGCGGGTTCGATGCGGCGGGCCAGCCCGGCGGCGGTGAGGGTGGCCAGGACGTCGTAGGCGGCCTGGGTGGACAGGGAGCCGACCTTCGGGCGGGCCCTGGTGATGATCTCGTCCACGCCCGGGTGGCCGCCTTCGGCGAGGACGTCGAGGACGGCGAGCCGCTGCTTGGTGACCCGCAGGCCCTTGCCGCGGAGAAGGGGTTCGCCGTTCATGTGTTCAACCCTCGCATCCAGAATGGAACCGATCAAGAAAAGCATAAGGTGACGGTGCTCATGCCCTCGGTGCCGGGCCGTGCTCCGGGTCTCGCGGTTGCTCCACCGTAGTGGACGCGACGGAAAGCGGAGATGTCACTTCGGATACAAAAAGCCGCCGCGCCCGGGGTTCGGACGCGGCGGCTGGCGCGGGCTGGATCAGCGTCCGCGCATCGCCTTGTGCATGCCCTTCGGGGGCCGCATGTTGCCGGGGATCGGGCCCTTCGGGATGGGCGCCGAGCGGGCGGAGATGGCCTCCAGGCGCTTGATCAGCCCGGCCACCTCCTTGGAGGTGATGACCTTCGGGAGCTTGGTCATCGTCGTGCGCAGCTTGCGCACCGACAGCTGACCCTCCTCCTCGCCGATGATGTAGGCGTGGACGGGGGCGTCGCCCACGATGCGCGACAGCCGCTTCTTCTCCTGGGCGATCATGCTCTTCAGGCGGCCGGGGCTGCCCTCGGCGAGCAGGACCACGCCGGAGCGGCTGATCGCGCGGTGGACCATGTCCTGGTGGGTGTTCACCTGGACGGCGGGCGTGGTCGTCCAGCCGCGCAGGATGTCCAGGAGCGCCAGGGCCGCGCCGGGCTTGCCGACGGCCTCGTTCATCACCGCGGTGTTGACCCGCAGGTTCAGCACGATCATGGCGGCCAAAAGGGACGCCATGACCCCGACGGGGATGATCCACCAGCCGATGTCGAAGAAGCCGACGAGGAAGGCGACGATGATCAGCGGAGCCAGGACGGCGGCGATCACCAGGGGAATGAACGCCTTGTCCCGCTTCGCGGTGAAAGTGAACGCCTGGCCGATCTGTTTGATCCGCTGGCCGAAGGAAACCTTCTCGGGCTCTGCCATAACGTCAAGCTTAAATGTAGGCGCGCGTCACACCGGCTGCCGGGCGTCCAAAGCCTGCCGGTAGAGACGCCCGGCACGGTACGAGGAACGCACCAGCGGGCCGCTCATGACACCGGCGAAGCCGATCGCCTCGGCCTCGGCGGCCAGCTCGACGAACTCCTCGGGCTTGACCCAGCGCTCGACCGGGTGGTGGCGCGGGGACGGGCGCAGGTACTGGGTGATGGTGATGATCTCGCAGCCGGCGGCGTGCAGGTCCTTGAGGGCCTGCGAGATCTCCTCGCGCTCCTCGCCCATGCCCAGGATCAGGTTGGACTTGGTGACCAGCCCGGCCTCGCGGGCCTGGGTGATCACCGACAGGGACCGCTCGTAGCGGAAGCCGGGGCGGATGCGCTTGAAGATGCGCGGGACGGTCTCCACGTTGTGCGCGAGGACCTCCGGGCGCGCGCCGAAGACCTCGGCGAGCTGCTCGGGGACGGCGTTGAAGTCGGGGATGAGCAGCTCGACGCCGCAGCCGGGGACCTCGGCGTGGATCTGCCGGACGGTCTCGGCGTAGAGCCAGGCGCCGCCGTCGTCCAGGTCGTCGCGGGCGACGCCGGTGATCGTGGCATAGCGCAGCTCCATCTGCTTGACCGACTCGGCGACCCGGCGGGGCTCGTCGCGGTCGAGCGCCTGGGGCTTGCCGGTGTCGATCTGGCAGAAGTCGCAGCGGCGGGTGCACTGGTCGCCGCCGATGAGGAACGTCGCCTCCCGGTCCTCCCAGCACTCGTAGATGTTGGGACAGCCGGCTTCCTGGCAGACCGTGTGCAGGCCCTCGCGTTTGACCAGCCCGTGCAGCTCGGTGAACTGCGGGCCCATCTTCGCCTTGACCTTGATCCAGGACGGCTTGCGTTCGATCGGCGTCTCCGCGTTGCGCGCTTCGATGCGCAGCATGCGTCGGCCTTCGGGCTGTACGGAGGTCACCGGTGAAGCCTACGTCGTGGCGGTCGCGCCCACTCGTGGGCTTGCTCACGTGGCGTCGATGTGATGTCATGGTGATGCCGCGATCAGCGGTCGCTCCACTTCCAAGGGCTCCACTCACTCCACCCCACGGAGGTCCCCCGATGGCCAACGGCTATCCCCGTTTCCCGACGATTCACGGCGACACGATCGTCTTCGTCTGCGAGGACGACCTGTGGTCGGTGCCGAGCGGCGGCGGTACCGCGCGCAGGCTCACCGCGGGCGTGGGCGCCGCCGACCACCCGCGCGTGTCCCCGGACGGCTCCCTCATCGCCTACAGCGGCCGCGAGGAGGGCCCCACCGAGGTCCACGTCGTCCCCATCGAGGGCGGCGAGTCGCGGCGGCTGACCTTCGAGGGCGGCGCGCGCAAGAGCGTGACCGCCTGGACGCCCGACGGCGCGGGCGTCGTCTACTCCACCAACGCGTTCAGTGACAACTACGAGCCGCGCCTTCGCAGCGTCCCGGCCGGTGGCGGGGAGTCGGCGGAGCTGCTGTGGGTGCGCGGCACCGAGATCGCCCACGGCGAGGGCGGCGTGACCGTCATCTGCCGCGGCTACGGGCGCGACGCCGCCCACTGGAAGCGCTACAAGGGCGGCACCGCCGGGACCCTCTGGATCGACGCCACCGGCTCCGGCGAGTTCGCCCTCCTGCCGAGCCTGGGCTCCAGCGTGGCCAACCCGCAGATCATCGGCGAGCGGCTGTACTTCATCTCCGACCACGAGGGCTACGGGAACGTCTACTCGGTCGCCTTCGACGGGACGGACCTGGCCCGGCACACCGACCACGACGACTTCTACGCCCGGCACCTCTCGGGCGACGGGCACCGCCTCGTCTACCACTGCGGCGGCGAGCTGTACCTGCTCGACCCGGCCGAGGACGCCCCCCGAAAGCTGGACGTGACCATCGGCGTCACCCGCACCCAGCGCGCCCGCCGCTTCGTCGACACCGGCGAGTTCCTGCACACCGTCGAGCTGTCCGGCGACGGTTCGCGCCTGGCGATCACCAGCCGCGGCAAGCCCTTCTCCTTCGGCGGCTGGGAGGGCGCGGTCGTGCAGCACGGCGCGCCCGACGGGGTCCGCTACCGGCACCTGACCTGGCTGCCCGGCGAGGACGACCTCGTCGCGGTCGCCGCCGACACCGGCGAGACCGAGACCCTGGTGACCCTGCCCGCCGACGGCGGCCCCGAGCGGCGCCTGAGCGGGCTGGACCTGGGCCGGGTGGCCGAGCTGGCGGTGTCCCCGAAGCGGCGGCACGTCGCGGTGGCCAACCACCGCAACCAGATCCTGCTGGTCGACCTGAGCGAAGAGCAGCCGGTGGTGCGGGTGGTCGACACCAGCTCCTACGGGCAGATCACCGGCCCGGTGTTCTCCCCGGACGGCGACTGGCTCGCCTACGCCAGCCCCGCCCAGGCCTCGCAGGCCGACTCCGCCAGCCGCACCGAGATCCGCCTCGCCGAGGTCGCCACCGGCGCCACGCACGTGGCCGCCGAGCGCGTGCTGCGGGACGAGGGCCCGTCCTTCGACCCCGACGGCAAGTTCCTGTACTTCGTGGGGCACCGCGAGTACAACCCCGTCTACGACGAGCTGCACTTCGACCTGGGCTTCCCCGCCGGTTCGCGCCCCTACGCCGTGGTCCTCAAGGCGGACACGGCCGCGCCCTTCCGGCCTTCGCCCAAGCCGCTCGTGGAGGATAACGGCAAGGACGGCAAGGGGACGGGCGCGGCCGAGGACGAGTCTACAAAGGACGACGAGGCCGCCGCGCCCGAGGTGTCCCTTGTGGACGTCGAAGGGCTGTCCGGCCGCGTGGTGCCGGTACCGGTGCCCGCCGGAAGCTACGAGCGGGTCCTGGGCGCCCCCGGGAAGGTCCTGGTCCTCTCCCGCCCCGTCCAGCACACCCTGCCCTACGGCTCCGACGAAGGCCCGCACGGCGTCCTCGACATGGTCGACCTGACCACCGGCAAGGTCGAGCGCGTCGCCGACGCCGTCTCCTGGGCCGGCAGCGGACCCGACGGCAAGACGATGATGTACGGCTCCGGCGACCGCCTGCGCGTCCTCAAGGCCGGCGAGAAGGCCCCCGAGGAGACCGGGACGACCCGCGAGTCCGGCTGGATCGACCTGTCCCGCGTCAAGGTCTCGGTCCGCCCCGAGGCCGAATGGCCGCAGATGTTCCGCGAGGCCTGGCGCCTCATGAGCGAGCACTTCTGGAACCCCGAGATGTCCGGCGTCGACTGGCCCGGCGTCTACGAGCGCTACTCGCCGCTCGTCCACCGCGTCTCCACCCGCGCCGAGCTCTCCGACCTGTTCTGGGAGATGAACGGCGAACTGGGCACCTCCCACGCCTACGAGCGCGCCGGTGAGGACCGCCCCGGCCCCTACTACGGCCAGGGCCGCCTCGGCGTCGAGTTCGACGTCACCGACGGCGTCTACACCTTCGCCAAGATCCTGCGCGGCGACACCTGGAACGCCGCCGCCACCTCGCCCCTCACGCTCCCCGGCGTGGGAGTCGAGGAGGGCGACGTGCTCCTGGCGGTCAACGGGCAGCCCGTCGGCGGCGAAACCGGCGTCACCCCCGGCCAGCGCCTGGTCAACCAGGCCGGGCAGGAGGTCGCGCTCACCGTCAAACGCGGCGACGGCGAACCCCGCACCGTCACCGTCACCGCCCTCAGCGGCGAGGGCCCCCTCCGCTACCGCGAATGGGTCGAGGCCAACCGCCGCCGCGTCCACGAGGCCACCGGCGGCCGGATCGGTTACCTCCACGTCCCCGACATGGCCCCCCAGGGCTTCGCCGAGTTCCACCGCGGCTTCCTCGCCGAACACGACCGCGACGGCCTCATCGTCGACATCCGCTTCAACGGCGGCGGCCACGTCTCGGCACTGCTCATCGAGAAGCTCGCCCGCCGCCGCATCGGCTACGACTACTCCCGCTGGACCACCGTCGAGCCCTACCCCGTGGAATCCCCCCGCGGGCCCATGGTCGCCATCGCCAACGAGCTCGCCGGATCCGACGGCGACATCTTCGCCCACGCCTTCAAGGTCTACGGCCTCGGACCGCTCGTCGGCACCCGCACCTGGGGCGGCGTCGTCGGCTACACCGACCGCGAGGGACTCTCCGACAACACCTTCCTGTCCCAGCCCGAACTCAGCTTCCACTTCGACGACGGCGGCTGGGGCGTGGAGAACCACGGCGTCGACCCCGACGTCGAGGTCCACCAGTCCCCCCAGGACTGCGCCGCCGGACGCGACCCGCAACTGGAGACCGCCATCGAGCTCGCCCTGGTCGAGGTCGAGAAGCGGCCCGGTGACATCCCGTCGCCGACCGACCGCCCGGTGCTGACCCCGCCGCCCCTGCCGCCCCGCCCGCAGAACCGGTAGCCCACGGTGGCGGCGTCCCCACACAGGGACGCCGCCACCTCGCCGATGCCGCGTTGGCACAGATCCGGGAGAATGAGCGTCCCGGCGCCGCCTATGGTTTGGTGCACAGGGTTGAACCGGATTTTGGGGAGAGTAGAGCGATGAGCGAAGGACCGTGGATCGACTTCGACGGTGACGGCGACGGCGACGAGTACTCGGCCACGGTCGGTGACGACGGCGCGGACGAGTACCGCTACGACGCCGATGGTGATGGTGACGCCGACTCGATCGCCGTGGACTACGACCACGACGGCCTGATCGACGAGCTGCAGACCGACACCGACGGCGACGGCACCGTCGACAACTACCAGCTGGACACCGACGGTGACGGCTACATGGACGAGACGCACGACTTCGAGGACGCTCCGGCCGACTCGTCCGAGGACACCGCTCCGGCCCCCAGCGGCGACCCGGAGAGCGTGATCCCCGGTGGCCTCTTCGGCTCCGACCCCACGCACGAGGACGACCCGGCCGCCGACCCGGCCGCGCCCGCCTCCGACCCCGAGGGCACCGCCCCCGACCTGTCGAGCCTGATCGATCCCTACACGGCGAACTAGCCGCGAAAACGCCAGACGCCCCGGCCACCGGCCGGGGCGTCTTCGTGTCCGCCGCTCAGCCGAAGCGGCCGTTGACGTAGTCGAGGGTGCGCGGGTCCCGCGGCCGCGAGAACATCTCCTCGGTGCCCCCGTGCTCCACGATCACCCCCGGCCGCCCCTGCTCGGCCAGGAAGAACGCGCACTGGTGCGACACGCGCGCCGCCTGCTGCATGTTGTGGGTGACGATCACGACCGTCACCTCCGCGGCCAGCTCGGCGATGGTCTCCTCGATCCGGCGCGTGGACGTCGGGTCCAGCGCCGAGCACGGCTCGTCCATCAGCAGCACCCGCGGCCGCACCGCCAGCGCCCGCGCGATGCACAGACGCTGCTGCTGCCCACCGGACAGCGCGCCACCCGGCTGCCGCAACCGCCCCGACACCTCCCGCCACAGGCCCGCCTTCGACAGGCACTCCTCGACCAGCGCGTCCTTCGCCCGCCGCGAGACCCGCGTCCCCGTCAGCCGCAGCCCCGCCAGCACGTTGTCGTAGACCGACATCGCCGGGAACGGATTCGGCTTCTGGAACACCATCCCGATGTGCCGCCGCGCGTCGGTGACCCGCCGGTCCGGCGCGTACACGTCCCGCTCGTCCAGCAGCACCTCACCGGCCAGCTTCGCGCCGCCCACCAGCTCGTGCATCCGGTTCAGCGTCCGCAGGAACGTCGACTTCCCGCAGCCCGAGGGACCGATCAGCGCCGTCACCCGGCCCGCCGGCATCGTCAGCGACACCCGGTCCAGCACCAGGTGGTCGCCGAACCACGCGGACACCTCCCGCGCCTCCAGCGTCGCCGGGCCGCCCTCAACCAACGTCATCGTCACGCCGTGCTCCTCACAGTAGGTTCGGCATCAGCCGGGACAGTTCCGAGCAGAAGAACAAACCGGTGGCCGCCAGCGCGGGCACACCGACCACCCACGCGTGCCAGCCGCCCTTGCGCAGCCGCACCCAGATCACCGCCGCCACCGCCAGCAGCAGCGACTGCGCCCACAGCAGCAACGCCACCAGCGCGCCCGGCTCCCAGCCCATCGCGTCCTCCGACGCGTCCAGGGCCCGCGTGGCCAGCGGACGCGGCGGCGCCGGCTGCGCCTGGCTCGTCAGCTCCGCGTCGACCCACACCGCGCCGTCCGGCATGAACGGGGTCCCCTCGGCCGTCACCAGCGTCAGCCGCCCGGCCCCCGCCGCCACCGGCGCGGGCTCCGGCGCGCCCGCGCGGCGCACCCCCGTCACCCGGAACGCGTGCTCGCCTTGGCCGGTGACCACGCCGAGCACGTCGCCGGGACGCAGTTCGCCGATCCGCCCGAACGGCCCGCCGTAGCTCGCCTGCCGCCCGTACACGTAACTCCAGCCCTCCTGGCCGGGCAGGACGGTGTCGCGGCGGTGCCCCGGCCCGTCCATCAGGACGCCCGAGGAGGTGCCCTCGAAGACGACCTCGCGCAGGCCGATCGAGGGCGCGGTCAGCAACGCCACCGGCGTGCCCTGATCGATGAGGCGGCCGGTGGCGGCGTCGGTCTGCCCGACCGGCGCCGTCCCGTCGGCCAGCACCCGGCGGAAATCGGCGAAGGCGGTCTGCTGCGCGCGGTCGTGACGCAGCGCCGACAGGACCGTCAGGTGCGCGGCGAAGGCCAGCAGCAGCGCCGAGACGATCGTGACGGTGGTGCCGAAGACGCGGCCCGGCGCGCCCGGAGCGCGCTCGCCGGGGCTCGCGGCCCGGGTGGCGGCCGGGGTCTCAGTGATGGTCATGATGCCTCCCTGGCGGGCGCGGCCCGGCGAGCGGGCCGCGCCCCTCGTCGGTCAGTCCGCGTTCCGGCGCCGCCGCACGCGCAGCAGCCACGCCCCGGCGAACAGCAGCGCGAAACCGCTCAGCGCGATCGCCACCACCGGCGCGCCCGTCGTCGGCAGGGAACCACCGGGCTTCTTCGTCGGCGAGGTCGACACCGAACGGCTCGGGCTCGCGCTGGAGCTCGACGGCGACGAGGACGGCGAGGCCGAAGCCGGGGGCGAGGACGTCGGGGCGGTGGTCGGCGGCGCGGTCGTGGGCGCCGTGGTCGGCGGCGTCGTCGGGGTCACGACCTGCTTGACCTGCCAGGCCGTCCCGGTGACGGTGATGGTCACCGAGAAGACGTCGGCGTGCTTCCCGGCCTCCTGGCTGAAGCACTCGGCGTAGATCTCGTAGTCCCCGGCGGCGGGCGCCGGCACGGGGGTCACGTTCCCGGACAGGGCCCGGGCGAGGGAGAAGCGGATGTCGCCGCCGGAGAAGGCCACCGGCGAGGTGTCGTAGCCGCCGGCGCCCTTGACCGGGCCGAAGGCGTTGCCCGCCGCCGCGCCCGCGGCGCGCACCCGCAGCGAGGCGTTGGCGCCGTAGCCGGTGGGGCAGGCCTTGCTGGTGGTCGCCGTCGTCACGAACGCCGTCGTGGGCGTGTCGGCGCCGACGGATCCACCGGCGGGGGAGAGCGTGATGGTGCCGAGGGGAGCGGCCTGGGCGGGCTCGGTCCCGAACACGAACAGCACGCCCGCGACGAGCGCGAGCGCGGCGGCCAGCGGCGCGATGAGGCGCGCGAGGGGTCTGGTGTCTTTCACGTGTCGTCCTCTGTGGGTGGTGGTGGAAGAGAGAGGTGCGACCGGGCGGCCGTGTCGGCCGCCCGGTCATCGGTGAGGAGGGGAGGTCAGTAGACGTAGACCCACCACGAGCACTTGCTGGACGAGGCCAGCTGCGCGCGGGGGTCGTCGGGGGTGAAGGAGGCGCCGATCTGGTGCCAGCCCTTGGCCAGGCCCGTGGTGGCGAGCGTGGCGGTACCGGCGGCGGCCTGGACGGTGCCCAGGGCGGTGGTGCCGTCGGTGAAGGTCACCGGGCCGTTCCCGGCGGGGGTGACGGCCGCGGTCAGGGTGAGGGTCCTGCCCGCCTTGACGACGTGGGCCGAGCCGCGCACGGTCGTGGTGGTCGCCGCGGCGGCCTTCACGCGCCAGTCGGCGCCGGTGACGGTGATGTAGGTGGAGAAGCTCTTCGGGTGGACCCCGGTCAGGACGCCCGAGCAGGTCACGACGACCTCGTAGTCGCCGTCGGCGGGGGTGCCGCCGAGGACGGTGGTCAGCGAGCGGGACGCCGGCAGGGTGACCGACGCGGCGGTGTCGTAGCCGCCGTCGCCGCCGATGCGGCCGAGCAGCGCGTAGGGGCCGCCGGGCTTACCGGCCCGCAGGGACGCGTTGTCGCCGTATCCGCTGGGGCAGGGCGCGTTCGTGGTCGCCGAGGCGACGAAGGGCGTGTCGGTGACGGTCCCGGAGGCCGCGCTCAGCGACAGCACGCCCAGGATCGGGCTCTCCGCCTGGGCGGGCGAGGCGGAGACGAGGAGGGTGAGGGCGGTGGCCGCGGTGGCGGCCAGGAGGGCGATGACGCGGGACAGGCGCGTGCGCACTGGCCGTTCTCCGATCGTTCTCTGTGGGGATGGAACGGGCCGGAGGGCCCCTGGTGGAGGCCCTCCGGTGGTCGGGTTACTTGTCGCCGGTCAGGACGTCGACGCCGCAGCCGAGCTTGTCGGTGCCGGTGCCCACGGTCGTGGCGCGGTGGCCGAAGCCGAAGAGCTCGGTGACGCGCTTGGCGGTGCCGCCCACGAGGACGGTCTTCGTGCACAGCGCCGACGAGGAGCCGACGAACATCGTGCTGAAGGGGGCGGTGGTCTTCTTGGCGGTCGGGATGACGTTGTAGACGTCACGCACGACCGGGAAGGAGGTGTTCAGGTTGCCGCTGGACACCGGGTTCACGCCGTTGACCGACACCAGGATCGCCGGGCCGCGGCGGTCGGTGACGCTCACGCCCGTCGCGGTCTGGATCGCCGCGGAGTTCGACTGCGCCAGGTACTGCGCCACCGAGAAGGGCAGGATGTAGTCGTCGTGCCCGTTCAGGACGCGGCCGTCGTGCTCCTGGACGGTGTTGCCCAGGTCGGTCAGGCACGGGTACAGGCCACCGGAGATGTCGGCCTCGGTGACGCCCATCTTCGCCAGCCAGAACTGGCGGGTGCCCGAACCGGACTGCGGCAGCAGCGGGGTCACCGGCTCGCCGCCGATGTTGTTGTCCAGGCACTGGTAGATGCGCTGGATCTGGGTGAAGGTCACGTTGGTGGGCAGCAGGCTGTTGGAGTTGATCGCCACCGTCACCGCGTCCACGCCGAACGGGACGTAGGTGTACTTGGTGCCGCTGGCGCGCGGGCCGGCCGAGGAGCGGGCGAAGTCGACGCAGTTGGTGATCGTCTGGCCCTGCCACGCCGTGCCGTCGGTGGAGGCGATGAGCGCGTCGCGGCCCTGGCTGGAACCGTTGGGGCGGGCGATGTTGGAGCAGCCGCTCGCCTTGGTCTTGAGGGCGGCGCCCTGGGCGTTCCAGCTGTCGATGACCGGGTTGCCGGAGGCGTCGTCGATGACGGCCGCGAAGCCGTTCAGGACGTCCTGGGTGGTGTCGGAGCCGACGCCGGCGAGCTGGCCGTAGGGCGGGGGAGCCGGGTTCGGGTCGGCCGAGGCCGGGGAGGCGGTCAGGGCGAGTGAGAGGATCGCCGCGCCGATTCCGACGATCGTGGCCGAGAAGGTACGGACCTTCATGGTGTCTCCATGCCTTTCGTGAACTGACAGAACTCGAATCGGTGGAGCCGATCGCGCCCTTCGAATCTCACGACTTCGAACGATGCGATCGACATCAGGATGGATCACCGTCGGTGAACGTGATCAGCTCGATTTCGGAAACAGTTCGCAGTCTGTTCTTTCGCCATCATTGCCGCCGAATGAACTGGCCGCCGACATCAATTCTCTGCGCCATTCGTTGTTCATTTCGCTCCATTGGTGGTGGACGCGCGCCGCTCGGCGAAACGCCGGATCGAGGGCCCCGCCAGGACACCCGTGGCGCCCAGCAGCAGGGCCGCCGCCACGGCGAACCGCACGATTCCCAGCACGATCGCCTGCGTCCGGCTCTCCTCCGCCGCGGCGTTCACCGGCGTCCCCGCCGGTGCGGACGAGCCGCTCGGCCCGGATCCCGGCGAGGGCGCGCCGTTGACGCCGTTCCCCGGCGCGGCCGGGGTGGGCGAGGGCTTCGTCGCGGCCACCGCCTCCAGCGAGTCGGCGGCCTTGCGCGCCGCCTCCCGCAGGTTCGCCGGGAGCGGCGCGTACCCGGCCGGCAGCTTCCCGGCGGACTTGCCGGGCTCCTGACCGGGACCGGCGGCGTGCCGCAGGAAGGCCGCGTAATCGCGCAGGGCGGCGGCGTCCTGGGACTTGGCCACGGCGGCGTAGGCGACCATCGCGAGCGGATACGCGCCCGCCGTCGCGGCGCCCGGCACGCTCTGCAGGACACCGTCCACACTCGACGGCCTCATCGCCGCCGCGCCCGCCAGCAGCCCCTGCGCCGTGGGTTCGACGAACTCGCCCGCCCGGTTGCGCAGGGCGGCGGTGTAGAGCCCGTAGCGCGCCGCCGAGGCGGCGTCGGTGATCGCCAGGTTGAAGCGCCGCCCCGGGCTGCGGGGGCTGCTCGCCACGAACTGCGGCGGGACCTTCAGGGGGTCCCACACGATCTTCTGGCGGGCGTCGCCGCGCAGGGTCTGGTAGGCGGCCTGGTGCATGGAGTTCATGTAGGGCCGCAGGTCCAGGCCGCAGTATCCGGGCGCGGGCACCGAGTCGTTGACGCGATGGCAGCTCGGGTCGGCCTTCGGGAAGTCCAGGCGGGTGTCCAGCACGGCCGGGTCGGTGAGCTTGTAGTACGGGTTGACCTTCATGCCGCCCTCGTCGGGCGTCCCGGTGAGCCAGTCGCGGGCCTGCTGGTCGGCCAGGATCCACCGCCACACCTCACGCGCGGCCGCGCTGTCGCCGATGGCGACCAGCAGCCCGTCCGGCTGGTAGGACAGCGCCGGGAAATTACGGGCCACCGGATTGAGCTCCAGGAACTCCGGATCGTTCACCGGGGACCTCGGGTTGCCCTTGAGATGCTCGGCCCGGCCCTGGTTGCCGCCGGGGACATCGCCCAGATAGGACTGGGTGAGCAGCTTCGCCACCAGCCGCGGCGTGAGCTTCAGGTCCTTGACGGCCGTGGCGTCCAGCGCGCGCAGCGCCGGATCGGCCGCGCCGTGGAAGTCGGCGTCGATGTTGAACGCGACCACCGCGCCCGACAGCGCCACCGGCCCGTGCGCGACCGCCGACGCCCCGTCCTCACTCGTCACCGGCGAGGACGTGAAGGCCATCCCCGGCGCCCCGGGACGCCCCGAGGCGACCTGGCGGCGCGCCTCGCCGTCCCCGGTCTGGCTGTACCCGAAGACCGGGCCCTCGCCCGCGCACAGCGCCGGCTGCCAGGACGTGACGGCCTCGGCGACCAGCTCCGAGCCGACCGTGCGGCGCTCGCGGGCGCCCAGGCGGCAGAAGGAGCCGATCGGGTCGAAGGCGAGGGGCACGACCATCTTGTGCGCGAACGTCGATGTCCGCAGTGGGCTCCCGGAGAGCCTGCTCAGCTCGGGCACGGCATCGCCGTTGAGGTAGGTGTCGCCGCGCGGGACGATGACCAGCCAGCAGGCGCGCGGGTGCGTCCCGGCGGCGTCGGTGATGGTCAGCCCGCAGCCCAGGGCGGGTGCCTCGACGGCGGTCTGGGCCTCGAAGACGACGCGGCCGGTGCCGTCGCCGGTGGTGCGGGCGGCGGTGATCTCGTTGGTGGAGTACTGGTCGAAGTGGGGGCTGAGGGTGAGCAGCTCGTTGGTGCCCGCCGGGATCGGGTCGGCGGCGCTGCCGTCGGGGGTGCGCTGCCCGCCGACCGAGCGGAACGGGACGATCGTGGCGTCGCCCGGCAGCGGGTCGGCCGGGTCGGGTGTGGTGAGCAGGCCGCCGCGCGCGGCGGTGTAGGGCCCGGTCAGCCCGTCGTAGAGGGCCGAGGCGGCGGAGTTGCCGTACTGGCAGGTCTCCCGGAAGTCGGCCGCGCCGGGGTCGGGTCCCCAGCACTGCATGAAGGTCAGGTAGTTCGCCTCGAAGTTGTTGCGGGTGGCCTTGCCGCCGGTCCAGGTGACCTCGATGGCCTGGCTGGTGACGTGCTTCGTCTGGGCGACGGTGACCTTGAGCCCCTTGAAGGGCCCCTCGGGGGCCTCGACGGTGACGGCGGAGTTCTCGCCTTCGGCGGCGTAGGCGGCGGGGGCGTCCGGGACGATCGGCGCGGCGGCGAGCCCGGCGGCGGTCAGGACCAGGACGGCGGCGGTGAACACCC
Organism: Actinorhabdospora filicis; assembly: GCF_030269765.1. Classification (GTDB taxonomy): domain Bacteria; phylum Actinomycetota; class Actinomycetes; order Mycobacteriales; family Micromonosporaceae; genus Actinorhabdospora; species Actinorhabdospora filicis. The sequence goes on along the minus strand of NZ_BSTX01000001.1, from coordinate 573,781 downwards.
GCCGCGAGGTGGGGCGGACGAGTCTCATCTGCGGTTCCTCCGGCGCAGGCGGGCCAGCGGTTCTGGGGGCTCGGGTGGGGAGAAGATGGCCGCGGCCGGGGTGGGGGAGGCGGCGAGAAGGTGTCTCATCTGCGGTTCCTCCGGCGCAGGCGGGCCAACAGGGGTGGTGAGAACATCGCCGCGGCCAGGCCGAGTCCGGCGGCGAGCATGGCGGTGTGGCGGGGGCGCCAGCCGCGTTCGGCGTCCAGGGACACCGGTACGGCGATGACGTCGGAGTCGCCGCCGGGGGTCCAGTCGGCGCCGTTCTCGGGGTTCGTGCCCTGGCCGGGCGCGCCGGACGGGCCGCCGCTGGCGCCGGTGCCGGGCCCGTGGGAGCCGCGCGCGCCGGGCGAGACCGGGGTGGGCGCGTCGGCGCCGCCGGTGCCGGTGGCGCACTGGGTGGAGCCCTTGCGGTCGCAGTCGGGCGGCTGGGGCGCGTTGGCGGCGAGGGTGTTGGAGCCGTCGCGGGAGAAGGTGGGGTTGTTGCATCCGGCGATGTTGATGTTCTTGTCATCGGCGCCCGAAAGGGTCCGGACCTTTTTGATCTGCTCGAATCCGGCCTGCACGAGATTGATGGGCAGCGGTGAATATCCCAGGACGTCGGCCTGTTGCTGTCCCTCGCACAGGAAGTAGTAGCCGAATTCGCTGACGGTGTAGGCCTTGTCGGGGGTGAGCCCGTTCTCCAGCCTGGTCGGAATGATCATGTAGGAATAGGAGGAGAGCGGATAGGCGCGTTTGTCGCCGTTGCGGTAGACGCCTTCGAGCCGCTGCGTCAGATAGGCGGGGGAGCCCTCGTCGGTGTTGATCTGGGCGCCCAGGAGGCCGACGGCGACGGCCGCGGCCTTCGGTTCCACGTAGTACCCGGAGGAGTTGAGCACCTTGGCGACGGGGAACCCGGCGTTGAGGGCGTAGGAGTACTCGACGTAGGTGATGGCGCCCTCGGCGTAGTCCTGTTTGACGTACCCGGCGACGCCGTTGGAGCCGTTGGCCTTGATGAACTCGGTTCCGGCGACGGGGTAGTAGGACGTGAGCCCGCAGGGTGTGGCGATGCCCAGGCGGGCGCAGTAGGCGTTCCACGCGTCGGGCTGCTCGGTCTTCATCCACGTGGTGAGCTGCGCGGTGGTCCCGGACCCGTCGGAGCGCACGACCGGGACGACCTTGCGCGCGGGGAGGGTGAGGCCGGGGTTGTCCGCCTTGACCGCCGGGTCGTCCCACTGGGTGATGACGCCGGTGAAGATCTTGACGAGGGTCTCGCCGGACAGCCGCAGGTTCGTCACCCGCCGCCCGCCGATCTTGAGGTTGTACATGAAGGACGTGCCGCCGGCCACGATGGGCATGTAGGCGTAGCCGCGGGCCGGTGGCGGGTCGGAGTTGTGGTCGACGGCGTCGGAGAGCCCGTAGGGGATCTCGGAGACGGCCAGGTCGACGGTGCCCTCCTTGAACTGCCGCCGCCCGTCGGAGGAGCCGGTTCCGGCGTAGTTGACGACGATGCCGTACTGCTGGACGTTGGCCGCCCACTGGTCGATGGCGTTCTGGCTCCAGGTGGACCCGGCGCCGCTGATGGGCACGTAGCTCGGGGCGGCCTGGGCGATGTCGGGCAGGGCGAGGGTGAGGATCACCGCGACGGCCAGGACCCGCAGGACGAGGAGGCCGGGGCGCGTCCGGGGCTTTCGGGGGGTCATGGGCTCGCTCCGGGTGGCGGTGGAGTGGTGGTTGGTGGGGGAGCGGCGACGGTGGGCTGGACGAGGGTGTCGCCGTCGCGCGTGAACCTCCTGGCGTCCCGCGCGGAGGACCGGGTCCGGGCGCGCGCCTGCCGCGCCGAGAGGTGCCCGGCGCCGCGTCCGCCGATGAGCCGGGCGATCACGAACAGCACCAGCACGAGGGCCATCAGCGCGGCGGCGGTCCCGAATCCGCGCGCCACCATCGACGGCTCCGGCGAGCGGGTGAACTCGTAGGTGGCCAGGGGCAGCGAGATCTGCGGCCCGGAGAACGGGTCGGCGTTCAGGGTCTTGGTGAAACCGGCGGTGAGCAGGACCGGTGAGGTCTCCCCGATGCCGCGCGCGGCGCCGAGGATCACCGAGGTGGTCAGCCCCGAGCGGGCGGTGGGCAGCACGACGTGCCACACGGTCCGCCACTGCGAGGCCCCGAGGGTCAGCGACGCCTCCCGCAGGGTGCGCGGCACAAGCCGCAGGACCACGTCGGCGGCGCGGATGATGATCGGCAGCATCATGACGCTGATGGCCAGGGAGGCCGCGAAGCCCGACTTCCCGAAGCCGAGGACGAGCACGATCGCGGCGAACACGAAGAGCCCGGCGACGATGGACGGCAGCGCGGTCATCGCCTCCACGACGGTGCGCACGAACCGCGTCCCGGGCCCGCGGACCTCGGAGAGGTAGACGGCGCAGGTGATGCCGAGCGGGACGGTGATGGCCAGCGAGATGGCCATCTGCTCCAGCGTGCCGATCGCGGCATGCAGGATCCCGCCCATGGTGAGCGGGTCGAGGGGGCCGGTGACCGACATGTCGGCGGTGAAGAAGTTGGCGTGCGGGAGCGCCTTGGCGCCTTGGGCGAAGGTGTAGCCGACGACCACGATCAGCGCGGCCAGCACCAGGAACCCCAGGCTGTGGACGGCGACGCCGGCGAGGCGGTCGCGGACGGCCGGGCCGGGCTCGTCCAGCCAGGTCAGGAGCGTGTAGCAGGCCAGGAACAGCAGGTAGGCCACGACGATGAAGCCGACGGTCCCGGTGAACGGGGTGAGGTAGGTGAACAGCAGCGCGGTCGCCGACAGGGACGCCACGGCCGCGCCGGACACCGCGAACGCGTCGCCGCGCTGCCGGGTCCGCCGGTGCGGCCTGGTGTCGGCGCCGGTGGGGCGCTCGGGGATGACGGTCACGCGTCGCCCTCCGCTCCGGAGCGGCTGCGCGCGATGATCGAGGACGCGGCGAAGTTGACGACCAGGGTCAGCAGGAACAGCGTGAGCCCGGCCGCCATCAGCGCCGAGACGGCGAAGGGCGAGGCGTCGCCGTAGCGGTTGGCGATGAGGGCGGAGATGGAGCTGGCGCCGGCTCGCAGGATGTGCGGCTGGATCTGGTAGACCAGCGAGATCGTCATGACCACGCCGATGGTCTCGCCGAGCGCTCGGCCCAGCCCCAGCATCGTCCCGCCGATCATGCCGCCCTTCCCGTAGGGGAGGACGACCGCGCGGATCATGCCCCAGCGGGTCGCGCCCAGGGCGTAGGCGCCTTCGCGTTCACCGGCGGGCGCCTGCGAGAACACCTCGCGCATCACCGAGGACGCGATGGGGGTGACCATCATGGCGACGACGAGCCCGGCCAGCAGCGTGGAGCGCGTGTAGACCGTCTCGGAGGCGAGCGGGTCGGCCGGGTCGACGCCGTCCACCGCGAAGGGCCCGTAGCCGATCCAGGTGGCGATCCAGCGGGCCACGCCCAGCACGCTGCCCTCCATGAGGAACGCGCCCCACAGCCCGTAGACCACCGACGGCACCGCCGCCATCAGGTCCACGAGGTTGACCAGGAACCGCTTGAGCCGCGCGGGCGCGTACTCGGAGATGTAGAGGGCCGTGCCGACCGACAGGGGCACGGCGATGGCGATGGCCACGGCGGCGATGAGCAGCGTCCCGGTGAGGACGGCGGCGATCCCGAAGCGGCCGCCCTCGGGCGCCCACTCCTCGGTGGTGAAGAACGACCACCCGGCCACGTCCAGCGCCTCCCGGCCCCGGATCAGCAGGAACCCGCCGACCAGCAGCATCATCAGCAGGACGGTCATGCCCGCCGAGCGCGCCACGCCTCGGAAGACCCGGTCGGCGGGTCCGGCGCGCTGCGTCAGCCGCCGCGGGACGGCTCGCGCGGGCGGTTTCGTGGGCGTCAGGGTCGCGGTCATGCCGCCCGCCCGTTGATCCGCACGACCCGGATCCCGTCGGTCACCTCGGCGACCGGAACCGATTCCAGGAATCGTCCCAGGTTGTAGGAGCATTCCCGGGCACGCAAATAGGAACGGCTCGACTCGGCGACGGCGATGTCATCGAGGACCAGTACCCAGCTCACCCGGCCGGACCTTTCGTCAACGAGATTGGCAGAAGAAAGCCGTGCCAGTCCGGCTTGTAAATAAGCCACGGCGGCACGGCATTCCTGATAGGTGGCATGACTTTCCCGTCCATTGCCGAGACGTCTGTTGTTGGCCGATATCAGCGTCCAGCGCACGGGCGCCCCGCCTAGGCGGGACAAGGGCACCCCGTCGGGACGCGCGGTCTGGAAGACGAAGCGTGCGTGCTGCACTGAGATACCCTCCCGGGCACTGGTCGCGGCACGGAGAACGCGCCTTGCGCACCCCGTCCCGCACGGCGGCGCGCGAGCGCCACCGCGTCGCGTGCGGTATCGCGGTAAGCGTGTTCAGGAGGGGTTACGGCGACCGCAGGCCAACCTTCACGACGGACACGGAACACGTGAACGTGCGGTGTGCGGGAGAATGCGCGGAATGGTTCGGACCGCGCCCGGCCTAATCGTAACGGTAAGGACCGAGTCCCTTGTGGACGGAGTGTGACGGAATGGGGGAGTGGTGCGACTTTCCGGCCGGTAAGCGACCGTCGATACCGGTTTCCCTCCCGGGTGCCCACGCTCCGTGGCCGCCGGTGTGGGAGGGTCGCGCGATGACCTCCGCCGCCGACCTCGTCACCGCCCGCCTGCGGCTCCGCGCGCCCGAACCCGCCGACGTCGCCGCCTACCACCGGCTGTGGACGAGCGCCGACGTCCGCCGCCACCTCGGCGGTCCCGTCGCCGCCGACCGCCTCCCGGCCTACGAGCGGTCCCTGGCCACCACGCCGCACCTGTTCAGCGTGGTCACCGCCGATGACGGCGTCATGATCGGCTCGGTGGTCATCGACCCCGGCTCGCGTTTCGAGGCCCGCCGGGAGCTGTCCTACCAGTTCCTGCCCGAGCACTGGGGGCGCGGCTACGCCCGCGAGGCGGTGCGCGCGCTGCTGGCGTGGGCCTTCACGGCCGTCCCCTCGCCCGATCCGTCGATCATCGCGGTGACCCAGGTGGCCAACACCCGCTCCCGGGGGCTCCTGGAGAGCCTCGGGATGCGGCGGGTGGAGACCTTCGAGGAGTTCGGCGAACCCCAGGCGATGTACGCCCTCACCGCCCCCGACCTGCGCGGCTGATCCTCCTCGCGTCCCGCCGCGACTCGTGCTACGGTTCCCGGCACGGCATCGAAGGAGCCGAGTAACTCCCCGAACCACGGCCGAGAGAGCCACCGGCAGCTGTGAAGGTGGCCCGCTGGGCGGGGAGCGAAGACCCTCCTGAGCCGCGGGAAGAAACGCGCTCCGGCGCGGAGTAGAACCCGCCGCCTGGCCCACGACACGGGCGTCAGTCAAGGCCGCGCGCAGCCGGCGCGCGGTGAAGGTGTGGTGGCACCGCGACTACCCCGTCGCCCACACCTCCGGGGATTCCTAGCGAATCGAGGAGGTGTGAGAACCGATGTCCGTTGAAAAGACCATCGCGCCCGTCCCCGAGGCGACCGCCGACCCCCCGAGGGTCCTGTCGTCCGAACTGGCCGGGCACGTCGGCGAGCGCGTGCGCGTCGCCGGGTGGCTGCATCGCCGCCGGATCCTGAAGTCGGTGGCCTTCGCCATCGTCCGCGACCGCGCGGGCCTGTCCCAGGTCGTCGTCCGCGAGCCGGGCGTACTGGAGGAGCTGACCGAGGAGACCGTCGTGGAGTGGACGGGGACGGTCACCGCCAACCCCGACGCCCCCGGCGGCGTCGAGCTGACCGGGGCGGTCCTGCGGCTGAGCGGCGAGATCGCCGAACCGCCACCCTTCGACCTGTACCGCCCGGAACTGCGCGCGACGCTCCCGACGGCCCTCGACAACGCGCAGGTCGCGCTGCGGCACCCACGCAAGCGCGCGCCCTTCGAGATCCAGGCCGCCGCCGTGCGCGGTTTCCGCGAGGCCCTCGGCGGGGCCGGGTTCACCGAGGTGAACAGCCCCAAGATCGTGGGGACGTCCACCGAGTCCGGCGCGAACGTGTTCGCCATCGACTACTTCGGGCGCCCGGCGTTCCTGGCGCAGAGCCCGCAGTTCTACAAGCAGACCCTGGTGGGCGTCTTCGAGCGCGTCTTCGAGGTCGGGCCGGTCTTCCGCGCCGAACCGCACGACACCGTCCGGCACCTCGCCGAGTACGTGTCCCTCGACGTCGAGCTGGGCTTCATCGACTCCTACCGGGACGTCCAGGCCGTCCTGGAGTCGGCGATCCGCGGCATGCTCGCCTCGGTCACCGCCCACGCCGCGCCCGCCGTGGAACTGCTCGGCGTGGACCTGCCGGTCATGCCCGAGCGGGTCCCGTCGGTCCACTTCAGTCGGGCGCTGGAGATGGTCGGCGAGTCGGCCGGCGCCGACGACCTCGCCCCCGCGCACGAGCGCTTCCTGGGCGAGTGGGCCAAGCGCGAGCACGGCTCCGACTTCGTCTACGTCGTCGGCTACCCGATGAGCAAACGGCCCTTCTACACCCATCCCGACCCCGAGCGTCCCCACTACAGCGCGTCCTTCGACCTGCTGTTCCGGGGCACCGAACTGGTCACCGGCGGGCAGCGTCTCCACCGGTACGGCGACTACCTCGCCGCGCTGGCCGCGCGCGGCGAGTCGCCCGAACCCTACGAGGGCTACCTCGCGGCGTTCAAGCACGGCATGCCCCCGCACGGCGGGTTCGCCATCGGCCTGGAGCGTTTCACCGGACAGCTCACCGGCGCGGCCAACATCCGCGAGGTCACGCTGTTCCCGCGCGACCTGCACCGCCTGACTCCCTAATGGACGGCACGCGCGGGACGGTTCCGGCCGTCCCGCGCGTGCCGTATCGTGAGGAGGGAAACCACCCACAAGGGACAAGCCGGACCCGTCGGCCTTCGCGATGGGCCGTGGCCACGGCGGTCCCGCGCCCTCCCGGAAGGTGGCGCCTCCGCATGGCCAGTGACGTGATCTTCGCGATCTCCCGCACCACCGCCGTCCCCGAACCGGCCCCCACCCGCGTGTTCTCCGTCGAGGGCCAGGAGATGGGCGCCACCGTCCTCGACCTCGGCCCCACCTCCGGCGACCTGGCCACCGCCGTCGACCACTCCACCGGCGACCAGTGGTGGATCACCGGCGACGAGGTCGTCTCCCAGCGCTCCGGCGTCCACGCCGGACTGTCCATCCCCCGCGGCAAACGCGGACTGGCGTTCCGCCGCGACGGGCGCGGCTTCTTCTTCTCCCTCGAATACCCCGGGCGCGTGTTCTTCTTCCACTCCCGCAACCCCGGCGAACCCGACGCCTACCGCGTCGACGCCGACTTCGAACCCGTCGACCTCGCCTTCGACATCACCGGACGCGCCCTCCTGCTCGGCGCCCGCGGCGAACTCGCCGAGATCGCCGACACCGCCGGTCCGGTGTGGACGGTCGCGCGCGCCTGGACCATCGACGGCGAGGCGGAGTCCTTCACCGGCCTGGCCAGCGCCGGGGAGTACCTGTGCGTCAGCGGCGAGGACCGCGAGGGCTCCTTCGTCACCGAGATCATCTTCAGCGGCGACCGCGTCACCCTCGAACCGCCCTTCGACCTGGGCGCCGTCGGATACGTCGCCGACCTCGGCTCACTCCACCTGCCCGACCGCCTCGCCCCCTCCTAGCGCGCCCCCACGAGATCGCCCGGCCGATCTAGGATCGGCCCCCATATGACTCACGAAGAGAACGACACCGAAGAACTCACCATCGAGCGGATCTTCGCCGAGCACGCCGAAGCCGCCTCCGAGACCGCCGCGGTCTACTCCCTCCTCTGCCGGGCCGTCGCCGATGACCCCACCCTCGCGGCCGCCCTCGACGGCGCGCCCGCCGAACGGTGGGCGAAGGCCGACGCGCTCATGACCGCCGTCTCGGCCGTCCTGCGCGAAGACCCCCACCCCCTCGCCCGGCACCTGCCCACCTTCGGCGGCACCCCCGGACCCGGCGCCGAGGTCGTCGCCGACTTCACCGACCTCGTCCGCACCCGCCACGAGGCCCTGGCGCGCAAGACCCCCGAGGGCACCCGCTGGAACGACCCCGCCGCGGCCGCGGTGTTCCACGCCGCCATCACCCGTGTCGCCGCCACCGACGCCCGGCCCCTCGCACTCATCGAACTGGGCTCGGCCGCCGGCCTCACCCTCCGCCCCGACGCGTACGGATACGACTACGGGCACACCGTCGTCGGCGCCGACCGGCCCCTCGTGCTCTCCATCGAACTACGCGGCGAACCGCCCGCCCACCTCACCACCCCCATCCACGTCGGCGCCCGCGTCGGCATCGACCGAGCGCCACTCGACGTCAGCGACCCCGCGCACGCCGCCCTCCTGCGCGCCTCGGTCCGCTTCGACCGCGCCGAACTCCTCGACCGCCTCGACCGGGCCATCCCCCTCACCGCCGCCGACCCGCCCACCCGGCTCACCGGCGACATCGTCGACCTCCTGCCCACCGCGCTCGCCGAAACCCCCGCCCACCTCCTCCCGGTGATCTACGGCGGCAACGTCATGTGCTGCATGAACGACCGCCGCGAGCGAATCCCGCGGATCCTGGCCGACTCCGGCCGCGACGCGGTGTGGATCAGCCAGGAACACGCCCGCAACGCGCTCGCCCTCATCAGTGAGAGTGAAGCCGACGGGTACGACAAGTTGGACATCCTGCTCACCGCGGTGACCTACCGGGCCGGAGAGATCGCCGAGGCCGCCATCCTGGCCACCGTCGGCTGGTACAACGCCTGGCTCGACTGGAACCCGCGTGAGGTGACGCTCACCGCGTGACCCCCGTGCGCAGAACGGCCCGGCAAGGTTAGGCTCACCTAAGCCGATTGGAGGGCCATGCCGGACCGCCTGCACGCCGAAGACCTCGTCCTCGCCTACGACCGCCGCGTCGTCGCCGAGGACCTCTCCGTCACGATCCCCGACGGCTCCTTCACCGTCATCGTCGGCCCCAACGCGTGCGGCAAGTCCACCCTCCTGCGCGCCCTGGCGCGCATGCTCAAACCCAAGGCCGGCACCGTCCACCTCGACGGGCAGCTCATCGGCTCCTACCCGGCCAAAGAAGCCGCCCGCCGCCTCGGCCTGCTCCCGCAGACCGCCACCGCCCCCGACGGCATCACCGTCGCCGACCTCGTCGCCCGCGGCCGCTACCCCCACCAGAGCCTCCTGCGGCAGCGCACCTCACACGACGACCACGTCGTCGCCGAGGCCATGGCCGCCACCGGCGTCGCCGCGCTCGCCGAACGGCCCGTCGACGAACTGTCCGGCGGACAGCGCCAGCGCGTCTGGATCGCCATGGCCCTCGCCCAGGAGACCCCGATCCTGCTGCTGGACGAACCCACGACCTTCCTCGACATCGCCCACCAGGTCGACGTCCTGGACCTGTGCGCCGACCTCAACCGCCGCCAGGGCCGCACCCTCGTCGCCGTCCTCCACGACCTCAACCTCGCCTGCCGCTACGCCACCCACCTCATCGCCATGACCGGCGGCCGCATCGTCGCCGAAGGCGCGCCCGGCGACATCGTCACCGCCGGCCTCATCGAAGAGGTCTTCGGACTGCGCTGCCGCGTCGTCCCCGACCCCGAGACCGGCACCCCCCTCGTCGTGCCCGCCGCCCCCGCCACGCTGAACTCCGCCGCCGCCTGACCTGGCGAAACGGAAACCGCGTACGGGAATGTCGGCCGCGCATGGCACACTTGCCGACCATGCGCGAAGAGCTCAGACAGACCGAAGTCGACCTCGGCGGCCTGGTATCGGTGCTCGCGGCCCACCTCTACTCCACACCCATGGTGGCGCTGCGCGAGCTGGTCCAGAACGGGCACGACTCGGCCACCCGGCGGCGCCTCGAAGACCCCGCCGCGCCCACCGGACGCATCATCGTGCGCGGCGACGCCGACACCACAAAGACCGGCGCCGCCACCGTGTCCGTCACCGACGAGGGCGCCGGGCTCACCGAAGACGAGATCCACTCCTACCTCGCCACCGTCGGCACCGGCTACACCCGCCTCCTGCGCGACGTCACCGGCAGCGAGGACCTCATCGGCGCCTTCGGCCTCGGGTTCCTGTCCGCCTTCGCCGTGGCCGACGAGGTCACCGTCCACACCACCTCGCACCGCGAACCCGGACGCGGCCACCGCTACCACTCCGTCGGCGGCGAGACCTACGCCGTCACCGAGGCCCCCGCCCGCGCGCCCGGCACCGAGGTCACCCTGCGCCTCAAACCCGACTACGCGCACCTCGCCGACACCCAGACCCTCCGCGAGGTCCTCACCCGCTACTGCGCGCTGCTGCCCATCCCCGTCCACGTCGAAGACGACGCCACCCCCGTCAACGACGTCCCACCTCCATGGCGCGACGGCGGCGCCGAACCCATGGTCTTCGCCGCCCGCTTCGCGCAGCGCCTCGCGCCCCTCTGCGCCATCCCCGTCCACCTCGACGGCGACACCGAGGCCACCGGGCTCCTCTGGATCCAGGACGCCGCCACCTACGGCAGCAGCGACAACCGCGACCTCTCGGTGTGCCTGCGCGGCATGATGCTCTCCCACGACGCCCGCGACCTCCTCCCCACCTGGGCCGGATTCATCGGCGGCGTCATCGAATCCACCCGCCTCACCCCCACCGCCAGCCGCGAGGACCTCCAGCGCGACGACCGCTACCGCGACGTCCAAAAAGGACTCACCGAGGCCATCGTCAACGGCATGTTCGAGATCGCCCGCACCCAGCCGGGCACCTGGCAGCGCGTCCTCAACCGCCACGGCAACGAACTCCTCGGCGCCGCACTCGCCGACGACCGCCTCTTCGACCTCCTCGCCGACGACGTCCCCGTCCCCACCTCCAGCGGCGACCGCCTCACCGCCGGCGCCCTCCGCGCCGCCGGAAACGGCACCATCCACATCGCCACCGGCGACAGCGGCGGCTTCACCGAAATGCTCTACCGCGCCATGCAGGTCCCCATCGCACGCGGCGACCACTACGCCGTCCTGCCGTTCCTGCGCCGCTACGCCGTCGCCCGCTCCTGCCCCACCATCGAACTCGGCACCGGCGACGGCGACAAGCGCCTCTTCAAAGACGCCGAACCCCTCCCCACCGCCGAACAGGACTGGCTCACCGCCGTCCTCACCGACGACGGCGAACAACTCGTCCCCGCCCGCTACGCACCCGCCGCGCTGCCCCTCGTCCTCGTCCCCGACGCCGAAGTCGCCCTCAAACGCCGCATCGAAGCCGACGAGACCGCCGCCCGCATCCCCAGCGCCGCCCTCGCGCTCGCCCGCGACTTCACCGCCAAAACCGACGGGACCGTCGCCGCGCGCCTCTACCTCAACCTCGACAACATCGCCGTCCGCCGGCTCCTCCAAGCCCACCGCGACGACCACCCCGGTCGCACCACGGCGGCGGCGCTCCTCCGCTCCATCAAGGTGATCATGGCCGCCACCGCCGGAGACCACCGCGGCGACCTGTCCGCCGCCCTCGTGGGCGTCGGCAGCGCCATCGAACGCCTCGTCACGGGGGACGGGGCATGACCACCGTCGACTACCACCACGAAGGAAGCCGATGACCACCGACATCTGGGCGTGGGTCCACCAGACCCACGCCGACCTCGTCGAAGCCGGCCACTACCGGCTCGCCGAGGCCGTCGCCGAGATCTCCGGGCACGCCGTCAACGGCCGCCCCGACGAGGTCGACGCCATCTTCCCCGAAGCCCTCGCCACCGCCCGCGCCCTCGACCTCCCCTGGGTCGAGGTCTACCTGCGGCACTGGCGCCTCCAGTCCCTGGTCAGCGAACGCCAGCAGGGCGTCAAGGCCCTCTCCGAGGCAACCTCCCTCCTGGAGTTCGCCCACCGCGAGGAAACCCGCGAATGCCCCCAGTCGGTGTGCGTCGTGCAGGACTTCTGCATCTGCCACGCCCGCATCGACGGCCCCGGCTACGTCCGCGAACGCCTCGCCATCCTCGACGAGACCCTCCCGCGCATCGAACCCGAGCGCAACTGCTTCGACTGCCTCACCCGCGAATACTGCGCCGCCCTCGACGACGACGGACGCAAAGAGGACGCCCTCGCCCACCTCCTCGCCGGCGAGGCCAAGCACCGCGCCGCCGGCGGCGACCCGTCCCTGTCGATGCACCTCAAGCACGCCGACCTCCTCGGCGAACTCGGCCGCCCCGCCGAAGGACTCACCGTCCTCGACAAGGCCGAGGCAGCCCAGCGCAAGAAGCCCTACGGCCTCGACGAGGACGACGAGCGCAGCCTCGCCATGCAGCGCGCCGAACTCCACGCCCGCCTCGGCGACGCCGAAGCCGCCCTCGCACAGCTCCTCCACATCGACGAACCCCAGGCGCACGCCGACCTGCGCCTCCAGTGGGCCACCACCGTCGAACTCCTCGTGGCCCTGGGCGCCTTCGAGAACTCCACCGCCATCGGCCGCGCCATGAACACCTGGATCGCCTACCTCGACGAGGTCGGCGCCCACCGCCGCTGCCTCGACCTGCTCGTCATCGCCGGGCGCCTCGCCGTCGCGCGCGGCTCCCGCGCCGTCGCCCTCACCCTCGCCGGATTCGGCGAGCGCAAACTCGCCGACCTGCGCCGCACCGACGGCATCACCGAGGAACTCGCCGCGCTCCGCGCGTCCGCCGAGGCCCTGCCCGCCACGGTCCTGCCCGTCCCCGTCGCCGACATCCCCGGCCACCTGGAGTCCCTGGGCACCCAGAACCCCGACGGCTCCTACCGGCCCGCCGACCCCGAGGCCAACCTCGCCATCCTCGCCGCCGCGCACGAGGCCGAACCCACCGACGACCACGTCGTCGGGCTCCTCTCGCAGTACTACACCGTCCTGGGCCTGCCGGGCGAGGCCGCGCGGCTGCTGTGGACCCGCGTCGAAGCCGACCCCGACGACGACGGCATGGCCTCCGCGCTCGGCGACGTGCTCCTGCGCGCCCGCGACGAAGAGGGCATCGCCCGCCTCGCCGGGCTGCTCGCCGCGAACAACCCGACGCGCTCGCACTGGCTGCGCGGCAACTGGGCGATGTCGCAGGGCGACTGGGCCGAGGCCGCCCGCGAGTGCGCCGAACTGGTCGCCATCGACGACACCGTCCTGAACACGCGCCGCATGTGGGCCGCCGCCGCGCGCCGCATGGGCGACTTCACCACGGCCCAGCGGCTGTGGGCGGAGCTGTTCGAGCGCGCCGACGAGGAGGCCGAGGACCCGGTCCTGCGCGCCCACCCCAGCGACCGCTGGGGCATGATCATCGCCGCGACCGCCAACCGCGACTGGGCCGCCGTCCGCGAGCAGTGCGCGGTCCTGGACATCGACCTCGACGAGCCCGAGGGCCCCATCGAGGAGATGTGGCACCCGGTGGACCTGCGCTACGACGGTCCCCAGGGCGGCATCGCGGTCTACTCGGTGCGGACGGGACCGGCGACGGCCCGGGTCCTCACCGTCACCCAGCGCGACGCGGCCCTCAACTACGGCGACGTCGTCGTCCTCGACCCCGAGTCGCACGACTCCCCGCCGGAGGACGAGGAGGAGCGCGAGGGCTGGTACCCGACGTGCTCGGCGGTGACGCTGCTGGAGCCGGGCGGTTTCCGCTCCTACCTGGTCGACGGCGCCCACCCCGGCGAGGACGAGCTCGGCGCGATCGTCGGCGCCCTCCGCGAACGCGGCTGGGGCGTGTGGGTCTACACCGACGACAGCTACGTGCTGGAGCCGGAGATCGAGGGCCTCGGCGAACTCCAGGGCGTCGCCTTCGGCGTGGCCGTCCCGCCGGCGGTGAGCTCCGCCGACGCCGACACCGTCCTCACCGAACTGACCGCCGGATGGCGGCACCCGATGTCCTGGCTGAAGCTGGCCGAGGACGCCGGAGCCGACACCGCCCGCCACGAGAAGATCACCGCCGACTACAGCCTGTAGCCCACGGACGCGCGAAGGCCCGCCCCCGGCCGGGGGCGGGCCTTCGTCTTCGCCATTTGAGAACGCCGTCCAGGGCAGGTCTTAGGGGATCAGCTTCGGGAGGTGCCGCTCCACGATCGGCAGGACCTCCTCGACACTCACCTCGCGGCCCAGCTCCTTCGACAGCGACGTCACCTCGGCGTCGACGATGCCGCACGGCACGATCGCGTTGAAACCGTCGAAGGAGTTACAGCAGTTCAGCGCGAAGCCGTGCATCGTCACCGCCCACCGCACGCGCACCCCGATCGCGGCGATCTTCCGCGCCGGGCCCCGGTCGTCGGCCGGAACCCACACGCCCGTCCGCTCGGGGATCGGAATGGTGTGGACGCCCAGCTCGGCGCACACGTCGATGAGCACCTGCTCCATCCGCCGCACGTAGGCGACGACGTCGAGGGGCTTGGGGAGCCGCACGATCGGGTAGCCCACGATCTGCCCGGGACCGTGCCAGGTGATCAGCCCGCCCCGGTCGACCTCGACCACCGGCGTCCCGTCGTTGGGACGCTGCCACTCCTCGGTGCGCTTGCCCGCGGTGAACACGCTCGGGTGCTCCAGCAGCAGGACGGTGTCGGGCCGTTCGTCGGCCATCCGCTCGGCGTGCAGGGCGCGTTGCTCGTCCCACGCGGCCTGGTAGCCGACGAGTCCGCGCCGCTGGATCTGTAGCGGTCCGTCACTGTGGCCGGGCCGCGCTGCCGCCGTCTGTGTCACGACGGCAACGGTAGTCCCAACGGGCGGTTATGGCCGAAAAAATGCCACTGGGGTCTCCGTCACACGCTCACCGATTCTCGCTAGGCTCCTCCACATGCTCAAGCCTGCCAAGCTCATCGTCGTGATCCGCTCGCCCTTTTTAAGATCGAGATCATCTCTTCGGCGCCTGCTCATCGTCCTTACGGGCCTGTCACTTCTGTCGGCGGCGGCCTGCGCGGCGCCGACCGAGCCGAAGTCGCAGTCGCCGTCCCGGTACGTGATCGCGCAGGCTCCCGACGACGCGCTCCCGGCCGAGATCGAGAAGATCAAAGAGGTCGGGCGCCTCCTGGTCGGCACGCGCTTCGACCAGCCCCTCACCGGCCTCCGCAACGCCGCCACGGGCCGCATCGACGGCTTCGACGCCGAGGTCGCCCGCATCATCGCCCAGCGCATCTTCGGCACCGTCGAAGAGGGCCGCAACCTGGAGTTCGTGGAGACCCTCGCCAAGAGCCGCACGGAGTACCTGTCCAACGGCGAGGTCGACATGGTCATCGCGACCTTCACCATCACCCAGCAGCGCATGCAGGAGGTCGACTTCGCCGGCCCCTACTTCACCGCCAACCAGGACGTCCTGGTGAAGGAGGGCTCGACCATCAAGACGATGGACGACCTGCAGGGCAAGAAGGTGTGCGCGGCGAAGGGCTCCACGTCGCTCCAGCGCCTCAAGGAGGTCAAGGGCGTCACTCCCGTCGAGCTGAAGGACTACTCCAGCTGCGTCGCCGCCCTCGACGGCGCCGACCCGGTGGACGCGGTCAGCACCGACAACGTGATCCTGCAGGGCTTCCGCGAGTCGACGCCCGGCGCCTACCGCGTCCTGAACGTGTCGCTGGGCCAGGAGCCCTACGGCATCGGCCTGAAGCACGGTTCGCCGGAGCTGCGCAAGTTCATCAACGACACCCTCACCGAGGCCATCTCGAACGGCGACTGGAAGCGCGCCTTCGACGCCACGTTCGGCCACACCGGCATGAAGGTCCCCGACCCGCCGACCGTCGGCACCTGACGGCGGGACCACCACCGCCCGGGGCCTCATGGCTAGCCCCGGAGCGGGGAAACAGGCGGGCGAACAGGGCTGACGCGGCCCGTCCCACACCGGGACGGGCCGCGCTCGTGCGTCCGCGGAAAAACCCCTTGCCCCCATCGTCAAGATCCGCTAATGTCCCTGACCGGAAGTTACGGCGCCGGCCCCGAGGGGTCCGCGCGAGTGAGAGAGAGGAGGCGCCGACGATGACTGCCGCTGCGCGGCCGATGCCGCATGTCCTCCCCGCCCTCCTCACCGAGGGCCGCTAGTCCGCCATAGCGGCGATCCTCCCCGCAGTCCTCTGGTGACGCGGGTCAAGACTTCCTCCTTAGGAGATCCAGCAGTGCGTTCTGACGATTCCTTCGTCCGTATCAAGTCCCGTGGCAAGAAGCAGTCCTCCGAGGACTTCTATTACGCAGAGGCCGAGCGCTTCGACGACGCCGTCGACGGCGACTTCGAGGAGTTCGACCCCGAGAAACCCCCGGTCGGCGACCGCTGGACCACGTGGGACCAGTCCGAGCCGCTCCAGCGCGCCCCGAAGCCGTGGCCGTCGTGGCTCATCACCGACCTGGGCGCCGTCGACCTCGAACACGGCATCCTCAAGACCGGCAAGGAAGCCGACGTCTTCCTGATCGAGCGTTTCGTGCCCGACACCGACCGGACGGTCCTGCTGGCCGCCAAGCGGTACCGCGACGCCGACCACCGCATGTTCAGCCGCAGCTCGGAGTACACCGAGGGCCGCACCGTCCGCAAGTCGCGCGACCAGCGCGCGATGGAGAAGGGCACCAAGGTCGGCCAGGAGATGCTGGCCGGGCAGTGGGCGGCCACCGAGTGGAACGCGCTGGTGCGCATGCACCGCGCGGGCGCCTCGGTCCCGTACCCGGTGCAGATCGTGGGCACCGAGGTGATCATGGAGTTCGTGGGCACCGACAAGCAGGCCGCCCCGCGACTGGAGAACATCCGGCCCGAGCGGGCGGAGCTGGACGATCTGTGGGAGCAGCTCGTCCACAACATGACCATCATGGCCCGCGACGGCTTCGCCCACGGCGACCTGTCGTCGTACAACATCATCGTCCACGAGGGACGGCTGGTGATCATCGACATGCCGCAGATCATCGACGTGGTCGCCAACCCGCGCGGGCGGTTCTTCCTGGAACGCGACGTCCGCAACGTGGGCGCCTGGTTCGTCTCGCGCGGCCTGGACCCCAAGTACGTCGACATGCTGGTCGCCGACCAGTTCGCCGACGCCAGACTCACCTGAGTCACCCGAGGAGGGGCGCCACCTCCTCTCCCAGACGGCGGATCACGGCGCCGGTGACGTCCGGGTCACCGGTGCCCTCCACCATCAGCAGCGCGTGCCGGACGCCGGTGCGCTCCGCGGAGCGCGCCAGCACGCCCGCGCAGTACCCGGGCGGGCCGACCGGGTGCATCCCGATGAGGGATTCGACGTAGGCGTCCGGGTCGCGTGCCGGCCCGGGCGTCCCGTCGACGCGCACGTATCCGGCGGTGCCCTCGGCGATCCAGCCCGGCATCGCCGAACGCAGCGCGGCCGCCGCGCGCCTGCGCGAGTCGTCCACATGGCACAGATGGGCCGCCGCGTGCTCCGCGGCGCCCGGGTCGTGCCCGTGCTCGCCGGCGATCCGGCGCCAGCGGTCCAGCATCGCCGCCTTTTCCTCGTCGCCGATGTGCATGCCCAGGATCAGCGGGATACCGCGCGCCGCGGCGATGTCCACCGTGGACACCGACGTTGCGGCCACCCACATCGGCAGCGGGCCCTCCGGGCGGGGGACCACCCGGACCTCGCGGAACTCGTGGAAGCGGCCCGAAGCCGCCACCCGCGGTTTGCCCGACGTCCAGTCGCACAGGACGTCGAGGGATTCGGCGAAGCCGTGCTCGAAGCGGTCCAGGCCGGTGTCGAAGACCTCCAGGTCCACCCACGGGCCACCGCGCGCCACGCCGAGCCGGAACCGGCCGCCGGACAGCGCGTCCAGCATCACCGCCTCCTCGCCCAGCGCCACCGGCTGCCGGTTCGACAGGACGCACGCCGCCGCGCCGACGGTGATGCGGCTCGTGCCGCCCAGCAGGACGCCCGCCGCGACCGTCGCCGACGGGCACACGCCATAGGAGATGAAATGGTGTTCGGCCAGCCACACGCCCGGCAGGCCCGCCTCCTCGGCGAGCCGACCGAAACCGAGCGTGTTCCGCAGGGCCGTGTGCGCGGGCGTACCGGGAAAGCCCGCGCCCACCAGGAACAGACCTAAGTCCATCGTGGACGCCCCACTCTTCATTTGGGCGCCGGGGACGGCGGTGAAGGCGCCGCCGCCCCCGGCACGTGTCAGCAGTCCCGCAGCTCGGGGGACTGGTTGCGCAGCTGGCCCACGGGCGAGATGAACTTCCGGTAGCGCTCGGAGTCCACCGCCGAGGGGCGGAACGCGGCGACCCGGTGGCAGTTCTGGAACGCCAGCTTGACGCCGAAGTGCCGCTCCAGGCCGCCCCGGATGGCGTCGGAGGCGAGGGCCCGCAGCAGCTGGCCGCGCGCCTTCTCGTCCGGCGGGGGCGTCACGTTGTCGGCGAACGGCTCGTCGGACGTGCCGAGATCACCCACGACCCGGCTGATCGTCTCCCAGGCGAACGGCAGAGAGGTCCGCACGCATTCGACGAACTCGGCGTCGGTGACCTCACCGCGCTCGGCCTTCTCCAGCAGGTCGGGCGATACATCGAGGGACATTGTCGCTCCTTTCGGTCGGTGGCACGTGGTCCAGTTGAGCGCAACCGGCGCGCACGTACTGTCGGGTGGTTGTCACGGATCCGTGATCAACGCAGGACCGGGGCCGTCTCCAGCAGTTGCGGGCCGAGGACGTACTCCGGGTCGATCTGGGCCGACAGGTCGGCGCCGGCGCGCTCGCTGCCCCACGCCTCGGCGTTGCGGCGGTGGAACTCGTGGGCCTGCCGGGTGAACTTGATCCAGTCCTTGCCGGCCGAGTCCAGTAGCGCCTTCGCGGTGTCCAGGACGGTGAGGTTGGCCGGTTCCAGGTCGGTGATGTCGAGGTGTTTGCCCCGCTCACCGGCCTTGACGAAGGCGGAGCGGCCGACCCAGCCGACGAGGGCGTCGCCGACGTGCTCGCGCAGGAAGTCCACATCGGACTCGTCGTCGACCTTGTTGCCGATGACGGCGATGCGCACGTCGAAGTCGGCGGCGTATCCGGCGTACTGCTTGAACACGCCGACGCTGCGGACGGTCGGCTCGCACACCAGGAAGGTGGTGTCGAAACGGGTGAACATGCCCGAGGCGAAGGCCTCCGCCCCGGCGATCATGTCGACGATGACGTACTGGCCGGGCAGGTCGACGATGTGGTTGAGCAGCAGCTCCACCGCGCCGGTCTTGGAGTGGTAGCAGGCCACGCCCAGGTCGTTCTCGGTGAAACCGCCGGTGACGGCGAGCCGGACGCCGCCGATCTCGGTGGTCAGGTCCCGCAGGATCGGGTCCCCGGCGGCGACCCGGACCAGCCGGGAGCCGGGGCCGGGCGGCGTGGTCTTGAGCATCTGCTCCGCCGAGGCGATGCGGGGGTTGTCCCCGCGCAGGTGCTCCTTGATGCGCGGCAGGGCGTCCCCGAGTGTCGGGAGCGCCACCGCGTCCATCTCGGCCATGCCGAGCGCGCACGCCAGGTGCTGGTTGACGTCGGCGTCGATGGCGAAAACGGTGTTGCCCTGCCGGGCGAGACGACGGGCGAACAGGGAGGCCAGTGTCGTCTTGCCACTGCCGCCCTTGCCCACGAACGCGACCTTCACGGTCGATCCTCCTCTAGACGAACTTGGCATTCAGTTTCAATAAGAGCGGGGGGCGAGTCAAGCATTTCGGGGCGTGTCGGGCGCGTCCTTAACGGTGAAAGGGTGAGTTTCCGTTCACCGTTCGCGTGCCGGGGCGAATCGGGCGCGGCAATCTTCGCGACATCTTCACAACTCCCCGGCGGCGTCCCCACAACCCGCGCCTACTGTTGCCCCCATGCCCGGTACAGACCCCCGAGACGCCCGGCGGCGCGTCCTGATCGTCGAGGACGAGCCGATCATCGCCGCCTCCGTCGCCGCCCGCCTCGGCGCCGAGGGATACGACACGCGCGTCGTCCACGACGGCCTCGCCGCCGTCGCGGCCGCCGCCGAGTACCGGCCCGACGCGCTCGTCCTGGACGTCATGCTGCCCGGCATCGACGGCCTGGAGGTGTGCCGCCGCGTGCAGGCCGACTCGCCCGTCGCCGTCCTCATGCTCACCGCCCGCGACGACGAGACCGACCTGCTCGTCGGGCTCGGCGTCGGCGCCGACGACTACCTCACCAAGCCCTTCTCGATGCGCGAGCTCACCGCCCGGCTGGCGGCGCTGCTGCGCCGCGTCGGACGCGGCGCGGCCCCGTCCCGCCCACCGGCCCTGACCATCGGCGGCCTCGCCATCGACCCCGCCGAGCGGCGCGTCCGCGTCGAAGGCGAGGAGGTCCACCTCACCGCCACCGAGTTCGACCTGCTGGCGCACCTGGCCGCGCGGCCCCGCGCCGTCCACACCCGCGAGCAGCTCCTCCAGGCGGTGTGGGGACACGCGGCGGCGTCCGGCGCGCGGACCGTCGACACCCACGTCCGCGCCCTGCGCCGCAAACTCGGCGACGGCGTCATCCGCACCGTCCACGGCGTCGGCTACGCGCTGGAGGCACCCCGATGAAAGTGCCCGCCTTCCTCGACAGCCCCCGCGCCCGCGCCGCCGACACCGGCCCCCTCGGCAAGCTCTGGATCTGGCTTGGCGACGTCGCCCCCCGCCCCCTCGACCCCATCGGCTCCTTCAAGATCAAGATCACCATCCTGCTCGTCGGCTCCGGCTGCTTCGGGCTCCTCGTCTTCTGGGCACTCCTCGGCTTCCTGCCCTGGAAGATGGCCACCATCGCCATCGCCGGAGCCGTGTTCGTCTCCCGCGTCCTCGCCCACGGCATGACCTCACCCCTGCGCGAGATGACCGCCGGAGTCCGCCAGATGGCCCGCGGCGACTACGACGTCCGCGTCCGCGCCACCTCCCAGGACGAGGTCGGCGTCCTCGCCGAGGCCTTCAACCACATGGCCGGGGACCTCGCCACCGTCGACCGCGAACGCCGCGAACTCATCGCCAACGTCTCCCACGAACTGCGCACACCCATCACCGCGCTCCACGCCGTCCTGGAGAACATCGTCGACGGCGTCTCCCAACCCGACCCGGACACCCTCCGCACCGCCCTCGCCCAGACCGAACGCCTCGGCCGCCTCGTCGGCGAACTCCTCGACGTGTCCCGCCTCGACGCCGGAGCCGTCCCCCTCCGCCGCGCCACCTTCGACGTCCGCCCCTTCCTCCGCCAGGTCGCCGCCGAACAGGCCCTCCACACCCATTCCGACATCACCATCGACGTCCAGGCCCCACCCCGCCTCACCGCCCACGCCGACCGCGCCCGCCTCCACCAGGTCGTCGCCAACCTCCTCGACAACGCCGTCCGCCACAGCCCACCCGGCGGCACCATCACCCTCAGCGCGGCCTCCGCCGACCACGACCTCCTCCTCGAAGTCGCCGACCAGGGCCCCGGCATCCCCGCCGGCGACCGCCTCCGCGTCTTCGAACGCTTCACCCGCGGCGGCAACGCCGGACGCAACGACGGCGGCACCGGCCTCGGCCTGTCCATCTCCCGCTGGATCGTCGACCTGCACGGCGGCCGCATCGCCGTCGCCGACACACCGACCGGCTGCCTCATCCGGGTGCGACTGCCCCGCGCCTGACACACCCCACCACCCCCAACCGGACCACCGTCCGGCCCCAGCCGTTACCCCCTGCCCGGGGACCGGTCGCCGCGCCGTGCCCGTGCGCGGCGCCCGGTCCCCACCTCCACCGCAGAGAGGAACCCCCGATGACCGAGCACCAGCAGCCCCCGCCGTGGCACGAGGCAGCCCCCGACCTCCGCGCGAAACTGCCGAAGCCGGGGGAGGAGACCGGAGCGGCCGCCGAGGCTCCCGCCCCGCCCGACGCAGTCCCGTCCGACGCCGCGCCGCGCCCCGACGAGGCCCCCGACACCGTCCCGTCGGCGCCCGGCGGCGCGGCCCCGTCCGCCCCGTCACCCGCCCCGTCCTGGGACGTCGCGCCGCTGCGCCGCACCCACGGCGCGGCCCCGACGGTGCCCCACGGCGCCGCCCCGACGGCGCCCGAGCCGTCCCGCACCGCGCCGCCGAACCCCCGGCGTCCCCGCGCCGCGACGCCGCCCCACGCCGCGCCGATCCCCATGCCGCCGCTCCGCCCCGCGCCACTCCACCCCGCCCTGCCCTACGCCGCCGCCCCGTCGGTACCTCCGCCCACCCCCTGGCCCGCCCCCGAAACCCACTTCGACACCCACATCCCCATCGCCACCGGAACCGCCCCCGTCACCGCGCTCGCCGCCCTCGCCCTCGCCGCCGTCCTCTTCACCGCCGCCGCGACCGCCGGCGGCCTCGGCCTCGGCGTCCCCATCGCCGGAGCGGCCCTCCTCGCCGCCTGCCTCCCCCTCGCCCCGCGCGACCACCGCGCCGCACGCGCCACCGGCGCCGTCCTCGCCATGGCCCTCCTCACCGTCCCCGCCATCCGCGACGCGGGCTGGGTCAGCGTCCTGTGCCTGTTCACCGGCATCGGCGCCATCGCCGCCACCCTCGCCCCGCCCTACCGCCTCACCGGCTTCCTCCTCGGCCCCATCGGCGCGGCGGGCGGCTTCCCCGCCGGCGCCCTCTGGGCCTGGCGCGGCCTCGCCAACATCCCCGGACGCCGCCACACCGGCCGCGTCGCCCGCACCGCCCTCATCGCCACCGCCGTCGTCATCCTCTTCGGCGCGCTCTTCGCCTCCGCCGACGCCGGCTTCGCCCGCGTCGTGTCCTTCGTCATCCCCCAAGACGCCGGCGAGGTCATCGTCCGCGTCCTCGTCTTCCCCCTCGGCGCGCTCCTCGCCCTCGCCCTCGCCCACACCGCCGTCAGCCCACCCCGCTTCGACCTCGTCGGCGCCCGCCCCTCACGCCCCGTCCGCCGCTGGGAATGGGCCGTCCCCGTCCTCCTCCTCGACGCCCTCTTCGCCGCGTTCGTCGCCGTCCAGGCCGTCACCTTCTTCGGCGGCGACTCCTACGTCCAGGCCACCTACGGACTCACCTACGCCGAATACGCCCGCGGCGGCTTCTGGCAACTCTGCTGGATCACCGGGCTCACCCTCGCCCTCATCGCCGTCGTCATGCGCAAGGCACCCCGCCGCGACCGCGGCGACCGCGACCTCATCCGCGTCCTGCTCGGCGTCCTGTGCGCCCTCGGCATGGTCGTCATCGCCTCGGCCCTCTACCGCATGT
Organism: Actinorhabdospora filicis; assembly: GCF_030269765.1. Classification (GTDB taxonomy): domain Bacteria; phylum Actinomycetota; class Actinomycetes; order Mycobacteriales; family Micromonosporaceae; genus Actinorhabdospora; species Actinorhabdospora filicis. Next base: position 550,652 of record NZ_BSTX01000001.1, on the reverse strand, counting down.
CCCTCTACGCCGGGGCGTACGGACTCACCCGCCTGCGCGTCTGGATCTTCGCCGTCGAAGTCTGGCTCGGCCTCGTCTACCTGCTCGTCATGCTCGCCGGACTACGCATGCGAGGACGCTGGCTCGCCCGCGCCGTCGCCGCCTCCGGAGCCGCGATGCTCATCGCGCTCGCCACGGTCAACCCCGACGCGCTCATCGCGCGCTGGAACATCCGCCAGTACGCCGAGACCGGCACCCTCGACACGGCCTACCTGGCGTCCCTGTCGGAGGACGCGCTACCCGAGATCGACAAGCTCCCCACCGCCGAGCGCGACCGCGTCCTCGCCCGGCACCACTGCGAGCCCGACGCCGACGGGTTCTTCTCCTGGAACCTGTCCCGCTCCCGGACGCCCGGCTGCTGACCGCCGCTAACCCAGGTCGGAGGGATCGGTGTTCGCCCCGCACAGCACCACCGCGACCCGCTCGTCCTCGCCCGGCAGGTACGCGCCGGACGTGAGCGCCGCCAGCGCGCACGCCGCGCCGTGCTCGACCACGAAGCGGTGCTGCTTCCACAGCCACCGCCGGGCGTCCACGATCGCGCTGTCGGGCACCAGGACACTGTGCACGTCGTGCCGCACCGCCGCGTCGAACGCGATGCCCCCGACGCGGCGCGCGCCCAGCGAGTCCACCGCCACACCCGACACGTGCACATCGACCGGCGCGCCCGCGGCGAGCGCCCGGTTCAGCGTCGGGCAGTCCATCGGCTCCACGGCCACCACACGCGCGTCGGTCGCCGCGGCGATACCCGCCATCAGGCCACCCCCACCGGTGGCGACGACGATGGTGTCGACCTCGCCGATCTGGTCCTCCAGCTCCAGCGCGACGGTCCCCGCCCCGGCGACCACGTCCGGCTGGTCGAAGGCGTGCACGTAAAGCGCGCCGGTGTCCGCGGCGCGCTTCGTGGCGGCCTCGTAGGCCTCGGCGTACTCCCGGCCCCGCAGCATCACCTCCGCGCCGAGCTCCCGCAGCTTCTCGACCTTCACCGCGGGCGCGTTCTCCGGGACGTACACCGTCGCGGCGACCTCCAGCTCACGCGCCGCGTACGCCGCCGCGAGACCGGCGTTCCCCCCGGACGCGGCGACGATCCCCGTCCCCCCGTCGAACTCGCCGCTCTCGAAGGCGGCGAGGATCCGGTTGAACGCCCCCCGCGTCTTGAAGCTGCCGGTGTGCTGGGTGAACTCCAGCTTGAGCCAGCCGATGTCGCTGCGCATGACGGGCGTGCGGCGGGCGCGTCCGAGGACCCGCTCCTGCGCGGCCTCGACGTCGGAACGGGTGACCATGGCGTGACTCTACCCGGCTTCGGAGCAGGTCACATCGCGTGCGCGGGAGCGGAAAGGATCGGTGGGGGTGGGGTGTGGGGGATGGGCTGTGGGGGTGGGGTGCGGAGGTGGGGCCGAGGTCCGGTGAGGTGCTGCGCCGGGGTGGGTCTTCGCGTCGGTGGGGGGTGGACGGGGCGGGCCCGGGGTGGCTTGTTGGCTCCGCCGGGCCGGGCCGGGCCGTGGACGTCGGCCGCGCGCCGTCCGGCCGCACTGTCTCGCTCGCCCCTGCCCCTGCCCCTGCCCCCGCCCCCGCCCCCGCACCGCACTCGCCCCCGTCGCCGTGGCGTGTTGTCCCCCGTGGGTGCGGTTCACGCAGGGGCTGCGGTCCTGGCTTCCCGCCGGGCCTTGGTCGTGGCCGCGCGCCGTCCGGCCGCACCGCCCCTGCCCCCGCCCCGCACCGCCCCTGCCCCCGCGGCGTGCTGTCCCCGTGGGCGCGGTTCACGCAGGGGCTGCGGTCCCGGTTTGCCGCCGGGCCCTGGTCGTGGCCGCGCGCCGTCCGGCCGCACCGTCTCGTCCCGCAGTCGGCGTGGCGTCTTGTCCCCGGTCGGTGCGATCCACACGGGCCTGTGGTCCCGGCTTTCCCGCCGGGCCGTGGTCGTCGGCCGCGCCGTCCGCCGAGTGGTCTCGTTCGGCCCCATCACCGCGGCGTCGTGCCCCGTCAGTGCCGTTCACGGGGCCGGCCGTCGCGGCGTTCCCGATGAGCCGTCGTCGGCCGCACGCCGTTCGGCCGTCCCGCCGCATCTCCGCCTCGTCGCCGCGCCGTCCCGCCCCATCAGCGCCGTCCACGTTGAGGCCGGCCGCGTCCCGCCGTCGCCGCGCCGTCCCGCCCGGCGGTCGGCGCCGTTCGGCCGCACCCTCTCGTCCGCCGCGCTGCTCCGTCCACGCACCGCCCGGCCGTGCCCCCGGCGTCCACCTCTCCCTCGGCGCGCCCCGGGTCCTCAGTGGATCGAGGTCCCCCACGTCCACCCGTGCCCCTCGCAGTGGCGGCACATCCCCAGCACCGGCACCGAGCCGACCTCGCCGGGCTCCAGGTCGATCGCGCGCAGTGGCCCGACCGCCTTGTACTCCCGCCACGTGCGGCCCGTCCCCTGGCACGCCGCGCACGCCGACGGTGCGGCTCCGGGCGGCGGATCGGCCGGGTCGTGGCCCGGGAAGGCGGTGTACTCGTCGGGGGACATCCCGGCAGCCTATCCGGCCGGTGGGCGCTGGCAGCGGGGGCAGAAGTACGACGAGCGGTTCATGAACGCCTCCCGCGCGATCGGCGTCCCGCACCGGCGGCACGGCTCGTCGGCGCGCCCGTAGGCGTTCAGCGAGCGGTCGAAGTACCCCGACTGCCCATTCACGTTCACGTACAGCGCGTCGAAGCTCGTCCCGCCCGCCACCAGCGCCTCGCCGAGGACATCGCGGACGTGCGCGAGCAGCTCACGCGCCTTGGGCCGGGTCAGCTTCTCCGTGGCGCGCCGCCCGTGCAGCCGCGCCCGCCACAGCGCCTCGTCGGCGTAGATGTTCCCGATGCCCGAGACCAGCGTCTGGTCCAGCAGCGCGCGCTTCACCTCGGTGTGCTTGCGCCGCAGCGCCGCGATGAACGCGTCATCGTCGAACGCCGCGTCCACCGGGTCGAGCGCGATGTGCGCGATCTCCCCGGGGAGCTCGGCCCCGCCGTCCGACACCGACAGGCCCCCGAAGGTCCGCTGGTCGACGAACCGCAGCTGCGGGTCCCCGTCGGTGAAGTCGAGGGTCACCCGCAGGTGCTTCTCCGGCTCCGCCGCCGAGGGCTGCACCAGCATCTGCCCCGACATGCCCAGGTGACACAACAACGCGTCACCGGTGTCCAGCGGCAGCCACAGGTACTTGCCGCGCCTGCGCGCGCCGGTGACCGTCGCGTCCCGCAGCGCCTCGGCGAAATGCGCCGCCCCCGGCGTGTGACGGCGGATCGCCCGCGCGTGCGCGACATGGACATCGGCGACGGTACGACCCGCGACCCAGCGCTCCAGGCCCTGCCGCACCGTCTCGACCTCGGGGAGTTCCGGCATGCGCCGGACTATACGGCCGCCGTTAACACCTCCGCCTGCTCGGGCAGCCGCGCCGGCACCAGCCCGTGCCACAGCGAGAACGCGATCGCCGCCAGCCGCGAATGCACATTCAGCTTCCCGAGGACGTTCTGCACGTGGGACCGCACCGTCGTGATCGACACCCCCATGTCCGTGGCCATCGCGCGCGTGTCCTCACCGTGCACGATCCGCTCCAGCACCTCGAACTCCCGCGGCGTCAGGTACGTCGCCAGCCGCCGCGCCGAGGCCGCGTCCATCTCCTGGTCCGGACGCATCGCCGCCCGCAACAGAATCGGGTCGTACCGCGTCCCCCCGTCCCCGACCTCCTCGATCGCCCGCACGACCGCGTCCAGCCGCCGCATCGTCGACGACGCCCCGACCGCGCCCGCGGCCACCAGATCCCGCACCACCCTCGCGTCCCCCCGCCCCGTCAGCGCGAAGACGCTCACCTCCGGATGCCGCGCCGCCAACCCCCGCGCCCGCACCGCGGCGCCGAGCTCCAGCACGCATACACGTGGAGAGTAGGTGTCGATCGCCTGGGTGAGTCCACTGTCGGGAACGGTGATGACATGGTGGCCCCGCGCCGCGAGCACGGAGGCGAGAGCGTCTCCATACGCGCGCTGGGCATCACAGACGACGAGTTCCATCGTGCCTCCATGGGGGAGAACGATCCGTGGGGACGCGGGCCGGATCGGTCACCGGTCGCCGACACATCGTCACCGATGGTTCACGAAAGAGGGAGGCATTAGTCGGATCTGTGACAGTACCCGGTCAAAACCGTACACAGTGGACGGTGGGGTGGGGGTTGGAGCGGGGACGGCATTGACTTCCGGCGTGGGGGGAGTAGGCGGGGACGTGGGGGAGGGGTAGGTCGTGGGGGTGCCCTGGAATCTCAGGGTGGGGAGTTCACCCGTTTGAGTGAGATCGCAGGTGCCAGAATGCGCGACCTGGTCTCGCTGCATGTGTCGTTCTGGGGCGCCCCGGCGTCGCGGCTCTTGTCGTCCCGAGCCAGCCCGAGCCAGCCCGAGCCGTCCCGAGTCGTTCCGAGCCGCCGCAGTTCCGGGCCTGCCCGAGTCGTCCCGAGTCGCCGTGGCTCTGGACCTGCCCGCGCGTCGCCGCCCGTGTCGTACGGCCCCGCCGCACTCTGTGCTCGACCGCGCCGCTCGGCCCCGCGCCGCGGCCTCCGCTCTGCGCCGCACTGTCTCGCCCAACGAATCGCCCTGCGCCGCCGCTCCGCCCTATCCCGTCGCGCCGCCCCATCGCTTGGCCTCGTCACACCTCGCCGCGCCGCTCCATCGCCCGCGCCGCCGCGCGACGGACCTGCACCGCTGCACGACGGAGCCGCGCCGTCGTCCGCTCCGCGCCGATGCGGCGCCGCCCCGTCGCCCGCGCCGCCGCGCGACGGACCTGCACCGCTGCACGACGGAGCCGCGCCGTCGTCCGCTCCGCGCCGATGCGGCGCCGCCCTGTCACCCGTGCCCTGAGCGAGCGTTTCCCCAGGTCGCGCGCGCCGCGCGCCGCGCCGTGGGTCCCGGCCGCGCACACCATTACTCCACGCCGCGTACTACGCGCGGTGCAGTACATGCTCCATGTCGCGTACTACGCGCCGTGGAGTAGTCATTGAGGTGAGCCCGCGACGAGCGAGACCCGGCCGCCCGACCCCACTGTGAGGCTGCGGCCTGAGCCTCGGCGTCCCGGCGTCGCATCGAAGCGCGGGCCACCCGTCGATCCGCTCACGGCGTCCGCGCCATGTCGCCGCCCGTGCACCTCATCTTGGGCCCGCCGCAGATCCGCCGAGACCCCCGCGCGCTACCCCCGTGGTCCAACGGCGCGCGTCGAGGCGTCCGCCGTCACCGGCTCCCGAACATCTGCGTCCAGTACAGCTGCCCGCCGTTGTAGCGGGCCACGCCGAGTCCGATGGCCTTCGCGTCGCAGTTCAGGATGTTCGCGCGGTGCCCCTCGGAGTTCATCCACCCCTCCAGCACCGCCTTCGCCGTCGTGTACCCCGCCGCGATGTTCTCGCCGATCGCGTCGTTGTAGCCCTGCGCGCGCGAGCGGTCCCACGGCGAGCGCCCGTCCTGGGAGGTGTGGTCGAAGTAGTTGTTCCGCGCCATGTCCTCGCTGTGGCCCTGCGCGGCGGCGGTGAGCTTTGCGTTCTCCTCGACCTCGCCGCAGCCGGCCTTGGCGCGCTCGACGTTGGTCAGCCGGATCGCCTCGGCGGCGAGTTTCTGCATCTCGGTGCGCGGCCCGGTGTCCTCGGGCTCGTCCTTCTTCTCCGGCGAGGACGACGGTGACGGCGACGTGGTGGGCTCCTCGCGTCCGCCGCGGCTCGCCTGCTCGCCGGTGGTCTCCGGGCCGCTCGGGTCGACCTGGATCGGCACGTCCGCGGCGCCGTCGTCGGCGGCGGGGGAGTGGCTCAGCGGCAGCGCGCCGGTGAACCAGGCGGTGATCAGGCCCGCGAGGACGAGGACCAGCGCGGCGGCGCCGAGCTTCGCGAGCCATGCCCCGTGCCGGTGGTGCCGGTGCGCTCCGGCGCGGCGCCGCTCGCGGTCGCCATCGTCCGGGGAGATATGCGTCGACATCGATGCCAGACGCTAGTGCGTCCGTCACACGAAAGCGAGCCCACTGCGGCATATCTAGGGGAACACCCGATAAATTCCCGGCGATCCAGGCGTGCACCCCCGCTCAGGTGCGGGTTCAGCGGTATGTCAGGCTTGACGTTTGGCGGCATCCGGCGGAGGATGGGCGGTGTCGCCAGTACAGGTGAACAGCATCGTCGCCAACCACGCGGACACGGGCCGCGCGGCCGCGGCGCCTACTGTATGCGACCAGCTGATTCCGCCGCCGACGGCGGCAACAAACAATCATCGAGCGAAGCCGCGGGTACGCGAGCCAACGTCACCTGCTGCCGCGCGCTCACAAGGAGACACCATGGCCAAGGCCCTGTACGGCCACGTAGGGAACGCGCCCGATCGGCGCATGCTCGACGAGGTCACCAAACTGCGTGCCAGGGTACGGAGCCTCGAATTCGAGGTGGCGCGACTTCGCGCCGACAACGATCGGCTCACCGCTGAGGTGGAGCGTGAGGACCTGGAACGACTGTCCAAGTCGGCCAGTGAACTGATCGCCGTACGCTGACACCCGAGAAGTCAAGAAGCGCGCCGACACGGTCCCTTCGTCGGCGCGCAGCTTAACGTCAGGGATGAGATATCCCAGACGTGCCGGGGGATGAAGAAGGGGCCACACGGGGAACACCGCGACACGACCGGGACGCCAAGGCGCCCCGGGCACTGAGAGGTGCGAAACGGACCGGCCGACGGCGCCGCAAGGCGCCAAGGTCGCCGGTACGGAGTCGCGGCACCGAGGTGGGCCGGGAGAGTTGAGGCCGGAGCGAACCTCCGGCCATTCGGCGTGCCTGCACGCGGTCCGGCGGGAACCCACGAACACCCGGCCCACGCCACCGCCCGAGCTCGCGCCGGACACCGGGCCGCACAAAGCCGGCGGACACACCCAAGCGCATGAGCACCGTCCGCCCGTTCCCATGTACGCGATGGCCCAGGTGACCGGAACCGCGGCATAGCCTCGCGGTCGCCACCCCGCACCGAACCCTCGCACACACGCGCCCCGGATCACACATCTCGCTCGGCGCGCCCTCTTGCCAAACGACACGCCCGAGGCGAGCCTCCATCGTCGCCCCGTCGCCCCGTCGCCCCGTCGCCCCGTCGCCCCGTCGCCCCGTCGCCCCGTCGCCCCGTCGCCCCGTCGCCCCGTCGCCCCGTCGCCCCGTCGCCCCGTCGCCCCGTCGCCCCGTCGCCCCGTCGCTGCACGGAGCCACCCCGCCCAGTCACGTGCCGCTCGGCGCCGTTCGCCACTGCCTCGTACCGGCCGCCTCACACCGCGCTCGACGCGCCGCAACGCGTGGGCCGCGCTGCGCGATCCAGCGCTCCGCCGCCCCGTCCCACCCCGTTCCGCGCGGATACCTCGATGCCGCAGCACGACCTGGCCGCGCCGCCCCTGCGCCGCGCACTCCCGAGCGGCTCCGTGCGTAGCGGCGGCGCGGCCCCGCTGACGTCCGCGCCGCGCCGTGCCGCCGCCACAGAGCCCCGTGCCGTCCGCGAGCTCGTAAGCACGATCAGGCCTGTGGCCGTCCGCGCTACCCCGGCCACCCTGTATCGGGCCGCCGTTCATACGCTCCGGCCTCGCTGACACGGGCCGCGTCGCGCGGGCGCCGCGACGGCGCCGCCCCGTCCGGTTCTCGCGGCGCCGCCCCCGTCGGATGGCTCCGCGCCCTCACGGCGCCGCCCCGTGAGGCCGCGCCGCGCCGTGACGGGGCCGCCCCGTCGTCCGCGCCGCGAGCAGGTGTTTCCCCAGTTCACGCGCACCGTGCGCGCCGTCGCGGCGCGGCCCCGGCGCCGTCCCAAAACGCCGCCGCCCCGCACCTCCCACCCACCGAATCCCGCACGCCCTACAGAAACAGCCTCACCATGCGTCCCCTACAGAGAACGGGGTACACAGTGAGCGCCGTACAGAGTCGTGCGCCGTACACCGCCCCGATTCACCCAATCCACCGCACCCCACCCCCAACCCGCTCATCCCGCCGCCGTCACCGGTTACCCTCCGAGTGGGAGTACGCCCTCCCATCGGTGCGTCCCGGGGGTTATCGGCGCGCCTCGCGCCGGTGAACAGGTAGCCTGCCAGGGCGTAAACCCGCGTCGAACGACCCCGAGCCGCCCGGACTGGAGCCCGCGTGCACCTCAAGAGCCTGACCCTGAAGGGCTTCAAATCCTTCGCCTCGGCCACCACGCTGCGCCTCGAACCGGGCATCACCTGCGTCGTCGGCCCCAACGGCTCGGGCAAGTCCAATGTCGTCGACGCCATCGCCTGGGTCCTCGGCGAGCAGGGCGCCAAAGCCCTCCGCGGCGGCAAGATGGAGGACGTCATCTTCGCCGGGACCTCCGGCCGCTCCCCCCTGGGCCGCGCCGAGGTCACCCTCACCATCGACAACTCCGACGGCGCGCTCCCCATCGACTACACCGAGGTCTCCATCACCCGCCGGATGTTCCGCTCCGGCGAAGGCGAGTACGAGATCAACGGTGACCGCTGCCGCCTCCTCGACATCCAGGAACTCCTCTCCGACTCCGGCATCGGACGCGAGATGCACGTCCTGGTCGGCCAGGGCCGCCTCGACGGCATCCTCCACGCCAAACCCGAGGACCGCCGCGCGTTCATCGAAGAGGCCGCCGGCGTCCTCAAACACCGCAAACGCAAAGAGAAGGCGCTCCGCAAGCTCGACTCGATGTCGGCCAACCTGAACCGCCTCGGCGACCTCACCTCCGAACTGCGCCGCCAGCTCAAACCCCTCGGACGCCAGGCCGACCTCGCCCGCCGCGCCGCGGGCATCCAGGCCGACCTCCGCGACGCCCGCCTGCGCCTCCTCGCCGACGAACTCACCCAACTGCGCGACACCCTCGCCAAAGACGTCGCCGACGAAAGCGCCATGCGCTCCCGCCGCACCGAGGTCGAAGAGACCCACCGGACGGCCAACGAGCAGCTCACCGACCTCGAAACCCGCCTCGCCGCCGACGCGCCCGCGCTCACCCGCGCCCAGGAGACCTGGTACCGCCTCTCCGCCCTCCAGGAACGCCTCCGCTCCACCCACCAGCTCTCCGGCGAGCGCCTCCGCTTCCTGTCCGCCGAAACCGAAGGCGAACGCACCGGACGCGACCCCGAGATCCTCGAAGCCGAAGCCGCGCGCGTCCGCGAGCAGGAAGTCGAACTCCGCGAGGCCCTCTACACCGACCAGGCCAAACTCGCCGCCGCCGTCGAGTCCCGCCAGGAAACCGAACGCGCGCTCTCCGAAGCCGAGAAAGCCCTCGTCGCCGCCGTCAAAGCCGTCGCCGCGCGCCGCGAAGGACTCGCCCGCCTCGCCGGCAAGGTCAACGCGCTGCGCACCCGGTCCCAGGCCGCCGAGGACGAGATCGCGCGCGCCTCGACCGCGCTCGCCGAGTCCCGCGAACGCGCCGAGATCGCCGCCGAAGAACACGCCATCGCCAAAGAGGCCGCCGACGTCGCCGAAACCGGCGACGCCGACCTCCACGCCCGCATCGAAGAAGCCACCGCCGCCGTCGCCGCCGCCAAGGCCCGCGTCCGCGAACTCTCCGACGCCGAACGCGCGGCCGAACGCGACGCCACCCAGTGGAAGGCCCGCGAAGAAGCCCTCGCCATGGGCCTGCGCCGCAAAGACGGCGCCGGAGCCCTCCTCGGCCGCGCCGACGCCGTCCCCGGACTGCTGGGCAGCGTCGCGGCGCTCCTCGCCGTCGACCCCGGCTACGAAGCCGCCCTCGCCGCCGCGCTCGGCGGACTCGCCGACGCCGTCGCCGTCGCGGGCGCCGACGGGGCGCTCGCCGCCCTCGACCTCCTCAAAGCCGACGACGCCGGACGCGCCTCGCTCCTCATCGGCGCCGACGCCGCCGCGCCGCGCCCCGACGTCGCGCTGCCCGACGGCGCGCGCTGGGCCACCGACCTCGTCCGCGCCCCCGACACCCTCATCGGCGCCGTCCGCCACACCCTCGCCGCGACCGCCGTCGTCCCCGACCTCGCCACCGCCCGGACCCTCATCGCCGCCCACCCCGCGCTCACCGCCGTCACCGTCGACGGCGACGTCCTCAGCGCCCACCGCGCCGCGGGCGGCTCCGCGAAGGAACAGAGCTACATCGAGGTCCAGGCCGCCGTCGACGAGGCCCGCGACAACCGCGCCGAAGCCGAACAGCGCACCGAACTCCTCCGCACCCGCCTCACCGCGGCACGCGAGGAGACCACCGCCCGCGAACGCGACCTCCAGGCCGTCACCGCGCTGCGCCGCGAAGCCGACCAGCGCGCCAACGCCGCGTCCCGGCACCTCGCCGAACTCGGCGCCGCCGCCCGCTCGGCGACCGCCGAGGTCGAACGCCTCGTCGCCACCCGCGACAAAGCCGAAGCCGCCCGCGACACTGACCTCGCCGGACTCGCCGAACTCGAAGAGCAACTCCGCCTCGCCGAAGACGAACCCGACGACGAGGACCCCTCGTCCACCGACCGCGACCGGCTCGCCGCGACCGTCCAGCAGGTCCGGCAGAACGAGATGGAGATCCGCCTCGCCGTCCGCACCGCCGAGGAACGCGTCGCCGCCCTCTCCGGACGCGCCGACGCCCTCGCCCGCCAGGCCCGCCAGGAACGCGAGGCCCGCGAACGCGCCGAAGCCCGCCGCCAGGCCCGCAAACGCGGCGCCGAGATCGCCCGCGCCGTCGCCGACGGAGCCGCCGTCGTCCTCGACCGCATCGAAGAATCCCTCACCAAGGCCGCCGCCGAACGCGACGAGGCCCAGCGCGCCAAGAACGCCCGCGAAGCCGCGCTCACCGACGTCCGCAAGACCGTCCGCGAACTCGCCGCCGAACTCGAACGCCTCACCAGCGCCGTCCACCGCGACGAAGTCGCCCGCGCCGAACAGCGCATGCGCATCGAGCAGCTCGAACAGAAAGCCGCCGAGGACTTCGGGCTCGACCTCGACACCCTCATCGACGAATACGGACCCCACCAGCAGGTCCCCCCGACCCCCGCCGACCTCGCCAAAGCCGAAGCCGACGGCGCACCCGAACCTCTCCCCGTCCCCTACGACCGCGCGACGCAGGAGAAGCGCGCCGCGCGCGGCGAACGCGACCTCGCCCTCCTCGGCAAGGTCAACCCCCTCGCCCTGGAAGAATTCGCCGCCCTCGAAGAGCGCTACAAGTTCCTCTCGGAGCAGCTCGACGACCTCAAGAAGACCCGCAAAGACCTCCTCCAGGTCGTCACCGAAGTCGACGAGCGGATCCTCCAGGTCTTCACCGAGGCCTTCCACGACGTCGCCCGCGAATTCGAGCACGTCTTCGCCACGGTCTTCCCCGGCGGCGAGGGACGCCTCTTCCTCACCGACCCCGACGACATGCTCACCACCGGCGTCGAAGTCGAGGCCCGCCCGCCGAACAAGAAGGTCAAGCGCCTCTCCCTGCTCTCCGGCGGCGAGCGCTCGCTGACCGCGCTGGCGATGCTGTGCGCGATCTTCAAGGCCCGCCCCAGCCCGTTCTACCTGATGGACGAGGTCGAGGCTGCCCTCGACGACGTCAACCTCGGGCGGCTACTGAACCTGCTGCGCCAGCTCCAGGAGACCAGCCAGCTGATCGTCATCACGCACCAGAAGCGGACGATGGAGGTCGCCGACGCGCTGTACGGCGTGAGCATGCGCGGCGGTGTGTCGCAGGTGATCAGCCAGCGGCTGCGGGACGTCGAGGAGTAGCGGGGACTGGCGGCTCGGCCGGCTGGCGAGTGGGCGGAGCGGGTTGCCGGGGTTTGGTGCCCGTGTCAGTGCCACCCGGAGTGGTTCCGATGCCCCGCAAGGTATCCGAGCGAGGCCGTGCCCGGGCGGCGGCGCGATGTGGCCGCTCCTACGCTCGTCGCTCCGCCTCGCGGACGCTCAGGACGAGCTGCGCCCTTCGCCGACGCTGCTCCTATCGCCAAGCGGCCAATCGGTGCTGCTCCCCGGCGGCCCACGCACGACGCCCCGCTGCGCAGCGCAGCGCTGCACCGGCACCGGCACCGGCACCGGCACCGCAGCGAGGCCGCACCGCGTGTGCGATTGCCGGAACGGCGCCGCCCGACGTCCGTGGCGCCCTGTCGCTCGCGGGTAGAGGGCGGCAAGTCGCTTTCCCGTGCCGGGTTCGAGGTACACGGTCTCCGCGTCGCCCACGCTCCGCCGTGCGCCGTGCGCCGTGCGACGCCGCGCCGCAGCTTACGGCGCGGCCCCGTTGCGCGCGCCGCGCTGTGGGAGAACAATCCGAGCGCACTTCTGCCGACTGCTCGCCCCATCGCCACCTGGCGCACCGAGCGCAGGGTGGGTAAGACGCCAGGCATGTCGCCGCAGCTGAGCTCGCTCGCCGTCGGTGCCTCCGTAGCCCTCGACCGCGCACGTCGCTCCATGCCACGGCGCCGCGCGAGCTGTGATCTGATCCGAGCGCCGCGCCGCGCTGCTCCGTGGGGCGCTGCCGCGCCGCGCCGTTCCGTGGGGCGCTGCCGCGCCGCAGCGGCCCCGAGCTCCGATACCTCGGCGCTCATCCGTCCGGCCCGCTCCGTCCTACGCCGCACCGCACCGCGCCGCGCTGCGCTGCGCCGTAAGGATCTGCGCCGCCCCGTCATCGGCCCGTACGGGGCGGCGCCGCTCTGTCTCGGGGCCGCGCCGTGGCCCGGCGGTGCGCCGAGTGTTTCCGCAGGTCAGTCGCGACGTAAGCGACTCACGGCGCGGCCCCGTCGCACGCCGCCGCGCCGTGCCGCGAACCCTCCCCGACCGCCGTGAATTCCGCACGCCGTACAGCCCCGAACCCCCGAAATACGCCGTACAGGGAACGTCCTACAGAGTGCGCGCCGTACAGAGCACGCCATCCGGGATTCCCCTCGCCGCCCACCCACCCGCGCGTCCCCCGATTCCGTTGCCCCCGTCCCGGCCCACCACTAGCCTCGAATCGTGATCAATGGCGCGCACGTCATCATTTACACCACCGACGCCGAGGCCGATCGGGCCTTCCTCCGCGATGTCCTCGGCTGGCCGTACGCCGACGCCGGGCACGGCTGGCTCATCTTCGGCACGCCTCCCGCTGAGGTCGCCTGCCATCCCGCCGAGTCCGGGGGAGCGCACGAGCTGATCCTCATGTGCGACGACCTCACCGCCACCATGGCCGACCTGCGGGGCAAGGGCGTCGAGTTCACCCGCCCCGTCGAGGAGCTGAGCTGGGGCGTCATCACCGGGATCCGCCTCCCCGGCGGCGGTGACATCGGCCTGTACGAGCCGCGACACCCGCGTCCCCCCGCCGCCTGACGCGCCGTCGGCACCGCGACGCAGTTCGTGGCGCCCGGGCCGTAAGATCCGGTGCCGGGTGGACCACCCGGTGAGGTACCTCATCGGGCTCGGCGTCGATACCCCGTACGCACTCACGTCTGCGAGGATTCACGCATGGACAACTGGTGGCTCTACGCCGTCGCTGCGGTGGTCGTACTGGCCCTCGCCGCGTTCCTCGTGGTACCCCGGATGCGGAAGGGCTCGCCGACGCCGCCCGAGACGGAGGCGAAGCCCGAACCGGCGCCCGCCGTCGAGGCCGCGGAGCCCGAAGCGCAGGCCGAGCCCGAGGCCGCCCCCGAGCCGGAGCCGGAGCCCCAGGTCGAGGTCGAGGTCCCCGAGCCCACCGTCGGCCGTCTCGTGCGCCTGCGCGCGCGCCTGGCCCGGTCCCAGAACGTCTTCGGGCGCGGACTGCTGAGCCTCCTCGCCAGCGACAAACTCGACGACGACGTGTGGGACGAGATCGAGGGCACGCTCCTCGCCGCCGACGTCGGCGTCCAGCCCACCCAGGTCATCGTCGACCGGCTCCGCGAGCGCACCCGCGTCCTCGGCACCCGCACCGTCAGCGGACTGCGCAAGCTCCTCACCGAGGAGCTCACCATCGCCCTCGACCCCGACATGGACCGCTCGCTGAACACCGAGCCGCGCGACGGCAAGCCCGCCGTCGTCCTCGTCGTCGGCGTCAACGGCGCGGGCAAGACCACCACCTGCGGCAAGATCGCGCGGGTCCTCGTCGCCGACGGCCGCAGCGTCCTGCTCGGCGCCGCCGACACCTTCCGCGCCGCGGCCGTCGACCAGCTCGCCACGTGGGCGTCCCGCGTCGGCGCCGAGGTCGTGCGCGGCACCGAGAAGGCCGACCCGGCGTCCGTAGCGTTCGACGCCGTCAAGCACGGCATCGAGACCGGCGTCGACACCGTCCTCATCGACACCGCCGGCCGCCTCCAGAACAAGGCCGGCCTCATGGACGAGCTCGGCAAGGTCAAGCGCGTCGTCGAGAAGCAGGGCCCCGTCGCCGAGACGCTCCTCGTCCTCGACGCCACCACCGGCCAGAACGGCCTGGAGCAGGCGCGCGTGTTCACCGAGGTCTGCGACGTGACCGGCGTTGTCCTCACCAAACTCGACGGGACCGCGAAGGGCGGCATCGTCATCGCCGTCCAGCGCAGGCTCGGCGTTCCGGTTAAGCTCGTCGGACTCGGCGAAGGCCCCGATGACCTCGCCCCGTTCAACGTCACCGACTTCGTGGACGCGCTGGTCGGCGACGAACGGGACGCGAAGGTCTCGGGCTGACCTGCGAACGGTGGTGGTAGGTGACGCAGCAGGAGGTCCCGCTCCACGGCGGTAACACCAGTACCGTCGTGCGGCTCGGCGACACGGTTCGCCGCAACACCGGCCCCTGGACCCCGGCCGTCCACGCGCTCCTCCGGCACCTGGAGGCGCGCGGATTCACCGGCGCCCCGCGCGCGCTCGGCACCGACGAGCACGGACGGGAGGTCCTCTCATACCTCGACGGCGAGTGCGGCGAGTACCCCCTCGCGCCGCACTGGACGACCGACGAGGCCCTCCAGACCGTCGCCACGATGCTGCGCATGTTCCACGACGCGCAGTACGGCTTCGTGCCCCCACCCGGCGCGGTATGGCGGTCCTTCGGGCCCCCACCGCCCGACACCGAGGTCATCTGCCACCACGACGCCGCCCCGCACAACGTGATCTGGCGCCCCGACGGCACCCTCGCGATGATCGACTTCGACCTCGCCTCACCCGGCGCGCGCATCTACGACGTCGCCTACGCCGCCTGGACGTGGGTGCCGCTGTTCACCGACCGCGACTCCTACACCCTCGGCTGGAAACGCCCCGACCGGCCACGCCGCCTGCGCCTCTTCGCCGACGCGTACGGACTCTCCGCACGCGACCGGGCGCGCTTCATCCGCGTGATCCGCAAACGCATCGTCGACCACGTCGAGGGCATCCGCCGCATGGCCGCCGCCGGCGACCCCGCCTTCATCCGCATCGTCCACAAAGGACACCTCCGGCGCCCCGTACGCGACCTGCGCCTCCTCGACCAGGAACGATTCATCCTCGACCACGCCCTGCGCTGACCACGTCCCACACCACCGGCGCTTGTGCGAAGGAGTTCACACCCCCGAAACGACCCGCGACCAGCGCGTAACACGACGATCCCACCGCCGAAACACCCCTCACCGACGCTGTCCGTACCTCCACACGGACAACGCACGGAAGGAGCCCGGCCATGGAAATCGACGCCGGAAACACCGCCTGGGTGCTCGTCGCCTCGGCCCTCGTCCTCCTCATGGTCCCGGGCCTCGCCCTGTTCTACGGCGGCCTCACCCGCGCCAAGAGCAAGGTCAACATGCTGATGATGAACCTCTCGGCTCTCGCCATCGTCAGCGTCCTCTGGACCGCCTACGGCTACAGCCTCGCCTTCAAAGGCACCGGCACCTGGCTCGGCGACCTCACCGCCGCCGGAATGCGCCACCTCGAAACCGCCGTCACCGGCACCGGACTACCCGAACTCCTCTTCGCCGGCTTCCAGATGATGTTCGCCGCCATCACCGTCGCCCTCATCTCCGGCGCCGTCGCCGAACGCATGAAATTCACCTCCTGGATCGTCTTCGCCGTCATCTGGGCCACCCTCGTCTACTTCCCCGTCGCCCACTGGGTCTGGGGCGGAGGCTGGATCGGCAACCGCGACACCGGACTCGGCGCCCTCGACTTCGCCGGCGGCACCGCCGTCCACGTCAACGCCGGAGCCGCCGCCTTCGGGCTCATCCTCGTCCTCGGCAAACGCCTCGGCTGGCCCCACCGCGACCACAAGCCCCACAACATGTCCCTCGTCCTCCTCGGCACCGGACTCCTCTGGTTCGGCTGGTTCGGCTTCAACGCCGGCTCCGAACTCGCCGCCGACGGCATCGCCGCCCTCGCCTTCACCAACACCCAGATCGCCGCCGCCGCCGGAGCCGTCGCCTGGATGGCCATCGACTGGCTCCGGCTCCGCAAACCCACCCTCCTCGGCTCCTGCGGAGGCGCCGTCGCCGGACTCGTCGCCATCACCCCCGCCTGCGCCTACGTCGAACCCCTCGGCGCGCTCGCCATCGGCGTCCTCGCCGGAGTCGTGTGCCCCTTCGCGATCCTGCTGAAGAACCGCCTCGGCTACGACGACACCCTCGACGTCGTCGGCGTGCACCTGGTCGCCGGAGCCCTCGGCTCGGTACTGATCGGCGTCTTCGCCACCGGCGACCTCGTCCCCGAAGGCGTGACCGCCGGACTCGCCTACGGCGGCGGAGCGGGCCTGCTCGGCAAGCAGACCGCGGCGGTCGCCGCGGTCGCGCTGTTCTCGGCCCTCGTCGCCGCGGGCATCGGACTGGTGCTGAAGCTCACCATCGGCCTGCGCGTCCCCGCCGAAGGCGAAGCCGCCGGGATCGACACACACGAGCACGACGAAGAGGGCTACGTCCTCGCCCACGAAACGGACACCCCGGAAACCCCCGAACCCACCGCCGAGCAGCCGGAACTGGTCGGCGCCGCCAAATGACCACGCGCCACCCGCGCGGCGAGCGCGAGCGGGGCACGCCACGCGGATGACGCGGGGCGCGGACGGTGCACGGCGCGCGGGAGAGAGCCGCGCCGCGCACCGTCGCGTCATGTCCGGCGCCGGGGACGCCCAGCGGCCGGCGGCGCGACGTACTGCGCCGACGGCGCCGCACCCGGCGCATCGGACGGGGCGAAGACGGCGGCGCCGCAGCCCCGTCACCCGATACGGCGCCGCGCCGTGAAGCCGCGCCGCGCGGCTGCGTGTGACAGCCCGGCGCCGCTCCGCGCCGACGAACGTTTTCGCAGGTCGCGCGCGACGTACGCCGCGCAGCGCGAGTCAGCTGTGAGCGCAGCTACCCCACGCCGCGTACTACGCGAGGTGAGGTACGTGGCACGTAGTAGGCGAGCGAGGCGCCATACCGAGTAGGCCGCTGCGGCGTGGCCCGAAACGGCGAAGCGCAGCCTCGCGTCACGGCCCCGCGCCGCGCCGCCACGGAGCGGCCCCGTCGCCGCGCATCGGACCGCGCAGTGACGTCCAGGGAGAACGAGTGTTTCCGCAGGTCGCGCGCGACGTACGGCGCCGACGGCGCGGCCCCGCGAACGCGGCGCGCATCGCGACGCCGCGCCATTGGCCCTCGCACCGCGGCGACGAGTGCGGCAGCACCGAACGGCCCGTCGCGACACGGCGCGGCGATGGGGCCGACGGCGCGGCCCCGTGGGCCAGGTGCGGCCCGCCCCGCCGTTCGGGCATCGCGGTGCCCCGCTCCGCCGCCGCGCGCCGAGAGGAGACAGCGGCTCGGGTCGATCACGCCGCCGCCCCGTCCCCGGCGCAGCGCGGCTCCGCGTCGCCCACGTCACGCTGCCGCGCCGCCCGCCGCCGTCCCCGGCTCCGTCCGCCCAAGCCGCCCCACACCCCGCCCCGCGCCGCGCCGTCCACCGTCCCAACCCGGCGCCACACCCGCCCCGTACCGCCTCTCTCCACGCCGCGCCAGCAGCCGACGTGCCACTCGCCGGTCCGGGCAGATAGGCTCGACGGGACCTTCTTGTAGACAGCGAGGACGACCACCCGTGTTCGACACTCTCTCCGAGCGCCTGTCCGGCATCTTCAACCAGCTGCGCGGCAAAGGGCGACTCACCGACGCCGACATCGACGCGACCGCGCGGCAGATCCGGATGGCCCTGCTGGAGGCCGATGTCGCCCTGCCCGTGGTCAAGACCTTCATCGATCAGGTGAAGCAGCGCTGCCGCGGCGCCGAGGTCTCCAAGGCCCTGAACCCCGCGCAGCAGGTCATCAAGATCGTCAACGAGGAGCTCATCGCGATCCTCGGTGGCGAATCGCGGCGCCTCAGCCTGGCCAAGAACCCGCCGACCGTCATCATGCTCGCCGGCCTCCAGGGCGCCGGTAAGACGACTCTCGCCGGCAAGCTCGCGCTGTGGCTGAAGGGCCAGGGCCACGAGCCGCTCCTCGTCGCCGCCGACCTGCAGCGGCCCAACGCCGTCGAGCAGCTGCGCGTCCTTGGTGAGCGCGCCGGAGTCGAGGTCTACGCGCCCGAGGCCGGGTCCGGCGTCGGCGACCCGATCCAGGTCTCCCGCGACTCCCTCGCGCACGCCACCCGCCACGCGCGCGACATCGTCATCATCGACACCGCCGGACGTCTCGGCATCGACCAGGAGATGATGGCGCAGGCAGCCGCCATCCGCGATGTCACCAACCCCGACGAGGTCCTCTTCGTCATCGACGCGATGATCGGCCAGGACGCCGTCACCACCGCCGAGGCGTTCCGCGACGGCGTCGGCATCACCGGCGTCGTGCTGTCCAAGCTGGACGGCGACGCGCGCGGCGGTGCGGCCCTGTCGGTCCGGCACGTCACCGGACAGCCGATCATGTTCGCCTCCACCGGCGAGAAGCTCACCGACTTCGACGTCTTCCACCCCGACCGGATGGCCTCGCGCATCCTCGGCATGGGCGACGTGCTGACCCTCATCGAGCAGGCCGAAACGGTCTTCGAGGAGGAGCAGAAGGAGCGGATGACCCAGAAGATGCTCGGCGGTGAGAGCTTCACCCTCACCGACTTCCTTGAGCAGCTTCTCGCCGTCCGCAAGATGGGACCCATCGCCAACATCCTCGGCATGATGCCGGGCATGGGCCAGATGAAGGACCAGCTCGCCGACCTCGACGACAAGCACCTCGACAAGGTCACCGCGATCATCCGGTCCATGACGCAGGCCGAGCGGGACGACCCGCGCATCATCAAGGGCTCGCGCCGCCTCCGCATCGCCAACGGCTCCGGGACGACCGTCAACGACGTCAACCAGATCATCACGCGCTTCTTCGACGCGCAGAAGATGATGAAGCAGATGGGCGGCATGATGGGCATGGCCGGTGGCCGCAAGGCCACCAAGTCGCCGACCATCAAGCGCAAGGGCAAGGGCGGCAAGGTCAAGAAGCGCACCGTCCGCTCCGGCGGCATCGCCGGTGGCATGTTCGGCCCGCGCCAGCAGCCGCAGCAGCTGCCCGACGCGTCCGGGCTGCCCGCCGACTTCCAGATGCCCAGCATCGACTTCTCCAAGCTGGGCAAGAAGAAGGACTAGGGCGTGCCGCGAGCGCTGCACGTCCGGGCCGTCCTGCTGCCCGACGACGAGGTCCGCGACCTCTACCTGTACGGCGACACGGTCACGTTCGAGCCGATCCCCGGCGCCGAGACGATCGTCGACGGCGGGTACGTGCTGCCAGGGCTCGTGGACGCGCACTGCCACATCGGCATCATGCGCGGCGCGAAGCCCATCACGTCCATCGAGCAGGCCCGCGCCCTCGGTTTCATCGACCGGGACGCGGGCGTGCTCGCGATCCGCGACGCGGGCTCCCCGTTCCCGTACCCCGAGCTCGACGACGACCCGGACCTGCCGCGCCTCGTCCGCGCCGGACGCCACCTCGCGCCGCCGCGCCGCTACCTGCGCGACATCGCCATCGAGTGCACCGCTGAGGAGCTCCCACAGCGCGCTGCGGAGCAGGCCAAGCTCGGCAACGGCTGGATCAAGCTCGTCGGCGACTGGATCGACCGCGACGCCGGCGACCTCGGCCCGACCTTCGACGCCGGCGTCCTCGCCGCCGCGATCGACGCGGCGCACGCCGCGGGCGCGAAGGTCGCGGTGCACACCTTCAGCGAGGAGGCCGTCGCGGCGGTGGTCCGCGCGGGCGTCGACTCGGTGGAGCACGGGACCGGCCTCTCACTCGACCTGATCGACCTCATGGCGCGCAACGGCACCGCGATCGTCCCGACGATGATCAACATCGCCACCTTCGACGAGATCGCCGCCCAGGCCGACCCGAAGTTCCCCGTCTACGCCGAGCACATGCGCAGCCTCAAGGACGGCTTCCCCGACATCGTCCGCGCCGCCCACGAGGCCGGCGTGCCCATCTACGTCGGCACCGACGCCGGAGGCGGCATCGACCACGGCCTCGCCGCCGAGGAGATGCTGCTCCTCCACGAACAGGCCGGCATCCCCGCGGCAGAGGTGCTCGCCATGGCGAGCTGGCGTGCCCGTGAATGGCTCGGATTCGCCGGACTCACCGAAGGCGGCCTCGCCGACCTGGTCGCCTACGACGACGACCCGCGCGCGGACCTCCGGGTACTGCGCGAGCCGAAGCGCATCGTGCTGCGCGGCCGCGTGGTGAAGTAGCGCGCCGCGAAAGCCCGGCCATACCCGGTATGGAGGGGGCTCGGCGCCGCGCCGCCGCGCCGAACGTTTCCGCAGGTCACGCGCGACGTACGGCGCGCGACGGCGCGGCACACGGGGCGGCTCCGCGCAGGACGGGGCGACGTCGCGGCGCAGCGCCGAGCCAACGCCGCGAAGCCACGGATCGGCGCGGAACAACCAGGTTGTGCCGCGCCGTGTCAGGTCGCTCCGCGCGGTGTCTGCACGGGCGCCGGGCG
Organism: Actinorhabdospora filicis; assembly: GCF_030269765.1. Taxonomy (GTDB): domain Bacteria; phylum Actinomycetota; class Actinomycetes; order Mycobacteriales; family Micromonosporaceae; genus Actinorhabdospora; species Actinorhabdospora filicis. Next base: position 529,861 of record NZ_BSTX01000001.1, on the reverse strand, counting down.
TTCGTCGCGGCGCGGCGCCGTAGGGACCCGCACCACTCCTCGCAGTTTCGGCGCCGCGGCGCCGCACAGTCCATCGCGGTGGGGCACCGCCCCGCAGAGCTCGACGCCGCGCCGCTGCGTGAGGTCACGGGGCGCAGTTCGCGGCGCGGCGCAGCTCGGCTGTACGGCGCCGTCGTGCGTTTGGCCCGACATGCGTTTTCCCAGGTGAAACGCAACGTACGGCGCGCGCGGCGCGGCCCCGAGACCGCCCTGCCACGTCGCGCCGTGCCGTGCCGTGCCGTGCCGCCCGATGGTGGCGGCGGATCGCGGAGCCAGCCCCGGCCCACCGCGTGCCGAGCTGGCCCTGGCCCGCCGTGTGCCGGGGCGACGTCGGCGCCGCACCGCGCTACACGACCAACGCCGCCCCGCACGCCGCCGCGGCGGCGGGGCGCGACGGGGGCCAGCTCCGTGCCGTCTTCCCCGCGACGCGACACAGCCCCGTACCGCCCCGCCCCGAACCCCGCGCCCCAGCGCACCCGCCCATCACCCCACCACCCGCTTCACCGCGCCCCACCCGGCCAATCCCACCCACCCCATCCGCCCCATATTCACTTCAAGCCCCAAGAACCCGCCCTGTACGCTCACCGAGTGGCGCCCGCCATAGCGGTGCCGCCCTCACCAGCACGAACGATCATGCGAAGGTTCGGTTCTCACCGTGGCACGAGTGCTCACTCCTCAGTCCGAGGATTTCCCCCGTTGGTACCAGGACGTCATCGCCAAGGCCGAGCTGGCCGAGACCGGGCCGGTGCGCGGCTCGCAGGTGATCCGACCGACGGGCTGGGCCATCTGGGAGCGCATGGTGGCCGAAGTCGACCTCCGCATCAAGGACGCCGACGCGGAGAACTGCTCCTTCCCCCTGCTCATCCCCGAGAGCTACCTCAAGCGTGAGGCCGAGCACGTCGAGGGCTTCGCCCCCGAGCTCGCCGTCGTCACCATCGGCGGCGGCAAGGAGCTCGAAGAGCCCGCCGTCATCCGCCCCACCTCCGAGACCGTCATCGGCGAGTTCATGGCGAAGTGGATCCAGTCGTACCGCGACCTCCCCCTTCTGCTGAACCAGTGGGCCAACGTCCTCCGCTGGGAGATGCGCACCCGCCTCTTCCTGCGCTCCGCCGAGTTCCACTGGCAGGAGGGCCACACCGCCCACGCCACCCGCGAGGACGCCCGCGACTACGTCCGCCGCATCCTCCACGACGTGTACGAGGACTTCATGGTGAACATCCTCGCCATCCCCGTCGTCGTCGGACGCAAGACCGTCCGCGAGCGCTTCGCCGGCGCCACCGACACCTACACCCTCGAAGGCCTCATGCGCGACGGGAAGGCCCTCCAGATGGGCACCTCCCACGAGCTCGGCCAGAACTTCGCCAAGGCCTTCGACATCGGCTTCCTCGGCTCCGACGGCAAGCAGCACCACGCGTGGACCACCTCCTGGGGCGTCTCCACCCGCATGGTCGGCGGCATGATCATGGCCCACGGCGACGACAACGGCCTCCGCGTCCCGCCGCGCCTCGCCCCCGTCCAGGCCTACGTGATGGTCGTCAAGGACGGCGAAGGCGTCTCCGAGGCCGCGCAGAGCATCCACAAGGCCCTCAAGGCCGCCGGAGTCCGCGTGAAACTCGACACCCGCACCGACGTGCCCTTCGGCCGCCGCGCCGTCGACGCCGAACTGCGCGGCTACCCCGTCCGCATCGAACTCGGCCCCCGCGACCTCAAAGAGGGCAACGTCACGATCGTGCGCCGCGTCGACGGCTCCAAGGCCGCCGTCTCCGTCGACGCCGCCGCCAAGGCCGTCACCGACGCCCTCGAAGCCGACCAGCAGGCGCTCTACGACTCCGCCCTCGCCTACCGCGAGGCGCACACGTCGGACGCCACCACGCTCGCCGAAGCCCTCGAAGCCGCCCAGGACGGGTTCGTGCGCCTGCCGTGGGACGCGTGCGGCGAGGACGGCGAGACCCAGGCCAACCAGCAGGGCGTCTCCGTCCGCTGCCTGGTCCGCGCCGACGGCTCCGTCCCCGACTCCGGGGACGAACCCGGCCTCATCGCCTACCTGGCTCGCTCCTACTGACGGACACTCCGCTAAGATGGACCGCTGGTAGTGGATCGTGCGCGGCGCCCTCTCATCGACGACGCGCGAGCCAGTCCATCGAGCCGGATAGGCCGCGCAACCCTACGTGGGGCCCGATCGCTCACCCAATATCGCAACAGGAGCTAACACCACTGTGGCCGTAAAGATTCGTCTTCTGCGGATGGGCAAGATCCGTCACCCTCAGTACCGCATCGTCGTCGCCGACTCGCGCACCAAGCGCGACGGCAAGGCGATCGAGTTCGTGGGCCTCTACCACCCGAAGGAGGAGCCCTCGCGCATCGAGGTCAACTCCGAGCGGGTCCAGTACTGGCTCGGCGTGGGCGCCCAGGCCTCCGACCCGGTCAAGGCGATCCTCTCCAAGACCGGTGACTGGCAGAAGTTCAAGGGCCTGCCCGCCCCTGAGGCGCTGAAGGTCGCCGCCCCCAAGGCCGACAAGAACGCCGCCTACGAGGCCGAGGCGCTCGCCGCCGGCGGCGAGGCGAAGGCCGAGGAGAAGCCCAAGAAGAAGGCCCCCGCCAAGAAGGCCGAAGAGCCCAAGGCCGAGGCCGCCGAGGACACCAAGTCGACCGATGAGGAGACTGCCGGTGGGGACGCCGCCGCGGAGTCCTGACGTACTCCGTCCCGCGCTTGAGCACCTGGTCAAGGGCATCGTGGACCACCCGGACGAGGTCCGGGTGCGTCTGGTCAACGGACGCCGCGGCAAGCGGCTGGAGGTCCGGGTCAACCCCGACGACCTCGGCACCGTGATCGGCCGCAGCGGTCGTACGGCCAAGGCCCTGCGCCAGGTGGTCACCGGGATCGGTGGCCGCGGGGTGCGGGTCGAGATCCTCGACTCGTACTGACCGTGCTGCTTTCCGTCGGCCGGATCATCCGGCCTCACGGCGTCCACGGCGAGCTCGTCGTCGAAATTCGCACCGACGAGCCGGACTCGCGGTTCGCCGCCGGGAGGGTGTACACCACCGACCCGGCGGCGGCCGGTCCGCTGACCGCGACCGCGATCCGCGGCCACCAGGGACGCCTACTCATCACCTTCGACGAAGTCGAGGGCCGTACCCGCGCCGATGAGCTGCGCGGTGTCTTCCTGTGCGTCGACTCCGACACGATCGACGCGCCCGACGACCCCGACGAGTTCCGGGACCACGACCTGTGGGGCCTGGACGTCGTCACGGTCGACGGCGAGCGCGTCGGCGAGATCACGCGCATCGAGCACGGACCCGCGCACGACATGCTGGTGGTCAAGCGCGCGGGCCGCACGCCCGCGTACATCCCCTTCATCAAGGCGATGGTGCCGGAGGTCGACGTCCCCGGGCGTCGCGTCGTCGTGGATCCTCCCGAGGGCCTGCTCGACCTGTGACGAACACACCGACCCGGCTCGACGTGGTGACGTTGTTCCCGGAGTACCTGCAGCCCCTCGAACTGTCGCTGATCGGCCGCGCGCGGCAGCGCGGGATGCTCGACGTCCGCGTCCACGAGCTGCGCACGTGGACGCACGACGTGCACCGCACCGTGGACGACAGCCCCTACGGCGGCGGCCCGGGCATGATCATGCGCCCGGAGCCGTGGGGCGAGGCCTTCGACGAGCTCGTCCCCGAGGACGGGCCGCGGCCGCGCCTGATCGTCCCCAGCCCCGCCGGGCGTCCCTTCACGCAGCGCATGGCCACCGAGCTGGCGGCCGAGCCGTGGCTGATGTTCGCGTGCGGCCGCTACGAGGGCATCGACCAGCGCGTCATCGACCACGCGCGGACGCGCATGGAGGTCACCGAGGTCTCGCTGGGCGACTACGTCCTCTTCGGGGGCGAGGTGGCCGTCCTGGTCATCGTGGAGGCCGTGGCGCGGCTCATCCCGGGTGTCCTCGGTAACGCCGCGTCGATCGTCGACGAGTCCCACAGCGACGGGCTGCTCGAAGCGCCGATGTACACCAAGCCCGCCGAATGGCGCGGCCTGGAGGTCCCCGAGATCCTCCTCTCGGGCCACCACGCCCGCATCGTGCGGTGGAAACGCGACCGCGCGCTGTTGCGCACCGCACAGGAACGCCCCGATCTGCTGGCCGCTTTGCCGTCCGAATTCTTCGACGAGTACGATCGATCGGTATTGACCGGGGCCGGGTACGAGGTCGGCTCACGCGATATGGCAGAGTAGTGGGGTTGCTTCGGCTCGACCGGCGCTCACCCTGCCCGCCGCCGACACACGATACGACTCCACCGGCGCTTTTCATGCGCCTTGAACTTCGAGGATTATTCGCCATGAACACGCTGGACCTTCTGGACGCCGCCTCGGTCCGGTCGGACATCCCGTCCTTCCGCGCCGGTGACACGCTCAAGGTGCACGTGCGGGTCGTGGAGGGCAACCGTTCCCGCATCCAGATCTTCCAGGGCGTCGTCATCGCCCGCCAGGGCTCTGGTCTGCGCGAGACCTTCACGGTCCGCAAGGTCAGCTTCGGTGTCGGTGTGGAGCGGACCTTCCCGCTCAACTCCCCGGTGATCGACCGCATCGAGGTTGCCACCCGCGGTGACGTCCGCCGTGCCAAGCTCTACTACCTCCGCGAGCTCCGCGGCAAGAAGGCCAAGATCAAGGAGCTGCGCGAGCGTCCCGCGAACTAGTCTTCGCGCGACCGAAAACGTTCCGAGCCCGTCCTCCCACTGGGAGGCGGGCTCGTTTCGCGTCCACGGCTAAGGTGACTCCAGCCCACCCGGAAGGCCGCCCATGGAAGGCAACGACGCCGAGCGCGTGGTCATCGCCGGCAAACGCGACGCCGCCAACCACAAACGCCGCGAACTCCTCGCGCGCGGCACGCCCGCGCGCCGCGAGACGCCGCTGTGGAAAGAGGTCCCGCTGCTGCTGCTCGTCGCGTTCTGCGTGGCGGTGCTCGTGCGGACCTTCCTGTTCCAGGCCTACGGCATCCCCTCGGCGTCGATGGAGCGCACGCTCACCGAAGGCGACCGCGTCATCGTGTCCAAGATCGTCTACGACGTGCGGACGCCGCAGCGCGGCGAGGTCATCGTGTTCCGCGGCAACGAGCGGTGGGCGCCCGAATTCCAGCAGGACCCCGACTCCGGCCCCCTCGCACGCCTCGGCGCCGCCGTCGCCGACCTCATCGGCATCGGGCAGCCCAGCGAGAAGGACTTCATCAAACGGGTGATCGGCCGCCCCGGCGACACCGTCATGTGCTGCGACGCCGCCGGCCGCGTCACCGTCAACGGCCACGCCCTCGACGAGTCGGAGTACCTGTACGAGGACTCGCCCCTCGGACTCGGCACCGTCGGCGACTGCCGCGCCCGCGAGTTCGGGCCGGTCCGCGTCCCCGAAGGCCAGCTGTTCGTGCTCGGCGACCACCGGTCCCGCTCCCAGGACTCCCGCTGCCAGGGCTTCGTCCCCATGGACGACGTCATCGGCCGCGCCCTCGCCGTCGCCTGGCCCGTCGACCGGTGGCACGTCCTGGCCGTCCCCGCGACCTTCGCCGACGTGCCCTCACCGGCGCCCGGAGCGGGTGGATCCCCGCCCCCGCCGGGCGGTTCCGGCGGCGGCGCCGCGATCGTCGCGGCGGCCGTGTTCCATGCGCCGCGTCACAGGTTCAGTGCGTAGACTCCGCGTGTGATTGAAGAAGAGCAGCCAAAAGCCGAAGCGCCCGCCGAGGCGGAGCCGACTTCCGAGAAGTCCGAAAAGGACCAGAAGAAGAAGGGGTCGTTCTGGAAGGAACTGCCGATCCTCCTCGGTGTCGCCGTGGTGGTCGCGCTGCTCGTCCGCACGTTCGTGATGCAGTCGTTTTGGATCCCGTCCGGATCGATGGAACACACCCTGGACGTCGAGGACCGCGTCCTGGTGAACAAGCTGGTCTACGACTTCCGTGACCCGGAGCGCGGCGAGATCATCGTCTTCACCGCCCCCGAGGAATGGCGCAGCGACCCGAACGAAGAAGACTTCATCAAGCGCGTCATCGGCATCGGCGGCGACCACGTGGTCTGCTGCGACGAGCAGAACCGCATCACGGTCAACGACAAGCCCATCGACGAGACGTCGTACCTGTACACGAACCCGGACGGTGTGCAGGACGCCCCCAGTAACAACCAGTTCGACATCTGGGTCCCCGAAGGACGCCTGTGGGTCATGGGCGACCACCGGTCCGCCTCCGGCGACTCCCGCGAGAACTTCATGCGGTTCAAGGACATCAACCGCTCGACCATCGCCGTCGACGCGGTCATCGGCAAGGCCTTCGTGACCATCTGGCCCGTCGACCGCTGGCGCTGGCTATCGGTGCCGGACACGTTCGACGACATCCCGGAGCCGCCGAAGCGGCCCTGACGACGGGCGATGGCGCGTGGGCGTGGCGGATGCCGCGCCCTTTTGCTTTGGCGGGGTGGGTGGCGCAGCGTGGGGGAGTGGGGGCGCGCCGATGGCGCGCTGTCGCGGCGCGGCGGCGACCCGCACCGCGCCGTCTCGCCCCGCGCCGCGCTACGGCGCGGCCCCGTCAGCCGGCGGCCCCGCTCCGATCCCGCTGCCCCGGGGCGGCACCGTCCGCTCCACGCCGCGCTGTGGACGTGCCCTACGGCGGCCCCGTCGGAGCACCCATTGCCGCGCCCGGCGCCACGCCGCCCCGCAACACGCTCCGACCATTCACTGAGCCGCGCCACAGCCCCGTCGGGCGCCGCCCACCGAGCGGCACGACGCCGCGCGGCACCCGGCCCGTCCGCACTACAGCTCGCCGCAGCGCTCGATATGGCACCCGCGTGTTCCACGGCGCGGCCCCTCAGGTGCGTCCTGTGCAGCACTCAAGGCGTTCAACGGCGGTCCAGCGCGGCGCGCCGCAGCGGCACCACCCAGGGACTCGGCTCGGCACCGCGCCGAGCGCCGCATCGGAGCCAGGCCGCGCCGCACGAAACGCCACCGTCACCTGTGAGGCCCGGCCAGCGTGACCGTGCCACGGCGACAACGGCGCACCACAAGCAGGTTGTACAACGTAGTTGTGAAACCCCGTGAGGTCACTCGGAGCCGCCCTGTAGGACGTCCGGCGCCCCGCCGATAGGGCCGCGCCGCCGCACCCCTCGCCGCGCCGTCACCGGTCCCGTGCCAGCCCGGAACCCCGCGCCGCTCGCTCCGTCGGTGCCGCGCGGTCAGCCCCCCGCGTCGCGCGCGACCTGCGAAAACACTTACTCCACGCGGCGCGCGTGACGGCGCCGCGCCGTCGCTGAAACGGCACGGCGCGGATCGGTCACAACCACCCGGCCCCATCCGTCAGAGAGGCAGAAGAACACATCCGATCGAACCGGGAGCCACCCCCATGAACCCGACGACCGTCACCCCGATCCCGCTGCGCTCGCGGGTCCAGCCGTTCATCCGGCCCGCCGTCTTCTGGCTCCTCAGCCTCCCCGTCCTCGTCGAGTCCGTCGTCGGCGCGTGGTGGGACCTCGACCGCGTCGACTACGTCGTCGAGACCTTCCAGCACCTCGGCTACCCGCTCTACTTCCTCACGATCATGGGTGTCGCGAAGCTCCTGGCCGTCGCGGTCCTGCTCCTGCCCCGCCTGCCCCGCCTCAAGGAATGGGCATACGCCGGCCTGCTCTTCGTCTACGGGGGCGCGTCGGTCTCCCACCTAGCCGTCGGCGACGAAGCCCCCGCCGTCATCTCCCCACTCGGGTTCGCGGCGCTCACCGTCGCGGCGTGGGCACTCCGCACCGCCCGCCCGGCGCGCTGAACGACGCGCCGACGGCGCCGCCCCGCGACGGAGCGGCGCCGCGCCGCCGTACCCGCCGCTGGCCGATCGGCGGGCGGCCACGTAATGTCGATCGGCGTGACGACTCCAGCCGAGGTAAGAGAGCGCCGCGCCGGACGGGTCCTGCTCCTCGACGCCGACGACCGCGTCCTCCTATTCCGTGGTTGCGACCCGGCCGTCCCGGACGACAAGTACTGGTTCACCCCCGGCGGCGGCTTCGACGAGGGCGAGGAGCCCCGCCAGGCCGCGGCGCGCGAGCTCTTCGAGGAAACCGGGCTGCGCCTTCCCGAGACCGAACTGGGCGAGCCGGTGCACGAGGACATCACCGAGTTCAGCTTCGACGGCCGTCGATACCGGCAACGCCAGTGGTTCTATGTGGCGCGAGTCGCCTCGTGGGAGGTCGACACCGCTGGATTCGAACCCATCGAGCGGACCACAATGGATGAGCATCACTGGTGGAGCCTCACCGAACTTGAGGCCACCGGTGAGCGCTACTACCCGGCCAACCTGACCCGCATCCTGCGTGAGGTCCTGTGATCACGATCCCCCGCACCATCGTCCGGCGCGACGGCGACCTCTACACGCTTGAGGACGCGCTCCGTCGCCGCGGATTCGGCACCGTCGCGGGCGCCGATGAGGCCGGACGCGGCGCCTGCGCGGGGCCGCTCGTCGTCGCCGCGGCGATCCTCCCGCCGGGCAAGCGCGGACGAGTCCCGGGGCTCGCCGACTCGAAGCTGCTCACGCCCGCCGTCCGCGACGAGGTCTACACCGAGATCGTGGCGCGCGCGACGGCCTACTCGATCGTGATCATCGGCCAGGACCTGGTCGACGGCCGCGGCCTGCACGTGTGCAACCTCACGGGCATGCGCCGCGCGCTCGCGAAGCTGTCCGTCGCACCCGACTATGTGCTGACGGACGGTTTCGCCGTGGACGGTCTGCCCGTACCCGGGCTGGCCGTGTGGAAGGGTGACCAGGTGGCGGCGTGCATCGCCGCCGCGAGCGTGCTCGCGAAGGTCACCAGGGACAGACTCATGGACGACTGGCACGAGAGGTTCCCGCAGTACGGGTTCGACGCGCACAAGGGCTACGTCACCGCCGTGCACCAAGCGGCGCTGGTGGAGCACGGTCCGTGCGAGGCGCACCGGCGTTCCTACGCGAATGTCAGGAACGCGGGAGTGTCGCGGCGGGCTGCGGCGCCGGGCGAGTCGGTCATGAGTGACAATGACGGGGTGGAGGCCGCGATATGAGCGCTGAGGATCTCGAGAAGTACGAGACCGAGATGGAGCTTCAGCTCTACCGGGAGTACCGCGACATCGTTCGCCAGTTCTCGTACGTGGTGGAGACCGAGCGGCGGTTCTATCTCGCCAATCACGTGGAAATGCACGTGCGGAACACCGACGGTGAGGTGTTCTTCGAGGTCGAGATGCGCGACGCGTGGGTCTGGGACATGTACCGGCCGGCACGCTTCGTGAAGAACGTCCGGGTCATGACGTTCAAGGACGTCAATGTCGAAGAGCTGGACAAACCAGACATCACTCTGCCGTAGCGAGACTGAGAACGTCGCGGCCCGCGCCAACCGGCGCGGGCCGTTTCTCGTGCGGCGGACGCGGCGCCGCTCGCTACGCCGCGCCGCGCCGATGACGGGGCCGCCCCGTGCCACGGCGCCGCGCCTCACGGGGCGAGCACACGACGCCGCCGCGCCGCGCGCCCGCCCCGTTGCGGCTAAGTCGGCGCGCATCCGCCACCTCCCGCCCGCCTCGTCGACGAGTCCGGCCATCAGCAGCTCCGGCAGCGACCGCATGACGTCGCGGGCGTCCAGCCCGGACTGCGCCGCGATCTGATCGGGCAGCGCGCCCGCGCGGCGCGGCACCGCGTCCAGGACCCGCGCCGCGATCGGGCTGAGCCGGTCCCGCGCCCCGTCGGCGGCGCGGAGCGGCTCGGCGAGGTCGTCGCCGAGCCGCCCGACGTCCTCGATGATCTCCTCGGGCCGGGTCACGATGCGCGCACCCCCGGGCTCACGGGCGAGCTGATGGACCCCCGTGCTGTATCGCGAATCGATGCTCGACGGCACGATCATCAGCGGCCGGTCCAGCTCCACCGCGCGCCGCGCCGTGTTGCGCGCCCCGCTGCGCAGCGCCGCCTCCACGACGACGGTGCCGAGCGTCGCGGCGGCGATCAGCCGGTTCCGGACGAGGAACCGGTACTTCTGCGGCACCGACCCCGGCGGCAGCTCCGTGACGAGCAGCCCCCGCTCCGCGATCTCGTCGAAGAGCCTGCTGTTCCGCAGCGGGTAGTACAGGTCGATGCCGGTGGCGAGGACCGCGATCGTCGCGGCGCCGTCCTCGCCGAGCAGCGCGCCCCGATGCGCCGCGGCGTCGATGCCGTCCGCGCCGCCGGACACCACGCCCCAGCCGCGCTCGGCGAGACCGAGCGCGAACCGCCGGGCGATGCCGATCCCGTACTGGCTCGCGGCGCGGGACCCCACGATCGCGACGGAGCGCTCCAGCGTGTCTCTCAAGTGCGCGGGTCCGCGCGCCCAGAGGCAGAACGGGACGCCCTCGTCGCCGCTGCTCTCCGCCGAGGCCGCGAGGTCCCCGAGGCGCTCGTGCCACTCATCGTCGCCGGGGATGATCACGCGCGCGCCGAGGGCGTGCGTCGCGTCCAGCACGGCCTTGCCGAGGCCGAACGGGTCGCGTCCCGCCAGGCGGTTGTTCGCCACCGCCTGGAGCTGCGGCGGCAACCGCCCCTCGCGGAGCCTGCCGAGCAGGTCACCGGGCTCGACCGCGTCCAGCAGCTCGTTGGCCGGCATCAGGCCGCTGGGGAAGAGAGACGCGAAGAGGACACGGATCAGGCGATCGGATTCAGACATGTCTCCCCCTTTCAGAGGTTGTTCCCGAGCCGCAGGCCGGTGGCCTCGGCGAGGTCGTCCTTGTCGGGGCGTTCCCGCCCGGCGAGGTCGCAGATGGACCAGGCGATCCGCAGGATGCGGTGATAGCCGCGCGCCGTGATCCGCCCGGAGTCGAGCATCCAGTCGGCGACACCGGTGACCGCGCGCGGCAGTCGCCACGGATGGCGGCTCAGCCGCGTCCCCGACACCTCCGCGTTCGAGACGGCGCCGAACCCCGCGCCGTCCCACCGCGCCGCCGCGGCGCGGCGCGCCGTGAGCACGCGCCCCGCGACGGCCTCGGAGTGCTCGACACCGTCCGGCTCGTCCAGCAGCGCCGCGCGGGACACCGGCTCCAGCGTCAAGTGGATGTCGATCCGGTCCAGCAACGGCCCTGAGAGCTTCCCGAGGTAGCGGCTGCGCGCGGCTGGCGCGCACTCGCAGTCCATCGCCTGCGCCGCGGCGCAGGGACACGGATTCGCCGCGAGGAGCAGCTGCACCCGCGCCGGGTACCGGACGACGCCCATCGAGCGGTTGATGCTGATCTCGCCGCACTCCAGCGGCTGCCGCAGGGCGTCCAGGACGTCCCGCCGGAACTCCGGGACCTCGTCCAGGAACAGCACCCCGCGATGCGCCAGCGAAAGCGCCCCCGGACGCGCGATGCCGAGCCCACCGCCGACCAGCGCCGCCATCGACGCCGAATGGTGCGGCGCCTGGAACGGCGCGCGCCGCACCAGCCCCTCGTCGTCCCGCAGCGCCCCGGCGATCGAATGGATCGCCGTGACGTCGCGGGCCTCCTCGTCGTTCAAGCGCGGCAGGATCGGCGGGAGCCGCTCCGCGAGCATCGTCTTACCGACCCCCGGCGGCCCTACGAGGAACATGTTGTGACCACCCGCCGCCGCGATCTCCAGCGCGCGCTTCGCCGAATCCTGCCCGACCACATCGGCGATGTCGGGCTCGAAATCGAGCGGGTCGTCCAGCGACGGCGGCACCTCCAGCAGGTCCCCGCCGCCCCCGGCGAGGCCGTCGACCAGCGCACGCAGCGACCTCGCGCCGCGAACCCTGATGCCCTCGACATGGCTGGCCTCCCGGAGGTTCTCCGGCGGGACGACCGCCGTCACCGCGCTCGTCTCCCGCGCCGCCATCAGCGCCGGGAGAACACCCCGCACCGGGCGCAGCTGCCCGTCCAGGCCGAGCTCGCCGATCGGGACCAGCCCCTCGCACAACTCGACCGGGACCTGGCGGCTGGCGACGAGCAGCGCCAACGCGATCGCGATGTCGAAGCTCGACCCGTGCTTCGGGAGCGCGGCCGGGAGCAGGTTGATAGCGATGCGCTGGTCCGGCCACTGGAACCCGGAGTTCACCACCGCCGAGCGGACCCGGTCACGCGCTTGACCGAGCACCGTGTCGGGCAGCCCCGACAGCACGACACGAGGCTGCCCACGATCGATGTGGGCCTCCACCGTGACGTTGTGACCGACGAGGCCGATGAGGCCGACGGCGTGGATCTTCGCGTAACCCATCACAGCACCTCCCGGCGGTGCCGCAGCTGCACCGGACCGTCGGCCGGGACGACGACGCCGATCACGTCGAACCTGAGCCGCTCACCACTGCCCGGATGCTCCTTCAGCCACTCCGCGGCGAGTCTCCGAATGCGCCGCGCCTTCGCCTCGTCCACCGCTTCGAACGGCGTGCCCTGGCGCTCCGTGCGGCGTGTCTTGACCTCGCAGAACACGACTGTGCCGCGCTTCTCGCGGGCGATCAGGTCGAGCTCGCCGTGGCGGCAGCGCCAGTTGCGGTCCAGGACGGTCATGCCGTCCTCGCCGAGGTGGCGTGCGGCGATTTCCTCGCCGAAGCGGCCGAGGCGGTTCTTCTCACGCTGGGTTGACATGATTCCTCCGAATCAGAGCCGGACATGTCGGTACAGCTTGAGCGCTCCGCAAGGGATATTCCAGTCGTAACCTCCCGGACCTGTGGATAACTGGTCGGTTGTGGATAACTCGTGTGCTCGGCGCGACAACTTGACAGAAGCGGTGTCGGCGGACGAAGGTCGATCCCGTGAGTCCAGTGCGACGTTCCGATCTGCAGAAAGCCCATGAGAGCCTGTCCGCGGAGATGCGGGAGGCGGTGGCAGGGTTCGCCGCGCACCTCTCCGACGTGCGCCGACGCTCCGAGCACACCGTCCGCGCCTATACCGGCGACGTCACGTCTCTGCTCGACTACGCGCGCCGCCAGGGCGCGCACACAGTGGGCGACCTCGACCTGGACCTGCTCCGCGGCTGGCTCGGCGAGCTCCGCGCCGCGGGCGTCGCACGCGCCACCGTCGCGCGGCGCGCCGCCGCCGCGCGGACGTTCACCGCGTGGGCGCAGCGCACGGAGATCGCCGAGGAGAACCCCGGCATGCGCCTCGGCGTGCCCCGTGTCAACCGTAAGGTCCCCACGGTGCTGCGCGCGGCGCAGGCGACGGAGCTGGTCGAGGTGGCCACGATCGACGCATCGCCGATCGGCCTGCGCGACCGCGTCGTCCTGGAGCTGCTCTACGCGTCGGGCATCCGCGTCTCGGAGCTGTGCGGCCTCGACGTCGCCGACATCGACGCGTCGCGCCGATTGCTGCGCGTCATCGGCAAGGGTGACAAGGAACGGATGGTGCCTTACGGCGTCCCGGCGCAGGACGCGCTGGACGAGTACCTCGCGCACGGACGCCCGGAGCTGGTCACCGACGCCGACGACCGCGCGTTGCTCCTCGGCGTGCGGGGCGGGCGGCTTCATCCGACGGTGGTGCGCCGCATCGTGCGCGGCGCGGCACTGTCGGCGGGCCTGGCACACACGACGCCGCACGGTATGCGGCACAGCGCGGCGACGCACATGATCGAAGGTGGTGCTGATCTCCGGTCGGTGCAGGAGCTGCTCGGGCATGCCACGATCGGTACGACACAGATCTACACCCATGTGTCGGCCGAACGTCTGCGGGAGGCTTTCACCCAGGCACACCCGCGGGCCTGATCACCGCGCGTCTGGAGTCAGATGTCCCACCCCTCCGTTCCCGAGCCCGTGCCCGGCGGCGCAGTCCTCTTCGACCACGATCCCGCGATCGCCAATCTCAACCACGGCTCCGTCGGCTCGGTGCCCGTGCCCGTCCGCCAGCGCAGGCGCCTCATCACCGATGAGCTAGAGCGCGACCCGCGTGGTTTCTTCAAGGCGCGCGTCGAACGTGTCACCGCCGCCCGGCACGCCGTCGCCGGACTCGTCGGCGCCGACCCCGAGCTCACCGCCTTCGTCACCAACATGACCACCGGCGCGGCGGTCGTCCTCAACTCGCTCGACCTGGCCGCCGGCGACGAGGTCATCACCACCGATCACGGCTACGGGGCGATCGGCTACAACGTCGATGCCCACGTCGCCCGAACGGGAGTCGTCCGCAAGATCGCCGAGATCCCCCTAACCCCGACAGATGACGAAGTCGTCGAAGCGGTGCTCGGGCAGGTCACCGACCGCACCAGGCTCGCGATCGTCGACCACATCACCTCCGCGACCGCGCGCCTGTTCCCGATCGAGCGGCTGGCGCGGGAGCTGCGCTCGCGTGGAGTTCCGCTCCTGGTGGACGCCGCCCACGTTCCCGGCCACATCCCGGCCGACGTGACCGCCCTTGGCGCCGACTTCTGGGTCGGGAACCTGCACAAGTGGGCCTTCGCTCCCCGGGGGACGGCTCTCCTCACCGTCGCTCCCGAGTGGAAGGACCGTATCCGCCCCCTTGTCGCCTCCTGGCAGCACGAGAGTGGATACCCCGTCGCCGTCGAGTACAACGGCACCGACGACTACACCAACTGGCTCGCCAGCCCGTTCGGCGTCGAGCTTCTCCACGACCTCGGCTTCGAGCGGGTCAGCGACCACAACCGCCGACTCGCCCACTATGGACAGTCCGTTCTCGCCAAGGCCCTGAACGTCGAGGTCCCGGACCCCGGTCTGTCCGACCTCGCCATGCGACTGGTGATGCTCCCTCCCGGCGTCGGGGACACCGACGAGAAGGCCGCCGTCATCGAGGACGCGGTCCGGCGCCAGCTCGGTGTGGAGCTCACCGTCAACGCCTTCGGCGGCCAGGGGACGATGCGCATCGCTGCGCAGGTGCACAACCGGTCGGCGCAGTACGAATCGCTCGCGGACCGGCTTCCGGCGCTGCTTCACTCGCTCGGCTGAGGCTCCGCAACGACAGACCCGGACGAGGCGACCGGGACGGGGCAGCAGGCGCACGCGCCCTGTCCCGAGCGCCGACGAAGGGTCGACGTACACGCCGTCGACGAGCAGCCCCCAGTGGAGGCAGGTGATCTCGGCGCAGTGGCCGTGCCCGGACCGCAGGTGCCCGATCACCTCTCCCCGGCGTACCTTCTGACCGGCGTATACGACGGGTGAGATCGACTCGTACGTCGTCCGCACGCGTTCGGAGTGGTCGATGCTCACCACACCCTTGCCCGCCACCGGTCCCGCGTACCTGATGACGCCGTCCGCGGCGGCGAGGACGGCACGCCCCTCCTCCGCCGAAAGATCGACGCCGCGATGTCCTGCGCCCCACGCTGATGACGGCACCTCGAAGCCACGGACCACCCGGAACGGGCGCCGCAAGGGCCATGTAAGACCGGTGACGAGCTCGCCGCCGGGCGCACGCTTCCCGGAATTGGGCGACTGCTCATCCGAGTTCCCGGAGACGCGGTCCTCGCGGTCGGGAGGCCTCGGTCTGTCGCCCAGAGCCGACTTGGACGCGGGGGAGAGCGCGGGCGGCGGGAGTGACCACAGGAGTAGTGCGAGTAGTACGAACACGATCGAAATCAGGAGATATTTGCTCATTAGGGCAGAGTGCGATGGAAGTCAAGCGAACGTCAAGTGACCTCCGAAAAACCTGTGGATTACTGGTCAGTTGTGGATAACTTGGCGTAAATACGCCATCGATTCGAGCGTGCACGCTTCCTAACCGTCTGCGATGTACATACACGCCCATCTGAAGATCGTCGAAAAGATCACGGGCGATATCCGTACATGTCGTATCCGGAACTGGCGTGCGCCGCCGGAGGTGCCCTACTCTCCCGGACCGTGGCCGAACATCAGCGCAACTACCCCGACCCCCACCAACCCTCTGACGGGGGCTCGCTCTGGGAGCCGAACACGGCCGGACGCCGCGCCTCCGAATGGCCCGAGCCGCCCGCGTCGCGGCACGACGCGGAAAACCACCCCGCCCAGGCCGAGCAGTGGCAGCTCGGCGGCGGCGACCACGAGCAGCGGTCCCGTCAGATGCCCGAACCACAGGTCGTGGACCCCGAGCTCGCGGCGCTCGCGGGCGGCGACACCCGCCCCGCACCCGAGCGCGGACCGTTCCCGCCCACCTTCGAGGAGCCGCGCCGCGCGGCGCAGCACGCGTCGCCGCCGCTGCAGGCGGGCCCCACGGAGCAGCTCGCGGGGCCGCCCATGCCGCAGATGGCGCCGCCGCCCACGGTGCGGCAGGCGCCCATCGACCCGCCGACGCAGGCGTACCCCTCCGTGCCGCGCATGCAGGACCGGCGCACGGAGCCGGTCAACCGGCGGCCCGTGCCGCCCGCCGAGGTCGTCGAAGGCGTCTACCGCAAGAAGCGCCCGGCGCTCGCGCTGCTCGTGGCGCTCGTGTCGGCGGTGGCGATCATCCCCGCGCTCGTCCTGCTGGCGCGCTCGCTGTTCGCGGACAACCTCTCTGTGGGCGGTGTCGTGGCGGGCGTCCTGCTGGTCATCGGCATCCCGCTCGTCGGCGCGGGCCTGTCGCCGCTGCTCGGTGCCGGTCCGCGCGTCGGTGGGCGTGAGATGAGCGCGCTGCTGCGCCCGCCCTACGTGTACCTCGTGACCGGACTCGTGCTGGTCGTCGCGGCGGGGCTCGCCGCGGCGTGACGTCGGGGCGGCCCCGTTCGCCCGGTGGGCCGGGTGGCCGGGGCCGCTTCCGGGCAGGTGCCGTACACTTGGCAACCGGCGGTCACCCATGTGGCCGACTTCGCGTGCCTTCTCGCGTTCGCTCCGGTCAACGGCGACGCGGGCGGCGGCCTCCCTGGTCTCGTACTCACATACGGGTCCACCTACGGCCACCGACCGGGCACCAGGCGATGGCCGTAGGTCATCGAACAACCAGGGAGCACGGTCGGTCCGTATACGACCGTGCGTGACGAAAGGGCCCGGCTCATGCCAGCGGTCAACCTCCGCCAGCTGCTCGAAAGCGGCGTGCACTTCGGCCACCAGACGCGTCGCTGGAACCCGAAGATGAAGCGCTACATCCTCACCGAGCGCAACGGCATCTACATCATCGACCTGCGCCAGACGCTCGACTACATCGCCAAGGCGCACGACTTCATCAAGAACACCGTCGCCGAGGGCGGCCACATCCTGTTCGTCGGCACCAAGAAGCAGGCGCAGGAGGCCATCAGCGAGCAGGCCGTGCGCGTCGGGATGCCCTACGTGAACTACCGCTGGCTCGGCGGGATGCTCACCAACTTCCAGACGATCTACAAGCGCACCCAGCGTCTCAAGGAGCTTGAGGCCCTTGAGCAGTCCGGCGAGACGCAGGGCCGCACCAAGCGCGAGCTGCTGACCCTCATGCGTGAGAAGGACAAGCTCTCCCGCACCCTCGGCGGCCTCCGTGACATGGGCAAGCTCCCGTCGGCGATCTGGGTCGTCGACACCAAAAAGGAGCACATCGCGGTCGACGAGGCGCGCAAGCTGGGCATCCCGGTCGTCGCGATCCTCGACACCAACTGCGACCCGGACGAGGTCGACTTCCCGATCCCGGGTAACGACGACGCGATCCGCTCCGCCGCGCTGCTCACCCGCGTCCTGGCCGACGCCGTCGCCGAGGGCCTCATCGCCCGCGCCGGCGCCGCGCGCGGCGAGGAGAAGCCCGAGGGTGGCGCCGCGACCGCCGAGCCGCTGGCCGAGTGGGAGCGCGAGCTGCTCGAAGGCGAGACCAAGACCGAAGAGGCTCCCGCTGCCGTCGCTGAGGCCGCCGTTGAGGCTGCCCCCGCCGAGGCCGCGGCCGAGACCACCGAGTCCTGACGTTCGCACCCCGGGGCGCGGCGCCGCAGTAGCGCGCCCCGGGGCTTCGCCGCGCCGTCGTTTCGACGCGCGGATCCGTGCGGCACAGACCGAGAACTTTCCCCGGGCGCGCGCCACGGCGTCCGGAGGCGACAAGTGGAGAGCAACCATGGCGAACTTCACCATCCAGGACATCAAGAAGCTGCGCGAGATGACCGGCTCGGGCATGACCGACGTCAAGAAGGCCCTGGCCGAGGCCGACGGCGACTTCGACAAGGCCGTCGAGATCCTCCGGATCAAGGGTGCCAAGGACGTCGGCAAGCGCCAGGGCCGCACCGCCGCCAACGGCCTCATCGCGCAGTCCGGCAACGCGCTGCTCGAACTGAACTGTGAGACCGACTTCGTCGCCAAGAACGGCGCGTTCATCGAGCTCGCGCAGTCGCTCATCGAGCACGTCGCCGCCACCAAGCCGGCCGACCTCGACGCGCTGCTCGGCTCCGAGCTGAACGGCAAGCCGGTCGCCGACGTCATCTCCGAGGAGTCGGCCAAGATCGGCGAGAAGATCGTCCTGAGCCGCTTCGCGGTCGTCGCGGGCGACGTCGCGGTCTACATGCACCGCAAGGCCGAGGACCTGCCGCCGCAGGTCGGCGTCCTCGTCTCCTACGAGGGCGGCGACGGCTCCGCGGCGCGCGACGCCGGCATGCAGGTCGCCGCGATGCGCCCGAAGTGGACGCACCGCGACGAGGTCCCGGCCGAGGACGTCGAGAACGAGCGCCGCATCGCCGAGCAGACCGCTCGCGAGGAGGGCAAGCCGGAGCAGGCGATCACCAAGATCGTCGAGGGTCGCGTGAACTCCTTCTTCAAGGACTTCGTGCTGCTGGAGCAGTCCTCCGTGAAGGAGCCCAAGAAGTCCGTCGAGGCCGTCCTCAAGGACCAGGGCGTCACGGTCAAGGGCTTCGTCCGCTTCGAGGTCGGCCAGGCCTGAGGCCCGGCAAGCGAAGCGAGCGCCGAGAAAACAGCCTGAAACGTGGAGGTCGCCGGTGGAAGCACACCCACCGCGGCCTCCACGTTCGCATACCGGCACACCGCCGTCCAGGAGGAGGTCACCACATGACTGACAACGCCGTTCCCCGCTACCGCCGGGTCGTTCTGAAGCTGTCCGGAGAGGTGTTCGGCGGCGGTGCCGTCGGCGTCGACCCCGACGTGGTCGCCGGTATCGCCGGCCAGATCGCCAAGGCCAGCGCGGGTGGAGCGCAGATCGCCGTCGTCATGGGCGGCGGGAACTTCTTCCGGGGCGCCGAGCTTCAGGCGCGCGGCATGGAGCGTGCGCGCGCCGATTACATGGGCATGCTCGGCACCGTCATGAACTGCCTCGCGCTGCAGGACTTCCTTGAGAAGCGCGGCGTCGACACGCGCGTCCAGACCGCCATCACCATGGCGCAGGTCGCCGAGGCCTACATTCCCCGCCGCGCCATCCGGCACCTTGAGAAGGGCCGCGTCGTCATCTTCGGCGCCGGCGCCGGGATGCCCTACTTCTCCACCGACACCGTCTCGGCGCAGCGCGCGCTGGAGATCAAGGCCGACGCGGTGCTCATGAGCAAGAACGGCGTCGACGCCGTCTACACCGCCGACCCGCGCACCGACCCGTCCGCCACGCGCCTGGAGAAGCTCACCTTCGAAGAGGCGCTGCGCCGCGACATCCAGGTGGCCGACGCGGCGGCCTTCAGCCTCTGCAAGGAAAATAACCTTCCGATGGTCGTCTTCGGCGCCGAAGGGGAGGACACCATCGCGCGGGCCCTGAGTGGTGAGAGGATCGGAACGCTCATCACCTCCGAGGGCTGACGCCCACCACAGACCAGAACGGCCCGAACGCCCGCGAGAAGGCACTCCAAGGAGAGGCGACACCACGGTGATTGAAGAGACGCTCCTCGAAGCCGAGGAGAAGATGGAGAAGGCGATCGAGCACGCCAAGGAGGAGTTCGGCGCGATCCGCACCGGACGCGCGAGCGCCGCCATGTTCAGCAAGATCATGATCGACTACTACGGCACCCCCACGCCGCTGCCCCAGATGGCGTCCATCGGTGTGCCGGAGCCGCGCATGGTCATCATCAAGCCGTACGACGCCTCGCAGACTGCCGCGATGGAGCGCGCGCTGCGCGACTCCGACCTTGGTGTCAACCCCAACAACGAGGGCAGCCAGCTCCGCCTCAACCTTCCGCAGATGACGGAGGAGCGGCGCCGCGAGATGACCAAGGTCGCGCGCCACAAGGGCGAGGAGTCCAAGGTCACCATCCGCAACATCCGCCGGAAGGGCAAGGACGAGCTCGACCGCCTCGTCCGCGACGGCGAGACGGGTGAGGACGACGGCCGCCGCGCCGAGAAGGAGCTGGACGACCTCACCGCGCGCTTCGTGAAGCTCATCGACGAGATGGTGCAGCACAAAGAGACCGAGCTTCTCGAAGTCTGATGGGCCAACAGGACCTGTCCGCCTCCGGTGACGGCCACGCGCCTCGTCGGAGGCGGCATCACGGGGCTGAGCCCGAGGGCGCCCCGTACTACGACGGCGACCCCTACGCGTCGCGTGAGACCGACCCGTACGCTCCGCGCGACGCGGAGCGGTACCCGGGCCCGGCCGGTGCGCGGCACGACGCCGACCCGTACGGACCGAACGACGCCGACCGCTACGCGCCGCGCGATGCCGATGGGTACCCGCGGCGCGACGCGGACCGGTAC
This sequence comes from Actinorhabdospora filicis, assembly GCF_030269765.1. Classification (GTDB taxonomy): domain Bacteria; phylum Actinomycetota; class Actinomycetes; order Mycobacteriales; family Micromonosporaceae; genus Actinorhabdospora; species Actinorhabdospora filicis. Next base: position 509,380 of record NZ_BSTX01000001.1, on the reverse strand, counting down.
GGGCCGTACGACGGCGACGGGTACGCGCCGCGCGACACCGACCCGTACCCGCCCTACGACGCGGAGCGCTACGCGCCGCGCGACGGCGACGATTACGCCGCGGATGACGCCGACCGCTACGCGCTCCGCACGGACGGCGCCGCGCCGTCCGACGACGCAGCGCCGCCGCCCGCCGCCTCGCCGGGGCGCGCGGGGCGGAACCTGCCCATGGCGATCGCGGTCGGCTGCGGCCTCGGCGCCGTCGTCCTCGCGTCGCTGCTCGTCTACCGGCCCGCGTTCGTGGTCCTGGTCGCCATCGCCGTCGGCGTCGGCCTCTGGGAGCTCGTCCGGGCCATCGGCACGCGCCACAAGGTCCCGTTGATCCCGCTCGTCGCGGGCGGCGCGGGCATGTCGGCGATGGCGTGGTTCGGCGGTGCGGAGAGCCTCGTCCTCGGCCTCGGACTCACCATCGTGGTCGTCATGGCGTGGCGCCTGGCGGACGGACCGGCGAACTACCTGGGCGACATGCTCGCGTCGGTGCTCGCCGCGGTGTGGGTGCCGTTCCTCGCGGGCTTCGCGGTGCTGCTGGCGGTGCCCGAGGACGGGGCTCTGCGGATCATCGTCACGCTCGCCCTCGTCGTCCTCAGCGACACGGGCGGTTACGTGGCCGGTGTCCTGTTCGGCAAGCACCCGATGGCGCCGAAGGTGAGCCCGAAGAAGTCGTGGGAGGGCATGGGCGGCTCCGTGGTCGCCTGCGCCGTCGGCGGCGCACTGATGCTCTACTTCGCGTTCGACGTCGACTGGTGGAAGGGCGCGCTGTTCGGCCTCGCCATCACGATCGTCGCGACGCTCGGTGACCTCACCGAATCCATGATCAAGCGCGACCTCGGCGTCAAGGACATGAGCGGCCTCATCCCCGGTCACGGGGGGCTCATGGACCGCCTGGACTCGATCCTCCTGGCGGCCCCGACGGCCGTGGTGTTGCTGACAGCCTTGGCTCCGCCCGCGTGACGTCCGCCCGCTGGTGCGTACGAAGGCGGGCGGACGTGGGAGACTGGCTGATGATATGACGACCACGCCGCTAACCCTGAAACCGCGCCGCCGCACCGCGCCGCCCCGCCACCTCGCCGACCTCGACATGGCCGCCCGCAAGGAGGCCGTGGCCGAGGCCGGGCAGCCGGCCTTCCGCGCCGCCCAGCTGTCGAACCACTACTTCGGGCGTCAGCTGTCGGACGTCGCGCAGATGAGCGACCTCCCGGCCGCGGCGCGGGAGCGTCTCGGCGCGGAGCTGCTCCCCGCGTTGCTGACCCCCGTCACGGAGGTCGCCTGCGACGACGGGCAGACGCGCAAGACGGTGTGGCGTCTGCACGACGGCTCGCTCGTCGAGAGCGTCCTCATGGGCTACACCGACCGGACGACCGTGTGCGTTTCCTCACAAGCGGGCTGCGGCATGGCGTGCCCGTTCTGCGCGACGGGGCAGGCCGGGCTCACCCGGAACCTGTCGACGGCCGAGATCGTCGACCAGGTCGTCTCCGCGGCGCGCACGTCGCGCGAGACGGGGCTGGGACGGCTGTCGCACGTGGTGTTCATGGGCATGGGCGAGCCGCTGGCCAACTACGACCGGGTGCTCCGCGCGCTGCGCCGCCTGACCGACCCCGCGCCGGACGGCCTCGGCCTATCCCAGCGGCACATCACCGTCTCGACGGTGGGTCTGGTTCCGGCCATTCGGCGCTTGACCGCCGAGGAGCTTTCGGTAACGCTCGCCTTGTCGCTGCACGCGCCGGACGATGAGCTGCGGGACGAGCTGGTCCCGGTGAACAACCGCTGGAAGGTTGACGAGGTGCTTGACGCGGCGTGGGAGTATGCAAGCCGCACAGGGCGACGGGTGTCGATTGAATACGCGATGATACGAGACGTGAACGATCAGCCGTGGCGGGCCGATCTTCTCGGCCGGTTGCTGGCCGGGAAACTCGTGCACGTTAATCTCATCCCGCTCAACCCGACCCCGGGGAGTCGCTGGGATGCGAGCCCGAAGGCGGTAGAGAGGGAGTTCGTCCGACGGCTGCGCGCCGCGGGCGTGGCGACCACAGTGCGCGACACGCGTGGACGTGAGATCGATGGTGCGTGCGGGCAGCTCGCCGCCTCCCAAGGGACGGCGGATGCGCGCATGCAGGCGGAGGTGGCCGAGTGACGAGTCAGGGTGAACGGTTCCGGCGCAGGGCCCTGCGCCGTGGCTACAAGGTGGACGAGGTGGACGCCTTCCTCGACCGCGTTGAAGCCACTCTGGAGGGCCAGCCGATCGGTCCACCTGTGGCTTCGCAGGAAGTCGACGACGTCGTCTTCCGCGTGCGCTTCGGCGGGTACGACGAGTGGCAGGTCGACGTCTACCTCGACCGCGTCGCGCGGCAGCTCTCGGAGCTGGAGGAGCGCGGCGTCCTCGGACGCGCCCCCGCGCCGGACTTCGAAGGGCGCGGCGCGCGTGGCGGTGCGCGGGACACGCACGACCCGCGTGACCCCCGCGACGTCCACGAGCACCGCGGCGTCCGCGAGATGCACGATCCGCGCGACCGCGACCCGCGTGAGCTGCACGACCCCCGCGACGCGCGCGACCCGCGCGGCATGGACCCCCGCGGCGTCGACGCGCGTATGGGCGGCATGGACCCGCGCGACCGCCAGCCGGACCCCCGCGACATGCGGCACCCGCGCGACATGCACGACCCCCGCGACCGGGACATGCACGATCCGCGTGAGATGCACGATCCCCGGGACATGCACGACCCGCGTGAGATCCATGACCCTCGCGAGATGCACGACCCGCGCGACCGCGACATGCACGACCCTCGCGGCCGTCCGCCCGAGCCGCGCGGCGCCGCGCCCGCCGGGCGGGACCGCTTCGCGGCGCCGCCGCCCCCGCCGCCCGCCGCTCCTCCGTCGGCGCCCTCGGCGCCGGACCCCGAGGGCTTCGGGCACCTGGCCGGTGGCGACGATGAGGGCTTCGGCCACCTCGCGCCCCGCGATGACTTCGACGCGCGCCCCACGACGGGGCGCCGCAGCGGCGGCCTCTACAGCGGGCTGAGCGAGCTGGCCGGCGACGGACCGCCGCCGCCCGCTCCCGCGCCGCAGGCCGCGCCGTCCGCCGCCGCGGAGGACCGCTTCGCGCCGCCGCCCGCCAACCGCTTCGACCGCCCCGACGACCGTTTCGGGCCGCCTCCGGCGGCGCCGGAGCCGCCGCGCTTCGGGGGCGCGCCGGACGACCGCTACGGCCCCCCGCCGATCGACCGCGCCGCGCCGCCGTCGGCCGCCGACCGCTACGGTCCGCCCGCCGAGGACCGCTTCGCGCCGCCGCCCACGGCGCCGCCCCGTGAGCCCGCGTACGGCGGCGTGCCGCCCCGCGACGAGCGCCGCCCCGCGTCGCCGAGCGACCGCTTCGCGGCGCCGGGCCTCGCCGACGCGACGCAGATCCAGCCGGCCGTCCCGCCGATGACGCCGCCCGCGCCGCCGCGTCCCTCGGGGCCGCCGCCGGGGCGTGCGCCGTACGGCGAGCCGCCGGAGTCGCCCTATGGGCGCGACCGGGGTGCCTTCCCGGAGCCGGGGCGTCACGGCCGTCCGGAGATGACGACCGAGATGCGCGCGCCCGACTCGCCGTTCACGACGGACGACATCGCGCGCCTGGACTCGATCCGGCGTTCGTTCCAGCCGCGCCGTTTCGGCAGCGGCTACGACCCCTCGCAGGTCGACCGGCTGTTCGACGCGGTGTCGGCGACGATGACGGGGCGCGCCGCGGTGCCGCTGTCCGACGCGGAGCTCGACACGTCGCAGTTCAGCCTGGTGCAGGGCGGGTACTTCGAGGCCGAGGTCGACGCGGCGCTCCGGGAGATCCGGGACACGTTCGCGCGCCGTGGGCTGATGAGGTTAGACCCGTACGGACGTCCTGATGGAGGCCGCTACCGCTAGGTGGCGGCCTCCGCCGCGTCCCGGGACCGGGGGAGCGGGGAGACGGGGCCGCCTCGTGAGGGGGCTGCGTCGCGGCGCCGGCAGAGTGCCGGAGCGGCGCCGTCGGGGGCTTCGGGGCGCCGTTGGAACGGCGCGGGGCCGCGCCGTCCGGGGAGAGTGTTTTCGCAGGTGGTGCGCGACGCGGCGCGGGTTGACGGCGCGGCTCGCGGGGCATTGGGACGGGGCGACGGCGCGGGTTGACGGCGCGGCGCCGTGGGGGTGACGGGGCCACGTGGTTCGGCGCGCGCCGCAGGGTGACGGCGCTGTGCGGCGCGGTGGTCGCTCCGGGTTCCGGACAGAGTGACGCCCCGCGCGGGAGGGTGCGCGGGGCGGGTATGTGGTGCTCGTCCGCCGCTGGGCGGATCGGGCGCTGCCGGCGCCCTGGTGTTGCCGGGAGCTAGTCCTTCAGGCCGTTCTTGCGAAGGAGCCAGTCACCGGCGATCATCAGGGCGATGACGAGGGCGCTGCCCACGAGCCACAGGTCCTCGACGCGTCCCTCGTGGTTGCCGATCGTGTAGAGCAGCAGGACCACGATGGAGATGATGCCACCGGTGTAGGCGAGCTTCCGGTTGGTGGGCTTGTGCTGGTCCGGTGACGTCACCGGTTCGTTGCCGCCTGCCACTGCGCGACACCTTCCGTCGAGGTAGTTGATCGTGATGCGGTTCAGCCCTCAGTTTCCCATGACCACCGGAGGGCGCGGAGGGTGGTCCGTGTAGCGTCATTGCCCGGGTAGTGACCTTAGATCTACGAAGGGACCGAACCTCTCGTGCGCATCACCGGTACCGGACACGCGAGCATGTTCATCGAGACGGCGGCGGGGAGCATCCTCACCGACCCCTGGGTGAACCCGGCTTACTTCGCCTCGTGGTTCCCGTTCCCGGACAACTCGCGGCTCGACTGGGACCGGCTCGGCCAGTGCGACTACCTCTACGTCTCGCACCTGCACCGCGACCACTTCGACGAGCAGCACCTTCGCGAGAAGATCTCGAAGAAGACCACGGTGCTGCTGCCGGAGTACCCGACCTCCGAGCTTGAGGACGAGCTGCGCGAGCTGGGCTTCCGGAACTTCATCCGCACCGTCAGCGGCGAGATCACCGAGCTCGACGGCGGCGTGAAGGTCATGATCCAGGCGCTCACCTCGCCCACGGACGGCCCGATCGGCGACTCGTCGCTGTGGATCGAGGACGCCGACGGCGTGCGCCTGCTCAACCAGAACGACGCCCGTCCGACCGACCTGTCCGAGTTCACCAAGCTCGGGCACATCCACGCGCACCTGCTGCAGTTCTCCGGCGCGATCTGGTACCCGATGGTCTACGAGCTGCCGGACGCCGCCAAGCGCGCCTTCGGCAAGCAGAAGCGCGACCGGCAGATGGACCGCTCGCTGCGCTACATCGACGACGCGAAGGCGAGCTGGATCTTCCCGATCGCGGGACCGCCGTGCTTCCTCGACGACGCGCTGTGGCAGTTCAACGACATCCACGGCGACGAGGGGAACATCTTCCCCGACCAGCAGGTCTACCTCGACTACCTCGCCGAGAACGGCCGCGACAACGGCGTCATCCTGCTGCCCGGGACGGTGTCGACCGTCACGGAGGACACCTGCGTCTCCGAGCACCCGGTGCCCGACGTCCGCGAGTTCTTCGCGAACAAGGAGCAGCACCTCGTCGAGTACCGCGAGCGGCAGCGTCCGGTCATCGAGGCCGCGAAGAAGTCGTGGGAGCACCCGGAGATCGACCTCCTGGCCGAGCTGAAGACCCGGATCGAGCCGCTGATGGCCGAGGCGGAGATCATGTCCGCCGGGATCAACGGGCCGGTCCGCTTCGACCTCACCGCGCCCGACTCCGAGGAGGTCGTGGAGCGGATCGTGTTCGACTTCCCGACGGGTGAGGTCCGGCACGACGCGGGCGAGAAGGTCCGCTACCGCTTCAAGACCGAGCGTCGCCTCATCGAGCACCTGCTGCACATCGACGAGATCGACTGGGTCAACTCGCTGTTCCTGTCCTGCCGCTTCTCCGCGCGCCGGATCGGCCAGTACAACGAGTTCGTCTACACGTTCTTCAAGTGCCTCTCCGAGGAGCGCCTCAACTACGCCGAGGGCTGGTTCAGCGAGCGCGATGAGGGCGGCGAGGACATCGCCCTCGACGGCTGGACGGTGCAGCGGCGCTGCCCGCACCTGAAGGCCGACCTCACCCGCTTCGGGAAGATCGAGGACGGTGTCCTGACGTGCCAGATGCACGGGTGGAAGTGGAACCTGGCGACCGGCCGCTGCATCACCAGCGTCGGCAACGACATCCGGGCCGAGCGGCGCGGCGAGTAGGTTCCCGGATTCACGAGGCCGTCCCTGGCGGTTGCGCGGCGCGGCGGCCCGGGTGAGGGTGGCGCCATGACCGTACTGCTGAACCGTTCGGCCGTGTCGTCGCTGCTGGATCCCGGCGCGGTGCTGCACGCGCTGCGCGAGGGCTTCGTCGCCGAGTCGCCGGTGCCGCCACTGCGCGCACGGACCGACCTGCCGGGGCCGGGGACCGCCGTGGCGCAGCTCCCGGGCCTCGTCGCGGGCGTCCCGGCGTACACCGTCAAGGTCAACGCGAAGTTCCCCGCCGCCGCGCCGGCGCTGCGCGGCGTCGTGTGCCTGCACGACCTCGCCGACGGCGCGCTGCTGGCGCTGCTGGACTCCGCCGCCGTCACCGCGTGGCGCACGGGACTCGCCGCGGCGCTCGCTACGGACGTCCTCGCCGCGCCGGGGGCGGGCTCCGTGGCGGTGATCGGGGCGGGCGCGCAGGCGCGTGTCGTGCTGCAGGGGCTGAGCCGGTTGCGGACGCTGACGCGGCTGACGGTGTGCGACGTGGACCGCTCGCGCGCGATGGCGTTCGCGCTGGAGCACGAGACGCTGCTCGGCGTGCCCGTGGAGGTCGCCGACACGCCCGCCAAGGCCGCGACGCTGGCGTCGGTGGTGATCACCGCGACGTGGTCGCGCGAGCCGTTCCTCGACGCCGACGACCTGCGGCCCGGCATGCACGTCACGGCGCTCGGGGCCGACGAGCCGGGCAAGTCGGAGCTGACCGCCGACGCGCTCACGGCGGGGCGGACGTTCGTGGACGACCTCGGCCTGGCGGTGGCGACCGGCGCGCTCGGCAACGCCGGGCTCGGGGCGGGCGCCGCGGCGGCGACGATCGGGCAGGTGCTGCGCGGCGACCGCGCGGGGCGGGTCACGCCGATCGACGTGACCGTCTACGCGCCGGTGGGGTTGCCGTGGCAGGACCTGGCGCTGGCGTGGCCGGTGTACCGCGCGGCGCTGGGGGCGGGGCGGTACCCGGAGGTCGACTTCCTGGCTTAGACGGCGCGGCGCCGCGGGGGCGGTGCGCGGCGCGGCGGTGCCGCGCCGTGGCTCGGTGCGGGGCCGTGCGGGGCGGCGTCGTGGCTGGTACGGGGCGGCGTGGCCGGTGCACGGCGCGGGCCGTGGCGAGTGGGACGGGGCGGGGCAGCGGGTGGCGCGAGGCGGCTCGGCGCCGCGCCGTGCGGGGCGGACGGGGCCGCTCCGGGCGGGCGACGGAGCGGGCTCGGCGGGTGGGCGCCGCGACTTGGCGCGGCGCCGTACGGCGCGGGTGCGGGGCGGGGTGGGGCGGCACACGGCGCGGGGTGCGGGGTGCTTCGGCGCGGGCGCCGCGCCGCCGGTGCGGGCGGCATTTTTGGGGGGAGGGGGCTGCGGGGCCGCGCCGTGTCGCGGGGCTGCGCGGCGCGGTGCGTTGCGGGGCGCCGTGGGTGGGACGGGGCGGCTCCGCGCCGCGCGTTACGGGGCGGCGTGCGGCGCGGCGGCGCCGCCGGCGTCACCCGCGCTCTCGGAGCCCGCGGCGTCCTCGGCGCCGGTCCGCGCGGCGCCGCCGCCGTCGCCCTCGCCGTCGGGGCCCAGCCACGAGCCGATGTCGACGGTCAGCTGCGAGGCCATCTCGATCAGGAGCGCGTCGAAGAGCTCGGTGGAGCTGTGGATGATCGGGAGCTGCCCGTAGACCTCCATGGCCACCAGGCCGTAGAGGCGGATCCAGTAGCTCAGGAACAGGAACGCGAACTCCACCGGGACGTCGGCGCCGATGTGGCGGGAGCAGGTGAGCAGCTCGTCGCGCAGGGCGGGGGAGAGCGGGGGGATCTGGGGGGTGGGGAGGGGGAAGCCGCGTTCGGTGTCGTCCTGGACGTACAGGGCGCGGAAGAGGCGCCCGAAGACCGTCGAGAAGCGCAGGTGGGAGGCGAAGGGCTCGACGTCGTGGGGGAGCGAGTGGTCGGCGGCGCCGGGGGAGACGCTGGCGAACATGAGGGTGAACTCCGCGCGGTGGCCGACCGCCCAGGTGCGGAAGGCGCGGGCCGCGGTGAGCAGGCGGCCGACGTAGTCGGTGGGCGCGTGGGTGTCGCAGGCGGCCTGCATGTACTCGCGGAGCTCGTCGTAGAGGTCGACGTTGAGGGCCGTCATCAGGGCGTCGAGGCTCGGGAAGTACCGGTACAGCGCGGGCGCGCCCATGCCCATCTCGCGCGCGATGGCGCGCAGTGAGATCGCGTCGGGGCCGCCTGCGGTGAGCTGGCGGCGCGCGACGGCCTTGATCTCGGCGAGTGTCGCGGCGTGGACGCGCTCACGGCGGGTGGGCGGTTTGGGTGTGACCGGCTCCACGCTTCTCCTTCTCGATTCGCCCGCTTTGCGCGTTGACAAACGCGAACGGCATTGCTGATAGTGAACGGTGTTCACGCTAGTGAGTGCTGTTCAAGCTTAGTGGCTCGCGCGTCGCCAGTCGATCAACTGTGGGCTTGGCGACGGCGCGACCCTGTCCCGGGAGGACGGTTCGAAAATGTTCGCATGGTGGGGACGGGTGGTCGCCCGGGCGCGCTGGGCCGTGCTCGGCGTCGGCGTGCTCGTCGCCGTGATCGGGGCGCTGTGGGGGACCGGCGTCTTCGGGGCCGTCTCCGACGGCGGGTTCTACGATCCCGACAGCCCCAGCTCGCAGGCCGCCGAGCGCATCGCCGACACCTACGGGCGCCAGGCCACCGACGTGGTCGCCCTCTACTCGTCCCCGGACAAGACCGTGGACGACGAGGCCTTCAAGCGGGCGGTGGAGTCCACGCTCGCGGGACTCGCCTCGCGCACCGAGATCGCCGACGTGAAGTCGCTCTACACCCCGGGCCTGCCGCCGCAGGTCGCGGAGAACTTCATCGCGGAGGACCGGCACTCGACCTACGCGCTGATCCGGCTCGCCGGTGACGACGAGGGCGCGCGGTCCAAGCAGTTCAAGGACGTGCGGGACCTCCTGAACGCGCCCGGCCTCACCACCGAGCTGGGCGGCCCCGCCGCGATCTTCTCCGACGTGAACACGCAGACGCAGGACGACATCGTCAAGGCCGAGACGGTCTCGATGCCGATCCTCCTGCTGCTCCTGGTCGTCATCTTCGGCAGCGTCATCGCCGCGCTCACGCCGCTGATGGTGGGCGTCCTGGCGATCCTCGGCGCGTTCACCGTCACGCGGCTGCTGACCTACGTCACCGACGTGTCGGTGTTCGCGATCAACATCATCACCATCATCGGCCTGGGTCTGGCCATCGACTACGCGCTGTTCGTGGTCAACCGCTTCCGCGAGGAGCTGCACGCCGGCCACGACCGCGAGACCGCCGTCTCGCGCACGATGGCCACCGCCGGGCGGACGGTGACGGTCTCGGCCGTCATCATCATGCTGTCGCTGGCGGGGCTGCTGCTGTTCCCGCTGCCCTTCCTGAAGGCGATGGCCTACGGCGGCATCTCCGCCGTCGCGGTCGCGATGCTGGGCTCCCTGACGGTCCTCCCGGCGCTGCTGAGCGTCCTGGGCCCGAAGGTGGACTCCTGGCGCATCCCGTTCCGCCGCGTGGCCACCGGGCCCAGCGAGAGCCGCTTCTGGGGCCGCGTCGGGCAGGGCGTCATGAAGCGTCCCGCGCTGTTCATCATCGGCGTCCTGGCGCTGCTGGCCCTGGTCGCCAGCCCGTTCCTGCACGCCAACTTCGGCGGCGTCGACGAGCGCGTCCTGCCGCCCGGGTCGGAGAGCCGCGTCGTCACCGAGAAGATGCGCGAGGACTTCCCCGGCGCCGGACTGGCGAAGCTGGACGTCCTCGTCGAGGGCGACGCCGCGGCCGTGCAGGCCATGGCGCAGCGCATCGACGACGTGACCAACGTCGACGCGGTGTCCGTCAAGGTCCCCGCCGACGGGAAGGCCGCCCTCCTGGGCGTCCACTTCGCCATCGACCCCGAGAGCGGGGACGCGCGGGCGATCGTCCGCGACATCCGCGACCTCGGCCCGTCGGTGCACGTCACCGGGCAGACGGCGATCCTGGAGGACCAGCTCACCGGCCTCACCGACCGGCTGCCATGGATGGCGCTGCTCGTCGCCGGGGTCACCCTCATCCTGCTGTTCCTGGCCTTCGGCTCGGTGCTGCTGCCGATCAAGGCCGTCCTGATGAACGTGGTGTCGATCGGCGCGTCCTTCGGGGTGATCGTGTGGATCTTCCAGGACGGGCACCTGGCGGACCTGCTCGGCTTCACACCCCTCAGCGGGCTCGAACCCACCAACCTGCTGCTGATGCTGGTCCTGCTGTTCGGGCTGTCCACCGACTACGAGGTGTTCCTGCTGTCGCGCGTCCGCGAGGAATGGGACGCCGGCAAGGACAACACCACCGCCGTGGTCACCGGGCTGCGCCGCACCGGCGGGATCATCACCTCCGCCGCGCTCCTGCTCATCGTCGTCGTCGCCGGATTCGCCTCCGGCGGGATCGTGTTCATCAAGATGATCGGCATCGGCATGATCGTGGCGATCCTCGTCGACGCGACACTCGTGCGCGGCCTCCTCGTCCCCGCCACGATGCGCGTCCTGGGCCGCGCGAACTGGTGGTCGCCGCGGTTCCTGCGCGGCCTCTACGCCCGCTACGGCGTGAGCGAGGCCGAGCCCGCCGCGCCGTCCCGCGAGCCCGTCGAGGTGCCGTGACCAGCATGTGACGCCGGGTACCGGGTGGGGGTCCCCGCCCGGTACCCGGCGTTTACGATGCCAACGGTGAGCGGTGAGTACATCCTGATCCTGTCCTGCCCCGACCGCGTCGGCATCGTGCACGCCGTCGCCGGATTCCTCGCCGAGCGCGGCGGGAACATCAAGCACTCCAACCAGTTCTCCGACCCCGGCAGCGGGCGCTTCTTCATGCGCGTCCAGTTCACCTGCGACACCTCAGTGGCGGGACTGCGCGTGGACTTCGCCGCCGTCGGCGCCGCCTTCGGCATGGAGTGGGAACTGCACGACACCACCGCCCGGCAGCGCGTGCTGGTCCTGGTGTCCAAGCAGGACCACTGCCTCAACGACCTCCTGTACCGCTTCCGCACCGGCGCCATCCCCGGCGAGCTGACCGCGGTCGTCTCCAACCACCCCGACGCGCGCGTCCTCACCGACGCCGCGGGCGTGCCCTTCCACCACCTGCCCGTCACCACCGGGACGAAGGCCGAGCAGGAGGGCCGGATCCTCGAACTCGTCGAGTTCTACCGCGCCGATGTCGTCGTCCTCGCCCGCTACATGCAGGTCCTCTCCGACGACTTCTGCGCCAAGCTGTCGGGACGCATCATCAACATCCACCACTCCTTCCTGCCCAGCTTCAAGGGCGCCAGGCCCTACCACCAGGCCTACGACCGCGGCGTGAAGATCATCGGCGCCACCACCCACTACGTGACCGCCGACCTCGACGAGGGACCGATCATCGAGCAGGAGATCGCCCGCGTCGACCACGCCATGAGCCCGTCCGAACTCGTCGCCGTCGGCCGCGACCTCGAATCCCTCGTGCTGGCCCGCGGCCTCACCTGGCACCTCGAACACCGCGTCGTCATGAACGGCGGCCGGACGGTCGTCTTCCGCTAGCCGGCCGCGATCGCCGGGGCCGCGCCCGTCCCGGCGACCGCTCAAGAACCTCCCAGTGTCGTGCGCGACAATGATCGGGTGAGTCCACGCGAGATCGTCATCCTCGGCTCGACCGGGTCCATCGGCACGCAGGCCATCGACGTCATCGAACGGAACCCCGGGCGGTTCCGCGTCGTCGCCCTCGGCGCCGGGGGCGGCAACCCCGCCCAGCTCGCCGCGCAGGCCCTCGCGCTCGGCGCCGAGGTCGTCGGCGTCGCCAAGGCCAGCGCCGCGCAGGACCTCCAGCTCGCCTTCTACGCGGTGGCCAAGGAGCGCGGCTACTCCTCGGGCGACTTCCGCGTCCCCCGCATCGTCGCCGGGCCCACCGCCATGACGGAGCTGGCCGCTCTGCCCTGCGACCTCGTGCTGAACGGGATGACCGGGTCCATCGGCCTCGGGCCGACCCTGGCGGCGCTGAAGGCGGGCCGCGTCCTCGCGCTGGCCAACAAGGAGTCCCTGGTCGCCGGGGGCGAGCTGGTGCGCTCGCTGGCCGCGCCGGGGCAGATCGTGCCGGTCGACTCCGAGCACTCCGCGCTGGCCCAGTGCCTGCGCAGCGGGCGCGCCGAGGAGGTCCGGCGGCTCATCCTCACCGCGAGCGGCGGGGCCTTCCGCGGGCGCAAGCGCGAGGAGCTGACCGAGGTCACGCCCGCGCAGGCGCTGGCGCACCCGACCTGGAACATGGGCCCGGTCGTCACCATCAACACCGCGACGATGGTGAACAAGGCCCTTGAGGTCATCGAGGCCCACGAGCTGTTCGGCGTGCCCTACGACGACATCCGGGTGATGGTGCATCCCCAGTCCGTCATCCACTCCATGGTCGAGTTCACCGACGGGTCGACGATCGCGCAGGCGAGCCCGCCGGACATGCGGCTCCCGATCGCCCTCGCGCTCGGCTGGCCCGACCGGGTGGCCGACGCCGCCCCCGCGGTCGACTGGACGGCGTCCCACACCTGGGAGTTCGCGCCGCTGGACGACGACGCGTTCCCGGCCGTGCGGCTGGCCATGCACGCCGGGCGGACCGGCCGGTGCCTCCCGGCGGTGTACAACGCGGCCAACGAGGAACTCGTGGACGCCTTCGCCGCCGGCCGCCTCCCGTTCCTGGGCATCGTGGACACGCTGGAGCGGGTCCTCGCCGAGGCGCCCGATTTCGGGCGACCGGGTACCGTCGAGCAGGTGCACGCGGCCGAGGAGTGGGCGCGAGCGCGGGCAACGGAGCTTGTGCACGACCACGTACGCGCCTAGTCGGCGACCGTCTTTCGAAGGGGAGTTCCAACTCAGATGATCTTCGCGCTCGGTGTCGTGCTGTTCGCCCTGGGCATCCTCATCTCGGTGGCCTTCCACGAGGCGGGCCACATGTGGTCCGCGCGTGCGTTCGGGATGAAGGTCACCCGCTACTTCATCGGTTTCGGGCCGACGATCTTCTCCTTCCGGCACAAGGAGACCGAGTACGGGCTCAAGGCCATCCCGGCCGGCGCGTTCGTGAAGATCATCGGGATGACCCCCCTTGAGGACGAGGAGGAGGTCGCGCCCGAGGACAAGAACCGGGTGTTCTGGCGCAAGCCGCTGTGGCAGCGCACGATCGTCCTCGCCGCCGGCTCCATCAGCCACTTCATCCTCGGCCTGCTGATCCTGTGGGTGCTGGTGTCGTTCGTCGGCGTCGGCAACCCCGCGCAGCGCGACTTCTACGACAACTCCGTCGCGCACGCCGTGGTGAACGTCTCGAACGCGTGCACGCCCCCGGCCGACGCGACCACCGCCTACGCGTGCAAGGACACCGACGCGGCCGGACCGGCGAAGCTGGCCGGCCTTCAGGACGGCGACCAGGTCGTCAAGGTCGGCGCCACCGCCGTGGCGAGCTGGAAGGAGATGGCCACCGCGATCCAGGCCCTCACCCCCGGCCAGCCGGTGACGGTGACGGTCCTGCGCGGCGGGCAGAACGTCGACCTGAGCGTCACCCCCTACGCCGGGCCGCTGGTCGACAAGGCGGGCAACGTCACCAAGACCGTCGCCAAGATCGGCGTCGAGCCCTACATCGACCCCGCGATCCCCTCGACGGTCACCTACGGCGCCATCGACGGCATCGGCGCGACCTTCCGCTACACCGGCGACATGGCCGTCCAGATCGGCCAGTCGATGATGCGGATCCCCGAGAAGGTCCCGGCCCTGTGGAACTCCCTCACCGGCGGCGAGCGCGATCCCGACACCCCCGTGTCGGTCGTCGGCGCCAGCCGCATCGGCGGTGAGCTGGTCGAACGCAGTGAATGGCAGATGTTCTGGGTGCTGCTGGCCTCGCTGAACTTCTTCATCGGCGTGTTCAACCTGCTGCCGCTGCTGCCGCTGGACGGCGGGCACATCGCGATCGCGTGGTTCGAGAAGGTCCGCAGCTGGATCTACGCCCGGATGAAGAAGCCCGACCCCGGACGGGTGGATTACCTGAAGCTGCTTCCGGTCACATACGTGGTGATTGTTATCTTTGCGGGGTTCACCCTGCTCACGGTGGCCGCCGACATCATCAACCCGATCCAGATATTCAAATAGCCTTCCCCGGCGGGCGACCCCGCCCGCCGGGTGTACCGAAAACCCCCGCCCCCGCGGGACAGGTCCGGAGGGACTCTTGAGCACTGTCAGTCTCGGTATGCCGTCGCTGCCTCCCCCGCCGATCGCCACGCGGCGCCAGACCCGCCAGCTGAACGTCGGTGGCGTCCTCGTCGGCGGCGGCGCCCCGGTCAGCGTCCAGTCCATGACGACGACCCTGACCTCGGATGTGAACGCGACGCTGCAGCAGATCGCCGAGCTCACCGCGTCGGGCTGCCAGATCGTGCGCGTGGCCGTCCCGAGCGCCGACGACGCCGAGGCGCTGCCGATCATCGCGCGGAAGTCGCAGATCCCGGTGATCGCCGACATCCACTTCCAGCCCAAGTACGTGTTCGCCGCGATCGAGGCGGGCTGCGCGGCGGTCCGGGTGAACCCGGGCAACATCAAGAAGTTCGACGACAAGGTCGGCGAGATCGCGCGCGCCGCGAAGAACGCCGGGACGCCGATCCGCATCGGCGTCAACGCCGGGTCCCTCGACCCGCGCCTGCTCGCCAAGTACGGCAAGGCCACCGCCGAGGCCCTCGTGGAGTCGGCGCTGTGGGAGTGCTCGCTGTTCGAGGAGCACGACTTCCGCGACATCAAGATCTCGGTCAAGCACCACGACCCGGTCGTGATGATCCGCGCCTACCGGCTGCTGTCGGAGCAGTGCGACTACCCGCTGCACCTCGGCGTGACCGAGGCCGGCCCGCAGTTCCAGGGCACGATCAAGTCCTCCGTGGCCTTCGGCGCGCTGCTGGCCGAGGGCATCGGTGACACCATCCGGGTGTCGCTGTCGGCGCCTCCGGTGGAGGAGGTCAAGGTCGGCAACGCGATCCTGGAGTCCCTGGGGCTGAAGGAACGCGGCCTGGAGATCGTGTCGTGCCCGTCGTGCGGGCGCGCGCAGGTCGACGTGTACAAGCTCGCCGAGGAGGTCACCGCCGGTCTGGACGGGCTCCCGGTGCCGCTGCGCGTGGCCGTCATGGGCTGCGTCGTGAACGGCCCCGGTGAGGCCCGCGAGGCCGACCTGGGTGTGGCCTCCGGCAACGGCAAGGGCCAGATCTTCGTGAAGGGGCAGGTCGTGAAGACCGTTCCCGAGGCGCAGATCGTGGAGACCCTCATCGAGGAGGCCCTGCGCCTGGCCGATGAGATGGGCGCCGACATCCCCGAGGAGCTGCGCGAACTCGTCAAACCCGTCGTCGAGGTGCACTGACCGCGCGAGGCTGGCAGGCTAGGGGCGTGGAAGTCACGCTTCCGGTGCGGCTGCTCGCCGCCCAGGATCACGCCGCGGTCACCCGGCTGCTGGACGCACGTCCGGCGGCCGGGGCCTTCGTCGCCGACCGTCTCGACCATTACGGCTGGCACCGGGGTGCCGGGCGGCTGTACGGGTACAGCCGCGGCGGCGAACTGGTCGCGGTGTGCCTGTCGGGGGCGAACCTCGTGCCGGTCGGCACCGACGCCGACGCCATGGACGCGTTCACCGGGATGGTGCGGCGCGAGGGCCGCCAGTGCTCCTCGATCGTCGGGGACGCCGAGGCGGTCCTGCGCCTGTGGAGCGGGCTGCGCCCGTACTGGGGCGCGGCGCGCGCGGTGCGCGAGCGCCAGCCGCTGCTGTGGGCCGACCGTCCCGCCGCGATCGCGCCGGACCCGTTCGTGCGGCGCTGCCGCCCGAAGGACATCACGGCGGTGTTCCCGGCCGCGGTGGCGATGTACACCGAGGAGGTCGGGGTCTCGCCGCTGCACGACCGGTCGAGCGCGGCCGCCTACCGCGACCGGCTGTCCTCGCTCATCGCCGCGGGACGCTCCTACGCGCGCATCGACGACGGCCGTGTGGTGTTCAAGGCCGAGATCGCGGTTCTCACCAGGCACACCGCGCAGATCCAGGGCGTGTGGGTCGCGCCGGAGTTCCGTGGCCAGGGACTGGCGGCGCCGTGCGTCGCCGCGGTCATCAACGACGCCCTCGGACGGCACGCGCCCTCGGTGAGCCTTTACGTGAATGACTTCAACATCCCCGCGACGCGCGCGTACGAGCGATGCGGGATGCGGCAGGTGGGGGAGCTGGCGACCGTCCTGTTCTGAGTTCGCACGGTAGCAATGCAGATGCAGGATGAGGACTCTGTCGGCATTTTCGTGCTGACGGGTAGCCGACTCATCACTCCCACTCGCCAGTGATTTGCAGCAAGGTGGTTGGTGTACCCGAGCGGGCTGCCCCACCCGAGAACCTTAGTGTCAGATACCAGACAGAATCGGTCGCCAAGGTCTCAAATAGGACCAATCGGATTTCAGCGAACACGGGACAGCTCAGGCGGCCACCGAAAATAATGACCCCTGTACGGCTAGTAACGAGCCGCAGGGCGTTCAGTGACGATCGATGAGGTGAGGACCCCATGGGGAGGATCGTTCGACAGGTCTCGGACGGGGTGACCAAGCACTACTGGTATCCCGGCGAGAAAGCCGACTGGATCAAGGCAGGCATCGCGGTCGGCGCGGGCGCGGTCACCTTCGCGCTCGTGGCGATCGTTCTCAAGGACATGCTCGTCGCGGCCGTCCTGGGCACGTCGGTGACGACCGGCATCGGTGGCGTGAACCTCGGCCGCCGTGACGTCACCGCGCTTCAGGGCTTCCCCGACGTCACCGCGGCCCGCAAGGCCGCCGTCGCGCACGCCAGCCGTGCGTGCTGGCGCGGGCTGCTCTACGGATTCACCGCCGCCGCGGCCGCGGTGTTCATCGTCAACATGCCGCACACCGGCTTCGTGGCCGACTGGCTGCTTCCCGTCGTCCCGGCCATCGTCGGCGCCATCGCCCACCAGGCGGGCATGGTCTACGAGCGCATGGGCCAGGTGGCCCCCGCCGAGGCCGAGGCCGCCGAGGACCCGAAGGAACTGGAGCCCGCGGGCTGAGGTCTCTCGTCCGGACCCCCGGTTCCCGCATGGGGCCGGGGGTTCGCCGTGCGTGGTGGGAGGTGAGCCGGCGCGGGGCGGCTGCCGCTGGTCCGCGTTGGGGTCGGACCGGGCGCTCGACCGTGTCGGGTGTGTCGGACGGGAGCGGGCCCCGCGCCGGCTCGGATCCCGCCGCCGGAGGAACTCCGGCGATGCTGAGATCCGCTCTGCTGTCGATCGGTTCGCAGACCGGGTCAACGTGTCCGGGGTGCCCCGGGACGCAGATCTGGTTCCCTTACCACGTCCCACATACTGCCGTGGCCGGCCGTGCGGGGCAAGGGCATTTCAGGGCGTGGAGCGTGCTGGGGCGGCGCCTCGTTAACCTTGCCGGTATGACAACTCGCGCTCCGATCACGCCCGGCGTCCTGTCGGGCCACCGGGACGTCCCCCGCTCCATCCCCCGGCCCGAGTACGTGGGCAAGAAGGGCCCCGCGCGGTTCACCGGCTCCGAGGTGAAGACCCCCGAGCTGATCGAGCGCATGCGCGTCGCGTGCCGCCTGGCGGCCGACGCGCTGGTGCTGGCCGGGGAGCACGTGAAGCCCGGCGTCACCACCGACCACGTCGACCAGGTCGTCCACGAGTACCTGTGCGATCACGGCGCCTACCCGTCGACCCTGGGGTACCGGAGCTTCCCGAAGTCGTGCTGCACGTCCCTGAACGAGGTGATCTGCCACGGCATCCCCGACTCGACGGTCATCGAGGACGGCGACATCGTCAACGTGGACATCACCGCCTTCATCGAGGGCGTCCACGGTGACAACAACGCGACCTTCCTCGCCGGTGAGGTGTCGGAGGAGGCGCGGCTGCTGGTCGAGCGCACCTACACCGCGACGATGCGCGGCATCAAGGCCGTCGCGCCGGGCCGCATGCTCAACACCGTCGGCCGCGTGATCGAGGCCTACGCGAAGCGGTTCGGCTACGGCGTCGTCCGCGACTTCACCGGGCACGGCATCGGCGAGTCCTTCCACTCGGGGCTGTACGTGCCGCACTACGACAAGCCCGACCTGGACGTGGTGATGGAACCCGGCATGACCTTCACCATCGAGCCGATGATCGACCTGGGCACCTACGAGTACGACATCTGGGACGACACGTGGACGGTGGTGACCAAGGACCGGAAGTGGTCGGCGCAGTTCGAGCACACCGTCCTGGTCACCGACTCGGGCGTGGAGATCCTGACGATGCCGACCGAGGGGCCTTCGGCGGGCACCCCCGAGTCGGCGCGCTAGAACGCGAGAGAGCCCCGGACCCGCACGGGTCCGGGGCTCACGCGTGCGCGCTCAGCCCGCGCGCCGCTCCACCGGCAGCCGGGACCGGGTGAACAGTCCCGCCCCGAGGATCGCGATCAAGGGGATGGCGACCAGGGCCACGCCCAGGACCAGCCACGGCATCGTCAGCGGGTACGGGGCCATGCGGGGATACATCTTCCCGTAGCCGATGTTCAGCGTGACCACGATCGCCAGCGACGCGCCGAGACCCGCCAGGGTGCCCAGGATCGCGCCCAGCAGCGAGATCACCCCCGACTGGGACAGCGCCAGCCTGCGCCGCACCCCCGGCGAGGCGCCGACCGCGCCGAGCGTGGCGAGGTCGCGGCGTCCCTCCGCGGCGGCGAGCCCCGTGGCCATCGCCGTCGCGCCGAGCGCGACGACACCGGCGATACCGGCCAGAATCCACGTCATGATCGTCGTCTCGTCGATGCCGCTGCGGGGACGGGCGAACTCGACGTTGACGCTGACCTCGCCGTTCTTCATCGCGCTCGCGCTGCCGATGCCGGCCGCGGCGAGGTCGGCGTTGAACTTCTTCTCCGCCGCGACGTCCGGCACGCTCTTCATGGACGCCACGATCAGGTCGACCTTCACGTCCAGCTTCAGCCGCTGCGCCAGCGACGGCGCGACGAACTGCGTGCCGCGCGGCAGCTTCGTGCCGGTCAGCGCGGCCCCGGGGGCGGTGACACTGTCGACCGTCGTCCGCTTCTCCTCCACGCCGGTCCACTCGACGCTCACCGTCTGGACGGTCGCCTTGCCGCCGTCGAGCAGGTCCTCGTCCAGGACGACGATCCCGCCCTCGTCGAGGACCTTCTGCGCGGCGGCCAGCTCGGGACCCGTCGCGCCGGTCACCGCGGCCAGGAGCTTCCCGTCGGCGACGATCGTCCCCGGCCGGAACGACGCCATGATCCAGCCGTCGTTCCCCTGCTTGCAGTAGGGGTTCTTGACGGCCTCGGCCTGGTCCTCCTTGGAGAGCATGCCCATACTCGCCTGCGCGTCATAAGGGCACGTGCGGGCCGGGGGAGTGACGACCTCGACCATGCAGCCCTTCGACGTGTCGGCGCTCTTGCACTCGCCGTAGGACACCTCGATGACGTCGGCGACCGGGAGGCCGGCGCGCAGCAACTCGATCGCCTTCGCCTGGGCGGCGGTCATCCGCTGAGGCGCGTCCGGGGGAAGCGGGATCAGCGCGTTGGTGCTCTGGTCGTAGTCCTGGTACTGGTACAGGCTCATCACGACCGTGCCCTCGGGGAGAGGCGACGCGTTGATGTCGTCATTGCGCTGCCTCTCGGCGACCGCGAACGCGCTGACCGCGATCGCGCCCGCCACCACCGCCATGACCGCCGAGATCGCCGGGGCCGTGGACGCGCGGTTGCGCCCCGCGTCCCGCAGCGCGATGCGCGGCGCCAGCGACAGGAACCGGCCGATCTTGGAGATGCCGCCCAGGAACGCCGGGGTGCACAGCACGAACCCGAACTGCGCGGCGGCCGCCGCGGCGACCAGCAGCGTCAGCTCCGACGTCACCGCTCCGGCGACGCCGACGAGCGCGCCGATGACCACCAGAGAGACACCGAGGATGAGCCACCGCTTGCGCGACCGCGTCACGCCGCGCCGCCCCGTCAGCGCCGCGATGACGTTCTGCCGCGCCACCGTGAACGCCGGGACCAGCGCCGAGAGGAGACCCGTCAGCACGGCCAGCAGAGCCAGCGGCCCCGTGAACGCGATCAGGAACCGCACACCGCCGGCCCGGTACCCGAGATAGGGCTCGATGAACGGGATCGCCACCGTCGCCAGCAGACAGCCCAGCAGCACGCCCACGACCGCCGCGACCGCGCCGAGGACGACGCCGCTCGCCAGCACCGTCCGCCGCACCTGCGCCGGGGTCGCGCCGTTCGCCGCGAGGAGCGCGTACTCCCGCGACCTGCGCTTGGCGCTGATGGCGAACGCCGGTCCGGCCAGCAGGACCAGCTCCAGGACCACCATGCCGCCGATCATGCCGAGCATGCCGATCGTCGCGGCGTCCGGCCCGCTACTCCCGTCGGAGCTCTGGCCGTAGACCGCCTCGAACGGGTCGTAGTCCGGGGGATCGATCGAGACCGACTTCGAGTAG
The DNA here is from genome assembly GCF_030269765.1 of Actinorhabdospora filicis. Classification (GTDB taxonomy): domain Bacteria; phylum Actinomycetota; class Actinomycetes; order Mycobacteriales; family Micromonosporaceae; genus Actinorhabdospora; species Actinorhabdospora filicis. The sequence continues at coordinate 488,589 of NZ_BSTX01000001.1, read as the reverse complement.
GCGACGATGCCCTTCTTGTTCAGGCCCTGGATCTGCTCCCACGTCAGCGGGTTCGGCGAGTCGAACAGGTACCGCGAGGGCACGGCGCCCGGGAACGCCTTCGCCGAGCCCACCGCGAACGCCTCGCGAAGCTCGCTCGGGTTCTCCACGATCCCGACGACCTTCAGCTTCATGGCCGGTTCGCGCAGCTCCAGGGTGTCCCCGATGCCCAGCTTGAGCCACGAGGCGGCCTCGGGGTTGATCGCGATCTCGTCGGCACCCTGCGGCGCCTTCCCGTCGAGGAGCTCGTAGGCTCCCTCGAACACCTTGTCGTTCAGGTCCATGACCGCATAGGGCAGGTCCTGGAGCTTGTTGTCCACCGCGACCCGCGAGGTGCCCTCCGCGAGCCCGACGAGACGCCCACCGGGCGGCATCTGCGCGAGCAGCTCGCCCATCGGGTCCGCGCCCGCGACGTGAGGGGTGCCCTGCACGAAGCTCTTCCCGTCGGGGGAGAGCACGTACCCGTTCATGTACGAGTTGTCGGGCTCCTGGAGCAACGGGGAGTCGGCCTGCCACGCGACCGCGGCCTGCGCCGCGCCCAGGGCGCGCTCCGTCGTCTCCTCCGGGGTGAGCTGGAACCGGTCCAGCAGCGTCGCGCCCAGCGCGATCGCCACCACCGGGAAGGCCAGCAGGCACAGGATCAGGACCGAACGGCCCTTCGTGCGCTGCGCGTCGCGGCGCGCGATGCGCAGCGCGAGCCGGATGCCGGACAGGCTCACTGAGCGGCCTCCAGCAGGTCCTCGGCCTCCGGCAGCGGACCCGAGGCGTCGACGACGAGACCGTCCCGCAGGAAGATCACCCGGTCGGCCCAGCCCGCGTGGCGCGCGTCGTGCGTGACGAGCACACCCGCCGCGCCCGCGTCGCACCGCGCGCGCAGCAGCCGCAGCACCGACTCGCCGGTCTGCGAGTCCAGCGCGCCCGTCGGCTCGTCGGCCAGCACCAGACGGCGCTCGCCGACGACGGCGCGGGCGATGGCGACGCGCTGCTGCTGGCCGCCGGACATCTCGTCCGGGAACCGCGCGGCCAGCTCGGGGATGGCGACATCCTCAAGGGCCTTCGCGGCGACGGCGCGCGCCTTGCGCACCGAGACGCCGTCCAGCTCCAGCGGCAGCGCGACGTTCTCGATCGCGGTGAGGCTGGGGAGCAGGTTCAGGTCCTGGAAGACGTAGCCGATGGCGCGGCGCCGCAGGGCGGCGAGGCTGCGCCGGCTGAGCTGGGAGATGGCGGTGCCTTCGACGAAGACCTCGCCGGTGGACGGGGCGTCGAGGCCGCCGGCCAGGTTGAGCAGTGTGGACTTGCCGGACCCCGAGGGGCCCATCACCGCGACCAGCTCGCCGGGCTGCACCGCGATGCTCACGCCGCGCAGGGCGTGAACCGCGGCTTCGCCGGAGCCATGTGTCCGGTGGACGTCTCTGAGTTCGAGGACGGTCATGTCGTCTCCCCGGTCGGGACGGTCTCTCGCGCCTCTTCGGGCGCGGTGACCGTCGACGTATTGGTCGCATTCCGCTGGTGCCGCATCAATGACGCCTCGCAGTGGTCGAGCCACCGCACCTCCGCCTCGACGCGGAAGATCATGGCGTCGATGATCAGCAGCCATGAGATGTCGGCCTCCCCGGTCGCCCGGGACTTGAGGCGCGTGTACTCCTGGAGCGCCCGCACGCTCGCCGTGCGCTGCGTCTGCACGACGGCGCGGACGTCGATGCCCGGCGTGCACAGCGCGAGGGCGAGCTTGATGGCCAGCTCGTCACGGGGCCGCTCCGCGCCGCTCACCGGCGTGGCGAACCACGCGACGAGCGCGCCGCGTCCCGCGTCGGTGATCTCGTAGGGCCGCTGGCCCTGCGGGTTCTCGCCGAGCGGGCGCACCAGGCCGTCACGTTCGAGGCGGTTCAGGGTCGTGTAGACCTGACCGATGTTCAGGGGCCAGGCCGCCCCCGTGGACTCCTCGAACGCCGCGCGCAGCTGGTAGCCGTAGGCCTCACCGCGTTCGAGCAGAGCGAGCAAGCCGTACTTGATGCTCACGTTGTCTCTCCTCCTCGTCAGTCGGCGGATGCATACGACGTATGGCCTCACGCCTTGAGAGTATGTATACCGGGTATGCGCAAGGGCAATGGGGAGGGCTCCCCGGTTTGTGGGGTGGCGTGTCGCGGAGGTGGCGGAGGGTGGGGTGGTTTGTGACGGGGAGTGGAGGGTCGGGCTTGTGGGGCACGCGGCGTGGAGGGGTGCGTGCGGGGCGGGGCGGGGTTGGCGGACGGCGCGGCGGCGTGCCGTCCGCGGCGCCGCGGCGAGAGCACGGCGCTGCCCCGTCACGGCGCTGCCCCGTCACGGCGCAGCCCCGTCGTGCGATACGTCGCGCGCGACCTGCGGAAACGCTCGCCGCGGGAGTGTGCGGTGCGGCGCCTGCATACCGAGTATGCGCCTCGTGTGGAGTCGCTCCGCAGCTCGCGACGGGGCGGCTCCGCAGGCCCGACGGGGCACCACCGACGCCGCCGCGCCGCGCTCCTCCACGGGGCGGCCCCGTTGACGACGGCGCGGCCCCGTGGTGCGCCGCGCAGCGGGGTCGTTTGTCGCGACGGCGCGGCGCCGCGCCGTCCGGCCTCGCGTCGCGGCACTCGGTGGGCCGGGAGCACGGTGCCGGGTGAGGACGCCGGAGTACCGCCGCCCGGCCTGCGCGGCGGCGAGGCGCTCCACGGCGCCGCGGCGGGTTCGGCTCCGGCGCCGGTCAGTCGACCGCCAGGCGGTAGCCGCGTTTGACGACCGTCTGGACGCAACCGCGCAGCTTCAGTCCGTCGCGGAGCCGCGTCACCGCCATCTCGACCGCGTGGCCGTCCGCGCCGCGCGGGAGGTGCCCGAGCAGCTCGGCGCGGGACAGGACGCGTCCGCGCGCCGCGCAGAGCGCGCGGAGCACCGCCATCGGCGCCGGGGGGAGCGTCCGCGCGGTGCCGTCGACGACGACCAGGTGGCCCCGCACTTCCATGTCGTGCCCCGACGTGAGGCGGACGCGGCGCGCTCGCGCCGGGAGGGCGACCGCGACGGTGCGGGCCAGCGCCGTGAGGCGCGCACGGGGCGGCTGCGTCGCGGGGATGCCGAGGCGGCGCAGCGCCGTCGCGGACACGGGGCCGACCGCCGCGGCGAGGACGTCGCCGCGCAGCGCCGCGACGAGCGCGGCCGCCTCGTCGTCCGCGACGCGTAGCAGCGCCGCAACGGCGGGGGCGCTGGTGAAGGTCACGGCGTCGACGCGGCGCGCGCCGATCGCGTCGACGAGGCGCTGCGCAGGGGCGAGGTCGGGCGGCAGCGTCCACCGGTGCACCTCGATGGGGTGCACCGCCGCGCCGTGGCGACGTCGCAGCGCGGCCAGGACATCCTCGCGCGCGGCGCCGTGGATCACCGCCGCCAGGCGCTGGCCACGGGGCGGTTCGGTGCCGTCGTCGCTCGTGGCCTGGAACCCTGCGACGCGGAGCGCGGCGAGGGCGCGCGGGGCCGCGGCGTGGAGCTCCCAGCGGGCGAGCGCGGCGCGGAGCCGCGCGCCGAGTCCCCAGCCGTCGACGGCGGCGAGCCAGCTCGTCAGGGCCGCGCCGGAGGTGACGATCAGCGTGCCGGGCGATTCGCGGAGCAGCTCGATCGTCGCGGCGCGGAGCATGTGGTCGTCGGGCGGCGCGACGGTGCGGAGCGGGGCTGCGGAGACGACGCGCGCGCCGCGGTGTTCGAGGAGCGCGGCGAGCTCCGCTCCGCGCCGCCAGGCCGTGACCGCGACGGTGAAGCCCGACAAGGGGCCGGTGAGGAGAGAGTCGTCGGGTTCTGCCATGAGGACGAGCGTGTTGGGCGCGCGTTTCGGGTCGTTGGCGGCGATGTTTCGGTCTTGCTACGGGAGAGATGTTCAGGAGTCGATCGGCACGTGTCGCTTTAGGACGCCGCTCGCGAGACGCGCGCCACGTCCCACTCGAACCGGGTTGACTTCAAGTCCACTTGAAGTTGCAGTCTCATCCCGTGACCACGACATCCGAGCCCCCCGCACTCGCCGCCCCGGACGACCCGAACGCCCCGGCGGACGACTCGGCGCCCGCCCCCGCGGCGCCGGTCCGGATCTTCGCGCGCCCCTACCGCTCCCTCAGCATCGGCTCGATCGCGCTGGCCGCGCTCGTCGCCTACGAGGCGCTCGCCGTCAGCACCGCCATGCCGAGCGTCGCGCGGAGCCTCGACGGCGTCGCGCTCTACGCCCTCGCCTTCGGCGGCACGATGGCCGCCAGCGTCGTCGGGATGGCGATCGGCGGCGTGTGGAACGACCGGCGCGGCCCGGTGCGGCCGATGTGGATCGGCCTCGCGCTGTTCCTCGTCGGCCTGCTCATCGCCGGGGCGGCGACGAACATGTGGTCGCTGATCGGGGGCCGCGTCGTGCAGGGGCTCGGCGGCGGGGTCTTCAACGTGTCGCTGTACGTCCTGGTCGGACGCGCCTTCCCGGAGGCGATGCGGCCGAAGATGTTCGCGGCGTTCGCCGCGGCGTGGGTCGTCCCGTCCATCGTCGGGCCGGCGATCACCGGAGTGATCGTCGAGCACGCGAGCTGGCGGCTGGTGTTCCTCGGCATGCCGCTGCTGGCGATCCCGGCGTCGCTCCTGATCCGGCAGGGCCTGCGTGGCACCGACACCGACGTGCCCGGCGAGGTATCGCGGCGGGACGCGGCGCGGCGCATCGGCTGGGCGCTCGCGGCGGGCACCGGAGCGGCGCTGCTCCAGTACGGCGGGCAGCTGCGCGGCGTCCTGGCCGTCGTGACGCTCGTCGCGGCGCTCGGCGTCATCGCGGCGGCGGTCCCGCGGCTGCTGCCGCGCGGGACGGTGCGGTTCGGACGGGGGCTGCCGACGGTCGTCGCGATGCGCGGGGTGGCGGCGTCGGCCTTCGCCGCGGCGGACGTGTTCGTGCCGCTGATGCTCTCGAAGGAGCGCGGGCTGTCGCCGTCGCTCGCCGGGCTGACGCTGACCGTGGGCGCGGTGTTCTGGTCGACGGGATCGTGGCTGCAGGCGCGTCCCAACCTCCGGCTCGGGCGTCCCGCCCTGATGCGGCTCGGGATGATCTCGCTGACCGTGGGGATCGCCATCGTCGCGCTCGCCCTGGTGCCCGCCGTGCCGGTCGTGGTCGCGATGGCCGGATGGTCGTTCGCCGGGCTGGGGATGGGGCTGGTGTACCCGCTGTTCTCGGTGCTGACCCTGGAGATGTCGCCGACGTCGGAGCAGGGCGCCAACAGCGCCGCGCTGCAGCTGGCGGACGCGGTCGGGACCGCGTCGCTGCTGGCGGTGACCGGCTCGGTGTTCGCCGCGCTGCTGTCGCACGGGACGATCGCGTTCGTGCCGATCTACGCCGTCGCGGCGGGACTGGCGCTCATCGGAGCGCTCGGCGCGCACCGGATCGTGCCCAAGGCGGCGTGACGGGGCGGGAGTCGTGGTCGGCCGGGGAGTCGCTCCCCGGCCGTTTCGTTTCGGTGCGGCTTGGAGGCCGCGGCGCGGCGCCGACGGAGCGGCGCAGTGTGGACGGTGCGGCGCGGCTCACGGGGCGGCGGCGCCGCGTCGACGGGGCCGCGCCGATGGGGGCGAAGGCGGTGCGTGGGGTGGTCTTGTACGGCGTGCTCTGTACGGGCCTCACTGTGGACGCCCTTCGCTGTACCGCGTCCACAATGAGCGGCCGATTCTGTAGCCCGCACGGAATGGGCGCGATGGGACAGGCTGCCACAGCCGTTCACGGGGCTGCGCCGTGACGGCGCATACGGCGCGCGTGAACTGGGAAAACGCTCGTTCTGCGGGAGGTGGCGACGGCGCTGCGGCGCGGTTTGACGGGGCCGCGCCGTGGCTTCGACGGGGCCGCGCCGTGGGGCGGCGCGGTGGGGCGGCGCGGTGGGTTCGGGGACGGGGCGGCGCCGCGTGGTTCTTCACGGGGCCGCCCCGCGCCCCGGGCGCCGGTCGACCGCGCCGCATCGGTGCTGCGCTGCGCCGCACGGCGCAGCGCGATGCGGCGGGGCGGGGATGCCGGTGGTTCCGGTGTCCCCGCCCCTTGTCTGTTCTCGTCTCTGTTCTCGTCGATTCCGATCACCGCTGCGGCGCCGCCGGGGCTCCACCGTCGGCGGCGCCGCAGCGATTCGTCGACGGCGCCGCGGCCCGCCCGCCCGCGGGCGGGCCACGCCACGCCCAGGCCGTCCGCGGCGCGGGGCCGTCTCGTGCCGGCCTAGAACTCCTCGTCCAGGCTCACCGTTCCCGATACCGCCACCTGGTAGGCCGAGACCCGCCGCTCGAAGAAGTTCGTCAGCTCCTGCACGTCCTGCAGGGCCATGAAGTCGAACGGGTTCGCCGAGCCGAAGCGGGTCGGCATGCCCAGGCGGGCCAGGCGCTGGTCGGCGACGTACTCCAGGTAGCGGCGCATGTCGGCGGTGTTCATGCCGGAGAGCCCGTCGCCGCAGACGTCCTCGGCGAAGGCGGCTTCGGCGTCGACGGCCTCTTCCAGCATGCGGGTGACCTGGGCGGTCAGTTCGTCGTCGAAGAGTTCGGGTTCTTCCTTGCGGACCGTCTCGATCACGGAGAACGCGAAGCTCATGTGCATCGACTCGTCGCGGAACACCCAGTTCGTGCCGGTGGCGAGGCCGTCGAGGAGGCCGCGGGAACGCAGCCAGTAGACGTAGGCGAAGGCGCCGTAGAAGAACAGCCCCTCGATGCAGGCGGCGAAGCAGATCAGGTTCAGCAGGAACGACCGCCGGTCGGCGGGGGTGCGCAGCTCGTCCAGGGAGTCGATCGAGTCGATCCAGCGGAAGCAGAAGTCGCCCTTCTGCTTGATCGACGGGATGCGCTCGATCGCGGCGAAGGCCTCGGTGCGGTCGTCGTGGTCGGGGAGGTAGGTGTCCAGCAGCGTCAGATAGAACTGGACGTGCACGGCCTCCTCGAACAGCTGACGCGACAGGTACAGGCGCGCCTCGGGGGCGTTGACGTGCTTGTACAGGTTCAGCACGAGGTTGTTGGCGACGATGGTGTCACCGGTGGCGAAGAACGCCACGAGGCGCTTCACCAGGTGGTACTCGCCGGGGGTGAGCTTGGCGAGGTCAGCGACGTCGGCGGCGAGGTCGACCTCCTCGACGGTCCAGGTGTTGCGGATGGCGGCCCGGTACTGCTCGTAGAAGTCCGGGTAGCGCATGGGACGCAGGGTCAGGTCCATGCCCGGGTCGAGCAGCATCTGGCGGTCGCGCTGGCGGGGGACGGTCACTGGCAGGCCTCGCAGATCTCGGGGTTCTCAAGGGAGCACGCCACGGCGTCGGCTTCGCTGGGAAGCGTCACCGCGACGGTGGTCTGCGCGATCCGCGTCGCCGGGCGGGAGCGCAGGTAGTAGGTCGTCTTCAGGCCCTGACGCCACGCGTAGGCGTACATCGACGAGAGCTTGCCGATGGTGGGGGCGGCCATGAAGAGGTTGAGCGACTGGGACTGGTCGATGAACGGCATGCGCGCCGCGGCGAGGTCGATCAGCGCGCGCTGCGGGAGCTCCCACGCGGTGCGGTACAGCGTCCGCAGCTCCTCGGGGAGCCAGCCGAAGTCCTGCACCGAGCCCTCCGACGACAGCAGCGCCGCGCGGGTGGCGTCGTCCCAGCGGCCCAGGCGCTTCAGGTCCTCGATGAGGTACGGGTTGACCTGGAGGAACTCACCGGACAGCGTCTCGCGCTTGAAGACGTTCGACACGACCGGCTCGATGCACTCGGCGCAACCGGCGATCGCGGCGATCGTCGCGGTCGGCGCGATCGCGATCAGCAGCGAGTTCCGCAGCCCCGTCTCTGCGACGCGGGCGCGCAGTGCCGCCCACCGCTCCGCCTGCCACGTCGGGGTGCCGGGGAAGTGGTCGACGTGCAGGACACCGTCGAACGCGCGCGTCTCGAAGTAGTTCGGGTGACGGCCCAGCGACGCGGCCAGCTCCGCCGACGTCTCGTAGGCCGACAGCGCGATCTCCTCGGCGACGCGCGTCGACAGCTCCTTCGCCTCGGGCGAGTCGAAGGCGAGGCGCAGCTTGAAGAACACGTCCGCCAGGCCCATGACGCCCAGGCCGACCGGACGCCACTTCGCGTTGCTCGCCTTCGCGGCGTCCGTCGGGTAGTAGCTGCGGTCGATCGTGCGGTCCAGGAACCGCACCGCGGTGCGCACGGTGCGCGACAGCGCCGCGAAGTCCACGCCCGTCGCGGTGACGTGCGCCCCGAGGTTCACCGAGCCCAGGTTGCACACCGCCGTCGTCTCATCGTCGGTGACTTCGAGGATCTCGGTGCACAGGTTCGACAGGTGCACCACGTTCCCCTCGCGCGCGGTCTGGTTGCACGCGCGGTTGGAGGCGTCCTTGAACGTCATCCACCCGTTGCCGGTCTGCGCGAGGGTGCGCATCATGCGCGCGTAGAGCGTCCGCGCCGGGACGGTGCGCCGCGCCAGGCCCGCCGCCTCCGCCGCGGCGTAGGCGGCGTCGAAGCGCTCGCCCCACAGGTCGGTGAGGTGCGGGACCTCCTTCGGGTCGAACAGCGACCAGTCGGCGTTGGCCTCCACGCGGCGCATGAACTCGTCGGGGACCCACACCGCGAGGTTCAGGTTGTGGGTGCGCTGCGCCTCGTCGCCGGTGTTGTCGCGCAGTTCGAGGAACTCCTCGACGTCGGCGTGCCACGGCTCCAGGTAGACGCACGCCGCGCCCTTGCGGCGCCCGCCCTGGTTGACCGCCGCGACGCTGGCGTCGAGGGTCCGCAGCCACGGGACGATGCCGTTCGAGTTGCCGTTCGTGCCCTTGATCAGCGAGCCCCGGGAGCGGACGCGCGTCCAGGAGACGCCGATGCCGCCGGCGAACTTCGACAGGCGCGCGATGTCGGTGTAGCGGCCGTAGATGGCCTCAAGCTCGTCGCGGGGGGAGTCGAGGAGGAAGCACGACGACAGCTGCGGGTGCGCCGTCCCGGAGTTGAACAGCGTCGGCGAGCTGGGCAGGTACGAGAGGCGGCTGGTGAGGTCGTAGAGCTCGCGGGCCTCGTCCACGGTCTCGGCGAGGCCGGCGGCGACGCGGAGGAGGAACCACTGCGGCGTCTCGATGACCAGGCGGGTGACGGGGTGGCGCAGCAGGTAGCGGTCGTAGACGGTGCGGAGGCCGAAGTAGCCGAAGCGGTCATCCTCGGCGTCGTCGGCGATGGCGTCGAGCGCGGCGGCGTTGGACGCGGTGAACGCGGCGAGCGCCGCGGAGTGGACGCCCTGGCGGTGGCCCTCGGCGACGGACTCGCTGAACGCGGTGAGGCCCTGACCGGCGACCTCGGCGTGGATGAGGCGCGCGAGGAGCCGCGCGGCGAGGCGCGAGTACTGCGGGTCGGCGCCGATGAGGGCGGCGGCGGAGCGCACCGCGAGCTCCAGGTCCTCGGCGTGGCTCGCGCCCGGGGCGCGGCCGGATTCCACGGCGCGCGCGACGCGCTCGGCGTCGACGTCGGGAAGGCCCTCGGCGGCGCGTGTGATGAGCGAGTCCAGATCGGGACTGCTCAGTGTGGTGATTGCCATGACGAGACGGCCTCCTCGCGTACGTCAACCCGGTGTCCCCGGAGCGTGGGACGGGCGGGCGGACGCGGGCGGCGGGCATGGCGCGCGTTCGCTGCGGCCTTGTCCACGAGACCGGGGAGCGGCGCGCGCCGGCGGCGCGCGCGCCTACGGCAGGTGTCCGGACTCGCGGCGTGGCCGCTCACCGTTGCGGGACAGTCCCGGATTCGCACCGGGTTCCCTGTTGTCTCACGGGAGGTGTGTGCCTCCTGTGAACCGTTGGCTGGGACAGACTACATGTGGGGGTTGGGGGATTTGCAGACCCCAAGATGTTCGGGCGTGGCGGGGATGGGGTAGGGCGGGATTGTGGGTGGGGCGGGGGGTTTGGGGGTGGGGTGGGCGGGTCTGCGGGGTGGCGGAGCGGGGTGCCGGGCGGTGTGGGTGGTGGCGCGGCGTGGGCTGACGGGGCGGGGGAGTGGGGTGGATGTGCGGGTGGATGGGGGCGGGGCGGCGGCGTTGTCGCGCGGGGCGGCGCCGTGGGGTCGGTGGGGCGGCGCGGGTGCGCCGTACGTCGCGCGTGAGCTGAGGAAACGTCATGGCGGCGCGACGGCGTGCGGCGCGGTGTGACGGGGCGGCGCCGCGCCGCTTCGGGGCGCCGTCGTGCGAGGTATACCGGGTATGGCATGGCCGTGCTAAAAACGGCCGGGCCTGATGTTTTCGCAGGTCGCGCGCGACGTCGGCGCGATACGGCGCGGCGCCGTGGTGACGCGGAGCCGCGCCGTGGTTGTACGGGGCGGACCTGGTGCGGGGCGGCGTCGGTTTGGGGAGGCCGACGGGGCTTGGGAGGGGTTGGGTGTCGCGCCGGTGGGGTGGCGTGGTGGCGGCGGGATGTTGGTGCGGTGGGGCACGGCGGGTGTGAGGGAAGTCGCGGGATCCGTGCGGCGTTTGTGGCTGTGGGGTGGTTCATGGTGGAGGCGACCGCAGGACCGCAGGACTGTAGGAGCGGCTGGCTGACCGGCCGCTCGCCTGATCGGCCGGTCGACGGCGCGGGTGGCGGGGCGGGCGTGGCAGTGGGCGGGGGAGCTGGCGGTGCGGTGCGGCGCGGCGTGACGGCGGGCTGGGGAATCAACGGCGCGGCGCGGCTTGGACGGGGCGGCGCCGTGTGCCGCCACGGGGCCGCCCCGTGGGCTCCGTGCGTCGCGCGTGAGCTGGGAAAACATCGCGGGGCGGCGCCGGGGGTGTTCGGGCGGGCGACCCTACTGCGGGGCGGGGCGGGGCAGGCGCCGGTGCGGGGTGCACGGCACGGTGCGGCGTCGGCGTCGGCGTCGGCGGGGGTTGGGGTTGGCCTGGGCGGATCCAGAGGGGGATTGCGGGGCGTCACCGTCGGGGTCGATGACCTGGTCGCGGCGCGGCGCGGCGTGAGTGTGACGGCGCGGTGTCGCAGTACGGGGCGGCCGCGCCGGGCGTGCGGCGTGGCCCGGACCGTGCTGCCGCTCCGCAGCGGGGCCCACTGGGCCGCGCCGTGCGGAGCTCACGGGGCGGCGGGTGCCTCAGGGGCCGCGTCGCGTCGCGTCACCGTGCGCCGCGTCACGCCGCGGCGCCTCGCTCGCGGCCCGGCCAGCCCTTGCCCGCCCGCCCCGTCCAGCCGGCCTCGCCCCTCAAGCCCCCGGGAACGGTGCCGTCGTCTTGTCGCCGCGGATGGCGCGCCAGCGGGCGGCTTGGGTGGCGGCGTTCGCGAGGGCTGCGACGCAGCGGCGGCGGTCGTCGGGGCCGGATACGCCGGTGGCGGTGCGCCAGATGGTGGTGGCGGCGGTTTCGAGGCCGGCGAGGAGGGCGGTGGCCTCGTCTTCGTTGGTCACCGGGGTGGGGAGGGTGTAGCCGGCTTCGGCGGAGGGGGGTTCGACGCCGACGGCGGAGAGGTGCTCGGTGAGGGCGTCGCGGAGGTCGCGGTGGGACTGCTCGGCGGTGGCGGCGAGGGAGCGGGCGCTCTTGTCGCGGATCTGGGCGCCGGCGACGCCGTAGGCGTAGATGAGGGCGTGCTCGGCGGCGAGGCCGGCGGCGATTCCGGTGAGCTCAGCCACTGAGCACCGCCGCGTGGACGGCGCGGTTGGCCGCGATGGAGGCGAGGAGGCGGGCGTGCTGGGGGTTGGCGGCGCCCGAGCACTGGGTGAGGGCCTCGTCGTAAGCGGCGGTCTCGGCGTCGTGGAGGGTGTCCGTGGTGTCGTCCTCGGTGTGGGGGGCGGCGGTTATGGCGTCGGCGCCGGGGCCGATGTAGCGGGCCAGCCGTTCGGCGTGGGCGCGGTGGTCGTCGCGGATGGCGGTGAGGCGCTCGGCCTTGGGGCCGCTGACCTTGGTCAGCATCGTCTCGTAGCGGGCGAGGAGGCCGCGGGATGTGGCGAGGGCCTCGTCGAGCCCGTGCTCGATGATGTCGGCGCGCGGTGGCGAGCAGGCCACGGTGGCGGCGGCGAGCGCTGCTAGGCCGCCGAGGAGGACTACCCGGCGGGTGTGTCGGGGTTCTGGCACCCGATCAGTTTCGCAGACGGATCGGTGCGGCAGGCACCGTGACGAGGTCGGCCTATGGGGGCAAGTTAGGCTGCTGAACGGATGATGACCATAGTCTGAGAACCGCCGCCCGGAACGGGGTGAACGGTCGAGCGGACGCAACAGCGGAGTGGGAGGTGTCGCGTGGGGGAGTCGACTGCCGTGCGCATCGAGTCCGTCATCGCGCCGGTGATCGCGGGCGCGGGGTACGACCTGGAGGAGCTGAAGGTCTCCCAGGCGGGACGGCGGAGCCTGGTGCGGGTCCTGGTGGACCGGCAGGGCGGCATCAACCTCGACGCGGTCGCCGAGGTCTCGCGGCTCATCTCCAACGCGCTGGACGCGGAGGAGGAGGCCCACGGGGCGTTCGTCCAGGGCACTTACACGCTTGAGGTCGGTTCGCCCGGCACCGAGCGCCCGCTGACGCTTCCCCGGCACTGGCGCCAGAAGGTCGGGCGCCTCGTCGAGGCGCGCGTGGGCGAGGACACCGTGACGGGGCGCATCGTGGAGGCCGACGATCGGGGTGTCACCCTCGACGTGTCCGGCGAGACGACCACGGTGCCGTACGGTGAGCTTGGCGCCGGCCGGATCCAGCTTGAGTTCTCCCGGTCCGACGCGGCCGAGGATGAGAAGGAGTAACGCTGTGCACATCGACCTCGCCGCACTTCGGTCGCTGGAGCGGGAGCGGGACATCTCCTTCGATACGATCCTCGGGGCGATCGAGACCGCGTTGCTCACCGCCTACCGTCACACCGAGGGCGCGCAGTCGCACGCGCGTGTCGACATCGACCGCAAGAGCGGCGCCGCGAGTGTGATCGCGCAGGAGATCGGCCCGGAGGGCACGGTCGTGCGCGAGTGGGACGACACCCCGCACGACTTCGGCCGCATCGCCGCGATGACGGCCAAGCAGGTGATCCTGCAGCGGCTGCGCGAGGCCACCGACGAGGTGAACTTCGGCGAGTACGCCGGCAAGGACGGCGACCTGGTCACGGGTGTGATCCAGGCCCACGAGGCGCGTGCCGAGAAGGGCATCGTGGTCGTGGACCTCGGCAAGATCGAGGCGCTGCTGCCGCCGACGGAGCAGGTGCCGGGCGAGCCGTACGAGCACGGGACGCGCATCCGCTGCGTCGTGGTGCACGTCTCGCGTGGTTTCCGTGGGCCGCAGATCACGTTGTCGCGTTCGCACCCGAACCTGGTGCGGCGGCTGTTCGCGATGGAGGTCCCCGAGATCGCCGACGGCTCGGTGGAGATCGCCGCCGTGGCGCGCGAGGCGGGGCACCGGACGAAGATCGCGGTGCGCTCGACCGTGGAGGGCCTCAACGCGAAGGGTGCCTGCATCGGCCCGATGGGCTCGCGGGTCCGCGCGGTGATGAGCGAACTGAACGGCGAGAAGATCGACATCATCGACTGGGCGGCCGATCCGGCGGAGTTCGTCGGGAACGCGCTGTCGCCGGCGAAGGCGCTGCGGGTGGAGATCCTCGACGAGGACACCCGGACCGCGCGCGTGATCGTTCCGGACTTCCAGCTGTCGCTGGCGATCGGCCGGGAGGGCCAGAACGCGCGGCTCGCCGCCCGGCTGACGGGCTGGCGCATCGACATCCGGCCGGACGTGGTGCCGGACGGTCAGGCCGAGCGGGCCTGAGACGACGTCGCCCCCGGGTCCGCGAGGCTCCGAGGGGCGTCGCGTGGAGTGAGATCTCGCTCACGAAACGCGTGCACGGTGAAGAAGACGGCGTCCGTCGTGGTTGACACGGGCGCACTGTGCGGGGCCGACTCCCGCCGATGTGGTGAGGAACGGTAGACTTTCCTGTGGTCCGACGCGCTCCGGTCATTCGCACTTGTGTGGGGTGCCGTTCTCGCGCGCGGTCCATTGAGTTGCTGCGGGTCACCGCGGTCGACGCGCCCACCGGTCAGCGGTTGGCGGTCGATCCCGCTCGCAGATTGCCGGGCCGGGGAGCGCACGTGCATCCCGATCCGGCGTGTCTAGCACTGGCCGAACGCCGCCGCGCCTTCGTGCGCGCGCTGCGCTTGACCGGTCTCGTGGACACCGCGCCCGTCGCGGAGTTCATCGAGCGGACCCGGGCGGCGACTCCGGCCACCGAAGACGGACGCGGTTCGCGGACGTCCTCAACGACCAAAGGTTAGGCAGACCGACATGAGCACACGATGAAGTCGCTGAAATGACCAGGCTTCAAGTGCACAAGTGAGGTCGCGCGGGCAGCCCCCGTACGACCTCAAGATGAGGAGTGCAGTGGCAGGCAAGGCCCGCGTACATGAACTCGCCAAGGAGTTCGGCGTCTCCAGCAAGGACGTTCTCGACAAGTTGAAAGACTTGGGCGAGTTCGTCAAGACGGCGTCGAGCACCGTCGAGGCCCCCGTGGCCCGGCGGTTGCGTGAGGTGTACGTATCCGAACAGACCCATGGGTCTCCGGCACCGGTGGCGTCCGCCCCGGCCGTGGAGTCCCCCAAGACGACGACCGCGCCCGCCGCGGTCCGGCCGGGACCCCGTCCCGGTCCGCGCACGCCGGCGAAGCCGGTGGCCGAGGCCTCCGAGCCGGCGCCGGTGACGGCGCCCGAGCCCGTGGCCGAGAAGGCCGCCGAGTCAGCGTCCCCCGTCGCGCCGGCGCGTAAGCCCGGCCCGCGTCCGGGGCCGCGCCCCGCTCCGGCGCCCGCGGCCAAGCCCGCCAGCGCCCACGACATCGAGGTCGCCGCCGCCGAGGCGCGCGCGGCGAAGCTGAAGCAGGAGCAGGAGGCCGCGGTCAAGGCCGCGCAGGAGGCCGCCAAGCGCAAGAAGGACGACGAGGGCAACCGTCCTCCGGCTCCTCCCGCCGCGCCCGGCGGCGGCGCGGTCCGTCCCGGCCCGCGTCCCGGCCCCCGCAACCCGTTCGGCGTCGGCGGCCAGCAGGCCTCCCCGGCTCCGCGTCCCGGCCCGAAGCCGCAGGCCGCGGCCCCCGGTGGTGGCGGTGACCGTCCCGGCGGTCCGCGTCCCAGCCCGTCGATGATGCCCCCGCGTCCCAGCCCGTCGATGATGCCGTCCCGTCCCGCCCCCGGCGGTCGTGGCGGTCCCGGCGGTGCCGGTGGACGCGGCCGTCCCGGCGCGCCCGGTCAGGGCGCTCCCGGCCGTGGCGGCCCCGGCGGTGCCGGTGGCGGCGGTAACTACCGCGGCGGCGGCGCCGGTGGCGGTGGCGGTGGCTTCCGTCCCGGTGGCGGCGGTGGCGGCGGCGGTTTCCGTCCCGGTGGCGGCGGTGGCGCCGGTGCCGGTGCCGGTGGCGCCGGAGCTCCCGGTGGCGGCGGTGGCTTCCGTCCCGGTGGCGGCGGTGGCCGTCCCGGTGGTGGCGGCCGTGGCCGCGGTGGCGGCACGGCGGGTGCCTTCGGGCGTCCCGGTGGCCGTCCGTCGCGTGGCCGCAAGTCGAAGAAGCAGAGGCGTCAGGAGTTCGACAACCTGTCGGCCCCGACGATGAGCTCGGGCGCCCCGAAGGGACAGGGTCAGACGATCCGGCTCCCGCGCGGCGCCTCCCTCGCCGACTTCGCCGACAAGGTCAACGCCAACCCGGGCACCCTCGTCCAGGAGATGTTCAACCTGGGCGAGATGGTGACCGCGACGCAGTCGTGCACCGACGAGACGCTCCAGCTTCTCGGCGAGCACCTCGGCTTCGTCGTCCAGATCGTCAGCCCCGAGGAAGAGGACCGCGACCTGCTGTCGCGCTTCGGCATCGAGCTGGCCGACGACGAGGACGACTCCGACGAGCCGCAGCGCCCGCCGGTCGTGACCGTCATGGGTCACGTCGACCACGGTAAGACGAAGCTGCTCGACGCCATCCGCCGCGCGAACGTGGTGGCGGGCGAGGCCGGCGGCATCACCCAGCACATCGGCGCCTACCAGGTGCAGGTGGAGCACGAGGGTGAAGAGCGCGCGATGACCTTCATCGACACCCCCGGTCACGAGGCGTTCACCGCCATGCGTGCCCGTGGTGCCCAGGTGACCGACATCGTCGTGCTCGTGGTCGCCGCCAACGACGGCGTCATGCCGCAGACGATCGAGGCCCTGAACCACGCTCAGGCGGCGGGCGTCCCGATCGTCGTGGCGGTCAACAAGATCGACCTGCCCGACGCCAACCCGGCCAAGGTGCGCCAGCAGCTCACCGAGTACGGCCTGGTGGCCGAGGAGTACGGCGGCGACACGATGTTCGTCGACGTCGCGGCCAAGCCCGGTATCGGCATCGACAAGCTCCTTGAGGGCGTCCTGCTGACCACCGACGCCGCGCTCGACCTGCGGGCGCCCGTCGACGGCCAGGCCCAGGGTGTCGCCATCGAGGCGCACCTCGACAAGGGACGCGGTCCCGTCGCGACGGTCCTCGTGCAGCGAGGCACCCTCAAGGTCGGCGACTCGATCGTCGCCGGCGACGCGCACGGCCGCATCCGCGCGATGCTGGACGAGCACGGCAACACCGTCGCCGAGGCCGGTCCTTCGCGTCCGGTGCTCGTCCTCGGTCTCACCTCGGTGCCCGGCGCCGGTGACATGTTCCTCGTCGTCGACGAGGACCGCGTCGCCCGCCAGATCGCCGAGCAGCGCCAGGCCCGCGTCCGCGCGGCCCAGCAGGCGGCGAGCCGTGGCCGTCCGACCCTTGAGAACTTCATGGAGAAGATCAAGGAGGGCGAGCGCACGACGCTCTCGCTCATCCTCAAGGGTGACGTGTCCGGTTCCGTCGAGGCCCTGGAAGACGCCCTCACGAAGATCGAGATCTCGGACGAGGTCCAGCTGCGGATCATCCACCGCGGCGTGGGCGCCATCACCGAGAACGACGTCAACCTCGCCCGTACCGGCGACTCGACGATCATCATCGGTTTCAACGTGCGGGCCGACAACCGGGCGCGCGAGATGGCCGACCGCGAGCACGTGGAGATCCGGTACTACACGGTCATCTACCACGCGATCGAGGAGATCGAGGCGGCCCTCAAGGGCATGCTCAAGCCGATCTACGAGGAGGTCGAGCTCGGCTCGGCGGAGGTCCGCGAGGTCTTCCGTTCGTCCAAGTTCGGCAACATCGCCGGCACGATCGTCCGCGAGGGCGTCATCAAGCGGAACGCCAAGGCGCGTCTGCTGCGCGATGGCGCGATCGTGGCCGACAACCTGTCGATCGCCTCGCTCCGCCGGTTCAAGGACGACGCGACCGAGGTCCGCGAGGGCTTCGAGTGCGGTATCACCTTGAGCAACTACAACAATGTCGAGGTCGGCGACGTGATCGAGACCTTCGAGATGCGGGAGAAGGCGCGCGCGTAGTGCGCTGAGTCTCTTGGACGCCGCCCGGGCTTTTGCCCGGGCGGCGTTTTTCGTGCTCAGAACACCGAGACGCTCTCCGGGGCGCGTTCACGCCGGGTGAGGGCGCGCAGGAGGGCGAGGTCGCCGTGCCGGTCGCGGTCGCCAGGACGCGGTCCATGGCCTCCGGCGGGAACGTGGGGGTGGGCGCGGCGACGCTGACGGCGAGGTCGTCGGAGTGGACGACGAGTTCCACCAGCCGCGTGGTCAGCAGCGTGTCCAGGGTGACGGCGTGGTTGCCGAAGATGTCGACCCAGCGGGCGGGGTCCTCGGCGGGAACGTGGCGGTCGAGGGCGATGAGGGCCTCGGAGACTTCGGCGGCGAGCGCGGCGGGTCCGTTCGCGGCGTGCTCGGCGGCGCGGGCGCGGATGGCGCGGTGGGTCGCGGAGTCGAGGGGCTGGTCGCTCTTGCCGCCGGCGCCGTCGCGGAACCATGTGGCGAGGTCCATGCGGGGGGTGTCCGGGGACAGGGGGACGTCGAGGAAGCGCCCCAGGTTGAGGATCTGGCGGCCGAGGTGGCCGGCGAGGGCGCCGACGGTGAGTTCGGGGAGCGCGGCGGGGGCGTCCCAGGCGGCGGCGACGGGCGCGGAGGCGATGAGGTCGCGGGCGGTGCGGGCGGTGGCGTGGAAGAGCGGCCAGGGGGTGGACATGCGGCTCCCGGGGGTGGGGTGGATGGCCGGACAGTGTGGCACGGGGGAGGAGCGCGTGGGGGCACGGTGCGGGCGGCGCCGCGGCGCCGTCGCCGATGGCGCGCCGTCGCCCCGTACGTCGCGCGTGACCTGGGCTTTTGTTTTCGCACGGCGCGGCTCCGTGCCGCATCGCGCCGCCCCGTGACGGGGCCGCCCCGCGCCGCGCCGTCGAGCCGCGCCGTCGCGCCGCAACCCTTCGCGCCGCGCCGGTGTTCGTGATCGCGGGACCGCCCGCTTCCGGTGGGAAGCCGCGCGCCCCTGATACCGTTCTACTGTTCGACTAATTACGTACCGAGTGGCCCGGAGGCCGTCATGACCACCCCGCAGTCCTCCTCTCCGTCCGGCGCAGGTCCTGTCGCCGATGCCGACGTCCTCGTGGTGGGCGGTGGTCCCGTCGGGATGCTGCTCGCCGGTGAGCTCGGGATGCAGGGGGTGCGGGTGCTCGTCCTGGAGAAGCTGCTGGAGCCGTCGATCGAGTCGAAGGCGGGGACGCTCCACTACCGCACGGCGCAGACGCTGGCGCGGCGCGGGCTGCTCGAAGCGGTGCAGCCGGGGCCGGGGCTGGCGCGGACGGCGCCGGGGCGGCCGGTGCGGTTCCACTTCGCGGGGATGTTCGACCTGGACCTGTCGCGGGTGGTGGACGAGGGCCCGGCGCTGGTGGGCAGTCCGCAGGCCTACACGGAGCGGGTCTTCGAGCGGCGCGCGGCGGGTTTCGGCGTGCGGGTGGAGCGGGGCGCGGAGGTGGTGGCCCTGGACCAGGGCGGCGACGGTGTGCGGGTGACCACCGGCGACGGGCGGGTGTTCACCGCGGGGTGGGTGGTGGGCGCCGACGGCGCGCGCAGCGCCGTGCGCAAGCTCGCGGGGATCGCGTTCACGGGCACCGCGCCGACGCTGTCGGCGATCATGGGTGAGGTGCGGCTGCTGGACCTCCACAATGCGCCGCAGGGCTGGGAGCGGACGCCGCGCGGCTGGACGATGGTGTGGCCCAACCCGTACGGGCACAGCCGGGTCGCCACTTACCGCTTCGAGGGCCCGCACCCGGACCGGAACTCACCCGTGGCCCTCGATGAGCTGCGCGCCGAGCTGGAGCGCATCAGCGGCGGGCCGGTGCCGATGGACTCGCCGCGCTGGCTGACGCGGTTCACCGACGCCGCGCTGCAGGCCGAGACGTACCGCTCGGGGCGGGTGCTGGTGGCGGGGGACGCCGCGCACGTGCACTTCCCGGCGGGCGGGCAGGGCTTGAACCTGGGCTTGCAGGACGCGGTCAACCTCGGCTGGAAGCTCGCCGGGGTGGTGAAGGGGCGCGTTCCCGCGTCGGTGCTGGACAGCTACCACGACGAGCGCCATCCGGTCGCCGCCCGTGTCCTGTACAACGTGCGGGCGCAGGTCGCGCTGATGAACCCCGACCCTTCGGTGGACTCGCTGCGGGAGTTGTTCCGCGAGCTGATGCACCTCGACGAGGTCAACGCGTTCCTCAGCGGCATGGTCAGTGGCGCCGACGTCGCCTACGCGGGGGTGCCGGGCGACCCGTTCGCGGGCGTCTTCGCGCCGGACCTGGGCCTGAAGACCGGTGACGGCGAGGAGCGCCTGGCCGGGCTGCTGTCGGCGGGACGGGCGGTGTTCGCCGATCTCGGCGACCGGCCCGAGCTGCGCGCGATCGCCGCCGAGTGGGCGGGGGCGGTCGACGTGGTCCACGCCGCGCCGGTGGAGCGGGTCGCGGCCGAGGCGCTGCTGGTGCGGCCCGACGGGTACCTGGCGTTCAGCGGGCGCGGGGAAGACGGAGAGGCCGCGCGGTTGCGCGCGGCCCTCCGGACGTGGTTCGGGGAACCCGCCTAGATCTCGTCGTCGTCCTCGGCGGTCCGGTACGGGTTGGCGTCGCCGGCGTACCGGGCCCCCGCCGCCTGGCGGTGGACCTCGGCGTCGGCGCTGCGCGCCTTCTCCAGCAGCTCGTCGATGTGCGCGACGTGCTCGGGCACCGAGTCCAGGGCGAAGGTCAGGGACGGCGTGTGCCGCAGCCCCAGGGCGCGCCCGACGCTGGTGCGGATGAGGCCCTTGGCGCTCTCCAGCGCGGCGGTGCTGGCCTTCTGCTCCTCGGGGTCGCCGAGGACGGTGTAGAAGACCGTGGCCTCGCGCAGGTCGGCGGTCAGCCGCGCGTCGGTGATGGTCACCATGCCCAGGCGCGGGTCCTTGACCTGCTTGCGCAACGCAGCGGCGGTCAGCTCCTGCACCCGCCCGGCGAGCCGTCGCACTCGTGCCTCGCTCATGAAAATCACACCTTCCGCGTTAGTCCTCGGCGCCGTACAGACGGCGTCGCACGGACAGCAGCTCGATCTCGGGCCTCCCCGCGACGGTGCGTTCGCACGCGTCGAGGACCGCCGACACATGACTCGGATCGTCCGCGACCGCGGCGACGCCGATGGCGGCGCGCCCGTGCAGGTCTTGTTCACCGACCTCCGCGACGGCCACCTCAAGCTTTCGCAGAACGGCGATGATCGGGCGGACGTAGGACCGCTTCGCCTTCAGCGACCGGGAGTCCCCGGGGAGGAGCAGGTCGAAGATCGCCGTACCGGTGAACACCGCGTCAGCTTACGCCCAGGGCCCGCCGGCTCACCAGCCAGATAACGGCGAGCCGCCGCGGAGGGACGTGTCACAGCCCACGTCCGGTAACTAGTCAGAGTGTGTTGACCAGTTACCGATCTCGGGGGAGGATGGCCCCGTGACCCTCGCCCGCACCCGCCCCGTGACCTTCCGGCGCATCGCCGCGCTGGCGCTGCCCGCGCTGGTCGTCCTGGCCGCCGAACCGGTCTACATCCTCGTCGACACCGTCGTCGTCGGGCACCTCGGACGCGTCCCGCTCGCCGCCCTCGCCCTCGGCGGCGGTGTGATGAGCACCGCCGTCTTCCTCGGCAACGTCCTCGCCTACGGCGGCACCGGCCGCGCCGCCCGCCACTTCGGCGCCGGGGACCGCCGCGCCGCCGTCGCCGAGGGCGTCCAGGTCACCTGGCTCGCCGTGCTCGGCGGCGTCGCGCTGACGCTCCTCGTCCAGGTGTTCGCCGGGCCGCTCACGCGCGCGCTGGCCGGGAACGGCCCCGACTCCGCCGAGATCGCCGCGCAGGCCGAGACGTGGCTGCGGGTGGCCGTCCTCGGCGCGCCGTTCATCCTCATCGCGCTGGCCGGGCAGGGCTGGATGCGCGGCGTCCAGGAGACCCGCCGTCCCATGTACTACGTGCTCGGCGCGAACCTGCTGTCCGCCGCGCTCGTGCCGGTCCTGGTCAACGTCGCCGGGCTCGGGCTGATCGGCTCGGCCATCGCCAACGTCGCCGCGCAGGCGGTGTCCGGCGCGATGTTCCTGCGCGCCATCGTCGCCGAGCGCGTCCCCGTCCGGCCCGACCCGGCGATGCTGCGCCGCCAGCTGTCGCTGAGCCGCGACCTCGTCGCGCGCGGCGCCGCCTTCCAGATCTGCTTCCTGTCGGCGGCCACCGTCGCCGCCCGCTTCGGCGCCGCCTCCCTCGCCGCCCACCAGATCGGGCTCCAGCTGTGGATGTTCTGCGCGCTGGCCCTGGACGCCGTGGCCATCGCCGCGCAGGCCCTCATCGGCGCCGACCTCGGCGGCGGGGACGCCCACCGCGCCCGCGCCACCGCCCGGCGCGTCGCCTGGATGGGCCTCATCTCCGGCGGCGGCTTCGCCGTCGTCATCGCCGCCGGGGCGTCCTTCCTGCCCGGCTGGTTCTCCTCCGACGCCGCCGTCCACGAGCAGGCGCGCGTGCTGTGGCCGTGGTTCGTGGCCATGCTGCCCTTCGCCGGGCTCGTCTTCGCCCTCGACGGGGTGTTCATGGGCGCCGGGGACGTGGCGTTCCTGCGCAACATGATCCTGGTCGCCTCCGGCGCGTTCCTGCCCGTCATCTGGCTCGCCTACGCCCTCGACCTCGGCCTCGGCGGCGTGTGGGCCGGGCTCACCCTGTTCATCCTCATCCGGCTCGCCGCGCTCGTCGCCCGCCTGCGAGGGGGACGATGGGCCGTGACCGGGACCGCGACCTAGGCTGAACCCTCGTGACCGAGACACCAGCCGGATTCGTCGTCGTCGACAAGCAGGGCGGCATGACCTCCCATGACGTCGTGGCGCGCATGCGCCGCCTCGCCCAGACCCGCAAGGTCGGGCACGGCGGCACCCTCGACCCGATGGCCACCGGCGTCCTCGTCCTGGCCGTCGGGCGCGCCACCCGCCTGCTCACCTACGTCTCGGGCAGCGACAAGTCCTACGACGCCACCATCCGGCTCGGGCAGGCCACCGTCACCGACGACGCCGAAGGCGACGTGACCGCCACCGCCGACGCCTCCAACGTGGACCGCGCCGACATCGAGCGGATCCTGGCCGCGATGACCGGCGAGATCGACCAGGTCCCCAGCGCCGTCAGCGCCGTCAAGATCGACGGGAAGCGCTCCTACGCCCGCGTCCGCGCCGGCGAGGAGGTCGCGCTCAAGGCCCGCCGGGTGACCATCTCCCGGCTGGACGTCCTCGGCGTCCGCGCCGGTGACGGCGTCACCGACGTCGACGTCAGCGTCACCTGCTCCTCCGGCACCTACATCCGCGCCATCGCCCGCGACCTCGGCGCCGCCCTCGCCGTCGGCGGCCACCTCACCGCCCTGCGCCGCACCCGCGTCGGCGGCTTCACCCTCACCGAGGCCCGCACCCTCGACGAGCTCGCCGAACTCGACTCGCCCGTCAACCAGAGCCTCGCCCAGGCCGCCGGGCGCCTCCTGCCCCGCCGCGACGTCGGCGAGGAGGAGGCGGCGACCCTGTCCCACGGCGGATCCCTCCCGGTCAGCGGCGCCGACGGCCCGCACGCCGTCTTCGGCCCCGGCGGCGACGTCATCGCCGTGGTACGCGACGAACGGGGACGGGCACGACCCGAAGTCGTGCTCGCCCCCGCCGGTTAGCCTCAGACCCGGGTGCCCCGGGTCGCCTTCAGCACGATCACCAGGACGCCCCCGGCCACGGCCAGCGCGCCGCTGATCGCGAAGGTCGTCTCGATGCTCGTCGCGGCGACCAGGACGCCCGTCGCGGCGACCGCCAGGGGGCTCAGGCCCAGGTTGGCGAACATCGACACGCTCGACACGCGGCCCCGGTAGGCGTCATCGGTGACGGTGCTGATCACGGTCCCGATCGTGACGCCCATCAGCCCGCCGCTCATGCCGGCGATCAGCGTGCACGCCACACCCAGGACCAGCGAGGACACCAGGCCCAGCGCGATCAGCGACACCCCCTGCGCGGTGGCGGCCACCGCGATGACCCAGCCGACCCGGCCGCGCGGCTTGACCTTCAGCAGGACCAGCGCGGCCAGCGCGGCGCCGACGCCGAAGCCCGCCAGCAGCCAGCCGATGCCCTTCGAACCCCAGCCGCGCTCCTCGGAGACCAGCGCCAGGCCGACGTTCATGGGGCCGACGAAGCCGAGGTTCACCAGCAGCGCCACGGCCAGCAGCCCGGCGACGACGGGAGTGCGGCGCAGGTAGGCGAAACCGTCGCGCAGCGCCGTGAGGGTCTTGGTGGGGGCGGCCGACTCCGACTCGACCGGGCGGGGACGCACCGTCCACAGCGCCGCCAGCGACACCGCGAACGTGACCGCGTTGACCGCGGCGGCCAGCGGCAGGCCACCGGTGACGACCAGCGCGCCGCCGAGCGGTGCGCCGATGGTGAGGGCCGCGCGCCCGGCGAGTTCGCGCAGCGCCGAGCCGGAGGCGTACTGCTCCTTCTCCAGCAGCCGCGGCGCCATCGCGCCGGAGGCGGGCATGAACAGCGCGTCGGCGGCGCCGAAGACCAGCGCGACGATGACGAGCAGGACGATGCTGGGGCTCCACAGCGCGATCGCGGAGGCGGCCAGCATGGTCACACCGCAGATGACGTTGGTGCTCATCATGATCCGGCGCGGGCCGAAGCGGTCGACGAAGACGCCGCCGAACAGCATCAGCAGGATCCTGGGGACCGCCGAGACCGAGAGGATCACCCCGGCCACGCCCGGGCTGGCCAGCTGGACGGCCGCCCAGGACAGGGCCACGTACCAGACCTGGTCGCCGACGATGGAGACCGCCTGGCCGGTGACGTAGCGCAGGTAGGAGGGGGAGCGGTAGGCCGGGGCGGGGGCTTCGGCGGGGGCGGCGGTGGTCGCCATGAGGGGCTCCAGGGTGGGGTGGTGGGGTGGATTCGGGCGCAGAGGGGTTCGGGCGCAGAGGGGCCCGGCACCGGGGCGTGCGGGCTCCGGCGCTGGAAGGGCTATGGGGTCAGGGGAGGGTCAGCCGTGTTCGGGGAACGAGTGGGTGAAGTGGAAGACGCGCTCGCGGCCCTCGGTGTCACCGGCGTCGCGGGCGTCCCGGGTGAGCTGGCCCCACTTGAGGTAGACCGCTTGCAGCTCGGCCTCGAAGTCCTGCAGCTCCCGGGGCGTCATCACGAAGTGCGACTGGACCGAGGTCGCCACGTCCCGCCACTCCGCCGGCCACTCGTCGCGATCGCGCTCCCAGGCCAGGGCGCGCTCGAACTCGTCGGAGATGAGCTCGGACTTCAGGGCGTCCACGATCACGCGGTCCTCGTCGGCGAAGGACGACCGGGACCACGACAGCACGCCGTCGGGACGGCGGTAGACGCGCTCGCGGCGGTCGCGGGCGAGCTCGGGGGCCTCCTCGATGAGGTCGAGCTTGGCCAGCGCGCGCAGGTGGTAGCTGATCTGACCGGGGTCGGCGTCGACCTTCTTGGCGAGGGTGCCGACGGTGCTCGGGCCGAGGTGGGCGAGCAGCCGGAACAGGCGGCGGCGGATGGGCTGGGTGAGGGCCTTGAGGACCTCGGCTTCGGTGATGACGCGCTTCTCGGTCATGGCAGAAGCGTAGATCCAGTAGAAGTTTTCTGCAATAGAAGTTCCGGAATAAATTTACTGGATCTTGGTGACGGCCCCGCCGTGCACGTGTCCTTGCGCACAGCCGCCCCGGCCCACCGCGACGGCGGGCGGGCGCGCGTCCCGGGACTTCGCTGATGCGGGGCGCGCGGCGCGATCATGGCGGGCGTCGCCCATCGTCACTGCGTTCGCGGGGACGGAGCGGGGACGTGAAAAGATGGCGATCATGCAGCGATGGCGTGGTGTTGAGGCGACCCCGGGGGACTGGGGGCGCTCGGTGGTGACGATCGGCGTGTTCGACGGGGTCCACCGCGGCCACCGGGAGATCATCAAGCGCGCCGTGGACGCGGCGCGGGCGCGCGGCCTGCGCAGCGTTGTGCTGACCTTCGACCCGCACCCGGCCGCCGTCGTGCGGCCCGGCAGCCACCCGGCGATCCTCACCGGCCTCGACGAGAAGGCCGCGCTGCTCGCCGGCCTCGGCGTCGACGGGATGTGCGTCGTCCCCTTCACCCACGAGTTCTCCCAGGTGCTCCCCGACGCCTTCGTGCACGACGTGCTCGTCGAGCACCTGCACGCCGCCGAGGTCGTCGTGGGCGAGAACTTCCGCTTCGGCCACAAGGCCGCCGGGGACGTCGCGCGGCTCACCGAGCTCGGCGCGGCCTTCGGCTTCACCGTGGACGCCGTCCCGCTCGCCTCCTCGGCCGAGGGCGAGACGGTCGCCTACAGCTCCACCTACGTGCGCTCGCTCGTCGCCGCCGGGGACGTGGAGGCCGCCGCCGTCGCGCTGGGCCGCCCGCACCGCGTGGCGGGCCTGGTCGTGCGCGGCGCCAACCGCGGCGGCAGCCAGCTCGGCTTCCCCACCGCGAACCTGCACCACGCCGCCGAGGCCGCGATCCCCGCCGACGGCATCTACGCCGGGTGGCTCACCCGGGCCGTGGACGGCGTGCCCATCCCGGCCGCCATCAGCGTGGGCACCAACCCCACCTTCCACGGGCGCGAGCGGACCGTGGAGGCGCACCTCCTCGACTTCTCCGGCGACCTCTACGGCGAGCAGGTCGCCCTCGACTTCACCGACCGGCTGCGAGAGATGCGCGCCTACGACAGCATCGACCCGCTCATCGCCCAGATCACCGAGGACGTGGCCCAGACGCGCAAAATCCTCGGCCTGTTAGGCTAGTGACCAGTCCGTCTCGTGCGGACCGTTTCCCCGTGCCTGCTCGACGCCGCGGACACGTGCGGAAAGTTCCTTTGTTCCACCACAACCCTTAAGGGAGATCATGGCGCTCGATAACGCCGTCAAGGCCGAGATCATGACCCAGTACGCCACCGCTGAGGGCGACACCGGGTCCCCCGAGGTGCAGGTCGCCGTCCTGTCCAAGCGGATCGCCGACCTGACCGAGCACCTCAAGTTCCACAAGCACGACCACCACAGCCGCCGCGGCCTCCTGCTGCTGGTCGGCCGTCGCCGTCGCCTGCTGAAGTACCTGCAGAAGACCGACATCACCCGTTACCGCTCGCTGATCGAGCGTCTCGGTCTTCGGCGCTAAGACCATCATCGGGGGAGCGACACGAGGTCGCTCCCCCGATTCATACGGTCACCCGGTGTACATCCCGGGTACCGTGCACTAGAGAAGAGCGGCACGTCGCAGCCGTCGGCGTACCGGTCCTCGGTAGTGGCGTCCGGGCGAGAACAGCCCGTGCGCTTCGATCGAAGACCGGCCGCGGACAGCTCCAGAAGAGACGACGTGCCCAGACACGAAGGAGCTGTAGACACACATGTCCGCAGAATCGACCCCCGAGGTCGTGGAGCTCGGCACCGACACGGCGACCGCCGTGATCGACAACGGAGCGTTCGGGACCCGGGAGATCACCTTCTCCACCGGCCGTCTCGCCCGCCAGGCCGGTGGCTCCGTCCTCGCCCAGCTCGGTGACACCGTCGTCCTGTCGACGACCACCGCGAGCAAGACCCCCAAGGAGCACTTCGACTTCTTCCCCCTGACGGTGGACGTCGAGGAGCGCATGTACGCCGCCGGGCGCATCCCCGGCTCGTTCTTCCGCCGCGAGGGACGCCCCAGCGAGGACGCCGTCCTCACCTGCCGCCTCATCGACCGCCCCCTGCGCCCCAGCTTCGTCAAGGGCCTGCGCAACGAGGTCCAGGTCGTCGAGACGGTCCTGGCCCTCGACCCGGCGCACCCGTACGACGTCGTGGCCATCAACGCCGCCTCGGCGTCCACGAAGCTGTCCGGCCTGCCCTTCTCCGGCCCGATCGGCGCGACCCGCGTCGCCAACATCGACGGCACCTGGGTCGCGTTCCCGACCCACGCCGAGCTGGAGCGCGCGACCTTCGACATGGTCGTCGCCGGCCGCGTCACCGACGCCGGTGAGGTCGCGATCATGATGGTCGAGGCCGAGGCCACCGACAAGACCATCGCGCTCGTCGCCGAGGGCGCCACCGCCCCGACCGAAGAGGTCGTCGCCGCCGGGCTGGAGGCCTCCAAGGTCGCCATCCGCGAGCTGTGCCGCGCGCAGGCCGACCTGGCCTCCCGCGCCGCGAAGGCCGTCATCGAGTTCCCGGTGTTCCTGGACTACCAGGACGACGTGTTCGCCGCGGTCGAGGCCGCCGTGTCCACCGAGCTCGCCGAGGCGCTCACCGTCGCCGACAAGCAGGACCGCGAGACCCGCCTCGACGCCATCAAGGAGGTCGCCTTCGAGAAGATCGGCGCCGACTTCCCCGAGCGCGACAAGGAGATCTCGGCGGCAATCCGCTCGCTGACCAAGAAGCTGGTCCGCCAGCGCGTCCTGCGCGAGAAGGTCCGCATCGACGGCCGCGGCACCCGCGACATCCGCTCGCTGAACGCCGAGGCGAAGATCCTCCCGCGCGTGCACGGCTCGGCCCTGTTCGAGCGCGGCGAGACCCAGATCCTGGGTGTCACCACGCTGAACATGCTGCGCCTGGAGCAGTCGCTGGACACCCTTTCGCCGGTGACCAGCAAGCGCTACATGCACAACTACAACTTCCCGCCCTACTCCACCGGTGAGACCGGCCGCGTGGGTTCGCCCAAGCGCCGCGAGATCGGCCACGGCGCCCTCGCCGAGCGCGCCATCGTCCCGGTCCTGCCGGCCCGCGAGGAGTTCCCCTACGCGATCCGCCAGGTCTCCGAGGCCCTCGGCTCCAACGGCTCCACCTCGATGGGCTCGGTCTGCGCGTCCTCGATGTCGCTGATGGCCGCCGGTGTGCCGCTGAAGGCGCCGGTCGCCGGTATCGCCATGGGCCTCATCTCCGACGAGGTCGACGGCAAGACCGAGTACGTGACGCTGACCGACATCCTCGGTGCCGAGGACGCCTTCGGCGACATGGACTTCAAGGTCGCCGGAACGCGCGAGTTCGTGACCGCGCTGCAGCTGGACACCAAGCTCGACGGCATCCCGTCGGACGTGCTGGCCGCCGCGCTGCAGCAGGCCAACGAGGCCCGCCACGCGATCCTCGACGTCATGGCCGAGGCCGTCCCGGCCGTCGGCGACATGGCCGACTCGGCTCCCCGCGTCACCACGGTCAAGATCCCCGTCGACAAGATCGGCATGGTCATCGGCCCGAAGGGCCAGACCATCAACGGGATCACCGAGGAGACCGGCGCCGACATCTCCATCGAGGACGACGGCACCATCTACGTCGGCGCGACCAACGGTCCCGCCGCCGAGAAGGCCGTCGCCATCATCAACGGCATCGCCAACCCGACGCTGCCGGAGGTCGGGGACAAGTTCCTCGGCACCGTGGTGAAGACCGCCGCCTTCGGCGCCTTCGTCTCCCTGGTGCCCGGCCGCGACGGCCTGCTGCACATCTCCAAGATCGGCGACGGCAAGCGCATCGAGAAGGTCGAGGACGTGCTGAACGTCGGCGACAAGATCGAGGTGCAGATCGCCGACGTGGACGCGCGCGGCAAGATCTACCTGGACAAGGTGTACCCGGAGGGCCAGGAGCCCCCGAAGCGTCCCGCGGGACGCCCCGAGGGCGAGCGCGGCGCGGGTGACCGTCCGCGCCGTCGTGAGGGCGGCGACGACCGTCCGCGCGGCGACCGTCCCCGCCGGGACGGCGACGCCCCTCCGCGCCGCGAAGGCGGCGAGGGCGGCGATGACGGCCCGCGCCGGGAACGCCGTCGGCACCGTTAAACCGGTTCCCACAATCGCATGAGCGACGCTCAGACGCGCACAGTCGCGGACGACCCGCTGGGCGGCACGGTACTGCGTACCGTGCTGCCCGGCGGGCTGCGCATCATCACCGAGTCGATCCCCGCCATGCGCAGCGCCTCCATCGGGGTGTGGGTCGGCATCGGCTCCCGTGACGAGTCCGAGGAGTTCTCCGGGGCCTCGCACTTCCTGGAGCACCTGCTGTTCAAGGGCACCGAGCGGCGCGACGCCCTGGACATCACCGCCGAGATCGAGGCGGTCGGCGGCGACACCAACGCGTTCACCGCCAAAGACCACACGTGCTTCTACGCGCGCGTCCTCGATGAGGACCTGCCGCTGGCCGTGGACGTCCTGGGCGACATCATCTGCGACTCCCTCCTCGACGAGGAGGACGTGGAGACCGAGCGCGGGGTGATCCTCGAAGAGATCGCCATGCACGACGACGAGCCCGACGACGCCGTGCACGACATGCTGGCCACGGCCGTGTTCGGCGACCACCCGCTGGGGCGGGAGATCTCCGGGACGGTGCAGACGATCACGGTCATGACGCGCGGGCGCGTCAACGACTTCTACCGGGAGCGCTACACCGCCCCGAACATGGTCATCGCGGCCGCCGGGAACCTCGGGCACCAGCACGTGGTGGACCTGGTGGAGCGCGCGTTCGCGCCGCTGCTGAAGCAGGACGCCGATCCGGCGCCGATCCGCTCGGCCTTCGACCCGGTCGCCGACCTGGGCCCGGTGGTGAACGTGGTCCGCAAGGACACCGAGCAGGCGCACCTGGTGCTGGGCTGCCGGGCGCTGCCGCGCCGCGACGAGCGGCGTTTCGCGCTGGAGGTCCTCACGCAGGTCCTCGGCGGCGGCATGTCGAGCCTGCTGTTCCAGCGGATCCGCGAGGAGCGGGGCCTGGCCTACTCGGTCTACGCCTACACCGCCGCCTACGCCGAGACGGGCCTGTTCGGCGTGTACGCCGGGTGTGCGCCGGGCAAGGCGCGGGAGGTCCTGGAGCTGATCCGCCAGACCCTCGACGAGGTCGCCGGCGGCGGCTGCGACGCCGAGCAGGTGGCGCGCGCCAAGGGCGCCCTGAAGGGCTCGATGGTGCTGGCGATGGAGGACACCAGTTCGCGGATGAGCCGCCTGGGTAAGGGCGAGCTGCTGTTCGGGGACCTGCTGAGCCTGGACGAGCTGCTGGCGCGCGTGGACGCCGTCACGGTCGCCGACGTGTGCGCGGTGGCGGGGGAGGTCCTCGGGCGTCCCCGGTCCCTGGCCGCGATCGGTCCCTTCGACGACGCCTTCTTCGACGGGAGCGACGTGTGAT
Organism: Actinorhabdospora filicis; assembly: GCF_030269765.1. Taxonomy (GTDB): domain Bacteria; phylum Actinomycetota; class Actinomycetes; order Mycobacteriales; family Micromonosporaceae; genus Actinorhabdospora; species Actinorhabdospora filicis. Next base: position 458,128 of record NZ_BSTX01000001.1, on the reverse strand, counting down.
CAGGGTCGGTGTGATCGGGGCGCGGGGCCGGATGGGCTCGGAGGCCGTGCGGGCCGTCGAGGCGGCCCCCGACCTGGAGCTGGTGGCGGCGATCGGTTCCGGTGACGCGCTGGACGCCCTCGACGGCGCCGACGTGGCGGTGGACCTGACCCGTCCCGACGTGGTCATGGACAACGTGAAGTGGTGCCTGGACCGGGAGATCCACGTCGTGGCGGGCACCTCCGGGTTCACGCCCGAGCGGGTTGCGGCCGTGCGCGGGTGGCTGGCGAAGGCGCCGGGGACCGGGGTGGTCATCGCCCCCAACTTCGGCATCGGCGCGGTGCTGATGATGCAGTTCGCGGCGCGCGCGGCCCGGTTCTTCGAGTCGGTGGAGGTCATCGAGCTGCACCACCCGAAGAAGGTGGACGCCCCCAGCGGCACCGCCGCGCGGACCGCGGAGCTGATCGCGGCGGCGCGGGCGGAGGCGGGTCTGGGCGCGATGCCGGACGCGACGGCCGAGGAGCTGGACGGCGCGCGCGGCGCGGACGTGGCCGGCGTGCGGGTCCATTCGGTGCGTTCGGCGGGTTACGTGGCCTCGCAGGAGGTCCTGTTCGGCGGGCCGGGGGAGCGGATGTCGATCCGGCACGATTCCCTGGACCGCGAGTCGTTCATGCCGGGTGTGCTGCTGTCGATCCGCGAGGTCGTGAAGCGGCCGGGCCTGACGCACGGCCTGGACGCCCTCCTCGGCTGAGGAACGTTCTGTGCGATGGCCGCCACCCGCGAGGGGGGCGGCCATCGGCGTTTCAGGCCAGTCGCGCGGGCAGCGGGGCCAGGTCGAAGTTGGCCCAGATGTAGTTGTCCATTTGGTGCTGGTCGCCGGAGAGGTTGATGACGCGGTCGATGCGCCCTTCGGCGTCGAAGTGCCAGACGAGGGCCCAGGTGGTGTCGACGGTGCCGGTGCCTTCGGTGGTCCAGCCGCGGTGGATGTCGACGACGTATTCGTCGTTGGCTTCGAGGAAGACGGGTTCGGCCTGGAATCCGGCGCGGCCGAGGGCGTCGAAGAAGGCGCGGACTTCGTCGAGGCCGTGTTTGGTGCCGGACAGGGGGTGGCGTCCGGGGATGGTCCAGGCGATGTCGGGGGAGAGGGTGGCGGCCATGCCGTCGGTGTCCTTGGCGGCGTAGGCGGCGAAGAAGCGGGTGATGGTCTCGATCTTCGGGTCGGTCATGCCGCCGAATGTAAATCACGTGGCAAAGGTTTGTAAAGATCGGCTTTTCAGGTAGGGTTTCTCTCCGTGGACATCGACGCGAACGTGGGCCACCGGATCCGCGAGGCTCGTACCGCCGCGGGCCGCTCGCAGAGCGAGCTGACCTCGCCGGGGCTGCTCTCGGCGGCGCACCTGTCGCTCATCGAGTCCGGCAAGCGCCGCCCGTCCCAGGGGGTCCTCGCCCATCTGGCCGGCGCGCTCGGCACCACCGCCGGGTTCCTGGCGAGCGGGCGGGAACCCGACGACGTGCGCGAGGCCGAGCGACGCCTCGCCTTCGCCGGGATCGCCCTCCACAACGGCTCGCACGCCGAGGCCCTCGCCGAGTTCGAGAACCTGCTGGACGAGGCGCGCGTCCGCGACCGCGCCGCCCTGGGCCGCGCGCAGGCCCTGGAACTGCTCGGCCGCCACGCCGAGGCCGCCTCGGCCTTCGAGGCGCTGATGAACATCGCCGAGGAGGGCGGCGCGACCTGGGCCGAACGCGCCGTGGACGTCATGCGCTGCTACCGCGAGCTGGGCGATCCCGCCTACGCCGCCGATCTCGGCGAGCGGGCCCTGCGCGCCTTCGAGCGGCTCGGGCTGGGCTGGTCGGACGCGTCGGTGCGGCTGGGCGTGACCCTGGCGGGGGTCTACCAGGACCGCGGGGACGCGCACCGCGCCTCGGTGATCGTGCACCGCATGATCGGCGTGGCCGAGGAGCTGGGCAGTCCGCTGGCGCGCGCCTCGGCCTACTGGAACGCCGCCAACGGCGCCTACGGGCGCGGCGACCTGGACGGCGCGCTGAGCCTGGCGGAGCGGTCGCTGGCGTTGTTCGGGGAGACCGACCGGTTGCGCAACCTCTCGCAGCTGCGGCTGCTGGTGGGGATCCTGTCGCTGCGGGTGGAGCCCGCGCGGGCGCGGGAGGTGTTCCTGGCGGTGCGGGCCGAGTCGGCCGAGTTCGGCGGCGTGGTGGACGTGGCGCGCGCCGAGATCTGGCTGGCCGAGGCCGCGCTGCGGCTCGGTGAGCCGGGCGAGGCGGTGGCCTACGCGACGGAGGCCCGCGACCGGCTGGCGGAGGCGGGCTCGACGGTGGTCCTGTGGGCCGACATCGCCCTGGGCGAGGCGGCCCTGGCGCGCGGTGACCGGGCGGGCGCGCTGGAGCGGGCGCGCGCGGCCGGTGCGGTGCTGGACGGCGAGTCCGGCATCCCGCAGGCGATCCCGGCCCGGACGCGGCTGGCGGCGCTCTACGAGGCCGCGGGGGACGCCGCGGCGGCGATGGCCGCCTACCGGGCGGCGCTGGCCGCCACGGGCAACCCGGTACCGTCCACTGTGGAATCAGGCAGCGCCAGAAGGAGCAGTGGAGTTTGATGCGCATCCGCCCCGTCGCCCCCGCCGACGTCCCCGCCCTGGCCGCGTTGCACGTGCGCTGCTGGCGCGGCGCCTACGAGGGCCTGGTGCCCGCCGAGGCGCTGGCGCGCTTCGACCCGGACGAGCACGCCGCGAGGTGGGCGGCGCGGCTGGCCGAGCGGCGTCCCGGGCGCACCGAGCTGCTCGCCGAGGACGGCGGCGGCCCGGTCGGCTTCGTCAACTACGGCGACCAGCGGGGCGAGGGCGGCGGGGGAGAGATCTACGCCATTTACGTCGACCCGGAGCGCTGGGGCACCGGCGCGGGGCACGCGCTGATGACGCGGGCGCTGGAGGACCTGCGCGGGCGCGGGGTGTCGCCGGTGCGGCTGTGGGCCCTCGACGGCAACGAGCGCGCCCGCCGCTTCTACCTGCGGCACGGCTTCAGCGAGGACGGCGAGAGCTCGGTCTACGACTTCTTCGGGGCCGAGCTGGACGTGGTCCGCTACACCTTCGACGGCTGAGGCGCGCGCCGGAACACCGGCCACCACACGCCGGGGCGGCTGTCGGTGGCGTCCACGCCCTTGCGGATCGGCAGCCAGACGAGCAGCGCGACCAGCACGAACACGTAGGTGTTCTCGGCCAGGAACCACGGGAGGCCGTGGTCCCAGTGCTTGCCGGGCTCCTCGGCGAACAGCCAGACGAAGGAGTACATGAAGGGCAGATAGGTCAGCGCGCCCAGCACGGCGTAGGACCATTTCGCGCGGGAGGACATGGTCCGCCAGCCGGTGGCGACGACGTCGGCGATGATCAGCAGAGCGGGGACGATCCAGTACACGTGGTGCGTCCAGGACACCGGTGAGATGAGGATGCCGACGACGCCGGTGATGGTCAGCCCGGCGATCTCGTCGCCCTCGCGGACGGCCTTCGCCGCCCGCCACATGCCGTAGCCGACGGCCGCGGCGACCAGGATCAGCCACATGATCTGCGGGTAGGGCCGGGGGTCGAAGATCCGGGCGAGGAGCCCGGCGATCGACTGGTTGGACGTGTTGTCGTTGTGGCCGACGCGCCCGGAGTCCCAGGCGGTGATCAGCCAGAACCGGATCGACATGCGCGGGTCGACCACCGCCGCCAGCAGCGACGCGGCCGCCGCGGCGACCACCGAACCGGCCGCCGCGCGCCAGCGGCGGGTGACCAGCAGGTAGACGATGAAGATGCCGGGGGTGAGCTTGATGGCGGTGGCCAGGCCGATGCCGACGCCGGCCAGCCGCGAGTCGCGGCGGACCAGGAACAGGACGTCCCCCAGGACCAGCGCGATCAGCATGAGGTTGACCTGGCCGAAGCTGAGGGTCTCCCGGATCGGCTCGACGCTGACGATGAAGCACCCGGCGACGGCCAGGCCCAGCCAGATGGGCACCTTGTGCCTGCGCAGCAGGGGCGCCAGCAGCCAGTACGAGGTCACGATCAGGCAGGCCGCCATCGCCAGGATGTGCGCCCATTTCGCCACGTCCCACGGCAGCGCCCCCATCGGCGCCATCAGCACCGAGGCGAACGGCGGATAGGTGTAGCCGAGGGTGCCGTTGATGACGTCGGGCTGCCAGTAGTCGTAGACGTTGCCGCCGGCCAGCCAGTAGCGGACGGCCTTGCGGTAGATGCGGAAGTCGAAGAGGTGGTGCTGGCCGCCGTAGACGTCCACCAGGTACCAGGTCAGCCCGACCAGGGCCAGGACGGCCAGGAGCTGGAGCGCGAGCCGGGCCCGCGGGTTGCGGGGACGGCGTGGATCGGCCGACTCACCGGCCTCCCGCTCCGCCTCGACCACAGCCACCTTCTCCCGCAACTCCAAACCTCACCCGGTGCCCCGCGAGCGCTCCGGAACGTGCCCGTACTCTTGCCGCATGGCGACCGGTTATGTGCGCCCGGCACGCGCAGAGGACGCTGCCGAGATAGCGCGGCTGCAACTCCTCACCTGGCGTACCGCGTACGCCCTTCTGGTCCCCCCGCACATTCTCGAACGGCTCGACAAGTCCTGGCTGACCGACCGCTGGCGGGAGGCCGTGACCGCCCCGCCCTCGGATCGTCACCACGTCCTGATCGCCGTCGAGCAGTCCGGAGGCGCCGAGATGGCCGTCGGATTCGTGGCGATCGGTCCAGCGGACGACGATACCGCAGCACCCGGCGAGGATTCCCCTCGCCCGGACGCGCCGGTGACCACCGCCGCCATCACGGATCTCTTGGTGGAGCCGCGTTTCGGCAGGCGCGGTCACGGCAGCCGTCTCCTGTCGGCCGCCACGGCCCACTGGGGTGACGAGGGCTTCACCGGCGCGCGGGCCTGGGCGTTCGGCGAGGACCCGGCGACCATCAAGTTCCTGACCTCGGCGGGCTGGGCCTTCGACGGCAAGACCCGCGGCCTGGACATGGACGGCGTCGTCGTGCCGCAACGCCGTCTGCACGTCGCGCTTACCTAACGGCCCGCGACCGATCCATTACGATCGGTCGCGTGATCACCACACGGGGGCGGGTCCTGGGCACGGCACTGCTGGCGCTGTTCGGCGTCCTCGCGCTGGCCGGGTGCGTCAAGTTCGACATGAACGTCACGGTCAACCGGGACGACACCGTCAGCGGCACGGTCGTGGTCGCCTTCGACAAGGCGCTCCGGGACAGGCTGAACCTGGGCGGCGACCCGCTGGGCGGCGAGCCCGTCAAGGGCATCACCCGGCAGGAGCCCTACGACGACGGCGTCTACGCGGGGGTGCGGTACACCTTCGAGAACACGCCGCTGTCGGAGTTCAATGACACCGACGACTCCGGCGGCGACCACATCCGCATCGTCCACGAGGGTGAGGACTACGTCCTGACCGGTGTGATCGACCAGACCTACACCCCGCCCTCCGGTGGCGGGCCGATCGATCCGGAGATCATCGCCGCCTTCGACCGGGCCGACATGCGGGTCGCGGTGACGTTCCCCGGGCGCGTGCTGACCACCAACGGGGAGGTGGGCGCGAACGGGAAGACGGTCACCTGGAAGCTGCGGCTGGGCGAGCGGAACGAGCTGCGCGCCACCGCCGGGCCGGGCCCGAACACCGCGCTGGCGATGTGGGTCCTGTGGATCATGATCGCCCTGATGGTGATCGTGTTCCTGCTCATCGTGTGGCGGCTCATGCGCGTCTCGCTCCGCTAGCGGAGATCCCGTCGGACCCCTGCGGTAGCCTCCGCCGGTGGCCACGACTCTCTCCACGGCGACCCTGACCAACGCCCAGGCGCGCCGCGTCGCCCTGGCCGCGCAGGGCTTCGCGGCGGCGCGTCCCACCGCGACGCCCACCGCCCGGCACCTGCGCAAGGTCCTCGCCCACACCAACGCGCTGCAGATCGACTCGGTGAACGTGCTGGTGCGCGCGCACTACATGCCCGTCTTCTCCCGGCTGGGCGCCTATCCCGCCACGCTCGTGGACAACGCCGCCTACCGGGGCGAGCGCGAGCTGTTCGAGTACTGGGGGCACGCCGCCTCGCTGTTGCCGGTGCGGTTCCAGCCGCTGCTGCGCTGGCGGATGGCCGCCGCCGACGAGCACGCCTGGGGCTCGATGCGCCGGATGGGCCGCGACCACCGCGAGTTCGTCAAGCGGGTGCTGGCCACCGTCGAGGAGCACGGCCCGCTCACCGCGCGCGGCATCGAGGCCGAGCTGGCCAAGGAGGACGCCTCGATCCTGGACCGCCGCAAGGACCACTGGGGCTGGAACTGGAGCGCGGTCAAGGCGACCCTGGAGTACCTGTTCTGGGCCGGTGAGGTGACCGCCGCCGGGCGGCCCAACTTCGAGCGCACCTACGACCTCACCTCCCGGGTGCTGCCGAAGGCGGTCGTGGACGCGCCGACGCCCGATGTCGCCGACGCCCACCGCGAGCTGATGGCCGCCGCCGCGGTGTCCTTCGGCGTGGCCACCGAGACCGACCTGCGCGACTACTTCCGGCTCAAGCCCGCCCCGGCCCGCGCGGCACTGACGGAGCTGCTGGAGGAGGGCGTGCTGACCCCGGTGACCGTGCAGGGCTGGGCCAAGCCCGCCTACCTGCACCGGGACGCCCGCGTCCCGCGCAAGGTCTCGGCGGCGGCCCTGGTCAGCCCCTTCGACCCCCTGGTCTGGGAGCGGGACCGCACGCTGCGGCTGTGGGACTTCCACTACCGCATCGAGATCTACGTGCCCGAGCCCAAGCGCCAGTACGGGTACTACGTGCTGCCGTTCCTGTTCGGGGACGGCCTGGCCGCGCGCGTGGACCTCAAGGCCGACCGCAAGGCGGGCGTCCTGCGGGTCCCGGCGGTCTGGCGCGAACCGCACGCGCCCGGCGGCACCGCCGCCGCGCTGGCCGCCGAGCTGCGCGAGATGGCGCGCTGGCTGGGCCTGGACGACGTGGAGGCCCCGGTGCGCGGCGACTTCGCCGGCGAGGTCGCCGCGGCCCTGGCGTGAGCGCGCGGCGGGTATCGTGAGACTCCCCACGCGCGCACCCGGAGGCGAGAGATGAGCGAGACGGCCGCCGTCGGCACGTCCCCTGCCACGGGATACCCCGAGCCCTGCGCGGCCGACTGCGCCGAGCACGCCGAGCACCGGCAGATGGTGCTCGGGCCCGACGGGAACCTGTACCCCGCGCCGGTCTACCCCGAGCCGAAGAACGGCCCGGTCCGGCGGGTGTTCCGGAAGATCGCCACCGGCCCGCTGGGGCCCCTGGCGCTGCTGCTGTGCGCGGCCCTGCCGGTCTGGTACGTGCTGGCCAACAACCCCACCGACGACCAGCCGGACCTGGGGGCGTGCGCGTTCAAGCTGGTCACCGGCTTCGACTGCCCGGGCTGCGGCGGCACGCGCGCGCTCTGGTACCTCCTGCACGGCGACCTGCCCGAGGCGGCCCGCTACCACGCCATCGCGGTCTTCGCCGCGCCGTTCATCGTCTACATGTACCTGTCGTGGGCGTGGCGGACGTGGTTCCCGAACGCGAGGCTGAAGCTACCGAAGCTCGCCTTCGGTCCCAACACCATCAGCGTGTTCCTGGCCGTGTGGGGCGTGTTCTGGGTCGTCCGCAACCTGCCCTGGGCGCCGTTCACCGGCCTCTACGTCTAGACGACGGGAGGCGGCCACCGTCCGGTGACCGCCCCTCGCTGGATTCTCGCCCCGCACCCCTGAGGCGTGCCGCCTCAGTCCAGGGTGCGCAGAACCTCGATGTCGCCGCTGATGGTGCGGACCTGCAGGTTCAGGTCCGGCTCACCGATGTTCCCGGCGGGGGTGTCCCCGACCGAGAGGTCGCTGCTGGTGCGGCCGGAGGTGGTGCTCAGGTCGAGCCACACGCCGGTGCCCTTGGCGACGCCGATGGAGACCGAGCCGGAGACGGTGCGCACCTTGTGCACGCCCCGCCGGCCCTGCCGGACCAGCACGTCGCCGGAGGCCGTGGTCGCCGACAGCTTCGCGCCGGCGAAGCCGACCCGGATGTCGCCGGAGGCCGACTTCGCGTTGACCTCGCCGTCGGCGTGGTCGATCTCGATGTCGCCGGAGGCGGAGTTGGCGTGCACCGAACCCGCGGCGCGCATGACCTTCACGTCACCGCTGGCGGTGTTGACGCCGATGTCGTGCGCGTCGGCCACCGACAGCGAGCCGCTGCCGCTGTTCAGCTGGACGCGCGTGGACTGGCCCCGGGAGATCAGGTCGGCCGAGGCCGACTTGGCGTTGACCGAGGATCCCGAGGGCAGCTTGACGGTGATCCGCAGCGCGGGCTGGCGCTTGAACAGCCATCCGATGCCCGCCTCGGGGACCCGGACGGTGAGCCGGTCGCCGTCGAAGCGGACCTCGGTGGCCGCGGCCACCTCGGCGCCGTTGCGGTCGCCGGGCTCGTAGGGCGAGACGTCGACGTAGGCCGACTCGCGCTCCTCGCAGGTGATGTCGCCGAGACCGGCCGCCATGGTGATGTCGGCGTGCACGGGCGTTGCGCAGGGGAATTCAGGCATCACAATCCTCTTCGGGTCTCAGGCCTGGGCGTAGCCGGTGATGCGGCGGCCGCCGGTGAACCTGGCGCGACCGGTGGTCGCCCCGGGCGTCGGGCCGCCGTGGTGGACCGCGGCGTTGATGGCCCGGACCAGCCAGGCGTTGACCGAGATGCTCTCGGCGGAGGCGGCCTGCTCGACGGCCTCCTTGAGCTGCTCGGGCAACCGCAGGGTGATGCGCGCGACATCGCCGGAGTCGCCGGCGCTGGTCGGCGGGGGAGCGGGCGCGGCGGCCGGGGCGTCGGTGACGACCAGGTCGGCCTGGCGTCCGCGCATCCGCACCTCGACGGTGGCGGGGTGGCCGCTCTTGTCCAGCTCGTCGGTGATCTCATCGGCCGCGGCGGACAGGACCTCCATCATCGACAGCCGGATGGCCGCCTCGATGGAGCCGGCGAGGAGCTCGGCGGTGCGCGTGACGTCCTCGCCCCCGGGGGCCGCGCTGCTGACGAAGTCCCGGCGGAGTGCTTCGAGATAAGGGCTCAGATCCATGACGCCAGTATGACACCTTCAGTGGCGTCATGCAATGCCAACCCAGCACAGAACTATTCTCAAGGCGAATCAACCGACATTGACCGAGGGGCGACATCGTGTCCGGAGAGCCGGCAACCACCACACCGGAGTTCAGGCTGATCGCCTGGACCCACTTCGAGGCCCCGGCCGACGTGCCGTGGAGCACCGACGCCGACGGCGGCCAGGCGCTCGCCGAGTTCGCCGGACGCGCCTGCTACCAGTCCTGGGGCAAGCCGAACCCGGCCACCGCCACCAACGAGGGCTACCTGCGCCACATCCTGGAGGTCGGCCACCTCTCCGTCCTGGAGCACGGCTCGGCGTCCTTCTACATGACCGGCATCTCGCGCTCGCTCACCCACGAGCTCATCCGGCACCGCCACTTCTCCTACAGCCAGCTCTCCCAGCGCTACGTCCCCGAGCGCGACGCCATGATGGTCGAGCCCGACGTCATCGCCGAGGACCCCGAGCTGCACGCGAAGTTCCTCGCCGCCGCGGCCGCCTCCCAGCAGGCCTACATCGAGCTCCTCGAAGGCCTGGAGAAGAAGTTCGCCGACGTCCCCAACGCGACCCTGCGCCGCAAGCAGGCCCGCCAGGCCGCGCGCGCCGTGCTCCCCAACGCCACCGAGACCCGCATCGTGGTCACCGGCAACTACCGCGCCTGGCGCCACTTCATCGCCATGCGCGCCACCGAGCACGCCGACGTCGAGATCCGCGCCGCCGCGATCGACTGCCTCCGCAAGCTCCAGGAGGCCGCGCCCAACGTCTTCCGCGACTTCACCATCACCGCCCTGGAGGACGGCACCGAGGTCGCCAGCAGCCCGTACGTGCACGAAGGCTGATAGAGGCGTCCGGCCTCAGTTAGGTTTGACCATATGACGACGCACATCGCACGCCCGTTCGGGCGCCTGCTCACCGCGATGATCACCCCGTTCGACGAGCGGTCCGAAGTCGACGTCGCCGGTGCGCAGGAACTCGCCGCGCACCTCGTGGACGTGCAGCGCTGCGACGGGCTCGTGCTGAACGGGACCACCGGCGAGTCGGCCACCACGAGCGACGCCGAGAAGGAGACGGTCCTGCGGGCCGTCCTGGAGGCCGTCGGCGACCGCGCCACCGTGATCAGTGGCGTGGGCACCAACGACACCGCCCACAGCGTCGAACTCGCCCGCCGCGCCGAGAAGACCGGCGCCCACGGGCTCCTCGCCGTGACGCCCTACTACAACAAGCCCCCGCAGGCCGGGCTCGTCCGCCACTTCACGGCCGTCGCCGACGCCACCGGCCTCCCGGTGATGCTCTACGACATCCCCGGCCGCACCGGCCTGGCGATCGAGACCGGCACCATCATCACCCTCGCCGCGCACCCCCGCGTCGCCGCGGTGAAGGACTCCAAGGGCGACCTCTTCGCCACCCAGCGCGTCCTGCGCGAGACGGACCTGGCCGTCTACAGCGGCATCGACGAGCTGAACCTGGCCTCGGCGGCCATCGGCGGGTCCGGCGCGGTCAGCGTCGTCGCCCACCTCTTCGGGCACCGCCTCGCCGACATGTACGACGCGTTCGACCGCGGCGACACCCTCGCCGCCCGCGACGTCAACCTGGCCCTGACCCCCGCCATCGCCGGGATCATGGGCCGCACCCAGGGCACCATCGCCGTCAAGGCCCTGCTCGCGCTCAAGGGCCTGCCCGCCGGTCCGGTGCGCTCGCCGCTGATCGACGCCGATGACGAGCTGCGCGCGTTGCTGGTGGCCGACCTGGCCGCCTCCGGTGAGACCGTCAAGGAGGCCTCCGATGTCTAAGACCAGCTCCGAACTGGCACCCCCGCCGCCGCTGGCGGACGGCGCCCTGCGCATCATCCCGCTCGGCGGGCTGGGCGCGATCGGCCGCAACATGGCCGTCTTCGAGTACGACGGGAAGCTCCTCGTCGTCGACTGCGGTGTCCTGTTCCCCGACATGGACCAGCCCGGCGTCGACCTGATCCTGCCGGACTTCACCCCCATCATGGACCGCCTCGGCGACATCGAGGCCGTCGTCCTCACCCACGGGCACGAGGACCACATCGGCGCGGTGCCCTACCTGCTCCAGCACAAGCCCGACATCCCCCTCGTCGGTTCGCAGTTCACCATCGCGCTCATCGAGGCCAAGCTCGCCGAGCGGCGCATCAAGCCCTACAGCCTCGTGGTCAGCGAGGGCGGCAAGGAGCGCCTGGGGCCCTTCGAGCTGGAGTTCTTCGCGGTCAACCACTCCATCCCCGACGCGATGGCCGTGGCGATCCGCACCGGCGCGGGCACCGTCCTGCACACCGGCGACTTCAAGATGGACCAGCTCCCGCTCGACGGCCGCATCACCGACCTGGCCGGTTTCGCGCGCCTGGGCGCCGAGGGCGTCGACCTGCTGATGTCGGACTCCACCAACGCCGAGATCCCCGGCTTCGTGACCTCCGAGCAGGCCATCCGGCCCGTCCTGGACGACATCTTCCGCACCGCCACCGGCCGCATCATCGTGGCGTCCTTCGCCTCGCACGTGCACCGCGTGCAGCAGGTCATGGACTCCGCCGCCGAGCACGGCCGCAAGGTCGCCCTCATCGGCCGCTCGATGGTCCGCAACATGGGCATCGCGCGGGACCTGAAGCTGCTGAACATCCCCGGCGACCTGCTGGTCTCCCTCGACGAGGCCGCGTCGCTGCCGCCGGAGGAGATCGTGTTCATGTCGACCGGTTCGCAGGGCGAGCCGATGTCGGCGCTGGGGCGGATGGCCTCCGGCGACCACCGGCACATCACCGTGGGCCCCGGCGACACCGTCGTCCTGGCCTCGTCGCTGGTGCCGGGCAACGAGACGGCCGTCTACGGCGTCATCAACCGCCTGTCCCGCGCGGGCGCGACGGTCATCCACAAGGACGTGGCGAAGGTGCACGTGTCGGGGCACGCCCCGGCCGGTGAGCTGCTGTACCTGCTGAACATGGTGCGGCCCAGCAACTTCATGCCCGTGCACGGCGAGTGGCGGCACCTGCGGGCGCACGCGCGTCTCGCGGTGGCCTCCGGCGTCCCCGCCGAGCAGGTGGCGATGTGCGAGGACGGCGACGTGGTCGACCTCGTCGACGGTGTCGCGCGCGTGGTCGGGCACGTCCCGAACAGCTACATCTACGTCGACGGCCTGGCCGTGGGCGACGTGGGCGAGAGCCTGCTGACCGAGCGGCGCATCCTCGGCGACGGCGGTTTCATCGCCGCGACCGTGGTCATCGATTCGGTGACCGGAAAGGTCGTCGGCGGCCCGACGGTGTCGGCGAAGGGCTTCAGCGAGGACCCCGCCGCCTTCGACCCGGTGCTGCCGGTGATCACCGCGGCCCTCGACCGGGCCTCCGAGGACGGCGTCACCGACCCGCACCAGCTGCAGCAGCTCGTCCGGCGCACGGTCGGGCGGTGGGTCAACGAGACCTACCGCCGCCGGCCGATGATCGTGCCGAACGTGCTGGAGGTCTGAGCGCGAGTGGAGGGCGCCCCGCGAGGGGCGCCCTTTTTCGCGCCCGCGCCGGGATCTTGTCCGCACCCCCTCGCGGTTGGTAGGTTGCCGCCTATGCGGAAGACCATGCGCGCGGCCGCGGCCGGGCTGGCTTTAATCGTGGCGGTCACGGGCGCTCCCGGGAGCGCGCAGGCCGGGCCCGAGGGCACGGCGATCCCGAAGCACGAACGGTCCCTCGACCTGGGCTGGACGCTCACCGACACCGGTGTGACGAGCCAGTTCCGGGGCCTGTCGGCGGTTTCGGCCACCACGGCCTGGGTCGCCGGAAGCAAGGGGACGGTCCTGCGGACCACCGACGCCGGGCGCAGCTGGCGGAACGTCTCGCCGCCCGACGCCGCCGCGCTGGAGTTCCGCGACATCGAGGCCTTCGACGCCAGGAGCGCGGTGGCCCTCACCATCGGCCCGGGCGCCGACTCGCGGGTCTACGTCACCGATGACGGCGGCGCGACCTGGACGAAGACCTTCACCAATGACGAAGAGGCCGCCTTCTACGACTGCATGGCCTTCTTCGACTCCCGCCACGGCATCGCCATGAGCGACCCGGTGGACGGGCGCATCCGCTTCGTGCGCACCCCCGACGGCGGGCGCACCTGGACGCGCCTGGCCCCGGAGGTCTCGCCCGAGGCCCTGCCCGGCGAGTTCGCCTTCGCCGCCAGCGGGCAGTGCCTGGTGGCCGCCGACTCCACGAACGGGTTCCTGGTGACCGGCGGCGGCGCCAAGGCGCGCGTGCTGCACACCCCCGACCGGGGCGCCACCTGGAAGGCCTACGACACGCCCGTGCCCAGTGGGCCGAGCGCGGGCATCTACGCCGCCGCGTTCCGGGACGCCAGGCACGGGATCTTCGTGGGCGGCGACTACACCACCCCCGACGCCGCCCCCGGCGGCGCGGCCTACACCGAGCGCGGGCCCTCGGCGGTCACCACCGCCCGGTCGGTGCCGGGGCAGTACCGCTCGGGCGTGTCCTTCCTGGCCGGGCCGATCGCGGTCACCGTCGGTCCCGGCGGCAGCGACATCACCCTCGACGGCGGACGCACCTGGCGGCGCTTCGACGACGGCGCCTTCGACAGCGTCGACTGCGTGCACGGATTCGCCTGCTGGGCCTCCGGCCCGAAGGGACGGGTCGCCCGGCTGAGCCTGGGCTGACGCGGCGGGCTCCCCGGTCCGGCCGCGGCCGCGCCGGGGAGGGACTCGTGGAAGGGGAAGAGCGGCGCGCGATGATCGTCCACCTGCTTCCGGCCGACGACGCCGATCCCGACGCGGTGGCGAAGCTGGCCGCCGACCTGGCCTGGCCGTGCCTGGACGCCTCGCCGCCACCGCCGCCCGGCGCGGTGGCGCAGGGCGCGTGGGCCGCCGGTGACGGCACCGTCGTGTCCTGCGCCGAACACACGCTGCTCGGCACGCGCCTCGTCGCCGTCGACGGCGACGAGACGGTCGCCGCGGTGATCCGTGCGGCGGTGCCCACGGTCGACGCCGCCGAGGTCCTGGCCGTCCTCGCCGACGAGGACGCCGGGGCCGTCGCGCTGATCCGCGCCGTCCGGCAGCTGGCCACGCTCCGGCTGGTCTCGGACGTGCCCGGCGGCGCGCTCGAACGCCTCGCCGGGCATCCCAACGCGCACGTGCGCCGGGCCCTGCGGATGATCGGCTAGGGCTTGCTCGCCGGGTGCGGCATCGGCACCGGGGGAGTGAGGCGCAGGTCCACGACCATCGCGTCGGCCGGTACGTCCAGGACGTACTCCAGGGTCTTGGCGACCGTTTCGGCGCTCATCGCGCGGGTGGGGTCGTAGGCGCTGGACAGGTCCTCGCGCAACTGCCGCTGCATCCCGGTGTCGGTGACGCCCGGGTAGACGGTGGTGACCCGGACCGCGCCGGTCTCCTCGGCGCGCAGCGCGTCGGCGAGGGCCTTCAATCCGTGTTTGCTCGCCCCGTAGACCGACCACATCGGACCGGCGGCGAGGCCGACGCCGGAGTTGACGAACACGACGTGCCCGCGCGAGGCCCGCAGCGCCGGCAGCGTCGCGCGGGTCAGTTCGGCGGGCGCGACGAGATTGATGTTGAGTTCGCGCTGCCAGCCGGCCACGGAGAAGCCGTCGACGGGACCGGCGGAGGCCACGCCCGCGCAGTGCACGAGGGCGTCCAGGCGGTCGAGCGCGGGCAGCGCGCGGGCGAGGGCGGCGGGGTCGGCCAGGTCGGCGGCGACCGCCTCGGTGCCCTCGGGCGCGGTGGCGGGATCGCGGACGACGGCCAGGACGCGGTCGCCGCGCGCGGCGAGCAGCGCGGCGAGGGCCGCGCCGATGCCGCGGGAGGCTCCGGTGATCATGACGGTGCGCATGGATGAAGGTTAATTTCCCGGCGCGGTCCCGGGGGAGGCCCACCCCTTGTTACCCGTCCGTTTCCTCCTTCTGCTTATCTGTGCACTGCACAGCCCGATACCCCTCTCACAAGGGAGCCCCTCATGACCGGACGGCGGCGTCGCGCACTCGCGGCGTTCGGCGCGGTCGCGGTGCTCGGAAGCGTGGCCTTCGCCGCGCCCACGGCCACCGCGAAACCGGACAAGTACACCGACATTCAGCTCCTGGCGTTCAACGACTTCCACGGGAACCTGGAGCCGCCCACCGGCTCCTCGGCCAACACCCAGATCGGGATCGGTCCCGACGGGAAGCCGGTCACCGTCCTGTCGGGCGGCGTGGAGTACCTGGCCACGCACCTGAAGCAGGCGCGCCAGGGCCACCAGAACACCGTGACCGTCGCCGCCGGCGACCTCATCGGCGCCTCTCCGCTGCTGTCGGCCGCCTTCCACGACGAGCCCACCGTCGAGGCGATGGAGGCCCTGGGCCTGGACGTGACCTCGGTCGGCAACCACGAGTTCGACGAGGGCATCGACGAGCTGCGCCGGATCCAGCGGGGCGGCTGCCACCAGAAGGACGGCTGCGCCGACCCGGCCAGCCCGTACGACGGCGCCGACTACCCGCTGCTGGGCGCCAACGTCGTCGACAAGCGCACCGGCCTGCCGGCCCTGCCGCCGGTGTGGGTGAAGAACTTCGCCGACGGCGCGCGCGTCGGGTTCATCGGGATGACCCTGGAGGGCACCGGTGACATCGTGGCCAAGGAGGGCGTGAAGAACCTGGTCTTCAAGGACGAGGTCGCCACGGCCAACTTCTACGCCAAGCTGCTCAAGCTGGTCGGCGTCAAGTCGATCGTGGTGCTGCTGCACGAGGGCGGCCTGCCCGCCAGCAACACCTACAACTACAACTGCGACTCGCCCGGTCCCGGCGACGGCATCTCCGGCCCGATCACCGACATCGCCAAGAACCTGGACCCGCAGATCGACCTCGTGGTCACCGGTCACACGCACCAGTCGTACGTGTGCAACATCCCCGACCCCGAGGGCAAGCCGCGCATGGTGACCTCGTCCTCGTCGTTCGGGCGGCTGTTCACCGAGATCAACGTGACCTACGACAAGAGGGCGCGCGACATCGTCCGCACCTCCGTCAAGGCCTCGAACAAGATCGTCACGCGCGACGTCACCAAGGACGCCGGCGAGACCGCGATCATCGCCAAGTACAAGACGAAGGTCGACCCGATCGCCAACAAGAAGATCGGGTACATCACCGACACCATGCTCGGCCGCGGCTCGAAGAACCCCGAGAGCCCGCTGGGCGACCTCATCGCCGACTCGCAGCTGGCGGTGACCTCCGCCGCCGACAAGGGCGGGGCGGTGATCGCGCTGATGAACCCCGGCGGCGTGCGGGCCGACCTCAGCTACGCCTCCTCGCCGGCGGGCGAGGGCGACGGGGTGGTCACCTACGGCGAGGCCTTCACGGTCCAGCCGTTCAACAACAACGTGACCACCATCAGCCTGACCGGCGCGCAGATCGTCACCGTGCTCCAGCAGCAGTACAGCGGGCCCAACCTGAACAGCCCGAAGGTCCTCCAGCCCTCGGCCGGATTCACCTACACCGTGGACCAGGCCAAGACCGGCGCCGAGAAGATCGTCGTGGACAGCGTCAAGCTGAACGGCGTGAAGCTCGACCCGGCCGCCAAGTACCGCGTCACGGTGAACATCTTCCTCGCCGACGGCGGGGACGGCTTCGCCGAGCTCGCCAAGGGCACCGACCGCCTCGTCGGCGGCCTGGACATCGACGCCCTGGTGGACTGGTTCGCCGCGCACAGCTCGCCGACCGCCCCGGCGGCGCCGCTCCCGGCCAACCGCATCACCTTCATCTAGGCGCACCTCCCCGAAGGGCCCCGGCGTACGCGCCGGGGCCCTTCGTCACGCGCGGCGCAGGAGGCCGCCGTGCCCGTCGCGCAGCAGCCCGAAGGCGAGCTCGGCGTCGGCCACCGCGTCCGGGTACCGGTCGTCGGCGCTGGTTCCCGCGCGCATCGCCAGGTAGTTCATCTCCACGAGGCTGTCGCGGACGGCGAGGATCTGCTCGGCCATCAGCCGCGCGGTGACCTCGCCGGTCTCCTCGCCGAGGGCCCGCGCCAGGCTCCGGCGGCCGTCCTGCCGGAAGCTCAGGGCCCGCTGGAACAGCGCGGGGGTGTCGCGGATGAGGTCCTGCACCTTGCGGACCAGCGGTACGTCGCTGAGGCCGGTGGCCGCGTCGCGTTCGGCGAGCGCGCGCATGAAGTGCGCGTGCCAGGCCTCCACCGGTGTCGTGCCCGGTGGGCGGGAGCCGATCACGCGGGCGGGCTCGTCGGTGTGCTGGGCCAGCGGATGGACGACGAGGTCCTCCTTGGTGGGGAAGTAGTTGAACACCGTCATCTTCGAGACCTCGGCGGCCTCGGCGATCTCCTTGACCGAGACGGCGTCGAAGCCGCGCTCCAGGAACAGGTCGACGGCGGTGGTCCAGATCGTCCGCCCGGTCTGGATCTTCTTGCGTTCCCGCAGGCTGAGCTCCTCGTCCATGACCTGACTGTACCAGGATCAAAGATTGACCGCATCAAAACATTGACTCGGTAAAAGTTCGTGGTTATGGTTCTCGCCATGACCACGAACGTGAAGACCCCCACCGGGATGAGCGAGGCCCAGAAGGGCATCGGCATGATCGTCTGCCTCGCCACCATCGTCCTGGCGGTCCTCGACCAGAACATCGTCTCGGCCGCCGCCGTCCCGATCGTCCGCGAGCTCGACCCCGTCCACGGCATGGAGCGGATGCCCTGGCTGATCAGCGCCTTCGCGCTCGCCTCCACCGCCGCCCTGCCCCTCTACGGCAAGCTCTGCGACGTCCTGGGCGCCAAGCGCGTCTTCATCGGCGCCGTCGGCGTCTTCCTGGCCGGCTCGGCGCTGTGCGGGATCGCCCAGGACATGGGCCAGCTCATCGCCTTCCGCGCCCTCCAGGGCATTGGGGGCGGCGGCCTGATGAGCGTCACGATGGTCGTCATCGCCCGCATCAAGGAGGGCGAGGCCGGTGGGTCCGGGCGCGGCGGCAGCATGGGCGGGATCTTCGCCGGTGTCGGCATGTCGGTCGGCCCGTTCATCGGCGGACTGTTCGCCGACGCCGGCAACTGGCGCTGGATCTTCTACATCAACATCCCCCTGGGCGTGCTGATCATCGCCGCCGCGGCCCTCGTCCTGCGCTTCCCCCGCCACTCCAGCGCGCACAAGGTCGACTTCCTCGGCGCCGGGCTCGCCGCGGCCTTCGCCTCCGGGCTGCTGCTCATCACCGAGTGGGGCGGCGACGAGTACGCGTGGAGCTCGCCGGTCGTCCTCGGCCTGATCGCCGCCACCCTCGCCATGCTCGGCCTGTTCATCTGGCGGCAGGCGGTGGCCGCCGAGCCGATCCTCCCGCTGAAGCTGTTCACCATCCGCGTGGTGCGCCTCGGCTTCGCCGTGCAGGGCCTGGTGGGCCTGGCGATGATGGGCTCGATCGTCTACGTCATGACCTACCTGATGGTCGCCAGGGGAGTCGCCTCCAGCAGCGCCGGGACCTTCATGATCCCCATGGCGATCGGCCTGACCGCCGTCGGCCTGCTGTCGGGGCGGCTGGCCGCCAAGGGCTGGTCCACCCGCACCTTCCTGGTCTCCGGCTCGCTGTTCAACACCGTCGCCCTGTTGCTGCTCGGCATGTCCGGCACCGGCACCTCCCTGTGGGCGATCCGCGGCGAGATGCTGCTGATCGGCATCGGCTTCGGGCAGCTCATCGGGATCCTGATCATGGCCGTCCAGGACGCCGCCCCCCGCGAGCACCTCGGCGTGGCCACCACCGGCGTCCGCTTCTTCCAGACCCTCGGCGGCTCGCTCGGCGCGGCGATCTTCGGCTCGGTCATGGTCCGGCTCTACTCCGCCGAGGTCCCCGGCACCTCCATCAACGGGATCGCCCGGCTCGCCGGGGACGCCCGTGATCACGCCGTGGCATCGTTCGTCTCGGCGGTCGACGCGGTCTTCTTCACCGCCGCCGCGGTCTGCCTCCTGACCGCGCTGATCGCCCTGCGCTTTCCCACACCGAAGCCGGCCGAGCCCGTCCTCGCCGCCTGACTCCCATCACCCGGCCGCGCCGCCACCCCGAACGAAGGAGCCACCCCGATGTCCCAGCTCGCCACCCGCGTCCAGAAGCTCATCGACACCCTCGTCGCCGAGGGCGTGGAGACCGGCGTCCAGGTCGCCGTCCGCCACCACGGCGAGGTCCTCGTCGACGTCGTCGCCGGTGAGGCCGCCCCGGGCCGGCCCATGGAGCGCGACACCCTGGTGCCCAGCCACTCCACCGGCAAGGGCGTCACCGCCACCGTCGTCCACGTCCTGGCCGAGCGGGGCGCCCTCGGCTACGACACCCCGATCGCCGCGCACTGGCCGGAGTTCGCCGCCAACGGCAAGGCGGGGACCACCCTGCGGCACGCCCTCGCGCACCAGGCCGGTGTGCCGCACCTGCCGCACGACCTCACCCCGGAGACCCTCGTCGACTGGGACGCGATGTGCGCGATCCTGGAGGCCGCCGAGCCCATGTGGGAGCCCGGCACCGCGCACGGCTACCACGGCTGGACCTTCGGCTGGCTGCTCGGCGAGACCGTCCGGCGCGCCACCGGGCGCACCATCGGCGAGGTCCTCGCCGAGGAGGTCGCCGCGCCGCTCGGCGTGCCCGGTGAGCTCTACATCGGCGTCCCGAAGGAGGAACTGGGCCGCGTAGCGTATCTCAGTGACGGCAACTGGAACGCCCTCGTGGAGCGGATGATGGCCGCCGGTTTCGACGTCATCGTCCCCGACCGGGCCCGCCCCACCGCCGAGCTCACCAACCGGCCCGAGGTCGTCGGCGCCGAACTGGCCGCGCAGGGCACGGTGACCGCCCGGGCCCTGGCGAAGATGTACGCCGCGCTGCTCGGCGAGGTGGACGGCGTCCGGCTCGTCTCTCCGGAGCGGCTTGCCGAGATCGGTGCCGAGGCCACCACCGGCGACGACCGGATCTTCGGGCGCCCGCAGCAGAAGGCCCTCGGCTGGTTCACCGGCTTCCCGCAGGGCGCCGAGCGGCCCGGGACCTTCGGCATGAACGGCTCCGGCGGCTCGGTCGGCTTCGCCGACCCGGTCAACGGGCTGGCCGTGGCGATCACCAAGAACCACATGAACGTCGGCCCGCACACCGCGGCGGCGGTGGTGACGGCGGCGGTCTACGAGGAGCTCGGTCTCTGAGACGGCGCCACCGACGGAAAGGGCCAGGTCGCCGACCTGGCCCTTCCGCTCATCCCGCCTTGCCGAACAGTGTGGCGGGCGTCACACTTACCTCACGGGCGTCCATCGTGGACGGCCCGAGCGGAAGGCCCCCGTCATGACCGAAGTACCCGCGTGGGTCCTGGTGACCCTCGGCCTGGCCGTCGCCGGCGTCGAGATCGCCGCCCTCCTCACCCGCAAACCCGGCGACACCATCAGCGAACGGCTCCGCGTCCTGCTCGGCATCAAGCCGCCCCGCTGGTGGCGGCCCATCGGCGTGCTGGCCCTGGCCGGACTGTGCGCCTGGTTCCTGGTCCACATCGTCTTCGAATAGCGCTCCGTCAGCCGGTCACGAAGACCGACTTGCCCCTGGCGCGCCCGGTCTCGATGGCCCGGTGCGCCTCGGCGGCCTCCGACAGCCGGTAGGTGCGCGAGACCGTCAGCCTCAGGACCCCGTCGGACCACAGGTGCGCCAGCTCGTTGAGGCGCGCGGCCGTGCGCGGACCCCGGATCGCCACCGCCCGGCCCGCCTCGGCCTCCTCGTAGGCCACGATCGTGCCGACCCGCGAGGCGTCCTGGCCGGTCAGCTCCAGCGAGTCGGCGATGTGGCCCTCGCCGACCGCCGCGTCGAACGCCACCGTCACCGGCCCCGGCGCCACCGCGCGCACCCGCTCCGGCAGGCCCGGGCCGTAGGCCACCGGGATCGCGCCCAGCTCGCGCAGATACGCGTGGTTGCCCTCGCTGGCCGTCCCGATCACCGTCGCGCCCCGGTGCCGGGCCAGCTGGACGGCGACCGTGCCGACGCCACCGGCCGCGCCGTGCACCAGCAGCACGTCGCCGTCCTTCACCCCCAGCGCCTCCAGCGCGATGTGCGCGGTCTGCCCGGAGGCCGACAGGGAACCGGCGATCTCCCAGGGCATCGCCTCCGGCTTGGCCACCAGGTGCGCCCCCGGCAGGACCGCCCGCTCGGCGTAGGCGACCAGCGGCTGGAAGCCGAGGACGGCGTCCCCGGGCGCCCAGTCGTCCGAGGCCGACTCCACGACCACCCCGGCCAGCTCGTTGCCCGGGGTGATCGGGAAGGGCGGCGGGGCGATCGTGGCCGGCATGAGTCCCGCGCGGATCGAGGCGTCCACCGGCTGGATGCCCGCCGCCTTCACCGCCACCCGCACCTCACCCGGCGCCAGGGGCCGGTCCGGCAGCTCGGCCAGCTCCAGGACCTCCGGGCCGCCGAACCGGTTGACGACGACGGCCTTGTACGTGCTCTCAGTCATGGCCGCAGTCTCACACCTCAACTCAGGTTGAGGTCAACCCCGCGCGCGCCAGTCGGCGGCGGTCAGCGCCCACAGCTCCATGTCCACGTAGTCGCCGCGCGCCTTGAACGCGCCCCGCATCAGCCCCTCCCGGGTCATCCCCAGCCGCTGGGCCACCCGCCGGCTCGGCTCGTTCTCCGGCTCGCACTTCCACTCCACCCGGTTCAGGTCGCGCTCCTCGATCGCCCACTCGATCATGTGCCCGACGGCGGTGGTGATCAGGCCGCGGCCACCGGAGTCGCGCGACAGCCACGCGCCGATCTCGCAGGAGCCGAAACGCGCGGTGATCGAGCCGAACATCGTCCCGCCGGTCAGCTCGTCGCCGTCCCAGATCCCGTAGATGCGGCGGGTGTCGTCCAGCACGCCCTGCGCGAAGATCCGCAGCCAGGCCTCGGCGGCCTCCTTCTCGTGCATCCGGTCGGCCCACGCCAGGAAGTGCCGCAGGTGCTCGCGGTCACGGGCGACGTAGTCGGCGAACTCGGCGGCGTGCCAGGGTTCCAGGGCCTTCAGGACGGCCTTGTCATCGAGTTGGACGTACAGCATGGGGTGGCCTCCACAGGTGCGTAACAAACGTTCGGTACGTAGGATAGGCACGACCCCGCCGAGAGGACAACCCGCATGCCCGCCAAGGGAGACCACGACGCCCGCCGCCGCGACGTGTCCGAAGCCGTCTGGCGCGTCGTCGCCACCGCCGGATTCACCGGCCTCACCATGCGCGCCGTCGCCGCCGAACTCGGCGCCTCCACCGGCCTGGTCACCCACTACTTCCCCAGCAAGGCCCTCCTCGTCCGGCACGCCCTCGACCTCGCCGCCGAACGCACCGACGAGCGGCCCCTCCGCACCCCCGAGGCCCCCGGGCTCGCCGCGCTGCGCGCCGCCGTCCTCGACGTCGCCCCCGTCGACGGCGACGCGGTCGCCATGAACCGCGTCTGGGTCAGCTCCTGGGACCTCGCGCTCGCCGACGCCGGGTTCGGCGCCGCGCAGGCCGCGCGCTACACGCGCTGGCGGGCCAAGCTCGCCCGGCACGTCGCCGACGCCCAGGAGCGCGGCGAGATCGGCGCGGGCGACCCGGCCGACCTGGCGGCGCGGGTCGCCGCCTTCACCCACGGCCTGGTCACCCAGGCCCTGTTCGACCCGGAGGCCTTCGGCGCCGCCCGGCAGGAGCGCCTGGTGGACGGGTTCCTGGACTCCCTGCGGGCCGGTGCCCCGGCCCGGGATTCGTAGACTGCGTACTCCGACACCGACAGGCAGGGATGAACGCCATGAGCGACACCGAGGACGCGCCCACCACCTCCACCGAGGTCGTCTACGACCTGAACGGGGACGGTGTGCCCGACGCGACCACGCGGATCGGCGACACCATCTACATCGACTACAACAACGATGACAAGTTCGACGCCGTCGTCCACCCCGACGGTGAGGTCTACGTCGACCTCGACGGCGACGGGACCTTCGAGACGCACGCGATCGACGCCGACGGCGACGGCGTCATCGACACCCTGGAGACCGACCTCGACGGCGACGGCGTGCCCGACCTGATCGAGCGCGACCTCAACGGCGACGGCACCTTCGACGTCATCGAGCGCCGGGGAGTGGCGCTCGAAGCCACCGAAAATGCCGTGGCGCTCGAAGCCACCGAAGCCACCGAGGCCACTGAGGACGCTGCGGCGCCCGAGGCCGCAGGGAAGAAGGACGCCGGCGCCCCGGGCGAGGGCGCGGCCGCCGAGTAGACCCGACGCGGAGGGCGGCCCCGGGCCGCCCTTCGGCGCCGCGGCCGGCTCGGGAACGTATTGACAACGTTGTCCGTTTCTGGTCGGGTGGGCTCGGATTCGAGCCCCGCATCCCCCGGAGGCGCCGACGTGAACCGGAAGCACAGGCCCAGGTGGACGGTCCCGGCGACCGTCCTGATCACGATTGCGAGCACGCTCATCCCCGCCCAGGCCGCCGCCGAGCGCGGCACCGAATTCGCCACATCCTTCGAGGCCGGGCAGCCCGGGCCCGACTGGACGAGCACGGTGGAGACCGGGCCCGACGGGCGCCCGATGGCTCACGGCGTCGACGGGAACCTCCGCACCGGCATCCCCGGCAACGTGATGGACACCGTCGTGGCCGTCACCGCCAGCGGCGAGTACCCCGAGTCGGGGGAGGTCAAGGAGAACCTGACCGACGGCGACCCCGCCTCCAAGTGGCTGACCTTCACGCCCACCGCGTGGGCGGCGGTGGAGCTGTCGGCGCCGGTCACCGTCGTCCACTACGCCCTCACCTCCGCCAACGACGCCCCCGAGCGCGATCCCCGCGACTGGACGCTCCAGGGCAGCGAGGACGGCGCGGCCTGGGTGGACCTCGACCGGCGCGCGGGCGAGGAGTTCACCGAGCGGTTCCAGACCAAGGAGTACCGCTACGCCGGGACCACGCCCTACCGGCACTACCGCCTCGACGTCACCCGCAACGGCGGCGCCGGCATCGTCCAGCTCGGCGAGCTCCAGCTGTCCAACGGGGACGACACGCCGCCCCCGCCCACCGACATGCGCAGCGTGCTCGCGGGCGGCCCGCGCTCGGCTCCGGCGGCGAAGGCGCGCGTGGGCTACACCGGCCTGCGGTCCCTGGAGTTCGCCGGGCGGCACCTGGCCGAGGGGCGGGCGTACTCGTACAACAAGGTCCTCGACGTCGACGTCACCGTGATGGCCTCGACCGAGCTGTCCTACCTGATGTTCGTCAGCGCCACCGAGGGCGACCTGCGCAATCCCGGCACCTACGCCTCGGTCGACCTGGCCTTCGCCGACGGCACGTACCTCTCGCAGCTCGGCGCGGTGGACCAGCACGGCGTGCGGCTCGACCCGGTGTCGCAGGGGCGGTCCAAGACGCTCTCGGTGAACCAGTGGAACCACACCTCGGCGCGCATCGGCCTGGTCGCGGCGGGCAAGCGGATCAGCCGGATCCTGGTCGCCTACGACAACCCGGAGGGCCCGCCGACGGGGTTCCGGAACTTCCTCGACGACGTGTCCATCGTGGGCGCGCCGCCGGTGGAGACCCGGATCGCGCCCAGCGACTGGGTGCTGACCACGCGCGGGACGCAGTCGTCCGGCTCGTTCTCGCGCGGCAACAACCTCCCGGCGACCGCCGTCCCGCACGGCTTCAACTTCTACACCCCGGTGACCAGCGCGGGGTCCCTGAGCTGGCTGTACGAGTACCACCGCGCCAACGACGCGAACAACCGCACGGCGTTGCAGGCGCTGTCGGTGAGCCACCAGCCGAGCCCGTGGATGGGGGACCGGCAGACCTTCCAGGTGATGCCCTCGGCCGCCGCCGGCGCGCCCCCGGCCGACCGGCGGGCGCGGGCCCTGCCGTTCGGGCACGACAAGGAGACCGCCCGCGCCCACTACTACGGCGTGGAGTTCGACAACGGCCTCAAGGCCGAGATCGCCCCGGCCGACCACGCGGCGGTCTTCCGCTTCACGTACCCCGGCACCGACGCGAGCCTGGTCTTCGACAACGTCAACAACGGCGGCGGCCTGACCCTCGACGGCCGGGTGCTCACCGCGTACTCCGACGTCCGCAGCGGGCTGTCGGCGGGCGCCACGCGGCTGTTCGTCTACGCCGTCTTCGACCGGCCCGTGGTCTCGCGGGGAATGCTGCCCGGTGGCGGCGGCCCGGACGTGACCGGGTACCTGCGGTTCGCGCCCGGCGCGGACCGGACCGTCACCATGCGGCTGGCCACGTCGTTGATCAGTGTGGACCAGGCCCGCCGCAACCTGGAGTCCGAAGTGGGCGGCGCCTCCTTCGACCAGGTCCGCGACGCGGCCAAGGCGGCCTGGGACGCCAAGCTCGGCATCGTCACCGTCGAGGGCGCCACCCCCGACCAGCTGACCACCCTCTACTCCAACATGTACCGGCTGTTCCTCTACCCCAACTCCGGGCACGAGAACACCGGCACGCCCGCCGCTCCCGTCTACCGCCACGCCAGCCCCTTCGCCCCGAAGACGGGCACCGACACGCCCACGAGCACCGGCGCGGCGGTCGTGGACGGCACGATGTACGTCAACAACGGCTTCTGGGACACCTACCGCACCACCTGGCCGGCCTACAACCTGCTGACGCCCACGCAATCCGGGGCGATGATCGACGGGTTCCTGCGCCAGTACCAGGAGGGCGGATGGGTCTCACGCTGGTCCTCGCCGGGTTACGCCAACCTGATGACCGGCACCAGCTCCGACGCCGCCTTCGCCGACGCGCTCCTGAAGGGCGTGCCCGGCTTCGACGCCGAGACCGCCTACGACGCCGCCGTCAAGAACGCCACGGTCGCGCCCACCAGCGCGGCGGTCGGCCGCAAGGGCCTGGAGACCTCGGCCTTCCGGGGCTACACCTCCACCGACACCCCCGAGGGTTTCTCGTGGGCGATGGAGGGCTACGCCAACGACGCCGCCATCGCGGCCATGGCCAAGGCCCTCTACCTGCGCGACCCCGCCGGTCCCCGGGCCGGGCGGTACCTCGCCGACGCGGCCTACTTCCGCGGCCGGGCGCAGGAGTACGTGAACCTCTTCGACGCGTCCACCGGCTTCTTCCAGGGTCGCGACGCCGACGGGAAGTGGCGGGTCCCGGCCGGGGACTTCGACCCCGCCGTCTGGGGCTACGACTACACCGAGACCAACGCGTGGAACATGGCCTTCACCGTCCCGCAGGACGGCCGGGGCCTGGCCGCCCTCTACGGCGGGCCGCGCGGGCTCGGCGAGAAGCTCGACGCGTTCTTCGCCACGCCCGAGACCGGCTCGCCGGACAACACCGGGTCCTACGGCGGCGTCATCCACGAGATGACCGAGGCCCGCGACGTCCGCATGGGCATGTACGGGCACAGCAACCAGCCCTCGCACCACATCCCGTACATGTACCTGTTCAGCGACCGGCCGTGGAAGACGCAGGCCACCGTGCGCGAGGTGACGAGCCGCCTGTACCTGGGCAGCGAGATCGGGCAGGGCTACCCCGGCGACGAGGACAACGGCGAGATGTCGGCGTGGTGGCTGTTCTCCGCGCTCGGCTTCTACCCGCTCCAGCACGGCACCGGGACCTACGCGATCGGCTCGCCGCTGTTCACGAAGGCCACCGTGCACCTGGAGAACGGCCGCGACCTGGTGATCAACGCGCCCCGCAACTCCGCGCGCAACGTGTACGTCCAGGGCCTGCGCGTCAACGGCCTGAAGTGGGACGCGACCTGGCTGCCGCACGCCGCGCTGGCCGCCGGGGGCGTCCTCGACTTCGACATGGGCTCCTCGCCCTCGCGCTGGGGCACCGGGCCGCACGCCGCCCCGCCGTCCCTGAGCGACGGCGACGTGCCGTCCCCGCCGCGCGACGTGTCCGGCGACGGGAGGGTCTCCCACCCGGAGCTGTTCGACGACACCTCGGTGACCCAGTTCGTGTCCGAGGGGCCCTTCACGGTGACGGCCGATCTGCCCGAGCGCGCGCGGGTGGAGATGTACACCCTCACCTCCGCCGCCGGGCCCGGCGACCCCACCGGGTGGCGCGTCCTGGCGTCCCGCGACGGCCGCAAGTGGACGGTGATCGACCGGCGCGAGGGCGAGGACTTCGCCTGGCGGGACCAGACGCGCGCGTTCCGCGTCGAGGACCCCGGGAAGTACGCCCACTACCGGATCGAGTTCACCGGCTCCGGACGCCTGGGGCTGTCCGAGATCGAACTGCTCGCCTGAGGATCGGGGCCCGCCGTGGCGGCGGGCCCCGCCTTCACACCCGGCCGCGCGGGGCGCGCATCGCCTCGCCGACCGCCGCGCGCACCGCGTCCCGGATGCCCCGCACCGCGTGCGCCGGGGGAGCCCCCGCGCCCGGGTCCTCCCGCAGCTCCTTCAGCAGCGACCAGCACAGGGCCAGCATCACCAGCACGAACGGCAGCGCGACCAGGATCGTCGCCTGCTGGAGCGCCTTCAGGCCGCCCGCCACCAGCAGCACCGACGCGACCGCGCCGATCAGCACGCCCCACGTCACCACCAGCCACTTTGCCGGGGTCAGCGAACCCCGGCTGGACAGCGAACCCAGCACCAGCGAGGCCGAGTCCGCGCCCGTCACGAAGTACAGGGCGATCAGCACCACGCAGATCCCCGACGTGATCGTGTACAGCGGCAGCGACTCCAGCAGCGAGAACAGCGCCGCCTCCGAACCGTCCTTGAGGGAGGCGACGAGATCGGCGCGGCCGGTCGCCTGCGTCCGGATCGCCGTGCCGCCCAGCACCGAGAACCAGATCGCGCTCGCCCCGCTGGGCACGAGCAGGACGCCGATGACGAACTGCCGGATGGTGCGCCCGCGCGAGATGCGCGCGATGAACGTCCCCACGAACGGCGCCCAGGACAGCCACCACGCCCAGTAGAAGATCGTCCACGCGCCCAGCCAGTCGCTGTCGGAGAACGCGCCCGTGCGGGTGGCCATGGAGACCAGGTCGTTCAGGTAGCCGCCGACGCTGGCCGGGAGCACGTCGAGGATGTACACCGTCGGTCCCAGCACGAAGATGAAGACCATCACCACGCCCGCCAGGATCACGTTGGCGGTGCTCAGCCACTTCACGCCCTTGTGGACGCCGGAGAAGGCCGACACCACGAACGCCGCCGTCAGCGAGCCGATGATGACCAGCTCGACCGCGCGGTTGTCCGGCACCCCGAAGACCAGCCCGAGGCCCGCCGCGATCTGCAGTGCGCCCAGGCCCAGGCTCGTCGCCGAGCCGAAGACCGTCGCGAACACCGCCAGCAGGTCGATCGCCCGCCCCGGCCCGCCGTTGGCGCGCTTCTCGCCGAGCAGCGGGACGAAGGCCGCCGACAGCCGGTTCCCGCGCTTCTTGCGGAAGGTCGCGTAGGCAAGCGCGAGGCCGGAGACGGCGTAGATCGCCCACGGGTGCAGCAGCCAGTGGAAGAACGTGTACTCCATGGCGATGCGGCCCGCGTCATCGGACAGCGGCGCGGCGCCCGAGGCCGGGGGCGGCGCGGCGTAGTGCGTGAGCGGCTCGGCGACGCCGTAGAACATCAGGCCGATGCCCATCCCGGCACTGAACATCATCGCGATCCACGCGGGCGTGGTGAACTCCGGCCGCTCGCCGTCGTCCCCGAGGGTGACGCGCCCGTACCGGGAGAGCGCGATGACCACCGCCAGGACGAGGAACACGTCGGCGGCCACCACGAACAGCCAGCCGAAGTTGGCCAGCACCCAGCCCAGCGCGCCGCTGGACGACGAGTTGAGCGAGTCGGGCCCGATCGCGCCCCACGCGACGACGGCGAGGACGAGGACCGCGCCCACCCCGAAGACCACGAAGTCCGGCGGACGGTTCACGGGCGCGGCGGGCGGCGGTGTCGGCGGCGGAGCCTCGACGGTGGATGAATCCGGCATTTCGCCAGAATGCGCCGCAGGGGAGAGGATGGGGTGGCGGCGCGCCGGGCAGGGCGGGCCCAGTCGGCGCGGCCCCTCCCGGAGCCGCGCCGTCCGTTCGCGCCTAGACCGAGACCTTCACGTCCAGTTCCGCGCCGGAGACCGCCTCCAGTGCGGCCTCGCCGATGCTGCCGGCGTTGCGCACGTCCGACAGCACCAGGCGGGCCGCGGCGATGGTCTCGCCGTCGGCCGTGATGCGCACCGAGGCGACCTCGGCGCGCATGGACAGCTTCTGCTCCGACTTCGCCTTGCGCACCGCCGCGATGAGCGCGGTGGCGGTGTCCAGGACGCGCTCGTCGCCGTCCTCGACGATCAGCGGGGCCGGCCAGGCCGCGCGGTGCACCGAGCCGTCCTGCCACCAGGACCAGGTCTCCTCGGTGGTGTAGGGCAGGACCGGCGCGAACAGGCGCTGCACCGCTGACAGGGCGATCGCCAGGGTCGCGCGCGCCGACTCGGCCCCGGTGTCGCCGTGCTCGCCGTAGGCGCGGGACTTCACCAGCTCCACGTAGTCGTCGCAGAAGAGCCAGAAGAACTCCTCGGCCGCCGCCAGGGCCTTGCCGTAGTCGAAGGCCTCGAAGGCGGCGGTGACGGCGTCCACGGCGCGCGCGAGGCGGGCCAGCAGGGCGCGGTCGAGGGGCTCGGTGACCGCCTCGGGCGCCGCGGCGTGGGCGGCGGTCGCGCCGATGCCCAGGACGAAGCGGCTCGCGTTCAGCAGCTTCGTCGCCAGACGGCGGCCCACCTTCATCTGGCCCTCGTCGAAGGCGGTGTCCGCGCCGGGCCGGGCCGAGGCCGCCCAGTAGCGCACGCCGTCCGAGGAGTACTTCACCAGCAGGTCCATCGGCGTCACCACGTTGCCCACGGACTTCGACATCTTCTTGCGGTCGGGGTCCACGATCCAGCCGGAGATGGTCGCGTGCCGCCACGGCAGCGTGCCGAACTCCTGGTGGGCACGCACGACCGTGGAGAACAGCCAGGTGCGGATGATCTCGTGGGCCTGTGGGCGCAGGTCCATCGGGAACACGCGCGCGAACAGGTCCGGGTCGCGCTCCCAGCCGCCGGCGATCTGCGGCGTCAGCGAGGACGTCGCCCAGGTGTCCATGATGTCGGGGTCGCCGGTGAAACCGCCCGGGACGTCGCGCTGCGCGCCGGTGTACCCGGGAGCCGCCTCGGAGCTCGGGTCGACCGGCAGGGACGCCTCGTCCGGGACGATCGGGGCGTCGTGGCGCGGGTCGCCGTTCTCGTCGAGGGGGTACCACACCGGGATCGGCACGCCGAAGAACCGCTGCCGCGAGATCAGCCAGTCGCCGGCCAGGCCGCCGACCCAGGACTCGTAACGGTGCCGCATGTACTCCGGATGCCACTGGAGCTCACGGCCGCGCTCCAGCAGCCGCTCGCGCAGCGCGGCGTCCCGGCCGCCGTTGCGGATGTACCACTGCCGCGTGGTGACGATCTCCAGGGGCTTGTCGCCCTTCTCGAAGAACTTCACCGGGTGCGAGATCTGGCGCGGCTCGCCCAGGAGGTCCCCCGACGCGCGCAGCAGCTCCACGACCTTCGCCTTCGCCGAGTGGACCGTCAGCCCGGCCAGCTGCGCGTACGCCTCCAGCCCGGCGGGGTCGGTGAGCCCGCGCGGCGGCTCGGCCAGGATCCGGCCGTCGAAACCGAGGACCGAGCGGGTCTCCAGGGCCAGCTCGCGCCACCACACCACGTCGGTGGTGTCGCCGAAGGTGCACACCATCGCGATGCCGGTGCCCTTCTCCGGGTCGGCGAGGCGGTGGGCGACCACCGGCACGTCCACGCCGAACACCGGCGTGCGGACCGTCGAGCCGAACAGCGGCCGGTACCGCTCGTCGTCGGGGTGCGCCACCAGCGCCACGCACGCCGGGAGCAGCTCCGGGCGGGTCGTGGCGATCTCGACGGTGGCGCCGTCCGGGGCGTGGAACGTCAGGTGGTGGTAGGCGCCGGGCCGCTCCCGGTCCTCCAGCTCGGCCTGCGCCACCGCGGTGCGGAACGTGACGTCCCACAGGGTCGGGGCCTCGGACAGGTACGCCTCACCGCGCGCGAGGTTGCGCAGGAACGCGCGCTGCGCCGCCGCCCGCGAGTTCGCGTCGATCGTGGCGTAGGTCATCGACCAGTCCACCGACAGGCCCAGGTGCCGCCACAGCTCCTCGAAGGCCTTCTCGTCCTCGGCGGTCAGCCGCTGGCACAGCTCGATGAAGTTGCCGCGCGAGACCGGCACCTGCTGCTTGCCGGGCTTCTCCGGCGGCGTGAAGTCCGGGTCGTAGGGCACCGACGGGTCGCAGCGCACGCCGAAGTAGTTCTGCACCCGCCGCTCGGTGGGCAGGCCGTTGTCGTCCCAGCCCATCGGGTAGAACACCTCGCGGCCGCGCATGCGCTGGAAGCGCGCGATGGCGTCGGTGTGGGTGTAGGAGAACGCGTGCCCGATGTGCAGCGAGCCGGAGACGGTCGGAGGGGGCGTGTCGATCGAGAAGATCTCCTCGCGGGTCCGCGACCGGTCGAAGCGGTAGGTGCCCTGCTCCTCCCATACCCGTACCCACTTGGCCTCCAACCCGTCGAGGGTCGGTTTCTCTGGCACGCGCGGGGGCTGGGAGTAGTTCGTCATGGTCGAAGGTTACCGGCCGGTGGGAGGGGCGTCGCGTGTGTATCGGCCGCTCCGGCGGGCCCGCCAGCGTGGCGCGGACGGGTGAAGATCGCCGCCCGATACGCTCCGGTTCGTGATGATCTCGTGACGGCGCACACGGTGTCCTTCGTGACCGGCAACGACGCCAAGCTCGCCGCCGCCCGCGAGGCCCTGCGCGGCTTCGACGTCCGCGCCGTCGGCGTCGAGCTGGACGAGATCCAGTCGGTGGACGTGCGCGAGGTCGCCGAGCACAAGGCCCGTCAGGCCCACCGCGTCCTGGGCGGGCCGGTCATCGTGGAGGACTCCGGCTTCTCCATCGACGAGCTCGGCGGGTTCCCCGGCGCGCTCGCCAAGCCGCTGCTGGCCTCGGCGGGCGCGCGCGGCGTGGTGGCGCTGGCCGACCTGACCCGCTCCCGCGCGGCGCGGTTCACGTCGGTGCTGGTGTACATCGGCCCGGACGGCGCGTCGCGCACGTTCTGCGACGAGGGCCGCCCCGGGACGGTCTCGCCGGTGCCGATCGGCGCGGAGACGCCCGGGGTGTGGGCGCAGCTGTGGCGGGTGTTCATCCCGAGCGGCGAGCACACGACCCTGGCGGCGCTGGACGAGCGCGAGCGGGTCCGGCTGCTGGAGGGCTGGCGGCGGGAATCGGTGTTCACGCTGCTGGGGGAGTGGCTGGCGGCGGTGAACTGAATTCACTACTCCACGCCGCGCAGTACCCCCTGCGTAGCATCCCGCCCATGCAGACACGTGACGCGCAGCTCCTGGTCCTCTCCGCCCTCGCCGACGGCCCCATGCACGGCTACGCGCTGAACGCCGCCATCGAGCGGATCGCCGGGTCGCGCCTCGGCGAGAGCAGCCTGTACAGCGCGCTCAACCGGTTGCGCGCGAAGGGGTTCGTGGAGTTCGCCGAGGAGCCGGGACGGCGGCGCCCGGCGCGGCTCACCGCCGAAGGGCACGCCGAGCTGGCGCGGGGACGGCGGGCGGCGCGCGAGGTCTTCGAGGCGGTCGCGCCGGAGCCGGGGGAGTACCTGCGGAGCGCGGCGGCCAGCGCGGCGGGCCGGTCCTACAAGGAGGTCGTCATGGAGCGGCTGGAGCTGGGCCCGGGCCTGACGGTGGCCGACCTGGGCTGCGGCGCGGGGGCCGACCTGGCGGCGATGCTGGCGGCGGGAAGCGCGGTGATCGGCGTCGACATCGATCCCGCCATGCTCGCCCGCGCGGCCGAGGCGGCCGGGCCGGACGCCACCGCGCTGGACCTCGTCCACGGCGACCTGCACGAGCTGCCGCTGCCGGACGCCTCCGTCGACCGCGCGCGCACCGACCGGGTCGTGCAGCACGTCGCCGAGCCGGGGCGGGTGCTGGCCGAGGCGTGGCGGGTGCTGCGGCCGGGCGGGCGCCTCGTCATGGGCGAGCCGGACTGGGACTCGCTGGCCATCGACCACCCGGAGCGGGACCTGGCGCGGCGCTACGCGCGCTTCGTCGCCGACCGGGTCGTGCGCAACGCCACGATCGGGCGGGAGCTGCCGCGGCTGGCGGCGGCGGTGGGCTTCGAGGTGGCCGACGTGACGCCGGTGACGCCGGTGTTCCGGGACCGGGCGGCCGCCGACGCGATCTTCGGGTTCCGGCGGGTGACGACGCGGGCGGTGGAGGCCGGGTACTTCGTGGAGCCCGAGGCCGAGCGGTGGCTGGACCACCTGGCCACGGGCCCGTTCCTGGCGGCGATGACGATGCACGTGGTGACGGTGGTCCGCCCGGACTGAGGGACGCTCCCGCCCGGGCGTGCCTATCCTGGTCCCGGCCGTCGAGAGGAGCCGTCATGTCCGCGCTGGTCGCCTTCAGCGTCACCCCGCTGGGAGTGGGTGAGCACGTCGGGGAGATCGTCGCCGAGGCCGTGCGCGTGGTGCGGGACTCGGGGCTGCCCAACCGCACCGACGCGATGTTCACCCTGGTCGAGGGCGAGAGCCTGGCCGAGGTGATGGCGGTGGTGCAGGCCGCGATCGAGGCGGTGGCCGCGCGGGCGCCGCGCGTCAGCACCGTCATCAAGCTCGACTACCACCCGGGCCGGGTGGACGGGCTGACGGCGAAGGTCGCCACGATCGAGCGGCACCTGGCCGGGGACGCCTAGGCCGCGCACGGCCCACGTCGCCGCACCGCGCGGCCACGATGACGCCCGGCCGGTCCATAAGGGACGGCCGGGTTAAACCCGTCCTAAATGCATGTCGGAAAGCTTCACAACACTTTTGCCGCGCGGAGTTTTCTGCCACGATGCTCCTACACCGCTCCCGGCAGAGCGGTCCGGCAACCATCAAGGAGCACCACCCATGCGCAAGGCTTTACCGCGCCTGCTCGCGTTCGCCGCGGCGGCCGTCATGACCATCGGATCCCTCCTCGCCGTCCCGGCATCGGCGCAGGCGGACGTCTCCACGCAGGCCAACCCCCAGGGCGTCGACGTGTCCCACTGGCAGGGCACCGTGAACTGGACGGCGGCCCGCAACGCGGGCATCGAGTTCGCCTACATCAAGGCGACCGAGGGCACCACGTACAAGGACCCCTCCTTCAACACCAACTACCCCAACGCCTACTACGCGGGCGTCATCCGGGGCGCGTACCACTTCGCGCGTCCCAACATCTCCTCCGGCGCCACGCAGGCGAACTACTTCGTCAACAACGGCGGCGGCTGGTCGGCCGACAACCTGACCCTCCCGGGCGCGCTCGACATCGAGTGGAACCCCTACTCGGGCGGCACCTGCTACGGCCTGAGCACCACCGGCATCCGCAACTGGATCACCGACTTCGCCAACACGTACAAGTCGCGCACCGGCCGCGACGTCGTGATCTACACGGCGGCCAGCTGGTGGAACCAGTGCACCGGAAGCTGGACCGGGCGGGGCACGACCAACCCGCTCTGGGTCGCGCACTACACGACCGGCAGCCCGGCGATCCCCGCCGGCTGGCCCGTCTACACCATCTGGCAGTACACCTCCAGCGGTTCCGTCCCCGGCATCAGCGGCAACGCCGACCGGAACGTGTTCAACGGATCCCGGGCCCGTCTCCTCGCCCTGGCCAACAACACGGCGTGACCCACCCCGGAGCGGCCCCTCACGCGAGGGGCCGCTCCCCTTTCGCACGGAGGTAACCATGGGCACGACCCGGCGGACCCTGCTCACCGGCATCACCGCCGCCGCGACCGCGGCGGCCCTGCCGCTCTCGGCGGCGAACGCGGCCGTCCCGAAGCCGCGCATCTACTCGTGCGCCGAGTGGGGCGCGCGGCCGCCGTCCTCGGCGGTGACGGTGGTGAAGAACCGGCCGAACAAGATCATCGTCCACCACACCGCCTTCCCGAACGTCACCGACTTCTCCCTGGCCTACGCCTTCCAGAACTCGCGTGACATCCAGGACCTGCACATGGACGGCAACGGCTGGCTCGACTCCGGCCAGCACTTCACCAACAGCCGCGGCGGGTACCTCACCGAGGGCCGCCACCGCAGCCTGGAGATGCTGACCGGCGGCACGCGCATGATCCAGGGCGCGCACTGCGTCGGCCAGAACTCCCAGGCCATCGGCATCGAGAACGACGGCAGCTACCACACCGGCGAGCCCGTCCCGGCCGCCCAGTGGGAGAGCCTGATCGCCTTCTGCGCCTACGTCTGCCAGCAGTACCGGATCCCGGCGACCGAGATCTACGGGCACAAGGACTTCAATAACACCCTGTGCCCCGGCGGGATCTGGGACCGGCTGCCCGAGCTGCGCGCCGCGGTGGCGGCGCGGCTGTAGGACGCCCGGCGCCGCGCGTGCGGGAGGAGGGCCGCGCGGCGCCGGGGTCTCAGTCCGCCTTGTACTCCTCCAGGAGCCGCCGCGCGATGATCGTCTTCTGGATCTCGGCGGTGCCCTCGCCGATCAGCAGCATCGGCGCCTCCCGGTAGAGCCGCTCGATCTCGTATTCCCTGGCGTAGCCGTAGCCGCCGTGGATGCGGAAGGCGTCCTCCACGACCTCCTTGCAGTACTCGGCCGCGAGGTACTTGGCCATGCCCGCCTCCAGGTCGTTGCGGTCGCCGCCGTCCTTGCGGCGGGCGGCCATGACCATCATCTGGTGGGCGGCCTCGACCTTGGTGGCCATCTCGGCGAGCTTGAAGGAGATCGCCTGGTGCCCGGCGATGGGCTTGCCGAAGGCCCGCCGCTGCTGCGCGTAGGACACGCCCAGCTCGAAGGCGCGCAGGGCCACGCCGCAGCCGCGCGCCGCCACGTTCACGCGGCCGACCTCGACGCCGTCCATCATCTGGTAGAAGCCGCGCCCGGGCGCCTCGCCGAGGATCGCCGAGGCC
Source organism: Actinorhabdospora filicis (assembly GCF_030269765.1). Taxonomy (GTDB): domain Bacteria; phylum Actinomycetota; class Actinomycetes; order Mycobacteriales; family Micromonosporaceae; genus Actinorhabdospora; species Actinorhabdospora filicis. Next base: position 422,212 of record NZ_BSTX01000001.1, on the reverse strand, counting down.
GGCAGCCGCAGCCCGTCCAGGATGAGCTCGGTGGTGTCGACGCCCTTGTAGCCCATCTTCTCGATCTTCCCGGGGACCGTCAGGCCCGGCCGGACCTCGCCGAAGCCCGGCTCCTTCTCCACCAGGAACGCCGACAGCCCGCGATGCCCCTCGCCCTCGCCGGTGCGGCACAGCACGGCGACCAGGTTCGACGTGGCGCCGTTGGTCAGCCACATCTTCTGCCCGTCCAGGACGTACTCGTCCCCGTCGCGCCGGGCGCGCGTGCGCAGGGCCGCCACGTCGGAGCCGACGCCGGGCTCCGACATGGAGAACGCCCCGCGCACCTCCCCGGTGGCCATGCGCGGCAGGTACCGCGCGCGCTGCTCTTCCGTCCCGTGGTGGGCGAGCAGGTGGGCGACGATGAAGTGGGTGTTGACGATGCCGGACACGCTCATCCAGCCGCGCGCCAGCTCCTCCACGACCAGCGCGTAGGTCAGCAGCGACTCGCCGAGGCCGCCGTACTCCCCGGGGATCGTCAGCCCGAACAGCCCGAGCCCCTTCATGCCCTCCACGATCGCGGTGGGGTACTCGTCGCGGTGCTCCAGCCCGGTGGCGACCGGCAGGATCTCCTTCTCGGTGAACTCCCGCACGGCCGCCAGGATGTCGCGCTGGATCTCGGTGAGCCCCTCGGTGCGGGCCAGTCTCCTCATCGCCGGAACTCCTTCGGGACGGGCCGGGGCTCGGCGGCGGCCGGATGCGCCGCCGTCGGCACCATGACCTTGCGCCGGAACACGCACACCACGGTCCCGTCCTGCTTGTACCCGCGCGTCTCCACGTGCACCACGCCCCGGTCGGGGCGGCTCGCCGACGGCGTCACCGCCAGCACCTCCGTCTCGCCGTAGAGGGTGTCGCCGTGGAAGGTCGGCGCGATGTGCCGCAGCGACTCCACTTCCAGGTTCGCGATGGCCTTGCCCGACACGTCCGGCACCGACATCCCCAGCAGCAGCGAGTAGACGTAGTTGCCGACGACGACGTTGCGGCCGAACTCGGTGCCCCCGGCGTAGTGGGCGTCCAGGTGCAGCGGGTGGTGGTTCATGGTGAGCAGGCAGAACAGGTGGTCGTCGTACTCGGTGACGGTCTTGCCCGGCCAGTGCTTGTAGACCTCGCCGACGGCGAACTCCTCCAGGACCCGCCCGAACCTCATGACTCCTCCGGCGCGGTGAAGGACGTGGTCCGCGACAGGCCCGCCGCGCGGCCCTTGCCCGCGATGACCAGGGCCATCTTGCGGCTGGCCTCGTCGATCATCTCGTCACCGAGCATCGCCGAGCCCTTGAAACCGCCCGCCGCCGAGGTCGCCCACGCGTAGGCGTCCAGGATCAGCTCGGCGTGGTCGTAGTCTTCCTGGGACGGCGAGTAGACCGCGTTGGCCGCGTCCACCTGCCCCGGGTGCAGCACCCACTTCCCGTCGAAGCCCAGGGCCGCCGAGCGGCGTGCGACTTCCTCGAAGCCCGCCACGTCCCGGATCTGGAGGTAGGGGCCGTCGATGGCCTGGAGGTCGTGGGTGCGGGCCGCCATGAGGATGCGCATGAGGATGTAGTGGTAAGCGTCGGCGGGGTAGCCCGGCGGCTGCTCGCCGACCACGAGGGACTTCATGTTGATGGAGGCCATGAAGTCGGCCGGCCCGAACACGATCGTCTCCAGCCGCGGTGAGGAACCGGCGATCTCGTCGACGTTGACCAGGCCCTTGGCGTTCTCGATCTGCGCCTCGATGCCGATGCGGCCCACCGGCAGCCCGACGGTCTTCTCGATCTGCGTGAGCAGCAGGTCCAGCCAGCGCACCTGGGTGGCGTCCTGGACCTTGGGCAGCATCACGCAGTCCAGCCGGTCCCCGGCGCCCTCCACCACGGTGATCACGTCCCGGTAGGTCCAGTGCGTGGTCAGGTCGTTGACGCGGACGACGACGGTCTTGCCGCTCCAGTCGCCGGTGGTGATGGCCTTGACGATCTGGTGGCGCGCGCTCTCCTTCACCGCGGGGGCGCAGGCGTCCTCCAGGTCCAGGAACACCTGGTCCACCGGCAGCCCCTGCGCCTTCTCCAGGAACCGCTGGCTGGACCCCGGCACGGCCAGGCACGATCGGCGCGGCCGGTGACGGTCTACTGGCATGGCACGGTTCCCTTCGGTTCGCTCGCCAGGTCGTTGGCGAGGCGTATCTGCGTGACGATCCCGTCGATGATGGCGGTCAGGTCGAAGTCCTTCGGCGTGTACACCGCCGCCACACCGGCCCGGCGCAGGCGCGCGGCGTCGGCGGCGGGGATGATGCCACCGACGACCACGGGGAGTTCGCCCGCGCCGGACCGGCGCAGCAGGTCCAGGATCTCCGGCACCAGTTCGGTGTGCGCGCCGGAGAGTATCGACAGGCCCAGGCAGTGCGGGTCCTCGGCCACCGCCGCCGCCGCGATCTGCCGGGGCGTGAGCCGGATGCCCTGGTAGATCACTTCGAAACCGGCGTCGCGCGCGCGGACGGCGATCTGCTCGGCGCCGTTGGAGTGGCCGTCCAGGCCCGGCTTCCCGATCAGCAGCCGCAGCGCGCCCGCGCCCAGGTCGGCGGCGGTGGCCTTGACGCGGTCGCGGACCCGCGCCAGCTCGCCGCCCGCCGCGCCCCTCACCGGCGCGCCCGCCACGCCCGTGGGCGCGCGGTACTCGCCGAAGACCTCCCGCAGCGCCCGCGCCCACTCGCCGGTGGTGACGCCGGCCCGGGCGCAGGCCAGCGACGCGGGCATGAGGCTCGCGCCGGGCGTGCGCGCGTCGGCCGACAGGCGCGCCAGGGCGGTGCGGACGTCGTGCGCGTCGCGGCCCGCCCGCCACGCGCGCAGCCGCGCCACCGCCCCGGCCTCGGCGGCGGGGTCCATCCGGTGCACCGCGCCGTCGAGGTCGCGGGTGAGGGGACCGTCCTCGGTGGTCTCGAAGCAGTTGACGCCGACGACCTTGTCCTCACCGGACTCGATGCGCGCGCGCCGCCGCGCGTGGGACGCCACCAGTTCCGCCTTCAGCAGCCCCGACTCCAGCGCGGCGATGACGCCGCCCAGCTCCAGGATCCGGTCCAGCTCGGCGCGCGCCTCCGCGGCCAGCTCATCGACCTTGGCCTCCACGACCGTGGACCCGGTGAACAGGTCGCCGTACTCCAAAAGGTCGCTCTCGTAGGCGAGGATCTGCTGCGCGCGCAGGGACCACTGCTGGTCCCAGGGGCGCGGCAGGCCCAGGGCCTCGTTCCAGGCGGGCAGCTGCACCGCCCGCGCCCGCGCGTCGCGCGACAGCGTCACCCCGAGCATCTCCAGCACGATCCGGGGCAGGTTGTTCTCCGGCTGCGCCTCGGTCAGCCCCAGCGAGTTGACCTGCACGCCGTAGCGGAACCGCCGGTGCCGCGGCTCGGCGACGCCGTAGCGCTCGCGGGTCAGTTCGTCCCACAGCCGCGCGAAGGCGCGCATCTTGCACAGCTCCTCCACGAAGCGCACCCCCGCGTTCACGAAGAACGACACCCGGCCCACCACGCGCGGGAAGTCGGCGGGGGAGACGCGCTCGCGGACGGCGTCCAGCACCGCCACGGCCGTGCCGAGCGCGAAGGCGATCTCCTGGACGGGCGTGGCCCCGGCCTCCTGGAGGTGGTAGGAGCACACGTTGATCGGGTTCCAGCGCGGCATGACCGCCACGGTGTGCGCGATCAGGTCGCAGGTGAGCCGCAGCGACGGGCCGGGCGGGAACACGTGCGTGCCGCGCGAGAGGTACTCCTTGACGATGTCGTTCTGGACGGTCCCGGCCAGCGCGGCCACGTCGGCGCCGCGCTCCTCGGCCAGGACCTGGTAGAGCGCCAGCAGCCACATCGCCGTGGCGTTGATCGTCATCGACGTGTTCGCCGCGTCCAGGGGGATGCCCTCGAACAGCTCGCGCATGTCGCCCAGGTGCGCCACGGGCACGCCGACGCGCCCGACCTCGCCGCGCGCGAGGGGATGGTCGGCGTCGTAGCCGGTCTGGGTGGGCAGGTCGAAGGCCACCGACAGGCCCGTCTGGCCCTTGGCGAGGTTGCGGCGGTACAGCTCGTTGGACGCGCGCGCCGAGCTGTGCCCGGCGTAGGTCCGCATCAGCCACGGGGAGTCGCGGGCGGTGCCCCCGGAGGTCATCCGAGGACCCCGGCGGGCGCGCGGAAGCGGTTGATGGCCTTCTCGAAGCGCAGGCGCGTCTCGTGGTCGGTGACGCCCAGGCCCTCGGCGGGGGCCAGGCACAGGACGCCGACCTTGCCCTGGTGCAGGTTCTTGTGCACGTCGTGGGCGGCCTGCCCGGCGTGCTCCAGCCGGTAGGAGCGCGACAGGGTCGGGTGGATGCGGCCCTTGGCGATGAGCCGGTTGGCCGCCCAGGCCTCCTTGTAGTTGGCGAAGTGCGAGCCGATGATGCGCTTGAGGTTCATCCACAGGTACCGGTTGTCGTACTCGTGGGTGAAGCCGGTGGTGGACGCGCAGGTCACCACCGTCCCGCCGCGCTTGGCGACGAACACCGACGCGCCGAAGGTCTCGCGCCCGGGGTGCTCGAAGACGATGTCGACGTCCTCGCCGCCGGTCAGCTCGCGGATGCGCGAGCCGAGCCGCTTCCACTCCTTGGGGTCCTGCTCGCCCGTGTCGGTCCAGAAGCGGTAGTCCTCGGCGGAGCGGTCGATGATGGCCTCGGCGCCCATCGCGCGGCACAGCTCGGCCTTGGCGGGGGAGGAGACCACGCACACCGGGGTGGCGCCGCCGGCGAGGGCGTACTGGACGGCGTAGGAGCCCAGGCCGCCGCTGGCGCCCCAGATGAGCACGTTGTCGCCCTGCTTCATGGCCGCGCCGTTGGTGGAGACGAGCTGCCGGTAGGCGGTGGAGTTGACCAGGCCCGGGCAGGCGGCCTCCTCCCAGGTGAGGTGCTCGGGCTTGGGCATGAGCTGGTTGGTCTTGACCAGCGCCAGTTCCGCCAGGCCGCCGAAGTTGGTCTCGAAGCCCCAGATGCGCTGCTCGGGGTCGAGCATGGTGTCGCCGTGGCCCTCGGCGCTCTCCAGCTCCACCGACAGGCAGTGCGCCACGACCCGGTCGCCGGGCTTCCACATGTTCACCCCCGGCCCGACGCGCAGGACGACGCCGGCCAGGTCGGAGCCGATCTGGTGGTAGGGCAGGTCGTGGCGGGCGGCGAGGGGGGAGACGCGGCCGTAGCGCTTGAGGAACGCGAAGGTGGGCAGCGGCTCGAAGATGGCCGACCACACGGTGTTGTAGTTGATCGCGGCGGCCATGACCGCGATGACGGCCTCGCCGGGGCCGAGCTCGGGGGGCGCGACCTCGTCGACGTGCATCGAGCGGCGGGGGTCCTTGTCGGCCGAGGCGAGGCCTTCGAACATGCCGGTCTCGTCGGCGTGGAGCGTCACCGCCCGGTAGGACTCCGGGAGCGGGATGGCGGCGTAGTCGGCGGGGGTGGCGTCCGGCGCGCTGATCGCGTCGAGGATGTCCTTCACGATGACCTCCGATGCCCGGTGCCCCTTCCGTCCAGGTGTGACGTGGGGCACAGCTCGTTACTCGTGAGTAACACCATAATGGCATGGGATGCCGTCGGCAAGGCACGGAGTGCCAGAAGTTTTCCGCCTCTTTTTCGCCATGTTTCGCAGGAAAGTTCGCTTAGCGATCGCCGGGCGGGGGCTCGCCTTGGGCTCAGGGGTGAAGGGAGGCTCACCGTGACCGTCCGGGGACGGGCCGATGGCCGGTCCCGCTCCGCCCGCCCGCGCGTGGGAGGGCTCCGTTCGAGGGTGGGGCCGGGGGAGCGGCGGCGAGTGAGCCGGTGCGAGTGCGGTCCCGCCCCGGGCGTGCTGAGGCCGCGCGGCCCTGGCGGGACCGCGCGGCCTTCGGCCGTCCGGGGAGGAGGAGGCGCCGTCCGGACGGCGGCGCGCCCGGGGCCGTGTGCGGGCCCCGGGCGGGTCTGCGGCTACATCGCGATCGTGTGCTCGTAGAGCACGCCCTTCGCGTCGGCGCCGGTGGGCAGGCCGGTGCGCGGCCGGTCGGTGGTGAACCACTCCCGCAGCGACGAGGAGACGTAGCGGCGCATGTTGTCCAGGGTGGGTGCCTGGCCGCCGTCGATCCGGTCCCACAGGTCGATGAGGGCGCCGGCCACGCGGCCCTCGACAGTCTCGCCGTTCTCCCAGTTGGTCGCGCCGACCGGCCTGGCCGGGTCGTTCCAGGCGGTGTTCATCAGGCTGATCTGCGCGCCGCCCGGCCACACGAAGCGGTAGTCGTGGAGGGCGTGGCCCATCGCCGCGTTGGCGAAGCCCTCGGTCCAGGCGCACATGTTGCCACTGCGCTTGTGGATGTAGTGCGGGCTCGGGCAGTCCGAGGCGGGCCACCAGAACCCGTAGAGCATGTGCTGGAAGGCGTGCCCGGACTCGTGCAGGACGAGGTGCTCGGAGTCGGGGTCCTCCTCGGTCAGCGCGATCCAGCTGTTCGCGCCGCTGGAGCCCACGTTGTAGTAGGTGCCGTCGGTGCTGCCGGGGTACCAGCGGACGGTGACGCTGGAGCAGTTCGCCGTCTCGCGCGCCGTCCAGCAGCCGGTGCCCGAACTGCGCCACCACCACAGCTTGTTCAGGGTGTCGAAGGCGTGCCAGCCGCGCATGTGCAGCGCGCTGGGGGCGGTGCTGCCGAAGGCGGCGTCGGTGCCGGACGGCACGTTGCTCCGCGCGGCGGTGGTGACGGTGTAGGGGGTGCTCCCGTTGCGCGCGACCACGCGCCACACGCTCGCCTGGGAGGTGAAGACCACCCACACCGAGGCCATGGTCGTGACGGTGGGCGTGAAGCAGACGCGGTACCCGCCGTCGGTCGTGTTCGTCAGGCCGGTGGCGTAGGTGCGCGCCGCGGCGGTGGACGTCGTCCGGCCGAGCACCGCGACGGGCACATTGCGGCCGGGCCGCCACGCGCCGCCCGCGTCGGCGTAGGTGAAGGCGCCGGTGGCGCAGATCTGCCCGGCGGCGGCCCCGGCCGATGGCGCGGGTGGCGCCTCGCCGACGGGCACCGCGGCCGAGTCCGTGCCGTCCGCACCCTCGCGGGAGGTGCCGGGCCGATCCCCGACGGTGAGGACGGTGGACGCGTAGGCGGTGCGTGCGGGGGAGGGGCTCGCGGCGTCGGTGAGCTCGGCCTCGACCCGGGCCGGTCCGGTGGCGAGGGCCTCGACGGTGAAGCTCAGCTCGCGCCCTCGCGGGGTGAGCGTCAGGGAACGGGTGGACACGGTGGTGAGCCCGGCGCGGGCCGGCGCGGTGCCGGTCAGGCGCAGGCCCTCAGTCAGGCGCAGCGTCAGCCGGGCCGAGGCGACCTCGACCTGGGAGCCGAGCCGGACGCGCAGCGTCGCCCGCTCGCCCAGGGCGGGCAGGCGGTCGAAGCTCGTGGCGGCGGTGACGCAGCCGGGTGTCTTCTCACCGGCCACGACGGTGTCGCAGGCGGGCGCGGCTGCGGCGGGCACGGCCAGGGGGACGGCGACGAGGGCTAACGCGACGGCGGCGATCAGCGCCCCGCGCGGGAACGTCCGGTGGAACATGACTCGTCCTCTCCGGCGGTCGGGAGCCGCCGAACGGTGATGGGGAGGCCAGTATCGGTTCAACCGGCAGGTGAATGCAATATCACACGTCATATTTGGCATACCGGGTGGCAGGCGTGGCCTACCGTCGATCCCGTGACGCCCTTCACGAACGAACCGCGACCCAAAGTGGCGGCTCCATCGCGGCGCGTGCCCCCCGCCACGCTGACCTCGCAGGCCACCTGCCCAGCCGGTACTCTTTCGCCCGTGCCCCCGACGACACGAAAAACCTCTCTCCGACTGAGCGCGGCCGCCACACTGGCCGCCGCCGCACTCGCGCTGAGCGCCTGCTCCTCGACGCCGCCGACGCTCGCGTCCCCCATCGGGGCCACCGAGGTCGTCCCGGCCGGATCGGTGACGCTGGAGAAGACCTTCGACGCCGCGCAGACCTCCCTCGTCGGGCCGCACTTCGCGCTCGCCGTCGCCTCCGCGCAGTTCTTCCCGGAGATCACCGCGGCCAAGGCCAAGGAACTCGGCCTGGACAAGCCGCTCAGCCCGCCCCCGGGCTACGAGGTCCTCGCCTTCACGATCTCCCCCGACTTCAAAGTCGACCCGGCCCTCTCCGACGAGGACCCCGAGGCCAAGATCGTCACCGGCGGCAAAGAAGTCGCCCTCGGCCAGGTCCCCGGACCCGGCGACCTCGTCGTCGCGCTCGTGCAGAAGGACCAGCCCGCCGAACTCGTCATCACCGACGCCGGGCGCCCCTTCAGCGTCAACCTGCGCGACGGGTCCCGCAAGGACTTCAACGACGCCCTCCTGAAGGCCGGCGCCACCGGCTTCGGCAACGCCGACGACTACGACGCCGAAGTCGAGATGCGCAGCGGCAACTGGATCATCACGATCCCCTACTACGCGCGCTTCGAAGTCACCAAGTCCGCCTGGCTCCCCGGCCACGACTGGGCCCCCGACGGCAAACTGTGGGTCCAGGTCGACTTCACCTCCCAGTTCCTCTGGAAGGGCGACAAGTTCGACGTCGAATGGAACCTCGACCCCGCCGCCTCCATCCAGCTCAAGGCCGGCGACACCCTCAAACCCGCCAAGAGCGAAACCGGCACCAAGAGCGGACAGGCCGTGACCTACACCGCCGTGTTCGAGGTCGCGCCCGACGCCGAGAGCATCGAGATCGTGTTCCGGCCCAGCGGGGACCTCAAGGTCAACGAAGGCGGCAAGAGCTCCAAGGCCTCGGTCACCAAGGACGCCAAGGAGAAGACCATCAAGGTCGACTTCGGAGGCTGAACCGGCTTCGGGAAAGGCCCGCCGCGCTGAAGCGGCGGGCCTTTTTCGTGCGCCGGAGTGTCGGGTTGACGGTTGCGAGAGGCGGGCACCCAAGGGACTCCGTCCCCTGGACCCCCACCAAAGGGCTTCGCCCTCTGGACTCCCACCAGGGAACTCCGTCCCCTGGACCCCGGCGCTTTCTCACCTACGTGAATGGTGGCGGCCGTAGCCGACGGAAGCCAGGGGCCACGGCCGCGCCGGTCCGTTCGGAGCTACTAGCCCTCCAGGGCCTTGCGGACGCGATCGGCGACCTCCGACGGATCCGCGTCGGCACGCGTCACCACGACCACCGTCGCGGCCCCGTCCAGATCGCCGCCCTCACGGGCCAGACGACGGCGGATGATGCCCACCGCGCTCTCCAGACGCGCCTCCACATCACCCTCACCCGCGGCGCGCAGCCACTGACGCAGGACGTGATTGTGGGCGGCGACGATCGCGGCCGCGGCCACCTCCGCCAGCAGCGGCGCGTCCTCGTGCTCACCGATCGCGCGATCGGCGTGATCCAGCAGATAACGCGTGAACAACCGCTCATAACGCGAGACCACCGCGATCTCCCGCTCCCGCAGCGCCGGGACCTCCCGCAGCAGCCGGTAACGCGCCACCGACGCCTTCGGATCGGCCGCGTACATGCGCAGCACCTCCCGGATGCCCCGGTAGACCACCGACAGCGGCTCCTCCAGCGCGTCGGCGCCGTCGAGGACGGCGGCGACGCGCGCGAGGGTCTCATCGTGATCGGGGAAGATCGCGTCGTCCTTGCCCGGGAAGTACCGGAAGAACGTCCGGCGGGCCACACCCGCCGCCGCCGCGATCTGATCGACGGTGGTGTCGGCGTACCCCTGCTCGGCGAACAGCGCCAGCGCCGAGGCCGCGATCTGCTGCCGCGTGCGCCGCTGCCTGTCCTCCGCGCCGGTGTGCTCCCGAACCGCCATGTGTGCCTCCCCAGCTCGCTCGGTGCGAGCCTAGGCGCGGCCCCCTCAGTCCGGCTCGGTGGGGTGTTCGGGATCCAGGCGGTGGACGCGCAGGCTCCGCTCCGCCAGCGCCGCCCAGTCGAAGGTGATGCGGAAGGGCGCCTCATCGGCCAGCCGCTCCGGATCGGCGTGCGTCAGCCCACCCGGGCCGTCCACCGTCAGCGACACGATCGGCTCACTGGTGAGGAACACCAGCGGGTTCACCGCGAAGTCCACCAGGCCGTGCCGGACGTCCTCGGTGTCATGGTCGATGAGCCGCGCCAGCTCGGCGATCGTGGTGACCACCTCGTCCGGCCGGTTCAGCTCACCGGTGAACAACTGCGCCAGATCACCCGTGATCGCCGCTATCTGGTACTGCCAGCGGATCTCATCGGACTCCCGGGCCCACTCCTCGTCCATCGGCAGGACCTCCGCCGGCAGCGGCAGGACCTGCGGGACGCGCCACCGCTCGGTGCCCGCGTCCACCTCGTGCCGGCACAACCCGAGCGCGCCCATCAGCCACGCCAGGTCGCGGACCGTGCGCGGCTCGCGCAACCCCAGCCGCCCCAGCGCGGCCACGCAGCGCTCCCGGCGCAGCTGGTCGGTGGCGACGATCTCGGCGGTGCGCCAGCGCTCCTCATCGGAGAAGCCCCAGAAGATGCGGGCCTCCAAACCGCCCGTGGCGGTGTCGAACCATTTCTCCCCGGAACGCTGACCGCGTTCCACGAGCGCGTCCAGGGTGCCGTCCGCCCGGGACCTCGTCGCCCCCATCAGCAGCAGCCAGAGCCACTGGCCCTGCGTCATCGGGAGGACCTGGAACCAGCCCGAGGCCATCCACTCGTTTCCGTTCGGGTCCTTCCGCCTGGCCATCTCGACTCCCACGTTCGGTGTAGCGCCGGTGTAGTCGTGCGGTGTCGCCGAAAACCGCCCGCCCGGTGAATGCCCAGGTCGGGCCGCTCAGACTTCCATTGTGGACCCGGATCGCCCGCCGGGATGAGAACTGCATGAGAATCCTGTCGCAAACCCGTCACCGGCCACTTCGCCCGGGTACGTTCGCCAGGTGGATACACACGGCCGACCCGCGCGCGTGCTGGTCGCCGACGACGACCCCGCCGTGCGCGAGGTCCTCACCACCGCCTTCGAGGTCGCCGGGCACACCGTGCGCGCCGAACCCGACGGCGCCCGCGCGCTGGCCGCCGTCGCCGCGTGGCCGCCGGACGCGCTCGTCCTCGACCTGCTCATGCCGCACATGGACGGCCTGGAGGTGTGCCGCCGCCTGCGCCTGCGCGGCGACCGGACCCCCATCCTCATCCTCACCGCCCGCGACGCCGTCGGCGACCGCGTCGCCGGGCTCGACGCCGGGGCCGACGACTACCTCGTGAAACCCTTCGACCTCGACGAACTGCTCGCCCGGGTGCGCGCGCTGCTGCGCCGCGCGACCCCGGAGGACGCGCACCTGGTGTCCTACGCCGGGGTGTCCCTGGACGCCGCCGACCGCCGCGCCTGGCGCGACGGCGCCGAACTGGAGCTGACCCGCACCGAGTTCGCGCTGCTGGAGCACCTCGTCCGCAACGGGGGACGCACCGTCGCGCGCGAGACCCTCCTCGAACGCGTCTGGGGCTACGACTTCGGGCCCGCCTCCAACCCCCTCGACGTCTACGTCGGCTACGTGCGCCGCAAACTGGAGGCCGGCGGCGGGACCCGGCTCGTCCACACCGTCCGGGGCGTCGGCTACCGGCTGTCGGCATGACCCTCTCCATCCGCGCCCGCGTCGCCGTGACGGCCGCGCTCGCCGCCGCCATCGCCGCCGTCCTGGCGCTGCTGGCCGCCTACATCGTCACCAGCCACGAACTGACCGCCGAGGTCGACCTGAGCCTCGTGCGCGCCGCCAAGAACGTGCAGCGGCAGGTGCGCGCCGGGACGTGGGTGCACGCGGGAGAGTGCCTGTGGCTGTCCTCGCCCGGCTGCGTCCAGTTCGTCACCGCCGACGGGACGGTCACCCCCGAGCCGGACGGGACGCAGCCGCCGGTCGACCCGCGCGTCCGCGACGTCGCCTCCGGCGCGCGCGGCCCGTTCTTCGCCGATGACGAGGTGGGCGGCTACCCGGTCCGCAGCTACGTGGAGTGGATCGAAGGCGACACCGCCGTGCAGATCTCGGTGCGCGCCGACTCCGTCGACCGGGGCCTCACCCGCGTCGGCGCGGCCCTCGCGGTCACCGGGCTGGCCGCCGTCGTCCTGGCCGCCGCCCTCGGCTGGCTCGTCGCGCGCACCAGCCTGCGTCCGGTCACCGGGCTCAGCCGCGCCGCCCAGGACATCGCCGCCAGCCGCGACACCCGCCGCCGCGTCACGGTCACCGGACGCGACGAGGTCGCCCGCCTCGCCGCCAGCATCAACACCATGCTCGACGCGCTCGACGGCGCCGTCGACGCGCAGCGGCAGCTCGTCGCCGACGCCTCGCACGAACTGCGCACGCCCCTCACCAGCCTGCGCGCGGGCGTCGACCTGCTCGCCCGGGGCCTGCCGCCGGAGCGCGCGGAGAAGGTCCTCGCCGGGCTGCGCGCGCAGGGCGTGGAGCTCACCGGCCTGGTCAACGACCTCATCGAACTCGCGCGCGGCGACGAGCCCGGCCGCCACACCGAGGAGGTCCGGCTCGACGCGCTCGTGCGGCACTGCGTGGAGTCGGCCCGGCGGAACTGGCCGGGGGTGGAGTTCACCACCGACCTGGCGCCCACCGTCCTGGACGGCTCACCCGACCGCCTCGCGCGCGCGGTCGGCAACCTCCTCGACAACGCGGCCAAGTTTTCAGGAGGCGCTGTTTCGGGGGGTGCCGCCTCCGGCGGGACCGTGGCGGTGTCCCTGCGCGACGGCGTCGTCCGCGTCGCCGATGACGGGCCCGGCATCGCCGCGGCCGACCTGCCGCACGTCTTCGACCGCTTCTACCGCGCCGACGCCTCGCGCGCCCTGCCCGGCTCCGGGCTGGGCCTGGCCATCGTCCGGCAGGTCGCCGAGGCGCACGGCGGCACCGCGACCGCGCGGTCCGCGCCGGGGAAGGGCACCGTCATGGAGCTCGCCCTCCCCGGCGCGGAACCGGCCTAGCAGCGGGCGGGGACCACCCACGAGCACTCGACGCCGCCCGGCACGACCGGCGCCGGTTCGGGGTCGGGCGCGGTGAAGCGGGCCTTGCTCGGCGCGGTCGTGTAGGACGCCAGGGCCACGCCGATGCGGTCCTCGATCGGCTTCACGTTCTCCGAGATCAGGTCATTGAGCTGGACGGCGAAGATCAGGTGCCGTCCGTCGGCGGTGGTGACGTACCCGGACAGGGCCGAGACGCCGGTCATCGACCCGGTCTTGCCGCGCAGGTTGTTCGTCGCCGCGGTGTTCTTCATCCGGTTCTGCAGGGTCCCGCCGATGGCGTAATCGGGGTTGCCCGCCACCGGCAGCGCGTCCAGCCAGGTCGCGTACCAGGTCTCCGAGCGGATGTTGGTGAGCACGTCGGCGATGTCGGCGGCCGAGATGAAGTCGCGGCGGGACAGGCCCGAGCCGTCGCCCAGGGCGAAGGCGCCGTCATCGACGCCCTTGCTCACCCCGTACTCCGCGACGGCCTCCAGCCCGGCGCCCCAGGAGCCGACACCGGCGACCTCCTGGCCGATGGCCTTCACGAGGACCTCGGCGTGCATGTTCCGCGACCACTTCAGGAAGGGCTTGAGCAGCTGCTTGAGCGGCATCGACTTGCGCCCGACGAGGGTGGTGGAGCCCTGCGGGGTCTTCACGCCGAGCTTGGTGGCGCCGGTGACGGTGATGCCGTTGCGGACCAGCGCCTGGCGCAGCACGTCGGTGGCGTAGCCGGTGGGCTGCCACACCGACAGGAGGTTGCCGCCGGTCTGCCCGGCGGGCACGGTCCCGTTGACGCGCACGACGTTGGAGCCGTGGTCGCGGCTGATGCCCAGGTTCATCGACGCGCCGGTCTTGGCGGTGCTGACCACGGTGATGTAGCTGGAGGGCGGGTTCACGGTGACCTTCACCGGGTCCCCGTTGGCCGTGCCGCCGGTGACGCTGATGTAGGTCGTGTTGGTGTTGTACGCGGTGTCGCCGTTGACGCTCAGGGCCGAGGTCTCCGCCGTCCACGAGGTGCCCTCGTCGTCCCAGGCCCATTCCAGGCCCAGGCGCGTGGAGTCGAACCAGGTGTCGTCGCCGACGAGCGAGCCGGTGACCTTCGTGACGCCGGTGGCGGCGAGGTCGCGCGCCATCGTGTCGTAGTCGGTGGCGGTCATCGTCGGATCGCCGGTGCCGCGCAGGTACAGGTCGCCGTTCAGGACGCCCCCGCTCGGCGCGACGGTGGCGCGCAGCTGCGTACCGAACGTGTACTCGGGGCCGAGGATGCTCATCGCGGCCGCCGAGGTGAGGATCTTCAGGTTCGATCCGGGGTTGCCGCGGTGGGACGCGTCGCGGTCGTACAGGGTCTGGCCGGTGTCGCCGTCGCGGACGGTCACCGAGGCCTGCGCGCCCGACAGGCGCGCGTCCTGGAGGATGCCGTCCAGGATCTGGGCGAGCTTGGGGTCCTCGCCGGTGGCCTGGGCCGAGGACGTCAGGGTCACGGCGGTCGCGGCCGCCAGGAGGGGCAGCAGGAGCAGCCCGATGGACTTTCTGCGCATGAAATCTCCGTTGCTCGGGGTCTCACGGTCCCGATCCGCCCGTTCGCCGAACGCGTGGGGTCCCCACGGGAAGATCGATCGCAGGAGACGGTACACAAGGGACGCCGCTCGCGGGAGGTCTGAAGATCGCGGCCTCAGCCGAGCCCGGCGAGCAGCTCGCGGACCTCGGTGGCGCCCGCCGGGAGGTCCAGGAGCGTGTACAGCTCCAGCGCCAGGCCCGCCTGCTCGCGTGCCCGGTCGCGCTCGCCGAGGGCGAGCAGCGCCTGGGCGAGTGCCGCGTGGCTCATGGCCTGCGAGGGCTGGTTGCCGAGGGTGAGGGCCAGTTCGAGGGCCTCCTCGTGGTGGTTCCTGGCGGCCTCGGGTTCGCCGAGTTCGCGTTCGGCGTTGCCGAGCATGTTCAGGGCCTGGATCTCACCGAGGGGGAAGCAGGCCTCCCGGAACAGTTCCACCGCGCGCCGGTGTTCGCCGCGGGCGGTGGCGAAGTCGCCCATGCGCTGGCGCGCCCACGCGGCGTTGGTCATGGCGTTGGCCATGGAGCTGATGTCGTCGAAGGCGGCGTGCAAGGCCCCGGCGGCCTGGAACGCCTCCAGCGCGGCCTGGTGGTGGCCGAGGCGGTCGCTGAGCACGCCGAGGTTGTTCAGCACGCTGCCCTCCCCGGCGCGGTCGCCGGTCTCGCGGGCGACCGCGAGGGCCGCGCGGAAGCACTCCTCGGCCTCTTCGAGCGCGTCGGCGGTCCACAGTGTCAGGCCCAGGACGTTCACCGCGCGGAACTCGGCGACCCGGTCGCCGATCTCGCGGGCCAGCGGCAGGGCCGCGCGCAGGTCGGCGGTGGCCTTGGCGTGCTCGCCGCGCCGCCAGCGGATGATGCCCAGGCCGACCAGGGCGTGCGCCTCCCCGGCGCGGTCGCCGGTGGCGCGTGAGACGTGCAGGGCCGTGCCGTGCAGGGTGAGCGCGTCGGCGTGGTGACAGTGCCCGTCGAGGTAGCGGTGCAGGGTCTGGGCGAAGCGGGCGGCGCGGCCGGGCCGTCCCGGGCCCGCCGCGGCGGCCACCGCGAGGAGGTTGGCGCGCTCGGCGTCCAGCCAGGCCTTCGCCGGGCGCTCCCGGCCGCCGGGCGTGCCGGGGGAGGGGAACAGCTCAGCCATGGCCCGCTCGGCGCCGTGCTGGTAGTGGTCGATGAGGCGGGTCAGCGCCTCGGTCCGGGCGTCGGCGGTCTCCTCCTCGGCGACGGTGGCGCGGGAGTGCTCGCGCAGGAGGTCGTGGAAGGTGTAGCGGCCGGGTTCGCGCTGGGCGAGCATGTGCGCGTCCAGCAGGTCCTCCAGCAGCGTCTCGGCGTGGGCGAGGGGGACGCCCGCGAGCGCGGCGGCGGCCCCGGCGTCGATGTCGCGGCCGGGGTGCAGGCCCGCCAGGCGGAACATGCGCCGCTGCCGGGAGTCGAGCTGCCGGTAGGAGAGGGTGAACGCGGCGGCCACGCCCCGGTCGGCGGTGGACAGCTCGCCCAGGCGGCGGCGTTCGTCGCGCAGCCGCCCCGCCAGGTACTCCACCGTCCACTGCGGGCGGTGGGCCAGCCGGGCGGCGGCGATCCGGATCGCCAGCGGCAGGAACCCGCACAGCCGCAGCACGTCCAGCACCGCCTCCGGCTCGGCCCCGGCGCGTTCCCCGGCGACGCCGGCGAACAGCGGCAGCGCGTCCTCGGCGGGCAGCGCGTCCACCGACATCGCGCGGGCCCCGTCCAGGTCGACCAGGCGGCGCCGGCTGGTGATCAGGATCAGGCTCGGTGAGACGCCCGGCAGCAGCGGGCGGACGTGGGCGGTGCCGGAGGCGTTGTCCAGCACCACCAGCACGCGCTTCCCGGACAGTTCGGCGCGCCACAGCGCGCCCCGCTCGTCGGCCGAGGCCGGGATCCGCTCGGCCGGTACGCCCAGCTGCCCCAGCAGCACGCCCAGCGCCTCGCCCGGCGAGGCCGGTTCCTGACCGGCGGTGTGCGCCCGCAGGTCCATGAACAGCTGGCCGTCGGGGTAGCGGGGCGCCAGTTTGTGCGCGGCGTGGATGGCCAGCGCGGTCTTGCCGATGCCCGCCATCCCGTCGATCGCCGAGATCGCCACGAGCCCGGCCGGGCGCTCGGCGGTCAGCCGCGCCAGCTCCTCGGCGCGCCCGGTGAAGTCGGGGGTGTCGTAGGGCAGGTGCGAGACCCTGGACGGCGGCTCCGGCGCCGCCGCCGGGGCGCTCAGACCCGGGTCGTCGCGCAGGATCCGCGACTCCAGTTCGGTGAAGGCGCGGCCGGGGTCCAGGCCCTGCCCCTCGGCCAGCGCCGCCCGGTGGACGCGCGCGGCGGCCAGCGCCTCGGCGGTGCGCCCGCAGCGGTGCAGCGCCAGCATCAGGTGCAGCGTGAACCGCTCCCGCAGCGGATGCGCCGCCGCCAGCCCGGCCAGCTCGTCGGCGAGCTCGGCGTGCCGCCCCAGCGTCAGCTCCAGTTCCGCGACCCGCTCCAGGACGGCCAGCCGCCGCTCCTCCAGCCGGGCCCGCGCCTCGTCCACATAGGACGCGGTGATCCCGCCGAGCGGCTCGCCCCGCCACAGCCCGAGCGCGCCGCGCAGCCCGGCGGCGGCCTCGGCGTCGGGCAGGGACCGCGCGGCGGTGACCCGCTCGGTGAACTCGGCCAGGTCCAGCTGTCCCGGCGCCGGCAGCGCCACGTAACCCGCCGGGCGCGTCGCCACCAGGTCCGGCGCGCCCGCCTCGCGCAGGGTCCGCCGGATCGCCGCCATCGAGGTGTGCAGCTGGGAACGCGCGGTTCCAGGCGGCGAACCGCCCCACATCGCGCCCGTCAGCCGCTCGGCGCTCACCGGTGTCCCCGCGTGCAGCAGCAGGTAGGCCAGCATCGCCCGCTGTCGCGGCGCCGCGCCCACCGGACGTCCCTCCGCGCTCACCCCGACCGGGCCCAGCAGCGTCAGCCGAACTCCCATGACCGCCACCCTCCATGTGCACTCCGGACGGCACAGGCGCCCGGATGGCCGACGGATGGCGAACGTATCAGGGACCGCCCGCACTCTTCGATCACCGAAGTCCCGCCGAAACCACGGGAACCGGGACATGTCCCGGGATCCCGGCTGGAAAAGCGAGCGGCGTCACACGAACCGAACGGACCGCACCATGACCTCCTTGGCACCCACCCCGTCCCCCTGGATCACCCGGGCGGCCCTCGCCGCGATGACCGTGTCCTTCGGGCTCAACTTCACCTCCGGGGTCTTCTTCACCCCCGCCGCCGCCGAATACCACCTCGACGTCTCGGCCCTCGCCATCGCCGCCGCCCTGGCCACCGCGCTCACCGGCGCCGCGCAGACCGTCATCGGCCGCCTCCTGGACAAGGCGGGCGCCAAATGGGTCCTCGTCGGCGGCCTGGCGTCCATCTCCCTCGGCTACGCCGGACTGGCCCTGGTGGTGAACACCTGGCAGTTCATCACCGTCTTCACCGTCCTGGTCGGGCTCGGCTTCGCCTCCGCCTCCAGCCTCACCGTCACCACCCTCCTCGGCCGCGCACACGGCGAGAAGGTCGCGCCCGCCCTGGCCCGCGCCTCCATCGGCATCAACCTCGGGCAGCTCATCGGGCCGTGGGCCGCGACCTCCCTGTTCGCGCCCATCGGAGTCCGCGGCGCCTACCTCGTCCTCGGCGGCGCCGGGATCCTCGTCACCGCGCTGCTCGCCCTCACGCTCCCCGGCGACCGCGCCCCCGGCACCTCCGCCGGACGCGAGAGCCTGCGCGGCCGGGGACCCACCCTGGTGTCCTTCGGGCTCCACGCCGCCGTGATGTACGTCGTCGTCCTGCTGCTGCCCAAGCACGCCACCGAAGCGGGCTGGACCGCCGTCGGCGCCGGGCGCCTCGTCGCCGTCGCCGCCCTCACCGCCGGGATCACCTCCGCGCTGCTGCCCCGCCTCCTGCGCTTCAGCACCCCCGAGGCGCTCCTGCGCGTCCTCTACCTCCTGCGCGCCGCCGTCCTCGTCCTCGCCACCGCCGACACCTCCAGCGCGAGCCTCATCATCGTCGCCGCCCTCTTCGGCGTCGCCTCCTTCCCCGCGATCCCGCTGACCATGGCGATCCTGTCGCGTGGCCTCGACCGCGCCCGCATGGGACGCACCCTCGCCCCCGCCTGGGTCATCCACCAGCTCGCCGCCGCCGCCGGGCTCGGCGTCGCCGTCGGGATCCACGCCCTGACCGGCGGCCACCGCGCCTACTGGGCGCTCGGCGCCGTCCTCAGCCTCGGCGCGGCCGCACTGCTCATCCGGCGCCGCGCCGCGGCGCTGGCCACCGTCTGAAGGAGACACCCGATGACCCTGCCCGCCGTCCCCGACTCCCGGCTCGCCCGGGAGGCCACCGAACTGGTCCGCGACGTCGCGCCGCCGCTGATCTACCACCACTCCCGGCGCGTGTACTTCTTCGGCGCCCTGCGCGGCGAGCGCGACGGGCTCGCCTACGACCCGGAGCTGCTGTACGTGGGCGCGATGTTCCACGACCTCGGCCTGGTCGAGGGCCGCCGCGGCGCGGGCCGCTTCGAGCTCGACGGCGCCGACGAGGCGCGCGGATTCCTGCTGTCGCACGGCGTCCCCGCCGACGCCGCCGCGCTGGTGTGGACCGCGATCGCGCTGCACACCACCCCGGAGATCCCGCTGCGCATGGCGCCGGAGGTGGCGCTGGTGACGCGCGGCGTCGAGCTGGACGTCCTCGGCCTCGGCTACGACGCGATCACCGGCGAGCAGCGGGCGGCGGTCGTCGCCGAGCACCCGCGCCCCGACTTCAAGCGGCGGATCCTCGCCGCGTTCACCGACGGCATCAGGGACCGGCCCGAGACGACCTTCGGGAACGTCAAGGCCGACGTCCTGGCCCATTTCGTCCCCGGCTTCCGCCGCGGCGACTTCGTCGAGGTCATCCAGGCCTCACCGTGGTCCGAATAGGAGCTACACCATGAGCGTCACCCACCACACGATCGAGATCCAGGGCCTGCCGGTCTTCTACCGCGAGGCCGGGGACCCGGCCAAGCCCACCCTGGTGCTGCTGCACGGCTTCCCGTCCAGCTCGGCGATGTTCCGCAACCTGCTGCGGGACCTGGCCGGCGACTACCACCTGATCGCCCCCGACCACATCGGCTTCGGGCGGTCGGCGGCCCCGGCGGTCGCCGACTTCGGCTACACCTTCGACAAGCTCACCGAGATCACCCTGGAGCTGCTGGACAAGCTCGGCCTGGACCGCTTCGCCCTGTACATCCAGGACTACGGCGCCCCGATCGGGCTGCGCATCGCCAGCCGCAACCCCGAGCGGGTCACCGCGCTGATCAGCCAGAGCGGCAACGCCTACATGGACGGGTTCACGCCCTTCTGGGAGCCGCTGTTCGCGCACGCCGTGGACCGCGTCACCCACGAGCCGGCCGTCCGCGAGCTGCTCACCGCCCAGGCCACCGAGTGGCAGTACACCCACGGTGTGCCCGCCGACCGCCTCGACCGCCTCAGCCCCGACACCTGGACCCTCGACCAGGCCTACCTCGACCGGCCCGGCAACAAGGAGGTCCAGCTGGAGCTGTTCCACGACTACAAGAACAACCTCGACGGCTACCCCGCCTTCCAGGAGTACTTCCGCACCCACCAGCCGCCGACGCTGGTGGCGTGGGGCCGCAACGACGAGATCTTCGGCGAGGCCGGGGCCCGCGCCTACGCCCGGGACCTGCCCGACGCCGAGATCCACCTGCTGGACGCCGGGCACTTCGCCCTGGAGACGCACGGCGAGGAGATCGCCGCGCTGATCCGCGCCTTCCTCGGGCGCGTCCTCTAAGCACGCACCGGCCGGGCCCGCACGGGCCCGGCCTCCACCGTCCCCAAGGAACAAGGAGCCGTCATGACCCGCCCGCCGCTGCCCCCGTTCACCGCCGAAACGGCCGCCGCCAAGGTCCAGGCCGCCGAGGACGCCTGGAACACCCGCGATCCCGAGCGCGTGTCCCTCGCCTACACGCCCGACTCCGTCTGGCGCAACCGCGGCGAGTTCCTCACCGGCCGCGAGGCCATCCGCGAGTTCCTCACCCGCAAGTGGGCCAAGGAGAACGACTACGCCCTGCGCAAGCAGCTGTGGTCCTTCACCGGCGACCGCATCGCCGTCCGCTTCCAGTACGAGTGGCGCGACGCCGGCGGCCAGTGGTGGCGCAGCCACGGCAACGAGCTGTGGGAGTTCGCCGCCGACGGGCTCATGGCCCGCCGCGAGGCCAGCATCAACGACGTCGCGATCGAGGAGGGCCAGCGGAGCATCTTCGGTGCCCGCGTCCCCGGCGAGGACTGAGCGGGGCGAGTACGAAAAGCGGGCCGGAGGCGAATGCCTCCGGCCCTTTGCCGTATCGGGCGGATCCCGCTCACCACGCCGTCCCGCGGACGGCCCGGCGGGGACGACCGCACCGGGACGCGCGCCCGGCGCGGCGGATCAGGGCGTGCCGGACGCGACGCGCGGCGCATCCGCCCCCGGTGGGGTGGGGCGGATGCGCCGTGTGCCCGGCGGCCGGGCCGGTCCTCACGCCGCGCGGCCGAGACCCAGCACCGCCGCCGCGTTGGCGTCCAGGACCGCGCTCGCCCCGGCGGGGTCCAGCGCGTCGCCGATCGACGTGACGGCGCGCCGCAGCAGATCGCCGTTCTGGTAGGGGAAGTCGGTGCCGAGGACGAGCCGGTCGGCGCCGAAGGTCTCCGCCGCCGCGCGCAGGGCGGGCACGTGCCCGTGGCTGACGGTGTCGTACCACATGCGGCGGGCGGTCTCGCTGGGCAGCTCGCGGGTCTCGGGCGACTCCCAGCGGTACTGGTTGTCGGCGCGCTGCAGCAGCATCGGCAGCGCCCCGCCGAGGTGCGAGTTGATGATCTTCAGGCGCGGGTAGCGGGACGGGATGTCGGCCAGGATCATGTGCATCGCGGCGATGGTGTCCTCCATGGGCGCGCCGACCATCCAGCGCATCCGGTGCCGCTCGATCAGCGGCGTCCCGGCGCCGTGGCCGGAGGGGTGGACGTACAGGACGCTGCCGCGCCGGTTGAGCTCGGCCAGCACCGGCGCGAGCAGCGGGTCGGCGAGGGTGTGCCCGAGGACGTCGGTGGTCACCGCGACGCCGAGCATCCCCAGGGTGTCCAGCGCGCGCTCCAGCTCGGCGAGGGCGGCGTCGACGTGCGGCAGCGGGAGGGCCGCGAAGGCCGAGAAGCGGCCCGGGTGGGCGGCGACGGCCTCGGCGTAGACGTCGTTGGCCATGCGCGCGGCGCCGATGGCGTGGTCGCGGCGGGCGAAGTGCGGGTTCTGCGGCGAGACCGACAGGACCTGGTGGCCGATGCCGGCCGAGTCGTTCAGCGCGAAGCGCGCCTCCAGTTCGGCCTCGGTGTACCCGGCTCCGGTGCCGCGCTGGGTGGCGGTGTCGGCGCGGCCGTAGGAGTCGAGCAGGTCCAGGTAGGCGTCGGTCCAAAGGTGTGCGTGCACGTCGATGCGCATGGTCGCTCCCAGATGAGTCGGTGGTCGATGCCGCCGACGATGCGCCGGGACGCTGATGCGCGCGCCATCCGTCCGCCATCGGTGGCGCGCGTGGCGAACGAGTAGGCGATGCATCAACCCGGGCCCGCACGCTGACTCCCGTACCGGTTGGACCACCACCCAGGAGCCACGACATGACCATCAAGATCCTCGGCGTCAGCGGCAGCCTTCGCGCCGACTCCCACAACACCGCTCTGCTGCGCGCGGCCCAGGAGCACGCCCCGGAGGGCGTGGAGATCGAGATCTACGACCGCCTGCGGGAGATCCCGCCCTACGACTTCGACCTGGACACCGAGGAGCTGCGCCCCGAGCCCGCCGCCGACCTGCGCCGCCGCGTCGCCGAGGCCGACGGGCTGCTGATCGCCACGCCCGAGTTCAACTACTCGGTCCCGGGCGTCCTCAAGAACGCCATCGACTGGGCCAGCACCGACTGGGCCAGGACGGGCGGCCCGCTCGACCGCAAGCCCACCGCGATCATGGGCGCCGCCCCCACCAACTTCGGGACGGTCCGCGCGCAGCTGGCGCTGCGGCAGGTCTTCGTGTGGACCCACACCGACGTGGTGGTCAAGCCCGAGGTGATCGTGTTCCGCTCCTACGAGCGCTTCGACGAGAAGGGGAACCTCGCCGACGAGGCCACCATCGGGCTCGTGCGCGAGCTGCTGGGCGCGCTCACCGGCAAGATCGCGGCGGCGGTCGCCGCCTGACCGGACGCGGGCACGCCCCGGCCGCTCAGGCCGGGGCGTCCTTGAGACCGGTGCACTTGCGCAGGCCGTCGAGCTTGCCCGAGATCCGCTCGGCCTCGGCGCCCGAGGACGGGATCGGCTGCCCCGTCGAGGAGATGTGCGCCGGGACGAAGCGCGTGCCGGTCAGGTGCCCGCCCGAGACGGTCAGCTCCAGCACGCCGGTGTCGTTGCTGAAGGCGTCGTCCCACCACCACAGGAAGTTGCCCAGGCCGTAGAAGACGTAGGAGTCGTTCAGCCGGCCCTCGCCCTGCATGAGGTGGGCGTGGGTGCCGATGATCGCGTCGGCCCCGGCCTCCGACAGGCGCTTCGCCCAGTCCTTCTGCTCGCCGTTGGGGCACTCCTGCCCTTCGGTGCCCCAGTGCATCATCAGGATCACCACGTCGGCCTGCTTCTTGGCGTCGCGGACGGCCTCGGTGACGAGGTCCTCGTGCGCGGTGTGGGCGATGCCGGGCCGGTCGTCCCCGGCCATCCAGGTGTCCCACAGCTCCCAGATCTGGGACACGCCGATGAAGGCGACGCGGGTGCCGTTCAGGTCGGCGATGACGGGGGCCAGCGCGGCGGCGGTGTTCGCGCCCGCGCCGATGTGCGGGACCCCGGCGGCGTCGGCGGCGGCGAGGGTGTCCTCCAGCCCGCCGCGCCCGAAGTCCAGCACGTGGTTGTTGGCCAGGCTGACCAGGTCGATCCCGGCGTCCTTGACGGCCTGGAAGGCCGCCGGGGACGTCTTGAACTTGTACTGCTTGGGCTGCGCGGTGGTCCGCTCGGTCACCGAGGTCTCGAAGTTGACCATGGCGTAGTCGGCGGACCTGAACACCTCCGCGACCGGGCCGAAGGCCGTCGCCGGGTTCGCCAGGAGGTCGGCGACGCGTCCCTCGAAGTGGACGTCACCGGCGATCGCGATCGTCGCGGAGTCCCGGGGAGCGCTCGATGACGCCGCCGGCGGGGACGGCGGCGAGGCCGCCGTGCCGTCGTCGCCGGAGGAGCCGCACGCGGCCGTGGCGAACAGGAGGACGGCGGCGGTCAGGGCTGCGGTGAGGCGGGTGCGCACGCCGACAGCCTCGCACGAACGCCGTCGCGGGCGCGCGCCGACACGGTCACCGAGGGCGAGGTTGCGCAAGTGTGACGCAGGTGACGTTCCTCGCTCAGTGTCACTCGGTGCCAGCCCGCGCGGCCGCGATCAAGGCGGCGAGGTGCGTAAACACACGCCCCGCTGGAAGCGTTTACCGGCGGGCTTAAACGCAGCGTGGCCCACATTACGGGGGCGGGGACGGCCGTTGCGGCACACAAGGTTGACAATGGGTCTGTTACCGCAGGAGTGTGTGTCCGCCGGGCCATCCCCGGCACACAGTGTCGTCATGACTGACAGGGAGGTCGACATGACTGATTTCATCGAGGTGCCGCGGGGTCTGGCCGGTGTCATCGTCACCGAGACCGAGGTCGGCGATGTGCGTGGTGAAGAGGGCTTCTACCACTACCGCCAGTACTCGGCCATCGAGCTGATCCAGAAGCGCGACTTCGAGGACGTATGGCACCTCATGCTGAAGGGCGAGCTGCCGACGGTGGCGCAGCGCGAGGCCTTCATCGCCGAGGTGACGCCCCTGCGGCACCTGCCGAAGGCCGTGGCGGACCTGCTGCCGTCCCTGACCGTCTCGGTGCCGATGGAGGGCCTGCGCACCGCGCTGTCCTTCGCCGCCGCGCTGCGGGGCATGAAGCCCGTCCTGGACATCGACGAGGAGACGCGTCTGGCCGACGCGGTGTACGCCTCGGCGATCGTCCCGACGATCCTCACCTCGCTGCACCGCCTGCGCCAGGGCCTGGAGCCGATCGCGCCCCGCGACGACCTCGCCTACGCGGCCAACTACCTCTACATGCTCACCGGTGAGGAGCCCAAGCCCGAGCACGCCCGGGCGATCGAGGCCTACCTCATGTCCACCATCGACCACGGCTTCAACGCCTCCACCTTCACCGCCCGCGTCATCGCCTCCACCGGCGCCGACATGGGCGCCGCGCTGGTCGGCGCGATCGGCGCGCTGTCCGGCCCGCTGCACGGCGGCGCCCCCAGCCGCGCCCTGGACGCCCTGGACGCCATCGGCACGCCGGAGAACATCGACTCCTGGGTCCGCGGCAAGATCGAGGGCGGCGAGCGGCTGATGGGCTTCGGCCACGCCGTCTACAAGACCGACGACCCGCGCTCGCTGATGCTGCGCGACGTCGCCACGTCCCTCGGCGGCCACCGCGTGGAGTTCGCCAAGCAGGTCGAGAAGCGGGTCGTGGAGATCCTGGCCGAGCTGAAGCCGGGCCGCAACCTCTACACCAATGTGGAGTTCTTCGCCGGTGTGGTCATGGAGGACTGCGGCGTCCCGCGCGACATGTTCACCCCCACCTTCGCCGCGTCGCGCGTGATCGGCTGGGCGGCGAACGTGCTGGAGCAGGCCCGCGACAGCAAGATCATCCGTCCTCGCGCCAAGTACGTCGGCGAGGTCCCGCCCGTCCCGGTCCCGCCGATCGCCGAGTAGGGCGTCTGCGGATCCGCGCCCGTCACGGGCACTGAACCGGCCACCCGGAACACTCCGGGGGCCGGTTTCTTCTTGCCCGTGAACCCCTGGGACGCCCGGGTTGCCGCCCCGGGCGGTGCGTTCGGCCACTTTCGGCACCACCCATCTGTCGGACAGGGTGGGGGGCTCCTAGCAGAATGGCGCCATGAGCACAGGGGAGAAGGCTCGGACCGAGGGGTGGCTCCACAAGGTCCCGAAGGTATTCGCGGGTCTGCTGACGATCGTGGCCGCCCTGTCGGCGCTGGCCGCCGTCGGGGGAGCGTTCCGGCAGAAGCTCGGCCCGGTGCGCACCGCCATCGAGTGGGTCTTCGTGCCGGTGCCCGCCAACCTCGCCTACGCGGCCTTCCTGGCGATCATCGCGATGGCCGTGGCCCGCCGCAAGCGCCTGGCGTGGTGGATCCTCACCCTCTACTTCTTCGTGCAGCTCGGCCTCGGGATGCTCCTGGGCGGCCTGATGGCCATGTTCCCCACGGAGGTGTTCACCGACGAGGGCGGCGAGACGATCGAGACGCCCAAGCGCATGATCATCGCCATCACCCTCAACCTCGTCATCACGCTCCTGGCGGTGGTGATCCTGCTGGTGGCCCGCCGCGAGTTCAACGCGCGCGTCCAGCGGGCCAGCCTGTGGAAGGCCGTGGGCACCTACGTGGGCCTGTTCGCGCTGTTCACGCTGCTGGGCTGGCTGCTGCTGAACGCGTTCCCCGGCCACGTCGACCGCGCCGACCGGCTCCCGTACGTCCTGGAACGCATGCTCGGCGGCGTGTTCCGGCACGGCAACCTCGGGCACGCGCCCGGCTGGGTGAACCTGTTCCTCGGCCTGTTCGGCGCCATCGCGCTCTTCGCGTCCCTGTTCACCCTCTTCGGCTCGCAGCGGCAGGCCGCCGTGCACAGCCCCGAGGAAGAGGTGCGGCTGCGGGTCCTGCTGGCCAGGGACACCACGCCCGACTCCCTGGGCTACTTCGCCACCCGCCGCGACAAGTCCCTCATCTTCTCCCCGCGCGGGGACGCCGCGATCGGCTACCGGACCCTCGCCGGGATCTGCCTGGCCGCCGGTGATCCCATCGGCGAACCCGCCGACTGGCCCGGCGCGATCAACGCGTGGCTGGAGCACACCCGCGCCTACGGCTGGTCCCCGGCGGTGCTCGGCGCCGGCGAGGAGGCCGCCACCGCCTACGCCGCGGCCGGGCTGCGGGTCCGCGAGATCGGCGACGAGGCGATCCTGCACCCCCGCGACTACAGCCTGGAGGGCGCCGACATGCGCCCGGTGCGGCAGGCCGTGGCGCGCGTCCGCCGCGCCGGGTACACCGCCCGCATCCGCCGCCACCGCGATCTCACTCCGGTGGAGATGCGCGCGACCATCGACCGCGCCGACGCCTGGCGCGACACCTCCACCGAACGCGGCTTCAGCATGGCCCTGTCCCGCCTCGGCGACCCCGACGACGGCGACAGCCTGCTGGTCGAGGCCGTCGACGCCGACGGGCGCGTCCGCGCGCTGCTGTCCTTCGTCCCGTGGGGCGACCGGGGACTGTCGCTGGACCTGATGCGCCGCGACCGCGACGGCGACAACGGGCTCATGGAGTTCATGGTCAGCGCCCTGTGCGAAGAGGCCTTCGACCACGGCGTGGAACGGATCTCGCTCAACTTCGCCATGTTCCGCGCGGTCTTCGAGGAAGGCGCGCGCATCGGCGCCGGGCCGATCCTGCGGGCCTGGCGCGGGCTGCTGCTCTTCTTCTCCCGCTGGTGGCAGCTGGAGTCGCTGTACCGCTCGAACCTGAAGTACCGGCCGCAATGGCTGCCCCGCTACCTCTGCTACGGCGAGCGCCGGACCCTGCCGAAGGTCGGCATGGCCGCCGCGATCGCCGAGGGCTTCGTGACCATGCCCAGCCGCCGCGTGTCCATCGGCCGCGCCGCCGCGCCCATGCCGCTGCCCGGCCTCGCCGAGGCGCTGGCCGCCGCGAGCGTCCAGCGCGAGTCCGCCGGGACCGGGCGCGCCGCGCTGCCCGAGCAGATGCGCGTCCGCCTCGACCGCCTCGACATGCTGCGGGCGTCCGGTGTGGACCCCTACCCCGTCGGTTTCGACCGCACCGCCACGTGCGCGGCGGTCGCCGCGAGTTACGTCGGCCTCCCGCCCGACATGCGCACCGGCGAACAGGTCCGCCTCACCGGGCGCGTCATGCTGATGCGCCACCACGGCCGCCTCACCTTCGCCACCGTCCGCGACTGGAGCGGCGACCTCCAGCTCATGCTCACCGGCGACGCCGGTTTCGCCGCCGCCATCGACATCGGCGACCACGTCGGCGTCGCCGGGGAGATCATCACCACCCGGCGCGGCGAACTCTCGGTGCACGTGACGGAGTGGACGCTCACCGCCAAGTGCCTGCGCCCGCTGCCCGACAAGCACAAGGGACTGTCCGACCCCGAGGCCAAGGTCCGGCAGCGGCACCTCGACCTCATCGTCGACGCCGAGGCGCGCGAGGTCCTGCGGGCCCGCGCCGCCGTCCTGCACTCGCTGCGGACCACCCTCCACGACCGGGCGTTCCTGGAGGTGGAGACGCCGATCCTCCAGCGCGTCCACGGCGGCGCCAACGCCCGCCCCTTCGTCACCCACATCAACGCCTACGACATGCGCCTCTACCTGCGCATCGCGCCGGAGCTGTACCTCAAGCGCCTGTGCGTCGGCGGCGTCGAGCGGGTCTTCGAGCTGGGCCGCACCTTCCGCAACGAGGGCGTGTCCTTCAAGCACAATCCCGAGTTCACGATGCTGGAGGCCTACCAGGCCTACACCGACTACCACGGGATGCGCGAACTCACCGAGACCCTCGTGCGCGAGGCGGCCCGCGCGGCCTTCGGCACCACCGTCATCGAACGCGACGGCGTCACCATCGACCTCGCCGAGCCCTGGCCCGTGCTGACCGTGCACGGCGCGATCTCGGCCGCCCTCGGCGAGGAGATCGACCCGGGCACGTCCCTGGAGCGGCTCCGCGAGCTCGCCGAGGCCGCGAAGGTGCCCCTCGACCCGAAGTGGGGTCCCGGCGCGGTGGTGCTGGAGATGTACGAGCGGCTCGTCGAGCACGACACCACCACCCCGACCTTCTACACCGACTTCCCCACCGAGGTCTCGCCCCTGACCCGCCAGCACCGCCTCGACCCGCGCCTGGCCGAACGCTGGGACCTGGTGGCCTTCGGCACCGAGCTCGGCACCGCCTACTCCGAGCTCATCGACCCCGTCGAGCAGCGCCGCAGGCTCACCGCCCAGTCACTGCTCGCCGCCGGCGGCGACCCCGAGGCCATGGAACTCGACGAGGACTTCCTGTCCGCCCTGGAGTACGCGATGCCGCCCACCGGCGGCCTCGGCATCGGCGTGGACCGCCTGGTGATGTTCCTGACCGGCCGCACCATCCGCGAGACGCTCCCGTTCCCGCTGGTCCGCGCGAGCGAGGACGCCTCATGACCTCCCCGCGCGTCCTCGACCGCCGCTGGTGGGCGTACGCGCTCATCGCCGCCGCCGTCTGCTACCTGACCTGGGTCTTCGACGAGGCCGTCAACCCCGCCCTGGACCCCCTGCGCTCCTACGTCAGCGAGTACGCCGCCGACGACCAGCCCGGCGCGTGGTTCTTCCGCATCGGCGACGTCCTCACCGGCACCCTCGCCGGGGCCGCGGCGGTGATGTTCGCCAAACGGGCGTCCGACATCGTGGTCAAGGCCGCGTGGTGGTCGGTAGTCGTCTTCGGCGTCGCGACCCTCCTCGACGCCGGGCCCTTCACCCTCACCTGCGCCCCGTCCATCGACGCCACCTGCCGCGCCGCCGAACAGGCCGGGACCCTCCCCGTCCCCGACCAGGTCCACTCGGTGGCCTCCGTGCTCAGCGCCGCCGCGATCCTGGTCGCCGCCTTCGGCTTCGCCGTCACCTCCCGCGCGCCCCTCATGTGGGGCCTCGCCGTCCTGCTCGCCCTGGCCACCGCCGCGACCCTCATCGCCGTCCTCGGCGACACCGACGTCGGCGTCGTCCAGCGCCTCCAGCTCCTGCTCACCTCGGTGTGGCTGACCGCGCTCGGGTGGCGATGGCGGACGTCCTGATCCTCCCCGGCCTCGGCGACGGCGCCTTCACCTGGGGACCCGTCACCCGCCACCCCGGCCGATACACGTTCCTGGAACGCCTCGACGGGACCACCTGGAACCTGCGCGCCGAAACCGCCCGCGTCGCCGAAGCCGTCGCCCGCCTCGACCGGCCCGTCCTCGTCGGCCACTCCATGGGCGCCCTCTACGCCGAGGCCTACGCGCGCCTGCACCCCGGGCGCGTCGCCGGGCTCGTCCTGTCCGACCCCTCCTTCGAGGACGCCCACCGCCCCGGCGTGCGCGGCCCCGTCCCACCCTGGGCCGCCTGGCTCGCCGCCCCCGCCCTCGCCTGGCGCCTCGGGCCGCCCGTGTGGACCCTCGGCACCCTCACCGCGAGCCGCCGCGCGCCCGACCGCGCCGTCCTGCGCGCCGGGCGCCTGCGCTACCGCGACCCCCGCGCCTTCCGCGCCGCGCTCGCCGAATGGTTCGCCTACCCGGAGGTCACCTCCGACCTCGCCGGGCTGCGCGCGTCCACCGTGCCCCCCGACGTGCCCACCGTCGTCCTGTCGGCCACCTCCGGCGCGGTCCCGCCGGTCGGGCACGTGCGCCTCGCCGGGCTGTTCCCGCGCGGTGAGCTGTGGCGTGTCCGCCGCTCCGGGCACCTCGTGCACCTCGACCGGCCCGACGCCGTCCTCGCCGCGATCGCCGCCGTGGAGGAGTGACCGGTCCTTCACCGGGACGAGCGGCGCTCCACCTCAGGTATGACCGGACCACACCGTGTCTCGGCGCACGTTTCCTTCCGGAGAAGGAAGTGCCCGGCCCCGCGCGGCCCTATCGTCACATTGTCGAAAGAGAAGTCCGCGATCAATGGAGCCGACATGAGTGAGTTCACCCCTCCGCTCGCCCAGCCCGTCAGCAAGCCCACGCCCGGCGTCGTGAACATCGCCGCCTACCTGCAGTGGTTCACCGTCCTGCTCAGCCTCGTCGGGGTCGTGCTGACCGCGATGTACGCCGGTGACCTCACCGACGCGATGGTGAAGGCCTACGAGGACCAGGGCGCCGCCAAGAACGTCATCGACGGCGTGAAGTTCTCCGGGACCATCATCACCGTCTCGGCCATCATCGGCCTCGTGGTCGCCCTCGTCTACGCGCTGCTCGGCTTCCTCAACCGCAAGGGCAAGAACGGCTCGCGCATCGCCACCTGGGTCCTGTCCGGGATCTTCCTGCTGTGCGGCGCGGCCAGCTTCGGCCTGAACGCGATGTCCGGCGGCACGCAGAACGACATCAACATGGACAAGGTCAACGACGCCATCGCCGACGCCGTCCCGCCGATCTTCACCGTCTGGCAGTCGATCAGCGGCATCGTCAGCCTCGTCATCTACGTCGCGGTGATCGTGCTGCTGGCCCTGCCCGCGGCCAACGACTTCTTCCGCAAGGAGCCGCCGCCGGCGGTCATCTTCGACCCGAAGGTGTAAGGCGAGGGGCGCAAGGGGACGGGAGGGACGCCACGGCGTCCCTCCCTTTTTCACGTCAGTGGTGCCGCCCGGCGATCAGCTCCTGGAACCAGATCTTCGCCCGGATCACCGGCCGCCGGAACCGCTTTTCCCGCCACATCGCGTCGGCCATCTTCCGCTCCCCGCGCCGCCGCTCCGGCACGTACCGCCACCGCGCCCACGGCGAACCCGGCCGCGCCAGCCGCACCGCGCCCACGTACAGGAACAACGGGATCAGCAGCCCCAGCAGCCCCGACCAGATCTTGCCCTTCAGCAGCGTCACCACCGCGAACGCCAGGTTCACCAGCGTGAACCCCACCGCGATCGGCAGCGCGTACGGCTCCCCCTGGAAGTCCAGGAAATCGGCGACCCCGATCGGCCGGAACCCCAGCAGCAGCAACCCCGTGAACGCCGCCGCCACGAAGACCGCGTCGACCGACGTGCGGCCCTCCTCGGTCCAGTACACGTCCTTCAGGTGCAGGATCAGCGCGAACTCGTCCAGCACCAGCGCCGCGCCGATCCCGAACAGCGAAGCCGCCACGCACCGCCACACCGTGAGCTCATCGGGCACCGCCAGCCCCGTCACACCCCCCACGAGCATGAAGACCACGCCGAACACGACATGGTGGATGTGCAGCCCACCCGGCGTGACGTTCCCCGGCCACCAGCGGACCTGCGCGCGGATGAGCCGCACCGACAGGCGGATGAAACCGAACCCGGCGAGGAACGCGACGAAGAAGCAGAACAGCGGGACGAGACCGGGGGCGACGATGGTGGCGTGGAACCAGGACTTCACGTGATCAATTGAACGTGGTGGCGGGTGAGGGCGCGCGGGGTTTTGCGGCGATGGTGGGGGTGGGGTGGTGGGTGGGTTGGACGCGGCGAGCTTGATGGCGAGCTCGGCGGCGCGGCGGGTGGGTTGGGCGGCGCCGCGCCGTCGCATGCGCGGCGCGCCATGACCGGGTCCCGCGGCTCCGCCGCGCCGTCACCGCCCCGCGCCGTCACGGCGCCGCCCCGCCCCGCCGCCGTCGCGAGCCCGCGCCGTGTCCGCCCCACCCCTACCTCCGCGTCCCCTCCAGGTGCCGCAGCACCGCCGCCACGCGGCGGTCCACGCGTTCGTCCGGGGGCAGTTCCAGTTTCGCGAAGATCGCGCGGATGTGCTTGTGCACGGCGTTGGGGGTGACGAAGAGCTTCTCGGCGATGGCGGTGTTCCCGAGTCCTTCGGCCATGAGGGTCAGCACTTCGCGTTCGCGGGCGCTGAGGCGTTCGAGGGGGTCGCCGGCGCGGCGGGTGGCGAAGAGCTGCGCGATGACCTCGGGGTCGATGGCGGTGCCGCCGTCGGCGACGCGGCGGAGGGCGGCGAGGAAGGCCTCGACGCGGCCGACGCGTTCCTTGAGCAGGTAGCCGATCTTGTCGGCGCCGTCGGCGAGGAGGTCGGTGGCGAAGCTCTGCTCCACGTAGGCCGACAGGACGAGGACGGCGAGGCCGGGGTGGGCGCGGCGGGCGGCGACGGCGGCGCGGATGCCCTCGTCGGTGTGGGTGGGGGGCATGCGGACGTCGACGACGGCGAGGTCGGGTTTCTTTTCGTCCACGAGGGCGAGGAAGGTTTCGGGGTCACCGGCGGCGCCGGCGACGTCGAAGCCCTCCGCGCTCAGCAGCAGGGTCAGTCCCTCGCGGAGGAGGGCGTCGTCCTCGGCGATCACGATCCGCACGGCAGCTCCACGCGGACCATTGTGGGCCCTCCGCGTGGACTGTCGACGAGCAAGGTCCCGTCGTGTGCTTCCACTCGCCCTTTCAGGCCGTTGAGGCCGCTGCCGCCGTCACCGTCGGCGCCGCCCTTCCCGTCGTCGCGGACGGTGACGGTGAGCCGGTCGCCGGTGCGGGTGACCTCGACGGACGCGGTGGTCGCGCGGCTGTGTTTGGACACGTTGGTGAGGGCCTCGGCGACGGCGAAGTAGGCGGTGGCCTCCACCGAGGTCGGCAGGCGCCCGGGGATGTCGGCCTCGAAGGTGCAGGGGACGGCGCAGCCCGCGGCGAGCGCGGACAGGGCGCCGTGCAGCCCGCGCTGCTCCAGGACCGGCGGGAGGATGCTGCGGACGACGGCGCGCAGCTCGGCGAGGGCCTCCTCGGCGCCGGTCTGGGCGCGTTCCAGGATCGCGTCGGCGGTCGCGGGGTCGCGGGTGAGGGCGCGGCGGGCCGCGCCGGTGAGGACGGCGACGCCGACGAGGCGGTTCTGGGCGCCGTCGTGGAGGGCGCGCTCGATGCGGCGCAGCTCGGCGGTGTGGGCGTCGAGGACGGCGGCGCGGGTGCGGGTCAGCTGCGCGACGCGCGCGGTGAGGTCCATGCCGTCCACGGGCCCGAGGAGGCGGCGCCCGGCGTAGGTCTGGCCCCGGGCGATGGCGGGGGCGAGCGCGAAGACCAGCAGCAGCCACACGGGCCCGGTGAGGGCGGTGACGGCGGCGATGTCCCAGGAGTCGACGGGGGCGTCCCACATCGTCGTGAGCCCGGCGTCGGGTGGGATGAGGTACCACCACAGGGGCATGGTGATGTCGCGGATGGAGTTGCTGACCAGGGAGAAGACGATGAGGCCGAGGGCGAGCCCGCCGATGCCGTGCGCGGCCAGCCACGCCAGGTCGCGGCGGGTCGCCGGGTCGGTGAACGCGGTCCGCATGGACGGCCCCCAGCCGTGGGGGAGGGGCGCGTAGGGCTCGGGGACCTCGTAGCCGAGGCGGCGCAGGCGGCGCCGCTCCAGGTTGGCCAGGCCGCGCTGGAGGCGCAGGCCGTAGGGCAGCAGCGGCAGCCCGACGGAGATCAGGCAGAGACCCGCCAGCAGCAGCGTCCCGGCGAGGCCGAGGTAGGCCAGGAACGCGGTGCCGGTGCCGCGGCCGAGCGTCGCCAGGGCCGTGAGGGTGCGCCGGAGCAGGGGTTTCACGCCGATGACGGTACGTGCCCGCGGGGGCGCGGCCAAGGGGACGCGACGAGAAGTACAGCCTGCGCTACCCCGGTTCGGTAGCTGCCTGGATTGTCCGTTTCCCCGCGCGTCCATAGCGTGAGGGACGTCAGTTGGGCACACCCAGAACCGGAAGGAACCCCGATGTCGGACCCCTACCGCTTGAGCGACTCCGCCACCCCGGCCACCGCCTCGCCCCGCCGCGCCTCCGGCGGGCACACGGCCCTGCGCCTGCTGCTGTGGCCGGTGGCGATCGGCGGCGCCGGAGCCAACACGATCATGAACTTCGGCGGGACCACCGTCCTGGGCATCCTCGCCGGGTCCATCAGCGTCCTGGCCGTGGTCGGCCTGGTCATCTCCTACGTGTCCACCCGGAAGCGCAAGTGACCGCGGTGGAGCTGCGGGGCGTCACCCGCGTCTACGACGGCGGCGTCACCGCGCTGGACGGGGTGTCGCTGCGCGTGCCGCGCGGGGCGTTCCTGGCGGTGATGGGCCAGTCGGGTTCGGGCAAGAGCACCCTCCTGCACTGCGCCTCCGGGCTGGACGTCCCCACGTCCGGCTCGATCACCATCGCCGGGACCGAGATCGCCGGGCTCAAGGAGTCCAAGCGCGCCCTCGTCCGCCGCGAGCACGTCGGCTTCGTGTTCCAGTCCTACAACCTGGTGCCCTCGCTGAGCGTGGAACAGAACATCACCCTCCCGCTGCGCCTGGCGGGGACGTCGCCCGACCGCGCCTGGCTCGCCTCCCTCGTCGCCCGCACCGGCCTGTCGGGGATGCTCGGGCGGGCCCCCGCCGAGCTGTCCGGCGGGCAGCGGCAGCGCGTCTCCATCGTCCGCGCCCTCGCCGCCCGGCCCGCCGTGGTCTTCGCCGACGAGCCCACCGGCGCCCTCGACTCCCGCACCGCCGCGGGGATCCTCGACCTGTTCACCGAGCTCGTCGACGAGCTCGGCCAGACCATCGTCATGGTCACCCACGACCCGGCCGCCGCGGCCCGCGCCCACGACACCCTCGTGATGAGCGACGGGCGCATCGGCGAGATCCTGAGCCGCGCCACCGCCGGTGAGCTCGCCGCCCGCCTCGGGCGCGTCTGGGAAGGGGCCGGCGCGTGAGGGCGATCGCGTTCACCATGGCCCGCAAGCGCGTGGCCAGCCTCATCGCGGTGTTCGTGGCGGTGCTCTTCGGCGCCGTCGCCGTCACCACCTGCGCCGTGCTCGGCGAGACCGGCATCCGGGGGACCGCGCCGCCGGGCCGCTTCGCCGACGCCGACGTCCTCGTGGGCGCCCCGGCGGAGCTGGAGCAGGTCGAGGACATCGACATCCCCCTCGCCGCCCGCGCCCCCGTCGACGCCTCCGTCATCGCGGCCGTCGCGGCGGTCCCCGGCGTCGAGCGCGTCATCGCCGACCTGAGCGTCCCCGCCGCGCCCGTCACCGGCGGGCAGGCCGTCCCCGGGCTCACCGGGCACGGCTGGTCCTCGGCGATGACCGGCGAGATCACCGGCCGCGCCCCCACCGGCCCCGGCGAGCTCGCCCTGGACGCGGCCACCGCCGCGCGGCTGGGCCTGGCGCCCGGCGCCACCACCGACGTCATCGCCGGTGGGAAGCGCGCGTCCTACACCGTCACCGGCGTCGCCGCCGGCGCCCCCGAGGGCCTGTACTGGGACGACGCGACGGCCGCGGCGCTGGCCGGGCGCGCCGCCGACCTGCTGGCGGTGTGGGCCGCGCCGGGCGCCGACACCGGGGACCTGGCCGAGGCGATCGCCGCCGCGGCCGGCCCGGGCCCGGTGGTGGCCACCGGCGACGACCGGGGCGAGGTGGAGAACCCCGCCGCGGCCGGTTCGGCCGGTGAGCTCATCGCGATGGCCGGCGCGCTGTCCGGGACGATCCTGATGGTCGTCGGGTTCATGGTCGCCGCCGCGCTGTCGGTGCACGTCGCCGGGCAGGCGCCGGAGCTGGCGCTGATGCGCGCCGTGGGCGCCACGCCGCGCCAGGCCCGCCGCCTCGTCGCCGCGCAGGGCACCGTCACGGCGCTGCTGGCGCTGCCGTTCGGCATCGCCGGGGGGTACGCGCTGGCCGGTGTGGCGCGGGACTGGTTCGTCTCGCTGGGGATGCTCTCCCCGGAGATCGCCACCGCGTGGAGCCCGCTGCCCGCGCTGATCGCGATCGTGCTGTTCCTGCTCACCGTCGGGCTGTCGGCGCGGGCCGCCGCGTTCGGGGTGTCCCGGCTGCCGGTGACCAGCGCCCTGGCGCAGACCAACACCGAACCGCGCCCGGAGGGCCCGGTGCGCTCGGCGATCGGCTTCGGCCTGGTCGGGCTGGCGCTGGTGATGACGGCGGCCCCGGTGGCCATGCCCGGCATCGCGGGCCTGGCGGCGGTCGGCGGCGCCTCCCTGATGTCGGTGATCGGCCTGGCCCTGGCCGGTCCGGCGCTGATGCGCAAGGGCGCGGTGCTCATCGCGCGGTTCCTGCCGCGCCGGGCGGGGGTGACCTCGTGGCTGGCCGCGCACAACATCGGCGCCTACGCCGCCCGCACCGCCGGGGCGGTCACCGGCCTCGCGCTGGCCGTCACGCTCGCCGTCACCAACGCGTTCCTCCAGACCACGCCGGACGAGGCCGCCCGCGCCGAACTCGCCGCCGGGCTGAGCGCGCCGGTCAGCGTCACCGCCCCGGCCCTGCGCGGCGTGCCCGCCTACGCCGTCGACGCCCTGGCCGCCGAACCCGGCGCCCGGGTGGCCACCTTCGGCTCCACCACCGTCTACGAGCCCTCCGAGCAGGACGGCAAGCAGCGCTACGAGGATCACCCGGCCACGGTCCTGGGCGGCGACGTCGCCCTGGCCGATCCGGAGGTCACCGACGGCGACCTGGCCGCGGTCAAGGACACGAGCGTGGCGGTCTCGGCGTCCTTCGCGCTGTGGGGCGGCCTGTCGACCGGGGACGAGGTCGGCCTGCTGCTCGCCGACGGGCGGCCGGTCACGGTCACCGTGGTCGCCGTCTACGCGCGCGAGTTCGGTTTCGGTTCGATGATCCTCGCGCCGGGCCTGGGCTCGGGGCCGCCGTCGACGGTGATCGCCGAGGGCCTGGACGCCGCCCGCGCCCGGGAGGTCCTGTCGATCGCGCCCGGGACGCTCGTGGGCGGCGAGGTGGGCGCCGCAGCCGCCGAGCGGCCCGACAAGTGGGTCAACCTCGTGGTGATCGGCGGGCTGCTCGGGTACGTCCTGCTGGGCGTGGTCAACGGCCTGGTCGCGGCCACGGCGCGGCGGCGGCCGGAGTTCGACGCGCTGCGGCACTCCGGTGCCACGCCGCGGCAGCTGATGGCGGTGGCGCGCGCGGAGGCGCTGTTCTTCGGGGCCGGGGCGGCCGCGGTGGGGCTGGCGCTGTCGCTGCCGCCGCTGCTGTTCCTGGGCGTGGGGGCGCTGGGGAGCCCGCTCCCGGTGGGCCCGTACTGGCTGATACCGGTCATGTGCGGGGTGGTCCTGGCGGCGGCCTACTTCGCCACGGTGGTGCCCGCGCGGCGGCTGCTGGCCCGCTGACCGGTTCGGTGGGATGCGATTCACCGTTCGGCGGAGGATCCTGGTGGGATGGCAGCCGGCCCGAAGATCGCCCACATCGTCGCCTGCGCCGCGCCCCCGGTGCTGGAACTGGCCGCGCTCCTCGACCTGGTCGAGGAGCGCGGCTGGTCGCCGTGCGTCATCCTGACGCCGACGGCGGCGGACTGGGTGGACGTGGCCGCGCTGGAGGCGCGCACCGGGCGCCCGGTGCGCTCGGCGCCGCGGCGGCCCGGGGAGGACGACCCGTTCCCGGCGCCGGACGCGGTCATCGCCGCGCCCCTCACGTTCAACACGCTGAACAAGTGGGCGTGGGGCGCCGGTGACACCTTCGCGCTGGGGCACCTGAACCGGGCGCTGGGCCTGGGCGTCCCGGTGGTGGCGGCGCCGATGGTGAGCCCGGCGCTGCGGCACCACCCGGCCTACGCGACCAGCCTCGCCACCCTGGCCGGGGCCGGGGTGGCGCTGCTGGATCCCGACGCGGTGACCTTCCGCCGTCCCGACGGTTCGGTCACCGCCGACTGGGGGCCGGTCGCCGGGGCGCTAGAGGTGGTTCAGCGCGGTGATGTGGCGGCTGAAGGTGAACAGGGCGGCCACGGCCAGTAGGGCGGCGGCCGTCCCGAAGGCCCACGGCGTGCCCCAGGCGTCGAAGATGGTGCCCAGCAGCAGCGGGCCGATCGGCTGGAGCGCCTGGGCCAGCACGTTCGTCCCGGCGTTGGCGCGGCCCTGGAGCTCGTCGGGCACGCGCTCGGCGATGAAGGCGAGCATGACCGTGTTCAGCGCCGGGAGCAGCAGCATCGCCAGCATGAACGCCACCGCGATGGGGATGACGCCCGGCAGGAACGCCATGACGGCGGTGAGCACCGGGAGCACCCAGGCCAGGGAGCGGACCAGCGTCGCGGGTTTCACCGCGCGGGTGATGGGGCCGGTGAGCAGCGCGCCGAGCAGGCCCCCGGCGGTGGCCAGCGCCGACAGCAGGCCGATGGAGGCCTCGCTGGCGCCGCGCGCGTGCCAGGTGGCGATGAGGATGAGGAAGAAGCCGGAGTAGGCGAGGTTGACGCCCATGCCCCACGACATCACCGCGCGGATGATGCGGTCGGCGAAGACGAACTTCAGCCCGGCGGCCATGTCCTTGAAGGCGAACATGTCCTTGAACCGCAGGGGACGGCGATCGTCGCGCTCGTCCTGGAGGGGCCTGCGGATGAACAGCAGAGCGATCGCGCCCAGGACGTAGGTGATCGCGTCCACCAGGAACGGCACCGAGCGGCCCAGCCCGAGCAGCCAGCCGCCCACCGGCGGCCCGAGGAGCTGGGCGCCGTGCATGCGGGCCTGGTTCTGGGCCTGCGCCTGCTTCATCTGCGCGGGCGTGACCAGCGCCTTGATCGCCGCGCCGGAGGCCGGGTTGAACAGGGCGCCGAAGGCCGCCGAGCCGATCGCGGTCGCGATGATGAGCGGGATGCTCGTGTGCCCGGTGAACACCGCCAGGGCGAGACCGCCCAGCAGGACGGCGCGGCCGAGGTCGGCGACGATCATGATCGTGCGGCGGTTCATCCGGTCGGCCAGCAGGCCGGCGGGGAGGGAGACGATCAGGCTGGTGATCAGCTGGGACGCGCCGAGCATGCCGGCGTACCCGGCGGAGCCGGTGATGGCGAGCATGAGCAGCGGGTAGGCGATCTCGGTGACCTGGCTGCCGAGGGCGGAGACGGCGCGGCCGGACCACAGGATCTGGAAGTCGCGGTTGCGGCGCAGGGGCACCGCGGGAGCGGCCGGGGTGGGGGTGGTGATCGACACTCGCAAGATCCTCTACCGGGAACGGGACGGTGGCAAGGTTTGTCGGCGGAACTCCGGACTCAGCCGAGCTGTTCCGGGCGGGGGATGGTCCGCATCGCCTTGGTGAGGGTGAAGAAGGCCCCGGCCAGGGCCATGCCCGCCATGGTGAGGAAGGCGGCGGTGCTGCCGGAGGCGTCGAAGATGGTGCCGATGGTGACCGGCGCCAGCGGCTGGAGCAGCATCGACAGGAAGCTCGCGGCGGCGGCCACGCGGCCCTGGAGCGCGTCGGGCGTCCCGGCGGTGATGTAGGCGATGCCCAGGGCGTTCAGGGCGGGCAGGAGCAGGCCCAGGACGGCGTTGAGGGCGGCGA
Source organism: Actinorhabdospora filicis (assembly GCF_030269765.1). GTDB lineage: Bacteria > Actinomycetota > Actinomycetes > Mycobacteriales > Micromonosporaceae > Actinorhabdospora > Actinorhabdospora filicis. Next base: position 382,733 of record NZ_BSTX01000001.1, on the reverse strand, counting down.
TGGGGATGATCCCGGGGACCAGGCCCATCGCGGCCACGCCGACCGGCAGGCCCCAGGCCAGGCACAGGATCAGCAGCGAGGGCTTCATCTTGCGGATGATGACCGGCGCCAGCAGCGCCCCGGTCAGCCCGCCGAGGGTCGCCACGGCGACCAGCGCGCCGATGCCGCCCTCGGTGGCGCCGCGCTCGCGCCAGGTGGCGATCATGGTCAGGTAGAGGCCGCCGAGGGACAGGTTGATGGCCATCGACCAGGCCATCATGTAGCGCAGCCGCCGGTCCTTCCACATGTGCCGCAGCCCGGCGGTGGCGGCCTTGAGGGGCGATTCGGCCGGGCCCTGGGGGACGGCCCGCTCGGCCTGGAGCGGCTTGCGGATGAACAGCAGCGCGGCGGCGGCCAGCAGGTAGGTGACCGCGTCGGCGATGAACGGCAGCGCGCGGCCGAGCCCGAACAGCCAGCCGCCGATGGGCGGGCCGATCAGGCCCGTGACGCGCATGCGGGCCTCGTTCTGGGCCTGCGCGGCGGCCAGCTGCGAGGTCGGCACGAGCTGCTTCATCGCGCTCATCGCCACGGGGTTGAAGAAGCCGTGGAAGATCGCGCTGGCGGTGGCCGCGGCGATGATGATCGGGATGGTCGCCAGGCCCGCGATGACCAGCACGGTCAGGGTGGTGAAGATCAGGCCCCGGGCGAGGTCGCAGACGATCATGATGGTGCGCCGGTTGAGGCGGTCGGCGAGGACCCCGGCGGGCAGCGAGACCAGCAGCATGGCCACGAGCTGGCCGGTGGCCAGCAGGCCGGCGTACCCGGCGGAGCCGGTGACGGCCAGCATCAGCAGCGGGAACGAGATCCCGGCGACCTCCTGGCCGAGCCCGGCGATCGCGCGGCCGCTCCACAGGATCTGGAAGTCCCGGTTGCGGCGCAATGGCACGACGGGGGCGTCTTTGGTGGCGGCGTCCGACTCAATAGCGGCGGTAGACATGACGCCATACTGACGTCAGAGTGGAGCCCTTGTCAAGGTCGAACCCGAGACGATCTCGCCCCGCCCGGAGATCGCCGGGTCCCGGGCGTCACCCGCCCGCGCCCGGCTCGTTGGACACAGTGGACGGAGGCCCCGGCGGGGAGGACTCCCTTCATGAACCCCGCGCCCCGGGTTCCGCCGCCGGTCACGTGCCCGGTGGGCCCTCCCGCCGCCCGGGGCGGCGGGCCATTGAGGACGTTCCGGCGAGACGGCGACCCCAGTCGATCTAAGGTGCTCAGGTGGCGAAGAGTCTGTACCTCGCGGCCCTCGACGCGGCCAGCGGCAAGTCGACCGTCGCGCTCGGCCTGACCGAGCTGCTCACCCGCACCGCCGGATCGGTGGGGGTGTTCCGGCCCGTCATCCGCGGCGACGAGCGGCCCGACCCGCTCGTCGAGCTGCTCCGCGAGCGCTTCAAGCTCACCCAGGACTACGAGGAGAGCGTCGGCGTCACCTACGACGACGTGCGCGCCGACTCCGAGGCCGCCGTCGGCCGCGTCGTCGAGCGCTACCACGCGCTGGCCGCCCGCCACGACGCCGTCCTCGTCATCGGCACCGACTACACCGACGTCGCCTCGCCCACCGAGTTCGAGTTCAACCTGCGCGTCGCGGTCAACCTCGCCTCCCCGGTCCTGCTCGTGGTCACCGGCGACGGCCGGACGCCCGCCGAGATCGCCGCCGCCGTCCGCCTCGGCACCGCCGAGGCCGAGTCCGCCCACGCCACCGTCTGCGGCGTCGTGGTCAACCGCGTCGCGCCCGCGGCGCTCGCCGACGTCCGCGAGCGCGCCCCGGGCGCGTGGGTGATGCCGGAGACCCCGGCGCTGACCGCGCCCACCGTCGGCGAGCTGGCCGCCGCGTGCGGCGCCGAGCTGATCGCCGGGTCCCGCGAGCTCCTCGGCCGCGAGGCGCGCGGCCTGCTCGTGGGCGCGATGACGCTGCCGAACCTCCTCGACCACCTCGTGGACGGCGCGGTGGTGATGACGCCGGGGGACCGCACCGAGCTGCTGCTCGGGCTGCTGGTCGCCCACCACTCCGTGGGCGTCCCGGCGGTCGGCGCGATCATGCTCACCGGCGGCATCCGCCCGCCCCTGCAGATCCGCCGCCTCCTCGCCGGGGTCGACGCGGCCCTGCCGATCCTGCTCACCGAGGCCGACACCTTCGAGACCGCCACCCGCCTCAACGCCGTCAAGGGCACCATGACCGCCGGCTCCGACGGCAAGATCGCCACCGCGCTGGGCATGTTCGCCACGAGCGTGGACGGCGCGACGCTGCTGGACCGGATGCGCCTGGCCGCCTCGCCCGCGGTGACGCCGCTGATGTTCGAGCACCGCCTCGTCGAGCGCGCCCGCGCGTCCCGCCGCCGCATCGTGCTCCCCGAGGGCGGCGAGCCGCGCGTCATCCGCGCCGCCGACATCATCCTGCGCCGCGGCGTGGCCGACGTGACGCTGCTCGGCGACGCCGCCGAGGTCCACCGCCTGGCCGCGCAGCTGGGCGCCGACCTGTCGGCGGCGACCGTCGTCAGCCCCTTCGACCCGGAGCTGCGCGAGCGCTTCGCCCACGAGTACGCGCGCCTGCGCGCCCACAAGGGCGTCACGCCCGAGCTGGCCCTGGACGTGGTCACCGACGTGTCGTACTTCGGCACGATGATGGTCCAGGAGGGACTCGCCGACGGCATGGTCTCCGGCGCCGCGCACACCACCGCGCACACCATCCGGCCGGCCTTCGAGATCATCCGGACCGTGCCCGGCACCAAGGTCGTCTCCAGCGTGTTCTTCATGTGCCTGGCCGACCGGGTCCTCGTCTACGGCGACTGTGCGGTCATCCCCGAGCCGACCGCCGAGCAGCTCGCCGACATCGCCATCTCCTCGGCGCACACCGCCGAGGCCTTCGGGGTGGAGCCGCGCGTGGCGATGCTGTCCTACTCCACGGGCGCCTCGGGCGCCGGGAGCGAGGTGGACAAGGTGCGCGAGGCGACCGCGCTGGTCCGCGCGCGCGTCCCCGGGCTGCCCGTCGAGGGGCCCATCCAGTACGACGCGGCCGTCGACACCGGCGTGGCGTCCACGAAGCTGCCCGGCAGCGACGTCGCCGGGCGCGCCACCGTGTTCGTGGTTCCGGATCTGAACACGGGGAACAACCTCTACAAGGCCGTGCAGCGCAGCGCGGGCGCGGTGGCCGTCGGGCCGGTCCTCCAGGGCCTGCGCCGTCCGGTCAACGACCTCTCGCGCGGCGCGACCGTGCACGACATCGTCAACACCGTCGCCCTGACCGCCGTACAGGCGCAGATGGAGGCTCCGCTGTGACACAGGTGCTCGTCGTCAACTCGGGTTCGTCCTCGATCAAGTACCGGCTCCTCGACCTGCCCTCGGGCCACGCCGTCGCCAAGGGCGCCGTGGAACGCATCGGCGAGTCCGAGGGGCTGCTCACCCACCGCGGTCCCGCCGGGGAGGTCGAGCGGCGTGAGCCCGTCGCCGACCACGCCGCCGGGATGCGCGCCATGCTCGCCGCCTTCGCCGAGGCCGGGCCGGACCTGGCCGCCGTCCACCTCGCCGCCGTCGGCCACCGCGTCGTGCACGGCGGCGAGCGCTTCACCGCGCCCACCCTCGTCACCGACGAGGTCTGCGAGGTCATCGCGTCCCTTTCGGACCTGGCGCCCCTGCACAACCCCGCCAACCTCAAGGGCATCCAGGTCGCGCGCGAGGTGTTCCCGGACGTCCCGCACGTCGCCGTCTTCGACACCGCGTTCCACGCGACCCTCCCGCCGCACGCCCACACCTACGCCGTGCCCCGCGAGTGGCGCGCCGAGTACGGCGTCCGCCGCTACGGCTTCCACGGCACCTCCCACGCCTACGTCTCCCGCATGTCGGCGCGCCTGCTGGACTGCGGGCCCGCCGACGTCAACGTGATCGTGCTGCACCTGGGCAACGGCGCCTCCGTCTCGGCGGTGCGCGGCGGCGTGTGCGTGGAGACCTCCATGGGCCTCACGCCGCTGGAGGGCCTGGTCATGGGCACCCGCAGCGGCGACGTGGACCCCGGCGTGATCTTCCACCTGCGCCGCGCCGCCGGGCTCACCGTCGACGACCTCGACGACGCGCTCAACCGCCGTTCCGGGCTCCTCGGGCTGTCCGGCGTCAACGACATGCGCGAGCTGATCAAGCTCATCGACAACGGCGACGAGGACGCCCGGCTCGCCCTCGACGTCTACTGCCACCGCGTGCGCAAGTACGTCGGCGCCTACATGGCCGTCCTCGGGCACACCGACGCGGTGGTGTTCACCGCCGGGGTCGGCGAGAACAACGCGCGCGTCCGCGAGCACGCCCTCACCGGGCTCGGCGACCTCGGCGTCCGCCTCGACCACGACCGCAACGAGCGCGGCGGGCCGGTCATCTCGGCGCCGGGCTCGCCGGTGACGGTCCTGGTGGTGCCCACCGACGAGGAACTGGAGATCGCCACGCAGGCCCTGGCGCTGGTCTCCTAGACGTGCGCGGTGCCGCCGCCCTCCGCCAGGTGCGCGGCGATCGCGGAGAGACCGGCGCGCCAGCGGTCCTCCGGCACCGGCGGCAGCACGTCGTCCCACAGCGACAGGAACGTGCCGCGCAGCTGGACCATCCCCTCGGGGCGCCCGAAGAACCACAGGTGCAGGTGCTCCGAACCGTCGCCCCACCGCGCCTGCTGCACGCGGGCGATGCCGCCCAGCGCGAGGTAGGCGCGCTCCACGCGCTGGATCATCGGCCCGTACCCGGCGGCCAGCTCCGGTGGCATGTCCACCAGGTCGTGGTGGGCGCGCGGGTACAGGAACAGCACGGCCGGGAGCCCGGTGGGCGCCTTCGTCGTCCCGACGCGCCAGTGCTCGTCGGTCCACACGAATGACGCGTCGGGCCGCGCGCAGGTCCCGCAGTCCACGCCGCCGGCGCCGTGGCGGGGCGGCTCCGGCGCCACCGGCGGCGTGAAGGGCTTCAGGCGCAGATCGCCCTCGAACGGGAAGGTGTGCCAGGAGGCGAAGTCGGGCATGATGCCGGTCTCGCCGAAGGGCACGTGCTCCAGGTGGGGGTTGGTCATGCCCGCGAGGCTAGCGGCGCGCGGCCCTCCCTGCCGTCCCTCATCCCCGCCGTCCCCGGTCGCGCTGCACCCGCGCCTCGTAGAACGCGATCGTCGCCGCCGTCGCGGCGTTCAGGGAACTCGCCGTGCCGCCCATCGGGATGCGCACCAGGACGTCGGCGGCCTCGCGCCAGCCCTGGCTCAGCCCGGCTGTCTCGTTGCCGATGAGCAGCAGCGTCGGCCGGGTCAGGTCCAGGTCGGCCAGCTCGACCGTGCCCGCCTCGTCGGTGGCGGCGATGACCAGCCCCGGATGCGTGCGCGCCCAGTCCACCACCGGCGCGTGCGAGGCCGCGCGGACCGTCGGCACCGCGAACAGCGAACCCGTCGAGGCCCGCACCGCGCGCGGGTCGTAGACGTCGGCGGCGTGCCCGGTCACGATCACCCCCGAGGCCCCGAAGGCGTCGGCGGAGCGGATCAGCGTCCCGATGTTGCCGGGGCTGGTGGGCCGGTCGAAGACCGCGCCCAGGAAACCCGGGCCGACTTCGATGCGCGACAGGTCGTCGGCGGGCATGTCCGCCACCAGCAGCACCTCGGGTGGCTCCTCGGGCCGCTCGCCCAATTCAGCGATCAGCTCGGCTGAGACCTCCGCCACCGGCGCGCCGACCTGGTCCAGCACCCCCCGGGCCCACTCCGACAGGCGCGTCTCGGCCCGGCACAGCACCGCCGACACCGGCCACCCGGCGCGCGCGGCCATCGTCACCGGGCGCACCCCCTGCACCAGGAAGGCGCCCGCACGCTGCCGCTTCTTCCGGTTGACCAGCAGCGACTCCCACTGCTGGAACGTCGCGTTCCTGCGTCCCACGTACGACCGGCCCGACACCCGACGATCTCCCCTCGACCGGCTCACTCTACGCAGCCGCGGGTATGTCCCCACCGCGACCGCGCTGGACCCGCGACGGTTAGTGTCTGCCCTATGCGTGATCTTCCACTGACCGGAGACGCGCTCACGGTCGAAGACGTCGTCGATGTCGCACACCGCCGTGCGCGTGTAAGCCTTGGCCCGTACCTCGCCGAGAAGATGGCCCCCAGCAGGGGCGTCGTCGTCGACGCCGTCAACCGCAAGGACGTCGTTTACGGCGTGACCACCGGATTCGGCGCCCTCGCCGACACCACGATCGGCTCCGAGGACCTCGCCGCGCTCCAGCTCGCGCTCGTGCGCAGCCACGCCGCCGGAGTCGGCGAGCCGCTGCCGGACGAGGTCGTCCGCGCGCTGCTGCTCCTGCGCGCCCGGACCCTGTCCGCCGGGCACTCCGGGGTCCGCATCGACCTCCCGAAACTGTTCATCGACCTCCTGAACGCCGACCTCCTGCCGGTGATCCCCTCCAAGGGCTCCGTGGGCGCCTCCGGGGACCTCGCGCAGCTGGCGCACCTGGCGCTGCCGCTCATCGGCGAGGGACGCCTCAAGGCCCCCGGCGGCCCCAAGGAGGGCCGCCCCGCCGCCGAGGTCCTCGCCGAGCACGGGCTCACCCCGCTGGTCCTGGAGCCGAAGGAGGGCCTGTCCCTCATCAACGGCACCGAGCCGATGCAGGCCGTACTGGCCCTGGCCATCGTGGACGCCGAGGAGCTGTGCGAGCTCGCCGACATCGCCTGCGCGATGTCGGTGGAGGCCCTCTTCGGCACCGACCGCGCCTATGACGAGCGCGTCCAGGTCATCCGCCCCCACCCGGGGCAGCTGGCCTCGGCGGCGAACCTGCGGCGCCTGCTGGCCGACAGCCCGCTGCTGGCCAGCCACCGCTGGTCCGACCACGCCGTGCAGGACTCCTACTCGCTGCGCTGCGCGCCGCAGGTGCACGGCTCCTCGCGCGACCTGATCGCGCACTGCCGCCGCGTCATCACCATCGAGCTCGGCTCGGTCGTGGACAACCCCGTCGTCGTCACCGACAACGACGGCGGCTACGAGGTCATGAGCACCGGCAACTTCCACGGCCAGCCCCTGGCCTTCGCCGCCGACGCCCTCGCGATGGCCGTGGCCGAGCTGGCCAGCATCGCCGAGCGCCGCGTGTACCGGATGCTGGACCCGGCGACCTCGCGCGGCCTGCCGCCGTTCCTGGCACCCGACGCCGGCACCAACTCCGGCTTCATGCTCGCCCAGTACACCGCCGCGAGCGTGGTCAGCGAGAACAAGGTCCTGTGCCACCCCGCCAGCGTCGACTCGATCGTGACCTCGGGCAACCAGGAGGACCACGTGTCGATGGGCTGGCACGCGGTCCGCAAGGCCCACGAGGTCATCGACAACGCGCGCACCGTCCTGGCCATCGAGGTGCTGTGCGCGGCGCAGGGCCTCGACCTGCGCGCCGACGTGGCGGTGCCCGGACCGGCGACCGGCGCCGTGCACGCCCGCGTCCGCCGCGACGTGCCCGCCATGATGGTCGACCGCGAGATGACCCCGCAGATCGAGGGCGTGCGCGCGATGCGCTCCGACATCGTGGAACTGGCCCGCGCGGGCGGCTGGATCTAGCGGTGTGCGATCCGTCGCCGGGGCGAGCTACGCTCCGGCGATGGATCTACGTCACGCCACCCCCGCCGACGTCGCCGCCTGGGAGGCCGACTGGCGCGAGCGGCTCCCCGAGGGCTACCGCCAGCGCGTCGAGCGCCGCCGCGAGAAGCCCGCGGACAGCAGGTTCGAGTTCGCCCTGCACACCGGGGGTGAGCACGTCGGCCTGCTGGCCATGAGCGACGTCCCCGGGCAGCAGCCGGTCCAGATGCTCCTCGACGACATCGTCATCGACCCCGCCCACCGCCGCAAGGGCCACGCCCGCGCAGCGCTGGCCGCCGCCGTGGAGCACGCCCGCTCGCGCGGCGCGGCCCTCGTCCGCGTCAACCTCCAGCCCGAGGACGCCGCCCAGGCCGCGCTCGTCGAGGGCCTGGTCGTCACCTCGCAGCACATGAACCTGGAGCTGGCCGGGGCGAAGCCGCTGCCCGAGGGCGTCACCGCCGAGCGCCTCACCGGGGCCGACTTCGACGCCTGGCGCGCCGAGAGCGTCCAGGGCTACGCCGAACTGAACGCCGAGAACGGCCTGGGCACCCTGGAGGAGCTGCTGCCGGAGGCCGAGAAGGAGTTCGCCGCGCTGCTCCCGCAGGGCGCCGACACCGAGGGCCACCACCTGCACAAGCTCGTCGCCGGCGGGGAATGGGTCGCCACCATCTGGGTGAAGGCCTTCTACGAGCCGGGCACCCACTTCATCTTCGACGTGGTCGCCGACCCCGCCCACCGCGGCAAGGGCTACGGCAGGGCCGCGATGCTGCACGGCGAGAACCTCGCCGTCGCCGACGGCGCGACGCACCTCAAGCTCAATGTGCACGGCACCAACACCCTGGCGATCGGGCTGTACGAGCGCCTCGGGTACCGGACCGTCTACCAGTTCCGGGCGATCGAGCTGTGACCGGCGGCCCGCGCTAGCGGGTCTCGAAGGCGGCCCGCTCTCGCGGGCCGCCCCTCACGTCCATCTCCGATTTCGCGTTCGCTTCCCCCGTGGGAGACCGTCGTCCCGGGCCGTTCACGCCCACGCCCCGTGTGCCGGAAACGTGGGCGAGGCTTCGCCGGGACGAGCGGTCACTTCTCCCGTTCGGCGAGCAGGCGCGTGAGCGCCTGGTCCACGTCGAGGTGCTCCGACTCCCGGCCGCGCGGGACCACACCGTAGGTGCGCCGCAGGAACCGGGTGAGCACGTTGCGGGGCACCTCGAACAGCGCGTTCCCGTCCGGCGACGACAGGGCGAGGGCGATGGCCTCGCCGCGCGGCGTGTTCCACGGCCACACGCGGACGTCCCCTATTCCGGAGGGTTCGGCCAGACCGGTGGCGAGCAGCTCCCTGGCGAAGGACCAGCTGATCGACTCGCCGCCCTCGCCGTCCGGGTGGAACACCACGTGGACCGCGTACGGATCCCGCTGGTCGTAGCGCAGGCTCGCGCGGACGGCGAGCGTGGCGAAATCGGGCGCGACCAGGCGCATCGACGTGTCGACCTCGATGGTGACCGGTTGTGTCGTAGCCATGTCTGCCCCCCGGCACTTGGGTGGGCCCCTTCCCGGTGCCCACCATGTTCACTTGTGGTCTTACCACCACGGAGAGCTCCGTACCCCCTGATCGGTGCTACTTGGGGAATCGCGTCCGGGTGAAGTGACCACGGATCAACGCAAACCGGACCATCGGCATCCCGCCACCGTAGTGTTTCGGTACCGTCTAGTGACCACGTCGAGAGGGCGGCGATGACGGACGAGGAGGAGACACCGCGGCAGCGGCCATTGCACGCCTGGCTGGACCGCGTCCGGCGCACCCGCTCCGGCAGCCTCACCCTCAAGATCGCCGTCGGCGTCCTCGGGACCGCCGTCATCGCGCTGGGGATCGTGCTGATCCCGTTCCCGGGACCGGGCTGGGCGATCGTCCTGGCCGGACTGGCGATCCTGGCCCTGGAGTTCCACTGGGCCCACCGGCTCTTCACCTTCACCAAGCGGCAGCTCACCCGCTGGCTCGACTGGATCAAGCGGCGGCACTGGACGGTCCGGGTCCTCATCGGCGCCGCCGGGCTGGTGTTCGTGGCGTGCGTGATCTGGGCGTCGGTGTACGTGAGCTTCGACGTGAACCTGTGGACGGAGATCTCGCGGCGGCTAGGGCACTAGCCGCGTGGCGCAGCCCAGGTGCTCGCCGACGCGCGTCAGGCCCGCCAGGAAGCCCTGCCGGGTGCGCTCGGGGAAGCCGCGGAAGAAGTTGTTGGCCAGCGGCACCGCCCACCGCGAGCCCGCCCCCGCGACGTTGCGGACGCGATGCGTCAGCAGCGTCCCGCCCTCCCGCCCGGTGAGCGCCCACTCGCCCCGGTACCACCACCCGCCCTGCGCGGCGATCGTGCCCGCCTCGCGGTCGACGTCCACGGTCAGGTTCCCGCCGGGATAGGCCACCGCGAACCGCCCCGGCCCGCCCGACACGCGCGTGGCGCCCATCCCGCTCAGCAGCCAGAGGTTCTCCTCGCCGACCGGGCCTTCGTGGACGGTGAGCAGCAGGCCGGCCACCCGCTGGACGGGGGCGTCGATCTCACCGGCGAGCGTGACCAGGGCTTCGCGCATGCCGTCACCGTACTTCCCCCGCGCACGGATCGGGACGTATGGTGGGCGGTGCGCGTTCGGGGACGGTGAGCGGGGGAGAGTCGTGCGGAAACCACAAGAGCTGCCTGCCGCGCCACGGATCTTCTTCAACCGGGACGACGAGGCGCGCGAACTCGATGTCCTCTCCGCGCCCGCCGACGGCCGCACGGTGCCCAGGCTGATCCTGGTCACCGGCATGCCGGGTTCGGGCAAGACCGCCGTGGCCGTACTGGCGGCGCTGCGCGCGAGCGAGGCGTTCACCGAGGGCGTCCTCTACGTCGACCTCGGTGAACTGAGGCGCAGAGGGATCGCCGATCTCGGCGACGTCCTCCTGGGCTTCCTGCGCTCCCTGGGCGTTGCACGCGAGGAGATCCCCGACGACGAGGCCGCCCGCGCCCGCCTGTTCCGCAGCGTGACCAGCCACAAGGCGATCCTGGTCTTCGTGGACAACGCCGTCGACCGGCGCGAGATCGACCGGCTCATGCCCTCCTCGCCCCGCAGCGCGATGGTGGTCACCTCGTTCCGCCGCCCCGAGGAACTCGACCCCCTCGCCGACGTGCGCCTGTCCCTGTCCGGCCTCGGCAACGGGCACGCCCGCCAGGTCCTCGCCGCGTACTGCGACCCCGCGCGCCTCGACGCCGAACCGGAGGCCACCGCCGCGCTTCTCCACGCCGCCTCGGGCGTACCGCTGGCCCTGCACCTCATCGGCGGCCGCCTCGCCCGCAGCACCGCCTCCCCGGCGCAGGTGCTCGCCGAACTGCACGCCAAGGGCCGTGACGCGATGCTGGAGGACATCGCCGAGATCGCCTACGCCGGGCTCACCGAGGAGACCCGCCGCGCCTACCGCCTGCTGGCCGCGCATCCCGGTCCCGGTTTCGACGTCGCCGACGTCGCCGCCCTCACCGGCGCGACCGGCACCGCCGCGCGCGGCGCCGTCGAGGAGCTGCGCGGCTCCCACTTGGTGTCCGGCGGCGAGGACGGCCGCTACAACATGGGCGAGCTGATCCGCGCGCACGCCCGCGTCCTGGCCGCCGGAGAGGACCTCGACTCCGCGCAGACCCGCCTCATCGGCGATCTCCTCACCCGCGCGTCCTTCGCCGACCTCGCCATGGGCGAGCGGCTGCGCGTCATCGAACCCGCGAAGGGCACCGGCCCCTTCGGCGACCGCGCCGAGGCCATGACCTGGATGGAACGGCGGCGGGCCCTGCTCGTCACGGTCCAGCGGCGCGCGTTCCGCAGCGGCTTCATGCGCGAGGTGTGCGGCTTCACCGAGGCGATGTGGCCGCTGTTCATGGACCGCCGCAACGAGCTCGACTGGTACGAGTCGAGTGACCTGGGGGTCCGTGCCGCCCCGTCGCTCGGCCCGGACGTCGAGGCGCGGATGCTGACCCTGGCCAGCCGCTGGGACATGGAGCACGGCGAGCTCGCCGACGCGGTGTCCAAGCTGGAGGGCGCGATCGGGCTGGCCCGCCGCGCCGACGTGCTGGCCTCGGCCTGGGAGTTCCTCGGGCGGGCGCTGGTCCGCCGGGGCGAGTACGAGCGGGCGGTGACCGCGCACGAGACCGCCTACGGCATCGACGAGGGCAACCGGGCGCGCGGGTTGCAGAAGCAGTTCACCGGGCAGGCCTACGCGGCTCTCGGCGACCACGCCAGGGCCGTGGCGGCGCTGCGCGAGGCCCGCGCCCGTTTCACCGCCCACCCGCGCGACCTCGGGAAGGTCCTCATGGACCTGGCCCGGCTGGCCGGGGACGACGAGGCCCGCGAGCTCTTCGCCGCCGCCGCGGCCGTCCTGGAGGCCGAGGGCGCCGCCTACTACCAGGCGGAGGCCCTCGCCGAGCTCGGCACGCGCTTCGGCGACGACGGCGCCCTGGAGCGGGCGCGCGCGATCTACGCCGGGATGGGCAGCTCGCGCGCGGCGGCGCTAGCGGGACAGGCGCGGGCGGAACTCGCGTCCGCCGACCAGCACGACCTCCGGTAGCGGGCCGCCGGAGCGCAGGCCCGGCAGCAGCGCCGAGCCCAGCAGCACGTCCGGCAGGCCGCCGCCGTCCTCGACGCGGATCACGCCGTGGCGGGTGCGCGCGCCTCCGCCGCCGACGGCGACCTCGCACGCGGGATAGCGCTCCAGTAGCGCCGCCGGGTCGCGTCCGGCCAGCACGGCCGCCGCGCGCCGGAAGCGCGGATCGGGCTCGTCCTCGCCGGCCGCGTGATGGCGGCCGGGCGCGGGCGCGTACTCGGCGGTGGCGGCGGGGAAGCGGGTCAGCCGGACGGCGCCGCCGGTCCGCTCGGCGGTGACCACGTGCGACAGCGGCTCGGTGCGGTCCAGGCGCGGGACGGCCGGGGCCCGCGAGCCGCGCTCGCGCGGTGGCGGCGTCAGGCGCATCAGCCGGTACATGGTGTCGCGGTAGACGCGCGCGGCGTCGACCTCGGCGAGGGAGGGCCCGGTGAGGCCGCGCAGGACGCCGGGCCGGTGTTTGGCGATCGCGTCCTCGATCTGGGCGAGGACGCCGCCGCCGGGGTCGAAGCGGGGCGCGGCGGCGGCGAGGGCGAGGCTGGGGGAGTCCGGCGGGACCTCACCGTCCCCGGTGGCCGCCAGCAGCAGCGGGATGTCGAGGGCGGCGGCGTAGAAGCCCACCGAGCCGTGATCGCCGATGACGCAGTCGGAGGCGGTCAGCACCGCCTGCCAGCCCTCGTGCGGGGGGACGAGCAGCAGCCCGGCGTCGATGGCGTCCACCGCGCGGTGCCGGATCTGCCAGGAGCCGTGCCGGGCGGCGATGTTCGGGTGCAGGACGGCCGCCACCCGGTACTCGTCGGCGGGCAGGGACGCCAGCAGCCGCTCCGGCAGGTCCGGGTGGCGGGCCAGGAGCGAGGCCGGTCCCCACGTCGAGGTGACCGTCACCAGCCGCACTCCGGGGCCGAGGCCGAGAGCGCGGCGGTACCGGTCGCGGTCGGGCGCCGCCGCCACCAGCTGCTGGTGGCTGAGGTCCCCGGCGACCAGGGCCCGCGCGGCGGCGCCGGGGCAGTCGCGGCGCAGGAGGGCCAGGGGCGCCTCACCGGTGACGAGGATGGCGGTGGGGACCACGCGCCCGTCGACCACGAGCTGCTCGGGCGCGGCGCCGTGCACGCCGCGGCGCGGGTCGGAGGCGTCCAGGTACTTGTGCTGCCCCGCGCCGTGCGGCATGAGCAGGACGGGCGCGCGCAGCTCGTGCAGCGGGCCGTTGGCGCTGGCCGACAGGGCCAGGTCGAAGCGCTCGGCGACGGCCTCCCGCCAGGGCATCGGGTGGACGCCGAGGTCGCTCATCAGCTCGTGGTCGCCGGGGTGGAAGGCGGTGGAGCGGGTCAGGGTGAAGGCGACCTCGACGCGGCGGTCGCCGCGCAGGAGCGACAGCGCGTCCATCAGCCGCGTCGTGGCGGGCACGTTCCGCGCGACGGCGAGGACGCGCCGCTCGGCGGCGAAGGTGTCCCAGCGGCCCACGTCAGGCGCGTCGGCCGGGACGCTCACCGCGGCCACCGGCGCGCGGCGCCGCCCGCTGCCCGCTGCCCGCTGCCCGCTGCCCGCTGCCCGCTGCCCGCTGCCGGGGTACCACATTCAGGCGTTTCGCTGGGTCCCGGCCGCGTGTCGATCACGGTCTCACGATAGGCGGCGCGGCTCGCCGCGCGCAAAGACTCGCTCAGGCGGGTTCGTCGCCGAAGTCCAGACCGGACGGCCAGGAGCCGCCCGCGGCCTCGCCGAGCCGCTCGGCCATCTCGGCCATGCGGGTGACGCGGGCGCGGATGATGCACTGCAACTCGGCGGCCACGTCGTCGCGGACGCGCTTGTACTCGCGGCTGGCGCGGCCGAGGGCCTCCACGGCGGCGCGCAGGGCCTCGTCGTCGCCGAGTTCCTTGACGTAGGACACGACCCGCTGCGCCTCGGCGAGGCGCGTCATGGCGGCTCTGCGCCCGGCGAGGAGGTGGTCGCGGTGCAGGGCCGCGACATGGCTTTCGGCCTCGTTGACCGCGATGTGCTGCCAGAGGCGGGCGCGCGCGGCGGCCGGGTCGGCGGGGCGCCGCCCGTCGGGATCGTTCGCTGCCATCGGTCGTCCTTGGGGGAGGGGACTTCTTCTGCGGTCACGGGGCGTCACCGGACCGGGACGTTCCTAAGTGGACGTTACTGGATCGGCGGCCGTCCCGATACCGGCCGTCCAAGATCGATGCCGAACTCCGGCGACTTCGCCGGTGCCGAGCGGGATCCGCCGGTTCGTCCACAAGGGACCATATGCGCTGCGGTATGCGCCGGGGCGTTGCGGAAGATGATCTACGACTTGTATGGTCCACCGCGTCGCCGCCGACCGGCGGCGGCGAACTGAGCGAACGGAGATCGAGATGCGCCGCCTGGGTACTGTCGCCGACCGCCTGCTCAACCGCCTCGTCCCGGCCTCCAAGGCCGCGGCCGCGCCCGGGAAGTGCACGCCGATGTGGGGTTCGAAGGAATGCCCCGGCGGGGAGATCGTCAGCTGCTACACCGACGCCTCCTGCAACACGACGTGCGGCGTGTGTCCGGCCTGACGGCCGCGCGCTCGCGGGGCCGTCCGTCACCCGCGGTGACGGGCGGCCCGCCTCACTTGGCGTCCGCGTAGGACTCCACGGCCGCGGTGTGCATCGGGATCCGCACCGGCGTCCCCGGGAACAGCAGCTCGGTGGCCGCCCGCCCCGCCGCGGCGATGACCTCCCCGACCCGCCCGGCCCGCTCGGCCGGGCAGTGCACGATCACCTCGTCGTGCTGGAAGAACACCAGCTCGCCCAGCGACTCCTCGCGCAGCCGGTTCCGCAGGAACGCCATCAGCGCCAGCGCCCACTCGGCGGCGGTGCCCTGGACGACGAAGTTGCGCGTGAACCGGCCCCGGTCCCGCACCGCCCGCGAGGCCTCCGGCCCGGCGCCCATGCTCTTGAACGACGACGATGCCGGCGGGCACGTGCGGCCCAGCCACGAGCGCACCAGGCGTCCCCGCTCGCCCGCCTGCGCCGCCGCCTCCACATAGGCGTAGGCCGCCGGGAACCGCTGGCGCATCACCGCCAGCAGCGTCATCGCCTCGGGACTGCCCCCGCCGTACATCGCCGACAGCAGCGCGATCTTCGCGTCGTCCCGCTTCCCCCCGAAGGTGCCCGACAGCGCCTCGTACAGGTCGATCTCGCCCGCCGCCCGCGCCATGCCCGCGTCACCCGACATCGCCGCCAGCACCCGCGGCTCCAGCTGCGCGGCGTCGGCGACGACCAGCAGGTGTCCCGGATCGGCGCGGACGGCCCCCCGCACCGCCTTCGGGATCTGCAGCGCGCCACCCCCGTCCGTCGCCCACCGGCCCGAGACCACACCGCCCACGACGTACTCCGGGCGCAGCCGCTGCCCGTCCCCGCCCGGGCTCACCCACTGGTCCGCCCACGACCAGCCGTGCGCCGTCCAGATACGGGCCAGCTCCTTGTACTCCAGCAGCGGCTCCACCGCCGCGTGATCGAGCCGCTTCAGCACCCACGACCGCGTCGACTCGATCGGCATCCCCGCCGACTTGAACGCGGCCAGGATCTGCTGCGGCGAATCCGGGTTCACCGGACGCCCGAACGCCGCGCTCACCCGGTCGGCGAGCTCCTGCAGATGACGCGGCCGCAGCCCCTTCACCGGCCGCGACCCCAGCATCCCCGTCAGGATCGCGTCGTGCGCCTCGCGGCTGAACGGCAGCCCGTGGAAGGTCATCTCCGCCGCGATCAGCCCGCCCGCCGACTCCGCCGCCGCCAGCGTCGCCATCCGCCCCCGCGACTCCAGCCGCGCCATCTGGCCGGCGTGCACCTCGTCCAGCAGCACCGCCTCGGCCGCCCCGTCCTTCGGCGGCCGCTCGTCGTCGAACAACGTGCCCGTCACCGCCTCCGGCACCGGCGGCGGAGGCGGCAGCCCCCGCAACCGCGCGTGCGCCGCCGCGGGCGCCGACGGCTCACCGTAACGCCCGTCGTAACCCAGCAGCAGCGACTCGGTCAGCGTCACGTCATGGCACCGCCCCAGCCGCGCGCCCCGCCGCAGCAGCCGCGGATACACCTGCGCCAGATCGGCCACGACCCAGCGCGGCTCACCCGCGTCCTCGAACTCGCCGACACTCGCCGCCAGATCGGGCACACGCGTGACCGGACCGCCGTCGGCGGCCCGCAGCCAGCCCCCGTCACCCTCGTCCGGGACGATCACCATGCGCACCACACGATCATCGCAGCGACGTGCGACATTCCCGCTACCGTGAACGCATGCGAAGCGCCGCCACCACACCCGACGCGTACCTGGAGTCGCTGCCCGCCGACCGCCGCGCCGAACTGGCGGCCGTCCGCGAGGTGATCCTGGAGCACCTGCCGGAAGGGTATGCGGAGACCGTGGACTTCGGGATGCTCGCCTACGTCGTCCCGCTGGAGCGCTACCCGGGCACCTACAACGAGAAGCCGCTGCAACTGGCCGCCCTCGCCGCGCAGAGGAACCACCTGTCGCTCTACCTGATGTGCGTGTACGGGGACGAGGAGCGAGAGACGGTGTTCCGCGCGCGCTTCGCGGCAGCGGGCAAGCGGCTGGACATGGGGAAGAGCTGCGTGCGCTTCAAGCGCGCCGACGACCTCGCGCTGGATGCGGTGGGCGAGGCGATCGCGGCGGTGGGGGTGGAGGAGTACCTGGAGCGGTACGAGGCGGCGCGGGGGTAGGAGTGGGGCGGCGTGCCCGGGGTGTGCCTGGGGTGTGCCCGGGGCGTCGCGGGGGAGGGGCTTCGGGGTGGCCGGGCGCCCGGACCGCCGATGGTGGTTCGGGGCATCGGGTGCGATGAGCGAGGCGTGGCGCGGAGTGGGCGGCGGACGTGGGGGCGCGCCCGAGGCGAGCATGTGGCCGTGATGCTCGACCAGCACGGGTGCAGGTGCGGGGTTCCGGGTGCGGGCGGGAGCATGCCGCTCGTGTGGGCACACCGGAGGTGAGTGCGCAACCGTGACACCCGAACAAACATGGGCGCGGGCGCGGCGCGGTTCCGGGGGCGGGGCGGGAGCACGAGCGTGACGGCGGTCCTGGCGGTAGAGCGTGGGGGCAATCGCGGCGGTCTCGGCGGCGGTGGCAGTGGCAGCGGCGGCGAGACTTCAAGGCGGTGTTCTCGCGTTTTCGCGCACCTCTTCTTTGGTGGGGGCCCAGAGCCCGCCCCGCTGGGACGGACCGTAGTACACCGCCACGCATGGGTGTCAAACGCGTCTCGCGAAACCTGTGGATAACACGCCGAATGTGGATAACTTCGCCAGCTGCCAGCTGCCAGCCGCCAGCCGCCAGTAGGCCCGCTGTTCACCCGCCTTCCTCTCGGCCGAGGCTGCCCTCGGCCCGCCGTGAGTGCGGCGCTCACCTCGCCGGGATGGGGGCGTGCTGATGGCCGCTGTGCGCCGCCAGCCGCCAGTAGGTTCGCCGTTCACCTGCATTCCATGCCGCCGGGTCCGGGCTCGCCTTGCCGTGAGTGCGGCGCTCACCTCGCCGGGATCGGGTAGTTGTCGTGCCAGGTCGTAGTGCCGGTGGCCGCGGCACGCTGCCAGCCGCCAGTGGGCCCGCCGTTCACGCGCGTTCCACGCCGCCGAGGCCGCGCTCGGCTCGTGGTGAGGGCGGCGTTCACCCCGGCGAGATGAGGTGGTTGTCGTGCCAGGTCGTCGGGCCGGTGGCCGCGGCGCGCCGCCAGCCCGGAAAGCCGTGAGGGCGACCTCACCCCGCCGGGACGGGGGCTGTCGCACGAGGTCCTCGTACCAGGTCCTCGTGCCGGTTCGGCTCGCCCGCACGCCGTCGGCCGTGCCGAGCCCGCCCCGTCCGTGCCTCACACGCGTCCTCACCCTTGCCCTCACCCGCGCCCGCCCACCCACCAATCACCCACCCGGGTACCTCAATCACCCACGCGGAAAATTAGTGCTACGCTTCCCCCATGCCCCGCCGCGCACCCGATCCCGATTCCCGCCTCCGCGATGCCGAGCGGACCCGGCGGCGTCTCCTCGACGCCGCGTTCGACGAGTTCGCCGCGCGGGGTTACGCCGGTGCGCGGGTGCAGGACATCGCGGCGCGGGCGGGCGTGAACAAGCAGCTCATCACCTACTACTTCGGCGGCAAGGAGGGCCTGTACACGGCCCTTCGCGAGTCCTGGCACGACTGGGAGGCCGCCGAGGCGGGACCCGAGGTCCCGCTCACCGAGGCGATCGCGCGCTACGCCGGGCACGCGCTGGAGGATCCGCGGGCCGCGCGGCTCATCCTGTGGCACGGGCTCGCCGAGAGCGACGCCGATACGCCGGACGCCACCGCCGATCTCGGCGATGACGTCGAGAAGATGCGCGCCCGGCGCGAGCGGGGCGAGTTTCCCGCCGAGCTCGATCCGGGCGTCTTTCAGCTGGTGCTGATGGCGATCTCCGTGGCGCCGGTGGCGTTGCGGGACGCGGCGAGGGTCCTCACCGGACTCGACGCCGCCTCGCCGGAGTTCGCCGCCCTATATCTCGACCAGATCCGCCGCATCGTCGGGCGGATCGCCGAGACCCACCCCGACCAGACAAAGGAGTCCCCGTGACCTTCCTCGTCACCGGAGCGCGCGGCGGCGTCGCGCGCGCCGTCATCACCCGCCTCACCGAGGCCGGGCACGCCGTCCGCACCGCCAGCGCGAGCCCCGACGCGGGCGCCGACGTGGTGCTCGACATCAACGACCCGGCGTCGCTCGACGCGGCGCTGGACGGCGTCGCCGGCGCGTTCGTGTACGCCTTCCACGGCGGCGGCCAGAACTTCGCCGACGCGGCGAAGCGCGTGGGCGTGCCGAAGCTGGCGATGCTCTCGTCGATCGCGGCGGCGTTCCCGTCGAACCCGATCGGCGACAACCACCTCCGCACCGAGCGGCCGCTCCAGGACACCGGGATCCCGCTGGCGATCCTGCGTCCGGGCGCCTTCGCCACCAACGCGCTCGGCTGGGCGCCGGGCATCCGGGAGGACCGCCGCGCGCTGGTGGCCTTCCCGAACATCCAGATGAACCCCATCCACGAGGGCGACATGGCCGACGTGGCCGTGGCGGCCCTCACCGGCGACCTCACCGGGATCGTCCCGCTGGGCGGACCGGAGTCGCTGCCGCAGTACCGCCAGGTCGAGCTGATCGGCGAGGCACTCGGCGAGAAGATCGAGATCGTCGAGCTGACCCTGGAGCAGGCGCGCGAGACGCTCTACCCGCCGGTCTTCGAGATGTGGTCGAAGATGGACGACTCCCCGGCGCCGACCGGCCCGCTCTCACAGGACGTCACCGGCGTGCCCTCCCGCAGCTTCGCGCAGTGGGCGGCCGACCACGTGGCCGACTACCGGGGCTGACGTCCCTCGCGCGGCTTCGCGCGGTGGGCCGATGGTGAGGCCCCGACGCCACCTCACCCACCGGTCCGCCGGGACCGGGACGGCGTGGTCACCCCTCGCGCCTCAGGGCCCGACCACCGTCTTCAAACCCGCCCGCGCCGCCGCGTGCGCGAACGCCTCACCGGCCTTCTCCAGCGGGAAGACGTCGGTGACCAGGGACGTCAGGTCCACCGCCGCCGCGACCGACATCGCGCGGGGGTAGACCTCCTTCATCCGCCGGGCGAGGGCGATCGTCAGCCCTCGCCGGCGGGCGGGGGAGGCCCGGAACGTCGTCGTGTCGGTCTCCGGGATCCCCACCAGCACCAGGCGGGCGCCGGGACGGCAGGCGCCGATCGCCAGGTCCACCGCCGCGTCGTTGCCGGCGACCTCGAAGGCCACGTGGGCCCCGGCCACCGGCTCGTCGAAGACGTCGTCGGCGCCCATCCGCAGGGCCGCCTCGCGCCGGTGCGGCAGCGGATCGGCGGCCAGGACGCGCGTCGCCCCGGCCAGGCGCGCCAGCCGCACCAGCATCAGCCCGATCGGGCCGCAGCCGACCACCGCGACCGACATGCCGAGCCGGACGCGCCCGAGGTCGAGCGCGTGGATCGCGACCCCCAGCGGCTCCAGCAGGGCGCCCTCGGCGTCGCCGATCGCGTCGGGCAGGACGTGCAGGCGGTGCTCGGGCCAGGTCAGGTACTCGCGCAGCCCGCCCGGGGTGTCGGCGTAACCGGCGAAGCGCAGGTCCGCGCACAGGTTCGGGTGCCCCTCGACGCACAGCTCACAGCGGTGGCAGGGGATCGCCGGGTCGACGGCGACGCGCCTGCCGGTCAGGGCGCCCGACATCACCACCCCGGCGGTCTCGTGACCGGGGACGATCGGCTCGCTCAGGCGGACGTCGCCGATGGCGCCCTCGCCGTACCAGTGCAGGTCGGAGCCGCACAGGCCGACCGCGGTCACCTTCACGAGGGCCTCGCCGGGACCGGGCTCGGGCACCGGCCCCTCGGTCACGCGGACGTCCCCGGCACCGTGCAGCCACGCCGTTCTCATGCGCGCACGGTCCCAGACGAACATGACCGGGCGCAATACTGATCGCGGCCGCCCGGTCTCCATCGGGTGACGGAGTTCGGGCGGCCGCGATCCCCGCCGCCACGGCCGCCCTCACGGACCCCGGCGGCACCCCGCTCACGCGGGACGTCAGGGTGTCAGTCGCGCAGTTCGGCGATGCAGCACTTGACGCTGCCGCCGGACTTCTTCAGCTCGGCCAGCTCGACGCGCACGGTGGTGAAACCGGCGGCTTCGAGCTTGGCGGCCAGGCCGTCGGCCTCGGTGTTCAGCACGACGTTCTTGCCGTCGGAGACCAGGTTCAGGCCGAAGGCGAGCGCGTCGGCGTCGTCGGCGATGACGGCATCGGGGAAGAGCTGGCGCAGGATCGCCTGCGAGGCCTCGGAGAAGGCGCCCGGGTAGTAGACGATGTTGTCGTCGGACAGCGAGGCCAGCGCGGTGTCCAGGTGGTAGAAGCGGGGGTCGACCAGCTTCAGCGGGACCACGGGACGCCCGAGCACCTCGGCGGCCTCGGCCACGCCGCGCGCGTCGGTGCGGAAGCCGTAGCCGCCCAGGATCAGCCCGCGCTCGGGCAGGTAGACGAAGTCGCCCTCGCCCTCGTTGGTCTCGGTGGCGGGGGTGAAGGTCCAGCCCTGGGCGCGGAACCACTTCTCGTAGGCGCCGGCCTCGGCCTGGCGCTGCTCGTAGCGGAACTTCGCGCCGTAGACCTTGCCGTCGACGGTGAAGGAGCCGTTGGCCGCGAAGACCATGTCCGGCAGGCCCGCCTCGGGCTCGATGGTGAAGACGGTGTGGCCGAGCTCGCGGAGGGTGTCGACGAGGCCGGACCACTGGTTCAGGGCGGTGGCGGCGGAGACGTCGGCGGCCGGGTCCATCCACGGGTTGATCACGTATTCGACGGCGAAGTGCGCCGGGGGACACATGAGGTAGGTGCGGGGGCGAGCCACGAGTTCGGTCATGACCGGAAGACTAAGAGCCGCGTCTATGCAATGACAATGCGCCGATCATGCGTTCATCTGGATGATCGTTGCGTACATCCGCCGTTTCGCGGTGATCCATTGTTCTCGCAGCTGAAGGGTGGGTGCGAGGGGCGCGGATCGCAAGGCTAGAACGCCGGTCGGCGGGCCGCAAGCACCCGATCGGCCGATACGGTGTTGAATCGTTGCATGAACGACCCACAAGACGGCGAAACGTTGTCCCGGGAGACCGCGCCCACCGAGCCCCTGTCCGCCCACGCCGAGCCCGCGCCGGGCGATCTGGACGAGATCGACCGCCGCATCGTGGCCGCGCTCATGAACGACGCGCGGCAGTCCTTCGCGACGATCGGCGCGTCCGTCGCGCTGTCGGCCCCGGCGGTCAAGCGCCGCGTGGACCGGCTGCGCGCGGCCGGGATCATCACCGGCTTCACCGCCGTGGTCGACCCCTCGCGGCTGGGCTGGACCACCGAGGCGTTCGTCGAGCTGTTCTGCACCGGGCGCACCAACCCCGACCAGATCCAGCAGGCGGCGCGCAAGCATCCCGAGGTCACCGCCGCGTGCACGGTCACCGGCGAGGCCGACGCGATCGTCCAGTTGCGCGCCAAGGACATGGCCCACCTGGAGCAGGCCCTGGAGCGGCTGCGCGCCGAGCCCTTCGTGACGCGCACGAAATCGGTGGTCGTGCTCTCGCGCCTGACCTGACGGGTGTAACACTCCCGCGCCCGGTGGCGCTGAGCCGAGTACGCGTGCCACGCGTACGGAGACCCTCCCGGTCTCCCGGGCCGCGGGGCCCCGCCCGTCGCCTGCGGGGCCCCGCGCTCACTCCCGGGCCGGGGAGAGGAAGGCCGCCGCGAGCATCAGCGCGGCGGCGGCGCCCAGGGCGCCGCGCGTGCCGGTGAGCGCGGCGAGCCCCGTCCCCGCGAGGGTGAACAGGGGCGCGGCGGCGGTGGTGGCGAAGGCCCACAGGGCCGCCACCCGGACCTGGAGCCCGTCGGGCGTCCGCAGCTGCCGGTAGGTGCCCTGCGCGGAGTTGGCGATCGAGGAGAAGAACAGCATCGCGCCGAAGGCGAGCCCGCACACCACGAGTCCCGCGACGCCCACGGGCGCCAGCGCGATGAGCCCGTACCAGGGGCCGCGCGCGAAGGCCGACCAGCGCAGCAACCGCAGCATGCCCCACCGTTCGGCGGCCGCGCGGACCACGCGCGCGCCGAAGAAGCCGCCGAGCGAGGGCACGCCCATCAGCAGCCCGTACTGCCAGGGCGTGAATCCCAGGTCCCGCAGGTAGAAGACGGTGGACACCGGGAACGCCATGGCCGAGGCGCCCGCGTAGATCACCCATCCCGCCAGCAGCCGCCGCAGCGCCGGTTCCCGCCGGACGAAGGCGAGCCCCGCGAGGAGCTCCGCCCGCCTGCGCCCGGCGGTCCGCTCCGGCGGCGCGGGCTCCGGGGCGCGCAGCCGCGTCACGGCCAGGGCCCCGGCCAGGAACGACACCGCGTCCACGACCAGGGTCCCCAGCGCGCCGATCAGCCCGGCGAGGACGCCGCCCAGCGAGCGGCCGACCGTCAGGCTCAGCCACGTGGTCGACTCCAGGCGCGCGTTGGCGTCGAGGAGCCGGTCGCCGTCCACGAGGGCCTTCAGGTGCGCCTGGGACGCCGCCGCGAAGGCCAGCTGCCCGGCGGCGTTGACCGCGGCCACCGCGCACAGCTGCGCGAAGGTCAGCGCGCCCGCCAGCGCGGCCACCGGCACCGACAGCAGCGTGAGGCAGCGGGCGAGGTCGGCGGCGACCAGCACCGGGCGCTTGCGCCGGTGCTCGGCGAACGCGCCGACGGGGAAGGACAGCAGCAGCGTGGTCGCGGCGGCGATCGCGGCCAGCAGGCCGATCTGGAACGCGCTGGCGTCCAGGACGCCGACCGCGACGAGGGGCAGGGCGACCGCGCCGACGTCGGAGCCGAACTGGCTGATCGCGCGGCCGGTCCACAGGACGCCGAAGTCGCGGTGGCCTTTGACGGTGAGGGTGGACACGAAGACTCCCGGGGTGGGGGAGGGGGAGCCTAGCCGAGCGGCGAAACCGGTGGTCCGGCCGCAGCTCACCGCCATGATCGCCGCCGGGTTCCCGGGCCACCCCGTGTTCATGCACACGCATGGGCCCGGGAACCCGGCCCGCCCGCGCGGCGACTGTCCACTCACGACGCCGGAAGGAGAAATCATGGCCACCCCACCCGTCAGCCGCCGCGCGCTCGTCGGCTCCCTCGCGGCCACCGCCGCCCTCGCCGGGGCCGGGGGCGTCCTCATCGGGCGGACCACCGGGGACGAACCCGAACCGCCGCCCGCCGAGTCCGGCACGGTCCCCTTCCACGGGACGCGCCAGCCCGGCATCGACACGCCCCAGCAGAAGCACGCCCTGTTCGCCGCCTTCGACCTGCTCATCGCCGACCCCCGCACCGGGGAACGCCTCACCCCCGAGGCGCTGGGAAAGATGACCGACGAGCTGCTGGCCGACTGGTCGGCGGTGATCGCCGCGCTCATGGCCGGCCGGAAACCGCCGCCGCTGAAGGGGACCACCCCCGAGCAGTTCCCCGACGACCTCACCGCCGAGGGCCTGCCCACCGCGAAGCTGACGGTCACCGTCGGCGTCGGCCCGTGGGTGTTCCAGGTGACCGGACGGCAGGACCGGCGCCCGCGTCGCCTCGCCGAGCTGCCGTCCTTCCCCGGCGACCAGCTGAACCCGGCCTGGTCCGGCGGCGACTTCCTGCTGCAGATCTGCGCCGACGACCCGCAGGTGGTCAGCGGCGCGTTCCTGGCGCTGCGCGCGCGGGTCATGGGCACCTGCCAGCTCCGCTGGACCCAGCACGGGTTCCTGTCCAAACCGGCCGACGGCGGCACGTCCCGCAACCTCCTCGGCTTCAAGGACGGCACCGCCAACCCCAAGCCCGGCGACGCCGCATTCGACGCCGCGGTCTGGGCCACCAAGGACGAGCCGGACTGGTTCGCCGGCGGCAGCTACCTGGTGTTCCGCAAGATCCGGATGCGCCTGCCGGAGTGGAGCCTGGCCACCGCCGCCGAGCAGGAGGGCAGCATCGGGCGGAAGCGCGACAGCGGCGCGCCCCTCACCGGCACCGCCGAGTTCGACGAGCCCGACCTGGCCGCCGCCGCTCCCGCGGGCGGGCCGGTGATCCCCCTCGACGCGCACGTCCGCCTCGTCAAGGGCATCCCCATGTTCCGGCGCGGCTACAACTACGACTACGGGTTCCTCACCCAGGGCACCCTCGGCACCGACGACCACGCCGTGGGCACCGACGGCCACAACCACGACAAGAACCCCTACGACGCCGGGCTGCTGTTCACCGCCTACGTCGCCGACCCGAAGTCCTTCATCGACGCCCAGAACCGCATGTCGGCCTCCGACCGGCTGCGCGACTTCCTGGTCAACCTCGGCGGCGCGATCTTCGCCGTCCCGCCGGGCGCCCCGGAGGGCGGCGCGCTCACCATCGGATGATGCGCGGGCTTCCTATCATCGGCGGCAGCCTAGATGGGGAGCCCGCATGAACCCTTACCAGCAGCCGTATCAGCCCCAACAGCCCTTAGTCCGCCCCCGACGCCCCGGGACGGTCACCGCCGCGATGGTCTTCACCGGCCTGGTGATGGCCGCCTTCGCGGCGGCGAACGCGTTCCTGGTGAAAGGACCGCCCACCGGCACCGGCCCGGTCACCGACCCCGACCTGCTCGGCGTCCTGCGCCTCTTCGACGCCGGTCTCGGCCTCCTGTACTTCGTGTTCCTGATCTACATCGTGGCCGGGCTGCGCGTCGGCCGTCCCGCCTCGCGTCAGGCGACGCTGATGGTGGTGCCGCTGCTGACCGCGCTCAAGACCCCGGCCTCGATCCTCGTGGCCACCTCACAGACCACCCCCGGGAGGGGAGCCCTCTGGTCGGTGGTGGCGGCGGGCCTGGCCGTCCCCCTCGCCGCCCTCGCGGTGATCCTGCTGCTCCCGGCGGCCTCGGCGGCGTACTTCGCCGCCGGGCCGCCGCGCTAGGACGGCCGGGGGCGGGCGAACCCGCCCCCGGCCGCCGGGCTCACTCGCCCCGGGCCAGCAGCAGGTACGACGCCGCCGACCAGCTGAAGTTCGCCGCGTTCAGGCGCGCGCCCGTCAGCGGGTTGTAGTTCTCGTGGATCGGCTTGTCGCCGGTGAGCCCGTCGGCGTTGGCGAACAGCCGGGCCACCAGGGCCTCGGCATCGGCGCCGAAACCGTTGCGGCGCAGCCCCGCCACCGCGAAGTACGCCTGGTCCAGCCACACCGGGCCGCGCCAGTACGCCTCGGCGTCGAAGTCGGCGCTGTCGCGGGCCACCGTCGGCAGCGGCAGGTGCGTCCCGAAGCCCTCCGGCGACACCAGCACGTCGCGGACCGCCGCGGCCTGCGCCTTGGACGCCACGCCCGTCCACAGCGGGATCGCGCCCTCGATGCCCTTGCCGCGCTCGACGAGGGGCCGCTTGGTGGCCAGGTCCCCGTCGTAGAAGAAGCCGGTCGCCGGGTCGAACATGTGGTCCCGGACGTAACCCGCGATGACGCGGGCCTCCTTCTCCCGGCGGCGGGCGTCGCGGTGCTCGCCCAGCTCGTCGGCGATGCGCGCCAGGTAGATCTTCTCGGCGAACAGGTAGGAGTTCAGGTCCACCGACTCCTGGTTGATCGAGAAGCCGCGCAGGGTCCCGTCGGCGGCCTCGTTGCGCAGGACCGCCACGCCCTTGGCGACGTCGAAGCGCGGCGCGTTGTCCATGCCGCTCTCCCACGCCGCCGCCTCGATCACCGCCTCGTCGGTGGCGTTGGCCGGGTCGGCCGTCGCCCCGTACTCGGCGATGCCGTTCCCGTCGTGGTCGCGGGCGGCGTACCACCAGTCGTGGTACGACACCAGCTTCGGGTACAGCCGCTTCAGCAGCTTGCGGTCGCGGCCCTGGCGGTAGGTCTCCCACACCGCCCACGCGGCCAGCGGCGGCTTGGTGTTCCGCTCGTTCCAGTTGCCGCCCCCGTCGGAGGGGTCGTTGTAGAAGACGCAGTCGGGGATCATCCCGTCGGCGCGCTGGTAGTCGAACTGCGACTCGATGACCGAGGCGGCCAGCTCCGGGTCGAAACGGGCCACGCCGACCGCCTGCTTCCAGGAGTCCCACGACCACATGCCGCCCGCGAACCAGATGTAGGACACCGAGGGCGTGATGCCGCCGTGCTTGAGCCGCCCGGCCGCGCTGCGCCAGTTGGTGACCAGCGTCTGCACCGCCTTCACCGCCACGCCCCGCCGCTCGGCCGGGACGCCGCGCAGGGCCCGCTCGGTGTACTCCCGCCAGCGGCGGTCGGCGCGGTCGGCGAACCGCGAGGGCGAGCGCAGCACGTCCCGCGAGATCCCCGCCGCGCGCTCGCGGTCGGCGTCGGCGAAGGTGAACGACTCCGTCCACACCAGGCGGTGGGACGAGCGCGCGCCCACGCGCACGGGCGCGTTGAGCGCGGTGGTGTAGGTGTCGCCGGTGACGGTGGTGGTCACCGGGTCGCCGTGGTGGACCTCGAAGCGCATGCCGGTGGTGGAGAAGAACGACCACTGCTCGCGGACCTCGGCGAAGGTCACCGCCACGCCCGTCGCGGTCGCGGACAGGGTGGGCGCGCTGGCGATCGGCTCGGCGGTGTGCCGCAGCAGCGTGCCCGTCCACGACAGCGACAGGTTCCGGGCCGAGCGGCCGCGGTTGGCGATCTCGGCGCGCACGAACGAGGTCCGGTCGCCGGCGTAGCGCAGCTCCAGCGTGACCCGCAGGCCCTCGGTCTCGAAGGACTGGGTGAGCCGCCCCGGGTGGGAGTCGATCTTCGGGGCCGGGTCCTTCGCGAGGTCGACCACCGCGCCGGTGTCGGCGTCGGTGATCACGAGGCGGCTGAAGGCCCGCCCCAGCCACCACGGGTACTCCTCGGCGATGTACAGCGGGCCGCTGAACCCGCCGTAGGAGGCCGGGTCGGTGGGCAGGGCGTAGGCGTGCCACGCGCCCAGGTCGGCGAACACCGAGATCGGGTTGCGGGACGGCGGGCGGGCGGTGGTGGGCGTGCCGCGCAGGTCGAGCACGTTGCGCGGCCCTTCGTGGCGGTCGGATGACTCGTCGGCTGAGGCCGCCGCGGGAACGGCGAGCGGCAGCGCGGCCGCGGCGGGCGCGGCGGCCATCAGCGAGATGAGACGGCGTCGTTTCATCGTTCGGCTCCGGGGGTGGTGGGGTGGGTTAGGGGAGAGGGACGAGGCAGCGGACGCCGGACGGCGCGACGGTGACGCGCCCTTCGGCCTCCTCGCCGGTCAGCAGGTCGCGCGCCCGTCCGGGCACCTCGACCTCCACGGACGCGGCGGTGTGGTTGAGGACGAACAGGTGCTCGCCCCGGCGGCAGAGCTCGACCCCTTCGGGGGCCGTGCCGACGGGGGTGACCCCGGCCTCGCGCAGCGCGCGGCCGAGGATCGCGGTGAGCCCGCGGGCGTCCGGGAGCGTGGACAGGTACCAGGCCGAGCCCTCGCCGTGCGCGTTGCGGGTGATCGCGGGACGCCCGGCGAGCTCGCCGGTGGTGTAGGTCGCGACCGCCTCGGCGGTGGTCGGGTCGAGCCAGTCGCGCCAGACGGTCCCGGTGAACGCCTCGCCGCCGGCGTCCAGGCCCACCGTCTCCCCGGCGGGGAGGGGCCAGAACTCGTCGGCGACCAGGCCGAGCAGGTCGCGCAGGGCGCCGGGGTGCGGGCCGTCGTGGACGTGGTCGTGCTCGTCGACGATGCCGCTGAAGAACCCGGCGACCAGGGTGCCGCCGCCGTCCACGTAGGACGACAGGGACGCGGCGGTGGCGGCGGTGGTCAGGTACAGGTTGGGTGCCAGTACCGCCCGGTAGCCGCTCAGGTCGGCGTCGGCGGGCACGAAGTCGCAGGCGATGTTGGCCGCCCACAGGACGCCGTACCAGGCGCGGATGAGGTCGCGGACGCGCACCAGGTGCGAGGGGTGCTGCTCCTGGTCGAACTCCGCGGCCCACCACGAGTCCCAGTCGTGCATGATCGCGACCCGGGCCTCGCTGCGTGAACCGGCGACGGGGGCCAGGGCCAAGAGGTCGGCGCCCATCTCGACGGTGCGCCGCCAGCCGCGGGCGGCGGTGCCGCCGTGGGGGAGCATCGCCGAGTGGAACTTCTCGGCGCCGGCCCGCGAGGCCCGCCACTGGAAGTGCATGACGCCGTCGGCGCCGCGCGCCACCGTCTGCAGGCTCCACAGCCGGTACTGCTCGGGCGTCTTGGGGACGTTCACCTCGCGCCAGCTGACCGCCGAGGGCGCCTGCTCCAGCAGCAGCCACGGCCGCCCCTTGCCCAGGGAGCGCATGAGGTCGTAGTTCATGGCGGCCGTGACGTGCGCGTTCGGGTCGGTGGGGTCGGGGTAGGCGTCGTCGGAGACGATGTCCTCGCGTTCGGCCCACGCCCAGTAGTCCAGGTCCTTCATCATGCTCATGAAGTTGGTGGTGACCGGGACGCCGGGGGAGAGGCGGTCCAGGACGTCCTTCTCGGCCTGGTAGCAGGCCAGCAGGGCGTCGGAGCTGAAGCGCCGCCAGTCGAGGGACTGGGTCGGGTTGCCCGGGCCGGGCGCCAGGCGCGGCGGCTCGATCTGCTCGAAGGACGTGTAGCGCTGGCTCCAGAAGTCGGTGCCCCACGCGTGGTTGAGGGCGTCGAGGTCGCCGTAGCGCTCCTTCAGCCAGCGCCGGAAGTCGGCCGCCGAGACCTCGCAGAAGCACTCGGTGATGTGGTCGCCGTACTCGTTGGAGATGTGCCACATCGCCAGCGCGGGGTGGTCCTTGAAACGCAGCGCCATCTGCTCGGCCAGAGCCACCGTCGCCGCCCGGAACAGCGGCGAGCTGGGGCAGTAGTGCTGGCGGGAGCCGAACTCCAGGCGGATGCCGTGCTTGTCGACGGGCAGCGCCTCGGGGTGCTTCCGCACGAACCACGCCGGGGGAGAGGCGGTCGCGGTGGCCAGGTCCACGTGGACGCCGTGCTCCCACAGCAGGTCCATGATGTGCCCGAGCCAGTCCAGGTCGTACTTCCCCGGCTCCGGCTCCAGGCGCGCCCAGGAGAACACCCCGAGGGTGATCATGTTGACGCCGGCCTCGGCCATCAGGCGGGCGTCTTCGGCCCAGACCTCCGAGGGCCACTGCTCCGGGTTGTAGTCCCCGCCGTAGAGGAGCCCGGGGACACGGGTGATGCGCACGTGGGTCAACCTTTCACCGAGCCGCCGAGCAGCCCGGACACGAATTGCCGCTGGAAGAACAGGAACACCGCCATGATCGGCAGCGTGGCCGCGAAGGAGCCGAGCATGAGCCCGGAGTAGTCCACCTTCGACAGCCCGACCATGGTCGACAGCGCGACCGGGATCGTGTACTTGTCCTCGGTGTTCAGCATGAGCAGCGGCCACAGGAACGCGCCCCACTGCCCGATGAAGGTGAAGATCACCACCGCCGCCAGCTGCGGCTTGGCCGCCGGCAGCACGATGCGGTAGAAGATCCGGGTCTCGCCGCAGCCGTCGATGCGCCCGGCCTCGATGAGCTCCTGGGGGAAGTCCAGGAACGCCTGGCGCATCAGGAAGATGCCGAAGGCGTTGGCCAGGAACGGGATGATCACCGCCTGGTAGGTGTCGATCCAGCCGAAGGACGCCATCATCTCGAACAGCGGCACCAGCAGGACCTGGAACGGGATCATCATCGTGGCCAGGATGACCGCGAGGAAGAAGCCGCGTCCCTTGAAGCGGAACTTCGCCAGGCCGTAGCCGCACATCGCCGACAGCAGTGAGCTGAGGACGGTGTAGACCAGCGAGACGCCGACGGTGTTCAGCGTGACCTGGGTGAAGCCGATGCTCTCTTCGAGGCGCCTGAGGTTGTTCAGCAGCTCGCCGCCGGGGAGCAGCGGCGGGGACGACGTGAACAGGTCCTCGGTCTTGTGGGTGGCGGCGATGATCATCCAGTAGAACGGGAAGAGGCTGATCACCGCGCCCACGATGAGCGGCAGGTGGAGCAGGCGTTTCACTCGCGCCTCCCCAGGAACTTGAACTGGACGAAGGACAGGACGCCGATGATGGCCACCACCGCCCACGCGATCGCCGAGGCGTAGCCGAAGTCGAGCTGCTCGAAGCCGATCTTGTACAGGTGCACCAGCGGGGTGAGCGTGGCGTTGTCCGGCCCGCCCTGGGTGAGCAGGTACGGCTCGTCGAACAGCTGGAGCGTGCCGATGGTGGAGGTGATCAGGCAGAACAGGATCACCGGCCGCAGCTGCGGGACGATCACCTTGACGTAGGTGGTGAGCGCGCCCGCGCCGTCCACCGACGCCGCCTCGTACTGCTCCTTGGGGATCGACTGGAGCCCGGCCAGGATGATGACCATGTTGTAGCCGGTCCAGCGCCAGGTGATGGACGCGATGAGCGCGACCTTCGCCCAGAACGGGTCGTGCAGCCAGTCGATGGGGGCCACGCCCAGGTAGCCGAGCAGGTGGTTCATGACGCCGTTGTCGGCCCGCAGCAGCACCCGGAACACGATCGCGTAGGCGACCAGGGTGGTGACGGCGGGCAGGAAGTAGGCGATCCGGTAGCCCGAGCGCAGCTTGAGCCAGGACTGGTTGAGGATCTGGGCGACGATGAGCGCCAGGACGGTCATGACCGGCACCTGGACGATCAGGATCAGCCCGGTGTTGATCAGGGACTTCCCGAACAGCTCGTCGCCGAAGAGGCGGGAGTAGTTGTCGAAACCGGCCCACACCGTCTCGCCCCGGTCGTCGGTCTGGAAGCTCTGTACCAGGCTGGCGACGAGTGGGTAGGCGAAGAAGACGGCGAAGAGCGCGATCGCCGGGCCCACGAAGATCCACGCCGTGAGGCGGGACTTTCGCAGGCCCATGGTCGGTGAGGTCACGCCTTGGCCCGTTTCGTCGTCTCCGCGAGCCGGTCGGCGGCGGACTTGAGCTCGGCGGCGGCGTCCTTGCCGTTGAGCACGACCGCCGAGACGACGCCCTTCATGGCGTCGGCGGCCGCGGAGTAGTCGTCGGTGTAGGTGATGGCGGGGATCTTGGCGGTCTGCTCGCTGAACATCGTGTAGATCTCCTGGCCGCCGAAGTAGTCCTGCTTCTGGCTGAAGTAGGGGTCCTTCAGAGCGGGCAGGTAGGCGGGGAAGAGGCCCTCGTTCTTCATCATCGAGGCCTGGGTGTCGGTCTGGGTGAGCGCGAACTTCATGAACGCCCAGGCCGCGTCGGGGTTCTTGGCCTGCGCGGGGATCGCCAGGCCGGAGCCGCCGTTGGCGGCGGTGCGCGCGCCGCCGGCGGTGACGGCGGGCAGCGGCATGGCCGCGAACTTCCCGGCCAGCTCGGGCATCTCGGTGGTGAGGGTGCCCGACCACCAGACGCCGCTGGCCTCGGTGGCGACCTTGCCCTCCTTGTTGGCGCGGACGAGGGCGTCCCAGCCGGTCTCGTTGTGGATGAGCCCGGCGTCGTTCATGCGCTTGACGATGTCCAGGGCGGTGTGCGCGGCGGGGGAGTCCAGGTTGACCTTGCCGTCGGCGGTGAAGTAGCCCGCGCCCTGCTGCTGCATGATCATCGGGACGAGGGCCGCGCTGTCGGTCAGGTCGCCGACCATCAGTTCGGCGCCGGTGGCCTCCTTGACCTTGGTCCCGGCCGCGATCAGGTCGTCCCAGGTCTGGATGGTCGCGGGGTCGACCCCGGCCTTCTGGAAGTAGTCGGTGCGGTAGAACAGCCCGGCGGTGCCGGAGTCCCACGGCATGGACATCAGGCGGCCGTTCTCGTCGCTGGAGGCGGCCCACTTGGACGGGTCCATGTCGGCCTTGAAGGCCGCGGCGGCGTCGGTCAGGTCGGCGAAGCCCTTGGGGAACTTGCCCGCGTAGTTCTGGACCTGCTGGGTCTCCAGGGTGATCAGGTCGGGCAGGCCGCTGCCGGACTTCAGGCCGACCGGGATCTTGTCCACCGCGTTGTCGTAGCCGATGTCGGTGACCTCGACGGTGACGTTGGGGTACTTGGCGTGGAAGTCGGCGGCCAGGCGCGTCAGCGCGGTGGCGGCCACGTCCCAGGACCAGACGGTGACGGTGCCGGACAGCTTGTCGGCGGCCACGTCCTTGGCCGGGCCCGCGTCCGGCTTCGACGAGCCGCAGCCCGCCACGACGGTCAGGGCGAGCGCTCCGGCGGCGGCCGCGAGGATCGCGCGGCGCGCGAGCCCGTTGGAACGCGGTGGGGTGTGGTGGAGCATGTGTGTCTCCTCGCTTGGATTCTGAATACAAAATATTGAACCCAGTCTTTCCTTCAGGTCAAGGGTTCCGTATGCTGTATACAAAATTCAGTACGTGAGGAGGACCGTGGAGCACCCATATATCCCGAACTCCGCGCCCCGGGTGAAGGCCGAGATGCTGGCCGCCGTGGGAGCCGCGGACATCGAGGAGTTCTACGCCGACATTCCCGAGTCGCTGCGGCTGCGCCGCCCGCTGGACCTGCCCGCGCCCATGCGCGGCGAGGCCGACCTGGTGCGCCACGTGGAGGGCCTCCTCGACCGCAACACCAGCACCCGCGACGCCCTGAGCTTCCTGGGCGGCGGCTCCTACGCCCACCACGTCCCCGCCGTGTGCGACGAGGTGAACTCCCGCAGCGAGTTCCTCACCGCCTACGCCGGTGAGCCCTACGAGGACCACGGCCGCTTCCAGGCGCTGTGGGAGTACCAGGGCCTCATGGGCGAGCTGCTGGAGATGGACGTGGTGAACGTCCCGACCTACGACGGCTTCCAGGCCGTGGCCACCGCGCTGCGGATGGCCGGGCGCGTCACCGGGCGCACCCGCGTGGCCCTGGCGACCCCGATCGACCCCGCCCTGCGCTCCAAGCTGGACGACTACCTGCGCGGCGCGATGACCATCGGCGGGCCCCTGGAGGGCGACGACCTCGCCGCCGTCTACACCGCCTACCCGACCTACCTCGGCGTAGTGGACCCGAAGACGCCCGAGTACGTGGCCGCCGCGCACGCCGCCGGAGCGGTCGCGGTGGTCGGCTGCGACCCGATCGGGCTCGGGGTCCTGGCACCTCCGTCGTCCTTCGGCGCCGACATCGTCTGCGGCGACATCCAGCCCCTGGGCATCCACCCGCACTTCGGCGGAGGGCACGCCGGGTACATCGCCACCCGCGACGAGCAGCGCTTCGTCCAGGAGTTCCCCTCCCGCCTCTTCGGCATCGTGCCCACCGCGGTCGAGGGCGAGTACGGCTTCGGCGACGTCTACTACGACCGGACCTCCTTCGCGCTGCGCGAGGAAGGGAAGGAATGGGTGGGCACCGCCGCGGCCCTGTGGGGCATCACCGCCGGGGTGTACCTGTCCCTGATGGGACCGGCGGGCATGGCCGAGCTGGGCGAGGGCCTGATGGCCCGCTGCCGCTACCTCATGGACGCCCTTGCCTCCGTGCCGGGGATCGAGGTCCTCGACGCCGGTGTGCCGCACCTGAAGGAGTTCGCCGTCCGCTACACCGGCAAGACCGCCGCCGAGGTGGACGACGCCCTGCGCGACCGCGGCATCCACGGCGGCGTGGTCCTGTCGAAGACCTTCCCCGAGCTGGGCGAGTCGGCCCTGTACTGCGTGACCGAGCTGCACACCCAGGCCGACCTCGACCGCCTGGCCGCCGAGCTGAAGGAGATCCTCGCGTGAGCGCCCACGCCCCCAGCGGACCCGTCGATCCCGCCGACGCGAAGGTCGCGCCCAAGCCCGCGCTGCGCCGCTACCACGCCGCGCGCTGGGACGAGTCGCTCATCTTCGAGCAGTCGACGCCCGGGCAGCGCGGCGTCCTCCCGCCCGCCCTCGACGCCGGGATCGCCGAGTCGGTCGGCGACGCCACCGCGTCCCTGCCGCCCGCGCTGCGCCGCCAGAAGCCCCCGGCGCTGCCGGAGCTGGGCCAGCAGGCCGTCCTGCGCCACTACCTGCGCCTGTCCCAGGAGAACCTGGGCGCCGACCTGAACATCGACGTCGGCCAGGGCACCTGCACCATGAAGTACAGCCCCAAGGTCAACGACCAGCTGATCCGCTCCCACAAGCTCGCGCGGCTGCACCCCGGCCAGCACGACGACACCACCCAGGGCGTCCTGGAGATCTTGTGGCGGATGGAGAAGATGCTCGCCGAGATCTCCGGCATGGACCGGGTGACCCTCCAGCCCGGCGCGGGCTCGGCGGCGATCTGGACGAACGTGGCGATGATCCGCGCCTACCACGCCTCGCGGGGCGAGAGCCACCGCGACCAGGTCATCACCACGATCTTCTCGCACCCCTCCAACGCCGCGTGCGCCAAGACCGCCGGGTACGAGGTCATCACCCTCTACCCCGACGCCGACGGCTACCCGGACCTGGAGGCCCTCAAGGCCGCCGTCTCCGACCGCACCGCCGCGCTGCTGATCACCAACCCCGAGGACACCGGGATCTTCAACCCGAGGATCAAGGAGTTCGTCGACGTCGTGCACTCCGTGGGCGGCCTCGCCTGCTACGACCAGGCCAACGCCAACGGCATCCTGGGCATCACCCGCGCCCGCGACGCCGGTTTCGACCTGTGCCACTTCAACCTGCACAAGACCTTCTCCACCCCGCACGCCTGCGGCGGCCCGGCCGCCGGTGCCTGCGGCGTCACCGGTGCCCTCGCGCCGTTCCTGCCGTCCCCGACGGTGGAGTTCGACGGCGAGCGCTACTTCCTCGACCACGACCGGCCCGAGTCCATCGGCAAGGTCCGCCCGTACACGGGCGTCGCGCCCAACATCGTGCGCGCCTACTCGTGGATCATGAGCCTGGGCGCCGAGGGCCTGCGCGAGGTCGCCGAGATCGCGGTGCTGAACAACAACTACCTGCTCACCGAGATGCTCAAGATCCCCGGCGTGTCCGCGCCCTACGCGAAGGGCAAGCGGCGCATCGAGCAGGTCCGGTACTCGTGGGAGGAACTGGCCGGGGAGACCGGCGTGCACTCCGAGGACATCGGGCTGCGCGCGGCCGACTACGGCGTCCACTACTGGACCAGCCACCACCCCTACCTGGTGCCGGAACCGGCGACGCTGGAGCCGACCGAGTCCTACTCGAAGGCCGACCTCGACGAGTACGTGGCGATCATGCGCGCCGTCGCCGAGGAGGCCCGCACCGACCCGGAGACCGTGCGCACCGCTCCGCACCGCTCCAGCGTCCACCGCAACCGCGAGGCCGCCCTCGACGACCCGAACGTGTGGGCCGTGACCTGGCGCGCCTACCGCCGCAAGGTCCTGGACGCGTCGTGACGCCCCTGGGCCTCATCGTGAACCCCGTCGCGGGGCTCGGCGGGACCGTCGGCCTCAAGGGCAGCGACGGGGCCCAGGTGCAGCGCCTGGCGCGTGAGCGCGGCGCCGTCCCCCGCGCGGGGACGCGCGCCGCCCTCGCGGTCGCCGAGCTCGCCGCGCGTTGCCCGGACGCCGAGATCCTCACCGTCGCCGGTGACATGGGCGCCGACGCGGCCGGGCCGCGCGGGCGCGTGGTGTGCGAACGGCCGGAGACCACCGGCCCCGCCGACACCCGCCGCGCCGTGGACGCCCTCGTCGCCGCCGGGGCCGGGCTGATCATGTTCGCCGGCGGCGACGGCACCGCCCGCGACGTCCTGGACGCCCTCGGCGGGCGCGTGCCCGCCATTGGGATCCCCGCCGGGGTCAAGATGCACTCGGCGGTGCACGCGGTCAACCCGCGCGCCGCCGGTGAGGTCGCCGCCGCGTTCCTGGCCGGGACCGCGCACGTGGCGCCCGCCGAGGTCGCCGACCGGGAGGGCGACGCCATCGTCCTCTACGGGCTCATGCCGGTCCCGCGCCTGGGCGAGCGCGTCCAGCGCGGCAAGGTCGGCTCGGCGCGCACCGGCGGCGACGATCTCGCCGGGATCGCCGCCGAGCTCGCCGCGCACGCCGTCCCCGGCGGCCTCGACGTCTACGGGCCCGGCACCACCACTCACGGCGTCCTGCGCGTCCTCGGCGTCGACACCCCGCCCACCGGCGTGACCGCCGTGTCGGGCGGGCGCTGCCTGGTCGCCGACGCCGACGCCGCCGCGCTGGAGGGGCTGGCCGCCGGGCGGCCCGGTGTCCGGGTCATCGTCTCGCCCATCGGCGGGCAGGGCTTCCTGTTCGGGCGCGGCAACCAGCAGATCACGCCCGCGCTGCTGCGCGGCGCCACCGTCACCGTCGTGTGCGGCGAGGCCAAGCTCGCCGCGCTCGGCGGGCGTCCACTGCTCGTGGACACCGGGGACGACGCGCTCGACGCGTCCCTGACCGGCTACCTTCCGATCGTGACCGGCCGCGGCCGGCGCGTCATGTACAAGTTGGGAGAACCATGATCGACCTGAGCGGCAAGAGCGCCGTCGTCACCGGCGCGGCCTCCGGCATCGGCCGCGCCACCGCCGAACTCCTCGCCGAGCTCGGCGCGTCCGTCACCGTCGTCGACCTCGACGGTGAGGGCGCCCGCGAGGTGGCGAAGGGCTTCGGCGGGCTCGCCGCCGCCGCCGACGTGTCGAAGGCCGCCGACTGCGAGGCCGCCGTGGCCGCCGCGGCCGGGGCCTTCGGGGGCGTCGACATCCTGGTCAACAACGCCGGGATCATCCGCCGCTCCACCGTCCTGGACATCACCGAGGACGACTGGGACCTGGTCATGGCGGTCAACATCAAGTCCGTGATGCTGATGAGCCGCTACGCCGTGCCGCACATGATCGCCCGCGGTGGCGGCAGCATCGTCAACACCGGCTCCGGCTGGGGCATCAAGGGTGGTGGCCGCGCCATCTCCTACTGCGCCTCCAAGGGCGCCGTGGTGAACATGACCCGCGCCATGGCCATCGACCACGGCCCCGACGGCATCCGCGTCAACTGCGTCTGCCCCGGCGACACCGCCACCCCCATGCTCGCCGAGGAGGCCCGCCAGCTGGGCGAGTCGCCCGACGCGTTCCTCGCCGAGGCTGCCGACCGTCCACTTCGGCGCATCGGGCAGCCCCGCGACATCGCCCAGTCCATCGCCTACCTCGCCTCGGAGGCCTCCGGCTTCGTCAGCGGGGCCGTCCTCACCGTCGATGGCGCCGGTACGGCATGATCTGTCTCCGGGGATTGAGGTGACACCATGGCCATCGAACGGCGACCACTGCGCGACCAGATCAGGGACGAGGTCCTGGCGCGGCTGCGCCGCGGCGACTTCCCCGCCGGGCAGGACGTCAACGAGGCGCGCCTGGCCGCCGACCTGGGCGTGTCCCGCACGCCCTTGCGGGAGGCGCTGATCGCGCTGGAGATCGAGGGGCTCATCCAGAGCCGCCCCGGCAAGGGTTTCCGCTTCGCGCCGGTCAGCCCCAAGGAGTACCGCGAACTCTGCCCCGTCGTGGCCGCCCTGGAGGCGCTCGCGCTGGAGTCCTCCGACCCGGAGTACCTGGCGCGGACCGCGCCGAAGCTGCTGACCATGGCCACCGAGTTCGACGTGTCGGTGGCCTCCCAGGCCGAGATCGAGCAGCGCGACGACGAGTGGCACGACCTGCTCCTCGGCGGCTGCCGCAACGAGCGCCTGATGGACCTGCTGACCACGGTCAAGGCCAGCCTGCGCCGCTACGTCCACGTCGTCATCGACGACGAGACCGAGATCAGCCGCTCCGCCGGTGAGCACAAGCTCATCGCCGAACGGCTCATCTCGGGGGACCTGGCCGGCGCGGTGGAGGCGCTCAAGGCGAACTGGACGAGCGGCACCGAACGCGTCCTGGAGAAGCTGACGCGCGAGTCCTGACACTGCCCGAACGGGCGGGCGGCACGGGCGGGACTCCCTCTACCGTGGAGGGAGCCCTTGCCCGAAAGGAACGCCGTGCCGCCCACACGCGCCCGTGACGTCACGCTGCCCTCCTCCGTCGCCGGCCGCCGCTTCGCCTGGGCGGCCGTCCTTCTCCTGCTAGCCCTGTGCGCGGTGATCACCGCCGGGTTCCTCGACGCCGCCGCCGACCGGGCGCAGCGGGAGAAGGGCACCGAGCTCACCGTCGTCGTGTGGACGCTGGAGCAGCGGGTCATCACCTCGAAGAAGTCCGAGAGCGTGGTGACGGTCTTCCTGGTGGAGTACGAGCTTGCCGGTCCCCACGAGGTGTGGGTCGGCTGCCGCGACGACTGCCCGGCTCCCGGCTCCCGGCTGACCATCTGGGTCGATCCGGACGACCCGGAGTACTTCGTGGACGCCCTCGGCCGCTACCCGTGGCGCGCGCCCGAGCCCGGCCACGAAGGGCTCGCCATCATGGCGGCGATCGCGCTGGGCGTGGCCGGCGTGGTGTTCCTCGCCCGCGGGTTGCGCGCGAGGCGGAGCCGCCGCCGCTGAGACTTGCGCCCGGCGCCTACTGTGGACGAAGACCTTCCACGGAAGCGAGCGCCGCCCCGCGCGCCGGAAGGACCATCACCACGCCCGTCCTCGGAAGGACCGCTGATGGCCCCTCACCGCCTCCGCTGCCACTCGTCCCCCGGTTTCTTCGCCGCCGCGATCGCGATCGCCGCGTGGTTCCTCCGGCCGGCGGCGACCCGGGGCACTCCCGGGTCGCGACGATGATCGCGATCGGCCCCGGGATCGCCGGTACGGCCGCGTTCGCGGCCGGTTTCCGCGCCCACGAGTGACGCTGTTGCAGGCGTGTGAATCAGGGTCTTAACCCCCGTGTCGATATGCACCCTCTGACGTAGGCTGCACCCGGGGAGGAGGGGTGATGCGTCCGTTATATCGGGTTCTGGGCCCGCTCGCGGTGGACGGAGGAGACGGACCGGTCGCCATACCCGCGGCGAAGCACCGGGTCGTCCTCGCCGTCCTGCTCGCGCGCGCCGGGCAGGTCGTGTCCGGCGACCGGCTCATCGCCGAGGTGTGGCCGGACGACCCGCCGCGCACCGCCCGCAACGTCCTCCAGGGCTACGTCTCGCACTTGCGGCGGCTGCTGCCCGGCGGGGGCCCGAACTGGGAGGGCTTCGGGTACCGCCTGGCCTTCGGTGAGGGGCAGCTGGACACCGAGCTCTTCGAGACCCTGCGCGCCGACGGCGAGCGCGCCCTCGCCGACGGGCGTCCCGGACCGGCGCGGGACCTGCTGACGGCGGCCCTGGGCCTGTGGCGGGGACCGGCGTTCGCCGACGTGCCGGGCGGCCCGCTCATCGACGCCGAGGCCGCGCGGCTCACCGGGCAGCGCGACGCGGTCCTGTCCGCGCGCGTGGACGCCGACCTGGCGCTGGGCCTGCACCTGCGGCTGATCCCGGAGCTGGAGGAGCTGACCGCGCTCCACCCGCTCGACGAGGGCCTGCACCGGCACCTGATCCTCGCGCTGTACCGGGGTGGGCGGGTCGCCGACGCCCTGGAGCGCTACGGGCGGCTGCGCGCGGCCCTGCGCGACGGGCTCGGCATCGAGCCGGGGGAGCGGATGCGCTCGCTGCACCGCGCGGTCCTGCACCGCGACCCGGCGCTGGACGCGCCCGCGCCCGGCCCGCGACTCATCGTCGGCAAGGGGGAGAGGGGGACGCCGCCGCCGCGCCCGGCGCAGCTCCCGCCCGACCTCGCCGGTTTCGTGGGACGCGAGGAGCCCGGCGACCGCGTCGCCGCCCACCTCACCGGCCGCGGCCCGGACGCCCCGGCGCCGATCGCGGTCATCACCGGCGATCCCGGCGTCGGCAAGAGCGCGCTGGCGGTGCGGGTCGCGCACCGGCTGCGCGAGGAGTTCCCCGACGGGCAGCTCTACGTCGACCTCGGCGCGACCGAGACGATGCCGATGAACCCGGCGGAGGTCCTCACGCAGATGCTCGGCGCGCTCGGCGTCGACCCCCGCACCGTGCCCGCCGGTTTCGCCGAGCGCAGCGCGCTGCTGCGCTCCTACCTCGCCGACCGCTCGGTGCTGGTGCTGCTGGACAACGCGATGAGCGAGACGCAGGTCCGGCCGCTGCTGCCCGGCGGGCGCGGCTGCGCGGTCCTGATCACCACCCGCCGCTCGCTGCCCGGCATCGGCGCGGCCGTCACGACCCGGCTGCGGCCCATGGACACCGGGGAGGCGGTGCGGCTGCTGGCGCGCGGCGTGGGCGCCGAGCGCGTCCGCGCCGAACCCGAGCAGGCCGAGCGCATCGCCGCCCTCTGCGACGGGATGCCCCTCGCGCTCGGCATCGCCGCCGCGCGGCTGGCCGCTCGCCCGCACCGGGGCATCGGCTGGTTCGCCGACCGCCTCGCCGACGAGCGCCGCCGCCTCGACGAGCTCGTCATCGGCGACCGCGCGGTCCGCTCCAGCCTCGACCTCAGCTACGGAGCCCTCGACGGCGCCGACCGGACCGCGCTGCGGCTCCTGGGCGTCCCCGACGTCCCCGACCTCGCGCCGTGGCTGGCCGCCGCCGTCCTCGACACCGACCTCGCCGAGGCCGAGGAGCAGCTGGAGCGCCTCGTGGAGGCGCGGCTGCTGGACCTCGCCCCGCACTGGCGCGCCGACGCCCCCCGCTACCGCTTTCACCACCTGGTACGGATCTTCGCCCGCGAGAAGGCCGAGCGCGAGGAGAGCATCGAGGCCCTCGCGGGGGCCGCCGAACGCGCCTGGAGCGCCTGCCTCGGCGTCGCCGAGCAGCTCGAACCGCTGCTGCCGGGCTGGCTGGCCAAACTCGGCCGGGGCGGCGCGCCGCGCGGGCGCGTGCGCGGGCTGCCCGTCGCCGACCTCGCCGCCGATCCCGCCGCGTGGTTCGACGCCGAACGCGAGACCCTCATCGCCGTCGTGCGGCAGTCGGCCGACGGCGGCCACTTCGACCTCGCCTGGGACCTGGCCACCACCCTCGTCCGCTACTTCGAGCTGCGCGGGCTGCTCACCGACTGGGAACGCGTCCACCGCGTCGCCCTCGTCGCCGCCCACCGCGGCGGGCACCGCGCGGGCGTCGCGTGCGTCCTGCGCGGCCTGGGCGAACTGGAACTGCGCCGCGACCGCTACCGCAACGCCCAGCACTACCTCACCGAGGCCCTGGAGATCTTCCGGAGCCTGTCCGACGCCTCCGCCGAGGCCGAGGTGCTGCGCGCGGTCAGCGCCGCCCACTGGTACGCCGGGCGCTTCGAGGACTCCGCCCGCGCCGCCCGCCGCGCCGGGGCGCTGCTGCACCGCGCCGGGGACCTCACCGGCTCCGCCGCGTCCTTCTGCGGGCTGGCCTCGGCGCTGCGCATGCTCGGCCGCCTCGACGCCGCCGCCGTCTGGTACCGCCGCGCCCTCACCCGCTTCGAGAAGACCGGCGAGCAGGCCGGGCAGGCCACCGCGTGGGCCGGGCTCGGCCTCGTCCACGCCGCCGAGGGCCGCGCCGGGGCCGCCGAGGACGCCTACACGCGCGCGCTGGCCCTCGCCGGGAAGTCCGGGCACCGCCTGTTCGAGGCCTACGCCCGCTGCTACCTCGGCGAATGCCTCCTGTCGGTCGGGCGCGCCGACGAGGCCGCCCCGGAACTGGCCGCCGCGCTGGAGGGCGCCCGCGGCGCCGGTGACCGCTTCGGTGAGGCGCTGTCCCTG
Organism: Actinorhabdospora filicis; assembly: GCF_030269765.1. Taxonomy (GTDB): domain Bacteria; phylum Actinomycetota; class Actinomycetes; order Mycobacteriales; family Micromonosporaceae; genus Actinorhabdospora; species Actinorhabdospora filicis. The sequence goes on along the minus strand of NZ_BSTX01000001.1, from coordinate 340,629 downwards.
CGCGCCCTCGGCGAGCTGGACCTGGCCCGCGGCCGCCCCGACGAGGCCGCCGCGCGGCTGGCCGACGCCACCGGCATCGCCCGGCGGCTGGAGACCCCGGCGCTGCTGGCGCGCGTCCTCGTCAGCGACGGCGACGCCCGCCTGCGCCTCGGCGACCGCGAGGCCGCCCGCGACGCCTGGCGCGAGGCCCGCGACCTGCGCGCCCGCTTCGATCTGCCCGGCCGCGCCGAGATCACCCGCCGCCTGGGCTGAGCGCTCCAGCGCCACCACAGCACCACTCCAGCGCGCGGGCGCAGCCTTCAGCGCGTGACCGCCGACCCGCGGTCCGCGCCGAAAGGAGAATCCGTGTATCCGACGGAGCTCATGCCCCGGATCGCCGCCATCGCCGGAGCGCGACCCGACGCCCCGGCCGTGCGCGGCGAGGCGGGAACCGTCACCTATGGACGCCTGCGCGCCGACGCCGGGCGCCTCGCCCGCCGCCTCGCCGCGCGCGGCGCCGGGCCCGGCACGGTCGTCGCCGTCTGCCTCCCGCGCGGCGCGGGCCTGGTCACCGCGCTGCTCGGCGTCCTCGAAGCGGGCGCCGCCTACCTGCCCCTCGACCCCGGGCAGCCCCCGGCGCGGCTGCGGCACATGCTCGACGCCGCCGGAGCCGGCCTCGTCCTGGCCACCGGGCACGCCGGTCTCTTCGAGGAGGCCATGGACCCCGAGGGTGACGGGCCGCTCGCCGAGCCCGCCGCCGCCCACCCCGAGGACCTCGCCTACATCGTCTACACCTCCGGCTCCACCGGCGAGCCCAAGCCGGTCGCGGTGACCCGCCGGTCCCTGGACGCCCTGGCCACGGCGGCGGGCGCGCGCTACGGGCTGTCCGAACGCGACACCGTCCTCCAGTTCGCCAACCCCGCCTTCGACGTCCTCGCCGAGGAGGTCTTCGCCTCCCTGGCCGCCGGCGCGGCCATCGTCCCCGCCCCCGACGAGGGCATCACCCCGCGCGCCCTGGAGGGCCTGATCGCGCGGCACGGCGTGACCGTGGCGAACCTGCCGACGCCCTACTGGACGGCGTGGACGCGCGACCTGCGCGCCGCCCCATCGTCCCTTCGGCTACTGGTGGTCGGCAGCGAGGCCGGGCGCGCCGACACCCTCGCCGCCTGGCAGGCCGTCACCGCGATCCCCGTGATCAACGCCTACGGCCTCAGCGAGACCACGGTGACCGCCACCGCCGCGAACCTGCCGCCCGCGGCCGAACTGGACGCCCCCGTCCTCCCCGTCGGCGAGCCCCTGCGCGGCTGCGTCACCCGCGTCCTGGACGCCGAACTCGCGGCCGCGGAGGAGGGCGAGCTGTACATCGGGGGCGCGCTCCTGGCCCGCGGCTACCACGGTCGGCCCGCGCTGACCGCCGAGCGCTTCGTCCCCGACCCCTTCGGTTCCGGCGAGCGCCTGTACCGCACCGGCGACCTCGTCCGGCGCGGCCCGCACGGCCTGGAGTTCCTGGGCCGCGCCGACGGGCAGGTCAAGATCCGCGGCCACCGGGTGGAGCCGATGGAGGTCGCCGCCGCCCTCGCCGCGCATCCCGACCTCGCCGATGCCCACGTCACCGCCCGCGACGGCGACCTCATCGGCTACGCGGTGCCGCGCGACGCGCGCGCCGTGCCCACCCCGGCGGCGCTGCGGGAGCACCTGGCCACGCGCCTGCCCGCCTACATGGTCCCGTCGGCCTACGTCGTCCTCGACGTGCTGCCCCTGGGCCGCAACGGGAAGGTGGACGCCGCCGCGCTCCCCGCCCCCGCGCGCCGCTCGGCGCCCGCCGCCGAACCGCCCGCCACGCCCGCCGAGGAGGCCCTGTGCCGGATCTGGCGGGAGGTCCTGGAGCTGGACGCCCTGGGCGCCACCGACGACCTGCGCGAGTTCGGCGCGCACTCGCTGACGGCGGTGCGCGTGGCCGCCGCGATCGAGACCGAGCTGGGCGCGACGGTGACCCTGCGGGAGGTCTTCGCCGCCGCGACCGTCCGCGAACTGGCCGCCCTCGCCGCCGCCCGCGCGAGCGGCCCCGCCGAGGACGGCTTCGAACCCGAGGACGGGCCCGGGCCACCGCCCCTTCACGATGAGCTGTCCCTTCAGCAGGAGCAGGTGTGGTTCCTCAACCGCCTCGCCCCCGACTCCATCGCCTACCACACGCCCACCACGATCCGGGTGCGCGGACCGCTCGACCTGGACGTCCTCGACCGGGTCGTCACCGAGATCGCCCGCCGCCACGAGATCCTGCGCACCACCTTCGCCGAGACCGGCGGGCGCCCCGCGCAGACCCCGCACCCGCCCGGGCCGGTCACCGCCCGCCGCGCCGACCTGCGCCACCTGCCGCCCGGCGAGCGCGAGGCGCGCTTCGAGGAGCTCTTCGCCGCCGAACTGCGCCGCCCCTTCGACCTGGGCGCCCTGCCGCTGATCCGCTGGACCGCCGTGCGGCTCGGCGAGGACGAGTGGGAGCTGATCCTCGTCGAGCACCACCTCGTCCACGACGGCTGGTCCTTCGCCATGCTCATGCGCGACCTGCGCGAGCTGTACACCGCCTACCGCGAGGGCCGCGAGTCGCCGCTGCCCGAGCCGCGCAGCTCCTACCGCGACCACGCCCGCCGCCAGCGCCGCGACCTGGACGCCGGGCGCATGGACGACGCCCTCGCCCGCTGGCGCGAACGCCTCGCCGGGCTCCCCGCGCCCGTCGCGCCGCCCGCCGACCGGCCGCGCGGGGGAGTGGCCGCCTACACCGGCGGGATGCTGCGGATCGAGCTGCCGCCCACCCTCCCCGGCGCGCTGCGCGAGACGTCCCGCCGCCTCGGCGTGTCCCTGTTCACCACCATGTACGCCGGGTTCGCCGCCCTCCTGCACCGCTACACCGGCGAGGGCGACATCGCCATCGGCTCCGCCTTCGCCAACCGCCGCCCGCCCGCCACCCACGACGTCCTCGGCATGTTCGTCAACCCCGTCGTGCTGCGCTGCCCGGTGACGCCGGAGGAGCCCTTCGCCGCGCTCGCCGCCCGCGCCGCCGAGACCGTCCTGTCGGCCGCCGACGACGAGGCCGTCCCGTTCCCGCTGATCGTGCGCGAGGTCAACCCCGGGCGCGACCCGGCGGCCAACCCCCTCGTGGCGGTCATGTTCAGCGCCAACGACTCGCCGCTGCCCGCCCTCGACCTCGGCGGCGGCGTCACCGGCACCGTCCACGAGCGCGGCAACGGCGGCGCGAAGACCGACATGAACGTCGTCGTCGTGCCCCGCGCGGAGTCCCAGCGCGACGGCGACGACCGGATCCTGCTCATGTGGGAGTACGACGCCGCCCTCTACGACGAGGACACCGTCCGCGCCATCGCCGACGCCTACCTGCGGCTCCTCACCGACGCCGCCGCCCACCCGGAGCGCGCGGTCGCCGCCCTCGACCTCCTCGGCGGCACCCGCCGCGAGATCCTGGCCGCCGGACGCGGCGCACACGTCCCCGGCGGGCCCGCCGCGCATCTCGCCGTCGCCGCCCGCGCCGCCGCCACCCCCGCCGCCGTCGCTATCGCCGAACCCGGCCGCGCCATCGACTACGCCACCCTCACCGGCGACGCCGCCCGCCTCGCCGGGGTCCTCGCCGCACACGGCGCCGGGCCCGGCGAGATCGTCGCGGTGTGCCTGCCGAGCGGCGCCGCGCAGGTCACCGCCGCGCTCGCCGTCCTCCACACCGGCGCCGCCTACCTCGCCCTCGACCCCGCCAACCCGCCCGAGCGGCTGTCCTGGATGTGCCGGGACGCCGGAGCGCGCCTCGCCATCGCCGACACCGCGCGGCCCGACGGCGTCACCGTCATCGACCCCGGCGCGCGCGGCGAGCCCTTCGCCCCGCGCCCGGTCGCCCCCGGCGAGACCGCCTACGTCATCTACACCTCCGGCTCCACCGGGCGCCCCAAGGGCGTCGCCGTCTCCCACGGCGCGCTCGCCGGGCTCATCGCCTGGCACCGGGACGCCTTCGCGCTCACCCCCCGCGACCGCGCCACCCTCCTCGCCGGACCCGGCTTCGACGCCGCCGTCTGGGAGACCTGGCCCGCCCTCGCCACCGGCGCCGCCCTCCACGTCCCCGACCACGCCTCGCGCGTCTCGGCCACCGCCGTGCGCGCCTGGCTCGCCGAACACGAGATCACCATCGCCTTCGCCCCCACCCCCCTCGCCGAGGCGATGCTCGCGCTGCCCCCGGTGGAGGGCCCACTGCGGATCCTGCTCACCGGCGGCGACCGCCTCCACCTGCGCCCGCCCGCGGACCTCCCCTACACCCTGGTCAACAACTACGGCCCCACCGAGGCCACCGTCGTCACCACCACCGGAACCGTCGGCGACGGCACCGGGCTCCCCGCCATCGGCCGCCCCCGCGCCGGGCTCGACGCCCACGTCCTCGACCCCGAACTCGCGCCCGTCCCCGACGGCGCCGTCGGTGAACTGCACATCGGCGGGCCCGCGCTCGCCAGGGGCTACCTCGGGCGGGCCGCGCTCACCGCCGAGCGCTTCGTCCCCGACCCCTTCGGGACCGGCACCCGCCTCTACCGCACCGGCGACCTCGTGCGGCGGCGCGGCGGCGTCCTGGAGTTCCTGGGCCGCGCCGACGGGCAGGTCAAGATCCGCGGCCACCGCGTCGAGCTCGGCGAGATCACCGCCGCGCTCCTGGCGCACCCCGGCGTCACCGACGCGCACACCGCCGTGCGCCCCGACCCCCGCACCGGCGAGCCCGCGCTCGTCGCCTACCTCACCGGCGAGAAGGCACCCGGCCGCGACGAGCTGCGCGAGCACCTGCGCGGCTGGCTGCCCGGGCACATGATCCCCGGAGCGCACGTCGTCCTGGACGCCATCCCCGTCACCGCCAACGGCAAGGTCGACGCCGCCGCCCTGCCCGACCCGCAGGCCGCGCCCGAACCACCCGCCACCGTCATCGGCGGCGGCACCGAGGCCGTCATCGCCGGGATCTGGCGGCGCGTCCTGGGCCACGACCGCTTCGGCGCCCGCGACAACTTCTTCGACGTCGGCGGCCACTCCCTGCTCCTCGGCCGCGTCCACCACCTCCTCACCACCGAGACCGGACGCGACGTCCCCGTCGTCGACCTCTTCCGCTTCCCCACCGTCGCCGCCCTCGCCGGGCACCTCGAACGGCCCGCCGAGGCCGCCGACGGCCCGGTCCCCACCAGACGGCGGCCCGCGCGCGCCCGCGCGCTGCGCCGCGAGATCGGAGAGCACGCATGAGCGAGGACCACCTGGCCGTCATCGGGATGGCCGGGCGCTTCCCCGGCGCCGGAGACCTCGGCCGCTTCTGGGACAACCTGACCGGCGGAATCGAGTCCATCACCGAGTTCCCCTCCACCCGCGACCACGTCAGCGCCTGCGGCGTCCTCGACGGCGCCGACCTCTTCGACGCCGGATTCTTCGGCCACTCGCCCCGCGAGGCGCTGATCCTGGACCCCCAGCAGCGGGTGTTCCTCGAATGCGCCTGGCACGCCCTGGAGGACGCCGGATACGACCCCGCCGCCCACCCCGGCCCCATCGGCGTCTACGGCGGATCCAGCCCCAGCTCCTACCCCGAGCGCCTCCGCGCCGCCGCCGAGCGCCTCGACCTCGACGACTGGACGATCCGCCTGGCCACCGGACCCGACTTCCTCACCACCCGCGTCGCCTACCGGCTCGGCCTCACCGGGCCCGCCGTCACCGTCCAGACCGCCTGCTCCACCTCCCTCGTCGCCGTCCACACCGCCGCGCAGGCCCTCCTGGCGGGCGAATGCGACATGGCCCTCGCCGGGGGCGTCTCGGCGCACGTCCCCGTCCGGCCCGGCGTCTACACCGAAGGCGGCGTGCTGTCCCCGACCGGGCACTGCCGGGCCTTCTCCGCCGCCGCCGACGGCACCGTCGGCGGCGACGGGGTCGGCGTGGTCGTCCTCAAGCGACTCGACGACGCGCTCGCCGACGGCGACGACGTGCGCGCGGTCATCCTCGCCACGGTGGTCAACAACGACGGCGACGACAAGATCGGCTACACCGCGCCGGGCGTCGCCGGGCAGGCCCGCGCGATCCGCGCCGCGCACCGCGTCGCCGGGATCGACCCCGGCTCGATCGGCTACGTCGAGGCGCACGGCACCGGCACCCGCCTCGGCGACCCCATCGAGATCGCCGCCCTCACCGGCGCCTTCGGGCCCGGTGAGGAGACGCTGATCGGCTCGGTGAAGACCAACATCGGGCACACCGACGCCGCCGCCGGGGTCGCCGGGCTCATCAAGACCGTGCTGGCGCTGCGGCACGCGACGATCCCGGCGAGCCTGCACGCCACCCCGGCCAGCGCCGTCATCGACTTCGGCCGCTTCCGGGCCGCCGCCGAGACCACCCCGTGGCCCGCGCGGCCCGGCCCGCGCCGGGCGGCGGTCAACTCCCTGGGCATCGGCGGCACCAACGCCCACGTCGTCCTGGAGCAGGCACCCCCGCGCGAGGCCACCGCCGACGACGGCTCGCCCCGGCTCCTGACCGTCTCGGCCCGCTCGGCGGGCGCCCTGGCGACCGCCGCGGCGGACCTCGCCGCGCACCTGGAGACGCACCGGCCCCCGCTGTCCGACGCGTCCTGGACCAGCCGCGCCGGGCGGCGCGCCTTCACCCACCGCGCGTTCGCCGTGGCCTCCGGGCCCGGCGGGGCCGCCCGGGAGCTGCGCGCCGCCGTCCCCGTCACCGCCGCCGAGGGCGCGACCACGGCCCTGCTGTTCCCCGGGCAGGGCGGCCAGCACCCCGGCATGGGCCGCGAGCTCTACGAGACCCGGCCGGTGTTCCGCGAGGCCCTCGACGAGGTCGCCGAGCTGGCCCGCCCGCACCTCGGGCTCGACCTGCGCGAGGTCCTCTACGGCGACGGGGGCGAGCGGCTGTCCGCGATCGCCGTCGGGCAGCCCGCCGTGTTCGCCGTCGAGTACGCCCTCACCCGGCTGTGGGCGCGGTGGGGCGTCACGCCCGCCGCGGTGGCCGGGCACAGCCTCGGCGCCTACGCCGCCGCGCACGCCGCCGGGGTCATGTCCCTCCCGGACGCGGTGTGGCTGGTCGCCGAGCGCGGCGCGCTGCTCCAGAGCCTGCCCGCCGGGGCGATGCTCGCCGTCCCCCTGAGTGAGGACGAGGTCCTGCGCCGCCTGCCCGGCGAGCTCGACCTCGCCGCGGTCAATGCCGCCCACCAGTGCGCGGTCTCCGGGCCGGCCGAGGCCGTGGAGTCCTTCGCCGCCGAGCTGGCCGCCGGGGGTGTCGACGCCCGTCGCCTGCGCATCGCCGCCGCCGGGCACTCCCGCCTCGTGGAGCCCATCGTGGACGACTACGCCAAGCGCCTGTCGGAGGTCGAGCTGCGCGACCCGCGCGTCCCGTGGGTCAGCGACCTCACCGGCCACTGGGTCCGCCCCGGCGAGGCCACCCGCCCGCAGTACTGGACCGACCACATGCGCCGGCCCGTGCGGTTCCGCGACGCCGCCCGCACTCTCGCCGCCTCGGCGCACGGCGCGTTCGCCGAGGCCGGTCCCGGGCGGACCCTGGCGTCCCTCGCCGCGCGGGAACTGCCCGGCCGCACGGTCGTGGCGTCCCTGCCGCACCCCGCCGAGGACGTCTCGTCGGTCACCGCGATGCTCACCGCCGCCGGGACCCTCTGGGCCGCCGGGGCGAGCGTCGACCGGTCCCGCGTGGACGCCCCGGCCCGCCGCGTCCCGCTGCCCGGCTACCCCTTCGAGCGCGGCCGCTACCTGGTCACCGCCACCGAGACCGTCATCGAGGACGCCGCCGCCACCGCGACCGGCGAGGACTACCAGGCCCCCGCCACGCCCACCGAGGAACGCGTCGCCGGAGCCTTCGCGCGCCTCCTCGGCGTGGAGCGCGTCGGCCGCGACGACGGCTTCTTCGCCCTCGGCGGCGACTCCCTCCTCGCCACCCGCCTCATCCGCTGGGCCCGCGAAGAGCTCGGCGCCGCCCTCACCGTCCCGCAGGTCTTCCGCGCGCCCACCCCGCGCGCCCTGGCCGCCCACCTCTCACCCAAGGAGCAGTGATGTTCGAAGACGACACCGACCGCGTCTACGCCGTCGTCCGCAACCCCGAGGAGCAGTACTCCATCTGGCCCGCCGACCGTCCCCTCCCGCCCGGCTGGGACCCCGAGGGGTTCACCGGCCCCAAGACCGCCTGCCTGGAGCACATCGAGGCCACCTGGACCGACATGCGCCCCCTCGCGCTGCGCCGGACCGCGACGTGACGGCCGCGACCGGCGTCCGCAGCCTGTGGCGCCACGGCGACTTCATGCGCCTGTGGAGCGCCCAGACCCTCAGCCTCGCCGGAACCCAGGTCACCCAGATCGCGCTGCCCATCGCCGCGATCACCCTCCTCGACGCCACCCCCTGGCAGCTCGGGCTGCTCGCCGCCGCCCAATACCTGCCGTTCCTGCTGGTCGGCCTGCCCGCCGGAGTGTGGGTCGACCGGTGGCGGCGGCGGCCCGTCCTGGTCACCACCGACCTCGCCCGCGCCGCCGTCCTGGCCGTCCTGCCCCTCGCCTACCTGTTCGGCGGGCTCCACCTGTGGATGCTCTACCCCGTCGGATTCGCCGTCGGGATCCTCACCGTCTTCTTCGACATCGCCCACCAGTCCTACCTGCCCTCCCTCGTGGACCGCGACCACCTCGTCGACGGCAACGGCAAGCTGGAGGCCTCCTACCAGGGCGCCCAGCTCGCCGGGCCCGGCGCCGGGGGCGTCATCGTGCAGGTCCTCACCGCGCCCGTCGCGCTGTTCGCCGACGCGGTCAGCTACCTGTTCTCCGCCCTCCTCCTCGGCCGCATCAAAGCCGTCGAGCCCGTCCCCGAACCGCACCCCGAGGACGCCCACGGGCTCCTGCGCGGCATCGGCGTCGGCCTGCGCTACGTCCTCAAGCACCCGCTGCTGCGGCCGATCGCGCTGGCCACCGCCATCGGCAACCTCTTCGGGATCTTCGGCATCGTCCAGGCCGTGCTCACCCTGTTCGCCATCAAGGGCGTCGGCCTCACCGCCGGATGGCTCGGCCTGGCCCTCGGCATCGCCAACGCCGGCGCGCTGCTGGGCGCCCTCGCCAACCGCCGCATCGTGGCCGCCCTCGGCCTCGGGCCCGTCATCGTCGCCTCGGTCACCCTGCCCGGCGCGGCGATCCTGCTGCTGCCGCTGGCCCGCGAGGGCTTCGCGCTGCCCGTCCTGGCCGTCGCGCTGGCCATCGCCTGGTTCGGGATCGCGGTGTACAACGTGAACCAGATCAGCCTGCGCCAGGCGGTGGTCCCCACCGCCCTCCAGGGCCGGATGAACGCCACCATGCGCTTCCTGATCTGGGGCACCATCCCGCTCGGCACCGCCCTCGGCGGGTTCCTCGGCGGCGCCATCGGCCTGCGCTCGACGCTGCTCATCGCCGGGGCGGGCGCGGTCCTGTCGGCGCTGCCGGTGCTGCTGTCGCCGGTGCGCGCGCTGCGCGCCATCCCCGAACGGGACGGCGATGGGTGACTGGCTGGCGCGCCGCCGCGCCGCGCCCGGCGCCCGCGCGCGCATGTACTGCTTCCCCCACGGCGGCGGCTCGCCGGGCGAGTACCTGCGCTGGTCGGAGGACCTGCCCGAGCTGGAGGTCTGGGGCGTCCAGGCGCCCGGACGCGGGCCGCGCTTCGGCGAGGAGCCCTTCGACCGGCTCGCGCCCATGGTGGACGCGCTGGTGCGCGAGACGTCCTTCGCGCCGCCGTTCGTCCTGTTCGGGCACAGCCTCGGGGCCCTGGCCGCCTACGAGACCGCGCGCGCCCTGCGCCGGGCGGGACGGCCCGCGCCGGTCCTGCTCGTCGTCTCCGCCTACCCCGCGCCGCACCTGCCGCGCGCGGCGGCGCCCGTCCACGGCCTGCCGGACGAGGCGCTGCTGGCGGCCGTGGAGGACCGCTACGGGCGCTGGCCGGAGGAGATCCGCGAGGACCCGGACCTGCTGGCGCTGACCCTCGCCGTCCACCGCGCCGACTTCGCGCTCTTGGAGACCTACGCGCACGTCCCCGACGAGCCCCTGTCCGTCCCGGTCCTCGCCGTCACCGGCGCGCAGGACGCGGGCACGCCCGCCGAGCTCGACGGGTGGCGCGACCACGCCACCCGCTGCGACACCCGCGTCGTGCCCGGCGGGCACTTCTACCACCGCGACGGCAAGGACGCCCTGTTCGCCCTCATCAGGGAGCGCCTCGATGAACTCCTTCCATGACGACCTCGTCCGGGGGAGCCTGCGTTTCGGGCTCCTGCGGCCCTTCCCCGTCCAGGACCCCCTCGACCGGCACCTCGGCGACGCCGTCGTCGCCGAGCTGGAGGCCCTGCTGGCCTGCCGCGTCGACCCCGACGACATCGACCGCAGCGGGCGGATGCCGCCCGGCGTGATCGACGACCTGCGCTACGGCGGTTTCCTGTCCCTGCGCGCGCCGGTGACCCTGGGCGGGCGCGACCTGACCGAGTTCAACGCGTTCCGCGCGGTGACCGCCGCCGCGTCGATCGCGCCGCCGATCGCGCTGACCATGGCCATCGCCAACGGGCTCGGCGCGCCCGCCTACCTGTCGGTGCTGCCGCCGGGGCCGCTGCGGGACTTCCTGGCCGGGCGCATCGCCGACGGCGCGGTCTCCGGCACCGCCGACACCGAGCCCGGCGGCGCGGCCAACTCCACGCGCGGCACGGTCGCCGTGCCCGACGGCGACGCCTACGTCCTGCACGGCGAGAAGGTCTTCGCCGGGAACGGCACGATCGCCGACCTGCTGGCCGTCTCGGCGAGCGTCCGCGACGACGGCGACGCGGTGCGGCTGTTCTTCGTGGACACCTCCGATCCCGGCGTGGAGGTGCACGCCGCCCACCAGTTCACCGGGTTCCGGGGCGCGCCGAACGCCGCGGTGCGCCTGTCCGGCGTGCGCGTCCCCCGGGAGCGGATGGTCCCGGCGGCCACCTCCTGGCGGGAGTCGCAGGGCCTGGTCGGCCTCGCCGCCGCCGCGCGGCTGCTGGTCATCGCCGCGCCCTCGCTGGCGATCGCCCGGCAGTGCCTGGAGTGGGGCCGCCGCTTCGCCGCGCGCCGCAGCGTCGACGGGCACGGGCTCGGCGAGTACGAGCTGGTCCGCGAGCTGCTGGACACCGCCGAGGCCGAGGTCTACGGCATCGAGAGCCTGGTGCGGTGGGCGGTGCTGGGCGCGCGCCGCGCCGATACCGGCCGCGAGCGCGCCGCCGCGAAGAACCTCACCTCGATGGCCTGCTGGCGGGTCGTGGACGGGACGATGTCGCTGCTGGCCGCCGAGGGCTACGAGTCGGCCGCCAGCAAGGGACGCCGTGGCGCCGACCCGGTGCCGCTGGACCGCGCCTTCCGCGACGCGCGGGGCCTGCGGATCGCCGGTGGCGTCGACTTCCAGGTCGACAACTGGGCCGGTCAGGCCATTCTCGCCCGCCACCGCGAGGGGCCCGGCATGCCCGGCGGCGGCGGGCTGAGCGGCGTGCCGTCCTGCTGCGCCGGGTACCTGGCGGGCACCGCCGAGGCGGCCCGGGAGCTGGCCGACACCGCCGCCTGGCTCGGCGCGCGCGTGTCCGGGGACGCCCGGCGCGGGCAGAAGGCGCTGATGCTGCTCGGCCGGGTCGCCGGTGAGCTCACCGCCGTCCCGATCGCGCTGGCGCGCGGCCTGGACGGCGACGGCCACGACCTCGCCGAGCGGTACGCGCGGGTGGCCTCCGAGCGCGCCGAACGCCACCTGCGCCTGCTGCGGGCCGAGCGCGCGGCCCTGGCGGCTAACCCCTCCGGCGGGTGAGCCACAGCCCGGCCGCGCCCAGCGCGATGAGGACCGCGCCCGCGGCGGCGAGGATCCACGCCGCGCGGCCGGTCGCCGCCAGCGCGGTGCCCGGCCGCGGGGTGCCGTGCTGCGGCGGGGCCGCGCCGGGGACGGTGACCGCGACGGCGCAGGCCGGGTCGGTGGAGCCCTTCTCACAGTTGCCGACCAGGGATCCCGAGGCGACCAGCACGTTGTTCAGCAGCCTGCCGTCGCCGGTGTCGGGATCCCTGACCCGCAACCGGTAGGTGACGGTGGCCTTCGCGCCGGCCGGGACGTCGCCGCTCCAGCGCAGCACCGGCGCGGTGTAGCCGGCCTCGCCGAGGTCGGCGGTGGCCGAGACCCAGTCGGCGTCGTCGAGGACCTCCGACAGGTCGTCGGTGAAGGACGCGCCGGGGTAGTCGACCTCGCCGGTGTTCTCGGCGGTGATGGTGAAGGTGACGACGTCACCGGGCTTCACGATGCCGCCGGGGCTGGTCTTGGTGACCAGGAGATCGGGCACCGGCACCGACAGCGACACCTCCTGGAGGACATAGGTGTCGCCCCTGGTGCTCAAGGTGAGATCGGCCGAGGTCGCGCCCTCGGGGATGACGCCGCCGGGCAGGTCGAGGGCGTCGACGTCGGTGCCGAGGTTGTACGGCGAGCCGACCTCGACGGTGTCGGCGCCGTCGGCGCGGCCGGCGAAGAAGTTGCGGGTCTCGCCGGTGCGCGGGTTGGGGATGTTGGTCCCGTTGACCCGGAACTGGTCCCCGGAGGCCGCGCGGTCGCCTTCGTGGGCGGTGAGCGTGGCGCGCACGGGCGCGGTCCCGTAGCGGTGGAAGCCGTCGACGGTGACGGTGGTGGGCGCGTCGTTGGAGCGCTGGAGCACGTGCCCGCCGTAGATGTGCACGTGCCTCCGCGAGGGCGCCTGCGCGTTCGGCCCGGCGAACTCGTAGACCACGGCCACCGACCAGCCGCCGACGCAGCCCGCGCCGTTGGGCGCCCACACGTCGCCGACGGCGATGTCCACGGGGGACCCGGTGGGTGCCGCGGCGAACAGGGACGTCACGTCGCCCTCGGCGGTGTAGTAGTGCGGGCCGTTCAGGCTCTCGGAACTGGCCGCGGCGTTCTCCGGCGGCACCGGCGTGGCCGGGCCACCGGCCACCGCGATCACCGGCGCGCTCGTCATCGGGTCGCCGGGGGCGGGGTCCACGTCGGCGCCGGAGATGTCGCAGCGGTTCAGCAGCCCGCCGACGGCCGAGCGGTAGGTCCCGGTGTTGCCGCCCCAGAACAGGCGCGCGTAGGACACCCTCGCGCCCGCCGGGACGGTGAGCCGCGCGACGCTGGAGTCGTAGGCGCCCACGGCGGCCGACTCCTTCACGCGCGTCATGACGAACTGGTTGTTGTTGTCGCCGTTCTCGCCGCGCATGGCCGCGCGGCAGCGTTTCGCCGCCTTGGCGGGCGATCGCGGGCAGCCGAGCACGGCGTCCCCGGCGATGAGGACGTCGCCGTAGACGGTGTCGTCATGCCGCAGCGTCAGTGGGCCGGCGACCTCGGCGGCGGCCGGTGGTGGCACGGCCGCGACGGACGCCGCCGCCACGGCCAGGACCGCGAGCGCGGCGGGCGTCCGCCGGATCGGTGCGAATGCGCGCATCGAAAGACACTATCGGGACATTTCAGCCATGTCTCGCGACGCGCTCGGGCTCAGCCGAGCGGCATCTGCCTGGTGTTCTGGAAGGACTGCTGCATCCAGCGGCCGTGCCGCTTGAGCATCACGTTGGTGTTGGTCGACAGCGACCCGTCCCGGCACGGCGAGGACTCGGTCACCAGCAGGCAGGACGTCCGCACGATGACCGCCAGGTCCGGCCGCGCGAAGGTCACGTCCTGCGAGAGCGTCTTGATGTGCGTGGGATCCATGTAGTTGTCGAAGTAGTACTGCATCCGCACGGCGATGTCGGCGCGCCCGTTGAGGTGGTCGCCGTTGAAGGTGACCATGTCGCCGTCGGGCCAGAACGTGGCCGCGAAGGCCGCGCCGTCCTCGGCGAACCACGCGTCGGCCTGCGCCCGCAGGATCGCGTCGAAGGTCTCGGCCGGGCGGTCGTCCGGGGTGGACGGACCGGCCGAGGCCGCGGTGCCCGCCAGGGCGAGCACCGCCATCGCCACCGTCGCCAGGACGGCCTGGTACCAGCGCTTGCGCATCGGATCTCCTCTGTCTTGGAGGCTGTGTCCCCGACGCTATGGGCGCGGTTCGCCCCGGGGCGTCGCCCCCGGGTTGCGACCCGGCACGCCACTGTGGGGGTACGGGCGCCCGGCGCGTACCTCCACAGTGGACACCCTCATTCGGCGCGGTGCGCCCGCCACGCCTCCCACAGCCGCGCGTACCCGCCACCGGCGGCGATCAGCTCCTCGTGCGGGCCCTGCTCCACCACGCGCCCGCCGGCCATGACCACGACCCGGTCGGAGTCGGCGGCCTGGCTCAGCCGGTGGGCGACGACGAGGGAGGTCCGCCCGCGCAGCACGCGCGCGGCGGCGGCCTCCAGCTCGCGCGAACCGGCGCTGCCGGCCTCGGCGGTGGCCTCGTCCAGGACCGCGATCGGCGGATCGGCCAGCGCCAGCCGCGCCAGCGCGAGCTGCTGCCCCTGCGTGGGCGTCAGCCGGTGCCCGCCCTCGCCGACCACGGTCGCCAGGCCGTGGGGGAGCGCGGTGGCCCACCCGTCGGCGCCGACCATCGTCAGGACCTCCCACAGCCGCTCCTCGGTGGCCTCCGGCGCGGCCAGCCGCAGGTCGTCGGCGACGGTCCCGGCGAACACGTGCACCTCCTGGCTGACCAGCGCCACCGTGCGCCGCAGCGTCGCCTGGTCCAGGTCCTCCAGCGGGACCCCGCCGAGCCGGACGGCGCCGCCGCCGGTCGCGTGGACGCCGCCGATCAGCTTCACCAGGGTCGTCTTGCCCGCCCCGCTGGCCCCGACGAGGGCGACGCGCTCGCCGGGCGCCACGCTCAGGTCCACGCCGTCCACGACGACGTGCCCGGGACGGTAGGCGAAGGTGACGCCCTCGGTCTCCACCGCCGCCGAGGCCGGTTCGCGCGGGTGCTCCGGCGCCGGGCGGCGGGGCATGTCGATGACGCCGGCCAGCCGGGCCAGGCCCGCGCCGCCCTGCTGGATGTCGTCCAGCAGGCCCAGCACGATGTTGATCGGGTCGAAGAGGCGGATGAACAGCAGCGCCGCCGCCGTCGCCTCGCCGATGGAGGCGATATCGGCGCGCACCATCAGGAAGCCCACGATCAGGATCGCGGTCAGGCCCACGAACTCCGCGCCGTTGAGGCGCCCGTAGAAGCGCGTCTGCGTCCGCACCGCCCGCATCGCCAGCCCGATCGCGGCCCGCGATGCCTCGGCCACGCCCGCCAGGTGCCGCTCGCCCAGCCCGAAGGCGCGGACGGTGCGCGCGCCCCCGATCGAGTCGAGCTGCCGCTGCGCCAGCGCGCCGCGCGCCACCCGCTCGGCGGCGTACACCTCCGGCGCCGCCTTCAGGTACCAACGCGCGGTGAGCGCCTGGATCGGCACCGCGCACAGCCCCGCCAGCGCGAACCGCCAGTCCAGCGCGCCCAGGCCGACCACGGTCAGCGCGATCGTCAGCAGCGAGATCGCGAAGTACGCCAGGATGTCGCGGGCGACCTCGGCGACCAGTTGCATGTCCTCGGTGACCCGGGAGACGAGGTCGCCGGTCCCGGCGGCCTCCACCGTCTCCAGGTCGAGGTCCAGGGCCCTTTCCAGGGCCTTCTCGCGCAGTTCGGCCACCGAGGGCTCGCCGACGCGGGCGACCAGGACCTGACCGAGGGCCTTCAGGAACGCCGCCCCGATCGCCACCGCGACCAGCGCGGCCGCCGGTCCCGTCATCGCCGCCGCGCCCTTCCCGGCGGCCACGAGGTCCACGATGCGGCCCAGGACCAGCGGCGTCAGCATCGCCAGCAGGCTCCCGGCGACCAGCGCGGCGACCGCCGCGATCAGCGGCCACCGCCGGGCCCGGGCGAGCGCGCGGAGCGTCCGCCACGACTCGCGGCCGGTGGCCACCGGCAGCAGATTCCCCTGGGCGCTCATCCCACCACCTTCATCCGGTACTCCTCATGGTTCGCGGCCAGCTCGGCGTGCGCGCCCTGCGCGTCCACGCGGCCCCGCGCCAGCACCACGACGCGGTCGCACGCGGCGAGCAGCGTCGGGCTCGTGGTCACCAGCAGCGTCGTGCGGCCCTCGCGGACCTCCCGCAGCCCGAGCGCGATGCGCGCCTCGGTCACGGTGTCGACGGCGCTGGTCGGTTCGTCGAGGGCCAGCACGGGCGCGCCGGACGCGAGCGCGCGCGCCAGCGCCACCCGCTGCCGCTGCCCGCCCGACAGGGCGTGCCCCTGCTCGCCCACGCGCGTGTCGCGCCCGTCGGGCAGCGCGCCGATGACGTCGTCGGTCGCGGTCGCCGCGATCGCCTCCTCCACCGGCCCGCCGGGCCGCAGCGCGACGTTGGCGAGGAGCGACTCGTCGAACAGGTCGGCGTCGTGGGCGGCGACCAGGACCGCCGCGCGCGCCTCGGCGGCCCGCAGGCCCGCCAGGTCGCGCCCGCCGACCAGCGCGCGTCCCTCGTCCGGTGCGAGCTCACCGGCCAGGACGCCGAGGACCGCCGCCCCGTCGGCGGGGTCGAGGGCGGCCACGCCGACCAGCTCGCCGTGCCCGACGGTGAGGTCGAGGCCCTTGAGCGGACCGGCCGACAGCCCGTCGAGGACGACGTCGTGCCGCGCGCCGCCGTAGTCCCCTTCGCCTTCGGGGCGGTGCGGGGCCGAGAGGGTCTCGGCGACGCGGCGGGCCGAGGCGCGGGCGTGGGCGAAGGCCGCGCTCTGCGCGGTGATGTTCTGCAGCGGCCCGATCAGGAACTGCGCCAGGCCGACGGTGGCGATGAGCGCGCCGACGCTGATCGCGCGGTCGGCGGCCATGCGCCCGGCGACCACCGCGACCACGGCCACGAACACGCCGGTGATGAGGGTGGCCACGCCCTGGAAACCGGCCTCGAAGCGCGCCGAGCGCATCGCCGCCGTCAGGCTCGCCCGGCTCATCCGCCGGTAGCGGTCCCCGGCGGCGGCCTCGGCGCCGACGCCCTTGAGCACGCGCAGTCCACTGACCAGGTCGGCGGCCACGCCCGCGGAGGCCGAGGCGGCGTCCTGCTCGGCGTGCAGCCGCTTCTCCAGCGGCCGCCCGAGGACCTGCATGAGCGCCAGCACCGGGATCGCGCCGACCACGACGAGGATCCCCAGCGTCACCGAGGTCCACATCAGCGTCACCACCGCCACGCCCAGCGCGCCGAAGGCCGAGGCCACCGCCGGGATGACGCGCAGGATCCGGGCGGCGCCGGTGGCGTCGGTGGTCGCCACGCGCAGGACCGCGCCCGGCAGCCGGTCCTCGGCCACCCCGCGCGGGTCGAGGACCTGCCGCGCGATGCGCGTCCGCAGGTCGTGGGCGGCCTCCTCGACGCCGCGCACGGCCACGCGCGCGTAGAAGCGGTAGGAGTACGACAGGCACGCGAAGACCCCCGCCAGCACCGCCAGCCACAGCACCAGCGCGCTCACGTCGCCGGTGGCGATGGCCTTGTCGATGACCACGCCCACCATGACCGGCACCAGTGCCTCGCCGATCTGATGGCCGCTGGCGAGGACCGTGCCCAGCACGGCCCGCCGCCGCTGGCCGCGCAGGACGTGCCGCAGCACCGATCCCGACGTCCACTGATGACTCATGGGGCTCCCAGGTTCTCCCGATGCCGAGGTGGTTCGACTTAGGCGACCCTAAGAGGTTTTCGGGACGGCGGAAACACCGTATGCTGACGCATCATGTCGATCAGCGGACACGAGGCGCCTCCGGCGGCCATCACCGTCCTCCACGAGGAGCGGCGCGGGACCACGTCCTTCGGCACCCACTCCCACGCCGACCGGCACCAGGTCTTCTGGTCGCCCGAGGGCGCCCTGGTCATCGAGGCCGAGGACCGCGACTGGGTCCTGCCCCCCAGCCTCGCCCTGTGGGTCCCCGCCGGGGTCCCGCACGCCGCCCGCTCCAGCACCGACGTGTGGCACTGGATCTACATCGACGCCGACCGCAGCGCCGTCGGCTGGACCTCGCCGACCGTCCTGGCCGCGACCCCGCTCATGCGCGAGCTCATCGGCTACCTCCGCGCCCCCGGCCTGACCGCCCCCGCCCGCCACCACGCCGAAGCCGTCCTTTTCGATCTCATGGTCCCGCTGGAGCACACCCGCATCGACCTGCCCATGCCCGGCGACCCCCGCGCCCGGACCGTGGCCGAGGAGGTCCTGCGCGACCCCGGGCGTCCCCACCGCCTCGGCGACTGGGCCGCCCGCCTCCACGTCAGCGACCGCACCCTCACCCGCGCCTTCGTCGACCAGACCGGCCTCACCTACACCCGCTGGCGCGCGCAGGCCCGCCTGCGCGCCGCCCTCGAACTGCTCGCCCGTGGCGTCGCCGTCGGCTCCGTCGCCCGCCGCGTCGGCTACGCCACGCCCAGCGCGTTCGTCGAGGCCTTCCAGCGCGCCACCGGGCAGACCCCCGGCACCTACTTCAAACGGTGAGCGGCTACGCGTCGCCGAAGCCCGCGAAGACCTTCCGCTTCACCGCCGGCATCGCGTTGAACGCCCGGAACGCCGTCTTGCCGAAGAACCGGCCCACCGGGTTGCCCGAGACCGTCATCATCGCCGTCTTCAGCGACGCCCGCACCGCCGCGAAACCGTAGTCCCGCATCCGCTCCTCGTACCCGCCGATCGCCGGGACCACCGGGCGCTCGCCCCTGGCGACGGCGACGAGGGCGTCGTGGAGGTGGCGGGCGTCGCGCAGGGCGGTGTTGGCGCCGATGCCGCGGAACGGCGTCATGCTGTGGATCGCGTCGCCGAGCAGCGTCACGTTCGTGGCCGCCCAGGCGTCCACGGGCACCGAGGTGGTGATGGGGATGAGCGTGACCGTGGAGGTGTCGGTGCCCTCGACGAGGGCGCGCAGCCGGGGGCTCCAGGACGCCGTCATGGCCCGCGCCAGGTCGTGCAGCCCGGCGCCGTCGAGGTCCTCCAGGGCCCGGCCGGCGCGGTAGGCCTCGCGCTTGGCGGCGAAGGCCCAGAACACGTAGGGCGTGGTGTTGTCGAAGAGCGCGCCGGGCGCCAGTGCCGGGTCGTCGCTTCCGATCGCGCCGGCCGCGGCGGGCGCGAACTCGTGCGGGGCGATGAACATGCCGTGGTCGCGGGGCGGCATGACGCTGGCCGGTCCCCGCAGGAACTCGGCGGGCAGCGCCCGGCGGGCCTCCGGCGTCAGCGCGTACTTGCCGACGATGGTCACCACGCCGGTCTGGACGCGCTGGGCGTGCGGCAGATACTGCCGCCGCACCCGGGAGTTGCCGCCGTCGGCGCCGACGAGCACGTCGCCGGTGGCGCTGGTGCCGTCCTCGAAGAACGCGGTCACCCGCCCGTCCGGGGTCCGCTCGTAGCGCTCGAAGCGCTTGCCGTAGCGCACGTGCCCGTCGAGCCCGGCGAGCAGGACCTGCCGCAGCGTGATCCGGCTGACGCCGTGGTGGCCGTCCTCGGGGGAGCGGGCGCCGCCGGTGGTGATGGCCTCGTCCAGGTGCAGCAGCTCGCGCATCTTCTCGTCGTAGAAGCGGAACTCGTTGCCGCCGTGCCCGGCGGTGGCGGTGAAGGCGGCGAAGGACTCCGGCGGGAGCAGCTCGTGCAGCGCGCGGCTGCCCTGCGGGTTGATGTGGATGCGGTAGCCCTGCAGCCGGTCGTCGCGGTGGAGGTCGCGCTCGTAGACGGCGACGCTCACACCGGACTTCCGCAGGCCCTGGGCGAGGGCGAGGCCGCCGATGCCGCCGCCGACGACGAGGACGTGGAGGGACGAGGCGTTCATGGGAGGTTCCTTTCGAGCCGTGGGGGTGGGTTGCTCTCGGGAGGGACTAGCCCTCGCTCCAGTCGAAGCGCTTGCCGGACCGATTGGCCTTCTGCTCCTGGGCGCCCTTGGCCGCCCAGGACGCGATGAGCCGCTCCAGCAGCTCGGTGAGCCGGACGACGTCCTGCGCCGGCCAGTCGGCGATGACGCCGTGGAAGACCTCGGCCCCGGCCTCGCGGAACCGCGCGGCCTGCTCGCGCCCGGCCTCGGTGGCCTCGATGAGCGAGGCGCGCTTGTCGGCCGGATCGGTCCGGGTGGCGACCAGCCCGGCGTCCTGGAGCGCCTGCACGTGCCGGGTGACCGACGACGGGAGCACGTCGAGCTCCTCGGCGATCGCCCCGGCCCGCAGCGGGCCCCGGTCGGCCGCGACGGTCAGGACGCCGACCCGCACGGGGTCGAAGGCGCGGGCCTGGCCGCGCCGGGCGGCGTCCAGGACGCGGGTGACGGTCTCGGAGAGGCGGGCCGCCTCTTCTCTGGTTGTTTGCATGAAGCAAATATAAGTCAGTTGTTTCATGGAAGCAAGTAATTTCTCCCCGTGTACGCCAAAGGCGCCGGACGGGTGTGTCCGGCGCCTCGTGTGTGTGCGTGTGGGTCAGTCCCGGGCGGTCTCCCGCTCACGCAGGAACTCCTCGACGGTGCCCCGGGCCCGCGCGTCCTCCATCAGCGACTCCCCGACGATGCGCCCGGCCAGGTCCACCGCGATCTCCCCGATCACGCCGTGCAGCTCGGCCAGCACCGCCACCCGGTCGGCCGCCAGGGCCGCCCGCCCCTCGGCGAGCACCTGCTCCCGCGCGGCCTCGGCCCCGGCCATGACCTCCGCCCGGATCTCGTAGGCCTCGGCGCGCGCCCGCTCCCGGATCACCGCCGCCTCGGCCCGCGCCGCGGCGATCTCGGCCCGGAACTGCTCCAGGACCGCCTTCGCCTCGATCGTGGTCCGCTCGGCCCGCGCCAGCCCGCCCTCGATGGCGTCGGCGCGCGCCTTGAAGGTGGCCTCCATGCGCGGGAAGACGAACTTCATCAGCACGAAGCAGAGCAGCCCGAACAGCAGGAGGGCCACCAGGACCTCGGTCCAGACCGGCTTGATGATGTCGCGGCTGTCCTGGGCGAGGACGACGCCGTCGGCGAGGGTCATGAGGATCCTTCCGGTCGAAGGGGATGAGTGCACTGTAGACAGTTCTTCCCCCCGGCGGTGTCCCCGCTTCGAGTCAGTGCCCCCGCGCCACCCACTCCGCCAGGTGCGGCGCCTCGTCCCCGATGGTCGTGTCGTCGCCGTGCCCGGTGCGCACGACCGTCTCCGGCGGCAGCCCCAGCAGGCGCTCGCCGATCGAGGCGATGATCGTGGGGAAGTCGCTGAAGGACCGTCCCGTGGCGCCCGGGCCGCCCCGGAACAGCGTGTCCCCGGTGAACACCTCGCCGGTGCCGGGGGAGTGGAGACAGACCGCGCCCGGCGCGTGGCCGGGCGTGTGCAGGACCCGCAGGACGGTACCGGCGACGCGCAGCTCCAGCCCGTCGGCGAGTTCCCCGTCGGGCGCGCGGCCGGGGTGGGTCAGGTCCCACAGCTCCCGGTCGGCGGGGTGCAGCAGGACGGGCGCGCCGAGCAGCCGCGCGAGGGCGGGCGCGGCGTTGACGTGGTCGTCGTGGGCGTGCGTGCACACGATCGCGGTGACGGCGCGCCCGGCGACGGCGGCGGCGATGGCCGCGGCGTCGTGGGCGGCGTCGATGACGATGACCTCGGCGTCGTCGCCGACGATCCACACGTTGTTGTCGACGTCCCAGCTGCCGCCGTCGAGGGTGAACTTCCCGGAGGTGACGACCCGCTCGGTCCGCGCGCTCACAGCAGGACCACCGAGCGCAGGACCTCGCCGCGCTCCATCCGCGCGAAGGCCTCCTCGATGCCGTCGAGGGTGATGGTCTCCGACACGAACGCGTCGAGGTCGAGGCGGCCCTGGAGGTACAGGTCGATCAGCATCGGGAAGTCGCGTTCGGGCAGGCAGTCGCCGTACCAGGAGGACTTGAGCGCGCCGCCGCGCCCGAACACGTCCAGCAGCGGCAGGTCGAGCCGCATGTCGGGCGTGGGCACGCCGACCAGGACGACCGTCCCGGCCAGGTCGCGGGAGTAGAAGGCCTGCTCGTAGGTCTCGGGACGGCCGACGGCCTCGATGACCACGTCGGCGCCGAAGCCGCCGGTGGCCTCGCGGACGGCCTCGACCACGTCGTGCCGGCGCGCGTTGATCGTGTGGGTGGCGCCGAGCCCGCGCGCCCAGGTGAGCTTGCGGTCGTCGATGTCGACGGCGATGATCTTCGCCGCGCCCGCCAGCCGCGCGCCGGCCACCGCCGCGTTGCCGACGCCGCCGCAGCCGATGACCGCGACGCTGTCGCCGCGCGAGACGTTCCCGGTGTTCAGCGCGGCCCCGAAGCCGGCCATCACGCCGCAGCCGAGGAGTCCCGCCACCGCCGCCGAGGCGGTCGGGTCGACCTTGGTGCACTGACCGGCGGCGACCAGCGTCTTCTCGGCGAACGCGCCTATCCCGAGCGCGGGCGACAGCGGCGTCCCGTCGGCGAGGGTCATCTTCTGGGCCGCGTTGTGGGTGTCGAAGCAGTACCAGGGGCGTCCGCGGCGGCACGCGCGACACCGTCCGCAGACCGCCCGCCAGTTCAGGATCACGAAGTCCCCGGGTTCGAGGTCCCGCACGTCCGGCCCGACGGCCTCGACCACACCGGCGGCCTCGTGCCCGAGCAGGAACGGGAACTCGTCGTTGATGCCGCCCTGGCGGTAGTGCAGGTCGGTGTGGCACACGCCGCACGCCTGCACCCGCACGAGCGCCTCGCCTGGGCCGGGGTCGCCCACCAGGATGGTCTCCAGGCGAACAGGGGCACCTTTTCCGGGGGCCACCACTCCGCGCACCTTCTGTGACATCGCCGTCTCCCTAAGGCCGGGGTTTCGACCTTACGGGCATCCGGAGCCGGTGGGGAAGGGGCCGGTGCCCGCCTGGAGGTCCCGGCGGCGGTGAACCGGGCGCCACGGCGGCCATCGCCGTGACCGGGACCTCCGGCGCGGCACCGATCACACCCGGCTCTCCTCCACCGCCTTGCGGCCCGAACGCAGGCTGGTCACCGTGACGGTCGCCAGGACCCCCACGATCACGGCCAGCGACAGCGGCGTGGGCACCGTCGGCACGCCCGGCCAGGACTCGTGCGCCCAGTGCAGCACCAGCTTCACGCCGATGAACGCCAGGATGATCGCCAGCCCGTGGTTGAGGTGCTTCAGGCGGCCCAGCGCCGACTCCAGGACGAAGTAGAGCGCGCGCAGCCCCAGCAGCGCGAACGCGTTGGCGGTGAACACGAGGTAGGGGTCGGAGGTGATGCCGTACACGGCCGGCACGGAGTCCACCGCGAAGACGATGTCGGTGGCGAAGACGGTGAACACGACCACCGCCAGCGGCGTCAGCGCCGTCCGGCCCTTGTCGCGGGTCAGCATCTTCAGGCCCCGGTAGCCGTCGGTGACCGGCATGACCCGCCGCAGTATCCGCACCGACCGCATGTCGCCGGCCTCGCGCTCGGGCCCGGGCCCGCCGACGGCCTCCTTCATGATCTTCACCGCGGTGAGCAGCAGGATCGCGCCGAACACCAGGAACGCCCACGTCCCCGCCTCCAGCATCGCCGCGCCGAGCGCGATGAAGATCCCGCGCAGCACCAGCGCGCCGACGATGCCGAACAGCAGCACCCGCTGCCGCAGCTCCGGCGGCACGGCGAACCCGGCCAGGATCAGCATGAAGACGAAGAGGTTGTCCACCGACAGCGACTTCTCCACGACGAAGCCGGTGAGGAAGTCCACCGACGGCCCGCCGCCGTGCGCCGTCCACAGCCACAGCGCGAAGAAGAACGGCAGCGCCAGGTAGAACACCGACCACCCCACGGCCTCCCGCATGGAGACCTTGTGCGGCTTGTGCGTGACGGCGAAGTCGAGCACGAGGAGCGCGAGCAGCACACCGATGCTGGCGATCCACAGCGCGGGCGTCGCGATGGACGTGGGCGGCGCGGCACCGGCGGACAGCACGGAAGAGACGGGTGACATGGGCGGAAAACCTCCACGACGAAGTCGTGAGGTCTCCTTCACCCTGGAGGGCGGCCACCCGAGGTCACATGGGTGACCGTACTGACCGGATGGACCTTGGGAAGTACTCCCCTCCAGCACAGTATAGGGATGATCAAGCGCGGTGGGCGGGTGCGCGTGCGGGAGGACGTGGCGAGCGGCTCACGTCACCGCCGGTCCCGGGGAAACGGCGAAGGCCGGTCTCCCTGGGGGAAACCGGCCTCCGGCCTGCTACTTCTCGGTGCGCGATACTGGGATCGAACCAGTGACCCCTTCGGTGTGAACGAAGTGCTCTCCCGCTGAGCTAATCGCGCCGACGTGGCACTACTGTACCGGACGCCCGGGGCGGTCCTCGACCGGATACCCCCGGCCTGGATAGGCCCTGCTCAGGCCGGGCCGCGCTCGCGCACGTCCCGGCCCGGGCGGGTCATCCGGCGCTGGCGATGTCCCTGCGGCGCAGGCCGGTGAGGCCCGCGGTGGTGAGGGCGGCGGCGAGTGCGAGCAGCCACAGCAGGGGCGCGGCGTCGAATGTGGACGCCGATGGCGCGGGGACGTGGGTGAAGGGGGAGAGGTCCATCGCCCACTGGTCGAGCTGGAGGATCGGCCCGAGCTGGCCGAGCAGGACGAAGACCACCAGGGCGGCCCAGGCGAGCGCGGCGAGGCGGGGCGCGAGCCCGAACAGCGCGACGGCGAGTCCGGTGAGGACCCAGACGGCGGGCAGCTGGACGGCGGAGCTGCGCAGGCTCGACGTGAGCTGGCCGCCGACGTCGCCGACGGCCGCGCCGTAGACGAGGCCCATGGCGGCCCCGGCGGTCAGGAGCAGGACGGCGGGCCCGATCACGGCGAACGCGAGGTGGCCGGCGGCCCACTTGACGCGCCCGACGCCGGTGGCGAGGACGGGTTCGGCGAGCAGCCCGGTCTCCTCGGCGCGCAGCCGGAGGGTCGCCTGGATGCTGTACACGGACACGATGAGGGCGGTGATGCCCATGATCATGGTCATGTAGATGTCGATGATGGAGCCCTGGTCGAGGCGTTCGAGTACCTCCATGAGCTGCGGGTTGGAGTCGAAGATGTCCTCGACGCCGTTGGCGGCGCCGCCGAAGACCGCGCCGAGCAACACGAAGCCGATCACCCAGCCGAGGAGCAGCCCGCGCTGGAGGCGCCAGGCCAGCGCGAGGGGCGTCCGCAGTGAGGGTCTGGCGGTGGCGGGCCCGGGGCGGGGTGCGACGAGCCCGGCGCCGAAGTCGCGGCGGCGTTGCAGCGAGTAGGCGCCGGTGAGCAGGACGGCGGTGAGCGCGGCGAAGAGCCCGAGGACCCACCAGGCGTTCTCCTCGAAGGGCCGCAGCCGCAGTGCCCACCCGATGGGGGACAGCCACGACAGCCAGGCGGGGCCACCGGTGTCGCCGACGGCGCGCAGCAGGTAGCACCCGCCGAGGGCGAGCCCGGCGAGGCCGCTGGCGAAGCGCGCCGACTCGGTGATCTGCGCGGTGAGCCCGGCGAGGGTCCCGAAGACCACGCCGTTGACGGTGATCTGGAACGCGAAGGCGATCGAGCCCGCCCCGTCGAGGCCGCCGCCGGCGGTGATGGCGGCGGTGAGCGCGAACAGGACGAGGTTGGCCAGGTAGACGGTGATCAGGGACGAGGTGAGCGGCGCGAGGCGTCCCACGACTCCGGCGCGCACGAGTTCCAGGCGGCCGGTCTCCTCTTCGGCGCGGGTGTGCCGCACGGCGATGAGCAGGCTCATCAGCGCGGCGAACACCCCGATGGTGGTCCCGTACCGCCAGGACAGGAACGCCCCGGTGGAGTCGCCGTAGAGGGGCCCGTAGAGGGCCTCGAAGGTCGGGTTCGACGCCACCGACGCGGCCAGTTCGGCGCGTTCCTGGGCCGTGTCGTACAGCTTGGTGAAGGTCGCCACCGCCGACTGGAGGATCAGCGCGAACGCGATCAGCCACACCGGCAGCAGGATCCGGTCCCGGCGCAGCGCCAGGCGGACCAGCGACCAGGTTCCGGCGAAGTTCATGACGTGGACGCTCCGTCCTCGGCGGGGCCGGGCTTCAGCTCGTCCTCGTAGTGGCGCAGGAAGAGCTCCTCCAGCGTCGGCGGGCGGCTGGTGAGGCTGCGCACGCCGACGGCGGTGAGGGCCTTGAGCGCGCCGTCGATGCGGCTGGTGTCGACCTCGAAGGTCACGTGCGCGCCCTCGGTCCGCAGGTCGTGGACGCCGGGCAGCGCGGCCAGGTCGCCGGGCTCGGCGGTGAGCTCGGCGGTGATGGAGGTGCGCGTCAGGTGCCGCAGCTCGGCGAGCGTGCCGGTCTCCACGACGCGGCCCTTGCGGATGATGCTCACCCGGTCGCACAGGGACTCGACCTCGGCGAGGATGTGGCTGGAGAGCAGGACGGTGCGCCCGGCGCGGCGTTCCTCGTTGACGCACTCCTGGAACACCGCCTCCATGAGCGGGTCGAGCCCGGAGGTGGGCTCGTCCAGGAGCAGCAGCTCGACGTCGCTGGCGAGCGCGGCGATGAGGCCGACCTTCTGCCGGTTGCCCTTGGAGTAGGTGCGGGCCTTCTTGCGGGGGTCGAGTTCGAAGCGCTCGATGAGCTCTTGGCGGCGTTTGACGTTGAGGCCGCCGCGCAGGCGCCCGAGGAGGTCGATGATCTCCCCGCCGGACAGCGCGGGCCAGAGGGTGACGTCGCCGGAGACGTAGGCGAGCCGCCGGTGCAGGGACGTGGCGTCGCGCCACGGGTCCCCGCCCAGGAGGGTCGCCTTGCCGGAGTCGGCCCGCAGGAGGCCGAGGAGGACGCGGATCGTGGTGGACTTCCCGGCGCCGTTGGGGCCGAGGAAGCCGTGCACCTCGCCGGTGCGCACGGACAGGTCCAGCCCGTCGAGGGCGTGGGTACGGCCGAAGTGCTTGTGCACGTCGGTCATCGAGATGGCCGTTTCCATGTTTTCGACGATACGCTTGATTCACAATTTTGTGAAAGTTGGCGATGCTTTAAAAACTTCCGGAGCGTCAAGAATTCGTCAATCGGCTAGCCTTGCCGCTCCGGACCACCTGGAAGAGGGCGACCATGGACGCGATGAACGACACGCCGCGCGATGAGCGGGCGATCCGCGAGTACGCGGAGGGCTTCGCCTCCAACCTGGTCGCCGCGGGCATGGCCCGCATGCCCGCGCGGGTCTTCGCCGCGCTCCTGGTCACCGACGGGGGCAGCCTCACCGCCGCCGAGCTCGCCGAGACCCTCCAGGCCAGCCCGGCCGCCATCAGCGGCGCGGTCCGCTACCTCACCCAGGTCGACATGATCCGCAGGGACCGCGAGCCCGGCTCCCGCCGCGACGTCTTCCGCCTCTACGACGACATCTGGGACTCCCTGCTGCGCCGCCGCGACGCGATCCTGCGCATGTGGGCGGCGAACCTGCGCGAGGGCGCGGCGATCGTCGGCGCGGGCAGCCCGGCGGGCAAGCGCATGTCCGACTCGGCCGAGTACTTCGAGTTCGTGCACCGCGAGCTGCCCGGCGTCCTGGACGCCTGGGCACGCCATAAAGAGGACAGGGCCAAGAAGGGTCTCGACGCGGCTCAGTAGCCGGACGCGGCGCCGATCAGCGCGCGCGGGTCGGCCGCGCCGCCGCGCGTCCCGTCCTCGCCGATCTCGATGAGGTTGGCGTGGCCGTACCTGCCGTCGTCCACGCGCCGGACGGTGTGCCCGCGCGCGGCCAGCCCGTCCCACGCGCCCGGCGCGGCGGCCTCCAGCTCGACCGGCGCGCCCGCGTCGGCCCACGTGTCGAAGCCGGTGCCCGAGGCGATCCGCCAGCGCGGCGCCGCCATCGCCGCCCCGGGCGTCTCGCCCAGGTACAGCAGCCGCGCCAGGATCTGCAGCAGCGCCTGCGGCTGCGCGTCCCCGCCCTGCGTGCCCAGCACCGCCCGCAGCGACCCGTCCGGGCGCGTGACCAGCGCCGGGGCGAGCGTGTGCGGGGGACGGCGGCCCGGCCGGTACTCCGCCGGATGCCCCTCGACGAGGTTGAACCCGAGTCCCCGGTTGTGCAGGCCGATCCCCGTCGACGGCTCGAACAGCCCCGAACCGAAACCCGACGCGTTCGACTGGATCAGCGACACCCCCGTGCCCTCGCCGTCGACCGCGCACAGGTACGTCGTCCCGCCCGGCGTGGTCAGGTCGGCCAGCTCCGCCCGCCGGTCGCGCCGGACCAGGTCCCGCCGCGCGGCCACCGCCGCGTCCGTCAGCAGCGCCGCCAGGTCGGCGTCCTCGTGCAGCGCGTCGGGGCGGTCGTGCCCGGCGACGCGCGCCGACTCCACCAGCAGATGCGCCCAGTCGGCCGCCGAGGCGTCCCGGGGCAGGCCCAGGCCCTCGGCGACGGCCAGGCCCAGCAACGTCAGGTAGCCCTGCGAGTTCGCCGGGATCGTCCACACGTCGTGCCCGAACACCCGCCGCCCCAGTGGCTCCACCCACCCCGCGACCGGCTTCAGGTCCGCCTCGGCGAACTCGCCGCCGCCCACCCGCAGCAGGCCGCGCCCGAACTCGCCCCCGTAGAACGCCTCCCGGCCGCCCTCGGCGATCGCCCGCAGCGTCCGCGCCACCCCCGGACGCCGCACGCGCGCGCCCGGATGCGTCGCGCTCAGCAGGTCGGCCGCGCCCTCCGCCCCGGCGACCCGGGGCAGCGCGGCCACCAGCAGCGGCGAGGCCGGGAAACCCTCCTCGGCATACCGGATCGCGTCGGCGAACAGCACCGGCAGCGGCAGCCGCCCGAACCGCGCGTGCAGCTCCGCCCACCCGTCCACGCAACCCGGCACCGTCACCGCCCGCACGTCGCCGTGCAACGGCATCACCGCGTGCCCCTCCGCGCGCAACCGCGCCGGATCGGCCCCCGAACCCGCCCGCCCCGACGCGTTCAGCGCCACCGGCGCCCCCGCCCGCTGGTGCACCAGCGCGAACAGGTCACCGCCCATCCCGCACAGATGCGGCGAGGTCACCGACAGGACGGCGTTGGCCGCGAGCGCGGCATCGGCCGCCGAACCACCCGCCCGCAAGGCGGACACGCCCGCCTGAGCGGCGAGCTGATCGGCGGCGCAGACCATGGCGGCAGGGGCGTAGACGGTCACCCGCAACACCCTAGGGCCTCGATCACCGCACCGGAAGCCACCCGCCGCCGCGCCCCGCGCCTCGGGCAGAATCGGCCGATGACGAGCCCCCGCCTCATCGCCACCGACCTCGACGGCACCCTCCTGCGCGCCGACCACACCCTCTCCCCGCGCACCATCGCCGCCCTCCGCGCCGCCCGCGCCGCCGGGACCCTCGTCGCCGCCGTCACCGCCCGCCCGCCCCGCGCGCTCGCCGACATGGGCCTGGCCGCCCACTGCGACCTGGCGATCTGCGCCAACGGCGCCCTCGTCCACGACCTCGCCGCCGACCGCGTCGTGTCGACCCGCGCCCTCACCGTCCCCACCGCCCGCAAGGCCGCCGAAGCCGTCGCCGCCGTCGTCCCCGGGGTCGGCTTCGGCGTCGAGACCGGCTTCGAGGTCGTCGCCGGGCCCGGCTACACCCGCCGCGACAGCGTCGGCGACAGCACCCGCCACGTCAGGGCCATCGACGACGTGTGGGCCACCGCCCACCCCATCGTCAAACTCCTCGCGCACAGCACCGCCCACCACGCCGACGACATGCTCGCCGCCGCCCTCGCCGTCGCCCCGCCCGACGTGGTCGTCAGCCACTCCGGCGGGCGCGGGCTCCTGGAGATCAGCGCCGCCGGCGTCACCAAGGCCACCACCCTCGCCGCCCTCTGCGCCGAACACGGACTCACCCCCGCCGACGTCATCGCCTTCGGCGACATGCCCAACGACATCCCCATGCTCGAATGGGCCGGACGCGGCTACGCGATGGGCGACGCCCACCCCGACGTGCGCGCGGCGACCGTTCACCACGCCCCGGCCTGCGCCGAGGACGGGGTGGCCGCCGTCCTGGAGACCCTCTACTGAGCCGCCAGGATCCGCTCCAGCTTCACCCGCTCGCCCGGCCCGACGTTCGGGTCGCGCAGCTTGGCCACCACCGCGCTCGCGATGTGCTCCTCGCTCAGCTCATGCTCCCGCGTCGTGATCAGGAACCGCGCCAGCAACGGCGCCTTGAGCACGTCGACGGCCTTGCGCGCCGCCCACGGCAGCGGCGGCGTCATCGCCTTGAACAGCACGACCACCATCGCGATGTCGGCCTGCGGCGCGCCCGCCATCGCGTTGCGCCAGTCGATCACCACCGGCCCGGCGGCGGTCACCATCACGTTCTCCGGATGCAGGTCCAGGTGCACCACCCGGTCCCCGCCCTCCGGCAGGCGCGGCAGCCAGTCCGGCGCCGGGATCGCGTGCAGCCGGTTGTGCAGCTCACCGAGGACCTTCCCCGGCCGGCCCGGATTCCACACCCGCCGCAGCGCCGCCCGCGTCAGCGTCACCCCGTCCACGCGCTCCATCACCATGTCCGGGCCCGCCGCCTCGAAGACCTCCGGGACCGGATACCCGTGCGAGCGCAGGTAGGTCATCAGCCGCGCCTCCGGCTCGGTGTCCCCGCCCTCGCGGTAGCGGCGCAGGACCCGCCGCTCATCGAGGGCGAAGACGTCGGCGTCGCGGCCCCTCCCGATCAGCTCCATCAGCCCAGGTCCTCCGCCACACCGAACGCCAGGCGCGAGTAGGCGGTCTCCGAGGCGCGCGTCAGCCACGCGTCGGCGCTGTGCCAGCCCCGCTCCGGGCTCATCTGCGCGTCGTGGATCGGATGCGCCCGCTCCGGCTTCACCTCCCGCGCGAACGCGATGGCCTCCCCGATCTTCATCCACGACCCGTGGATCGGCACGAACAGCACCTCCACGTCCACCCCCGGCGGCACCAGCGAATCGCCCGGCACGTACACGCGCCCGCCGACCAGGTAGCCGAGGTTGGCCACGTCCGGCAGCTCCTCCCAGATGTGCGCGTGCCGCCCGCCGTGCGCCGAGACCGTCATCCCCGCCGCCTCGAAGGACTCGCCCGCCTCCACCGCGACCGCGCGCTCGCCGAGGTCCAGGTGCGCCAGGGCCTCGGCGGGACCGTAGACGCGCAGGTCCGGGTTCTTCCCGGCGGCTTCGGCGATGAGCTCGGCGCTCATGTGGTCATTGTGGACGTGGCTGATCAGGATCGCCTCGGCGCCGTCCAGCGCGCCCGGTTCGGTCCAGATGCCCGGGTCCACGAAGATCGCGCGCCCGCCCTCTTCGACGCGGACGGCCGCGTGTGTGTACTTGGTCAGCAACATGCGCGACAGCCTACGACGGACGTCGATGTCCCACCGCCCAGGCGGGAACCGGCCCGCAGTACTCCAGGGCCCCGTCGCCGCGCAGCCGCACCTGGTCGCCGGTGCGGAACAGCGTGGTCCCGTCCGGGCCCGGGCGGAACGCCGCCGCCGTCGCCTCCGGGTCGCCCGGGTAGCCCGAGGCGACGCCCGCGCCGCCGATCCACAGCTCGCCCGGCGTGCCCGGGCGCGCCGGGCCGCCGTGCCGGTCGACGATGTAGAGCCGGTTGTTGTCCACGGGCAGGCCGATGTCGGGGGCGTCCTCGCCCTCCTGCGCCAGGATCGCCAGGGCCGCCACGATCGCGTTCTCCGGCACCCCGTACAGCGAGAACACCGTCGGGAACGAGATCGGCGGGCGCCGCCGCACCTTCCGCCCGCCCACCAGCAGGAACCGCAGCCGGTTCCCGTCGGGCAGCGGCCGCGCGAAGACCCGGTCGGCCAGCGGCGCCGGGAGGCACGCGACGGTGATCCGCTTCAGCGTCCACCACGCGGTCAGCTCCAGCTCGTCGTCGCGCAGCTCCTCGGGGACCATGTGGACCGCGGCCCCGGCCAGCAGCGCCGGGTAGATCTCGGCGAGGTTCACGTCGAGGTCCAGGTCGAGCATGTGCGCCACCGCGTCCCCGGAGGCCAGCCCGAGCGTCGTCATGCCCCAGCGGACCATGTTGACCAGCGCGCGGTGCGAGACCGCGACCGTGCGTCCCGGGACCTGCGTGCGCACGTGGTAGGCGGCGCGCTCGGGATCGGCGGGCGGCGCGGGCGGCTCGCCCGTCTCGCCCGGGTCGTCCTCGACGTGGACGACGGCCACGCCCAGGTCCGGCGCGTTGCGGGAGGCCAGCACCATGCGCGCGCCCCGGGCCGTGCCGGTGAGCTCGTCCAGCGGCCGCGCCGGGTCGAGCGGCAGGAACACCGCGCCCAGCCGCAGGACCGCCAGCTGCGCCGCGATCAGGTCCGGGCGGCGCGGGATCAGCACCGCCACCAGGTCACCGGCGCCCGTGCCGTGCCGGTGCAGCAGCCGCGCGAGGGTGCCCGCCCGTTCCCGCAGCTCCCGGTACGTCCACGTGGTCTCGCCGCACACCACCGCGACCGCGTCGGGCGTGGCGGCGGCCTGGAGCTCGAACAGCTCGTGCACCGAATCGGTCGACGGCGGCATCGCCGGGCCCGTCACGGCGGGCGTGAGCGGCTCGCCGAGGCCGAGGATCTCCGTCAGCGGCGCCGAGGGCGTGGCCACGGCCGCGACCAGGACGTCCAGGACCGCGCCGAGGACGTTCTGGGCGACCTCCTCGCCGAAGACGTCGTCGCGGTAGTCGAGCCGCCAGCGGAGCCCGTCGCGCTGCCACACGCGCAGCCGCAGGTCGGTGCGCAGCGGGTCGGGCGGGAAGTCCAGCACGGTGGTGCGCACACCGGTCAGCGCCGGTTCGAGGATGCCGCCGTCGAACTCGACGGTCGCGGCCAGCGCCGGGACGTGCGGCACGCCCGCGGCGTGGCCCCGCGCGGCGGCGGTGGCGTCCCGGGCGGAGGCCAGCAGCAGCGTGAACGCCGGGTCGCCGGACATGTCCAGCCGGATCGGCAGCAGCCGCGACAGCGGCCCGACGAGCGCCCCCGCGCCCGGCACCTCCGCGCCGACGACCACGTCCTCGCGTCCCGACAGGCCGTGCAGCGCCGCCGCGAACGCCGTCAGCACCACCGTCGGCACGGTCACCCCCGCGTCGGCGGCGAGCGCGCGCACCCGCTCGGCCAGCGCCGAGGGGACCTCCAGGTTCACCGAGCCCGCGCCCGGTCCCGGAGCCTCCGGCCGCACCCGGTCGGACGGCAGGTCGAGCGGCTCGGGAGCCACCGCGAAGCGCTCCGCCCAGTACGCGCCCGTCCCGGCCGAGACCTCGGGCGCGGGCAGCGAGCTGTACGGGACCGCGGCGGGAAGAGGAGCCGCCTCCCCGTCCAGCGCCGCCCGGTACAGCTCGGCGAGCTCGGCGGCCAGCACCTGGTACGACCACGGATCGACGGTGAGCGGATGGAACGCGCAGATCAGCACGTGCCGGGTGTAGCTGAAGCGCAGGAGCTGGAAGGAGACGGCCTTGCCCGCCGCCTGGTCGAGGGAGGCCGAGGACGCGGTCGCCAGGGCGTGCCGGACGGCGGTGTCCTCGTGATAGCCGGTCAGGTCGGTGACCGGGACGTCGAGGTCGACCTGCGGGAGCACGATCTGGAGCGGCCGCCCGGTGATGTCGCTGTACATGGTGCGCAGCGGCTCATGGCGGGCGACGACGGCGCGCAGCGCGGCGGTGAGCGCGGAGACGGTGAGCGGGCCGTCGAACTGCACGGCCCGGACGAGGTTGCCGTCGGACCGGTGCGGCCAGAGGAGCGTTTGCGCGGGGGAGAGGGGGGCGTGGACGGGGTCGGGGGCCTGCGAGGGGGTGGGGTCGGATGTGGGGGCGGAGGTGAGGTTGGCGGAGCCGGAAGCGGAATCCGATTCCGAATCCGGTTCCGTTTCACCTTCGGACGCCGGAGTGGGCTCCGCTGCCGTCGACCGGGCCGCCTTTGCCGGTTCGGCTGTCGCGGCCGAAGTCGTGGGTGCGGCCGGTGTGTTCGGTGCGTTCGGTGCGGCAGTGGGGTCCGAGGTCGGCGACGCCGATGCGAGGCCCGAAACGGAAGCGGAATCGGAATCCGGTTCCGTGGCCTGGTTTGCTCGGGGCGCGGCCTGGCCTGGAGCCGTGCCCGGTGTCGGGGTTGCCCGGCCCGAGACGGAATCCGGTTCCGTGGCCCGGTCTGCTCGCGGCGCGGCCCGGCTTGGAGTCACACCTGGGGCCGGGGTTGCCTGGCCCGAGACGGAATCCGGTTCCGCCTCACGCCCCTCGGCGGGGTCACCGTCGCCGAGCCGATCGGCATCCGCCCGAGCCTGCGCGCTCGTGCTCAGAGGCGGGGCCGGGGTGGAGGCCTGGGCGGGGGTGACGGGTGCGGCCGGTGTCCTCACGGAATCGGAATCCGGTTCCGTTTTTCCGTCGATGCCGTCGATGCCGTCGATGCCGTCTTGCCCGAGGCTCGCGCCCATCTCGCCGTGGGCGAGCTCATCCGCGTGCGTGTCCACGCCCGAAGCCGATGCCGCGGTCGGTCCGTGCTCCGAAGCCCCTGCCCCGGTTCGGGCCGTGACGGAAGCGGAATCGGCTTCCGGTTCCGTTTCGGATTCGCCGCCGGTGGCGCGAGCGCCGATGTCCGTGGCGGTGGGTCCATGAGCCGTGTCGGCCGGGCCCCGGCCAGCGCGCGACAGCGGGTCCGTGCCCGGCGCGCTCGCGTCCCCGCCGGGCGTCCGGGGGTATCGGGTGCCCGCGGCCTCCAGGGGGCCTCCGGTCGCCGCCCAGAAACCGCCCTCGATCGCCACTTCCTCGTGCTCGGCCGCGTGCTCGGCCCCGTGCTCGCCCCCGTCGAAGTGCGAGTGCTCGCCCACGGGAGCGGAAACGGAATCCGCTTCCACCTCCGGTCCCACCTCGCGCTCGGCCGCCGAAGCCATCGCCGCCCCAGCCGCCTCACCCTCGACCGCCCCCGGGGCCCCGCCGTGGATCTCACCCCGGTGGGCCTCACCGAACTCACCCCACTCCGGCGCCTCCGCCCCCAGCACCACGATCACCTCGTCGGCCCCGGCCTCCCGCGCCTCCGCGAGCCGCGCCGGGTCCGCCGCCGCGTCGAGCGGCACGCGCACGGCCACCCGCCCGTCGTGGCGGACCGCGCGGTAGGCGGCGGCGGGACCGGCGGCGTCCACGATCGCGTCGAGCCCGAGCCGCGCGGCCTCGGCCGCCTCGCCCGCGTTCGCCGCGATGGCGTCGGCGCGGCCGCGCCAGCGCTCGTCGGGGTGGGTGAAGGGCGTGTGCAGCGCGTATCCGGCGCGGCCCTCGGACGCGTCGTCGACCACCGCGCGCTCGGCGGCGGTCGCGGCGTCCAGGCGCAGGAGCAGCCGCCGGGTCTGCCCGGCGATCGCGGCCGCCGGCACCGGGCCGGGCAGCCACAGCGCGCGCAGCCCGTGGGCCTCGGCGAAGCGGGCGATCTCCAGGACGCGCGGGTAACCGGCGTCGGGCAGGGACAGGCTCACGTCGAGGGCACCGGCCGCCGCCAGGACCCGCAGGATCCGCTCCTGCTCCGCCGCTCTCGCCCGGTGCCTCCCGACGACCGGGTCGGGCGCGATGATGCGGGTCGGCGGGGGAGCGGTCGTGGTCACGGTGGGGGTCCTCGGGGTCGGCGGCGGTTCGGGGGGCGGCGCGATCGAGACGCCCGCGTAGTACAGATTGCCCGCCGCGTGCCACCTCGCCCCCACCCGGCCGGTTTCGACCTCTCCGGTCAGTAGCGCGGCCCCGGACGACGCCTCGCCTCCCGCGTTGGCGCGCACCCCTTCGGGGCCGACCTGGACGAGCGTCCGGCAGCCCGACCCGAGCAGCGCCCCCAGCGCCAGGTCGAAGCGGACGGGCAGGCGCGCCTGGTCGCGCAGGTGCGCGGCGTCGGGCAGCCACCCGGGCGGGCGCGTGCGCCCGTCGACGCCGCTGGTCACGGGCAGGCGGGTGGGCCGGAACCGCATCCCGGCCAGCTCCTCCTCCAGCTCCCGCAGGACCGGGTCGGCCAGCGACGTGTGGAACGCGCGCGTGACCTGCTGGCGGCGGGTGCGCACACCGGTGCCCTCGCACAGCGCGATGAGCGCGGCGACGGCGTCCTCGGGCCCGGCCAGGACGCGCCGGTCGGGCCCGTCGACCGCGGCGGTCTCGATGCCGGGGACGCGTGCGCACAGCGCCTCCGCCTCGGCGGCGGTCGCGCGGACCTCGACGGCCCCGGCGGGCGCGCCGTACTCCTGCATCAGCCGCGCGCGCAGCGACACAAGCCGGACCGCCTCGCGCGCGTCCAGGGCCCCGGCGGCCACCAGGGCGGTGAGCTCGCCGGTGCCGTGCCCGAAGACGTGGCCGGGGGTGACGCCGTGCGCGGCGAGCGCGGCGGTCATGGCCAGCTGCAGGGAGACCAGGACGGGCTGGGCGATGTCGGCCGGCCAGTCGGGGTCGGGGTAGGCGAGGCGGCCGCGCAGGTTCGCGCCGGTCACCTCGCGGTAGGCCCCCGCGCATTCGTCGAGGACCGCCGCGAACGCGGGGTCGAGGGCCAGCTCTGCGGCGTCGCCCACGGAGGACTCCGGCCCGGCGTAGACGAAGGCGACGGGCCCCTCGGGCGGTGTCGGGGACTGGGACATGCGGGATCCGTTCGTGCGGCGGTCCTGCATTCTTACCCGACGCCGCAACGCCCGCCCAGCCCGGCGGTGGGGCCGCGCAGCGCGGCCCCGGAGGATGGGTCAGCAGGTGTTTCCGGTGCGCAGGCAGCTCGCGGGGCCGACTTGGATGCAGCTGCCGTCGCAGTTGATCTCGCACGAGTAGCGGTAGCGGTAGGCGCGCCCGTCCTCGCAGCCGCAGATGGCGCCCCACCGCGTCTGGATCTGGCCGACGTTGCCCACGCACGCCCCGGCGGTGCTCTTGCCGGCGAGCGCCGTCACGAGCCGGTCGGCGAGCCCCGTAATACGCTTCATCTCTGTCTCCCTTTCGCGCCTCGGGGTGAGGCGAGGACAGATTAGGGTCACCGCGTGCTCACGGGATGATCATGCGACCGCCAGGGGCTCCTTCTTATGCGATGGCGTGTGCGCAAGGAATCCGGTGACGAGCAGGTACTGCGCGGCCACGTAGGTCGCCATGATCCACACGTCGACGGCCGGGGGACGCCAGGTGTGCGCGATCCCGGTGGCGATGAGGGTGTCGGAGATCAGGAACAGCGCGCCCCCGGCGGCCGCGCGTACGTTCACGCCCACGGTGAGGACGGCGGTGGCGGTCAGCAGCAGGCTGTACACCGCGACGGGCGCGCGCAGCGGACCCGGCAGGCCCGGCCAGAGCGCGACGAGCACGGCCGCCCACACCACGGCGTAGGCGCAGGCGGCGATCGCCACCTTCCGCGTCCGCCACGAGCCGTGCCGGATGGCGGTGACCTCGTAGCGGAGGTGCCCGAGGGCGAAGGCGCCCATGCCGCCCAGGAACGCCGCCTCGGCGGGCAGCTGGAGCAGGACGTCGCCCGCCCAGCCGAACAGGACGGCGGCGATCAGCGGCGTCCGCAGCGGCGGGCGCGCGGCGATCGCGGTGAACCACGCCAGCAGCGGCATGAGCAGCGGTTTCGTGGCCGTGGCGGCCGTGTCCCAGCCGGCGCCCAGGGCGGCGAGGTGGACGAGGGCGAGGGCGGCGAGCAGCGCGAGGGGGAGGGCCCGCTTCACCGCTCACTCTCCGGGCGCCAGCCGGGGCCGCGGAACAGGTGGCCGAGGCGGTCGCGCCAGGTGGCCGCGCGCATCAC
Organism: Actinorhabdospora filicis; assembly: GCF_030269765.1. Lineage (GTDB taxonomy): Bacteria > Actinomycetota > Actinomycetes > Mycobacteriales > Micromonosporaceae > Actinorhabdospora > Actinorhabdospora filicis. The sequence goes on along the minus strand of NZ_BSTX01000001.1, from coordinate 303,113 downwards.
GTCGCGCCCGATGGCGGCGTACTCGTGGGTGGCCACGCGCAGCGGGTTGAAGGTGGTGAGGTTCTTGGTGAGCCCGTACACGGGCCGTTCGAGCTCGGGGGCGAAGGAGCCGAAGAGGCGGTCCCAGACGATCAGGATGCCGCCGAAGTTGCGGTCCAGGTAGCCGCCCTGCGAGGCGTGGTGGACGCGGTGGTGGGACGGGGTGTTCAGCAGGAACTCGAAGGGGCGCGGCAGCCGGTCGACGCGCTCGGTGTGGATCCAGAACTGGTAGACCAGGTTCACCGAGGAGCAGAAGGCGATCACCGCGGGGGACACCCCGGCGGCGGCCATCGGGATGTAGAAGATCCAGCTGGTCAGCGACGTCCAGGGCTGCCGCAGCGCCGTCGACAGGTTGAACCGCTGACTGGAGTGGTGCACCACGTGACAGGCCCACAGCACGCGGATGACGTGGTGGCCCCGGTGCGACCAGTAGTAGAAGAAGTCCTGCGCGAGCAGCAGCGCGGGGAACGTCCACCACGTGAACGGGATCCGCAGCGGCGTCAGCGCGTAGACGGCGGTCAGCGCGGCGACCGTCGGGATCTTCCAGAGCAGGTCGAAGAAGACGCTGCCCAGGCCCATGGAGAGGCTGGCGGCGGTGTCCTTCGCGTCGTACCCGGCCTCGTCCTCGTCGGGATGGAACCGGTAGGACACGATCTCGACGATCGTGAGGAGCACGAACGCCGGTATGGACCACAGGACGACGTTCGGCAGCTCCGGCATGACGGCAGGCTAGTACCCGCGCGGTCGCAGGGGGAAGACTTCGTTACCGACAAGTAATGAAGAGATGCGCCGTAGCCGCCCACCACAATGGGCGGCGGGGCCGGTACGTCCCGAAAGGAGTGATCCATGGCGACCATCTGCCCGATCCTCGGGTACCGCGACGCCGAAACGGCCATCGCGTGGCTCGGCGAGGCCTTCGGCTTCATCGAGCACGCCGTCATGCGCCACGACGGCGGGATCGCCCACGCCGAGATGCGCTACGGCGACGACATCGTGATGCTCGGCGAGCGCGAGGAGCACAAGGAGACCTACGGCATCTACGTCGTCGTCGACGACCCCGACGCGCACCACACACGCGCCGTGGCGGCCGGGGCGACGATCACGCGCGAACTCACCGACATGGACTACGGGTCGCGCGAGTACTCCTGCCTCGATCCCGAAGGCCACGAGTGGCACTTCGGGACCTGGCGTCCCGTCAAGGACTGAGCGAGCGCGGGGCGGCGTCGCCCGCCGCCCCGCGTCCCGCTACTTGAGGCCGTTGTCGATGGCCGTCATCAGAGTGCCGTTGTCGCCGGACATCTCCCAGATCATCACGCCCAGCAGGCCCTTCGACTTCAGCCACGCCATCTTCTTGGTGATGAGCCAGGGATCGTCGAAGGTCCACCACTGGCCGTTGTTGCCGGTGTAGCAGTACGTCGACAGTGACTGCTCGTCGTGGTAGACCGTGCAGTTGGGGACCGAGGCGAGCAGGTTGGCGTAACCTCTCGTCCCCGCCTCCTCCGGGAACTGCCCGGGTGCCGCGCCGGTGGCCGACTGCCACTCGCCGTGGACACCGCCGTCGGCGACGCCCTGCCAGCCGCGCCCGTAGAACGGGACGCCGATGGTGAGCTTGCGCGGGTTGACGCCCGCGTCGATGTACGGCTTGATCGCGTCGACCACCGAGAAGTGGAAGTTGTACGGGTCCTGCGCGTCGGTGTTCTGGTTGGAGGCGTGCCCGGTGCGGTTCGGCTCCCAGGAGTTGTCGCTGCCCGCGCCGTGGAAGTCGTATCCCTGCACGTTGGCGAAGTCGAGGTAGTCGAAGACGCTCGGGTTGCCGTCATTGGTGGTGATGTCCCAGCCCGTGGCGATCTTCGCCGGGTCGGCCGGGGTGAACGCGGTCAGCTGGTAGTGCTTGCCGGTGGTCTTGGTCAGTTCCTCCATCTGACGCCGGAACTCGGCGATGAGCAGCGTGTTGTTGGCCTTGTCCTCGGCCGACCAGTGGTTGCCGGGGTGTCCTTCGGCGCCCGGCCACTCCCAGTCGAGGTCGAGGCCGTCGAACACGCCCGCGGCGCTGCCCGCGCCGCCCGCGCCGTTGTAGCTGGGCAGGTTGCCCTTGATGTACAGGTCGATGCAGGAGGCCGCGAAGGCCTGCCGCCGCTCGGGGGTCAGGGCCGCGTCGTGGAAGAACTTCGAGTACGTCCACCCGCCGATCGACATCATGACCTTCAGGTTCGGGTACTTCGCCTTCAGCTTCTTGAGCTGGTTGAAGTTGCCGCGCAGCGGCTCCCACCCGGTGTCGGCCACGCCGTCCACCGACTGGGCGGCGCTGAAGCCGCGGCTGTAGTCGGCCTCGGCGTCACCGGCGCCGGTCCCCTGGTCGGGGTCCTGCGGATTGGCCGTGGTGCCCTTCGTGACACCGTTCATGCAGGTGAAGGTGTTCTGGTTGAGGTTGGTGAAGGCGTAGTTCAGGTGCGTCATCTTCGCCGCCGCGCCCGAGGTGTGCAGGTTCCGCACGAAGAACTGGCGCCCGTAGATGCCCCACTGCGCGAAGTACCCGACGCGGGCGTAATTGCCGTTGCCCACGGGATCGTCGGTGGTCACCGAGAGCGCCGGCGTCGCCGCCGACACGTTGTCGTAGATGTCGCGGGCCTTGACGGTGAACTGGTACGGCGTCGACGGCGCCAGGTTGACCACCTTGGCGGTGGTGCCGGTGACCGTCTGGTTGAGCGTCCCGTTAACGTAGACCTCGTAGGCGAACAGCCCACCGGCGTCGGTCGAGGCGTCCCACGCCAGGCTCACCGTCACCGAGTCGTGATAGGGACTGCGCAGGTTGCCCGGCACCGTCGGGGGCGTGGTGTCGTCGGCGGGATTGCGGGTCGCCCCCGTCACCGGCGCGCTCGCCGCCGAGACGTTGCCCCGGGAGTCCTTGGACTTCACGGTGAGCTGGTAGGACGTGTTCGGGGTGAGGCCGGTCAGCGTGGCCGACGTGGTGTCCACACTGGCCTTGAGCGCGCCGTCGGCGTAGACGTCATATCCGGTGATCGGGAAATCACCGGGAGCCGGGGCCGTCCACGAGAGGCTGATGCGCGTCGTCGTCCGCGCTCCCACGGTCACGTTCGTGGGCGCTCCGGGGGGTGCGTCGGTGCCACCGTCGCACTTGTTCCCGTTGATGCGGCACGAGAGTGGCGTGCTCATGGGGGAGGAGGAGATGAAGTAGTAGCTGTAGGGCTCGGTGTCGCGGCCGGCGGCCACGTTCCCGTTGTAGTAGGCGTTGGCCACGGAGAACGCGTTGTTCGGTTTCGTCGTGGCGGTGCCGTTCCAATGCCCGTCGACCTTGGTCGCGGCGGGCAGCTGGAACTCCAGGGTCCAGCCGTTGATCGCGGCCGAGGTGGGGTTCTTGACGATGAACTTGCCCATCCACCAGGAGCCGTAGCTCGTCTGCGTGAAGGTGGCGGTGAGACCCGCGGCGGCCTGCGCCGGCGCGGACAGGGCGACCAGCCCGGATAGGACTAAGAGGGCGGTTGCGGTGAAGGTGAGAGCGCGTGACCGGATCTTCATGGCGTGTCTCTTCTGCCGGAGGAGTCTGCCAGAGCGGGCCGAGGGGAGCGGCCTGCGAGTTGATCCGGACGCTACTCTCAGGAAACATTCCAGTCAATAAGGACGGTCCATGATGGACCGTCGCCGGCAGGCCCGCCATCAGGCGTTAGACCCCGCCGCGCGGTTCCCGGGCACGTCGCGACCGTCCGCCGGGGCGCGCCGCCGGGCGCGGGCGGGACGCCGTCCCCGTTCACCGAATGCGAACCCCCGCGAAACGCGCGCGTCAAGAGTGATTCAGCTCACAAGTTTCGACGTTTCTTCTCGGCCCGGGGTCTGGCGAATGACAGTCCGGTAACGATACGGTGCCCCAACGATCCGGCAAGCCCCGCAAGCTCCATATAGGACTCAATATGACGACATCGTCTGAGACGGCCTCCGGAGAGCGAGAGAACGTCGACAGTCTCCAGATCCAGCGCGGCCCGGAGTTCGCCGCGCTGCGCCGGGCACTGCGCGTCTTCGTCTTCCCCGCCACCGTCGTCTTCCTCGTCTGGTACGCCCTCTACGTCGCGCTCTCCGCCTATGCGCGCGACTTCATGGCCGTGAAGGTCTTCGGCGAGATCAACGTGGCACTCCTGTTCGGACTGTCGCAATTCGTCTCGACCTTCCTCATCGCCTGGCTGTACGCCCGTTACGCCGCCAGGAACCTCGACCCCAAGGCGGAGGCCCTGCGCCGCGAGTACGAGCGCCCCGCCGACGACGCGACCGCCGATGGCGGTCCGGAAGGGACGGTGCAGGCGTGAACCTCCTCGCCGACGGCGACACCTCCACCACCCGCACCTGGACGATCGCCCTGTTCCTGGTGTTCGTCGCCGCCACGCTGGCCATCACCGTCTGGGCCGGGCGCCGCACCAAGGGCGCCAGCGACTTCTACGCCGGCGGCCGCTCCTTCAGCGGCTTCCAGAACGGCATGGCCATCGGCGGCGACTACATGTCGGCGGCCTCGTTCCTCGGCATCGCCGGCATGATCGCCCTCAACGGCTACGACGGCTTCCTGTACTCCATCGGCTTCCTCGTCGCCTGGCTGGTGGCGCTGCTGCTGGTGGCCGAGCTGCTGCGCAACTCCGGCAAGTACACGATGGCCGACGTCCTGGCGTTCCGCATGCGGCAGCGCCCGGTCCGCACCGCCGCGTCGGTCTCCACCGTGACCGTCTCGATCTTCTACCTGCTGGCGCAGATGGTCGGCGCCGGCGCCCTCGTGGCCCTGCTCCTGGGCATCAAGGCCGACCACACCTTCCTCGGCATGGACGCCGACACCGCCAAGATCGCCACCATCGTCCTCGTCGGCGCGCTCATGATCACCTACGTGGTCATCGGCGGCATGAAGGGCACCACATACGTCCAGATCATCAAGGCCGTCCTCCTGCTCGTCGGCGCGGCCCTGATGACCGTGCTGGTCCTGGCCTGGTTCAAGTTCAACCTGTCGGATCTCCTGCACGCGGCCACCACCAAGTCCGGCAAGGGCCCCGCCTTCCTCGAACCCGGCCTCAAGTACGGGAAAGAGGTGCCCGGCGACGCCTGGCAGACCATGGTCAACAAGCTCGACCTGCTGTCCCTCGGGCTCGCCCTGGTCCTCGGCACCGCCGGACTGCCGCACATCCTGATCCGCTTCTACACCGTCCCCAACGCCAAGACCGCCCGCAAGAGCGTCCTGTGGGCCATCGGCATCATCGGCGTGTTCTACCTGATGACCCTCGCCCTCGGCTTCGGCGCGGCGGCCCTGGTCAACCGGCCCGAGATGTTCGACCCGGACAAGGGCGCGGGCAACGTCGCCGCGCCGCTGCTCGCCCGCGTGCTCGGGAGCCACTTCTTCGGGGGTGATCTCGGCGGGGCGATCCTGCTGGCCGTCATCGCCGCGGTGGCCTTCGCGACGATCCTCGCGGTCGTCGCCGGGCTCACCCTGGCCTCCTCGTCCTCGCTCGCGCACGACCTGTACGCGAACGTGTTCCGGCGCGGCAAGACCAGCGACAAGGAAGAGGTCGTCGTCGCGCGCTGGGCGGCGGTCGTCATCGGCATCGTCGCGATCGTGCTGGCGATCTTCGCGCAGCGCCTCAACGTCGCCTTCCTCGTCGGCCTCGCCTTCGCGGTGGCGGCCTCGGGCAACCTCCCGGCGATCCTGTACAGCCTGTTCTGGAAGCGCTTCAACACCTCCGGGGCGGTCTGGGCCATCTACGGCGGCCTCGGCTCGGCGGTCCTCCTGCTCGTCTTCTCCCCGGTGGTGTCCGGGACGGAGAACGCGCTCTTCCCGGGCGCCCACTTCAACCTCTTCCCGCTCACCAACCCCGGACTGGTGTCCATCCCGCTCGGGTTCATCTTCGGCTGGCTGGGGACCCTCATCGGCCGCGACAAGGCCGACCCGGAGAAGTACGCCGAGCTGGAGGTGCGCTCGCTCACCGGCATCGGAGCGCACTGACCCCCATCATTTGACACTGTCATGATGACAGTGTTAGGGTTCGGGCATGACAGCCGTGATGCCCGAACCCGACGGGACGAAGCACACCCCGCCCGCGCCACCGCGCGAGGCGAGCTCCCGGCTGCCTTCCCCGGGTTCTCTGGAGCCTCCAGAGAACCTGTGGACCGTGGCCGAGCTCGCCGAACTGGTGGCGCGGGCGCTCTCGTACGACTACACCGGCGCGGCCAGCGGCCGCGTCACCGACGTGCCCAGCGTGCGGGTGATCCGCTGGTACCAGACGATCGGCCTGGTCGGGCGGCCCGCCGAGACGCGCGGGCGCACCGCCCTCTACGGGCCCCGCCACCTGCGCCAGATCGTCGCCGTCAAGCGGCTCCAGGCCGAGGGGCACAGCCTCGCCGACATCCAGGCCCGCCTGCTCGGCGCGAGCGACGACGTCCTCACCGAGGTCGCGCGCGTGCCGGACACGTTGCCGACGGCCGGTCCCGCCGGGGAGGGCCCCGCCGCAGTGCCGGTTCCCGACGTCATGACCCCGCCCGCCGGGGCCGGTCAGCGCCGCTTCTGGGCCCAGCGGCCCGCCGAGGCGCCCGGCGTCGATGACAGTGTCCCGCCGAGGATCGTCTTCGACCCCGAGGACCACTCCGCGCCCGATGACACTGTCACCGTCCGGCGCCGCCACCGTCCGGCCCCCGAACCGCCCCCGAACGCGCGGCCGGTCGCGCCCATGGCCGCGCGGCCCGCGTCCGCCGAACTCTCCTACGGCGTCCCGCTGGCCGCGGGCGTCACCGTCCTCTACACCGCCGCCCGGCCGCCCACGCCCGAAGAGACCGCCGCGCTCCGCGCCGCCGCCGGGCCGCTGCTCGCCGCCGTCGCGGCCGTCCGCGAGGGCCGCGCCACCGACTCCATCACCAACGCCGCCACCACCGAACCCGCCGCGACCGGATCCACCGAAGGAGCCTCCGCATGAGCCTCACCGTCACCCCGTTGCCGACCGCGCCCGGCGCGCCCGATCCCGAGGCCGGACTCGGCGCCCTGACCACCGAGCGCGGCAACCTGCCGCTGCACAAGCTGGAGGTCGACACCCGCGTCACCGGGCTCACCGCCCGCACCGAGATCGTCCAGGGCTTCCACAACCCGCACGCCGAGCCCATCGAGGCGACCTACATCTTCCCGCTGCCCGACCGCGCCGCCGTCACCGCGATGCGCATGACCGCCGACGGCCGCACCGTCGAGGCCGAGCTGAAGGAGCGCCAGGAGGCCCGCGACACCTACGACGCCGCCATCGCCCAGGGGCAGCGCGCGTCCATCGCCGAGGCCGAGCGCGCCGACGTGTTCACCATGCGGGTGGGCAACATCCTCCCCGGGGAGCGCGTCAGCATCTCCCTCAGCCTCACCGGTCCCCTGCTGAACGAGGACGGCGAGGCCACCCTGCGCATCCCGCTCGTGGTCGCGCCCCGGTACATCCCCGGCACGCCGCTGCCCGGCCCGCAGGCCGGTGACGGCACCGCGCCCGACACCGACGCCGTCCCGGACGCCTCCCGCATCACCCCACCGGTGCTGCTGCCCGGCTTCCCGAACCCCGTCTCCCTGCGCATCGAGACGGTCATCGACCCGGCGGGCCTTCCGCTCACCACCGCCCGCTCCAGCCTGCACACCGTCACCCGCGCCGAGAACCCCGACGGAACCGTCGCCCTCAGCGTCCGCCCCGGCGAGCGCGTCGACCGCGACTTCATCCTCCGCCTCGCCTACGGCGAGCCCGCGACCGTCGGCACCGCGCTGGCCGCCGAACCCGACCGCGACGGCGAGGGCGGCACCTTCCAGCTCACCATCGTCCCCCCGGCCATGACGGCCCCGTCCCGTCCACGTGACGTCGTGGTCCTCCTCGACCGCTCCGGCAGCATGTCCGGCTGGAAGATCGTGGCGGCCCGCCGCGCCTCGGCCCGCATCATCGACACCCTCACCGGCGCCGACCGCTTCGCCGTCCGCTGCTTCGACCACGAGGTGGAGAGCCCCGACCGGCTCCCCGCCGGTCTCGCCGAGGCCACCGACCGCAACCGCTTCCGCGCGGTGGAGTACCTGGCCCGCGCCGACGCCCGGGGCGGCACCGTCCTCCTCGACCCGCTCCGCGAAGCCGCAGCCCTCCTCGCCCCCGGACCGGAGACGGGCGAGCGCGACCGCGTCCTGATCCTGGTCACCGACGGCCAGGTCGGCAACGAGGACCAGATCCTCGCCGAGCTCGCCGCCGGTCTCGCCGGGGTCCGCGTCCACGTGGTCGGCATCGACCAGGCGGTCAACGCCGGGTTCCTCAACCGCCTCGCCCTCACCGGCCGCGGCCGCTGCGAGCTGGTGGAGTCCGAGGACCGCCTCGACGAGGCGACCGCCCGCATCCACCGCCGCATCTCCTCGCCCGTGGTCACCGGCATCGCCTGGACCGCCGAGGGCTTCACCCCCGACCCCGGCAGCCTCACGCCCGGCCGCGTCCCCGACCTCTTCGAAGGCGCCCCGGTGGTGGTCTCCGGCCGCTACCACGGCGTCCTGCCCGCCACCGCCCGTCTCACGCTGACCGGCACCACGGTCACCGGCGAGGCCTGGACCGCCGCGCCCACCGCCACCGTCGCCACATCCGCCGCCGAGACCGCCGGGCCGCCGCCGCTCGCCACGTCCTGGGCCCGCGCCCGCCTCCGCGACCTGGAGGACCGCTACGCCACCGGTACCGGCGACCTGACCGGCCTGGAACAGCGCATCGTCGAGCTCTCCCTGCGCCACTCGGTGCTCTGCCGCTTCACCGCCTTCGTCGCGGTCGACACCCGTGTCGTCACCGACGGCGGGACGCCCCGCACCGTCGTGCAGCCCGTCGAGCTCCCCGCGGGCTGGGAGGCGGCGACCCCGGCCATGCCGATGATGCCCGTGGCGATGAGCATGCCCCAGGCCGCCGCACCTGACTTCCTCTCCGGCTACGGCAGCCCGCCCCCGGCCCCCGCCGGTGGCCCGTCCGGCATGCTCTTCCGCGCCGAGAGCCGACGCGGCCGCCACGCTCCCGTGCCGCCCGCACCCGCCGCGCCCGGTGGCTTCGGCGGCGGAGGCCCCGTCTTCGGCGCCCCGCCGCCCGCCCAGCAGATGCCCGCCGCGCCCGACCCGACGCCGGTCGCGCCGCCGCTCGCCTACGACCCGTGGACCGGCGCCCGCGCCCTCCTCGCCGAGGAGCTCGCGGCCCTCGCCTCCGTTCCCGCCGACACCCCCGAGCACACCCGCCGGGACCTGCTCTCCGATCTCGCCAGCCGCCTGCGCGCCCTGCTCATCGGCCACCCGGCCGACGAGACCCACCGGGCCCTGACCGGCCTCACCGAGGCCCTCGCCGCCTGCGACGGTCCCACCCCGCCCCGCGGAGAGGAGCTGACGGCCCTCTGGAGCCGCACCCTCCAGGTCCTCACCACCCAGGCGGCTCCCACCGCCGCACCGTCCGGCCCCGCCCCACCCCCGCCACCCGCCCCCCAGCCGACCGCCCGCCGCGCCTTCTGGAAGCGCGGAAGCTGACCCGGACTCACGGGACGACCGCACAACCCGGCGACCGGTAAGCCGCCGCCACCCCGTCGCGCCGGTGGCTCCCTCAGGGGAGTCATCGGCGGGCCCGGCCTTCCGGGCGGGGTGGCCGCGCCGGGCACACGCCGAGGCCGGAGAGCATCCGCGCCCAGGGCCCGCGCCGCCCACGTCAGAGTCGCGGCCCGGCGAGCAGCCGGCCACACGGCCCGCCACCCGCCTCGCTCCGGTCGGCCCGCGACGTCACTCCCACCGGAACAAGCCGCGGGCGGCACGATGACCCCGGCGCACCCGGCGCTGCGACCGCGGTGTCGCACACCCCGGCCGTCGAGCTCGCATCGTGCCGCGCAGCCGGTCGGTGCTCGTCCAGCCGACGATGAGGCGAACCGTGGCGGATCGGCACGGCCGTGCGCGAGCCTTCGCCGAGTCCCACCGGCGGCGAGCCCGGCCCGCACGGTTCAGGGCGGCTCGGTTCAGGCCGGCCCGGTTCACCGGATCCCGGCCGGTGGCACATCCCCGGAGCGCGGCCTGGCGGCCGGCACCGCCCGAACCCCGCTCCGGCCCAGGCCCTCCCGAACTCGCCTCGCCACCGCTCCCCGCCCGTGCTCCCCGCCCGTGCTTTCCGACCTTGCGCCAACCTCGTCCCGATCTAGTCCCGACCCCACCCCTATCCCCGTCCTCACCTGCGCATTCGCCCGGCTCGCGTATGCGCTCGCCTGTACCTCCGCGGTCTACATTGGTGCGATCCCATCCGAGAGGAGACCCGCGATGGCCTCGATCGTCACCCGGCTCGGCGACCGCATGCTGAGGGCCTTCGTGCCCGCCGCCACCGCGTCGGCCACGGGCACGTCGCCCAAGTGCCACTGCCAGTGCAGTGACGCCTGCTTCTACTGCTGTCCCGCGGGCGTCACGCCCGAGGGGCTGCCGATCTACAGCTGCCACGTCGCCAGCGGCTCGCAGTGCATGTGACCGCGCGCCACTGACCGTCTCCGCGCCGGGCGGGCACCCGCCCGGCGCGGTGCGGACCCTCGCGGACCGGCGGGTAATGCGTTCGAGCGGCGCGAATCGCTGAGACTACGATGAGCGAGGCCGGGAATCGCCCGGCGCCACGTACGGGGAGGCCCGTACCCGCTCGAAGGAGAACCATCGTGTCCGCACCTCCGCCTCCCGCCGTGACCGACCGCGTCGTCGTTCCGGCCGGGACGACGTGCGCCGACGCGATCGAGCGCGCCGGCCTCCCGCTGTCGGGTGCGAAGGCGATCGTCGTCGTCCGCGACGGCGAGGGGAACCTCCGCGACCTGTCGTGGGCCCCCGACGCCGACGCCGAGGTCGAAGCGGTCGCCATCGACTCGCCGGACGGCCTGAACGTCCTGCGCCACTCGACCGCGCACGTCCTCGCGCAGGCCGTGCAGGACCTGTTCCCCGAGGCCAAGCTCGGCATCGGCCCGCCCATCCGGGACGGCTTCTACTACGACTTCGACGTCGAGACCCCGTTCCAGCCCGATGACCTCAAGCGCCTCGAAAAGCGCATGCAGGAGATCATCAAGTCCGGGCAGCGCTTCTCCCGCCGCGTCTTCGACTCCAACGACGCCGCCAAGGCCGAGCTGGCGAACGAGCCGTTCAAGCTCAAGCTCGTCGACATCAAGGGCGACGGCGACGTCGACGCCGACGAGGTCATGGAGGTCGGCGGCGGCGAGCTGACCATCTACGACAACCTCGACGCCAAGTCCGGCGACCGCAAGTGGGGCGACCTGTGCCGCGGCCCGCACCTGCCGTCCACCCGGCACATCCCGGCGTTCAAGCTGATGCGCTCGGCCGCCGCGTACTGGATGGGCTCGGAGAAGAACCCGCAGCTCCAGCGCGTCTACGGCACCGCGTGGCCGACCCGCGACGCCCTCAAGGAACACCTCGCCATGCTGGAGGAGGCCGCCAAGCGCGACCACCGCAAGCTCGGCGCGCAGCTGGACCTCTTCAGCTTCCCCGACGAGATCGGCTCCGGCCTGGCGGTGTTCCACCCCAAGGGCGGCGTCATCCGCAAGGAGATGGAGGACTACTCGCGGCGCCGCCACGAGGAGGCCGGGTACGAGTTCGTCAACACCCCCCACATCACGAAGGCGCAGCTGTTCCAGACCTCCGGTCACCTCGACTGGTACGCCGACGGCATGTACCCGCCCATGGAGCTGGAGGGCGCGAACTACTACCTCAAGCCCATGAACTGCCCGTTCCACAACCTGATCTTCCGGGCCCGTGGCCGCTCCTACCGTGAGCTGCCGCTGCGGATGTTCGAGTTCGGCACCGTCTACCGCTACGAGAAGTCCGGCGTCGTGCACGGCCTCACCCGCGTCCGCGGCCTGACCCAGGACGACGCGCACATCTACACCACCAAAGAGCTGATGGTGGAGGAGCTGAAGAGCCTCCTGCGCTTCGTGCTCGACCTGCTCGCCGACTACGGCCTCGACGACTTCTACCTGGAGCTGTCCACCAAGGACCCCGAGAAGTACGTCGGCTCCGACGAGGTGTGGGAGGAGGCCACCGCGGCCCTCCGCCAGGTCGGCGAGGAGTCCGGGCTGGAGCTCGTCCCCGACCCGGGCGGCGCGGCCTTCTACGGTCCGAAGATCTCCGTCCAGGTCAAGGACGCCATCGGCCGCACCTGGCAGATGTCGACCATCCAGCTCGACTTCAACCTGCCGGAGCTGTTCAACCTGGAGTACGTCGCCGCCGACGGCTCCCGGCAGCGCCCGGTGATGATCCACCGCGCGCTCTTCGGTTCCATCGAGCGCTTCTTCGGCGTCCTCACCGAGCACTACGCGGGCGCGTTCCCGGCGTGGCTGGCCCCCGTCCAGGCCGTCGGCATCCCGATCCGCGACGAGAACGTCGGCTACCTGGAGGACTTCGCCGCGCGCCTGCGCGCCGAGGGCGTCCGCGCCGAGGTGGACTCCTCCGACGACCGCATGCAGAAGAAGGTGCGCAACGCGCAGCTGCAGAAGATCCCGTTCATGATCCTGGCCGGCGACACCGACCAGGAAGCCGGAACCGTGTCCTTCCGCTACCGCGACGGCTCCCAGCGCAACGGCGTGCCCCTCGACGAAGCGGTCGCCCACGTGCTCGACGTCGTCCGCTCCCGCGTGAACCACGGCCCCTCGGCCGCGGCCGATGAGAGCGAGGAGGCCACGCCCGCCGAGGCGTAGCCGAGAGATGTGAAAACGGCCCCGGGCGAGCGCGCCCGGGGCCGTTTCGCGTACCCGCGCGGGATGGCGGCGCGTCCTAAGCTGAGGCGGTGTCAGACGTATTAGCCGAAGAGACCTCCACCGGCCGCACCATCGCGTGCTGGATCATGACCGTCGCATCCGGAGTCGTGTTCCTCACGTACGGCCGGGTGCTCATCATGATCAGACCGGTGGTCATGTGGCTGGCCTCGGACGGCTCCGAAGGGGTGATGCAGCTGTGGCTCATCACGGCCGCGGTCGCGTCCGGAGTGGTCGGGTTCGGTCTCGCCATCGGTGGCGCGCTCGCGCGGAGTGGCCGAGTTGGGGTGTGGCTCTGCGCGGTGGGACTGCTGGTGCAGACACCCGGCGTCGTGTGGGTCTGGCTGACCCTGTGACCGGGACGGGCGTGGGGTCTCCGGTGGCGCTCCGGCTCGGCGGGCGGGCCGTGCTCGTCGCGGCGGTCTTTCCGGGACACCCGGCCGGGGACGCGTAGTCTCGCCGCGTGGATCGGGATCGGCTCATCGCCCTGCTCGGTGGCCTGGAGAGCGAGGCCGCGGCGGCGTGCCGGGCCGAGCTGACCTCCGGTGCGGCCTTCGAGGTCTGGGAGCAGCCGGTGCCCGCGTCGCGGCTCGCGTCGATCTACGGCCGCCGGGAACGGCTCGCACGGAGGCGGGGGCAGGTCACCGACGGTGGCCGGGAGACGGTCGCGCGGCCGGCGCGGTCGGGTGAGGCCCCGGTGAGGCTCGCCCGGGTGTCGAACCGGGATCGCCGGTTCCTCGTCTTTCTCGGCGATCAGCCGGGCGAGGTGCCACTCGGCCGCATCAGTGGTGTGGGGCCGGTGCCCGGCGACTGGCCCCGGCGGTGGTCCGTTTCCTCCCGAAGGCCCCATCCCAACCATCTACCAGTCGCGTGCGACATCTCCCGCGCGGAGCGCTCCCGTGCGCAGAACCGGCGGTTCGGGGACCTGTTCGCGGTGACCCGTCCGGCACGTCCGCTGGACTGAACTTCAGCCGGATCCATCCTGTTGACGCGGGTTTGCCGGGGCGCTACATTGACGCCACTTAAGGAAACGTTCCTAAGTAATCCGGGCGGTCAGTGGCGACCCGCCCGGCGAACAGCCCGATCGAACGTCATGGGGCGCGCCTTCTCCGGCTCGGGCGCGGTCCACCTCTCATCACGAACACCCTTCACCGGGAGACACCATGCGCAGAATTCTGCGAACGGCCACGGCGGCGCTCTTAACGCTCGCCGTCGTGCTCGTCGCTCCGACCGCCGCGCCCGCCGCCGATCTGGCGGGGCCGACCGCGACCTTCTCGAAGGCGCAGGACTGGGGGAGCGGTTACGAGGCCAAGTTCACCATCAAGAACGGCGGGACGACGACGCTCACGTCGTGGAAGGTCGAGTTCGACCTGACCGCCGGGACGAGCGTCGGCGCGTACTGGGACTCGCTGCTGACCAAGTCCGGCACCCACCACACCTTCGCCAACCGCGAGTACAACGGCACCGTCGCGGCCGGGGCGCAGGTGACCTTCGGGTTCATCGTCAACGGCGCCGCCACCCCGGCCAACTGCCTGCTGAACGGCGGTTCCTGCGCCGGTGGGACGACGCCCGGGCCCGGCACGCCGGGGACGCCGACGGTTACCGGGACGACGAACACGTCCATCTCGCTGTCGTGGGGCGCCTCGACGGGCACCGTGACCGGCTACCGCGTGTACGAGGGGACCACGGTCGTCTCCACCGGCGCAGGGACGACCGCGACCATCGGCAACCTCGCGGCCTGCTCCGCCCACACCTACGCCGTGGCCGCGTACAACGCCAGTGGCGAGTCGGCGAAGTCGGCGCCGGTGACCGGCACGACGACCGGCTGCACCAACGGGCCCGGCACGCCGGGGACGCCGACGGTCACCGGGACGACGAACACGTCCATCTCGCTGTCGTGGGGCGCATCGACCGGCACGGTCACCGGCTACCGCGTGTACGAGGGGACGACCGTCGTCTCCACGGGCGCGGCGACCACCGCGACCATCGGCAACCTGACGGCGTGCACGAGCCACACCTACACCGTGGCCGCGTACAACGCGCAGGGCGAGTCGGCGAAGTCCGCGCCGGTCTCCGGCACCACGACCGGCTGCACCGGCGGCGGGACCAAGGCCGCCGCGCCGTACCTGTACAACGGTTGGGGCGACCCGCCGAGCCCGGTGACGGTCATGAACGCCACCGGCATCAAGTGGTTCACCATGGCCTTCGTGCTCTCCAGCGGCGGCTGCAACCCCGGCTGGGACGGTGAGCGGCCGCTGACCGGCGGCGTCGACCAGCAGGTCATCAACCAGATCAAGGCGGCCGGCGGCAACATCGTCCCGTCCTTCGGCGGCTGGCAGGGCAACAAGCTCGGCCCGAACTGCTCCACGCCGGAGGCCCTGGCCGGCGCCTACCAGAAGGTCATCGACGCCTACGGGCTCAAGGCCATCGACATCGACATCGAGAACACCGACGAGTTCGAGAACGCCACCGTCCAGGACCGCATCCTGAACGCGCTGAAGATCATCGAACAGAACAACCCCGGCATCACCTCGATCGTCACCTTCGGAACCGCGATCAGCGGCCCGACCGAGTGGGGCGACCGGCTCATCGAGCGGTCCAAGGCCCTCGCGGTGCCGGTGGACATCTTCACGATCATGCCCTTCGACTACGGCAACAGCAGCACCGACATGTACTCCAGCACCATCTCGGCGTCCGAGGGCCTGAAGAACAAGCTCAAGAGCGTCTACGGCTGGACCGACGCCGTCGCCTACACCCACATGGGCATCTCCGGGATGAACGGCCTGTCCGACAACAACGAGCTGACCACGACGCAGACCTGGACGCAGATCCGCGACTGGGCCAAGCAGAAGGGCCTGTCCCGGCTCGCCTTCTGGTCGGTCAACCGCGACCGGCCCTGCCCGGGCGGCGGGGTCCAGGAGAACTGCTCGGGCATCGACCAGCAGAACTGGCAGTTCACGCAGATCACCGCGGGCTTCTGACCCCCTCCCGCACCCGGCCGGGGCGATCCTCCACGCGGGGTCGCCCCGGCCTCGCCCGTTTCGCCCGGAAAGCCCCCGTCGAGGGAGTAGCTTGACGGACAAAAGGGTCGAAGGAGGCGCATCATGCTCGGGCAGCTCTCGCGCAACTGGTGGGTCCTGGTGCTCCAGGGCGTGCTGGCCATCATCTTCGGCATCATGGCGTGGGTGTGGCCGGGCGCCACCGTCCTCGTCCTGGTGATCCTGTTCGGCGCCTACACCCTCGTGGACGGCGTCTTCGCCATCGCCGCCGCCATCCGCGGCACCGACATGGCCGGGCGCGGCTGGCTCGCCGTCATGGGCGTGGCCAGCGTCATCCTCGGCCTCATCGCCCTGTTCTGGCCCGGCATCACCGCGCTGGCGCTGCTGTTCGTCATCGCCGCCTGGGCGATCGTGCGCGGCGTCATCACCATCATCGGCGCCGTCCAGCTGCGCAAGGAGATGACCGGGGAGTGGGTGCTGATCCTGTCCGGCGCCGTCTCGGTCCTGTTCGGCCTGCTGCTGATGATCTGGCCCGGCAGCGGCGTCCTCGCCGTCATCTGGCTGATCGGCGTCTACGCGGTGTTCCTCGGCGTCATGAGCATCATCCTGGGCTTCCAGGTGAAGGGCCGCTCGAACGGCCCCAACGACTACGTCCTCTGACCCAGGCGCGCCAGGACCGCCTCGGCGACGTCCCCCAGGACCCGGACCTGCTCCGGGGTCAAGACGTCCATGAGGTGCTCGCGGACGGAGGCCACGTGACCGGGCGCGGCCTCCCGCAGCGCCGCCCAGCCGGCCGGAGTCAGCGCGGCTATCGCGCCACGGGCGTCCCCGGGATGCTCCTCGCGCGCGACCAGGCCGCGCTTCTCCATGCGCGTCAGGTGATGCGACAGGCGCGAATGCGACCAGCGCAGGCGCGCGGCCAGGTCGCCGACGCCGGTGCGGCGGCCCTCGCAGGCCGAGAGGTTGGACATGACGTCGTAGTCCTGCTCGGACAGCCCGGCGTCCTCGGTCAGGTCGCGGGCGATGCGCGCGTCCAGCAGGTTCCGCAGGCGCCGGTAGCCGAGCCAGGCGCGCATCTCGTCGGGGGACAGCCAGCGTGGTTCGTTCACGGAATGAGCCTAACCCGTTAGTTGACGTGTCACATACCTGGTGCTAGCTTATGTGACACGTCAACTAACTGGAGGTTCCGATGTCCCGGGTCCTGGTCTTCACCGGCTCCGCCCGCTCCGGCTCCCTGAACGGCCTGCTCGCCACCACCGCCGCGCGCCACCTGACCGCCGCCGGGGCCGAGGTCACCGAGGCCAACCTGCGCGACTTTCCCGTGCCCCTCTACGACTTCGACGTCCAGACCGCCGAGGGCGTCCCCGCCCACGCCGCCCGCCTCGCCGCGCTCATCGCCGGCCACGACGCGCTGGTCATCGCCTCACCCGAGTACAACGCGTCGCTGCCCGGGCCGGTCAAGAACCTCCTCGACTGGGTCTCCCGGGTCAAGCCGTGGGTGACCACCGACGTCCCCGTGCTGCTGTTGGCCGCCGGGCCCGGGCGCGGCGGCGGACGCCGCGGCCAGGACGCGCTGCGCCTGGTCCTGGAGGCCGTCGGCGCGCGCGTCCACGAGCACGGATACGTCCTGCCGCTGGCCGGGGAGTCCATCGAGGACGGCGTCCTGCGCGGCGAAGCCGACGAGCGCCTCGCCGCGCTGACCCGGGAGTTCCTGGCCGCCGTCCCCGTGGCCGCCTAGAGGTCGATCCAGTAGGAGCGCACCCGGGCGTCGTCGGCGTCCCCGAACACGCGGACCAGGCGCCCGCCGTTCTTCAGGATCACCCGCACCGACTCCTCGTTGGCGCCCTCCACCGTCAGCAGGACGCCCGGGACGCCCAGCCGCCGCGCCTCGTCCAGCACCAGCGCCAGCCCCCGCGTCCCCAGGCCCCGGCCCCGCGCCGAGGGGCGCAGGTTGTAGCCGATGTGGCCATTGTGCTCCTCGAAGGGCTCGGCGATGTCCGGCCGCAACCGGAACTCACCGAGCACCTCACCGTCGCGGGTCAGGACGTAGGTGCGCTGCGCGGCGGCGCCCTCGGGGAGGCCGATGCCGGCGGCCTCCTCCTGAAGCTCCCGCACGAAAGCGGCGAAATCCGAGCGCGCCAGCGGCACGTTGTTCCACGGATAGCCCTCGCCGATGCGCTCGCACTCGCCGATCATCGCCACATAGCTCGGCCCGTGCCGCTCGGCGACCGCCTCCAGCAGCACCCGCTCGCGCACCAGCTCCACCGACCGGCCGGTCCGGGACGCGCCCGCGCGCGCCAGCAGCGACGCGCCCTCGGTGTCCGGATCGGCCTCGGTCACGAACTCCTCGTGCCCCCAGGACGCCGCCGCGCGCATCGCCCGCGCCAGCAACGCCGCCGCGACACCCCGCCCGCGATGCTCGGGCAGCACCGCCAGGAAACCCAGCCGCGGCCCGTCCGGATTGCGCCAGAACCGCGCCAGGCCCGTGTAATCGCCCGCCCCGCTGACCGCCACCAGGTAACCCGACGGGTCGAAGAACGGCGAACCGAAGGTCTCCTCCCGGAACCACACCGGATCCGGCCGCCAGCCCCGCCCGCGCAACGCGCAGTCCAGGTCCAGCAACCGCCCCGGATCGGCCGAGTCGGCGCCGATCAGCCGGTACCCGCCGGGCACCGGGCGCTCGCCGAGCCGGTCCAGGGCCTCGGCGAAGCGGACGCGGTAGCGGTCCTCGGCGCGCAGGTCGCGGAACCCCGCGGCGCGAAACGCCGGGGCGTCCTCCTCGGCGACCTGCGTGTGCACGTCGGCGCCGAACATCGCGGCGAGCCGGTCGGCCAGCGGGGCGGCGGTGCGTGCCGGGTCACCACCGAAACGGCCGACGAGGCGCCCGTCCGGGCGCACCCACCCGCCGACCACGCCGACGGGCGTCCCGCCGTCCACCGCCACCAGCCTCGGAGGCCGCTCGGCGTGCAGGGCGTCGATCTCTCGCAGCCGTTCGGGGGAGAGCCCGTACAGGGGAGCGACGAGCTCGTAATCATCTGTGTACGTCGATATCTCCATCGTCGCGCAGAATAGTGAGGGCGGTCACAAGATCGCCAGATGCTTTGCCCTCTCCGGCGATCAGGGATCTTGGCGCGCGGGGGCATAGGATCGGGCGCGTGACTGACGTACAGGACGGCGCGGGGGCACCGCGGACGGGCGTGGGAGAGCCCGACGCGCTGGAGCGGCTGTGGACGCCGCACCGGATGGTCTACATCAGGGGCGAGGAGGGGAAGCCGCCCGGACCCGACCACGAACCCGTCGGCTGCCCGTTCTGCGAGATGCCGAAACTGCCCGACCGCGACGGCCTCATCATCGCCCGCGGCCGGACGGTGTTCGCCGTGCTGAACCTGTACCCGTACAACTCCGGGCACTTGATGGTGTGCCCCTACCGGCACGTCCCGGACTACACCGACCTCGACCTCGACGAAGTCGCCGAACTCGCCGCCTTCACCCGCGTCGCCATGCGCGTGGTCCGGCGCGTATCGCAGGCCCACGGCTTCAACATCGGGATGAACCAGGGCGCCGTGGCCGGCGCGGGCATCGCCGGGCACCTGCACCAGCATGTGGTGCCCAGGTGGGGCGGCGACGCGAACTTCATGCCGGTGATCGGGCGGACGAAGGTGCTGCCGCAGATCCTGGCGGACACGCGCGAGCTCCTCGCGGAGGCGTGGCCGGGAGTGGCGGCGGAGGCGGCCGCGGGGGAGTAGGGCGGGTCTTGCGCCGGGCCCGGACAGTGCTGCGGGTGGGGGGACGAGGGCTCGCCTGGCCTTGGGCTGGCCGGTTCGCGCGCGCATGGCGTAGGAGCCCGGCCCACCCCGGACGCACCGGCCAGGACACCCGGCTTATGTGCGTATGGGTGCGGGGACGCGGATGCCGGGCCCGTCTGCGCACGCTGACCCGTGTCGCGCCAACCCGCGTGCGTGGGGCATGGCGTGGTGGGGGCGTCGTTCGGGGCGGGTGAGCCGCCTTCGCGCGTGTGGACGCGCGAGTGATGGGCCCGGGGACGCGGATGAGGTGGCATCGCACCCGCGTGGATCGGGAGGCGGTCGCCGAGCGGCTCGCTGGGGTGGCGGGGCCGGTGGTGAAGCGGGATGTCGGTGCAGAGCCCACCATGGCCTGGCGGAGTCTCCTCGGGTGAGGTGTGGGTCAATGCGGCCCGGCCATGATCCGCTTGGGTGGCGGGGGTGATGCGGGTCGTGTGTGCCGACAGCCTCTCGCCGTGCGGTGGACATGCCGGGGCGCCGGGCAGAGCGCCATGCCGGGTGGCACGGCCTCATCGCGCCCGCGAACCAGCCGTGCGGGTGTCTCCGCGCAGCCCCGGTGACCGCTTCCGTGCCCGAGCACACCGACCCGCGCGGCCACCCGGGCCGCGCGGTGACGAACAACCCGCCCGCGTGACCGGCTATCCCGCGCGCTTCGGCCCCGGGTTGGCGCGCTGTCGCCGCATGGGGGTCGTGGCGGCCGCGTGACTCGCACGCGGCCGCTCGGGGTGGCGGTGGGCAACCGGGAGCCAGGGGTGAACCCGCTCGGCCGCACCGCATCGTGCTGGCGAGTACGGCGGCAGGGGAGTCGCGCTCGCCCGTCGGCTGCCGGTGTGTCGCGTGCGCGAGATGCCCCGGGTGGTGTCCTCGGCCTGTCCGTGAGGTGATGGGCTGCCGTGCCCGCCGGGCCGGGCGAGGGCTCGCGGGGCGTGTGGCGTGCGCGAGATGCCCCGGGTGGTGTCCTCGGCCTGTCCGTGAGGTGATGGGCTGCCGTGCCCGCCGGGCCGGGCGAGGGCTCGCGGGGCGTGTGGCGTGCGCGAGATGCCCCGGATGGTGTCCTCAGCCTGTCCACGACGTGATGGGCCGCTCGTACCCGCAGAGCCGGGCGATGACTGGCCAGCGGCGCGGTTGCCGGGTGTGTGGTGGCGTGAAATGCCCCGGGCGACCGGGTATGACGTGATGCGCGGCCCGATCCACCGCGCCCGTTCGCCCAGAGCCGGGTCGGGGCCTTGCCGCGCGCGGGTTTCGAGGCGGTCCGATGGCGTGTCCTGCGCCGCCGCCCGCCCCTGGAGAGGCCGCCGTCCCGGGCGCGATGGGCCCTGGCGAGCCCGGCTCGCGCGTCCGGCGCCCCGGGGCGTGTCCCCGCTCCGCCCACGGCCGTCTCCATCCCCGCCCCCGCCCAAGCCCAGGCCTCAAACTCGATCCACTCCAGAGTTGCAAACCGTACGTCCGTCTTGTTTAATGACCGGCATGACCCTCGCCCCCCGCCTCCGCGCTCTCCTCCCCGCCCCGGGCGCGCCTCGCGTCTTCGCGGTCAACCAGCTCGTCGACTCGCTCGGCACCGGCCTGTGGCTGACGTGTTCGGTGGTCTTCTTCATCAAGTCCGTCGGCCTCCCGGAGACGCAGGTCGGCACGGGCATCGCCGTCGCGGGCCTGGCCGGGTTCCTCGCGGGGCCGCTGTTCGGGCACCTGGGGGACCGCATCGGCCTGCGGGGGCTGGCCGTGGTGCTCGCCGCGGCGCAGGCGGTGTGCATGGCGTCGTTCGTGCTGGTGCGCTCGTTCTGGCCGTTCCTGCTGGTCTCGGTGCTCTTCGAGTTCTGCCGCCGGGGCGGGTCGGCGTGCCGGAACGCACTGGTCGCGGCCACCGTCGCGCCGGAGCAGCGGGTGCGGACGCGCGCGTACCTGCGGTCGGTGCTCAATGTCGGCTTCTCGGTGGGGACGCTGGTCGCCGGTGTCGTGCTGACGCTGGACACGCGGGCGGCCTACGTGGCGGTCATCCTGGGCAACGCCGCGACGTTCCTCGCGGGCACGTGGTTCTACCTGCGGGTCCCGGCCGTGACGCCGCGCCCGAAGCCGCCCGGCGCGCCCAAGGGCGGTGTGTGGCGCGATTACCCGTTCCTGTCGCTGACGCTGCTCATCGGGCTGCTGTCGATCGACGTCTCGATCTTCGCGGTGGCGATGCCGGTGTGGATCCTGCAGTACACCGACGCCCCGCGCGCCCTGGTCGCCGGGATCATGCTGCTGAACACGATCATGGCCATCGCGCTGCAGGTACCGGCCACGCGGCGCGCCGACTCGGTCACCGGCGCCGCCTCGCTCGTCCGGCTCGCCGGGCTCTCCTCGGGCGCGGCGTGCCTGCTGTTCCCGCTGACCCTCTACGTCCCGACGTGGACGGCGGTCGCGCTGCTGATCGCGGCGGCGGTGCTGCTGACCGGCGCCGAGCTGTGGCACTCCGCGGGCGGCTTCACCATCTCCATGGACCTCGCCCCCGAGCACGCCCTCGGCGCCTACCAGGGCGTCTTCGGCCTCTCCAGCGCGCTGCACAGCAGCGTCGGGCCCGCGCTGGTCACCGCGCTCGCGCTGGTGTGGGGCGGGCCGGGCTGGCTGGTGCTGGCGGCGTTCTCCGCCGGACTGGGCCTGCTCGCCAGGCCGCTCACCGCGTGGGCGCTGCGGAAGCGCCCGGTCGAGCTGGCGGCCTAACCGACGCGGCAGCGGCCCGCGGCCAGCCGGTCGAGGGAGCCCAGGATCTCCGCCGGGCGGACGTGCGTCAGCGCCACCGACGCCGTCAGCGGGCCGCCCGACGCGGGACGCACGCACACCGCCGTCTCCCATCCGAGGCGGTGCAGGTACACGCGGTCGACGGTCTCCCACGGCAGCCACACCGCGCCGCCCCGGTCCTTCAGGTACAGCCACATTCCGAGGCCGTCGGCGGCCAGGAACGGCCCGCCGCGCGTGTTCAGGTACAGCACCGCCCCCACGATCGCCGCCATCAGCGCCACCGCCACCACCACGACGCCGATCGCGACCGGCGCGGGCGCGACCAGGACGTCCACGGCCACCACCGGCACCATCACCAGCGCCAGGACGCCCAGGAGCGGCCGCCGCGCGCGCAGCACCGGCCACGCCGCGGGCCTCAGCTCGAAGGGGAGGCCGGCCGGGACGAGGTCTGCGGTGGCGTGGGTCGGTGACACGAGGGGAGAGCATACGGAGCCCTCACCCGAAGTACACGCGTCCCCTCGCGAAGTGACTCAGCGCGGCCATGATCTCGGCCTCGCGCTTGTCGCCGAAAACCACCGACGCGGTGAACCTGCTGCCGAAGTAGGCGCGCTGCATCGCGGTGTCCATCGAGGTCATCGCCCCGCCGCCCTGCCCCGCCGAGGGGTCGTGCGGCTGGAACGCCACGACCTTCTCCTGGAGCCAGCGCCGCGTGTAGACGCGCGCGATCGACTCCCACGGCAGCCACACCGCCCGCACCGGCCACTTGCGGGCGCGCACCCACACGCCGTGCTCGTCGCAGGCCAGGGTCGGGCCGCCGAGCATCATCGTCACGGGGATGAACGCCAGAGCCCCCACGCACACCACGACCATGACGAGCAGGAACCCGTACTCGCCGTTCGACACGATGGCGGGCACCACCGCGCAAAGCAGCAACGGCACCATGACCAGGCTGAGGACGCCGCCCATGATGCCCCACACCCTCCCGGCGCTCGGCCGCACGACGAACGGCAGGTCGGCCGGGATGCGCGGGGCGAACCGGTGCGGCTGCGGGACGGAGTAACCGCCCGGGTACTGGTAGGACACGCGGGCAGGTTACGGCATGGGAGCCCGTGTGGCCAGGTCAGCCGATGCGGACGCGGCCGCGCGAGAGCCGGTACAGCGCGGCGAGGACCTCGTCGGGGGACTCCCGCAGCGTCGTGGCCGCGTAGTACTCCGCCGTCGGCGCACCCGGATAGAGGGTGCCGGGCCGGGTCGTGACGATGTACACCTCGGCGTCGTTCCCCATGTGGACGGTCTCGCCGGTGCGGACGCTCGCCACGCACTCCCACGGCAGCCACACCGCGTCGCGCCCCTCGAAGGTGCGCCTGATCCACATGCCCATTTCGTCAGCGGAGAGGACCGGTGCGCGGACCAGCGGACTCGCCACGAGCAGAGCCGTCTGCGCCCCGCCGAGGGCGATGCCGCCCCAGAGGAACTCGGCCCCGTCGTCGCCGGGGAGGACCACGCCCGTGACGATCGAGAGGGCAGCGGCGAGGTAGAGGAAGCCGACCGCCCACCACTGCCAGCGCAGCGAACCGAGAATGTCCAGACGCAGGACGTACGGGAGATCGGTGGGCACCCGGGGGCGGTAGCGGATGAGCTGGATGGCGGGCATGGTCCAGTCTGCCCCGCCCGCGCCAGCCCCTCGGACCCGCGTGCGGAAGCCCGCCATCGGTGAGACGACGCGGGGACGCCCACCCGTCCCCGTGTGACCGCTACCCCTCCGCGGCCGCCTCCTTCCGCACCTGGTCGGCCAGGTGCGCCGGCATCGGCTCGTAGCGGGCGAACTCACGGGTGAACGACCCCGTGCCGGAGGTCATCGCCCGCAGCTCGATCAGGTACCGCACCAGCTCCGTGGCGGGGACCTCGGCGCTGATCAGCGCCTTGTCACCGTCGGTCCCGGTGCCCAGGACGCGCCCGCGGCGGCCGGACAGGTCGCCCATCACCGCGCCCACGTACATCTCCGGGACCCGCACGGTCACCTCGTCGACCGGTTCCAGGACGGTGATCTGCGCCTTCTCGGCGGCATCGCGCAGGGCGAGCGCGCCGGCGCTCTGGAAGGCCGCGTCGGAGGAGTCCACCGAGTGCGCCTTGCCGTCGACCAGGGTGATCCGCACGTCCACCACCGGGTGACCGGCGCCCAGACCGCGCCTCATCTGCGCGAGCACGCCCTTCTCGACACTGGGGATGAACTGCCGGGGGACCACGCCGCCGACGATCTTGTCGACGAACTCGAAACCCGCGCCGCGCGGCAGGGGCTCCACGGTGATGTGGCAGACGCCGTACTGGCCGTGCCCGCCGGACTGCTTCACGTGCCGCCCGTGCCCCTCGGCCTTGGCCGTGAAGGTCTCCCGGAACGCCACCTTCACCGGCTCGGTGTCCAGGTCCACGCCACCGCCGCGCAACCGGTCCAGGACCACGTCGGCGTGCGCCTCGCCCATGCACCACAGCACGATCTGGTGGGTCTCGGCGTTGCGTTCCAGCCGCAGCGTCGGGTCCCCGGCGACGAGCCTGCCGAGGTTCTTGGCCAGCGCGTCCTCGTCGGAGCGGGTCTTGGCGACCACCGCCACCGGCAGCAGTGGCTCCGGCATCGGCCACGGCGCCATCAGCAGCGGCGAGTCCTTCAGCGAGATCGTGTCACCGGTCTCGGCGGTACCGGACTTGGTGATCGCGCAGATGTCCCCGGCGATGCAGCGCGGCGCCTCGTGCAGCGCCGAGCCGAGCGGCGTGTAGATGTGCGCGACGCGTTCGTCGGCGTCGTGGTCGGGGTGACCGCGCTCGCCGAGGCCGTGCCCGGAGATGTGCACCACCGACTCGGGGGTGAGCGTGCCGGAGAACACCCGCACCAGCGACACCCGGCCCACATAGGAGTCGATGGTCGTCTTGACGACCTCGGCGACCAGGGGACCGTCGGGGTCGCAGGTGAGCGGCGCGGCCGGGTGCCCGTCGAGGGTCGTGACGGGCGGGACGTCGTGCTCCAGCGGCGAGGGGAACCCGCGCGTGATGACCTCCAGCAGCGCGTCCAGGCCCACCAGGGTCGGCGCGTTGACCGGGATCACCGGGTGGAAGGAGCCGCGCGCCACGGCGGTCTCCAGGTCGTCGATGAGCGTGTCGACGTCGATCTCCTCGCCGCCGATGTAGCGCTCCATCAGGGTCTCGTCCTCGCTCTCGGCGATGACGCCCTCGATGAGGGTGCCGCGCGCGTCCTCGATCATCGGGAGGTGCTCCGGATCGGGTTCGCGCACCACCGGGGGGTAGCCCTCGGAGTAGTCGTAGATCTTCTGCGTGAGCAGGCCGATGAGGCCCACGACGTGTTCGCCGGTGTCGTCGAGCATGGGCAGGTACAGGGGCAGGACGCCCTCCCCGAACACGCGCCGGCACAGGGCCACCGTCTCGTCGAGGTCGGCGCGGGGATGGTCGAGGCGGGTCACGGCGACCGCGCGGGGCATCTCCACCGCCGCGCACTCGTCCCACAGCGCGACCGTGGCGGCGTCCATGCCGTCGACGGCCGACACCACGAACACGGCGGCGTCGGCGGCGCGCAGGCCCGCGCGCAGCTCACCGACGAAATCGGCGTAACCGGGGGTGTCGAGGAGGTTGATCTTGATCCCGTCGTGCGCGATGGGCGCGCACGAGAGGGTCACCGAGCGCTGTTGCTTGACCGCGGCGGGGTCGGTGTCGCAGGTCGTGGTCCCGTCGGTGATGCTGCCCGCCCGGTCGATCGTCCCGGTGGCGGCCAGCAGAGCTTCCACGAGGGTCGTCTTCCCGACCCCGGAATGGCCGACGACGACCACGTTCCGCACCTCGCCGGGCGCATTCACCACCGGCGCGCGGCCGGTGACTCCCTTCTCTTGAGGCTTGCCTGCTGCCTTCGTCATTGGCGGGCTCCTCACCTGAGAGCGGATGAAATTGTCATGAACCTCGATGACACACCCATCCAACACCGGACACAACCCCGGCGCGCCATGAAACGCGGTGCGGCGCGCGGCGCGGGGTAGGTGGCCGCGTGGTACGGACGGCGGCGAACGATATCGTGTGAGGACGCGCGGGCCGTCGGCGACCTGACCGGACGGGCGCCACCGGGCCCTCGGGCCGGGCGCCCGTGACCCGCCGGAACTGTGAAGGCGGCATGGCGAAGAGTTTCAGCGGGTTCGGCAGGGCCCAACTGGCGCGGTTCCTCGACCCCCTCGGGCGGTACCTCGTCCGCGCCGGGGTCAGCCCGAACGCCGTGACCCTCCTCGGCACCCTCGGCGTCATCGCCGGGTGCGTTTTCCTCGTCGCGCGCGGATACCTGCTGTCGGGCCTGGCGGTGGTGACCGTCTCGGCCTGCACCGACATGGTCGACGGCGCGATGGCCCGCGTGAAGGGCGTCACCAACCGCTTCGGAGCGTTCCTCGACTCCACGATGGACCGCGTCGCCGACGGCGCGATCTTCGGCGCACTCGCCTACTGGGCCGCCACCACCGGGCAGCCGCGCGCGGCCGCCGCCGCGCTGCTGTGCCTGGTCCTGGCGCAGGTCGTGTCCTACGCCAAGGCCCGCGCCGAGGGACTGGGCGCCGACTGCTCCGTCGGCCTCGCCGAACGCCCCGAGCGGCTCGTCCTCATCGGCATCGGCACCCTCCTCGGCGGACTCGAAGTGCCCTACGCGCTGGAGGCCGTCCTGTGGCTCCTGGCGGTCCTGTCGGCGATCACGGTCGTGCAGCGCGTCCTGCACGTCCGCGCCCAACTCGTCCGGGAAGGCAGCCACCGGTGAAGGACAAGCTCACCGAATGGGCGTACGGCGCGGCCTGGCGGCTCGTGCGCGCCCTCCCCGAGTCCTGGGCCGCCGGGCTCTTCCGGGCCGGCGCCGACCGCGCCGCCCGCAAGAACGGGCCCTCCATCCAGCGGCTGCGCGGCAACCTCCGCCGCGTGGTCGGCGAGGCCGTCCCCGAAGCCGAGATGGACGTCCTCGTCCGCGACGGGATGCGCTCCTACGCCCGCTACTGGCTGGAGGCCTTCCGGCTGCCGACCATGGGCCACGAGACCATCCTCGACCGCTTCATCCTCGACAACTACGAGGTCTTCGACAAGCACCGCGAAGAGGGCACCGGCGTCATCGTCGCCCTCCCGCACTCCGGCAACTGGGACCTCGCCGGAGCCTGGGTGTGCGCCAAGGGCTACCCCATCACCACCGTCGCCGAGCGCCTCAAACCCGAGGCCGTCTACGAGAAGTTCCTCGCCTTCCGCCGCTCCCTCGGCATGGAGATCATCCCCCACGCCGGCGGCGACCGCTCGCCCATCGACGCCCTCGCCGACGCCATCAAGGAACGCCACGTCGTCCCCCTCCTCGGCGACCGCGACCTGTCCCGCCGCGGCGTCGAGGTCAGCTTCTTCGGCGGGCGCACCCGCATGCCCGCCGGGCCCGGCCTCCTCGCCCTGCGCACCGGCGCCCCCATCTACACCGTCGTCGTCCACAACGAGGGCCGCATCGGGCGCGGCGAGCTCAAAGGACCCGTCCCCATCCCCACCGAGGGCACCCAGAGCGAACGCGTCGCCGCGATCACCCAGTACATCGCCGACGACTTCGCCGCCGGGATCGCCGCCCACCCCGCCGACTGGCACATGCTCCAGCGGATGTGGCTCGACAAACCCGGGCGCCCCGCGTGAAGATCGGGATCGTCAGCCCCTACTCCTTCGACGTCCCCGGCGGCGTCCAGTTCCACATCCGCGACCTCGCCGCCGCGCTCATGGACCTCGGGCACGAGGTCAGCGTCCTGGCGCCCGCCGACAAGGACGACCCGACCCTGCCGCCCTACGTGGTCGCCGCCGGGAAGTCCGTCCCCGTCCGCTACAACGGCTCCGTGGCCCGCCTCAGCTTCGGGCCCATCTCCGCCGCGCGCGTCCTGCGCTGGCTCCACCAGGGCCGCTTCGACGTCCTGCACCTCCACGAACCCCTCACCCCCAGCCTCTCCATGCTGGCCTGCATCGCCGCGCGCGGGCCCGTCGTCGCCACCTTCCACTCCGCGATGACCCGCTCCAAGGCCCTCGCCGCCGCCCACGGCATCCTCCAGCCGATCCTGGAGAAGATCTCGGCGCGCGTGGTCGTGTCCGCCCTCGCCCGCCGCGTCCAGGTCGAACACCTCGACGGCGGCGGCGTGGAGATCCCCAACGGCGTCGACGTCGCCCACTTCGCCGACGCCGAACCCCTCCCCGGCTGGCCCGGCGACGGCGGCGCCCTCGGCTTCCTCGGCCGCTACACCGAACCCCGCAAGGGCTTCCCCATCGTCCTGGACGCCTTCGCGCGCCTCGCCCCCGAACGCCCCGGCCTGCGCCTCCTCGTGGCCGGGCGCGGCGACCCCGAGCAGGCCGTCGCCGGACTCCCCAAGGACATCGCCGACCGCGTCGTCTTCCTCGGCATGGTCGACGAGGACACCAAGGCCCGCATGCTCCGCAGCGTCGACCTCTACATCGCCCCCAACACCGGCGGCGAGTCCTTCGGCATGATCCTCACCGAGGCCATGGCCGCAGGGACACCCGTCCTCGCCAGCGACCTCGACGCCTTCCGCCGCGTCCTCGACGACGGGAACTGCGGCGCCCTCTTCCCCGTCGGCGACGCCGCCGCCCTCGCCACCGAGGCCGGGCGCCTCCTCGACGACCCCGCCCGCCGCGCCGCCTACCGCGACACCGCCGCCCGCGCCGTCGCCGCCTACGACTGGCCCGTCCTCGCCCGCAGCATCCTCGACGTCTACGAAGCCGCCATCGAGGTCACCGGCGGCGTCGTCACCGGCGACGAGAAAGACCTCCGCCGCGCCGAGGGGGACTGAACACCCCGGCGCCCATCCACTACGATCAGCCGCCATGTGGTGGGTGGTCGGAGTCGTCGCGCTGATCGTGCTCGCGTCGACGTACCTGACCTGGACGGCGACGCGCGTCGAACGGCTGCACCGCCGATCCCAGGCCGCCGCCGAAGCCCTCGACGCCCGCATGGGCGCACGGGCCCTGGCCGCCGCCGCGCTCGCCGCGCGCGTCCGGCCGCACCTCGGCGGCTACGCCGACGCGCTGGACGCAGCCGCCCGCGCCGCCCTCGAATCGGTCGACGGGCAGCGCGAGGCCGCCCAGAACGACCTGACCCGCGTCCTGCGGGAACTCCCGCTGGACCCCGGCGACCCGGAACTGGCCGCCGTCCAGCGCGCCGGGCGCCGCCTGGCCATCGCCAAACAGGTGCACGCCGACATGGTCCGCGACGCGCGCGGCGCGCGATGGCGGCCGGTGGTGCGGGTGTTCGGGCTGGCGCGCAGGCACCCCGAGCCGCGGTACTTCGACATGGACGAGCCGGTCTGAGCCGTGCGAAGGCCCCACTCCGATCCTCTACGGGACGGGTGTGACATCGGTTGACCCGTGGGACGCCGCCGCGAAACAGTGGCCAATGTCCTGCGGATTGGCCAGGCGGTCCGGCCATGATCCAGACGTACGATGGCGGTGACCATACCCTTACCCCCGCTCATCGAGGAGTCCGTCCCAGTGTCGACTGACAACACCACGACCACCGGCACCGCCCGCGTCAAGCGCGGCATGGCCGACATGCTCAAGGGCGGCGTGATCATGGACGTCGTCACGCCCGAGCAGGCGAAGATCGCCGAGGACGCGGGCGCGGTCGCGGTCATGGCGCTCGAACGCGTCCCCGCCGACATCCGCGCCGAGGGCGGCGTGTCCCGCATGAGCGACCCCGACATGATCGACGGGATCGTCGGCGCCGTCTCCATCCCGGTCATGGCCAAGGCCCGCATCGGGCACTTCGTGGAGGCCCAGGTCCTGCAGTCCCTCGGCGTCGACTACATCGACGAGTCCGAGGTCCTCACCCCCGCCGACGAGGTCAACCACATCGACAAGTGGCCCTTCACGGTCCCGTTCGTGTGCGGCGCCACCAACCTCGGTGAGGCCCTGCGCCGCATCTCCGAGGGCGCGGCGATGATCCGCTCCAAGGGCGAGCCCGGCACCGGCAACGTCGTCGAGGCGACCCGCCACATGCGGCAGATCCGCGCCGACATCAAGCGCCTGAGCACCTACGACGAGGCCGAGCTGTACGCCGCCGCCAAGGAACTGCGCGCGCCCTACGAGCTCGTCGCCGAGATCGCCGAGTCCGGCAGCCTGCCGGTCGTCCTGTTCACCGCCGGCGGCATCGCCACCCCCGCCGACGCGGCGATGATGATGCAGCTGGGCGCCGAGGGCGTGTTCGTCGGCTCGGGCATCTTCAAGTCCGGCGACCCCGCCAAGCGCGCCGCCGCGATCGTGCAGGCCACCACCTTCCACGACGACCCCGACGTCGTCGCGAAGGTCTCGCGCGGCCTGGGCGAGGCGATGGTCGGCATCAACGTGACCACCATGCCCGACTCCGAGCGCATGGCGACCCGGGGCTGGTAGTAGCGACCACGCGCGAAAGGGCGGCCCGCTCCGGGCCGCCCTTTCGCGCGTCTCAGGCGTCCTGGTTGCACCAATCGCGGGCGCTCTCCTGGGCCAGGCACCCGATGACCGTGACGGCCAGCCCGATGCCGACCAGCGACCCGCACAGGTAGCCGCCGCTCGCCCCGCCACCGCTGGTCAGCAGGTTCAGCCCGGCGACGATGATCGCGATCGACTCGACCACGATCGCCAGGATCCGCGCCCAGTTCCGCCCGGCGCCCAGCCCGACCGCCGCGGCGATCTCCAGCGCGGCCTGCGCCAGCGCCAAGACGATGAAGACCAGGAAGATCCCGCCGGAGGAGGAGTCCACCTGCCCGGACATGCCGAGCAGCACCAGGGCCAGGACGACGGTTAAGGCGCCCTGGATCCAGAGGATCACCTGCGCGGTCGTGACGTTACCGGGTTTCACGGCGCCTCCCATGGGCTCGCGGGGCTGGGTGAGGGAGCGTCCCGCCGCCTCCGTCCGCGAAGGCACGGGACGCCGGGTCACCCACCACGGTAGAGGGGCCGCGCCCGCGTTGGGGGGAGGCGGGGCTACCGCGTGAACCAGTCACGGGCGGGCCGCCCGGACATCATCACCGCCAGCAGCACCGGGATCACGAACCCGACGATGGTCATCGGATTGGGCCGGACGACGGTGTTCAGCGCCGCCACCGCGGCGCACAGCCCCGCCACGACCAGGACGGCGATGCGGACCCAGCGGTGGCGGCTCGGGACGTACAGGGCCAGCACGCCCGACGCGATCGCCAGGACGATCATGAGGATCGCCGCGTACAGCAGCACCGACACCTGCCCGGTGCTGAACTTCGCGTCCAGGCGCGCGTCATCGCTCTCATGGAAGAGGATCACGCTGAGCCCGATGAACGCGCCCGAACACAGGCTGAGGCCGAACTGGAGCCACAGCGCGATCTGCGCGGCGAGCACCGGCCCGGGCTTCACCGGACCGCGCGGAGGGGTGCGGTCGGTCATCGCGGTCGGCTTCTAGTGGTGGAACCACCGGCGCGGGACGCGCAGGAGCAGGTTCCACACCACGACCAGCGGGACGATCAGGGCGAGCAGGGCGGCGTACACCGGGGCCTTGATGACCCAGATCGCGGCGACGTCGGCGGCGATCAGGACGATCTCGGCGGCGACGATGACCAGCCACAGGACGCGCTTCTGGCCGCGCATCAAAGCCGCGAACAGCAGCCACAGCAGCGCGGCCACCGCGCCGGCGGCCAGCACCGGCCAGCGCTGCTCGCGCACGAACGCGGGGACGGTGTCCGGCAGCGCCACCCCGGCCGGGATGCCCAGGACGTGCACCAGGCCCTTCAGCCAGCCCTTCAGCACACCGCCGCCGGTGACCACGGGAACCGCGATCAGCCCGGCGATGAGGAGCACCGCGATGGCCTGCACCCGGATGAACGTCCGGGCGACCTTCGCGGCCCGGGGCATCGGGTTGTACGTCTTGGCCATGACCGCTCCTCGTAGATGGACACTCGCTGATGTGGCAGGGTAGCGGGTCACACAGCGGAGCGCATCCCCGGGCGGCCCGCGCGTCGTCGTGCGTAGGCTGCCGGTGTGGATCTGACTATCGGTGTGCTGGCCCTCCAGGGCGACTTCCGCGAGCACCTGCTGGCCCTCGCCGAGCTGGGCGTCCTCGCGCGGCCGGTGCGGCGCGTGGAGGAACTCGACACGGTGCACGCCCTCGTGGTGCCCGGCGGCGAATCGACCGCCATCTCCAAACTCGCCGTCGACTTCGGGCTCGCCGGGCCGATCCGTGAACGCATCGCCGCCGGGATGCCCGCCTACGGCTCCTGCGCCGGGATGATCATGCTCGGCGCCGAGGTCCTCGACGGCCGCCCCGACCAGGTCACCTTCGGCGGCGTCGACATGGTCGTCCGCCGCAACGCCTTCGGCCGCCAGATCGACTCCTTCGAGACCGACGTCGAACTCGACGGCATCGGTGAGTTCCGGACCGTGTTCATCCGCGCGCCCTGGGCCGAGACCGTCGGCCCGGACGTCGAGGTCATCGGCCGCATCAAGGGCGGACGGGCGGACGGTAGGATCGTCGCGGTGCGCCAGGGACGGGTCATGGCCACCGCATTCCACCCGGAGGTGACCGGGGATCTGCGCGTGCATCAGACCTTCGTCGACCTCGCGCGGGGATATCTAGACCAGTAGTCCGAAGGGAACACGATGAGCGGCCACTCAAAATGGGCCACCACCAAGCACAAGAAGGCCGTGGTGGACGCCAAGCGAGGCAAGCTGTTCGCGAAGCTGATCAAGAACATCGAGGTGGCTGCGCGCAGCGGCGGTGGTGATCCCGACGGCAACCCGACCCTCTTCGACGCCATCCAGAAGGCCAAGAAGAGCTCGGTGCCCAACGACAACATCGACCGGGCCGTCAAGCGTGGCTCCGGCCTCGAAGCCGGCGGCGCCGAATACGTCACGATGATGTACGAGGGCTACGCCCCCGGCGGTGTCGCCGTCCTCGTCGAATGCCTCTCGGACAACCGCAACCGCGCCGCCGCCGAAGTCCGCGTCGCCCTCACCCGCAACGGCGGGAACCTCGCCGACGCCGGCAGCGTGTCCTACATGTTCACCCGCAAGGGCGTCATCATCGTGTCCAAGGCCGACGGCGTGACCGAGGACGACCTGCTGGTGGCCGTCCTGGACGCCGGCGCCGAAGAGGTCAACGACCTCGGCGACGCCTTCGAGATCCTCAGCGAGGCCACCGACCTCGTCCCGGTGCGCCAGGCGCTCCAGGAGGCCGGTTTCGACTACGACTCCGCCGAATCGGGCTTCGTGCCCTCGGTGACGGTCCCCGTCGACCTCGACGGCGCCCGCAAGGTCATCAAACTCGTCGACGCCCTCGAAGACTCCGACGACGTCCAGAACGTCTGGACCTCCATGGACATCTCCGACGAGGTCGCCAAAGCCCTCGACGAGGACTGACCCCCGCGACACCAACGGCCCCACCCCGGTGGGGCCGTTTCCATGCCCGGTGGGGGACCGGCGTCACTCGTGTGAAAACCACACGCGTTCCCTTGCGTCCCACCCGTACTCTCCACCGCATGGCGACGAAGCTCAACCAGATCGTGGCGGTCGAGAAGGGCGTGAAGGCGAAGTCCGCGCAGGACCTCGCCGACGCCCTGCGGGAGGTCGGCAAACCGGCCCTCCTGTCCGGCATCGCGCGCACCTACCAGCCCAAGGACGAAGAGGGCGAGGTCCTCCCGCCGGAGTCGACCCGCGTCCAGGTCCGCGCCGAGGAGACCCTCAAGCGCGTGGCCGCCGGACTCACCCGCCTCTTCGACGTGACCGCCACCAAGGAGGTCACCAACGGGCGCGCCACCGCCGACGTCGTGGTGGACGGGCAGACCCTGCTGCGCGAAGCGCCGGTCACCTACCTGCTGTTCCTGGAGAAGCAGCTCGCCGAACTCCTCGGGTTCGTGCGCAAGCTCCCGGTCCTCGACGCCGCCGAGACCTGGTCCTTCAGCGACTCCGCCGACTGCTGGGCCACCGAGCCCGTGCGGACCGTGCGCACCAAGCGCGTCCCCCGCAACCACGTCAAGGCCGAGGCGACCGACAAGCACCCGGCGCAGGTCGAGGTCTACCACGAGGACGTCTCCATCGGGTACTGGACGACGGTGAAGTACTCCGGCGCCCTGCCCGCCAAGCGCGTCGCGGAGGTCATCGAGCGCATCGAGAAGCTTCACCACGCCGTCAAGTTCGCCCGCGAGGAGGCCAACTCCATCGAGGTGGCCGACCAGCGCGTCGGCGACAAGGTCTTCGGCTACCTCTTCGGGTAGCCGGTGAGACTCCCCGCCGGGAGCGGCGGGGACCGTCCGCCTGAAAAGCGGGCGGAAGACTGAGACGCAGACTCAGCCTGACCAGCCGGTGGACACGGTTGTACCCCGTGTCAGGGCCTGTCAGCCGGGTGCCCCCGGCCGGCGGCCCGCTCACCGCATCAGATTCAGATTCTCGCTCCAGTCTCAGCACCCGAGCCGTCGGCCGTATCGCGGCCGGGGCCGAACACCGAGGTCGCGGGTTCGAATCCCGCCCTGGCATCCACACTGCCGGGTGGCGCAGGTGGCAGCGCGCGGTGTTGGCAGCCTCAACGGTCACGGATCAGCGATCCGGCACACCAGGGCGGCGACACGGGGCCCGGAGGATGGACACTCCTCCGGGCTCCACCAACCTCGCTACGACAGCGAGCCCGAGATCAGGGCGTGCGTGTCGCGGTAGCCCAGCCGCCGGTAGATGCGGTGCGTGGCGTCCTCGCCCTCCATCGAACCCAGCGCCACGAACGGGAACTCCCGCAGCAGGTCGCGCGTCGCCCACGCCGTCATCGCCGCCGCCAGGCCCTGCCGCCGCGCGCCCGGGTGCACCGTGATCGAGGCCAGGAACGGGACGTCCTCGGCCGGGCCCGAGACCGCGCCGCAGCCGACCAGGCCGTCCTCGCCGGGGATCCCGAACCAGCGCTTGACGTGGCCGTCGCCGGTGCGCGTGGAGGCGTCCGGGAACGACTCGTCCAGCAGCCGCTCGATCGCCGCCTTCCCCGCCTCGTCGCCCGGCAGCCACGCCGCGCGCTCCTCACCGGGCTGGGGCTCCGGCGCGGTGTCGGTGTAGAACCAGCGCCATTCGCCGAATCGTTCGGGACGCAGCTCCGCCGGGAGCAGCTCCATGATCGGGCGCGGCAGGCTCAGCCGCGTCGGCCTGTGCTCGGCGGCCACCGCGGCCACCAGCGCCGCCGCCGTGACGGGATCCCCATCGGCGAGCAGCAGGTCACGGCCGTGGAACACGCGCCGCCAGGCCACCGCACCGTCCACGGCGTAACCGACGGCGTCGGGCGCGGTGAAACTGGTGACGAACGGCGCGTACTCCGACGCGGCCCGCACGGATTCGCCGTCGGGCAGGAAGCGGTAAGAGATGGACACGTATTCGATCCTTACCCCCCGTCGCCCGCGCGGTCAACGGCGCGGGCGGGGTTGAGATTCAGTGCACAAAGACGTATCCGGACGGGTCGCCAAGACACGCCCACCACGGACTGTCGGTGCCCGCCGGTAGGTTCGGCGGCCACGGGTAAGGTCGTGATCGAACATCCATACGGACGCGAAGGGCTTCAACGGTGCGGGTACTCGGCGTCGACCCCGGACTCACCCGCTGCGGCGTCGGCGTGGTCGAGGGCGAGCCGGGACGTCAATGCCGCCTCATCATGGGCGGCGTCATCCGCACCGACCCCGACGCCGACCTCGCCGAACGGCTCCTGTCGGTGGAGACCAAACTGACCGCGATCCTGCAGAAGTACGCCCCCGACGCCGTCGCCGTCGAACGCGTCTTCAGCCAGCACAATGTCGCCTCGGTCATCCCCACCGCCCAGGCCTCCGGCGTCGCCATGCTCGCCGGCGCCCGCCGCGGCCTGCCCGTCACGACCTACACGCCCAGCGAGGTCAAGGCCGCCGTCACCGGATACGGCGACGCCGACAAGAAACAGGTCACCCTCATGGTCACCCGCCTCCTGCGGCTGACCGAGGCCCCACGGCCCGCCGACGCCGCCGACGCCATCGCCCTGGCCATCTGCCACGTGTGGCGAGGCGGCGCCAAGGCCCTCCTCGGCCGGGCCCAGTCGAAGGGAGCACGACAGTGATAGCCAGCGTGCGCGGGACGGTCATCGCCCTCGCCCCCGACGCCGCGGTCGTCGACGTCGGCGGCGTCGGCTACTCCGTGCGCGCCACCCCCGGCACCCTCGCCGGGCTCGCCACCGGCCGCGAGACCACCCTCCACACCACCCTCGTGGTGCGCGAGGACTCCATGACCCTCTACGGCTTCGCCACCGCCGACGAGCGCGACCTCTTCGAGCTCCTCCAGACCGCCTCCGGCGTCGGCCCCCGCCTCGCCCAGGCCGCCCTCGCCGTGCACCCCCCGAACGCCGTCCGCCGCGCCATCGCCGTCGGCGACCAGCGCGTCCTCACCCAGATCCCCGGCGTCGGCAAGAAGGGCGCCGAACGCCTCATCCTGGAACTCAAGGACCGCATCGGACCCGTCACCTGCGACGACGACGGCGCGCCCGTCAGCCCCGTCGCCCGGCCCATGTGGCGCGAGCAGGTCCAGCAGGGCCTCATCGCCCTCGGCTGGACGCAGAAGGACGCCGCCACCGCCATCACCGCGCTCGCCGACACCGTCGACACCGAGCGCCCGAACGTGCCCGAGCTGCTCAAGCAGGCGATCCGGCTGCTGGGGAAGACGCGATGACCGACGACTTCGACGACCTGCGCGACTTCGGCGACGGCGGCGGCGAGCTCGGCCTGGTCTCGGCGCGCGTGCAGCCCGGCGACGGCGACGCCGAGGCGGGCGTGCGCCCGAAGAACCTCGACGAGCTGATCGGGCAGATGCGCGTCCGCGAGCAGCTGGAGCTGCTGCTGGCCGGCGCGCGCGGGCGCGGGACGCCACCCGACCACATCCTGCTGTCCGGCCCGCCCGGGCTGGGCAAGACCACGATGGCGATGATCGTGGCCGCCGAGCTGGGCGTGTCGCTGCGGACGACCTCGGGCCCGGCGATCGAGCGCTCGGGCGACCTGGCGGCGGTGCTGACCGGCCTCTCCCACGGCGACGTCCTCTTCATCGACGAGATCCACCGCATGGCCCGGCCCGCCGAGGAGCTGCTGTACACGGCCATGGAGGACTTCCGGGTCGACGTGATGGTCGGCAAGGGCCCCGGCGCCACCGCCATCCCGCTCGACCTGGAGCCGTTCACGCTGGTGGGCGCCACGACCCGGTCGGGCCTGCTGACCGGGCCGCTGCGGGACCGCTTCGGCTTCATCGGGCAGCTCGACTTCTACGGCGACGCCGAGCTGGAGGCCATCGTGACCCGCTCGGCGAAGATCCTGGACGTCCCGGTCACCGCCGCGGGCGCCAGTGAGATCGCCGGGCGCTCGCGGGGAACACCGCGCATCGCCAACCGTCTGCTGCGGCGGGTCCGCGACTACGCGCAGGTCCGCGCCGGTGGCGTGATCTCGGTGAGCGTGGCGCGCGCGGCCCTGGCCGTCTACGACGTGGACGAGCTGGGCCTGGACCGGCTGGACCGGGCGGTCCTGACCGCGCTGGTGGAGTCCTTCGGCGGCGGGCCGGTGGGCTTGACCACCCTCGCCGTGGCGGTGGGGGAGCAGCCCGACACCGTCGAGGAAGTCTGTGAACCCTTCCTGGTCCGCGCCGGTCTGCTGGCCCGCACGCCGCGGGGGCGGGTCGCCACCGCGCACGGCTGGCGGCACCTGGGACGCGTCCCACCTGCGGGTTCGTTCGGGGCCGCACACGAGGAACTGCCGGTGCCCGGCGCGGATGAGTGAGATTCACGCGTTCGCCGGGTGCATGGGCGCCGCCCGTGGTAATCGTGGCGAAGCTGTGACCCGTGTCGCTTCAAACGCGCAAATCGCGAGCGACTAGACTTCCCGCGATCGTTCGTAATCATCGAGTTCGCTCGAAAGGCTCATCGTGCTTCTTGCCGAATCCGCCGCTGGCGGAGGTAACTTCCTCATCTGGGGCCTGCTGGCCCTCATGTTCGTCGCCATGTACTTCTTCATGATCCGTCCGCAGAAGAAGCGGCAGCGCGAACAGCAGGAGATGCAGCAGGCGGCCGGCCCCGGCACCCGGATCGTCACCATCGGCGGGCTGCACGGCACCATCATCGCCAATGACGATGAGACCGTCACCCTGGAGATCTCCGACGGCGTGCAGGTCGTTTTCGCACGTCAGGCGATCGGCCGGGTGCTGCCGTCCGAGAACACCGACGACGTGGCCGAAGAGGCCGAAGAAGACGCCGAGTCGGGCAACGAGGAGACGGTGGCGAGCGTCGAAGAGACGAACGACGAAAGCACCGCCAAGAAGAACTGAATCCGGCGCGCTACGGTTACTCCCCGTAGCGTCCGGTTACGTGCTCGTTCGCCGGTCCACCCCAAGATGGCCAGGCGCCGACCCCCGCGTCGACGAACGCAGTATGAGCACGGACGGGCCGCCCACCCGGCGACGGGTGGCGGCGCGGCCTGTTCCGGCGTACGCGACCCGAATCGCAGCAAGGAGAGATGACGACCGTGGCTCGTGGACCTTCGGGACCCCTCCAGACTCGGCTGAAGGTGTTCCCATATTTCTTCGCCTTCGGTGCCTTGCTGCTGGTGCTGTGGCTCATCGCGGTGGGCGGGGCGGGATGGAAGTTCCCGACGCCGAAGCTGGGCCTGGACCTGCAGGGCGGCATCAGCATGACCCTTGAGGCGAACATGCCCGACGGGTCGACCCCCGACAACGACCGCATGGAGCAGGCGCGCCAGATCATCGACGACCGCGTCAACGGCACCGGCGTCGCCGAGCCCGAGATCGTCGTCCAGGGCGCCAACAACATCGTGGTCAACGTCGCCGGCAAGGACACCGACCCGGAGCAGCTCCGCAAGGTCGGTGACCCCGCGACCCTCCGCTTCCGCGAGGTGCTGTCGCAGACGCAGGCCGCCGACAACCCCGAAGAGGTCACCGACCCCAACGCCAGCGGCTCGCCCTCGGCCAGCCCCGGCGACGGCTCGGACCCTTCCTCTTCCTCCTCTGCGGGCGCGGGCGACAACCCCACGACCGGTGAGACGAAGCCCCCGGCGGTCAGCGCCGACGTGGAGGCCGCGCGCAAGGCCATCGCCGAGAAGGTCGGCACCGAGCTGTACGCGCAGGCCGAGTCGCTGACCCAGCCGCCGAACGACCCGGCGTCGATGGAGATCTTCAAGCCCTTCGGCGAGCTGAGCTCCGAAGAGATCGCGGCCCTGCCGATCGGCATCCAGTACAACGTGCCGACGATCACCTGCAAGCAGCTGAACGGGCGTCCCCCGGGTTCCATCTCGGCCACCGACCAGCAGGTCATCGCCTGCAACAAGCCCGAGTCGAGCAAGGCCAAGAACGGCCTGGCCTACTACGTCAAGTCCAAGCTGGACGTGGCGAAGGTCGTCGGTGAGGACGTGTCGAACGCCGGTTCCGGCCCCGACTCGCAGAACCCCGGCTCGTGGATGGTGAACATGGAGTTCACCGGCCAGGGCGCCGACAAGTGGCAGGCCCTGACCACCGCGACCGTCGGTAAGCAGGTCGCCATCGTCCTGGACAACCTCGTGGTCTCCGACCCGACGATCCAGAGCGTCATGTCGAGCTCGGCGCAGATCACCGGCAACTTCCGCGCCACCGACGCCAAGCTCCTCGCCGAGCAGCTGAAGTACGGCGCCCTGCCGATCGCGTTCAAGGTCCTCACCATCGAAGAGGTCAGCCCGACCCTGGGCACCTCGCAGATGGAGGGCGGCCTGCTCGCCGGTTTCATCGGCGTCGCGCTCGTCATCGTCTACTGCCTGGTGTACTACCGCCTCCTCGGCCTGGTGGTCATCGCCAGCCTGGCGGCCTCGGCCGCGCTGATCTACCCGTCGATCTCCTTGCTGGGCAAGCAGATGGGCTTCACGCTGACATTGGCCGGCATCACCGGTTTCATCGTCGCCATCGGCATCACCGCCGACTCCTTCGTCGTCTTCTTCGAACGATTGAAGGACGAGGTCAAGGAAGGCCGCTCGGTCCGCAGCGCCGTCCCGCGCGCGTGGGCCCTGGCCCGCCGCACGATCATGTCCGCCAACACGGTGTCCATGCTCGCCGCGGTCGTGCTCTACTTCCTGGCGATCGGCGCCGTCCGCGGCTTCGCCTTCACCCTGGGCCTGTCCACGATCATGGACATCGCGGTGGTCTTCCTCTTCACCCACCCCCTCGTCGCCTGGCTGTCCCGCACCAGGCTGATGGGCTCGACGCGCCTGGCCGGTCTGGGCGCCAGCCGCCGCCGGGTGCCCGGCGCCGTGCGCACGAAGGAGAGCTGACGCAATGTCGGATGTTTCGACCCCTCGCCGCAGCGTGTGGAAGCAGCTCTACAGCGGCGACACCCACTTCGACATCGTCGGCCGCCGCAAGGTCTGGTACCTGGTGTCGCTGGTGCTCATGGTCATCATCGTCGGCAGCATGGCGATCAAGGGCTTCAACCTGGGCGTCGAGTTCGCCGGTGGTAACCAGTTCACCGTCCACGCGCCCGCCGGCACCAGCCTCGAAGACGCCCAGAAGGCCGTCGAGAACAGCGGCGTCGAGGTGGAGTCGGCCCAGGTCGCCGGTACCGGCGACCAGGCCAAGTACGTCCTGAAGACCGGCCCCCTCAGCGACGCCGACAGCCAGAAGGCCCGCGGCGCCATGGCCGACGCGCTGAAGGTGCCCTCGTCCGACATCGGCGTGTCCGAGGTCAGCTCCTCGTGGGGCAAGAGCGTGTCCCGTCAGGCCCTGGTCGCCCTCGCGGTGTTCCTCGTCCTGGTCGCGGCCTACCTCTGGCTCCGCTTCGAGCCGAAGATGGCGATCGCCGCCCTCGTCGCCCTCGTCCACGACGTCGCCCTCACCGCCGGAGTCTTCTCCCTCGTCGGATTCGAGGTCACCCCCGGCACGGTGGTCGGCCTCCTGACGATCCTCGGTTACTCGCTATATGACACCGTCGTAGTGTTCGACCGGGTGCAGG
Organism: Actinorhabdospora filicis; assembly: GCF_030269765.1. Taxonomy (GTDB): domain Bacteria; phylum Actinomycetota; class Actinomycetes; order Mycobacteriales; family Micromonosporaceae; genus Actinorhabdospora; species Actinorhabdospora filicis. The sequence goes on along the minus strand of NZ_BSTX01000001.1, from coordinate 261,783 downwards.
AGAACACGAAGGGCCTGCTGAACGAGACCCGCTTCAGCTACCCCGAGGCCGCGAACAAGGCGCTGAACGAGACGCTGATGCGCTCGATCAACACCTCCCTCATCGGTCTCCTCCCCGTGGCAGGCCTCCTGTTCGTCGGCGTCGGCATCCTCGGCGTCGGCACCCTGAAGGACCTCGCCCTCGTCCTGTTCGTCGGCATGCTCACCGGCACCTACTCGTCGATCTTCCTGGCCACCCCGGTCCTGGTCGACCTGAAGATGCGCGAGCCCCGCGTCCGCGACCACGCGAAGAAGGTCGTGGAAAAGCGCCGCGTCGCAGGCGAAAAGGCAGCCGCCGAAGCCGCCGCCACCGACGACGAGACGGAAGAGGACGCAATCCCCGTCGCCAGCGTCGCCCCCCGCCCGGGCGCCCGCCCCGACACGCGCAAGCGCAAGGCGCGGAAGCTCTAGCGACAAGGGCACAAGAGCAAGAGCAAGGCAAAGCGAGAAGAAGAGGGCCGTCCCGACAGGGGCGGCCCTCTTCGCACACCCGAGTGCAGGACAGGAGAGCCAGTGACGCATAGCTGAGCCGGGTGCGATGCAAAGCGCGGTGCGAGGGAACTAACCCGGGCAAGGTGATTGGCTGGCTACGGGGTCAGAACCCGGGTGGGGAACCGGCTTGTTGTTTTAGACCCGGGCGCAGTGACTGGCGGGCAACGGGGTCAAAGGCCGGGTGGGCACGAGAGCCTGTTGTTTTAGAGCCGCACCGAGACGGCCCGTAAGCCGCACGACAACACGACCCCGTGACCAGATCCGCTGAAGCTGTCTCGGGATAGGAGAGGATCCTCCCTCGGTCGGCCGGACGTGTCCTGGAACGAGGGTTCTCGGGGTGTCAAGACATGCTCTTCGTCTTGACACCCCGGGGTTCATCGTTCACCGTCGCAAAGGCCGAACGCGGGTGGAGCCTCCCGAGAGAGGTCCGGCGTCCAGGGGCCGCACCCCTGGTCGGGTCCCAGGGGTGAAACCCCTGACCAGAGGGTGATGGGAAACCAGCGCCAACACAGGGAAGAGCAGACGGGCGATCCGTGGGGGCGAGACGAGAAGGGAGATGGGCGAACCAGGGGTGAAGGTGGTGAAGCCGCGCGAGACAACCCCCCTAAACATTCCCATAAGGACTCCGGAACTCGATCAACCTCACCGCCCTCACCAACTCCGCCAGCCCCTCCTCCATCCCCACCCGCGGCCGGAACCCCTTCCCCCGGATCTTCGCGTACGACACCTCATAGTCCCGCATGTCCGCATCGCTCCCCACCTCCGCGAAGTGCAGGTAGTAATCCACGTGCTCCAGCAGCTTCCGCGCCAGGTCCTCCTTGGTGAGGTTCATGTCCTCACTCCCCACGTTGTACGCGTCGTCCACCACCGCGTCCCATGTCCGCAATGCCCACACCATCGACCGCGCCAGGTCCGAGACATGCAGGAACGTCCGCTTGAAGCTCCGCTCATAAACGATCAGGCTCCGGTTCGCCACCGCCTGGTAGGCGAACTCGTTCGGCAGCAGGTCCAGCCGCATCCGCGGTGACACCCCGAACGCCGTCGCGTACCGGAACGCCACCGCGTTCCCCGCGGCCAGCACGGCCCGCTCGGCGGTGGCCTTCGTCTCCCCGTACAGCGTGATCGGCGCCAGTGGCGTCCCTTCGTGGCACAGGTAGTCGGGGACGCGTCCGTAGATGGATCCGGTGGAGGCGTAGACGATCTTCTGGTCGGGCCGCCGGTGGGCGAGCAGCGCGTGGGTGCCTTCGACGTTGACGCGGGTGGCGAGCTGGGGGTCCTTTTTGCACGCCGGGTAGCCGACGATCGCGGCGAGGTGGACGATCGCGTCGGCGCCGGTGAGGGCGGTGGCGATGGTCTCCTCGTCGCAGACGTCGCCGTTGACGAACTCGAAGTTGGGGTGCGCGGCGGCGGCGAGGAGCCCTTGGCCTCCGTATCGGAGGACGTCGAGGACGCGCACGTGATGGCCGTCGGCCAGGAGCATCGGGACGAGTGTGGAGCCGACGAAGCCGGCGCCGCCGGTGACGAGGACGCGCATGGTGATCGAGCTTACGTTCGGAAAAAGCTCGAACGAATGTTCGCGTGTTGCTTGCCAACCGGGCGTGTGCGAGGTTTACTATCGAAGTGTTCGAACAACGGTTCGAACGCCTGCCGGGGGAAGGGTCGAGGAGAAGCTGTCGCGGGCCGATCCTCGAAAGCCGCCTCCGGTGCCACGGTGAGCCGTGCCAAGACGTGCCCCGGTCCGCCTTCCCACCGACCCCGGGTGGGCCGGGGCCCGCCGCGGCCGGATGTAGCTGAGGGTCCACTCCAGTCGTCCCTCGGGGAAGAGCTGCATCCGGCCGCCGGCACGGTCCGCCGCAAACCTGTCATCCGTCTCAGCCTCAGACAGGGGGACCCTTCGTTGAGTACCGCCTATGCCGACGCGCACACCGAGCTGGCCGTCCCGGCGCACACCTTGCCGACCCGGTCCCCGCTCGAACTTCTCATCCTGGCCCGCCGCGGGCTCAGCGACGCCGTGGACGAGCCGCACGAGGGGCTCCGGTACGCCACCGCGCACCTGGCCGCCCTGCGCGCCGCCGCCGCGGTGCTGGCCGCGAGGGCGCGTCCGGCGCCCGGACGCCGGTCCCGGCCCCGCAACGTGTGGATGCTGCTCGCCGAAGTGGCCCCGGAGCTGCGGGAATGGGCCGATTTCTTCTCCCTGACCGCGCAGAAGCGGGCCGCCGCGCAGGCGGGCGTCTCGCACGTGGTCACCGCCAAGGAGGCCGATGACCTGGTGCGCGACGCCGACCGTTTCGCCGTCGTCGTCGCCGAGGTCCTCGGGCTCGGGCGGGGGTAGCGGGAGAAGGGGGTTCGCCGGCAGGGAAGTCGTCGCGGCGGGAAGGGCCGCGAGGTGAAGGGTGCGCGCATGTCCGTGCGCGCGCCGGATTCGGTGGTTTTCGTTGTCCAGACCGCGTCTCGCGGTGGTGCGTGCTCTTCAAGAGACACATGGCTCTCTCGCGCTGGCGGCCGCGCCGGTGCCGGAGCTGCCCGGCGTGCGCCGCGCCAGCGACCTGGGGACCGTCCCGCAAGAGGACGGCCTGCCGGTGCGCGAGGGCCTCACCTCGCTGCTGCCGTGGCGTGTGCTGCGGCGCGGCTCGGTCGTGGGCGTCGCGGCGGGCGAGGTCCCGGGCATGACGTCGCTGCTGCTCGCGCTGCTGTCGGGCCCGTCCGGGGCCGGCGCGTGGTGCGGTGTCGTCGGCGGCACCGGCGACCTGCCCGCGCGGGCGGTCGCCGAGGCGGGCGTGGCGGGGGAGCGGCTGGCGCTGGTCCCCGAGCCGGGCGCGAAGTGGGCCGAGGTCGCCTCGGCGCTGCTGGACGGCTTCGACGTCGTCGCCGTGCACGTCCCGCAGGGCCTGGGGGGCGTGACGGGACGGCGGCTGGCCGCGCGCGCCCGCAAGCGCGGCGCGATCCTCGTCCCGTACGGCGCGGCGCCCGGGCGCATCGAGGGCGCCGACGCCGTCCTGAGCGTGGTCGGCGGCCGGTGGAGCGGCCTGGGGCAGGGCCGCGGACGGCTGCGCGAACGCGAGATCGTGGTCTCCTCCCGGGTGCGTGGACGCCCGGTGCGCACCACGCTGCGGCTGCACGGCCCCGAGCACGCCGAACCGGTCGCCGACGTGGTGCCGCTGTCCTCGCGGAGGCGGCCGTGAGGTCACTGGTCCTGTGGTGCCCCGGCTGGCTCGTGGGGGACAACTTCGAACCCGTCGCCGCCGCCGTCGACGAGGTCTGCGCCGGGGTGGAGGTCCTGCGCCCGGGGCTGCTGGCGTGCCCGGCGCGGGGCGCGGCGCGTTTCCACGGCGGTGAGGAGGCCGCCGCCGAGCGCATGGCCGAGGCGGTCGAGGCCCTGGGCCACGAGTGCCGGGTGGGCGTGGCCGGCGGGCTGTTCGCCGGATGGCTGGCCGCGCGCGCCGGGGTCGTCGTGCCGCCCGGCGGTGACGCGGACTTCCTGGCGGGCACCGACATCGCCGCCATCGGCCGTCCCGGGCTCGTGGGGACCCTGCGCCGCCTGGGGATCTACACCCTCGGCGACTTCGCCGCGCTGCCCGCCGCCGACGTCCTCGACCGCTTCGGCTTCGACGCCGCCCACGCCCACCGCTTGGCCGCCGGTGAGCCGCCCCGGCCCACCGTGCCCCGCGAGACCCCGCCGGACCTGACCGTCACCGCCGACTGCGATCCGCCCGTGGACCGCGTGGACGCCGCCGCGTTCACCGGCCGGGCCCTCGCCGAGCGCCTCCAGCGCGCCCTGTCGGCGCGGGGGCTGGCCTGCACGCGCCTGATCGTGCAGGCCGTCACCGGCGCCGGGGAGACCCTCACCCGCACGTGGCGGCACGACGGCGTGCTCACCGGCCAGGCCATCGCCGAGCGCATCCGCTGGCAGCTCGACGGGTGGCTGACCGGCGGGTCCGTCGGCGACGGCGGCGCGCGCCCCACCGCCGGGATCACCGCCGTCACCCTCGTCCCCGACGACGTCATCCCCTACTCCGGGACGCAGGGCGGCCTGTGGGGCGAGGCGGGGGAGGGCCGCGACCGCGCCCACCGCGCCCTCACCCGCGTCCAGGGCCTGCTCGGGCCGGACGCGGTGGTCACCGCCCGCCCCGCCGGGGGCCGCGGCGAGGCCGAGCGCACCCGCCGCGTCACGTGGGACACCGCCGACGCGCTGCCCGACACCTCCGCCGAACCCTGGCCGGGCGGCCTCCCCGCGCCCAGCCCCACCGTCCTGCCGCACGAGCCGGTGTCCCTGCGGCTCCTGGACGCCCGTGGCGAGCCCGTCGCGGTCACCGGGCGCTGCCTGCTGACCGCCGCGCCCGCCTCGTTCCGCGCCATGGGCGAGCCGCGTGCGGTCGCGGTGACGTCCTGGGCGGGTCCCTGGCCGGTCGCCGAGCGCTGGTGGCGCGCCGACGCCCGCCGCTACGCCCGCCTCCAGCTGGGCCTGGCCGACGGGCGCGCGCTGCTCGTGCGCATCGAGGGAGGCCGCTGGTGGGTGGAGGCCGGATATGACTGACCACACGGGCTTCGAGTACGCGGAGTTGCACTGCCACACCCACTACAGCTTCCTCGACGGCGCCGCCTCACCCGCGGAGCTGGTCGAGGAGGCCGTCCGGCTGGGCCTGTCCGGCATGGCCGTCACCGACCACGACGGCATGTACGGCGTCGTGCAGTTCGCCGAGGCCGCGCGCGGCACCGGCCTGCCCACCGTCTTCGGCTCCGAGCTGAGCTTCGACCTGCCCGCCCGGCAGAGCGGCGTCGCCGACCCGGCGGGCCGCCACCTGCTGGTCCTGGCCCGCGACCCCGAGGGCTACGCGCGCCTGTCCACCGCCATCACCGAGGCCTACAGGCTGGGCGAGAAGGGCCGTCCCGTCTACGACCTGGACGCCCTCGGCGCGGCCTCCGGCGGGCACTGGCTGGTCCTCACCGGCTGCCGCAAGGGCTTCCTGCCCGCCGCGCTCGGCTCCGGCGGCGAGGCCTCCGCGGGGACCGAACTGGACCGGCTGATCGCGCTTTTCGGGCGCGGCAACGTCGCCGTCGAGCTCATCCACCACGACCTGCCCGGCGACGACGAGCGCCTGGACGCCCTCGCCGGGCTCGCCGCGCGGTACCGCGTCCCCACCGTCGCCACCAACAACGTGCACTACGCCTCGCCCTCCCGGCAGCCGGTGGCCGCGACCCTCGCCGCGATCCGCGCCCGCCGCACCCTCGACCGCGTCGACGGGTACCTGCCCGCCGCCGCCTCGGCGCACCTGCGCGGCGCGGGGGAGATGCTGGCCCGCTTCGGCGAGCACCGGGAGGCGGTGGCCAACGCGGCCGCCTTCGCCGCCGAGTGCGCCTTCAGCCTGGACCTCATCGCCCCGCGCCTGCCGCACTTCGCGCCCGGCGGGCACACCGAGATGTCGTGGCTGCGGCACCGGGTGGAGGAGGGCGCCCGCCTCCGCTACGGGCACCGGGACAACCCGCGCAGCGCACGCGCCTACGCCGTCATCGACAAGGAACTCGCCGTCATCGACGACATGGGCTTCCCCGGGTACTTCCTCATCGTCGACGACATCGCCGCCTTCTGCCGGAAGAACGGCATCTACTGCCAGGGCCGGGGATCGGCGGCCAACTCCGCCGTCTGCTACGCCCTGGGCATCACCAACGTGGACGCCGTGGAGTACGGGCTGCTGTTCGAGCGGTTCCTGTCGCCCGCGCGCGACGGCCACCCCGACATCGACGTCGACATCGAGTCCGACCGCCGCGAGGAGGTCATCCAGTACGTCTACGGCCACTACGGGCGCGACCACGCGGCGATGGTGGCCAACGTGATCTCCTACCGGCCGCGCTCGGCGGTCCGCGACGTCGCCAAGGCCCTCGGGCACTCACCGGAGACCGCGGAGGGCTGGTCCAAGCAGCTCGACCGGTACGGGGGCGCGGCCGAGAACGAGGCCGAGGGGCTGCCGGACGACGTCGCCGAGCTCGCCGACCGCATCCGCCGCTTCCCGCGCCACCTGGGCATCCATCCCGGCGGCATGGTCATCTGCGACCGGCCCATCGCACAGGTGTGCCCGGTGGAACCGGCGACCATGCCGAACCGGACGGTCCTCCAGTGGGACAAGGACGACTGCGCCTCGGCCGGGCTGGTCAAGTTCGACCTGCTGGGACTGGGCATGCTCACCGCGCTGCGCAAGTGCGTCGAGCTGATCGCCGCGCACCACGGCGTCCACGTGGACCTGGCGAGGCTGCCCAAGGACGACCCGGCGACCTTCGCGATGCTGCGCGCCGCCGACACCGTGGGCGTCTTCCAGGTCGAGTCGCGCGCCCAGATGTCGACGCTGCCCCGGCTGAAACCGGAGAACTTCTACGACCTGGCCATCGAGGTCGCCCTCATCCGCCCCGGGCCCATCCAGGGCGGCTCGGTGCACCCGTACCTGGAGCGCCGGGAGCGCATGCGCGCCGGGCACGACCCGCGGGACGTCTGGAAGCGCGCCACCCACCCCAAGCTGCACGACACGCTCGGCAAGACCCTCGGGGTGCCGTTGTTCCAGGAGCAGTTGATGCAGATCGCCATCGACATCGCGGGTTTCGACGCGGGCCAGGCCGACGAGCTGCGCCGGGCGATGGGGTCGAAGCGCTCCGAGGAGCGGATGCTGGCGCTCAAGGCGCGGCTTTACGCGGGGATGTCGGCCAACGGGGTGACCGACGCGCAGGCCGATGAGATCTACCAGCGCCTGAAGGCCTTCTCCGACTTCGGCTTCCCGGAGAGCCACGCCATCAGCTTCGCCCACATCGTCTACTCCAGCGCGTGGCTGAAGCGGCACTTCCCGGCGGCGTTCACCGCGTCCCTGCTCAACTCGCAGCCGATGGGTTTCTACAGCCCCAACAGCCTCATCGCCGACGCCCGCAGGCACGGGATCACCGTGCTGCGGCCGGACGTGAACCTGAGCGACGCCGACGCGTCCCTTGAGGACGTGCCGGGGCAAGAGGAGCCGTCCTTCGACCCGGCGGGGAGCCTGGCCGAGATCACCGCGCGGCCGGTCCCGCAGCCGGCGATCCGGCTGGGCCTGTCGGCGGTCCGCTCGATCGGCGGGGACCTGGCCGGGCGGATCGCCGCCGGTCAGCCCTACGACGGACCCGCCGGCCTGGCCCGCCGCGCCGGCCCGTCCACCGCGCAGATGGAGGCCCTCGCCGTCGCCGGGGCCTTCGCCTGCTTCGGCCTGGGCCGCCGCGAGGCCCTGTGGGCCGCCGGGGCCGCCGCCCGCGAGCGCGAGGACACCCTCCCCGGCGTGAGCACCGGCCTGGTCGCGCCGCCGCTGCCGGTCATGACGCAGGTCGAGCTCGCCGGGGCCGACTTCTGGGCGACCGGCGTCTCCCCGGACGACCACCCGGTGGCCTTCGCGCGCGCGGACCTGGACGCGCGCGGGGTCGTGCGCGTCGCCGACGCCCCGGCCGTGGCGGACGGGACCCGAGTGCGCGTCGCCGGGCTCATCACCCACCGGCAGCGGCCGGCCACCGCCGGGGGCGTGACCTTCCTGAGCCTGGAGGACGAGACCGGCATCCTGAACGTGGTGTGCTCGCCGGGCCTGTGGGCGCGGCAGCGGACGCTGGCCCGCACCGCCGTGGCGGTGGTCGTGCGGGGCCGGGTGGAGAAGAAGCGCACCGGGCGCGTCGAGGGCGACGACGCCGAGGGCGTGGTCACCAACCTCGTCGCCGATCTCCTGGAGGAGCTGCCCCTGTCGCTGCGGCCGGGGCCCTCGCGCGACTTCCGGTGACGACTCTGTCCCCGGTCCGATGACGACTCTGCTTCTGGTCCGATGACGGACTCCCGACAGGCGGCCGGTCAAGAGCGCCGCTGCCTGCGAGAACGTTCCATCGTCCGGGTGAAAGGGGACGCGAGGCTGTCGGATCCTGCATAGCGGGGCGTCCCCGGGGAACAGCAGACTGTGAGGCAGTCGTGTGCCCGACCGTGCCAGCCCCCTCCTGGAGGTCCTCATATGACACCGGACAGGCCGATGCGCGCCGACGCCCGCCGCAACCGGGTCCGCATCCTTGACGCGGCGGAGGCGGTCTTCACCGAGAAGGGCGCCGGGGCCTCCACCGAAGAGGTCGCCCGGCTGGCCGGGGTGGGCATCGGCACGGTATTCCGGCACTTCCCGACCAAGGAGGACCTGCTGCGCGCCATCGTCACCGCGAGCGTGCAGCGGCTGGCCGAGCAGACCCAGGAGCTCCTGGCGACCGGGGACCCGGAGGCGGCCTTCTTCACCTTCTTCGCGGGCATGGTGGAGCAGGCGGCGGCGAAGAAGACCATCGTGGACCTGCTCGGCGACGCCGCCGGGCTCAGCACCGACCGGCCGATCCACGCCTGGCGGGACGCGATCGAGGCCCTGCTGGTGCGGGCGCAGCGCGAGGGCGCGGTCCGGGAGGACGTGGGCGCGCCGGAGGTGCTGGCGCTGCTGCTGGGGGTGTGCCGCGCGGCGGTGGCGGCGGGGTGGGAGCCGGGGTTGCAGGAGGGCGTCCTGCGGATCGTCTTCGACGGACTCCGCACATAAAAACTAGACGAACGATCGTGCTAATATTCCGGGGTCGTGTCGCGACCACCCCCGGAGCATCCGATGAGCCCGACCGTCGCCCTCGCGGGCATCGCCCTCAACGCCCTCTCCCGCCTCCACCGCGGCCTCGCCGGGCGCGTGGCCTACGACCTGTTCCGCCTGTCCGGGCCGCGCGCCGCGATCCGCGAGGGCGAGGCGGAGGTCCTCGCCACCGCCGTCACCGGCGAGCTGGACCTGGACGGCGTCCCCGTCCGCACCTACCGCTGGGGCGCGAGCGGGACCCCGGTGCTGTTCGTGCACGGCTGGCGCTCGCGCGGCTCACGGGCCGCCCACTACGTCCCGGAGCTGGTGGCGCGCGGGCACACCGTGCTGACCTTCGACGCGCCCGGCCACGGCGCCTCCGGCGGCCGGTCGATGACGATCCTCCAGTACCGCGAGATCATCACCCGCCTGCACGCCGCCCACGGCGACTTCGCCGCCGTCATCGCCCACTCCTTCGGCGTCACCGCGAGCCTGTTCGCGCTGCGGGACCTGCCACCGGCGCGCTTCGCCGGCATCAGCGGCATCGGCGAGTTCGGCTACCTCCTGCAGGCCTTCGGCGCCGGACTGCGGCTGCGCCCGGCGGTGCTGGAGGCGCTGCGGGAGCGCATCGAGACGCACCTGTTCCCCGCCGAGCCCGACATCTGGCGGCGCTTCTCGGTGACGCACCGCCCGCACGAGCTGGACCTGCCCGCGCTGCTGGTGCACGACGGGGACGACGCGTTCGTCCCCGTCACCCAGTCCCACCGCGTCCGCGACGCCCTGGGCGCGGGCCTGATCACCACCACGGGCCTCGGCCACAACCGGATCGTGGCCGATCCGGGGGTCGTGCGGGCCGTGCTGGACTTCGTGTCCCCGGTTCAGGCGGACAGCACGCGGGCGATCGCGCGCTCGGCCCGCTCGTAGGCCAGCGGCGAGGCGCTCAGCAGCGACTCGCCGTTGGCGCCCTCCATCAGGGCGATGAGCTCGAAGGCGACCTGCCCGGGATCGGTCCCGGCGGGCAGCTCACCGGCCTCGGTGGCCGCGCGCACGCCGTCCTCGATGTAGGCCACCCACTCCAGGCGCGCGGCCACGATCGCGTCGCGCACCGGGCCGGGCCGGGAGTCGAACTCGGCGGCCACCGCGAAGAAGAAGCACCCGCCGGGGAAGACCCGCTCGCGGGAGTAGGCCAGCCAGTTGCGGCACAGCGCCAGCAGCCGCTCGCGGCCCCCGGGGACGTCGAGGGCGGGGAACGCCACGTGGTCGAGGAAGATGCGGCGCGCGGCGCGGACGGTGGCCAGCTGCAGCTCCTCCTTGGAGCCGAAGAGGGCGAAGACGCCGCTCTTGCTCAGCGACAGCTCGGTGGCCAGCCGCCCGATGGTGAGCCCGTCGAGGCCCTCCACCGAGGCGATGTCGGCCGCCCGGCGCATGACGAGGCGGCGGGTCTGGTTGCCGCGCTCGACGCGTCCGTCGCGCGCGGCGCCCGACTCGCCGGCGGCCTCGTCACGTCCCGTCTCCGTCCCGTTCACGCCGGTAATCGTATTGACTCCACCGGCGCCGGGCCAGCGGCGGTATCAGTTCTTGCGGGCGGTCAGCAGCGTGAAGGACAGGAACTCGCCCTGATCGGCCTCCAGCATGTCCACCACGGGGGAGTGGGCGCCGGTGTGCTCGGCGACGGCCTTGACCCACAGCAGCCAGTCGGCCCACCCGTCGGGCTGGAGGCGGGCGGAGGTGACGGTGACCAGGTCGGTGATCTCCCACTGGAAGCGCCACCACTCGGGGGTGTGCCAGGCGATGGCCTCCCACCCGACGCAGTTCTTGATGTGCGCGGGGATGGCGCCGAGCTCGCGGATCTCGGTGGTCATGCCGGGCGTGGCCACGGCCAGCTGCCCGCCGGGCTTGAGGAACTTCGCCAGGTAGGGCAGGTAGCCGTCGGCGGTCCCGAAGTACTCGAAGGCGTCGACGCTGATGATGGCGTCGAAGTGGTCCTTGGCGAAGGGCAGGTCGTGGGCCTCGGCGCGGACGGCGTGGACGCGGTCGGCGACACCGGCGGCGGCGTGCACGGCGGCGGCGTTGTCGGGGGCGACCCACAGGTCGGCGGCGAAGACCTCCACGCCGAACTCGCGGGCCAGGAACACCGAGGTGGCGCCCTTGCCGGCGCCCAGGTCCAGGACGCGCATCCCGGGTCGCAGGTCCAGCTCGCGGCAGAGGTGCTCCAGCAGCCACAGCGGATGCGGGCCCATGTCCAGCCCGAGGACCCAGGCCGGGTCGTAGGCCGAGGAGCGCGGGTAGACGTCGGGGCGGTGCAGGGTGGGGAATGAGCTCATGGCCGGGAGTCTGGCACGGACGCCGGGCCCCGTCCCGTCATTAAGCCCCGGGGTGCCGCCGCTCACCGGAAAGGGCCGCCCGGCATGCGCCGGGCGGCCCTCGTCAGATGTGCGTCAGTGACCGGCGGTCACCAGCTCGCGCTCGCGCTCCGCCTCGGACGGGACGGCCCGCCCGAGCTTCGAGGGCCACCAGTTCGCCCGGCCCAGCAGCGCCATCAGCGACGGCAGCAGGAAGATCCGCACGATCGTGGCGTCGATGAGGATCGCCACCGACAGGCCCACGCCGATCTGCTTCATCTCGTTCATGCTCAGGGTGGCGAACACCCCGAACACCGCGACCATGACCACCGCCGCGCTCGTCACCACGCCCGCGGTGCGGGTGATGCCGTAGGCGACGGCCTCACGGGTCTCCATGCCCCGCTCGACGCCCTCGCGGATGCGGCTGACGACGAACACGTGGTAGTCCATGGACAGCCCGAACAGGATCACGAACAGGAACAGCGGGACCCAGGTGACCACGTGCCCGTTGGAGTGGAAGTCCAGCAGCTTCTCCGCCCAGGTCTTCTGGAACACCAGGACCAGGACCCCGAAGGCCGCCGCGGCCGAGACCATGTTCAGCAGCGCCGCCACGGCCGCCACGACCACCGACTTGAACGCGAAGATCATCATCAAGAACGTCAGCAGCACGACGAACCCGATCACCAGCGGCATCGCCGTCTTCTGGTGCGCCACGTAGTCGATGTCGTAGGCGATGCCGCCGGTCACGGCCACGTCGGCGTCACCGATCGTCCCCACGGTGGCGGGGATGAGCTCGTTGCGCAGCTTCTCCAGCGACTCGGCGGCGCCGGGCTGGCTGGAGTCGAAGGGCACCGGCAGCGCCAGGGTCGTGATGGTCATGCTCGCCGACTGGCGGATCTTCGGCTCGGCGTCCGGCGAGAACAGCGGGTCGCCGCCCGCCTTCACCGACAGCGAGATCAGCTGCTCCTTGATCTCGGCGGCCTCCGCGGCGGGCGCCTTGACCGCGATCAGGTGCGTCTGGCCCTCGCTGGGGAACGCCGTGGTGAGCCGGTCGTAGGCCTGCACCATCGGCATGTCCGGCGGGAAGTCCTCCAGCTCGCTGTTCTTGGGGTTGAGGTCGACGGCGAACACCGCCAGCGCGGCCAGCGCCGCCAGGGCAAGCAGCAGGGTCGTACGGGGGGCGCGCAGCGCCGGCTTCAGCAGCGTCGGCCACAGCTTCGGCGTGTGCCCGGGGGTGTGCGCGCGGTTGGTCAGGCGCCAGATGAACGGGACGCGGGGACGGTCCACCGCGCGGCCCAGTTTCGCCAGCACCGCCGGGAGCACCGTGAGCGAGCCCAGCATCGCCACCGCGACCACGATGATCGCGCCGGTCCCGAGCCCGTTGAACACGGGGTCACCGGCCAGGTAGAGGCCCGCCATCGACACGATCACCGCGAAGCCCGACACCACGACCGAGCGGCCGGAGGTCTCGGCGGCGATGGCCACCGCGTCCAGGTGCTTGCGGCCCTTGGCGCGCTCCTCGCGCTCCCGCTTGAGGTAGAACAGCGAGTAGTCGACGCCGACGGCCATGCCGATCAGCAGGATCACGTGCATCGCGCTGCCCGGGTCGGGCACGACCTGGCTGGCCACCGCCCACAGGCCCATCGCCGAGGCCACCGCCGACAGGGCCAGCAGCAGCGGCACACCGGCGGCCACGATCGCCCCGAAGGCCAGCAGCAGGATCACCAGGGTCAACGGCAGGCTGATCATCCCGGCCCGGCCGAGATCGCCGTCGACGAGCTCGTCGATGGCGGTGCCGATCGACTCGTTGCCGATCAGCTCCATGCGCAGGTCCGGGTGCGCCGCCTGGGCGTCGGCGACGACCTGGCGCAGCGCCAGGACCGGGTTCTCACCCCCGTCGGGGACCACGTTGTACTCGATCGGCACCAGCAGCGCCTCGGCCGCCCGCGACGGCACCGGCCCTTCCGCCTTGGCCACCTCCGGGCGGTTCTTCAACCGCGCCAGGACGTCCTCGGCGGCCGACTTCGCCGCCGCCTCGTCCCACGCCCCCGTCGGCGTGATCAGCACGTTGTCGGTGTCGGGGTCGTCGAACTTCCCCTCATTGGCGATCTCGCGGCCGTGGTGGGACTCCCCGACGCCGCCGTTCTCCAGTTGCTTCGTCTCCACGCGGCTGCCCAGCATGAACGTCACGACGACGAACGCCAGCCACAGCCCGATCGCCCACCACGGGTGACGCGCACTCCACTGTGCCGCCTTCGTGGTCACCGATCTGCCCATCTTGATTCCCCTCCGGAAAAGTCTTCATTGGACGAACTCCGTAGTGCCAGATGAGCCTCTCCGGCGGCGGCCCCCGGGTCACTGGGGTGAGACCCCCGGAACGCGGGGGCCTGGGCAGCGCATCTCACGGGGGCTTAGGCCCACCGACGCCGCTTCCCCCGGGCGGACACAATGGGGACCGTGAAGGGAGACGACGTGGAGGATCGCAACAAGGCGGGACGCCTGGAGCTGCTGGGCATGTCGTTCATGCTCATGTTCAGCTCGATCGGCGGACTGACCCTGGGGATCGTGTTCGTCGTCGCCCTCGGCCTGGTCCCGCTGTACATCGGCGTCCTCGGCCTGCTGGCCATCGCGCTGATGACCCGCCGGTTCGCCGACGTGCACCGGGTGTGGATCGGCCGCCGCCTCGGCATCGCCATCGAGCGCCCCTACCTGCCGCTGCCCGACATCGGCATGCACCAGCGCATCATGGTCATGTTCAAGGACCCCGCCACCTGGCGCGACCACGCCTGGCTATGGGTCAACGGCACCGTCGGCTTCACCATCACCGTGACCAACATCGCCCTCTTCGGCGGCGCGCTGTTCCAGCTGACGATGCCGCTGTGGTGGACGCTGTTCGACATCCCCGGCGAATGGGGCATGTTCGGCATCACCGGCGTCATGGCCGTCGACGACACCACCTCCGCCGCGGTCTACGGCATCCCCACCGGCCTGGTCTACCTCGGCCTGTGGTGGTGGCTCGGCCCGATCCTCCTGCGCTCCTACGGGCTGCTGTCCAAGGTCCTCCTCGGCCCCACCACCGAGACGCGCCTGGCCGACCGGGTCCGCGTCCTCACCGAGTCCCGCGCCGAGACCGTCGACACCCAGGCCGCCGAGATCCGCCGCATCGAACGCGACCTCCACGACGGCGCCCAGGCCCGCCTCGTCGCCCTCGGCATGAGCCTCGGCATGGCCGAGGAGATGATCGAACGCGACCCCAAGGCCGCCGCGAAACTCCTCGCCGAGGCCCGCGACAACAGCGTCGCCGCGCTCGTCGAGCTGCGCGACCTCGTCCGCGGCATCCACCCGCCCCTGCTGGCCGACCGGGGCCTGGACGGCGCCGTCCGCGCGCTCGCCCTCAACCACCCCGCCGACGTCGAGGTCGACATCGCCCTGCCCGGCCGCCCCCACGCGCCGGTGGAGTCGGCGGCCTACTTCGCCATCGCCGAGGCCCTCACCAACTCCGCGAAGTACTCCGGGGCGGCCCGGGCGTGGGTGCGCGTCATGTACGTCCGCGGGCAGCTGTCGATGCTCGTCGGCGACGACGGGCGCGGCGGGGCCTCCATCAGCCCCGGCGGCGGCCTCGACGGCATCGCCAAGCGCCTGTCCTCCTTCGACGGCACCCTCTCGGTGCGCAGCCCACTCGGCGGGCCCACGATCGTCACGATGGACATTCCCTGCGAGCTGATGTGAGGCGGACGGCGGTTAGGCTTCCGGTGACAACCGCATCCCTCGCCACCTCCCGGGAGCCGCCGTGCGAGCCGTCCTGGCCGAAGACCACGCCCTCCTGCGCGACGGTCTCATCCGACTCCTGACCGCGCACGACATCGAGGTCATCGACGCCGTCGACAACGGCCCGTCCCTGCAGGCCTCACTGCTGAAGAACCGGCCCGACGTCGCCGTCGTCGACGTCCGCCTCCCCCCGACCTTCACCGACGAGGGCGTGCGCGCCGCCATCGAGGCCCGCCAGCAGATCCCCGGCCTGCCCGTGCTCGTGCTGTCCCAGTACGTCGAGCAGCTCTACGCCCGCGAGCTGATGTCGGACCGCACCGGCGGCGTCGGCTACCTGCTCAAGGACCGCATCAGCAACATCGGCCAGTTCATCGACGCCGTCCACCGCGTCGCCTCCGGCGGCACCGTCATGGACCCCGAGGTCGTCGCGCAGCTCCTCACCGGACGCGGCCGCCAGGCCATCGACGACCTCACCGCCCGCGAGAAAGAGGTCCTGGGCCTCATGGCCGAGGGCCGCTCCAACGCCTCCATCGCGGCGAAGCTGTTCATCACCGAAAAGGCCGTCGGCAAACACACCGCCAACATCTTCCGCAAGCTGGAACTGCCGCCCTCCGAGGACGACAACCGGCGCGTCCTGGCGGTCCTGGCGTACTTGAACGGCTGACCCGGTCCACCCGGCCACCACGGACGGCGGTCTGCCACCCTAGGGGCATGACCTCCGCCGTGACCGAGCTCTTCCGCGCCGCCGTCCACGGCGACGCCGAAGGCATCGACCGCGCCACCTCCTCCCTCGACGCCGACGGCTGGGCCGGAGCGGTCCGCCCCATCCTGGCCGTCTTCGGGATGGCCGTGCAGCGCCGCTTCCCGCCCGACCACCACCGCGCCGACGTCATCCACTTCGTCGCCGACCACCGTGCCGCCGGCCACTACGACGTGTCCGCCGACCTCGCCGAACGCCTCATCCTGGTCGCCCTCGGGCAAGCCGAGATCGACCCCGACCTCGGCTTCGAAGAGGTCGTCACCCCGCAGATCGCGATGGCCGTGAAGATCCTGCGCGACGAGAAGCTCTCCGAGGCCGAACTCGACGCCTTCCTCACCGAAGCCGACGCGCGCGTGGCCGCCTGGCTCGCCGCCGAGGACTGACCCGGGCACCACCCCAACGCGCCCGCGCGGCGATCGTCGCGGCCCCGGACAACGGATAAGCTGCCCACGGCAGAACTGAGCCGACTCCCGAAGGGACCGAAGTGCACCGCATCCTCGCGCACGCAACCCCGCGCAACGTGGTCGTCTGGTCGGTGCTCGACACGGAACTGGCCGCCCGCGCGGCCCTGCGCCCGGCCCCCCTCTCGATCGTGGACGTCGGCGGCGGCACCGGCGGCATGGCCGTGCCGCTCGCCGAGGCCGGACACCACGTCACCGTGGTCGACACCAGCCCCAACGCCCTCGCCGGGCTCACCCGCCGCGCCACCGAGGCCGGCGTCGCCGACCGCATCACCGCCCTCCAGGGCGACGCCGACGACCTCGCCCAGGTCGTCCCCGCCGACGGCGCCGACCTCGTCCTCTGCCACAACGTGCTGGAAATGGTCGACGACCCCGACCGCGCCACCCGCTCCATCGCCGCCGTCACCCGCCCCGGCGGGGCCGTCAGCGTCCTGGTCGCCAACCGCGCCTCCGCCGTCCTCGCCCGCGCCCTCGGCGGGCACCTCCGCCTGGCCCGCGAGATCCTCGACGACCCCGACGGCCGCGCCGGAACCCGCGACACCCTCTCCCGCCGCTTCGAGCTGTCCGGCATCACCGGCCTCGTCGAAGCCGCCGGGCTCGCCGTCGAGCAGGTCCACGGCGTCCGCGTGCTCGCCGACCTCGTCCCCGGCGGCTCCGACACCGAAGGCGCCACCGCCGACGCCCTCCGCGACTTCGAGCTGGCCACCGCCGCCCGCCTGCCCTACCGCGACATCGCCAGCCAGCTGCACCTGCTCGCGCGCAGGCCCGTCACCGAGGACTGACGCGATGACCGGCGAACTCGACCCCAGGCCCCCGCGCTACGGCGAGGGCAGCCTCGCCGACATCCTCCCCTCCGCGCTCGCCCTGCTCGGCGTGCCCGGCGCCCCCGACACCCTCGGCCTGCGCGAAGGACCCCTCGCGGGCGTCCGCCGCGTCGCCGTCCTCCTCGTCGACGGACTCGGCTACCGGCTGCTGCCCAAGGCCGCCGCGGCCGGCGGCGCGCTCGCCGAGGTCGTCGCCGGGCGGCTGGGCTCACTGCGGGCGCTGACCGCCGGGTTCCCGTCCACGACACCGGTGAGCCTGGTCACGCTCGGCACGGGCGTCCCGCCCGGCGCGCACGGCGTGGTCGGCTTCACCCTGAACGTGCCCGGCACCGAACGGGTCCTCAACCACATCCGCTGGGACGGCGACCCCGACCCGGCACTCTGGCAGCCCCTGGAGACCCGCTTCCAGCGCGCCGCCGCCGACGGCGTGAGCGTGAGCGTGGTCTCCCGGCCCGAGTACGCCGGCTCCGGGCTGACCAACTCGGCGTTCCGGGGCGCGGCCTACCGGCCCGCCACCACCCCCGAAGAGGTCGCGACCGGCATGCGCGCGGCGCTCGCCGAGGGCGCGCGCTCCTTCGTCTACGGCTACCTGCCCGACGTCGACTCCAACGGGCACTACCACGGCATCGGCTCCCCGCAGTGGCTGTCGGCGGTGGGCCGGGTGGACCGGCTGATCGCGATGCTCGCCGACGGGCTGCCCTCCGACACCGCCGTGCTGGTCACCGCCGACCACGGCATGATCGACGTGCCCGACGACGCGCGAGTCGACCTGCGGGAACACCCCGAGCTGCGGCGCGGCGTGCGGGTCATCACCGGCGAGGCGCGCGTCCGCTACGTGCACACCGTGCCCGGCGCCGCCGGTGACGTGCGCGACGCCTGGCACGAGCGCCTCGGGAAGCAGGACGTGCTGGTCCTGACCCGCGAGGAGGCCGTCGACACCGGCTGGTTCGGGCCGGTCCCGCCGGGCAACCTGGAGCGGCTCGGGGACGTCATCGCCGTCTGCCACGGGCGCACCGTCATCCTCCACGTGCCCGAGAGCGACATGGAGGCCACCGACAAGCTGCGCGGCTACCACGGCTCCATCACCGCCGACGAGATGGAGATCCCGCTGATCGCCCTCCGCGGCGGGGCCTGATCTGTCGTACCCCGGGGTTAGTCTTCGCCGGTGACCAGCGCGATCTTGCACGTCGACATGGACGCGTTCTTCGCCTCGGTGGAGATGGCGCGCCACCCCGAGCTGCGCCACCGCCCGGTCATCGTGGGCGGGCTCGGACCGCGCGGGGTGGTCTCGGCCGCCAACTACGCCGCGCGCGCCTTCGGCGTGCACAGCGCGCTGCCCATGGCCATCGCCCGCCGCCGCTGCCCGCGCGGGGCCTACCTCCAGCCCGACGGCGCCGAGTACCGGCGCGTGTCCAAGGCCGTCATGCGGATCTTCCGCGACGTCACACCGCTGGTGGAGCCCCTGTCGGTGGACGAGGCCTTCCTGGACGTCACCGGCGCGCGGCGCCTGTTCGGCGAGCCGGTGGCGATCGCCCGGTCCATCCGCGAGCGGGTCGCCGCCGAGCACGGCATCACCTGCACCGTCGGCGTCGCGCAGACCAAGTTCATCGCCAAACTCGCCTCCACCAAGGCCAAACCCGACGGGCTGCTGGTCATCGAGCCCGACGGCGTCCTGGACTTCCTGCACCCCCTGCCCGTGTCGGACCTGTGGGGCGTGGGGGAGCGCACCGCGGCCTCCCTGGCCCGCCTGGGCCTCCACACCGTCGGCGACGTCGCCGCGCTGCCCGTGGCGCGCCTGAAGGCCGCCGTGGGGCAGGCCGCGGCCCTGCACCTGCACGAACTGGCCTCCGGCCGCGACGCGCGGGCGGTGACACCGCACCGCGAGGAGAAGTCGATCGGGGCCGAGGTCACCTTCGACGTCGACGTGAGCGACCCGGCCGTCCTGCGCAAGGCGCTGCTGGAGCTCTCCGACAAGGTCGCCGGGCGCGCCCGCCGCGCCGGGTACGCCGGGCGGACCGTCGCGGTGAAGATCCGCTTCGGCGACTTCCGCACCATCAGCCGCTCCAGGACCGTCCACGAACCCGTCGACGTCGCCCGCGACCTGTTCACCATGGCGCACGCCCTGGTCACCGAGAACGCCGAGGGCCACCCGCTGCGGCTGGTCGGCGTCCGGCTGGAAGGTCTCGTGGAGAGCGACCGGCTCGCCCGCCAGCCCGCGCTGGGTGAGCCCGAACACGGCTGGCGCCAGGCCGAGACCACCGTGGACGGCCTCCGGGAGCGCTTCGGATCCAAGGCCGTCCGCCCCGCCAGCCTTCTCGACCCCGCGCCGGGCGATCTCTAGGTAAAGTCGCATTGTCATCCGGGTACCGGATGGGTGTGACCGACCGTAGACTGGCGTGTGGACAGCTTCACGCGAGCTGCCTACGCTCCAACGTCCCTGTCGGATGGCCGACGTCGCAACCGGGGAGGAGTGCCGTGCCGCTTTCCGAGCATGAGCAGCGATTGTTCGAGGAGATCGAACGGTCGCTCGCCGACGACCCCAAATTCGCCTCCGCCGTCCGCGCGACCGATCCACGGCATCACGCGAAACGCAGGTATCTGGTCGCCGGCGCCATCGTCCTGACCGGGCTGGCGCTGCTGGTCCTGGGCGCGGTGAACCGCACCATCCCGCTCGGCGTCGCCGGCGCGGTGGTCATGTTCGCCGCCCTGTTCGTCCTGCGCCCACCGCGCCGCAAAGGCCGCCTCCGCTCCGTCGGCGGCTCCGCCTCGCGTCGCGTCTCCAAGCGCGGCAGCCTCGCCGACCGCCTCGAAGAACGCTGGCGCAAGCGCGGACTGCGCTGACCCTCACCGAGGGCCGGAGCCGGGGGCGTGTCGTGGGGAAGCGGTACGCCCTCTCTCGTGCCCACCACCGTGCCCGCAACCCGGTTGCGAGGACCGGGGAGGCACCCGCTAGGCTGTGTCCTGCGAGTGATCACGAGGACGATTAGCTCAGCGGGAGAGCACTTCCCTGACACGGAAGGGGTCACTGGTTCAATCCCAGTATCGTCCACCGATGAAGCCCCGGGCCGATGGCCCGGGGCTTTTCGCATGCCCGGGGGGCTCGCCGGGACGCGCGGGCGTCCACATCGGCCGGTCCCCGGGCGGCCCCATGCCCGGCGCCGCGTCGCCGCGCGCCGTGCCGTCCCACCCCCGCACCGCCACCGCGAAGAACCGGTGCGGCGCGTCGTCGTAGGTGCGCAGCCGCCAGCCGGTGCGTTCGGCCGCCGCGCGCAGCGGGGCCTCGGAGAGGACCTCGTCGTCGCGGACGACGCGGCGGTGGCGGGCGGCGAGGGCGGCTCGGCCGGTGGGGTGGAACAGGATCATGAGCCCGCCGGGCGCGGTGACGCGGGCGAGTTCGCGCAGGCCGGTGCCGAGTTCGGGCAGGTGGGGGAGGAGCCCGGCGGCGACGATCGTGCCGAGGGAGGCGGCGGCGAGCGGGAGCCGGTGGGCGTCGGCCGGCAGGAGGGTGGCGCGGGCGGCCCAGGCGATCGCGGCGGTGTAGGCGGGCATGTCGTCGCCGCGCCTGGTGTCCCAGGTGTGGGCGTGGGCGGCGAAGAAGGCGCGGGGTGAGGTGGCGGATCACGGGCCGGCCGGGGTCGCGCAGGTCGATGACGATGTCGGCGTCGTGATGGCGTCCGGGGGCGGCGGACGCGGTGCGCAGCCAGATCACCACGTCCCAGCGCCCGGCGGGCGGGCGGCCGCGCCAGAGGGGGCCGTCGGCGAGGGCGATGGTGCGGCCGTTCTGCTCGGTGTACCGGGCGTCCTCGTCGGCCAGGGGCGTGCGGCCGGACGGGCGGACGCAGAAGCGCCCGGCCGCGTGCAGGGTCCCGGCGAGCCGGTCGGCGACCAGGGGCGCGTGCCCGTCGCCGTCGACGATGACGCGGGCGGGGCCGTCGGGGATGACGGCGGCCAGGTTGTCCAGCAGCTCGCACCAGCGATCGGCGCGCTCGGCGGCCGTCGGTGTCTCCTCACCATCATGCGGTTGCCGGGGCGGGAAGGCCAGAGGCCTGGCGGATGCGCGTTGGCCGAGCGATATCGGCCGCATCTGCGGAAGGGGAGCGTCAGTGGTGGAAGCCGGGCCGGGTCCCCCCGGTGGGCATCGGGCCGGTCAGGGCGTCCAGGTAGGCGACCTCGGCGCGCAGGTCGGCCAGGAACGCCTGCGCCAGGTCGAGGCTGAGGCCGTTGCGGACGACGACGCGCTGCACGGTGAGCTCGGTCAGGTCGGCCGGCATCGGGTAGGCCGGGACGAGCCAGCCGCGGGCGCGCAGGCGGTCGGAGAGGTGGTAGAGGTTCCAGTTGGCGGTGTGGCCGTCCTTGAGGCGCCAGGCGAAGACGGGGATGTCGCGCCCGTCGTTCCACAGCTCGAAGGGCGCCATCGCGCCGATTCGCGCCGACAGGTGCAGGGCGACGTCCTGGCAGGTCTTCTGGACCCGGTGGTAGCCCTCGCGGCCCAGGCGCAGGAACAGGTAGTACTGCATGAGGACCTGCGCGCCGGGGCGGGAGAAGTTCAGCGCGAGGGTCGGCATGTCCCCGCCCAGGTAGCTCACCCGGAAGATGAGGTCCTCGGGCAGCGCGGCGGTGTCGCGCCAGACCACCCATCCCACGCCCGGGTACACCAGGCCGTACTTGTGCCCCGAGGTGCTGATGGACGCCACCCGTGCCACCCGGAAGTCCCACACCAGGCTCGTCTGGAGGAACGGCGCGATGAACGCGCCGGAGGCCCCGTCGACGTGGATGGGCACGTCCAGGCCGGTGGCCTCCTGGACGCGGTCCAGCGCGGCGGCGATCTCGGCCACCGGCTCGTACATGCCGGTGTAGGTGACCCCGAGGACGGCGACCACGCCGATGGTGTTCTCGTCGACGTAGTCGTCCAGGTCGTGCCCGTCGAGCACCTTGTGCTCCAGCGAGATCGGCACGAAGCGCGGCTCGACGTCCCAGTAGGCGCAGAACTTCTCCCAGCACACCTGGACCGCGCTGGACAGCACCAGGTTGGGCCGGTCGGCCGGTCTCCCGGCGGCGCGCCGGGCGTGCTGCCAGCGGCGTTTGAGCGCCAGGCCGCCCAGCATGCACGCCTCGGAGGACCCGATGGTCGAGGTGCCGATGGTGTTCCGGGGATCGGGGGCGTGCCACAGGTCGGCGAGCATCGTCCAGCAGCGCGTCTCGATCGCGGCGGTGGACGGGTACTCGTCCTTGTCGATCATGTTCTTGCCGGCCGCCTCGGCGTAGATCCGGGCGGCCTGCGGGTCCATCCACGTGCTCACGAAGGTGGCCAGGTTGAGCCTGGCGTTCCCGTCCAGCATCGCCTCGTCGTGCACGATCTGGTAGGCCGTCTCCGGCAGCGACTCGCGGTCGGGCAGCGTGAAACGGGACAGCTCGGTGGCCTCGCCCGGCCGCGCGAACAGCGGGTTGAGGGCGACGACGTCGCGGAGGTCCGGCTCGGCCCCGCGTCTGGCGCTGGTCATGGGCGCTCCGATCTGCCGAGCCGGACGGGCCGGGGCGCCCGGGAACGGTGTCATCGCCCCGGCCGTCGGTGTCGCCACCGGTGATCATGAAACTACTGCACGTCCGCCCGGGTGTCCGTGAGTGACGGAAACCCGCGGCGTCTCGGGGAAGACCCCGAGGCCGGTTACGGGTGATCACCGATGGCGCCGACGGGCTCGGAGCGGCAGAGTTGATCTTGTCATCGACGCCGTCCACTCTGGAGGAAGCACATGCGCATCGGCTTGGCCGCGACGACTCTCGTACTGACCGCCGCACTGGCCGTGGGGGCCGCCGCGCCCGCCGGGGCGGCGAGACCCGACCCCGTGCGTCAGGGGCTGGACGCCCTGGTGGGCGCCGACGGCGTCCCGGGCGCGCTGGCGACGGTGACCGGGCGGGACGGGCGCACCCGCGTCTACACCGCCGGTGAGGACGTGCCGCGCGACGGGCGGATCCGGATCGGCAGCGTCACCAAGTCCTTCACCGCCGTGGTGGTGCTGCAACTCGCCGGTGAGGGCGCGATCGAGCTCGACAAGCCGGTGGAGAAGTACCTGCCGGGCCTGCTGCGGGGCGAGGGCGTCGACGGGAACGCCATCACCGTGCGCATGCTGCTGAACCACACCAGCGGGCTGCCCGACTACGAGCTGGACGTCACCGACGACATCATCGCCGGGCGCTACTACGAGCCCCGCGACGCGCTGGACGTGGCCCTGCGCCACCCGGCCGAGTTCACCCCCGGCACGTCCTGGAAGTACAGCAACACCAACTTCCTGGTCGCCGGGCTGGTGGTCCAGAAGATCACCGGGCGTCCCTTCGCCGAGGAGCTCGACCGTCGCGTCCTGAAGCCGGCCGGGCTGGCGCACACCTACTTCCCGGCGCCCGGCGAGACCGAGATCCGGGGACGGCACCCGCGTGGGTACCGCGAGCAGGTCCCGGGCGGCCCCCGGCGCGACGTCACCGACATCGACCCGTCCGCGGCCTGGACGGCCGGCGCGATGGTGTCGACCAACTCCGACCTCGCCCGGTTCTACGACGAGGTGCTCACCGGCGACCTCGTGCCCGATTCCCTGCGCGACGACCTGCTCACCCCGGCGCCGAACGGGCCGTCCGGCTACGCCTACGGGCTGGGCGTGATGAACTTCCCGCTGTCGTGCGGTGGGAGCTACTGGGGCCACTACGGCGGCATTCCCGGCTTCCTGACCTTCAGCGGCGCCGTCGGCGACGGGCGCTCGGCCAGCATCGCGGTCAACCTGGAGACCGCCGGGGGCTCCGAGATTCCCGGGCACGCCGTCGCCGTCCTGGACGCGGCCCTCTGCCGCTGAGGCCGCGTGGATGAACGGCGTCGTTAACACGCCGTTCATCCACCACAGTGGACGATGTGGCGGCCTTGCCGGAACCTCGCTCCGGCCTAGCCGCGCGGTCCTAACTTCCCCTCAGGCGCGCACGCGCGCCGCACCCGGAAAGGGGATGCCATGACCGCGTCGGCCGAAGTGGACGACCCCCTCCTGTCCTATCAGGAGTTCATGGAGAAGCTGCGGCGTCTCACCATCACCGCCAAATCGCCCGACCAGACGGTCAGAGTGACCTACGGGTACTCGGGGAGCCGGGTCGAACTGGGCTCGCGCGGCACCCGCGGCCACACCGAGGAGACGCTGTCCCGGCAGATCAGCGCGGCCCTGGAGGCCAGCCAGCACGGTTACCAGCGGGCGATCGCGCTGCTCTTCGAGCAGGTCACAGGGGAGCGGCCGCCCGCGAAGGAACCGGACAAGGATTCGCCGGCCGCCGTGTACCGGGACTCCCTCGACGCCATCGCGATCGAGACGGTCTCCCCGCGCGGGCTGGTCAAGGTCGGGCGCAGCGGCGTCACCGGCATCAGGCTCATCATCCGGCCGAGGACGCTGTCCCTGGGGACGGTGCCCGACGAGGAGCTGATGGCCGAGGTCAACGCCGCCGTGCGCGGCGCCGAAGAGGAGTACACCAGGAAGTTCGAGGTCGCCAAGGCGAACTCGCTGAGGAAGGACGTCTGATGGGTGGAGAACTCGTCGCTCCGGTGGAGCAGTTACGGCAGGTCGGGTACGAGCTGCTGCCGAAGGCCGCCGGTGAGGCGGCCAAGCTCACCGGGTTCCTGGCCGGCGCGCCCAACTCGGGACCGGGCGGGCGTTTGGCGGCCGAACTGGCCAACGCCGCCTACAACGTGTTCGCCGAGAGCGCCGACCGCATCAACGACTCGGCCATCGCGGTGTGCAAGATCGCCAACGGGTACGAGCTGACCGACAACCTGAACTCCGAGAAGATGCCGAAGCTCGGCGACGTGACCGAGCAGCCCAAGGTCGACCCGCGAACGAGCCGGTTCTAGGAGGCCGCCGGGATGCACACCACGAGCGAGGTCATCGCCGAGATCGCCAACACCAAGAACGCCCTCTACAAATGCTGGGCGTTCCTGACCAGCACCTACAACGGCCAGGCGCACGCGGCCCCGTCCTGGGCCATGGGGCACTGGATCGAGACCGAGTACGGCAAGATCGACGTGGCCTTCGGCTGGGTCATGGACATTCCCGAGGCCGCGGTCTACGACGACTTCCACGGCCGCGCGGTCAAGGCCAGCGACTTCGTCAAGACCACCACCTACGGCTCGCCGGCCAGCTCCATCGCCGACAAGGTCGGCAACTGGACCGGTACGGCCGCCACCAACTTCCACACCGTCTTCATCAAGTCGATGGAAGGCTCGGTGGCCAACCAGCGTGAGCTGCTGGCGGCCGTGGCCAACGCCTACGGCGGCGTCCAATCGCTGTGCCACATGGCCTATGACGCGGCCATCAACGTCGCCAAGGAGGGCCAGAAGGCCTACCAGAACGCCAATGAGGGCAAGGGCGGCGGCGGGAGCAACGACGGCGTCAAGATGTTCGCCAACGTGGTCAACGTCGTCACCGGCGTCGCGGCCGCGGCGGCGGGCGCGGCCACCGGCGGCGCGACCCTGGCCCTGTACCTCGGTAGCGCCTCGGCGATCTCCGGGTTCGTGGCCAACGTCATCAGCGACGGCGACGCCAAGATGCCCGAGATCCACGGCTCCGACCCCATCGAAGTCACCGACAGCTTCGTCCAGGCCATGATCAAGGCCTCCGAGAAGCACCAGAAGAGCGTGAAGGACTGGGAGACCAAGACCCAGGAGGACCTCGCGAAGGTGACCAAGAGCCCCGAGACCATGCTCCTGCCGATCCGGCCCAAGATCGCCCCCGGATAGGGGCGCCAGGGGAGACGCGGGGCGGGACGGTGGAGGATCCCGCCCCGCGTGGCCCCTCACGGGAAAGGGGCCGGTCGCCCGGCCCCTCCCTCGTCCCGTCAGCCCGCCGGGACGAACACCGGGTCGACCCAGTACGAGCTGTCCCGCCAGCTGCCGTGCAGCTGCTCGCCGTTCTCGTCGTAGCGGTACACGTACCGGTACGAGCTGCCGACCGCGGTGATCGGCCCGCTGGTGATGGGCCCGCCGGCGAAGACGTCGTAGGTGTAGGCGTACGTGCCGCCGAAGGCGGTGTAGGTGGCGTGGTAGACGACGCCGGGCACGACCGCCCACGGGTAGGACAGCGTCACCGTCTGCCAGCCGGAGTCGGTCTCGTCGGCGGGCGCGAGGGGCTCGCTGGCGCCGAGGCTGGGCTGATCGGTCGGCCCGACGAGCACCCATCGGTCGCCGTCGGCGCGCTCATTGCCCTCGCCCTTGTAGAAGCGGACGGCGGTGATCGTGCCGGGCTCGGAGACGGTGAACTCGGTGGACAGGCTCACCGCGTCGGTGTCGAAGGTGGCCACCGAGTGGTCGGGCGTCGCGTCGCCCCAGATGTCGTAGGACACCGGGTCGGCCGCGGCGGTCGTGGGGGTCGCCAGGGCCGCGATGGCGGCGACGGCGAGGGTCAGGATCATGCGCTTTCGTGGCATGCGGCGGAGCGTACCGACTATCCACAATGGACGGGGTTACGCGCGATGAACGTTCCGGCGGGCGTTCGCGCCCGCCGGAACGGCCCGCCGGTCAGTCCTCGCGCTGGACCTCGTGCATCAGCTCCACGGGACGGAACCCGAAGGCGGCGTTCACGTGGCGCATCGCGTCGTTGCTCCCGGCGGTCCAGGTGTGCACCCGCCGGGACGCGGGGTGCTCGCGCTCCAGGATCTCCAGGTTGCGGACCTTCATCGCCGCGCCCAGCCGGTGCCCGCGGTGCCCGGCGATGACGAGGGTGTCGTCCTGGTAGACGTCGCTGGGCCGGTGCCCGGGGACGAACATGAGGCTGTACCCGGCGAAGGCACCGTCGGCGGCGCGGGCGGCGGTGGTGATCGAGGTGAACCCGGAGGCCGCCAGGCGCTCCTCGCTGGTGCGCAGGCGGGCCTCGTCCCAGATCACCGGCTCGTGGCCGAGGGTCCCGGTGGGGACCTCGTTGCTCATGGTGGTGCGCATGACGGCGTAGGCGCCGATGTGCTCGTCCGGGCAGGCGCCCGACCAGGAGACGAAGGTGTAGCCGTCGGCGGGCGCCGACGCGCGCAGCTCGCCGAGGGCGGCGAGGGGCAGGTCGAGGACGAAGCGGTTCTCCTCGTGCTCGGTGACGAAACCGAACTTCGCGGCGAACAGCGAGCCGCCGAAGGTCTCCGGGGTCGCACCGGCCGGGATGTTCACCTCGGCGCAGTGGACGCTCCGCCCCAGGCCGGTGGCGTGGCGGTGGCCGTGCTCGAAGAGCGCGGTGCCCACGCCCTCGCGGCGGTGCGCGGGGGCGACGGCCAGCTCCCAGTTGGCCAGGTTCCGGTTCTCCTTGAGGGGGAAGTCCAGGCGCAGCGCGCCGAGTACCTCGCCGTCGGCGACGGCGGCGAACAGCGCGGTGTCGAAGTTGGGGCTGGGGGAGCGCAGGTTGACCGCGATCTCCTCGTAGGCCGACAGGAGAGGGTGGACGCGTCCCTCGGCCTCACCGGCGTGCTTGACCTCGAACCAGCCGCGCAGCGCGGCGTCATCGTGGGGATCGACTTGGCGGATCTCGGGCAACGCGATGCTCCTCGTGCTCGCACGGCCGTGGGGCCGTGGCGGCGTGATCTTGCCGTGCGGGCCGATCATGGCGATGGGATCGCCTGCGCGCAAAGGGTTTTAACCCCGCCGGGGGCGTGCCCGCGATGCCGCTGGGGACGAGGCCGGTGGGGGAGTCCACGCCGGCATGCCGCCGGGATCGCCGTCCCCCTCCAGCGCATGCGGGGCGCGAAGGGACGCCTGCTCGGCGAGGTCGCCCGCGCCCGGCGCGCCGGGGACGGCCTCCACGGCGTCACGCTCATGCGCGGCACCTTGGTGGAGCCCTCCGCGAGGCCGGCCGCCGCGTCACTTCGCCCGCCGACGGCATCTGGTCGGCCACGCGCGCCCACTTCCTCCCCGCGCCCCGCCACGCCGGGCTGTACAGCGTGTCCGGCTTCAGCGACGCCGCCACCGAACCCGGCGTGTTCACCATGACCCTCGCCGCTCCTGGGCCCGCCCGCGTCCTGGCCGCCGCCACCGGCGCCGGGCGGCCCGTCCACCACCACACCCTCGGCGAGATCGCGCACCGGCACGACGACCGCGTCGTGCTCGCCGGCGCCCTCGCCGCCCACGGCCCCGGTCGCGGCCCGCGCGCCGCGCGTGTCGAAGGTCCTCAAGGCCGCCGGGGACGACACCGGCGCCAAGCCGCCGGGCCGCTGCGGCGGGGCTGGAACGAGCTGCTGACGGGCGTCTTCCCGCCGTGCTTCTGCGAGCGCGCCACCGCCCGGCTGTACGGTTTCGGCCCGGCCGCCGGGGTCCCGGTGGCGTCGTGATCGCCGACGCCGCAAGGAATTCACCCGCACCGTCGGCGAGGCCCTGCTCGCCCCGGCGGCCCGTGGCGTCTAGGCTGTCGCGCTATGACCGATGAGCCGGAGCGGGCCTTCGCGCTCGCGTGGAAGAACCGCCGCGTGTTCGCCACCCGGGAGAACTGGCCCGAGGGCGCCCTCGACTCCTGCGAGGCCATCGAGCGGGAGTTCCCCAATGTCCACCCCGTGTGGCACAAGGGCGGGTGGCCCGGCGCGTGGAGCGAGCGCGGCTTCTACGCCACCGTGCGCGGGCTGCCCGGGTCCGGGCGCACGATCTACGCGCCGACGGCCGAGGAGCTGCACGGCAAGATCGCCGCGCTCCCGGCGGCGCAGCGCGGCGCCTAACCGTTCAGGTACCGCAGGACGGCCAGGACGCGCCGGTTGCCTTCTTCGTCGTCGGTGAGCCCGAGCTTGCCGAACATCGAGGTCGTGTACTTGCCGATGGCGCTCTCGCTGAGGAACAGCCTGCGCCCGATCGCCTGGTTGGACAGGCCCTCGGCCATCAGCGCCAGCACCTCGTGCTCGCGGCCGGTGAGGCCCGCCAGGCGGCGCGGCCCGTCCCCGGTGGACAGCAGGCGGGTGATGACGGCGGGGTCCATGGCGGTCCCGCCGGCCGCGACGCGTTCGAGGGCGTCGACGAACTGGTCGGCGTCGAAGACGCTCTCCTTGAGGAAGTAGCCCACGCCCCGGCCGCCGTCGGCGAGGAGCTCACCGGCGTAGAGCCGCTCGACGTGCTGCGACAGGATCAGCACCGGCAGCCCCGGGACCTCCTTGCGGGCGGCGAGGGCCGCGCGCAGGCCCTCGTCGGATTGCGCCGGGGGCATCCGCACGTCCACGACGGACACCTCCGGGCGGTGCTCCAGCAGCGCCGCCAGGGTCTCGGGACCGGTGGTGGCGGTGGCGACGATCTCGTGACCGTAGGCCTCCAGGAGGCGGCACAGGCCGTCGCGCAGGAGGTACAGGTCCTCGGCTATCAGGATCCGCATGGCACCGCCATTCTCGCGCTCGACGGGCCGGTGATCTCCAGGACCCCGTCGAAGACGGCCAGGCGCCGCCGCAGCCCGTCCAGCCCGCCGCCGGGACGCACCTCCGCGCCGCCGCGCCCGTCGTCGGAGACGGTGACCACGACGTCCTTCCCGGTGCGCTCGATGGTGATGACGACCTTGTCCGCGCGGCCGTGCTTGGCGGCGTTGGTCAGCAGCTCGGCGACGCCGAAGTAGAGCGCCGACTCCACCGGCGTCTCCGGCCGCGCGATGTCCGCCGCGCGCACCACGACTTCTAGGGGGCGCTCCAGGGCCAGCGCGCGGACGGCGTCGACGAGGCCGCGCTCGCTGAGCACCGGCGGGTTGACGCCCCGGACGAGCTCGCGCAGCTCCGACAGGGACGTCGCCGCGCCCTTGCGGGCCTCCCGCAGCACCTCCATCGCGCGGCCGGGGTCGGTGGCCATCAGCTTCTCCACCGTCGCCAGGGAGATCCCGAGGGCCACCAGGCGGGCCTGCGCGCCGTCGTGGAGGTCGCGCTCGATGCGGCGGATCTCGGCGGCCTGCGCGACGGTGGCGTCCGCGCGCTGCGCCGTCAGCTCTTCCACGCGCTCGGCGAGCGCGGCCGCGGGGGAGGGACGCAGCAGCGGTACCGCCACCGGAGGCACCGCCCGCCACGCGAAGGGCGCCGAGAGCACGGCGACGACCAGGGCCACCGCGCCCACGACCGGGGCGCCCAGGGCGAAGGCGACCGCGGCCACCACGACGCCCGCCGGGGGAACGGCGGCCACGAGGCCCACAGTGAGCGGCGCGACGACGGCGAACAGCAGGTCCCGCCAGGTCGCCGGATCGCTCCAGCGCATTCGCATCCGCCGGTCCATCAGCGCGTCCCGCTCGCTGTCGTGGTAGCCATAGCCGTTCCACCAGAAGCCGGTCGACATCCGCACCACCGGCGGCGGCTCGCGGCGCGCGTCGGGCATCGCCTCACCGGTCCAGCCCGCGATCAGCGCCCGCGCCCAGCGCGCCACCGGCCGCGAGACCGCCACCAGCACCGGGAACGCGATGACCGCCACCGCGATCCACGTCCACGGATTGGCGAACCACCACCACACCAGCCCGGCCGCACCGGCCCACACCGCGCATACGGGCGAGAACACCGCCACCACGGCGGCCGACCGGGCGAAACCCGTGGTCCACGTCTTCATGGGCACCACTCTGCACGAGGTGATCACCCGTTCCCAAGGGCTCGGCGACGGGAGTGGGCCTGGCCCCACCCGGTCGTGCGCCCAGACCCATACCGGACCACCCCCCTTGATCCATAACTTCGATGCCGCACCCCAACGAAGGAGTCCGGCCATGACCGCCACCCGCTACCGCACCGCCCGCAAGCTCATCCTCATCCACGGCGCCCTGTCCGCCGGAGTGCTCGCCCTCGTCGCCACCGGCGGTGACGACGTCACCGGATTCATGTGGGGACGCTCGATCGCGCTGATCATCGTGGCGGCCCTCCTGTTCCGGCTGGCCGGGGGCACCGAGCGCGCCCGGGCCCGCCTGGCCACCGTCGCGGTGATCATGCCGATCGCGATCGTCGGCGTCGACCTGATCCCCGGGCTGTGCCCGTGGTGGTACACCGCCGCCCAGACGGTCAGCGTGCTTCCCATCGTCGCCATGGCGATCGTCCTCAAGCGACGGTGATCGGGAGCGGGCCGCCCCGCGGGGGCGGCCTACCCTTGCCGGATGGCCGAGCACATGATCACCGTCCCCGGCGCCCGCCTCTTCGTCGACGAGCGCGGGCCCGCCGACGGGCCGCCCCTCCTGTTCCTGCACGGCGGACCCGGGCAGTCCGCCTTCGACTTCCTGCGCTTCCAGGCCGATCACCTCGCCGCGCGCGGCCTGCGGGTCTTCTCCCTCGACCAGCGCGGCCTCCTGCGCTCCGACCCCCTGCCGGAAGGCCACGAGCCGACCGTCGAGGAGATCGTCGCCGACTGCGAGGCCCTCCGCGAGCACTTCGGGCTGCCCGCCTGGACCGTCCTCGGCCACTCGGCCGGCGGGCACTACGCCCTCCGCTACGCCACCGCGCACCCCACCGCGCTCACCGCCGCGATCTTCGACTGCCCCGCCTTCGACTGCGACCTCACCGACCGGGCCCGCCTCCAGGCCGTGGCCGCGCTCCTGGACGACATGGGCGACGCCGAAAACGCCGCCCTCGCCCGCGAGATCGCCGCCCGCCCCGGCCGCCTCACCCCCGAGAGCGGCGCCATCGCCCTCATGAACGCCACCGGCGACCGCCGCGACGAGCTCTTCTTCCGCGACCCGGCCGCCCTCGCCGCCTACAACGCCGTCCACCGCGACAGCGGCTACGCCGCCGAAGACTGGCGCGGCGCGAGCCACCTGCCGCTCCTGGCGGCCATGTACACCTCGCTACTGCCGCTGCTGCCCACCCTCACCGTGCCGACCATGCTCGTCCACGGCGAGGGCGACACCGTCGCGGCGCCCGCCATCGTCGACGCCTACCGGACCACCGCGCCCGGCGCCCGCGTCCACACCTTCACCGGCTCCGGGCACTTCCCCTACGTCGAGGAACCCGAGACCTACGCCGACGTGATCGCCGCGTTCGTCCGCGAGCGCCCCTAGGACCTCGGCCGAACCCGCAGGTGCGCGCGCTCGCCCTGCGGGCCCATCAGGCTCAGCAGCTCCACCGGCTCGTCACCGGCCGGGGCGAACCAGTGCGGCACCCGCGTGTCGAACTCCGCCGCCTCGCCCGGGGTGAGCACCAGGTCGTGCTCGCCCAGCACCAGCCGCAACCGCCCGTTCAGCACGTACAGCCACTCGTGGCCCTCGTGCGTGCGCGGATCCGGCTCGCGCGGCCCCTCCGGGCGGATGACCAGCTTGTGCGCCCGGACCCCGCCCGGCCGCCGTGTCAGCGGCACCACCGTCATCCCGTAGGCGCTCACCGGCCGCATGTGGGCGCGCGGATCGCCCGTCGGCGGCGCGTCCACCAGCTCATCGAGGGTCACCCCGTGCGCCCGTGCCAGGCGCAGCAGCAGCTCCAGCGTCGGCCGCCGCCCACCCGACTCCAGCCGCGAGAGCGTGCTCACCGAGACGCCCGTCGACGCCGACAGCTCCGCCAGCGTCGTGCCCCGCTCGCGGCGCAGGGCGCGCAGGCGCTCGCCGACGCCGTCGAGGGCGCGGTCCAGGTCGTCCATGCCCCGATTTTGCCAGGGCGGCAAGTTCCCTTGCCGGTTTCGCGGGTGCGGGTTCAGGCTCGCGGCATGAACGACGTACTGGTGATCGGCGGCGGGGCCGCCGGACTGAGCGCGGCGATGATGCTGGGACGCGTCCGCCGCTCCGTGACCGTGATCGACTCCGGCGAGCCCCGGAACGCCCCCGCCGAGGGCGTCCACGGCCTCCTCGCCCTCGACGGCACCCCGCCCGGGGAGATCCTGGCGCGCGGGCGCGAGCAGGCTCGCGGCTACGGCGCCGCCTTCGCCGAGGGCGTGGTCGTGGACGTGGCCCGCGACGGCGACGGCTTCACCGCGACGCTGGCCGACGGGACGCGGCTGCGCGCCCGGCGGGTGCTCGTCGCCACCGGCCTCGTGGACGTCCTGCCGGACGTGCCGGGCCTGCGCGAGCGGTGGGGCCGCGAGGTCCTGCACTGCCCCTACTGCCACGGCTGGGAGGCCCGCGACCGCGCGATCGGCGTCCTGGCCACCGGGCCGATGTCGGTCCACCAGGCCCTGCTGTTCAGGGGACTGACCGGCGACCTCGTGTACTTCGCCCACACCACCCGGCCCACCCCCGAGGAGGCCGCGCGGCTGGCCGCGTGGGACATCCCGGTCGTCGAGGGCGAGGTCGCCGAGGCCGTCACCGGCGGCGGGCGCCTCACCGGCGTCCGGCTGGGCGATGGGACGCTCGTGGCGCGCGAGGCCATCGCGGTGGCCACGCGCCTGGAACCGCGCGTGGGCTTCCTCGCCGGGCTGGGCCTGGTCCCCGTCGCGCACCCCTCCGGCATGGGGGAGCACCTCCCGGCAGACCCCGCCGGGCGCACCTCCGTGCCGGGCGTGTGGGTCGCGGGCAACGCCACCGACCTCGCCGCGCAGGTCGGCGCGGCGGCGGCCGCGGGCGCGCTGGCGGGCGCCCAGATCAACGCCGACCTGGTCGCCGAGGACACCGCGCGGCGCCTCACGGCCTGAGCGCCGCCAGGGCGCGCTCGACGGATTCGCGCGCGGTCGCCACCGTGTGGACGCCGACGAGCACCTGGACGCCCAGGCCGTCGGTGAGCGCCAGGAGGTCCCGGGCGGTGGTCTCGGGGTCCAGCCCGG
The DNA here is from genome assembly GCF_030269765.1 of Actinorhabdospora filicis. Classification (GTDB taxonomy): domain Bacteria; phylum Actinomycetota; class Actinomycetes; order Mycobacteriales; family Micromonosporaceae; genus Actinorhabdospora; species Actinorhabdospora filicis. The sequence continues at coordinate 227,868 of NZ_BSTX01000001.1, read as the reverse complement.
CCCGCAGGCCACCGGCGTCCACCCCGGCGCGCACCAGCACCGACAGCAGCCGGAAGAGGCCGCGGTTGGCCTCGCGCTGCACCGCCGCCAGCCGCGGATCGGTGGCGGCCTGCGCGGCGAAGACCAGCCACGCGCGCGTCCACGGCAGGTCCTCCGCGGTCAGCGGGGTGATGCCGCGGACGGTCTCGGTGAGGATCGCGACGGGATCGTCCCCGGCGCCCGAGGCGGCGATGCGGCCCTCGATCTGCGCGGTGGCCAGCTCGCCGAGGTGCTCGTGGACGAAGACCATCATCTCCTCCTTGGTGGAGAAGCAGCGCTGCACCGCGCCCATGGAGACCCCGGCGCGCGCTGCGATCTCGCGCAGCGTCGCCGCCTCCAGCCCGCCCTCGGAGATGAGCGCGGTGACGGCTTCGGCGATCTGGCGGCGGCGCGCCTTGTGGTCCACCTGTTTCGGCATGGGGACAGTCTATTCGATGCGCTTGTATCGGTACCGGGTATGATCCGATACAAGCGCATCGAAAAAAGGAGACGCAGCATGTCGGAACGCGCCAAGACCGGTACGGCCACCGCGGTGGTCATCGGACTCCTCCTCACCGCACAGGGCTTCGGCTCGGCCCTCACCGAGGCCCTGTGGGACCACTCCTTCGGGGTCGCCGGGATCCTGCGCAAGACCGGCCTGCCCGGCTGGACCGACTACGTGGTCGGCGTCGCGGGCCTCGCCCTGATCGCCTGGGGCGCCTTCGCCAAGCGGGACGCCCGGCCGCCGTCCTAGACCACCGGCGGCCGGGCCGTCCACTGGGGACGCCCGCGGAAAGCGCGGCCCGCGTTGCCCCGTTCGGCGCGCCCCGGGCGTCCCGGCCACCCAGAATGGGGCGATGGGGGAGAAGCCGAAGGACCCGGTGCTCGACCTGGCCGCCTCGCTCGCCGGGGTCCTCGTCACCGGCGGCTACGAGGGCACCGAACTCGCCGAGCGGCGACTGCGGCGGCTCGGCGAGGTCTACGGCCGCGACGTGGCCGCCGTCGTGCTGCCCGAGTCGGCCACGGTGTCCCTCGACGGCCGCGCCCGCGTGGTCACCGGCCTGCCCGGCGTCCCGCCGCTGCACCGCGTCTCCGCCCTCAAGACCTGGTACGCCGCCGTCCTCGACGGACGCTCCGGTGTGGACGAGGCCGCCGCGCGCCTGGACCGCATCCGCGCCTCACCGCGCCTGTACGGCCCGGCCCTGCGCGTCATTGGCACCGCGCTGTTCACCCTCGGCTTCGGCGTCTCCCTCCAGCCCACCTGGCAGCAGGCCGCCTGGTCGGCGGCCCTCGGCCTCTTCATCGGCCTGCTCACCACCGCCACCGACGCCGCCGCCCGGCTGCGCTGGATCGCCCCGCTGCTCGCCTCGGTCGCGGTGTCCCTCGCCGTCCTGTGGGCCGACGAGCGCGGCTGGATCACCGGCGGCCCGATCCCCCTCATGGTCCCGGCCCTCTTCGTGTTCATCCCCGGCGACTCGATCACCATGGCCATGGTCGAACTGTCCACCGGCCGCGTCACCGCCGGAGCCGCGCGCCTCACCGAGTCCCTCGCCGGGCTCGCCGTCCTCGCCTTCGGGCCGATCGTCGCCCTCGCGCTCCTCGGCCTGCCCGCCGCCAGCCTCACCGACGACACCGCGCCCGCCTCGATGGGCGTCCTCGCCGGGATCCTCGGCTGGACGGTCTTCACCGTCGGCGTCATGCTCGTCTTCGACATGCGCGCCCGCGACCTGCCCTGGGCCCTCGCCGTCGTCCTCATCACCTACGGCGCCCAGCTCCTGTTCGTCCGCCTCACCGGCGACACCGCCGGGACCTACCTCGCCGCCGTGACCATGACCGCGGCCTGCCTCCTCCTGGAACGGCGCCCCGGCAGCCCGCCCGTCTACGTCCTCTACCTGACCGCCTTCTTCACCCTCACCCCCGGCTCCCACGGCCTGCGCGGCCTGGACGCCTGGATCGGCGGCGACCGCATCGCCGGGCTCACCGGCCTGACCTCCATGCTGGCGCTGCTCACCGCGATCGCCCTGGGCATCCTCACCGGCGCCGCCATCGGCCCCCGCAGCCGCGGCTTCCGGCGCGAGACCGTCGACGCCTAGGGGCTCCCGCGAGATCATCCGCGCCCGGCACCCGGTCGGGGGCACGGGCGTGAGCCCGGACGCCTCCCACCACGACCTGGACGCCGGCGTCGAGAGCACCGGCGTCCCCTTCACACTCTCCGGCGTGCCCTACCCGATGAGAGGGGCCGTCACCAGTGACGCCCCGGCGATGGACTGCGGGAATCCGGTGGAGGAGTGACCGATGCAGGTCAGGAACGAGGTGGGTGTTGACCGAAGTCGAGTTCGGGATCGTGGTCACGGTCGCCGATGGAGGATCGGCAGCCCGCACGCAGTGGGCAACGACCGCAATGGCGGATCCTCTCACGGCACAGGGTCGTGCCGAGAAGGCGCAGGGCCGCCGTGCGCAATGGCGCGTGCTCGCCGGAACCGGAGAGCATCGCGAGGTCCACTCTTCCCTCTGTCAGGCGGTTGACACGGTCGGATCGCGTTCCCGCTACCCGCGCGGCGACGCGCAGAACCCCCTGGCCGTCGAGCAATAGATCCTCGCCGAGCAGCAGCCTGAAGATCCGGGCCTCGGCCGGGCCCATGCGCAGACTCACCATGACATCAGCGGGATCCCGCCAGTTCGGCATGGAACCCCCGAGTGACCTCAGTCGATGGACCACACCCGCGGTGTTCCGCCGGAGCCCGGGCCTGGAAAGCCGCTCCAAGTCGGTGATCTGCAGCTTCTTCCTGCCCGCCAGTGGAGTGGCGAGGGTGGAGAGATCGTGTGGGGAGGCCGCATGCCGGAGGCCGATCGCCATGGCCGCCGCGACGGGGATGGTCATCTTTTCACCCGGAAGGACGTGCCACGCCGTGCCCGCTCTCTCAGCCAGCGCCCAAGCGGTGAGCGCGCCGCGAACCCGTTCTGGAGTGGTCTGCGTGTGCCGGGGCGTTCCTGCGGCCAGAGCCTCGGCGGCGGCCTTCCCCAGGAGCGGTGGTACGGCGTTGCCGATCTGCCGGAAGGCGTCGCTTCTTGTACCCGCGAACCGGAAGTGGTCGGGGAAGGTCTGGATTCGGGCGGCTTCCCGCACGCTGAGCGTTCGTGGTTGCTGCGGATGGATGTACCAGTACCCGTCCTTGGCGATGTGGGCGGTGATCGAGCGGCAGGGAGCCGCCCAATCGAGTCGCTTGTACTTGTCGTCGAAGGTGTGCACCGAGTATCGGCGCAATTGCACCGGCACGTGTGTGTAGAGCATGTCCGGCGTCATGAGATCGAAGATCTGACGATCGTCCTCCCGTACCGGACGGGTCATGTGGTCCCAGATCACGGGCTCGGTCATGGCGTCCCGCATCGACCCGGCGAAATCCGAGACGGTCTCCGGCCGGTAGGCCAGGCGGCGCGCGCCGATGTCGTCGGTGGCGACGTCCAATGCGGGGAGGTCGCCTATTGCGTCGGCGAGGGTGGTCATCGTGGACGCGGGTTCGGGCCAGGCGAACTCGCCGTCGTCGCGCCGTGCGAGGAGAATGAGTCTTTTGCGCAGCTGGGGCACGGCGAAGCGCCAGGCGTCCACGAAGCTGAGCTGTGTGCGATAGCCGGCCCCTTCGAGTGCGCCGATCATCGTGCGCACCGCTTTGAATTCGTCGCCGAGGGCCATGTCGGGGACGTTCTCCATGAGCATCGCTCGTGGCTGAACGGTAAGGACCACGTCGAGGAACGCACGCCAGAGTTCGCGGCGGTGATCCTCGGGCTCACGGCTGCCGCCCGCCACGAGACTGCGGATCTTGCTCCGTCCCGCCCGGCTGAACGGCTGACACGGCGGTCCACCGGCGATGAGGTCGATGTCGGCGCCATCGAGCAGGCGCGTCAGCCGTTCACGATCGGCGGTGACACTGAGGTCGAGGCCAAGGGCGAGCCCCGGGAATCCGCTTCGGTGCGTTTCGAGCGCCCGTGGGTCGCTGTCTACTGAGGCGGCCACAGTCCAGCCCGCCGCTTCGAGCCCGAGCGAGAGCCCTCCGGCACCGGAGAACAAGTCCACTGCGAGCCGCCGTCCTTTTTGGCGCTGCTGGTCGCACCAAGCCGCGAAACCGGATTCGGAGCACGCATCGGGGTGCGGCTTCAGGCGGAGGTTGTCGCTGGGGCGCAGCTTGACGGCGTAAGTCGACACGAGAGGTCTCCAGGGGCACGAATGTGGGTGGGGCGGAGCTGAAGGTTTACTCAGACGCGAATCACTCGTACGGCCTCCCAGCAGGCGTCCTTCTTGCACCATTCAGTGACGTTCGCGGAGCCTGGGGCGTTCGTCAGCACGTGGCGGACCGGATCGGCGAGCGCAACGGCGAGGCCGAGGAGATCGGCCGGAACCGTTTGCCCGCGCCAGATCGCCTCAAGCGAGGGGGCAGCCTGTTCGGCGAGTAGAGATACGACATAGGCGGTGGATTGCTGCAGGTAGCCGCCGAGGCCCAGGCCCCAGATCGCCTTGCGAACGTCGGTGAACAAGATCGCCTTCGCCACGAGATCCTTGAAGAAAGTGGCGTCCGGCTCGCCGTCGAACTCCCTGACGATCGATTTCGTCCAAGCCTGGAAGCACTTCTCCGCGCCCAATGAAACCGTGTGCGGTCTGCGGAGGAAGGCCATGTCGTACTTGGCCGCGTCGGTCTTGCCGAAGCGGCGATTCTGGTTCTTGAACACCCGGCGGCGCGCGGGAGTGCCTTCACGTACGACATCCACCTCGAACTGGCCACGGACACGTTCGTAGTACCAGCGCTGCTGCTCTCCACCGTCGGCGGCCGGCGCCCAGATCGTTCTGGATAGCTGTTCCAGTTGCACATGGAAGCCCGTCCCGGCCTCGAAGTCGGCTTCCCGGATCACGTTCTGCGAGTTGGCGTAGCGGGAGATGTCCGGGACGAGTTCCTCAAGGCGGTCACCGTCGACGACGGTGATCTTGGCTGGGACGAGGATTCCGGTGAGGTCGGCGCCATCCCGTCGCCAGGCGTGGTGAAGTGAGGCGGTGGTCTGCCCGCCGTTGACGATCTGCAGATCGCTCAGCCGGATGATCCGCTGGGTCCCGTCCTCGCCTTGGACCAGTTCCGCGTGGCGGGTGGTCACTGAGATCCCATTGTTGAAGGCCAGGAAACGGCCGGGGCGGCTGCGTACGGTTTCATTGATCCGCTTGTTCACCTTGTTCCTGGTCTGCAGGAAGGCCCGGACGTTCCGTTGAAGCAGCCGCAGGCCATGTCGTTCGTAGAGTTCAGCGAGGAGACGGCCGGGTATGAGGGCCAGGAGGCACTGGTAGCCATCCGGGCTGGGGGGAGCGGCCAGGCAGGTGACCGGCGGGTCCTGCATGCTCAGGTCGATGTCGAGATCGCTCGCGCGGACGCCGGAGGTGAAGAGCCGTTCGAGTCGTGTGATGTCCCAGATCTCGTGGACAACGGTCAGCCCGCCGATGACCACGGGTTCTGGTGCCGAAAGGCTCTGCCGGCCGTCCGTGAAGAGGAGGATGCGCGCCTTCTGGAGCCCGTTCCACGCGGAGTGGATCCGTTCGGCCATGTCGTAGGCGGGAGAGGCCGGTTCGAGATCGTGGTGAAGCCCCTCGCGACAGCGCTCCAGGAAGCGAGCGGCACGTCTGAGATAGCGCCTGCCTTTGGAGGGCTGGGCCGTGCCACCGTGATATTCGAGGTTCACGGTGGCGAGTTCCAGTTGCTCGCAGTCGGCGCTGATCGAGTAGCCCGCGACCTCCATGTGCTCGCGACCCGAGGTCACCCGGTAGTAGCAGGGCTCCAGCTCCTCGATCGCGCCGTCCTCGATCAGGTACTCGGCGACGACCTGTACGAACGCGTCATGGTCCATGAGCTGGGGTTCGGCCGCCCGTCGCTCACCGAGAACGTCCCAGAGCTTGCGTGCGAAGGCCTTCGAATCAGGTGCTGTCATGGCGGTCCCCTTCAGGCGGGAGGCGATCGGATCCCGGTGTGCCGGACTCGGGACTGCCGTACTTTCGGTGGACTTGCCGGGCTCGCTCCTGGGCGTTGCGACCGAGCTGTGTCAACCGCACCCGGACGTCATCGGGTGGCGTGAGCTGATCGGTGTCCTCAGTGCGCCAGAGCGGGAGGGTTTCCTCGCTCAGCTCGACCAGCACGCGCGCCTGCGAGGTCTCCGAATCGGAGTCGAGCCCGGGCAGCCCGAGCCATCCGCCTCGCACGAGGAACCTGCCCGCGTGCCTCACGTACAGGCCCTGGCGCTCGAACCGTGCCCCGGAGCCGCCCGCCGCCCTGAATTCATCGGGACTGAGGAGGCTGGGGTGCGGGAGGACCCACGGTGTGACCTCGATCGAGCCGTTTCCGCAAGGAAGCACATCGGTGCCCATGTCCTGGGTGCGGGGATGGCCGGAGAGGAAGGGATCGAGGTCGTCCGGTTTGCGCTGACGGGGGACGCCCCGCGGAGCCGGGAGCGCATCCTTGGGACGGCTTCCGCTGAGGGCGTCGCGAAGATGCCCGGTGGCCTTTTTCTGGATCTGCCGGATGCGCTCACGAGTCAGCCCCATCTGCTCGCCGACGGCATCCAGCGATAACGGCTCACCGGTGCCGACGCCGCCGCGGAGCCGCAGGATCGAGGCCTCCCGGGCCGGCAGGGAGTCGAGAGCCTGGTGAAGGTCCAGCCCGAACAGCATCGATTCGATGGCGCCTTCCGGAGCCGCGAGGCCGGCGGCGACGAAGTCTCCCAGCGTGCTGTTCCCGTTCGCGTCGCCGTCCACCGTCAGGGGCGCGTCGAGCCGCAATACCCCGGCCCCAAGGCGGAGGCAGTAGACCACTGTCGGGATGTCGTATCCAGTTCGCGCTGCGAGTTCGCGTGGGGCCGGCTCAAGGCCGTCCGCCTCCGCCCGCCTTCGGGCGGCTAGGACCCGTTGAACCTTTTCGAGCTGGTGGACGGGGATGCGGATCAGCCGGTCCTTGTCGGCGAGCGCCCGGCTGATGGCTTGCTTGATCCACCAGGTCGCGTACGTGGAGAACTTCGTGCCCACGGTCGCGTCGAACTTCTCCACGGCCCGGATGAGGCCGAGGTTGCCTTCTTGATGAAGGTCCTCAAGGGTGAGGGTGTCCGCGGGGAACTGGCGGGCGATCTTGAAGACGAGACGCTGGTTGTGCAGGAGCATCGCGTCGAACGCTCGGGTTCGTTCGTCATCGGAGGGAAGGTTCGCCCGGTAGCCCTGGACGAGTGAGGTCCCCAGGGGGAGATCGGATCCGCGGATCAGAGCCGCCAGGCCGATCTCCTGCTCGGCGGTCAGAATGAGATCCCGGCGCTTCGTGGCCGTGCGGCGAAGGTCGCCGCTCAGGAGTTCGCGGGCGGCCGCGATGTCGTCGGCGGTGGCCCGGCGTCGGTCCTGTCCAGGCGGAAGCGACTGGGACGGTGGCGTCTCCTGCGAAGAGTCGGCGTCCGCTGTGACGTCCGGCTCGGATACCGCGGGGTGGGTGTCTGGAACGCCGTCCATGACCGTTGGCCGGCCTTCACCGCTGTACGAGATGACGAGGTCGTGCCGGGCGATCCGCGATAGTGCGGCCAGCCGGGGCCGGATGCGGCCAAATGGAGGCTCGTCGCTGAAGGTCTCAAGTCCGGGGAGGATCACGGTGTCGAACTTGAGGCCCAGGGCGCTGGACCAGGTCAGGACCACCTTGTCCGGCTGTCTCCAGTTGATGCCCGGTGCGTTGTCGGAGCTCCCGGACAGGTACCACTTGACTTTGATCCCGGCGGACCGGAGCGCGTCGCGGTAGTCGGCGACCATCGACTTCGTGGGTACCAGAATCCCCATCGATCGTGCGGGTTCGCCGCGCGCGAGGTCGGCGATGAACTCGACCTCCGCTTTGAACGATGGATGCGCGCGGAGTTCCAGCGCCGGTTCGCCGGCGCCCGGTCTCGGTGCTGCATGGAGGTCGGTGTCCCCGGCCGCGCTGGCGAACGCGTCCACCGATGGTGCCGTCTCGGGCAGGTCATCGGTGGGTTCCGGCTCCGCCCCGGTCAGCAGGGCCATGTCATTGATCGAGGTTCCCTGGTCGCCCGGCACGTCCAGTGAGTCGGCGAGGATCGTCAGCCGCACGTCGAGGGTTCGCATGAGCCGGTAGAACTCGGGTGGGAACTGCTGTCCGTTCACGATGACGAACCGGCGAGGGCTGGGGCGCCGGCCATGTCTCACGGCCCATCTCCGCAGCTCGTCGGAGTCGATGATGAGGTCGCCGAAATCGCTCATCGTCATACTGAGCGTCGCTTGCCACAGGATGCTCATGCAGGTTCTCGCGCCGATGACGCGGTTACGCAGGTTCCCCGGCAGCAGGGTCTTGATGCGGTGCCGGAGGACCGTACGGCGGACTATCGCGAACTCGCCGTCCCCGGACTCCAGGTGCCGCCGGACGGGCCCTACGGGATCGACGCCATTGCGGATGACCAGCAGGCGATCGGGAAGCAGCCCGGGCTGCATCGTCACCACCGGGCCCGCCAGGGGACGTCCTCCGCGATGGTGAGCGCGTTCCGGAAGAAACCGAACTCGGGGTCGATGAGGAGCCGCCGGTCGAGGAGGCGGTTGGTGGCCTGACAGCTCGTCTCGGGCACGAGCGCGCACGCATGGCATGCGGCCATGGACAACCCACCCGGGCCCTGTGCGGGTGACTCCGAGCAGACCGGGTCGAGTGAGCACCACTGCCCGTCGACGAGGGCGGAATGGAGAAGCGCTGGGAGGCGCTCGGGCTCACCCATCCGGACCAGTCCCCCGAGGGTGCCTTCACTGTCACCGGCGGCGGTATAGATGAGGACACCGGCCATGGCGGGGCCCTGCTCGGGGTGGGTGGTGTAGATCCGTTCGCCGAGCGAGGAGGTCGGATATCCGGCCTCGAAGGCCGTCGCGCGAAGGAGGAGATGAGCGAGTGTGTGCAGCAGGAGGAACCTCGGCGTGACGGGCGGCAGCCAGTAGGCGTCGGCGGCCTCCACCCGGCGTTCGATCGTCCTGCATCTCTCGCGGACATCCCTCAGGCGCTCCCACTCCGTGATGGCGGACTCTTCGAATGCGAGCAGGAAGCCTTCGCCGAAGACCTCGATCGCCGGCAGGCTGGTCTGGTCGGGCGCGAGATTCGCCGACACCATGTTCTCGCGTGTGTAGCGGTGGAAGCCCTTGAGCACGCGCACTTCCCGAAGGCGGTCGACGAGGATCACCTGCCGCAGGGACGAGAGCAGCTCTGTCTCCACGGTCCCGCCGCCGGGCCCACGGGGTGCCCGCGACGGCCTCGTGATGAAGTTGTCGCGCGGGTCGAACTCGGTATCCCGCGGGTGGAGGAGGGCGACCCACTCTTCGGGCAGGATGTCCTCCTCGGTGCCCGTATGCGCCTGCGCGCTCGATTCGGTGCTGAGCAGCCGTTCCAGCTCCGGGACGGTCAAACCCTCCCTGCTCGCGAGGAACTTCAAAGTCATGTCACGTACCGGAAGGGTGGGGTCTTCGACCAGGGCGAGGAACAGATGGTTGTCGCGGAGGCGAGCCAGTGTCGCGCTCGACGCGTCCCAGTCGGACTCCGGAGGCAGATCCAGCGCGCTGACCACGCTCGGGAAGTAGACATTCGACGCGCCGCGCTGTGTGGCGACCATGAGCGTGTCGCATGCTTCGGCGTCGAGCGGCTGCTGCCAGGGCTGCAGGCCCTCGCAGCGCTGTGTGAGGGAGCCGCGTGAGGTGATCCGATCGAGCGAGCGCCCGGCGCCGCACTCGGCGCAACGAACGACGAGTGAGGACAAGCCACTGCCCTCCTCCGGCCGATGATCGAAACGGAGTTTGCCCCGGACCTCGCACTTGGTGGTGGAGTTCGTGTGGGCCCAGTACCACCAGTCGATGTCGGCCATGTGCCCGTTGCTGCAGATGGCGATGAAGCGCATCGGGATCAGGGGCCGGTCCCCGGCGCAGACCGCGCAGGTGAGTTTCGCCGATTCGTCGCGTGGGCGCCTGCGGATCATGCGACGGCACCTGCCACAGAACAGCCACTCTGGGAAGCGGCGATATGGGACGCCGAAGCCGGTCGGGGTCTTCAGCTGCCGCACACCAAGTCGTTGCGTCAAGCGCGGCATGGACACAGGCAGTGTGCGGGACCAGCGGCTGACGTCCACGGCGACGAAGGACTCGCCGATCAGGTCGATGATCGCGCCCGGTCCCGCCGGTCCGATGAGCTGGGCGCGTCGGACATTCCTGCTGAAGCTCATCAGCGATTCCCTTCCAGCAGGATCGGGATTTCGAGATCGACGCTGCGCATCGAATCGAGCGTCTCCCAGGCGTCGCCTCGCCGTAGGAAGCGTTTGAGGAGCTGCGCGTCTTCCCGGCCGCTATAGACGAGTCCGCCCCTCGTGGCCGCGAGGTCGGCCTTGCGCATCCAGTCGTCCTGGAGGCGGTCGAGGTGCCTGGTGAGGTCCTGGATTTCAGAGGAGTCGGCGGTGGCCGCGCGCTTGAGGAATGCGGTGATCAGCCGTTCCAGCTCAGGGTCACCGCGCTCGAACTTCGCGGCTCCGTGTTCCTCGGCGAGGCCGAGCGCGTGCCGTACGAGGATCACGAGGTCGGCGTGCAGTGCGCGATTGCGGGCGCTGATGGAGAACGGTGTGACCGAGGACGGTTCCACCGCGTTGTAGAGCACGGCGTGATAGGCGGTGAACGACTCGTAGTGGGATCGGTCGCGGGGCTTCGCGGGTGAGTAAAGGGTGAGGACGAGGCCGGGGCGCTCCTCACTCTCACGACCGACCCGGCTGGTGGCCTGGATGTACTCGGCCGTGGTCTTCGGCTGGCCGTCGACCAGCATGAGGGCGAGCCGTCCGACGTCGACGCCGACCGAGATCATGTTCGTCGCCGCGATCATGGTGATGGAACCCCGCTCGTCGTGGCGGAGGGCCAGCGCGTTCAGGATGCGCGGGATCTCTCGTGCGGGTACGCGGCTGGTGAGTTCGCGGATCTCCTTCAGCTCGCGGGCCTGCTCGATCGATGGGGCGATCGACCTGATCCGGGTCGGGAAGTCGTCATGGGCGAGGGTGATCGTCTTGCCGAGCTCACGCAGACTGTTGTGGTAGACGACCAGGGTTGAGTACCCGTCCAGGGTGGACGGTGACAATGCGAGCTCCGTGGGGGCTTGGAGCAGGGCGGCCGCCGTGTGGTTGAGGGCCATGACGTGCGTATGGCCATGAGGCATGACTCCCACGTACATGCGGCCCGGCTTCCTCCGGTCGGTGGTGACGAAGTAGGACTCGCCCGCTTCGAGGCCCGCCGGTGGGAACAGCGCGACCTTCCGGCCGAAGACGCCGCGGGTCTGATCGTCCGCTCGCCGGATGGTCGCGGTGGCGGCCACGAGTTTCGGCCTTGCGCCGTGGTGGCGCATGACCACATCGAAGGCCGCTTCGTAGAGGCCGACGATGGTCCCGAGCGGCCCGGAGATCAGGTGGAACTCGTCCTGGATCACCAAGGACGGCCCCGGGGCCTCACCCGCCCCGAGGAAGACCCCGGCCTTCTCATGCCATGCCAGGCGCGCGAACTTGTCGACGGTCCCGACGAGGAGCGTCGGCGGCTCGTCGTAGAGCGCCTGGTCGACGGAGGCGATGGGTATCTCGTCATGGAACTCGCATGCCGAGTTGAGGCAGCGGAACCGGATCGAGGTGTTCGTCGTGTGGATCCCCCACTCGGTGTCCTCCTCGGACCCCGGGGGCATGAGCTCGGTTCCGCACCATGGGCAGTGCTCCACCTGGAAGCCGACCGTGGACTCCCTTCCCGCCCTCATGTCTCGGAGCAGGGTGACGGCCTCGGCGTAGGTGTTCGGTGTGCTGTTCGCCCCGACCCAGATGCCGATCGAGATGCGGCTCCCGCCGAGCGCGAACGGGTTACGACGGCGTAGGACCTCGCAGGCGAGGGCCATCGTCGCGGCCCGCTGGAACTGCTGTGTGGTCAGCAGCCGGAGCGTGTACCGGGTGATGATCGTGGTCCCGGCGCCATCGTCGAGCATCGAAAGGCGCCGGTGGAGGATCGTGAAGGCCGCGAGGCCCAGGTAAGCCTCGGTCTTGCCGCCACCGGTCGGGAACCAGATCAGGTCGACCAGGTCGCGATCGGCGCTGTCACCGTTGACCACGCCATCGATGGTGAGCAGGAGAAATCCGAGCTGGAACGGCCGCCAAGAGGCTCTCGTCTCGTACCCGTCCGGCATCACTGGGGCCTGCCCCAATGGGTGAGGCGATCCCGCGAGTGAGGCGGAGCCGTGCACCATCTGCATCGCCATCGCATGATTGGCAAGCCCGAACGCCGTGCGCGCGGTCGTATCGGTATCGAGGAGTCGTACTCCACGGCGCATGCGCGCGCCCGTCGCGTCCATTCTGGCGACGAGCTCGGCGGCGGCCGCTCGCAGATGGTCGGGGATGCTCTCGACGGCCCGGCGTGACGCCTGGGCCCAGCGCTCATAACCGTCGATGAAATCGTCGAGCATCGAGATGACGGACTCGTCCTCGACGATGGACGCGAGCCGGCTGAGGCGAAGTGCCTCGGGATCGCCCGGCACCTCGAACGCGACGTCGGGGACGACGGTTACCGGGAGGAAGGTGGTTTCGACCCAGGCGGGCTCACCTTCGGACCGGTCCCAGTCGGCGGCGACGCCATGACCGATGGCGTACACGGCGCCGTCGCGATACTGAAGCTCCAGCTCCTCGGCCTCAGGGTCGCGGTGCCCGTGCCTGCGGGTCGGGTATCTGCGAAGCCGACCGGACTCGGGGCGGCAGCGAAGATGGACCTGGTAGACGCACTCGGCCGGGTCGACGCGGCGACGCGGTGGTTGCTCCCGCATGTTGACGAGGGCAACGGTGACAATCGATGCATCGTCCAAGGGGCGCCAGCGTGCCTTGACGGTCAGTAACCCCGGTGGCCCTTCTGGAACCGGGAGGGAGCATCTGCCATCGGAATCGGGCCGCAGTCGCATGAAGGCCGAGCCCGATTGGTGGATCCACTCCGAGCCGTCGGGCTCGTAGTATCCGAAATCGAGTTCCAGGAACACCGATTCCGCACGGGGCGCGATGAAGGTGATCCCTATGGAACTCGGCCGGACGTGACCCGTGAGCGTGATCGGATCGTCGGCATCCTCGGTAAGTGAGTTCCCGGGAGACTCGACTTCCTCCTCTTGAAGGTCGTCGTCCGGTTCAGAGCCCGGCACCTGCTGCGGCTGGGCGTAGAGGATCCCGGTGAGGTACCGGCCGTTCGGCTCATCTCGAAGGCGCTCGCCGGGCCCCCCGACCGGTCCGATCAGATGGCGGCGCAGATGAGCTACGACTTCGTCGCGTTCAGCCTCCGGAGTGGTCATCAGACTTCCCCCGTCCCCGTGGTGAAGATCCAGAGCCCGGCCCGAGCTCTGGTCATCCCGACATATAGGACGCGGCGCGCCTCCGCCGTACCGAGATCGGCGGGCTCCTCCAAGAGCACATAGCGTCGCTCTAGTCCCTTGAAATCGGCGACCCTGGCGAATCCGATCCGTCCGGTCTCCAGGCGCCGGTGGCGGAGCAGGTCGAGAACGTCGACCCGCGCTCGCCACGCGCTCGGGAGCATGCCGAACAGTGATTCCCTGAACGGAACGGGCGACAGCAACACCACGTCGTGCATCGCGACGCCGCCTTCTTCGAACTCGTCGAGGACTCTCGCGGCACGAACGGCGGCTTCTGCTCGCCCGGCCTCCACGAACTCCACGGGGTCGCCGAACCCCATGGTGTTCAATCCGACGTCGGCGGCCGTCCGGTCTCGCGTCGCGGTGACGATCGGGGGAGTGTTGCGGCAGTTCTCGGTGAGCTTCATGCGCGCCGGTCGGAGCGCCGACAGCCGCTCCATCGCCGAGTCCTCGAAGGCGCCGACGAGCCCCCGCTGATTGTTGACGTCGAGCAGGAAGGTCCAGTTCCCGTCCGCGAGGCCACCGCGCAGGACCCGGTCGATGACGTCGAGGTCCCGCTCGTTGATCACGTCTTGGGCTTCGTCCACGATGAGTGTGCCGACGGTGCCGGGTCCGGCGTCCTTCAGCAGCGCAAAGGGGATCACGTTCTCCGCGAGGATTCCCTTCTGCCGTTGCAAGAAGGAGGCGAGGATGTTGCTATGGCAGGTCAGCGCCGCTTTGGTGCCCGTCGGCGCCGAGCGACGAGCGAGCTCGGCCGCGAGCAGCGTCTTTCCCGTTCCGGCTCCACCTTCGATGAGGAGGCGCGGATTCGCCGCGCTGAGATCGAGCATCCGGTACTGCTGCTCGGTGAGCCTGTGCAGTTGCGCTTCGATGAGTCTGCCCTGCGTGCGGAACCCTTGTACCCGGTCGAACATGGGCCGGATCGCCTGGCACAGATCGGCTACCGTATCGGTTGTCAATGGTGCACGGTGTGACTGCTTTCGTTCCCAGTAGCGTCCGGCTAGGTCGAGGGCAGAAGCCAGCTGTCCGGCGGCCAGCTGAGGCCGATGTATCACGGTGGCGGAATCCCATTCGACCCCGTCGACGTCGAAGTCGATCTCGGGAAATGCCACACAATGGCCGAAGACCATCGTGTCCGCGATGTCCTTTCCGGCGATGGTGGCCAGTCTCTTCTCCAGTGCGTGGCGTGCTTCCCGGGCTTGGTCGAACGGGCTCCTTGTCACGGTGTGCGATCGGCCGTTTCGGCTGGTGGTGGTCCAGGCTCCGTCCACGCAGGCGACGGCTCCGCCTTTGACCTCGATCACCAGGATGCCGCGCTCACCCAGAAGCAAGAAGTCGATCTCACACTCTCGCTGTTTTTCGTGCACTGGGAGGTTCACGCTGTGGAAGCAGTACTCCCATCCGTCGATCACGAGACTTGCGAGCAGATGGAACATCCGCCTTTCGGCGGAGCTTGAATTGGTCTGATCGAAGACCGAAGGGATCATTCGCATCTGTGTTCGAAATTTCTTACTCGGGCTGTCCGTCGGACCCGAGAGGAGTCGGTCCGGACACGGAGAAGGATCCGTCGATATGCGCGGGCACAGACCTTCGGAACGGGCTAGCACGACCATACCTGGAGTTCACGGAAATAGAAGGGTGCAGTTTTCCATGATGTGAAAAGGTTGCCCGATCGGGAAGGGCGCGTCCTGGCGGTGGCCTTAGGGTCCGGTGCTGGAGGCGTGACGGCCCTGCGGATCGGCGGACCCGCCCCGGTACGATTCGCGCTCGGTCATCACTCACGGGGAAAAGAGCCCATGCGCCGACGACAGACTCTCGCGTTGCTCGCCGCGCTGCCGCTGGCGGCGCTGACCGGGTGCGATCCGGCCGCGCCGGACGCCGGGCCGAAGGGTGACGCGGGTGGCGGGTCGTCCCGGCCGGCCGTCTCGCCTTCGCCCGCGCCGGTGAAGGTGCCGGGCGCGGTGGCGAAGGGGACGACGCCGCCGGTGGTGAACCACGGGCCGCGCGAGGGGACGATGGTCGCGCTGACCTTCGACGCCGACCTCACCGAGTTCATGAAGAAGCAGCTGGAGAGCGGCGAGGTCGCCACGTATCACAATGAGCCGCTGCTGGCCTACCTGGAGAAGGAGAAGGTCGCCGCGACCTTCTTCATGACCGGCATGTGGGCCGGGCAGTACGGGGACGTGGCCAAGCGCATCGCGGGCAACCCGCTGTTCGAGCTGGCCAACCACACCTATTCGCACCAGGCCTTCACCGACAAGTGCTACGGCCTGGCCTTCGAGGACGACCCGGCCGCGATGCTGGCCGACGTGGACCGCACCTTCGGTGTCCTGGAGGCCCTGGGCGGCAACCAGACCCGCTACTTCCGCTACCCGGGGCTGTGCCACGACGAGCGGGCCCTGGAGGCGCTGGCGCCGCTGGGCGTGACCGTCGTCGACGGGGACGTGGTGAGCGGCGACCCGTTCGCCGAGGCCTCGCAGCCGATCGTGGACGCGGTGCTGGGCAAGGCGAAGGCCGGTTCGGTGGTCATCATGCACATCGGCGGCCCGAACGCGCCTCAGACGCACAAGGCGCTGCCGAAGATCGTGGAGGGCCTGCGGGCCAAGGGGATGACCTTCGGGCGCCTCTCGGAGGTCCTGGGGGCGTAGGACGCGACGAGGGCGCCCCCTCGCGGGGACGCCCTCGGGTGCTCTCGGCGCTAGAAGGCCGCCGTGGCCAGTTCGCCGACCGCCTTGTCGACCGCCGACAGGATCTCCCGGATGGTCGGGGTGTGCCGGTCGGCGATGGCGAAGAGCTGCTTGCGCAGGTCGGCGCTGCCCGTGGAGAGGTGCAGCGAACCCTCCAGCTGGAGGACGAAGAGCAGGCCGCAGAGGGCGGCGTATCCGGCGTCGGGCTGGACCACGCCGGTGACGGTGCGCCGTAGCGCGCCGCGGGCGCGGGTCACGAAGACGTCCTGGGTGGGGACGTGCCGGGTGACCGGCACGAGCCCGAACTTGCGGGACGTCTTCGCCATCAGGACGCCGACGGTGACCATCTCCGCGCACACCCGGTCGTAGAAACCGGGGTGCCAGGTCATGATCCAGTCGTAGGCGGTCCGTGAGCTGCCGACGGTCCGGATCTCGGCGAGGGCCTGGCCCTCCATGCCCTCGCCGATGATGCCCGGGGCCCGGTCGCCGCCCTGTTCGCGCTGCCAGGCGCCGATCCGTCCGTGCGTGCCGTCGATCAGGCCGCGCAGGGCCAGGTCGATGAGCAGCGCGCCGGCCAGCCCGGCCGACAGGGATGGCACGTGGATGAGCGGCTTCCCGCTCTCTTCATGGGAGAGGAGGAACAGTTCATCGCGCACCGGCAACCGGTCGTCCACCACTTACTCCGTTCCGTACTCGCGGCCTGTTTCCCGCAGTCGGGCGTGCGCGTCCTCGTAGACGCTGATCGTTGGCAGATAGGCCTTCTCGACGCTGGCCACCATTGTGTAATTGGCGTCCACCACATTCGCGACGGGGGCCTGCCCGGCCTGGCCGATCAACTGGTAAGAGTCCAATGTGTCCAGTCCGGTGAGGCCGCCGACCCAGCCGACGAGATCGTGCTGGCTGATCCGGTAGGCGTCCTCCAGGGGACGCGCCGAACCCGTCGACATCAGCTCGGTGTCGGTCTCGAAGCGCGGCCAGGGCGTGTAGACGCCCTTGATCAGCTCGACGGCGACGACGGTGTTCATCGCCGCCTCCACCGCCACTCCGGTGACCTCTCCGGCGCCCTGGCGGCAGTGGCCGTCACCGATGGCGAACATCCCACCGTCCACATTGACTCCAATGTAGACGGTCGTGCCCGCCCGCAGCAGCGGGCTGTCGAGGTTGCCGCCGTGGGCGTCGGGGACGATCGTCATGCGGGCCTCGCCGGCGCCCGGCGCGACACCGACGGTGCCGTGCATCGGGTCCAGCGGGAGCTCCACGCTGAAGTCGGACCGCGTCGCCTGGTAGCGCACCACGCCGCGCGCCACGTCCACGTCGTACATCCACACCCGCTCCTCCAGCGGCGGCTGGAGCGTCGCCGTGTGGGAGGTGGAGGTGAGGGCCCCGAAGTGCGGGAACGTCGTCGAGACGGCCCAGTCGCGCGCGGGGGTGATGGACACGAAGTGCAGGGCGAGGGTGTCGCCCGGCTCCGCGCCGTTGACGTGGAACGGGCCGGTGACCGGGTTCAGGTAGGGGAACCGGCACACCTGCGTGGGCAGGTCGGCCGCGCTGCGCACCACGCCGCCGAAGCAGTCCTCGGTGTACATGCGGACCACGTCGCCCGGGTTGATCTTCGCGATCGGCTCCCGCTGCCCGCCGAAGGTGTAGGCGAGCTGCTCGGGAGTCGGCTTGATCGTGTGGACCTCGGTCACTGGTTCGTCCCCGAGAAGGCGGGCGCCTTGTCCGGCTCACCGGTGGGACCGGAGACCGTCGCGGGGAACTTCGGGCCGCGCTTCATCACGTAGAGCAGGATGAGCACCAGGACGCCCAGGCCCAGCCAGGCCAGGCCGACCTTCTGCGCGACGAGGTTGGCGTTGATGACCACGCCGACCAGGATCGCGATGCCGATGACCGGCATGACCACGTGGCCGAAGATGTTGCGGCTCTTGTTGCGGACCACGAAGTGCCAGATCACCGAGACGTGCAGGGCCAGGAACGCCAGCATCGCGCCGAAGTTCACGGTGTTGCCCAGCAGGGTGATGTGGTCGCCGAGGGCGGCCTCGTCCAGCACGGCCCACAGGCCGACGCCCAGGGAGATGCCGCTGACCACGAGGATCGAGTTGGTCGGCACGCCCTGCTTGACCGAGACCTTGGAGAGGAACTTCGGCAGCTGCCGGTCGCGGGACATCGCGTACAGCAGGCGCGAGGTGGCGACCTGCGCGACGAGGGAGTCGGCGAAGCCCCACGCGATCGCGGTGGCGGCGGCGGTGACGGTGGCCAGCCACTTGCCGTTGGCGGCGAGGGCGGCGGCGTCGTAGAAGGCGTTCGACCCGTCGGCGCCGTCGAAGAGGGCCTTGGCGGTCTCGGGGGCGACGTACATCGACGCCACCCACGTCTGGGCGATGAACAGGACGCCGGCGAGGCCGAGCGCGCCGGCCATGGCCCGCCCGATCTGCTTGGCCGTGCCCTTGTTCTCCTCGGCGAGCATCGAGATGCCGTCGAAGCCCAGGAACGACAGGACCGCCGTCGAGGCCGCGCCGAAGGCGACGCCCCACGTGAACGTGTCGGAGTTGTAGAAGGCGTCCCACGAGAAGCCCTGGCCGCGTCCGTCGATGAGGCCCTTGACGCCCAGCACGATGAAGATCGCCAGCACGATCAGCTCACCGATGAGCAGCAGTCGCGTGACGCCCATGGTGAGTTTGATGCCGAGCATGTTGACGATGGTGTTCAGCAGCAGGAACCCGACGAGCCACGCCCACACCGGGACCGAGGTCACGATGGAGTTCATGGCCACCGCCGCGATGACGTACAGCAGCGAGGGGACGAGGATGTAGTCGAGCAGGATGGCCCAGCCGGCGAGGAAGCCGACGGCGGGGGCGATGCCGCGGCCCGCGTAGCTGTACACCGAGCCGGCCATCGGGAACGCCTGCACCATCTGGCTGTAGGACCAGGCCGTGAAGACCATGGCCACCATGCCGATGGTGTAGGCGAGGGCCACCATGCCGCCGGAGGCGGTGAAGACCGAGCCGAAAATGCCGAACGGCGCGATCGGGACCATGAAGATCAGGCCGTAGAACAGCATGTCGGCGAACCCGACGGTACGGCGCAGCTCCTGGCGGTAGCCGAATCTCTCGATCCCTTCGGGGGAAGTCACGAAGTGGATCCTTTCTGTCGAGGGGGAAGGCACGACAACGCGCCACCCCTGTGGGCGGAACCCCGTGAAGCGGCGCGTTCGGAACGTGTTCGTGCGGTTGCTGAATCTAGCCATCGCATAGCAGATAGGGAAAGTTGGTGGATCCTGAAAGGACCGTCGCATCCGGACACGTCCGCGCAGGTGGTGACGGGGATCATGACCGGAAGGCGGATTCCATTCACTGAATGATCAACGGGGTCGGCTCGGACACCGAATCCGCCTGTTGGGACGGTGGACGCCCGGCGGTCGCGTGTGGATCATCCGGGCCCGTGTTTCCGCTGGCCGCGCGACCTTTGTGGAGGGTGGGCTCCGGATACCTCGGATCGGCCGGGATGTGGGACGGGGAACCGGTGCCGCGATCGCCACGCGGATGAGGGTGAGTCGGATTCGCGATAGCGCGGGCACACGGATCGTGCACTCCCACTGTGGAGCGTGACCGTCCGGCGACGCTCGGGACGGCCACGCGGGCGCGCGGCGGCGCCGGGCGTCGCGAGCGGAGCGGCGTCCGGAGTGGAGGGTCGGGGGACACGAAAGAGGCGCGGGCCATCGGCCCGCGCCTCATCGTCCACTATCGACGGTTCAGGCCCGTCCCCGGGCCCGGATCAGCCCGGTGAGAAGACGCCTCACACGTCCCCTGGCGCGCGCGAGCGCGTTCGCGGTCCCCGCGACGCCGCGCGACATCGCCGCGCGCCAGGCGCGCAGCACCGACGGCGGGAACAGGATGATCCGCAGCCGCCCGGTCCGCCCGGCGTGGGTGGCCAGTTCCGCCCGCACCGCGCCCACCGCGCCGGCCAGCCGGTCGGCGGTCTCGTCGTCGGGCGGATGGACGGAGTACCTCGCGGTCTCCTCGGCGGTGGCCAGGACGTGGACGCCCTCGGCGGCCTCGCCGGTGAGCTTCGGCCGCTCGACGAGCCGGTCGGCGGTACCCCTGGGCGTCTCGGACGGCGGGCCCTGGTAGTCGTAGTCGATCAGCAGGTCCTGCAGCTCCCGCCAGGCCAGGTGCGCCGAGGCGGTGCCGTCGCCGTTGGGGCGCAGCCTGCGCGAGCGCAGGCTGGTCCGCCGCAGGCCCGGCTGCGCCAGCAGGATCGCCAGCACGACCAGTGCGGTGATCCAGTACGGCCAGGTCGCCGGGCCTTTCGGCGCCGACGCGTCGTCCCCGGCCAGCACGCCCTCCATGTTCGGGTCCAGCGGGTCCTTCCCGGCCAGCGAGGGGTCGCCGGAGGCGCCGCGCGGGCCCTGCGGGTCCTCGGAGGCGCCGTTGGACGAGCGGTCGATGGTGTCGCTGTCGGGCGCCCACGGCATCTCGGCGGCCCCGTACACGTTGCCCGAGGGCGTCGGGTCGAAGGGGACCCAGCCGTAGCCCTGGAAGTAGACCTCGACCCAGGCGTGGTAGTTGCGGTTGGTCAGCTGCACCACGTTCTGGCTCTTGGTGCCGCTGGTGAAGCCGATGACGCCGCGGGCGGGGATGTGCGCCGCGCGCAGCAGCATCATCATCGAGGCGGCGTACTGCTGGCAGTAGCCGCTCTTGGTCTGCAGGAAGTCCTCGATGCCGGTGCCCAGCGTGCCCCGCTCGGTGCTCAGGCTGTACTTGAAGCCGTTCTCCGGGCTGAAGTACTGGTTGACCGCCTTGACCTTGTCGTAGACGGTCGGCTTGTCGGCGGTCAGCCGCTCCGCCAGCTTCTGGATCGACTCGATCGGGTCGACGCGCGTGTTCTCCGTGAAGATCACCGAGCCCTGATCCACCGGCGGCGCCGTGCGCAGCAGCTTCTCGTCGAACTGGTAGTGGGTGAACTTGAACTCGTAGACCAGGTTCTCGGTGTTGCGCGAGTCCGAGGTGGCCATCGACGTCACCGGGTCGAAGTTCCAGCCCCGGCCGACGCTGACCTCGTCGGGATTCGGGTAGAGCGGCAGCGAGCTCTCCCTCATCCCCAGGACGGTCACCGTCGCCTTGTACTGCTTGCCGGGGAGGTTCGGGTCGTAGCCCTGGCGCTGCCCGACCTGCGCCATGCTCACCCCCGAGCCGAAGTCGCCGCCCCAGGACCAGCCCTCGTCGCTCTGCTCGTTGGTGACGTAGAGCCGCAGGTAACCGGGGTTCGGGTCGTCGGTGACCACATTAAGGAGGTTCGTGGTCTTGTCCTGGGTCAGCGCGCCGCGCAGGTTCATGGCCGGGTTGACGCGGACCGCGCCCTCCCCGCCGCTGCCGCCGTCGCCGTCCCCGTTCCCGCCGGACCCGAAGGACGCCAGCAGCCCCGCCGCGTTGACGCCCGGGATCGCCAGCGGCAGCAGCAGCGCCACCGCCACGCCCACCGCCGTCAGCCACCGGCCGGTGCTGGCCAGCGGCGAGGGCTCCCACATGTCGATGTTGCGGCCGTCCCCGGCGAAGCGCCTGCCGAACCGGCGCACCCGGTGGATGTTGTCCGTCAGCAGCAGCCACAGGTAGCCCAGGGCACCCGGGATGAACATCAGCCACGGGACGGTGTCCTCCATGACCGCCATCGGCACGATGTAGATCGCCAGCATCGGCACGCCCGACAGCGCGGGAGTGCGCAGCCCGATGGTGAACAGGTCCACCAGGATCGCCACCACGCCGATGCCCAGGACGGCCACGAAGATCAGCCCCGGGCTCTCGGGCACCGGGATCGTGGCGGTCGCGGCGGTGTCGGAGGCGTCCTTGAACAGGGCCCCGAAGTCGGACAGCGTCGATCCCGTCGGGACCACGCCGAGCGCCGCGCCACCGGAGGCGCTGGTCCAGGTCAGGAACAGCGCCAGCCCGACCAGCTGCGCCAGCACCACCACCGGCAGCGGCGCGCGCAGCGTCCGCAGGCCCATGCCGATGCCGACCACGATCGTCACGGCGAACACGATCGGCAGGAACCACGAGAACAGCCCGGCGAAGATCAGCGTCAGCGGCGCCGAGGCCAGCAGCGTCGCCGCCCCGCCCACGACGGCGACGTTATGGCGGCGGTTCATCGCGTTCCTCCCGGATTCGTGGTGCCCATGTGCGTGGCGGCCTCGGCCAGCGCCGCCCGCGTCGCGAAGCCCTGCCCCGACCGTCCCACCAGCGGCCACAGGTGCGCCAGGTCCTCGCCCCGGCGCACCGGGACGACCTTCCAGCCCGCCCGCATGAGGCTCAGGACCGTGCCGTGGAAGGCCTCGTCGGCCTTCTGGCGCTGCGGCGGAGGCAGCGGCAGCCACGTCGAGGAGTCGATCAGCAGCGCCACGCAGCTCGCGCCCGAGACCCGCAGGCTCGCCAGGCGCTCGGCCTCGGCGGCGTCGAGCTGCCCGACGACGCCGATGATCAGCCCGCCGTGCTCACCCTGCCGGGCCCGGTGGACGAGCTCGTCGAGGACGCCGTGCTTGCGCAGCTTCACCTCGGCCAGGTGGTCGAGGATCTCGCCCTCGCCGCCCAGCTGGCCGTCGATGTCGACGGTCTCGGTGACCATCCGCAGCTTGTAGCCGTGCCCCTTGAGGTGCAGCGCGATGCTGGCGGTGGCGCCCACCGCCCACTCGAAGGACGAGGTGGGCCCCTCACCGCGGTGCCCCGCGCCGCGCACGTCGAGCATCACCGTCGCGCGGCTCTCCCAGGGCTGCTCCTCGCGGCGGACCATCAGCTCGCCGGCCCGCGCGGTGGAGCGCCAGTGCACCCGCCGCAGGTCGTCGCCGTAGCGGTACTCGCGGGTGGCGACGTCGTCCTCGCCGTGCACCGCCACCGAGCGGGTGCGGCTGTCGCCGGAACCGGCGTACTCCCCGGCCAGGCGGATCGCCGGGAGCGGGGTGATCTTCGGCGTGACGGTCAGTTTGTCCTTCGTCGGGAAGGACCGGGTGATCTCGCACAGCCCGAACGGGTCGGTCATCCGGATCACCAGGGGACCGACGTCGTAGCGGCCGCGCGCCTCGGCGCGGACGGTGTACGACACGGAGCTGCCCATCAGCCCGGCGAGCCGCTCCAGCACCAGCCGCGGCCGCGAGCCGAGCGCGTACGGCAGCCGGTCCTCCAGCATCAGCGTCCCGGTGGGGAGCCGCGCCGAGTTGCGCAGCCGCAGCACGACGCGCGCGCTGTGGCCGACCTCGGTGCGCTGCGGGTCGAGGACCCGCGCGCTCACGAGCTTGTAGCGGGTGCGCGCCAGCGCGAACGCCGACAGCAGCGGCATGGCCCCGATGAGGATGCCGACGCGCAGGAGGTCCTTCTCTCCGATGAAGATGCCGACCAGGCAGAACGAGATCGCCGCGGCGAAGAACGCCTTGCCCCGTGTGGTCAGACCACGCAGCGATTCCCTCATGCCCTACCTGCCGTGGCCGTGACGCTGCACCGGGAGTCGGTGGACGATGTCGGCGACGATCGCGTCGGTCGTGCGGCGGGCGAGCTGGGCCTCGCTGGTGGGCAGCAGCCGGTGGGCGAGGACGGGCACCGCGAGGGCCTGCAGGTCGTCGGGCAGCACGAACTCCCGGCCCTCCAGGGCCGCCACGGCGCGGGCGGTGCGGACCAGCTGGAGCGCCGAGCGCGGGCTGGCGCCCAGGCGCAGGTCGGGGGCCTCACGGGTGGCGTGGACCAGGGCGACCGCGTACTGCTTGACCGCGTCGGAGACGTGGACGTGCCGGGCGGTGGCGATCATGCGGCGGATGAGATCGGCGTCGACCACCGGGCCGAGCTCGTCGAGCGGGTCGGCGCCGCCGTGCACATTGAGCATCTCCAGCTCCGCCGACACGTCCGGGTAACCCATCGACACGCGCGCGGTGAACCGGTCCCGCTGCGCCTCGGGCAGCGGGTAGGTGCCCTCCATCTCGATGGGGTTCTGCGTGGCGATGACCATGAACGGCGTCTGCAGCGGGTAGGTGCGGCCGTCAACGGTGACCTGGCGCTCCTCCATGCACTCCAGCAGCGCCGACTGCGTCTTCGGCGACGCCCGGTTGATCTCGTCGCCGACGACCAGGTTGGCGAAGACCGCGCCCGGCTTGAACTCGAAGTCGTGGGCGTCCTGGTTCCAGATGGAGACACCGGTCACGTCACTGGGCAGCAGGTCGGGCGTGAACTGGATGCGCCGCACGGTGCTGTGGATGGACCGGGCCAAGGCCTTGGCGAGCTTCGTCTTGCCGACGCCGGGCACGTCCTCGATCAGCAGGTGGCCCTCGGCGACCAGCACCGCCAGCGACAGCCGGACGATCGCGTTCTTGCCTTCGATGACCCGCTCGATGTTGGCCACGATGGAGTCGGCCGCCGCCTTGAATTCATGCGGCGCCATTGGGGCCCCGAGCTCTTGCACCTGGCCGTTCCGGGTGGGATGAACGGTCATTCGGCCTCCTCGACAAGGGGCACGGCGCCGAAGGGGTGCACCGTGCCGTTTCCATGGGGGGCAGCATCGCCACGACGGCGCCGGCCGTCCTCCCCGTGTGCGGACTCAACCTGAATAATGTCAGCCCGAAGACCGGAATCCGAAAGGCCGGACCGGTCATTTGTTCATAACGAGTTGGACGACAACATTTCCCGGGCGACGGTACGCCGGTACACGAACGCGCCCGGTGAGGGGCACCGGGCGCGTGTGATCGCGCGGTGACCGCGCGGCGGGTGGTTCAGGCGGAGGGGACCGGGGGAGCGGCGTCCGGGTTGGCGTCGCGGGCGGCCTTGGCCTTGGCCCGCGAGTACCGGATCGTCCAGGTGATCAGCAGCGCCGTCACCGCCAGCGGCATCACCGCGTTGATGGTGACCATCGCGTCGGTCGACAGGTTCAGGCCCAGGACCGTGCGCAGCCCGGCGTCCAGCAGGAAGCCCGCGCCCCACACCGTGGTGATGACGCGCTGGGTGGCCCGGAAGCCGGGGAACCGCCACAGGCCGTTCCACCAGTCCACCCGCTCGGGCGCGCCGCCGGTGGCGAACTTGCGGCCGAAGTAGAAGGCGAAGGGACGCGGCGCCAGCAGCGAGGCGAACATCGCCAGCCCGATCAGGCCGGTGATCGCCGAGTCCTTCATGACCGCGAAGCGCTCGCTGTCGCTGATGAGCTGCCCGGCGAAGCCCAGCAGCATCACGACCAGGGCCAGCATCGCCAGCTCGTCCAGGCGCCGGTGCAGCAGGAAGTGCAGGCCGAGCTCGAAGGCCGCCCAGGCGGAGGACACCAGCAGCGCGGTGGTGACCTTCATGCCGTTCGAGGTGAGCACGTTGTACGTGACGATCGGCAGCACCACGCTGAACAGCAGCGTCGGAGCCCAATCGCGGAGAAAACCGCCCTTACGGGGTGGCGCGGAGGCATCCGCCGCGGTCATCTGGCACCATCCTTATGTGATGAACGATCACACGATCGTGGACGAGAATGTAACACCACCGGCGCGCCCCGCGCGAGGGCCGGGACGTGCCGTCGGGCTCGTCCCGTTCCTCTTCGGCGCCGCCCGCCGCGACCGCCTGCCGGGCCTGGTCCTCACCCGCCTCCTGGGCGACCTGGGGCAGTCGGAGTCGGCCGCGCGCGGCCTGCTGGCCCGCATGCGCCGAGAAGGGCAGATCGCGGGCGTGCGGGAGGGCCGGCAGACCCACTACGAGCTGGCCGGGAACTTCGCCGCGGCCTTCCGCCGCATGCGCGACGGCGTCACCGTCCCCGAGTGGCGCGGCCACTTCCACGTGCTCCTGCACCAGGTCCCCGAGGACCAGCGCGCCTACCGCGACCGGCTGCGCCGCCACGCCCGGTTCGTCGGCTACGGGACCATGCAGCCCGGCGTGCTGGTGTGCGCCGAGGACCGCGTGGACCGGCTCGCCGACGTCCTCGAACCGCGCCCGCCCGGCGCGGTGGTGCACACCGGCCGCCTGCTCCTGGACGTCGGGCAGGCCCGCGAGGTGGCCGGCCGCGCCTGGGAGCTGGACGAGCTGGCGGTGATGCTGCGCGGGCACCGCGACCGGCTCCTGGCCGCGCTGGAGGGCATGGACGGCGCGCCGGGGCCGAGCCCGGAGACGCTGCGGGCGTACGCGGGGACCGTGGGCCCGGCCTACGGCGTGTTCCTGCGCGTCCCGGTCCTGCCGTCGGAGCTGATGCCGGGCGACTGGCCGCTGCCGGAGACCCTCGGCGTCCTCGGCCGGGTGGTGGGCGCCTACAGCCCGCCGACGCACGCGTACATAGAGTCCCTGCTGGGCGGTGCCGCGCAACGCCGATGACCCGGTCAGCGGCCTCGCGGTACACTGCAAGGCATGACGGCGGCCCAGCTGCTCCTTACGAGGCCGTGCTGACGCGTGACGCTTCCGCGACGGCACGGCTCCCCCTCATGCGCGAAAACGCGCGGGGGGATTTTTTATGCCCTCTGTTCATACCTGGCTTTGAGGTGACACGACAATGAGCGACGTCAATAACGCCGACGTCCCGGCGTTCCGCTACGACGCCGAGCTGGCCGCCCGGATCGAGCCCCGCTGGCAGGACCACTGGGCCGCCGAGGGCGAGTTCGACGCGGTGAATCCCACAGGTCCGCTGTCCGATCCCGGCCATCCGCGCGCCGGGGCGCCGAAGCTGTTCGTGATGGACATGTTCCCCTACCCGTCGGGCGCCGGCCTGCACGTCGGGCACCCGCTGGGGTACATCGCCACCGACTGCTATGCGCGCTACAAGCGCATGACCGGCTTCAACGTGCTGCACCCGATGGCCTTCGACGCCTTCGGCCTGCCCACCGAGCAGTACGCGGTGCAGACCGGCCGCCACCCGGCCGACATCACCGCCGAGAACGTGGCCCGCTACCGCGCGCAGCTGAAGCGCCTGGGCATGGGTTACGACACCAAGCGCTCTTTCGCCACCACCGACCCGCGCTACTACAAGTGGACGCAGTGGATCTTCCTGCAGATCTTCAACTCCTGGTACGACGAGGCCACCGATAAGGCTCGGCCCGTCGCCGAGCTGATCGCCGAGTTCGACTCGGGTGAGCGCGCCGTCCCCGGCGGGCGCGAGTGGGCGTCCCTGACCGCCGCCGAGCGCCGCGTGGTCGTCGACGGCTTCCGCCTGGCCTACGTCGACGAGGCGCCGGTCAACTGGTGTCCCGGGCTGGGCACGGTCCTGTCGAACGAGGAGGTCACCTCCGAGGGACGCAGTGAGCGCGGCAACTTCCCCGTCTTCACCCGCAGCCTGCGGCAGTGGAAGATGCGCATCACCGCCTACTCCGAGCGCCTGCTGAACGACCTGGACGGCCTGGACTGGCCCGAGCCGGTCAAGACGATGCAGCGCAACTGGATCGGCCGCTCCACCGGCGCGCACATCGACTTCCCGAGCCCCGCCGGTGACGTCCGCGTCTTCACCACCCGCCCCGACACCGTCTTCGGCGCCACCTACATGGTCCTGGCCCCCGAGCACCCGCTGGTCGACGCGCTGGTCCCCGGCGCCTGGCCGGAGGGCACCCACGCGGTGTGGACGAACGGGCACGCCACCCCGGCGGAGGCGGTGGCCGTCTACCGCAAGTTCGCCGCGGCCAAGACCGACGCCGAGCGCCAGGAGGGCGACAAGGTCAAGACCGGCGTCTTCACCGGCGCCTACGCCACCAACCCGGTCACCGGCGCCCAGGTGCCGGTGTTCATCGCCGACTACGTGCTGGCCGGTTACGGCACCGGCGCGATCATGGCCGTGCCCGCCCAGGACGAGCGCGACTGGGACTTCGCCGAGGCCTTCGAGCTGCCGATCGTCCGCACCGTCGCACCCCCCGAGGGCTGGGACGGCAAGGCCTTCACCGGCGAGGGCCCGGCGATCAACTCCGAGCGCGAGGGCGTCAGCCTGAACGGCCTGGGCGTCGCCGAGGCCAAGGCCGCCATCATCGCCTGGCTGGAGGCCAACGGCCACGGCACCGGCGCGGTCACCTACCGCCTGCGCGACTGGCTGTTCTCCCGCCAGCGCTACTGGGGCGAGCCCTTCCCGATCGTGTGGGACACCGATGGCAACCCCGTTGCGCTGCCCGAGTCGATGCTGCCGCTGGAGCTGCCCGAGGTGGAGGACTTCTCGCCGAAGACCTTCGACCCCGACGACGCCGACAGCAGCCCCGAGCCGCCCCTGAGCCGCGCCACCGAATGGGTCGAGGTCACCCTGGACCTGGGCGACGGCCCCAAGCCCTACCGCCGCGAGACCAACACCATGCCCAACTGGGCCGGGTCCTCCTGGTACGAGATCCGCTACATCGACCCGTGGAACGACGACGCGATGGTCGTGCCGGAGAACGAGGCCTACTGGATGGGCGCCCGCGACGGCGGCGTCTCCGGCGGCGTCGACCTGTACGTCGGCGGCGTCGAGCACGCCGTCCTGCACTGCCTGTACGCCCGCTTCTGGCAGAAGGTCATGTTCGACCTGGGCCACGTGTCCACCGTGGAACCCTTCCACAAGCTGGTCAATCAGGGCATGATCCAGGCCTACGCCTACACCGACCAGCGCGGCATGTACGTCCCCGCCGCCGAGGTCACCGAAGAAGATGGGAAGTACTTCTTCGAGGGCGCCGAGGTCAACCGCGAGTACGGCAAGATCGGCAAGAGCCTGAAGAACGTCGTCACCCCCGACGAGATGTGCGACGAGTACGGCGCCGACACCTTCCGCGTCTACGAGATGTCCATGGGCCCCCTGGAGGCCTCCCGCCCCTGGGAGACCCGCGCCGTCATCGGCTCCCAGCGCTACCTGCAGCGCCTGTGGCGCAACGTAGTAGACGAGACCACGGGTGCCGTCCGCGTCACCGACGCGCAAGCCGATGACGACACCCTGAAGGTCCTGCACAAGACCATCGACGGCGTCCGCGAGGACATGGAGAACCTGCGCCTGAACACCGCCATCGCCAAGCTGATCACGCTGAACAACCACGTGACCGGCCTGAACGAGGTGCCACGCGAAGTCGCCGAAGCCCAGATCCTGATGACGGCACCCATCGCCCCCCACATCGCCGAAGAACTGTGGAACCGCCTGGGCCACCCCAAGTCCCTGGCCAACGCCGACTACCCCACGGCCAACCCGGCCCACCTGGTAGTCGACACGGTGACCTACCCCGTCCAGATCAACGGCAAGGTCCGCGGCCGCATCGAAGTCGCCGCGGAAGCGACCGAGGAAGAAGTCCGCACCGCCGCCCTGGCGGAAGAACGAGTGGCGGCAGCCCTGGCCGGGAAGACCCCGCGCAAGGTCATCGTGGTGGCCGGGCGCATGGTGTCGATCGTCGCCTGAGGGGACGAAAGGTAAAAGGTAAGTAGAAGAGACGAGAAGCAGAGGAGGGCGCGGCCTGATGGCCGCGCCCTTCCGCGTGCGAGGGCGGGGAAGAGAGAGACGAGCGGGGGAGTGAGAGGAGGAGCGGGCGAGGAGAGGAGAGGAGAGGAGAGGAGAGGAGCGGGGGAGGGCGAGGGAGAGGGAAGACGAGCCGCAGGCCGAAAGGAGAGAAGGCGTCTCGGCCACCGATGGGTGAAGCCCGCCCGAGGCGAGGTCCGGGGACGATGTCACAAGCCGGGTGCGATGCGTAGCAGGGTAGGGCTCTTGACCTGACCCGCAGCTTGCAAGCCTGGCCGTCACGACAGACGAGGCCCCGCACAACCTTTCCCGAAGAGAGCTGGATCTTCTGGCGTGCGGCCTGACGGGTCTTTGGAACGAGGGTTCTGGGGGTGTCAAGACAGCTCTTCCGTCTTGACACCCCCGGGTTCATCGTTCACCGTCTGCGAGGCCGAACGACGGAAGATCCGCAGGCAGCACGCCGAACGAGAAGGGTGGGGATGGAAGGGCCGGGCCAAGGGGGAGAGGCACGACGGAGGTGGTGCGGCCCGGGGTGGTGCGGCCCGGGGTGGTGCGGGCCGAGGGCAGGAGAGCCGCTGCGGCGAGGTTCGGGGACCGGGATGCGCGACGGCGTGGCTTCGGCGGCCGGGCACGGGCGGGGGTGAGGCGCACGGCCCGCGGCGAGAGATGCCGCGGCGAGAGACGAGGCCTAAGGAGAAGTGTGCGGCCGGAGGGTCAGAGGGAACCCCGGGTGACGTGCCATGTCCCGACGGCCTGGGCGTGGGCTGGGTGATGCGCACAGCCCGCAAGCCGAGAGACGAGGCCTAAGGAGAAGTGCGCGGCCGGAGGGTCAGAGAAAACCCCGGCTGACGTGCCATGCCCCGACGGTCCGGGCGCGGGCTGGGTGACGCCCACGGCCCGCAAGCCGAAAGACTGTGGAGGGTGACTGTGGAGGGTGACTGTGGAGGGTGACTGTGGAGGGTGACTGTGGAGGGTGACTGTGGAGGGTGACTGTGGAGGGTGACTGTGGAGGGTGACTGTGGAGGGTGACTGTGGAGGGTGACCAAAAGGCCCACCCCCCCACCCCTCAAATCATCTCCATCGCACTCTGCATATCCCCACGCATATCCCCCCGCACATCCCCCCGCCCTAACCCCTTCCCCCCACCCCCGAGCACCGCCGCCAACCGCTCCCCCCGCAGCGCCTCCGGCCACCGGTCCTCCAGCGCCCCCAACTGCCGCCCCGTCGCCCAAGCCAGCAACAGATCCGCCAGCGCAGGATTCCGAGCCAAAGCCGGCCCGTGCAAATAAGTCCCGATGATCCGGTTCGCCCAAGCCCCCTCCGTCTGCCCGTCGTTCCCGACCCCGGCGGTCACCCGAACCAGCGGAGCCGCCGAGGGCCCCACGAAAGTCCGCCCCCCGTGGTTCTCGAACCCCGTCAGCGTCGGCAGTCCCAGTCGCGGGTCCACTTCCCCGGCCAGTTCACCCACCGCCCGCGTCTCCCCACGCTGCGACTGGATGTCCATCAGCCCGAGCCCGGCGTACTGCTGGCCTTTCGCCATGAAGCTGGATCCCATGAGCTGGTATCCCGCGCAGACCGAGAAGATCACCGCGCCTCGGTTCACCGCGCGGGCGAGGCCGCCGTCGGCGATGAGGCGTTCGCAGGCGAGGGCCTGGGGGCCGTCCTCGCCGCCGCCGATGAGGTAGATGTCGCCTTCGGTGGGCATGTGCTTGTCGCTGGTGACCTCGACGATGTCGACGTCGATGCCGCGGCTCATGGCGCGGAAGGCCAGGACCTGGAGGTTGCCGCGGTCGCCGTAGGTGGACAGCAGGTCCGGGTAGAGCCAGACCAGGCGGAGCGAGCTGAAGGGGCTAGTTGACACGATCGAACTCCGCTCGGATGTCCTGGAAGGCGGTGTAGTTGGCGATGACCTCCACGTTGCCCTCGGGCGCGGCCCGCAGGGCGTCGGCGAAGGAGTCGACGACGGTGAAGGCGATGCCGTTGACCTGGAGCCGCACGGCCAGGTCGAAGCGGCGGTCGCCGGTGACCAGCACCTGCCGCCCGGCGACGGGGGCGTAGTCGACGTCGTAGATCCACGAGGTGTCGTAGCCGTCGACCTCGCGTGCGTTCAGGCAGAGGGTCACCGGGCAGCCGGGGTCGAGCATGTCGAAGGCCTCCAGCCAGCCGGCGGGGTTCTTCGCCAGCAGCAGCCGGGCGCGGCGCCCGTCGCGGCGGACCACCGCGTACCGCCCGGCGATGGAGCGGACGGTGGACAGCTGCGGGACGGCCTCGGCCAGCGGGACGCCGAACTCGGCGGCGATGGCCAGGGCGGTGGCGGCGTTGTTGCGGTTGACCTGGCCGGGCAGCTGGAGGCTGAGCTCGGCGCGCTGGCCGGTGGGGTCGACGACGGCGTTGCCGTCCACCGACCACTGCGGGGACGGGCGGGTCAGGCCGCAGTTGGTGCACCGCCAGTACTCGCCGTAGCGGTCGAGGCGCTTGCCGCACTCCGGGCACGCCCAGGAGTCCTCCTGCCAGCGCTGGCCGCCGGCGATCCAGGTGACGTTCGGGACGGCCTTGGCCGCCCAGGTGACCATCGGGTCGTCGGCGTTGGCGATGACGTGCACGTCGGGGTGCGCGGCCAGGGCGGTGCGCCACTTCTCGGCGAGCATCCCGACCTCCATGGCCCGGTCGAGCTGGTCGCGGGAGAGGTTCAGGAGGGCCACCACGCGGGGCCTCGCCTCGGCGAGCAGCTGCGGGAGGTAGTGCTCGTCGACTTCGAGGACGGCGTTGCTGGCGTCGGGCATCTTGGCCAGGGCCGTGGTGTGGCCGGTGGGCATGTTGGCGCCGAAGCTGTTGGTGGCGACCGGGCCGAGCGCGCCGAGCGCGGCGGCGGTGAAGCGCGTGGTGGTGGTCTTGCCGTTGGTGCCCGAGATCAGCGCGACCTGGCGGTTCTCGGACAGCATGGCCAGCAGGCGCGGTTCGACCTTCAGCCCGACGCGGCCCCCGATGACCGATCCGTCCCCGCGCCCACTGACGCGGGAGAGAGTGGCGGCCGTGCGCAGCAGCGCCGTCGCCAACCGTGCGCGCGCGGGGAGGTTCGTCATCGGTACCGGTCCTTTGCGGAGGTGGTGCGGGTGCCATCGGAAGTCTGACACACGGCCGTTCGGGCGGGACGTTTTGGCGGGGGAGGGGTGTGGATGGGCACTTCGTGACGGGTGGTGGGGGAAGCGGTCCGTTCCCCCCGCCACCCGGGCGGTTCAGCCGCCGAAGCGGGTCCGTGCGCGGTCGAGGAGGTCGGCGAACAGTTCGGCGACCTCGCCGCCGTCGAACTCCATGGCGTTGTCGCCGACGCTCAGTTCCACCGCGCTCCACCCGGGCAGGGGAGCGGTGGCGGCGCCGCCGAAGAGGTGGATCTGGTACTCGTCGATGATCGACATGGAGGCCTTGGACGCGGCCTCGGCGCTCACCGGCAGGTGCACGTGGAACAGCGGCGTCTGCGGCACGCCCGGGACGACCTCGACGCCGTCGAGGCCCTTGAGCGCGGCGGCGATCTCGCGGGCGTGTTCGAGGTAGGCGGGCATGCGCGGGACGATGGTGTCCAGCCCGTCGAGGGCGGACAGGCTCAGCGGCCAGGCGTCGGGGATCTGCCCGCCCAGGCGCCAGCGCCAGACCTGCGCGGCGGCCACGAACGCCTCCGAACCGGCCAGGATCGCGCCCCGGACACCGCCGAGGCCCTTGTAGAGGGAGACGTAGACGCTGTCGAAGAGCCCGGCGATCTCGGCGTGCGCGCGCTCGTAGTAGGGCTGGGCCTCCCACAGCCGGGCGCCGTCCAGGTGCGCGGCGGCGCCGGTGGCGCGCGCGGCGTCGACCTGGGCGGTGAGATCGGCCCACTCGGGCAGGAGCCCGCCGATCTCGCGCTGCGGCAGCTCCCACAGCACCGCCGCGAGGGGCTCGCCGGGCGCGGTGAGGTCCTCCAGCGTCATCAGCCGGTAGGGGTCGCCGATACGGCGGAACCGCAGGCCGTGGACGGCGTTGTAGCCCTGCTGCTCCCACAGGTCCAGGTGGTTGGAGGGGTGCGCGCCGAAGGTGCGGCGGCCCTTCTCCTCGGCGTGGATCCGCAGCGCGACCTGCTGCGCCATGGTCCCGGTCGGGAAGAACAGGGCCCGCTCCTTGCCGAGCAGGGCGGCGACCCGGGTCTCCAGGACGTCGGTGATGCCGCCGGGGCCGTGGACGTGGAGGTCGGCCTCCGGGCGCGCGGCGAGCCGGGCGAGGACGGCGCGAGGGCTGCGGGTGAGGGGGGAGTGCGTGCTGAGGGAGCGGGTGATCACGGGACGGTTCATCGGCCCATCCTGCCAAGCGCGCGCGGCCGCGGCCCCCCGGATTCCCGGTCCGGCGTCCCCCGCGCGGGGGTCCTCCACTTCGCTCCCCGGGACCGCTCCACTTCCCTCCCCGCCCGTCCGCCACGTTCCCCCACCGGCCTCCACTGCCGCACCCACCTGCGCGAACGCCCGGCGGCGCGGAGCCCGTCCGGAGGGGTTCCGGACACCGCGAGGGCCGGTGGAGGGCGAATCGCCCTGTCAACCCCCACCGGAGGGCTCGCGTACTCCACTTCACTCCACCGGCCCTGACCTGCGTCGATACCCGAACCGCCAAGCCCGAATCGCCGATTTGGGCCTTGTGGGTGGAGGGAAGTGGAGTAGAGTGGGGCGAACTGGTGGAGCCGGGAGGCCCACCGGCCTCCTCTAAAAGGCGACGGGGGAAGGGGGGCACCGATGTTCCTCGGTACCCACACTCCGCGCCTGGACGAGAAGGGCCGGCTGATTCTCCCGGCGAAATTCCGCGAGGAGCTGGCCGGCGGCCTGGTGATGACGAAAGGGCAGGAACGCTGCCTCTACGTCTTCCCGACCACCGAGTTCACGCGCCTGGCGGAGGAACTGCAGCAAGCACCGTTGACGAGTAAGGCGGTCCGCGCGTACAGC
This sequence comes from Actinorhabdospora filicis, assembly GCF_030269765.1. Classification (GTDB taxonomy): domain Bacteria; phylum Actinomycetota; class Actinomycetes; order Mycobacteriales; family Micromonosporaceae; genus Actinorhabdospora; species Actinorhabdospora filicis. The sequence goes on along the minus strand of NZ_BSTX01000001.1, from coordinate 193,389 downwards.
CGCGTGTTCTTCGCGAGCGCGCACGACGAGATCCCGGACAAACAGGGTCGCGTCACCATCCCGCAGAGGCTTCGGGAGTACGCCGGGCTCGACCGCGACCTTGTCGTCATCGGAGCGAGCACGCGGGTCGAAGTGTGGGACTCCCAGGCGTGGGATTCCTACCTGGACGAGAACGAGGAGGCGTTCGCCGACATCGAGGAGGGCGTACTGCCCGCCGGCATGTAGGAGACGCGGAGGGTCACGGACATGGCCCGCCGCCCGAGGACAACGACACAACGGGGATCGTTCAGGGCTGGCGTACCGCCTGGTCTCCAGCCGCCAAGGCCGATCCTGGCACTTCTTCCCCGGTGCCAGGGACCGGCCGCAGCGGATGGGGACCAGGCGGTATGGACGCCCGCCGGAGGAAGCGACGGACTTCCGCCGGTACCCGAAGGACAGGCACACCGCGATGCGGGCCCGCGACGGCCCGCGTGCCGCCTCGGGAACGGTCCCCGCGTACGTACATTGATGGGGGTCGGGAGATGGCTGAGCAGCCCGTGCACGTGCCGGTGATGCTCGAACCGGTGCTGGACGCGTTGGCTCCGGCGCTCACCGGCCGCGGAGATGTCGTGTGCGTGGACGCCACCCTCGGTCTCGGCGGGCACTCCGAGGCGATCCTGGAGCGCTTCCCGAGCGCCTCGGTGATCGGCCTGGACCGCGACCCGAACGCCCTCAAGCTGGCCGGCGAGCGCCTCGCCCGTTTCGGCGACCGCTTCACCGCGGCGCACGCGATCTACGACGAGCTCCCCAGGGTCCTGCGCGGCCTGGGGGTGCCGGCGATCGACGGGATCCTGTTCGACCTGGGCGTGTCGTCCATGCAGCTGGACGAGGCCGAGCGCGGCTTCGCCTACGCGCAGGACGCGCCCCTGGACATGCGCATGGACCCCACGACCGGCCGCACCGCCGAGGAGATCGTCAACACCTACGACGTCCGTGAGCTGACGCGGATCCTGCGCGAGTACGGGGAGGAGAAGTTCGCGCCGAAGGTCGCCAAGGCCATCGTCGCGGCTCGCGCCAGGGAACGCATCACCTCGTCGCGGCTGCTGGCCGACCTGGTCCGGGACGCGATCCCGGCGGCGGCCCGGCGGACCGGCGGGCATCCGGCCAAACGCGCCTTCCAGGCGCTGCGGATCGAGGTCAACGCCGAGCTGGAGGTCCTCTCGCGGGCCCTCCCGGCGGCGCTGGACGCCTTGACCGTGGGCGGCCGGATCGCGGTCCTGTCGTACCACTCGCTGGAGGACCGGATCACCAAGCGGGCGTTCGCCCCGCTGGTGACGTCCAGTTCCCCGCCCGGGCTGCCGGTCGAACTGCCCGGCACCGAACCGACCTTCCGCCTGCTGACGCGCGGCGCGGAACTACCCGACGAAGCGGAGACCGCGGCCAACCCGCGGGCGGCCTCGGCGCGCATGCGCGCCGCGGAGCGGATCCGTCCCGGCCACCACGCCGCGGACCAGGGGGAGGACCAGTCATGAGCGAGAACCGCAAGAACACCAACCTTGGCCGGGCCGACCGCGACGAGATCGTCAAGGCGGCCCGTCGCCGTGCCAGGGCCGCCGACTCGCGCCGCCGCGCGCTGGCCGGCGACGCCGACGCGCCGGTGACCGCCGGTCCCCTCGCGCTCCAGCCGCGCGTGGCCGACCCGGTGATCGCCGAGCCGATGATCGCGCCCGCCGAGCCGCGGCGGCGGACCGAGGCGGCCCCGGCGAAGAAGGCCGCGCCGGTCAAGCGCCCCAAGACGGTGGCGCCCCCGGCGCCGGTCGTCACCGCGCGCACGCCGTTCGTGCTGTCCCTCATCGGCCTGGTGGCCGCCGGGATCGTGGGCCTGCTGCTGCTGAACACCGCCATCAACGAGGACGCCTTCGCCCTCCACGAGCTGCGCGGCCAGCAGGCCGACCTGAACGCGCGCGAGCAGCGCCTCAACGACGAGCTCGCCGAGCTGTCCTCGCCGGGCAACCTGGCCGCCGCCGCCAAGCGGCTGGGCCTGGTGCCCGCCACCGAGGTCACCTACATCCGGCTGCCCGACGGACGTGAGCTGACCATGCCGAAGCCGGGGAACTAGCCGCGGTGCCCGACGACGAGCGCAGGTCAGAAGACAAACGCAGGCGCGACGAAGACCGCCGCGTCGTCCCACTCGACAAGAACCGCCGGGGCGACGCGGCGTCTCGCCGTCGTAGCCGCTATCCCGAGGAGCGGCAGCCCGCCGAGTACCCGCGCCGCACGGTCCGGCGCGGGACCGTCCGGCGCACCGACCGCGACCCGTTCCGCCCGGCGCTGCAACTGCTCGACGGCGGCTCCACCGTCAAGGGCGGCCCGGTCAAGAAGGACGGCGCCGCCCGCAAGACCGCCCCGGCGGAGCGGGAGGCACCGCGCAAGGGCTCGCCCGTCCAGCGGCCGGCCACCGGCAACCGCCGTCCCCGCCCGCAGCAGAACCCCGCGCGCAGGCGCCGGGTGATCAAGCGGCGGCTGCCGCGCATGGCCAGCCCCACCAAGCGCCTGCGGGTCGGCACGGTCGTGCTCATGCTGGTCTTCATGGTCATCTGCGGGCGCCTCGTGCAGCTCCAGGTCACCGACGCCGCCGCCTACGCCGCCGCGGCCCTCGACCAGCGGCTGACCACCGAGATCCTGCCCGCCGAGCGCGGTTCCATCCTGGACCGCAACGGCAGGCCACTGGCCTTCTCCGCCGACGCGCGCTACGTCTACGCCGACCCGGAGATGATCACCGACCCGCAGGGCGTGGCCGGTCAGCTCGCGCCGATCCTGGGCGTGCCCGCCTCGGAGCTGCTGCCCAAGCTCCAGCGGCAGAAGAACCCCGACGGCACGCCCCTGCGGTTCGTGTACCTGGCGCGCGGCGTGGACGTCGAGGTCGGCGATCGCGTCGAGGCGCTCAACCTGGGCGCGGTCCGCGCCCGCCACGACGAGCGGCGCATCGTGCCCGGCCACGACCTGGCGGCCAACGTCCTGGGCTTCACCGGCGACGAGGGCAAGGGCCTGGTCGGCCTGGAGGCGCAGTGGGACGACGTCCTGCGCGGCGTCGACGGCAAGCGCACCTACGAGCGCTCCAACGGCCCGGACGGCCAGGAGATCCCCGGCGGGTACAGCCGCGAGGAGCCCGCGCGTCCCGGCTCGTCCATCCAGCTCACCATCGACCAGGACCTCCAGTACCGCACCCAGCAGATCCTCGTCGACACGATGTCCAAGAAGAACGCCAGCTTCGGCGCGGCGGTGGTCATGGACGTCAAGACCGGCGAGGTCGTGGCCCTGGCCAGCGCGCCCACCTACGACGCCGCCGACCCGTGGAAGTACGACGACAAGCTCATGCGCGACTGGGCGGCCAACGCGGTGGTCGAGCCGGGCTCGGTGCACAAGGCGATCGTGGTCTCGGCGGCCCTTGAGGAGGGGCTGATCAAGCCCGGCGACTCGATCATGGTCGCCCCGAACCGGTGGATCGGCGGCAACAAGTTCGAGGACAGCCACCCGCACTCCGAGCGGCTGATGACCCTCGACGGCATCCTGGCCTACTCCTCCAACATCGGCACCATCGCGCTGGCGGACAAGCTCGGCCCGGAGAAGCTCTATGAGTACCAGCAGCGTTACGGGCTCGGCGCGATCACCGGCCTCGGCGTGGCCGGTGAGGCCGAGGGCATCGTGCGCCCGCCGTCCACGTGGCAGGGCGCCGACTACGGCTCCATCCCGATCGGCCTGGGCGTGGCCGTCACGCCCCTCCAGATGGCCGCCGCCTACGCGGCCATCGCCAACGGCGGGACGTGGGTGCAGCCGACGCTGATCAAGTCCACCGTCGCCCCCGACGGCACCGTCACCCCGGCGGCGGCGCCGAAGACGCACCGGGTGATCTCGCAGGCGACCTCCGACGTGATGCGCACCTTGCTCCAGGCGCCCGTGGCGGTCCCCGACGGCACCGGGCACACCGCCCGCCTGGACGGGTACCTGGTGGCGGGCAAGACGGGCACGGGCAAGCTCGCCAAGGACGGTGGCTACGCGTCCGGCGATGTCGCCTCCTTCGTGGGCTTCGCGCCCGCCGACGCGCCCAAGTACGCCGTGGCGGTCTTCGCCTACACCCCCGGCGGTGGCGGCGGCGCTGTCGCCGGTCCCGCCTTCCGCGACATCATGGCCTTCACGATGGGCCACTTCCGGGTCCCGCCCTCCACCGAGCCGGAGCCGGAGTTCCGGCTCTATGGCTGACGAGGACGCCCCGGTCCGTACGCCCCTCACGGGGGCGGCGGACCGGGGCGCGTCCAGCGGACCCGGCGGGCCTACTGCTGCGGCTGCGCGTCTTCCGGCTGCGCGGCGGGGGCGTTGTCACCGGTCATGCCCTTGATCTTCTCCGCGACCCCGTCGACCTTGTCGGAGTACTTCCCGCCGGTCTTGTCGTTGACGAAGTCGGCGGCCTTGTCCACCCCGGCGTCGATCTTGTCGTCGTGCTGGTTGACCAGCCCCTTGACCTTGTCGATGCCCTCGCGGATCTTGTCGTCGATGCCCATGGCAATCCCTTCCGTGGCGCTTCCGTCACCCATTCCAGCAGCGGTGGACGGTGCTCGCAGCCGATCGGCGAATTCGGGCGCGCGCGGGCGGGGTGACGCCGGTTCCGGGCGTGTGGAGAGGTAGGGTCCTGACGTGTCTGGCTACCCTCGACCCCGTTCTGTGGCGGCTCGTCCGCTAAGCGAACTCGCCGCCGGTTTGTCGGTTTCAGGAAGCGCCGTCGTCTCCGGAGACGCCGACGTCACCGGAGTCACCCTCGCCTCGCAGGAGGTGCGGCCGGGCGACCTGTACGCGGCCCTGCCGGGCGCGCGGCGCCATGGGGCCGAGTTCATCGCCGCCGCGAAGGCCGCCGGAGCCGTCGCCGTCCTCACCGACGAGCGCGGCGGCGAGGAGGCGGCCCGGGTGGGCCTGCCCGCGATCGTGGTCCCCGACCCGCGCGGCGTCCTCGGGGGAGTCGCGGCCACCGTCTACGGCAACCCCACCGAGCGGCTGCGCGTCATCGGCGTCACCGGCACCAACGGCAAGACCTCCACGGCCTACCTCATCGAGTCCGGGCTCATCGCCGCCGGGCGCGTCACCGGCATGATCGGGACGGTCGCCACCCGCGTCGGCGACGAGGTCCTGGCCAGCGTGCGCACCACGCCCGAGGCGCCCGACCTGCAGGGCCTGTTCGCCTACGCGCTGGAGCGCGGCGTCACCGACGTGGTCATGGAGGTCTCCAGCCACGCCCTGGCGCAGGGCCGCGTGGACGGCACGACCTTCGCCGTCGGCGGGTTCACCATGTTCGGCGTGGACCACCTGGACTTCCACGACGGCATGGACGAGTACTTCGCGGCCAAGGCGATGCTGTTCGACGGCCGCTGCCGCGCCGAGGTCGTCAACGCCGACGACGAGTGGGCGCGCCGCCTGCTCAAGCCGTCCACCGTCACCTACTCGATGCTGGACGCCGGGGCGGCCTGGTTCGCCGCCGGCGTGCTCGGCGAGGGCTTCGACCAGACCTTCACCGTGCGCGGCCCCGGCCTGGAGCTGCCCGGCGCGGTCCGGCTGCCCGGCCGCCACAACGTGGCCAACGCGCTGCTGGCGATCGCGGCCCTGACCGAGGTCGGCGTCGACCCGGCGGTGGCGGTCGCGGGCGTCGCGGCCTGCCCGGGCGTGCCCGGGCGGATGGAGAAGGTCGGCGACGGGCGCGTGCTCGGCGTCGTCGACTACGCACACAAGCCGGACGCCATCGTCGCCGTCCTGGCCGCCCTGCGTGACATCACCCCCGGCCGCCTCATCGCCGTGATCGGCGCCGGCGGCGACCGGGACCAGGGCAAGCGCGTCCTGATGGGCGAGGCCGCCGCGCGCGGCGCGGACCTGGTGATCGTCACCGACGACAACCCCCGCACCGAGGACCCGGCGAGCATCCGCGCGATGGTCATCGACGGCGTCACCGCCGCCGACGGCGGCCAGTACGCCGAGCTCGGCGGACGGGCCGAGGCGATCGCCGAGGCCGTGTCGCGGGCGCGGGCGGGCGACACCGTCGCCGTGCTGGGCAAGGGACACGAGCAGGGACAGGAAATCGACGGCCGGGTGGTCCCCTTCGACGACCGCCTGGTCCTCGGCGCCGCATTGGAGGCCGCGAAATGATCCCGATGACGCTTGGTGAGATCGCCGAGGCGGTGGGCGGGGACCTGCTGGAGGCCGACCCGGCCGCGGTGGTGACCGGTTCCGTCGAGCACGACTCCCGCAAGATCGGCCCGGGCGGGCTGTTCATCGCCATCGCCGGGTACCGCTCCGACGGGCACGACTACGCGGAGAAGGTCGTCGCCGCCGGGGCGGCTGCGGTGCTGGGCACCAAGGTCGTGCCGGGCGTCCCGATGATCGTCGTGCACGACCACCTGGAGGCCATCGGGCGCCTGGCGCGGGCCGTGGTGGACCGCCTGCCGGGCCTGACCGTGGTGTCGGTGACCGGTTCGCAGGGCAAGACGTCCACGAAGGACCTCATCGCGCAGCTGTGCGCGCGGCTGGGCCCGACGGTGGCCAACGAGGGCAACCTGAACAACGAGCTCGGGCACCCCTACACCGTCCTGCGGGTCGACGAGAAGACCCGCTTCCTGGTCGCCGAGTCCAGCGCGCGCGCCATCGGCGACATCGCCTACCTCAGCCGCATCGCCCCGCCGCGCGTGGCGGCGGTGCTGAACGTCGGCCTGGCGCACATGGGCACCTTCGGGTCCCTGGAGAACATCGCCGTCGCCAAGGGCGAGCTGATCGAGGCCCTGCCCGCCGAAGGCCTGGCGGTCCTGAACGCCGACGACGCCCGGGTGGCGGCCATGGCGCCGCGCACGAAGGCGCGGGTGCGGACGGTGGGCCTGTCGGAGGGCGCCGACCTGCGCGCCGTCGGCGTCTCGATGGACGAGCACGGCCGGGCGAGCTTCACCCTCACCGGCGCCGAGGGTGCCGTCCCGGTGACCCTGGGCCTGCACGGCGCCCACATGATCGGCAACGCCCTCAGCGCCGCCGCGATCGCCCTGGAGCTCGGGATGCCCTTCGCGGACCTGCCCGAGGCCCTCGGCGCGCTGCGGATCGCCTCCGAGCGGCGCATGGACGTGTTCACCCGCGCCGACGGCGTCACCGTCATCGACGACTCCTACAACGCCAATCCCGAGTCGATGGCCGCCGCGATCCGCGCGCTCGGCCAGATCGGCGAGGGCCGCCGCCGCGTCGCCGTGCTGGGCTACATGGCCGAGCTGGCCGGCTCCGAGCGCGAATCCCACGAGCGGATCGGCAACCTCGCGGCCGAGGCGGGCGTGTCCCTGCTGATCTCGGTGGAGGAAATCGCCGCGCCGATCACCGACGCGGCCGCCGCCCGGGGCGTCGACGCGGTCAACGTCCCCGACCAGCCGGCGGCCGTGGAGAGACTGACCGGCGCGCTTCGGCCCGGCGACGTCGTCCTGGTCAAGGGTTCCCGCTACCGTACGTGGGTCGTCGCCGACGCGCTGCGCGACGATGAAGCTTCCCGGGCGGAGGTCGTGTGAGATCGGTAATCGTCGCGGCGTTCGTCGCGTTCGCGGTGTCGCTGTTCGGCACGCCACTGGCCATCAAGGGTTTCACGCGCCTGAAGGCCGGGCAGCCGATCCGCACCGACGGGCCGCAGGCGCACCTGGCGAAGAAGGGCACGCCGACCATGGGCGGCGTGGTGTTCATCCTCGCCACGATCATCGCCTACGTCGTGGGGCACCTGATCCTGCTGACGCTGCCCGACAGCCCCGGCCGCCCGCGCGGGTACACCCTCACCGGGGTCGTGCTCCTCGGGCTGCTGTTCTTCATGGGCCTGGTCGGGTTCCTCGACGACTACCTGAAGGTCCGCCGCCGCAACAGCGGCGGCCTCAACAAGCGCGGCAAGGTCATCGGGCAGCTGATCGTCGGCGCCGTCTTCGGCTACCTGGCGATCTACTTCCCCAGCGACGTCAAGCCCTTCACCACCGTGGGCAGCCACTTCATGTCCTTCGTGCGGGACATGCCCTACCTGGACCTGACGAAGATCGGCGCGGTCGTGCTGTTCACCTTCGTCATCATCGCCACGTCCAACGGCGTGAACCTCACCGACGGCCTCGACGGGCTCGCCACCGGCGCGTCCATCATGGTCCTCACCGCCTACGCGGTGATCGCGTTCTGGCAGTACCGGCACTGGTGCGGCGACCCCGGCACCAGCGTGTACTGCTACGAGGTCCGCGACCCGCTGGAGATCGCCCTGATCGCCGGAGCCGCCGCGGGGGCGTGCTTCGGGTTCCTGTGGTGGAACGCCTCACCGGCGCGCATCTTCATGGGCGACACCGGCGCGCTCGGGCTCGGCGGCCTCATCGGCGGCCTGGCCCTGACCACGAAGACGATCCTGCTGCTGCCGGTCATCGGCCTGCTGTTCGTCATCATCACCATGTCGGTGATCATCCAGATCATCTCCTTCAAGACCACCGGGCGGCGCGTGTTCCGCATGGCGCCCCTCCAGCACCACTTCGAACTGGCGGGCTGGACCGAGGTCAACATCGTGATCCGCTTCTGGATCATCGCGGGGATCGGTGTGGCCATCGGCCTGGGACTCTTCTACGCGGACTTCTTGAGGGTGGTTGGTTAAGTGAAGGCACTCGTCGCGGGCACCGGCGTGGCCGGTGAGGCCAGCGCGCGCGTCCTGATCGAGCGCGGGGCGGACGTCACCGTCTACGACCGGGGACCGGGGGAGACCCTGGACGCCCTCGCCGCGCTCGGCGCCCGGATCGTCACCGGCGAGGAGCCGCCCCTGGCGGTCCTCGACGAGGTCACCGACGTCGTCCTGTCGCCCGGCTTCGCCCCGCACCACCCCCTCGCCGAGGCCGCCGTGGCGCGCGGCCTCGACGTCTACTCCGAACCGGAGCTGGCCTGGCGCATCCGGCCCGAGGGCGGCGCCCCGTGGCTGGCGCTGACCGGCACCAACGGCAAGACCACCACCGTGACGATGCTGCGCGACATCCTCGCCGCCGCCGGGCTGTGCACCGCCGCGCTCGGCAACTTCGGCGTCCCCCTGGTCACCGCGGTGAGCGCCGGGTACGACGTGCTCGCCGTCGAGCTGTCCAGCTTCCAGCTGCACTGGTCGCGCGAGCTGGCCCCCCACGCCGGGGCGCTGCTGAACTTCGCCGAGGACCACCTGGAGTGGCACGGCTCCCTGGACGCCTACGGCGAGGCCAAGACGCGCGTCTGGCGCTCCGGGGTCTGCGTCGGCAACCTCGACGACGACTGGACGGCCGCCGCGCTCAAGGACGCCCACGGCCTGCACGTCGGGTTCACCCTCGCCCCGCCGCCGCCCGGGTCCTTCGGCCTGGACGGCGACGTCCTCGTGGACAACACCTCCGGCGAGGGCGTGGAGCTGTGCCGGGTGGGCGACCTGACCGTCCCCGGCCGCCACAACATCGCCAACGCGCTCGCGGCCGCCGCGCTCGCGCGGCTGCACGGCGTCAAGCCCGCCGCGGTCGCCGCCGGGCTGCGCGGCTACCGGCCCGAACCGCACCGCATCGCGCACGTGGCGACCGTCGGCGGCGTCGAGTACGTCGACGACAGCAAGGCCACCAGCCCGCATGCGGCGAACGTGTCCCTGGCGGCCTACGACGGGATCGTGTGGATCGCCGGGGGCCAGCTCAAGGGCGTCTCCGTGGACGACCTGGTCGCCGCGCACGCGCACCGGCTGCGCGGGGCGGTCCTGCTGGGCGTGGACCGCGCCGAGCTGGCCGCGGCCCTGGCCAAGCACGCGCCGGACGTCCCGGTCGCCGACATCGCCGACACCGCGCCGGAGGCCGCGATGGCCGAGGCGGTCGCCGCCGCCGCGCGCATGGCCCGCGAGGGCGACACGGTGCTGCTGGCGCCGGTGGGGGCGTCCAAGGACATGTACACCGGCTACCCGCATCGCGGGCGCGCGTTCGCCGCGGCGGTGGCGGGCCTGGCGGCATGAGCCGGCGGTCGCAGCCCATCGGCGCGCAGCCCCTGGCGGCCTTCCGCGGCCTGCTCGACCGTCCCCTCGCCTCCTACTTCCTGCTGCTGTCCTCGGCGGGGCTGCTGATCGTCATCGGCCTGGTGATGGTGTTCTCGGCGACCATGGTCGAGGCCTACGCCGAGGCCGGGAGCTCCTTCGCGGCGATCACCAAGCAGGCGAGCTGGGCGGTGGTGGGCCTGCTCGGCTTCTGGTTCGCCCAGCGGCTGCCCGCCCGCACCTACCGGGGCGTGGGCAAGCCGCTGCTGGTGGTCTCGGCGGTCCTGCTGGCGGTCCTGGTGGTCTTCCCGTACGTGCAGGCCGGGCCGTTCCGCACCGACGAGCTGTGGATCTTCCTGGGCCCCATGCAGGTCCAGCCCTCCGAGATGGCCAAGTTCGCGCTCCTGCTGTGGGGCGCGGCGGTCCTGGCCCGCAAGGGGCCCAAGATCGCGCTGTGGAAGGAACTGGCCGTGCCGCTGTTCCCGACCACCGCGATCATCCTGGTCCTGGTCGGCTTCCGCGACCTGGGCACCATGCTGATCATGCTGACCATGTTCATGGGCCTGCTGTGGACGGCCGGGGTGCGGCTGCGGCTGCTGGGCGGGATGCTCTCGGTCGGCTTCGTCGGCGCGATGGTCCTGGTCGTCATGGCCAGTCACCGCATGGAGCGGTTCGTCTCCTTCCAGCATCCCGAGAACTACGCCAGCGGCTGGGGCTACCAGGCGATCCAGGGCTACTACGCCATCGCCGACGGCGGCTGGTTCGGCGTCGGGCTCGGCGAGAGCAAGCAGAAGTGGGAGTGGCTTCCCAACGGCCACAACGACTTCATCTTCGCCCTCATCGCCGAGGAGCTCGGCCTGGTGGGCTGCGCGGTCATCCTCGCGCTGTTCGCCGTCCTCACCTACGCCGGCCTGCGCATCGCCCGCCGCGTGGACGACCCGTTCCGCCGCCTCGTGGCCGCCGGGGCGACGTTCTGGCTGGCGGGGCAGGCCGTGATCAACATCGGCGGCGTCGTCGGGCTCATCCCCATCACCGGCGTACCCCTGCCGCTGATCTCCGACGGCGGGTCCGCGCTCGTCGTCACCCTCGTGCTGCTGGGCATGCTCGCGTCCTTCGCGCGGGCCGAACCCGAGGCCGCACGCGCCCTGCGCGCCCGCAACTCCGGCAAGTGGGTGCGCGTACTCTGGGCCCCTCTCCCGCCGCTGCAACGCGGTGGTGACCGGACCCCCGACCCATCGAGGAGCACACACCGATGACGCCGATCCGATCCGTGGTCCTGGCCGGAGGAGGCACGGGAGGGCACATCTACCCCCTCCTCGCCTTCGCCGACTGCCTGCGGCGGCACGACCCCTCCATCCGGATCACCTGCGTCGGTACCCCCAAGGGACTGGAAGCCGACATCATCCCCAAGCACGGCTACGACCTGCGGATGGTGCCCGCGCACCAGCTGTCGCGCAAGATCAACAAGGATCTGCTGCTGACGCTGCCGCGCATGGCCAAGGCCAAGAAGGTCACCCGGGAGCTGCTGGACGAGGTCGCCGCCGACGTGGTCGTCGGCTTCGGCGGATACGTGTCGGTGCCCGCCTACCAGGCCGCCCACGCCCGCAAGACCCCGATGGTGATCTTCGAGTTCAACGACCCCATCGGCTACGCCAACAAGCTCGCCATGCGCTACAGCTCCAACGTGGCCGTCGGCTTCGCGCACCTCGTCAAGACCGTCCCGGGCCTGGCCGAGGGGACCGTCACCGGCGTCCCGCTGCGCCGCGAGATCTCCACCCTGGACCGCGCCGCGCAGCGCGAGGCCGCCCGCGCCCACTTCGGGCTCGACCCCTACCGGCCGACCCTGTTCGTCTTCGGCGCCTCCCAGGGCGCCCGCTCCATCAACAACGCCGTCCTGGGCGCCGCGCGCGGCCTCACCGACGCCGGGATCCAGGTCCTGCACGTCATCGGCGCCCGCCGCGACGACCCCGTCGAGGTCCCCGCCGGGCTGAACGCGCCCTACGTGACCCTGCCGTTCCTGTCCGAGATGCACCTCGGCTACGCCGCCGCCGACCTGGTCCTGTGCCGGGGCGGCGCGATGACGGTCGCCGAGGTCTCCGCCGTCGGGCTGCCCGCCGCCTACGTCCCGCTCCCGTGGGGCAACAAGGAGCAGTACCGCAACGTCCGGCCCGTCACCGACATCGGCGGCGGCCTCGTCGTCGACGACGAGAACCTGTCCCCGGACTTCGTGATGCGCGAACTGGCCCCCCTGCTGCTGGACGGCGACCGCCTCGCCCGCATGGGCGCCGTCGCCCGCTCCGTCGGCCGCACCGACGGCGACGAGGCCCTGCGCGCCTTCACCTACGCGGCGGTGTCCGGCCGATGAGCGAGAACCTCCACTCCCCGATCGACGACGGCGTCACCGCCGAGGACCTCGGGCACGTCCTGTTCATCGGCGTCGGCGGCGTCGGCCTGTCCGGCCTCGCCCGCCTCTACGCCACCCGCGGCCTGCCGGTCTCCGGCAGCGAGCTGCACGACTGGCCGTCCCTGCCCGAGATCGCCTCCCTGGGCGCGACGATCTTCCGCGAGCACCGCCCGGAGAACCTCGACGGCGTCGACACCGTCGTCGTCTCCACCGCCACGCCCAAGGACAACGTCGAGCTCGTCGAGGCCACCCGCCGCGGCCTGCGGATCATGCACCGCTCCGAGGCCCTGGCCGCCGCCACCACCGGCCGCCGCGCCATCGTGGTCTCCGGAACCCACGGCAAGACCACCACCACCGCGATGATCACCGAGATCCTCGCCAAGAGCGGCCTCGACCCGTCCTATGTGAACGGCGGCGAGCCCACCGTCGACGGCGCCAGCGGACGCCACGGCGACGGCGACCTCTTCGTGCTGGAGGCCGACGAGAGCGACCGGTCCTTCCTGCGCTACCGGCCCTGGGTCTCCATCGTCACCAACATCGACGTCGACCACCTCAACACCTACGGCGACATCGACACCCTCGAAGCCGGGTTCGAGACCTTCTGCCGCAACACCGCCGCCGACGGCCAGGTCATCCTCTGCGCCGACGACGAGCGGACCCGCCGCATCGGGGAGCACCTGCGCGCCGACGGCCGCGACGTGGCCACCTACGGCACCGCCGAGGACGCCACCCTGCGGGTGAGCGACCTGGTGTCCACCTCGGACGGCGTCACCTACCGCGCCACCCACGAGGGCCGCGACATCGGCGCGTTCAGCGTCCCGTTCCCCGGCGCGCACCTCGGCCTCAACAGCGCCGCCGCCGTGCTCGCCGCGCTGCGCGCGGGCCTGGCGCCCGACGCGATCCGCGCCGCGCTCGCCGCCTTCTCCGGCGTCCGCCGCCGCTTCGAGCTGCGCGGCACCGCCAGTGGCGTGCGCGTCTACGACGAGTACGCCTACCACCCCACCGCGATCCGCTCGGCGCTGTCCACACTGGCCGGGATCCGCGGCGAGGGCCGCCTCATCGTGGTCTTCCAGCCCTACCGGGTCTACCGGACCCGCGACCTGCGCGCCGAGATCGCCCAGGCCCTCGCCATCGCCGACGAGGCGGTGATCATGGAGGTCTTCGGTCCCGGCGAGGCCCTGGAGCCCGGACAGGGCGGCGAGGCCCTCACCGCGGCCGTCCCGCTCCCCGGGGCCCACAAGATCTTTGTGGAATCGTGGGGCGACGTGCCCGCCGAGGTCGTGGCGCGCGCCGAGCCCGGCGACCTCGTCGTCACCATGGGCGCCCCGCCGGTCCAGCTCATGCCCGACGACCTGCTCACCGCGCTGGGCAAGTAGACGAGGAACACGGCGGCCCCGGCCGCCGTGTTTAACCATTAAAAAAAAGGGGGAGCGATGCCGGGACGGCGTCTCGTCCAGGTCCTCAAGACCACGAAACTCCCCAGGCTCAGCCGGGGACTGCGCTTCGGCGTCCTCGCCGCCGTCCTGCTCGCCGGGATCGGCGCGTGGGTCGTCTACGGCTCCAGCGCCTTCGCCGTCACCGAGGTCCTCGTCCGCGGCGCGACCTTCGTCGACCCCGCCCAGATCCGGCAGGCCGCCGCGGTGGAGAACGGCGGCGCGCTCGCCGCGATCGACACCGACGCGATCGCCGGCCGCGTCGCGGCCGTGCCACCGGTCGCGCAGGTGCGGGTGTCCCGCGACTGGCCGCACACCGTGGTCGTGGAGATCACCGAGCGCACGCCGTTTATCGCCGTTCCGGCCGATGGGGCGGTGGCCCTCGTGGACAGTTCTGGAGTGGCGTACCGCACGGTGGAGGCGATTCCGGACGGGATTACGCGCGCCGAACTGCGCACGCCGGGCCCGGCCGACGCGGCCACAATGGGAGTCCTCAGTGTCCTGTCCGCACTGGACGGCGAGCTGAAAAGGGATCTGGAAACGATCGCGGCGCCCTCGCCTACCCGTATTGAGCTGCGGCTGCGCGGCGGGCGGACTATCTTCTGGGGTGACGCCACACAGAACGACGCCAAGTCCGATGTGGCCACCGTCCTGCTCGGACGGCCGGGGGACCACATCGACGTCAGTGCCCCCGGGGTGCCGACAGTCCGCGATTAGGGGAATATGTGCGAAGATCGGCGACACGCCGGGGCGCATCCGAGGCGGCCGGGGATCAGCATCATACTTTGCGGACAGGGCGGCTAAGGACGATGACCGCGCGATTCAAAGCTTGCGAGTCGAGCCCACCTCTCACCACCGGGCCGGCCAGGGGAAGGGAAGGCAACCGATGACACCTCCGCACAACTACCTCGCGGTGATCAAGGTCGTCGGCATCGGCGGCGGTGGGGTCAACGCGGTCAACCGCATGATCGAGGCCGGGCTCAAAGGCGTTGAGTTCATCGCCATCAACACCGACGCCCAGGCCCTCCTCATGAGCGACGCCGACGTCAAGCTCGACGTCGGCCGCGAGCTGACCCGCGGACTCGGCGCCGGCGCCAACCCCGAGGTCGGGCAGAAGGCCGCCGAGGACCACCGCGACGAGATCGAAGAGGTCCTCAAGGGCGCCGACATGGTCTTCGTGACCTGCGGCGAGGGCGGCGGAACGGGCACCGGCGGCGCGCCCGTCGTCGCCAACATCGCCCGCAAGCTCGGCGCGCTCACCATCGGCGTGGTCACGCGGCCGTTCTCCTTCGAGGGCAAGCGCCGCCAGACGCAGGCCGAGGACGGCATAGAGGCCCTCCGCAACGAGTGCGACACACTGATCGTCATCCCCAACGACCGTCTCCTGCAGATGGGCGACCGGGGCATCTCCATGATGGACGCCTTCCGGCTCGCCGACCAGGTGCTGCTCTCCGGTGTCCAGGGCATCACCGACCTGATCACCACCCCCGGCCTGATCAACCTCGACTTCGCCGACGTCAAGAGCGTCATGAGCGGCGCGGGCTCGGCCCTCATGGGCATCGGCTCCGCGCGCGGCGAGAGCCGCGCCGTCGAGGCCGCGCAGGCGGCGATCTCCAGCCCGCTGCTGGAGCAGAGCATGGACGGCGCCCGCGGCGTCCTGCTGTCCATCGCCGGTGGATCCGACCTGGGCCTGTTCGAGATCAACGACGCCGCCCAGCTCGTCACCGACGCCGCCCACCCCGACGCCAACATCATCTTCGGGGCCGTCATCGACGACGCCCTCGGCGACGAGGTGCGCGTGACGGTGATAGCGGCCGGATTCGACAGCGGCGAGCCGACCTACAAGCCGGTCGAGATCGCCCGCCCGATCCCGGCCGAGCCGGTCGCCCCGGTCGAGCCGGTGCGCCCGCACCCGCCGACGCAGAGCAAGGTTCTCTTCGACGACGTGGACGTGCCCGACTTCCTCAAGAACGGGGCCTGATACTTCGCGCCGGGCACCGGCGGCGGTCACCGCCGCCGGTGCTTCAATGGCGCGGCAGCATCACCGTTTCGAAGGAGCACCGATGAGCGGGCACATCCCGGCGGCAACGGCCGGCGAGCTCACCGCGTCCCCGGCCCGCCGGGCCGAACTGGCCGCGAACCTGGCCGAGGTGCGCGCCCGCATCGACGCCGCGTGCGCCGAGGCCGGACGCGAGCCCGGCGAGGTCCGCCTCGTCGCGGTCACCAAGACCTTCCCCGCCTCCGACGCCGCCGCCCTCGCCGGGCTCGGCCAGCTCGACCTCGGCGAGAACCGCGACCAGGAGGCCGCGCCCAAGGCCGCCGCGCTGCGCGCCGCCGGGATCGGCGCCACCTGGCACTACATCGGGCAGCTGCAACGCAACAAGGCCAAGTCGGTGGCCGCTTACGCCGGGCTCGTCCAGTCGGTGGACCGGCCGCAGCTCGTCAAGGCCCTCGCCGACGCCGCCGGGCGGCTCGGCCGCGAGCCCCTGGGCGTCCTGCTCCAGCTGAGCCTCGACGGCGACACCGAACGCGGGGGAGTCGCGGGGGCCGACCTCGATGCCCTTGTGGACAGTGTCACGTCCCGGCCCGAGCTGGCCCTGCGCGGCGTGATGGCCGTGGCGCCGCTGGGATGGGCGCCCGACAAGGCGTTCGAGCAGGTCGCGGCCCTCTCCGAGCGGGTCCGCCGCACCGTTCCCGAGGCCGTGGAGATCTCGGCCGGAATGAGCGGAGATTTCACCCGCGCGATCGTATTCGGCGCGACACTCGTACGGATCGGAGCAATACTGCTCGGATCCCGGTCTGATCTCGGGTAGCCTGGGGCGGCGAGGATCGAACTACACGGATGTCGTTCCCGGGCTCACCGGGGCGGCCACGTGACGCGGACGCCGGTGGGGCGCCGTGGTTTCCGGTCCCGCCGGGCCACCCGGCCCGGTACCACCGTGAGGCACGGGAGGGAGAGGTCCGATGGGCGCAATGCGCAAAGCCGGAGTCTGGCTCGGCCTCATCGAGGACGAGGACGACCGCCAGTACGCCGGAGAGCGTTACGACGACGACTTCGACGGCGAGGACGAGTTCGAGGAGCCCCCGGCGCGTCCGGCGGCCACCACCACGCCCCGCACCTCCCGCGTGCGCCGGATCGAACCGGTCCAGCGCAGCAACGTCCGCCCGCTCGCGCGCACCGGCGGCTCGGTGACCCCGCTGACGCGGGACAACCTGGCCCTCGCCCCGCAGATCCCGACGCCACCGGCGGCGGAGGAGGCGGCGAACGCCTACCGCATCACGACGCTCCACCCGACCACTTACAACGAGGCGCGCACTCTCGGCGAGTACTTCCGCGACGGTGTCCCGGTCATCATGAACCTGTCGGAGATGGACGAATCGGATGCCAAGCGCCTCGTGGACTTCGCGGCGGGCCTCGTGTTCGGACTCCGTGGTAGCTTCGAGCGCGTGACCAATCGCGTGTTCCTGCTCTCACCGGCCAATGTTCAGGTCACC
Source organism: Actinorhabdospora filicis (assembly GCF_030269765.1). Classification (GTDB taxonomy): domain Bacteria; phylum Actinomycetota; class Actinomycetes; order Mycobacteriales; family Micromonosporaceae; genus Actinorhabdospora; species Actinorhabdospora filicis. Next base: position 176,045 of record NZ_BSTX01000001.1, on the reverse strand, counting down.
GCCGAGGACAAGGCGAAGATCGCCGGGGGCGAGTTCTTCAACCAGAGCTGACGACGAGGGACGCCGCGTCCATGGGGATCTTCTGGCAGGTTGTCTACCTGTGTCTTTATTTCTTCCTGCTGTTGGTGTGGGCCAGATTCGGTGCCGAAATGGTGCTGGCCTACGCTCGCCGCTGGCATCCGGGACGCCGCGCGTCGGTGATTCTGGAACTCGTCTTTAGTCCCACGGACCCTCCCCTGAAAGTATTGCGGCGGGTGATTCCCCCGCTTCGGCTTGGTACCGTGTCCCTCGACCTCGCCGGGATGGCGTTGTTGCTGATCGTGTTCGTGCTGATGCAGTACGTCGTGCGGCCGCTGATGGTGGCGACTGCGGGGTGACCCCCCGCTCCAATGTCGACTCCGCGCGTGAGCATGCCGTCTTTTTTCGGCTGACCATAGGAGTGTTCGATGCCGCTGACCCCGGCCGACGTCCACAACGTCGCGTTCAAGAAACCCATGCTAGGCAAGCGAGGGTACGACGAGGATGACGTCGACACCTTCCTCGACGAGGTCGAGCGCGAGCTCGCCCGCCTGATCGAAGAGAACAGCGAGCTGCGTGCCCAGGTCGAGCGCCTGCGCGCCGGCGCGGGCCCCGGCGTGGCCGACACCGCCGAACTCGCCGGGCAGATGGAGCGCCTGCGCTCCGAGAAGGCCGCCGCCGAGAACGCGCTGCGCGCCGCCCAGGGCGAGATCGAGCAGCTGCGGGCCCAGGGCCCCGCCGCGGGCGGGAGCGCGGCGGACGCCGAGGCCGGCGAGCAGCAGGCCCTGCGCCTGCTCATGGTCGCCCAGCGCACCGCCGACGACCACGTCGACAGCGCGCGCCGCGAGGCCGACAAGGTCCTCGGTGAGGCCCGCGCGCAGTCCGAGGAGCTGGTCCGCGAGACCCGCGCCAAGGCCGAGAGCCTGGACCGCGAGGCCCGTCAGCGTCACCAGGAGGTCATGGGCACCCTGGAGACCAAGCGCGCCGCTCTGCAGAAGCACATCGAGGAGCTCAAGGCCTTCGAGCGCGAGTACCGCACCCGCCTGAAGGCGTACCTGGAGAGCCAGCTGCGCGACCTGACCGGCCGCGGCGACGGCATCATCGACGCCGAGGTCGGCGGCGGTCAGATCGAGGCGCGGCCGGTGTCCCCGGGCGCGACGGCGCTGACCGGTGCCTTCAACGGCGCGCGGGGCCTGGCGGGCGAATAGTCCGCCGCGTGTAGTTCAATGTGACGATGGTCATGTGTGGTGGATGTGTGGCGCGATGCGCGGGTACCGGGGGGTATCTCCGCGTCGCCGCCACCGCACACCCGTCGTCTCGTGAGGGGGGTACTCCATGATCGTCGGCAGTTTACTGATCCTGGTGGCCGCGGCCGGTCTTCTGGTCGCCGGTCTGATGAACGCCAACGACACTTTCCTGATCCTGTCGATCGTGGCGAGTGTCGTGGCGGGTGCGGGCCTGTTCTTCGGAGCGCGCGCCGCCGCGAGGTACGGCGACGAGGATGACGTCGCCGAGGCCGAGCGAGCGCCGCGCGTCCGGGAACCGGCCTTCCCGCCGCGGCGGCGCCTTGAGGCGCGCACGCCCGCGAAGGACGACTTCGACGGGGACGAGGCCGAGCCGGTGGCTCCGGTACAGCCATCGGCGGCCGAGCGCGAGGTCCTGCCCCCGGAGATCCGGCCCGAGCCGGAGCTGGAGCCGGAGGACGAGCCGGTGGAGATCGACCTGTCCGACGAGCCGGCCGAGCTGCCGGTGAGCCGGATCGACGCCACGCGCCTGGCGGGCCTGACCGTCCCGGTGCAGGTCGTCGACGGGCGACCCCGTTTCCACCTGGCCGGGTGCGTGCACCTGCTGGGCAAGGAGGACGAGGCCCTGCCGGTGAACGAGGCGGTCGAGCTGGGCTTCACGCCCTGCGCCCTGTGCGAGCCGACCGCCGAGGTCCTGGCCGACCTGGCCGTCCGCAGCGGGCACTGACCCTGCAAAGGGCACCGACCTCGCAACGGGCACTGACCCCGGAGGAACTGTCCTTTCGGGTGATTCGAGGTGTTCTGTCAGGGGCCGTGGCGCGCCGCCACGGCCCCTGACGGTACGTGGGGACCCTCACGCCGCGCCCCGGACGCTCCTTTGTGGATGGTTTCGGCGGGTGCCCTGAGCTGCGGTGACGTTCCCGGTGGCGACCGAGGAGATACGGCTCGTCGCGTCAGGTGATTGTGTCGCGGCGCATAGTGGGCGTATTATGTGTCCTTACGCGCGGCGGCTGCCGCGCTCTGTTTGTAAGCACTGCTTATACCTGCCGGGGGGCGGCCATGGGCGATCGGAAAACGGTGACGGCTACGCAGAAGAAGGCTGCGAGCTCGACCGCCGGTCGGCCAGCGGCGAAGAACACCGCCTCGGTTTCCAGGGCCGCCAAGGCCACCACCCCCACCCCTCCGGAGAGCGCCCCGATGCCGACGACGAAGGCGACCGGCGGAACGCCGGCCAAGAAGACCGCCGCGAAGAAGGCGGCCCCGAAGCCCACCGAGCAGGCGGCGGCGCGGTCCGCGGAAGAGGTCGAGCAGATCCGGGAGGCGCTCACCGAGCGGCTGGGTGAGCTGCGCGCCGACTACGACAAGACGGTCGCCGACATGAGCGAGCTGCAGCGCGACCGGCTCACCGACTCCGCCGGGGACGACCAGGCCGACACCGGCTCGAAGACCCTGGAGCGCGAGCAGGAGATCACCCTGGCCAACCAGATGCGCGAGCGCGTCCTCCAGGTCGAGCACGCCCTGGAGCGGCTGGAGGCCGGCAACTACGGGATGTGCGAGCGTTGCGGCAAGGCCATTCCGGCCGCGCGGCTGGCGGTCTTCCCGTCGGCTACCCTCTGCGTGGACTGCAAGCAGCTGGAGGAACGTCGTTGACCGTGCCCGGCGCGGCGTGGTGAGAGCCGCGCGGCCCGTGCGCGGTGGTCGGTCAGGAGGAGCGACGCTGAGTACGGGTGAGGCCGAGGGCATCGGCGAGAAGACCGTCGAGGACACCGCGGACGAGGGCGCCGCGGGTGAGACCGTCCCGGCGCGCGGCGCGCGGCGAGGCCGGATGGCCTTGCTGTTCGCGCTGGTCGGGCTGGGCGCGATCGGCCTGGACCTGCTGACGAAGACGATCACGGTGGCCACGCTGTCCGACCGGGAGCCGGTGAAGCTCCTCGGCGGCGCGGTCTACCTGACGCTGATCCGCAACGGCGGCGCGGCGTGGGGGATGGGCTCCGACTACACGTGGGTGATCTCCACCGTCGCGGTGATCGTGTCGGTCGCGATCGCCTGGTACGCCTTCGCGAAGGTCCGCTCGGCGGCCTGGGCGGTGGCGCTGGGGCTGGTGTTCGGCGGCGCGCTGGGCAACATCGTCGACCGGATCTTCCGGGACGGCAAGCCCTTCCACGGCCGCGTGGTGGACATGGTGAGCCTGTTCGACCCGTCCGGGCAGGTGTACCCGGTGTTCAACCTGGCCGACTCCGCCCTCGTGGTCGGGGTGTGCTTCGTGGTGTTCCTGGAGCTGACCGGCCGCCGTGCCGACGGCACGCGGGTGCGGGGCAAGGCGAAAGAAGAAGACGTAGAGAAGGAAGAACCCACTTCGTGAGTCAGCAGCGTTCCCTCCCGGTTCCCGACGGTCTCGACGGGACCCGTCTCGACCAGACCGTCTCGCGCCTGTTCGGGCTGTCGCGGACCGTCGCGGCCGATCTGATCGAGCAGGGCGACGTCCTGGTGGACGGCGCGGCGCGGGCGAAGTCGGAGAAGGTGAGCGGTGGTGCGTGGCTGGAGGTCACCCTCCCGCCCCCGCCCGGCGCGGCCGGGCCGGAGGAGCCGGTGGAGGTGGAGGGCCTGTCGGTCATCCACGCCGACGACGACATCGTGGTGATCGACAAGCCGGTCGGGGTGGCCGCGCATCCGAGCCCGGGCTGGTCGGGGCCGACGGTGACGGCGGGCGTGGCCGCGCTGGGGCACCGGCTCACCAGCCACGGTCCCGATGAGCGCCAGGGCATCGTGCACCGGCTGGACGTGGGCACCACGGGGATCATGGTCCTGGCCAAGAGCGAGCGCGCCTACTCGGCGCTGAAGCGCGCCTTCAAGGAGCGCACCGTCGAGAAGCGCTACCGCGCGATCGTCCAGGGGCACCCGGATCCGCTGCGGGGGACCATCGACGCGCCGATCGGGCGTCACCCCCACCACGACTACAAGTGGGCGGTGACGGCCGCGGGCAAGCCGAGCGTCACCCACTACGACACGCTTGAGGCGTTCCCGGCGGCGAGCCTGGTCGACATCAAGCTGGAGACGGGCCGCACCCATCAGATCCGGGTGCACTTCTCCACGCTGCGGCACCCCTGCGTGGGCGACCTGACCTACGGGGCCGACCCGACCCTGGCGGCGAAGCTGGACCTGACCCGCCAGTGGCTGCACGCCTACAGTCTGGCGTTCGAGCACCCCGATTCGGGACAATGGGTGGAGTTCCACTCCGACTACCCGGAGGACCTCGCCCACGCCCTGAGCGTGCTGCGGGGCTGAGCCGGAGGAAGGCACGGCCCGCGATGGGTTTGGGGGACCGCCTGCGCCGTCTCGACGGCCGGGTCCTGCCGCCGCTCGGCTCGGCCGCGCGGCGGCTTCGCGCCGGCGCCGGACGGCGCCGCGTCATCGCGTCCACCGGGATGGTGGGGGCGGCGATCCTGATCGTGCTGGCGGTGATCTGGACGGCCGGGCGCGGCGCGCGCCCGGTCGACGACTCCGGCTCGGTGGTGCGCGTCGGTGTCGAGCAGGGCGCCGACATCCCGTCTTATGTGGACGCCTCGGGCCGTGAGCTGACCGAGTTGGCGAAGGTGTCCCCGGCGCCGACGTGGGCGCTGGTGTCGCTGTCGGCCTATGCCTCGCCCGCCCAGGCCGCCGCGACCGCCGTGGGCGTGGAGGTCGCGCGGGTCTACGCGCGCGTCCCGCTGCCCCGGACGCAGACCGAGATCATCGCGATGGACATCGCCGCGCTGCCCGGCGGGCTCGACGCGGAGATGGAGCGCGCGGCCGTCCGCAAGGACGCCGACGCCGCCTCCTACGGCGCCCTCGCCGTGAAGCTGTCGGGGACCTCGGCGGAGGAGGCCGATCAGCGTGCCGTCTACGAGGGGGCGCGGGCGATGGCCGCCGCGGAGGCCGCCGCCTACCGCGCGCACTGCGCGTGCGCCTACGCCCTCGTCGTCCGGGCCGCCCCCGCCGAGCTGCTGGAGCTGGCCAAGCGGCCGTTCGTGCGGGCGGTGGACCCGGCGCCGGAGCTGACCCGCTTCGAGCGCTCGGTGTTCCTGCCGCCCCTGCCGGAGCAGGAGGGCGCCGCCGGTCCCGCCGACGGCGCGCTCTCGGCGCCCTCGCCGCCGGTCGGCACGCCTCCGGCGCGATGACGGCGTGAACACCCGCGAGGGTGGCGCGGAACACGCTCCGGAGCGCCAGACGGCGGGCCGCGCCCGTCCTCGCACCTCCCGGGGTGCACAATGCTCGCGCGCGCCCGGTGTCACGCGGAGAAACTCCCGCGAATCTTCCGGTGCGAACCGTGCGAAACCGCCCGGGCCCAGGTGCGCGCCGGGCATCGGGATCCGTAGCCTTGGTGAGTACGTGGAAGCAGGCGGGAGGCGAGTGTGGAGTCGATAGGGACGCCCTACGGCCAGGACGGCTCCATGCCCCGGGAGGCCGCCGTCCAGGAGGCCGTGCCGCGCTGGCGGCAGCTCTTCGACCGCCGCGGCCGCTCCCACCGGGCCCCCGAGCCCGAGTACGAGACCGTGCCGCACGTGCCCCAGCAGGGCGGGCCGCCGATCTTCGGCGCGCCGCCGCGCCCGGTGTCCTCGGTGCCCGCCGCGATCTTCGAGGGCCTGCGCCGCGACCTCGGCCGCTGCCGCGTGGTCGCCTTCGCCAACCCCAAGGGCGGCGTCCACAAGACCACCGCCACCGTCCTGGCCGCCGCGACCCTAGGCAGCGCCCGCGGGCGCGGCGTCGTGGCCTGGGACAACAACGAGCTGCGCGGCACCCTCGGCCTGCGCGCCGGGACCGCCCGGCACGCGCGCACCATCCGGCACCTGGTCAACGACCTGATCCCCGTCGAGGCCAGCGGGCCCCAGATCCGCGAGCTCATCGACGACTACCTGCGGCACTCCACCGACGGGTCCTTCGACGTCCTGGCCGGCGACGAGGACCCCAAGCTCGCCGGGAAGCTCGACCCGCACACCGTGCTGCGGGTCCTGGACGTGCTGACCCGCACCCACGACATCATCTGCATCGACACCGGCAACAACGTCGAGAGCCCCAACTGGCGCACCGTCATCGAGGCCGCCGACCAGCTCGTCATCACCACCGTCCCGCGCGAGGACGCCGCCTTCGCCGCCGACTGGATGATGGACCTGCTCATCGAGAACGGGCACAAGGACCTGGTGGCCAACGCCGTCACCATCCTGTCGTGCCCCACCCCGAATCCCGGGGCGCTGCTGACCGACCTGACCGGGCACTTCGCCACCCGCACCCGCAAGGTCGCCGTCGTCCCCTACGACCCGGCGCTTGAGGCGGGCTCCAGCATCGAGTACTCCGCGCTCCAGCAGAACACGCGCGACGCATGGGCCAACGCAGCCCACGCGATCGTGGAACGCATCGGGTGACGGCGCGCCACTGGCGCGCGCGTGGCAGGATCATCGGGTGACCGACGCCTCCCCGGCGCAGCCGGACTCCGCGCCGTCCCCGCCGACCGGCCCCGCCACGGCGCCGTGGACGCCGCCGCCGGTCGTGCCCGCCGAACCGCCCCGCAACCGCCTGGCCGACTGGTCGGCGGCCGCCGGGCTGGTGCTGTTCACCGCGGCCCTGGGCGTTCCCTCGGCGCTGCTGTGGATCGGCCTGGCGCCGCGCGTCGAACTGGTCCGCACCGCCAACGGCTTCGCCTACACCACCGAGAGCCCCGAGGGCTACATCGGCGACGACGGCGTCTTCACCTTCATCGGCCTGGGCGCCGGGCTCATCGTCGCGCTGCTGGCCTGGTTCGTCCTGCGCCGCTTCCGCGGCCCCCTCCAGGCCACCGCCCTGGCCGTGGGCGCCATCGCCTGCCAGATCGTCGCCTGGAAGTTCGGCGAGGCCTTCGGGCGCGCCGGATTCGAGGACACCCTCAACAGCGCCCGGCCCGGCGACCACGTGTACCGCCCGCCGAAGCTGCTCATGGTCAACCTCGACTGGTCCGACGCCTGGTACGCGCTGCGCCACTGGAAGCTCATCGGCGTCTGGGACGACGTCCAGCTCGGCGTCCTGGCCACCATGGCCCTGGCCGCGCTGTTCACGTACACGATCCTGGCCGGCTGGTCGCGCTACCACTCCCTGAACAAGGACACCGAGCCCGTGCCCGCCCACGGCGCCAACGGCGCGAGCGGCGACGCCGGGTACTGACGCGCGCATCCCAGGATGCAGACCACACGTATTCGGGTGGGAGCGTGATCGCCCGCTCGACTAGGCTTCCCACGTGCTGAATCGCATCGACCTCAGGGGTACCGCGTCCATTCCGCGAGGGGTCCTGCCCCGCGCGACCTTCGACGTGGCGGCGGCGCTGGCCGAGATCCAGCCGCTGCTCGACGCGATCCGCCATCACGGGGCCGAGCCGATCCGGCGGATCACCGCCGAACGCGACGGCGTCACACTGGGCGACCTGCGCGTCCCCGCCGCCGCGATCGCCGATGCCGTGGCGAACCTCGACCCCGGGCTGCGCGCCGCCCTCGAAGAGGCCATCCTGCGCGTCCGCAAGGTCCACGCCGACCAGCGCCGGACCGACGTCGTCACCGAGGTCGTGCCCGGCGGGACCGTCACCGAGCGGTTCATCCCCGTCGAGCGCGTCGGCCTGTACGTGCCCGGCGGCCTCGCCGTGCTCGCCTCCAGCGTCATCATGAACGTCGTCCCCGCCCAGATCGCCGGAGTGCGGCAGCTGGCCGTGTCCAGCCCGCCCCAGCGCGCCACCGGCCTGCCCGACGCCACCACCCTGGCCGTCTGCGGCCTCCTCGGCGTCGACGAGGTCTACGCCGTCGGCGGTCCCGCCGCCGTCGGCATGTTCGCCTACGGCACCGACGAATGCGCGCCCGTCGACATGATCACCGGCCCCGGCAACATCTACGTCACCGCCGCCAAGCGCGCCGTGCGCGGCCTCGTCGGCATCGACGCCGAGGCCGGGACCACCGAGATCGCCGTCCTCGCCGACGACACCGCCGACCCGGCGCACGTCGCCGCCGACCTCATCAGCCAGGCCGAGCACGACCCGAAGGCCGCCAGCGTCCTGGTGACGCCCTCGGCCGCGCTCGCCGACGCCGTCGACGCCGCCCTGGCCGTCCAGGTACCGGCCGCCAAGCACCACGAGCGCATCGCCACCGCGCTGTCGGGCGAGCAGTCCGGGGTGATCCTGGTCGGCGACCTGGAGCACGGCCTGCGCGTCGTGGACGCCTACGCCGCCGAGCACCTGGAGATCCAGACGGAGAACGCGCGCGAGCTGGCCATGCGCGTCCGCAACGCCGGGGCGATCTTCGTCGGCCCCTACTCGCCGGTCTCCCTCGGCGACTACGCCGCCGGTTCCAACCACATCCTGCCCACCGCCGGCTGCGCCCGGCACTCCTCGGGCCTGTCGGTGCACAGCTTCCTGCGCTCGGTGCACGTCGTGGAGTACGGCGAGGACGCCCTGCGCGGCGTCGCCGCCACCGTCGTCACCCTCGCCCGCGCCGAGGACCTGCCCTCGCACGGCGAGGCCGTCAGTGTGAGGTTCGCGGGATGACCGGCGAGATCACCGCGCTCCTGCGGGCCGACCTGCGAGGGAAGAGCCCGTACGGAGCGCCGCAGCTGGACGTCCCCGTCCGCCTCAACACCAACGAGAACTCCCACCCGCTGCCCGAGCCGGTCGCCGCCGACATCGAGAAGGCCCTCTCGGAGGTCGTGCGCGGCCTCAACCGCTACCCCGACCGCGACGCCCTCGCCCTGCGCGCCGACCTGGCCGCCTACCTCGGGCACGGGCTGGACGCCACCGGGGTGTGGGCGGCCAACGGGTCCAACGAGATCCTCCAGCAGCTCCTCCAGGCCTTCGGCGGACCCGGGCGCACCGCCCTGGGCTTCACCCCGGCCTACTCCATGCACCCGATCATCGCCGCGTCCACCGGCACCGCGTGGATCGACGGGCGCCGCGAGGCCGACTTCGACCTCGACCCGGCGCACGCCGCCGCGCAGATCGCCGCGCACCGGCCCGACGTGGTCTTCGTGTGCTCGCCGAACAACCCGACCGGCACCGCGCTGCGCCCGGAGGTCCTGGCGGCCGTCCTGGACGCCGCGCCCGGCCTGGTCGTGGTGGACGAGGCCTACGCCGAGTTCGCCCGCGCGGGCACCGACTCGGCGCTGACGCTGCTGGACGGGCGTCGGCGCCTAGTCGTCACCCGCACCATGAGCAAGGCCTTCGCCTTCGCCGGGGCGCGAGTGGGCTACCTGGCCGCCGATCCGGCCGTCGTGGACGCCCTCCAGCTCGTGCGCCTGCCCTACCACCTGTCCGCCCTCACCCAGGCGGCGGCGCGGGCGGCGCTGGCGCACGCCGGGGCCCTGCTGTCCACCGTGGACGGCATCAAGCGCCAGCGGGACCGGATCGTGACGCACCTGACCGGACTCGGCCTGCGCGTGGTCCCCAGTGACGCCAATTTCGTACTCTTCGGCGGCCTGGCCGATTCCCGGGCCGTGTGGCGCTCGTTGGTAGACCGTGGGGTACTGATCCGCGACGTCGGCCTCGACGGCTGGCTGCGGGTCACCGCGGGCACCGAAGAGGAGACGGGCGCCTTCCTGACCGCGATGGACGCGGTCATCGCAGCGGGACAGGAGCAGCGGCAGTGAACCGAACCGCCTCGATCGAGCGGAACACCGGCGAGACCACCATCCGGGTCGCCCTCGACCTGGACGCCAAGGGCGGGTCGGTCGACGTGTCGACCGGCGTGGGCTTCTACGACCACATGCTGCACCAGCTCGGCAAGCACGGCGGCTTCGGCCTGATCGTGCACACCGAGGGCGACCTGCACATCGACGCCCACCACACCATCGAGGACACCGCCATCGCCATCGGCCAGGCCTTCGCGCAGGCCCTCGGCGACAAGGCCGGCGTCCGCCGCTTCGCCGACGCCACCGTCCCCCTGGACGAGGTCCTGGCACGCGCGGTGGTGGACCTGTCGGGACGGCCCTACGTCGTTCACGACGAGCCGCTCGACATGGCCCCCATGATCGGGCCGGAGTACCCGTCGAGCCTGACCAGGCACGTGTGGGAGTCCTTCGGGCACCACGCGCGCATGACCCTGCACGTGTCGGTGCTGCGGGCGGCCAACCCCGGCCAGAAGCCCGACGCGCACCACGTCGTCGAGGCGCAGTTCAAGGCCGTGGCCCGCGCCCTGCGCGACGCGGTCAAGCTCGACGGCGACGCGGGCATCCCGTCCACCAAGGGCGTGCTGTGAACGGCTTCGCGCCGCTGGCGCTGTTCCTGCTCGGCGGGATCCTCATCGGCGGGGTCATCTCCATCCGCAAGAACAAGGGACCCGTCCTGGCGATGATCATCGTGGCGGCGCTGGCCGTGCTCGCCGTCGGCGGCGGGATCCTGTGGCTGCTGCCCGGGGGCGGATCGTGACCGGCCCGCTGGTCGTGGTCGCCGACTACGGGTCGGGCAACCTGCGCTCGGTCGAGCGCGCCATGGCCCGCGCGGGCGCGCGCGTCGTCGTCACCGGCGACATGGCCGCCGCCCGCGAGGCCGACGGCCTGGTGGTGCCCGGCGTGGGCGCCTACGCCGCGTGCATGGCCGGGATCGAGGCCACCGGGCTCGGTCCGGTCGTGGCCTCGCGCGTGGCCGCCGGAGCGCCCGTCCTGGGCATCTGCGTGGGCCTCCAGGTGATGTTCGAGTCGGGGGAGGAGCACGGGGTCGCCACCAAGGGCCTCGGGCTGCTGCCGGGCGTGGTCACGCGGCTGGAGGCGGCGCTGCTGCCGGGCCTGCGCGTCCCGCACATGGGCTGGAACACCGTCGAGCGCGAGGAGGGCGAGCCGCTGTTCGCGGGCATCGCCGACGACGAGCGTTTCTACTTCGTGCACTCCTACGCCGCCCCGCCCGAGGTCCCCGGCGCGCGGGTGGCCACCACCGTCCACGGTGGGCGGTTCCTCGCCGCGGTGTCCTCCGGGTCCCTGTCGGCGACGCAGTTCCATCCGGAGAAGTCCGGCGACGCCGGGGCGGCCCTTCTCGCCAACTGGGTTCGGGAGATTTCGTGACTCTGCAACTTCTTCCTGCCGTCGACGTCACCGAGGGGCGGGCCGTGCAGCTCGTCCAGGGCGTCGCCGGAAGCGAACGCACCTACGGCGACCCCCTGGAGGCCGCCCGCGCCTGGCAGCGCCAGGGCGCCGAATGGATCCACCTCGTCGACCTCGACGCCGCCTTCGGCCGCGGCAGCAACGCGCCGCTGCTGGCCGCGGTGACCGCCGCGCTCGACATCAAGGTCGAGATGTCCGGCGGCATCCGCGACGACGAGAGCCTCCAGCGGGCCCTGTCCTCGGGCGCGGCGCGCGTCAACATCGGCACCGCCGCGCTGGAGGACCCGGCGTGGTGCGACCGGATCGCCGCCGAGTACGGCGACCGGGTCGCCATCGGCCTCGACGTCCGCGACGGGCGGCTGGCCGCGCGCGGCTGGACCCGCGAGGGCGGCGAGCTCTTCGAGGTCCTGGAGCGGCTGGAGAAGGCCGGGTGCGCGCGCTACGTCGTCACCGACGTGCCCTCCGACGGGATGCTTTCGGGACCGAACCTGGCGCTGCTGCGCGACGTCTGCGAGCGCACCGACAAGCCCGTCATCGCCAGCGGCGGCGTGTCCACCCTGAACGACCTGCGCGCCCTGTCGGCCCTGGAGGGCGACGGCGTGGAGGGCGTCATCGTGGGGACCGCGCTCTACGAGGGCAACTTCACCGTGACCGACGCGCTGCGCGTGCTGCGCGAGTCCGCCGGGAGCTGAGGATGACCGTCAGGCGCATCTCCTCCGGCGGCATCTGGGAGCAGCAGTACGGCTACTCCCGCGCGGTGGCGGCGGGCCCGTGGGTGATCACCTCCGGCTCGACGTCCACCGTCAACGGCGTCGTCGCGCACGTCGGCGACGCCTACGCCCAGGCGCGCGAGGCGTTCCGGATCGCGCTGGACTCCCTCGTGGAGGCCGGAGCGGGCGTGGCCGACGTGGTCCGCACGCGCATGTACGTGACCGCGCCCGAGCACGCCGAGGCCGTGGGCAAGGCGCACGGCGAGCTCTTCGGCGTCGTCCGGCCCGTCGCCACGCTCGTGGTGGTGGCGCGGCTGCTGCACCCCGACCACTTGGTCGAGGTGGAGGTTGAGGCGTACAGGGAACCGCGGGACTGAGTTTCCGGTGCACTGAGTCGCTTGTGGACGGCCCGCCTTTGTGGCGGGCCGTTTTCGCGTTCCCACTAGAAACCGTTGCCACTCAACAGATTCCCAAGGCATTGACCGTTGATCTGTGCTGCGGCACCATGTCCCCACCAGCTCGACCGATGTCGAAGGGGACATCATGAAACCGATTACCGGCGTCCTCGTGACCGCCGCCCTCGCCGGAGCCTTAATCCCGGCCGCCGCGCACGCCGACGTGGCGCGCGCCTACTACGTCGACTGCTCCGGCAGTGGCGGCGACGGCACGCAGGCCGCGCCCTACTCGTCCCTCGCCCAGGTCAACGCGCTCACCCTCGCGCCCGGCGACCAGGTCCTGTTCAAACGCGGCGCCGCCTGCTCCGGCGGGCTCAGGCCCAGCGGGTCCGGGACCGCCGCCGCGCCCGTCCGCATCGGCGCCTACGGCACCGGCACCGCCCGCCCCGTGATCAACGGCGGCGGCGCCGTCTACGCCGGTGTCCACCTGTACAACGTGCAGCACTACACCGTCTCCGGCCTGGAGATCACCAACAAGGGCGCCACCGCCGCCGAGCGCAACGGGCTGCTGGTGGAGATCGCCGACATCGGCGTCGGGCGCGGCTACCTCATCGACGACGTCCTCGTCCACGACGTCAACGGCGGCGACACCAAAGCGTCCAACGGCATCCAGATCCGGGTCAGCGGCACCACGACCCCCACCCGCTTCGACGGCGTGGTCGTGCGCAACAGTGAGATCCACGCCGTCGACCGCGAGGGCCTGACCACCGGCTCGTCCTGGAACTGCCGCGCCATCTACGGCTGCACCGCACCGGAGAACTGGACGGCCTCCACCAACGTCGTCTTCCAGGGCAACAAGGTCCACGACATCGCCGGGGACGGCATCGTCATGCGCGTCGCCGACGGCGCGATCGTCGAACACAACGAGGTCTACGAGGTCGCCGTGCGCTCGCCCGGCAACAACGCCGGGCTGTGGACCATCGACAGTGACGGCACGGTGATCCAGTTCAACGAGGTCCACCACGTCAGGCGGATGCCCGGCACCAACGACGGGACCGCCTTCGACTCCGACTACGGCAACCGCGGGGTGGTCTTCCAGTACAACTACAGCCACCACAACGAGGGCGGCTTCATGCTGTTCTGCGGTGCCTGCGGTGGATCGGCCTCCTCGACCGGGACGATCGTCCGTTACAACCTCTCCGTGGACGACGGCTCGCGCATTCTCTACGCCGTGGGCGAGAAGGCGGCACAGATCTACAACAACGTGTTCGTGCTCGGCGCGTCCTCGACCACCGCGATCATCCAGGACGGCTCCGGCAGCACCTTCACGACCTGGACGAACAACGTCATCCACAACCTCGGCACCGGTGGCTACACCGGCGGGAGCGACCACACCTGGCGCGCGAACACCTTCTACGGTTCGCATCCCGCCTCCGAACCCGCCGACCCGGCCAAGAGCACCGCCGACCCGCTCCTCACCGACGGCTACCGCCTCGCCGCCGGTTCGCCCGCGCGCGGCACCGGCGCGACGGTGCCCGGCAACGGGGGCCGCGACTACTACGGCGGGCCGGTCCCCGCCGTCTGCGCGCCCGACCGCGGGCTGCACCAGGCCTCGGCCTTCGACGACGCCACCTGTGCCCGCCCGAACCTGGCCGCCAACGGCGACTTCGAGACCGGCACGCCCGCGGGCTGGTCGGCCGGGGCGAAGCTGTCGGTGACCGCCGCCGCGGCCCACTCCGGCGTGTACGGCCTGCGAGGCGGTCCCGCGCCCGCCTCGGCGGAGCAGACGGTGACGCTCAGGCCGAACACGACCTACGTCCTGTCGGGCTGGGGGCGGGTGTCGGCGAGCGGCACCGAGCTGGTGATCGGTGTGAAGGGCTACGGCGGAGCCGAGGTCCGTGCGCCCGGGTTCACCACGACGGCGTGGGCGAGCGGGTCGGTGACCTTCACGACCGGTGCGTCGAACACGAGTGGGCGGATCTACTGCTACACCCGGGCCGGAGGTGGGGACGGGTACTGCGACGACGTGGTGGTGCGGGAGGTGTGAGGACCCGTTCCACCAGGCGGGCGGTCCCCTCCGGGCCGCCCGCCCACCCCGTACCCTGATCCACATGTCGGTTGCGGTGCGTGTCATCCCCTGCCTGGACGTCGACGCGGGGCGGGTCGTGAAGGGCGTCAGGTTCGCCGAGCTGCGGGACGCGGGGGATCCGGTCGAGCTGGCGCACGCCTACGACCGCGCCGGGGCCGATGAGCTGACGTTCCTCGACATCACCGCCAGCGCGCACGGGCGGGCCACCACGCTCGACGTGGTGCGGCGGACGGCGGAGTCGGTGTTCATCCCGCTGACCGTGGGCGGTGGCGTGCGGGAGGTCGCCGATGTGGACGCGTTGTTGCGCGCGGGGGCCGACAAGGTCGGGGTGAACACGGCGGCGGTGGCGCGGCCGGAGCTGATCGGGGAGATCGCCGAGCGGTTCGGGCGGCAGGTGCTGGTGCTGTCGCTGGACGTGCGGCGGGCGGAGGGGACGCCCTCGGGCTTCGAGGTGACCACGCACGGGGGGCGCACGGGGACGGGCATTGACGCGGTGGAGTGGGCCGAGCGGGCGGCGGGGGACGGCGCCGGTGAGCTGCTGGTGAACTCCATGGACGCCGACGGGACCACCGCGGGCTTCGACCTGGAGCTGATCGCGGCGATCCGGGCGCGGGTGAGCGTGCCGGTCATCGCCAGCGGGGGAGCGGGCCGGGCCGCCGACTTCCCGGCGGCGGTGGGCGCGGGCGCCGACGCGGTCCTGGCGGCCTCGGTGTTCCACTTCGGGACCCTGACCATCGGCGAGGTCAAGGACGCGCTGGCCGCCGACGGGTACCCGGTGCGGCGGTAGACAAACGCCGCGGGCCGGGCCATGCTGGCGCGATGCTCGACTACGACGTGGCCGTCGTCGGCTCCGGTTTCGGCGGATCGGTGGCCGCGCTGCGGCTGACCGAGAAGGGCTACCGCGTCGCGGTCTTCGAGGCCGGGCGCCGGTTCACGCCCGAGACGCTGCCGCGGTCCAGCTGGGACCTGCGGCGGTTCCTGTGGGCGCCCCGGCTCGGCTGCTATGGGATCCAGCGGGTCCACCTGCTGCGGAACGTGATCGTGCTCGCCGGCGCCGGTGTCGGCGGCGGGTCCCTCAACTACGCCAACACACTGTACGTGCCGCCGGAGGCGTTCTTCACCGACCGGCAATGGGCGCACATCACCGACTGGGCCGGTGAGCTGGCGCCGTTCTACGGGCTGGCGAAGCGGATGCTGGGCGTGCGGCCCAACCCGACGGTCACCGCCGCCGACGGGCACCTGCGGGCCGTCGCCGAGGGCATGGGCGTGGGGCGCAGCTTCCAGCTCACCCCGGTCGGGGTGTTCTTCGGCGACGGACGCGACGGGGACGGCGCGCGGCGGGCCGCGCCGGGCGAGGCCGTGGACGATCCCTTCTTCGGCGGCGCCGGGCCGCGCAGGCGCGCCTGCGTCGAATGCGGGGAGTGCATGACCGGCTGCCGCCACGGCGCCAAGAACACCCTCACCGAGAACTACCTGTACCTCGCCGAGCGCGCCGGGGCCGAGATCCACCCGATGTCCACCGTCACCGCCGTGCGCGAGGACGGCGGCGGGCACGTGCTCACCGTGCGGCCCACCGGCGGCGGGCGGGCGCGGGAGGTCCGCGCCGGGCAGGTCGTCCTGGCCGCCGGGACGTACGGGACGCAGAAGCTGCTGCACGCGATGCGCGACACCGGCGTCCTGCCCCGGATCTCCGCCCGGCTCGGCGAGCTGACCCGCACCAACTCCGAAGCTCTCGCGGGGGCGCAGACCTCCACCCGGCGCTACGGGAAACGGCCCGACTTCACCCGGGGCGTGGCGATCACCTCCTCGGTGCACGTCGACGAGCACACCCATATCGAGCCGGTGCGCTACGGGCGCGGCTCCAACGCCATGGGCCTGCTGTCCACCATCCAGGTGCCCGGAGGGGGACGCGGGCCGCGCTGGCTGCGCTTCCTCGCCGCCGCCGTCCGGCACCCGCTGGTCTTCGCGCGGTCGCTGTCGGTGCGGCGCTGGTCGGAGCGGACCGTCATCTGCCTGGTCATGCAGACCCACGACAACTCCCTCACCACGCGGCTGCGGCGCGGGCGGCTCACCTCCGTCCAGGGCGGCGCGCCCAACCCCGGGTACATCCCGCAGGCCGAGGAGGCCGTGCGGCGCCTGGCCCGCGAGATCAACGGATTCCCCGGCGGATCGGCCGGGGAGATCCTGGACGTGCCGATGACCGCGCACTTCCTCGGCGGCTGCCCGATCGCCGACACCCCCGAGCGCGGCGTCATCGACCCCTACCACCGGCTGTGGGGACACCCCGGCGTCCACGTCGCCGACGGCTCGGCGGTCTCGGCCAACCTCGGCGTCAACCCCTCCCTCACCATCACCGCCCAGGCCGAGCGGGCCTTCGCGCTGTGGCCGAACAACGGCGACGACGACGCGCGGCCCGCCCAGGGCGAGCCCTACGCCCGGCTGGACCCCGTCCCGCCGCGCGCCCCGGCCGTCCCCGCCGGCGCTTTCGCCGAATGGCGTACCCACCGGGGTGAGTTCGGTGAGCCGCCGCCGGTATCGGATACCTGACCGAAGAGATGACCTCCCGGGTTGGCACCGTTCGTTAATACGGCGGTAGCCTCGCATCCAGCGCGTGCCCGGGACACGGGCGCGGCATGCCCCGGGACGCCCCCCGGCCTCACCGTCCGTATCGCGGCGCTGCCCGCCGTCGTCCGTCGTGACGCTCTGGCACGCGTCGGCGCGACGCTGTCCGGTAACGACTTCGTCGCACGCCGGAAACCCGGCGTGTTAGTCGTCACGTAAGGACCGATTACGGCTTGCGGTACCGACATCGGGGGGTCAGGATTGCCCGCGGAGATCACCGGAGACCAGGAGGGCGCGTGGCAGACAAGGGAGTCGTCGGCAAGGGCATGAGGGTGCTCATGCGCGCCGTTCGCGAAGAACCGGGGCCGTTCGCCATCGGAGTCGGTGGCGCGGTGCTGCACAGCATCGTCACCATCGGCAGCTCGTACGTGCTCGGCAAGATCGTCGCGCGCATCGCGGTGCCCGCCATCGAGCAGGGCCGCGTCTCGTTCGGCGCGATGGTCCTGGCGGTGGCCGCCGTGCTCGCCGTCAGCGCCCTGAAGGTCGCCGGGATGATCGCCCGCCGCCTCGGCGCCGGGGCCATGCAGTTCCGCCTCCAGGCCTCCTACCGGCGCCAGGTCACCCGCCGCTACCTGCGGCTGCCGCTGTCGTGGCACCAGAAGCACTCCACCGGCGGGCTGCTGTCCAACGCCAACGCCGACGTCGAGGCCGCCTGGTACCCGATCGCGCCGTTCCCCTTCGCCGTCGGCACCCTCGTCATGCTCGTCGTGGCCGCCGTCGCGCTGTTCGCCACCGACTGGGCCATGGCCCTGGTCGGCCTGGCCGTCTTCCCCATGGTCTTCACCCTCAACGTGATCTACTCGCGCCGCATGTCCCCGCGCGTCACCCGCGTCCAGGAACTGCGCGCCGACGTCTCCACCATCGCCCACGAGAGCTTCGACGGCGCCCTCGTCGTCAAGACCATGGGCCGCGAGACCGAGGAGACCGAGCGCTTCGCCGCCAAGGCCGACGAGCTGCGCGACGGCCTCATCCGGGTCGGCCGCATCCGCGGCGCCTTCGACCCGATCATCGACTCCCTGCCCAACATCGGCACCCTCGCCGTCCTCGTCGTCGGCACCTGGCGGCTGTCCACCCACGCCGCCACCCTGGAGGACGTCACCTCCGTGGTCTTCCTGTTCACCGTGCTGGCCTTCCCGATCCGGGCCATCGGCTGGGTCCTGGGCGAACTGCCCCGCTCGGTCGTCGGCTGGGAACGGGTCGCGAAGGTCCTGGCCGCCACCGGCGACATGGAGTACGGCGGCGAGAGCCTCGCCGGGCGCACCGGCCCCGCCGCCCTGGAGTTCGAGGACGTCGACTACGCCTACCCCGACGGCTCCGAGGTCCTGCACGGCGTGACCCTGGCAGTCCCCGCCGGCAAGACCGTCGCGCTGGTCGGCCCCACCGGCTCGGGCAAGTCCACCATCGCCTCCCTCGCCACCCGCCTCGTCGACCCCGACTCCGGCAAGGTCCGCGTCGACGGACGCGACGTCCGCGACCTCGACCACGGCGCCCTGGCCCGCACCATCGCCCTCGTGCAGCAGGTGCCCTTCGTCTTCGACGACACCATCCGCGGCAACATCTCCCTCGAACGCGACGCCGTGCCCGGCGACGACGAGGTCTGGGCCGCCCTGCGCACCGCCCAGGCCGAGGGCTTCGTCGCCAAACTCGACGACGGCCTCGACACCGAGGTCGGCGAACGCGGCCACAGCCTCTCCGGCGGCCAGCGCCAGCGCCTGACGCTGGCCCGCGCCCTGGCCGGCGGGCCGCGCCTGCTCGTCCTCGACGACGCCACCAGCGCCGTCGACCCGCGCGTGGAGGCCGCCATCCTGGGCGCCCTGCGCGAATCGGAGAACCCGGCCTCGGTGCTGGTGGTCGCCTACCGGCGCGCCACGATCGCGCTCGCCGACGAGGTGGTGTACCTGGAGCACGGCAAGGTCGTGGCCACCGGCACCCACCGCGAGCTGCTGGAGAACGTGCCCGGGTACGCCAACCTGGTCACCGCATATGAGCGCGAGGAGGCGGAGCGGGCCCGCGAGGGCGCCTTCGCCGACTCCGAGGAAGGGGTCTCGGCGTGACGACCGTGGAGGCGGCCGTGGCGGCCGAGCAGGGTTCGTGGCACACGTTCAAGCGCGGGCTGGCGCTGTCGCCGGAGCTGCGCTCCGGGCTGGCGGGGACGCTGGCGCTGGCGGTGGTGGCCACCGCCGGGCGCATCGTGGTCCCGGTGGCCATCCAGCAGGGCATCGACCGGGGTGTGGTCGCCGATGGCGGCCCCTACCCGTCGGTGGTGGCGACGGTGGCGCTGATCAGCCTGGCGGTGCTCACGCTGACCATCGCGGCCTCGTACATGATGAACGTGCGGCTGTTCACCGTGTCGGAGACGGCCCTGGCGGGTCTGCGGGCGCGGGCCTTCCGGCACGTGCACGACCTGTCGATGCTGCACCAGCAGTCGGAGCGGCGGGGCACGCTGACCTCGCGGGTGACCACCGACATCGACCAGATCAGCCAGTTCCTGCAGTTCGGCGGGATCATGCTGCTGATCTCCGGCGGCCAGGTGCTGATCGCGACGGTCGTGATGTTCACCTACTCGTGGCAGCTGGCGCTGGTGGTGCTGGTGACGTTCATGCCGCTGATCTGGATCGTGCGGTTCCTCCAGCGGCGCCTGGCGGCCGCCTACAAGAAGTCGCGCGAGCGGGTCGGGACGATGCTCGGCGGCATCGCCGAGACCGTCGTGGGCGCCTCGGTGATCCGCGCCTACGGGGTGCAGGAGCGCACCGAGGAGCGCCTGGACGGCGCCATCGACGGCTACCGCAACGCGCAGTTCAAGGCCCTGCGGCGCAGTGTCTTCAGCTTCTCCTCCGGTGAGATCACCTCGGGCATCTGCCTGTCGGGTGTGGTCATCGTGGGCGTCCTGCTGGGCGTGGATCGCGACATCAGCGTCGGCCAGTTCACCGCGTTCCTGTTCCTGACCACGCTGTTCGTGCAGCCGGTGCAGATGGGCACCGAGATCCTGAACGACGCGCAGAACGCCATCGCCGGGTGGCGGCGCGTCCTGGACGTCATGGACACCGAGCCGGACGTGGCCGACCCGGGCGAGAACGGCACCGACCTGGCGGCCGGCCCGGTCTCGGTGGCCTTCGAGGGCGTCCACTTCGCCTACCCGGGCGGGCCGGAGGTGCTCTCGGCGGTGAACGTCGACATCCCGGCGCAGGCGCGCATCGCGGTGGTCGGCGAGACCGGTTCGGGCAAGACGACCTTCGCCAAGCTGCTGACCCGGCTGATGGACCCCGCCCAGGGCGACGTGAAGCTGTCCGGAGTGCCGCTGACGGGGCTGCGCTTCGCCTCGCTGCGCCGCCGCGTGGTGATGGTCCCGCAGGACGGGTTCCTCTTCGACGCCACCGTCGCCGAGAACGTGCGCTTCGCGCGTCCCGAGATCGGTGATGCCGAGCTGTACCTGGCCTTCACCGAGCTGGGCCTGGCCGACTGGGTCGACGGGCTCCCCAACGGCCTCGACACCGCCGTCGGCGAGCGCGGTGAGGCCCTGTCGGTGGGCGAGCGGCAGCTGGTGGCGCTGGCGCGCGCCTATGTGGCCGACCCGGACCTGCTGGTGCTGGACGAGGCGACCTCCGCGGTCGACCCGGCGACCGAGGTGCGCCTGGCGCGGGCCCTGGACGCCGTCACGCGCGGCCGGACGACGGTGGCGATCGCGCACCGGCTGTCCACCGCCGAGGCCGCCGACCGGGTCCTGGTCTTCGACGCCGGGCGGATCGTGCAGAACGGCTCGCACGCCGAGCTGGTCGCGCAGGCCGACTCGGTTTATGCGAAACTCCACGCCAGCTGGGTCGAGCAGACCCGTTCCAACTAGTTCCCACAGGACCGCACATGCCCGAGCTGCGCATCGAGACACTGTCCCTGCCCATCGCGCCGCTCGGGCCGCCGTCCCCGCTGCCTCCGCTGCCGGGGGCGGGGGACGACCTGCACGCCGAGGCCACGGTGAACGTGCCCGGCGAGTGCTTCGACCTGGCCTACGGGCGTACCCCGAGCGTCCTGCCGTACTCGTGGCAGGACGGCTACGGGCGCGATCGGGAGCCCGGCGAGCTGCGGGTGGCGGTCCTGGAGAACGACCGGCTGCGCGCCACGATCGCCCTCGACCTGGGCGCGCGGCTGTGGTCCCTGGTGGACAAGGAGACCGGCCGGGAGCTGCTGTACCGCAACCCCGTCCTGCAGCCGGCGAACCTGGCGCTGCGCAACGCGTGGTTCTCCGGCGGGGTCGAGTGGAACCTGGGGACCACCGGGCACACCCCGCTCACCTGTGCCCCCATGCACGCCGCCCGCGTCGACACCCCCGACGGGCCGGTGCTGCGGGTGTGGGAGCACGAGCGGCTGCGCGAGATCCCCTATCAGCTGGACTTCGCGCTGCCGGAGGGCTCGCGGTTCCTCTACGTGCACGTGCGGCTGGTCAACACCCGCGACGTGGACGTCCCGGTGTACTGGTGGTCGAACATCGCCGTGCCCGCCACGCCGGGCGCGCGCGTCATCGCCCCCGCCGACGGCGCCTACCGCTTCGCCTACGAGGGTGAGCTGAGCCTGATCGGCGCGCCCGTCCACGACGGCCTCGACTACACCTACCCCGACCGCGCGCCGCACGCCGCCGACTACTTCTTCCGCCTGGAGGAGGGCCGCCGCCCCTGGATCGCCGCCGTGGACGCCTCCGGCACCGGCCTGGTGCAGACCTCCACCGCGCGCCTGACCGGCCGCAAGCTGTTCGTGTGGGGCGAGAACCCCGGCGGGCACCGCTGGCAGGACTGGCTCACCGAGCCCGGCTCCGGGCGCTACCTGGAGATCCAGGCCGGGCTGGCGCGCACCCAGCTGGAGCACCTGCCGATGCCGGCGGGGGAGTCGTGGACGTGGGTGGAGGCCTACGGGGCCGTCGAGGCCGAGGGCGCGCACGGGGACTGGGCCGCCGCCCGGGAGGCCGTGGAACGCGACCTGCGCGAGCGCCTGCCGGTGCCCGCCCTGAACGTCCGCCTGGCCGAATGGGACTTCGACGCGGTGCCCGGCGAGCGCCTGCACACCGGCTCCGGCTGGGGCGCGCTGGAGGAGCACCGCCGCCGCTCGCGGAGCGAGCCGGTGCCCGAGCTGCCCGGCATCCCCTTCGCGCAGGACACCATCGGCCCCGAGCAGGAGGACTGGCTGACCCTGGCCTGGACGGGCTCGCTGCCCGAGCCCGACCCGGCCGTCCCGCCCGTCTCGCACGTCGCCGGGCCCTGGAACCCGCTCTTGGTGGGCGGGGACTGGAGCATGGCCTACCACCGGGGGATCGCCCGCGCCGCCGCCGGTGACCTGGACGCCGCCCGCGAGGAGTTCCGCGAGTCGGCCGCCGTGCGTCCCAACGCCTGGGCCCTGCGCGCCCTGGGGCACCTCGACGGCGACGCCGACGCCTACCTCGCCGCGTGGGAGCTGGCCCCGGGCGTCCGGCAGCTCGCGGTGGAGACCGGCGAGGCGCTCCTGGCCGCCGGGCGCGCGCCCGAGGCCGCCGCGCTCCTGGCCGCCCTGCCGCCGGACATGGCCGCGCACGGCCGCGTCACGGTCACCCGGATCCGCGCCGCCATCGCCACCGGTGCCCTGGAGGAGGCCGCCGCGCTGTTCGCCGCGGGGTTCGACGTCCCCGACCTGCGCGAGGGCGAGATCTCCCTGGACGCGCTGTGGTTCGAGCTGGCCGAGCGCACCGTCGCCGACGCGCTGGGCACCCCCGTCACCGACGAGGTCCGCGCCAAGGCGCGCGCCGACTTCCCGCTCCCGGCCCGCTACGACTTCCGCATGATCGGCTGAGACCGCCGGGCCGCACGTGTGCGGTCCACTGTGCACGCGACCCGTACCGTCCGAAAGGACCTGTACATCCCGTGTACGAGGAGGACCCATGAGCGTCCTGAAATCGGTGAGCGACACGATCCTGCGGGTGTTCGTCCCCAAGGTGGAGGCGTCCGCGCACTGCGTTTTCTGCAGCTTCGCGTGCGTGGACGGGCACTACCTGCGCACCTGCCGCAACCAGTGCGAGGACACCATCGAGGTCGTCGACCTCGGGGCCTGCGTCCCGCCGAAGTAGACGGCCTGTGCGGCCGCGTATGCGGTCGCCGCATAGGCTCGGTGATCAGCGACAACGGGGCCGGGACCGCCGACAGGGCGGGCCCGGCCCCGTTCTGCACGCGCTTTCCGGTTCATCCCTGTACGCGCCATATGCGTTCGTCTGTACACAGTGGACCTACTGTCTTGATCACTCCCCCGTCCCCGGGGAGATCACCTGTGACAGGAGCAATCCCATGAAGGCTCTCGGCAGCATCGCCGACCGCGTCGTGCGGCGGTTCGTCCCCAAGGCGTCCGCGCGCGCCGTCTGCGAGTACCCCGTGGCCGGAACGTGCTTCAACGGCCTCTGGTTCTACTGCTTCCGCGACCGTTGCGACCCCGCCGCGGGCCGCTACTGCACCTTCAGCGGATACGGCTGCTGAGCCCGTCCGTCGCCATGTGGACCGGGAGCCTCCCCCAGGGGCCCCGGTCCTTTCGCATACGCCCGGACGGCCCCGCTGTGCACGCCATATGCGTTCGTCTGTACACAGTGGACCTACTGTCTTGACCACCCCCGTCCCCGGGGAGATCAACGAGACAGGAGCGATCTCAATGAAGACCCTCGGAAAGCTCGCCGACCGCGTCGTCGGCCGCATCGCCCCCAAGACCACCGCCGCCGCCGTGTGCGTCATCAAGACCCACAGCTACTGCCAGGGCACCACCCTGGTCGTGTGCTACAAGGACCGCTGCGACCTCAGCCAGTGGTGCAACTACTACAAGCTCGGCTGCTAGGCCGCACGCCACGTGGACCGGGTACCTCCCCCAAGGGCCCGGTCCTCTCGCCGTCATGGTTCTTGTGGTGTCACGGTTCTTGTGGTGTCATGGCCCTTTGAGATGTCATGGCGCCGAATCGGGCAGCGGGCCCTCGATGTAGCGCTGGATCGTCGGCCCGACCATCGCCACCACCGCCTCCGGCGGCGCGTCCACCATCGGCTCCACCTTCAGGATGTAGCGCGTCAGCGCCAGCCCCAGCAGCTGCGAGGCGACCAGCGAACCCCGGAACGGCGCGTGGTCGATCTCCACGCCCAGCTCCCGCACCGCCACCCGCAGGATCCGCGAGATCAGGAACTCCCGCAGCAGCCGCAGCATCAGCGGATGCGACAGCGCCGAGCGCAGCAGCACCGAACCGCGCGCGCCCGCCGGGCCGTCCCACACCCCGACGAAGGCGCGCACGAGGCGCTCGCCGACGCCGTCCAGGCCCGGGCCGATGATGCCGGGCAGCACCTTGCCGGGATCGAAGGGCGCGTCGATGGTGGCCAGCAGCAGCTTGTCCTTGCTGCCGAAGTAGTGGTGGACCAGCGCCGGGTCCACGTCGGCGCGGCGGGCGATCTCGCGGATGGTGGCGCGGTCGAAGCCCACTTCGGCGAAGGCGTCGCGGGCGGCGTCGAGGATCTGCGCGCGCGTGTCGGGATTGCCCTTGCGCCGTCCGGTCCGGCCGTTGCTCACACGATGACCTTACGTGAGCGGGAGGGCCGGACCGGACGCCGAGATCATCACCGGGCCGTGGGGCGGACGAAGCGGGTCAGGGTGACGCCGTTGGCGAAGGCGGTCCGCTCGGCGGGCTCGAAGACGGTGGGGCCGAAGGCGCCCTCGAAGACCGGGACGCCCGCCCCGGCCACCACCGGGTAGCTCTTGATCAGCAGCTCGTCGATCTCCGGCAGCAGCGCCGCCGCGAGCCGCCCGCCGCCGCACAGCCAGATGTCCATGCCCTCCTCGCGCTTGAGTTCACGGGCGAGGTCGAGCGGGTCGCCGGAGAACAGGCGCACCGGGTCCGCCGTCCCGGCGAGGCTCGTGGAGACCACGTACTGGCGCAGGTGGCCGTAGGGACTGGCGAGCCCGGCGTCGAGGACGACGCGGTAGGTGGCGGCGCCCATCAAGACGGTGTCGAAGCGGCGGTTGGGCACGCCGGCGAGCCCGGCCGGTTCGCGGTAGGCCGTCGGGACGGTCTCGGGGTAGAGGGTGTTGACCAGGGAGGTGCTGGCCGCCGAGGGAGCGCGTGGACTGACCTTCCGCGCGGTGGACGCCGCCGCGGCCGTGCCGCCGGGCACCGTGTCGAATTACTTCGGCAGCCGCGACGACCTGCTGACCCAGGCGGGCGCGCGGGTGTACGAGCGGCTCATCCCCGACGGTGCCCCCGCCGCCGAGCCCGGCGATCGGGCGCGGGCGATGCGCGAGCTCGTCGAGCGGATCGCGGCCTTCCGCTCGGGCTACCTGGCGCTGCTGGAGCTGCGGCTGGAGGCCACCCGCCGCCCGGAGTTGCGCGAGGTCCTCACCGCGCGCGTGCGCGCCGACATCGACGCCACCGTCGCCGGGCACGCCGCCGCGGGCCTGCCGGGCGACGCCACGTCGGTGAGACTGCTGTACCTGGCCATGAACTGGCTGATCGTGGAGCGGCTGACCCTCCCCGGCGTGTTCACCGGGGAGGAACGTGACGCCCTCGTCACCGCCGCCGTCGAGCGGCTGGCGGGCTAGCCGAGCGGGCGCAGCCAGACCGCGAAGCTCGCCGGGGCGGCCGGGAGCTCGTGGCGCGGCAGGACGTCCGGCCCGCAGGACGCCGAGCCCAGGCCCCGGTGGGCGTGGTCGATGTGCAGCCACAGGCGGCCCGAGTCGGCCAGGTCCACGGTGTGCCGGGCGGCGGCCAGGTGCCGGGTCGTCCAGTGGCGGGCGGTCAGCGAGAACAGCGGCTCGCCATGCAGCTGGAGCCCGCCGGAGGGGCCGGTCACGCGGGCCCAGCGGACCTCGGCGCGCGCGCCGTTCTCCTGCGGGCGCACGTACGGCGTCTGCATCCGGTCCACCGTCTCCGTCCAGTGCCCCACGCGGGCGGCGGCGGTGCTGTCCGGGTAGGCCTCGCCGGGGCCGCGCCCGAACCACTCCACGGTGTCCCAGTCGCCGGGCAGGCCGATGCTCACCCCGACGCGGCCCAGCGGGACGGTCCAGTCGCCCTCGGGCAGGACCGTCACCTCCAGCCGCAGCCACGGCCCGTAGGCCTGCCAGCGGAAGGTCGTGGCCATCGAGGCCGCCGAATTGGCCGGGGACACCTCGGTGTGCGCCACGACCGACTGGTCGTAGGTGCCGGCCCGGATCAGCCGGTGCCGCAGGTCGTCCAGGCCCACCGCGGCCCACCGGCCGGCGACCGAGGGGTGCTTGCCGCGGTCGTTGTCGGTGGGCGCTCGCCACAGCTCCAGCTTCGGCGCGTCGACCTCGAAGCCGCCCAGCCGCAGCAGCGTGCCCTCGGCGGTGAACTCCGCCGGGCCCAGGACGATCCGGTCGCGCCCGGCGATCAGCGCCACCGGCTCGTCGGCGTCGAAGGGGCGCTCGGCGATGACGTCGTCGGTGCGGCCCTGGTGCCAGGCGATCTCGTGCCCGGCGGGGGCCCAGTCGGTGTCGGTGGCCAGCTC
Organism: Actinorhabdospora filicis; assembly: GCF_030269765.1. Taxonomy (GTDB): domain Bacteria; phylum Actinomycetota; class Actinomycetes; order Mycobacteriales; family Micromonosporaceae; genus Actinorhabdospora; species Actinorhabdospora filicis. The sequence continues at coordinate 149,396 of NZ_BSTX01000001.1, read as the reverse complement.
GGCGCACACGGTCCACCAGTGCTCGAAGGGCGGGATCCCGGCGCGTTCGGCGCAGTCGAAGGGGAACTCGACGTCGGCGTGCTCGCCGGGCAGCAGCACCGGCACGTCGAGGGGGCCGCCGTCGACGTACTGGCCGTCGAAGGCCAGCTCCCAGCGGAAGGCCAGGTGCGAGGTGTCGGCGAAGTCGTGGCGGTTGACCACCCGCAGGCGCCCGTCGGCGGTGGTCTCGAAGCGGACGGGCTCGATGACCTTCTTGTACTCCTCCAGGCCGGGGGAGGGCGTGCGGTCGGGGAAGACCAGCCCGTCGACGCAGAAGTTGCCGTCGTGGACGGTCTCGCCGAAGTCGCCGCCGTAGCCGTAGTACCGGCGTCCGTCCGGTGTGGACAGCGGCAGGCCGTGATCGATCCACTCCCACACGAAACCGCCCGCCAGGCGCGGGTAGGCCTCGAAGAGGCGCTGGTACTCCGAGAGGCCGCCGGGGCCGTTGCCCATGGCGTGGGCGTACTCGCACAGCACGAACGGCATCGCGCGGCGGGCGGCGTCCAGCGCGGGGTCGGGGAGGGGCTCCTCGATGCGCTTGCCGATCCGCTCGACCTCGCCGACGCCGGCGTACATGCGGCTGTAGACGTCGACGTGGGCGCAGGTCAGGTCGCCCTCGTAGTGGATGGGGCGGGTGTCGTCGCGGCCCTTGGCCCACGCGGCCATCGCGGCGAGGTTCTCGCCGGTGCCCGACTCGTTGCCCAGGGACCACATGATCACCGAGGGGTGGTTCTTGTCGCGCTCGACCATGCGGCGCATGCGGTCCAGGCACGCGTCGCGCCACATCGGCTCGGCGGTGGGGTTGCGGCGCCAGCCGAGGGGCTCGAAGCCGTGCGTCTCCAGGTCGCACTCGTCGACGACCCACATGCCCAGCTCGTCGCACAGGTCCAGGAACGCCGGGTGCGGCGGGTAGTGGCTGGTGCGGACGGCGTTGATGTTGTGGCGCTTCATGAGCAGCAGGTCGGCGCGGTCGGTGTCGCGGCCGATCGCGCGCCCGGTGGCGGGGTGGAACTCGTGCCGGTTGACGCCGCGCAGCAGGATCGGGCGGCCGTTGACCAGCAGCCGCGCGTCCTCGATGGTCACCGTCCGGAACCCGGCGCGCACGGTGGTGGTCTCGGCGGGGGTGTAGACCTCGGCGGTGTAGAGGCGCGGGATCTCCGCGCTCCACGGCTCGACGCCGGGGACGAGGGTCTCGCGCCCGGCGGGCACGTCCAGGTCCAGCTCGGGCACGCGGACGCGGGTGCCCTCGGCGGCCTCCAGCAGCAGGGTTCCGGCGCCGGTGAGGTGGTCGAAGCCAGCGCGCAGGAAGAAGTCGCCGAGCCCGCCCTCGGGCCGGTGCAGCAGCGTCACCTCGCGGAAGATCCCCGACATCCACCACTGGTCCTGGTCCTCCAGGTACGAACCCGACGACCACTGGTGGACCCGCGCGGCCAGCACGTTGCGGCCGGGCCGCAGGACGGCGGTGGCGTCGAACTCCACCGGCAGGCGGCTGCCGCGCGAGACGCCCAGCTCGGCGCCGTTCAGCCAGACCCGCAGGGAGGAGTCGGCGCCCTCGAAGCGCAGGACGCTGCGCCCGCCCTCGGGCCACTCGCCCAGGTCGAAGGCGAGGCGGTGGTCGCCGACGGGGTTGTCGTGGGGGACGCGCGGGGGATCGACGGGGAAGGGGTAGGTGACATTGGTGTAGGCGGGCGACCCGTGCCCGTGCGTCTGCCAGCAGGAGGGGACCGGGATCGTCGTCCAGGCCGCGTCGTCGAACCCGGGGTCCCAGAAACCGTCCGGCGCCTTGTCATCGCTTCCCGCGAGGTGGAACCGCCAGTGGCCGGACAGGTCGCGGACGGCCGAACCGCCGCGTCCGGTCGCCCGGGGCGGCAGCGCTCCGAAGCCGGGTGAGGGGGCCTCGAAGTACGCCAGGGGTCGTGTCATCGCGGGTATGCCTCTTCTCGCCGGGTCGCGCCTTACGGCAGGCAAGTATTCGTCGGAGCGCGGTGGGTGTCAAACAAAGGGAATGCCGCCGGAAAGGCTACCGTCCGTGCTCGGGCGAACTCACTGTGTGGCCGGATGTCCGACACTTCCACGGACCGCTCGCGGGGCCCGCAACCATGATGCGCCCGGAGCGGAGGCCGTTGTCGCGCTTCGCGAATGTTCCCGATTCTTCCGGGGTTCCCCCTCGGTGTCCGATCGGATACCCTCGGCTGCGGGTCCGGCGCATAACGGACCCAACCCGGCGAAAGGAACGATCATGAGACTGGTGCCGTTATCCCGGATCCTCGCCGCGGGGGTGCTCGGCGCGGCCGCGCTGAGCGTCCTCAGTGGAGGAACGACCGCCGCCCCCGAACCCACCGCCGCCGCCCCGCAGCAGCTGGAGAGCGTCGGCGAGGAGCGCGCCGCCGCCATCGAGCTGGTGGCCGGCGCGGGGCGGGCCGACGCCACGACCGTACGTCATCCCGGCGCGACGTACGTCAAGGTGCACTTCTCCGAGCTCTCGCTCTCCACCGGCGATTACGTCACGGTGAGCGACCCGGCGGGCAATGAGAAGTTCGTCTACCACGGCGCGCCCGGTCGCGGATACCGCGACGCGGAGGACTCCTCCTACACACTGCACGGGGACAAGGGCTTCGCGGCCATGTCCGTCGAGGGCGACACCGCCGTCATCACCGTCCACCGCGCGAGCGAGTTCGACGTCGCCGCCCCGGTGGTCCGCGTCGACAAGTACTGGCGCGGCTGGGACGCCAGGGAGCACGCCGCGGCCAACATCGGCCTCAACAGCGTGTGCGGCGCCGACGCCCGCAAGGACGTCGTCTGCTACCAGACCACGTTCCCCACGCAGTACGCCCGCTCCAACGCCGTCGCCCGGCTCCTCATCGGCGGCACCAGCGCCTGCACCGGCTGGCGCGTCGGCGACACCAACCGCATGCTCACCAACAACCACTGCACATCCACCGCGGCGGGCGTGCAGAGCACCGAGTCCCAGTTCAACTACCAGTGCGCCACCTGCGGCGGGAACAACCCGTACACGCCGGTGAAGGTCTCCGGGGCCACCCTCGTCAAGACCAGCGCCAGCCTGGACTACACGCTCTACTCGGTGAACAACTTCGCCACCATCACCTCCTTCGGGACCCTCTACATCGAGTCCCGGCAGCCTGTGCTGGCCGAGAAGATCTACATCCCCGGCCACGGCGACGCCACCGCGAAGCGCCTGTCGATCTACGAGACGACCGGTGGCGCGCTCTGCGACATCGACACCGTCAACCTCGACTCGATCAACACCGGCTACCTGTGCGACACCTCCGGCGGCAACTCCGGCTCGCCGGTGCTGGCCACGTCCTCGCACAAGGTCATCGCACTGCACCACCTGGGCGGCTGCCAGAACGCGGGCACCCGGATGAGCAAGATCTACCCCGAGATCATCGCCCTCATCGACAACACGCCCTGATGCGCGTACGGCGCCCGTTTCGGGCTACGGGCGCCGTCGGGCCGGTGCGCCGACGAGTGGCCTCCATCGCGCGAGGAGGCCCAGGGACAACGCCGCCGGCGCGGCCAGGTACCAACCGCAGGTGAGCAGGACCGCTGAGGCGAGCCCGCTCGCCACGGCGGCGAGCACCCGCCCCCGTCCGGTCGGCAACCGGACGGCGGCGGCGCAACCGGCCAGGGTCACCGCGGCCAGAAAGGCCACGGTGACCCGCATCAGCTCCTCCACACCGACCGGCAGCGCCACGAACACCGCGGTGGGCACCGCCAGCGCCGCCAGCGCGCGGCGCGGGGGACCGTCCTGGGCCAGGACGCGGGGGAGATCACCGCGCCGGGCCAGCGCGTCCGCCAGCCGCCCGGCCCGGCGAGATAGGCGTTGACCGCGCCGAAGGACAGCGCGAGCGCCGCGACCGCGGTGACCGGGCCGGTGGCGTCCCCGAGACCGAAGCGCAGCAGCGCCGACAGCGGCGCCGGCTCGCGCGCCGCGGCGTCCCCCAGCGCGCCGACGACCACGATGGACAGTCCGATGTAGATGACCGCGACGACGGCCAGCGACAGCGCGGCCACCCGCGGCAGCATCCGCCGCGGGTCGGCGAAGTCCCCGGACAGGTGGGTGGCCGCCTCCCAGCCCACGAAGGCGAGGAACAGCACCCCCACCGCCCCGGCGACCCCTCCGGCGCCGTGCGGCGCGAAAGGCGTGAAGTTGCCCGCCTCGACGTGCGGCGCGGCCACCGCACACGCCGCCACCAGCAGCAGCGCCAGCACCCCCGCCATGGCCAGCTGCGCGCCCCCGGACAGCCGCAGCCCGGCGTGGTTGGCCGCGAAGGCCGCCACCAGCAGCGCCACCGTGACCCACGCGCTCCCGCCCACGTAGGCCGCGCCGGTCTTGGCGCCCGCCGCCACCCCCGGCGGGATCGCCGCGATGAACCACCACCCCGTCACCGCCGCCGCGCGCGGCCCGAACGCCCTCGCCACGAAACCCGAGACGCCGCCACCGCCCGGATACCGCGCCCCGAGCATCGCGAAGGTAGCCGCCACCGGCGCGCTCAGCACCAGCAATGCCAGCCACGCCGCGATCGACGCCGGCCCGGCCGCCTCCGCCGCCAGCCGGGGCAGCACCAGCACCCCCGGCCCCAGCACCGCGCCCACGTACATCGCCGCGCCCCGCCACAGTCCGAGCATCGATCCGGCCTCCCGTTCGCCATGAGGCCGTCAAGCTACGCATTCGTCGGGTCAAAGCAGGCCCCGATCGAACGATCGTCCGGAATCGGTGCCAGTATCGGAGCCGTGGACGAACTCGACGCGCACATCCTGGAACTCCTCCAAACGGATGCGCGGCTCTCCAACCGCGAACTCGCCCGCCGCCTCGGCGTGGCCGCCTCGACGTGCATCGAGCGCGTCAAATCGCTCACCCGGCGCGGCGCCATCGGCGGCTACCACGCCGACGTCGACCTCAAGGCCCTCAACCGCGGCACCCAGGCCTTCGTCGCCGTCGACCTGCGGCTGCCCACCCGCGCCGTCATCGACGCCTTCAAGACCACCGCCCGCACCTGGCCGGAGGTCCTGTCGCTGTCGGTGGTCTCCGGCGGCGACTGCTTCGTCCTGCACGTGGCGGTCCAGAGCCCCGAACGCCTGCACGCGTTCCTGGTGGACCGGCTGGCCACCCACAAGGAGGTCGCCCGCTTCCGCACCACCCTGATCTTCGAGCGCACCTACACCAAGGTCCTCACCGCGCTCCCGGCCGAATAGGCGACGCCCGCCTCACCCGCGCCCCCCGGTGCCCGGCCCCCGCGCGGGACACGACACAATCGGTCTTCATGGCGCCACCCTCAGCCCTCGATCCGGCGATCGCCGCCCGACTCAAGCGCGATTCCGCCGGGCTGGTCGCCGCCGTCGTCCGCGAGCACCGCACCGGCGAGGTGCTCATGCTCGCCTGGATGGACGACGAGGCCCTCCACCGCACCCTCACCACCGGCGACGCCACCTACTGGTCCCGCAGCCGCGGCGAGTACTGGGTCAAGGGCGCCACCTCGGGGAACACCCAGAAAGTCGTCTCGGTCGCCCTCGACTGCGACGGGGACGCCCTCCTCGTCACCGTCGAGCAGACCGGCCCGGCCTGCCACACCGGGACCCCCACCTGCTTCACCGGGAGGGAACTCCCACTGGCCGCCCCACCGGAACGGCCATGAACCCGCGCAGGCAGCTCACCCTCGCCGTCCTGGGCGGCGTCCTCGGCGGCGGACTCGCCTGGTACGCCGCCACCCGCGTGTGGTGGACCGAGGTCATCACCCGCGCGCCGTTCCCCGACAAGACCGTCGAACACGACGGCACGAGCCTCGCCGCCTGGGTCCTGCCCCTCGCCATCGTCGGACTCGCCGGGGCGCTCGCCCTAGTGGCCACGCGCGGGGTGGCCCGGACGGTCGTCGGCGCGCTGGTAGCGGCCAGCGGCCTGGGCGTCGCCGCAGGTGGCGGCTATGGCCTGGCCGAGCAGCCGGGCGTGTGGCCGGCGGCCACCGCGCTGGGCGGGCTGCTCGTCCTGGCCGCCGGCGCGGCCGCCCTGCGGTCGGGCCGGACGTGGCCGCACATGTCCAGCCGCTACGAGCGGCCCGCCAAGGCCGCTCCCGTATCAGACGATCCCGCCGCGCTGTGGAACGCCCTCGATCGCGGCGAGGATCCGACATCGCTTAACATCGGCCAAAAGGCACCCGGAGAGGGGAGTTCCGGATGAGCGTTCTCGACGAGATCGTCGCCGGCGTCAAGGAGGACCTGGCGCGACGGCAGGAACGGGTGTCGTTCGACGAGATCCGCGACCTCGCCCAAGCCGCGCCGCCCCCATTGGACGCCCTCGCGGCACTCAAGGCCCCCGGTGTCGGGGTCATCGCCGAGGTGAAGAGGTCATCGCCCTCCAAGGGGCGCCTGGCCGAGATCCCGGACCCCGCCGAGCTGGCCGCGGAGTACGCCGCGGGCGGCGCCCGGGCGATCAGCGTCCTCACCGAGAAGGACTACTTCAAGGGGTCCCTGGAGGACCTGGACGCCGTGCGCGAGCGCGTGTCGATCCCGGTGCTGCGCAAGGACTTCATCGTCTCCACCTACCAGGTCCACGAGGCCCGCGCGCACGGCGCCGACCTCGTCCTGCTGATCGTGGCCGCCCTGGACCAGAACACCCTCAGCGGGCTCCTGGACCGGATCGAGTCGCTCGGCATGACCGCGCTGGTGGAGATCCACACCGAGGAAGAGGCCGACCGGGCCCTGGCCGCCGGGGCGAAGGTCATCGGCGTCAACGCCCGCGACCTGCACACCCTGGAGGTCGACCGCTCGGTCTTCGAGCGCATCGCCCCCGGCCTGCCCAACGAGGTCGTGAAGATCGCCGAGTCGGGCGTCCGCGACGCCCGCGACCTGATCCGCTACGCCGGTCACGGCGCCGACGCGGTCCTGGTCGGCGAGGGCCTGGTGACCAACAAGAACCCGCGCGACGCCGTCGCCGACCTGGTGACCGCCGGAAGCCACCCCGCCACGCCCCGGCCCGTGCGATGAGCGCGCAGCCGGACCCGACGGGGCACTTCACCGCCCAGGGGATCAACTTCGGCGGCCGGTTCGTGCCCGAGGCGCTCATCGCCGCCCTCGACGAACTGGACGCCGCCTACCGCAAGGCGTTCTCCGACCCGGTGTTCCTCGGCGAGTTCGAGCGGCTCCAGCGCGAGTACGCGGGCCTGCCGTCGATGCTCTACGACGCGCGCCGCCTGTCGGCGACCGTCGGGCGGCGGATCCTGCTCAAGCGCGAGGACCTCAACCACACCGGCGCGCACAAGATCCGCAACGTGCTCGGGCAGGCCCTGCTCACCAAGCACATGGGCAAGCCGCGCATCATCGCCGAGACCGGCGCCGGGCAGCACGGCGTGGCCTCGGCGACCGCGGCGGCGCTGTTCGACCTCGAATGCACCGTGTACATGGGCGCCGAGGACACCCGCCGCCAGGCCCTGAACGTGGCCCGGATGCGGATGCTGGGCGCCGAGGTCGTCCCGGTCACCACGGGCTCGCAGACCCTCAAGGACGCGATGAACGAGGCCCTGCGCGACTGGGTCTCCTCCGTCGACCGCACCCACTACCTCATCGGCTCCGCCGGTGGCCCGCACCCGTTCCCGGCGATGGTCCGCGACTTCGTGCGCGGCATCTCCGTGGAGGCCCGGCAGCAGTGCCTGGACCAGGTCGGGCGGCTGCCCGACGCGGTCGCGGCCTGCGTCGGCGGCGGCTCCAACGCCATCGGCGCCTTCCACGCCTTCATCCCCGACGAGTCGGTGGCGCTGTACGGCTTCGAGGCCGGTGGCGACGGCGTGGAGACCGGCCGCCACGCCGCGACCCTGACCGCCGGGTCCCTGGGCGTCCTGCACGGCGCGCGGACCTACGTGCTCCAGGACGCCGACGGCCAGACCATCGAGTCGCACTCGATCTCGGCGGGCCTGGACTACCCGGCCGTCGGGCCCGAGCACGCGTTCCTGCGCGACACCGGGCGCGCCCACTACGAGGCCGTCACCGACGCCGAGGCCATGGCCGCCATGCGCCTGCTCACCCGCACCGAGGGCATCATCCCGGCGATCGAGAGCGCCCACGCCGTCGCGGGCGCCCTGCGGATCGCCCCGTCGCTGCCGGAGGACGCGGTCATCGTGGTGTGCCTGTCGGGCCGCGGCGACAAGGACATGGACACCGCCGCCACGTGGTTCGGCCTCTACGACGAGACCGGCGATTCTGGAGAGCAGGCATGAGCGTCACGCCCACCCTGGAGAAGACGCGGGCGGCCGGGCACGCCGCCCTCGTCGGCTACCTCCCCGCCGGGTTCCCGACGGTGGCCACCGCCACGGCCGCCGCGCGCGCGATGGTCGAGGCCGGGGCCGACATCGTCGAGATCGGCTTCCCGTACTCCGACCCGGTCATGGACGGCCCGGTCATCCAGCGCGCCGCCGAGCGCGCCCTGGCCGGCGGCCTGCGCGCCGCCGACGTCCTGCGCACCGTGGAGGGCGTCGCCGAGACCGGCGCGCCGGTCCTGGTGATGACCTACTGGAACCCGGTCCTGCGCTACGGCGTGGACGCCTTCGCGCGCGACCTCGCCGCCGCCGGCGGCGCCGGGCTCATCACCCCCGACCTGATCCCCGACGAGGGCGAGGACTGGCTGGCCGCCTCCGACGCCCACGGGCTGGACCGGGTCTTCCTGGTCGCGCCCAGCTCCAGCGAGGAGCGCATCGCGAGCACCGTCGCGGCCACGCGCGGGTTCGTCTACGCGCAGAGCGTCATGGGCGTGACGGGCGCGCGCGAGCACACCTCGTCGGCGGCGCCGGACCTGGTCACGCGCACCCGCCGGGCCACCGAGCTGCCCATCGGCGTGGGTCTCGGCGTCCGCAGCGGCGCCCAGGCCGCCGAGGTCGCGGGGTACGCCGACGCCGTCATCGTCGGCTCGGCGCTGGTGAAGTGCCTGCTGGACGCGGGTGACGAGAAGGAGGGCATCGCCGCCGTCCGCGCCCTCACCGCCGAACTGGCCGAAGGCGCGCACGCGGGAGCACGCCCGACCCGGTAGCCTCACCGCGTGGACCTCGCCTCTATCCCCAGCCCTTCGAAGAGCGTCTGGTACCTCTTCGGGACGATTCCGCTGCGCGGCTACGCGCTCTGCATCATCGCGGGCATCATCCTCGCCTGCGTGATCACCGAGGTCCGGCTGCGCCGCCGCGGCGCACCCCCCGGGACGGTCATCGACATCGCCCTGTGGGCGGTGCCCTTCGGCATCGTCGGCGCGCGGATCTACCACGTGATCACGTCCCCGGAGGCGTACTTCGGGCAGGGCGGCAGCCCCGTCAAGGCGCTCTACATCTGGGAGGGCGGCCTCGGCATCCCCGGCGCGATCCTGGCCGGCGCGATCGGCGCCTGGATCGGCGCGCGCCGCCTGGGCATCCCGCTGAGCATGGTCGCCGACGCCCTCGCGCCCGGCCTGCCCGTCGCGCAGGCCGTCGGCCGCCTCGGCAACTGGTTCAACCAGGAGCTCTACGGCGGCCCCCTCAACGCGTGGTGGGCGGTGGAGATCTCCCCGGAGAACCGGCTCCCCGGGCACCTGAACGAGGCCACCTACCACCCGACGTTCCTCTACGAGCTGCTGTGGAACCTCGGCGTGGCGCTGCTGGTGTGGCTGCTGGACCGCAAGTTCAAGTTCGGCAAGGGCCGCGCCTTCGCCCTCTACGTCCTCGCCTACGGCATCGGCCGCTTCTGGATCGAGGGCGTGCGCATCGACCCCGCCGAGGCGTTCCTGGGCCTGCGCACCAACCAGTGGATGAGCGTCGTCATCGTCATCGGCTCGCTGGTGTACCTGTTCCTGGTCCGCGGCAAGCGCGACGTCCTGGTCACCGGCGAGGACGGCAGGCTCGTCGCGGTCGCCTACGACAGCCCCGAGGCCACCGCCGCGCCCGCCGCCACCGAGAAGACCGGCGTGGCGAAGGACGAGGCGGAGGAGCCCGCCGGGGACGAGCCCGAGGACGAACCCGCGGACGGGAAGACCGCCGAGGACGGGAAGGTCTTATGAGCGAGCGCTCCGCCGTCGTCGTCGGCGCCGGAGTCGGCGGCCTCGCCACCGCCGTGGCGCTGACCGGCGCGGGGTGGCGCGTCCAGGTCCTGGAGCGGCACGAGCGGCTGCGCGCCGACGGCGCCGGCCTCCAGCTGTGGGCCAACGGCGTCCGCGCCCTGGGGGCCCTCGGCATGGGCGGCGCGCTGGACGCCATCACCGACCGGCGCTCGCGCGGCCCCGCCGGGCTGCGCGCGCCGGACGGGAAGTGGCTCGTGCGACCCGACCAGGCGCCCGGCGAATCGGTCTTCGCGCACCGCCAGGACCTCCACGAGGCCCTCGTCGCCGCCCTCGGCGAAGGCGTGGCCGTCCGCACCTCGGCGACCGTCACCGGCCTGCGCCTGGGCGACGCGCCCGCCGTGCGGCTCGGCGGCGAGACCATCACCGCCGACCTCGTGGTCGGCGCCGACGGCGCCAGCAGCCTCGCCCGCACCAGCGTCGACAACCACGCCCGGCTCGTCGGCGCCGGGCGCGTGGCGTGGCGGGCGGTCGTCCCGTCCTTCCGCGCCCCCGAACTGTCCGGGGCGTGCGAGACCCGCGGCGACGGCCTGCGCTTCGCCTACGCCGGTCTCGGGCACCACGGCGTATACTGGACGGCCGAGGCGCAGGGCAGCGTCCGGCCCGAGTCGCCCGCCGGGCAGCTCGACCTGCTGCGCCGCTGGTTCGCCGGATGGCACGAGCCGGTCGGGCAGCTCATCGCCGCGACCCGGCCCGAGGAGCTGCTGCAGAACCCCGTGGAGTACCTCGACCCGCTCCCGCGCGCCTTCGCCCACGCCGGGTCCACCGCCGGGGTCGCGCTCGTCGGCGACGCCGCCCACGCCCTCACCACCGACCTCGGGCAGGGCGCCGGCCTGGCCCTGGAGGACGCCGTGACGCTCGGCGCGTGCCTGCGCGGCCGCACCGTCCCCGAGGGCCTGCGCCGCTACGACGAACTGCGCCGCCACCGCGTGACGCGCCTGGCGAAGGCCTCCCGCCGCGCCGGTGCCGCCAAGGGCGGAGCGCTGCGGACGGCGCTCATGCGCGCCCTGCCGGACCGCGCCCAGGCCAAGGGCTCGCCCGCCGTCACCGACTGGACTCCTCCCGAGGGGTGACCGGCACCCCACCGGCGGTGGGCCATAATGGGACACATCGGCACGGGACGTCTCCGGCCGTTCACCTAGATGTAAGCCACGTGAACGCAACCAAACGCGCCTGCGACGGCGTCTTCATGCCTGGGTATCCTTGCGGCACTGTGGGCGTTACCCGGCTGTAATGTAGCCCCGCGTGCAGCCCGAGAAGCGAATTGGAGCGTGACGATGCCAGCGTTCGATGCCGTGGTCGCCGGAGCCGGAGGGTTCATCGGCGGGCACCTGGTGCGTGCACTCATCGCCGAAGGCAAGACGGTCCGCGCGGTCGACATCAAGCCGCTGGAGCGGTGGGACCAGGTGCACGGCGACGCGGTGAACCTCACCCGCGACGTCGGCCTCCTGGAGTCGGCGCGCGAGGTCCTCGACGGCGGCGCCGGAGAGGTCTACAACCTGGCCTGCAACATGGGCGGCATGGGCTTCATCGAGACCCACAGGGCCGAGTGCATGCTCTCGGTCCTGCCCAGCACCCACATGCTCATGGCCTCCCGTGACGCGGGCGTCGGCCGGTTCTTCTACTCGTCCTCGGCGTGCGTGTACGCCGGGTACAAGCAGACCGACCCGAACCTGACCGCCCTCAAGGAAGAGGACGCCTACCCCGCCGACGCCGAGGACGGCTACGGCTGGGAGAAGCTGTTCAGCGAGCGCATGTGCCGCCACTTCCGCGAGGACTTCGGCCTGGAGACGCGCATCGCGCGCTACCACAACATCTACGGCCCGCAGGGCACCTGGGACGGCGGCCGCGAGAAGGCCCCCGCCGCCGCGTGCCGCAAGGTCGCCATCGCCGCCCTCACCGGCGAGCACGAGGTCGAGATCTGGGGCGACGGCCTCCAGACCCGCAGCTTCACCTACGTCGACGACTGCGTCCACGGCAGCCGCATGCTGACCCGCGGCCACTTCGCCGACCCGATCAACGTCGGCAGCTCCGAGATGGTCAGCATCAACGAGCTGTACCAGATCGTCGCCGAGATCGCCGGGGTCGACATCAAGCTCAAGCACGTCGACGGGTTCCTGGGCGTGCGCGGCCGCAACAGCGACAACACGCTCATCCAGAAGGAGTTCGACTGGGAGCCGTCGATCTCGCTGCGCGAGGGCCTGACGCACACCTACCGCTGGATCCACGACCAGGTCGCCGCGAAGCTCGGCAAGTAGCGCGGGTGAAGGCAGAGATGGGTACCGACCGCATCCGGCGCGTCGACGTCCTCGGGGTCGGCATCAGCGCCATCAACCGCGACATGGCCGTCGACGAGGTCACCCGCTGGGTCGACACGCGCGAGCGCCACTACGTGTGCGTGACCGGCGTCCACGGGGTCATGGAGTCGCAGCGCGACCCCGACCTCATGCGCATCCACAACGAGTCGGGGCTCACCACGCCCGACGGGATGCCGATGGTGTGGGCCGGGCACAAGGCCGGCGCGGAGTGGATGGGGCAGGTCTTCGGGGCCGACCTCATGCAGACCGTGCTGGCGCGCGCCGCCGAGCGTGGCTGGTCGTCGTACCTGTACGGCGGCAAGGAGGGCGTCCCGGAGCTGCTCGCGGCGCGGCTGACCTCGCGCTTCCCCGAGCTGAAGATCGCCGGCACGTACTCGCCGCCGTTCCGTGCCCTCACCGACGAGGAGGACGCCGAGATCGTCGCGCGCATCAACGACTCCGGCGCCGACCTGGTGTGGGTCGGGCTGTCCACGCCGAAGCAGGAGCGCTGGATGGCCGCCCACCGCGACCGCCTGCACGCGCCCGCGCTGTTCGGGGTGGGCGCCGCCTTCGACATGCACGCCGGTCTCGTGAAGCGCGCGCCGGACTGGATGCGCGAGCACGGGCTGGAGTGGAGCTACCGGCTGGCGAAGGAACCGCGCCGGCTGTGGCGGCGGTATTTGCGGAACAATCCGGCCTTCGTGGCCGCGATACTGCGCAATCCGCCGCGACTGCGCGATTGACGCCTCGCGCCGCCTGAGACCGAAGAATGAACGGCCCCTCCCACCCGGGAGGGGCCGTTCTTCCGTTCGCTTACTTGACCGGGGCCAGGCAGTAGACGGACTTGACCTTGCCCTTGCGCTTGAACGCCACGTAGTCGGTGGCGTCGGTGCCCTCGCAGGACTTCTCCGGGTCGTAGCGGTCCGGGGAGTAGTCGATGGAGACGACCTTCAGGCCCGCCTTCGCGTCGGTGCAGGCCACGACCTCGATGTCGTCGGGGTCCTGCTGGTCGGTGACGCAGTCGCCGACCTTGCTGTCGTCGATGCCGGGGGGCTGCATCGCGTCGTAGACGAAGAACCCGCCGACCACGACGACCATGATCACGATGGTGACGATGACGCGCAGGACCGGGTTGCCGCGCCGGCGCGGCGGCGCGGGCGGCGGGGGAGGCGGGTAGGCGCCGTACGGCTGCGGCGGCGGGTACTGCCCCGGGGGAGGCGGGTAGTGGCCGGGAGGCGGCGGGTACGGGGACTGCGGGGGGTGGGACATGGGGGAGTGGCTCCGGGGGGCGGGCGGACGGGGCCGCCGGTGGATCTTGGACTCGGCAGAGCCTATGCGGGTGGTGGAGGTGGTGAGTCCCGGGTCCGTGCCATCAGGGGGAAGCGTGCCGGTCTCGTCCCCGGGACGGTGAATGCGGCGCGTTGACCGGTTCGGCCGCGCCTGTTCCGCTTGCGCCCGCGCGCGTTTCGCCGTTCCGGCGGATAGATGCGTGAACGGCCCCCGGATGACTCCGGAGGCCGTTCAGGTCGTGCGTCTCGCGGCGAGCGTCCCGATGGGCGTCAGGACGTCGGGCCGAGGCAGAGGACGTAGTCGATGTTGCCGGACTTGTCCTCCTGCCACAGCATGTCGGTCGCGCCCTTGTCGGCCGAGGCCTCGCAGGCGGCCTGGGCGGTGTCGTCCGACGTGCCCTTGTCGGCGGGGTTGTCGACGCGCTCGATGACCTTGTAGGCGGCCTCGGCGTCGGTGCACTCGACGATCTTCATGTCCTCGGCGCGGGCGGCGTTGGTCACGCAGTCGCCGGTCTTGGCCGTGTCCGGGTCACCGGTCAGGTTCTTGACGATCCAGCCGCCGAGGGCCAGGACGCCGATGACCACGACACCGATCACGATGCGGACCACGATGCTCATGCCGACCGCCTTGGCGGCGCCGCCGGCCTTCGCCCCGAACCCGGGCTGGGGCGGGGGCGGCGGGAAACCGCCGGGGGGAGGCGGGGTGGGCTGACCGGGCTGTCCGGGCGGCGGGTACTGGCCGGGGGGTGGTTGCTGTGCCATGTGAGTTGAATTCTCCTGTAAGGGGTCACCGCATATCGCGGTTCTGGGGCGTTGCGAGAGTAATACGCGCGTGCGACATTCGCGCCACCTGGTGGGAGGAACTGGAGATCCACACACCGGATCCCCTACACTTGCCGGACCGATGTCACCGCTGTGCGATAAAGATGTTGCGGAGCGGTAAAGAAAGCCGGGCCATCGTCGTCCCGAGATGGAATGCGACGGGTTTTGAGTCGAACCCCGTCCGAGACGACTGGAGGTTCCGTGGCGTCGACGCCTATCCGTGCCCATCGGGATCTGTACCGGCCCGCGTACGAACACGACGCGTGCGGGGTCGCGTTCGTGGTGGACGTGAAGGGACGCGGGTCCCATCGCATCGTCGAAATGGGCCTGTCCGCGCTGTGCCGCATGGAGCACCGTGGCGCCAGTGGCGCCGATGAGGCCAGTGGGGACGGCGCCGGGATCATGATCGGCGTCCCGGACCGCTTCTACCGCGAGGCCTCCGGGATCCGCCTGCCCGAACCCGGCGCGTACGCCACCGGGCTGGTCTTCCTCCCGCGCGACCCCGAGCGGGCCGCGCACGCCATGCGCATCGTGGAGAAGTACGTCATCGCCGAGGGCGCGATCCTGCTCGGCTGGCGCGACGTCCCCGTCGACGCCACCGGCCTCGGCGAGGGCGCGCGCGACGCGATGCCCGCGATCACGCAGGTGTTCATCGCCGCGCGCACGCTCACCGACGGGCGCGTGCTCAGCGGCGTCGAGCTGGACCGGGTCGCCTTCTGCGTCCGCAAGCAGGCCGAGCGCGAGACCCGCGAGCGCGGCCTGGACGTGGCGTTCCCGTCGCTGTCGTCGCGCACGATCGTCTACAAGGGCATGCTGACGCCCGATCAGCTCGGCACGTTCTACCCGGACCTGACCGACGCGCGCCTGGAGTCGGCGATCGCGATCGTGCACAGCCGCTTCTCCACCAACACGTTCCCGTCGTGGCCGCTGGCGCACCCCTACCGGATGGTCGCCCACAACGGCGAGATCAACACCATCCGCGGCAACCGGAACTGGATGAGCGCCCGCGAGGCGCTGCTGGACAGCGAGCTGATCCCCGGGCGCATCAAGCGCCTGTACCCGATCGTGACGCCCGGCGCCTCCGACTCGGCGAGCTTCGACGAGGTCGTGGAGCTGCTGCACCTGGCCGGGCGGTCGCTGCCGCACGCGATGCTGATGATGATCCCGGAGGCCTGGGAGAGCGACGAGCGCATGGACCCCAAGCGCCGGGCGTTCTACCAGTACCACGCCAGCCTCATGGAGCCCTGGGACGGACCGGCGTGCGTGGCCTTCACCGACGGCACGCAGATCGGCGCCGTCCTCGACCGCAACGGGCTGCGCCCGGGCCGCTGGTGCCGCACCGGGGACGGCCTGGTGGTCCTGTCCAGCGAGGCCGGGGTCATCGACCTCGACCCCGCCACGATCGTCCAGAAGGGCCGTCTGCGCCCGGGCCGGATGTTCCTGGTCGACACCGCCGAGGGCCGTGTCCTCGACGACGACCAGATCAAGGCCGACCTGGCCGCCGAGCAGCCCTACGCCGACTGGCTGCACGCCGGGCTGATCCGCCTGGAGGAGCTGCCCGAGCGCGAGCACGTCGTCTACACCCACGACTCGGTGCTGCGGCGGCAGCGGACCTTCGGCTACACCGACGAGGAGCTGCGGCTGCTGCTGGCGCCGATGGCCCGCGACGCCGCCGAGCCGATCGTGTCGATGGGCACCGACACGCCCGTCGCGGCCCTGTCGGGACGCCCGAAGCTGCTCTACGACTACTTCACGCAGCTGTTCGCGCAGGTCACCAACCCGCCGCTGGACGCCATCCGCGAGGAGCTGGTCACCTCGGTGGCGACCACGATCGGGCCCGAGCACAATCTGCTCGACCCGGGACCGGCCAACTGCCGCCAGATCCAGCTGCCCTACCCCGTCATCGACAACGACGACCTGGCCAAGATCCTGTCCATCGACGAGGACGGCGACCTGCCCGGCTTCCAGGCGGTGCGCGTGTCGGGCCTGTACCGCGTCCGCGACGGCGCCGAGGGCGTCCGCGACCGCCTCGTGGAGATCTGCCGCCACGTCTCGGAGGCCATCGAGGACGGCGTGCGGATCCTGGTGCTGTCCGACCGCGACTCCACCGCCGACCTCGCGCCCATCCCCGCGCTGCTGCTGACCGCCGCCGTCCACCAGCACCTGGTGCGCGAGCAGACCCGCACGCAGGTCGCGCTCGTGGTCGAGGCCGGGGACGCCCGCACCGTCCACCACGTGTCGGTGCTGATCGGCTACGGCGCCGCCGCGGTCAACCCGTACCTGGCCTTCGAGTCCATCGAGGACCTCATCGCCACCGGCGCGCTGCCCGGCCTCACCCCCCGCCAGGGCGTGGCCAACTACGTCAAGGCGCTCGGCAAGGGCGTCTTGAAGGTCATGTCGAAGATGGGCATCTCCACGGTGTCCTCCTACTGCGGCGCGCAGGTCTTCGAGGCCCTGGGCCTCGACCCGGGCTTCGTCACCCGCTACTTCACCGGCACCGACTCCCGCGTCGGCGGCGCCGACCTGGGCGTCCTCACCGGCGAGGTCGCCGCCCGCCACACCGCCGCCTACCGCATGGTCGACGCCGACGCCGCGGCCGACGACGGCACCGAGCTCCTCGAACCCGGCGGCGACTACCAGTGGCGCCGCGAGGGCGAGGTGCACCTGTTCAACCCCGAGACGGTGTTCCTGCTCCAGCACTCCACCCGCACCGGCCAGTACGGCGTGTACCGCCGCTACACCGCCGAGGTGGACCGCCTCACCGCCGCCAACGGCGGCCTGCGCGGGCTGCTGCGCCTGCGCGCCGAGGACCGCTCGCCGATCCCCGTCGACCAGGTCGAATCGGCCGGGGACATCGTCAAGCGCTTCAACACCGGCGCCATGTCCTACGGCGCGATCTCCGCCGAGGCCCACGAGACCCTCGCCGTCGCCATGAACCGCCTGGGCGCCAAGTCGAACAGCGGCGAGGGCGGCGAGGACGTCGAGCGCCTCTACGACCCGCTGCGCCGCTCGGCGGTCAAACAGGTCGCCTCCGGCCGCTTCGGTGTCACCGCCGAGTACCTGGCCACCGCCGACGACATCCAGATCAAGATGGCCCAGGGCGCCAAGCCCGGCGAGGGCGGCCAGCTGCCCGGCAACAAGGTCCACCCGTGGATCGCCAGGACCCGGCACGCCACCCCCGGCGTCGGCCTCATCTCGCCGCCCCCGCACCACGACATCTACTCCATCGAGGACCTCGCCCAGCTCATCTACGACCTCAAGCACACCAACCGCGACGCGCGCGTCCACGTCAAGCTGGTGTCGGAGGCCGGGGTCGGCACGGTCGCCGCCGGCGTGGTCAAGGCCCACGCCGACGTCGTCCTCATCTCCGGGCACGACGGCGGCACCGGCGCCGCGCCCGCCAACTCCATCAAGCACGCCGGGACGCCCTGGGAGATCGGCCTCGCCGAGACCCAGCAGACCCTCATCCGCAACGGCCTGCGCGACCGCGTCACCGTCCAGGTCGACGGGCAGCTCAAGACCGGCCGCGACGTGCTGATCGCCGCCCTCCTCGGCGCCGAGGAGTACGGCTTCGCCACCGCGCCCCTCATCGTCGCCGGATGCGTCATGATGCGCGTCTGCCACCTCGACACCTGCCCCGTCGGCGTCGCCACCCAGGACCCCGTCCTGCGCGAGCGCTTCACCGGGAAGCCGGAGTTCGTGGAGAACTTCTTCCGCTTCATCGCCGAAGAGGTCCGCGAGCTCCTCGCCTCCCTCGGGCTGCGGAGCCTCGACGAGGCGATCGGCCGCGTCGAGCTCCTCGACACCGCCGAGCTCACCGGCAAGGCCGCCACGCTCGACCTGTCGGCCGTTCTCGCCACCCCCGTCGACGGGCCCCGCCGCCGCCTCACCGGCCAGCACCACGACCTCGACGGCACCCTCGGGCACCGCCTGGTGGACGCCGCCGAACCCGCGCTGGCCCGCCGTGAGCCGGTGGAGCTGAACCTGCCGATCCGCAACACCGACCGCTCGGTCGGGGCGATGCTGTCCGGCGCGGTCACCCGCGCCCACCGCGAGGCCCTGCCCGAGGACACCGTGGTCGTGCGGCTGCACGGCACCGCCGGGCAGTCCTTCGCGGCCTTCCTGGCGCCCGGGATCACCCTGCGCCTGTTCGGTGAGGCCAACGACTACGTCGCCAAGGGACTCTCCGGCGGCCGGGTCGTGGTGCGGCCCGACGCGCGGGCACCCTTCGCCGCCGAGGACAACATCATCGCCGGGAACACCGTCCTGTACGGCGCCACCAGCGGCGAGCTGTACGTGCGCGGGCAGGCCGGCGAGCGCTTCGCCGTCCGCAACTCCGGCGCCACCGCCGTCGTCGAGGGCGTCGGCGACCACGGCTGCGAGTACATGACCGGCGGCACGATCCTGGTGCTCGGCCCGACCGGCCGCAACTTCGCCGCCGGGATGTCGGGCGGAGTGGCCTACGTCCACCGCCTCGACCCCGCCAAGGTCAACCACGAACTGGTCGACCTGGACCCCCTGGGCGCCGCCGACATCGACGTCATCGGGCAGCTCCTCCAGCGGCACGAGCGCGAGACCGACTCCACGGTCGCCGCCACGCTGCTCGCGGACTGGCCGCGCGCCGCCGCCGGTTTCACCAAGGTCATCTCACGCGACTACAAGGCCGTGCTCGCGTCGCTTCAGGGAGGCTCGCATGCCTGATCCGACCGGCTTCCTCAACCACGGCCGCGAACTGCCCAAGAAGCGCCCGGTGGCGCTGCGGCTGCTCGACTGGCGCGAGGTCTACGAGCCCTCCTCCACCGAGCTGACCAAGCGGCAGGCCTCGCGCTGCATGGACTGCGGCGTCCCGTTCTGTCACCACGGCTGCCCGCTGGGCAACCGCATCCCCGAGTGGAACGACCTGATGCGCACCGGCCGCACCGGGCAGGCCGTCTCGCAGCTGCACGCCACCAACAACTTCCCCGAGTTCACCGGGCGGCTGTGCCCGGCGCCCTGCGAGGCCGCCTGCGTCCTCGGCATCGGCGACGACGCGGTGGCGATCAAGCAGATCGAGGTCGACATCATCGACCACGCCTGGGGCGAGGGCACCGTCGTCCCCCAGCCGCCGCTGTCGCTGACCGGGCGCTCGGTCGCGGTGGTCGGCTCCGGGCCCGCCGGGCTCGCCGCCGCGCAGCAGCTGGCCCGCGCCGGGCACGCCGTCACCGTCTACGAGCGCGACGACGCCATCGGCGGGCTCCTGCGCTACGGCATCCCCGACTTCAAGCTGGAGAAGCGGCACATCGACCGGCGCCTGGCGCAGCTGCGCGCCGAGGGCGTGGAGTTCGTGACGTCCTGCGAGGTCGGCGTGGACGTGTCGGTCGGGCAGCTGCGCCGCCGCCACGACGCCGTCGTCCTCGCCGTCGGCGCGCTCCAGGGCCGCGACACCGGCCTGCCCGGACGCGCGCTCGCCGGGATCCACCTGGCCATGCCGCACCTCGTCGGCGCCAACCGCGTCGTCGCCGGGCGCGCGCCCTTCGCCCCGATCGACGCGCGCGGCAAGCACGTCATCGTCATCGGCGGCGGCGACACCGGCGCCGACTGCGTCGGCACCGCCCACCGCCAGGGCGCGGCCTCGGTCACCCAGCTCGACCTGTACCCCGAGCCGCCCGCCGAGCGGGACGGCGCGAAGGACCCGTGGCCGACCTGGCCGGCGATCCTGCGCACCTACCCCGCCCACGAGGAGGGCGCCGAGCGCGTCTTCGCGGTGGCCGCCTCCGAGTTCACCGGCGAGGACGGCCGGGTGACCGGCATCCGCGTCAGCGAGGTCGCCGTCGACAAGAGCGGCGGACGCCGGGAGGTGCGCCCGGTGCCCGGCACCGAGCGCGTCCTGCCCGCCGACCTCGTCCTGCTCGCCATCGGCTTCGAGGGCACCGAGGACCAGCCGCTGCTGCACCACCTGGGCATCGAGCGCACCCCGCGCGGGACCGTCGACTGCGGACCGGACTGGCAGACCGGCGCGCCCGGCGTGTTCGTCTGCGGCGACGCCCACCGCGGCGCCTCGCTCATCGTGTGGGCCATCGCCGAGGGCCGCGCGGCGGCCGCCGGCGTGCACGCCTACCTCGGCGGGGCGAACCCGCTGCCCTCGCCGGTCGCCAGCGACGCCGCCCCGCTGTCCGTGTAGGCGTCGACCTGGCGCTGGTCGTCCTCGTCCCAGCGCTGCCGGGAGCAGCACGGCTCCGGGCAGCGCTGGTGCGCCAGCGAGCGCACCGTCGCGTGCAGGGCGTCCAAGCGGTCCACGACCGGGTCGGCGGGCATCGCGTGCTTGGGCGACTCCTCCTCGGCCTCGATGCGGCGCGCCTCCTCCATCGAGTTCAGCACGACCCCGATGAGGATGTTGACCAGCATGAACGCGCCGAACAGCACGAACGAGACGTAGTAGACCAGGCTCCACGGGGAGATCGCCAGGCCCTCGGTGACCAGCTCGCCGAGGCCCTCCAGGGTCAGCAGCAGGAACAGGGTCAGCCCGGCGGCGCCGATCGTCCCGAAGCGCTCCGGGTCGGCCTTGCCGAAGGCCAGCCAGCCGACCATCCCGTACAGGTAGAGGACGACGGCGGCCACCGCGAACAGGCCCAGCGCGCCCGGCAGGCTCCGCCACACCGCCACCACGATGATCCGCAGCGTCGGGAACACCCGCACCAGCCGCAGCACGCGGGCCAGACGTGCCAGCCGCAGCAGCGTCACGTTCTCGCGGATGCCCGGCACGAACGCCGCGGTCACCACGATGAAGTCGAAGACGTTCCAGCCGGACTTGAAGAACTCCTGCGGCCGCGAACCGAAGGACGCCAGGCGCAGCACCAGCTCCACGACGAAGAAGCCGATGAAGAACGTGTCGACCACGTCCAGGAGGTCCCCGTAGCGTGCGTCCATCCACGGGTAGGTGCCCAGGCCGAGGACGACGGCGTTCCCGACGATCGCCAGGCTCGACAGCGACTGGAACCACTTCGCGTCCACCAGGCGGCGGCAGGAGTCCGGCAGGCTCCGGGAGATCGGCGGCGCGGTTACCACGCGCTCACCCGCCGTCGAGAGAAGTTTCCGGCATCGGGGGAGAAATCCAGCATTTCGCCACTGTACGAAATGCATGGCCGTGAATGCGTGTTACACCACCGGCGTGCCACGGCGCCGAACCGACGCCAACCGGGGCCCCCGATGGGCCGGACGGCTAACATTGGCGTCTGACCTGACCTCCTACACCGACGGGAGCAGTTGGTGGGCAACGACGTCGCACCGGAGAACGGACGCGGGGCCGTGCCAACGGTCCCGTCCAGGCCCACGGGCGAGACGGGAGGCGGCCTGGGGGCCGCCCCGACCGGCCGGCGCGTACGCGCGCGCCTGGCCCGCTTCAACGCGCCCTGGCAGGCGCAGCAGGTCTCGGAGGTCCTCGAACCGCTCGTCGCCACGCACCGCGCCAGTCACCCGCGCGCCGACGTCAAGCTGCTCCAGCGCGCCTACGACACCGCCGCGCGCTGGCACACCGGGCAGTACCGCAAGTCCGGCGACCCCTACATCACGCACCCCCTCGCGGTGGCCTCCGTCCTCGCCGAGCTCGGCATGGACACCACCACGCTCATCGCCGCGCTGCTCCACGACACCGTCGAGGACACCGACTACACCCTTGAGCAGATGGAGAAGGAGTTCGGCGGCGAGGTCGCCCTCCTCGTCGACGGCGTGACCAAACTGGACAAGGTCAAGCTCGGCGACGCCGCCAAGGCCGAGACGATCCGCAAGATGGTCGTCGCCATGGCCAAGGACCCCCGCGTCCTGGTCATCAAGCTCGCCGACCGCCTCCACAACATGCGCACCCTGACCTTCCTGCCCCGCCCCAAGCAGGAGCAGAAGGCCCGGGAGACCCTGGAGATCCTCGCCCCCCTCGCCCACCGCCTGGGCATGAACACCATCAAGTGGGAGCTGGAGGACCTGTCCTTCGCGACCCTGTACCCCAAGCGGTACAGCGAGATCGCGCGCCTGGTCGCCGAGCACACCCCGCAGCGGGAGATGCTGCTGGCCCGCGTCACCGACAAGGTCAACGCCGACCTGCGCGCGGCCAAGGTCAAGGCGATGGTCAGCGGGCGCCCGAAGCACCTGTACTCGATCTACCAGAAGATGATCGTGCGCGGCCGCGACTTCTCCGACATCTACGACCTGGTCGGCATCCGGGTCCTGGTGGACTCCCTGCGCGACTGCTACGCCGCCCTCGGCGTCATCCACGCGAACTGGCAGCCCGTCCCCGGCCGGTTCAAGGACTTCATCGCGATGCCCAAGTTCAACATGTACCAGTCGCTGCACACCACGGTCATCGGCCCGACCGGCAAGCCCGTCGAGATGCAGATCCGCACCTGGGCCATGCACCGCACCGCCGAGTACGGCATCGCCGCGCACTGGAAGTACAAGGAGACCAAGGGCGCCACCATCGTCGGCCCGCCCGCGCACATCGACGAGATGGCGTGGCTGCGCCAGCTCCTCGACTGGCAGCGCGAGGCCGCCGACCCCTCCGAGTTCCTCGACGCCCTCCGCTTCGACCTGTCCTCCAGCGAGGCCTACGTCTTCACGCCCAAGGGCGACGTCATCGCCCTCCCCAAGGGCGCCACCCCCGTCGACTTCGCCTACGCCGTCCACACCGAGGTCGGCCAGCGCTGCATCGGCGCCCGCGTCAACGGCAAGCTGGTGCCGCTGGAGTCGCAGCTGGTCAACGGCGACGTCGTGGAGATCTTCACCTCGAAGTCGGAGACCGCCGGGCCCTCCCAGGACTGGCTCGGCTTCGTCCGCTCGCCCCGCGCCCGCACCAAGATCCGCCAGTACTTCAACCGCGAGCGCCGCGACGAGGCCATCGAGCAGGGCAAGGACCTCATCACCCGCGCCATGCGCAAACAGGGCCTGCCCCTCCAGCGCATGCTCACCACCGACGGCCTCACCGCCATCGCCCGCGAGCAGCACCTCACCGACGTCACCGCCCTCTACGCCGCCGTCGGCGAGAACCAGGTGTCGGCGCAGACCGTCGTCCAGCGCCTCGTCGCCTCCTACGGCGGCACCGAGGGCGCCGTCGAGGACATCGCCGAGACCGCCGTGCCCTCCAAGCCCGGCCCCCGCGAGCGCGGCAAGACCCACGACACCGGCGTCGTGGCCGCCGGCGTGGAGGACTCCAACGTCCCCATCAAGCTCGCCCGCTGCTGCACCCCGGTTCCCGGCGACGAGATCCTCGGCTTCGTCACCCGCGCCGGCGCCATCTCCGTCCACCGCACCGACTGCGAGAACGCCGACGACCTCCTCGACCAGCCCGACCGCCTCGTGGAGGTCAGCTGGCGGCCCTCGTCCGACAGCACCTTCCTGGTCGCCATCCAGGTCGAGGCCCTCGACCGCCACCGGCTCCTGGCCGACGTGACCAAGGTGCTGTCCGAGGAGAAGGTGAACATCCTCTCCGCGACCGTCACCACCACCCGCGACCGGGTGGCCGTCAGCCGCTTCACCTTCGAGATGGCCGACCCGAAACACCTCGGCCACCTCCTGCGCGTCGTCCGGCGCGTGGAGGGCGTGTACGACGCCTACCGGGTGACCTCCAGCGGGGGATAGCGACACGAAGAAGGGCGGGCCGAGGCCCGCCCTTTCGGGTGTCAGTCGCGCGCGGAACAAAGGCAGGACCCGGGCCACCCGCTATGCCCGTGCACGAAGCACGCCCGAGGACAGGGGCGAGACGCAGGGCAGACCCGGGTGCGACTCGCAGCCAAGAGCGAGGGAACTAACCCGGGCAAGGTGACTGGCTGGCTACGGGGTCAAAACCCGGGCCACGACCGAAGCTTGTTGTTTTAGATCCGGGCATGGTGACTGGCTTGCTACGGGGTCAGAACCCGGGCACCAAACGAAGCTCGTTGTAGTAGAGCCGGCCCGAGACGGCCCGCAACCCGCCGACAAACCGCGACCCCGAGACCAGATCCGCTGAAGCTGTCTCGGGATAGGAGAGGATCCTCCCTCGGTCGGCCGGATGGTTCTTCGAACGAGGGTTCTCGGGGTGTCAAGACACGCTCTACCGTCTTGACACCCCGGGGTTCCTCGTTCACCGTCGCAAAGGCCGAACGCGGGTGGAGCCTCCCGAGAGAGGTCCGGCGTCCAGGGGCCGCACCCCTGGTCGGGTCCCAGGGGTGAAACCCCTGACCAGACGGCGATGGGAACCCACCGCCAACCCGACGAGCAGCCCAGGGGCGATCGCTCAAACGGCCGACCCCCGCACCGCGATCAAGAACTTCTCCACCCGCCCCCGATCCGGCACCTCCGGCAACCCCGACCCCACCACCGCCGCGTCCACCCGCCCCCGCAGCCCCGCCGCCAGCGCGTCGAACTCCGCCCACGCGACCTCCCCGTCCCGCACCGCCAGCAGCAGCTCCCGCTCGTCGGACACGTCCACCAGGACCTCGCCGGTCTCCAAAACGTGCGCGGCCGCGCGCAGCAGCCGGAGCATGTGCATCGCCTGCTTCCAGCGGACCTCGCCGGTGCGCTGGTACCTGGCCGTGAGCTTGCGCAGCTGCGCCTTGGCGTACAGCCCGTAGGTGTCGGCCACACGCAGGGACAGGAACGCCCTGCGCAGCTCCAGCAGCTCCTCGCCGACGGGCGTGACCATGACGCGCAATGGCGACCACAGGCACTCCAGGACCGTCGGATTCGCCGCGAGGGCCAGTTCGCAGAGGCGTTCCAGTTCCCACGAGAACAGCTCGGCGCCGGGGGAGGAGGGCCCGTCCACGTGGGTGGGGGGTTTGTCGAAGCCCCAGAACAGCGGTGTGGGCGCGAGGTAGACGCCGCGTTCGTCGATGTCGCTGCCGTCGCGGGCGAGTCCGTACGCGCGGGAGCCGACCACGCACCGGTAGACGGTGTGGCCGGCGACGAGGCCGTGGGGGTCGATCGAGGTCACCGCCGCAGGCTACTGCGAAGGGCGGGCGGGCTCGCGCGAATATGCGGAAGGGCCCGGACCGATCACGGTCCGGGCCCTCCGGGAGTTCGGCTAGCTGCCGCTGCTCGGCTCGGTGCTCGGCGAGCCGGAGGTGGCCGGCTGCGACCACGGGTTCTGCGGGACGCCGTCGGGGTTGACCGGGCCCACGACGGTGCCGGTGACCGTGACGGTCTCCTTCGGCGTGCCGTCGCCGTTCTCGGCGGCCTTGGTCGGGTCCTCCTTGGTCACCGCGCCCTTCTCGGCGATGGCCTTGACGACGTCCAGGCCGCTGCTGATGAAGCCGACGCGGGTGTACTTCGGCTGGAGGGGGGTGTCCTCGTAGCAGATGAAGAACTGGCTGCCGGGAGTGCCGCTGCCGCCCTCGGCCATCGCCACGGTGCCCGCCGGGTACATGTACGTCCCGTCGGGGCCGGCCTCGGGGAGGTTCTCGTCGGCGATCTCGTAGCTGGGGCCGCCCGCGCCGGTGCCGGACGGGTCGCCGCACTGCAGGACGTAGATGCCCTGGGTGGTGAGGCGGTGGCAGACGGAGTTGGTGAAGTAGTTCTTCGAGGACAGGAACGCGAAGCTGCCCGCGGTGCAGGGCGCCTTGTTCAGGTCCATCTGGACGACCACGTCACCGGTGTTCAGCTTCAGCGTGAAGTCCTGGGTGCCCTTGCCGGGCTGCGTCCCCGGGGGCTTGCCCGTGGCGACCATGTTCTGGTTGAAGCCGCCCTGGTTCTCCGGGGTGATGTACTTCGCGTCGCAGTTCCCGGCCACGGGGACGGCGGGCTTCGGCTTGAAGATCAGGTAGCCGATGAAACCGGCCGCCGCGAGCACGAGGACGGAGAGCGCCGATGCGATCACTGTGCGCTGGAGCTTCTTGCGCTTCGCCGCGGCGGCGTTCTTTTCGGCCATGTGCTGTACAAGTCGCGCGCGTGCCGCGTCGCGCTTGTCCCGGGCTGGAGACACCCTTACTCCTTAATCAGTACTGCTGAGAGGTCGTGGTCACGCGGCGCCGGACTCGCCCGCGGAGGGCTCCGACGGCTGGTCCGAGGGCGCGTCGCTCGGCTCGCTCGACGTGGAGGTCGCCGGAGCCGGGTTCTCCGGCTTCGGGTCGCTGTCGAAAACGCCCCAGAGCCACAGCCCACCGACGACGATGACGGCGATGAGCCCGATGATCACACCCGCGGTGATCTGGCGGCGCTTGCGCTCGGAGGCTGCCCGGCGGGCAGCCTGGCGTTCCGCCTTGGCGCGGGCGAGCTCGCGCTCCCGGGCCTTGCCCTTGGTCGACGGCACGTGCACTCCTCGAATGCGTTCGGACGCGTGCCCGCCCCCCGAATGTGGGGAGGGGCACAGCACAGGGGTTCTTGTCTGCGACGTC
This sequence comes from Actinorhabdospora filicis, assembly GCF_030269765.1. Classification (GTDB taxonomy): domain Bacteria; phylum Actinomycetota; class Actinomycetes; order Mycobacteriales; family Micromonosporaceae; genus Actinorhabdospora; species Actinorhabdospora filicis. The sequence goes on along the minus strand of NZ_BSTX01000001.1, from coordinate 122,533 downwards.
GGCGAGTGTATACGGACATACTCGATTCATCGCCGCAGCGGGAGTCGGTAGTCTGTTCGCCGAACGGGACGTTTTCGCCCGCCGAAGCCCGCGGAACGGTACGGAAAGGGATGAATGGTGCTCGTCGCCAGTCTGATCGCGGACGCGTTCGCCACGAATTGTTATGTGGTCGCGCCCGCCGCCGGCGAGGAATGCGTCATCGTCGATCCCGGTATCGGCGTGGACGCCCGCCTCGACGAGGTCCTGGCGCGCCACCGGCTCAAGCCCGTCGCGGTCCTGCTCACCCACGGTCACCTCGACCACACCTTCTCCGTGACGCCGGTGTGCGGCGCGCGCGGCATCACCGCCTACATCCACCCCGAGGACGCCGCGATGCTCGCCGACCCCATGAAGGGCCTGTCGAGCGACCTGCGCGCCCTGTTCGGCGGGCGGCTGACCTGGACGGAGCCCGAGGACGTCGCGCCGCTGGCGGACGGCACTCCGGTGCGCCTGGCGGGGATGGATTTCACCGTTTCACACACCCCCGGCCACACCCGCGGCTCGGTGGTGTTCGGCCTGCCCGGCGAGGGCGAGGACACCGGCACCCTGCTGTCCGGCGACGTCCTGTTCGCCGGGTCGATCGGCCGCACCGACCTGCCCGGTGGCAGCATGGACGCCATGCGCGCCACCCTGCGGGGGAAGATCCTCACGCTCGACGACGGCGTCCGCGTGCTGCCCGGCCACGGGCAGGCGACCACGATCGGCCGTGAACGGCGGACCAACCCCTTCCTCACCGAGGAGTTCCTCGGCACCGGCCATATGTCGGCGCCGGGACGCGGTTTGTGATCCGCGTGCCGGCGCCTGCCCGCGCCCGGCCGAACCCGATCGAAGAGGAACGTGAAAATGGAACGTCCGACCCCGCTGTCCGGTTTCCCGGAATGGCTTCCCGCGCAGCGCATCGTCGAACAGCGCGTGCTGGCCAAACTGCAGCGCACTTTCGAGCTCTACGGTTTCGCGTCGGTGCAGACGCGCGCGGTGGAGCCGATGGAGCACCTTCTCGCCAAGGGCGAGACCTCCAAGGAGGTCTACGTCCTGCGCCGTCTCCAGGCCGACGCCGGTGACGACTCCGACGCCCGCCTCGGCCTGCACTTCGACCTGACCGTGCCCTTCGCCCGCTACGTGCTGGAGAACGCCGGGAAGCTGCAGTTCCCGTTCCGGCGCTACCAGATCCAGCCCTGCTGGCGCGGCGAGCGTCCCCAGGAGGGCCGCTACCGCGAGTTCTGGCAGGCCGACATCGACATCGTCGACAAGGACGGCCTGCCGCCGCACTACGAGATCGAGCTGCCCCTCGTCATCGCCGACGCCCTGCGCGGGCTGCCGATCCCGGCGATCCGGATGCACGTGAACAACCGCAAGGTCTCCCAGGGCTTCTTCCGCGGGCTCGGGCTGTCCGACCCCATGGAGGCCATCCGCGTCGTCGACAAGATCGACAAGATCGGTGACGACGGCGTCGGCAAGCTCCTGGCGTCCACCCTCGGCGCCACCGGCGACCAGATCGAGGCGTGCCTGGCGCTGGCCCGCATCTCGGCGCCCGACGCCTCCTTCGTCGAGCGCGTCCGCGCCATCGGCGTCGAGGACGAACTGCTCGACGAGGGCCTCGCCGAGCTCGCCGCGGTCGTCATGACCGCCGCCGAAGAGGCACCCGGCCTCGTCCTCGCCGACCTGCGCATCGCGCGCGGCCTCGACTACTACACCGGGACCGTCTACGAGACCTTCATGGACGGCTTCGAGCACCTCGGCTCGGTGTGCTCCGGCGGCCGCTACGACACCCTCGCCTCCGACGGCAAGAGCACCTACCCCGGCGTGGGCCTGTCCATCGGCGTGTCCCGCATCCTCGGCGCGCTCTTCGGCGCCGGGAAGCTGACCGCCACCCGCGAGACGCCCACCGCCGTCCTGGTCGCCCTGCCCTCCGAGGACGACCGCCGCGCCTGCGACCGGCTCGCCCGCCGCCTGCGCGAACGCGACATCGCCGCCGAGGTCGCCCCCTCGGCGCAGAAGTACGGCAAGCAGATCCGCTTCGCCGAACGGCGCGGCATCCCCTTCGTGCTGTTCCCCGGCGAGGACGGCCCGCAGATCCGCGACATCCGCACCGGCGAGCAGGTCCCGTGCGACGTGGACGCGTGGGAGCCGCCCGCGGCCGACAGGGTCGCGGGGATCGTGGGGGAGTAGTTCGCGCGGTGGAGTGAGTTGAGGGGCGGCCAGAGGGCCGCCCCTTTCACGTGGCGCGCGGGAAGGCCGCGACGAGCGGGGCGTAGAGGGTGGCGGCGGCGTCCTCGGCGTCGAGCGGCGGCACGGGTGAGCGGTGGTCGGGGACGCCGGGGTCGACCGCGTGGAACGTCACGCCCACCCACACCGGCGCTTGGAGCACGGCCGGAGCGGCGGTGATGACGTGGGCACCGCCGGGGGACGCGACGAGCGCGGGCCGCAGCCGCTCGGTGAGCCAGCCGGGGACGACGGTGTTCAGCGTGGCCTCGGTCAGGCGGCGGTCCCACGGGCCTTGAGGGTCGAGGGGCGGTGTCGCGGTGTGCACGAGCACGGACAGCCGCCCGCCCGACAGCCGCGCGGTCTCGGCGGCCAGCGCGCGCACGTCCCGCTCGCCGGAGAGATCGGCCTCGACGACGTGCAGCCGGTCGAGAGCGCCTTCGCCGCGCCGCATCGCCTCCCAGCGCTCGCGGTGGGCGAAGGCGTGGCCGAAGCGGCGCAGGGTGCGCTCGGGCTCGGGGGCGGCGGTGATGACCGTGGCGCCGTCGCGGAGCAGCCGCCACGCCAGGGCGAAGCCGGGGCCGTCGTGGGCGTGGGTGACCAGGGCCGTCCGGCCGTCGAGCGCCGCGTGGGTGTGGCGGCGTTGCCAGTGAGCGTGGGCGCAGGCGGGGCACAGGTGGTGGTAGGGGTGATGCGCCTGGTGGTACTTGGCCGCGCACAGGGCGCAGCGGCGGGCCCGGCGGTAGAGCGTGCCGCGTTCCAGGTACGACGTGGGCGCGGCTGGCGGTGTGAAGGCGTCCCGGGCGGCGGTGTCGGCGCGGCGGTCGGCACCGCGGCGGCGCTTGCGCCCGTCGCGGGCGAAGGCGGCGGCCGCGCTCTCCGCGCGCAGCCGCGCCGGGTCGTCCGGCGGCAGCGCGCGCAGCTCGCCGAGCAGCCGGTGGAAGTGCTCGATGCCGTCGTCCATGCCGCCTCCGAGATGGGTGGAACACCCCCGGCCGGAGTCGAACCGGCGTCCTCCCGGTCCACCGATCTTCAGTGGGAGCCGGGCGCGACGACCTCTGCGCTACGAGGGGTGTCCTGGAACATCCGGGGGCGGGATTCGAACCCGCGGCCTCCGCCCTGCGGGAACGGCGCGCTGCCACCTGCGCCACCCCGGATGTGGCCGAGACGATACCGGGTTCACGTCGCGCGAGGGAACGCGGCCACGAGCGGCGCGTACAGAGTGGCTGCGGCGTCGATGTCGTCCAGGATCCCGCGCGGCGGCGTGGCGGGGACGATGTCGTGACGGTGGATGCGCTGCGCCGGCAGCGCGTCGATCCGCCCCGGGGCGACGGTGATGACGTGGCCGCCTCCGGGCGCCTTGGACAGGGAGGCGTGGAACTTGTAGACGAGCAGCGTGGGGACCACGTACCTGGCGGCCGCGGCCTCCAGCTGCGACCTCCACATCGCGTAGGGCGCCTGGGCGACGTGCGCGGTGTTGACCAGGATCGACAGGCGCCCGCGGTACCGGTCGTACATGTCCCGGCCGAGCACGTCGACGTCGTACTGGCCGGACAGGCCGTTGACCAGGACCGTCAGCCGGGAGTCCGGCGCGGTGCGCGCCTCCTGCTCCAGCCGGGCGCGGTTGCGCTCCGATCGCGGGTCGGTCACCACCGCGACCTCCGCTCCGTCGCGCAGCAGCATGCGCGTCAGCTCGTAGGAGGCGTCGTCGGCGATCCCGGTGACGAGGGCGAGGCGACCGGAGAGGTCGGCGCGGGCGGTGCGGCGGGTCCAGTGGGCGGCCGCGCAGGACGGGCACAGGTCGCGGTAGTGGCCGTGGGCGTGGCGGAACTTCGCCGCGCACAGGGCGCACGGGCGGGCGCGGCGGTACATCGGGACGGGTGGCGCGTCCGGCCCGCGGGGGGTGTTCCGGACCGCGCGGTCGGCGGCCCGGTCGGACGCGGCGCGCCTGCGGCGGCCGTCGCGCGCGAAGGCCGCGGCGGCGCTCTCGGCGTGCCGCCGGGCGGGGTCCTCCGGCGGCAGGGCGCGCAGGCGGCCGAGCAGGTCGTGGAAGCGGGCGAGGTCGTCGGCGTCGATGGTGTCCTTCTCAGCGATGTCAGTCCTCCTCGGAAGAGGGAACGCGCCCGGGCCGGAGTCGAACCGGCGTCCTCTCGATCAGGCGTCGAGCGCGACGACCGTCTGCGCTACCGGGCGCGTCCTGGTGTCCCTCCCGCGGTGGGACTCGAACCCACGATCTCCGTCTTTACATGACGGCGCTCCTGCCACCTGAGCCGCGCGGGTGAGCGGCCGTCACTGTATCCGGAACACGCTCCGGGGAATCTTCTCCAGTGGGTCCCTCGTTCGCCGTTCAAGTCCACCGATCTTGGTGAGGGGGATCACCGCCCGCGCGGGCGACAATCGTCGTAGCCACCCGCGAGGATGGACCGCGGAGGTCACCACCACTCATGAATCTCACCCCTTACAAGCGGGTCCTGTCGCTCCCCGGCGTCACGGCCCTGATCATCGTCGGTTCCGCCGCCCGGTTCCCGGTCGCCGCCATGAACATGGCGATGCTCTTCCACGTCCGCGAGGGCCTGCACGGCAGCTACCTCCAGGCCGGGCTCGTCTCGGCCCTGCTGACCGTGGGCGCGGCCGTGGGCTCGACGGTGAACGGGCGGCTGATCGACCGGGTGGGACTGCGGCCGGTGCTGGCGGTGACGGGGGTGGCCACCGCGGTGTTCTGGACGACGGCCCCGCTCATGTCCTACCCGGTGCTCGCCGCGTGCGCGCTGCTGGCGGGACTGGCGGCGCTGCCGGTGTTCGGCACGATCCGGCAGGCGCTGGCCGCGATGGTGCCCCCCGACCAGCGGCGCACCGCCTACTCGCTGGACGCGATGGGCGTCGAGATCGCCTTCATCGTCGCACCGGCGGGCGCGATCTTCATCGCCAGCGCGAACTCCGAGGCGGCCCTCTACTGCGTCGCCGGGCTCGCGGCGATGGCCGCGCTGATGTTGTTCCGGCTCAACCCGCCCACCAAGAACGCCGAGGAACTGGCCGAGATGGCCGGGCAGGCCCGCCCGGCGCGCCGGACGTGGCTGCGCGGGCCGATGGTCGCGATGCTCATCGCCGCCGTCGGCGCGACCATCGCCCTCGGCGGCGGCGAGGTGTCCATGGTGGCGATGCTCAAGGCGCACGGGCAGGAGTCGCAGTCGGCGATCGTGCTGGGCCTGTGGGCGGCGTTCTCGCTGATCGGCGGCTTCGTCTACGGCGGCCTCAACCGCGAGGTCCACCCGCTGCTCCTGCTGCTGGGCATGTGCGTGGCGCTGCTGCCGCTGGCGCTGACCACGACGTGGTGGGCGATGGCGCTGGTCCTGATCCCCGCCGGGATGCTGTGCGCGCCCTCGCTGAGCGCGATGAGCGACAAGGTGAGCAAGCTCGTCCCCGCCTCGGTGCGGGGAGAGGCCATGGGCATGCACGGCTCGGCGATCACCGTCGGCGGCGCGATCGGCGCCCCCATCGTCGGCGCCATCATCGACCACCTGGGCGCGCCCTGGGGCTTCGTGGCCGCCGGTGGCGGCGGGGCCCTGCTGGCCTTCGCGGGCTGGCTGCTCATCACCCTCGACCGCACGCCGGCGCCCGCGGAGGAGCCGGCGCGCGCGGCCGAACCGGTCCTCGACACCGCCTGAAACGGCTCGACACCGCCTGAAACAATGAGGGGCGAATACACGACTCGAACGAGGAGAACGTCCCTTGTACCGGACCCATGAGGCCGGCACCCTGCGTGCCGCGCACGTCGACGAGCAGGTCACCCTCGCGGGGTGGGTGGCGCGCCGCCGCGACCACGGCGGTGTCGAGTTCATCGATCTGCGGGACGCCTCGGGCGTGGTCCAGGTCGTCTTCCGCGAGGGCGAGGTCGCCGAGGCCGCCCACGCCCTCCGCAACGAGTACTGCGTGCGGATCACCGGCACCGTCCAGGCCCGCCCCGAGGGCAACGAGAACCCCGAGCTGGCCACCGGCGCCGTCGAGATCGTCGCCGACGAGCTGACCGTGCTGTCGGTCTCGGCGCCGCTGCCGCTGCCCATCGACGACAACGTCGAGGTCGGCGACGACATCCGCCACCGCTACCGGTACCTCGACCTGCGCCGCACCGGCCCCGCCGCCGCGATGCGCCTGCGCTCGGAGGCCAACCGCATCGCCCGCGAGCTCCTCCACGAGCTGAAGTTCACCGAGATCGAGACGCCGACCCTCACCCGCTCCACCCCCGAGGGCGCGCGCGACTTCCTGGTCCCCGTCCGCCTCAAGCCGGGCGCCTGGTACGCCCTGCCGCAGTCGCCGCAGCTGTTCAAGCAGCTGCTGATGGTCGCCGGCATGGAGCGCTACTACCAGATCGCGCGCTGCTACCGCGACGAGGACTTCCGCGCCGACCGGCAGCCGGAGTTCACCCAGCTCGACATCGAGGCGTCCTTCGTCACCGAGGACGACATCATCGCCCTCGGCGAGAAGATCGTCCGGGCGCTGTGGCGTGAGCTGGCCGGATTCGAGATCCCCGGCCCGATCCGCCGTCTCACCTGGCACGACGCCATGAACCGCTACGGCTCCGACAAGCCCGACCTGCGCTTCGACCTGGAGATCACCGAACTCACCGGCTACCTCAGCGGCACCGAGTTCCGGGTCTTCGCCCAGGCCATCGAGACCGGCGGCTACGTCGGCGCGGTCGTCATGCCCGGCGGCGCGTCCCAGACCCGCAAGCAGCTCGACGGCTGGCAGGACTGGGCCAAGGCGCGCGGCGCCCGCGGCCTGGCCTACGTCGTCCTCGACGCCGACACCGGCGAGGCCCGCGGGCCCGTCGCCAAGAACCTCTCCGAGGCGCACCTGGCCGGGCTCGCCGACGCCGTGGGCGCCAAGCCCGGCGACGCCGTGTTCTTCGCCGCCGGCCCCAAGCGCGTCGACGCGCAGGAGCTGCTCGGCGCGGCCCGCCTGGAGATCGGCCGCCGCTGCGAGCTGATCGACGAGAACGCGTGGTCGTTCCTGTGGATCGTCGACGCCCCCATGTTCGGCGAGACCGACGAGGGCTGGACGTCCCTGCACCACCCCTTCACGTCCCCGAACGCCGACTGGGCCCAGAAGTTCCAGGACGACCCGGGTGCCGCCCTGGCCTACGCCTACGACATCGTGTGCAACGGCAACGAGATCGGCGGCGGATCCATCCGTATCCACTCCGCCGAGATGCAGCGCCGGGTCTTCACGACCCTCGGCATCACCGACGACGAGGCCGCCGACAAGTTCGGCTTCCTCCTCGACGCCTTCCAGTACGGCCCCCCGCCGCACGGCGGCATCGCCTTCGGCTGGGACCGCATCTGCGCCCTGCTCACCGGTGAGGACTCCATCCGCGAGGTCATCGCCTTCTCCAAGAGCGGCGGCGGCCACGACCCGCTGACCGGCGCGCCGACCCCCATCACGCCCGAGCAGCGCAAGGAGGCCGGCGTCGACGCCGTCTTCGAGAAGAAGACCGAGACGGCCGAGGCCTGATCCCGGTGACCCTGCTGGTCACCGGGGCCAGCGGCTACGTGGGCGGCCTCGTCGCCCGGCGCGCGCACCGCGCCGGGCACGAGGTCGCCGCCACGTATCTGCGCGCCCCCGGTGACGCCCCCTACGCCTGGGAGCGCCTCGACGTCCGCGACCGGGGCGCCGTGGACGCCCTGTTCCGGCGGCTGCGGCCCACCGCCGTCGTGCACGCCGCCGTCGGCGACCTCGACGACTGGGCCTGCGTCGCCGACGGCGCCGCCTACATCGCGGTGGCCGCCGCCCGCGAGGGCGCCCGGCTGGTGCACCTGTCCAGCGACGCCGTCTTCTCCGGCCGCGCCGCGCCCTACCGCGAGCAGGACCGGCCCGACCCCGTCAACCGCTACGGCGCGGCCAAGGCCGCCGCCGAGACCGCCGTCCGCGCCGTCCACCCCGCCGCCACCGTCGCCCGCACCTCCCTCGTCCTCGGCGACGGGCGCAGCAAGCACGAGGGCTTCAGCCTGGAACTGGCGCGCGGCGAGCGTCCCGGCGCGCTGTTCACCGACGAGGTCCGCAGCGCCGTCCACCCCGGCGACCTGTCGGCGGCCCTCCTCGAACTCGCCGAGGGCGAGCACGCCGGTGTCATCCACCTCGGCGGCGCCGACGCCCTCACCCGCCACGAGCTCGGGTGCCTCGTCGCCGCGCGCGCCGGACTCGACCCCGCCGCGGTGCCCGCCGGGCGCGGGGCCGACCTCGGCGTCCCCCGCCCGGGCGACACGACCCTGGACAGCGGCCTGGCCGCGCGGCTGCTCACCACCCGCCTGCGCGGAGCGAGGGAATTCCTCGGCGGGTAGGATCTCTGATCCCCGTCGCAGCCGGGCGAGCCGGACGTCCACCACACGGCCGGGCCTAAGGCAGTGGGTTCCCTCTTCCGATCGGCACCGAAGGCGGATTCTCCATGCCCGCAGTCAACACGACCACGACCGACACCGCCCTCGACGCCGAACTCGGCGCCGAGCGCGACCACCTCGCGGCCTCCCACGTCGCCCTCGCGCGGATGCGCGACCGCACCAGCGGCCTCGTCGACGCCGGTGGCAACGCCTACTCCTCCGAGGCCCTCGGCAAGGCGCGCGCGCTGCGCCTGAAGGACCTCGCCGACCTGCCCGACGTGCCCCTGTTCTTCGGGCGCATCGACTTCCCGGCCGAGCACGGGGGTTTGGAACACTGGCACGTGGGGCGGCGGCACGTGGTGGACGAGACCGGCGAGCCGCTCGTCCTCGACTGGCGCGCCCCCGTCTCGCGGCTGTTCTACCAGGCCAGCGTGCGCGAGCCCATGGACGTCACGATGCGCCGCCGCTTCGGCTTCGCCGGGGGCCACCTCACCAGCTTCGAGGACGAGAACCTCGCCTCCGGCGTCGAGACCAGCAGCGCCATCCTCGCCGCCGAGATCGAGCGGCCCCGCGTCGGCCCCATGCGCGATATCGTCGCCACCATCCAGCCCGAGCAGGACGACCTCGTCCGCGCCGGGCTCGCCGACTCCGTCTGCGTGCAGGGCGCCCCCGGCACCGGCAAGACCGCCGTGGGCCTGCACCGCGCCGCCTACCTGCTCTACACCCACCGCGACCGCCTCAAACGCAACGGCGTCCTGGTCGTCGGCCCCAACACCGCCTTCATGTCCTACATCGACCAGGTCCTGCCGACCCTCGGCGAGGTGGACGTCACCCAGGTCACCGTCGCCGAACTCGTCGAGGGCCTGGTCGTCAAGGGCACCGACGCGCCCGAGGCGGAGGTCCTCAAGCACGACGAGCGCATGGCCGAGCTGCTGCGCCGCGCCGTGTGGTCCCACCTCGCGCGCCCCGAGGGCACCCTCACCGTCACCGACGGCGGGTGGCGGCACCGCGTCGGCGAGGAGGACCTCACCCGCGCCGTCGACGACACCCGCCGCGAGGGGCTGCCCTACCACGTGGGGCGCGAGCGCGTCCGCGCGCTGATCGTCGCCGCCGTGCAGCGCAGCATCGAGCGCCGCACCGGCGAGTCCCCGGCCGAGGGCTGGCTGCGCAAGCTCGGCCGCGCCAAGAGCGTCACGGGCGTTCTGGACGCGGTGTGGCCGCCGCTGGACCCGAAGAAGCTGCTCACCCGCCTGTTCACCGACGCCGATTGGCGCGAGGGCCTCAACCGCGACTTGTTCACCGGCGACGAGCTGGCGCTGCTGGCGTCGAAGACGAAGACCCCGCGCTTCACCACCGCCGACGCCGTCCTCGCCGACGAGATCGCCGGGCTGCTGGAGCGGCCCGCCGGGTTCGGGCACGTCGTGGTCGACGAGGCCCAGGACCTCTCGGCGATGCAGTGCCGCGCCATCGCCCGGCGCAGCGCCCACGGGTCCATCACCGTGCTCGGCGACCTCGCGCAGGGCACCTCGCCGTGGGCGGCCCGCGACTGGGCGGTCTCCATGGCGCACATGGGCAAGCCCGACGGGCGGGTCGTCGCGCTGACCACCGGCTTCCGCGTGCCCGAGTCGATCATCGAGCTGGCCAACCGGCTGCTGCCGGACCTGGGCGTGGACGTGCCGGAGGCGAAGTCGCTGCGGCGCGACGGCCTGCTGGACGTGCGCGAGACCGGCGAGCTCGCCGCCGAGACCGCCGCGGCCGTCGCCGACGCCCTGAAGTACGAGGGCTCGGTCGGCGTCATCGCCACCCGCGACGTGCTGGACGCCGTCGGCGAGGTCCTGCCCGCGGACGAGCGCGTCACGCTCATGCCCGCCGACCTGGCCAAGGGCCTGGAGTACGACCACGTGATCGTGGCCGAGCCCGCCACGATCGTGGCCGCCGAGGCACGGGGGATGAACCGGCTCTACGTGGTCCTCACCCGCGCGGTGTCGCGGCTGACGATCGTGCACGCCGAGCCGCTCCCGCCGGCTCTCGTCACCGCGTCCCGGTAGTGTGGCCGAGCGTGGATGAGCCCGGACTGTTCGACCTGACCCCCACCGCCGCCGAGCCGGAGGCGGTCGACCCGCACGCGCCACTGGCCGTGCGGATGCGGCCGCGGACGGTGGACGAGCTGGTCGGGCAGGAGCATCTGCTGGTCGCGGGCGGGCCGCTGCGGCAGCTCGTCACCGGAGACGCCCCTCTGTCGTTGATCCTGTGGGGCCCGCCGGGTTCGGGGAAGACCACCATCGCGCATCTCGTCGCGCACTCCTCCTCCCGGCGCTTCGTGCCCCTGTCGGCGCTCTCGGCGGGTGTGAAGGAGGTCCGGGCGGTCATCAACGAGGCGAAGATGCGGCGCCGCTCGGGCGTCCAGACCGTGCTGTTCATCGACGAGGTGCACCGCTTCACCAAGACCCAGCAGGACTCGCTGCTTGCGGCGGTGGAGGACCGGACGGTGACGCTGCTGGCCGCCACCACCGAGAACCCCTACTTCTCGGTCGTGTCGCCGCTGCTGTCGCGCTGCGTCCTGCTGACCCTGGCGGCGCACGGCGAGGAGCACATCCGCGCGCTGGTGCGCCGGGCCGTCACCGACGAGCGCGGCCTGGGCGGCGAGGTCGAGCTGAGCGCCGAGGCCGAGGACCACCTGGTGCGCCTGGCCGCCGGTGACGCGCGCAAGGCCCTCACCGCCCTGGAGGCGGCGGCCGGCTCGGTGAAGGCGCTCGGCGAGCGCCTCATCAGCGTCGAGGCCGCCGAGAAGGCCGTCGACACCGCCGCGGTGCGCTACGACCGCGACGGCGACTCCCACTACGACGTGTCCTCGGCGCTCATCAAGAGCCTGCGCGGCTCCGACGTCGACGCCGCCCTGCACTACCTGGCGCGCATGATCGTGGCGGGGGAGGACCCGAGGTTCATCGCCCGCCGCCTGGTCATCTTCGCCAGCGAGGACATCGGCATGGCCGACCCGACGGCGCTGCTGTCGGCCTCGGCCGCCGCGCAGGCGGTGGCGTTCATCGGCATGCCCGAGGGCCGCCTGAACCTCGCCCAGGCGGTGGTGCACCTGGCCACCGCGCCCAAATCGAACGCGGTCATCAAGGCCATCGACGCCGCCATCACCGACGTCCGCGAGGGCAAGGTGGGCAACGTCCCGTCCCACCTGCGCGACGCCCACTACGGCGGCGCGAAGGACCTCGGGCACGGCAAGGGCTACCGCTACCCCCACGACGACCCGCGCGGCGTGGTCACCGCCGACTACGCGCCCGAACCGGTGCGGGGACGCACCTACTACGAGCCGTCCCGGCACGGTGCCGAGCGCGAGGTCGGCGAGCGGCTGGAGAAGATCCGGCGGATCGTGCGGGGCGGGACGTGAGCCCGGCCTCCCGGGAACTGCGCCGCGAGCACCGGCTGCGGCTGGCGACCTACGCGACGGCGGCCGTCCTAGCCATCGGGTTCGTGCCGATGCTGCTGCTGGCCCGCGAGGCCGGGGAGGACCCCGTCTTCGCCGACCTGGACGACCTCGCGCTGCCCGGCTGGGCGGCCACGTCCACCGCCGACGCGGCCACCGGCAACCGCTGGTGCGTGGGGGAGTGCCGCACCCGGGAACGCACCTGGACCTCGGCGCGGACCCTGCCCGAGACCCGCGACGCCTTCGCGGAGGCGCTGCGCGAGGAGGGCTGGGAGCCGCTGCTGCTGGAGGGCTGCCCGCCCGGCGTGGACGTCGTGGGCTCCTACGCGTGCTGGTCGCGCGACGAGTACGTCCTCGACCTGTGGATCCGGCCCGTTCCCTGTGACGTCACCGATCTGGCCGCCCGCGACAAGTGCTCCGGGGCGCTCGCCACGGCCGTCGTCCGCGACCGCGTGGCCGACCCGCGCCCCGTGGGCGGGTCCGGGCGTGAGGAGCGCGCGATGGGCGTACGCCGGTCGGGGCCGCCCACGTGACGGCGGGTAAGGTCAGGGCCGTTGTCCGTTTCGGACGGGCCACCATCCCAGACCTCACAACTCCACGCAAGGGGGACCTGTGGACGCCGGAGAGATCGCCGGTCTGATCGCCGCGGGCGCGCTCGTCGTGTTCGTGCTCGTGATGATCTTCGTCCTCATCAAGGCCGGCCGCCTGCTCGACGCGGCCACGCAGACCATCAAGGGCGTCGACTCCAAGATCGTCCCGATCCTGTCCAACGTGAACACCACGGTGGACAACGTGAACACCGCCCTCGTGCAGGTGCACTCCTCCCTCGACGGGGTGAACATCCAGCTGGAGCGCGTCGACACCATCACCGCGCACGCCCAGCAGGTCACGGCCAACGTGGCCAACCTCTCCACGATCGTCACCGCCGCCGCGTCCAACCCTCTCGTCAAGGTCGCCGCGTTCGGGTACGGCCTGCGCAAGACCATCGCCTCGCGCCGCGCCGCCGACGAGGACCGCGACGTGCGCGACGCCCTGCGTCAGCGCCGCGCGACCGAGAAGGCCGAGAAGAAGGCCGCGCGCGGCAAGCACGCGAAGGGATAGTCCATGGTCAAGCGGATCTTCTGGCTCGGGCTCGGCCTCGCCGCCGGAGCCATCGTCGTGCACCAGGTGGCGCGCCGGGCGCGCAAGCTCACCCCCGGGGGCATCGCCGACACCGCGCGTAAAAGCGCTGTCGGTGCCGCCGACGGCGCACGTAGCTTTATGGCCGAGGTCTTCGACACGATGCACGAGCGCGAGGCGGAGATCTACCAGGCCATGGCCGACGGCCAGCTCATCCCGTCCGATGACGACGAGGATGATTTCGACACACGAGAGGGTGGCACACGCCGATGAGAACCGCGGAGGTCAAGCGCCGGTTCCTGGCTCACTTCGAGAAGAACGGACACACGGTGGTGCCCAGCGCACCGCTTCCGGCGATCGAGGACCCCAACCTGCTGTTCATCAACGCGGGCATGGTCCAGTTCGTCCCGTACTTCCTCGGACAGTCCACCCCGCCCTGGAAGCGCGCAACGTCGGTGCAGAAGTGCATCCGCACCCCCGACATCGACGAGGTCGGCAAGACCAGCCGCCACGGCACGTTCTTCCAGATGAACGGGAACTTCTCCTTCGGCGACTACTTCAAGGAAGAGGCCATCCGCCTCGCCTGGGAGCTGGCCACCGGCAAGGTGGAGGACGGCGGCTTCGGCCTCGACGGGGATCGCATCTGGGCGACCGTCTACCACGACGACGACGAGGCCCAGGACATCTGGCACCGCGTCATCGGCATGCCCGTGGAGCGCATCGTGCGCCGCGGCAACGCCGACAACTTCTGGTCCATGGGCATCCCCGGACCCGCCGGCCCGTGCTCGGAGCTCTACTACGACCGCGGCCCCTCCTACGGCCCCTCGGGCGGCCCGGAGGTCGACGAGGACCGGTACCTGGAGTTCTGGAACAACGTCTTCATGCAGTACGAGCTGTCGGCGTTCCGGACCAAGGACGACTTCGACATCTCCGGTGAGCTGCCGGCCAAGAACATCGACACCGGCATGGGCCTGGAGCGGATGGCCTCCATCCTCCAGAACGTCGACAACCTCTACGAGATCGACGAGGTCAAGCCGATCCTGGACAAGGCCGTCGAGCTGACCGGCGTCCGCTACGGCGTGTCCACCTCGCAGGTGGCCTCCGAGTCGCACCCGAACGACGTGCGCCTGCGCGTCATCGCCGACCACGTCCGCACCGGCCTGATGCTCATCGGCGACGGCGTGACCCCCTCCAACGAGGGCCGCGGCTACGTCCTGCGCCGCATCCTGCGCCGCGCGGTGCGCTCCATCCGCCTCCTGGGCTTCGAGGAGCCGGCGTTCCCGCACCTGTTCCCGATCGCGCGCGACTGCATGTCGCCGTCGTACCCGGAGCTGGAGGCCGACTTCGAGCGGATCAGCCAGTACGCGTACGGCGAGGAGGAGGCCTTCCTCTCCACCATCAAGACGGGCACCTCGATCCTCGACCTCGCGGTCAAGGAGACCAAGGACGAGGGCGGGTCCGTCCTGCCCGGCAAGCGCGCCTTCGAGCTGCACGACACCTACGGCTTCCCCATCGACCTCACCCTGGAGATGGCCGCCGAGCAGGGCCTCGCCGTCGACGAGCCCGGCTTCCGCGCGCTCATGGCCGAGCAGCGCGCCCGCGCGAAGGCCGACGCCGCCGCGCGCAAGACCGCCCACGCCGACCTGACGGTGTACCGGACCCTCCTCGACGGCAACGGGCCCACCGACTGGGTCGCCTACGAGACCCTGGACGCCGAGGCCACCGTCATCGGCATCCTCTCCGGCGGCGCGCGGGTCACCTCCGCCGCCGAGGGCGAGATCGTCGAGCTGTTCCTGGACCGCACGCCGTTCTACGCCGAGTCCGGCGGCCAGCACGCCGACGCCGGGACCATCACCGGCCCCAACGCGGCCATCGAGGTCATCGACGTCCAGCGGCCGGTCAAGAAGCTCATCGCGCACAAGGTCCGGGTCACCTCCGGCGAGATCGCCGTCGGGCAGAAGGTCCACGCGGCCGTCGACCCCGAATGGCGCGTCGGCGCCCGCCAGGCGCACTCCGGGACGCACGTCCTGCACGCCGCGCTGCGCGAGGTCCTCGGCCCCTCGGCCCTCCAGTCGGGTTCCTTCAACCGGCCCGGCTACCTGCGCCTGGACTTCTCCTGGCGCAAGGGCCTCACCGGCCAGACCCGCGCCGACGTCGAGCAGGCCGCCAACACCGCCATCCGCCGCGACTTCCCCGTCGCCGTGCGGTACATGCCCCTCGCGGAGGCCCGCGAGTTCGGCGCCCTGGCGCTGTTCGGCGAGACCTACGACGAGACCGTCCGCGTCGTCGAGATCGGCGGCGAGTGGTCCCGTGAGCTCTGCGGTGGCACGCACGTCGCGCACGCCGCGCAGATCGGCTCCCTGGCCGTGACCGCCGAGTCCTCGGTCGGTTCCGGGCAGCGCCGCATCGAGGCCGTCACCGGCATCGAGGCCTTCCAGTACCTCGCCCGCGAACGCGACCTCGTGACGCGCCTCAGCGAGGAGCTGGGCGCGCCCCGCGGCGAGCTCGCCGACCGCGTCGGCGCCCTCGTGCGCCGCCTCAAGGACGCCGAGCGGGTCAACGCGCAGCTGTCCGAGAAGCTCATGGGCGCCGAGGCCGCCGAGCTCGTGGCCAGCGCGGCCGACCTGGCCGGTGTCGGGTACGTCTCGCTGCTCGACCCCGAGCAGGACCCGCGCAAGCTCGCGATCTCCATCCGCGACCGCTTCGGCGCGCGTCCCGGCGTGGTCGCCGTGGCCGCCACCAAGGGCGGCAAGGCGTCCCTCGTGGTCGCGGTCAACGACGCGGCCCGCGCCAAGGGCGTCACCGCCAAGGACCTGGTGAAGTTCGCCTTCGGCGGGCGCGGCGGCGGTGGCGACGACGTCGCCCAGGGCGGCGGCGTCCCGGCGGCCGAGGCGAAGAACCTGCTCGGCGCGGTCGGCGAGGAGACCGGCCGCGTCGCCACCGGCGGCTGAGCGGCGCTCAGGCTTAGGCGCGCATTAAAGATCGATCCGACCGGCGGTCCCCTTGGGGGCCGCCGGTTACCATCTGCACGTGACCGAGATCGAGCCCCCGACCCCCGCCCCGGAGTTCCGGCGCGGGCGCAGGCTGTCGGTGGACGTGGGCAAGGTCCGGGTCGGGGTCGCCATGAGCGACCCCGATTGCGTGCTCGCCTCACCCGTGGAGACCGTTCCGCGTGATCTGAGCACGAAGAAGGGCGTTCCCGCCGATATCGCCACGATCGCCGCTCTGGTGGACGAACATGACGTGGTGGAGATCATCGTGGGACTGCCCGTGACGCTCGCCGGCGAGGAGAGCCACGCGGCGCGGGACGCCCGTCACTTCGCGCGACTCCTTGGCCGATCGGTGGAGTCCGTTCCCGTCCGTATGGTCGATGAGCGGCTCACCACCGCGGTGGCAAGCCGTAGGCTTGCGGAGCGGGGTGTCAAAGGGCACCGCCGCAAGGCCGTCGTGGACCAGGCGGCGGCCGTGGAGATCCTCCAGCTGTACCTGGAGCGGATGCGCCGGACCTGACGGCCCACACCGCACTGTTTCCTGGCAACGACGAAATCTGGGGAGAGCGACGTGTCCGTGCTTGACGACTTCGCGCGCACGGGAGAGGGCGGCCCCGGCCGTCCCAAGAGCCATCGCCGCAAGCGCAAGAGCAAGACGGGGATCACGCTCGTCCTCGTCCTGGTGCTGTTCGCGGGGCTTGCCGGGGGCGGCTACTGGGCGTACAACAAGATCCAGGACTCGCTGGCCGCGCCCGACTTCCAGGGCACCGGGACCACCGAGGTGGAGGTGACGGTGCCCGACGGGGCGACCATCGCCGAGATCGCCAACATCCTGTTCAACCAGGGCGTCGTCAAGAGCGCCGCCGCCTTCGTGCAGGCCGCCCAGGACAACCCCGAGTCGCGCGGCCTCCAGGCCGGCACCTACAAGCTCCGCAAGGAGATGTCGGGGAAGGCCGCGCTCGACCTGATGCTCTCCCCGGCCGGCAAGGACAACGACGGCACGCTCGTGCCGCCCGGCCGCGCCATGTGGGACGTCTACGACATCCTGGCCAAGAAGACCGGGATCGCCGCCGAGGACTTCAAGAAGCTCGGCGAGGACCCCGTCGCCCTCGGCGTGCCCGAGGAGTGGTTCAAGCGCACCGACGGCAAGGAGATCGTCAAGAGCGTCGAGGGCTTCCTGTACCCCGACACCTACCAGTTCCCCAAGGACGCCACCGCCGAGGTGATCCTCAAGCAGATGGTCAAGCAGTTCCTCACCGTCACCGACAAGATGGACTTCGTCGGCAACGTCAAGGAGCACATGGGCGGCCTGTCGCCCTACGAGGTGCTGATCATCGCGTCCCTGTCGCAGGCCGAGGCCGGTGTCGCCGAGGACATGCCGAAGATCGCCCGCGTCGCCTACAACCGGGTCAAGGAGATCTCCGACAAGGAGTTCGTGACCGGCTACCTCGAATACGACGTCACCTGGAACTACGGCGAGCAGATGGCCGGGCGCGAGGCGAAGAAGTCGGGCGACATGAGCCTCGACGAGCTGAAGAACCCGCGCAACAAGTGGTCCACGCACGCCTTCAAGGGCCTGCCGCCGACCCCCATCAACAGCCCCGGCGAGACCGCCCTCAAGGGCGCGATGAACCCGCCCCCGGGCGCGTGGCTGTACTTCGTGGCCATCGACAAGGAAGGCCACTCGGCCTTCGCCGACACCAAGGCCGAGCACGACCGCAACGTCGAGAAGGCAAAGCAAAACGGAGTCCTGTGACATGACCGACGAGCACCGCGCCGCCGTCCTCGGCTCGCCCGTGACGCACTCGCTGTCCCCGGTGATCCACAACGCGGGGTACGCCGCCGCCGGGCTCACCGGGTGGAGCTACGGACGCCACGACGTCACCGAGGAGGCCCTGCCGGGCTTCCTCGGCGGCCTCGGCGAGTCCTGGGCCGGGCTGTCGCTGACCATGCCGCTCAAGGAGGCCGGCCTGGACGTCGCCGACGAGGCGTCCCCGGCGGCCCTCGCGATCGGCGCGGCCAACACCCTCGTCCTGCGCGACGGGCGCCGCTTCGCCGAGAACACCGACGCGCCCGGCATCGTCGACGCGCTGCTCGACTCCGGCATGGAGAAGGCGAACACGGTGGCGATCCTCGGCGCCGGCGGCACCGCCCGCGCCGCGCTGGCCGCCGCCGTCGACCTCGGCGCCGCCGAGATCATCGCCTACGCGCGGCGGCCGGAGGCGCTCGCCGAGCTGGAGGGCGTCGCCGAACGGCTCGGCGCGAACCGCTTCACCGGGGCGTCGTGGACGCAGGCGCCCGCCTGCTCGGCCGCCGACCTGGTCATCTCCACCGTGCCCAAGGGCGTCGCCGACGACCTGACGGTCTCCTGGGGCGCGGGCACGACCCTGTTCGACGTGCTCTACGACCCGTGGCCGACGCCGCTGGCGCGCGGCGCGCAGGAGGCCGGGTGCCTCGTGGTGGACGGGCTGGCGCTGCTGCTGGCGCAGGCCGTCCGGCAGTTCGAGCTGTTCACCGGCGTCGGCGCGCCGGTGGAGGCGATGCGGACGGCACTGCGCGCGGCGGCGTACGGGCGCTAGGAGATGGAGTGCGCGGCGGCGTACGGGCGCTAGCGGTGTACCGGAGTCAGCCTCGCCGCAGCTCGCGGCGGGTGGCGTAGGGCCGGTAGCCCAGGCGCGTGTTGACCGCGATCATCGGCGCGTTGTCGGCGTCGTTGTACGTGGCGACCAGCGTGACGCCCTTGGCGGCGGCCGCGCGCAGGCTCGCCGCCTTCACCAGCCCGGCGAGCCCGCGTCCGCGGTGGTCGGCGCGGGTGGCGGCGAGGCTGTTGAAGCCGCGCGTCCCGGAGATGTTGATCATCGTCAGCGCGATCGGCTCGCCGTCCTCGAAGACCACCAGCGAGCAGTCGAGGTCCAGGACCCCGGCGTTGGTCGCGCGGGCGCGCCAGTCGGCGAACGACAGGTCCCGGTACTCCACCACCGAGGGCAGGTCGGTCAGCCGGTGCAGCGCGTAGGCGCCGCGCATGGCCGCCGGGTCGGCGAGGGGGACGAGCGCCAGGCTGGCGGGGACGGCCGGCTCGGCGACCTCGCGCGGGTCGACGGCCGACACGCGCGTCTCGGCGGCGACGGCGAACCCCCGGCGCCCGGCGAAGGCCACGCCCGCGTCGTGGTCGGTGGCCGCGTGCACGACGGCCGCCCCGGCGCCGTCCAGGTGCGCCGCCAGCCGCGCCCACAGCGCCGCGCCGTACCCGCGCCCCCGGTGCCCGGGGGCGACGATGACGTTGGCGGTGGACGCGCCGGGCGCCAGGAACCGGTCGGTGGCCGCCGTCCCGACCCCGATGACCTCCCCGCCGGCCTCGGCCAGCAGCGTCAGCCGCCGGTCCCCGGGCGCGCTCCGCGCGTCGATCCGGTCGATGAGGTCCGCCGAGGCCATCGTGTACGGCGTGGCGGCGCGGGCGAGGGCCAGGCGCGCGGGGGTGTCGCCGGGCACCGGCGTGCGGATGAGCATCAGGACTCCCGGACCATGATCGTGATCTCGGTGTGCAGGCGGTACCCGAGCGACTCGTTGGCCGCGATGATGGCGGTGTTCTTCGCGCCGTTCCAGGTGAGGGCGCGGGTCATGCCCTTCTTCGCCCCGGCGGTCAGCGCGGCGACCTTCACCGCGCGCGCCAGGCTGCGGCGGCGGTGGCCGGGACGGGTGCCCGTGCGGGTGGTGAGCATCCGGTCTTCGGTGACCGCGGTGAGCGTCATCGCCACCGGCAGGTCGCCGTCGTAGGCGACGAAGCACAGCTCGGGATCCAGCGGGATGACACCGTCGCGCCGGGCCAGCCACTCCTCGAAGGGCTTCGCCGCGTACGGCAGCGTGAGCGGGAGATCGGGGCCGAAGGCCAGGTCGAGCTCGTGGAAGGCGCGCAGGTCGGGCAGCTCGCTGCCGGCGCGCAGCGTGATCCCGTCCGGCGCCGGTTCGCCGGACGCCTCGCGCGGATCGAAGGTCGCGACGCGCGTGACGCCGTGGGCGGCGAATCCGCGCCGCTCGGCGAAGGACCGCGAGGTCTCCTCGAAGACCGAGGCCGTCACGTGCCGGGCGCCGATCGCGGCCAGGTGCGCCTCGGCCCGCGCGTACAGCCCGGCGCCGATGCCCGCGCCGCGATGCTCCGGCAGGACCATGACGTTGACGCTCCCGGCACCGCGGGCGGGGTCGTCGAGGTCGGCGCCGCAGGTGGCGACGAGACGGCCGTCCACCTCGGCGGCCAGGCGCAGCCGGTGCGGGTCCGGCTCGGCCGGATCCGTGCCCATGATGGCGGGGGTGGCGACGGAGAAGGGCACGCACGCGCGGTGGAGGGCGACGCGGGCGTCGATGTCTTCGGGCACTACGGGGCGGATGAGCATGGGGCCAGTGTGCCCCGGTGACGCACGTGTTCTGGAATGTCGTACCTGTCCGCTATTCATGCGACATGGACATTTTCGCCGCCGCGCCGCCCGCGCTCGCCGTCGGGTTCGCCCCGCTCCTCGCCCGCGTCGTCGTCTCCCGCACCGGGCTGCCGTGCCCGGCCGTCCCGCTCGCGCTCTGCTCGGCCGGGTTCGCCGCGATCGCGGCCTGGACGGCGGCGGCGCCCGTCGTGCTCCTCGCCGCGCTGGCCGCGCCGCTGGTGCTCACCGACGTCCTGGCGCGGCGGCTGCCCGATCCGCTCACGCTGCCCGCCTACCCGGCGGTGCTCGCCGGGCTGGCCGCGACCGGGCCGCCGGACGCGGTGTGGCGCGCGGTGGCCGCCGCCGTCGTGGCCCTGGCCGGGCTGGGGTCCGTCCACCTGCTCGCGCCCGCCGCGCTCGGGCCCGGGGACGTCAAGCTCGCCGGGCTGCTCGCGCTGCCCCTGGGCGCGGTGTCGTGGGCCGCCGTGTGGGCCGCCACCGTGCTCGTTCTCACCGCCGGGGGCCTCGCGGCCGGATGGGCGCTGGCGCGCGGCCGCCGCGAGGTCCCCTACGGCCCGGTTCTGCTGGTGGGGGCGCTGATGACGTTGCTGCGCTGAGGCGTCCCGACGGCTGGGACGGGCCGCTCACCTGCCGAACGGGCGGGGCCGCGCCCGTGCGAGACTTGCGGACGTGTTGCGTTGGATGACCGCCGGAGAATCGCACGGACCGGCCCTCGTGGCCATCATCGACGGCCTGCCGGCCGGCGTGGAGGTGACCACCGCCGACGTCACGGCCGAACTGGCCAGACGACGGCTCGGCTACGGTCGCGGTGCGCGCATGAAGTTCGAGCGCGATGAGGTCGAGTTCATCGGCGGCCTCCGCCACGGCCGCACCCTCGGGTCCCCGGTCGCCATCCGGGTGGGCAACTCCGAGTGGCCCAAGTGGGAGACCGTCATGTCCCCCGACCCGGTGGACGCCGAACTCCTCGACGCGCAGGCCCGCAACAAGCCGCTCACCCGGCCCCGGCCCGGGCACGCCGACCTCGCGGGCATGCAGAAGTACGCCCACGACGACGCCCGGCCGATCCTGGAGCGCGCCAGCGCCCGCGAGACCGCCGCGCGCGTCGCCATCGGCGCCGTCGCCAAGGCCTTCTGCAAGCAGGCCCTCGGCATCGACGTCCTCTCCCACGTGGTCGCCCTCGGCGACGTGGCCGCCAAGCCCGGCGTCCTCCCCGTCCCCGGCGACGAGGCCCAGATCGACGCCGACCCGCTGCGCTGCCTCGACCCCGAGGCCTCCGCGCGGATGGTCGCCGCCGTCGACGCCGCCAAGCAGGACGCCGACACCCTCGGCGGTGTCGTGGAGGTCCTCGCCTACGGCGCGCCCCCCGGGCTCGGCTCGCACGTCCAGTGGGACCGCAAGCTCGACGCGCGCCTGGCCGCCGCCCTGATGTCCATCCAGGCCATCAAGGGCGTCGAGATCGGCGACGCCTTCACCCAGGCCCGCTCGCGCGGCTCGGTCGCCCACGACGAGATCGTGGCCACCGACGACGGCGTCCGCCGCCTCACCGACCGCGCCGGCGGACTCGAAGGCGGCATCACCACCGGCGAGCCCCTGCGGGTGCGCGCCGCGATGAAGCCGATCTCCTCGCTCACCCGGCCGCTGTCCACCGTGGACGTCGCCACCGGCGAGGCCGCCGCCGCCATCGCCCAGCGCTCCGACGTCGTCGCCGTCTCGGCCGCCGCCGTGGTCGCCGAGGCCATGGTCGCGTTCGTGCTCGCCGAGGCCGCGCTGGAGAAGTTCGGCGGCGACTCCGTCGGCGAGACCTCCCGCAACCTCGCCGCCTACCTCGACAACCTGCTGATCCGGTGAAGCCCGTCGCCGTCTTCGTCGGGCCCCCCGGGTCCGGCAAGAGCACCGTCGGCGCCGCCCTCGCCGAGCGCCTCGGGCTGCCCTTCCGCGACACCGACGCCGACATCGCCGCGCTGGCCGGGAAACCGATCCCGGAGATCTTCATCGACCACGGCGAGGAGCACTTCCGCGCCCTGGAGCGCGAGGCCGTCGCCGCCGCCCTCGGCGGGCACCACGGCGTCGTCTCCCTCGGCGGGGGCGCGGTCCTGGCCGCCGAGACGCGCGAGCTCCTGCGCGGCCACCGGGTGGTGTTCCTCAACGTCGGCCTGTCCGAGGCCGTCAAGCGCGTCGGCCTCGGCGGAGGCCGCCCGCTGCTGGAGATGAACCCCCGCGCGACCCTGAAGCTCCTCATGGACCAGCGGCTGCCCCTCTACGAGGAGGTCGCCGCCTTCGCCGTCGACACCGACGAGCGGGAACCCGCGCTGATCGTCGACGAGCTGATGGCCCGGCTCGGGGGCGTCCCCGTGTTCGTGCCCGTCGGCGGCGCCGCCGAGTACGACGCGGTCGTCGGCCACGGGCTCGCCCGGGGCGTCACGCCCTACCTGAAGGGCGCCGCGAAGGCCGCGATCCTGCACGCCGCCCCGATGTCGGAGGCGGCCGCCGAGCTCGCCGCGATCGTCGCCGAGGCGGGCGCGCGTCCCTACCTCATCGAGGTCCCCGACGCCGAGGCCGGCAAGACCGTCGCGGTCGCCGAGGCCTGCTGGGAGCGCCTGGGCGCGGCTGGGTTCACCCGCACCGACGTCGTCCTGGGCATCGGCGGCGGGGCCGTCACCGACCTCGCCGGGTACGTCGCGGCCTGCTGGCTGCGGGGAGTGCGGGTCGTGCAGATCCCGACCTCGCTGCTGGGCATGGTCGACGCCGCCGTCGGCGGCAAGACCGGCGTCAACACCTCCGCCGGGAAGAACCTCGTCGGCGCCTTCCACCCCCCGGCCGCCGTCCTGTGCGACCTGGGCTTCCTGGCGACCCTGCCCGCCGCCGACCTGGCCGCCGGGCTCGCCGAGGTCGTCAAGTGCGGCTTCATCGCCGACGCCGAGATCCTGCGCCGGGTGGAGAGCGACCCGAAGGCCGCCCTCGACCCGGAGTCGGTGCTGCTGGCCGACATCGCCACCCGCGCCATCCGCGTCAAGGCCGAGGTCGTCACCGAGGACCTGCGGGAGACCGGCCGCCGGGCCTTCCTCAACTACGGCCACACCTTCGCCCACGCGATCGAGAAGATCGAGGACTACCGCTGGCGCCACGGCGACGCGGTGGCCGTGGGCATGATGTACGCCGCGCACCTGGGCCGCCTCACGGGCCGGGTGGACGTCGTCGACCGCACCCGCGCGGTCCTCACCTCGCTCGGCCTGCCGGTGTCCTACCCGGGCGGGCGCTGGGACGAGCTGCTGGGCGCGATGCGGGTGGACAAGAAGTCCGTCGGCGCGACCATGCGCTTCGTGCTGCTGGAGGACATCGGCCGCCCCGCCCTGGTCTCCGACGTGACCGAAGAGCAGATGCGCGCCGCGTACGCCGCCGTCGAAGGGTGAGCACGTGACCGTCCGCGTCATCAACGGGCCCAACCTGAACCGCCTGGGCACCCGTGAGCCGCACATCTACGGCTCCACCACCTACGCCGACCTGGTGAAGCTCTGCGAGCGCGCCGGCGAGGAGCTCGGCCTGGAGGTCGAGGTCTGGCAGAGCAACGCCGAGCACGAGATCCTCGACCGGCTGCACCAGGCCGCCGAGGCGGGGGACCCCGTCGTTTTGAACGCCGGGGCCTACACCCATACCTCGATCGCCATCGGCGACGCTTGCGCGATGCTGACCGCGCCGCTGATCGAGGTGCACATCTCCAACGTGCACAAGCGCGAGCCCTTCCGGCACCACTCTTACATCTCCGCCCACGCCTCGGCGGTCATCGTGGGCGCGGGGGTGGACGGGTACCGCCTCGCGCTGTCCCACATCGCCGTCGCCCACCCGGACGCGCGCTAGCCGTCACGCCGCCGCCTCCTCACGCGTGCGGGAGGCGAGGGCGACGGTCAGCACCGTCCCCAGCGCCAGTACCGCGCATCCGGCGGCGATGAGCCCGACCGTGGGCCACGGCACGGCGATCGCGGCGTCCCCGGTGAGGCCGCGCAGGGCCAGCCACTGCCCGCCCAGCGACACCGCGCCCGCCACGGCGGCCAGCACGCAGCCGGTGAGGACCACCAGGCCCGTCTCGGCGGCCAGGTACGCCAGCACGTGCGCGCGCCCGGCCCCGGCCAGGCGCAGCAGCCGCAGCTCGGCGTGGCGCTCGCGGGTGGCCATGGCGAGGGTGCCGACCAGGAACAGTCCCGTGTAGAGCAGCGCCAGGCCCACGACGAGGCCGATGGCGACCAGCCGGACCTCGGAGGTGGCGCCGGTGAGGGCGCGCTCGCGCCACTCGGCCCGGGTCAGCAGTCGCGCGCCGGTGTTCGCCACCGCGGCGCGGACGGCGTCGGCGGAGGGGGCGTCCACGAGGACCTCGGCGATGGGCGCGCCGGGGGCGTGGACGGCGGTGACGTAGGCGCCGTTGCCGCCCGCGCCCTCGCGGATGACGGCCACGACCCGCAGGTCCACGGGGGAGCCGTCGGCGCGGTGGACGCGCACGGTCTCCCCGACCCGGCGTCCCCACTCGGTGTCGACGACGATGCCGGTGTCGTCGAGCGCGGCCGGGTCGCCGTCGACCAGCGGCAGCGACAGCAGGCCGGTGGGGTCCCCGTCGATGGCCCGCGCCTGCCGCCGCAGCAGGACGGTGTCCTCCTCCAGGTCGTAGACGCTGGTCTCGCGCACCGTCAGGGTCCGCGCGCCGGGCACCGCGGCGAGCGCGGCGGCCACGTCCGGGGCCACGGCGGGCGCGTCGCCGGGCAGGGCGGCGAAGTCCGCGGCGACCCGGTCGGCGCGTTCGGCGGCGCGGGCCTCGTCCACGGTCCCGGTCGCGCCCATCAGGCACACCGCGAGGCCGACGGTGAGGACGACGGGCGCGGCGGTGGCGGCGGTGCGGGCGGGCGCGCCGAGGGCCGAGGCGCGGGCCAGCATCCCCGTCGCGCCGCGCAGGCGCGTCAGCGGCCAGGTGACCAGCCGCGCGATCGGCGGCACGATGAGCGGCGCCAGCGCGGCCAGGGCGATGAGCAGCAGCATCGCCAGGGGCGTGTACTGCTTGCGTTTGAGGAGTTCGGCGGGCGCGGTGGCGAGCGGCTCGGCGGTCATCCACACCGCGCCCGCCAGGGCGGCCAGCCCGGCCAGCAGCCGGACGGGGGTGATGCCGCGCTTCTCGGTCTCGGCTTCGCGCAGCGCCTCGGCGGGACGCACCCGGCCCGCGCGGCGCGCCGCCGTCCACGCCCCGGTGAGGGCGACGAGGACGCCGGTGGCGAAGGCGATGAGGGCGGGGGCGGTGGAGCCGCCGACGGTGAACCAGTCCGGCGCGAGCCCGGCCCCGCGCAGCCGCGCGGCGAGCTCCGGCGCCCCGGCGTCGCCGAGGACGCATCCGGCCGCCGAGCCCAGCACGCCCAGCAGCAGCGCCTCGGTGAGGACCACGCGGCGCACCTGCCGCGGCGTGGCCCCGGCGGCGCGCAGCAGCGCGAACTCGCCGCGCCTGCGCGCCACCGCGAAGGCGAAGGTGGAGGCGACCACGAAGACCGAGACGAACGCGGCGACGCCACCGGCGGTGCCGGTGAGCGCGTTGACGCTGATGAGCGCCTCCTCGTCGCGCGCGGTGGCGGGGTCCAGGACGCGGCGCGCGTCACCGGTCAGCACGCGCGTGCCGGGCACGGTGACGGGCGCGGCGGCGAGGGCGACGTCCACGCGCGGGGACAGCCGGGCGGCCTCGGCGGGGGTGAAGAAGACCGTCGGCTCGCCGCCGACGGGCGCGGCGGTACCGGCCACCAGGTACTCCCCGGCGGTCCCGTCGGGGCCGTAGAGGGTGATCCGGGCGCCCGCCGCGGTGCCGGGCGCGGCCAGCAGGACCTCGCCGTCGGCGGCGGGCGCGCGCCCGGTGAGGGGAGCGGCGCCCGACGCCCCGGCGGTGGCCAGGGACCGGCCGGTGAGCGGCCCGCCGAGGCCACCGGCGGGGAAGACGTGGTCGAGGGTGAGCGGACCGGCCTGCGCCAGGGCGTCCAGCTGCGCCGGGGACAGCCCGGGGGAGTCGGCCAGGTCCCGCGCGGCCGATCCGCCGGGGACGGGGACGCTCAGCTCGCCGGTCGCGACGACCACGACGGGCGCCTCGGCGTAGCGGGACGGCGCGCGGCCCGGGGCGGAGAGCGTCCCGGCGAGGACCTGGCCCATGGCGGTGATCAGCGCGACGCCGAGGGCCAGGGCGAGGAACGTCGTGGTGACGGTGATCCAGCGGGCGCGAAGACCCCGCCACGCCATCGGGAACAGGGCCCTCATGCCAGGACCTTCGGGCGCAGCGAGGCCAGGGCGGCGGCGACGCGTTCGGGGGTGGGCGCGTGGTCCTCTCCGGCGGCGCGGCCGTCGGCGATGAACACGACCCGGTCGGCGTAGGAGGCGGCGACGGGGTCGTGGGTGACCATGATGATGGTCTGCCCGCCGTCGGCGAGGCCGCGCATCAGCCGCAGGACCATGGCCCCGCTCTCGGTGTCGAGGGCGCCGGTGGGCTCGTCGGCGAACAGCACGTCGGGCCGGGTGACCAGGGCGCGCGCGATCGCCACGCGCTGTCGCTGCCCGCCCGACAGCTCGCCGGGGCGGTGCCCGCCGCGTCCCTCCAGGCCGACCTCGGCCAGGGCCTCGCGCAGCTCGGCGCGCGTCACACGGCGACCGGCGAGCCGCAGGGGCAGGGCCACGTTCTGCTCGGCGGTCAGCGCCGGCAGCAGGTTCACCGACTGGAACACGAAACCGATCCGCTCGCGGCGCAGCGCCGTCAGCCGCCGCTCGGGCAGGCCGGTCAGCTCGACCGGGTTCCCGCCGTCCAGGACCACCGAGCCCGCGTCGGGCCGGTCCAGGCCCGCCGCGCACTGAAGCAAAGTGGACTTGCCCGAGCCGGAGGGGCCCATCACGGCGGTGAAGGTGCCCGCGCGGAAGGCGAGCGAGACCCCGTCCAGGGCGGTCACGGCGTTCTGGCCCGACCCGTAGGCCCGGCGCAGGCCGGACAACACGACTGCGTTCGACATGCCCACCAGCACACCCCGGATCGCCGCGCGGCGCACTGGCCCTGCATGGAGGCCGGGGGTAGAGGAACCTCTACCCCCGGCCTCCATCCCGCTCCCGTGCCGCGCGCCCGCCGCCCGCGTACCGTCGTGGGATGCACGCCGAGACCGCCTGGCGGGCACTGACCTCCCACCGGTTCCTGTGGAGCCGCTGGCCGTGGACGTGCGCCGCCTACCTCGTCACGGGCGCCGCCGCCGGGCTGGCCGTCCTCCTGCTGGCCACCGCGCTCCTCGCGGTCGGGGCGGCCCTGACGATCGTGCTCATCGGCGTCCCGTTCCTCATCGCGCTGGCCCTGCTCGGCCTGCCCGTGGGCGTGCTGGAACGCGCCCGGATGCGCCTGGCCGACACCCGCCGCGCCCCGGTCCCGCACCGGCAGCCGCCGCACCCGGGCCTGGCGTCGTGGGCGCGCACGCGCCTGGCCGAGCGCGGCACTTGGCGCGCCCTGGGCTACGTCGCGCTGTTCGCCACCGTCCTGTGGCCGGCCGACCTGTTCGTGCTGGTCTGCGCCCTCGTCGTGCCCGGCTCGCTGATCCTGGCGCCGCTGCTGCTGGCCGCCTCCGAGGACGGCGAGGTGCGCCTGGTGAAGCTCGTGCTCATCGGCAGCCCCGGCGCCGCCTGGGCCGTCGTCCCCATCGGCGTGGCGATGCTGGTCCTGGGCCTGCACCTCGTCGCCCTCTACGCCACCCCGCGCGCCACCGTCGCCCGCGTCCTGCTCGCCGGGCCCGGCGGCGACGCCCTCACCGCCGTCACCCGCTCCCGCGCCCGCCTCGTCGACGCCTTCGACGCCGAGCGCCGCCGCATCGAACGCGACCTCCACGACGGGGCCCAGCAGCGCCTGGTCGCCCTCGGCGTCACCATCGGCCTCGCCCGCATCAGCGACGGGGAGGAACGCGACACCCTCATGGCGAAGGCGCAGGGCGAGGCCGCGGCGGCCCTCGCCGAGATCCGCGAGCTCATCCACGGCATCCACCCCCGCGTCCTCACCGAGCGGGGACTGGCCGCCGCGCTCGCCGAGGCCGTGGACCACCTGGCGATCCCCGTGTCCGTCACCGCCGACCTGCCACGCCTGCCACCGGCGGTGGAGACCGCCGCCTACTTCGCCGCCTGCGAGGCCCTCGCCAACGTCGCCCGGCACAGCGGCGCCGACGACGCCACGCTGGAGGCGGCGGTGAGCCGTGGGAGGCTGCGGGTGGAGATCACCGACAACGGGCGCGGCGGGGCCGATCCCTCGCGCGGCACCGGCCTCACCGGCCTCGCCGACCGCGTCGCCGTCGTCGACGGTTCCCTGAGCCTGTCCAGCCCGCCCGGCGGGCCCACCCGAGTAGTCGTGGAGATCCCATGCCCGCCGACCGGCCCGCCCGCGTAGTCCTCGCCGAGGACGGCGTCCTCATCCGCGAGGGCGTCGTGGGGCTCCTCACCCGCTTCGGGCACGAGGTCGTCGCCGCCGTCGGCGACGTCCGGGGCCTGCGCGACGCGGTCTCGGCCTACGCGCCCGACCTCGTCGTCACCGACGTGCGGATGCCGCCCACGTTCGGCGACGAGGGCCTGGTGGCGGCCATCGGGCTGCGCGCGGCCGACCCGGGGCTGGCGGTGCTGGTCCTCAGCCAGTACATCGAGGTCACCTACGCCGGTGAGCTCATCGACTCCGAGGGCGCCGGTTTCGGCTACCTGCTCAAGGACCGCGTCGCCGCGATCGGCGAGTTCCGCGACGCCGTCGAGCGCGTCCTGGCCGGGGGGACCGTCATCGACCCGCTCGTCGTGCAGCGGCTCGTCCGCCGCAACCGGGACCCGCTGGGCGCGCTGAGCGCGCGCGAGCGGGAGGTGCTGGGGCTGATGGCGGAGGGCCGCTCCAACGCCGCCGCCGCGCGCGAGCTGTCGGTCTCCGAGGCGGCCGTGGCCAAGCACGTCACCGGGATCTTCACCAAGCTCGGCCTCACCGCCACCGAGGACGACAACCGGCGGGTCCTGGCGGTCCTGCGGTACCTGCGCGGCAACCGCTGACACGCTCCCACCATTGACAGACCCGGCGGCTACCGTGTCGCGGTGGATCTCATCGCCGCCCGCCTCACCGCGCAGGCCCTCTCCGCGCCCCTGCCCACCGCGCTCGGCGCCGTCCGGCGCATGCTCGCCGTCCAGGCGCAGGGCGCGTGGATTCCCCGGCACATCCTCCGCCCGCGCCTGACGCCCGGCACCCCCGGCGACACCACCGGGACGCTGCGGACGTGGCTGATGCGCGGCACGATCCACCTCACCGCCACCGAGGACATCGGCTGGCTCACCCGCCTGTTCGGCCCCTACTTCCTCGACCGGCAGGCGGGCCGCCGCCTGGAGCTGGGGCTGACCCCTGAGCTGCTGGCGCGGGTCCGCCCGCTGCTGGCCGCCGCGCTGCCCGCCACCCGCGAGGAGCTCCAGGCCATCGCCGCGGCCAACGGCGTCCCCGAGGGCCAGGCCCGCGCCTACGTGCTGACCGCGCTGTGCCAGAGCGGCGACGCCTGCCTGGACCCCGACGGGGAGACCTACCGGGAGATCCCCGCCGGTCACGAGCCTGCGGACCCCCTGCGCGAGCTCGGCGAGCGCTATCTCGCCGGGCACGGGCCCGCCACCGCCGCCGACCTCGCCGCCTGGTCGGGACTGCCGCTCGGCACCGCCCGCAAGGCCCTGGCGCACGCCGCCGAGCCGGACATCGAGCCCGCGCCCGTCCCGGAGCTGCTGCTCCTGGGGCACTTCGACTCCTGGCTGCTGGCCTACAAGGACCGCTCCTTCACCCTCGACGCCGCCCACGCCAAGGACGTGCGGCGCGGCGGCGGGATCGTGCGCCCGCTGATCCTGGTGCGCGGCCGGGTCGCCGGGACCTGGAGCCACGTCACCCGCCGGGGCTCGCTGCTCGTGGAGACCGAGGCCTGGGACCGGCTGCCGTACCCCGCGCTGGAGGCCGAGGCCGCCGCGCTGGGCGCGTTCCACGGGCTCCAGGGCGAAGTGGTCACGTGAGGGTGAGCTCGCCCGGCCCGATCCCGAGGTGCTCGCGCAGCGCGGCCTCGCCCTCGGGCGTCACCCGCAACGCGCGCGTGCCGGTGACCGGGACGACCCAGCCGCGCTCGGCGGCCACGGTCCGCAGGTAGGCCGCCGCGGTGCCCGCCAGGTGCGGCAGCCGCTCGGTCCAGTCCAGGCACTCCCGCAGCAGCGGGCGGCGGGCGGTGGCCATGGCGTCCAGGTCGGCGCCCAGCGCGGCGAACCACTCCTCGCCCGCGCCGGTCAGCACCGGGGGACGCCCGGCGGTGTGATCGACGCGGCCGGTGCGGACCAGCGCCGAGGTCACCGCCACCCCCAGCCGCCCGGCCAGGTGGTCGTAGCAGGTGCGGGCCACGGCCAGGGCCCGGCGGCGGTTGGCGGTGCGCAGCGAGGTCACCGGTGGCAGCGGCCGGTCCAGCCGCGAGCTGAGGGTCTCCACCAGCTCGGCGACCTCCGAGCCCGCCACCCGCACGTACCGGTGGCGGCCCTGCGCGGTGTGCGCCACCAGGCCCGCCTCGGTGAGCCTGGCCAGGTGCCCGCTCATCGTGGACGGCGCCACGCCCGTCAGTCGGGCCAGCTCGCCCGGCGTCCACGCGCGCCCGTCCAGCAGCGCCAGCAGGACCGCCGCGCGCGTCCGGTCGGCCAGCGCCTGGGCCAGTTCGGCGAGCCCGCCCGCCTGTGGATCGATCATGGGGCCATCCTCCGGCACTGACGCTTCGGTCACCACCGAAGGGAATCGCGTTGCCCGGCCCACCCGCGTCCGTGCAGGATGGGGGCATGGCCCAAGATCCGTTCACCGACGCGCGGGACGCCGTCACCGCCCACTTCCCCCAGGCCCGCTGGGCGCTGCTCACCGGCAGCGTCACCACGGACGCGCGCACGCCCGGATCCGACCTCGACATCGTCGTCCGCCTCCCCGACGGCGATCCCGCCGCCGGGCGCTCGTCGCTGCGCTGGCGCGGCTGGCCGGTGGAGTTCTTCGCCAACGACGAGGCCGGCCACCGCCACTACCTCGGCCTCGAACCGGCCGCGCGGCGCCCGGTCATGCACCGCATGATCGCCCGCGGCGTGCCCGTCCACGGCGACGGCGACCCCGAGCTGGCCGCCTGGCGCGCGGAGTGCGCCGCCTTCCTCGCCGCCGGTCCCGGCGCGCCGGAGCCGGCCGCCCTGGACCGGGAGCGCTACATGCTCACCGACCTCATCGACGACCTGGAGCACGCCCGCGACGAAGGCGAGCGCGTCACCATCGCCGCCCAGCTGTGGCTGGCCGCGGCGAACCTGGCGCTGCTGGCCGCCGGGCACTGGACCGGCACCGGCAAATGGCTCCTGCGCGAGCTGCGCGACCTGGACCCGGCCCTCGCCGCGCGGTGGACCGAGGCCCGCCACGCGCCCGCCGGCTTCGCCCGGGAGGTCCTGGACGGCGCCGGGGGCGCGCTCTTCGACGGCTACTCGGCCGCCTCGGCCAGCTCGTCCTCAAGGTAGCGGTCCCGGGCGATGTAGGCGCCGGTGACCAGCGCGACCAGGGCGGCGGCGATCAGCAGCGCGAACGGCGCCGCCCACCCGTCGGTGACCTGGTAGAGCACGCCCACCAGCAGCGGGCCGGTGCCCGCGATCAGGTACCCGCCCGACTGCGCGAAGGCCGACAGCGCGGCGGTGCCCTGCGGCGAGCGGGTCCGCAGCCCGAACAGGGTCAGCACCAGCGGGAACGTGCCCATCGCGACGCCCGTCACGACCAGCGCCGCCCACTGCAGCGCGCCCCGGCCGAGCACCAGGCCCGGCAGGCCGACCAGGTACAGCCCCACCAGCGTGAACAGCACCGGGCGCTGGTCGCGCAGCTTCGCCGCCACCGACGGCACGATCATCGACACCGGGATGCTGATCGCGGTGAACACCGCCAGCATCAGCCCGGCCTGCGAGGCGGTGCGCCCGGTGTCGCGGAACAGCTGCGCCAGCCACCCGAACATCACGTAGGCGATCATCGACTGCATCCCGAAGAAGATCACCATCATCACCGCCAGGCGGCTGCGCCACACCCGCTTGACCGGCGCGGCGGCCTCGGCGCGGTCCTCGGCGTCCCGCGCCGGGTCGCGCCACAGCGCCCACGGGACGACCGCCAGCAGCGCCGGGACCACCCACACGCCCATCGCCAGCCGCCAGTTGCCGTCGAAAGCGTGCTCCAGCGGAACGGTGAACGCGGCGGTGATCATGGTGCCGACCGCCAGGGCCGTCGAGTATGCCGTCGTCATCGGGCCCACCCGGTCGGGGAAGTGCCGCTTCACCACCGCCGGGATGGCCACGTTGCCCACCGCGCCGCCCGCCAGGGCCAGCGCGGAGAAGACCAGGAACAGCGGCACCGAGTGCGAGAAGGCGCGCGCGACCAGGCCCAGCGACATCGTCAGCAGCGCGATGATCAGCAGGCGGCGCTCGCCCAGGCGGCGGCCGAGGGCGGGGGTGAGCCCGCCGAGCCCGGCGAAGGCCAGCACGGGGAGCGTGGTGAGGACCCCGGCGAGCACGTTGTTCATGCCCAGGCCGGAGCGGATCTCGTCGAGCAGCGGGCCGACGCTGGTGACCGCCGTGCGGAGGTTCATCGCGGTCAGCAGGACACCGGCCACGAGCAGCCAGGAGAAGCCCACGGCGCGGGCGGCGCGGGTGGCGGACGGGCTCGGCTGGGTCACCGTCGTGGTCATCCGGCACTCCTCACAGGGCGGCTACCATAATCAGCAGGTCATCGAATCATGGGATGAATTCGGGGCCTGTCAAGATTAAACCCCGAAGCCACTCACGGGCATCCCCCCGCCCATGTGAGCTAGGACAAACAGAAGGGGACGCCATGGCCCTGCAAGCCGCGCGACGCTCCGCCCTCGTCGACCAGGTCATCGGCCAGCTGCGCGCCCAGATCGCCGCCGGCGAGTGGGCCGTCGGCGAGCGCATCCCCACCGAACCCGAACTCGTCGCCCTCCTCGGCGTCGGCCGCAACACCGTCCGCGAAGGCGTCCGCGCCCTCGCCCACGCCGGGCTGCTGGAGATCCGCCAGGGCGCCGGGACCTTCGTGCGCGGCTCCAGCGAACTGTCCGGCGCGGTGCGCCGCCGCGTCGCCGACTGCGACGTCCGCGAGGCCCTGGAGGTCCGGCGCGGACTGGAGGTCGAGGCCGTGCGGCAGGCCGCCGTACGCCGCACCGAGGAGGACCTGGCCGCCATCCGCGACGCCCTGGCCCGCCGCGAGGACGCCTGGGCCGCCGGCAACGCCCCCGGCTTCGTCGACGCCGACGTGCGCCTCCACCAGCACATCGTGGCCGCCGCCCACAACAAGCTGCTCCACGAGCTCTACCTCGACCTCGGCGACGCCCTCCGGCAGGCCCTGACCAGCGACATGGGCGACGTGCTGTGCGAGGAGAACTACATCGACCACCGGCCCCTGGTCGAGGCCGTCATCGCCCGCGATCCCGCCGCCGCCGTCCGCGAGGCCCTGAACTACCTCGACGAGCCGTTCACCGACTGACCCGGCAGATAGGCGGGCAGATCCGCCTGGACCAGGAACCCGCCGCCCTTGACCGGGCCCGCCCGCAGCGTCCCGCCGACCAGCTCGGCGCGCTGCCGCAGCCCCAGCAGGCCGCTGCCCGAACCGCTGGCGCCCAGGACGCCCGCCGCGCGCGAACCGGCGGTGTTGCGCACCGACAGCAGCACCCGCTCGCCCTCGTAGACCACCCGCACGGTGGTCTCGGCGCCGTCGGCGTGCTTGCGGACGTTGGTCAGCGCCTCCCGCACGATCCGGTACACCGTGCGACCGATCACCGGCGAGGCCTCCGGGCGCTCGCCCTCCTCGACCACCTCGACGGGGAAGCCGATCCCGGCCGACTCCCCGGCCAGCAGCGACAGCTCGTCCAGGCCGGGCGGCTCGTCGCCGGAGGCGGGCTCTCCCCGCAGCAGCCCCACCAGCTCGCGCATCTCGCCGAGCGCCTCGCGCCCGGCGGTGGTCAGCGCGGCGGCGGCCTCGCGGGTCCGCTCGTCGGTGGTGGAGCGGCGCAGCGCCTCGGCGTGCAGCACCATCAGCACCACCCGGTGGCTGACGACGTCGTGGACCTCCCCGGCCAGCCGCGTGCGCTCCTCGGCGAGGGCGGCCTCGGCCAGCAGGTGCCGCTCGCGCTCGGCGGCCTCGGCGCGTTCGGCGAGGGAGGCGATGAGCCGCCGCTGCGCGCGGCGGCGGGCGGCGATCGAGGCGGGCAGCGCGACGAACAGCAGCGCGCCCATGATCGTGGCCGCGTGGCCCTCCCACGGGCGGGTGAGCAGGACCAGCAGGAACAGGTCGATCGTCCACGCCTGCCACGGCTTCGCCGCGTAGAGGACCACCGAGTAGGCGGCGATGGGGGTGGCGAGGCTGATCCACACGTCGTCGGGTCGGCCGGAGACGTCGAGCAGCCAGCCGGGCGCGAGGTACACCGACACGGTGATCGCGGCGGTGGCCGCGCTGACGATGACGGCGACCGTGACCGGGCGGCCGCGGCGCCACAGCAGCGTCCAGATGACCGCCAGGTGGAACAGGGCCGCCGTCCACGTCGCCGCCGACAGCCAGTCGACGTCGGGGGACAGGGCGGTGAACGCGACCGCGGCGAGGGTGAGCAGCCCGAGGGAGACCAGATCGAAGATCCGGTCCTTCCTGCTCACCCACGTCGGACGCACGTCTGGACGGTACCCGGGCCGCGCACCGGTGGTCAGGGCAGCACCTTTCGCATCGCCACGCGCGGGGCGACGCGAATGGGCGCCTCGGCGGCCCACTGGGCGCGCATGCCGGGCCCCCACTCCCGCTCCGGCCACACCCGCCAGCCGCGGGCGGCGTAGTAGGGCGCGTTGAACGGGACGTCGCGGAACGTGGTGAGCGTTACCGCCGGGGAGCCCGCCTCGCGCGCGTGGGCGCACACCGCGTCCAGCAGCGCGGTGCCGACACCGCGTCGCCCGTGCCCGGCGTGGACGGAGATCTCCTCCAGGTGGGCGCACCCGTCCAGCACGGTCAGCGCGGCGAAGCCCACCGGCGGGCGGCCCGCGGCCAGGACCACCGCCGCGTGGGCGAGGGTGCCGGTGGCGTCGTCGTCGGGCAGCTCTATCCCGGCCCCGGCGAACAGCGTCTGGGCGGAGGCCGCCACGGCGGCCAGCTCACCGAACAGCTCCGGCCCGGCCCGGTGGATCTCGATGCTCGTCACAGCGTGATCCTCGCCCTTACCGCGCGTCCGGCGCATCCCGGTATCGGGAGCGTCGGTACTATTGCCAACCGGCCTGTAGCTTCACAACTGAAACCGTCCCCCCGCGCGGCCGCGCGAGGACGCCAAGAGCAGAAAGAGACAGACGCGAGCATGGCAACCACGAACGACCTCAAGAACGGCCTCGTGCTCAACCTCGACGGCGACCTGTGGACCGTCGTCAAGTTCCAGCACGTCAAGCCCGGCAAGGGCGGGGCGTTCGTGCGGACCACCCTCAAGAACGTGCTGTCCGGCAAGGTCGTCGACAAGACGTTCAACGCGGGCGTGAAGGTCGAGACCGCGACCGTCGACAAGCGGACCTACCAGTTCCTCTACGTCGACGGCGACGACTACATCTTCATGGACACCGACACCTACGACCAGATCCCGGTCGGCAAGGGCACCGTCGGCGAGGGCTCGAAGTACCTGCTCCCCGAGATGGAGGCCGTCGTCGGCGTCCACGAGGGCTCCCCGCTCTACGTCGAGCTGCCCACCTCGGTCATCCTTGAGGTCACCTACACCGAGCCGGGCCTCCAGGGCGACCGCTCCTCGGCCGGCACCAAGCCCGCCACCGTCGAGACCGGCGCCGAGGTGCAGGTCCCGCTGTTCATCACCACCGGCGAGAAGATCAAGGTCGACACCCGTGACGGCTCCTACCTCGGTCGCTCCTAAGTTGACCGGCGACAACGCCAAGTCCCTCGGCGCCTTCCCGGCCCGCCGCAAGGCGCGCAAGCGCGCGGTGGACGTCCTCTACGAGGCCGAGCAGCGCGGACTGCCCTTCGTCGAGGTCCTGGCCACCCGCCAGTCGCTGGCCGACCAGTACGGCGACATGCCCTCGATCCCGGAGTACACCGTGACCCTGGTGGAGGGCATCGCGACCTTCCTCAAGGAGATCGACTTCGAGATCGCCGGGGCCGCCCACGGCTGGACGCTGCAGCGCATGCCGGCCGTCGACCGCAACATCCTGCGCGTGGCCGTCTACGAGCTGCGCCACCAGGTCGACGTGGACGTGCCGGTGATCATCTCCGAGGCCGTCAAGCTCGCCGAGACCCTCTGCTCCGACGATTCGCCCGCCTTCGTCAACGGCGTGCTGAACAACATCGCGAGCGGCGGCGCCTGACCGACCGTAGTCATGAAAGAAGGGGCCCGCACTCGCGGGCCCCTTCTTTTTCATGTCGCCCGTTCGGGGGATATGGCGAAGGCGAGGACCGAAGGTCCCCGCCCCATGTACGTCATTCGCCGTGGCGCTTACGCGTCCCGGTTGAGGAACTCGTGCGGGTCGCTGATGAGGACGCCCAGCTCCGTGAGCCGCTCGACGAGGCCCGAGGGGGTCGTGTCGTAGACGATCGCGAGGGCGGAGAGGTCGTCGGCGCGGATGGAGAGCATCCGGCCGTTGTAGTCGCCGCGCTGCTGCTGGATGGCGCGGGCGTAGCGGGCGATCGGGGCGACCTCGTCGGCCGGGTGCTCGTAGAGCGCCTCAAGGTCGAGGATGATCTTCCCGGCGGGCTCGAACTTCATCGGAGTGCCCTCGGGGAGGAGCTCCGAGACCGGCACCCGGTAGAACGCGGCGAGCTCGGCGAGACGGGCGACGGTGACCGCGCGGTCGCCGCGCTCGTACGAGCCGATCACGACCGCCTTCCACTTGCCGGCCGACTTCTCCTCGACGCCCTGGAGCGAAAGGCCCTGCTGCTGCCGGATCTGACGGAGGCGGTTGCCGAGACTCTTGGCGTACTCAGACGGCATTGACTAGGACTCCAGTCTTTTGTTGTCAGGTTGGGGGAAACCAGTTTTCACTACGGAGAGTGAGGTTAGGCGGGTGGGGTGAGCTGCGTCAAGTGGCCCAGGTCTCGTAATCCGGCCACAACCCGTTGTCACCGCGCTGATAGGGTCGTCGGCGATCACCTTTAACGGACCGTCCAGTGAGGCGGGGAAGGAGGTCGGCATGGTCGAGCGTGCCCATAACACGCCGGGACCATCCCGAGAGCTGCTCTCAGACGCCGATATCGGTCGCGTGGTCGACCGCATCGCGCATCAGATACTCGAAAAGACCCGCGGCGCCCGCGACGTGACGCTGCTGGGCATTCCCACCAGGGGTGTTCCCCTCGCCGTCCGGCTCGCCGAGCGCATCCGCTCCTTCGAGGGCGTCGAAGTTCCGCACGGCGCTCTGGACGTCACCCTCTACCGCGACGACCTGCGGCTGCGCGGCGCGCGCCCGCTGGGCCCGACGTCGGTCCCCGCCGGGGGCATCGACGGCCGCCGGGTCATCCTCGTCGATGACGTTCTGTATTCGGGACGCACCGTGCGGGCCGCGCTGAACGCGCTCTACGACATCGGCCGCCCGCTGCAGGTGCAGCTGGCCGTCCTCGTCGACCGCGGCCACCGCGAGCTGCCCATCCGCGCCGACTACGTCGGCAAGAACATCCCCACCGCGCACAGCGAGAAGGTCTCGGTGCTGCTGCGGGAGACCGACGAGCGCGACGCGGTCGTCCTGCACGGAGGTGACCTGTGATCCGCCACCTGCTCTCCGCGGCCGACCTGGACCGCGACACCGCGACGCTGCTGCTCGACACCGCCCGCCAGTTGGGGCAGGCCCTCACCGGCCGCGAGGTGAAGAAGCTGCCGACCCTGCGCGGCCGGACCGTGGTGAACCTCTTCTACGAGGACTCCACCCGCACCCGCGTCTCCTTCGAGACCGCCGCCAAGCGCCTGTCGGCCGACGTGGTCAACTTCTCCGCGAAGGGCTCCAGCGTGTCCAAGGGCGAGAGCCTGAAGGACACCGCCTGGACCCTCCAGGCGATGGGCGCCGACGCCGTCGTCATCCGCCACCCCGCCTCCGGCGCCTCGCACCGGCTCGCCGGGTGGGTCGACGGGAGCGTCCTGAACGCCGGCGACGGCACCCACGAGCACCCCACGCAGGCGCTGCTGGACGCCTACACGATGCGCGAGCGGATGGGCCGCCTCGACGGCCTGCGCGTCACCATCGTCGGCGACGTCCTGCACAGCCGCGTGGCCCGCTCCAACGTCCTGCTGCTGCGCACGCTGGGCGCCGACGTCACCCTCGTGGCGCCGCCGACGCTGCTGCCTGTCGGCGTGGAGACCTGGCCCGCCCGGATCTCCTACGATTTCGACGCGATTCTGCCCAAAACCGACGTCGTCATGATGCTGCGGGTGCAGCGTGAACGCATGACCGACTCCTTCTTCCCGTCGGTGCGCGAGTACTCGCGGCGTTACGGCCTGGACCTGCGCCGTGCGGCGCTGCTGCCCGACGACGCGCTGGTCATGCACCCGGGCCCGATGGTCCGGGGCATGGAGATCGCGCCCGAGGTCGCCGACTCGGCGCGCTCGGCGATCGTCGAGCAGGTCGCCAATGGAGTACTGGTTCGGATGGCGGCGCTGTACCTGCTGCTGTCGGGTGAGAAGGGCGCGGAGTGAACGTGAATTCCTGGCTGATCCAGAACGCCTCGATCGTCGGCCGCGAGACCGCCGACATCGCCATCGAGAACGGCGTCGTCACCGAGGTCGGCACCGGCCTCACCGCCCCCGAGGGCGCGCGGGTCCTGGACGCCACGGGCCTCATCGCCCTGCCCGGCCTGGTCGACCTGCACACCCACCTGCGCGAACCGGGCCGCGAGGACGCCGAGACGGTGGAGTCCGGCAGCCGCGCCGCCGCCCTCGGCGGCTACACCGCCGTGTGCGCCATGGCCAACACCTCGCCGGTCGCCGACACCGCCGGTGTCGTGGAGCAGGTGTGGCGGCTGGGCCGCGACGCCGGGCTCGTCGACGTGCAGCCCATCGGCGCCGTCACCGTCGGCCTCAAGGGCGAGCACATGGCCGAGCTGGGCGCGATGGCGGATTCGGCGGCGAACGTGCGGATCTTCTCCGACGACGGCTTCTGCGTGGCCGACCCGAAGATGATGCGCCGGGCCCTGGAGTACGTGAAGGCCTTCGACGGCGTCATCGCCCAGCACGCCGAGGAGCCCGCGCTCACCGCGGGCGCCCAGATGCACGAGGGCGAGTTCTCCTCGCAGCTGGGCCTGGCGGGCTGGCCGGCGGTGGCCGAGGAGGCCATCATCGCCCGCGACTGCCTGCTCACCGGGCACGTCGGCTCGCGCCTGCACGTCTGCCACGTCTCCACCGCCGGTTCGGTGGAGATCCTGCGGTGGGCCAAGAGCAAGGGCTGGCGGGTCACCGCCGAGGTCTGCCCGCACCACCTGCTGCTCACCGACGAGCGCGCCACCACCTACGACCCGGTCAACAAGGTGAACCCGCCCCTGCGGACCGACACCGACATCGAGGCCCTGCGCGCCGGCCTGGCCGAGGGCGTCATCGACGTCGTCGCCACCGACCACGCCCCCCACAGCAGCGAGGACAAGGACTGCGAGTGGGCCGCGGCCCGCCCCGGGATGCTCGGGTTGCAGACCGCCCTCTCGATCGTCGTGAAGACGATGGTCGAGCCGGGCCTGCTGGACTGGGACGGCGTCGCCGAGCGCATGTCGCGCCGCCCCGCCCGCATCGCCGGGCTCGACGGGCACGGGCTCGACCCGGCCCCGGGCGTCCCCGCCAACCTCACCCTGATCGACCCCGCGGCGTCCTGGACGGTCGTCCCGAACGAGCTGGCCAGCCTCAGCCGCAACACCCCGTACGCCCAGATGACGTTCCCCGCGACGGTGCGGGCGACCTTCCTCCGCGGCGAAGCCACCGTCCTGGAAGGGAAGGCGCAGAAATGACCAAGCGAGCCCCGGCGATCCTCGTGCTGGAGGACGGCCGCGTCTTCCACGGCGAGGCCTACGGCGCCGTGGGGGAGACCCTCGGCGAGGCGGTGTTCTCCACCGGCATGACCGGCTACCAGGAGACCCTCACCGACCCCTCCTACCACCGCCAGATCGTGGCCATGACGTCCCCGCACATCGGCAACACCGGCGTCAACGACGAGGACGACGAGTCGGCCCGCGTCTGGGTCGCCGGATTTGTCGTGCGCCAGCCCTCGCGCATCGCCTCCAACTGGCGGGCGAAGCGGTCCCTTGAGGACGAACTGGCCACCCAGGGCGTGGTCGGCATCTGCGGCGTGGACACCCGCGCCCTCACCCGCCACCTGCGCGAGCGCGGCTCCATGCGCGCCGGGATCTCCAGTGTGGACACCAACCCGCAGCGGCTGCTGGCGAAGGTCCTGGCCTCCCCGCCGATGGCGGGCGCCAAC
The DNA here is from genome assembly GCF_030269765.1 of Actinorhabdospora filicis. Classification (GTDB taxonomy): domain Bacteria; phylum Actinomycetota; class Actinomycetes; order Mycobacteriales; family Micromonosporaceae; genus Actinorhabdospora; species Actinorhabdospora filicis. Next base: position 81,462 of record NZ_BSTX01000001.1, on the reverse strand, counting down.
CTCATCGCCGACGTCACCACCCGCGAGCCCTACACCGTCGCGGCCGCCTCCGGCGACCCGGTGCTGACCGTGGCCGCCATCGACTACGGCATCAAGCGGAACACCCCGCGCCGGATGGCCGAGCGCGGCATCGAGACCCGCGTCCTGCCCGCCTCCTCCACCGTCGACGAGGTCCTGGCCCAGAAGCCCGACGCGGTGTTCCTGTCCAACGGCCCCGGCGACCCCGCCACCGCCGACCTGAGCCTCATCAAGGGCCTCCTGGAGTCGGGCACCCCGATCTTCGGGATCTGCTTCGGCAACCAGCTCCTGGGCCGCGCCCTGGGCCTGGACACCTTCAAGCTGCGCTACGGGCACCGCGGCATCAACCAGCCGGTCCTGGACAAGGCCACCGGCAAGGTCGAGGTCACCGCCCACAACCACGGCTTCGCCGTCAAGGCCCCCGCCGCCCCGAGCGTCGAGACGCCCTACGGCACCGCCGAGGTGAGCCACGTCTGCCTCAACGACGACGTCGTCGAAGGGCTGCGCCTGACCCGCGACGGGAAGACGATCGCCTTCTCCGTCCAGTACCACCCGGAAGCGGCGGCCGGTCCGCACGACGCGGACTACCTGTTCGACCGGCTCGTCACCCTGGCCGAAGGAGCCCGCTGATGCCAAAGCGCACCGACATCAAGCACGTACTCGTCATCGGGTCCGGCCCGATCGTCATCGGGCAGGCCGCCGAGTTCGACTACTCCGGCACCCAGGCCTGCCGCGTGCTGCGCGAGGAGGGCCTGCGGGTCAGCCTCGTCAACTCCAACCCGGCCACGATCATGACCGACCCGGAGCTGGCCGACGCCACCTACGTCGAGCCGATCACCCCCGACTTCGTCGAGCAGGTCATCGCCAAGGAACGCCCCGACGCGATCCTGGCCACCCTCGGCGGGCAGACCGCCCTCAACACCGCCGTCGCCCTCCACGAGTCGGGCGTCCTGGCCAAGTACAACGTGGAGCTCATCGGCGCCGACATCGACGCCATCCGCCGCGGCGAGGACCGGCAGGAGTTCAAGGAGGTCGTCCGCCGCGCCGGGGGCGAGGTCCCGCGCAGCGCGGTGTGCCACTCCATGGACGAGGTCCGCGCCACCGTCGCCGAGCTCGGCCTGCCCGTCGTCATCCGCCCCAGCTTCACCATGGGCGGCCTCGGCTCCGGCATGGCCCACACCGACGCCGACCTGGAGCGCATCGCCGGGACCGGCCTCGCCGAGAGCCCCGTCACCGAGGTCCTCATCGAGGAGAGCGTGCTGGGCTGGAAGGAGTACGAGCTGGAGCTCATGCGCGACCGCAACGACAACGTCGTGGTCGTCTGCTCCATCGAGAACATCGACGCCATGGGCGTCCACACCGGCGACTCGGTCACCGTGGCGCCCTCGATGACCCTCACCGACCGCGAGTACCAGGTCATGCGCGACCTCGGCATCGCCGTCCTGCGCGAGGTCGGCGTCGACACCGGCGGCTGCAACATCCAGTTCGCCATCGACCCCGCCGACGGCCGCATCGTCGTCATCGAGATGAACCCGCGCGTGTCGCGGTCCTCGGCGCTGGCCTCCAAGGCCACCGGCTTCCCGATCGCCAAGATCGCCGCGAAGCTGGCCATCGGCTACACCCTCGACGAGATCCCCAACGACATCACCCGCGCCACCCCGGCCGCCTTCGAGCCGACCCTCGACTACATCGTGGTCAAGGTCCCGCGCTTCGCCTTCGAGAAGTTCCCCGGCGCCGACCCGCTGCTGACCACCACCATGAAGTCCGTCGGCGAGGCCATGGCCCTCGGCCGCACCTTCGGCGAGGCCCTCCAGAAGGCCATGCGCTCCGCCGAGACCGGCACCCCCGGCTTCTGGACCAAACCCGACCCCGACGGCGCCACCCGCGACAACACCGTCGCCGCCCTGCGCGTCCCGCACGACGGGCGGCTCTACACCGCCGAGCGCGCGCTGCGCCTGGGTGCGAGCGTCGCCGAGGTCTGCGAGGCCTCCGGCATCGACCCGTGGTTCATCGAGGAGATCGCCGCGCTGCTGGAACTGCGCGACGAGATCGCCTCCGCGGCCGTCCTGGACGAGGCCCTCCTGCGCCGCGCCAAGCGCGCCGGGTTCTCCGACACCCAGCTGGCCGCCCTGCGCCCGGAGTTCGCCGGCGAGGACGGCGTCCGCCGCCTGCGCCACCGCCTCGGCCTGCGCCCGGTCTACAAGACCGTCGACACCTGCGCCGCCGAGTTCGCCGCCAGCACCCCCTACCACTACTCCGCCTACGAGGACGAGTCCGAAGTCGCCCCCAGCGACCGCCCCAAGGTCCTCATCCTCGGCTCCGGGCCCAACCGCATCGGCCAGGGCATCGAGTTCGACTACTCCTGCGTCCACGCGGTCATGGCGCTGCGCGAAGCCGGGTACGAGACCGTCATGGTCAACTGCAACCCCGAGACGGTCTCCACCGACTACGACACCGCCGACCGCCTCTACTTCGAGCCCCTCACCTTCGAGGACGTCCTCGAAGTCGTGCACGCCGAACAGGAGAGCGGCGAGGCCGGCGGCGGACCCGGCGTCATCGGCGTCGTCGTCCAGCTCGGCGGCCAGACGCCCCTCGGCCTCGCCCAGCGCCTCAAGGACGCCGGGGTCCCCGTGGTCGGCACCAGCCCCGAGTCGATCCACCTCGCCGAGGACCGCGGCGCCTTCGGCCGCCTCCTCACCGACAACGGCCTGCCCGCCCCCAAGTACGGCACCGCCACGTCCTACCCCGAGGCCAAGGCCATCGCCGACGAGATCGGCTACCCCGTCCTCGTCCGCCCCTCCTACGTCCTCGGCGGCCGGGGCATGGAGATCGTCTACGACGACGACGCCCTCAAGGCCTACATCAACCGCGCCACCAGCATCTCCCCGGAGCACCCGGTCCTCGTCGACCGGTTCCTGGACGACGCCGTCGAAATCGACGTCGACGCCCTCTGCGACGGCGAGAACGTCTTCCTCGGCGGCGTCATGGAGCACATCGAGGAGGCCGGCATCCACTCCGGCGACTCCTCCTGCGCGCTCCCGCCGATCACCCTCGGCGCCTCCGTCCTGGCCGCCATCCGCACCCACACCGAGGCGCTCGCCCACGGCATCGGCGTGCGCGGCCTGCTGAACGTGCAGTACGCCCTCAAGGACGACACCCTGTACGTCCTGGAGGCCAACCCGCGCGCCAGCCGCACCGTCCCGTTCGTCTCCAAGGCCACCGGCGTCCAGGTCGCCAAGGCCGCCGCGCGCATCATGCTCGGCGCCACGATCCCCGAACTGCGCGAGGAGGGCCTCCTGCCCCCGCACGGCGACGGCGGCGACATGCCCCCGCGCGCGCCGATCTCGGTCAAGGAGGCGGTCCTGCCCTTCAAGCGGTTCCGCACCATCGACGGCAAGGGCGTCGACGCGCTCCTCGGGCCGGAGATGAAGTCCACCGGCGAGGTCATGGGCATCGACACCGCCTTCGGGCACGCCTTCGCCAAGGCGCAGGCCGCCACCTACGGCAACGTGCCCACCGGCGGCAGCGTCTTCGTCTCGGTCGCCGACCGCGACAAGCGCGCGGTGGTCTTCCCCGTCAAACGCCTCGTCGACCTCGGCTTCACCGTCTACGCCACCACCGGCACCGGTGAGGTCCTCCGCCGCCACGGCATCGACTTCAACCTCGTCCGCCGGCACTCCGACAAGAGCAACACCGAGCTGCCCGACGCCGTGGAGCTCATCACCTCCGGGCAGCTGTCCATGGTGATCAGCACGCCCACCAACTCCGCCGGGCCCCGCACCGACGGCTACGAGATCCGCTCCGCCGCCGTCACCTCCGACATCCCCTGCGTCACCACGATCCAGGGCGCCTCGGCGGCCGTCATGGGCATCGAGGCCGTCATCCGCGGCGACCTCGCCGTCCGCCCGCTCCAGGACCTGCACGCGGCCCTGCGTGCCGACCGCGAGGAGGCCGCGCGTGCTCTACGAACGGCTGGTTAGGCCGCTGCTGTTCAAGTTCGGCGGCGCCGACCCCGAGGACGCCCACGAGCGCACCATGCGCGCCCTCGGGATCGTCTCCCGCAGCCCCCGGCTGCGGGAGGCCGTCCTCGGCTTCAACGCCCGCGCCTGCCCCACCACCGTCTTCGGCGTGAAGTTCCCCAACCCCGTCGGCCTGGCCGCCGGGATGGACAAGGACGGCCGGGCCCTGGCGGCCTGGCCCGCCCTCGGCTTCGGCTTCGTCGAGGTCGGCACCGTCACCTGGCGGCCCCAGCCGGGCAACCCCCGGCCCCGCCTCTACCGCCTCCCCGAGAGCCGCGCCCTCATCAACCGCATGGGCTTCAACAACCGCGGCGCGGTGGCCCTGGCGGCGCGGCTCGCCGACGGCGCGCGGCCGGGCGTCCCGCTCGGCATCAGCCTCGGCAAGTCGAAGGTGACGCCGCTGGAGGAGGCCGTGGGCGACTACCTGGCCTCCCTGCGGGTCCTCTACGAGTTCGGTGACTACTTCGCGGTCAACGTCTCCAGCCCCAACACCCCCGGCCTGCGCGGCCTCCAGGACGCCGGGCAGCTGCGGACCCTCCTGGGCGCCCTGCGCGAGGAGACCGAGCGCCTGGCGGCCACCACACCGGGCGGGAACGGCCGTCCCAAGCCGGTCCTGGTCAAGATCGCCCCCGACCTCGACGACAAGGCCGTCGCCGACGTCATCGAGGTCTGCGGCGAGACCGGCGTGGCCGGGCTCATCGCCACCAACACCACCCTGTCGCGCGACGGGGTCGCCGAGAGCGACCGGCCGCGCTCGGTGGAACCGGGCGGGCTCTCCGGGCGTCCACTCGGTGCCAGGGCCCGCCAGGTGGTGGCCTTCGCCCACCGCGAGAGCGGCGGGCGGCTGCCCATCATCGGCGTCGGCGGCATCGACACCCCCGACGACGCCGCCCGCATGTTCGACGCGGGCGCGAGCCTGGTGCAGCTCTACACCGGCTTTATCTACAGTGGACCATCCCTTCCCCGCCGGATCGCGCTGGCCGCGCGCGGCGCCGCCAGCCGACCCGGCACACCCACAGGAGACGATCACCGTGCCTGACGAGAAGACCTTCGGCGCGAAGGCCCACAAGGCCCTGGCCAAGCGCGGGCCCCTCTGCGTGGGCGTCGACCCCCACGCGGGCCTGCTGCGCCACTGGGGCCTCAACGACGACGTCGCGGGCCTGGAGCGCTTCTCCCGGACCATGGTCGAGGCCGTGGCCGGGACCGCGGCCTTCGTGAAGCCGCAGTCGGCCTTCTTCGAGCGCTTCGGCTCCAAGGGCATCGCGGTGCTGGAGAAGGTCATCGCCGACACGCGCGCGGCCGGCGCGCTGCTGCTGCTGGACGCCAAGCGCGGCGACATCGGCTCCACCATGGCCGCCTACGCCGACGCCTACCTCGACCCGGCCAGCCCGCTGTCGGTGGACGCCGTCACCGCCAGCCCGTACCTCGGCTTCGGCTCGCTCACGCCCCTGTTCGATCTGGCGCAGGCGCACAACCGCGGCGTGTTCGTTCTCGTGCTGACCTCCAACCCCGAGGGCGCCTCGGTGCAGCGGGCGAAGCTCAAGGACGGCCGCACCGTGGCTCAGTCCCTTGTGGACGATATCGCGGCGCTGAACGACGACGCCGAGCCCCTGGGCTCGATCGGAGCCGTCATCGGGGCCACCATCAAGGGCGCGCCGGCCGAGACCACGGGCTCCTTCGCGGCTGTGCGAGAGCACACACACGGCATCACACACGCGTCGCCGCAGAGTGACTCCGCTCACGATTTGGTGAAATTGAATGGCCCGATCCTGGTGCCCGGCATGGGAGCGCAGGGTGGAAGGCCGGGTGACCTCAAGCGTGTCCTCGGTCGCGCCGCGGCGGCGGCAATTCCATCCTATTCCCGCGAAATCGCCCGGCAGGGACCGAGTCCGGCGGCCATCAAGGAGGCCGTCGCCCGCACGCTGGAGGAATGCCGGACGGCCCTCCGCCGGTGAAACCAGGCCGTTCACCGGTCACCGATGGGGCACCCCGGATTGCGGGAACCCCCTTGTGCCCGCTAGGTTTCCCCGCGCTGGGTAAACAACCTGCCCGGTCCGGGGCTCGCGGGGGCTCGCCCCCCACCCGCTCCGGATGTCTAGTCAACCCAAGGAGACCTCGTGCCGCTCCCGTCGCTTAGCCCCGAGCAGCGCGCAGCCGCGCTGGAGAAGGCCGCCGCCGCCCGCAAGGCTCGTGCGGAGCTGAAGGAACAGCTCAAGCAGGGCACCACGACCCTGTCCGAAGTTTTCGGCAAGATCGAGGACGACATCGTCGGCAAGATGAAGGTGTCCGCCGTCCTTGAGGCGCTCCCCGGTATCGGCAAGGTCCGGGCCGCGCAGCTGATGGAGAAGCTCAAGATCGCCGAGTCCCGCCGCCTCCGCGGCCTGGGCGAGCACCAGCGCCGTGCGCTTCTTGCCGAGTTCGGTCAAGCCGAAGCTTAGGCATCCGGTAGAAACGATCCGTGAGCTTTGACGAACACCGCCCGATGGCGGCACGCCTGACGGTCCTGTCGGGACCGTCAGGCGTCGGCAAGGGCAGCGTGAAAGCCCTTATCCGGGAGCGGTATCCGTGGGTGTGGCATTCCGTGAGCGCCACAACCCGGAAACCGCGTCCCGGAGAGGTCGACGGCGTCCATTACCACTTCTACGAGCGGTCCCGCTTCGAGGAAGGCATCGCCTCCGGCGAGTTCCTCGAATGGGCCAACTACGCCGGCAACCTGTACGGCACCCCGCGCGGGCCGGTGGACCGGCAACTCGCGTCCGGGCTTCCCGTGGTGCTGGAGGTCGACCTCCAGGGCGCGCGGCAGATCCGGATCTCGATGCCGGAGGCCCAGCTGGTCTTCCTCGCCCCGCCGAGCTGGGACGAGCTGGTGCGCCGGCTCACCGGCCGGGGCACCGAGGACCAGGAGACGATCGCCCGCCGGCTCAAGGCGGCCGAGGAGGAGCTGGCCGCCGAGGCCGAGTTCGACCGGACGATCGTGAACGTATCGGTCGAGCAGGCCACGGCCGAGTTGGTAAGCTTGCTCGGTTCGCCGACCAGGGCTCCCGTGACCAACGGGAACCACGTCGGCTGAGAGCCGCCCCGCCGGCCCGCGAGGGTCCCGGCGAGGACGGCCGCTCACCGGCGGCGGTTCGACGCGACGACGCTTCGAAGGCGGCATCGCCCTCCCACTGGGTACGCTCGTGGACGGCGGTGTCGTTTTCGCGCCGTCGGCCGCGTTCGCTCGTCGGCTGTTTTACCCACACTGCTCTGCGCCCGCCGTCACGGCGGCGCCGCAGCGAGACCCGAGGCTGATCACACGTGTCTGGAACTGTTGCGAACCCCATCGGCATCACCAACCCGCCGATCGACGACCTGCTGGAGAAGACCCCGTCGAAGTACCAGCTGGTGATCTTCGCCGCCAAGCGCGCCCGGCAGATCAACGCCTACTACAGCCAGCTCGGCGAGGGCCTGCTGGAGTACGTCGGCCCGCTGGTCGAGACCACCCCGCAGGAGAAGGCCCTCTCGATCGCGCTGCGCGAGATCGACCAGGACCTGCTCATCACCGAGCGCACCGACGGCGCCGAATAACGGCGCTCCCGAGTGTCGTCGCCGGGCGCGGGGAGCGCGCCGCTGAATGTCGTCCTCGGCGTGGGCGGCGGCATCGCCGCCTACAAGGCCTGTGAGCTGCTGAGGCTGTTCACCGAGTCGGGGCACCGCGTGCGCGTGGTGCCCACGGCGGCGGCCCTCAAGTTCGTCGGGGCCCCCACCTGGGAGGCCCTGTCCGGGCAGCCGGTGTCCACCGAGGTGTGGGAGCACGTGCACGAGGTCCCGCACGTGCGCATCGGCAAGTCCGCCGACCTCGTCGTCATCGCCCCCGCCACCGCCAACGTGCTGGCGAAGGCGGCCGCGGGCATCGCCGACGACCTGCTCACCAACACGCTGCTCACCGCGCGCTGCCCGGTGGTCTTCGCCCCGGCGATGCACACCGAGATGTGGCAGCACCCGGCGACCGTGGACAACGTCGCCACACTGCGCCGCCGCGGCGCCATCGTGCTCGACCCGGCCGTGGGCCGCCTCACCGGCGCCGACACCGGCCCGGGCCGCCTGCCCGACCCCTCGGCGATCTTCGCCGCCGCCACGCGCGTCCTGCGCCGCGGCCCCGGAGCCGCCGACCTGACCGGCGTCCGCGTCCTGGTGACCGCCGGGGGTACCCGCGAGGCCATCGACCCGGTGCGCTTCATCGGCAACCGCTCCTCCGGCAAGCAGGGCTACGCCATCGCCCGCGCGGCCGTGGCGCGCGGCGCGTCGGTGACGCTCGTCGCGGCCAACACCGCGCTGCCGGACCCCGCCGGGGTGACCCTGGAGCGGGTGGAGTCGACCGCGCAGCTGCGCGAGGCCGTCCTGCGGCACGCCGCCGGAGCCGACATCGTCGTCATGGCCGCCGCCCCGGCCGACTTCCGCCCGGCCGCCTACGCCGACCAGAAGATCAAGAAGGCCGCGGGCGAGCCCGTCCCGGTCATCACCCTGGCCGAGAACCCCGACATCGCCGCCGAACTGGGCGCGGCCAAGCGTCCCGGGCAGATCCTGGTGACCTTCGCCGCCGAGACCGCCACCGGAGCGACCGCGCTGGAGTACGCGCGTGGGAAGATGACGCGCAAGCGCGCCGACCTGAGCGTCCTCAACGAAGTGGGCGGGGGCCGCGGCTTCGGGACCGATGACAACACCGTCACGATCCTCGACGCGGCCGGCGGAGTCCGGAACCTGGAGCGCGCGGCCAAAGAGGACGTCGCCGACGCCCTCCTCGACGCGGCCCGCGGGCTGACCGTCCACTGAGCCCACTCGCGTGTTACGCAGAGTTAAACGGGTGGTGGCGGTGGGTTCCGGAGAACGCGCGGCACTAGACTTTGAACCGGACAGAACGTCAGCAGCCTAAGGAGCGCCGTGGCACGCCTTTTCACCTCTGAGTCGGTCACCGAGGGCCACCCGGACAAGATCGCCGACCAGATCAGCGACGGGGTGCTCGACGCGCTCCTCGACCGGGATCCCACCAGCCGAGTGGCGGTCGAGACGCTCATCACGACCGGCCAGGTCCACGTCGCCGGCGAGGTCACCACCGACGCCTACGCCGACATCCCCACCATCGTGCGCGAGACGATCCTGCGGATCGGCTACGACTCCTCGAAGAAGGGCTTCGACGGCGCGTCCTGCGGCGTGAGCGTGTCCATCGGCTCCCAGTCGGCCGACATCGCCCAGGGCGTGGACAAGGCCGTCGAGCTGCGCGACGGCGGCTCCGGCGACGACCTCGACTTCCAGGGCGCCGGCGACCAGGGCATGATGTTCGGCTTCGCCTGCCGCGAGACCCCCGAGCTGATGCCGCTGCCGATCGCGCTGGCGCACCGGCTGTCGCGCCGCCTGACCCAGGTCCGCAAGGACGGCACCGTCCCGTACCTGCGCCCCGACGGCAAGACCCAGGTCACCATCGCCTATGAGGGCCACCGTCCCGTCCGCCTGGACACCGTGGTCGTGTCCAGCCAGCACGCGCCCGACATCTCCCTCGAATCCCTGATGACGCCGGACATCGCCGAGCACGTCATCGCCAAGGAGATCGAGAGCCTGGAGCTCGACCACGCCGACTACAAGCTCCTGGTCAACCCGACCGGCCGCTTCGAGATCGGCGGCCCGATGGGCGACGCGGGCCTCACCGGCCGCAAGATCATCGTGGACACCTACGGTGGCTACGCCCGCCACGGCGGCGGCGCCTTCTCCGGGAAGGACCCGTCCAAGGTGGACCGCTCCGCCGCGTACGCGATGCGCTGGGTGGCCAAGAACGTGGTGGCCGCCGGTCTCGCCGAGCGCTGCGAGACGCAGGTCGCCTACGCCATCGGCAAGGCGCACCCGGTCAGCCTCTACATCGACACCTTCGGCACCGAGACCGTCGACCCGGCCAAGATCGAGGAGGCCGTGCGGGCCGTGTTCGACCTGCGCCCCGCCGCGATCATCCGCGACCTGAACCTGCTGCGCCCGATCTACTCGGCGACGGCGGCCTACGGCCACTTCGGCCGCGAGCTGCCGGAGTTCACCTGGGAGGCCACCGACCGCGCCGACGCGCTGCGGTCGTTCGTGGGCGCCTGACGCGTACGAGAGACACGAGCTTGAGGGAACGGCCCGCGCTTCGGCGCGGGCCGTTTTCGCTGCCGGACGGGGGATGCGCGGCCGGCCGTTCCGGGCGGACGCGGACGGTCACGCGGCCCCCGCGCACGCGGGTGCCGTGGGCCCAGCCGTGCCCGATCGTGGTGGGGAGCGGGTTCTCCCCGCGCAGGCCGGACGAGCGGCCCCGGGCCGAGTCCCGCCGGCGCGGGCCGGGGAGCCGTACTTCCGGTTCGCCGTCAGCGGCTCACCGCACCATCCCCGGCCACCGTGCGCGATAACCCCTTGTTCCCCCGCACCCCCTCTGGTGTGATCAGCCCATGCCCGCACCTCATGGTTTCCACTACGAGTCCCACATGAACGGGACCGTCCACATCTCCCACCGGGGCCGCCAGGTCACCGTCCTGCGCGGCTCGCGCGCGCAGGAGTTCCTCGCCGAGGTCGAAGGGGGCGACGACCAGGAGGTCATGGCCCGCTGGACCGGCAACTACAAGCACGGCAACGAGCGGACCGCCCGCAACCACCCGCGCAACCGCTAGATCCCTCGGCGGCGTCCGTCCCGTCGTACCCGTCGGGTAGAAATGCACCGTGGATCAGGTGACCGGCGGGACCCTCGTGGCGCGTGTGTGCGTCGACAGTCCGCTGCCGCACCTGGACCGCCTCTTCGACTACCGCGTGCCGCCCGAACTGGCCGGGCACGTCGCCGTCGGCTGCCGGGTGAAGGTGCGCTTCTCGGGGCAGTCGCTCACCGGCTTCATCATCGAGCTGGCCACCGGAACCGACTTCGGGGGACGCCTGGCCGACCTGGCCAAGGTGGTCTCGCCCGAGCCCGTCCTGACCGGCGAGATCCGCGAGCTCTCGCGCGCGGTGGCCGACCGCTACGCCGGCAACCTCGCCGACGTGTTGCGCCTGGCCGTGCCGCCACGGCAGGCGCGCGTGGAGGCCGAGCCGCCGCGCGAACCCGCCGGGGCCATCGCCGCCCCCTCGGCCGAGGGCTGGCGCGAGTACGAGCCCGGCGACGCCTTCCTCACCTCCCTCGCGCACGGCCACGCGCCGCGCGCGGTGTGGGGCGCCATGCCGGGTGAGGACTGGCCGCGCCGCCTCGCCGAGGCCGCCGCCGCGACCGCCGCCGGTGAGCGGGGATCGGTCCTCGTGGTGCCCGACCAGCGCGACCTCGACCGCCTGGACGCCGCGCTCACCGAGGTCCTCGGCCCCGACCGGCACGTCGTCCTCTCCGCCGCGATGGGACCGTCGAAGCGCTACCGGGCGTTCCTGGCCGCCGCGCGCGGCGCCGTCCGCGTGGTCGCCGGTACGCGCGCGGCGATGTTCGCGCCCGTGGCCGACCTGGGCCTGGTGGCGATGTGGGACGCCGGGGACGACTCGCACGCCGAGCCCCGCGCGCCCTACCCGCACGCCCGCACGGTCCTGCTCACACGCGCGCAGCAGTCGGGGACGGCCGTCCTGCTCGGCGGTTTCACCCGCACCACCGACGACCAGCTCCTGCTCGACACCGGCTGGGCGCGCGAGCTGGCCGCCCCCCGCGAGCGGCTGCGCGAGCGCGCGCCGCACATCGTGCCCGTCGGCGACGACGACCAGCTCGCCAAGGACCCGCAGGCCGCCGCCGCGCGCCTGCCCACGGTGACCTGGACGGCGGCGAAGGAGGCCCTGGCCGCCGGGCTGCCGGTGCTCGTCCAGACGCCCCGGCGCGGCTACATCCCCGTCGTCTCCTGCCAGCGCTGCCGCGCCCGCGCGCGCTGCCCGCACTGCGCCGGGCCGCTGTCGCTGCCCTCCGCCAAGGCCGATCCGGTGTGCCGCTGGTGCGGCCGGTCCGCCCACGACTACTCGTGCCCCTCCTGCGGAGGGCACCGGCTGCGCGCGGCCGTCATCGGCGCCGCGCGCACCGCCGACGAGCTGGGCCGGGCGTTCCCGGAGGTCCCGGTGCGCACCTCCGGCGGCGACCGCGTGCTGGACGCCGTCCCGGCCGGTCCCGCGCTGGTGGTGGCCACGCCCGGCGCCGAGCCGGTCGCCGAGGAGGGCTACGGCGCGGTGCTGCTGCTGGACGCCTGGGCCCTGCTGACCCGCGCCGACCTGCGCGCGGGGGAGGAGACCCTGCGCCGCTGGATGACCGCCGCCGCGCTGGCCCGGCCCGCGCGTGACGGCGGCCGGGTCGTGGTGGTCGCCGATGGGGGTCTCGCCGTCGTCCAGGCGCTGCTGCGCTGGGACGCCGGCTGGTTCGCCGCGCGCGAGCTGGCCGAGCGGGCGTCCCTGCGCTTCCCGCCGATCGCGCGGATGGCCTCGCTGACCGGCCCGCCCGAAGCCCTGGCCGACCTGTTGCGCTATGCCGAGCTGCCGCCCGGCACCGAGGAGCTGGGCCCGGTGCCCGTCGACGAGCGGACCGAGCGGCTGCTGCTGCGCGCGCCGCGCACGAAAGGGGCCGAGCTGGCCTCGGCCCTGCACGGCGCGGCGGGGGTCCGCAGCGCGCGCAAGGCCGTCGACCCGGTGCGCGTGCAGGTGGACCCCGCCGAGCTGCTCTAGTCGGCGTCCTTGCGCGGTATGAGGATGCCGATGAAGAAGCTGACGATCGAGACGATGATCGCGCCCCAGAAGGCCGCCCAGAACCCGTTCACGTGGAACGGCAGGTTTATCTTGTCGGCCAGCCAGCCGGTCAGCCAGAACATCAAGGCGTTCACCACCAGCGCGAACAGGCCCAGGGTCAGCACGTAGAAGGCGCAGCCGAACAGCTGCACGATCGGTTTGATGAGCGCGTTGACCAGGCCGAAGATGAGGGCCACCAGGAGCAGCACGAGGAAGTTGTTGAACCCGCTGCTGCCGGTGACCTCGATGCCGTCCACCATGACCGTCGACAGCCACAGCGCGCCGGCGGTGAGCAGGAGCTGGACGATGAATCCCATGCGATTCTCCTTCCCGGCCCACGACGCGGGCGCAGGAACAGCCTAGGCCTGCGAATGCCGCTTTTCGCCCATGATCGGATGAACCGAGAGATACTCACCTCGCTCGGCGCCGGGTTTTCCCCGTTCGGCGGACTCGCACCGTGCCGCCCGCCAGACTGTGCCCATGACCACATATCGTCATCAACCGGACGATCCGTACCGTGCCGACGCGCCCGCGCAGAGCCGCGTCAACGGGGGACGGCTGTGGAGCGGCGGCGTCGCGGCCGCTCTCGTGGCCGCCGGTATCGCCATGGTCGGGTTCCTGGTCGTCAAGGGCCTGCTGAAGCTGCCCATCCTCGGCGTCGACGTGGACGGCGCGGTCACCCAGCCCGGCCTGTTCACCTACGGGATCATCGCGTTCCTGTGCGCGCTGCTGGCCACCGGCGTCATGCACCTGCTCCTGCTGGCCACGCCGAAGCCGTTCATGTTCTTCGGCTGGATCATCGCGCTGGCGACCATCCTCGGCATGCTCGTGCCGCTGCTGGCCGTCGCCGACATCCAGACCGGCGCGGCCACCGCCGCGGTCAACCTCGTCATCGGCGTGTCCATCGGCATCCTGGTGGGCATCTCGGCCACCGCCAGCCTGCGCCGCCCCGACACGGCCGGCTACCAGCCGCCGGACCAGTACAACCCGGCGACGGGCCGTTAGGCGCGAGTTGGGCGTCTACCGGCTCATGCCCGCGCCCGGCACGGCGCCCTACGCCCGCCGTCTCGACCGGCGCCGCCTGTGGACGGGCGGCGCGTGGACGGCGCTGGCCTGCGCGGTGGTCGCGGCGGCGGCGTTCCTGACCGTCCGGGAGATCCTGGACCTGCCGATCCTCGGCGTCATCGTCTACGGCGGCGTCATCGAGCCGCACCTGTTCGTCTACGCCCTGGGCGGGGTGGCCGCCGCGTTCGCCGCCACGGCCCTCATGCTGCTGCTCCTGCGCGGCAGCGCCCGCCCGTTCCCGTACTTCCGGTGGATCGTCGGCCTGTGCCTGGCCCTGGTGGCGATGATGCCGGTCTTCGCCGCCGGTGACGCCGCCACCGGCCTGGCCACCGCCGCCGCGAACGTCATCGTGGGTCTCACCGCCTGGGCCGGGGTGGTCCTGGCGGCCCGCGCGGCGGTCCGGGAATGACGAAGGCCCGGCCGCGCGAGGCGACCGGGCCGGTGGAGCGTGGGGCTCAGGCCCCGGTGTCGACGTCGGCGGCGACCGGAACCGCGGCCGCCTTGGCCGGGCGGGCGACCTTGCGGCGCATCCGCTTGTCGATCAGCGAGACCACCTTGGACAGCGCGTAGGCGACCACGAAGTACATCGTGGCGGCCACCAGCAGCACCTGCAGGAACGAGTTCGGGTAGGACCCGGCCGTCTGGTAGCTCATCTTCAGCAGCTCCGGGTACGTCACGATGTACCCGAGGGCGGTGTCCTTCAGCAGGACCACCAGCTGCGCCAGCACCGCCGGGAGCATGTTCCGGAACGCCTGCGGGAAGATGATCAGCCGCGTCACCTGGCCGTGCGTGAGGCCGATGGCGTGACCGGCGGCGGCCTGACCGGCGGGGAGCGCGTTGACGCCCGACCGCAGGATCTCGGCCAGCACCGCGCCGTTGTACACCGCCAGGCCCACCACCACGTACCAGAGCCCGTTGATGTCGGTGCCCAGGTGGTTCAAGACGGTGAACGGGATCCAGATCAGCAGCAGCACCGGCATCGCCCGGAAGAACTGCACGTACACGCTGGCCAGGAACCGCACGGCCTTGAAACGCGAGACACGGCCGAAGCCGACCAGCGCGCCCAGGACGACGGCGCCGACGCAGCCGATCCCGGCGGCCTCCAGGGTGTTCAGCAGACCCGGGATGTAGGTGTTCTCCACGATGAGCTGGTCGAGGGCGTCGACCCAGCGCTGCTGGTCGAAGAAGCCCTCGCCGTTCAGGGTGACCGCCGCCCAGGCCAGCGCGCCCAGGACGACCAGCGCGCTGAGCGCCGAGTAGAGGGCGACCTTGCGGCGCCCCTTCGGCCCGAGCGCGTCGAAGAGGACCGTGCTGTGTTGGTTGCTCATGTCAGGTCTTCTCCGCTACCGCGCGAACGCCGCGCGCTTCTCGGCCCGGTGGATGAACCAGCTCGTGGGCAGGTTGATGATCAGGTAGCAGGCGCAGATCCCCACGACGACGACCCACACGGGGGCCTTGTCCTGGTTGATCATGTCCTCGGTCTTGGCCGAGAGCTCCTGGAAGCCCAGGATCAGCGTCAGAGCGGTGTTCTTCACCAGGGCGGTGTAGAGCGTGCCGACCGGCGGGACGACGGTCCGGAACGCCTGCGGCAGGATCACGTGGCGCAGCGACTGCCCGAAGGTCAGCCCGATCGACCGGGCGGCCTCGGCCTGGCCCAGCGAGATCGAGTTGATGCCGGCCCGCAGGGTCTCGCCGACGAAGGCCGAGGTGTACAGGCTGAGCACGATCAGCGCCCACTGCCAGGAGTACTCGAAGCTGACGCCGACCTTCGGCAGGCCGAAGTAGAAGACGACCAGGACGACCAGGAGGGGCGTGTTCCGGAAGATCGCGGTGTAGACCTGCGCCGCCCACCGGGCCGGGGGAGCGGGACTGACGTGCATCATCGCCAGGATCGCGCCGAGCACGAGGGCCACCGCGAAGGACGCCAGCGACATCCACAGGGTGTTCCAGAATCCCTCGGCGAAAAGTTGGAAGACCTCGTTGCTCAAGGTGTCTGTCTCCTAAGGAACGAATGGTGCCCGCCCCGGGGGCTCGGGACGGGCACCATCGGCATGACTCAGTACCGGACGACCGGCGGCGGGGTCGGGGTCTTGGCGCCGGCCTTGCCGAGCGTGCCCTCGAAGGACTTCACCCAGTCGCCGTTGGCGTAGGCCTCTTCCAGCATGTCGTTGATGAAGTCGCGCAGCTCCTTGTCACCGTGCTTGGAGGCGATGCCGTACGGCTCCTCGGTGAAGACCTTGTCGGCGACCCGGAACACGCCCGGGCTCTTCGACATGAAGCCGCGCAGGATCGGCTCGTCGGTCACCAGCGCCTCGTAGGACTTGTTCTCCACGGCCTGGCGGCAGGCGGAGTAGTCCGCGAGGGGCTGCGAGACGTCGGCCTTCGGGTTGAGCTTCTGCAGGTTGGTCAGCGAGTTGGAGCCGACGGCGACGCAGACCTTCTTGCCGTTGAGGTCTTCGAGCGTGTTCAGCTCCTTGCGGTCCGCCAGGGTCAGGATGCCCATGCCCGTGATGTAGTACGGGCCGGCGAAGTCGACCTTCTCCTTGCGGGGCTCGTTGATCGTGTAGGTCGCGGCCAGGGCGTCGACCTTGCCGGAGGCCAGGAACTCCTCGCGGTTCTTGGAGATGGTCTCCACGTACCGCAGCTGGCCGTTCTCACCCTCGGTGAAGTTCGGGCCGAAGATCCGCTGGGCGAGCAGACGGCCGAAGTTGGCGTCGAAACCCTCGATCTTGCCGGAGGCGGGGTTGCGCTCGCCGGTGGTGGGCTGGTCGAACTTCGAGCCGAAGAGCAGGTAGCCGCGCTCCTTGATCTTCTGGACGGCGGCGGGCAGCGTGGTGGCCTGCTTCATCTGGAAGACGACGGTGTTGGCCGGGTCCCCGGCCTGCTTCTGGTCATCGCTCGCCTTGCCCTGACAGGCGGTGGCCAGCAGGGCGACCGCGGCGAGGCCGACGAGGGCCAGTTTGCGGTGCATGCGCATGGTGCTGTGGGTTCCTTCCCTGTGGTTTCCCGCGATCCGTTGGCGGAGGCGGGTCAGTGCGACATCACTTTCGAAAGGAAGTCGCGGGCGCGCTCGCTCTCCGGCTCGCTGAAGAACTTCTCGGGCGGCGCGATTTCGACGATCTGGCCGTCGGCCATGAATACGACGCGGTTGGCGGCGCGGCGGGCGAAGCCCATCTCGTGGGTCACCACGATCATGGTCATGCCCTCGCGCGCGAGGTCGATCATGACGTCGAGGACCTCGTTGATCATCTCGGGGTCGAGGGCCGAGGTCGGCTCGTCGAACATGATGACCTTGGGCTCCATGGCCAGGGCGCGGGCGATGGCCACGCGCTGCTGCTGGCCGCCGGAGAGCTGCGCGGGGAGCGCGTCGGCCTTGTCGGCGAGGCCGACGCGGTCGAGGAGGGCGCGGGCCTTGGCCTCGGCGTCCTTGCGGCCCAGGCGGCGCACTTTCATCGGCCCGAGGGTGATGTTCTCCAGGACCGTCATGTGCGCGAAGAGGTTGAAGTGCTGGAACACCATGCCGACCTCGGAGCGCAGCCGGGCGAGCTCGCGGCCCTCGGCGGGCAGGACCGAGCCGTCGATGGTGATCTCGCCGGTCCCGATGGTCTCCAGCCGGTTGATGGTGCGGCAGAGCGTGGACTTGCCGGATCCGGAGGGCCCGATGATGACGATGACCTCGCCGGACTGCACTTCGAGGTCGATGTCCTTCAGGACGTGGTTGTCGCCGAAGTGCTTGTTCACTCCGGACAACCGGACTAGCGGCGTACCCGCCGTGGTCTGCGCTGCCATGCGTGCACCCTAAGGGTTGAGGCCCCGATTGCCTATTCGGGGACCGTTTCGTGACCAACCCGTTGTATGACGGGGATCTGGTCGCTACCTCTATGAGTCGGATCTATGCCCATTGGCGTGGGGGCGGAAGGGCTTAGCACCACTCGGCCGGAGTACCGGCGGGTAGAGGCTATCGGTAGGGCGGGGGCGCGCAAAAGAGGGAGGGGCGGATCTTTACCAGATCCGCCCCCGATCCGTAGCTCGGCTACACGGCGATGATCAGTCGGTGAATCCCCTGAAGAAGTTCACCAACTCATGGAAGGACTGGTGGGGACGCCTTCGGTGTACCGCCGGGAGGTCAGCCCGTGAACCCCTTGAAGATGTTGGTGAACTCGTAGAGGGACTGGCTGATTCCGCTGCACGTGGGCGAGACGCCGCCGTTGGGGCAGCCGCCGTTGTCGCGCCCGGCCGACCAGAATCCGATGAATCCGATGTGGCTGGACTGCGCCCACGACAGCAGCGCGCGGGCGTGCGACTGGGTCGTGGTCATGCCGGTGTCGTTGCGCCCGATCATGGGCGTGACGCCCAGTTGCGCCTTGATCTGGGCGTCGCTCTTGCCGGGCCAGATCGTCTTCATCTGCGCGATGGTGGCGTTGGCGGCCGAGATCATCGCCTGGCCCCAGTCGCCGCTGTAGCCGAAGTTCATCAGCATCGGGTTGACGATGGGGGACAGGCCCTTGGCGGCGGCGTCCTGGAGGATCTGCACCGAGTACGGGTCCATGCCGTAGTCGCTGCCCTGGATGCGCATGGTGTAGCTGACGGTGGTGCCGCGGGTGTCGACGAGCCGCTTGAGCGCGGTGTTGACCATGGCCTGCGGGATGGACGCCTCCACGTCCACGTCGAGGTGGTTGGCGCCGGTGGCGGTGAGGACCTTGACGTAGGCGTTGTACAGGGCGTCGGCGGAGCCGCAGGTGTTCTCCAGGTAGGGGCCCATCGCGCCGCCGGAGGCGATGACGACGTCACCGCCCATCGCGCGCAGGGCGTTGACCTGGTCGATGATGCGCGGCTCGTTGAGGGGGATCGTGCCGCCCCACTGCGGGTCGCAGCCCAGGGAGGAGCCGAGGATGAACGCGAGAGTGAAGTACTTCTGCCCGGTGGCCTGCGCGACCTGCGTCAGCGTCGGGCTGGCCATGGTGATGTCGATGTAGGGCGCGACCTTGATGCTCCCGGTCGGCGGGATCGGGTCGTCGTTGTTGGTCCGGCCGCTGACGGCGGCGCTGTAGGCGGAGTAGTTGCCCGTGGGGTCCTTGGCGCGGACCTTGAAGGAGTAGGCGGTGTTCGCCGTCAGGCCGGTGACGACGGTCGAGGTGCCGCTGACGGCGACGGGCGTCCCGTTGTCACGGGAGACCTCGTAGCCGGCGACCGTGCCGGAGTTGTCGGTGGAGGCCTGCCAGGACACCGTCAGGCTGCTCTTGGTCGGCGAGCCGACGGTGAGGCCGCCGGGGACGGTCGGGGGAGTGGTGTCCGGGCCGGGCGGGGTGCCGCCGCCGTCGCAGGACCCGCCGTTGAGGGTGCAGGACGACGGGACGCCGGTGCCCGCCGAGACCCACCCGAAGCTCGCCGAGGCGCCGGGCGCGAGGTTGCCGTTGTACTCGCGGTTGACGGCGGTGTACTTGCCGGAGCCGTTGTTGGTGACCAGGGCGTCCCAGTAGGAGCCGAGGGTGGTCCCGGACGGCAGGGTGAACACCACGGTCCAGCCGTTCAGGGCGGTGGTGCCGGTGTTGGTGACCGTGTAGCGGCCGGTGTAGCCCGAGCCCCAGGCGTTGTCCTGGCTGAAGACGGCCTTGCCGGCCGCGGCGGCCTGCGCGGGGGCGGCGGTGAAGACCGCCAGTAAGACGGCGGAGAGAAGGAGGAGCGCGGCGTGCCGGCCGGCCCTGCGGAGATCGATCGTCATGACAGGTCCTAGGGGAGAGGAGCTGTTAATTGAGTTGTCAGTAACGTAAGACCTTCCCCGGGTTGACACAAGGGAATGGTCAAGAAACCGTTCGGTGATCTGCCCTCTCATGGCCGGGGTCCCGTGCCGCGCGCGCGTCCGGGTTCGGGCCGGTCCGTCGCGGGACGCCGTAGCGTCCGGCGCCCGTGGACGCCGCCGGACGTGCCCACCGAAACGTGCGCGCCGGTGGGCCGAACCGGGACGCCATCCCCATCCTCCGGCTCAGTACCACTGCAATGTCACCCCTGGTGGCACACTCGCGTGGTGACCCCCTTCCGCCGGGCCGCTCCCGGCATCGCCATGGCCGTCGCCATCACCGCCGTCTCCTCCTCCGCGCCCATGGTCGTCCTCGCCCACGAGGGCCACGTCCCACCCCTGGCCGTGGCGTTCTGGCGCAACGCCATCGCCGTCGCCCTCCTCATACCGGCCGCGCTGCTGTGGCGGCGCGCCGAGATCCGCCGCCTCGGCCGCGCCGGATGGCGGCGCTGCCTGGTGTCCGGCGTCGCCCTCGCCGTGCACTTCGGCACCTGGATCCCCTCGGCCGTGCTCACCGACGTCGCCACGGCCACCGCGCTGGTCTCCACGACGCCCCTGTGGACCGGGCTCATCGCGGTCCTCCAGGGCAGGCGCCCGCCCAGGACGACGTGGATCGGCGTCGGCGCGGCCGTCGCGGGCGCCGCCCTGGCCACCGGCGCGGGCGTGACGGTGTCGGCCACGGCCGTGCTCGGCGACGTCCTCGCGCTCATCGGCGGTCTCGCCGGGGCCGTGTACGTGATGGCCGGGTCGCGGGCCCGGGAGGAGATGTCGACGGTCACCTACACCGCCGTGGTCTACTCGATCGCCGCCCTCGGCCTCCTCGCGGTGTGCCTGGCCACCGGGACGCCCCTGTGGGGTTACGCGGCCGCCGGGTGGCTGGCGATCGCCGCGCAGACCGCCGGGCCGCAGCTGCTGGGCCACTCCCTGGTCAACTTCGCCCTCCACCGCCTCGACCCGACCCTGGTGAGCCTGCTGCTGCTCTTGGAGGTGCCCGGTGCGGCGGTCCTGGGCGCGGTGTGGCTGGGGCAGACCCCGCCGGTCGCCGCCTGGCCCGGCATCGCCCTCCTGCTCGCCGGTGTCGCGGTGGCCCTCGCGGGCCAGCGCGCGGTAAGGAGCACCACCCCGGCCCACTCTCCGAACGGGCGCGTCCCCTCCTCGTAGACTCATGGGTCGACGGGAATCGAACGCGAAGGGGCACAGGGCGTGACTGTTCAGGAGATCAGGCTGTTCGGGGACCCGGTGCTGCGCACCCCCGCCGACCCCGTGGTGGACTTCGACAAGCAGCTGCGCAAGCTGGTCAAGAACCTCATCGACACCATGCTCGACGAGGGCGGCGCCGGGCTGGCCGCGCCGCAGATCGGCGTGGGCCTGCGCGTGTTCTCCTTCGACGTCGACGACGTCGTGGGGCACCTGGTGAACCCGGTCCTGGAGTTCCCCGACGAGGAGGAGCAGGACGGTCCCGAGGGCTGCCTGTCGATCCCCGGCCTCTACTACGACACCGTCCGCCGCCAGAACGTCATCGCCAAGGGCCACAACGAGTTCGGCGACCCCATGCAGATCGTCGGCACCGGGCTGATGTCCCGCTGCATCCAGCACGAGACCGACCACCTCGACGGCGTCCTCTTCCTCGACCGCCTCGACCCCGAGACGCGCAAGAAGGCGATGAAGGACATCCGCGCCGCCGACTGGTACGACGACGGCATCCAGATCAAGGTCAGCCCGCACGACTCGCGCGGGCGCTTCATCTGACCCACCGACCCTTGGGGGACGCACACATGAGACTGGTCTTCGCCGGCACGCCGGAGGTAGCCATCCCGGCGCTGGACGCCATCGAGAGCAGCGGGCACGAGCTCCTGGCCGTGCTGACCCGGCCCGACGCCCGCACCGGGCGCGGCCGCAAGGTCTCCCGCTCGCCGGTCGCCGAATGGGCCGACGACCGCAACATCGAGGTCCTGCAGCCGGCGAAGCCCCGGGAACCGGAGTTCCTGGCCCGCCTGGCCGCGCTGGCCCCCGACTGCGTCCCCGTGGTCGCCTACGGCGCGCTCGTCCCGCGCGCGGCGCTGGACATCCCCGCGCGCGGCTGGGTGAACCTGCACTTCTCGCTGCTGCCCGCCTGGCGCGGCGCCGCCCCCGTCCAGCACGCCGTCCTGCACGGCGACCAGATCACCGGGGCCTGCGTCTTCCAGCTGGAGGAGGGCCTGGACACCGGGCCCGTCTACGGCTCGGTCACCGAGGCCATCGCCCCCTTCGACACCTCCGGGGACCTCCTGGAGCGGCTGTCGAAGACCGGCGCGGGCCTGCTCGTCACCGTCCTGGACGCCATCGAGTCGGGCGCCGCGCGCGCCGCCGCGCAGCCCGCCGACGGCGTCAGCCTCGCCCCGAAGATCACCGTCGAGGACGCCCAGGTCCGCTGGAGCGACCCGGCCTTCGCCGTCGACCGCCGCGTCCGCGCGGTCACCCCCGCCCCCGGCGCGTGGACCCTCCGCGACGGGCAGCGCGTCAAGCTCGGGCCCGTCGTCCCCGACCCCGACGGGCCGCCGCTGGCGCCCGGCGAGGTCGCGGTGGGCCGCAAGGCCGTCCACGTCGGCACCGCCACCATGCCCGTGCGCCTGGGCACCGTCCAGCCGCCGGGGAAGAAGGCCATGCCCGCCGACGCCTGGCTGCGCGGCAACCCCCTCCACGACGGCGAGCGCCTCCAGTGACCGGCCGCCGCTCGGTGAGCGACGACCCCCGCTCCATCGCCTACGACGTCCTGACGGCGGTCTCCCGCGACGACGCCTACGCCAACCTGGTGCTGCCGAAACTCCTGCGCGAGCGCGGGGTGAGCGGACGCGACGCCGCCTTCGCCACCGAGCTCGCCTACGGCGCCTCCCGCGCCCGGGGCACCCTCGACGCGATCATCGCCTCGGTCGCCGGGCGGCCCGTGACGGGCCTCGACCAGCCGGTCGCCGACGTCCTGCGCCTGGGCGCCTACCAGGTGCTCTACACGCGCGTCCCCGCCCACGCCGCTGTCGGGACGGCGGTGTCGCTGGTCCGCCGCGCGGCCGGGCACCGGCCCGCCGGGTTCGTCAACGCGGTGATGCGCAAGATCGCCGCCCGGCCCCTCGACGCGTGGCTGCACAAGCTCACCCCCGCCGACGAGGTGGGCGCGCTCGCGCTGAAGTACGCCCATCCGGAGTGGATCGTCTCGGCCTTCCGGGACGCCTTGGGAGGCGACAAGGAGCTGCCCGCGCTGCTGGCCGCCGACAACACCGCCCCGGCGGTGCACCTGTGCGCCCGGCCCGGCCTGATCGGCCGCGACGAGCTGGCCGCGGCGACCGGCGGCAGGCCCGGCGCGCTCTCGCCCTACGCGGTGATCCTGCCCGGCGGCGCCCCCGGCGACGTGGCGGCCGTGGCCGGCGGGCGCGCGCACGTCCAGGACGAGGGCAGCCAGGTGGTGGCTCTGCGCCTGGCCGAAGCGCCGCTGGACGGACCCGACGCCCGCTGGCTGGACCTGTGCGCCGGCCCCGGCGGGAAGGCCGCGCTGCTGGGCTCGCTCGCGGCGCTCCGCGACGCGCGCCTGGACGCCGTGGAGGTCAGCGCGCACCGCGCGCGCCTGGTCGAGAAGGCCGTCGCCGGGCTGCCGGTCACCGTCCACGAGGCCGACGGCCGGACCTTCGGCGCCGACGGGACCTACGACCGCGTCCTCGTCGACGCCCCCTGCACCGGCCTGGGCGCCCTGCGCCGCCGCCCGGAGGCGCGCTGGCGGCGCGAGCCCTCCGACGTCCCCGAGCTGGCCGCGCTCCAGCGGAGCCTGCTGGCCTCGGCCGTCCGCCTCACCCGCCCCGGCGGGCTGATCGGCTACGTGACCTGCTCGCCGCACCTGGACGAGACCCGCGCGATCGCCGAGGCCGCCGAGGGCGTGGAGGCGGCGGAGGCACCGGTCCAGCTGTGGCCGCACCGCGACGGCACCGACGCGATGTACCTGGCGCTCCTGCGGCGAGTGGCATGACCTTAGAGAGAGGCGAGGACTTCGCCGACTTGGCCACCTACGTCACCGGCTACCGCGCCGGGGGATACGACGTGGCGACGGTCGTCGCCGCCGTCTGCGGCTGCGGCGGCCGGGCCTTCGCGATCGGCGTCGACGACGAGGCCGGGGCCGCCGAGCGGCTCTGCGCCGCCTGCGGCGAGGCGGCCTTCATCGCCGACTCCGCCGACTACTGGGAGGAGGCCGTCCCGGAGCAGTGCGCCTGCCCCTGCGGCGGTGAGCTCTTCGAGGTCGGCGTCGGCTTCGCCGGGACCGGCGACGGCACCGGCGATGTGCGCTGGGTGAGCGTGGGCCTGCGCTGTCTCGCCGACGGCGTCCTGGGCGTCTACACCGACTGGAAGATCGACTACCGCCCCTCGGCGGGGCTCATCGGGATGGTATGACCGGGCCGCACGAGCACGGCGGCCCGGCCGGGCCCCATCAGCCTCTCATCTCCGCCGATTTCCCGCTCGCCATGTGCTCGGCGGCGAGGTAGCCGAAGGTCATCGCCGGTCCGAGGGTGGCCCCCGGGCCCGGGTAGGTCTCGCCCATCACCGCCGCCGAGCTGTTCCCCGCCGCGTACAGGCCCGCGATCGCCGAACCGTCGGGCCGCAGCACCCGCGCGTGCCCGTCGATGACCAGCCCGCCCTTGGTGCCGATGTCGCCCGGCAGCACCGGGACGGCGTAGAACGGGCCCTTCTCCAGCGGCGACAGGTTCGGGTTGGGCAGCGTCGGGTCCCCGTAGTAGCGGTCGTAGGCGCTGTCGCCGCGCCCGAAGTCCAGGTCGCGGCCGGTGCGGGCGTAGCCGTTGAAGCGCTTCACCGTCGCCTCCAGCGACGCCACCGGCACGCCCATCGCCGCCGCGAGCTCGCCGACGGTACGGCCGGTCTTCAGGAAGCCGTTCTCCCGCCACCGCTTCGGGAAGCCCTGGCCGGGGAACAGGCCGGTGAAGATGTAGCGGCGCTTGGCGCGCGCGGTCAGCACGATCCACGCCCGCGGCGAGCCCGTGGCGTACATCCGGTCCACCAGGTCGTGGTACGGGAGGGCCTCGTTGGCGAAGCGCTCACCGCGCTCGTTCACGATCACCATCTCGGGGATGCCCCGGTCGGCGACCAGGAAGAACGGGCGCTCGCCGGGCGGGACGACCGAGGGCGCGCCCCAGACCTTGTCCATCAGGTCGAGCGCGGCGCCGTGGGCGAGGCCGGCCTTGATGACGTCGCCGGTCTGGCCCTCGGAGGCCGAGGTCCAGGCGGTGGACGTGGGGTGCGGCAGGTAGGTCTCGCGCATGGCCTGGTCGTGGGAGAAGCCCCCGGCGGCCAGGACGACGCCGAGGCGCGCGGTGACGGTCTCCTCGCGGCCGCCGCGCCGGACGCGGACGCCGGTGACGCGCCCGTCCTCGGCGACCAGGTCGACGAACGGCGCCGACAGCCACACCTCGCCGCCGGCCTCCTTGAGGCTGAGCCGCAGCCGCGCGGTGAGGGCCTCACCCAGGGACAGGTACTTGGAGCGGGTGAGCAGGCCCTTGATCGCGCGCAGGCCCACCTTGAGGGAGGTGAGGCGGCCCTTCCAAGTCCGGCCGATCATGTTGAGGTGGTGGAACTCCGCCGAGGTGATCGTCATGCCGTAGGTGGGCAGGCCCGCCCGGCGCATGAGCTCGAAGTCGGGGCCGAGCCTCGTGCCGTCGAAGACGACCGGCTCGACCGAGCGTCCCTCGGGCCGCCCGCCCGGGCGCTCGGGGTAGTAGTCGCTGTAGCCGGGGGACCAGTGGAACCGCACGTGCCGGGTGTGGTCGCGCAAGTAGCGCACCATCTCGGGGCCGTGCCGCAGGTAGGCGTCCTTGAGGGCGCCGGGGACGCGGTCGCCGACGGTGGCGTCCAGGTAGGCGCGGGCGTTGTCCACGGTGTCGCGCAGGCCCTCGGCCTCCAGCCACACGTTGTTCGGGACCCAGATCGCGCCGCCGGACAACGCGGTGGAGCCGCCGTAGCGGTCGGTCTTCTCGATGACGAGCGCGGACAGGCCGCGCAGGCGGGCGGTCAGCGCGGCGGTGAGGCCCGCCGCGCCCGAGCCGACGACCACGACGTCGTAGGTGCCGGTCATCACGATTCCTTAAGCGAGTCTTCGATGTCTCAGTATGAGACAGCAGTGTCTCGTCTACGATAGCTCGCGTGACCGGAACCGACAGAGGCGCCAGCGACCGCACCCGCACGGCCATCCTGCGGGCCGCCGCCTCCGCCCTGCGCGGCGGCGACGCCGGGATGGGCGAGATCGCCCGCGTCGCCGGCGTCGGCCGCGCGACCCTCTACC
The DNA here is from genome assembly GCF_030269765.1 of Actinorhabdospora filicis. GTDB lineage: Bacteria > Actinomycetota > Actinomycetes > Mycobacteriales > Micromonosporaceae > Actinorhabdospora > Actinorhabdospora filicis. The sequence continues at coordinate 55,532 of NZ_BSTX01000001.1, read as the reverse complement.
GGCACTTCCCCAACCGCGAGGGACTCCTCGTCGAACTCGGCGCCTACGCCGCCGCCGAGAGCCTGCGCGCGCTGCGCGAGGCGTCCCTGGACGCCGTCGACGTCCCCACCGCCGTCGCCCGCGCCGCCCGCGCGCTGCTCACCGTCGGCCGCGCCTACTGGGTGCACTCCACCCACCTCCCCGAACGCCGCGCCGACGAGCAGGAGGTCGGCCGCCGCGTCGCCGCCCTCGTCGAACGCGGCCGCGCCGAGGGCGCCCTGCGCGCCGACATCCCCGCCCCCCAGCTCGCCGCCCTCTTCGGCTCCCTCGTCATCGGCGCCCTCACCCAGGACGAGCTCCTCGCCCTGGACGTGGAGGACGCCGCCGAGGCGATCACCCGGATCTTCCTCGACGGCGCCCGCGCCTGACTACCAGCCCAGCTCGCCCTGCTCCTCCACGAACGCGCCCGTCGGGCCGCCCTCGTCCAGCAGCGCCATCCGGATCGCCGCCCGCGAGCCCTCCTCGGCCGTCCGGTGCCCCGAGTTGCCGTTCAGATCGGTGGCGCAGTACCCCGGGTTCACCGCGTTCACCAGGACCGGGGTGTCCCGGAAGTACTTCGCGTAGCCCACCGTGATCATGTTCAGCGCGGCCTTCGACGACGGGTACCCGACGCCGGAGAACTCCCAGAACGGGCCCTCCCGGTCCAGCTGCTTCTCGAAGGACCCCAGCTCGCTCGACACGTTCACCACGCGCGCCGCCGGGGCCGCCCGCAGCAGCGGGATCATCGCCTTCGTCACCGCCACCACCCCGAACACGTTCACCTCGTAGACCTCCCGCAGGGCCGCCACCGGCGTCTCCGCCGCGATCCACGACTCCTTCGGCGAGAGGATCCCCGCGTTGTTCACCAGGACGTCCAGCCGCCCGAACTCCGCCTCCACCACCTTCACGGCCGCCTCGACGCTCTCCTCATCGGTCACGTCCAGCCGCAGGAACCGCGCGTCCAGGCCCGCCTCCCGCAACTCCGCCGCCGCCTTCTCGCCCCGCTCCGGCGACCGCGCGCCGACGAGGACCGTCAGCCCCGCCGCGCCCAGGCCGCGGGCGATCTCGAAACCGATCCCCTTGTTCGCGCCGGTCACCAGCGCGATCCGCTTCTCCGTCATGCCACCACCGTGACCCCGAACCGGCGCCGCGAACAGAGACCCGTCCATGGTGGTACCGCCGGTACCTCCCGGGAACGGTTCCCGCGCGTCAGGATGGAGGCATGGACCGCCCCGCCCTCGCCGAGTACCTGCGCGCCCGCCGCGCCCGCGTCAAACCCGCCACCGTCGGCCTGCCCGACGCCGGGCGCCGCCGCACCCCGGGCCTGCGCCGCCAGGAGGTCGCGCAGCTGGCCGGGATGTCCATCGAGTACTACATCCGCCTCGAACAGGCCCGCGGCCCGCGCCCCTCCCGGCAGATCCTCTCCGCCCTCAGCCGCGCCCTCATGCTCACCATGGACGAGCGCGCGCACCTGTTCCACCTCGCCGGGGAGACCGTCGGCCCGCAGAGCTCACCCGACTCCGACGTGCCCGTCGGCGTCCGCCACCTCCTGCGGTCCCTCGTGGACATCCCCGCCTACGTGGTCAACGCCCGCTACGACGTGGTGGCCTGGAACGCGCTCGCCGAGCTGTTCCTCGGCGCCGTGGCCACCTACCCCCTGGAGCGCCGCAACGTCGTGCGGTGGGTGTTCGCCGGGGTCCGGCCCGACTTCGACGCGAACCCCGCCCACCTGGACTTCGCCCGCTCCACGGTGGCCGACCTGCGCGCCGCCCACGGCCGCTACCCCGACGACCCCGGCCTGCGCGACCTCGTCCAGGAGCTCCTGCGCACCAGCCCCGAGTTCGCCGGGATGTGGGCCGAGCACGAGGTCGAGGTCCGCCGCCACCTCGTCAAGAAGGTCACCCACCCCGAGCTGGGCGTCCTGGAGATGGAGTGCCAGACCCTCCACGTCCCCGACCGCGACCAGCGGGTCATCATGTACATCGCCGAACCCGGCTCGCCCACGCACGAGACCTTCCGGCGCCTGGCGCGCGAGATGGCCATCGACGGAGCTTGATCGAAAGAGGTTGATGCCACAGCGGTGCGGTGGGTGCGCCTGACTACACTGTGCCAGTGGACAAGACCGCTACGGTGATCGCGCCCAGCCTCCTCTCCGCCGACTTCGCCCGCCTCGCCGAGGACATGGACAAGGTCGCCGCGGACGTCGACTGGCTGCACGTGGACGTCATGGACAACCACTTCGTGCCGAACCTGACCCTCGGCCCGCCGGTCGTGAAGTCCATCAAGGCCGCCACGAACGTGCCCCTCGACTGCCACCTCATGATCGAGGACCCCGACCGCTGGGCCGTCGGGTACGCCGAGCTCGGCGCGTACAACGTGACCTTCCACGCCGAGGCCGCCGCCGACCCGGTCGCCATCGCCAAGGACCTGCGCGCCGCCGGGAGCAAGGCCGGTCTCGCCATCGACCGCGACACCCCCGTCGAGGACTACCTCGACATCCTCCCCGCCTTCGACACCGTGCTGATCATGACGATCAAGGCCGGTTTCGGTGGGCAGGCCTTCATCCCCGGCCTGCTCGACAAAGTCCGCGCCGTGCGCCGCCACATCGACTCCGGGCACCTCGACATCCGCCTCGAAGTCGACGGCGGCATCGCCATGGACACCATCGAGGCCGCCGCCGAGGCCGGCGCCGACGCCTTCGTCGCCGGGACCGCCGTCTACGGCGCGGCCGACCCGGCCGCCGCCTGCCGTAAGCTGCGCGCCCTCGCCGAGGGCGCGAGAAGCCGGGGCTTAACATCGGCCGCCACAGCGACCGGGGCGGTGCCGGGATGACCAGTCCCGAGGAGAGCAACCGCGGACTCGTCCTCGTCGTCGACGACGACGCCGACATCGCGCGCTTCGTCGCCCTGAACCTGCGCCTGGAGGGCTTCGAGGTCGTCACGGCCGCCGACGGCTACCAGGCGCTGGCGCACCTGGCCCGCCGCCGCCCCGACATGGTCCTGCTCGACGTCATGATGCCCATGGTGGACGGCGTCGAGCTGACCCGGCAGCTGCGCAGCGACCCCATGACCGCCAGCCTGCCGATCATCCTGCTGACCGCCAAGAACCTCTCCGCCGACAAGATCGTCGGCCTCACCACCGGCGCCGACGACTACATCGTCAAACCCTTCGACACCCAGGAACTGGTCGCCCGCGTCCACTCCGTCCTGCGCCGCCACCGCGAGATCCGCGAACTGTCGCCGCTGACCGGCCTGCCCGGCAACGCGCGCATCACCCGCGAGGTCACCGGCTGGATGCGCAGCGGCAACGAGTTCGCCCTCTGCTACGTCGACGCCAACCACTTCAAGAGCGTCAACGACGCCTACGGCTTCGTGCGCGGCGACGAGTTCATCACCACCATCGCCAGCTCTCTCCACCGCGGCGTGGTGGGCGCCGGCCCGCCCCTGGCCTTCCTCGGGCACGTCGGCGGCGACGACTTCATCATCCTGTGCGTCCCCGAGCAGGTCCAGGCCATCACCCAGCGCGCGATCATGGACTTCGAGGAGCGAGCGGTCTCCCTCTACGACGACCGCGACCGCGAGCGCGGCTACGTCGAGGTCACCGACCGCGCCGGAAACCCCGTCCAGGCGGGTTTCGTGACACTCTCGATCGGGGTGGCGATCTCGTCCCACCGCGACTACACCGACCCCCGCGAGATCGTCGAGGTCGCCACCGAGATGAAGAGCGTGGCGAAGAAGCACTCCGGCTCGTACGTGGCCGTCGACCGCCGGCGGACGCTGACCTGAGCGACGCGCCGGGTGGGGTTTTGGGCGCGTGGTTTAGCGCCTGTCCCGCAGGTCTTCGCGGGGCTGCGACGAGCCGACGGCACGTCGGCAAACCCGGTGGCCCTCGCCGCACCGCTCTCCCGGCCACGGACAACACCGGTACGAGGCCGTAAGACCGCCTTGCGAGAACCACAGAGCTTCAAAACGCGGCCGACACCGTGTTCTCGCACCCACAAGACCCACAGGGCACGCCCCGGGCACCGAGCTGTTCCCCGCCGCTTCGGCCCCGCCGAGCCCCATGGGGGTGGCGCGATCATGCCCCGGAATCCCGTGCCCACACCCTGCGACCTCATCGGCGGCCGCACACCCGGCCGGGGATCACCTCGCGGATGCCGCCCGGCGGGTGCGGTACGCCGCGGCCGCACAGGCGTCCCGGCGCGGCCGGGGGAGAGGTACCGGTGCGCCTCGCGGTGTGCTCGCGCCGGTACGCCCCGGGTCGTCGCCCGCGGTACACGGACCGGCTCGCGGCCCCTCGGCGCGCTGCGCGGCGGTACTACTTTCGTGGGCGCGCCCCGGCCCGTCGCCCCCGTCGCCTCCCCGGGTGCATGGCCCGGGCCTCCTCGGCGCGCTTCGCGGTGGTGCGCCCTTGGCCGGCACGCCCCGGCCCGGCTCAGCCCGGCTCGATCCACCCGGCGCGCCTCCTGGCGGGGGCGCTGGCCCCACGCCCCGGATCCGCTGGCCCCGGCTCAGCCCTCTCCACCGGCCTCGCGCCCGCGAGATCGCTGCCCAACCGGGCCGCCTCACCCCCGGCTCAGCCCTCTCCACGTACCTCGCGCCCCGGCCGAGCCCGTGCCTCAGCCGACCCCGTCCCCTCAACCCACCCTGCGCCGGTGCGCCTTCTGGCGGCAGGCCGCTCCACAAAACCGCGCCGGGCGGCCCGTCCGCGAGGGCGTGAGCGCCGTCCCGCACACCTCGCACACCGGGGTTTCGTGACGCGGCTCCACTGATTCGTCACGCAACTCGGGTTTCGTAACGGCCTCGGCGGGGCGCAGCGCGTCGGCGATCAGCGCCGACAGCCGCCCCGGCCGGTTCGCGGTGATCCGCGCCGACTCCACCGTGGCCGCGCTGGCGATCAGTGCGTGCGCGTCCCACGCGTCCACGTCCGCCCGCACGGCCCCCGCCTCCTGCGCCGCCCCCAGCAGCCGCGCCAGCACCGCCAGGTAGCCGTCGAAGAGCTCGCCGGACACCGTCCCGCGGTGCCCGGTCAGCGCGTGGAACGCGTCGCACAGCACCCGGTTCAGCGCCGCGCGGCGGGCGGCGTCGGCGAAGAAGGCGAAGAAGCGCTCACCGGGGTCGCCATCGGCGTCGGCCAGCGCGGTCCCGAAGCCCACGATCTCGCCGGTCCGGCGCTCCAGGACCGCCTCCACCAGGCGCTCCTTGCTCGGGAAGTGCCGGTAGACGGTGCCCGCGCCCACCCCCGCGCGGCGGGCGATCTCGCCGAGCGGCACGTCCACGCCCTCGGAGGCGAACACCTCGACGGCGGTCTCCAGGACGCGGGCCCGGTTGCGGCGGGCGTCGGCGCGCAGGCCCTCCTCGGCGTGCTCGTCGGGGGAGACGGCGGTCACATCTTCTCCGGTTTCTCTGGACGAACAAACGGGTTGGTGATTCCGTATCGTTCAAGCGGGTCGGCCGACCCGATTCTATCGAAGGGAACCCCCATGTCCCACCCCGTGCTCGTCACCGGCGCCACCGGCCAGCAGGGCGGCGCCCTCGCCCGGCGCCTGCTCGCCGACGGCGTGCCCGTCCGCGCCCTCACCCGCGACACCACCGCGCCCGCCGCCCGCGAGCTCGCCGCGCTGGGCGCCGAGGTCGTGCCCGGCGCGATCGACGACCCGGCCGCCCTCAAGGCCGCCGCCACCGGCGCGTCCGGCGTGTTCTCGGTGCAGCCCGTCGCCGGTTACAGCGCCGCCGCCGACTTCGACGAGACTGCGGCGGGCAAGTCCCTCGTGGACGCCGCCGTCGCCGCCGGGGCCGGGCACCTCGTGTACGCCTCGGCCAACTCCGCCGAGGTCGACTTCGGCATCCCGCACATGGGCAACAAGCGCGTCATCGAGGAGTACGTGGCCGCCTCGGGGCTGTCCCACACGATCCTGCGGCCCACGTCGTTCATGGAGAACTTCCTCGACGCCCGCTTCGGGCTGCGCGGGGACGCCCTGGCGATGGCGCTGCTGCCGGAGGTCCCGATGCAGCTGATCGCGCTCGACGACATCGCCGCGGTGGCCGCCGCCGCGTTCGCCGACCCGGCCGGGTACGACGGGCGCGTGTTCGAGCTGGCCGGCGACGTCCTCACCGGGCCGGGCATCGCCGCGGCGATCGCGGGTGCGGTCGGGCGCGAGGTCGCCTACACCCCGATCCCTCTGGAAGAGCTGCGCAAGCATGGGGAGAACGCGGTGCGCGGCTTCGAGGCCCTCAACAGCGGGCGGGCGACGCGCGCCGACATCGGCGCGCTGCGGGCGGAGTTCCCCGCGCTGCTGGACTTCGGCGCGTGGCTGGCGTCCGGCGGCGCGGAGAAGCTGCGCGCGGCGATGTGAGGAGGGGCGGCCCGCGCAGGCCGCCCCTCCCGCTCAGTCGAGGGTCTTGAGGGTGACGGCGGCGTCCAGCGCCGCGATCGTCGCGCCCCAGCCCTTGTCCTCGGCCGAGTCGGGCAGCCCGACCCGGTCGCGGGCCTGATCGAGGTCGTCCACGGTGAGGACGCCGTGCGCGACGGGCGTGCCCTCGTCCAGCGCGACCCGGGTCAGCCCGTCGGTCACCGAACGGCACACGTAGTCGAAGTGCGCGGTCTCCCCGCGGATCACCACGCCCAGCGCCACCACCGCGTCGCAGCGGCGCGCCAGGGCCTGCGCGATCACGGGGATCTCCACCGAGCCCTCGACGTGGGTGACCAGGACGTCCTCGACCTTGGCCGCCTCGGCGGCGGCGAGCGCGCGGGCCAGCATCTGCCCGGTCAGCTCGCCGTGCCAGCGGGTGGCCACGATCCCCAGGCGCAGCCCGCGCCCGTCGACGGTGGTGAGCGCGGGCGCTCCGGAACCTGCCATGTACGTCAGTCCTTTCAGGAGGCCGCGACGGCCAGCTCGTCGAAGAGGTGGCCCATCCGGTCGCGCTTGGCGCGCAGGTAGGCGATGTTCTCGGGGTGGGCGTGGGCCGGCAGTGCGACCCGGCCGAGGACGGTCAGGCCGTGGCCCTCGATCCCGGCCCGCTTGTCGGGGTTGTTGGTGAGCAGCCGTATCGAGGACAGGCCCAGGTCGGCCAGGATCTCGGCGCCGATGCGGTAGTCGCGGGCGTCGGCGGGCAGGCCCAGGTCGAGGTTGGCGTCGACGGTGTCGCGCCCGGCGTCCTGGAGCTCGTAGGCCCGCAGCTTCTGCAGCAGGCCGATGCCGCGTCCCTCGTGGCCGCGCATGTACAGGACCACGCCGCGGCCCTCGGCGGCGACGGCGCGCATGGCCGCCTTGAACTGCGGGCCGCAGTCGCAGCGCAGCGAGCCGAAGGCGTCCCCGGTCAGGCACTCGGAGTGGACGCGCACCAGCACGTCCTCCCCGTCGCCGAGGTCGCCGTGCACGAGCGCGACGTGCTCGGAGCCGTCGGACGCGGAGTAGCCGACGGCGCGGAACAGGCCGTGCTCGGTGGGCAGCCGCGTGTCGGCGACCCGCTCGACGGTGCGCTCGGTGCGGCGGCGGTACTCCACCAGGTCGGCGATGCTGACCAGCGGCAGCCCGTGCTCGGCGGCGAAGGCCCGCAGGTCCGGCAGCCGCATCATCGTGCCGTCGTCGTTGACCAGTTCGCACAGGACGCCCGCCTCGCGCAGGCCCGCCAGCCGCACCAGGTCGTTGGTGGCCTCGGTGTGGCCGGTGCGGCGCAGGACCCCGCCGTCCACGGCCCGCAACGGCACGACGTGCCCGGGCCGCGTGAACGACGCCGGCGTCGAGGCCGGATCGGCCAGCAGGTTCAGGGTGTGCGCGCGGTCCCTGGCGGAGATGCCGGTGCTCTCCCGGTCGGCGGCGTCGACGGCGACCGCGTAGGCGGTGCCGCGCGAGTCCTCGTTCACGTGGTACTGCGGGGGGATCGCCAGCCGGTCCAGTTCGGCGCCGGGCAGCGTCGCGCAGATGTAGCCGGAGGTGTAGCGGACCATGAAGGCCAGCAGCTCCGGCGTGGCCTTCTCGGCGGCGAAGATGAGGTCGCCCTCGTTCTCGCGGTCCTCGTCGTCCACGACGATGACCGCGCGGCCCTCGGCGATGGCGGCGATGGCGTCCTCGATCGGGTCCAGCCCGACGCGCGCGTGCTCGTTCATGCCGCGCTCCCGTGGGCGAGCAGCTTCTCGACGTGCTTGGCGATGACGTCGGTCTCCAGGTGCACCGGGTCCCCGGGCCCCTTCGAGCCGAGCGTGGTCAGCGCGAGCGTGGTCGGGATGAGGCCGACGGTGAAGACGTCCCCGTCGACCGACGCGACGGTGAGCGACACCCCGTCGACGGTGATCGAGCCCTTCTCGACCACGTAGCGCGCCAGGCCGGGCGCGAGCCGGATGTGCACGGTCTCCCAGTTGCCGCCGGGCTCGCGTCTGAGGATCTCGCCGACCCCGTCGACGTGCCCTTGCACGAGATGACCGCCGAGACGCGTCTGCAGCGTCGCCGCGCGTTCCAGATTGACCGGGTCGCCCGGCCGGATCCCGCCCAGGGCGGTCCGGTCGTAGGTCTCACCCATCACGTCGACGCCGAAGACGTCGCCGTCGACATCGGTGACGGTGAGGCAGACGCCGTTGACGGCGATCGAGTCGCCGTGCTTCGCGTCGGAGGCGACCGTACGGCCCCGGATCGCCAGGCGCGCGGGTTCGACGGCCACGATCTCGCCGAGTTCCTCGACGATGCCAGTGAACATGTGTCCTCCACCTGAGAATCGGGCACACGTACAGGCGGGGGAATCACCGCAGACACCGGGTACGGCCATATCGTCGAAGGGCCGCCGCGAATACGCGACGGCACGACACCGACCGGTGCCGCGCGCGCCAACTACCATCCGGACTTTCACCGTCGGTCCTGGATTCTCACCAGGTCCACCGGTCACTGGATGTGATCGGGTCGCGGACTTCGAGGCCGTCATAGGACACCTCGTCACCGCCGGTTCGGAATTACACCGACCCCGCCAGCGCGCATGCTGGTCAGCTTCGAGTTTTGCACGGTGAGGAACGTCGATGGGGGAGGGGTGAGGAGGGTCACCGGGGGAGGGGTGATAATGGTCAGTTATGTAGGCATGCGAGACGGAGTGGCGGGTGCCGGGCCGTGTGGTGTGGAGCGCGTTGGTGGGGACGGGCGTGGGAGCGGCTGGTCGGGCGGGTCGTGGGGGCTGGCCGCGCGGGCTCGCGCGGCCATGGATGCGCGGTTCCGTGGCCGGTGGCCGGTGGTTCGTGGAGCACCGGCCGGTCGCCGCCGCGCGTCCGCCGCCGACTCGGCGCACACGTCCCGGGCGCGCACCGCCGTCCCCGCCCGACCCCCGAACGTGACCCGTCCCACGTCCCGCCACGCGGAACGCTCGCGCACCTCACCCCCGTGTCCGACTAGGCTCTCCCCCCGTGAAGACCTTCGACCAGCTCTACGCCGAGCTGTCGCGCATCGCCGAGACGAGGCCCGCCGGTTCCGGCACCGTGGCCGCGCTCGACGCGGGCGTGCACGCGATCGGCAAGAAACTCGTCGAGGAGGCCGCCGAGTCGTGGATGGCCGCCGAACACGAGGGCAAGGAACGGACCGCCGAGGAGATCTCCCAGCTCCTCTACCACGCGCAGGTCCTCATGGTCGCCAGTGGACTGTCCCTTGAGGACGTGTACCGACATCTGTGACGCCGCCCCCGTCACATCGGTGCACGTTCCCAAGGAGTCCATCCCGTGCTTCGCGTAGCCCTCCCGAACAAGGGTTCCCTTTCCCAGTCCGCCACGACCATGTTGCAAGAGGCCGGTTACCGGCAGCGTCGCGCCGAGCGCGACCTCACCTGCGTCGACGCCGACAACGACATCGAGTTCTTCTACCTGCGTCCCCGCGACATCGCCACCTACGTCGGATCGGGCGATCTCGACCTCGGCATCACCGGACGCGACCTGCTCATCGACTCCGGCGCGCCCGCCGAGGAGGTCCTCGCCCTCGGCTTCGGCGGCTCGACCTTCCGCTACGCCGCGCCCGTCGGGGGCATCTCCCACATCGACGACCTCGACGGCCGCCGCGTCGCGACCTCCTACCCGGGACTGGTCGCGCGGCACCTCGCCGGGCACGGCGTGACCGCCGAGGTCATCCGCCTCGACGGGGCCGTGGAGAACGCCGTCGGACTCGGTGTCGCCGACGCCGTCGCCGACGTTGTGTCGACCGGCGCGACCCTGCGCCAGGCCGGTCTGGAACCCTTCGGCGAACCGCTGCTGGAGTCGCAGGCCGTCCTCATCCGCCGCCAGGGCGCCGACTCACCGGCCGCCGCGGACGGGCTCGTGCGCCGGGTCCGGGGCGTCCTCGTCGCGCGCGAGTACGTGATGCTGGCCTACGACGTCCGCGTCGAACTCGTGGAGGCCGCCTCGGCGCTGACCCCCGGCATCGAGTCGCCGACCGTGTCGCCGCTGCACCGCGAGGGCTGGGTCGCCGTGCAGGCCATGACCCCCGCCCGCCACGTGCAGCGGATCATGGACGAGCTGTACGCCCTGGGCGCCCGGGGCATCCTCGTCACCCGGATCCACGCGTGCCGGATCTGACCCCCTTATCCACGGCCCCCGCTCCGGCCCGGAGCGGGGGCCTTCGCCTTTCTCCCGGAAGATCCCCACCCCATGGACACCGTCACCACCCCCCGGAAGTCCACCCCCGCCCTCGCCGCGATCGGCTTCGCCGTCATCGCGGGCGTCGCCGGAGCGGCCCAGTCCGCGGTCAACGCCACCCTCGGGCAACGCGTCGGCTCGCCCCTCTCGGCGGCCCTGATCAGCAACCTCTGCGGCGGACTGCTCCTCGCCGTCATCATCACCGCCGTCCCCGAGGTCCGCCGCGGCATCGGCCGCATCCGCCGCTCGCCCCAGCCCTGGTGGATCTACTGCGGCGGCGTCTTCGGCGCCCTCTTCCTGTTCACCGGAGCCCTCACCGTCCCCCTCATCGGCGTCGCCCTCTTCACCGTCGGCCAGGTCTGCGGCCAGACCGGCGGCGGCCTCCTCGCCGACCGGACCGGCCTCGGCCCCGCCGGCCGCCGCCCCGTGACCGCCTTCCGCGTCCTGGGGACCCTCCTGGCCATCACCGCCGTCATCGTCGCCGGCGTCGGCCGCGGCTTCGACGGCGACGCCGCCTGGTGGCTGCTGCCCCTCGTCGCCGTCATGGGCGTCGGCCTCGCCGTCCAGGGCGCGGTCAACGGACGCCTCACCCTCACCGCCGGGCAGCCCTTCGCCACCAGCGTGGTCAACTTCCTCGCCGGGACCAGCGCCATCCTCGTCGTGTTCATCCCCCTCCGCCTCGCCGGGACCATCCCCTGGAACGGCCTCCCGAGCGAACCCTGGCTCTACGTCGGCGGCCTCATGGGCCCCTTCGTGGTGGTCTGCTCGGTGCTGGCCATCAACTCCGTCGGCGTCCTGCGCGCCGGACTCGGCGTCCTCGCCGGCCAGCTCACCGGCGCCCTCGCCCTCGACCTCGCCCGCACCGGAGCCGCGCCCTCACCGTGGATCCTGGCGGGCGTGGCGATCACGGCGGGGGCGGTGTGGGTGTCGGGACGCACGAAGCGCGTCGTGGGGGAGGGGTAGCCTCACGCGGCCCGAACGACCGCCCGCCCTTTGGAGTCACCGTGCCCGACCCGGCCGCCCCTCGCGCCGTCGACCCTCGTGTCGCCACGTGGTTCCCCGAGCTGATGCCCTCGGCGCGAGAGGCCACCCGGCTGCACCCCCGTCGCGCGCGGCCGGGCGTCCACGACAGCTCCATCGGCAGGCCCGCGCTGTGGCCGTCGTGGGACGAGTGGCCGGAGTGCCCGTGGTCGTCGCACGGGTTCTACCGGGGCACGGAGTACCCGATCGACGCCGCCGCTGTGGTGCCCGCACGGGCACGAGCCCTTCGACCGTCCGGAGCCGCTGGTCGTGTGGTGGGACTCGGCGAGCTTCGAGGAGGCCCTGGAGGTGCGGCCCGAGGGACACGACGGCCGCTACGTGCCCGAGCCCTGCGCGATCACGCCCGACGAGTCCTCGACCTGCCGGGCTGGACCGAGCTCGACGACGAGGCGACCGGTCTGAGCTTCAACGGCGGCTTCTACATCTTCGAGTGCCGGCGCTGCCCCGACCGGCCCTACACCCACTACGGCGACGCGTGAGGACGTGGCCGCCGCACGGGAGCGGCGGCCACGGGTCACTAGTGCTCGTCCTTCGCGTACTGGTCGCGCTTGAACGACTCCCGCACCACGCCGCCGGTCAGGACGCACCAGGTGTTCGCGTCGATCTTGCCGTTCGACGGGAGGCCGTGGAGGCGCTGGAGGTCCTGGAGGGCCTTCATGGTCGTGTGGTCGTAGGCGCCGGTGGCGGTGACGTCGGCGTAGCCCTTGCTGTTCAGCATGAACTGGGCCGCCTCGACCGCGAGGCCGCTGTCGTGCTTGCCGACGAAGGGCGCGAGGGTCTCCCAGGTGGCGGGGGTGAGGGTGGCGTCGATGTCGACGGGGACGTTGTTGCGCAGCTGCCAGTCCTGGACGGCGGCCACCGTGGCGGCGTCGAAGACGGCCGAGGGGGTGACGGAGTAGCCCTGGGCCTTGAGGAGGTACTGGGCGACCTTGACGGTGGGTCCGCCGACGAAGCGCCAGGTGTCGGGCCAGCGGCGCTCGGGGATGTCGCAGAGGTCGGTGCCGAGTTCACGGGCGACGCGGCGGCGCAGCATGGGGAACTGGCGGTAGAAGGCGGCGCCGGGGCAGAGGGTGCCGCGGAAGTCCCAGTGGCCGAAGATGTCCGAGGCGCTCAGGTGGTACTGGTCGGCGATGGCCACGCAGAGCTTGGTGAGGCTGGCGATGAGGGCCTCGGGCGGGGTCTCGTCGACGTAGGTGCCCTCGTTCTCGATGCCGATGGCGCGGCCGTTCTCGCCGGGACAGTGCGCGGCGATCATCTGCTTGTCGGCGCGGTCCAGGGCGTCGAGGCTGCCGTGGCGGCCCTCCATGACGTAGCCGCCGCGGCTGACGGTGAAGTGCTGGCCGGTGTCGGACCAGCCGTTCTTGTCCATGTGCAGGTTCTGGCAGTCCTTCGCCAGCTTGATCCCCTGCTCGCGGGAGTAGTCGGTGACGTTGGGGAACGCCATGTGGTGGACGATGATCTTGTTCGTGGCGATCGCGCTGTGCGACAAGGGGCCGGCCGGCGGGCGGCCGCCCCAGGAGTCGCAGTCGATGATCCACGGGAACCTGCCGCTGGGGGCGGCCTGGGCCGCGCCGGGCAGGGCGAGCCCACCGCCGACGGCGGCTACCGCGCCGGTGGCGACCGACGCCTTCAGGAGAGTGCGGCGGGTGAGATCACGGGGGGACATGGTGTTCCTTTCCGAGAGGTGGCGGAGAAAAACTTCTCTCCGTCGGAAGTTCTGGAAGGATATTTGCAACATCGGCTTCTGTACATCCCCCCGGACGGGCCGGGAGACGCCCGCCGAGCACCGCGTATCGTGATCCACCGTGGCAGTACTGGACGAGAGCACCCTCGCCGACCCCGTGGCCCTGACCCGGGCGCTGGTGGACATCGCGTCGGTCTCCGAGGACGAGGCCGAGATCACCGACGCCATCGTGGCCGCCCTGAGCGGCCGCCCCCACCTGACCGTGCAGCGCGACGGCAACGTCGTATTCGCGCGCACCGACCTGGGACGGGAACGGCGGGTCATGCTCGCCGGGCACACCGACACCGTCCCGCACCACGCCAACTTCCCCTCCCGCACCGAGGGCGACGTCATGTGGGGCTGCGGCACCTCGGACATGAAGTCCGGGACGGCCATCGCGTTGCACCTGGCGGCCACGCTCACCAACCCGCGCCACGACCTCTCCTTCGCGTTCTACGACTGCGAGGAGATCGAGGCCGAGAAGAACGGCCTCAACCGCGTCGCGGCCACCCACCCCGAGTGGCTGGAGGCGGACTTCGCGTTCCTGCTCGAACCCACCTACGCCGCCGTCGAGGCCGGCTGCCAGGGGACGATGCGGGTGGACGTGCGCACCACCGGGGTCCGCGCCCACGCCGCGCGCAGCTGGCTGGGCCGCAACGCCATCCACGACGCCGCCGAGGTGCTCAACCGGCTCGCCCGCTACGAGGCGCGCCGGGTCACCATCGACGGGTGTGAGTACCGCGAGGGCCTCAACGCGATGTTCATCTCCGGCGGGGTCGCCGGGAACGTCGTGCCCGACGAGTGCGTGGTCCAGATCAACTTCCGCTTCGCCCCCGACCGCGACATCGCCGGTGCCGAGGCGCACCTGCGCGAGGTCTTCGGCGGCCTGGACGTCACCGTCGTCGACGCCGCGCCGGGCGCGCTGCCGGGCCTGGACGCGCCGGCCGCCAAGGACTTCCTGGCCGCGGTGGGACGCCCGGCGGCCGCCAAGCTCGGCTGGACCGACGTCGCGCGCTTCGCCGCGCTGGGCGTCCCGGCCGTCAACTACGGCCCCGGTGACCCCAATCTCGCCCACAAGCAGGACGAGCGCGTGGAGATCCCCAAGATCATCGAGTGCGCCGCCGTGCTGCGCGACTACCTCTCCCTGGAGGCGTGAATGGCCGTGCGCGAGACTGTGAGCGTGGAACCCCTCGTCATCCGGCCCCGCAAGGCGCGCGTCGCGTGCTGGATCGCCGCCGTGGCGGTCGCGCTGGTCTTCACCGGCCTGGCCTTCACCCTCACCGGCGAGACCGACGGCGGCGGGCAGTTCGAGCCCGTCGACCAGATCGCCATGGTGGGCCTGGGCCTGCTGGGCGCGGCGGTGATCCTGCTGTTCACCCGGCCGCTGATCCGCGCCGACGAGAACGGCGTGCACGTCCGCAACGTCATCGGCTCCTACGACCTGCCCTGGCAGGTCGTGCGGGCGGTGCGCTTCAACCGCGGCGCCTCGTGGGCGAGCCTGGAGCTCCAGGACGACGACGAGGTCTCCCTCATGGCGATCCAGGCCGTGGACAAGGAGAACGCCGTCGCCGCCGTCCGCTCGCTGCGGGCGATGCTGGCCGCCGTCAACGACGCCGACTGACCTGCTACTCTTAACCGTCGACCACATCGCCGCATTCGCGTGCCCCTCACATGGGGCCGAGCACGAACGTCGGGATGTCGCAAGCGGAGCCCCGCTCCCACCCGAGCCGCCGGAATAGGCAGCCGGGTCCGGTCGTTCGTACGGGCGTCGTGTGCGTTCCGTACGGGCATCGCCGTGCCTCTTGGTACGGCTACCGGTCGAGTGGGCCCTCATCGCCGTCAGGCGAGCGGGGCCTCATCTCGTTGTTGGGCCCTGTCTTGCGGACGGTCACGACCAAACGTGTTCGCAAGCGATTCAAGGAGGCCCCATCAGCGACGCGCGCGTGAACGAGCAGATCCGGGCGAGGGAAGTCCGGCTCGTCGGCCCGCAGGGTGAGCAGGTAGGCATCGTCTCCCTGGACCAGGCCCTGCAGCTGGCCGCCGACGTCGACCTGGATCTGGTCGAGGTTGCGCCCATGGCACGCCCCCCGGTGTGCAAGCTCATGGACTACGGCAAGTTCAAGTACGAGGCCGCGCTCAAGGCGCGCGAGGCTCGGCGCAACCAGCAGCAGACCGTCATCAAAGAGATGAAGCTCCGGCTCAAGATCGATACGCACGACTACGAGACCAAAAAGGGTCACGTCCTGCGTTTCCTCAAGGCCGGTGACAAGGTCAAGGTGACGATCATGTTCCGTGGCCGCGAGCAGAGCCGCCCCGAGATGGGCAAGCGTCTGCTGGAGCGGCTGGCGGGTGACGTGGAGGAGTTCGGCGTCGTGGAATCGATGCCGCGCCTCGACGGCCGCAACATGATCATGGTCATGGCGCCGCACCGGGTCAAGCAGGCCCCTGCCGCCAAGGCCGACGCCGAGGTCATCGAAGAGGCCCCGGCCGCGGCCGAGTAACAAGTTCCCCGAGGAGTAACGGCACCATGCCGAAGATGAAGAGCCACAGCGGTATCCGCAAGCGCGTCAAGGTCACCGGCGGCGGCAAGGTCGTGCGCCAGCAGACCGGCCGTCGCCACCGCATGGAGGGCAAGTCCAGCCGCGTCACCCGCCGCCTTGAGGGCACCGTGGTGATCGCCAAGGCCGACGAGAAGCGCGTCAACAAGCTGCTCGGTCGCTGACCACACCGCAGCGCTAAGTCAGCGTTCGAAGCGAGACCGTCCGGTCGGTGAAGCCGGACGGTCGTGATGAGGAGATACACCCGTGGCACGTGTCAAGCGGGCAGTGAACGCCCAGAAGAAGCGCCGTACTACGCTGGAAGCGGCCAGCGGCTACCGCGGCCAGCGTTCGCGCCTGTACCGCAAGGCGAAGGAGCAGCTGCTCCACTCGCTCACCTACGCTTACCGCGACCGCCGTGCGCGCAAGGGCGAGTTCCGTCGCCTCTGGATCACGCGCATCAACGCCGCGGCCCGCCTGAACAACATGACCTACAACCGGTTCATGCAGGGCCTGGCCGCCGCGGGCGTCGAGGTGGACCGCAAGGTGCTGGCCGACCTGGCCGTCACCGACGCCGGCGCCTTCGCCGCGCTCGTCGAGGTCGCGCGCAAGGCCCTTCCGGCCGCCGCGTAACCCGATGCGAGACCTTTCACCCGGGGTGGTTCCGTACACGGTGCGGACCCCCCGGGTTGTTGCTGCCCGGAAGCTGCTGCGCCGCCGCAACCGCGACGCCCGCCGGGAGTTCCTGGCCGAGGGCCCGCAGGCGGTGCGCGAGGCGCTGCGCCTGGACGGTGTGGTGAGCGAGCTGTTCGGGACGCCCGCCGCGCTGGAGCGCCACCCCGACCTGGTCGCGGCCTCGCCGAGGTACTCGGCGGTCGACGACGCGGCCCTGGCCGCGCTGTGCGACACCGTGACGCCGCAGGGCCTGGTCGCGGTGTGCGCCTACATCGACGTCCCGCTCCCCGCGGCGCCGAAGCTGTCGGTGACGCTGGCGGGCATCGCCGACCCCGGTAACGCCGGGACGATCCTGCGCACCGCCGACGCGGCCGGTGCCGGGGCGGTGGTGTTCCCCGACGACACCGTCGATCCGTACAACGGGAAGTGCGTGCGCTCGGCCGCCGGGAGCCTGTTCCACGTGCCGGTGGTGCGCGGTGGCGAGCCGGGGGCGATCCTGGCGGGGCTGCGGGGGCAGGGCATCCGCGTCCTGGCCGCCGACGCCTACGGCGACACCGATCTGCACGCGCTGGCCGACGAGGGCGGCCTGGCGGGCCCGGTGACGTGGCTGTTCGGTTCGGAGGCGCACGGTTTGTCGCCTGAGCTGGCGGCGGAGGCCGATCTGCGGGTGAAGATCCCGATCTACGGTTCGGCGGAGAGCCTGAACCTGGCTGCGGCGGCGGCGATCTGCCTGTACACGACGGCCCGCGCGCAGCGCTGAGTGATGTGAAAGGGCCGCCACCCACCCGGGTGGCGGCCCTTTGGCGTGCCCGTCAGGCGGTGACCAGGTAGGCGCCGGTGACGGTCTGGACGACGGTGGTGCCGTGGTCGTCGGTGCCGCTCAGGCGCAGGTGCATGAACACGGGGATCCCGCCGGTGACGGTGGGGTTGGGGACCGTCGCGCGCCAGCCGGGGCCTTCGGCGGTCAGCGGGACGGTGGTCCAGGTGGCGCCGCCGTCGGCGGAGACCTCGGCGGTGGCGGTGGACATGGGGGTGTCGGCGCCGATGACCAGGGCGGTCGTGGTGGTGCCGACGGTGGCGGTGGTGCGGAAGGCCGTCAGCGGCAGGTTCCGCCTGCCGTGGGTGCGGGCGGTGTCGAAGGTCCAGGACGCGGTGACCGCGCCGGAGTGGAACCAGCGGCGCCGCTGGGCGGTGACGGTGAGGGTGTAGCGGCCGGAGGCGTCGGGGAGGGTGGCCTCCAGGGCGGGGGAGACCGCGGTGAACGCGCTCGTGGCGAGCGCGGTGCCGTCCTGGGACAGGGTCATGGTGCCCGTGACGCCGGGGTCTTCGCTGAGGTGGCCGGGGACGGCGTCGGTGAACAGGTTGCGGGGTTCGTAGTGCAGCAGGTTCCCCTCGCGCCAGGCGTCGCCGGGCCGGGGCGCGGGGCCCAGGACGGGGGCGAACCACGTCTCGTCGTAGCGCTTCCCCACGGGGTAGGAGTGGTCGACGTCGGCGATGACGTGGGCGTCGCCGCCGGAGTTGTACTGGACGATGTAGCGGTATTCGTCCACGCCCTCGGGGTAGTCGATCCAGTGGTCGACGGCGCCGGTGGTGATGAAGGAGCGGTAGGCCCAGGCGACGGGGTCGCCGGGGATGAGCGGCCCGGAGTAGATCATCGCGCCGGGGCGGCCCTGCGGGGTGACGGTGGTGGCCACGTGGGCCATGGCCGCGGTCGTCCCGTGGTAGGCGGCGTCGGCGGGCACCTCTCCCTCACGGGCGACGACGGTGTCGGCGCGCCAGGTGGAGAAGGTGCCGTAGAGGTTGCTCTTGGCCTTGCCGAACACGAAGTGGGTGAAGTAGGAGACGTCGGGGTCGGTGTAGGGCATCACGTACATGGGCACCTGGCCCTGGAAGGTGGTGGAGTTGCCCGCGGTGACGCCGTCGCGTCCGGTCAGGACGGTGGTCGTGGTGCGCGCCAGGAGCGCCGAGCCGGGCACGTCGACGTCGCCGTGGACCGAGGCGGCGGTGCGGGTGTCGATGACGACGGGGGCCATCCCGGCGCGGACGGTCACCGGGACCACCACGGGGGTGATGGCGTCGAGGGTCTTTCCGTCGATGACGACGGTGTCGATGACGTTGGCGACCAACGCGTACTTCCCGGCGGCCAGCCGCAGGGTGCCGGTCCCGGTGGCGCCGGTGAGCAGGAAGTCGTGGTCGCCGGTGGACAGGTCGGTCACCTGGGCCACGAGGCCGGTCTGGGGGGTGCCGTCGTGGCGGATGAAGGTGACGGGGACGTCGGCGGCCTCGGGTTCGACGTAGGCGCCCACGAGCGTGGTGACCTCGCCGAGGTACCGGTGGCCCTTCTTGGCGTGCACGGTGCCGGTGATGAGCCCGGAGTAGACCCCGTCGCGGACGCGGCGCCCGCCCACGGTCACCTCGACGGCGGCCTCGCCGTGGGCGGGCACCCACACCGCGCGGTCGGTGTCGATGAGGCGCCGCACGGGCTCGCCCTCGCGGGTCCAGGCGCCGGAGGACAGGGTGACGCGCACGGTCTCGTCGGTGTCGTTGCGGTAGGTGACGGTGGTGGTGGCGCGGTCGGGCCCGCCGTACTTCAGGAGGGTGTTGAGGGTGCCGGGGACGGCGGTGACGCCCAGGCGGGTGGCGCGGCCGGCGTCGATGCGCCCGGCGCCCTGCTGGAAGGCGGTGTAGCCCTCGATGTGCTCGGCGGTGCCGATGAGCGCGGCCTTCAGGCGCGGCCCGGTCCACTCGCGGTGCCGCTGCTTGAGAAGGGCCGCGGCGCCCGCGACGTGCGGGGTGGCCATGGACGTGCCGTCCAGCGCGGTGTAGTTGGCGTCGAGCGGCACGCCGATGCTGGTGCCCTTGGCGCGGGCGGCGACGATGCCGACGCCGGGGGCGGTGACGTCGGGTTTGACGCCGAAGTCGCCGACGCGGGGGCCGGTGCTGGAGAAGGGGGCGAGGCGGTCGTCGTGGTCGACGGCGCCGACGGTGAGGGCGGCCTCGGCGCTGCCGGGGCTGCCGATGGTGCGCGATCCGGCCTCGCCGTCGTTGCCGGCGGCGATGACGAACAGCGCGCCGGTGGTGGCCGACAGTTCGTTGACCGCGCGTTCGAGGGGGTCGATGCCCTGGGTGTCGCTGCCGCCGAGGCTCATGTTGATCACGTCGGTGCACATGGTGACCGCCGCCCACTCCATCCCGGCCAGGATCCACGACTCGGCCTTGCCGTTGTCACCGAGGACCTTGCCGTTCAGCAGTGTCGCGCCGGGCGCGACTCCGGCGTACCTGCCGCCGGAGGCCGCGCCGGATCCGGCGATGGTGGAGGCCACGTGGATGCCGTGGCCGACCTTGTCGCCGTCGGTGGGGGAGTCGGTGAAGTTCTTCGCGGCGGCGATCTTCCCGGCCAGGTCGGGGTGGGTGGCGTCGATCCCGGAGTCCAGGACGGCCACGGTGACCCCGGTGCCGGTCAGGCCGCGCTCGTGGGCCTCGTCGGCGCCGATCTGTGGGACGCTGCGGTCGAGCAGCGCCTCGCGGGGCGCGTCCAGCCAGAGGGTGGTGATGCCGCCGCCGTCGGCGAGGCCGGCCCACAGGGCGGGCGCGTCGTCCTTGGCGACGGTCGCGGCGTCCATGCCCAGGGCCGGGAACGCCGCCGTGCGGGCCGCACCGGTGAGGCTCGGTGCGGAGGCGGTGGCGCGTTCGGTGACCACGGGGATGTCGTCGCGGTGGGCGTCGGCGTAGCCGGCGGCCAGCAGGCCGGTGATGTCGAACAGGCGCGGGTCGAGGCGCCCGGAGGCCAGCCCGGCGCGCGCGTCGGACGGGATGAGCGAGACGTGCCCGGCGGCGTCGCGGGTCTGGCCGTAGGAGACGTCGCGCCCGTCGGCGGGGCGCACCACCGCGCGGGGCTCGCCGTCGTCGCCGGTGATGAGGGAGACGGCGTCGCCGGTGATGAGGGTGACCGAGGTGCCCGGCGGGGCGGCGTCGGTCACGATCGGGGCGTCGCCGTCCTCGGCCAGGGCGGGCGGGGACACCGCCGTGAGGGTCGCCGCGGTCAGCCCGAGGGCCAGGGCCGCGGCGGTCAGGGTTCCGCGCGTGCGCACAGTGGACACGCCATCTCCGCCCGCTGCTCCAAAGGGGGCGGAAGGCGCGGATCGAGCCGCGCGGGGGCGGGGGTGGGCTCGCTTCACCGGAGACCGGGGCGCGGGCTGTCGGGGGGCATGGACCCTGCGGCTGGAGAGCGGTTTCCAGAGGGCGGACGTCCCATCGGCCGGACGGGTAAGCCGCTCGCGGCCGGCGCGGGGGCCTCGCTAGACTGGGCACGTGCTCACCCGCCTCACCACGCCCCGCCCCGGTCGCGCCGACCGGTGGCGCGCGACGCCGTGGTTTAGCGGGCCCGCCGGTGGCGGGCCGGCGCGGCGGTAAGCCCTTTCGCGCGAGCTCATCTCTCACACCGGCGGGCAGGCGGCTCCGCCGCGCGTCCTAGACTTCCCCGACGGGTGTCTCCTAGAGAGTGAGCCATGACGTACCGCAATGATCCCTACGACCCCAAGCAGGTCGCGCTTCTGGATCCCGAGGCCCTGTCGCGGGCCGTCGCCGAGGCCGAGAAGGCCTTCGCCGAAACCCGCGACCTGGACGACCTCGCCGCCGTGAAGCACCTCCACCTCGGCGACCGCGCCCCGGTGTCCCTGGCCCGCCGCGAGATCGGCGCGCTGCCCCCGGCGGCCAAGGCCGACGCGGGCAAGAACGTCAACCAGGCCCGCGTGGCCGTGCAGGCCGCCTTCGACGCCCGCCGCGAGGCCCTGGAGGCCGAGCGCGCCGCCCGCGTCCTGCGCGAGGAGGCCGTCGACGTCACGCTCCCGGCCGGCCGGCGCCCGCAGGGCGCGCGGCACCCGCTGACGCTGCTGTCGGAGCAGGTCGAGGACCTCTTCCTCGGCATGGGCTACGAGATCGCCGAAGGGCCCGAGGTCGAGTCGGCCTGGTACAACTTCGACGCCCTCAACATGGGCCCCGACCACCCGGCCCGGCAGATGATGGACACCTTCTACCTGGAGACCGCCAAGCGCCAGGTGTCGAAGGACCTCGTCCTGCGCACCCACACCTCCCCGGTGCAGATCCGCACCATGCTGACCAAGAAGCCGCCGATCTACGTCGTCTGCCCCGGGCGCGTGTACCGCACCGACGAGCTGGACGCCACCCACACCCCGGTGTTCATGCAGGTCGAGGGCCTGGTCATCGACAAGGGCATCACCATGTCCCACATGCGCGGCGTGCTGGAGCACTTCGCCCGGGTCATGATCGGCGAGGACATCGTCACCCGCCTGCGCCCCTCCTACTTCCCCTTCACCGAGCCCAGCGCCGAACTGGACCTGTGGTGGCCGCTGCACCGCGACGGCCCGCGCTGGATCGAGTGGGGCGGCTGCGGCATGGTCAACCCCCGCGTCCTGCGCGCCTGCGGCGTCGACCCCGACGAGTACACCGGCTTCGCCTTCGGGATGGGCATCGAGCGCACCCTGATGCTGCGCTCCGGCGTCACCGACATGCGGCACATGGTCGAAGGCGACGTGCGCTTCGCCCGCGCCTACGGAACGGAGGTCTGATGCTCGTCTCGCGATCGTGGCTGCGTGAATACGTCGCCATCCCCGAGGGCGCCACCGCCCTCGACATCGACACCGCCTTCGTCCGCGCCGGACTGGAGATCGAGGCGGTCACCGACCTGAGCGAGGCCGTCACCGGCCCCCTCGTCGTCGGCCGCGTGGTCTCCATCGAAGAACTCACCGAGTTCAAGAAGCCCATCCGGCACTGCCACGTCGAGGTCGGCGAGGCCGAGCCGCGCAGCATCATCTGCGGCGCGCGCAACTTCGCCGAAGGCGACCTGGTCGTCGTCGCGCTGCCCGGCACGGTCCTGCCCGGCGGGTTCGCCATCGCCTCCCGCAAGACCTACGGGCGCCTGTCGGACGGCATGATCTGCTCCGCCCGCGAACTGGGCGTATCCGACGAGCACGACGGCATCATCGTTCTGCC
The DNA here is from genome assembly GCF_030269765.1 of Actinorhabdospora filicis. Classification (GTDB taxonomy): domain Bacteria; phylum Actinomycetota; class Actinomycetes; order Mycobacteriales; family Micromonosporaceae; genus Actinorhabdospora; species Actinorhabdospora filicis. Next base: position 32,927 of record NZ_BSTX01000001.1, on the reverse strand, counting down.
CGCCGGCACCCCCGAGGCCCCCGGGACCGACGCGCGCTCCATCGTCGGACTCGACGACGTGATCTTCGAGATCAACGTGACGCCCGACCGCGGATACTGCTTCTCCGTGCGCGGCCTGGCCCGCGAGCTCGCCCAGTCCCTCGGCGTGGCCTTCACCGACCCCGCCGAGCTGACCGCGCCCGCGATCCGCACCGCCGAGGGCCCGCACCCGCTGCGCGTGGACGACACCACCGGCTGCCCGCGCTTCGCGCTGCGCGCCGTCCACGGCGTCGACCCCGCCAAGCCCTCGCCGGAGTGGATGAAGCGCCGCCTGGCCCAGTCCGGTATGCGCTCCATCTCCCTGGCCGTGGACGTCACCAACTACCTCATGCTCGAACTCGGGCAGCCCCTGCACGCCTTCGACCGCTCGGCCCTGCGCGGCGGCCTGGTCGTGCGGCGCGCCGAGGCGGGGGAGAAGCTCACCACCCTCGACGACGTCCAGCGCGTCCTGGAGCCCGAGGACATCGTCATCGCCGACGACACCGGCGTGATCTCCCTCGCCGGGGTCATGGGCGGCCAGACCAGCGAGGTCGCCCCGGACACCACCGAGGTGATGTTCGAGGCCGCCAGCTGGGAGCCGGTGTCCATCGCCCGCACCTCCCGCCGCCACAAACTGGTCAGCGAGGCCGGCAAGCGCTTCGAGCGCGGCGTCGACCCCGCCCTGTGCGCGGTGGCCGTCAACCGCGCCGCCGAGCTGATGGTGGAGTACGGCGGCGCGGTCATGGGCGACCACGTCACCGACCTCGACCACCGCGTCCCGGCCGCCCCGGCGACCCTCCCCATCGGCCTGGCCGCGCGCCTGGCGGGCGTGGACTACACCCCCGAGGAGGTCGTGGCCGCGCTGGAGACCGTCGGCTGCCGCGTCACCGCCGACGGGGAGACCCTCACCGTCACCCCGCCCTCGTGGCGGCCCGACCTGACCGACCCGGCCGACTACGCCGAGGAGGTCATCCGCGTCCTGGGCGTCGAGCGCATCGTCGGCCACCTGCCGCGCGCGACCCCCGGGCGGGGCCTCACCGCGCGCCAGCGCCGCCGCCGGACGGTGGGCCGCGCGCTCGCCGACGCCGGGTACGTCGAGACGCCCTGCTACCCGTTCGTCGCGCCGGAGGTCCACGACGCGTTCGGGCTGGACGCCGCCGACCCGCGCCGCCGGGCCCTGCGCATCGCCAACCCGATCTCGGCGGCCGAACCGGAGCTGCGCACCTCGCTGCTGCCGCCGCTGCTGGCCGCCCTCAAGCGCAACATCGGGCGCGGGCACAAGGACCTGGCCCTCTACGAGGTCGGGCAGGTCTTCCTGCCCAAGGCCACCGAGGTGCCGGTGCCGGACCTGCCGGTCGCGCACCGTCCCTCCGACGAGGAGCTGGCCGCGGTCGCCGAGGCGATGCCCGACCAGCCCCGCCACGTCGCGGCGGTTCTGGCCGGCAGCGCCGACCTGGCCGGATGGTGGGGCGCCGGGCGCGCCGCCGACTGGTCGGACGCGGTGGAGGCCGCGCGCGTGGTCGCTCGCGCGTCCGGCGTCGAGCTGGACGTCGCGCAGGGCGAGCACGCGCCCTGGCACCCGGGCCGCTGCGCCGAGCTGCGCGCCGGTGACGTCGTCGTCGGGCACGCCGGTGAGCTGCACCCGGCGGTGTGCGAGGCGCTGGAGCTGCCGCGCCGCACCTGCGCCATGGAGCTGAACCTGGACCTGCTGCCCTATGCGGGCAAGGTCGCCGCGCCCTCGGTGTCGACGTACCCGCCCGCGCGCATCGACGTGGCCGTCGTGGTGGACGCCGCCACGCCGTCGGCGGCGGTCGCCTCGGCGCTGGCCCAGGGAGCGGGTGAGCTGCTGGAGGACATCGAGCTGTTCGACGTCTACCAGGGCGAGCGGCTGGGCGAGGGACGCAAGTCGCTGGCCTACCGGCTGACCTTCCGCGCCCTGGACCGCACGCTGACCGCCGAGGAGGCGGTCGGTTACCGCGATGCCGCGGTCGCCGCGGCGGCCTCGGTCGGGGCCACGCTGCGCGACGTGTGAGGCGCTGACGAAGAAGGGTGGACCCCGGCCGGGGTCCACCCTTCTTCGCGTTGTCGATCATCGCCGGGTGGCCGGTGTTCACTCCCCGCTCGCCCGGGGCGCCTACCGTGGTGCTCAGGCGTGCAGGATGTCCTCCTGGGCCCGGCGCAGCTCCACCGAGGGCTCCAGGCCCAGTTCGCGGCGCAGGACCTGGCGGGCCGAGCCGTAGGCGGCCAGGGCGCCGGCGCGGTCGCCCATCTCGGCCAGCGAGCGCATGAGCAGCAGCCAGGCGTTTTCGCGCAGGGGCTGCTCGGCCAGCAGCATCCGCAGGTGGGGGATGGCGGTGTGGGTGCGTTCGGCCAGGCGCAGGCAGACCGCGGCGTACTTCTCGACGGTGGCCGCGCGCTGCTCGTCGAGGGCGTCCAGGGCCAGCCGGAGCGGGCCGTGCGCGGTTAAACCGTCGGCGGCGGGGCCGCGCCAGACGTCCAGGGCCAGGCGCAGCTGTTCCTGCGCGACGGCCAGGCGCCCGGCGGCCAGGGCGGTGTCGGCGGTGATGACGGCGTCGGAGAAGACCTCCACGTCGGATTCGCCGGTGTCGACCCGCAGGAGGTAGGAGCCGCGGGGGGACTCCAGGCGGGGCATGCCGATCCCGGCGAGGGCCGCGCGCAGCTGGGAGGCGTAGGTCCGCACGTTGGCCTGGGCGGAGTCGGGTGGCTCCTTCTCCCAGAGCGTGGAGACGACGTTGCCGAGGGCGACGCGGCGGTTGGCGTTGCGCAGGAGCAGGGCCAGCAGGACGGCCCGCTTGCCGCGGTCGAAGACGACGCTCTCGCCGCCGGGACCCGTGACTTCTATTGGTCCGAGGAGCCGAAAACGAAGCGTCATCGCTGCCTCCCCAGGCCACCATTGATCAAGTTAACTGCGTCAATCTAACCGCGCGTCCGAGACGCGTCAATGCCTTCGGACGGAGACGGCACTACCTTCCGGAGGCGAGCGGGATCCCTTCGGCCGCAGGCGAAGCGTCCGTTCGACGGATGCGCTGCATATGCGCTCGTCTATGCAGGCGTGGCATAGCGTCTGCGTGTACGGAGTTGATCTTCAGATGATGGAGAACGGGATGCGCGGGCCCGCCGGCCGTCCACCGGCCCCGTTCGCCGTGCACCGGCCGGTCGCCGCGGCCCGGAAGGCCCCACGGCCTCCGGTGGCCGGTGAAGCCGCAGGTCGCGACCGGCCTTGTGGCGGAGAGCGCTTTGCGCTTTACTGCACCTCACCGACCTGAGTGGACACCCGACCGAAGGAAACCCCTATGCCCTTTCTGATCGCCGCCGTGGTCCTGGTGGGCGCCATCGCCACCTTGAACCTGCTGCTCACCGTCGGCGTCATCCGCCGGTTGCGGGAGCACACCGAGCAGCTGGCGAACTTCAGCTCCGGACCGCAGATGGGCCCCAACGAGGGTGACCCGATCGGCGAGTTCACCACCACCGCCATCGACGACACCCTGGTCAGCGCCGACACCATCGCCGGTTTCAGCCTCGTCTCGGTCATGAGCCCCGGCTGCGGGCCGTGCGAGGAGAAGCTGCCGAAGCTGGTGGCGATGCTGGAGAACGGCGAGCTGCAGAAGAAGAAGGTCCTGGCCGTCATCGCCGGTTCCGAAGAGGACTCCGTCCCGATGATCACCGCGCTGCAGGATCTGGCCGTGGTCGTGCGCGAGGAGCCGGTCAGTGGCCCGGTGCAGTCGGCGGTGGGCGTGCGCGCCTTCCCGACCATGTTCACCGCCGCCGACGGCAAGGTCGCCGCGGTCGTCCGTGACCTGTCCGAGGTCAAGAAGCTGGCGGCCGCGCGCTAAATACTCATCCGGTCGCCGGACGCGCGGAGACAGGCGCGCCCGCACCGGTCACCTCCCCGCAACCCCCGTTCACCCTTTGGTGGGCGGGGGTTTCTCGTGTGCCCGTGAACGGCGTCACGCCGATACCGCGTTGAGCGCGTGAATGGATTGAGATACAGTACTGCGCATACTCATTCACGACGCGAGGAGCAGGACCATGGGCACGCGTGTGGCGATCGCCGGAGCCAGCGGTTACGCCGGGGGCGAACTGCTCCGCCTGCTCGTCGCGCACCCGGAGTTCGAGCTGGGCGCCGTCACCGCCCACAGCCAGGCCGGTGCCCCGGTGACCTCCGTCCACCCGCACCTGGCGACCCTCGCCGGGCGCAACTTCGACGCCGCCACCCCCGCCGCCCTCGGCGACGCCGACCTCGTCTTCCTGGCGCTGCCGCACGGGGAGTCGGCCGCCGTCGCGGCGTCGCTGCCCGCCCACGTCAAGGTCGTCGACCTCGGCGCCGACCACCGGCTCACCGACGCCGCCGCCTGGACGGCCTACTACGGCGGCGAGCACGCCGGGGCCTGGACCTACGGCCTGCCCGAGCTGCCCGGCCAGCGCGAGAAGATCGCCGCCGCCACCCACGTGGCCGCCACCGGCTGCTACGTCGTGGCCAGCACCCTGGCGCTGCGGCCGCTGATCGACGCCGGGCTCGCCGACCCCGCCGACGTGGTGATCGTGGCCGCCTCGGGCACCTCCGGCGCCGGGCGCACCGCCAAGGCCCACCTGATGGGCAGCGAGGTCATGGGGGACGTGTCGGCCTACAAGGTCGGCGCCCACCAGCACACCCCCGAGATCAAGCAGGCCACCGGCGCGACGTCCCTGTGCTTCACTCCCGTGCTGGCGCCACTGCCACGGGGAATCCTGTCCACGGTGACCGCCCGACCGCTCCGGCCGGGCCTCTCTTCCGATGAGGTCCGGCAGGCGCTACAGGCGGCCTACGCCGACGAGCCCTTCGTGCACGTGCTGCCCGAGGGACGGTGGCCGCGCACCGCGTCCACCTTCGGCACCAACTCCGCCCACCTGCAGGCGACCGTCGACCTGGACGCCGGGCGGATCACCGCCGTGGCCGCCATCGACAACCTCGGCAAGGGCGCGGCCGGACAGGCCGTGCAGTGCGCCAACCTCATGCTCGGCCTGCCGGAGACCACCGGCCTCGCCATCAACGGAGTAGCACCGTGACCGTCACCACCCCCGGGGGCTTCCGCGCCTCCGGCCTCGCCGCAGGCATCAAGGCCTCCGGCAAGAAGGACCTCGCCCTCGTCGTCAACGACGGCCCGTCCCAGGTCGCCGCCGGCGTCCTGACCGCCAACCGCGTCCACGCCGCCCCCGTCAAATGGACCCGCCAGGTCCTGTCCGACGGGACGCTGAAGGCCGTCGTCCTCAACTCCGGCGGCGCCAACGCCTGCACCGGGCCCGCCGGGTTCCAGGACACCCACGCCACCGCCGAGAAGGTCGCCGGGGTCCTGGGCATCGGCGCCGCCGAGGTCGCGGTGTGCTCCACCGGCCTCATCGGCGAGCTCCTGCCGATGCCGAAGATCCTCGCCGGGATCGACGGCTGCGCCGCGGCCCTGTCCGCCGACGGTGGCGCCGACGCCGCCGAGGCGATCATGACCACCGACACCCTGGCGAAGAACACCGTCCAGACCGGCGCCGGGTACCTCATCGGCGGCATGGCCAAGGGCGCCGGGATGCTCGCGCCCGGCCTGGCCACCATGCTGGTGGTCCTGACCACCGACGCCGACGTCGACCACCCCACCGCCCAGGCCGCGCTGGCCCGCGCCTGCCGCCTGACCTTCGACCGCCTCGACTCCGACGGCGCGATGTCGACCAACGACACCGTCCTGCTGCTGGCCTCGGGCGCCTCGGGGGTCAGCCCGGACCCGGCGGAGTTCGCCGCGCTGCTCACCGCCGCCTGCCACGACCTCTCCCAGCAGCTCCTCGGCGACGCCGAGGGCGCCACAAAGGAGGTCGCCATCGAAGTCCGCAACGCCGCCACCGAGGACGACGCGGTCACCGTCGGGCGCTCCATCGCCCGCAACAACCTCGTCAAGACCGCCCTGTTCGGCAACGACCCCAACTGGGGCCGCATCCTGGCCGCGGTGGGCACCACCGACGCCGTCTTCGACGCCGACGAGCTCGACGTCGCCGTCAACGGCGTGTGGATCTGCCTCAAGGGCGCCGCCGCGGCCGACCGCTCCGCCGTCGACCTCAAGGGCCGCGACGTGTCCATCACCGTCGACCTGCACGCCGGCAACGCCACCGCCACGATCTGGACCAACGACCTCTCGCACGCCTACGTGCACGAGAACTCGGCGTACTCCTCATGAGCGCCGTCGACGACGCCATGTCCAAGGCGCACACGCTGATCGAGGCCCTGCCCTGGCTGACCCGCTTCCACGGCAAGACCGTCGTGGTCAAGTACGGCGGCCACGCCATGATCGACCCCGCGCTGCGGGCGTCCTTCGCCGCCGACATGGTCTTCCTGCGCTACGCCGGGCTCAAACCCGTCGTCGTGCACGGCGGCGGGCCCCAGATCTCCAAGATGCTCGACCGCCTCGGCATCGCCAGCGAGTTCAAGGGCGGCCTGCGCGTGACCACCGCCGAGTCCATCGACGTGGTCCGCATGGTCCTGGTCGGCCAGGTCGGCCGCGAACTCGTCGGCCTCATCAACGAGCACGGCCCCTTCGCCGTCGGCATGTCCGGCGAGGACGCCCGCCTCCTCGTCGCCGAGCGCCGCCCCGCCTACATCGACGGCAAGGCCGTCGACATCGGCCAGGTCGGCGACGTCGCCAAGGTCAACACCGCCGCCATCACCGACCTCATCGAGGCCGGGCGGATCCCGGTGATCTCCACCGTCGCCCCCGACGCCGACGGCGTCCTGCACAACCTGAACGCCGACACCGCCGCCGCCGCGCTGGCCACCGCCCTCGACGCGCAGAAACTGGTCGTCCTCACCGACGTCGCCGGGCTCTACCGCGACTGGCCGGACACCAACAGCCTCATCCGGCAGCTCACCGCCGACGAGCTCGCCGAGCTGCTGCCCGGCCTGTCGGCCGGCATGGTCCCCAAGATGGAGGCCTGCCTGCGCGCCGTCAAGGGCGGCGTCCCCCAGGCCCACGTCATCGACGGGCGCCTGCCCCACTCGCTCCTCCTCGAAATCTTCACCTCCGAAGGGACCGGCACGATGGTGGTGCCCGCATGAGCCTCCAGCAGCGGTACGAAGCCGCTTTCATGCCCAACTACGGCGTTCCCCCGCTGGCCCTGATCTCCGGGACCGGCCTCCGGGTCACCGGCGCCGACGGCCGCTCCTACCTCGACTTCATCGGCGGCATCGCCGTCAGCAGCCTCGGCCACGCCCACCCCGCGCTCGTCGAGGCGGTCAGCGCGCAGGTCGCCGCCATCGCCCACACCTCCAACCTGTTCCTGAACGAACCCGAGATCCTGCTCGCCGAGAAGCTGCTGTCCCTGGTGGACGCCCCCGCCCGGGTGTTCCTGGCCAACAGCGGCACCGAGGCCAACGAGTGCGCGCTGAAGCTGGCCATCAAGTACGGCAAGACCCACGGGCGGCCCTACATCGTGGCCATGGAGAACGGCTTCCACGGACGCACCCTGGGCGCGCTGTCGCTGACCGGCAAAGCCGCCATCCGCGACCAGTTCGGGCCCTTCCCCATCGACGTGCGCTTCGTGCCCTTCGGTGACGCCGACGCCCTCAAGGCCGCCGTCACGAGCGAGTGCGCCGCGGTGTTCGTCGAACCCACCCAGGGCGAGGCCGGGGTCGTCTCCCCGCCCGCCGGGTACCTCACCGCCGCCCGCGAGATCTGCGACGCCACCGGCACCCTCCTCGTCCTCGACGAGATCCAGTCGGCCATCGGCCGCACCGGCGCCTGGTTCGCCCACCAGCACGAAGGCGTCGTCCCCGACGTCCTCACCCTCGCCAAGGGACTCGGCGGCGGCCTGCCCATCGGCGCCTGCCTCGCCTTCGGCGAGCACGGCGCGATCTTCGCCAAGGGCGACCACGGCTCCACCTTCGGCGGCAACCCCGTCAGCGCCGCCGCCGCCCTGGCGGTGCTCACCACCATCGAGAAGGACGGCCTGCTGGCCAACGCCGCCGAGGTGGGGGAGTACCTCACCGCCTCCATCGAGGCCCTCGCCCACCCCGCCGTGGCCGGAGTCCGCGGGCGGGGCCTGTGGAAGGCGATCGTCCTCCACGCCGAGGACGCCGCCGCCCTCGAAGCCGCCCTGCGCGAGCGCGGCGTCCTGGCCAACGCGCTGCGCCCCGACGCCGTGCGCCTGGCGCCGCCGCTGGTCACCACCCGCGACGACGTCGACGCCTTCACCACCGCCCTGACCGGGGCCCTGACCGCCTGTTACCCCCCAGGAGGACGACCGTGACCCTGAGGCACTTCCTCAGAGACGACGACATCACCGCCGCCGAGCAGCGCCAGGTCCTGGCGCTGGCGGCGCTGCTGAAGCGGGACCGGCGAGCGCACCAGCCGCTCGCCGGGCCCCGCTCGGTCGCGGTGGTCTTCGAGAAGCAGTCCACCCGCACCCGGCTGTCCTTCGACGTCGGCATCGCCGAACTCGGCGGCCACCCCGTCACCATCGACGCGCAGGGCAGCCACCTGTCGCGGGGCGAGACCGTCGCCGACACCGCCCGCGTCCTCTCCCGGTACGTCGACGCGATCGTGATCCGCACCTACGGCGACGACCGCATCCGCGAACTCGCCGCGGCCGCCTCGGTCCCGGTGGTCAACGCGCTCACCGACGGCTTCCACCCCTGCCAGCTCCTCGCCGACCTGCTCACCGTCGACGAGCACCTGGGCGGCGCGGCCGGGAAGATCCTCACCTACGTCGGCGACGGCGCCAACAACATGGCCCACTCCTACCTCCTGGCCGGCGCCCTCGCCGGGGCGCACGTCCGCGTCGCCGCCCCCGAGGGCTACCACCCCGACCCCGCCATCGTCGCCGACGCCGAGGCCCTGGCCGCCACCACCGGCGGCAGCGTCTCCATCGGCGTCGACCCCCACGGCGCCGCCGAGGGCGCGCACGTCCTCACCACCGACGCGTGGGTGTCGATGGGGCAGGGCGACGCCGAGATCCGCGAGAAGGACCTCACGCCCTATCGCATCGACGCCGCGCTGCTGGCCGGCACCGACCCCGGCTCCATCGTCCTGCACTGCCTGCCCGCCCACCGCGGCGAGGAGATCACCGACGAGGTCATGGACGGCCCCCGCTCGGCGGTCTTCGACCAGGCCGAGAACCGCCTGCACGCGCAGAAGGCGCTGCTGACGTGGCTGCTGGACCCCACCGTGCGGGCGAACCCGTGACCGGCCCGCTGACCAAGTCCGCCCGGCAGGCGCGCGTCATCGAGATCATCCGCGCCCAGCCGGTCCGCTCCCAGGCCGAACTCGCCGACGTGCTGGCCGCCGAGGGCATCGCCGCCACCCAGGCGACCCTCTCGCGCGACCTGGAGGAGCTGGGCGCGGTCAAGGTCCGCGGCACCGACAAGCTCCCGGCCTCCTACGTCATCCCCGACGACGGCGCGCCCCCGCTGCGCCCCAACGCCACCCCGCCGGACCGGCTCGTCCGGCTCCTGCGCGAACTCCTCACCGGCGCCGACCACTCCGGCAACCTCGCGGTGTTGCGAACACCGCCCGGAGCCGCCCAGTTCCTCGCCTCCGCGCTGGACCGCTCCGGGCTCGCCGACATCGTCGGGACCATCGCCGGCGACGACACCATCCTCGTCGTCGCCCGCGACGGACTCGGCGGCCCGGATCGCACCCCGGGCGCCGAACTCGCCGACCGGCTCCTCTCCTGGGCCGGCAAAGACCACTGATCGCACACATTCCAAGGAGCACGACATGACCGAGCGCGTAGTCCTCGCCTACTCCGGGGGCCTGGATACCTCCGTGGCCATCCCGTACCTCGCCGAGCAGACCGGCGGCGAGGTCATCGCCGTGGCCATCGACGTCGGCCAGGACGGCGAGGACCTCGACGTCATCAAGCAGCGCGCCCTCGACTGCGGCGCCACCGCCGCCGAGGTCGTCGACGCCCGCGACGAGTTCGCCGCCGAGTACTGCATCCCCGCGATGCGCGCCAACGCCCTCTACATGGACCGCTACCCGCTGGTGTCGGCCCTCTCCCGGCCGCTCATCGTGAAGTACCTCGTGCAGGCCGCCGCCAAGCACGGCGCCACGATCGTGTCCCACGGCTGCACCGGCAAGGGCAACGACCAGGTCCGCTTCGAGGTCGGCCTGGCCGCGCTCGCCCCGCACCTGAAGGTCATCGCGCCCGCCCGCGACTTCGCCTGGACCCGCGACAAGGCCATCGCCTACGCCGAGTCCAAGGGCCTGCCGATCGACGTGTCCAACAAGTCCCCGTACTCCATCGACCAGAACCTGTGGGGCCGCGCGGTGGAGACCGGGTTCCTGGAGGACATCTGGAACGCCCCCATCGAGGACATCTACGCCTACACCCAGAACCCCGACTCGGGCCTGGACCCCGACGAGGTCACCATCACCTTCGAGGCCGGAGTCCCCGTCGCCCTCGACGGCGAGACCAAGACCCCCTTCGAGATCATCACCGAGCTGAACTCCCGCGCCGGAGCGCAGGGCGTCGGCCGCCTCGACATGGTCGAAGACCGCCTGGTCGGCATCAAGAGCCGCGAGATCTACGAGGCGCCCGCCGCCATCGCGCTCATCGCCGCCCACCAGGAGCTGGAGAACGTCACCGTCGAGCGCGACCTGGCCCGCTTCAAGCGGTCCATCGACCAGCGCTGGGGCGAGCTGGTCTACGACGGCCTGTGGTTCTCCCCCCTGAAGAACGCCCTGGAGTCGTTCATCGACGACGCGCAGCGCCACGTCACCGGCGAGGTCCGCATGGTCCTGCACGGCGGGCGCGCCACCGTCACCGGCCGCCGCTCCGAGGCGTCCCTGTACGACTTCGGCCTGGCCACCTACGACGAGGGCGACCAGTTCGACCAGTCCCTCGCGCGCGGCTTCGTGGAGCTGTGGGGCCTGCCCAGCAAGCTCGCCTCGGCCCGCGACGAGCGGATCAAGGGCACCTCATGAGCCAGCGCCTGTGGGGGGGCCGCTTCTCCGGCGGCCCCGCCGACGCGCTCGCCCAGCTGTCGGCGAGCGTCCACTACGACATGCGGCTGGTCCCCTACGACATCGCCGCCTCCCGCGCCCACGCGCGGGTGCTGGAACGCGCCGGGCTGCTCACCGGCGACGAGCGCGAGCGGATCATCGCCGCCCTCGACGACCTGGAGCGGGCCGTGGCCGCCGGTGAGTTCACCGCGACCATCGCCGACGAGGACGTCCACACCGCCCTCGAACGCGGCCTGGTGGAGCGCCTGGGCGCCCTCGGCGGCAAACTGCGCGCCGGGCGCTCCCGCAACGACCAGATCGCCACCGACCTGCGGCTCTACACCCGCGCCCACGCCCGGGACCTGGCCGCCGACCTGCTCGACCTGTGCGAGGCCCTCACCGCCCAGGCCGAGCTGCACCGGGGCACGCCCGCGCCGGGCATGACGCACACCCAGCACGGGCAGCCCATCACCTTCGGGCACCAGCTGCTGGCGCACGTGCAGGGCTTCCTGCGCGACCTGGACCGGCTCTCCGACTGGGACGAGCGCACCTCGGTCTCCCCACTGGGCGCCGGGGCCCTGGCGGGCTCCTCGCTGAAGCTGGACCCGGTCGCGGTGGCCGAGGAGCTCGGTTTCAAGGAGGCGGCGGCCAACTCCATCGACGCCGTCTCCGACCGCGACTTCGCCGCCGAGCTGCTGTTCGTCACCGCGATGATCGGCATCCACCTCTCCCGCCTGGGCGAGGAGATCATCCTGTGGACGACCACCGAGTTCGGGTGGGTGGAGCTCGACGACGCCTTCGCCACCGGGTCGTCGATCATGCCGCAGAAGAAGAACTCCGACATCGCCGAGCTCGCGCGCGGCAAGTCCGGGCGGCTCATCGGCAACCTCACCGGCCTCCTGGCCACCCTGAAGGCCCTCCCGTTCTCCTACAACCGGGACCTCCAGGAGGACAAGGAGCCGGTCTTCGACAGCCTGGACAACCTCGCGCTGGTCCTGCCGGCCGTCACCGGCATGGTCGCCACGATGCGCGTCCACGCCGACGTCCTGGCCGCCGCCGCGCCGCTCGGGTTCAGCCTGGCCACCGAGATCGCCGACTGGCTGGTGCGCAAGGGCGTGCCCTTCCGCGACGCCCACGAGATCACCGGCGCCGTCGTCCAGTACTGCGGCAAGGAGGGCGTGGAACTCCACGAGGTCCCCGACGACGCCCTGGCCGCCATCAGCGAGCACCTGGACCCCTCGGTCCGCTCGGTGCTCACCGTCGAGGGCGCGCTGGCCGGGCGCACCACCCCCGGCTCGACCGGGCCCGGCCCGGTCGCCGACCAGCTCGCCGCCGTCACCACGCGGCTCGCGTCGTGGCGGGAGTGGGCGGAGGCCTAGCCGAAAGGGCGTCCCGGGACCTCTCCGGGACGCCCTTTCCCTTTCAGATCGTCTTGCAGCCGTTCACGGTCAGCCGGATCGAGTACAGCGCGGCCGTGGACGTGATGAACAGGATGTTCCGCTGTCGGCCCCCGAAGCACAGGTTCGAGGTGGCCGGCTCGGGCATCCTCAGCTTGCCGATGAGCGTGCCGTCCGGGTCGTGGACGAGGAGGCCCTCGGCGGCCGCCACCCACACGCGCCCGTCGGTGTCCACGCGCACCCCGTCGGGGTTGCCGCGCTCGACATCGGCGAAGACCTCCCCGCCGGTGAGCCGCCCGCCGTCCACACCGAACACCCGGACGTGCTTGCGGCGGCTGTCGTTGATGTAGAGCAGGCTCTCGTCGGGGGAGAAGGCCAGTCCGTTCGGGCGCAGGAAGTCGTCGGCCACCACGCTCAGCCCACCGTCGGGGGCGATCCGGTAGACGTACCAGCCGTCCTGCTCCTGCTCCGCCTTGTGGCCCTGGTAGTCGGACAGGATCCCGTACGGCGGATCGGTGAACCAGACGGCGCCGTCGGAGGACACCACCACGTCGTTCGGGCTGTTGAGGCGCCCGCCCCGCCAGGAATCGGCCAGCACCGTGGTCGAGCCGTCGTGCTCGGTGCGGACCACCGAGCGCTCGCCCTGGAGGCACGTGATGACGCGTCCCTCGCGGTCGACGGTGCGGCCGTTGGCGTAGCCCGCCCCGTGCTCGAAGACGCCGACCTCGCCGGTGGTCTCGTCCCAGCGCATCACCCGGTCGTTCGGGATGTCGCTGAAGAGCACGTACCGCCCGGCCGGGACGTAGGCGGGGCCTTCCGTCCAGCGGCCGCCGGTCCACAGGCGCTCCAGGTAGTCGTCCCCGGCGATCGCGGAGAAGCGCTCGTCGAGGACTTCGAACTCCGCGGGGATCAGCTCGGACATCTTCGCCTCCATGTGTGAATGACCTTCGGGTGTAATCTAAGATCGCCGTACACAGTTCGGCAATGAGACTCTCACAACAGATGGAGTACGGCATGGATGACATCGACCGGCGCCTGATCGCCGAACTCCAGCGCGACGCCTCGGCCTCCTACGCCACCCTCGCCGCCGCCGTCGGCCTGTCCACCGCCTCCGCCCATGACCGCGTCCGCAAGCTCAAGGAGCGCGGGATCATCCGCCGCACCACCGTCGAGGTCGACCCGGCCGCCCTCGGGCGCGGCGTGCTGTCCTACGTGCTCATCGACGCCAACGCGTGGATGGGCGACGCCTCCACCGGTGACGCGCTGGCCGCGCTGCCCGAGGTCGAGGAGGCCCACATCATCGCCGGCGCCGGGACGCTGCTGGTCAAGGTCCGCACCGCCACCACCCAGGACCTCCAGGGCGTGCTGCGGCGGCTCTACGAGGTCCCCGGCGTCGCCTCCACGCAGAGCATCGTGGTCCTGGAGACCTTTTTCGAGCGGCCCGTATCGCCCACGGCGTAACTCGTTGCCCCCGCCCGCCGCGCGGTGTGAGGCTGCGGAGATGAAGATCCTCGTGCTCGGCGGAACCCGCTACCTCTCCCACGCCACCGCCGCCCTGGCGGTCTCCCGTGGCCACGACGTCACCGTCGCCGCGCGCGGCGAGAGCGGCGAGCCCCCGTCCGGGACGGAATTCGTCCGCGTCGACCGCGCCACCCCCGAAGGCGTGGCCGCCCTGCGCGGCCGCGACTTCGACGCCGTCATCGACGTCGCCCGCGTGCCCCTGCACATCGCCACCGTCCTGGACGCCCTCGGCGAGATCGGCCACTACGGCTTCGTGTCCACCGTGAGCGTCTACACCGAGCACGCCGCCCTCGGCGGCACCCCCGCCACCACCGCGATCGCCGAACCCACCGCGCCCGACTCCGGCGACCTGTCCATGGAGCTGTACGGGCCGTCCAAGGTCGCCTGCGAGAACCTCCTGCGCGAGCGCTTCGGCGAGGACGCCCTCATCGTCCGCGCCGGGCTCATCGTCGGCCCCGCCGACCCCGGCGACCGCTTCGGCTACTGGCCCTGGCGCATCGCCCGCGGCGGCGAGGTCCTGGCGCCCGGGACGCCGGAGGAGCCCGTGCAGTGGATCGACGTCCTCGACCTGGCCGAGTGGCTCGTGCGCGCCGCCGAGGAGCGCACCGGCGGCACCCACGACGGGATGTGCCCGCCGGTGTCGCGCGGAGAGTTCCTCACCGGCATCGCCGCCGCCCTCGGCGCCGACGTCACCTTCACCTGGGTCCCGAACGCGTTCCTGGAGGCCCAGGAGGTCGGCCAGTGGATGGGCCCGGAATCACTGCCCCTGTGGTCGGCCGACCCCGGCTTCACCGGGTTCATGGCCCGCGACACCTCCGCCTCGGTGGACGCCGGGATGCGCATCCGGCCCCTCGCCGAGACCACCCGCCGCTGGATCGACTGGAACGACGGCTCACCGGCGGGCCGGGCCGGGCTGTCCCCCGAGCGCGAGGCCGCCGTCCTGGCCGCCTGGCACGCGTCCGCCTAGAGTGAACAACCCTCGACACGCCGCCGGGCGCGGGTGAGGATCCACCCCATGCGCCTACTCGTACTCGGCGGCACCGTCTACCTCTCCCGGGCGGTGGCCGAACTCGCCGCCGCCCGCGGGCACGACGTCACCGTCGCCACCCGCGGCCGCAACGGCGAACCGCCGTCCGGCACCGAGCACGTCATCGCCGACCGCGCCACCGTGGACGGCCTGTCCGCCCTGCGCGGCCGCGCGTTCGACGCCGTCGTCGACGTCGCCTGGATCCCCGCCCACGTCAAGAACGCCATCGAGGTCCTCGGCGAGGGCGCCGGGCACTGGACGCACGTGTCCAGCTGCTCCGCCTACAGCGACGACGCCACCCCCGGCCAGACCCCCGCCACCGGCCCCACCCACGACCCCGCCCCATACGACGCCGACGAGGTCGACGCCGAGCGATTCGGGCCCTACAAGGTCGCCTGCGAGAACCAGGTCCGCGAGCGCTTCGGCGACCGCGCCCTGGTGATCCGCCCCGGCCTCATCATCGGCCCCGGCGACCGCATCGACCGGGTCGGCCACTGGTTCCGCCGCATCGCCGAGGGCGGCGAGATCCTCGCCCCCGGCGCGCCGGAGGAGACCGTGCAGTGGATCGATGTCCGCGACCTCGCCGCGTGGATCGTCGACGCCGCCGAGAAGCGCCTGGCGGGCGTCTTCGACGCCATCTGCCCGCCGGTCACCCGCGGGGAGTGGCTGTCGTCCATCGCCGCCGCCTACGGCGTGGAGGCCACCTTCACCTGGGTGTCCCGCGAACTCCTCGACGAGCACGGCGTGCAGCCATGGATGGGCGAGGAGTCCCTCGGCCTGTGGCTCCCGCTGCCCGAGTACGCCGGATTCATGAAGCGCGACGTGACCGCCTCCCTCGCCGCCGGGATGACCAACCGCCCCATCGGCGACACCGCCCTCGCCTGGCGCGAGTGGGACACACCCGGCCACCCGCTGCGCGCGGGCGTGTCGAGGCAGAAGGAGGCGGAGGTCCTGGCCGCGCACCACGCGCGGGAGTAGGGCGTGCCGGTGGACCTCACCGGTGAGCCGCGGCGGCCGGTGCGCCGGTGACGTGTCACCCGGCGCACGCATCGGGCCGGGGGCGGACGCCGGCGCGTGTGTGGACGTCCGCCCCGCCGGGCACGAGGACGGCGCGCGGCCGCCGGTGATCGACCCGCGCGACCCGTCCGGCGGCGCCGTCGAGGCGGTGGTCTCGCCGTGGCGCACGCCCGTCGGCGTCGCGCTCGCCCTGGCCGTGGCCGAACTGGGTGGGGCCGCGTTCGGCGCCGGGATCGGCCTCCACCCGTGGCCGATCCCGCGCGCGTCATCGCCCTCACCCGCCTCCCACCCGGCGGGGGCGGCCTCGCCGGCCGCTGTGAGCGATACCTGCGCGCCCGTCCCACTGTGGGCGGGTGGCCTCCGCGACATCGGTGACATCCCCGATGCGCGGGGCCGCCCGAACCGTCACCATTGATCACGTGAAGACGATCCTGAACCTCATCTGGCTGGTCCTGGCCGGCTTCTGGCTCGCGCTCGGCTACTTCCTCGCCGGGCTCATCTGCTTCGTCCTCATCGTCACGATCCCCTTCGGCATCGCCAGCTGGCGCATCGCCGGCTACGCGCTGTGGCCCTTCGGGCGGACCGTGGTCCGCGACCCGCGCGCCGGGGTGATGTCGGGCATCGGGAACGTCATCTGGTTCATCTTCGCCGGGCTGTGGCTGGCCATCGGGCACGTCATCACCGGCATCGGCCTGTGCGTCACCATCATCGGGATCCCGCTGGGCATCGCCAACTTCAAGCTGATCCCGGTCTCGCTCTTCCCGCTGGGCGCGCGCGTGGTCGACTCCGACCGCGCCTTCGCGTGAGCGGGCCCGTCGCGGTCGTCCTCTTCGACCGCACGCCCATGTTCGAAGACGCGGTGCCGATCCGCGTCTTCGGCGCCCTCACCACCGTGCGCGTCGCCGCCCATCACGGCGGGCCTTCGGTGACGACCTCCGACGGGCTCGTGGTGTCCACGCCCGCGACGCTGGACGAGGTCCGCGAGGCCGGCCTGGTGATCCTGCCGTCCTATCCCGCGCCGCCCGCCGACGCGCCGGACCCGCGCGTCCTGGACGCCCTGCGCGCCGCCCACGACGCGGGGGCCACCGTCGTCGGCCTGTGCCTGGGCGCGTTCGTGCTGGCCGCCGCCGGGCTCCTGGACGGCCGCCGCGCCACCACCCACTGGGCCCACGCCGACCTGCTGGCGCGCAAGTACCCGGGCGTCGACGTGCGTCCCGACGAGCTGTACGTCGACGAGGGCCGCGTGCTCACCTCCGCGGGCAGCGCCGCCGGGCTCGACGCGTGCCTGCATCTCGTCCGCCGCCTGCGCGGGGCCGCCGAGGCCAACCGCGTCGCGCGCACCCTGGTCGTGGCGCCGCACCGCGACGGCGGGCAGGCGCAGTACGTGGAGCATCCCGTGCCGCGTCCCCGGCACGGCGACCCGATCGGCGACGTGATGGCGCACCTGCTGGCCGACCTGGCCGCCGAGCACCACGTGGACGATCTGGCCGCCCGCGCCCGCATGAGCCGCCGCTCCTTCGACCGGCACTTCCGGCAGGCCACCGGGACCACGCCCGCGCAGTGGCTGCGGCACCAGCGGCTCCTGGCGGCGCAGCGGCTGCTGGAGGAGACCGGGCTGCCGGTGGAGGCGGTGGCCCGCCGCTGCGGCTACCCGTCGGCGGCGGCGCTGCGCCCGCACTTCGCGGGGGTCTTCGGGGTGTCCCCGGCCTCCTACCGCCGGACCTTCCGCGTCCCGGCTGGCTGAGAACCGTCGCTGGATGGCCGGGATCCCCCTCGTCCCAGACGATCCGGGCGATGATCATTGAGCGCATGACCGAGGCTTTGATCGTCATCGACGTGCAGAACGAGTACACCGCCGAGGGCAACCTGCCCATCGCGTACCCCGACTTCGGCGTGGCGGTGGGCAACATCGCCGCCATGATGGACGCCGCCGCCGAGCGCGGCGTGAAGGTCGTCGTGGTCCAGCACGACGCCCCGGCCACCGCGCCGGTCTTCGTGCCCGGCACCCGCAACTGGGAGCTGCACCCCGAGATCGGCGGGCGCTCCCGCGACCACCTGCTGCACAAGGCGTTCCCGTCGTCTTTCGCGGGCACCGACCTGCTGGACTACCTGCGCGCCAACGACGTCGACACGGTGACCCTGGTCGGTTTCATGACCCAGAACTGCGTCCTGCACACCGCCTTCGACGCCGTCGTGCACGGCCTGGCCGCCCGCGTGGTCTCCGACGCCACCGGCGCGCCCGGGCTGGCCAACGAGCAGGGGAAGGCGAGCGCGCGGGAGATCCACGAGACCCTGATGACGGTGTTCCACTCGAACGTGGCGGCGGTGGGTACCACCGCGGAGTGGCTGGCGGGGGAGGGGTTCGCCAAGTCGAACCTGATCGTGAGCACCAAGGCCGCGCGCTGATGGCGTGCCGCCCGGCGCGGGTGCGCGGGGTCGTGCTCATCAGCCCGCCGTCGGTGCGGGCGAGCTGGATCTGCCGCCGCGTCCTGGAGTAGTGAAAGGGCCGGGCGCCCCCGAAGGGACGCCCGGCCTGACAGTTCGTTCACTCGGCGCGTCTCATGCCGCGTGCCGGGAGCTCACCCCTTCACGCAGACGATCTGCTTGAGTCGCGCCACCACCTCGACCAGGTCCGACTGAAGCGCCATGACCTCATCGATGTCCTTGTAGGCGGACGGGATCTCGTCGACCACTCCGCCGTCCTTGCGGCATTCCACGCCAGCCGTCTGCGCCGCGAGGTCCTCGGCGGTGAACAGCTTGCGGGCCTTGTTGCGGCTCATCTTCCGGCCCGCGCCGTGCGAGGCGGACTCGAAGGAGTCCTTGTTCCCCAGGCCGCGGACGATGAAGGAGCTGGCGCCCATCGAGCCGGGAATGATGCCGTGGTCGCCCTCGCCGGCGCGGATGGCGCCCTTGCGGGTGACCAGGACGTCCTGCCCGTCGTGGACCTCTTCCGACACGTAGTTGTGGTGGCAGGAGATCTCCGGCTGGAAGGTGGCCTTGGGGAACTTCTTGACCACGACCTCCCGCAGCAGGGCCATCATGACCGCCCGGTTGCGCTTGGCGTAGTCCTGCGCCCAGTACAGGTCGTTGCGGTAGGCGTCCATGCTGGGCGCCCCGGACAGGAAGACGGCCAGGTCGGGGTCGGGCAGGTCGGTGTTGTGGGGGAGTTCCTTGGCCCGCGAGATGTGGAACTCGGCGAGTTCCTTGCCGACGTTGCGGGATCCGGAGTGCAGCATCAGCCACACGCGGTCGGCGCCGTCGAGGCAGACCTCGATGAAGTGGTTCCCGCCGCCGAGGGTGCCCAGCTGCTGCATCGCGCGGCCCTTGCGGCCCCGGGCGATGGGCTTGGCGAGGTCCTCGAAGTCCTGCCAGAACTCGTACCAGCCGCGCATGCCGGTCTTGAGGTGGTCGGTGTCGACCGACCGCTTGTGCATGTTGAAGCCGACCGGGATGGCCGCCTCGATGGCGCTGCGCAGCCGCGACAGGTCGTCGGGCAGGTCGCTCGCGGTCAGGGATGTCAGCTGCGCGGTCATGCCGCAGCCGATGTCGACGCCGACGGCGGCCGGGGACACCGCGCCGCGCATGGCGATCACGGACCCCACGGTCGCGCCCATGCCGTAGTGGACGTCGGGCATCACGGCGACGCCGTGGACCCACGGGAGGGCCGCGATGTTGCGCAGCTGGGCGAGGGCCTGCTCCTCGACCGTGGCCGGGTCGGCCCACAGCCGAACCGGCGCGGTCTCTCCCGGCAGTTTGTGAAATGGCATCGCGTGAACCTCCCTTGTGGTCGAACATGCGTCCGCGTCACCGGTCAGAAGTGTGCGGTGCGGGCCGCGGCGCGCGCCAGTCTTTTACAGCTCGCCGGTGTAGGCCAGGTGGACGCGGCGCAGCAGCCCGGCCAGCACGGCCTGCTCGTCGGGGGTGAGGACGTCGAGGATCTTCTGCTGCGCCTCGACGCCGGCGCGGACGGCGGCCTCGACGGCGGTACGCCCGGCGTCGGTGAGCCGGACGCGCAGGGCGCGGCGGTCGTCGGGGTCGGGCAGCCGCTCGATGAGACCGGCCTTCTCCAGCTTGTCCAGGCGCCCGGTCAGCCCGCCGGAGGTGAGCATGAGCGTGCCGCTGATCTGCTTGGGGGAGAGGGTGTAGGGCTCGCCGGAGCGGCGCAGGCTGGCCAGGACGTCGAATTCGGCGCGGCCGATGCCGTGGCGGGCGTATATGGGGTCGATGAGGCGGGCGGTGTGCTGGGAGACGCGGTGGACGCGCCCGAAGACCTCCATGGCGCGCAGGCCCATGTCGGGCAGTTCGCGCGCCCACTGGCCGGTGATGCGGTCCACGGCGTCGGTCTCGTCTGTCATGTCTCCTCCAGTGTGTCCCGGGCCACCACAGAATAGCTTGACTTCAAGTAGCTTAGCGCTAAGCTACTTAGCAACGGAACTACTTGAGTCCAAGTTAATCAGATTCAAGCGAGTCCGGGCACCAGACCTCCGCACCGCCCCCTAGGACGTGACATGAACGCCTCCGCCCGAGCCGTCGCGCTCACCGCGATCGCCCCCATCACCTGGGGCACCACCTACGCCGTCACGACCGAGCTCCTCCCGCCCGGGCGTCCCCTCCTCACCGCCCTCCTGCGCGCCCTGCCCGCCGGGCTGCTGCTCCTGGCCATGGGACGCCAGCTGCCCACCGGCAAGTGGTGGTGGCGCGCGGCGACCCTGGGCATGCTGAACATCGGCGTCTTCTTCGCCCTGCTGTTCGTGGCCGCCTACCGCCTCCCCGGCGGTGTCGCCGCCGTCGTCGGCGCGGCCGGTCCCCTCGTCGTCATCGGCCTCTCGGCGCTGCTGCTGAACCAGAAGGTGCGGCTGCGCCCGGTCCTGCTCGGCATCGCCGGTGTGGCGGGCGTGGCGATGGTGGTCCTGACCGCGACCGCCAAGCTCGACGCGATCGGCGTCGCCGCGGGCCTGGGCGGCACCATCGCGATGTCGGCCGGGACGGTGCTCGCCAAGCGCTGGGGCCCGCCCCCCGGGGTCCGGCTCACCTCCTTCGCCGGGTGGCAGCTGACCGTGGGCGGCCTGTTCCTCCTCCCGATCGCGTTCATCGTCGAGGGCGCGCTGCCCACCTTCACCGCCACCAACGTCGCCGGGTACCTGTACCTGTCGCTGGTCAACACCGCCCTCGGCTACTTCCTCTGGTTCCGGGGCGTGCGGACGCTGTCGCCGGTGCCGCTGACCTTCCTCGGCCTGCTCTCGCCGCTGACCGCCACCACCGTCGGCTGGATCGTCGTCGGCCAGGCCCTCAGCCCCCTCCAGATCGCCGGGATGGCCGTCGCCTTCGGCTCGATGCTGCTGGGCCAGCTCGGCGCCCGGGCCAAGACCACAGCCGCCTCTCAGGAACCCGTTCGTACCCTTACCCGGGTCTGAGCCCCCCGAACGGATGGACGACATGGCCGCCGTAGACGAAGCAGCCCCCAGGACCACCCGGTTCGGCCGCCCCCGCGGCGAGGTGACCGGCGCGACATGGAAGGCCCTGTGGGCCTACATCCGCCCGCACCGCGCGGTCATCGCCGTCGCGGGCGTCCTGGGCCTCATCGGCAGCCTCGCCGGACTCGTCCAGCCCCTCGCGGCGAAATGGCTCGTGGACGACCTCGGCAGCGGAGCGAGCCTGACCGGCTCGCTCCTCCTGCTGTCGGGGATGGTCGTCACCGGCGCCCTCATCAACGCCGTCTCCGACTACGTCCTGGAACGCACCGCCGAGTCGGTGATCCTCTCCGCCCGCCGCAAGCTCGTCGGCCGCCTGCTGCGCCTGCGCGTCCCGGCCGTGGAGAACGCCGAGCCCGGCGATCTGATGTCGCGCGTCACCTCCGACACCACCCTCCTGCGGCAGGTCAGCACCCAGGCCGTGGTCGCCGGGGTCACCTCCGCCATCACGTTCGTGGCGACCGTGGTGATGATGTCGTTCATGGACCTCGTCCTGCTCGGCGTCACCATCGCCGTGCTGGGCGTGATCGGCGCCGTGGTCAGCGTGGTCATGCCCCGCATCTCCCGCGCCACCAAGGAGTCCCAGGCCGCCGTCGGCCGCATCGGCGCCGCCCTGGAGCGCATGCTCGGCGCGTTCCGCACGGTGAAGGCCTCCGGCGCCGAGGCCCGCGAGGAGGAGCGCATCCAGGAGACCGCCACCGAGGCCTGGCGCGCCGGGATCAAGGCCGCGCGCTGGCAGTCCATCGTCGGCGCCACCGCCGGGCTGGCCGTGCAGGTGTCGTTCCTGGCCGTCCTCGGCATCGGCGGCGCCCGCGTCGCCTCCGATCAGATGAGCATCGCCTCGCTCATCGCGTTCCTGCTGTACCTGTTCTACCTGATCCCCTCGATCGCCGGGATCGTCCGCGCGGTGAGCCAGCTCCAGGTCGGCGCCGCCGCGATCTCCCGCATCGGTGAGGTCGACGCCATGGACGTCGAAGAGGTCGCCGCCGACCACGCCCCCGTCGCCCACGCCGCCGGGAGCGTCACCTTCGAGGGCGTCCGCTTCCGCTACCGCCCCGAGCTGCCCGACGTCCACAACTCGGTGACCTTCACCGTCCCCCCGAACGGCATGACCGCCTTCGTCGGCCCCTCCGGCGCCGGCAAGACCACCGTCTTCTCGCTCATCGAGCGCTTCTACGAGCCCACCGCCGGACGCGTCCTCCTCGACGGCCGCGACGTGCGCGACTGGCCCATCGCCGACCTGCGCGCCGCGATCGGCTACGTCGAGCAGGACGCCCCGGTCCTGTCGGGCACCCTCCGCGACAACCTCACCTTCGGCGCCCCCGCCGCCACCGACGACGCCATCGCCGAGGTCCTGCGCCGCACCCGCCTCGACGCCCTCGTCGAGCGCCTCCCCGAAGGCCTCGCCACCGTCGTCGGCCACCGCGGCAGCAAGCTCTCCGGCGGCGAGCGCCAGCGCGTCGCCGTCGCCCGCGCGCTGCTGCGCAAACCACGGCTCCTGCTGCTCGACGAGGCGACCTCGCAGCTCGACGCGGTCAACGAGGCCGCCCTGCGCGACACCGTCGCCGAGGCGGCGCGCGAGACGACCGTCCTCGTCGTCGCGCACCGCCTGTCGACGGTCACCATGGCCGACCGGATCGTGGTCATGGACGCCGGTGAGGTCCGCGCGGTGGGCACCCACGCCGAACTCGTCGAGTCCGACCCGCTCTACGCCGAGCTCGCCGCGACCCAGTTCCTGGCCACGGCCTAGGCCTCGCGGTCGGCCGAGCGCGTCTCGACGCCGATCGGCGGCAGCGGACGGTAGGGCGCTTCGAGGGCGTCGATCTCCTCGCCGGACAGCTTCAGCCCGACGGCGGCGACGGCGTCCTCGATGTGCCCGAGCCGGGTGGCGCCCACGATCGGGGCGGTCACGCGCGGCTGGTGCAGCATCCAGGCGAGGGCGACCTGCGCCTGCGGGACGCCCCGCGCGGCGGCCACGGCGGTGACGGCGTCCACGACCGGCCGCATGTCGACCTTGCCGTAGCGCAGCTCCAGGCCGAAGTCACCGGCGGTGCGGGCGGTGGAGCCCGAGCCCGAGGGCCGCGCGAGCAGGCCGCGGGCGAGGGGGCTCCACGGGATGACCGCCACGCCCTGGTCGGCGCACAGCGGCAGCATCTCGCGCTCCTCCTCGCGGTAGGCGAGGTTGTAGTGGTTCTGCATCGAGACGAACTTGGCGAAGCCGCGCCGCTCGGCGGCGTGCTGGAGTTTGGCGAACTCCCACGCGGCCATCGACGAGGCGCCGATGTGGCGGGCCCGGCCCGAGCGGACCACGTCGTTCAGGGTCTCCATCAGCTCCTCGGCGGGCACCGAGTGGTCGAGGCGGTGGATCTGGAACAGGTCGACCTGATCGGTGCCCAGGCGCTTCAGGGAGGCGTCGATGGAGTCGAAGACGTGCTTGCGGGACAGCCCGCCGTCCCCGGGCCGCTCCGACATCGGCAGGCCGACTTTGGTGGCCAGCACGTAGTCGGAGCGCCGCGCGAACAGCTTCGCCAGCAGCCGCCCGGTGACGACCTCGCTGCCGCCGCGGGAGTACACGTTGGCGGTGTCGAAGAAGTTCACGCCCGCCTCGACGGCCGCCCGCACCAGCGGCTCGGCCTCGTCCTCGCGCAGCGCCCACGCCTGCCGGGCCGGATCGCCGAAGGACATCATGCCCAGGCACAGGCGGGAGACGGGGATTCCGGTGGGTCCGAGTCGTTTGTAGTCCATGCGGGCAGTTCTACCTCCGCGCCACCGCCGCGCGAAGCGATGTGGGCGGAGTCACCGGCTCAGACCGTGGCCTCGCCGGTGACCACGTCGCGCGCCAGGTCCGACAGCCGCCGGTTCGCCGAGCGCGCCGCCCGCCGCAGCAGCTCGAAGCTGCCGTCCATGTCCAGGTCGTGACGTTCGGCGATGACGCCCTTGGCCTGCTCGATGGCCACCCGGCTGGTCAGCGCGGTCTGCAGTTGCGCGGCGATCTCCTCCTGCCGCTGGATGGTGCGGGCCTGCACGATGCCGATCGTGGCCACGTCCCCCAGCGCGCGGGCCAGCCGCAGCGTCACCGGATCGAGGGGACCCGGGCGCGTGCCGAACAGGCCCAGGGCGCCGATGACGGTGTCCCGCAACCGCATCGGCAGCGCCTCCACCGAGGCGAAACCGGCGGCGGTGGCCGCCGTGGCGAACCGCGGCCAGCGGCCGGTCTCGGCGGCGAGGTCGGGGACGGCGATGGGCCGTCCGGTGTGGAACGACTCCGGGCACGGGCCCTCGTCGTGCTGGAGCTGGAGCAGCTCCAGCAGCCGCGTGCGCTCACTGGAGGCCGCCACGACCCGCAGTGCTCCCCGCTGGTCGGTCAGCAGCAGCCCGGCGGCGGCCACGCCGAGCACGTCGGCGCATTTCACGGCGACCTGATGGAGGAAGTCCACCACGTCGAAGTCGGCGGTCAGCGTGTCGGCGAACTCCACGAAAGTCTCGGCGATCGTCGTCTGATTCATCGGCATTCACCCGTGGTCCGGGACCATCTCATCCAGCTCCTCACCGCCCATCATGCCCTTGATCGCCGTCGAAACGAAGCCTGCGGGCCACCACGTCTGCGGCGACCTCACCGAGGTGGCGTCCGTGGGCGAAGGCGTGCGCGCGCAGGGCCGCGTAGGCGGCGGCCGCGCCGACGCCCAGCTGGACCACGACCATCCCCGTCGCCTGGTGGACGTGCGCCTGGTGCGGGTCGGAGTCGGGGTGGGTGGCGTCGACACCGTCGAGCAGCAGCGCCGTGGCCGCGTCGGCGTAGTCGAGGGCCTCCGCCAGCCGCGCGCCCAGCCCACCGGCCTCGGCCCGGTACAGATCCAGGACGCCCAGCCGGATCACCCCCACCTGCAACGGCAGCGCGAACAGCGCCTTGGCGCCACTGCCCAGCGCCGCCGGAGTGAACACCGGCCACCGCAGCGCGCAATGGTGCTCGCCGAGATCGGCGACCAGTGTGGACCCGCCGCCCTCCAGGGCGTCGACGCCCGGTCCCTCGCCGTAGGTGATCTGCCATTCCTCCAGCTCGGCGGCCACGGTGTCACTGGCGTGGAGCACGTCACGGGCGTCGGTCCCGGCGGCCACGGTGACCGCGGCGCCGTCGACGCCGACGGCGCCCAGCGCCGCCCGGCACACCAGCGCCATCGTGAAGGGGCGTCCCTCGGCCAGGTGCGCGATGCGCGCCCACACTCCCTCGGCCGCAATTCCCTCACCTGACGGGTCGAGACTCACCGGGAGCTCCGGTGGCCCGACGCCCCACACGGTCCAGGTGCCCCAGCGCCAGCCGGTAGCAGCCGAACAGGCTCGTCTCGTGGTACGGCAGTCCCCGCTCGTCCAGATGCCGGCGCACCAGCGGCCGCGCGTGCCGCAGCGCCACCCGCGGCATGTTCGGGAACAGGTGGTGCTCGATCTGGAAGTTCAGGCCCCCCAGCAGCACCTCGTTGAACCGGCTGCCGGTGACATTGCGGGTGGTGAGCACCTGGCGCGGCAGGAAACCGAGCTTCTGGCCGCGCCCGGTCATCGGCATCCCCTTGTGCCCCGGCGCGAACGCGCACCCCAGGTACACCCCGAACAGGCCCTGCTGCACCGCCACGAACGCCAGCGCCTTCAGCGGCGACATCACCGCCAGCAACACCAGCACGGCGATGACGACGTGCGCGGCCAGCAGCGCGATCTCCAGCCACCGCCTGCGGTAGCCCGGCCCGAAGACCGCCTTGACTCCGGCGACGTGCAGCGCGAGGCCCTCCAGCAGCAGCATCGGGAAGAACGCCCAGGCCTGGTAGCGCGCCAGCAGCCGCCCGGCCCGTCCCCGCGCCCTCGCCTGCGCGGCGGTGAACGCGATCGACTCGCCCGACACGTCCGGGTCCCGCTCCACGTCATTGGGGTCGGCGTGGTGCCTGCGGTGCTTGTCGATCCACCACCCGTAGGCCAGCCCGATGCCCAGATTGCCGAACAGCAGCCCCGCGGCGTCATTGGCCCGCCTGCCCGCGAAGACCTGCCGGTGCCCCGCGTCGTGCCCCAGGAACCCCAGCTGCGCGAAGACCACCGCGAAGAGCGGCGCCAGCGCCAGCTGCCACCACGAGTCCCCGATCACGGCCATCAGCGCCACCCCACCGGCGAGCGAACCGACGATCACGGCGATGAGTGCGAAGTAATAGAACGGACGCCGCCGCAGCAACCCGAGCTCGCGCACCCGCGCGCGCAGCTCGGCGTACCCATGGTCGTCGACGGTGGCGATGGGGGAGAGGGTGATCTCGGGGGTCACGAACCGGCCCTTCGGGAGGGGGTTGCGCCACCGGGGTCCGGGGTGACCTTATGTGCCCAGCCTACGCCAGATGCCCGCCTTCGCCGTCCCATACACCGATCGGGACCTCATCACCGGCGCCCTCCGCCTCCGGCGGGATCACCAGCAGGTCCAGCTGCCCACCCCGGTCGGTGGTCACGATCGCCAGCGACGCGTCGAGCGAGGCGAACCACCCCACCCGCACCGGCAGCCCACCGACCACCAGCCGCCGGAAGTCCCCCACCCACACCGACCGGCTCAGCATCACCGTCGTCACCGGCCCCATCCGCCCCCGCACGAAGACCACCAGCCCCGGCAGCTCCGCCAGCGCGTCGAAGGACCGCGGCCACCAGACCCCGTCGGTGGCCGACGTCGTCCGAAGTGGAGTGAGCACGAGCCTGGGGGGAGCAGGGGAGTCACCGGCGACCAGAATGCGCCCGAGAGCGTCTTGAACGGACATGACGACCGCCTTCCCGGCGGTTCGGTTTCACCGTCACCCGACGGCATCTTGAGCCTACGCCCCGTGGCGAGGGCCGCCGGGACGAGCGCCATCGGGTCCGGCACGGCCACCTGAAAACACGGCCTACCCCCACCCCCGAACGGCCCCCCGCCCCACTGCACCCGCCCCTCCACGGCCGCACACTTGCCTTCCCAGCAGCCAGGAGGACCACCCGTGCAGCACGACATCGACACCGCCGCCGCCAGCCTCGACGCATCCCTCATCGCCCTGCGCCGCGACATCCACGCCCACCCCGAACTCGCCGGGCACGAGGCGCGCACCGCCGCGCTCGTCGCCGCCCGGATGCGCGCCGCCGGGCTCGCCGTCACCACCGGCGTCGGCGGGCACGGCGTCATCGCCGTCCTCGAAGGCGCCCGGCCCGGCCGGACCATCGCCTACCGCGCCGACATGGACGCCGTCCCCCCGCACGCCCAGTCCGGCGGCGGCACCGAACCCGCGCACCTGTGCGGCCACGACGTGCATACCACCGTCGGCGTAGGCGTCGCCGAAGTCCTCGCCGGACTCCGCGACCGCCTCGCCGGGCGCCACGTCTTCCTCTTCCAGCCCGCCGAGGAGGACCTCACCGGCGCCCGCGCCATGCTCGCCGAGGACGCCCTGGACGGCGTCGACGAGATCCACGCCCTCCACTGCGGCCCCATGCCCGCCGGGACGATCACCGTCACCCCCGGCAACGGCCTCCCCGGCCTCGACACCTGCGTCATCACCACCGCCTCACCCGGGGACGCCGCGCAGCTCGCCACCGACATCGCCGAACTCGGCACCGTCACACCACCGCGGTCCCCCGGCGAACTCGAAGGCCTCATCACCGACCTCACGACACCCGGCGGACGCCTGTCCACCTTCGTCTACATGCGCGCCTCCGCCGTGGGCGACACCGTCCACGCCGCCTGGCGCACCTGGCCCGAGGACCGCGCCGAAACCGTCCGCGCAGACGTCACCGCCCTCGCCGACGACACCGGCGTCGTCTTCACCGCCGAGCCCTTCCCCGCCCTCGTCTGCCCCGAACCCGACGCCCTCGCCCTCGCCCGGCACCTGCGCGCCACCGGCGTCCCCGTCGGCGTCGCACACGCCGCGACCCCCTTCAGCGGCGAGGACTTCGCCCTGTTCCTGCGCCGCGTCCCCGGCACCTACAGCTACCTCGGCGTCCGCCGTCCCGGCGCGCCACTGGTCACCGGCTTCCCCCACGACACCGCCTTCGACCCCGACGAGACCGCCATCGGGACGGGCGTGCGCGCCATGGCCGGCTGGCTCGCCGCCCGCGCCGCCGGGTGAGCTCACAACCGCGCCAGGAACTCCCGCTGTGCCGCCACCATCCGCGCCGCGGCCTCCTCCGGCGAGAACCACGCCACCCGGTCCACCTCCGGGAACTCCCGCTCCACACCCGAACCCGGCGGCCACACCATCGCGAAGGTCCCCGGCGTGATCGACGACGGATCCAGCTCACCCTCGATCGCGAAGGCGCGCACCACCTTGCCCGCCTTCTGCGTCACCTCGCCCAGGTCCCGCACCGGCCCCTCCGGGACCGGCACGCCCAGCTCCTCCACCCACTCCCGGCGCGCGGCGTCCCACGGCTCCTCGCCCCCGGCGAGCTCGCCCTTCGGGATCGTCCACGCACCGGCGTCCTTGCGGGCCCAGAAGGGACCGCCCATGTGCGCCAGCAGGACCTCGCCCCGCCGGTGCAGCAGGATTCCGGCGCTTCTCATACCGCCAGTGTGTCGGAGTTCCCGAAGACCCGGGCCACGTCGGCGGCGAACCGCGCCGTGGCGGACTCCACGGCGGGGGAGACCCCGTGCAGCGTCAGGAACCCGTGGATCATGCCCTCCTCACGGCGCAGGACCACCGGGACGCCCGCCTCGCCCAGCCGCGCGGCGAACTCCTCGCCCTCGTCGCGCAGCGGATCGTGCTCGGCGGTCACCACCACCGCCGGCGGCAGGCCCGCGAGCCCGGCGAACAGCGGGCTGACCCGCGGGTCGGCGCGCGTCGCCGGGTCCGGCACCCACTGCTCGGCGCCCCACATCACCGCGTCGGTCGTCAGGCCCCAGCCCTCGGCCTTCTCCCGGGTACTCGGCCGCGAGAAGGTCAGGTCGGTGTTCGGATAGGCCATCACCAGCGCCGACGGCAGCGGACCACCCCCGTCCCGCAGCACGATCGACGCCAGCGCCGCCAGGTGCCCACCCGCGCTGTCCCCGCCGATACCCGGACGCGCGTCCAGCCGCGTCGCCCACCCGAACACCGCCACCGCGTCCTCCACCGCCGCCGGGAACGGATGCTCCGGCGCCAGCCGGTAGTCCACCGCCAGCACCGACACCCCTGCGTCCCGCGCCAGCGCCCGGCACGCCCGGTCGTGCGTCTCCAGCGAACCGATCGACCACATCCCGCCGTGCAGGTACACCAGCACCCGCGACGCGCCGGCGGACGGCCGGTACAGCCGCGCCGCCACACCCCCGGCGTCCACGTCGCGCACCTCGAACAACTCCGGCTCACGCGGACGGACCACCGCGGCGGCACCCGCGCGCACATCGGCCGCGCCCCGCTCCCGGAACGTCGGCCCGCCCTGCGCACCCGCCTCGGCGACGAAGGCGGCCAGGGCGTCATCGGCGAAAGCATGCGACATGGCCGCGATCATTCCACCCGGCACACTGGAGACGTGAATCCGGACCTGCGCGACCGCCTGCTCACCATGGCCGCCGAGGACCTGCGCGTCCGCGACCACTTGGCCGCCACCGGCGAGCTCTACGACGGCTACCACCCCGACATGGCCGCCGTCCACGACCGCAACGCCCGCGAACTCACCGCCATCATGGACGCCCACGGCTGGCCCGGACCCGAACTCGCCGGAACCGACGGCGCCGAGGCCGCCTGGCTCATCACCCAGCACGCCATCGGCGCACCCGCCCTCCAGCACCGCGTCCTCGCCGAAGCCGACCTCACCCCGCGGCAACGTGCCTACACACACGACCGCGTCCAATTCTTCGAACGACGACCCCAGACCTACGGCACCCAGCTCGACTGGACCGACGACGGCGTCATGGCCCCCTGGACCATCGCCGACCCCGAAAACGTCCACCGCCTGCGCGCCGAAATCGGCCTCCCCCCACTCGTGGAGACCCTCGACGCCGGACCACCACCCGCCGACCTCCACACCCACCGCGCCCACGCCCGCTACTGGGCCCGCGGCGCCGGATGGAACACCCCGCCCATCGCCGAAACCCTCGACGAGCACACCACCATCGCCGCCGCCATGCTCCTCGGCTGCACCGTCACCGCCAACGGCGTCACCATCCGCCTCACCGAAGTCGAGGCCTACGCCGGAGTCGGCGAAGACCCCGGCTCACACACCCACCGCGGACCCACACCCCGCACCGCCCCCATGTTCGGGCCCTCCGGACACACCTACGTGTACTTCACCTACGGCGTCCACTGGTGCCTCAACATCACCGCCCGCCCCACCGGACACGCCTCCGGCGTCCTCCTCCGCGCCGGAGAGGTCATCGACGGCATCGACACCGCCCGCGCCCGCCGCCCCCGCTCCACCGACCGCGACCTCGCCCGCGGACCCGCCCGCCTCGCCCGCGCCCTCGACATCACCGGCGCCGACACCGGCACACCCGCCCTCGACGGCACCGGACCCGTCCACCTCCGCGACCCCGCCACCCCGCCCACCGCGCTCGCCAACGGCCCCCGCACCGGCATCTCCGGCACCGCCGCCGCCACACCCTGGCGCTTCTGGATCCCCGGCGAACCCACCGTCAGCCCATACCGGGCGCACACGCCCAGAAACCGTTCGCGCGCCACCCCACGCCATAGGCCAGAATCAACGGCGTGAACATCCTTGACGACCTGCGCTGGCGCGGACTGATCCACGACTCGACCGACCCCGAGGCCCTCCACGAGCACTTCGAGGGAACCGTCACCTTCTATGTCGGCTTCGACCCCACCGCGCCGAGCCTCCACGTCGGGCACCTCACCCAGGTCATCACCGCGCGCAGGCTCCAGCTCGCCGGACACCGGCCCATCCTCCTCGTCGGCGGCGCCACCGGCCAGATCGGCGACCCCCGCGAGACCACCGAGCGCACCCTCAACGCGCCCGAGACCGTCGCCGGATGGACCGAGAAGATCCGCGCCCAGGTCGCGCCCTTCGTCACCTACGAAGGCGACAACGCCGCCACCGTCGTCAGCAACCTCGACTGGACCGCCCAGACCTCCGCCATCGACTTCCTCCGCGACGTCGGCAAGCACTTCCCCGTCAACCGCATGCTCGCCCGCGACGTCGTCAAGGCCCGCCTGGAGAGCGGCATCTCCTTCACCGAGTTCGCCTACCAGCTCCTCCAGGCCAACGACTTCTACGAACTCGGCCAAAGGCACGCCTGCACACTCCAGTTCGGCGGCTCCGACCAGTGGGGCAACATCACCGCCGGCGTCGACTACATCCGCCGCCGCGGAGGAGGCCACGCCCACGCCTTCTCCACCCCCCTCGTCACCCGCGCCGACGGCACCAAGATCGGCAAGTCCGAAGGCGGCGCCACCTGGCTCGACCCCGAGCTCACCAGCCCCTACGCCTTCTACCAGTACTGGTTCAACACCGAAGACGACCTCATCGGCATGTACCTGCGCCGCTTCTCCTTCAAGAGCCACGCCGAGATCGAGGCCCTCGAAAAGGAGACCGCCGAACGCCCCGCCGCCCGCGCCGCCCAGCGCGCGCTCGCCGAGGAGCTCACCACCCTCGTCCACGGCGCCGACAACACCGCCCAGGCCATCGCCGCCGCACAGGCCCTCTTCGGCCGTGCCGAACTCACCGGCCTCAACAAGGCGACCCTGCGCGCGGCGCTCGCCGAGGCGGGACTCGTGACGGCCGCCGCCGAAGCGCCGATCACCGCTCTGCTGAAGGACACCGGGCTCGCCAAGAGCGTCTCGGACGCCCGCCGCGCGATCGCCGAGGGCGGCGCGTACCTCAACAACGAGCGCGTGACCGACGCCGAGGCGACCCTGTCGCCGGGCGCGCTGCTGCACGGGAAGTACGCCGTCCTGCGCCGGGGCAAGCGCACGATCGCCGGCGTCGAAGTGCCGGACGAGGTACAGTGACCAGGTAGAACGTCGTCCCGGGGGACGGCCGGAAGCCCCCGGCGACGGGGGTGACGCGGAACAACCGACCCCCGGTTTGACGCTCTCTGGAACGCCGGGTAATGTTTATCGAGTCAGCGGGGCACCGGACAGAAACGGACCAGCGAAGCCGAGAGGCCGCAGGGACGTGGAACGGCCCGCAGACCGCCCGACCGAGTGTCAGGACCACCTTAGTGGGTCTGCTACGGTCAACCCCCCTGGATCGACTCAGTAGATGAGTCCTTGTGCGCTCCAGGTCCGGTTCGACACGAACCAGGGACTGGAGAGCGTAAGCGTGGGGCGGAACGGTTCGAAGAACCGCCGGAAGCGGCGGGGGTGCGAAACGGGCCGGAAAACGGGTCTGGTAAGGTTCTCGGAGCAAGAGCGAGAACAAAGCGAGACAAGATAGACAAAGTGAATATACCCGCCAGTCGGGATCTGGTCCAGAGTGACTTGGTTCTTGGTGTGGGTGTGTTGTTTGAGAACTCAACAGGGTGTTTTTGGTCAGTTTGTGCAGGGCTCTTGCACACTGGCATGTCGGCCGGGTTTCCCGGTTGGTGTGTGGT